>NZ_JAMXMC010000009.1 GCF_024055665.1 Ideonella oryzae | reverse complement strand
GGCCTGCTTGAGGAACCCGATGATCTGTTCCTCTGTGAACTTGCTCTTCCTCATGTCCGCGATTCTCCTGAATGGCGGACCCCTTGCTACTTCACATTGGTACGGCCTGAGGGGTGCAGGTCACCAGGGCGCTATCGCCGCCATTGAAATCCTTGTCTCGCCTTGGGGGCACGAACTTCCCAGAATCGGGTCCACACCACAACGACCGCGACCCGACCGTGACCTGTCGGGTCCGGCGTTCACCACTCCAACCGCTCGATTCGAGGAGAAGCCGATGTCCCAAGAAGCCAAGTGCCCCTTCCACGCCCAAGCCGCCGGCACCGGCACCAGCAACCGCGACTGGTGGCCCCAGCAGCTGCGGGTGGACCTGCTGAACCAGCATTCCGAGCGCTCCAACCCGCTGGGCGAGGGCTTCGACTACCGCGCCGCCTTCCAGAGCCTGGACTACGCCGCCCTGAAGGCCGACCTGAAGGCCCTGCTGACCGATTCGCAGGACTGGTGGCCGGCCGACTGGGGCAGCTACGCCGGCCTGTTCATCCGCATGGCCTGGCACAGTGCCGGCACCTACCGCATGGTCGATGGCCGGGGCGGTGCCGGCCGTGGCCAGCAGCGCTTCGCGCCGCTCAACAGCTGGCCTGACAACGTCAGCCTGGACAAGGCCCGCCGCCTGCTGTGGCCGATCAAGCAGAAGTATGGGCAGGCCATCTCCTGGGCCGACCTGATGATCCTGGCCGGCAATGTGGCGCTGGAGAACAGCGGCTTCCGCACCTTCGGTTTCGGCGCCGGCCGCGAGGATGTGTGGGAACCCGACCTGGACGTGAACTGGGGCGATGAGAAGGCCTGGCTGGCCCACCGCGACCCCGAGGCCCTGGCCAAGCACCCGCTGGCCGCCACCGAGATGGGGCTGATTTACGTGAACCCCGAAGGTCCCAACGCCAGCGGTGACCCGGCCTCGGCCGCGCCTGCCATCCGCGCCACCTTCGGCAACATGGCCATGGACGACGAGGAGATCGTCGCCCTGATCGCCGGTGGCCACACCCTGGGCAAGACACACGGTGCCGCCTCGGCCAGCCACGTGGGGGCCGACCCCGAGGCCGCGCCCATCGAGCAGCAGGGCCTGGGCTGGACCAGCAGCCATGGCTCGGGCGTGGGCGCCGATGCCATCACCTCCGGCCTGGAGGTGGTCTGGACCCAGACCCCCACCCAGTGGAGCCACCAGTACTTCGAGAACCTGTTCAAGTACGAGTGGGTGCAGGTGCGCAGCCCGGCCGGCGCCATCCAGTTCGAGGCCCAGGATGCCCCCGAGAACATCCCCGACCCCTTCGACCCGGCCAGGAAGCGCAAGCCCACCATGCTGGTGACCGACCTCACGCTGCGCTTCGACCCCGGGTTCGAGAAGATCTCGCGCAGGTTCCTGAACGACCCGCAGGCCTTCAACGAGGCCTTCGCCCGGGCCTGGTTCAAGCTCACCCACCGCGACATGGGCCCCAAGGCCCGCTACCTGGGCCCGGAAGTGCCCAAGGAAGAGCTGGTCTGGCAGGACCCGCTGCCCGCGCCGGTGCACGCCCCCACCGCGGCCGACATCGCCGACCTGAAGGCCCGCATCGCGGCCACCGGCCTGTCGGTGGGCGACCTGGTTTCGGTGGCCTGGGCTTCGGCCTCGACCTTCCGCGGTGGTGACAAGCGCGGCGGTGCCAACGGTGCGCGCCTGGCCCTGGCCCCGCAAAAGGACTGGGCGGTCAACCAGCGGGCGGCGAAGGTGCTGCCGGTGCTGCAGGCCGTGCAGCAGGCCAGCGGCAAGGCGTCGCTCGCCGATGTGATCGTGCTGGCCGGCGGGGTCGGCGTGGAGCAGGCGGCGAAGGCGGCCGGCGTGACCGTCGAAGTGCCCTTCACCCCGGGGCGGGTCGATGCGCGCCAGGACCAGACCGAGGTCGCCTCCTTCGCGGTGATGGAGCCGGCGGCCGAAGGCTTCCGCAACTTTGGCCGCGGCCAGGGCAAGACCTCGACCGAGGCTCTGCTGATCGACAAAGCCCAGCAGCTCACGCTGACCGCGCCCGAGCTGACCGTGCTGGTGGGCGGCCTGCGGGTGCTGGGCGCCAATGCCGACGGCAGCGACCTGGGTGTCTTCACCGACCGGGTGGGTGTGCTCAGCAACGACTTCTTCGTGAACCTGCTGGACATGGCCACCGCCTGGCAGGCCGCCGACGCCAGCGCCGAGGTCTTCGAAGGGCGTGACCGCCGCAGCGGCGCAGTCAAGCACCGCGCCAGCCGGGCCGACCTGGTCTTCGGCTCCAACGCGGTGCTGCGCGCCCTGGCCGAGGTCTATGCCAGCAGCGATGCGAAGACCCGGTTCGTGCAGGACTTCGTCGCGGCCTGGACCAAGGTCATGAACCTGGACCGCTTCGACCTGGCCTGAGCGCGCGCCGGCGGTCCTGTCCCCGCCGCAGGGGGCAGGGCCGTTCGCGGACACCGGCACGGGCCCCCCCGAGCGGCGATACTTCCCGACATTGACCCGTTCATGCGCAGGGGCCGCGCCCCAGGGAAATCCGAGATGGTGTCCGGTTCCGCTTCGCCGTTCAACCCTGCGGAAGAGTCCGGCAGCGGCCTGTGGGGCCGGCGGCAGGCCACGCCAGCCTTCGTGCTGGCCGGCTGGGTCGGCTACTACCTGCTGGCCCTGGGCTGCATCATGCTGTCCCGCCAGCCGCAGGAGATCTCCTCCCTCTGGCTGCCGGACGCGCTGGCGGTGCTCTGGCTGCTGATGCTGCCACCGGCACAGCGCCGCTGGCCCCTGCTGGGGCTGGTGCTGGTCATCCCGGCGGCCAACCTCAGCTACGGCGACCCCTGGCGCCTGGCCGTGTCCTTCATCCCGGCCAACCTGTCCCAGATCGCCCTGGCCGCGTGGCTGCTGGAGCGGCATGTGCAGCCGCGACGCGCACTGACCGAGCCGGCCCACTTGCTGCGGTCCATGGCCTTGGGCGGGGCCGTGCCGGCGGCCTTCGGCGGCGGCGCGGCCTGTCTGATCGTGCCCACCCTGGCCGGCACGCCGCTGGGGCCCTCGCTGGGGAACCTGTGGTGGTCCTGGGTGGTCAGCAGCTTCTTCGGCGCCGTGACCCTGCTGCCGCTGGGCCTGTGGGTGCTGGCCCATGGCTCTCCGCTGTCGCGACTGCTGCGTTGGCGTTCTCTGGGCGCCTTGCTGCTCGTGGCCCTGGCCTGCTGGTTCCTGCCGCAGTGGGTGAGCACCCCCTTTCTGCTCATGATGGTGCTGCTGGGCGCGGTGGCCCTGAACGGCGGTTTCCTGCTCGCCGCGGTGGCCGCGGTGCTGGCTTCCGTGCTGCTCAATGCCGAGTACGCGCTGGGACGCATGCTGCTGCAGCAGACCCGCACCATCGATGCGCCGATGGCCGTGACGGCCATGCTGGTGACCGTCATCCCGACCGTGCTGATCGGCGCGGTGCGCGAGCGGCTCCAGCAGCAGCTGCGGCAGGTGCAGGCCGGCGAGGCCCTGCTGCGTTCCATGGCCGACGCCACGCCGGTGCTGCTGTGCCTGGTGGACCGGCAGGAGCGCATCGTCCAGCTCAACCCGGCCGGCGCCCGCTTGCTGGGGGCCAGCCGGCCCGAGGAGCTGATCGGTCAGTCGCTGGCCGAGCGCGTGCCGCTGCAGGCCGCCCGTGATGGCCAGGGCGTGCTGACCACGCTGCGCTCTCCCACCGGCAGCGTGCGGCAGCTCATGCTGCACCGGGCCCGGGTGGCGGGTGGACCGTTGGGGGGCGCCGTCTATTCCCTGATGGACGTGACCGACCAGCTGGAGGCCCAACAGCTGCGCGAGCAGACCGCCCGGGCCGAGGCCCGCAGCCAGGCCAAGAGCGCGCTGCTCTCGCACATGAGCCACGAGCTGCGCACGCCGCTCAACGCGGTGCTGGGCTTTGCCCAGCTGCTGCAGACCGAGCTGGGCCGCGCGCCGCTGCCGCGCCAGCACGAGCGGCTGCAGCTGCTGCTGCAGTCGGGCTGGCACCTGCTGGGCATGATCGACGAGCTGCTGGACCTCTCCCGCATCGAGGCCGGCCAGCTGGCGCTGGACTGCCGCACCGTGGCGCTGGCCCCGCTGCTGGGCGAGGCCGTGGCCATGGTGCAGGCCGATGCCGCGCGGCGCCACATCGCGATCGAAACACCGCCGGCCCTGGCCGGTCACCATGTCCATGCCGACCCGCTGCGCCTGCGCCAGGTGCTGATCAACCTGCTGAGCAACGCTGTCAAGTACAACCGCGAGGGCGGGCGGGTGCGCATCGAGGTGGCGGCCGAGGCCGGTCACTGGACGCTGTCGGTGGCCGACACCGGCCTGGGCATCAGCCTGGCCTAGCAGCCCCATGTGTTCGAGCCCTTCAACCGCCTGGACCAGGCCCGCTCCAGCGTGCCGGGCACCGGCATCGGCCTGAGCATCAGCCGCCGCCTGGTGGAGGCCATGGGCGGGCGCATGGGCTTTCTCAGCGACCCGGGCGCGGGCTCGACCTTCTGGATCTCGCTGGCCGCCGCCGAGGCCCCGGCGCGCCCCGACACCGGCCTGCAACGCACCGAGGCGCCGCAGGTGCGGCCCGCCCGTGTGCTGTGCGTGGAGGACGACCCGGTCAGCGCCCTGCTGGTGACCCAGGCGCTGGGGCTGGACGGCCACCAGGTGCGGGTGGCCGGCACCGCGGGCGAGGCCCTGCGGCTGGCCCAGGCGGACCCGCCGGACCTGATGCTCATCGACTTCCGCCTGCCGGACTTCGGAGGCCCCGAACTGCACCGCTGCCTGCGCGAGAACCCGCGCCTGGCCGAGCTGCCCTGCATCGCGCTGACCGCCCAAGCCACTGACGACGACCGCCGCGCCGCCGGTCCGGGCTGGGCCGCCTTCCTGGCCAAGCCGGTGGACCTGTCGGTGCTGCGCCATGCGGTGGCCGCGGCTCTGCAGCCGGACCGGCCCCGGCCGGTGGCCTGAGCGGCCCGGCCGGGGCGGTGCTCAGAGGCCGTCCGGCGGGGCCTCGGGCAGCGCCCGTGCCAGCAGGGCGTCCACGTCCAGCGCCGCCGGGTCCAGCGCGCCGAAGATGCCGCCGGTGTCCGGCCCGAAGCGGGTGGCGATGAAGCCCTCGGCCACCGCCGCCGGCGCATGGCGGCGCAGCAGCACCGCCTGGGCCAGCAGCACCAGGCGCTGGGTGATCTGCCGGGCCTGGCCTTCCGCGGCGTCCGTGGGGCCCTGCCAGACCGGTGCCAGCGCGTGCAGCGCGGCGCGCAGCCGCGGCTCGTCACCGCAGCCCTCGGCCAGGTCGTCCCACAGCCGCTGGGCCGCCTCGCGTTCGCGGCCCAGGGCGCGCAGAAGGTCCAGGGCCATCACATTGCCCGAGCCCTCCCACACCGAGTTGACCGGCGCCTCGCGGTACAGGCGGGCCAGGCTGCTCTCTTCCACATAGCCGTTGCCGCCCAGCACCTCCAGCGCCTCGCCGGCCTGGGCCACCGCGCGCTTGCACACCCAGAGCTTGGCGGCGGGCGTCATCAGCCGCTGCCAGGCGCGGGCCAGCGGGTCGGGCGCGTGGCCCTCGGCGTCCTCGAAGGCCTGGGCCAGGCGCAGGGCCAGCACCAGCGCGGCCTCGCTCTCCAGCGCCAGGTCGGCCAGCACGCTGCGCATCAGCGGCTGCTGCGCCAGCGGCCGGCCGAAGGCCTGGCGCTGGCGCGCATAGGCCAGGGCCTGGACCAGGCCCGCGCGCATCAGCGCGGTGCTGCCCAGCACGCAGTTCAGCCGGGTGTGGGTGGCCATCTCCAGGATGGTGGGGATGCCGCGGCCGGGCTCGCCCACCCGCAGGCCCCAGGCGTCCTCGAACTCCACCTCGCCGCTGGCGTTGCTGCGGTTGCCCAGCTTGTCCTTCAGGCGCTGGATGCGCACCGCGTTGCGCCGGCCGTCGGGCCGCCAGCGCGGCACCAGGTAGCAGGACAGGCCGCCCTCGGCCGTGCGCGCCACCACCAGGTGGGCGTCGCTGCTGGGGGCCGAGTAGAACCACTTGTGGCCGCGCAGCAGGGCTTCGGCGCTGTCCGGGCTGCCGATGGGCGTGGCGGTGGTGGTGTTGGCCCGCACGTCCGAGCCGCCCTGCTTCTCGGTCATGCCCATGCCCAGCCAGATGGACGGCTTGGCGTCGATCGGGCGGTCGCTCGGATCGTGCCGCGCATCCAGCAGGCGCTCGCCCAGCCAGGCCCACAGGGCTGGGTCGCGCCGCAGCACCGGGATGGCGGCCTGGGTCATGGTGGCCGGGCACAGGCTGCCGGCCTCCACCTGGCCGTGCAGCAGCATGCCGGCCGCGGCGGCGGCCCAGCGGCCCGGGCGGCGGTCGGCAAAAGGCCGGGCCATCCAGCCCTGGCCGCGCAGCAGGGTCAGCAGGGCGTGCCAGTCGGGATGAAAGCGCACGTCGTCGATGCGCCGCCCGCGGGCGTCAAAGCGCTGCAGCACCGGGCCCTGGGCATTGGCCTGGGCGGCCTGCTCGAAGGTGGTGCTGCGGCCCAGGGCCGTGCCGTAGGCGTGCAGGCCGGGCAGGGCCCAGGCTGCGCCCAGGCGCCGCAGGTGCTGCTGCAGCGCCGGGTCGATGGCCAGCAGGTCCACGTCGCGCAGTTCGTCGACCTGGTTGCTGACGCTGTGGGTGCTCCAGTCCATGGCGGGCCTCCGGAAGGACAGGTTCAGGCGAGCGGGTTCGGACCGCGTTCAGGCGGGATAGCCGGTGATGGCCTGGATGCGGCGGTACAGCGGCCGCAGGCGGGCGTAGAGCGGGCGGTAGACCTCGGCGTACAGGGCATCGTAGAGGTCGGCCGCCTCGGCGCGGGGCTCGAACCATGTCGCCACCCGGGTCATGCGCGCCACCGCGGTCGGGAAATCCGGCTGCAGGCCCAGGCCCACCGCGGCGTCGATGGCCGCGCCCAGGCCCGAAGTCTCGTGGGTGTGGGGCCGGCCCACCCGCAGGCGGAAGACATCGGCGGTGAGCTGCAGCACCGCGTCGCTCTGGGCTCCGCCGCCGCTGGCGCGCAGCTGGGTGATGGGCTGGCCCGAGCGCCGCTCCAGCCGCTCGCGGCCCTCGCGCAGCGCATAGGCCAGGCCTTCCAGGATGGCGCGGTAGAGGTGGGCGCGGGTGTGGGCCTCGCCGAAGCCGATGATGGCGCCCTTGGCCTCGGGGCCGGGGTGGCGCACCCCGGGGCTCCAGGTGGGCTGCAGCGTCAGGCCCAGCGAGCCCGGCGGCACCTGGGCCACCAGCTCGTCGAACAGGGTTTCGGGCGCCACGCCCAGCACCTCGGCGGCGGCCTGCTCGGGCTGGCCGAACTGGTCGCGGAACCAGCTCACCAGCCAGAAGCCGCGGGTGACCTGCACCTCGGCGCTGTAGTGGCCGGGCACGGCGGCCGGGTAGGGCGGCACGAAGCGCTCGGGCTCCAGGTAGCGGGCGCTGGTGAGGTTGAGGGTGGCGGTGGTGCCGTAGCTCAGCGCGCCGATGCCGCCGCCGTGGGGGTCGAAGGCGCCGGCGCCCAGCACCTCGCAGGCCTTGTCGGCCGCGGCGGCCAGCACCGGCGTGCCCACCGGCAGGCCGGTGGCGGCGGCGGCCTCGCGCGTGACCTCGCCCAGCACGCTGCCCACCGGCTGCAGCGCGGGCAGCTGCTCGGGCCGCAGGGCCAGGGCCTGCCAGTGCCAGGAGCCGCGCGCCGCCCACTGCTGGCGCCGGCTGTCGAAGGGCAGGTAGGCCACCTGGCTGCCGATGCTGTCCACCAGGCGGCCGGTCAGGCGCTGGTTGAGCAGGCCCGACATCAGCAGGAAGGCGTGGGCCCGGCCGTGCAGGGCCGGTTCGTGCTGGGCCCACCAGTTGAGCTCGGCGTCCTGCTGGAAGCGGCGCACCGTGCCCGACAGGCCGGTCAGCGCGAAGGCTGCGCGCCAGTGCGCGGCCACCCGCGGCAGCTGGGTGGCGCGGCGCTGGTCGGGCCAGATGATGGCCGGCGCCAGGCAGCGGCCCTGGGCGTCCACCGGCACCATGGAGGCGCGCTGGGTGGTGACGGCCACGCCGGCCACCCGGGCCGCTTCCTGCGTGACCCACAGGCGCTGGCAGCAGGCCGCGGCGGCCTGCCAGAAGCCCTCGCCGTCGTGCGTCATCCAGCCGGGCTGGGGCCGCTGGTAGTCGGCAAAGACCTGCTGGGCGCGGGCCACCAGGCTGCCGTCCAGCGCGAACAGCAGGGCCCGCACCGACTGCGTGCCCAGGTCGATGGCCAGGATCAGGTCTTTCATGCGGGCACCCCGTGGGTGGTGGTCATCCGGTCCAGGTAGCGGTCCCGCTCCTGCCGGAAGTGCTCGGCCGACCAGCCCAGCGTCTCCTGGCACAGCGGCTGCAGTGCGGGCAGCAGGTCGGCGGCAAAGCCGGGCATCAGCAGGCCCAGGCGGCTGCGGCGCAGCAGCAGGTCGTCCAGGTGGCGCACCTGCTCGTGCAGCAGGCTGTGGCGCAGCTCGCCCCAGCGGGTGGTGGTGCCGGGGATGAGCGCGCCGCGGGCGGCCTGGCCGGCCAGCGCGCCCCAGCGGCCCTGCCAGCGCAGCGGCACGCCGGCCACCGGCGCGTGGGCGGGCAGGATGTCGTGGTGCACCGGCAGCGGCAGCGCGGGCAGCCAGGGCCGGGCGGCGGCCAGCGCGGCCTGGGCCATGCGGCGGAAGGTGGTGAGCTTGCCGCCGGCCAGGGCCACCAGGCCGTCCTGCGCCCAGACCAGGTGCTCGCGGCTTTCCTGCGAAGGGGCCATCGGCTGGTCGCTGGCGATCACCGGCCGCACGCCGGCCCAGGTGCACTGCACGTCGGCGGCGCTCACGCCGGCCCGGGGAAAGCTGTGGGCCAGGGCCGCCAGCAGGTAGCGCAGCTCCTCGGGCTGGATGCGCGGCTCGGTGCCCAGGTCGGGGTGGTCCAGGTCGGTGGTGCCCACGATCAGCCGGCCCTGCCAGGGGTAGGCGAAGACGGGGCGTCCGTCTTCCGGGTGGCGCCAGGCCACCGCGCGGGCCAGCGGCAGGCGCCACAGCGGCAGCAGCAGGTGGCTGCCGCGCAGCGGGCGCAGCCGCGGCGGCGCGGCGCCGGCCAGCGTGGCCACCGTGCCCAGCCAGGGCCCGCTGGCGCTGACGATGCAGCGGCAGGCCAGGCTGCGCTCGAAGCCGTCCGGCCCGCGCAGCGTGGCGCCGCGGATCTGGCCCCGCGCATCGCGCTGCAGCGCGGTCAGCGTGGTGTGGTTGTGCAGCTCGGCGCCCAGGCTGCGGGCCTCCTGCAGCACCCGCAGGGTCAGGCGGGCGTCGTCGGTGGTGGCGTCTTCGTAGAGGCTGGCGCCGTCGTCGGTGGCCAGGCCGGGCACCAGCCAGGGGATGTCGGCGTTGCTGGCCCAGCCGCGGGCGCGCCGGCCGGCCAGGTGGTCGTACAGGCGCAGGCCGATCTGCATCGTGCGGCGGCCCGGCCCGAAGGGGCGGCGGTGCGCCATCACGAAGCCGATGCGCTCGACCAGGCCGGGCAGCTCGCGCAGCAGGGCCTCGCGCTCCTGCACCGATTCGCGCGTCAGGTGCAGCGCGCCGCTTTGCAGGTAGCGCAGGCCGCCGTGCACCAGCTTGCTGCTGCGGCTGGAGGCGCCCCAGGCGTAGTCGCGGGCCTCCACCAGGGTCACGCGCAGGCCGCGGCGGGCGGCCTCCAGCGCCACGCCGGCGCCGCTGATGCCGCCGCCCAGGACCAGCAGATCGCAGTCGGGCTTCATCGCCGCGCTCTCACCGCAGCGGCCGCAGGTTGCCCGAGGCCAGCAGGCCCTGCGGGTCGGCCTGGGCGATGGCTGCGTCCAGCTGAGCCAGGCCGGCCGCGCTCTTCTCGGCGGCCAGGGCGTCGCGGTGGTCGCGGCCCACGCCGTGCTGGTGCGAGATGGTGCCGCCCTGGGCGACGATGGCCGCGTTGACGGCGCTCTTGAGCGCGCGCCAGCGTGCCGCGCTCTCGGCCCCGTCGGCCCCCACCCGCAGCACGAAGGTGCTGTAGACGCTGCTGCCCGTGGGGTAGACGTGCGAGAGGTGGGTGTAGGCGTGGCAGCGCTCGCCCAGCGCGGCCAGGGCCTGGGCGCCGGCCTGCTCGATGGCCTGCACCATCGCGCTGGTGCCGGTCCAGGCCAGGGCGGTCTCCATGGTGTCGACCATGTAGCCGGCTTCCCACAGCGCATTGCGCAGGTAGACGCCGGCAAAGCGCTTGGCGGCCCAGGCCCGGCCCAGGCGCTCGCCGGTGCCCACGCCGCCGTGGGCGCGCCACAGCGCGCCGGCCTCGGCCCGCAGCGCGCGCACCTGGGGGACGCTGCCGGTCAGCCCCAGCATCAGCAGGCACTTGCCGGTGCCGCAGCCGCGCCAGGCGAGGTAGCGCTCCAGCCAGGCGATGGTGCCGGCGTGGCCCGCCAGGCGCAGGGTGGTCTCGGTCTCCACCGCGTTGGACAGGCGCAGCATGGACAGCGGCAGGCGGCGCTGCGCCAGCTCGCGCACCGCGGCCAGGCCGGCCTCCCAGCTGGGGAAGAACACGCCCAGGAACTGCTCGCGCTCGGGCAGGCGGCTCACCTGCACCGTCACGTCGCTCAGCACGCCCAGCCGGCCCTCGCTGCCCAGCACCCATTCGCGCAGGTCCGGCCCGGCGGCGCTGGCCGGCAGCGGCGGGATCACCCACTCGCCACCGGGCGTCTGCAGCCGGCCGCCGGCGAACCACTGCTCGCTGCGGCCGTAGCGCAGGCTTTGCTGGCCGCTGGAGCGCGTCACCACCCAGCCGCCCAGGCTGGCGTAGTCGAAGCTTTGCGGAAAGTGGCCCAGCATGAAGCCGCGCGCGCGCAGCTGGGCCTCGAGGTCGGGGCCGGTCACGCCGGCCTCGAAGGTGGCGAGCTGGGCCGTCTCGTCCAGCTCGCTCAGTGCGCGCAGCCGGGCCATCGCCAGGGCCAGCACCGGCCGGGGCTCGTCGGCCTCGGGCCGCAGGTGGCCCACCACGCTGGTGGCCCCGCCCACCGGGATCACCAGCACGCCCTGGGCCTGGGCCCAGTCCAGCAGGGCGCGCACATCCTCGCGGGTCTCGGGGAAGGCCACGCCGTCGCAGACCCGGCCGATGGGGCCCTGGCGCAGCGCGATCCAGTCGCCCAGGCTCTGGCCGTGGCTGGCGCGCAGCCGGGCCTCGGCGTCGGTCTGGACCAGGGGATGGGGCGACAGCCGACTGGCCGGCACCTGGGCCAGTGCCTCGGCCAGGCGCAGGTCGGCCGGTGGCCGGGCCGGGCCCACCCGCTCGCGCAGAAAGTCCAGTGCCCCGGCCGGCAGCGTGGCCTGCACCGTGTCGTCTCCCCATCCATTCCAACGCCGCATCGTGTCCTCGTTCTATGTCGTTCGGGCTGGCGGGCATGCTAGGCAGCGGGCGGGCGACTGGCTTGGCCTGGGCCGCCAGGCCTCACACCGGCATTTGTGAAATCACGCCACGGCCGGGCGCGGCCGGGCATTGCCACAAGCCCCGATGGCCGGCGCCGGGGCCTGTGCTAGAAACGCCGCGCCACTTCTGCAAGTTCCGCCGTGTCCCTCGACCCCGCCACCGACGACCGCAGCCAGGCCGCCGATGCCGCGGCCCGCCTGCACGGCCTGCCGCCCGCCCGGCTGGCGCGCGTGGCGCTGGCCTATGCGCAACCGGCGCTGGACGAACTGGCCGAGGCCGGGCTGGACCCCGCCGCCCTGGGCCTGGATCCACCGCTGTCGACGCCCCTGCCCGACCCGCTGCCCGCCTTGCCCTACATGGCCCTGCTGGAGGCGGCGGCCGCGCAGGGGGCGGGCGAGGACCTCGGCCTGCGGGTGGGCGCGCGCATGCGCACCGCCAGCTTCGTGGCCTATGGCCATGTGGTGCTGAGCAGCCCCGACTTCGGCGCCGCGATGGCCCAGACCCGGCGCTACGAAGGCCTGGCCCACGACCTGGGCCGCAGCGAGCTGCAGGTGGAGGACGGCCAGGCGCACTACCTGTGGCACTGTCCCTGGCTGCTGCGCCAGCCGGGGCGGCAGGTCTGCGAATCGGTGATGGCCGGCATCTTCGCCTTCGTGCGCTGGCTGGCCCAGCGGCCGCTGCCGCTGCAGGCCCTGGCCTTCCCGCACCCGGCGCCCTCGCCCGCGGCGTGCGCCCGGCTGGACGACTTCTTCGGCGTGACGGTGCAGTTCGGCGCGCCGGTCACCCGGGCCTGCTTCGACGCCCGCCTGCTGGCCGAGCCCATCCCCAGTGCCGACGCCAGCCTGCTGCCGCTGCTGCAGCAGCATGCCGAGGCCTTGCTCAGCGCGCGCCAGACGGGCCTGCACGGCCTGTCGCCGACCGGGGTGTCGCTCCCGGCCGAGCCCCTGGGCGAACAAGTGCGCCGCCAGATCGCCGAGCGCCTCGCCCAGGACGGTGCCCGCATCGCCGAGGTGGCGCAGGCCCTGGGCCTGTCGCCGCGCACGCTGCAGCGCCGCCTGGCCGCGCTGGGCACGCCCTTCCAGGCCTTGCTGGACGGCGTGCGGCGCGAGCTGGCGCAGCGCTATGTGGCCGATCCGGCGCTGTCGCTGACCGAGATCGCCTTCCTGCTGGGCTATGCCGAGCAGAGCTCCTTCACCCACGCCTTCAAGGCCTGGTTCGGCCAGCCGCCGCAGGCCGTGCGACGCCGGGGCTGAGGCCCCCTGCCGAGCGCGGCATCCCCTGGGCAGGGGGCGGCGGTGGCGCCCGGGCGTGCCTAAGATCCCGCCAGGGAGGACCGCCCCATGCCCCTGACCGAGGACGAACGCCAGCGCCTGCGCGACGAGGAGCTCTACCGCGCCCAGCTGCGCCGCGAGATCGAGCCGCCCCGGGCGCCCCCCGGCACGCTGGAGCGCCTCTCGGCCTTCTTCGAAGGCAAGGTGGGCTTCTGGTTGTTGACCACCGTGGTGGCCGGGCTGGCGGTCAAGCTGTCCGCGGAGTTCGGCAACTGGATCAACCACAGCGAACTCGAGCAGCGGGCCAAGGTCGAGCAGGTCCGGGCCACCGCCGAGCAGTCGCGGCAGGAGCTGGACACGGTCATGAAGATCATGCCCCTGCTGGTGTCCGACCAGCCGGCCCAGGGCCGGCTGGGGGTGGTGCTGCTCAACAGCGTGGCCGCGGCCAGCGGGGTGCAGAAGGGCACGGTGGATCAGATCACCGCGGCCTTGCAGTCGGTGGTGGCCCTCGGCGCGGCCCCCGACGCCAGCCCCCAGGCCCGGGCCCAGGCCGACCAGGTGGCCCGCCTGCTGGATGCGGGCGGCAGCCCCACGGCGGTCGCCCCAGGCGCCGGCGCCAGCGGGGCCGCGACGGTGGCCACTGCTGCCACGCGGGTGGCGTCCCCGGCCCTGCAGGCCGTGACCCTGCCGGCCCGGGTCTATGTGCAGATCGGCAGCGAGGACCGCCGGCCCCTGGCCCAGCAGGCCCTGGCGGCCTTGCAGCAGGCGGGTGTGCTGACCCCGGGCATCGAGCGGGTGGCCACGCGTTCGGTGCCGGCGCGCCACCAGCTGCGCTACTGTCCTGACAAGGTGTCCGACACGACGCTGCAGGCGGTTCAGCAGGCGCTGTCGCCGCTGCTGAACCCGCTGGACATGACGCCGCTCAAGCCCGCCCAGTGCGGCAATGTGCGGCCCAACCATCTGGAGCTGTGGCTGGCGGATTGAGCCACCGCCTTGCCTGTCAGGCGCTGGGCAGCAGCTCCTGCACCAGGGCCTCGAAGGCCTGGGCCACCGGCGAGGGCCGTGGCCGGTCATGCGCCAGCACGATGCCCAGCGTGGGCAGCGGCGGCAGGCCCGCGCCATCGCCCAGCACCAGCAGGTCCTCGGGCACGGCCGTCTGGGTCAGCACGCTGATGGCCTGGCCCGAGCGCACCACGGCCAGCAGGCCGGCCAGGCTGCTGCTGGCATAGGCCAGGCGGTGGCGCCGGCCGGCCCCGGCCAGCGCGGCCAGCGCCGCCTGGTGGTCCTGGGTCTCGGGGCCGGACAGGGCCAGCGGCAGCGGGTCGGCCCGCAGGGCCTCGCCGCCCGGGGCGCCCACCCACACCAGCGGCTCGGTGCGCAGCAGGCCCCGGGCGGTGGCCGGCTCGGCCACCGAGACCAGGGCCAAGTCCAGCTCGCGCCGGGCCAGGGCCTGGCGCAGCTGCGGCGTGGGGGCGCACACCACCTCCACCAGCACCCGGGGGTGGCGGTGGGCGAAGCCGCGCAGCAGCGGGGGCAGGAAGCGCACCGCGTAGTCGTCCGGGCAGCCGAAGCGCAGCACGCCGCTGAGCGGGTCCTCGGCCAAGTCGGCCAGGGCCTGGTCGTGCAGGGCCAGCAGGCGCTGGGCGTGCTCGCGCAGGCGTTCGCCCGCCGCGGTCAGCCGCACGCCGCGGCCGGTGCGCAGCAGCAGGGGCTGGCCCACCACCGCCTCGAGCCGCTGCATCTGCAGGCTCAGCGCCGACTGGGTGCGGTGCACCTGCTGGGCGGCGCGGCTGAGCGTGCCGCTGTCGGCCACGGCCAGCCAGCTGCGCAGCAGGTCGATGTCCAGGTTGGCGGGCACGGTATGAGCGTTTCTGATGGGTGATCCAAGAAGCTTTCGTTTTACCAGATGGTTGGGGCGCCGCAAGATCGCTTCATTCCCGTTTCACGCCCCTTGAGATCCGCCATGTCCCACAACGACGATCCCCTCTTCTGGCAACGCGCCCGCCAGCACCTGGTGCGCTACGGCGGCAGCTTCGAGCCGCTGATCATCGAGCGGGCCCAGGGCTGCTGGGTCTACGACGCCGACGGCCGCGGCATCCTGGACTTCACCTCCGGCCAGATGAGCGCGCTGCTGGGCCATGCGCACCCGGAGATCGCCGCGGTGGTGACCGAGTCGATCCACACGCTGGACCACCTGTTCAGCGGCATGCTGTCGCGCCCGGTGGTCGAACTGGCCACCCGCCTGGCCGAGGCCACGCCGCCCGGGCTGGACCGCTGCCTGCTGCTGAGCACCGGCGCCGAGTCCAACGAGGCTGCGCTGCGCATGGCCAAGCTGGTGACCGGGGGCTGGGAGGTGGTGGGCTTCGCCCAGTCCTGGCATGGCATGACCGGCGGCGCCGCGGCCGCCACCTACAGCGCCGGGCGCAAGGGCTACGGCCCGGCGGCGGTGGGCTCGCTGGCCATCCCGGCGCCCAACCGCTACCGGCCGCGCTTCACGAAGGACGGCGTGCTGGACTGGCAGACCGAGCTGGACGATGCCTTCGCCCTGGTCGACGCCCAGTCCACCGGCGCGCTGGCGGCCTTCATCGCCGAGCCCATCCTGAGCAGCGGCGGCATCATCGAGCTGCCGACGGGCTACATGGCCGCGCTCAAGCGCAAGTGCGAGGAGCGCGGCATGCTGCTGATCCTGGACGAGGCGCAGACCGGCGTGGGCCGCACGGGGATGATGTTTGCCTGCGAGCGCGACGGCGTGACGCCCGACATCCTGACCCTGTCCAAGACCCTGGGCGCGGGCCTGCCGCTGGCGGCCCTGGTCACCTCGGCGGCGATCGAGGAGGCCGCGCACGCCAAGGGCTTCCTGTTCTACACGACGCACGTCTCCGATCCGCTGCCCGCCGCGGTGGGCCTGAAGGTGCTGGAGGTGGTGCAGCGCGATGGCCTGGTGCAACGCGCCCAGGTGGCGGGCGAGCGCCTGAAGGCCGGCCTGCTGCGCCTGCAACAGAAGTACGAATGCATCGGCGACGTGCGCGGCCGTGGCCTGCTGCTGGGGCTGGAGATGGTGACCGACCGGCGCACCAAGGAGCCGGCCTTCGCCTTGGGCGAGGCCATCGGCCGCGAGGCCATGGCCCTGGGCCTGAGCATGAACATCGTCAAGCTGCCGCAGATGGGCGGCGTGTTCCGCATTGCCCCGCCGCTGACGGTGAGCGATGCCGAGATCGACCAGGGCCTAGACCTGATGGCGCAGGCGATCGAGAAGGCGCTCAGCCGCCGTACTGCTGGCGCAGCGCCCGCTTGTTGAGCTTGCCCACGCTGGTGCGGGTCAGCTGCTCGACGAACAGCACCTGGTCGGGCACGCCGAACTTGCTGATCAGGCCCTCGTCGACGGCGGCCCTCACATGGGCGGTGATGTCCTGCGGCGTGCAGGCCGCGCCCGGCTTGGGCACCACCAGGGCCAGTGGGCGCTCGCTCCACTTCGGGTCCTTCACGCCCACCACCGCCACCTCGCTGACGCCGGGGTGGCGGGCGATGATCTCCTCGATCTCCAGCGAGGACACCCATTCGCCGCCGGTCTTGATGACGTCCTTGATGCGGTCGGTCACCTGCAGGTAGCCGCGCACGTCGATGTGGCCGATGTCCTGGGTGTGCAGATAGCCGCCGTGCCAGAGCTCGGCCGAGGCCTCCGGGTTGTGCAGGTAGCCCTGGGTCAGCCAGGGCGCGCGCACCACCACCTCGCCGGCGGACTGGCCGTCGCGCGGCAGGTCCTGCAGGTCGGGGTCCACGGTGCGCAGGTCCACCAGCGGCACCGGCCGGCCGGTCTTGATGCGGGTGGGCAGGTCGCGCGCGGTGCCCACGTCGGCCGCGTCCACCTGGGCCAGGGTCAGGATGGGGCAGGTCTCGGACATGCCGTAGCCGGTGAAGATGTCGATGCCGCGGTCACGCGCGGCCATGGCCAGGCCGGAGTTCAGTGCCGCGCCGCCGATGATGACCTTCCAGCGCGAGAGGTCCACGTCCTTGGCGGCCGGCGACTGCAGCAGCATGTGCAGGATGGTCGGCACGCAGTGCGAGAAGGTGACCTGCTCGCGCTCGATCAGCTTCAGCAGCAGATCGGGCTGGTAGCGGCCCGGGTAGACCTGCTTGAGCCCGATCATCGTGGCGGCATAGGGCATGCCCCAGGCGTGCACATGGAACATCGGCGTGATGGGCATGTACACGTCGCCGCGGTGCACGCCACCCTGGTCGCGCGCCAGCGCCAGGGCCGAGACCACGCCCAGGGTGTGCAGCACCAGCTGGCGGTGGCTGAAGTACACGCCCTTGGGCAGGCCGGTGGTGCCGGTGGTGTAGAAGGTGGTGGCGCGGGTGTTCTCGTCGAAGTCGGGAAAGTCGCAGTCGGCCGGCGCGCTGGCCAGCAGGGCCTCGTATTCGCCGGCAAAGCCCGCGGGCTGGGCGGCGCCATCGTCGCTCAGCAGGATGAAGGTCTTGACGCTGGTGAGCTCGTGGCGGATCTGGGCCAGCACCGGCAGGAACTCGCTGTTGACCAGCAGCACGTCCACCTGGGCGTGGTTGAGCGTGTAGACGATCTGCTCGGGCGCCAGCCGCACATTCACCGTCATCAGCACGCTGCCCAGCATGGGCACCGCGAAGAAGCACTCCAGGTAGCGGTGCGAATCCCAGTCCATCACACCCACGGTGCGGCCCAGGCCGGCGCCCTGGGCCCGCAGCGCGTTGCCCAGGCGGCCGATGCGCTCAAACAGCTCGCCATAGCTCAGCCGTCGCTTGTCGGCGTAGACGACTTCCTGCTTCAGGGCGGTGGCGCGCGGGGTGTGCAGCAGCTGCTTGATCAGCAGCGGGTAGGCATAGGCTTCGGCGGTGCTTTCGATCATGGTGGGGCAGTTGGGAGCTGAGTACGCACTGTGCGGGCGATCTCTCCGGCCTTGATCGGGGTTTTCTCGGAATGGCCGTCGCCATCCGACCGTCTTGGCAGAAAAGACCGCTTCTCGCCGGATTCTGGCACCAGGGCCCTGGGCCTCACTTCAGCGCCTGCGGGGGGCGCCGAAACACTGTCCTGCATGAGGACGAGTGAGGAGGCATCGTGACACTGCGCAAGAAATTCTGGATCGGTCTGGCCACCCTGGCGTGGGTGGCGTTGGCGCTGATGCTGGGGGTGCGCCTGCTGGGCAAGGCCGCGCACTTCCACTACATGGAGCGGGAGCATCTCTACTACGTCGACATCGTGCAGAGCGCCCTGGACCGGGTCAACGAGGGGGGAAACCGTGCCCATCAGGTGTCCCGGGCCGACGTGGCGGCCGCGCTGGACCATGCGCGGACCATTGCCGGGAGCGTCGATGCCGAGCTCTTCCCCGTGGAGCAGTGGGGGTTCCGGCTGATGGGCTTCGGCCAGGTCCTGGATCTGCCCGCGCAGGCCTATCGCATCCATGAACAGCTGCGGGACAGGGTGGCCTCGGACAGCAGCCCGGTGATCACCCCCGCGCTGGCGCGGAGCATGCAGGCCGATGTGGCTTCGGTGATGGCGCTGTCCAAGGCGTTCGGCCCGCTGGTGCAGCAGGCGGCCGAGTTCACCAAGAACGTCGTGCTGGTGGTGAACCTGCTGGGTGTCATGGCCATCGTCGGTGTCTTCCTGCTGATCCGCAGCGCCACGCTTGAACCCTTGCAGCAGGCACTGGTTACGGCCAGAAGAATTGCCGACGGCGATCTGGCCGGTCCGGCGCTGGCGCATTCGGCTGACGAGGTTGGCCAGCTCAACGCGGCCATCAATGAGATGAAGTCCAGCCTGGCCGCCCTCGTCGGCGAGGTGCGCGACCGCAGCCGGCAGGTGGCGACGAGCATCGCCGAGGTGGCCACGGCCAGCGCAGACCTGTCCGATCGGACCGAGCGGCAATCGGCCACCTTGCAGGAGACCGCCTCCGGCGTCACCGGGATGAGCCAATCCGTTCGGCAGGTGAGCGAGCAGCTGCGCAGCGCCGATGAGCAGGCCTTGCAGGCCAGCCGCCTGGCCAGCGAGGGCGGGGCCGCCGTTGCCCAGGTGGCTTCGCGGATGGATGACATCCTGGCGGTCTCGCACCGGGTGGCCGACATCAATGGCGTGATCAACGGCATCTCCTTCCAGACCAACATCCTGGCGCTCAACGCGGCCGTGGAGGCCGCGCGTGCGGGGGAGCAGGGGCGGGGCTTTGCGGTGGTGGCCGCGGAGGTCCGCAGCCTGGCGCAGCGCAGCGCCCAGGCCGCCAAGGAAATCGAGACGCTCATCGCCGAGACGGTCAGCACCGTCGAGGGCGGGGTGTCGGAGGTGCGGCGGACCGGCCGGATGATCGAGGAGGTCGTGGGGTCGGTCAACGGTGTGTCCGGCCTGGTCTCGGGCGTCGCGGGCCAGTTGTCGGCCCAGGATGGCAGCCTTCTGCGCATCGACCAGGCCATGGGACAGCTGGACGCGAGTACGCAGCAGAACGCCGCGATGGCCGAGCAGTCGGTGACGGCGGCCGCATCCGTGCGTGAACAGGCAGGACAGTTGGTGCAGACCGTGGAGCGCTTCCGCCTGGCTGTGTGATCTCCCAGGGCGGGGGGCGGGATGCAGAATCGGAGCCGTTGCTGTTCAGACCCGCCCCGCCCATGCTGCGCTACCTCACCGTCCCCGTGACCCCCTTTCAGCAGAACTGCTCCATCGTCTGGTGCGACGAGACGATGCAGGCGGCCGTGATCGATCCGGGCGGCGAGGTGGACCGGCTGATCGCCGAGATGCAGCGCCTGGGCGTCACCCCCACCGCGCTGTGGCTCACCCATGCCCACATCGACCATGCCGGCGGCACCGGCGAGATGGCGCGCCGGCTGGATCTGCCCATCATCGGCCCGCACCGCGGCGACCTGTTCTGGATCGAGCAACTGCCCGAGCAGAGCCGCATGTTCCGCTTTCCGGCCGCCGAGCCCTTCCTGCCCACCCGCTGGCTGGAGGACGGCGACACCGTGGCCCTGGGGAGCACCGAGGTGGCCGTGCGCCACTGCCCCGGCCACACGCCGGGCCATGTGGTGTTCCACCACGCGGGGGCACAGCGCTGCTTCGTGGGGGACGTGCTGTTTGCCGGCTCGATCGGGCGAACGGACTTTCCGGGCGGCGACTACGACACCCTGATCGCCAGCATCACCCAGCGCTTGTGGCCCATGGGCGACGAGACGGTGTTCATTCCCGGGCATGGGCCGGAGAGCACTTTTGGCCGGGAACGCCGTTTCAATCCCTATTTGGGGGGGATTTGAGGACCGGCTTGTGAAGAAAGGTGATTCCTTCACATAAGGGACTGCGAAAACTTAACTTAGTCCTAGCAGGGTGGACCTCTAAGCTGAAGGCCATGGAGTCAAGCACATCCTCAGGTGGATGGACACAGTGGCTCCAACACCAGGAGAACAGCCGTGTTTGAACAGATCACCACCCCGTCGAATGCCTCCATCACCCCCCGTGCCCCCTGGCCTGCGCTGACCCGCGCCATGTCCTACCGCGGGCCCGAGCGCCGCTCGGGTGCCGCCCTGATGGCCCGGCTGATGGCCCTGGCCCTGGACGAGATCGACTACGGCATGCTGATGATTGGCGAGGACGGCCATGTCATGCATGCCAACCATGCCGCCCACATGGAACTGGACGGTCAGCATCCCCTGATGCTGGACGGCCGCGTGTTGCGGGCCCGTGATCTGCGCGACCAGACGGCCTTGGTGGATGCCCTGCAGGGGGCCAGCCGCCGTGGCTTGCGCCGCCTGCTGTCGCTGGGCGATGGCGAGCATCGTGCTGGCGTCTCGGTGGTGCCGCTGCCCCTGCTGCCCGGGGAGGCTTCGTCGGCCGCCACCCTGCTGGTGCTGGGCAAGAGCCAGGTCTGCGGCGCGCTGTCGGTGCAAGGCTTTGCCCGCGCCCACAAGCTGTCGCCGGGGGAAGAGCAGGTGCTGATCGCGCTGTGCGACGGTGCCAGCCCCTCGGACATTGCCCAGGCCAATGGCGTGGCCATCTCCACGGTGCGCACCCAGATCGCCAACATCCGCGCCAAGACAGGGTCGGACAGCATCCGCAGCCTGATCCACCAGGTGGCCGTGCTGCCGCCGCTGGTCGGCACGCTGCGTCATTCCTCTGTCGATCACCGCTCGGTCTTTGGCGACATGGGGGCCCTGTTCGGCGTGCTGGCCGGCGTGCACAACTGAGACACTTTCAGGCCCCGCAACGTGATCGGCGGGGTCTTGTTCTGGCGTCCTGGCCGTTTGGCCAGCTAACATGAGGCATGGTTGCAACTGTGCCCATGTCGAATGCACACATCCCCGGTTCGGGGTGGCTGGCCGACTATCCGGCCGCGCGTCGCCTCTCTCCGCTGTTTCAGCGGCTGATTGAGCGAGGCGATCTGCGTCGCTACGCCAAGGGCACGCTGCTGATCCAGGAGGGTGACCATGGCGACACCCTCTACGTGATCCTCCAGGGGCTGCTGCGCGCCTTCGGCGCTGACGACCAGGGGCGAGAGATCACCTATGGCAGCTACGGCCCGGGCGAATGCGTGGGCGAGATGAGTCTGGACGGCGGTGCCCGGTCGGCCAGTGTCGCCACGCTGGAGCCCAGCACCTGCGTGGTGCTCACCCGCGAAACCCTGCTGCGCTTCATCGGCGAGGAGCCGGAGTTCGCCTTTGAACTGCTGGCCATGGTGATCCAGCGGGCCCGCTCCGTCACCCAGAATGCCAAGCGCCTGGCGCTCAACGATGTCTATGGCCGGCTGCGCCTGCTGCTCACCGCCGAGAGCGAGGGCGATCTGGCGGGGGGGGAGATCCTGCTGACCCATCAGGACATCGCTCACCGCATCGGCTGCTCGCGCGAGATGGTCAGCCGCCTGATGAAGGACCTGGAAAAGGGCGGCTACATCGTCCAGCAGCGCGGGCGCATCCGGCTGATGCGGCCCCTGCCCCACCGCTGGTGAGGGGGGGGCGCCGCTCAGGCGCCGATCATCTCCAGCACCGGGTGTGCGGCTTGGCCGGTGCCCAGTCCGCGCAGGTCCAGCCAGCGCGTGGCACCGAACCGAACGTCCGGCGCCACCGCCCGCGCGGTGGTGTCGCAGGCCAGGATTTCCCCCGGCAGCGCCGCGGCGCACAACCTGGAGGCCCGGTTGGTCACGGCGCCGATCGCCGCGTAGTCCAGCCGGCCTTCGAAGCCGATGGGCCCCACGGTGGCCTCCCCCCGGCTCAGGCCGATGCCCAGACCGGCCGGCCCGCCCAGGGCCTGCCAGCGGACCTGCAGGGGGCAGGCGGCCTCGCGCATGGCCAAGGCCAGCTTCACCGCCCGCAGGCTGTGGTCGTCTTGCGGGTCGGGGTCGTTGAAGAAGACCATGAAGCCATCGCCGGTGAAGCGCTCGAGCGTGCCTTCGTACTCGAACACCAGCTTGCCCATGGCGCGGTGGAACTCCCGCAGCATCGACATCAGCGCCTGGGCATCCACCCGTTCGGCATAGGCTGAGAAGCCCCGCAGGTCGGCGAACAGCACCGTGATCTCGCGCCGGTGGCTGCGCAGGATCTCGCCATTGCCGGTGGCGACCAGGCGCTCGGCCAGGGCCGGCGAGAAAAAGCGCTTGAGCAGGGACAGGTGCTCCACCTCCATCACCTTCTCGGCCACCCGGTATTCCAGCGTCTGTGACCAGGCGGCCAGTTCTTCCTTCTGGGCCTGCGCCTTGTCGTACAGCACCTTGACCCGCAGCAGCGACCGCACGCGGGCCCAAAGCTCTTCCTTGACGACGGGCTTGGTGATGAAGTCGTCTGCGCCGGCATCCAGCCCGCGCACCCGGTCTTCCTTGGCATCCAGCGAGGTCACCATGACGATGGGCACGGCCTGCATGCCGGCCTCGCGCCGCAGGCGGGCGCAGACGCTGTAGCCGTCCAGGTCGGGCATCAGCACGTCCAGCAGGATCAGGTCCGGTGCCCGTGTCAGCGCCATCTCCAGGCCCTGCTCGCCGCCCTCGGCCAGCAGCACCTCGTAGCCACGCGAGGCCAGCAGCGCCTCCATCAGTCGGCGGTTCTTTTCCTGGTCGTCCACCACCAGGATGCGCGGCACGGTGTTCATCGCGCGGCGGCCGGCGGGAGGAGGTGGGGCGGCACCTGGGCCTGCAGCGCCTCGGGCAGGTGGCCGCACACCGTCTGGACGAACTGGCGCACCGAGGTCAGGGGCTTGGCGATGTAGCCGGCAAAACCGCATTCCTCGATGCGTCCCCGGTAGGCAGGCATCACCGAGGCGGTCAGGGCCACCACCGGCACGCCGGCCAGGCTGGGCTGGGCGTGGATCCAGGCGATCAGCGCAAAGCCGTCGCTGTCGGGCAGCTGAATGTCGAGCAGCACCAGATCAGCCCCCTGGGCCAGCAGTTGTTCTTGCGCCTGGGCCGCCGTGCCCGAGGCATGCACCGCGAAGCCCTGTGAGGCCAGCACATCGGCGGCCAGTTTGCGGCTGCGGTCGTCGTCGTCGATGACGTGAAGCGTGATGTTCATGGCTCAGCGGCCCTCCTCATCGTCGGGCAGGCGCGGCAAGTTGAAGCGGAAGGTGGTGCCTTCGCCCACCACGCTGCGCAGGGTCACGTCGCCACCGTGCAGCCGCACCAGGCGACGCACCAGGGGCAGCCCTAGGCCAGTGCCCTCGCTCTTGCGCAGAATGTCGTCACCCACCTGACGGAACTCTTCGAACACCATGGCCTGGTGCTCTGGCGCGATGCCCACCCCGGTGTCGCACACCTCCAGCCACAGGCCTTCGCTGTCGTTGGTGCCGGCCCGGATGCTGATGGTGCCACCCTGCGGGGTGAACTTCACGGCATTGCCCAGCAGGTTCAGCAGGATCTGCTTGACCCGGCGGGCGTCGGCCACCCAGGTGTCCGGCGTCTCGTCCAGCATGAGCTTCAGGGTCAGCTCGCCACGGGTGCAGCGTTCGCGCATCATCGCGGCGGTGTGCTGCACCAGGTCCGTTACCTCCAGCGTGGACAGGTTCAGTTCCATGTGGCCGGCCTCGATCTTGGACAGGTCGAGCACGTCGTTGATGAGTGACAGCAGGTGCTCGCCCGAGGCATGGATGTCGTGTGCGTACTCGCGCTGGCGCTCGTTGAGCGGCCCGAACATCTCCTCGCGCAGCACGTCCGAGAAGCCGATGATGGAGTTCAGCGGCGTGCGCAGCTCATGGGACATGTTGGTCAGGAACTCCGACTTGTGGCGGTTGGCCAGTTCCAGGTCGCGGGTACGCTCCGCGATCTTGCCGGACATGTCGCGGTAGAGCTCCTGCAGATTGGCCGCCATCACGTTGAACTGGGCGGCCAGGTCTTCCAGTTCGTCGTTGCTCTGGATGGTGATGCGGGTGCCCAGTCGACCCTCGGCCAGCGCCTGAGACCCCTGGTGCAGTTCACGGATGGGTTGGCTGACCCGGCCGACCACCCACATGGCCGCCACGATGGCCCCGGCCACCGCCAGCAGGATCACGACGCCGGTGCGCACCAGCGTGCTGTACACCGGCGCCAGGGCCACGTTGCGCGGCTGCTCGATCACCAACTGCCAGCCCAGCGCGGGCACGGCAAAGCGGCTGGCCAGCACGGGCTGGCCGTCCAGTCCGGCGCGCGCGCGCGCCGCGTTGCCTGCTGTGCCATCGGCCTGCTGGCTGAGCCCGGCGGCCGGCGCCGTGGCTTCCTCGGTGGACTGGGGCGCGGTGGGCTGGGCCAGCATCAGTGTGGTGTCGGCGTGCACCACCACCACCCCGCGGGCGTCCACCGCGTAGGCCTCCAGCGTGGGGTTGTGCAGCACCGAGGCCAGGTGGCGGGCCACGGTGCGCAGGTTCACCCGCGCCACCGTCACCCCCGCGCCCATGCGCGGGTCGGGGGTCACCAGCAGCAACTGGGGCTCGTAGCCATCGGCGTACTCGATGCTGCCCTGCTCGGGCGGCAGGCCGTTGGGCCAGCGCAGCCGGCTGGCCGGGGTGAACTCTGCGGGCTCGGTGCCCGGCACCTCGGAGAGGGCATTGCGCGACACATGCACCAGCACCCGGCCGTGGGGATCGTAATGGGTCAGTTCCTGCACCGCCGGCTCCAGCTTCAGGATGCGCTGGAACTCGCCGCGGCGGTCGCCATCGTCCAGCCAGCCCGGCAGCTCCCAGGGCAGGCTGGCCGTGGCACGCACATGGCGCTCGATGGAGCCCAGCTCGGCCTGCAGCGCGCCGTTGACCTCGCGCGCCAGCAGGGCCTGGTTCAGGCTCAGGTTGCGGATGGCCTCGCGGTAGCTGAAGAACACTTCCATGCCACCGAACACCAGGATGCTGAGAACCGCCAGCAGCGCGAACGCTCGCACCTGCTTGCGCCACAGGCGCAGGCGCCACAGCGAGCGCGGTGGCGGGCTGGGGGGCGTCGCCGTTGGCGGTGGCTGGGACGCCAGGTCGGATGAGGGTGGGTACTGCCGGGCCATGGAGGGACGGGGCGCTCAGCGCCAGAGCTGGTCGGCCGTGCGCAGGGCCGCCTTGGAGGGCACCAGCCCCATGGCCCGGGCCGCGCGCAGGTTGATGATGAACTCAAAGCCCTCGGGCCGCTGGATGGGGATGTGGGCCGGGTCGGCACCCTCCAGGATGCGCCGGGCCAGCTCGATGCCTCGGGGTAGATCGGGGGGATCGCTGATGGCCTTGACCGCCATCAGCCCGCCGGCCTGTAGGAAATAACGCGCGTCATACACCACAGGCAGACCCTGGCCCTGCAGTGCGGGCACCAGTTGCTCGCGATGGAAGTAGGTGAGGTAAGTCATTGGCACCAACACCCCCTGTCCTGACGGCAGCCAGTCCTTCAGTTGGCCGATGTCCTCCCGTCGGCAGAACCTCACATAGCGCAGCGGCAGTCCGGCCCGCCGGGCTGCCAGCCGCAGGCCCGCGTCATCTTGGGAACTGCCCAGTGCCTGCGGCAGTTCGTCCGGGGGTATTGGACCGGGGCGGCAGGGCGGCATGTCCACGCCAGGGCAGTCTGGGTCGAACTCCTCCCGGGTTCCGTCCACCAGAAGGGTCAGCCCCCGAATGCGCGGAAAGGCGAGGTGGAGCGCCTCGGCCATTTTTGCCCAGCCAGGCAACGCGGATGTGAAGCCGGTGGTGGGCGTGCCTGGCTGACGCAGGCTGCGAACCAGGCAATAGGAACGGGGATCGTCAGCAGAGCGAAAGAGCACCGGGATGTTGTGATCCAGTTTTCGGACCTCTGCCACTGGTGACATGGTGGTGCTGACGACGAGGTCCCAATGGCGACGGGCCAGCCATTGCTCGACCTGGAGCAGGCTGTGGGAGTCGCTGGCTTCGGGGGACAGTCCACCGCGTTCCAGTACGAGGTGGTGCCCCTGGCGCTGTAGGGGAGCCAGCTCTCGCTCCAACGCAGTCATCAAGGGCTGGTCCATGCGCGGGTCCAAGGTGCTCAAAACCAGCACGGAGAGGGTGCGCGCATGGCTCGAACCGGCGCTGAGCCAGGTCAATAGCAGCCCCAGGACCAGCAGACCTGCCAGCCCCCAGCCCGTCCGCGGGCTGGGGGGGCAAGCCCTGCCGGTAGATGCGGGCGAGGTCAGCTGGTCAGGTGCTGGGCGCACAGGGTGTTGGCGAGGTAGGCCTGCCCCGGCGTGCTGCCCACGTAAGTGGCCAGCGCGGTGGCATCGGCAAAGTGCAGCAGCGTGGTCTCCACCGGCGGGCTGGCCGTCAGGCTGTTCATCGGCGCCCCGACGAATGCCGGCAACTGGGTGCCGCCGGACATGTTTGCCGGTGGGCAGCTGCCGCAGCGCATCGAAGGTTGTGTCCCCGTCCAGGCCTTCCAGCGGTGGACGAGCAGGGCCAGGGGCAGGGCCGTGTTGTCGTCGAAGTAGCCGGAGACGAAGCTGGTGGCCAGCACGCTCTGGCCGTCGGGTGAGGCCACCCAGCGTTGGGCGGCATCCTGGGCATCGAACATCACCCACTGCACTGACACCGGCTTGACCAGCAGGTTGGCGTTGGCCAGTTCCGCGGCGGCGGTGTACCAGCAGAAGAGGTCGGTGGGGGCTGTGGGCAACAGGGTGCCGCCGCCCAGGGGGCTGGAAGGCGTCAGGGGATTGCCGCTGAAGCGCAGCACACAGGTGTGGAACATGCTGGTGGACACGTGAACCTCGTCTCAAAGGGGGGAATGGGCTCGACTGCAAGGGCCTGCATTTCGGCAGGCCGCGGCGCAATCTACCGGGCGGCGTCTGTGTCCAGATGTTTGCAACCGTTCACTGTCCCCTCCTATGAGGATGCTGTGTGGTGTCCTCACCAAGCAGCCCCGGTCAGGCTGTGGGGGGCGAGAAGCGCTCGGGCGGTTTGGGGGCCTTCTCAAAGAGCGGCAGCACCTTGGGCAGGGTCTTCTCGATGTCGGCGATGCGGGTGGGCCCGGCCGGGTGGGTGGACATGAACTCCGGCGGCGCCCCTTCGTTGGCCTTGAGCATCTTCTGCCACAGGCTGACACCGGCCCGCGGGTCATAGCCGGCGCGCGCGGCCAGGTCCAGGCCCACCAGGTCGGCCTCGCTCTCGTCCTCGCGGCTGAACTTGAGGGTCAGCAGCTGGGCGCCCATGCCCAGCGCGGCATCGCCCAGCTGGCCCAGGCCCAGCAGCGAGCTGATGAGATTCGCGCCCAGCCGGGTGGCCGAGCTCTTGCCCATGCGCTCGCGGGCGTGCTCGCGCAGGGCGTGGGCCATCTCGTGGCCCATGATCATCGCCACCTCGTCGTCGCTGAGCTGCAGTTGCTTCAGGATGCCCCAGTAGAAGGCAATCTTGCCGCCGGGCATGCAGAAGGCGTTGAGCTCCTTGGAGCCGATCAGGTTGACCTCCCAGCGCCAGTCGCGGGCCCGCGCGTTCCAGGTGTAGGTGTAGGGAATGATGCGCTGGGCGATGGCCCGCAGGCGGATCACCTGGGGGTGGCTGTCGGGCGCCAGGGCCCGCTTGGCCCGGGCGTCCTTCTTCAGCTGCTCGTACTGCTGCAGCGCGGCCTGCTCGACCTGCTCGGCCGGCACCAGCTGGGTGAACTTCGATTCCTTGCCGACCTGGCGGGTGACGCCATCGTCCTGCTGGGCAAACACGCTGGCGGGCAGCAGGCTGGCACCCGCACCCAGGCCGGCCCAGGCAGCCACACGGCGCCGCTGGTGCAGCGGGCAGGTGCAGCCGCGGGCATGGGCCAGAGGCGGCAGGGGCAGATCGGCGTTGGTGTCGAAATCTTGCATGGCAGGACAGGGGGAGCTTCAGTCGTCCGCGGTGGCGGCGCCAGGATCGGGCGCCAGGGCCTGGATGCTCGCACGCAGGCGCCAGAGCATCAACAAGGCCGGGGCGGAAAGTGCGGTGGACAGCAGGAAGAAGGGGGGCCAGCCGATGGATTCGGCCAGCACACCGGCCAGCGGCCCTACCCACACCCGGCCCACCGAGGCGAAGGCGCTCAGCAGCGCGTACTGGGTGGCGGTGAAGCGCTGGCTGGTCAGGCTCATCAGGAAGGCGACGAAGGCGGCGGTGCCCATGCCGCCGGTCAGGTTCTCCAGTGCGATGACCATCAGCAGGCCGCCATCCACCGGCGTGGCCTGGGCCAGGTGCACGAAGCCCCAGTCGAAGGCCGGGATGGTCAGGCCCGGCAGCGCGCCCTGGCCATGCACGGCCAGCCACCAGAAGCCCAGGTTGCTCAGGCCCTGGGCCAGGCCGAACAGCATCAGCGCGCGCCACAGGCCCAGGCGCAGCATCAGCGCGCCGCCCAGCAGGGCGCCCAGCAGGGTCAGCCACAGGCCCAGCACCTTGTTGACCAGCCCGACCTCGGCCGAAGTGAAGGCCATGGTCTTGAGCAGGAAGGGTGTCATCAGCGCGCCGGCAAAGGCGTCGCCCAGCTTGTAGAGCACGATCAGCGCCAGGAAGGCCGCGGCCCCGGGCTGGCTGAAATAGCTGGCCAGGCCCGACAGCAGGGTGTGGAAACGCGCCCGGCGGGCGGCCCAGGCGGCCAGCGGCAGGGTGGTGACCAGGCCCAGCAGCAGGGCGGCCAGGTCGGCCCAGCGTTGCTGCAGCGGGGCCGCCAGCGCGGTGGTCTGCAGCCACGGCGACAGCGCAGCCTGGGCCAGGGGTGACCACAGGTGCTGGGTCAGCAAGTAGCCGACGGCGGCAGCGGCCGTGACGGCCAGAAAGCCGGTCAGGTCCTCGCGCGCCAGGCTGCGGGGGACCTCAGGCCGGGGCAGGCGGGGCAGCAGGGTGGCGCTGGCCGCGGCGGTGACCACCATCAGGCCGGCCATCAGCCGGTAGACCTGCGGCCAGGTCCAGCCACCGCCCTGCTGCGGGTCGGTCCAGATCAGGGCCACGCCGCCGGAGAGGATCATCGCCAGCCGGTAGCCCATCACATTGAGCGAGGACCCCAGCCCGCGCTCGGCGGCGGGCAGCAGGTCGGTGCGGTAAGCGTCGATGGCCACGTCCTGCGAGGCCGACAGAAACGCCACAGCCACGGCCAGAAGTGCAAAAGTCTGTAAGGACTGGCTGGGCGAGGTGGCCGCCAGGGCCAGCAGGGCGCCGGCCAGGGCCAGCTGGGTGAGCACCAGCCAGCCCCGGCGCCGCCCCAGGCCCGGCGGGTCGAAGCGGTCCATCAACGGGGCCCACAGGAACTTGAAGGTGTAGGGCAGCCCCACCAGGCTCAGAAAGCCGATGGTGGCCACGTCCAGGCCCTCGAGGCTCAGCCAGGCCTGCAGGGCCTGGCCGGTGAGGGCCAGCGGCAGCCCCGAAGCAAAGCCCAGCAGGGCGACGACGAGCAGCCGGTGCAGGGCACGCAGGCGGTGGCCGGCCCGGGAGGCGGCGGCCGGCAGGGAGGGCGGGGGCATGGGGCGATTCTAGAAGTGGGGGGCGGCCCCTCGGAGGCGAGGCCAAAATGTGATGGAATCAGTGCTGATCGATTCGATTCTTCGCTGGGTTCGGCAAAAGGTGATGTCGTGGGCTTGATGGCAGATGTTCCCGCGTGGTACTGGCAGGTGTTGGGCGCCGTGGGCGGCCTGGGCCTGGGCCTGTTCATCGGCGCGGTGAACCGCCGCAAGCCCAGCGACCCCCCGCCCACCCAGATTCAACCCCGGGCGGCCCGGCCAACGCAGCCAGCGGCTGCCCCGGTCGCTGCGGGTGCGAACGGTGAACCTCGGCTGGACGCCACGTCCCAGCGCCTGCTGGAACGCCTGCGCGAGGCCAATCTGGACCTGACCGCCCGCCTGCGCGCCGCCACCGACCAGCATGCGCGTGACCTGCTGGAGCGCAGCCAGCAGCAGCAGGCCGAGCAGCAGCGCCACGAGCGCCAGGTCGAGGAACTGCGCCAGACCCATGCCAACGAGCTCTCCCACCTGATGACCGACATGGTCGAGCAGGTGGATGCGATGCAGCGCGAGCACGTGGTCAAGCTGACGGCATTGCAGGACGAGATCGAGCAGCTCAAGCGCATCTCCCAGACCATCGTCGACCCGGTGACCATGCACATGGGTGGGGACATGCGGCCGGCCCCGCCGCCTGCTGCGCCCGTCCGCCCGCGGACCTGAGCTGCCGCCGTGTCGCCCTGAACGGCGAGGGCCTTGAAATACCAGGGCCCGTACCCATGTGCGCGGCATGAGCACCGACACCTCCGCCCGCACCCAGATGGTCTGCCCGCACTGCGGGGCGACCAACCGCATTCCCACCGAGCGCCTGGGTGACGACCCGGTGTGCGGCCGCTGCCAGCAGGCGCTGCTGGATGGACACCCGCTGGCCTTGACCGACGCCAGCTTCGACAAGGTGGTGGCGGGCAGCGGGCTGCCGGTGGTGGTGGATTTCTGGGCGCCCTGGTGCGGCCCCTGCCGAACGATGGCGCCGCAGTTCGAGGCGGCCGCGGACCACCTCAAGGGCCGGGTCCTCTTCGTCAAGGTCAACAGCGATGAGAACCCGCAACTCTCGGCCCGCTACGGCATTCGCAGCATTCCCACGCTGCTGAAGCTGCACGGTGGCCGCGAGGTGGACCGGGTGGCTGGCGCCATGCCGGCGGCCCAGGTGGCGGCCTGGGCGCAGCGCTGAGGCGGCCTCAGGCCCGGGCTGGCGCGGGCCCGATGTCCACGAAGTGCCACCACTCGTTCCAGAACGGCGGCCGGCGGTAGCCCTGCACCTCGGCGGCGGCCATGTCCGTCACATAGCGGTGCACATGGCATTTGTAGGGCGCGTACACGATGCCGATGCGCTGCGCCTGGCGGAACAGGGCCCAGCGCTCGGGTCCGTCGGGCAGGGCCTGCATCTTCAGGTAGAGGGCGTCGAACTCGGCGCTCTTGAAACGGGCCAGGTTGTCGCCGCCGATCTTGGGGCCGAACATCTGGCCCAGGCCGCTCTGACCGTCAAACTGGCTGGCCGAGGAGTTCACGAACCAGCTCATCAGCGAGCCGGCCTGGGCGGCCTTGAGGTTCTCGGGCCATTTGGCGGGTTCGATCACCCCGCGGATGCCGATGGCCTTCATGTTGCGCTGCCACAGCTCGTCGAGCGAACGGTAGAACTGGTCGGGCTGGGAGGCGCGGCGGATCAGCAGCGGTGAGCCATCGGGTTGTTCGCGCCAGCCATCGCCGTCGCGGTCCACATAGCCGTAGATGTCCAGCAGGGCCATGGCGCGCGCCGGGTCGTACTGCCCCATTTCGGAGCGGAAGTTCGGGTCGTAGCCGCTGGTGTTGGGCACCACGAGCGACTGGGCCGGCACGCCCTGGCCCTGGCGCACCAGGGCGATCTCGCGCGGGATGTCCATGGCCAGGTTCATGGCCCGGCGCAGGGCGATCTTCTCCGGCGTGTAGCCCCCCACCACCGGGTCTTCCATGTTGTACAGCGTCACGCCGATGTCCGGCGCCAGGCTGCGGTAGCCCTGGATGTGCTGATGGGCCAGGTTGGGCGCGACCCGACCGTTGGGCATGGCCAGGGTGGCGAACTCCTCGGGCACCCGCTCGATGAAGTTCTGCTGGCCGTTCAGGAAAGAGAGCCAGCGCGGTTGGCTCTCCTCGATGATGGACACCTCCACCCGGTCCACCATGGGCAGGCGCCGGCCCTTGAAGCGTGCCAGCAGGGCCTGGCCCTCGGCATCGTCGGGGGCGGGCTCGGCGTCGTAATGGCGCTCCCGGTACTCGGGGTTGCGCTCCAGCGTGATCAGCGAGCTGCGGCGCCACTGCACCAGCTTGAACGGACCGGTGCCCACCGGATGGCCCACGATGTCCTCGGGCCCGTAGAACTCCACCACCTCGCGGGCCACGGCACCGAACAGGTCGCTGCCGGTCAGCAGCTCGATCAGCCGCGGGCGGGCAGCGGCCACCTCCAGGCGCAGGGTGTGGCGGTCCAGCGCGCGCAGGCCGGGCACGATGCGGTCATAGTCGAAGGGCTGGCGCTTCTGCAGGGCTTCTTCGCGCGCTGCGGCCAGGCCGACGAAGCCGGCCTCCTCCAGGTCGCCCCAGGCCGGACTCTTGTTGGCCGGGTCGGCGAAGCGCTTGATGGCGTAGACGTAGTCCTCGGCCACCAGCTCGCGCCGTTGGCCCTTGAAGGCCGGGTCCGACATGAAGAAGATGCCCGGCTGCACGCGGATCACGAACACCCGGAAGTCGGGCGACACCTCGGGCAGCGCTGCGGCGGTCAGCGGCTTGATCTTGGGCGGACGCGCCAGGTGGTCGTAGGCGTACAGGCCCTCGAAGAGGTGTCCCGTGAGGATGCGCGAGTAGAGGTCCTGGATCTTGGCCGGGTCGAAGCCGGTCTCGGCTGCCTTGAAGGCATAGCGCAGGACCTTCGGGCCACTCACCGTCGCAGCGGTGGCGGTGGGTGTGGTGCCGGCCACCGCCGGCACGCAACTCAACAGGGGCGCGGCGCCGGTCAGGCCGGCGGCCTGCAGCCACTGGCGGCGGGTGGGCATGGGGCGTGTGTCGGACATGGGGTCAGGCCTTGCGGGTCAGCGAGGTGTCGATGTCGATGTACTGCCACCAGTTCTGCCAGAACACCCCGCGACGGTAGCCCAGCACCTCCGGGCGGGTGACGTCGGTCACGTAGCGGTGCAGGTGGAACTTGTAGGGTGCGTAGGTGACGGCGATGCGTTTGGCCTGGCGGAACAGGGCTTCACGTTCGGCACCGTCCGGGATCACCTGCATCCTGCGGTAGATCTCGTCGAAGGCTTCGTTCTTGAAGCGTGCATAGTCAGCGCTGCCCACCAAGGGGCTGTACAGGGAGGCCAGGGCCCCCTGACCATCGGGCGCGGTGGCCGACAGGCCCAAGCCCCAGAGCTGGTAGTTGCCAGCCTTGCAGGCCTTCAGGTTTTCCGGCCACTTGGCGCTCAGGAACTCGATCTGGATGCCGATCGCGTTCATGTTGCGTTGCCACAGTTCGTCGAGCTGGCGCGATTGACCGTCGGGCTGGGTGCGCTTGACCAGCTTGAGCGGTGAGCCATCGGGCCGCTCGCGCCAGCCGTCGCCGTTCTGGTCGGTGTAGCCGTGGATGTCCAGCAGGGCCTTCGCCCGGGCTGGGTCGTACTGGCCCATCTCGGAGCGGAAGTGAGGGTCGTAGCCCGTGGTGTTGGGCACCGTCATGCTCTGGGCCGGGATGCCCTGCCCGCGGCGCACCAGATCGATTTCGCGCGGGATGTCCAGTGCCAGATTGATGGCACGGCGCAGGGCGATCTTCTCGGGCGTGTAGCCGCCGATCACCGGGTCTTCCATGTTGTAGCTGGTCAGCACAATGTCCGACACCAGGGAGCGGTAGGCGCGCAGGCCCTGTTTGGACAGGTTGGGCGCCAGGTGTCCGCCCGGGATGACGATGCTCGCGAAATCCTCCGGCAGGCGCTCCAGGAAGTTGTGCTCGCCATTCAGGAAGGACAGCCAGCGCGGCTGGTTCTCCTCGATGATCGACACCTCCACCCCGTCCAGCATGGGCAAGCGTCGCCCCTTGAAGCGGGCCAGCAGGGCCTGGCCCTCGGCATCGTCCGCCGCAGGCTCTGCGTCGTAATAGCGTTCCCGGTAGTCGGGGTTGCGCTCCAGGGCGATCAGCGAGCTGCGCCGCCAGCGGGCCAGCCGGAAGGGGCCGGTGCCCACCGGGTGGCCCATGATCTCCTCGGGCCCATAGAACTCCACCACCTCGCGGGCCACGGCGCCCAAGGCATCTCCCACGGCCAGGGTCTCCACCAGCCGGGGCCGGCTCTGGCTCAGCTCGAAGCGCAGGGTGTAGCGGTCCAGGGCGCGCGCGCCCGGCACCACGCGGTCGTAGTCGAAGGGCTTGCGCGACTTCAAGGCCTCTTCGCGCAGGGCGTTCAGGCCGATGAAGTCCAGCTCCTCATAGTCGCCCCAGATGGGGCTCTTGTTGGCCGGGTCGGCGTGGCGCTTGAGGGCGTAGATGTAGTCCTCGGCCACCAGTTCGCGCTTCTTGCCCTTGAAGGCCGGGTCAGAAGAAAAGTAGATGCCCGGGCGCAGCCGGACCACGAAGACGCGGTAGTCGTTCGAGATCTCCGGCATGGCGGCGGCCGTGCAGGGCCTGATCTTGGCCGGCCTGGCCAGGTGGTCGTACTCGTACAGGCCTTCCAGGATGTTGGCGATGATCAGGTGCGAATACAGGTCGCTCACCTTGGCCGGGTCGAAGCCGGTTTCGGCCACCCGCAGGGCGTAGCGCAGGACCTTGGATGGGCGGCCGGCGCTGTCGCCGGGCCCGGCGACAGCCTCGGTGGATGTGCCGCCCAGCAGGGCACCGGCGCCGCCCAGGCTGGCGGCCTGCAGCCACTGCCGGCGTTCGCGGGAGGGAAGGGTGTCGGACGTGCGCGGGGACTGGGAAGGCTCGGACATGGACTCGGTCAGTTCAGGCAACGGTGTCAGGGTGGCACCAGGCCGTCAGTGCAGGGCGGCGGACTTCTTCTGGAGGTCCACGTCCACAAAGCGGCCGAAATCGAGGGCGAAGGGGTGGGTGCGGTAACCCAGCAGCCAGGGCTGGGACAGGTACAGACGGACGCGGTGCACATGCGGCTTGATCGGCATGTACACCGCCAGCAAGCTCTGGGCCTGGGTGATCAGCGCGTCGCGCTCGGGGCCGGGCGGCATCTGGTCGATTCGGCGCACCAGATCGTCGTAGGCCGGCAGCTTGAAGAAGGACAGGTTGTTGGCGCCAGCCTCGGGGCCAAAGGCCTCGTGCAGGTAGTCCGAGCCGTCGGGGGAGGTGGCGGTCTGACCCAGCATCCACATTTGCACGTTCCCGGCCTGGGCCAGCTTGAAGTTGTCGGGCCATTGCCCGGGCAGGAACTCCACGTGCAGACCCACGGCCTTCATGTACTTGCCCCAGAGCTCGTTGAACTGGCGGCTGCTCTCGTCGCTCTCGGTCGTGAAACGGATCACCAGCGGCTTGCCGTCCGGCTGGTCGCGCCAGCCGTCGCCGTCCTTGTCCACGTAGCCGTAGAGGTCCAGCAGGGCGCGGGCCTTGGCCGGGTCGTACTCGCTGAAGCCGAAGTTCTGCTTCGGGTCGTAGCCGTAGGTGTTGGGCACCAGCATGGTTTTGGCCGGGATGCCCAGGCCACGGCGCACCCGGTTGATCTCGGCCATGTTGTCGTAGGCCAGCGAGATGGCCCGTCGCAGCGCGATCTTCTCGGCGGTGTAGCCCCCCACCACCGGGTCGTTCATGTTGAAGTAGGTGTAAGTCTGGTCCGAACGCAGCACCCGCTCCAGCTGGATGCCCTGTTTGGTCAGGTTGGGCGCCAGATGGCCCCCCGGCACGGCGATGGGGGCGTAGTCCAGCGGGGTCATCACCAGGTCGAAATCCTTGGCCAGGAAGGACAGCCAGGTGGGCTGGGGCTGCTCGATGATGGCGAATTCCAGCCGGTCGATCATCGGCAGCTTGCGGCCCTTGAAGCGCGCCAGCAGGGCTTGCCCCGCGGCGTCGTCGGCGGCCGGGTGGGCGTCGTAGAAGTCGTCGCGATAGCCCGGGTTGCGCTCCAGCACGATCAGCGAGGAGCGGCGCCACTGGGCCAGGCGGAAGGGGCCGGTGCCCACCGGGTGGGCGTCCACGTCCTGGCCGTAGGCCTCCACCACCTCGTGCGCCATGGCACCGAAGCTGTTCGTGTTGGCCATGACCAGATCGAACAGCGGGTTGGGTCGCCCCAGCGTGACGCGCAGGGTGTAGCGGTCGGGCGTCTGCAGGCCGGCCACCGGGGTGTCGTAGTTGAAGGGGTGGCGGCTGTCCAGGGCCTTCTGGCGCAACTCCTCCAGGCCCAGCACGTGGTACTCGCGGTACTGGCTGTAGACAGGGCTCTTCCAACGCGGGTCGTAGTAGCGCTTGATCGCGTAGGCGTAGTCGGCCGCGGTCAGCTCGCGCTTCTGGCCCTTGAAGGCCGGATCGTCGGCGAAGTAGATGCCCGGGCGGATGCGCACTGTCCACACCGTGAAGTCGGCCGAGTGCTCGGGCGGCGCGGCCGCCGTGAGCGTTCGCAGCTCCGTCGGGCGGGCCAGGTAGTCGTAGGTCAGCGGCGCTTCGAGAATGTGCGCGACCACCTGGTTGGAATAGGTGTCGGAGATGCGTGCCGGATCGAAGCCGGTTTCGGCCGCCGGGAAGGCAAAACGCACCACCTTCGCGTCCGGGGGCACGGACGCGGGGGCTTCGGCGGACTGGGCCGCGGGCATCAGCGAGAGGGCCAGGCTTGTGGCCCGCACCAGGGTTCGAATCCAGCCCATGTGCCGCTGTTCCGAGTTGCAAAGCGCTCGAGTCTATCCGCCCCAAGAGGAGGGATGACGCTGGCACAGGGTTTGCGTTAGGGAGGCCCCAGATCGCGCCCCGCCTACACTCGCGCATTCTTCAGCCTGGCTCGGTGGCCACAAGCCGCCCCGCCTCAACCCTGTCGTCTCTCTATGCTTGCCTACCTGATACGGCGCCTGTGGCAGATGGTGCCGACCCTCCTCGGGGTGGTCCTGCTGGTGTTCGTCCTCTTCAAGTTCTTCGGCAGCGACCCTGCCGTCATCCTGGCGGGGCAGAACGCCACCCAGGCGCAGATCGCCGCGATCCGGCAGGAACTGGGACTGGATCAGCCCTGGTGGTTCCAGCTGTGGATCTTCGTCAAGCAGATCGCGACCTTCGACTGGGGCAAGAGCTGGGCGACCAGCGAGCCGGTGGCCCACCTGTTCGCCAGCCGCCTGCCGGCCACGCTGACGGTGATGGTGCCCATCCTGATCCTGGACTCGCTGCTGGCCATTCCGGTGGCCCTGGGCGTGGCCTATGTGCGGGGCTCGCTGACCGACCGCACCATCATGGTGGTGACCACGGTGGCGCTGTCGATCTCCTTCCTGGTCTATGTGATCGTCGGGCAGTACGTGTTTGGCTTCCAGCTCGGCTGGTTCCCGGTGCAAGGCTGGAGCGACTCGACCTGGACCAACCTGGTGCAGTACGTGCCGCTGCCGCTACTGCTGGCGGTGGCCGTGGGCCTGGCCCCGCAAACGCGGCTTTACCGCACCTTCTTCCTGGATGAGCTGGGGCAGGACTACGTGCGCACCGCGCGGGCCAAGGGCCTGGGCGAGGGCGCGGTGCTGTTCAAGCATGTGCTGCGCAACGCGATGATCCCCATCCTGACCAACGTGGGCCTGGCGCTGCCGGGCATCTTCGTCGGCTCCTTCCTGATCGAGGTCTTCTTCTCCATCCCCGGCCTGGGCCGCGAGGTGCTGCTGGCGGTCAACCGCAGCGACTACCCCGTCATCCAGGCGGCCACCGTCTACCTGGCGGTGCTGACGATGCTGATCAATCTGGGCACGGACCTGCTGTACAAGCTGGTTGACCCGCGGGTGGTGCTGAAATGAGTGCAGTGATCCAACAAGTGGCCGGCGCGGCGCCGGCAGGTGCGCCTCTGCGTTCCGAAGGCGTCTGGCAGGCGGCCTGGCGGCGGTTCCGCAAGGACCGGGTGGGCGTGGTGTCGCTGGTGGTGGTGGCGGCTTTCCTGCTGCTGATCCTGCTGTCGGCCACCGGGTTGGTGGCTGGCGGCTGGCAGAACGAGGTGGCCGTGCCCAATGCCCCGCCCACGGTGATGGGTGCCCGTGCGGCGGACCCATCCCAGCCCAAGGCCGAGGACCTGGCCCCCAATGTGGACCTGGCGGACATCGACCCGCTGGCGCCGCGCTATGCCGAGTGGGCCGAGCGCGCCAAGCAGTACCACGCCGTCGAGACCCCCAAGGCCGACACCCTGCCGCTGGGCGCCGACCGCCTGGGCCGCAACGTGCTGGACAAGGCGATCAAGGGCACGCAGGTCTCGGTCTTCGTCGGTGTGCTGGCCGCGTTGGTGGCCACGCTGGTGGGCACCGCGCTGGGCGCCTTCGCCGGCTTCTTCGGCGGCAAGGTGGGCGACTTCCTGGAGTGGCTCTACAACGTCTTCACCGCCATTCCCTACATCCTGCTGATCTTCGCCTTCGCGGCGGTGCTGGGCCGGGGCATCGGCACCGTGGTGCTGATCCTGGGCCTGACCGGCTGGACCGACCTGTACCGCCAGGTGCGCGCCGAGTTCATGAAGCACCGGGCGCGCGAGTACGTGCGGGCGGCCGAGGCCATCGGTGCCTCGTCGATGTCGCGCATCTTCCGCCACATCCTGCCCAACGTCAGCCACGTGATCCTGGTGCGCATGTCGCTGCTGGTGGTGGGCTTCATCAAGAGCGAGGTGATTCTGTCCTACCTGGGCCTGGGGGTGCCGGTGGACCAGGTCAGCTGGGGCACCATGCTGGCCGAGGCCCAGGCCGAGCTGATCCTGGGCTACTGGTGGCAGCTGGCCACCGCCACCGTCTTCATGGCGGTGTTCGTGACGGCCTTCTCGCTGATGGCCGATGCCTGGCGCGATGCGCTGGACCCGAAGCTGCGCGGCCTGGAGTGATGCGATGAGCGCGAACAACGAGACGAACATGCTGCTGTCCATCCAGGACCTCAAGGTGGCCTTCCGCATGGGCCAGGTCAACGGCCAGGAACAGCTGGCCGAGGCGGTGGGGCGGGGGGCTCAGACGGTGAGCTTCGACGTGCCGGCCAACAGCACGGTGGCCCTGGTGGGCGAGTCGGGCTCGGGCAAGAGCGTGACCGCCATGTCCATCCTGAACCTGCTGCCGGACAACGCCCGGCGCAGCGGCCGCATCCTCTGGCAGGGCCAGGACCTGCTGCAGGCCAGCACGGCGCGGCTGCGGGCCCTGCGCGGGCGCGAGATCGCCTGCGTCTTCCAGGACCCGATGAGCTCGCTCAACCCGGTGTTCACCATCGGCCAGCAGCTGATGGAGCCGCTGCAGCTGCACCTGGGCATGGGTGCCAAGGCGGCGCTGGAGAAGGCCGAGGCCCTGTTGGCCGAGGTGGGCATTCCCGAGCCCAAGCGGCGCCTGAAAGCCTATCCGCACGAGTTGTCCGGTGGGCAGCAGCAGCGGGTGATGATCGCGATGGCCCTGGCCTGCGAGCCCAAGCTGCTGATCGCCGACGAGCCCACCACCGCGCTGGACGTGACCATCCAGCGCCAGGTGATCGAGCTGCTGGCGAGCTTGAAGGCCAAGCACGGCCTGTCGGTGCTGTTCATCAGCCACGACCTGGGCCTGGTGGGTGAGATTGCCGACCAGGTGGTGGTGATGCGCCACGGCACCATCCGCGAAACCGGCCCTTCGGCGCAGATCTTCAGTGCCCCGAAGGACGCCTACACCGAGGCCCTGCTTGCCTGCCGGCCCAGCCTGGAGCACAACCCGGCCCGGTTGATGGTGATCGACGACCACATCGCCGGCCGTGACGCCGACACCTCGCGCGTGCGGGCCAAGGATCCGGACGCGCCGGTGGTGCTGGAGGTCAAGTCCCTGGCCAAGAGCTTCCACTTCAAGACCGGGCTGTTCGGCCAGCGCGAGTTCCGCGCGGTGCGTGACGTCAACTTCAAGTTGAAGCGCGGCCACACCCTGGGCGTGGTGGGCGAATCGGGCTCGGGAAAGACGACCATGGGCCTGACCCTGCTGCGCCTGCACGAGCCGACGAGCGGCGAGGTGATCTTCGACGGCCAGGACCTGCTCAAGCTCAAGCCGGCCGAATGGCAGCAGATGCGTCGGCGCATCCAGATCGTCTTCCAGAACCCCTATGCCTCGCTGAACCCGCGTTTCACCGTGGGCCAGGCCCTGATCGAGCCGATGACCATCCACGGCATCGGGGTGGACGCGGCCGAGCGCGAGCAGCGCGCCCGCGAACTGCTGGTCAAGGTGGGGCTGGATGCCAGCGCCTTCGGCAAGTACCCGCACGAGTTCTCGGGCGGCCAGCGCCAGCGGGTGGCCATTGCCCGCTGCCTGACGCTCAACCCCGAGGTGCTGGTGCTCGACGAGTCCGTCAGCGCGCTGGACGTGTCGGTGCAGGCCCAGGTGCTCAACCTGCTCAAGGACCTGCAGGACGAGCTGGGCCTGTCCTACATCTTCATCAGCCACGACCTGGCGGTGGTGCGCTTCATCTCCGACGAGGTGCTGGTGATGAAGGACGGCGAGGTGGTCGAGCAGGCCAGCGCCGAGGACATCCTGCACCACCCGAAGCAGGACTACACCCGCCGCCTGATCGGCGCGGTGCCCAAGGGCTGGCAGGCGGCCGAGACGGCGCCCGCGGCCTGAGCGCAGCCCTGGCCCGAGCCCCCGCTCAGTCGGGGGTGAGCAGCTGCAGCACCGCCCGGGTGGGGGCGTCCAGCAGGGCCGGCGGCCGGTGCGCCAGACCCAGGCGCCGCACCAGTGGCGGCGCCAGCGGCCGCACCACCACGCCATCCGGCAGCGGCGTGTTTTCGCCGCGCTCGAGCGGCAGCACGGCCGCGCCGTAGCCGGCGGCCACCAGGCTCTTCATCGCCTCGGTGTAGTTCAGCTCGATGCGCGCGCGCGGGTGGTGGCCGGCCTGGGCGAACCAGGCCGCGGTCAGCCGGTGCATCTGGGTGCTGCCGTCGTTGGCCACCAGCGGCCGCTCGGCCAGCCAGGCGGGCGTCACTGTCTCCGGCACCGTCCAACCGGCGGGCAGCCAGGCCATCATCGCGTCCTCGCGCCAGGGCTGGACCACCAGCTCGCCCTGGGGCGGCAGCGGCAGGGCGACGATGCCCAGCTCCAGCTGCCCGGCCAGCAGCCGCTCCAGCGTCTGCTGCGAGCCCAGGATGCTCAGCTCCACCTCCACCTCCGGTCTGTGCTGGGCCAGCCGGGCCAGCACCGCGGGCAGCTGGTGCACCACCACGCCGCTGGAGGTGCCCAGGCGCACCTTGCCGGCCCGGCCTTCGGCCACCCGGCGGGCCCGGGCCACCGCCTCGTCCAGCTCGCGCAGCAGGCGCCGGGCGTCTTCCACCAGGGCCAGCCCCGCGGGCGTGGGCCGCGCACCTTTGCGGTCGCGCAGCAGCAGGGCCATGCCCAGGCGGGTCTCCAGCTCGTGGATGTGCAGGCTCACCGTGGGCGGGGCCAGGTGCAGGGCCTGGGCGGCCGCGGCCAGGGTGCCCAGGTCGGCAATGGCCACCAGGGTCTGCAGCTGGTCCAGGCTGAGGTTTCTCATCAGGTTTCCTGAATGAATTCGTCAGAACATTCAACTTTCCAGATGTTAAACGCCGGCGGAGCATGGCGCCTTCCTCACGGGAGCCCGCCATGTCCACGCTTCTTCGCACTTTCCTCCATGCCCTGCGCCGCTGGCTGCCGGTCGCCAGGCCCGGGCTGCCCACGCAGGCCCGCGAGCTGCGGGACCTGGGCCTGGGCGATGGCGAGCTGGGCTACTGGCTGCGCCAGGGCGGCACCCCGCGCCGTCTGGTCGACGAGCCCGGCCAGGACTGAGCCTGCTGGCCGCGAGGGGGCGGCCTCTCCTACACTGGTCGGTGGTCCGCGGCGTGGCCGCGCACTCTTTTCTCACCCGACCCCCGAACAACAGCGAGGAGATCGCATGTCCCTGATTCCCCAATGGCGCGAGGTGCCGGCCGAACCCGGCCGCGTCGTCGCCCCCGATGAACGCCTGTCCTGGCCGCAGACCGCGGTGATGGGCATGCAGCACGTGATCGCCATGTTCGGCGCCACGGTGCTGGCCCCGATCCTGATGGGCTTCGATCCCAATGTGGCGATCCTGATGTCGGGCATCGGCACCCTGATCTTCTTCCTGATCGTCGGCGGCAAGGTGCCCAGCTACCTGGGCTCGTCCTTCGCCTTCATCGGCGTGGTGATCGCCGCCACCGGCTTTGCCGGCGGCGGGGCCAATGCCAACATCGGCGTGGCGCTGGGCGGCATCATCGTCTGCGGGGCGGTCTACGCGCTGATCGGCGCGGTGGTGATGGGCGTGGGCACGGCCTGGGTCGAGCGCCTGATGCCACCGGTGGTCACCGGCGCGGTGGTGGCGGTCATCGGCCTGAACCTGGCGGGCGTGCCGATCAAGAACATGGCGCCCACCGAGTTCGACAAGTGGATGCAGGGCATCACCGTGCTGTGCGTGGGCCTGGTGGCCGTGCGCACCTCGGGCCTGCTGCAGCGTCTGCTGATTCTGGCCGGCCTGATCCTGGCCAGCGTGGTCTATGCCGTGCTGACCAACGGCCTGGGTCTGGGCAAGCCGCTGGACTTCAGCGGCGTGGCGAACGCCGCCTGGATCGGCCTTCCGCATTTCGCCAGCCCGGTGTTCACCGGCTCGGCGGCACTGCTGATCGCGCCGGTGGCGCTGATCCTGGTGGCCGAGAACCTGGGCCATATCAAGGCGGTCAGCGCGATGACCGGCCGCAACCTGGATGGCTCCATGGGCCGCGCCTTCATCGGCGACGGTGTGGCCACCATGGTGTCCGGCGCGGTGGGTGGCACCGGCGTGACGACCTATGCCGAGAACATCGGCGTGATGGCGGCGACCAAGATCTACTCGACCGCCAACTTCGTGTTCGCGGCCCTGCTGGCCATCGTGCTGGGCTTCTCGCCCAAGTTCGGCGCGCTGATCCAGACCATCCCGCTGGCGGTGATGGGCGGCGTGTCCATCGTGGTGTTCGGCCTGATCGCCGTCTCGGGCGCCAAGATCTGGGTCGACAACAAGGTCGACTTCACCGACAACCGCAACCTGATGGTGGCGGCGGTGACGCTGGTGCTGGGCACCGGTGACTACACGCTGCACTTCGGGGGCTTTGCGCTGGGCGGCATCGGCACCGCCACCTTCGGCGCCATCCTGTTGCACGCCCTGCTGGGCGGCAAGAAGGGTTGATGGCGTCAACCGGTCGGCCCCGGCCCCTCCCGGGGCGGCCGACCGGTGCCGGCAGGGCTCAGCGCCCGCCGGCCTTGCCTGCCATGTTGTCGAACTTGTGGAAGTAGCGGCGGGCCAGGGCCACCACCTGGCCATCGGTCGGGTGGTCGGCCTTCTCGCTGCCGACGACGGTCTTGGCCACGGCCGGCAGGTGTTTGGCCAGCCACTCCTTGAACTCTTCGTGCATGCGGGCCGGGCCGAGCACCAGCACCTCGTGCGAGCCTTCCAGGGCTTGCGCGATGGCACCGAAGTATTCGGCGGCTTCCTTTTCGGTCATGCCGGCGTGGTGGCTGTCCTTCTGCAACTGGCCGGCCGGGCGCTGGTGGTGGCTGCGCGACTTGACGCGCTCGGCCTGCATCGACTCCGTGTCGAAGTGCATCACGTGGGCTTCCTTCTGGTCCATCCAGACGACGGCGTGGTAAGTACTCATGGGGTTCTCTCCTCGTTGATTGAAACAGTCGGTTCGGTCGACTCGTTCGGGGCCTGATTCACAGGCGGGGCGGGGTGGATTGGCCCTGTTCCATCTCGCGCTCGCAGGCGACGCAATGGCGGGTCCAGGGCTTGGCCTGCAGGCGCGGCATGCCGATGGCTTCACCACAGGCGCTGCACAGGCCGAAGCCCGGGTTTTCCAACCGCTGCAGTGCATCGCGCACGCGCTCCAGTTCGCCATGGGCCTGGCTGGTGCGCTGCAGGGCCACCGCGCGGTCGGCTTCGCGCTGAACGCCGCCTTCACGGCTTTCGTCCAGCAACTCGGCTGCGGCGGCCACACGGCCGCCCTCGCCCTCCTGGGCGGCGATTTCCTCCTCCAGCGTGGCCATGCGGGCAATCAGCAAGGCGGCCAGTTCTGCCCGTTGGGCGGTGGTCAGTGCGGTGCTCATGTCAGTCTCCTTCTGTCCTCATGGTGCGTGCTCCCAAGGGTATTCATCTTGATGCCCGTCAAGCTGGCGGCGGGTCGTCCCGGCGGTGGGGGCCTCCCTACAATGGCGCCATGACCCTGCCTGCGAGTTGTGATGTGCTGGTGGTCGGCGCCGGTCCTGCCGGCTCGGCCTGTGCCCAGGTGCTGGCGCGTGCCGGCCAGCGGGTGTGCCTGGTGGACCAGCAGTCCTTTCCGCGCGAGAAGGTGTGTGGCGATGGCCTGATCCCGGATGCCCATGCGGCGCTGGTCCGTCTGGGCGTGGCCGAGGCCGTGGCCGCCCGGGCCCATCCGGTGGAGCGGGTGGCCTGCATCGGCCCGCGCGGCGGCCGGGTGGAGGTGCCGGGGCGGCTGGCGGTGCTGCCGCGGCGCGAGCTCGACCAGATCCTGCTGGAGGCCGCCATGGCGGCCGGCGCGGATTTCCAGGCCCCCTGGCGCTTTGAAGGCCTGCTGGCGGACACCCAGGGACGCACCCAGGGCGCCACGCTGCGCCAGGGCGATGCGGTGCACGAGGCGGCGGCCCGCTGGGTGGTGCTGGCCACGGGGGCCGTGCCCCAGGCTTTGCTGGCCGCCGGTCTGTGCCGGCGGCGTGTGCCCAGCGGTGTGGCGCTGCGGGGCTATATCCGACACCCGGCCATGGCGGCACGTCTGCAGGCCATGGAGGTGGTCTGGCACCGCAGCCTGCGGCCGGGTTATGGCTGGATCTTTCCCGGGCCGGACGGGGTCTTCAACATCGGTGTGGGCATTGCCCACAGCCACAGCACCCTGGTGGACGGGCGCAGTGCCAAGCAGGACGTGAACCTGCGTGCGGTGTTCGACGCCTTCTGCCGCCACCACCCGTCTGCGCGCGAGCTGGTGCAGGGCGGCGAGTGGGTGGGCGAGCTCAAGGGCGCGCCGCTGCGCTGTACGCTGGAAGGCGCGCACTGGAGCGCGCCCGGTGTGCTGGTGGCCGGTGAGGCCGCGGGCAGCACCTACTCCTTCACTGGCGAGGGCATCGGCAAGGCGCTGGAGACCGGCATCCTGGCTGCGGAGGCCCTGGTGACAGGGGGCGACGAGGCCGTTGTGCGTCAGCGCTACGAGGCGGCGCTGTCCGCGCTCAAGCCGCGCTTTGACCTGTACGAGAAGGCCAACCGGATCAATGCCCACCCCTGGCTGGCCGATCTGGTGATCTGGCGCGCCCGCCACAGCGCCGGCCTGCGTCGGCGCATGGCCGGCGTGCTCGACGAAACCTCCAACCCGGCCAAGCTGGTCAGCGCGGCTGGGCTGCTGCGCTTGCTGCTGCCGATGCGCTGACCCAGGCAGGAGGCCGCCGAGCCCCTTTGCGCATCGGGCTCGTGCTGCCTCAGCGGGGTGAGCGCCGAAGGGGATGGGCCAGGGCGCGGGCACGTGCGACGACCGTGTTTTTCAGGCGCAAGGCCGGCTGTTCGATCCCATGCCACGAAAGCGCTGCAAGCGACAGGGTGACGATCGTCGAAACCGCCATCATGGCCGGAACAGAGACATGGGGGATCAGCGCGGCCACCGACTGCTGGACGGGAAAGGCATAGATGTAGATGCCGTAGGAATAGTCGCCCACGCGGTTGTATTTCCGGATCCAGCCCGATGGCACGTAGGCCAGATAAAACAAGATGTACGGCAGGCAAAGAAGATAGGTCGGGAAGAAGAACCGCCCGTGCAGGGCTGTCGCGACCACCAGGGCCAGTGCGGCAAGAAAGACGGGGCGGGAGAGCTGAATTCGCGCGCGAAGCACGAAGAAGGCAGCGCCGCTGAAAAACATGAAGAACAGCTGCGGGAAGGGCGTCGTCTCATTCAGCAGCCCGTAGTGGCCGGCCAGGACCTGGGCTCCCGAGAACAGCGCGGACAGGACCAGAAGAAGTCGGAGTGCGCCTGCGCGATGGCGCTGTATCACGGACAGGGCAATCCAGGTGGACACCAGGATGAGGTACATCGCCACCTCATTGGGAAGGGTCCAGAGAGAGCCGTTGACCGAGTTGTCGTAGGGGTTGCCGGTGAAGACGCCGGGCAATTCGAAGGCCACGCCGCGAACGAGCGTCAGGCACTTGGCGAAGTACTTGTAGGTTCGCAGATCGGTGAGGTAGTCCCGCCAGGACAGGGTGGTGAAACTCAGGCCGATGACGAACACCGAAAACAGCAGCATCACCAAGAGGCCGGGAAATATCCGGAGAACCCGCGCCACGATGAATTCGAGGCTGTCCTGCTTGGTCAGGAGGCTGGCGGTGACGAGGAATCCGCTGGTCAGGAAGAAGATGTCGACCGCGATCGAGCCCAGCGTCATGCCCAGGGTCTGCCGCAGCGGCTCCGCGTCACCTGTCCCCAGGGCCAGCGCGAAGCTGTGCGTGACCAGAACGGCATACGCGGCCGCGATGCGGATCAGGTTGAAGTTGTTGTCGCGCCCCTGGGACAGATCGGTGAGCTTCATGGCAGCGTTGGGCAAGGACCTGGGCTCCCAGGATGGACGGCTGGGCCAGTGTGGCTGATGTTGTGCGAATTCAGCCCGGGGTGCCTGTTCAAAGCGCAGGCTGCAGGCATAAAGTCCACATCCTTGACTAGACGGGAGTTTCCAAATCTGCCAACTGCTGGGCATGAACGCCAACACCCCCACCGATGTCATGTTCAGCTTCACCGGCCTGGCCTGCCGCGCCGAGGAGCACAAGGACGGCTTTGGCATCGGCTTCTTCGAGGACAAGGGCGTGCGCCTGTTCGTGGATCACCACAGCGCCCGCCAGTCACCGGTGGCCGAGCTGGTCAAGGGCTACCCGATCCACAGCGAGAACGTCATCGCCCACATCCGCAAGGCCACGCAGGGCCGGGTGGCGCTGGAGAACACCCACCCCTTCCAGCGCGAGCTCTGGGGGCGCTACTGGGTGTTCGCCCACAACGGCAACCTGGTGGATTTCCACCCGCGTCTGCATGGCGCTTTCCGCCCCGTGGGGGACACCGACAGCGAGCGTGCCTTCTGCTGGCTGATGCAGGAACTGGCCAAGGCCCATGCGGGCGTGCCGGCCATCGACGAGCTGTCCTGCACCCTGGCCGAGCTGATGCCGCAGCTGCACCGCCACGGCACCTTCAACATGCTGCTGTCCAACGGCCAGGCGCTGTGGGCGCACTGCTCCACCCACCTGCACTGGGTCGAGCGCCGCCATCCCTTCGGCGCCGCCCGCCTGCGCGACGAGGACCTGAGCGTGGACTTCGCCCACCTGACGACGCCACAGGACCGGGTGGCGGTGATCGCCACCGAACCGCTGACCCAGGACGAGACCTGGACCCCGTTCGCCAGCGGTGAACTGCGGGTCTTCGCGCAGGGGCGCAGCCAGCCGGTGTGCTGAGCCGGGGGGGCTTCAGGGGCCGTTCGCGGCGGGGGTGGTCCGCAGCAGGCGCACCAGGGCCGTCCTCAGCCGGTGAGGGTCGATCGGCTTGGTGAGGAAGTCGTTCATGCCCTCGCCCAGGGCCTCCTCGCGCTCGGAGATCAGGGCTGCGGCGGTGAGGGCGACGATGGGCAGCACCTGGGGCGGGTAGCGCTTGCGCAGCTCGCGGGTGGCTTCGTGCCCACCCATGCCGGGCATCTGCACGTCCATCAGCACCAGGTCGAAGGGCTGGCCGCGCGCACTGGCCCGGTCCACCGCGTGGATGGCTTCCAGGCCGTCCTGGGCCTGCTCCACCACCGCGCCCCACTGCTCCAGCAGGGCCACCGAGATCATCATGTTGACCGGGTTGTCCTCGACCATCAGGATGCGTGCGCCCTGGATCGGGTCCAGCCCGTCGCTGCCGGTGGAGCTGTCGATCTCGACATCCGAGGCCTCGGGCAGCGGCAGCTCGGCCCAGAAGCAGCTGCCGTGGCCGGGCTCGCTCATCACGCCGACCTCGCCGCCCATCAGCCGGGCCAGCTCGCGGCAGATCGACAGGCCCAGGCCGGTGCCGCCGTTGCGCCGGTTGACGGGACTGTCCACCTGGGTGAAGGGGGTGAACAGGCGGGACTGGGCCTGGGCGTCGATGCCGGTGCCGGTGTCGATCACCTCGAAGCGCAGCACCGGGCCGTGCAGCACATGCACCGCCAGCACCAGGCCCCCCGTGCGGGTGTACTTCAGCGCATTGTTCAGGTAGTTGCTGAGGATCTGGCGCACCCGCACCGGGTCGCCGACGACGACGTCGGGCACCGCGGGGTCGCGCTGCAGGCGCATGGTCAGGCCCTTGGTGTCGGCCAGGGCGCCGTAGGCTTCGTGCAGGTTCTGCAGCAGGCCGTCGAGCCGGAAGGGCAGACGGTCCAGGTGCATCTTGCCGGCCTCGATCTTGGACAGGTCCAGGATGTCCGAGATGATGGCCGACAGGGTCTCGGCGCTGTCGCTGATCTTCTCGATGTACTGGCGCCGGCGCAGCTCGTCCACGCCCGGGTCACGGGCCAGCCGGGCCAGGCCCAGCAGGGCGTTGAGCGGGGTGCGCAGTTCGTGGCTGGTGTTGGCCAGGAAGGTGCTCTTGGCCCGGTTGGCGGCCTCCGCCTGGTCGCGCGCACGCGCCAGGTCCTGGTCCATCTGGCGCCGCTCGGTGATGTCCTCGGCCATCCAGATGATGCCGTCGCGCTCGCCGTACAGGGGGTGCACCGCCTGGGCCAGCAGGCGGCAGCTGATCAGGCTGCCGTCGCGGCGCTTGAGGCGCACCTCCTCGTCCACATGCTCGCCGGCTTCCAGCCGGGGCAGCAGGCGGGCCCGGGCCTCGGCGTGCTCGGTCGGGGTGGGCCAGACCTGGCTGGCGTGCATGCCCTGCAGCCGGCCCGCGGGCCAGCCCAGCATCGCCTCGAAGCGGGGGTTGACCATCTGGAAGTGGGCGTCGCGGGTGACGGCGATGCCGAACAGGGCCGTGTCCAGCACGGCCTCGTACTCGCGGCGCAGCTGCTCCGAGCGGGTGATGTCGCGGGCGTTGATGACCAGGTACTCGCTGCCCTCGTGGGTGAAGCGGGAGGCCGAGAGCTGCATGTGCAGCAGCTGGCCGTCGCGCACGCGGAAGGTGGCCGGCAGGTCCTGGGCCGTGTCCCGCTCGCGCAGGGCCTCCACCAGGCGCTGGCGCTCGGAGCTGTCGTGCCAGATGCCCAGATCGCCGGAGGTCCGCCCCAGCACGTCCGCGGCCCGCAGGCCGGTGACGCGCTCGAAGGTCGGGTTGACCATCACGTAGCGGCCGGTCTGCAGGTCGGTGAGGGTGATCACGTCCGGGCTGGTGGCCACCAGGTGGGACAGCAGGGCCTGGGAGGAGGTGAGCGACTGCCCCAGCAGGCTCTCGGCCGGGATCAGCCAGGACAGCATGCCCTGGGGGCCCAGCAGCGGCACCCGCATGGAGCGCATCTGCACCACCCGCTGGGCGGTGTCGCCGGCCAGTTGCACCGAGCACAGGGCCGGCCCGTCCTCTGCCCCGGGGCTGCCGGCGGGGGCGGACAGCTGCGCCAGCACGGCCTGCACGCGCGCACGTGCGTCGCCGGCCTGGAACAGGGCGGGCAGAGGTTGCTGCAGCAGCGGGGCTTCGTCCTGCACGCCCCACAGGGCGCGTGCGGCCGGGTTGATGGCCAGGATGCGCGGTCCGGCGTGGGCGATCAGGGGCAGGGACAGCGACGCGAACATGGCGTCACTGGAGAGGGCGGCCAGACCACGGGCGGCGGCCCGCGAGCCTGGTTCGAGCGCCGTGTCCTCCGGCGTCGCCAGCAGGGTGGGCGGCCACTCGGATTCCGTCGGCGCGGCGGATGGGGCCGCGAGCTGCTGCAGCACCTGCCGGGTCCACCAGGTGCCCAGCAGGCCACCGGTGAGACAGGCAGCCCCCAGGGTGCCCAGCAGCTGCCAGCCGGCCCAGCCGCCGGACGGCCAGAGTTGCCAGACGGCGGCCGTCACCGCGCCGGTGGCCAGACCCAGGCCGGTACCGGCACCCCGGATGCGGGCGGAAAGCGGTGCAGCGGGCTTGTCCATCGTGCCGGGCTGGCTCGGGGACCGTGCCGGGCCGCGGGCCATGGCTCAGGCCGGGCGCGCGGCGTTGAGCGCGTCACGCGTGGCCTGGGCCACCTGACGCGCCTTCTGCGCAAAGTCCTCCCCGTCCCCGGCATACAGCACGGCGCGCGAGGAGTTGACGATGATTGGGCCGTCAGGCCGCCAGGCAGCCTTGACGGTGGCCGCGGCGTCGCCCCCCTGGGCGCCGACACCGGGGATCAGCAGCGGCAGGGTGGGGGCCAGCTCGCGCACCCGGGCCAGTTCGGCCGGGAAGGTGGCGCCCACGACCAGGCCCAGGCGCTGGTCGCGGTTCCAGCGGCCGGCGGCCAGCTTGGCCACCTGCTCGAACAGGCGGTCGCCGTTGGCCAGCGTCTCGAACTGCAGGTCGCTGCCGCCGGGGTTGGAGGTGCGGCAGAGCAGGATCAGGCCCTTGCCCTCGTACTTCAGATAGGGTTCGATCGAATCGAAGCCCATGTAGGGCGACAGGGTGACGGCGTCGGCCTGGTAGCGCTCGAAGGCCTCGCGGGCGTACTGCTCGGCGGTGGAGCCGATGTCGCCGCGCTTGGCGTCCAGGATGACGGGCACGCCCGGCGCCACCCGCTTCATGTAGGCCATCAGCTGTTCGAGCTGATCCTCGGCGCGGTGGGCGGCGAAATAGGCGATCTGGGGCTTGAAGGCATTCACCAGATCCTTGGTGGCATCGACGATGCGGGCGCAGAAGTCGAAGATGCGCCGGCTGTCGCCCTTCATCCCCGCCGGAAACCGGGCCGGGTCCGGGTCCAATCCCACGCACAGCAGGGACTGGTGGCCGCGGCTGGCCTGGGAAAGCAGGGCGTTGAAATGCATGTCCGTGATTCTAATGAGGCCCCCCTGCCGGTGGCGGGGGGATTCTTCACGTTTCACACACCCTGTCACAAGGTGTTGGGACGCCCATGCCGGGGCGTCCCTCGGACGTCTGCCGGCCGGGTCAGTCGCCGATGCGGGCCGCCAGCGCGGCGGCGCGGCCGGTGTAATCGGCCGGTGTCATGGCCAGCAGCCGGTCCTTCTCGGCCTGGGGCAGGGCCAGGTCGGCGATGAAGCCCTGGATCAGCTCGCGGGTCATCGGCTTGCCGCGGGTGAAGGCCTTGAGCTGCTCGTAGGGCTTGGGCAGGCTGTGGCGGCGCATCACGGTCTGGATCGCCTCGGCCAGCACTTCCCAGGCCTGGTCCAGGTCGGTGGCCAGCGCGGCCTCGTTGAGTTCGAGCTTGCCCAGGCCTCGGGCCAGACTGTCGTAGCCCAGCAGCGCGTAGCCCAGGGCCACGCCCATGTTGCGCAGCACCGTGGAGTCGGTCAGGTCACGCTGCCAGCGGCTGATCGGCAGCTTCTGGCTGAGGTGGGTCAGCACCGCGTTGGACAGGCCGAAGTTGCCCTCGGCGTTCTCGAAGTCGATCGGGTTGACCTTGTGCGGCATGGCCGAGGAGCCGACCTCGCCCTCCTTGAGCTTCTGCTTGAAGTAGCCCAGCGAGATGTAGCCCCAGACGTCGCGCGAGAAGTCGATCAGGATGGTGTTCGTGCGGGTCACCGCGTCGAACAACTCGGCCATGTAGTCGTGCGGCTCGATCTGGATGGTGTACGGGTTGAAGCTCAGACCCAGGCTGCCCTCGACCACGCTGCGCGAGAAGGCTTCCCAGTCCTTGTCCGGGTAGGCCACGGAGTGGGCGTTGTAGTTGCCCACTGCGCCGTTCATCTTGGCCAGCAGCTTCACGTCGGCGATGCGGCCGCGGGCATGCGCCAGACGGGCCACCACGTTGGCGATCTCCTTGCCCACGGTGGTCGGGCTGGCGGTCTGGCCGTGGGTGCGGCTGAGCATCGGGATGGCCGCGAAGCGCTGGGCCAGGCCGGTCAGCGTGGCCAGCAGGCCGTCCAGGGCCGGCAAGATGACCTCGCCGCGGGCCGCCTTGAGCATCAGCGCATGGCTGGTGTTGTTGATGTCTTCGCTGGTGCAGGCGAAGTGGATGAACTCGCACACGGCCTTCAGCTCCGTGTCGTGCTCGACGCGGGACTTGAGCCAGTATTCGACCGCCTTCACATCGTGGTTGGTCGTCTTCTCGATGTCCTTGATGGCGCGGGCATCGGCTTCGGAGAAGCGGGCGATCAGGCCGCGCAGCAGCCCGCGGGCGGCCTCCGTCAGGGGGGTGAAGCCATCCAGGCCGGCATCGGACAGGGCGATCAGCCATTCGATCTCGACCTGCACGCGGCGGTGCATCAGTCCGTACTCGGACAACAGCGGGCGCAGGGCGGTGACCTTGGCGGCGTAGCGGCCGTCCAGGGGGGACAGGGCCATCAGGGTGGAGATCGTCATGGCAAAGAGCTCGGGCTGAACGCGGCGCCGGGATGCGCGCGAAACTCCATATTTTAAGGGGGACGCCTCTTTTTCGGGCCGTCCACCGGGGGCAGGGGGCTTCGCTAGAATCGCGGACCAACCATCCCCTTGACCGCACGCATGAAACTGATCGGCTCCCTCACCAGTCCCTACGTCCGCAAGGTGCGTGTCGTGCTGGCGGAAAAGAAGCTGGACTGCCAGTTTGTGCTGGAGGACGTCTGGGCGCGCGACGACATCCTGGCCTCCAACCCGCTGGGCAAGGTGCCTTGCCTGGTGATGGAGGGCGGCGAGGCGGTGTTCGACTCGCGGGTGATCGTCGAGTACGTGGACATGCTCTCCCCGGTGGGCAAGCTGATCCCGACCACCGGGCGCGAGCGCGCCGAGGTGCGCACCTGGGAAGCGCTGGCCGATGGCCTGCTGGACGCCAGCATCGCGGCCCGTCTGGAACAGACCTGGGCCGGACGCGCCGAGGGCGAGCGCTGCCAGGCCTGGGTCGACCGCCAGATGGTCCGGGTGAACTCTGCTCTGCAGGCCATGAGCCGGGGCCTGGCCGAGAAGGCTTTCTGCGCCGGAGCGGGGACTCACTTCACGCTGGCCGACATCGCGGTGGGCGTGGCGCTGAGTTACCTGGATTTCCGCTTTCCCGCCATCGACTGGCGGGGTGCGCACCCCAATCTGCAGCGCCTGCACGACAAGCTGGCCGCACGGCAGAGCTTCATCGACACCGCGCCGCCCCAGGCCTGAGGTCTTCCTCGGTCCTCAGGAAGGGAAGATGTAGTCCTCCGAGGACCACAGGCGCCAGCTCCCCAGGCCGTCGCCCTGCAGCTCCAGCACCCAGCGGTGGTAGGGGCGCAGCCCGGGGTGGTGGCTGATGCTGACGGGCGTGATCGCCAGGCCCTCCAACTGCCGGTACAGCGCGCTCTCGTGCACCGCGTCCAGCGCGCTGGTGGCCTCGTCCAGCACCGCGTAGCGCGGGCGGGCGATCAAGACCCGGGCAAAGGCCAGGCGCTGCTGCTCGCCGGTGGACAGCAGCTTGGCCCAGTCGCATTGCGCCGCCAGCCCCCCCACCCGGTCGGCCAGTTCCGGCAGCGCCACGCGCTGCAGCATGTCCAGCAACTCGGCATCGGAGATGTCGCGGTCCAGATCCGGGTAGAGCAGCTGGCTGCGCAGGTCGCCCAGTGGCAGGTAGGGGTGCTGCGGCAGGAAGCGCAACTCGTCGCCGCCGGGGCGCAGCACCTGGCCGCTGCCCTGGCGCCACAGGCCGGCGATGGCCCGCAGCAGCGAACTCTTGCCCACCCCGCTGGGTCCGACGACCATCAGCCCCTCGCCCTCGGGGACCTGCAGGCCCAGGTCCCGCACGATCAGGTGCTCGCCTCCCGGCGTGCGCACGGTCAGGTCCTGCAGCGCCAGCACGGTGGCCGGCAGGCAGTCGATCTCTTCTCCGCTCTGGCGTTCGTGCTGGGTGTCCAGCGTCTGCGAGAACTCGTGCAGGCGGTTCACCCCGGCGGAGAAGCGGCTCAGGCTTTCGAAGTGCTCGACGATCACCGCCATGGCGCTCAGCACCGCGGTGAAGGCGCCCGCCGCCTGCACCGCGCGGCCGACCTCCATCTCGCCGGAGAGGACCTGGTCGGCGATGATGACGCTGGGCAGGGCCAGGGTCAGGAAGCTGTGCCCGTACTGGAACAGGTTCAGGCCCAGCTGCCAGCGCAGCACGCGGCGCCAGTTGTCCACCACGGCCTCGAAAACCTGGCCCAGGCGGGACAGCTCCTGGGCCTCGCCGCGGTGGAAGGCGATCGGCTCGGCCTGTTCGCGCAGCCGCACCAGGCCGAAGCGGAAATCCGCCTCCCGGCGCAGCTGGCGGAAGTTCAGGCCGATCAGCCGCCGGCCGAAGACCGAGGTGGTGACGAAGGTGACCAGGGCGGCGTAGGCGATCAGGAACAGCACCAGCGGGCGCGAGATCGACCACAGCACGCCGGCGAAGGCCACCAGGTCGATCAGCGAGCCCAGCCCCACCATCAGGAAGTAGAGCGACTGCTGGGTGAAGCTGTTGATGTCCTCGGAGATCCGTTGGTCGGGGTTGTCCAGCGCGGTCACCGCGTTGAGCCGGTAGAAGGCGTGCTGGCCCAGGTAGCGCGCCAGGAAGCGCCGGGTCAGCCAGTGCCGCCAGCGCAGGCCCAGCGTGTCGCGCACGAAGTAGTACAGGCCCCAGACCGGGACCGCCAGGCACAGCAGCAGCGCAAAGCGCGCGATGGCACTCCAGAAGCGGGGGGCATCGTGCGCCGCCAGGGCCGAGGTGAATTCCCCCGTCTCCTGGTTGAACATCACGTTGAAGAAGGTCTGGCCCAGCAGCAGCAGGGCCAGCAGCATCAACAGGCCGCGGGCGCGCCAGCGCTCGTCCGAGCGCCAGTAGGGCGCGGCGATGGTGGCAAAGCGTCGCCACAGGCGCCAGTCGAAGCCGGCTGGCGGGCCGGTGTGTTCCGGGGCAGTCTGCATGGCCGGATCGGCCGGGCTCAGGCCGGCATCGGCTCCCGGGGCGAGAAGCTGTCCGCACGCGCCATGGGCCAATAGAGCTCATAGACCGGCTGCGGCCAGGGGCGCTCGCCCCGCTCGGCCGCCAGGAGCTCGCCCGGCTGCACCGTGGGCAGGCAGTTGGCCAGCAGGGTCACGCGGTCGCCCGGGGTGCGGCGCACGATGTGGCGGGTGGTGATCTCCCGCGGGTGCCGCAGGCCAGCGGCCTGCACCAGTTCTTGCAGCGCATGCAACGTGTTCTGGTGGAAGTTGAAGACCCGTTCGGCCTTGTCGGACACCACCAGGGCCTGCTGGCGCACCGGGTCCTGGCTGGTGACGCCGGTGGGGCACTGGCCGGTGTGGCAGGCCTGGGCCTGGATGCAGCCCAGCGCGAACATGAAGCCGCGGGCCGAGTTGCACCAGTCGGCGCCCAGGGCCATGGCGCGGGCGATGTCAAAGGCGCTGACGATGCGGCCGGCCGCGCCGATGCGGACCTTGTCGCGCAGGTTCAGGCCCACCAGGGTGTTGTGCACCAGCAGCAGGCCCTCCTGCAGCGGGGCGCCCACATGGTCCGTGAACTCCAGCGGCGCGGCGCCGGTGCCGCCCTCGCCGCCGTCCACCACGATGAAGTCCGGCGTGATGCCGCTGGCCAGCATGGCCTTGCAGATCGCGAACCACTCCCAGGGGTGGCCGATGCAGAGCTTGAAGCCGGTGGGCTTGCCGCCGGAGAGCTCGCGCAGCCGGGCCACGAACTGCAGCAGTTCCTCGGGCGTGCCAAAGGCGCTGTGGGCGGCGGGCGAGACGCAGTCCACGCCCACCGGCACCCCACGCGCCGCGGCAATCTCCGGCGTCACCTTGGGGCCGGGCAGCACGCCGCCGTGGCCGGGCTTGGCGCCTTGCGAGAGCTTCACCTCGATCAGCTTGATCTGCGGGTCGGTCGCCAGGGCGGCGAACTTGTCCGGGTCGAAGTGGCCGGCCTCGTCCCGGCAACCGAAGTAGCCCGAGGCGACTTCCCAGACCAGATCACCGCCGTGTACGCGGTGGTAGCGGCTGACCGAGCCTTCGCCGGTGTCGTGCATGAAGCCGCCGCGCCGGGCGCCGGCGTTCAGCGCCAGGATGGCGTTGGCCGACAGGGCGCCGAAGCTCATCGCCGAGATGTTGAACACGCTGGCGCTGTAGGGCTGGGCCCGCCCCTCGCCGATGGTGATGCGGAAGTCGTGCGTGGCCAGCACCGTGGGCTGCAGCGAGTGATTGAGCCACTCGTAGCCCTGGCGGTGCAGGTCCAACTGGGTGCCCAGCGGGCGCTTGTCGGGCTCGCCCTTGGCCCGCTGGTAGACCAGCGAGCGCTGCTGGCGCGAGAAGGGCGCGGCCTCGTTGTCGCTCTCGATGAAGTACTGGCGGATCTCCGGCCGGATGAACTCCAGCAGGAAGCGCAGGTGGCCGATGACCGGGTAGTTGCGCAGCACCGCATGGCGGCGCTGGCGCAGGTCGTGGCCGCCGGTGATGACGCCCGCCCAGCCCAGCAGGGCCCACCATCCCCCCACGCCAAAGCCGATCCAGGCAAAGGAGCCCAGCAGGGCGGCCAGGGCACAGCCCAGCAGGACCAGGTAGCGGATGGGCAGGTGGCGGTCGAGCGCGATCAGCCAGGCGGGCATGGTCTCCTCCGGGTGCGGCGCGGGCGGCCGCGTGTGTTGATGTGCGGCGCCTCAGCCGGGACTCAGTTGGGCACCATGTCTGAAGGGTACTTCCAGAAGTCGCGCAACAGGTGGTTCATCGGCATGTTCAGCGACACATGGCGTGGCGGAATCGGCTTGGTGAACCAGCGGTCGTAGATGGCGTAGGCCTCGCGGCTGGTGATCAGTCGCTTCATCTCGGCGTCTACCACGGCCTTGAACTCCGGGTCGTCCTTGCTGAGCATGATGGCCAGCGGCTCGATGGTCAGGAAGCCGCCGATGACCTTGTACTTCTCCGGATCGGGCCGTTCCGAACGCAGGCCGTAGAGCAGCACATCGTCCATCGCGAAACCGTCCACCTGGCCCTTGTCCAGCATCTCCACCGCCGCGGCGTGGCTGGGCGCCTCGACGATGTCGATGTAGAGCAGGCGCTCCTCGTTGGCGTGCTGCAAGACCTTGAGCACCGTGGTGCCCTTGGTGATGGCCAACTTCTTGTGCTCGAAGTCGTTGATCTTGTCGAGCTTGGTGTTGGCATGCACCAGGATGCGCGCGCCGGTGATGTAGTGCGGGATCGTGAAGGCCACCTGCTGGCGGCGCTCGGCGTTGTTGGTGGTGGAACCGCACTCCAGGTCGGCCTTGCCCTCCATGATGGCCTGCATCCGGTTGGCCGAGGTCACCGGCAGGTAGGCCACCTCCAGCTTGGGCAGGTTGAGCTGGCGCTTGACCGCCTCGGCCACCTTCAGGCACAGGTCCAGCGCATAGCCCACCGGCTTGCCGCTGCCGCTGTCAATGTAGGACAGGGGGACCGAGGAATCGCGGTGGGCCAGGACGATCTTGCCGCTCTGGCGGATGCGTTCGAGCACCGGGCCGGCAATGGCGCAGGTGCCCTGGGCGGCCAGCAGCATGGCCAGCGTCAACAGGGTGAATGGCTTCTTCATGGACTTCGGGATGTCAGGCTTGTGGCCGGGGTCGCGGCAGGCCGCAGGGTGTCGGCGGCGGAACCCAGGGCGGACCCGGCGAGTCTATGCCCTTCCCGTGACGCCAGCCGCCGGCGCACAAGTGCCGATAATCCACGGGCTGTTCCGAATGGATCCCGACCCGATGCGCAAGCCTGATGTCTCCGCCCTGCTGGGCCTGATGCACCGCCGCCCCTGGCTGTTTGCCGGCGTGTCCCTGGGGGGGCTGGTCCTCGCGGGGGTGTTGCTGTTGTGCATCTGGGCCGCGCTGCTCTACCCGATGCTGCCGGACCTGGACAAGGTCACCGACTACCAGCCCCGCCAGCCGCTGCAGGTCTTCACCCGCGACGGGGTGGAGATCGCCCAGTTCGGCTCCGAGCGCCGCGTTTTCCTGCCCATCGACCGCATCCCGAAGATGATGCAGGACGCGGTGGTGTCGGTCGAGGATGCGCGCTTTCGCGAGCACGGCGGGGTCGACCCGATCGGCATCGCCCGCGCCTTCCTGGCCAACATCACGCCCGGCGGCATGCGCCAGGGTGCCTCGACCATCACCCAGCAGGTGGCGCGCAACTTCTTCCTGTCGTCCAAGCGCACGCTGGACCGCAAGATCCGCGAGGCCATGCTGGCGGTCAAGATCGAGCACCAGCTCGACAAGGACCAGATCCTTGAGCTCTACATGAACCAGATCTACCTGGGGCACCGTGCCTATGGCTTCGGTGCGGCGGCCCAGGTGTACTTTGGCAAACCGCTGGACCAGCTCACCGTCGCCGAGGACGCGATGCTGGCCGGCCTGCCCCAGAACCCCGGCTACGCCAACCCCATCACCAACCTGGACCGCGCTGTGACCCGCCAGCACGTGGTGCTGGGCCGCATGCTGGCCACCGGCGTCATCACCCAGACCCAGTACGACGAGGCCAAAGCCCAGAAGCTGGTGATCCGCTCTGAGAACCAGGTGGCGGTGCATGCCGAGCACGTGGCCGAGATGGCCCGCCAGATCGTCTACCAGCGCTTTGGCGAACAGGCCTACAGCGAAGGCTACAAGGTCACCACCTCGCTGCTGGCCACCGACCAGCAGGCGGCCTGGGCCGCGCTGCGACGCGGTGTGCTGGACCACGAGCGCCGCCAGGCCTGGCGCGGGCCGGAGGACCAGGAGGACCTGGGGGACGACACCGGTGACGACGAGGACCAGGCCGCCCAGATCCTGAAGGACCAGCGCGACGACGACGATCTTCGCGTGGCCCTGGTGCTGCAGGCCAGCCCGAGCAAGGTGGAGGCCGTGCTCGCCACCGGCGAGAAGGTCACCCTCGAAGGCGAGGGCCTGCGCTGGGCCAAGAGCGGCCTGTCGCCCAAGGCGCCGGACACCCTGGCCGTGCGCCGCGGCTCGGTGATCCGCGTGAGCAAGGCCGACAAGGGCGGCTGGGCCATCGCCCAGTGGCCGCAGGCCCAGTCGGCCTTCGTCTCGCTGGACCCGGCCACCGGCCGCGTGCGGGCCCTGGTGGGCGGCTTCGACTTCACCCGCCAGCAGTTCAACCACGCCACCCAGGCCTGGCGCCAGCCGGGCTCCAGTTTCAAGCCCTTCCTGTACTCGGCCGCGCTGGAGCACGGCGTGCAGCCGGCCACCGTGGTCAACGACGCGCCCTGGCCCGTGGGGGCCGATGGCTGGAACCCGCAGAACTCCGATGGCCAGTTCGACGGCCCGCTGTCCCTACGCCGCGCCCTGGCCAAGTCCAAGAACCTGGTCAGCATCCGGCTGGTGCAGTACATCGGTGTCGACACCGCCCGCCAGTGGGCCGGCCACTTCGGCTTTGATGTGGACCGCCAGCCCAGCAACCTGACCCTGGCGCTGGGCGCCGGCAGCACCACGCCGATGCAGCTGGCCACCGCCTACGCCGCGCTGGCCAACGGCGGCTACAAGGTGGACCCGGTGGTGATCGAGCGCATCACCGACGCCCAGGGCAAGGTGGTCTACCAGGCCCCGCCGCCGGTGCCGCTGACCGAGGCCCAGCGCATCATCCCGGCGCGCAATGCCTTCGTGATCGACAGCCTGCTCAACGAGGTGGCGCGCAGTGGCACCGCCGCCCGGGCCCAGGCGGCGCTCAAGCGGCCGGACATCTACGGCAAGACCGGCACCACCAACGACGCGGTGGACGCCTGGTTCGCCGGCTTCCAGCCTTCGGTGGTGGCGGTGGTGTGGATGGGCTACGACGACCCGCGCAGCCTGGGCAGCCGCGAAAGCGGCGGCGGCGCCTCGCTGCCGATCTGGATCAGCTACATGGACCGGGTGCTGCGCAACGTGCCGGTGCACAGCTACGAGCCCCCCGAGGGCGTGCAGCAGGTCAACGGCGAGTGGTACTACAGCGAATACGCCGAGGGCGGCTACGTGACGCAGATCGGGCTGGACGATGCGGCGGGTGCGGCCTCAGGCGCGTCCGGGGCCGAAGCGGCCTCGGCACCGGCCGAGCCCCCCCCGGCGGCCTCGGCCGCCAGCCATCCCTGACCCCAGGGCCGCAACACAGGAGACAAGCACATGGCCGTGTACGCATTGGGCGAGCAGCAGCCGCAGATCGACGACAGCGCCTGGGTGGCCGATTCGGCCCAGGTCATCGGCAACGTGGAGCTGGCCGAGGAGGTCAGCGTCTGGTTCGGCGCCATCCTGCGCGGCGACCAGCTGGAGCCCATCCGCGTGGGCCCGCGCAGCAACCTGCAGGACGCCTGCGTGCTGCATTCGGACCCGGGCAAGCCGCTGACCCTGGGCGCGGGCGTGACGGTGGGCCACCAGGCCATGCTGCACGGCTGCACCGTGGGGGACAACACGCTGATCGGCATCGGCGCGGTGGTGCTCAATGGCGCGAAGATCGGGGCCAACTGCCTGGTCGGCGCCGGGGCGCTGGTGACCGAGGGCAAGGAGTTTCCGGACGGCTCGCTGATCGTCGGCAGCCCGGCGGTGGTCAAGCGGGCGCTGACGCCCGAGCAGATCGCCAGCCTGGCCCGCAGCGCCACCCACTACGTGGCCAATGCCCGGCGCTTCCGCGAGGGGCTGCGGCGCATCGACTGAGCGGGCGCTGGCTCAGCGCCGCCGGGCAGAGAAGGCCAGCAGCGCCTGGCGGTGAAAGACCGTGCCCTCGGCATCGGTCAGCGGCTGGCAGCGTCGCAGGAAGTCGGCCCGCAGCCCGGGCAGGGTCTCGGGCGGCAGCAGGTGCAGGTCGTACATGCCCAGGCACCATTGCCACAGGGCGTCGGGACGCAGGCGCTCCTCCCGCGTGAGCCGCGTGCAGACCAGGTCCCCGAAGTGCGGCGCCAGCAGGGCCTGCAGGCCGGCCTCGTCGTGCCAGCGCCGGTCGCCAAAGCGCAGGGCCTGCCAGTGCGCGCTGCGTGGCTGCTGGCCCAGCAGCTCAAGATAGGCCGCGAAGGCCGGGCTGGGCTCGGCCCGCGCCCCCACCACGCCCGCCAGCAGGCCGCCCGGGCGCAGCACGCGGGCCAGCTCGGCCACGACCGCGTCGGCGTCGTCCATCAGCATCAGCGCCAGATGGCTCACCACGGCGGCCAGGCTCGCGTCCGCCAGCGGCAGGGCCTGGGCGCGGGCCCGCAGCAACGGGGTGTCCGTTCCCAGCCGCTGCCGGGCGGCGCACAGCTCGTCGGGGCTCAGGTCCACGCCCATCCAGGGCCGGGCCACGCGCGCCGGATCGGCCAGCAGCCGCGCCAGCAGCAACCCGTCGCCACAGGCCAAGTCCAGGCCGGGACCGGTGGGCAGCGCCGTGTCGCGGCAGGCGTCCACCAGCCAGTCGTAGGACGAGGACCATGACCGGCCAGTGCCGTCCTGCCAGGGCAGGGCGTCGAACACCTGAGCCGTGAGGCCCGCGTGGTTCCGGTGGAAGGTGGCGAGGAAGGACTCGGACAGGCTCATGCGGCACCGTCCGGGTGGGTGGGGGACGGGAGGTCCTCTTCGATGACGGCCGCCATCCAGGCGGCGATGTCCTCGTCGCTGGCGCCGGGGCGCAGCGCGGCGGCGCACAGCGCGTGGTGGTGCGGCATCTCGCGGGCCAGCCAGGCCAGGGCCTTCTTCGGGCCGGGGTACCAGCGGGTGCGCAGCGCGAAGTAATCCTCCAGCGCCATCATCAGCAGCCAGTGGCGGCGGTAGTTGCCTTCGGCATCGCCGCGGCGCAGGCGCTGCAGCATCTTGGCCACCCAGACTCGCCGGGCCTGGGCTTCGTCCGGCGCCAGGGGCTGGGGACCGGCGGCGTGCAGGGCCTCCAACTGGGCCAGAAAGCGCGTGGCTTCGTCGCTGCGCTGGGCCAGCACCTGCGCGCCGCGCAGGTAAAGCTGCTCGGCGGTCGGTTCGGCCAGCACCGTCTCCGGGTGGACGAAGACATCCAAAGCCCGGCCCTGGTGCCAGCGGGCGTCCCGCTGGACCTGCGCGATGGGGGCGAACAGGGCCAGGTCGATGTCGCTCTCGGGCCCGGCGCTGCCATCGGCCAGGGAGCCATACAACAGGGCGGTGTGTGCGCCGTGGGCTTGTCGCAGCGCCTCGACCAGACTGTGCAGTTCGCTCGTGTCCATGGGCTCAGGCACCGTTCGCGCCGGCATCCAGCGCCTCGACGGGGATCGGTTCGACCAGGTGCGCCCGGTTCGCAGGCGCTGCATAGGGCTCGGGCCAGAACTCGACCATGCGAGCGATGCGCCCGCCATGCACGGTGAAGAAGCTGAGGGCCCGGGCCCGCTGCACGCCGTCGGTGATGCTGACGTCGGTCACCACCTCCTCGGCCGAGGCGCCGCCGCCGGCCACCAGCCGGTTCAGCGTGAAGCGCCAGGGGCCGTGGGCCGGGTATTCGGCATTCATGCGCACGAAGTTGGCCGCGCCACGGATGCGCTCCTGGGACTGCGGCCAGTCCAGCACGAAATCCTCGGCCAGCAGCGGCGCCAGGCTGGCGAAGTCGTTGCGGGCCATGCGTTGCCAGAAGTCGCGGACGCGTTGTTCGGCGGGGCTCATCTCGGGTGGCGGCGGAGGGGGATGTGCCATCTTGGCATGCCCTCGGGCTCAGGGCGTCCGGCCGCCAGGGGATGGCCAGGCCGGCCCGGGGGCCACATGGGCCGCGGGCAGCCGGGCGCGCGGCAGCAGCTCCTGCACCGCGCGGGTGGCCTGGTCGATGGCGCTGTGGGCGTAGGCGTAGGCGCCCGCATCCGCATTGGCAATGGCCACCCGGCCCCAGCCGCGGCGGGCCGTCTCGCAGGGCAGCGGGCCGTCGGGCCAGAAGCGGTCCCAGGGCCGCATGTACTCGTAGGCATAGCCGTGGGCCCAGCGGTTGACGGTGATGGCCTCGATGTCCCGGGCATGGTCGAAGCCGAAGCCGCCCAGTGCGCTCTGCAGCGTCTGGCGGATCTGCGTCTCCAGGTGTTCGAAGGACCAGCCCATCAGCTGGGCCCGCCCTTCGGCCGCTTGCGTTCGCGCGGGCCGGCCATCGCCCGGCACCACCACCTTGGCCAGGTGCAGCAGGACGGGCTCGTCCGGGTACTCCGGCGGGGCGAGGCTCCCCATGCGCACCGCGAAGTCCAGCGAGGCCTCGTCCCAGAAGCCGCCGACCGGCGTGAAGCCGTGCAGGCCGGCGCGGGCGAAGGCCCGCCAGTTCGACAGCAGCACGTTGGCGTACAGCAGCGGCACCTTGACCTGGTCGTCCAGCGCGCGCCGCTGGGCCGCGGGCAGCTCGTCGCTCAGCCGGGCGATGACGCGGTGCCAGCAGGCCAGCAGCACCTGGCGGGCCCGCACCTCGCGCAGCCGGCCCTGGCCGTCCACATAGCGCACGGCCACCTGCTCGGCCTGGTCCGGCGGGCCCAGGTGGCGCAGGCCCACGGCCGTGGCCCGCAGGCGCAGTCGCACCGCTTGCTCGGGCCGGTCCAGCGCCGCCATGTCCAGCACGCCGTCGGCCAGGCTGTCCATGGTCTGCCCGGGCAGGCAGCCGGGGATCAGGCCGCGCACCAGGGCCCGGGCCACGCCGGCGTTGCCGTCGGGGAAGTGGAAGATGTACGGGTCCTGGCTGAGCATCAGCTGGCGGCCGCTGGGGGACTGGCAGCGGTCGGGCCCTGTGCCCAGGTCCAGGCCGGCAAAGCCGGGCAGGCCGCCGGCCCAGGCGTCCAGCGCGGTGGTGGCTTCGGTGCCCACGCCGAAGTAGGCGCGGGTCTCTCCGCGCAGCAGGCGCAGCACCTCCTCGTCGGCGCCCCAGTGCCGGCGCAGGAACTGGTCGTACGTCATGCCGGCCAGGGCGGCGCGGCGGGCGCTCGGGGTGCGCAGATGGGGCAGCGGGTTGCGCGGCGTGTCGCTGGCATAGAGGGCGGTCAGCGTGGCCTGGGCTGCGGGGGACAGCGGCGTGCGGGCCAGCCAGGCGGCGGCGGGCTCGTCCGGCTCGGGGCAGACCAGGCGGTCGGCGCCCTGCAGGCCCGGCCACTGGTCGGCGGTGAAGAGGCGGCCGTGGCGCAGCAGGCCGTGGCGATGGGACCAGTCGGGGTCGAAAAACTCGTGCTGGAAGCGGGAGAGGTCGATGCCGACATCGCGCAGCAGCTGGTGCACGGCGGGGGAGAACAGGCTGGGCGAATCGAGCGACTGCGAGCCGCCGTAGCCCACCAGGCGCCAGCCCGAGCGGGAGACGAATTCGTTGCGCCGGGCGTGGCCGCCCAGGTCGTCCAGGGCGTCCAGCAGCAGGATGCGCACCGGCCGTCCGGCGTGCTGGCGGTAGAGCCAGGCGCCGGCCAGGCCGCTGATGCCGGCACCCACCACCACCAGGTCCTCCACCTCGGGGTCGCGCTCGACGACGGCGTCGCGCAGGGCCTCGGGGTGGTCGCGCCAGGCGTGGGCGTGGGCCCGGGCGCTGTCCGTCTGGCCCTGCAGGCCGGTGCGGCGGCTGGGGTGGTCGGCGGGTGGACCTTCCGGGGGCGCGGTCTGGGCGCGCGAGGGCAGGGAGCGGCCGGCCAGGGCCAGGGCGGCGGCACCGTGCAGCAGGTCGCGGCGCTGGATGTCGGGGAAGGGCATGAGGCGCGAGGTTAGCGTCTGTCCTCTTGTGATGGGTGGTTTGGGCTGGGGGGGCTGCTTGGCGGTGGTGGCGGGCCCTGGGGTGACGGGGCACCGGGGTGGGCTTCGGCGGGTCGGCCCAGGCCCCCAGGGCCTGGGCTGCCCTCGGGTGCTCGCGGGGCGGGACGGGCGTGGAACTCGCTGCGCGCTGACGCGCTTCGCTCAGACACCCACGCCCAGTCAGTTCAGGAGGCGCGCTGGCGCGCGCGTCCCGCCCCGCTGTGCGCCCTCGGCGACCCTCAGGCGCCCACCCCGGTGCCCCGGCACCCGAGGGCGGGCAGCGACGGCGCGCCTCGAAGGGGAGCGGAAGGGGAAGGCTGTGGAAGGGAGCGTGGTTCAGTCACCCACGGTGACCGCGGTGGGCGGTGGGCCGGGTGGCCGGGCGTGGAGGGTGCCGAGGGGCGGCGGGCGCTGGCCGGGTGCGCAGTTTTCTGCGCACCTTGTCCTCTGACTCACCGTGGGTGTCTGAGCGGAGCGCGTCAGCGCGCAGCGAGTTCCACGGTGCCGGCCTGCGCCTGTTGCCCCGAGGAGCGTCCTCGCCCAAGGCGAGGACCACCCGATCGCCCGGCCATCTGGCCCGCCGTCCGCCGCCGCGCGTCCACCTCAATCCAAAGTCTGCCGATACCTCGCCAGCGCCACCGCCCCCGCCACCGCCAGAAAGGCCAGCAGCGGCCACAGCTCGGGCAGCACCTGCAGGAAGCCATTGCCCTTGAGCAGGATGCCCCGCACGATGCGCAGGAAGTGGGTCAGGGGCAGCAGCTCGCCCAGGTGCTGGGCCCAGCCCGGCATGCCACGGAAGGGGAACATGAAGCCCGACAGCAGCATCGAGGGCAGGAAGAAGAAGAAGGTGGCCTGCAGCGCCTGCATCTGGTTGCGCGCCAGCGTGGAGAAGGTGAAGCCCACCGCCAGGTTGGCCAGCATGAACACCCCGATCATGCCCATCAGCAGCAGGAAGCTGCCCTCCATCGGCACCTCGAACAGGAAAGCCCCGGCCGCCAGGATCACGCTGAGCTGGATGTAGCCCACCAGCACATAGGGCAGGATCTTGCCCAGCATCACCTCCACCGGCCGCACCGGCGTGGCCAGCAGGTTCTCCATCGTGCCGCGCTCGCGCTCGCGGGTCATGGCCAGGCCGGTCATCATCACCATGGTCATGGTCAGGATGGTGCCGATCAGGCCCGGCACGATGTTGTAGCGCGACAGGCCCTCGGGGTTGTAGCGGCGCTGGATGCGCAGCTCATAGGGCGCCTCGCCTGCCCTCAGGGGGGCCAGCGGGCCGACCAGGTCGCGGTCCAGCGCGCTGGCGCTGACCTGGCCCAGCGCGGCCAGGGCGTTGCTGGCGGCGCTGGGGTCGGTGGCGTCCACGCTGATCAGCACCGCCGGCTTCTCGCCCCGCACCACGCGGCGGCTGAAGTCATCGGGGATCACGAAGAGGAACTGCACCTCGCCATCGGCCACCAGCGCGTCGCCCGCGGCCTCGCTGTCGGGCTGGTGGGTGATGTGGAAGTAGCCGGTGTTCTCCAGCGTGGCCAGCAGGCTGCGCGCCAGCGGCCCGCTGTCGTGGCTGACCACCGCCGTGGGCAGACCCTTGGGATCGGTGTTGATGGCGTAGCCGAACAGCACCAGCTGGATGATGGGCACGCCCACCGCCATCGCGAAGGTGGGGCGGTCCCGCATCATCTGCTGGAACTCCTTGACGAAGATGGCCCACAGCCGGGCGAGGCTGAACAGGCGCTTCACTTGGCGGCCTCCATGTTGTCGCGGCTCTGGCCGATCAGGCCGATGAACACGTCCTCCAGCGAGGCTTGGGCCGGCGTCCACAGGAGGCCGGGCTGCTCGCGCCACGGCGCGATGGCGCGTTCCAGCGCGGCCGGGTCGCTGCCGGCCACGTGCAGCGCACTGCCGAAGGCCGCCACGCTCTGCACGCCCGGGGCCTGCTTGAGCGGCGTGACCAGCGGCGCCAGGGCGGCCGGGTCCTCGCGCTCGGCCTGCACGGCCCAGACGGTCAGGCCCGACTGGGCGATGATCTCGCGCTCGGTGCCGCGGGCCAGCAGGTGGCCGTAGGCGATGTAGACCAGCTCATGGCAGCGCGCAGCCTCGTCCATGTAGTGGGTGGAAACCAGCACCGTGATGCCCTCGGCCGCCAGGCGGTGGATCTCGTCCCAGAAGTCGCGCCGGGCCTTCGGGTCCACGCCCGCGGTGGGCTCGTCCAGCAGCAGCAGGCGCGGCCGGTGCAGCAGGCAGGCCGCCAGGGCCAGGCGCTGCTTCCAGCCCCCCGAGAGCGCGCCGGCCAGCTGGCGCTGGCGGCTCACCAGGCCCAGGCGCTCCAGGGCCTCGTCGACCTGGCGCTTGCGCTCGGGCAGCTCGAACAGGCGGGCGATGAAGTCCAGGTTCTCGCGGATCGACAGGTCCTCGTAGAGGCCGAAGCGCTGCGTCATGTAGCCCACCTGGCGGCGGATCTCCAGCGCGTCGCGCCGCAGGTCCAGGCCCAGGCAGTGGCCCTCGCCCTCGTCGGGGGTGAGCAGGCCGCAGAGCATGCGGATGGTGGTGGTCTTGCCGCTGCCGTTGGGTCCCAGGAAGCCGCAGATACGGCCCGGGCGCAGCTGCAGGTCCACGTGGTCCACCACGGTGGTCGCGCCGTAGCGCTTGGTCAGGCCACGCACGTCGATGGCCCAGTCCGGGGCCGGTGTGGGAGTGCTCGGGGCCATGGCGGGCTCAGCGGCTTGTGCCGGCCACGGGGCGCACGTCCAGCGGCTGGCCGGGGTGCAGCTTCAGGGCATCGGCCGGGTCGGGCAGGGCCTCTACCTGGAAGACGAGCTTGCTGCGCTGGCTGTTGGAGTAGATGACCGGCGGCGTGTACTCGGCCTGCGGGGCGATGCGGCTGATGCGGGCCGGGATGGGGCCGCCGCAGCCATCGCAGCCCAGGCTCACCGGCTGACCCACCTGCAGCCGGCCCACCTCGGCCTCGGGCACGTAGAAGCGGGCCTTGCGGTGGTCCGGCGGCAGCAGCGAGACCACCGGCTGGCCGGCGCCCACGTACTCGCCTTCGCGGAAGAAGGTGTCGGCCACCAGACCGGCGGCCGGTGCGCTCTGGCGGGTCTGCTGCTCGCGCCAGGCGGCCTGGGCCTGGGCTTCCTGGGCGGCGCGGGTGTTGGCCTGGGCGGCGGCCAGCTCGGCGGGGCGGGCGGTGGGCTGCTCGGCGGTCTGCAGGGCGGCCTCCAGCTCGGCCACCTTGTCGTGGGCCTGGCGGGCGGCGGTGGCAGCGTTGTCCAGCTGCGACTGCGAAATGAAGCCCTGGGCCACCAGCGTGCGCTGGCGCAGTAGCTCGGCGTCGGCGAGGGCGGCGGCGGCGCGGGCCTGGGCCAGCTGGGCGCGGCTCACGGCCAGCTGCGGCGGGCGCAGCCCGGTCTGGCCATTGCTGGCCTGGGCCTGGGCCGCCGCCACCTGGGCCTCGGCCTGGGCGCGGGCGGCGCGGGCGCTCACGTCGTCCAGCTGGAACAGCGGCGCGCTGGCGGCCACCGTCTGGCCCGCGGCCACGGCCAGGTGGGTCAGCGTGCCGGCCACCGGGGCGGCCACGTAGACATAGTCGCCCTCCACATAGCCGGACCAAGCGGCCGGGGCCGAGGGCTGGCAGCCGGCCAGCCCGGCCGCCAGCGGCAGCAGGGCGAGCAGGGGACGACGCGGCACGGACGGAAAGCGGATGAGCCTCATGCGAACACTCCTGGGACGGGGGCGGGCGGGTCAAGCCTGAATGCGAGCGCGCTCAAGGCCAGGTCCACCCGTTGGACGAGGGCGGCTTCGCCCAGCACCTGCTCGGCCAGGGCCGGGCCCAGCAGGGTGGGGGCCAGGCCCAGCTGCTGCGCGCCGGTGGCGATCAGGGTGGGGGCGTTGACGGCGCCCATCAGGAAGGTGAAGGCCTGCAGCGGCGGCAGGGGCTGCAGTTCGCCCGCCGCCTGGGCCTCGTGCAGCAGGGCCAGCAGCAGGCCCAGGTGGCGCGGGGCGTTGGCGCGCAGGAATTCCAGCACCACCGGCTCGCCCTGGGCTGCGTCCAGTGCCAGGCGGCCCACCACGGCACGGTGCTGGCGCAGAAAGCCGGCCAGCGTCAGCAGGGCGCCGCGCAGGCGCGCGACCGGGCGGCCTTCGCCGCGGCCCTGGCCGTCCAGCGCGGCGAACATCTGCTCGTAGAGCTGCTGCAGCACCGCGCGCAGAAAGGCCTGCTTGCCGCCGAAGTGGTAGTGCACCATGGCCGGCTGGGTGCCGGCGTGCTCGGCCACCTTGCGCAGCGACAGGCCGGCGCAGCCGCACTGCGGGTACAGGGCCAGCGCGCTGGCGATCAGCGCCTGGTCCACGGCTTGGGAAGGACGGGCCATGGTGACATTATTGGTCTATTGGCCAGTAATTCGTCAAGGTCCGGGCGAATCGGCGACGGTCTGGCTTGGGTACAGTGGGGCGATGCCTTCGGAACTGCCGCCTGCCGAGTTGCCCGCACCCTGGCCCGATGCCTGGGCGCTGTGCCGGGCGATCTACCCCCAGGCCGGATGGACAGCGCTGCGCAGGCGTTGGCGTCTGGCCTGGTGCTTCTGGCGCCACCGGAGCATCCATCGGCGTCTGAGGCAGGGGCCTGCGGAGATGGCCCAGGACTGGGGGGCGTTGGCCGCGGCCCAGCCCCGCCTGTTCCGCAAGCCCTATCTCGGCTATCCCTGCGCCGGATGGGAGGTGGAGCAGCGCCTGGCGCATCTGCTGACCCACCACCGCCTGGCCCGGGAGCGTCTGGGCGTTCGGGTGTGGCGCCGGGTCTGTCTGGACCTGCTCAGCCAGCCCCTGTCCCCGCTGAGCCTGCCCAAGGGACAGGGCGCGCTGTCCTTGCGGCTGCACACGCTGACCCGGTTCGAGCGCGAGGGCGACCTCAGCCTCTTGCTGGTGGATCCCTTCGGCACGGTGCTCTACACCCTCACGTTTTCTTTCGAGGCCACGCCGGCCGGAGCAGGGCTGCTGATCGGGGCGATGCATGGGCAGTTGCCGGTGGAGGTGGCGCGCCATCTCACGCGGCTGAGCCACGGCCTGCGTCCGCAGAATCTCCTGTTATGGGCCCTGCAGCAGCTGGCCGCCTGTTGGGGCCTGGCGCAGCTGCGCGCGGTGGGGCAGGCCCGCCATGCGCTGCATGGCAGCGAGCGCGCCGCGCGGGTCCTGCTGGATTACGACGGGCTCTGGTCCTCGGCGGGGGGCGTGTGCGGCTCGGACGGCTTTTGGACCCTGCCCGCGGTGCCACGGCGCAAGCCGGTGCAGGACATCCCGTCGCACAAGCGGGCCCAGTACCAGCGCCGCTACGCCTGGCTGGACGAACTGGCGAGCGACCTGCGGGCGGCCTGGTCGGCCGCCTGCTAAACTTTCTGCTCCATGGCGCCGATTTGTTCCGGATTGCGGGCGCCCAATAAATGCCGCTAAAGAGGGACCCCGAGACCTGTGCACCCGGTGTCCGCTTTGTCTGGCGCGACGTCCGGGTGTTTTGTTTTGGATGAATGGAGAGTCGGACATGACGAGCTCCGTCGGGGTGGTCACACCGCAGCGCATGCGCTTCGACCAGCCCCTGCCGCTGCAGAGCGGCGCACAGCTACCGGCCTATGAGCTGGTGTACGAGACCTACGGCACGCTCAATGCCGAGCGCAGCAATGCCGTGCTGGTGTGCCACGCCCTCAATGCCTCGCACCACGTGGCCGGCCTGCACGCCGACGATCCCAAGAGCCTGGGCTGGTGGGACAACATGGTGGGCCCGGGCAAGCCGGTGGACACCGACCGCTTCTTCGTCGTCGGCGTGAACAACCCGGGGTCCTGTTTCGGCTCGACCGGGCCGATGGACCCCAACCCCGCCACCGGGCGCCCCTGGGGCGCGGACTTCCCGGTGTGCACGGTGGAGGACTGGGTGGACGCCCAGGCCCGGCTGATCGAGGCCCTGGGCATCCGCCAGCTGGCGGCCGTGCTGGGCGGCAGCCTGGGCGGCATGCAGGCCCAGGCCTGGGCCCTGCGCTACCCCGAGCGCCTGCGCCACTGCGTGGCCGTGGCCACGGCGCCCAACCTGTCGGCGCAGAACATCGCCTTCAATGAGGTGGCGCGCCGGGCCATCGTCACCGACCCGGACTTCCACGGCGGCCACTTCTACGCCCATGGCGTGGTGCCCAAGCGTGGCCTGCGCGTGGCCCGCATGATCGGCCACATCACCTACCTGTCGGACGATTCCATGGAGGCCAAGTTCGGCCGCGAGCTGCGCGACGCCGAGCTGCACTTCAGCACCCAGGACATCGAGTTCCAGATCGAGAGCTACTTGCGCCACCAGGGCGACAAGTTCAGCGAGTACTTCGACGCCAACACCTACCTGCTGATCACCCGCGCGTTGGACTACTTCGATCCGGCCCGCGCCCATGGCGGTGACCTGGCGCGGGCCTTCGCCATCGCCAAGGACACGAAGTTCATGCTGGTGAGCTTCACCACCGACTGGCGCTTCTCGCCGGCCCGTTCGCGCGAGATCGTCAAGGCCCTGGTCGACAACCGGGCCGACGTGAGCTACGCCGAGATCGACGCGCCGCACGGCCATGACGCCTTCCTGCTGGAGGACCCGCGCTACCTGGCGGTGATGCGGGCCTACTTCGAGCGCATTGCCGCCGAGTTGCGCACGGGAGCCGCCGCATGACCACGCCCTTGAAGAACCTGGAAGTGATTGCACGCCTGGTGCCGCGTGGCGCCCGCGTGCTGGACCTGGGCTGCGGCAGCGGCGAACTGCTGGCCTACCTGATGCGCGAGCGCGGCTGCGTTGGCTATGGCATCGAGCTGGACGACGCCAACGTGCTGGCCAGCACCCAGCGCGGCATCAACGTCATCCAGCTCAACCTGGAAGAGGGGCTGAAGCTCTTCGACGACCACAGCTTCGACGTGGTGCTGCAGCTGGAGACCCTGCAGCACCTGCGCAACACCGAGAAGATGCTGCGCGAGACCGCGCGGGTGGGGCGCATCGGCATCGTCAGCTTTCCCAACTTCGCGCACTGGCCCAACCGGGTCTCGGTGCTGCGCGGGCGCATGCCGGTGACCAAAGCCCTGCCCTACGAGTGGTACGACACGCCCAACATCCGCGTGGGCACCTACGCCGACTTCGAGGTGCTGGCGCGCAAGAACGGGCTGCAGATCCTCGACAGCTTCGGTCTGCAGGACGGCAACATGGTGCGCACGCTGCCCAACCTGCTGGCCAACGTGGCGGTGTTCAAGTTCGAGCGCGGCTGAGCGGCGCGGTCTCCTCGGACGGGGCCAGCGCCGTGCCCTCGCGGGCCAGGCGCGCGGCCAGGGTGCTCAGCGCCGCATAGGCCTGGGCCAGGGCCGGGTCGCGGGCCTGCATGGCGCTGATCTCGGCCTGCACCACGGCGGTGTCGCCGCGGGCGGCCGGGCCGGTCAGTGCGGCGGCGGGCCCCAGGCGCAGCAGGTTGTCGGCCACGTTCCGGGCAAAGGCCTGCCACAGCGGGCCGATCAGCTCCGGCGGCATGCCGCAACCCTGCCACAGCTCGGCCGCGGCGGCGGCCAGCACGGGCGGGAAGTTGCTGACCAGCACCGCGGCGCCGTGATACAGCGGCTTGTCGGCCGCCTGCAGCCGAAAGCAGCGCCCGCCGATGGCGCCGAAGGCCTGTTCGGCCCGGATCACGGCGTCGTCGTCGCCCTCCAGCGCGCAGGCGGTGCCGGCGAACTGCGCCTGCGCCGCCATCGGGTCGGCAAAGCTCAGCGCCGGGTGGGCGCTGGCCACCAACCAGCCGGCCTGCTGCAGCGGCGCCAGCACGGCGGCCGGCGCAAAGCCGCTGCAGTGCCAGGCCTGGGCGGGCGGCAGGCCGGCCCGGGCCACGGTCAGGGCGGCCTCGGCCAGGGCGCCGTCGGGCGTGGCCATCAGCCACACGTCGGCCGGTCGCAATTCGCCGGGGTGGGTCACCGGCCGACCGGCGCCGAGTGCGGCCACAGCCTGCCGGGCGCTCTCGGGCGAGCGGGTCAGCACATCGCCCAGCGTGAAGACGCCGGCACGCTGCCACAGGGCCGCCAGGGTGCGGCCCACACGGCCGGCACCCACCAGGTGGAGGATCGAAGGGGCGCTTGTCATGCTGGCATTGTGGCGGGGCTTCTAAGATCGATGTCCAGCACGGACGCACCATGACCCCCAGCCCGAACGACAGCCCCACGCCCCTCGACCCCGCGGCGGACAGCCCGATCCCGGCCCGCCCCCGCATCACCGCCGGCGAGCGCATGGGCCGCATGTTCTCGCTGCGGCGCGACGCCGACCTGGAGGGCGCGCTGGCCCAGGTGCGCCAGGACACCGAGTTCACCCCGGGCGCCACCTGGGCCCTGGTGTTCGCCATCCTCATTGCCTCGGTGGGCCTGAACGTCAATTCCACCGCGGTGATCATCGGCGCGATGCTGATCTCGCCGCTGATGGGCCCCATCGTGGCGGCGGGCTTTGGCCTGGCGATGCAGGACATCCCGCTGCTCAAGAGGGCCTTGCGCAACCTGCTGCTGGCCACCCTGGTGGCCTTGCTGGCCTCCACCCTGTACTTCCTGATCTCGCCGCTGGGCGAGGCCCAGTCCGAGCTGCTGGCCCGCACCCGGCCCACGCTGTACGACGTGCTGATTGCCCTGTTCGGCGGCGGCGCGGGCGCGGTCGCCGCCACCCGGCGCAGCTTCAAGGGCCAGGTGGTGCCCGGCGTGTCCATCGCCACGGCCCTGATGCCGCCGCTGTGCACGGCCGGCTACGGCCTGTCGCACGGCAACTGGGACTACCTGCTGGGCGCGCTGCACCTGTTCCTCATCAACGCGCTGTTCATCGGCCTGGCCACGCTGGGCATGGTGCGGCTGATGCGCTTTCGGCCGGTGCATCACCTGGACCGCAGTCAGCTGTGGCGAGTGCGGGCGGTGATCGGGGGGCTGGCACTGGCGGTGGCCGTGCCCAGCATCTACACCGGCTGGGTGGTGGTGAAGGAGGCTCGCTTCGAGGGCGCGGCCCGCCGCTTCCTGGCCGACAACCTGAAGCTGCCAGGGCGGGTGCTGGCCCAGGTCGAGACGCACTACGACCCGGCCCATCCGGTGATCCGCGTCTCGCTGCTCGGCCCGCGTCTGTCGGAGGAACTGCAGCAAACCATCGTGGCCCGGCTGCCGGCCTACGGCCTGTCGGGCGTCACGCTGGACCTGCAGCAGGTGGGGGGCGACACGCCCAATGTGGAGCAGCTCAGCCGGCTGGCCCGGCAGGGGATGGTCGAGGAGCTGCTGCAGCGCGACCAGGCGGCGCTGGCCGCACGGGACGCGCGCATTGCCCAACTGGAGGCCGAGGCGCAGTCCCTGCGCGCCGTGCAGCAGCAGTTGCCCGCGCTGGCGGGCGAGCTGGCGGCGCTGACGCCCGGGCTGAAGTCCCTGGCGGTGGGGCCAGAGCTGGTGCTGGCGCCCGCGCCAGAGCCCGCTTCCGCTGCTTCGGCCGCCACGCCGGTTGTCCAGGCCCTGGGCCTGCTGGTCACCGCCAGCTGGGCCACGTTGCCCGATGCCGATGAGCGGGCCCGGCTGCAGCGGTTCCTGGCGCTGCGGCTGGCGTCGCCAGGGGTGCGGGTGGTGCATCTGGCCACACCGCCCGCGGCGTCGGAGTCCGCCAGGCCCGTCAAACCCGCCAAGTCCAAAGTGCAGCACCGGTCCTGATGCGGGGTCGACGTTCCCCCGACGCAGCCCGGGGCGACGTCGGGTGGGCGCAATGCTCACGATTCCTTGAACTTTCCGAGAGGATTTCGTGAGCGGTCGCTGCCCACACTGAGCTGTCCTCTCGGCATGCCGGCCTATCCGCCGGCGGTGTGTCGATCCCCAGGGAGGGGTCCGGCCAGACCAGGCGGGCCCGGAGGCATCCTCAACCTCTTGGAGCGTCCATGACCAATCGTCGTACCTTTCTGGCCACCGCTGCGCTGAGCGCCAGCGCCCTGCCAGGTCTTGCCTCCGCGGCCGCCGGGCCCGCTTCCCCCATCGCACGCCGTTCGGCAGGCAACGTCTATGTGATGAGCAACAACGCCAGTGCCAACGAGATTCTGGTGTTCGCGCGCAAGGCCGACGGCGCGCTGAGCTACCAGGGCCGGGTGGCCACGGGGGGGTTGGGCTACACCGCCACCGCCCCCATCGACCCCCTGGCCTCGCAAGGCGCGCTGCAGCTCAGCGCCGACGGGTCCTTCCTCTTCGCCGTCAATGCCGGCAGCAACCAGGTCAGCAGCTTCCGGCTGGACGCGGCGGGCTGGCCTGTGCCCGTGTCCCTGCTGGACAGCGGAGGCGTGTTCCCGGCCAGCCTGGCTCTGTTCGGCCCCTGGCTTTATGTGCTCAACAAGGGCTCCACCGGCAGCATTCAGGGCTTCGAGATCGGCGCCGGAGGGCGGCTCAAGCCGCTGTCCGGCAGCAACCGGGGTCTGGGGCTCACCCCCACCGACCCCTTCGCCCATGTCCCGGCCCCGGAGCAGATCGGTTTCGACGCCACCGGCCGGCAGTTGCTCATCACCTGGGGCGGCGCGCGCCAGTTCCTCAGCTTTGCCATCGACGCCCAGGGGCAGCCCTCGGCTGAGCCGGTGCACAACAACGCGCTGGAAGGCCTGCCTTTCTCCTTTGTCCTGTCCCGCAAGGGCCAGGCGCTGGTGACCGATGCGGCGGGGGGCCTGGGCTCCTACCAGGTCGGGGGCGACACCGGACTGTGGACGTCCATCTCTCCGCCGGTGCCCAACTTCCAGGCGGCGACCTGCTGGGTGGCGTTCGATGGCGATGCCACGGCCTACACCGCCAACACCGGCTCCGGCACGTTGAGCGCCTACCGTGTGGCCCCCAACGGCACCGTGGCGCTGGCCGACAGCAGCGGCGTGGCCCTCTGGCGCTGGGCAGCGGCGCCGCGCCGACCGACATGGCCTTCCTGTCGGCGTCGGGTGGGCGCCTGCTGTATGTGCTGGACGGGGGGCTGGGGCGCGTGAGCGTGCTGCGCGCCTCGCCGGCGACCGCGGCACTGTCCGTGATCGGGCACTATGGCAGCGGCGTGGTGCCTGTGCAGGCTGGCGTGCAGGGCATCGCGGTGCGCTGATCCAGTGGGCGCGGGAGCCGCGACTCCCGCGCGTCAATGGGCCGCCGTCAAGGCGAAGCGGAACACAGCCCCCCGCTGCGGCAGACGCTCCAGCTCGATGTCGCTGTTGTGCAGCTGCAGGATGCGCCGCACGATGAGCAGCCCCAGCCCGCCCGCGGCGCCGCGCCGACTGGGACTGGGATGGGGCTGGCCCGCCAAGGACAGGCGCACCGGCTCGGGCAGGCCCGGGCCGTTGTCGCTGACCCGCACGGCGACGCCCTCGTCGCTGCGCCAGATCTGCACCTCGATCAGGCCGCCTTCCGGCGTGTGGCGGATGGCGTTGTCCAGCAGGTTGGTCAAGGCGCGCTCGATCAAACCCAGGTCGGCCAGCACCAGGGGCACATCGGGGGCCAGCACGGCGTGCAGCCGCTGGCCCCGGGCCCGGGCGGCCAGCTCGAACTTCTGAAAGATGTCCTGCACCAACTCGGGCAGCGAGAAGGGTTCGCGCTGCGGTTGGACGTCGCCGTGTTCCAGCCGCGCCAGCTCGAACAGCTCCTGGGCCAGCCGGCCCACCCGTTCGCTCTGACCCAGCGCGATGTCCAGATAGCGGCGTGCCTCCTCCTTGGACAGCGTGCCGGACTTCAGCCGCAAGGTCTCCAGATAGCCATGCAGGGAGGTCAGCGGTGTGCGCAGATCGTGCGAGAGATTGGCCACCAGCTCGCGCCGCTGCCGGTCCTGGGCCTGCAGGGCGCACCACTGCTGGTCGATGCGCGCGGTCATCTGGTCAAAGGCCAGGCGCAGCGCGGAGATCTCGTCGCCATCGCCGGGTGGCGGGCGCTGGACCTGCCCGGCCTGGTAGCGCTGCACCTCGGCTGTGAGGGCCCGCAGGGGCCGGGTGACCCAATGAAAGGCCAGCAGGCCGGCCACCAACCCGCAGCCCGCCACCAGCAGCACGGCCCGCCAGGTCATGGTCTGCAGGGTGTGGGCCTCGCCCTGCTGGGCCAGCGCCTGCTGCGCTTCGCCCAGCAGCACCACATAGAGGTAGCCGGCCAGCTGTCCGTCGCGCTCCAGCGGAGCGGCGCTGAACACCTGCGTCCCGCTGACACTGCGCGGATCGTCACCCAGGATCGGGAGCTCGTCGCCCGCCAGCAGGTGGTGCACTGGTGCCATGTCCACCTGGGTGCGCTTCAGATGACCCGGCGGGGCGGCCTGGGCCAGGATCCGGCCCTGCGGCGTCAGCAGGTACACCTCCACGCTCGGGTTCACGTCCATCAGCTTGGAGAACAGCGTCTCCAGGGTCCGGGGAGTCAGCCCCTCGGCCTCCAGCAGGCCGGTGTGCTGGGCGATGTGGGCCGCCAGGCCAAGCGACAGCGACTGGACCATGCGCTGCTCGTCGTGGGCCCGTGTGAGACGCTGCAACCACACCGCACTGGCGCAGCAGGACAGCAGCAGCAGGGCGAACACCGCCGTCAGGCGGTGGGACAGGGACAGCCGCTTCATCATGCGGCCGCCGTGGCAGGGGCGTTGGCGGCGAACTTGTAGCCGTGGCCCCAGACGGTCAGGATGCGGCGGGGCTGGGTCGGGTCCGGCTCCACCTTGGCGCGCAGGCGGTTGATGTGCGTGTTGACGGTGTGCTCGTAGCCGTCGTGCTGATAGCCCCAGACCTGGTTGAGCAACTGCAGGCGGGTGAACACCTGGCCCGGGTGGCGGGCGAAGAAGAACAGCAGGTCGAATTCGCGCGGGGTCAGCGTGAGCGGGCGCCCGTCCACCTGGGCTTCCCGGGCGATGGGGTCGAGGTCCAGGCCGGCCACGGTCAGCACGCCGGATTCGAGGCGCGCGTGGCGGGACAGCGCGTCCGTGCGGCGCCAGAGCGCCCGCACGCGGGCCACCAGTTCCAACACGGAGAAGGGCTTGGCCAGATAGTCGTCGGCCCCCAGTTCCAGGCCCAGGATGCGGTGGGCCTCGCTGGACCGTGCGCTGGTGATGACGATGGGGGTGTAGCGGGCCATGGCGCGGGTGCGGCGGCAGATCTCCAGGCCGTCGACGCCGGGCAGCATCAGGTCCAGCACCACGGCATCCCAGGAGGCCCGCTCGATCAGCTGCAGGGCCGTCAGGCCGTCGGCCGCGTGTTCAACCACCTCCGCTTCATCGCGCAGGTGCAGCTTCATCAGCTCGGCAATGTGGACATCGTCTTCGACGATCAACACGCGTCTGACCATGGGGACACCTCGGCTCGGCTGCCATGAAAGCCGAGATTGTCCAGCGCAGCGACGGGCCGAGGTATCACAAATCCTTGAACTTCAGGCGGGTGGCCCCCTGTGCAGGGGATGCTCGCCCGCCCAGCAGTCCTCAGAAGCCGTACTTCACGCCCACGCTGTACTGGTCGTTGACGGTGGTGGTGCCGAAGGTGTTGAAGCGGTAGCGCGTCACCTCGGCGCGCAAGGCCACGTTGCGGCTCAGGTCGTACTGCAGGCCGCCGCCGAAGTTCAGCCCCCCGCCGTTGTCGCTGCCGGCATCGGTCATGATGGACGCGCGGTCGTAGCCGGCGCGGCCCAGCAGCGAGAAGTTGCTCGCGCCGATGGGCAGCGTGCCCACCACGTCGAGGTAGCCGCCGTGGCCCTTGACCTCGCCGAGGTCGCTGCTCTGGTGGCCCAGGGTCATGTAGCCCAGTTCCAGCGCCACGTTGGGGCTCAGCGAGTAGCCTCCGTACACATTGACGGCGGCGTTGTGGTCGTTGCCGGCCAGGCCGTTGACGGGCGAGCGCCAGTCGGGCGAGGCCACGCTGCCGCCGACGTACAGGCCTTCGGCATGGGCACCAACGCTGCCCAGGGCGGCCGCGGCCAGCAGGGCGGCAGAGACGGTGTGGCGGATCGAGACGGTCATGGTTCTTCCTTTCGAAGTCACAGCGCGGGTGATGCGCTTGAGCCCATGCTCGGTCGGCTGTGCAAGGCGGGGTTTTCCCGCGCTTCACCCATTGCAAAGTCCGGCAATGGAAGGCAAACGCGGCGTTGTCTGAGGAACTTTTCCGGGCGCGCTAGGATCGCCCCATTGCTTGCGGCGCCCGTCCGGGCCGCGTCCTGTCCGACGTTGACCGTTCCCGGAGACCGCAATGCCATTCGTTGCCCGTCGTCTCGGTGTCCTGTGCCTGCTGCTGATCCTGCTCACCGGCGCCACGGTGGCGCTGGCCCAGGACGCTGGCCAGGGCGGCACGCTGCGCCAGCGCCTGATCGAGCGCTGGCTGGAACGCAAGGCCGCACGCGACGAGGCCCAGCTGCCGCCGGCCGAAACCGCCAACGGGCAGGCCATCACCACGCCGGGCAACCACCGGTTCACGCTGACCGTCGGCGGGCGCCCGCGCAGCTACCTGCTGCACGTGCCGCGTGCGGTGCAGGCGGGGCGGCCCCTGCCACTGTGGGTGGCCCTGCACGGCGGCGGCGGCAGCGCCCGCATGATGGCCGACGATGGCAACTACGGCCTGGTCAGCGCCTCGGAGCAGCACGGCTTCGTGGTGGTCTTTCCCAACGGCATCAGCAAGATCTCCAGCGGGGCGCTGGCCACCTGGAACGCCGGCCGCTGCTGCGGGGCGGCACGCGACGAGGGCGTGGACGACGTGGGCTTCATCCGCACCGTGGTGGGCCAGGTGCAGGGCATGCTGCCGATCGACCGCCAGCGCATCTACGCCACCGGCATGTCCAACGGCGGCATGATGGCCCAGCGCCTGGCCTGCGAGGCGGCCGACGTGTTCCGCGCCATCACCTCGGTGGCCGGCACCGACAACACCACGGCCTGTTCACCGTCGCGGCCGATCGCCGTGCTGCACATCCACGCCAAGGACGACCCGCATGTGCTGTTCAACGGCGGGGCCGGGGGCTTCCGTGACGAGTCCAAGGTGACCGACTTCACCTCGGTGCCGGAGACGATCCGCCGCTGGGTTGGCCGCGACCGCTGCAGCGCCACGCCGCGCAATGTGCTGTCCCGCGCCGGCGCCAACTGCGAGCGCTACACCGGCTGCGCCGGCGGCGCGCAGGTGCAGCTGTGCGTGACCGACACCGGCGGTCATTCCTGGCCGGGCACGACCAAGAGCGCGCCGGGCAAGGAGGGGCCGTCGCAGGCGATCCGCGCCAACGACGTGATCTGGGACTTCTTCCAGGGGCTGTGAGCCCGCATGGCAAGGGGGCGGAGGGCGGCGCACAATCATCCTCTTGACCCTTTTTCTTCTCCCGGAGCCTTCCCACCATGAACGCCCCCGACAAGCTGCCCGGCCTCGATTCGGCACAACTGGATCGTGACGTCACCGCAGCCTGGAACGAGCGCATCGTTCCCCAGTTGTCCGACTACATCGCTGTCCCGGCCAAGAGCCCGATGTTCGACCCGCAGTGGCGCGAGCACGGCCTGATCGACCGGGTGGTGCGCGACGCCGCCCAGTGGGTGGAAGGCCGCAAGGTGCCCGGCCTGAGCCTGGAGGTGGTGCGCGAGGGCGACCGCACGCCGGTGATCTTCTTCGAGCTGCCGGCCACCAAGCCGGACAGCACCCAGACCGTGCTGGTCTACGGCCACCTGGACAAGCAGCCCGAGTTCAACGGCTGGCGTGCCGACCTGGGGCCCTGGACCCCCAAACTGGAGAACGGCAAGCTCTACGGCCGCGGCGGTGCCGACGATGGCTACGCCATCTATGCCGCCATCAGCGCCATCGAGGCCCTGAAGGCCCAAAACGTGGCCCACCCGCGCATCGTCGGCCTGATCGAGACCTGCGAGGAATCCGGCTCCGGCGATCTGCCCTTCTACCTCGACAAGCTCAAGGCCCGCCTGGGCGACGTGAGCCTGGTGGTCTGCCTGGATTCGGGCGCCGGCAACTACGACCAGCTCTGGCTGACCACCAGCCTGCGCGGCAACATCACCGGCGCGCTCAAGGTCGAGATCCTCACCGAGGGCGTGCACTCGGGCGATGCCAGCGGCCTGGTGCCCTCGAGCTTCCGCATCCTGCGCCAGGTGCTGGACCGGCTGGAAGACTCCAAGACTGGCACCCTGCTGCCGGCGGTCTTCCACTGCGACATCCCGGCGGCGCGCCGGGCCCAGGCCGAGGCGGCCGCCGCCATCCTGGGTGATGCGGCCTGGAAGACCTTCCCCTGGGCCTGCGGTGCCGACGGTGGCCTGACCCTGCCCACCACCACGGACGCCACCGAGGCCCTGCTCAACCGCACCTGGCGGCCCACGCTGTCGGTCACCGGGGTGGACGGCATGCCGGCCCTGGCCAGCGCCGGCAATGTGCTGCGGCCCTACACCGCCTTCAAGCTCAGCCTGCGCCTGCCGCCGTTGGTGGAAGGCCACGAGGCCGCGGTGCAGCTCAAGGCCCTGCTGGAGGACAACGCGCCCTACAACGCCAAGGTCACCTTCGAGCCCGATGGCCGGGTGGGGAACTGGGGCGCCAGCGGCTGGAACGCGCCGGAGCTGGCGCCCTGGCTGGAAACCGCGATGGACCGGGCTTCGCGCAGCCACTTCGGCGCCCCGCTGGGCTACATCGGCCAGGGCGGCACCATTCCGCTGATGAACCTGCTGCAGCAGGGCTTCCCGAAGGCGCAGATGATGGTCTGCGGCGTGCTGGGGCCCAAGAGCAACGCCCACGGCCCCAACGAGTTCCTGCACATCGGCTATGGCACCCGGCTGACCGCCGCGGTGGCCGAGGTGATCGCCGCCCATCCCTGAGCGGGGGGACGGGCGCCGCCGCCGCCTTCAGCGCAGGCTGAAGGCGGTGGTGGTCAGCGGGCCGGTCAGGGTCTCGACCAGCGGGATCAGCGGCTTGAGTTCGACATAGCGGTTGGCCACCCGCACCACGTAGTGGAAGAAGCGCGGCAGGTCCGCGCTGTACTTGGGCTTGCCGTCGCGGTGCTTGAGGCGGCAGAAGATGCCCAGCACCTTCAGGTGGCGCTGCAGGCCCATCCATTCCAGCTGGCGCCAGAACTCGCCGAAGTCGGCATCCACCGGCAGACCGGCCTTGCGGGCGGCCTCCCAGTAGCGCACCGCCCAGTCCAGCTCGCGCTCCTCGTCCCACGAGAGAAAAGCGTCGCGCAGCAGCGAGGCCACGTCGTAGCTGATCGGGCCGCGCACCGCGTCCTGGAAGTCCAGGATGCCGGGGTTGGGCTCGGTCACCATCAGGTTGCGTGGCATCCAGTCGCGGTGCACGGCCACCATGGGCTGGGCCAGCGCGCTGGCCACCAGTCGGTCGCAGAGTTGCTGCCAGCGGGCCTGCTGCTCGGCCGTCCAGCTCACGCCGGATTCGCGTTGCACGCACCACTCCGGGAACAGGGCCAGCTCGCGGCGCAGCAGCGCGTCGTCGTAGGGCGGCAGGCTGCTGGCGTCCACCTTGACCTGCCATTGCACCAGGGCGGCCACGGCCTCGCGCATCAGGCGCTCCGCCTGGGCGCCGCCCTCGGCCTGCACCGCGTCCAGGTAGAGGGTGCTGCCCAGGTCGGTCAGCAGCAGGAAGCCCTGCTCGGCATCGGCTTCGAGGATCTCCGGGCCGTGCAGGCCGGCAGCCTGGATCAGGCCGGCCACGTGCAGGAAGGGCCGCACGTTCTCCTGGGGCGGCGGGGCGTCCATGACGATGCGCGGGCCCTGGGCCGACTGGATGCGGAAATAGCGGCGAAAGCTCGCGTCGGCCGAGGCCGGGGCCAGGGTCTCGGGCTGCAGGCCGTGGCGGGCCACCAGGGGCGTCAACCAGGCCTGGAAGGCGGCTTCGCGGGCCGGATCGGCCCAGGCAATGGCAGAAGAGGAGGGGGCGTTGGAGACAGGCATGGGCACCGTGCCCGCCGCCGGGCCGGCCAGGGCGGGCCTCATGGATAATCCCCGGATTCTAATGACGCCCTCCAGGGGCGGGGCCCGGGGTGCAGCCTGCTGCTGCCTCGGTCACCGGCCTGTGCCGGGGCGGCCGCGAGTCCGCGAATTGCGCCAGTCCCCTTCATCCTCTTCCCACCCGCGCCGTCCCTTGCTGCGCCGCCTGTCCCTGCACCTGGCGGCAGCGGGCCTGCTGGGCGGCGGGGTGCTGGCCGGCCTGCCCGGCTGGGCCCAGTCTGGCGCGGCCATCCCGGTGCCGCCCACACCGGCCCCGGATCCGGCCGCCAGCGCCCCCTTCGGCGCCCTGACGGCCAATGACTCGCCCACCGGCCCGGCCCAGCTCAGCGCGCGACAGGTGACCAGCGTGCTCGATGGCGAGAGCGTGGCCGATGGCGAGGTCGAGCTGCGCCGGGGCGGCCTGCAGCTCACGGCCGACCATCTGCGCTACCTGCAGCCCAGCCAGCTGGCCATTGCCCAGGGCCATGTCCAGATGCGCAACCAGGGCGACCGCTACACCGGCACCGCCGCGCAGGTGCATCTGGACACCAATGCCGGCACGGTCACCGAGCCGACCTTTTTCTTCGGCAAGACCCAGGCCGGTGGACAGGCTTCGCGCATCGATTTCGACAGCCCGCAGCGCCTGCACGCCTACGACGCCAGCTACAGCAGCTGCAAGCCCGAGGATGGCTCCGAGCCCGACTGGGTGCTGCGCATGGACCAGCTGGACCTCGACTTTGACCAGAACGAGGGCCGGGCCCAGGGCGCGGTGCTGCATTTCCTGGGCGTGCCCATCCTGGCGGCGCCGGTGATGACCTTTCCGGCCACGTCCGAGGCCAAGACCGGTCTGCTGCCGCCCACGATCAGCATCGACTCGCGCGGCGGTTTCGGCATTGCCCAGCCCTATTACTGGCGGCTGGCGCCCAACTACGACCTGACCCTCGGCCCCATCCTGTCCACCCGCCGGGACACGGCGCTGCAGGGCGAGTTCCGCTACCTGCTCGGGGCCAACGACGAGGGCACCGTCGCGGGCCACTACCTGCCCTACGACCGCACGACCGGCCACCAGCGCTACTCGGTCGAGGCCGAGCACTACACCGATGCGGGCGACGGTCTGCACTACGAGTGGTCCTACCAGGATGCCTCGGACGACCGCTACTGGAAGGACTTCTCCGGCATGCTGCCGAGCCTGACGCCGCGCCTGCTGTCGCAGTCGGCCAGGGCGTCCAAGCAGTGGCAGCTCGACCAGGGCGATGTCACGCTGTACGCCGGGGTGCAGGGTTGGCGCACGCTGCAGGACGTGGACAACCCCATCACCGTGCCCTATGAGCGCGCGCCCCAGCTGGGCGTGCGGCTGAACCTGGGCCTGACCCAGGGGCTGGACTTTTCGCTGGAGACCGAGGCCAACCGCTTCGTGCTGGCGGATCGCTCGGCCGGCGACGACCGCGCTGAAGGCAGCCGGGTGCATGCCATCGCCACCCTGTCCCGCCGCTTCGACAGCGGTTGGGGCTGGCTCACGCCCAAGCTCTCGCTCAACAGCGCGAGCTACTCGACGGACCAGCCGATGCTGGATGGGCGGCAGCACGCCAGCCGCAGCATCCCGACGCTGAGCCTGGACAGTGGCCTGCGCTTCGAGCGCGACGTCTCGTGGTTCGGCTCGGGCCTGTCGCAGACCCTGGAGCCGCGCCTGCACTACGTGCTCACGCCCTACCGCGACCAGTCCCTGCTGCCCACCTTCGACACCGCGGCCAGCGATTTCAACTCGATGTCCATCTACCAGGACAACGAGTTCACCGGCGTGGACCGGGTCAGCGATGAACACCAGGTGACCCTGGGCGCCACCACCCGCTTCATCGACGACCAGTCGGGCATCGAGCGCCTGCGCTTTGGCGCGGCGCAGCGCTTCCAGTTCCGTGATCAGCGGCTCACGTCCAGCGGCACGCCCAGCACCAAGCGGGCTTCGGACCTGCTGCTGTTCGCCTCCGGCCAACTGACCCCGGCCTGGAGCATGGACACCCTGCTGCAGTACAACTCCGACATCCACAGTTCCGAGCGGACCATTCTCTCGACCCGTTACAACCCGGGGCCGTTCCAGACGATTTCCGGCACCTACCGCTACGCCCGTGGCAGCAGCGAGCAGTTCGAGCTGGGCTTCCAATGGCCGCTCTACCGCGGTGGGGGCACCGGCCAGTCCGGCAGCTGCCACGGCACCCTCTACGGTGTCGGGCGGGTCAACTACAGCATGAAGGACCAGAAGGTCACCGATTCGGTGGCCGGCATCGAGTACGACGCCGGCTGCTGGATCCTGCGCGTGGTCAACAAGCGCCAGTCCACCGGTCAGAGCGAGACCACCCAGCGCTGGATGATCCAGCTGGAGCTGACCGGCCTGTCCAGCCTGGGCACCAACCCGCTGCAGGTCCTGAAGGACAATATCCCCGGCTACCAGCTGCTGCGTGATGCCAAGAGCGGCGCGCAGCCCACTTCCGAGACTCCATGATCGCATCTTCCCGACCCGTCTTTCGCGTGCTGGCCCTGACGGCCGTCCTGGTCCTTCCCCATGCTGGCGCGCTGGCCCAGGCTGTTGCGGCCAAGGCGGCTTCGGCAGCCGCGGCGGCGCCGGCCACAGCGGACTACATCGTGGCGGTGGTCAACAACGAGCTGGTCACCGAGATCGAGGTGCAGCAGCGCATGGGGCAGCTGGCCGGCGAGGCCCAGCGCAACCAGGCGCCCGTGCCCGACGAGAAGACCCTGCGCCAGCAGGCCATCGACGGGCTGATCAACGAGCGTCTGCAGACCACTGCTGCACGCGACAGCGGCATGACGGTGGACGACGCCGAGCTCCAGCGCGCGGTCGAGAACGTGGCTTCGATGAACCGCCTGACGGTGGCGCAGCTGCGCGAGCAGCTCAAGCGCGACGGCATGGACTTCTTCACCTTCCGCAACAACCTGCGTGACCAGATCCTGGCCCAGCGCATCCGCGACCGGGAGGTGCAGAGCCGCATCAAGGTCAGCGACGGCGAGATCGAGGACTACCTGAGCACCCAGCGTGCCAGCCAGTCCCAACGCATCGAGCTCAACATCGCCCAGATCCTGGTGACCGTGCCCGACGGGGCCAGCGACGAGGTGGTGGCGCAAAAGCGCGCCCGCATCGAGCAGGCCCAGGCCCGGCTCAAGGCCGGTGAGCCTTTTGCGGTGGTGGCCAAGGACATGTCCGAGGATGCCAACCGGGATCGCGGGGGCGAAATCGGCGGGCGGCCGATGGATCGCCTGCCCGACCTGTTCGTCAACGCCGTGCGCTTCCTGCCGGTCGGTGGCGTGACGCCCCAGCCTGTGCGCAGCGGGGCCGGCTTCCACCTGCTCAAGCTGCTTTCGCGCGCCGAGTCCAATCCCGGCGAGGCGACCCAGACGCGGGCCCGCCACATCCTGCTGCGCCCCTCGGCCCAGCTGTCGGTGGACGAAGCCCGGCTGCGTCTGTCCGAGTTCCGCAGCCAGATCCTGGCGGGCAAGGCCCGCTTCGAGGACCTGGCCCGCCAGTATTCCGAGGACGGCTCGGCTGCCCGCGGCGGTGACCTGGGCTGGACCAGCCCGGGCTCGCTGGTGCCGGAGTTTGAAACCGCGATGAACGCACTGTCCAAGGGCGGCATCTCCCAGCCCATCGTCTCCCGCTACGGCGTGCACCTGATCCAGGTGCTGGACCGCCGGGACGTCAAGGTCAGCCCCGAACAGTTGCGCGACCAGGCCAAGGGCGTGCTGAGCGAGCGCAAGTACGCTGCTGCCTACAGCGACTGGCTCGAGGAGCTGCGCAGCCGCGCGTTCATCGAGATGCGCGAGCCGCCGCTGTGAGCGCCGGCACCAGGCACCACGCGCGCAAGCGTTTCGGTCAGCACTTCCTGACCGACACCGCGCTGATCGACGACATCGTCCGGGCCATCGACCCGAGGCCGGGTCAGCCGCTGGTTGAGATCGGCCCTGGCTTGGGGGCCCTGACCCTGCCGGTGCTGGCCCGTTGCGAGCATCTGACCGTCATCGAACTGGACCGCGACCTGGCGGCCCGCCTGCGCAAGCGCGGTGACGTGGACGTGGTCGAGGCGGACGTGCTGACGGTGGACTTCGGTGCGCTGGCTGAACGCCTGGGCGGCGCGCCGCGCGTGATCGGCAACCTGCCCTACAACATCTCCAGCCCCATCCTCTTTCACCTGCTGCCCTGGGCCGACCGGGTGGAAGACCAGCACTTCATGCTGCAGAAGGAGGTGGTGGACCGCATGGCCGCCACGCCGGGCCACAAGGCCTATGGCCGCCTGTCGGTGATGCTGCAGTGGCGCTACCACATCGAGTCGCTGCTCGATGTGCCGCCCGAAGCCTTCGACCCGCCACCGCGGGTGGATTCGGCCGTGGTGCGCATGGTGCCCTGGCCGCAACCTGTGGCACTGGACCTGGGGCGTTTCGAGCAGATGGTGCAGGTGGCCTTCTCGCAGCGGCGCAAGCTGCTGCGGCACTCGCTGGGCCGCTGGCTCGACGAGCAGGGCTTTGCCGGCAGCTTCGACCTGCAGCGCCGTGCCGAGGAAGTGCCGGTGGCGGAGTACGTCGCCCTGGCGCAGGTTCTGCCCACCGCCTGAGGGCGCACCAAGACAAACGGCCCGCCGAGGCGGGCCGTGTGCAAGGCGGCAAAGAGCGCGTCGCCGGCCGTCAGGCCGCGTCGCGCCACATCGCGGTGTCGAAGGCGCTGCACATCATCGGCATGTTCATGCCGAAGTTGGGGTTTGCGCCTGCCTTGGTGCTGGCCTTGGTGGCCGGCTTCGTGGGGGCCGTTTCAGCAGCCCGCTCCCATGACCCGTTTTCTTGGGAGCGGGCTACTGAAAAGAATAGAAGCATCTGAACGGGACCTTGCGGTCCGCCCAGAAGTCCGCGGCATCCCGGAACACGTCCAGCAACTGCTCGCGCGACTCGCGGTCGAACTTGCTGTTGTCGGGAATGTGCTCCAGCACCACCACAAAGCCCGGCTGGGCCCCCGACTTGTTGACCAGGTCGGTCATGCAGTCGTAGAGCGCGTCCAGGTTCTTGCCGAAGTGCTGGGGGAACAGGAACGAGGTCGCGATGGTCTCCAGCACGTCCTGCTTGGACTGGGCATCGGTCAGATTGGCGAACAGAAAGTGCTGGCCCGATTCCTGGGCCGCGCGCATCAGGTCGTCGACCCGATAGGCGCGTATCGCCTGCACGATGTTGGGACGGACTGACTGCAGCAGCATGGTCGCGTTCCTCCTGTGGTCAAAAAAGTTCAGGCCCTCTTGCTTCGCGGCTCAGGGCAGCACGCGACGAAAGCTGGCGTAATGGTCATCTGTATAAAAACAGGCGTCGGGGTTCCGTGGTTGACGTCCTCCGCACACCAGACGCCTTGCACCGCGGTCCCGTGCACCTGGTGTGGGCACGGTGTACTCGTGGTAGTAGCCTCGGGTCTGGCGGGGCAGCAGGCGTTCGCGGTTGCCGAACACGATGCCGTCCTTCTCGTAGGGAAAGGGGCCGCCTGAGCGCACCAGACGCTCGGTGGCCTGCGCCTGGGGCGGCAGGTCGGCCAGCGCCACGGTGGGCAGTGTGGTGCTGGCCGCCTGGCTGGATTCGCGGGCCCAGGCGGGGGAGCCCGCCAGCGCCAGGCCCGACAGGGCTGGCAGAGCCACGACCCAGGCCAGTACGGCACCGGTCGCCAGGGTGGTCATCGTGCGCTTTGCACGTTGTGCACGGTGCCCGGCAGACATGACCAGCCCCTTCACGCCGAAGGACTGCCCCACCGAGACCGGACCGGACGAAACCACGGGTTTACCCAGAAAGCCTAAACCGTCATCCTAGCCGATTGGCGGAAATACCACAAGTCCACTGCACGCTTTTCGTGCAGTGGAGGGTTTTGTGAGTATGGGCTCGCTTTTGTGCTAGGCCGCGATGGCAGTGGCTTTCAGCGGGCGGCGTTGGCGTCGGCGACGGTCAGTGCCGTCATGTTGACGATGCGTCGCACGGTGGCCGAGGGCGTCAGGATGTGCACCGGCTGGGCGGCGCCCAGCAGCACCGGACCGATGGCGATGCCGCCGCCCGCGGCCGTCTTCAGCAGGTTGTAGCTGATGTTGGCCGCGTCGATGTTGGGCAGCACCAGCAGGTTGGCCTCCCCCTTGAGGGAGCTGCGCGGCATCAGCTCGGCGCGGTAGGCGGCGTCCAGCGCGGCGTCGCCGTGCATCTCGCCGTCGATCTCCAGCCAGGGGGCCTGTTGCTGCACCAGGGCCAGCGTGTCGCGCATCTTCACCGCCGAGGGCTGGTTGCTGCTGCCGAAGCTGCTGTGCGAGAGCAGGGCGGCCTTGGGTTGCAGGCCGAAGCGCCGGATCTCTTCGGCGGCCAGGATCGTGATCTCGGCCAGTTGTTCGGCGGTCGGGTCGTAGTTGACGTGGGTGTCCACCAGGAAGATCTGCCGGTCGGGCAGCACCAGCCCGTTCATGCAGGCGAAGTTCTTGACCCCGGCACGCCGGCCGATGACCGACTCGATGTGGGCCAGGTGCATCGCGGTGGTGCCCCAGGTGCCGCAGATCATGCCGTCCACCTCGCCCTTGTGCAGCAGCATGCTGGAGATGAGCGTCAGGCGACGGCGCATCTCGATCTTGGCGAGTTGCTCGGTCACGCCCTTGCGCTCCATCATCTGGTGGTAGGTCTGCCAGAAGTCGCGGTAGCGGCGGTCGTCGTCGATGTTGACGATCTCGTAGTCGCGCCCTTCCTCCAGGCGCAGGCCCAGCTTCTCCACCCGGGCCCGGATGATGCTCGCGCGGCCCACCAGCACCGGGCGGGCCAGGCCCTCGTCGGCCACCACCTGCACCGCGCGCAGCACGCGGCGGTCCTCGCCCTCGGCATAGGCCACGCGCTTGGCCTTGGCCTTCTTGGCCACCGAGAAGATGGGCTTCATCATCGTGCCGGAGGCGTAGACGAAGCTCTGCAGCTTGTCGCGGTAGGCCACCATGTCGGCGATCGGCCGGGTGGCCACGCCGGAGGCCATCGCCGCCTCGGCCACCGCCGGGGCGATCTGGATCATCAGCCGCGGGTCGAAGGGCTTGGGGATCAGGTATTCCGGCCCGAAGGACAGGTTGGCGCCGGCATAGGCCGAGGCCACCACATCGCTCTGCTCGGCCCGGGCCAGCTCGGCGATGGCCCGCACCGCCGCGACCTCCATCTCGTCATTGATGGTGCTGGCGCCGCAGTCCAGTGCACCGCGGAAGATGTAGGGGAAGCACAGGACGTTGTTGACCTGGTTCGGATAGTCGGTGCGGCCGGTGGCCATGATGGCGTCGTCGCGCACCGCCTTCACCTCCTCGGGCATGATCTCCGGCGTCGGGTTGGCCAGCGCGAAGATCAGCGGCGTGGCGGCCATCGTGGCCACCATGTCGGCCTTGAGCACGCCGCCGGCCGACAGGCCCAGGAAGATGTCTGCGCCCGCGATGGCCTCGCGCAGGCTGCGCTGCGCGGTCTTCTGGGCGAACAGCGCCTTGTCCGGGTCCATCAACTCGGTGCGGCCTTCGTAGACCACGCCGGCCAGGTCGGTCACCCAGATGTTCTCGCGCGGCAGACCCAGCTTGACCAGCAGGTTCAGGCAGGCCAGCGCGGCCGCGCCGGCACCCGAGGACACCAGCTTGACCTGCTTGATGTCCTTGCCCACCACCTTCAGGCCGTTGAGCAGGGCCGCGCCCACCACGATGGCGGTGCCGTGCTGGTCGTCGTGGAACACGGGGATGGACAGGCGCTCGCGCAGCTTGCGCTCGACGTAGAAGCAGTCCGGCGCCTTGATGTCTTCCAGGTTGATGCCGCCGAAGGTGGGCTCCAGCGCGGCGATCACGTCGACCAGCTTGTCCAGGTCGTTCTCGGCCACCTCCAGGTCGAAGACGTCGATGCCGGCGAACTTCTTGAACAGCACGCCCTTGCCTTCCATCACCGGCTTGGAGGCCAGCGGGCCGATGTTGCCCAGGCCCAGCACCGCGGTGCCGTTGGACACCACGGCCACCAGGTTGCCGCGGCTGGTGTAGCGGAAGGCGTTGGCCGGGTCTTCGACGATCTCCTCGCAGGCCGCGGCCACGCCGGGCGAATAGGCCAGGGCCAGGTCGCGCTGGTTGATCAGCTGCTTGGTCGCGCTGATGGCCACCTTGCCCGGGGTCGGAAACTCGTGGTACTCCAGCGCGGCACGGCGGAGTTGGGCTTGGCGTTCTTCAGCGTTGGACATCGCGGGTTCCTCGTGTGGACGGCCTGGAGGGTCAGCTTGCGCTGACACCGGGATCTCGGATTGTAGAAGGCTGTGCCGACATGCGAAAAGCCGGCCGTCCTGCCGCATCTCTGTCCCGCACCGAGTATTGCCCCGCCCTTCGCGACGCGGGCCGGGCACAGACCCGCAAGCCGCCCACTGCCACAATCCGGCCCATGGCCCTGGGTGAATTCGAGCTGATCGACCGTTTCTTCCGCCGTCCCGTGCGGCGCGCCGCGCTGGGCGTGGGTGACGACTGCGCCCTGCTGAACATCCGGCCCGGCATGCAACTGGCCGTTTCCACCGACCTGCTGGTGGAGGGGCGCCATTTTCTGTCCACTGTCGATCCGGCCCGCCTGGGCCACAAGGCGCTGGCGGTGAACCTGAGCGACCTGGCGGCCTGCGGCGCCGAGCCGCTGGCCTTCACGCTGAGCCTGTCCCTGCCGCGGCCCGACGAACGCTTCCTGGCGCCCTTCGCCGAAGGCTTGCTGGCGCTGGCCGACCGCCACGGCATCGAGCTGGTGGGCGGCGACACCACTGCCGGCCCGCTGACCCTGGGCATCACCGTGATGGGCGAAGTGCCGCCGGGCCAGGCCCTGCGCCGCAGTGGCGCCCAGGCCGGCGATGTGCTGTGGGTCAGCGGCTTTCCCGGCGAGGCGCGGCTGGCGCTGGAGGTCTTCCGCGGCACGCTCTCGCTCTCGGAGGACGACTTCCACGCTGCCCGCCGCGCGATGGAGCTGCCCGAGCCGCGCGTGGCCCTGGGCCTGGCGCTGCGCGGCCTGGCCACGGCGGCCATCGACGTCAGCGACGGCCTGCTGGGCGACCTGGGCCATGTGCTGCGGGCCTCCGGCGTGGGGGCCACGCTGCGCCTGGCGGACTTCCCGCGCCGGCCGCTGCTGGCGCGCCAGCCGCTGGCGGTGCAGCGCATGGCCCTGCTGACCGGCGGCGACGACTACGAGTTGCTGTTCACCGCGCCCGAGGCCGCTGGCCCGGCCGTGCAGGCCGCCGCCGCCCAGGCCGGCGTGCCGGTGCAGGCCATCGGCCGCATCAGCGCCACCCCCGGCCTGCAGGCCTTCGACGAGGCCGGCGCGCCGCTGGACCTGGCCGGCTGGGCCGCCTTCGACCACTTCAAGTCATGAGCCCGCAAGACCCCCTCGACACGGTGTCCGACGCCCGCGTCCTCACCGAAACCACCCGCCCCGGCTTCGAATCCGCCGCGGCCGCCCAGCCGCCGCTGCGTCCGGGCCTCTGGCTGCTGTGGCGCTCGCCCCTGCACTGGGTCTCGCTGGCGATGGGCAGCGGCCTGTCGCCGGTGGCGCCCGGCACGGTGGGCACGCTGTGGGCCTGGGGGGCCTGGCGCGTGCTGGATCCCTGGCTGAACACGGCCGGCTGGGCGGTGGTCCTCGTGGCCGGCTTCTTCGTCGGCTGGTGGGCCTGCACCGCCACCGCCCGCGCGCTGCGCGTGGCGGATCCGTCCTGCGTGGTTTGGGACGAGGTGCTGGCCTTTTGGCTCATCCTCTGGATCGTCACGCCCGCCGGCTGGGCCCTGCAGTTGGCGGCCTTCGTGCTGTTCCGCCTGTTCGACGCGGTCAAGGTCGGCCCGGTGGGTTGGGCGGACCGCCTCTTCAAGGCCGCGCCCGGCCAGCCCCCGGGCTGGGCTCAGGGCTTCGGCATCGTCTTCGACGATCTGGTGGCGGCGCTGTGCACCCTGCTGGTCATGGCCCTGTGGCTGGCCTGAGGGGACGCGCGTGGACCACGACGACACCTTGCTGAACGGCGCCGCCACCCTGCAGGCGTCACTGGAGCCGCTGGGCAACGCCCTGCGGGGCCGCGGCTGGCGCCTGGCCACAGCCGAGAGCTGCACCGGCGGCCTGATCGCCGCGCTGTGCACCAGCGTGGCTGGCTCCAGCGACTGGTTTGACCGCGGCTTCGTGACCTACAGCAACGCGGCCAAGAGCGCCCAGCTGGGCGTGCCCGCGCCGCTGATCGAGGCGCATGGGGCCGTCAGCCAGCCGGTGGCCGAGGCCATGGCCCTGGGGGCCCTGGCCCACAGCGAGGCCCAGCTGGCGCTGGCCGTCACCGGCATTGCCGGGCCGGGCGGAGCGGTGCCGGGCAAGCCGGTGGGCACGGTGTGGCTGGCCTGGGCCTGTCGCCAGCCCGAAGGCACGCCCGAGGCGCACAGCCGGCTGCTCACCCTGCCCGGCGACCGCACCGCGGTGCGCTCGGCCACGGTGGCCGCGGCCCTGCAGGCCGCGCAACAGCTGCTGCAGGCGCTGTCCCGGCCCTGAGGCCGCGCAAGCCGCTAAGCCGCGCTGGCCGCGTCGATCAGAAGTCGCCGCGCAGACCCAGGCCCAGGTTGTGCACCTTGGCCGAGCCGCCGTGCCAGACGGCGCGGCTGCCGAGCAGGCCCAGGGTGACATGCAGGCGGCCCGTCACCGCATAGTCCGCGCCGAGGCCGTAATAGCCTTCCTTCTTCGACTTCTCGTCGGAGCCCGGGCTGGTGCCGGTGATGGTGCGACGTGAGGTCACGTCCATCATGCCCAGGCGGAAGTCCAGCCCCCAGTCCGGGTTGATGGGCAGGGCCGAGGCAATGCCCAGCGTGGGGCCACCGGCCCGGATCTGCTGGCGCTGCTTGTCGTTGCGCACGGTGTCGTCACCGAAGGACGCATAGCCCCCTTCCACCGAAATGCCGTGGCCCAACTCGTAGCCCAGTGCGGCGTCGTAGCCGGTGCCGCTGCTGTCGCAGCTGTGACCGGACGGACAACTGGCATGGAAGTGGCCCGTGCCGGCGTCGGCGGCCAGGTAGAGGTGGGCCTGGGACAGGCCGGGCAGCAGGGCGCAGGACAGGGGCAGGGACCAGAGCAGGGACCGGAACAGCATGGCGGGCACAGGGCAGACAGCGGACCCGCGATTCTCCGGAGCGTCTCGGCGCATCACAAGCCTGGAGCTTGCTGCAGGCTTGCAGCGCCAACCCACCGGGCCAGTGCCGTTCAGCGGCACAACTGCTCGTACAGGGCTTCGGCCGGCAGGGCCCAGTCGGCGTCGTCGGCCACGGCCTGCCGCAGGAAATCGGCCTGCGCGGGGGACCAGACCGGGGCCTCGGCCAGCGCACAGCCCTGGGCCAGGGGCCGGTGGCGTTCGAGCCAGGCCTCGATCTCGGCCGGCGCGGCCGGCAGGCCCAGCTGCTTGAACAGTTCAGTCAAGGGGTGAAAGGGGGTGTCCATGGCGGCCTCCGCTGCGTTCGATCAGTCCATGAGATTCAGATAGTGCCGCACGGGGGGCGGTTCCGCACCCTGGTGGAAGCGATGAACCTGCGACTGCAGCCGGGCGTCCTCCTGGGTGCGGCGGTGGTGCTGGCGGCGGTGTTCGTCCCAGGACGGGACGAGGAACCACTCCAGCACCGTGCCGGGTGCGGCGCTGTCCTCGGCCACGCCCCAGCGGAAGGCGCCGCCCTGGCGCCGGCTGCGGCCCAGGGCGGCCAGGGCCTGCAGGAAGGCGGCCCGTTCGGCGGGCTGCACCCGGTACTCCACCTGCACCAGCACCGGGCCGGCAGGGGCGGTGGGATGGGCCAGCGCCGGTTCGGGCCAGGGGGCGGCTGGCGCCAGGTCCGCGTCGGAGGCCGGCAGCGGCCCCAGCCGCCACAGGCCCCCGGTGGCCAGCAACAGGGCCGCTCCGCTCCAGGCCAGCACCGTGGCCGGGCTGTGCCCGTGGGCGGCGGCGCCCCAGGCCAGGCTGCCCAGGGCCAGGGCGCCGTTGAAGACGGTCAGGTACAGCGCCAGGCCGCGGCCGCGCACCCAGTCGGGCAGCTCGGCCTGGGTGCCGCTGCTCAAGCTGGTCAGCACCGCGATCCAGCCCCAGCCCAGCAGCCACAGCAGCGGGGCGGCCAGCAGGGCGGTGGGCGCCACGCTCAGGCCCACCACGGTGGCGCCGGTCAGCGCCATGGCGGCGAGCAGCAGGCCGTTGGCCCCCAGCCGGGCGCGCAGCCGTGGCATCAGCAGGGCGCAGCAGACGGCGCCCACGCCCACCGCGCCCAGCAGCAGGCCATAGAGGCCTGCGCCGCCGTGCCAGCGCTCGCGCACCAGCAGCGGCAGCAGGGTCCAGATGGCGCTGGCCAGGCCGAAGTACAGGCCGGCCAGCCCCAGCAGGCGCCGCAGCCCGGGGCTGGCCAGGGCAAAGCGCAGCCCGGCGGCCAGCGCGCTGCCGAAGGGCTCGCTGCCCAGGGGCTGTTCGGGCGCGGTGCGGCGCCAGCGCTGCAGGGCCGCCAGCACCGCCAGGCTGCTCAGCACATGCACGCCGTAGGCCGCCACCGCGCCCGCCACGGCCACCAGCAAGCCGCCCAGGGCCGGGCCGATCGAGCGCGAGACGTTCAGGGCCAGGGAGTTCAGCGCCACCGCCTCGCGCAGCAGCGGCCGCCCCACCAGCTCGGGCACGATGGCCTGCCAGGCCGGCGCCATCAGCGCTGCGCCGGCCCCGCCCAGAAAGCTCAGGGCCACCAGGCTGGTCAGCCCCAGGTCCTGGCGCCAGGCCAGGCCCAGCAGGGCCAGGGTCACCACGGCCAGAAAGAGCTGCACGGCCATCAGCAGGCGGCGGCGGTCCAGGGTGTCGGACAGCACGCCGGCCGGGATGGCCAGCAGGCAGATGGGCAGGGTGGCGGCGGCCTGCACCGCGGCCACGGCCACCGCGCCGCCGCCCAGGTCGGTGGCCAGCCAGGCGCTGGCCACGTCCCGCACGAAGGTGCCCACATTGCCCAGGATGGTGGCCACCCAGAGCAGGCGGAACACCGGCACCTTCAGCGGGCCCAGCGCGTTCCCCGCGGCGGGCGCGCGGCCCGGCGTCTCCATCACGGCCCCTGGCGGTGGCGCAGGCTGGCCAGCGCCACCATCCCCCAGGCCCCGGCCAGGCCCAGGTGTTCCATGAAGGCATTGAGCAGCGGGGGCCGGCTGTCGGCCGGCACGCTCCAGAAGGGGTTGGCGATGACGCTGGCGGCCAGGGTGAAGGCCCCCAGCGCCAGCGCGGCGGGGGCGCGCTGCCAGCCGGTGAGCACCGCCAGCGACGCGACCAGCTCGAAGACGATCACCGCCAGGGCCATGGGGCCGGCCGGCTGCAGGCCGAAGTGGGCCATCTCCGCGGTGGCGGCCGACAGGTCCCAGGCCTTGCTCAGCCCCCCTTGCAGATAGGCCGCGCACAGGGCCAGCAGGCCCAGCCAGCGCAGCGGGCCGAGCCAGGCGGGCTCGGACAGGGTGGCGGGGGTGGCGGTGTTCACAGGGCCCAGCATGCGCATCCCAAGGCTCCCCAGAACGAAGTGAGGTCATCGGCCGGGATGGTGCCGGCCCAGGCTTGCGCATGGGCGTGCCCATGCACCTGACAGGCGCTGGCGCAGCCGCAGGCCGCGGCCGCCCGGCGCATGGCCGCCTGCAGCGGCGGGGCGCCGCCCCCGGCCCCTTCGCGGCCCCAGGCGCCGTAGCCGCCGAAGCGCCGCACCGGCGACCAGTCCGGCATGGGCGGCGGCGGTGGCGCCTCGTCCAGCGGGGCGAACTCGCCCGCCGCCCAGACCACCCGGCCACCCACCAGGGTCAGCAGGGCGCTGGTGTCGGCGATGTCGCTTTCCGGGCAGCCGAAGAAATCGCGGTCGGGCACCACCAGGTCGGCCAGCTGGCCGGCCTGGATGCGGCCCTTGACGCCGACCTCGTTGGAGAACCAGGTCACGTTCTCGGTCCACATGCGCAGCGCGGTCTCGCGGTCCAGGCAGTGGCGCTGCGGGGTGAGCTGCAGGCCGCCGACCGTCTTGCCGGTGATCAGCCAGGACAGCGAGACCCAGGGGTTGTAGCTGGCCACCCGGGTGGCGTCGGTGCCGGCCGAGACGTGCAGACCCTTTTCCAGCATGCGGGCCACCGGCGGCGTGGCCTCGGCGGCGCGGGCGCCGTAGCGCTCGACGAAGTACTCGCCCTGGTAGGCCATGCGGTGCTGCACCGCCACGCCGCCGCCCAGCGCGGCGATGCGGTCCATCGAGCGCTCGGAGATGGTCTCGGCGTGGTCGAAGAACCAGTTCAGCCCGTCCAGCGGCACCTCGCGGTGCACCTTCTCGAACACGTCCAGCGCCCGGCTGATGGTCTCGTCGTAGGTGGCGTGCATGCGCCAGGGCCAGCGGTTCTGGGCCAGGATGTGCACCACCTCCTCCAGGTCCTGCTCCATGCGCTCGGGCATGTCTGGGCGGGGCTGGCGGAAGTCCTCGAAATCGGCCGCCGAGAAGACCAGCATCTCGCCGGCGCCGTTGTGGCGGAAGTACTCGTCGCCCTGCTTGTACTTGACCGCGCCGGCCCAGTTCAGGAAGTCCTGCTTCTCCTGCCCGGCCTTCTGGGTGAAGAGGTTGTAGGCCAGGCGGATCGTCAGCTGTCCGGCGTCGGCCAGCTGCTGGATGATCTGGTAGTCCTCGGGGTAGTTCTGAAAGCCGCCGCCGGCGTCGATGGCGCAGGTCACGCCCAGGCGGTTGAGCTCGCGCATGAAGTGGCGCGTGCTGTTGAGCTGGTACTCCGGCGGCAGGCGCGGGCCCTTGGCCAGCGTGGCGTAGAGGATGGCGGCATTGGGCTTGGCCAGCAGCAGGCCGGTGGGGTGGCCGGCGCTGTCGCGCACGATCTCGCCGCCGGGGGGCGCCGGGGTGTCGCGGTCATAGCCCACCACCCGCAGCGCGGCGGCGTTGAGCAGGGCGCGGTCGTAGAGGTGCAGGATGAAGACCGGCGTGTCGGGCGCGACCGCGTTGATCTCCTCCAGCGTGGGCAGGCGCTTCTCGGCGAACTGGTGTTCGGTGAAGCCGCCCACCACCCGCACCCATTGCGGGGCCGGGGTGACGGCGACCTGGGCCTTGAGCATGGCCATCGCATCGGCCAGGCTGCGCACGCCGTCCCAGCGCAGCTCCAGGTTGTAGTTCAACCCGCCGCGGATGATGTGCAGGTGGTTGTCGATCAGGCCCGGCAGCACCGTGCGGCCGCGCAGGTCGATCAGCCGCGTGGCGGGGCCGGCCAGGGCCAGGATCTCGGCGTCACTGCCGACGTGGGTGAAGCGGCCCTCGCGCACTGCCACCGCGCTGGCCTGGGGGCGGGCCCGGTCCAGCGTGGTGAAGCGGCCGTGGTGGAGGATCAGCTCGGGAAGCTGGGATTCAGTCATCGGGGGTCTCCTGGCGGGCCAAGGTGACAGGGGGCGTCGGCTCGGACGGGTCGCAGCCGGGCAGCGCCCCGAACATATGGGGTCGGACCTGCTGCTGCAACCAGCTCACCCCGGGCGGGCGGGACATCAGGTGCCGCACCAGGGGCGGAATCTGCTCGCCCGCCAGGATGCCCAGCAGGCCGACCAGGGCGATCACCGGCGGGGCCGGCGAGCGCACATTGAGCAGGGCGTAGATCACGCCGACAAGCAGGCCGGCCGCGGCCGACAGAAGGTAGGGCTTCATGGCCGGCCTCCGGGGTTCAGCCCTCGTGGGCGCCGAACATGGTCTTGGCGTAGTTGATGCCGATGCCGTAGGCGCCGCCCACCTTCCTGGCGATGCCGGTGGTCAGCTCGTAGGTCTCGCCGCGGGCCCAGTCGCGCTGCAGCTCCAGCAGGTACTGCAGGGAGGTCATGGGCTGGGCGCCGGCCTGCACCATGCGGTCCATCGCGCGCTGGTGGGCCTCGGCGGAGACATCGCCGCAGGCGTCGGCGATGACGTAGACCTCGAAGCCCTGGTCCAGGGCCGACAAGGCCGGGCCGACGATGCACACCCCGGTCCACAGGCCGGCCAGCACGATGCGCTGCTTGCCGATGCGGTTCACCTCGGCGATCACCGCCGTGTCCTCCCAAGTGTTCATCGAGGTGCGGTCCAGCATCTTCTGGCCCGGGAAGGGGGCGGTGATCTCGTCGAACATGGGGCCGGAGAAGCTCTTCTCCGCCACCGTGGTGAGGATGGTGGAGACACCGAAGCCCGAGGCGGCCTGGGCGATCAGCGAGGCGTTGGTGCGCAGCTCGATGGCCGAGATCGAGTGCGTGGCAAAGGCCATCTGCGACTGGAAGTCGATCAGGATCAGCGTGTGGTCGCTGGGCTTGAGCAGCTTGGCGCCGGGGGCGGCAATGGCGGTGGGGGTCATGGTCGGTCCTTTCGGAGGCAAGGGAGGGGTCTCAGCCCTGGATGAAGGCGAGCAGGTCTGCGTTGAGCTGGGCGGCGTTGACCGTCAACATGCCGTGCGACAGGCCGGGATAGACCTTGAGCGTGCCGTGCTTGAGCAGCTTGATGGCCTTGAGCGCGGCGTCGTGGATGGGCACGACCTGGTCGTCGTCGCCGTGCATCACCAGCGTGGGCAGGGTGATGGCCTTCAGGTCTTCCGTCTGATCGGTCTCCGAGAAGGCCTTGATGCCGTCGTAGTGGGCCTTGGCGCTGCCCATCATCCCCTGGCGCCACCAGTTGTCGATGACGCCCGGCAGCGGGGTGACGCCGGGGCGGTTGAAGCCGTAGAAGGGGCCGGCGGGCACGTCGTGGAAGAACTGCGCGCGGTTGTCGGCCACGCCCTTGCGGAAGCCGTCGAACACCTCCATCGGCAGGCCCTCGGGGTTGGACGCGGTCTTGAGCATGATGGGCGGCACGGCGGCCACCAGCACGGCCTTGGCCACGCGGCCAGCCGGCTGGCCATGCTTTGCCACATAGCGAGCCACCTCGCCGCCGCCGGTGCTGTGGCCGATGTGCACGGCGTTGCGCAGGTTCAGGTGCTCGGCCACCGCGAAGGCGTCGGCCGCGTAGTGGTCCATGTCATGGCCTTCGCTGACCTGGGCCGAGCGGCCATGGCCGCGGCGGTCGTGCGCCACCACGCGGAAGCCGCGCTGGACGAAGAACAGCATCTGCGCGTCCCAGTCGTCGCTGCACAGGGGCCAGCCGTGGTGGAAGACGATGGGCTGGGCGTTCTTGGGGCCCCAGTCCTTGTAGAAGATCTGGGTGCCGTCGGCGGTGGTGACGAAGTTCATGGGGGCTCCGGGGTGAGGGTGGGCGGGATGGGCGGCCGGCGGCGTGCCGGCCGCGCCGGCCGTCAGAGGCCAGGCCGCGGCCAGGCCGGCGGCCAGCGCGAACTGGCCACTGCGCAGCAGGGCCTCTCGGCGCTGCGGGTCGCTGGGGTCGGGTGTGGTGGTGGGGGGCATGGCGGTTGCCTGAGGGGCAGGCCGGTGTGTGGGTGGGAGCCCCATGCTAGGAACGCCCCGCCCCGGCCGACAGCCGCCGATGGGAGAGCAGGGCCTCTCCCATCGGAGCTAGCTCCGACGGCCGGGGCGGCCTCCATAATCCCGTCATCCCTTGCAGCCCAGGGCTGTGCCGTCGTCCGCCGCCCGCCCACCGCCGATGCCCGTCCGCCTGCTCTGGCCGCTGCTCCTGACCCTTGTGCTGGCCTGGCCGGCCACCCCGGCCCGGGCCCTGGCGTTGGACCGCCGGATTGACCAGTTCCACCACACCGCCTGGATCGCCCGCGACGGCGCACCCACCGAGATCTCGGCCATCGCCCAGACGGCGGACGGCTTTCTCTGGCTGGGCACGGCCGCCGGGCTCTACCGCTTCGACGGTCTGCAGTTCGAGCGGGTGGACCTCTTTCCCCACGGCGGCGGCCTGGGGCTGTCGCAGAACATCGCCTCGCTGACCGTGGGCCCCGACGGTGCCTTGTGGATCGGCTTTCGCCTGGGCGGGGTGATGCGGCTGGCGGACGGCGACGTGGCCAGCGCCCGCTGGTACGGGCTGGAGCAGGGGCTGCCGGTGGGCACGGTGTTCAACGTGCAACCCGAGCGGCAAGGCCAGGTCTGGGCTGGCACGAGCCGCGGCCTGTTCCTGCTGCGCGGGAACCGCTGGGTGCTGCAGGGCGAGGCCGTGGGCCTGGGCGAGCGTTTCGTGGACACCATGGCCCTGGACCCCGATGGCGCGCTGTGGGTGAGCGGGCCGGGCCACCGCTGGTACGTTCGCGCGCCCGGGGCCGACCGTTTTGCCGTCGTCCCGGCGCTGGACGGCATGAAGCAGCGGGTCCACAGGAAGGCGGCCGGGCTCTGGGTGTGGGACGGACAGGACCGGTTGCACCCCCAGCAGGGTGGCAGCCGTGGCTGGGCCCTGGGGGTGGCCAGTGGCGGCCTGCTGGTGGACCGGGACGGTGCCTTCTGGATCACCACCAACCGCGGCCTGCTGCGCGGCGTGTCCCCCCCGGGGGGCGGGCTGCCGGAGGACCTGCAGCGTTTTGGACGGCAGGATGGTCTCAGTGCCGACCGCGTGCAGGCCTCCTACGAAGACCGCGACGGCACCCTCTGGTTTGGCACCGTCAACGGGCTGGATCGCTTCCGCCCTGCGCTGGCCGTGGTCGCGCCGCTGCCCCAGGGGCCCGACATCGGTGCCCTGGCGCCACTGCCGGACGGCTCCCTGCTGGTGGGCTCCCTGGGCCAGCCGCCAGCCCGTCTGACGACCGATGGGCCCCCCCAGCCCCTGCCAGGCGCCCAGGCCCTGGTTCAGCAGGATGGCACCATGGTCGGTGTGGCCTTCCGCGACGATGACGGCACGGCCTGGCTGGGTGGCATCCCCGACCTCTGGCACTGGGCCCAGGGGCGTGTGACGCTGCTGGCCGCGCCGACCGACCTGCCGCCCCGGCGGCCGGTGCAGACGCTGGGCCGCGATGCCCAGGGCCAGCTGTGGGCGGCCTGGGTCGGTTTCGGGCTGCGGCGCTGGAACGGCCAGGGCTGGGACGCGCCGGCCCCCACCGCGCGCCGCAACGGCATCCCCGAGATCGTGATGACCGTGGTGCGTGACCCGCAGGGCGGCTTCTGGCGCGGCCTGGCCTCCGGCGAGGTGGTGCGCCGCCTGGCGGGCGAGGAGCGGGTCTTCGACCGGGGCGATGGCCTGGACCTGGGCATCGTCCTGTGCCTGCAGCCCTGGGGGCAGGCGATGTGGATCGGCGGCGAGCGTGGGGTGGTCCTGTGGGACCAGGGCCGCTTCACCGCGTTGCGCCTGGCCGAGGGGCCCGAGCCGCGGACCGTGTCGGGCATCGTGCAGGACGCGGCCGGCAACCTGTGGCTCAACGGCGAGGCCGGGCTCTGGCGCGTCGCGGCGGCCGATGTGCAGGCCTGGCGCCGCGATCCGGCGTGGCATCCACCGGCGATCCGGTTGGACTGGCGCGACGGCGTACTGGGCCCCTCGCCGCAGATCCGCCAACTGCCCTCGGCCGTGCTGGACACCGCCGGGCGGCTCTGGTTCAGCCGCAACAGCGGCGTCTACTGGCTGGATCCGGCGGCGGCGTTGTTCGCACCGGTCCATCCGCCGCAGGTCCGGCTCACCAGCCTGGTGGCGGACGGCCACGAACTGTCGGGCTCGCCCGCGCCCACCGAGCTGGCGGCCGGCACCGGCCAGCTGCGCATCAGCTACACCGCCCCGCTGCCGGGGCGGCCGGAGCGCATCCGCTTCCGGCACCGTCTGCTGGGGCTGGACGCCACCTGGCAGGAGGACGGGGACCGCCGCCAGGCGGTGTACACCCGCCTGCCGCCCGGGGCCTATGTGTTCGAGCTGCAGGCCCTGGAGCCGGGGCAGTGGCAGACGCCGATCAGCCGCTGGACCTTTCGCGTGCAGCCGGCCTGGTACCAGACCCGGACCTTCCAGGGTGTGCTGCTGCTGCTGGCGCTGGCCGCGGGCTGGGGCGTGTACCGCTGGCGCCTGCTCGCCCACGGCCGTCGCGTGCAGGAGCGGGCGGAGGTCCGCCTGGCCGAGCGGGAACGCATCGCCCGCGAGTTGCACGACCACCTGCTGCAGGGGGCCATGGGCCTGACCCTGCAGGTCCAGGCTGGCATGGAGGAGATGCCGCCGGGGCATCCGGCGCGGGCTCGGCTGGAACGCGCCCTGGCGCAGGCCGACGCCCTGCTGGCGCAGACCCGTGACCAGGTCCAGGCCCTGCGGATCCACCAGCTGGATGAGAACCTGGGCACGCTGCTGCTGCAGCAGGCGCTGGCGCTGCGAGGCGACCGGTCCGAGCCCGCCATCGAGCTGGTGCAGACGGGCGAGGCCCGCGCGCTGTGCCCGGAGGCGGTGACGGAGCTGCTGATGTTGGCCCGCGAGGCCGTGCAGAACGCCCTGCGGCATGCCCGGGCCCGGCGCGTCGTGCTGCAGCTGGCGCACCGGCCCGATGGCTTGCTCCTGACGGTGAGCGACGATGGCCGGGGCATGCCGGCCGATCCGTCGCCTGCGCCGGGGCATTGGGGCATGCGGGGCATGCGCGAGCGTGCCGCCCAGCTGGGGGCTCGCCTGAGCTGGGAGCCGGTGCCGGACGGTGGCACCCGCGTGGTGCTGTGGGTGCCCGCGCAGCAGGCCTACGGTGAGGAGGGCGGCACCGGGGCGACACCGGGCCGCGCCCTCTGGCGCCGGCTCACAGGCGGATGAGCCCGCGCTGCAGCGCGATCACCACCGCATGCGTGCGGTCGCGGGCCCCGAGCTTTGACAGGATGGTCTTGACCCGCGCCTTGATGGTCTCTTCCGACAGGGACAGCAGCTCGCCGATCTCGCGGTTGGACAGGCCCTGGGCCACCTGTCGCAGCACCTCGGCCTCGCGCTCGGTGAGCTTCTCGTCGGTCGCATGCGTGGCGATCTCGATCGCCACCTCGCTGGGGATCCAGCGGCCACCGCCATGGACGGCGCGGATGGCGTCGATCAGGCAGGTGCGCAGCGCGCTCTTGAGCAGGTAGCCGGCGGCCCCGGCCTTGAGGGCCTGCCAGGCCCGGGCGTCGGCCTTGTAGGTGGTCAGCACGATGATGCGGGCCTGCGGCGCCTCCTCCCGGATCTGCTGGAGCGCCGAGAGGCCGTCCAGGCTGGGCATCTGCAGGTCCATCAGCGTCACGTCGGGCTGCAGCTGTCGGAAGAGTTCCACACCCCTGCTGCCGTTCTCGGCTTCGCCGACCACCGCCATGCCCGTCTGCCGCCCGATCACCGCGGCAATGCCCTCCCGCATCAGGGGATGGTCATCGACCGTGAGGACCTGGATCGGGGCGGGAGAGCTGGGCAAGGCGCAGGGATGGGCAGGGGCGAAGCCCGGATTGAACCACCTTCGCTTGAGGGAAATCAATCGCGCGCGTGTGGCCATCCCAGGGAACCCTGACCCTCTTTCGGGTTGCGCGGCCACCCCCGCCCGGGGCTGTCCCCCTGCAGCGCCTGGCGGCACCATGCGCTGGCCCACAAGGCCCAGGGAGCACAACACGATGGAACGACCCCCACCCCAGGCGCTGGTCAGCCATGCCAGCCCCTTGCTGAGCGCCGGCATTGCGGCCGCGGTGACGCCGTGCTGCGAGGTGGTGGCCTGCGCGCGCACCGAGCTGGGATCGGTGCTGGCCCGCCAGCGCTTTGCGCTGGTGATCAGCGGCCACGCGGAGGCGCTGGAGTGGCTGTCGCAGGCGCAGGGGCTGCGCTGGCTGGTGGTGGGCGAGGCCGACCACCGCGGCGATGCCGTGCGCCAGGCCCTGGCCGCCGGGGCCCTGGGCTACCTGGACATGCAGTGCAGTGTGGAAGAACTGCAGCGCGCGGCGATGGCCGTGGCGGCGGGGCGGCGCTACCTGTGCAGCCGCGCCGCCAGCGTCGTGGCCGACACCTTGGGGCAGGTGCCGCTGACTCCGCGCGAACGCGAGGTGCTGTGCCTGCTGTGCCAGGGCCTGGACAACAAGTCCATCGCCCTGCGGCTGGACCTGGCCTGCGGCACCGTCAAGACCCATGTGAAGGCCTTGCTGCAGAAGCTGGGCGCGCGCAGCCGCACCCAGGCCGTGGCCGAGGCCCACCGGCTGGGCCTGATCGACATGCGTTGCGGGGCCTCGGCCGCGCAGCGAGCCCCTCGGCCGACCGGCCTTGCCGACGGGGTCAGGCCTTCAGCGTGAGCGGCGCCGGCGCGGGCTGGCCGCGCCGGGACGGTTGGGCCACCGCGTCGAGGGTCATCAGCACCAGGCGGCGCAGGCCGTCCCAGGCGTCGTCCGGCCAGTCCGGGTGGCGCAGGCCCTTGACCAGGCCGTCGCAGACGCTGGCCGCGGCCACCAGGGCCTGGGCCTTGGCGCCGTCCAGCCCGGGCAGCACCCGCTCGAACAGGCGTTCCTTCTCGCCCCAGACCCGGGCCTCGCGCAGGGCCATCGGCAGGGGCTTGCCTTCGTCCATGGCGGCCCGCACCCGGGCCAGGGCGCGGATATCGTCGGCCAGGGTCCAGTGCACCAGCACGGCGGCCTCGCCCTCGGCCTTCAGGCCGTCGAGCATGCGCAGGGCGCGGCCGGCCTGGCCGGCCAGCACCGCGGTGCCCAGCTTGAAGACGTCGAAGCGGGCCACGTCCAGCACCGCCTCCTCGATCTGCTCGAAGCTCAGCTCACCGGCCGGGTAGAGCAGGGCCAGCTTCTGCAGCTCCTGGTGGGCGGCCAGCAGATTGCCCTCCACCCGGTCGGCAAAAAAGGCCAGGGCCTGCTGGCCGGCCTCGCCCGCGGGCAGCCGCTGGCCCTGGGCCGCCAGGCGCTGGGCGATCCAGGCGGGCAGCTGGTGGCGCTCGATGGGGTCCACCCGCACGCTCACGCCCACCCGCTCCAGGGCCTGGAACCAGGCCCCCTGCAGCTGCTGGCGGTCCAGCCGCGGCAGGTGCACCAGGGTCAGCACGCCTTCGGGCAGGATGTCGCAGTACTGCTGCAGGGCGGCCGAGCCGTCCTTGCCCGGCTTGCCCGAGGGGATGCGGATCTCGATGAGCTTCTGGTCGCCGAACAGTCCCATGGACTGGGCTGCGCCCAGCACGCCGCTCCAGTCGAAGTGGGCGCCGCTGACGGTGAAGACCTCGCGCTCGCTGTAGCCGGCCGCACGGGCGGCCGCGCGCACCGCGTCGCCGGCCTCCTGGGCCAGCAGCGGCTCGTCACCGTGGACGACGTACAGCGGCTTGAGCCCACGGGCAAGCTGCTGCGGCAGCTGGTCGGACCGGACCTGCATCGGCGCGCGGCGTCAGGGGGCAGAGGCCGCCGAAGCGGCGGACGCGGCATCGGCCGCCGGCAGGGGCGGCAGCGGCTTGTGCGCCGCCACCACCAGCATGCGCAGCACCTGCTGGGCCAGGTCGCCGCGCATCTCCTGCAGCAAGGCCTCTTCCTCGGCCTGCTTGGACAGCGCGGCCGACTCGGTGTAACTCAGATCGCGCTCGCGGTGCAGCTCGGTGTCGTTCAGCAGGATGCGGCCGTCGGGCCGGCTCAGGCGGAACTTCAGCTGCGCCCGCAGGCGGAACTCACGCACCTGGCCGGCGGTGGTCGAGGCGGCGACGATGCGGTAGGTGCGGTCGTCCACGGCGGTCAGCACCACCTCGGCCCGGGCCGTGCTTTGCACCACCTCGGCCGACGAGGGCAGCGCAGCACGCAGCGCGGCCTCCATCGGCGAGCGGTTCTCGAAGCCCACCAGCGCGATGCGGGTGTAGGGCAGCTCGGGCGGGCGGCGCAGCTCGAAGCCGCAGCCACCCAGGGGCAGGGCCAACGGCGCAGCCAGCAGGCCCAGGAGCCAGCTGCGGCGGGTGGATTGGGGCAAGGTCACAGGATCTGCCTCAGACCACCACATTGACCAGGCGGCCCGGCACCACCACCACCTTCTTGGGCGGCTTGCCTTCGGTGAACTTCTGCAGTTCCGGGTCGGCCAGGGCGGCCACGGCGGCGGCCTCGATGGCGGCCTTGTCGGCCGAGGCCGGCACCTTCACCGCGCCGCGCAGCTTGCCGTTGATCTGCAGCACCAGCTCAATCTCGTCCTGCACCAGCGCGGCCTCGTCCACCTGCGGCCAGGGCGCGTCCAGCAGGTCGCCCAGCACGGCGGCGTAGCCCAGGGTGGTCCACAGGCCGTGGGTGATGTGCGGGCAGGCGGGGTAGAGGGCGCGCAGCAGCACCGAGTAGCCTTCGCGCATCACGGCGGTGTCACCGGCCGAGCCTTCGGGCTTGAAGCCTTCGAGCGCGTTGAGCAGCTTCATGCAGCCCGACACCACGGTGTTGTACTGCATGCGCTCGTAGTCGGCCGAGACCTGCTTGAGCACCAGGTGCACCTCGCGGCGCAGGGCCTTGGCCGGGGCCGACAGGGTGGCGAAATCGCTGCCGCCGGCCTTCAGCAGCGCGGTGTGCTTGGCCGCGAAGCCCCAGACCCGCTTGAGGAAGCGGTGCGCGCCTTCCACGGCGGCGTCGTTCCACTCCAGCGTCTGCTCGGGCGGGCTGGCGAACATCACGAAGAGGCGCGCGGTGTCGGCGCCATAGGTGTTGATCAGGTCCTGCGGGTCCACGCCGTTGTTCTTGGACTTGGACATCGTGCCGATGCCCTGGTAGTCGATCGGCGTGCCGGCCGGCAGCTCGCCCTTGGCGTCCTTCAGCTGGGCGCCGATGACCTTGCCGCCGGCGTCCAGCACGTTCTCCACCTCGTGCGGCCAGAAGTACTCGATGCCACCCTTGTCGGTGCGGCGCGAGTAGATGTGGTTGAGCACCATGCCCTGGGTGAGCAGCTTGGTGAAGGGCTCGCTGACCTCCACCAGCTTCAGGTCGCGCATCACCTTGGTCCAGAAGCGCGCGTACAGCAGGTGCAGGATTGCGTGCTCGATGCCGCCGATGTACTGGTCCATCGGCATCCAGTACTTGGCGCCGCCGGCCACCATCGCGTCCGGGTTGGTCGGGTCGCAATAGCGCATGAAGTACCAGGACGAATCGATGAAGGTGTCCATCGTGTCCGTCTCGCGCCGGGCCGGCTTGCCGCAGCAGGGGCAGGGCACGTTCAGGAAGGACGCGCACTTGTTCAGCGGGTTGCCGCTGCCGTCGGGGATCAGGTCCTCCGGCAGCACCACCGGCAGGTCCTTCTCGGGCACCGGCACGGCGCCGCAATCGTCGCAGTGGATGATGGGGATGGGCGTGCCCCAGTAGCGCTGGCGGCTGATGCCCCAGTCGCGCAGGCGCCAGGTGGTCTTCTTCTCGCCCAGGCCCTTGGCACCGAGCAGTTCGGCTACCTTGGTGACGGCCTGGCTTGGACTCAACCCGTCGAGAACACCCGAGTTCATGCAGCGCATAAAGGCATCACTCTTCCAGCCGTACCACTCTTGCCAGTCGCCTCGAGGGTTCAGCTCGACCTCATCCGGCCGAACAGCCCGCTCAATTGGGAAGACACGCCGGATAACTTGCTTGATGTCGATGCCGTACTTCTGCGCAAAGGCGAAGTCGCGTTCGTCGTGTGCCGGCACGCCCATCACCGCGCCGTCGCCGTAGCTCATCAGCACGTAGTTGCCGACCCAGACCTCGACCTGGGCGCCGGTCAGCGGGTGGGTGACGAACAGGCCGGTCGGGCGGCCTTCCTTTTCCTTCAGGGCCAGCTCGGCCTCGGTCGTGCCGCCCTTCTTGCATTCCTCGATGAAGGCGGCCAGCTCGGCGTTGCCGGCGGCGGCATGGGTGGCCAGCGGGTGCTCCGGCGCCACGGCGCAGAAGGTCACGCCCATGATGGTGTCGGCGCGGGTGGTGAAGACGTAGAGCTTGCCGTCCTGGATCAGCGCGCCGTCGGCGCCCTGGATCTCATGCGGGAAGGCGAAGCGCACGCCCTCGCTCTTGCCGATCCAGTTCTCCTGCATCAGGCGCACGCGCTCGGGCCAGCCGCTGAGGTAGTTCGGGTCCTCGGGGTTGGCCACCGCGCTCAGCAGCTCGTCGGCGTACTGGACGATGTTCAGGTAGTAGCCGGGGATCTCGCGCTTCTCGACCGGCGCGCCCGAGCGCCAGCCCTTGCCGTCGATCACCTGCTCGTTGGCCAGCACGGTCTGGTCCACCGGGTCCCAGTTGACGACCTGGGTGCGGCGCTCGGCGATGCCGGCCTTGAGCATCTGCAGGAACAGCCACTGGTTCCACTTGTAGTAGCTGGGCTGGCAGGTGGCGATCTCGCGCGACCAGTCGATGGCCAGGCCCATGGCCTGCATCTGGCCCTTCATGTAGGCGATGTTCGAGTAGGTCCACTGCGCCGGCGGCGTCTTGCCCTTCATGGCGGCGTTCTCGGCCGGCAGGCCGAAGGCGTCCCAGCCCATGGGCATCAGCACGTTGAAGCCCTTCATCCGCAGCTGACGGGTCAGCATGTCGTTGATGGTGTAGTTGCGCACGTGGCCCATGTGCAGCTTGCCCGAGGGGTAGGGCAGCATGGAGCAGGCGTAGAACTTGGGCTTGAGCTGGCCCTGGCTGTCGCGCGCGTCCTCGGTGACGCGGTAGGCATCCAGCGCGTTCCAGTGCGCTTGGGCGGCGGTTTCGACCTCGGCGGGGACGTATTTCTCGTTCATCCCCGGATTGTAGGAGCCGCGCAGGCTCCGGCGTCAGGGGCCGGCCGGGGCGGGCGGCGGGCTGCCGCTGGTCACGAAGCCGATGCGCGAGAGGCCGGCCGTCTGCAGCAGGCCGATCAGCTCGGCCACCCGGCCGTAGGGCACCGTCTGGTCGGCCCGCAGCTGCACCTCGGTCTGCGGGTTGCGCTGGGCCGCGGTCTTGGCCTGGGTGCCCAGCTCGGCGGCGGCGATCTTCTGGTCCTGCAGGTAGAGCTGGCCGCTGGGGTCGATGGCCACCGACAGCACGGCCGGGCTGTCGTTGGGTGCGCCGCCCTCGGCCTTGGGCAGGTTCAGGCGCAGGCTGCTGGCCATCAGCGGGGCGGTGATGATGAAGATCACCAGCAGCACCAGCATCACGTCGATCAGCGGCGTCATGTTGATGTCGCTCATCGGCTTGGGGGGGGTGATGCGCTCCAGCCGTCCGAAGGCCATGGGCGGGCTCCGTTCAGTCGGCGCGGCGCAGCGCCAGGTCCAGCAGGTCCTGGGCAAAGCCCTCGAGCTCGGCCTCGCACTGGCCCAGCCACTTGCTGAACAGGTTGTAGGCCAGCACCGCGGGGATGGCCACGGCCAGGCCCGAGGCGGTCATGATCAGGCTCTCGCCCACCGGGCCGGCCACCTTGTCGATGGACAGCGCGCCCGCGTCCGAGATGCCCAGCAGGGCGTGGTAGATGCCCCAGACGGTGCCGAACAGGCCGATGAAGGGCGCGGTGGCGCCGACGGAAGCCAGGAAGACCTGGCCCCGCTGCAGCCGGCCCAGCACGCCGTGCAGGGCGTCGCGCAGCCGGCGGGTGAACTGGGCCTGGGCGCTGCCGGCCTCTTCCAGCGTGCCGCGGGTGACGGGCTGGGCCGCGGCCTCGGCCAGCGGGACCAGCAGCTGTTCCGGGTCCAGGCTGCGCAGGCGCTCCTGGCCGCCGGCCAGGTCGGGCGCCTGCCAGAAGGCGTGGGCGGCGCTGTCCAGGCCGCGCTGGGCCCGACGCAGCAGCCAGCCCTTCCACAGGATCACCACCCAGGTGCCCACGGACATGGCCAGCAGCAGCAGCGCCACGCTGCGGCCCACGGCGTCGCTCTGCGACCAGAAATCCTGCAGACCGTTCATGGCGCTCAGAGGCCCAGCACGTCGTTCATCGTGAACAGGCCGGCACCCTGTCCGGCCAGGAAGCGCGCGGCGCGCAGGCTGCCCTGCGCGTAGGTGACGCGGCTGCTGCTCTTGTGGGTGATTTCGATGCGCTCGCCGATGCCGGCATACAGCACGGTGTGGTCGCCCACGATGTCGCCGCCGCGCACGGTGGCAAAACCGATGGTGGAGGGGTCGCGTTCGCCGGTCACGCCTTCACGGCCGTACACGGCGCAGGCCTTGAGGTCGCGGCCCAGGGCCTGAGCCACCACCTCGCCCATGGCCAGCGCGGTGCCGCTGGGGGCATCCACCTTGTGGCGGTGGTGGGCTTCGATGATCTCGATGTCATAGCCCTGGTTGAGCGCGCGGCTGGCCATGTCCAGCAGGCGCATCACCACGTTCACGCCCACGCTCATGTTGGGCGACATCACGATGCCGATGTCGCGCGCGGCGGCGGCGATCTCGGCCTTCTGCAGCTCGGTGAAGCCGGTGGTGCCGATGACCATGCGCACGCCCTTGGCACGGCAGCGGGCCAGGTGGGCCAGCGTGCCCTCCGGGCGGGTGAAGTCGATCAGCACATCGGCCTGGGCCAGGCCCTGGTCCAGATCGTCGGTGATGGCCACGCCGCTGGCCACGCCCAGCCAGCCGGTGGCGTCCAGGCCGATGGAGGGATTTTCGGCCCGGTCCAGGGCGCCGGCCAGAACGCAGTCCGGGGCGGCCTGCACGGCCTCGATCAGCATGCGGCCCATGCGGCCGCTCGCACCGGCAATCGCGATGCGCAGGGGGGAGGCGACAGGGTTCACGGGTTCTCCAGCGGGGGATAGCTGCGGTTGACCCCTTGAGGCGCGGTGTCGGTCGGCGTCGGCGCCTTGGGCACCGGCAGCGCGGCACGCTCCTCGTCGGTGAGCGTCAGCTTGCGCTCGGGCAGCGGCTGGCTGCGCAGGCGGGTGATGGACGCGACGAACTCGTCCTCGGTCGGCAGTTCAGGGGCGTCGATGGATTTCACCGTGTCGCCGTCGAACCAGATCACGACCGAGCGCTTTTGCGGGTCCGTGCCCTGGCGCTTGATGGTGAAGACGTAGTCCCAGCGCTCGGCATGGAAGGGGTCGGCCAACAGGGGCGAGCCCAGGGCGTCACGCACATCGTTGCGCGAGCTGCCGGCATGGACCTGGGCCAGCATCTCCTTGGTCACCACGTTGCCTTGCACCACCTCGACCTTGTAGGGCGTGATGACGCTGGTGATGCCCTCGCTCATGGTGCGGGAAATCAGGGAGCAGCCGCTCAGCGGGCCGGCGGCCAGCGGCAGGGCGAGTGCGACAATCCGGAAAGACAAGGGCATTACAGCGGGCCGCGTGGCGGCTGGGCAGGGGCGCGGGGCCGGAACAACCCCAGGCGTTCGCGGGAGCGCCGGGGCTGGCTATGATGCGCCGATTCTAGCGGTCCCGCCGGCCCAGTCCTGGGGCCAGGAGACACCATGACCAGCCACGTAGACGAACTCAAGAGCAGCGGCCTGAAGGCCACGCTGCCGCGCATCCGCATCCTCGAGATCTTTCAGAAGGCGCAGCAGCGCCACATGACGGCCGAAGATGTGTTCAAGGCCTTGATGGCCGAGGGCTCGGACATTGGCCTGGCCACCGTCTACCGCGTGCTGATGCAGTTTGAGCAGGCCGGTATCCTGGAGCGCAGCCACTTTGAATCCGGCAAGTCCGTCTTCGAGCTCAACGAGGGGCGTCACCACGACCACCTGGTCTGCCTGACCTGTGGCCGGGTGGAGGAATTCTTCGACCCCGAGATCGAATCACGCCAGCGGGCCATCGCCCAGCAGCATGGATTCCAGCTGCAGGACCATGCGCTGGCGCTGTATGCGAACTGCGTGAAACCGCAGTGTGAGCACCGCGTCGCGGTCGTCAAGCATCCGGCGGCTGGGCACCCATCGCCGCCTGATGACGGGCAATGAATTCCTTGTAGGTGTCGATGCCGCGCAGCTGGAGGATGGTGTTGCGCACCGCCGCCTCCACCAGCACCGCCAGGTTGCGGCCGGCGTCCACCGCAATGACCGCCTTGAGCACCGGCACACCCAGGATGGTTTCGTGCAGGGGCTCGTAGGGTAGCCGCTCGAACTCCCGCTCCAGCGTCTCCTTGCGCACCAGGTGCACGATCAGCTTGAGCCGCATCTTGCGGCGCACGGCGGTCTCGCCAAAGATGGCCTTGATGTCCAGCAGGCCGATGCCGCGCACCTCCAGCAGGTTCATCAGCAGTTCGGGGCAGCGCCCCTCCAGTGTGTTCTGCGAGATGCGGTAAAGATCCACCGCATCATCGGCCACCAGGCCGTGGCCGCGTGAGATCAGCTCCAGCCCCAGTTCGCTCTTGCCCAGGCCGGATTCGCCGGTCAGCAGCACGCCCAGGCCCAGGATGTCCATGAAGACGCCATGGCGGGTGGTGCGCTCGGCCAGGCGCTGACCCAGCGAGGCCCGCACCACGTCGATCACGTAGCCGGCCGGTTGCTCGGTCACGAACAGCGGGATTTCGGCGCGGTCGCACAGCGCCACCAGGCGGTCCGGCGGGTGCTGCCCATCGGCCACGATGATGACCGGTGGCTCCAGCGTGACGATGCGCTGGATGCGGCGCTCCACCACGTCCGGCGAGACGTTGGCGGTGAGGTAGGCCACCTCTCGCGCGCCCACCAGCTGCACCCGGTAGGGGTGGATGTAATTCAGGTAGCCCACCAGATCGGCGGCGGAATGGGCCTCCCGCATGGCCGCTTCGTCGAAGCGGCGCTCCGGATGGGCGTGGCCCGCAATCCACTCCCAGCGCAGGGTGGGCTGGTGTTCCTCGAACAGCGCTTCGGCGCTGATGGAGACGGCCTTCATGGGGGCCGCGCGCTCAGGCGACCGACTTCAGCGGTTCCCAGCGCTGGATCAGCTCGTGCACGTCGGCCGCGCTCTCGGCCGTGCGGAGCTTCTCGCGCATCTCCCGGTCCGACAGCAACTCGGCGATTTCCGAGAGGATCTCCAGGTGCCGCTGCGTGGCCGCCTCGGGCACCAGCAGGAAGATCAGCAGACTGACCGGTTCCTCGTCGGGGGCATCGAAGGGGATGGGTTGCTGCACGCGGATCACCGCGGCCAGCGGGTTCTTCAGGCCCTTGACGCGACCATGCGGCACGGCCACGCCGTGACCCAGGCCGGTCGAGCCCAGGCGTTCGCGGGCGAACAGGTTGTCGGTCACGGTCGCGCGGGCGATCGCGTGCTGGTTCTCGAACAGCAGGCCGGCGTGCTCGAACGCGCGCTTTTTGCTGGTGGCTTCCACGCCCACCAGCACATTGGCGGCGGGCAGGATGGCGGCAAGGCGGTTCATGGAAAGATCTCCGACAACGAGTGAGATTCGGGCGCCACAAGCGCACGCAACAGGCCAGTCGACGCGTGCCTGACATCCGTCATCTGCACGCACAAGGGAGCGGATTATAGAAATCGGCCGCTCCTGCAGATACTTGAACGTACAGCAGCGGCCCGCGGTTGTCGCACAGGTGCTGCGTCGCAGCAACAGCCGGCCAGAAAGCAAAACGGCCCCGCAGGGCCGCTGGTTCAGGGATGTGGAGGCTGGCTCACATCAGGTCGGCGGCCTGGCGGCGAACCGGTTCGTGCTGATAGTCACGGATGCGGTCCTTGTGGCGGCACACCTGCCGGTCCAGCTTGTCGACCAGTTGGTCGATCGCGGCGTACAGATCCTCATGGGACTGTTCCACGAAAATATCCCTGCCCTTCACATGGAGAGTGATTTCCGCCTTCTGGCGGCGGGATTTCTCCTTCAGGTTCTCCACCAGCAGCAGCACGTTGACGTCAACGACTTGGTCGAAGTGGCGCGTGATACGGTCCAGCTTGGTCCGCACATACTCGCGCAGGGCGGGGGTGACCTCCAGATGATGTCCGCTGATCGTCAGGTTCATCGAGGGCTCCTTTCGGGACAGGATTGCTCAGAGATGCAGAGACGGGCTCTGCCGGGCCGATGACGTCTGGATGACGCCCTCGGTTCAATCCAGTGTGCCCATCGGCCCATGCTTTGACAAGCATGGTCAGCATGGGAAACCCCGGTTAGACTTCTCGATTGCGTGCATGACTGCACGGACCACTTCTTGCGTTTCTTGAAAGAAGAGCACCCTTTGGACACACCTCACCCTCGGTGACCGTCCGCTCCAGCAGCCGATAGGCGCATGCCGCACCCCGTGTGACGGTCGGGGCGAGACGGTCTGAACCCCGCCCCCGCCTGCTGTTTCAATCGCCAGCCTCCTGTGTCGACCGGGGTTGGCCGATGCTGGAAGTACCCATGCTCAATGTCTTCACGCTGGACAAGGGCCGCCTGAGCGGCCGCCTGCTGCAAGAGGAAATCGATTCCGCGGCCGATCTGGCCGATGTCCAGCCCATCTGGGTCGATCTGGAAGACCCCACGGCCGAGGAGATCGGCTGGATCGCCGGTCGTTTCGGCCTGCACATCCCGGGCAACATCGTCGACGATGACCTGGAGGAATCGGCCCGCTTCTACGAGGAAGACAACGGCGAGCTGCACATCCGCTCCGACTTCCTGATCGACGACGACGTCACGCCGCGCAACGTGCGGGTGGCCTTCATCCTGCACAACAACGTGCTGTTTTCGGTCCATGCCGAGGACCTGCCGGTGTTCCGCCTGCTGCGTTTGCGCGCGCGCCGCATCCCGGCCCTGATCGAGGACGCCAAGGATGTGCTGCTCAAGCTGTACGACGCCGACGCGGAGTACTCCGCCGATGCGTTGGAGGGCATTTACGACGCGCTGGAGCAGGTCTCCGCCCGGGTGCTCAAGCAGGACGTGGACGATGCCGCCGCGGGCGAGGCCCTGACCGCCATTGCCAAGGAGGAGGACCTGAACGGGCGCATCCGTCGCAACGTGATGGACACCCGCCGGGCCGTGAGCTTCATGATGCGCAGCCGCATGCTCAGCGCCGAGCAGTTCGAGGAGGCGCGCCAGATCATGCGCGACATCGACTCGCTGGACAGCCACACCGCCTTCCTGTTCGACAAGATCAACTTCCTGATGGATGCCACCGTCGGCTTCATCAACATCAACCAGAACAAGATCATCAAGATCTTCTCGGTGGCCTCGGTAGCCCTGCTGCCACCCACGCTGATCGCCAGCATCTACGGCATGAACTTCCAGCACATGCCCGAGCTGCAGCACCCTTGGGGCTACCCCTTTGCGCTGGGGCTGATGGTGGCCTCGGTGGCGGCGCCGCTGCTGTACTTCCGGCGCAAGGGCTGGATGCGGTGAGCCTGGCCCGCCGCCCCCGCGCCCTCACGCTGGACCTGGACGACACGCTCTGGCCGGTCTGGCCGGCCATCGAGCGGGCCGAGGCCGTGCTGCACGACTGGCTGAAGGCCCATGCGCCAGCCACGGCGGCGGCCTTCGACACCGCGGCCCTGCGGGCCGTGCGCGAGACGGTGGGGCGCGAGCACCCCGAGCAGGCGCATGACCTCAGCTGGCTGCGCCAGACCAGCATCGCCCGCGCGTTGGCCCACAGTGGGGAAGATCCGGCGCTGGCCGAACCGGCCTTTGCGCTGTTCATGGACCAGCGCCAGCAGGTGGACCTGTTCCCCGAGGTGGCCGAGGCCCTGGCGCGGCTGTCGGCGGCCTATCCGGTGCTGGCGCTGACCAATGGCAACGCCGATCTGGCCCGCATCGGCCTGGGCGAGCATTTCGTGGGCACGCTGGGCGCACGCAGCTTCGGCCTGGGCAAGCCCCACGCCGCCTTCTTCCACGCGGCCTGTGCGCAACTGGGCTGCGCCCCGCACGAGGTGCTGCACATCGGCGACGACTGGGCGCTGGACATCGAGGGCGCCCACGCGGCCGGCCTGCACAGCGCCTGGGTCTGTCGCCAGGCGGCGCAGCCACCCGCGGGCGCGCAAGCCCGACCCTGGCGGGTGGTGGCCGACCTTGCGGCGCTGGCCGACGCGCTGGACGCTTTGCCGCACTGAGCACGGCAAAGCCGCACCGATCGGTGCTGAAGGCGAATGTTGATGGGGGATGCGGGCGGAAAAGAAGAAAGCCGCGCAGCGCCTGAGTGCAACAGGGAGGGAGGAGGAGAGGCACTCCAGGCAACAGCCGGGAAGACCCGACAGGCTGCGCGGCTTTAAGAAGACGGCTCCGGGCACCACTGCACCGGAACCGGGGCGGGCGCCGAAGCGCCACAACCCAACCCACATCGGGTCTGAGGACCGTTCCCCGGGAAAGTTCCACGCCCCCGCATTTCTGTGTGTAAACGCGGCATGAGACACTGTCGGCCCTTTCCCTGATCCGCATCAAGAAACGAGGAGATTGCCCCGATGTTGTTCCCCGAACTGTTCAAGCAGCTGGAAGCTGTTCGCTGGAACATGGCCACGGACATCCCCTGGGATCGCTTCGATGCCAGCCTGCTCAGCGAGGAGCAGGCCCAGACGATCAAGATGAACGCCATCACCGAGTGGGCGGCTCTGCCGGCCACCGAGATGTTCCTGCGCGACAACCGGGACGACTCCGACTTCTCGGCCTTCATGAGCGTCTGGTTCTTCGAGGAACAGAAGCACTCGCTGGTGCTGATGGAGTACCTGCGCCGTTTCCGCCCCGACCTGGTGCCCACAGAGGAAGAGCTGCACGAGGTGCGCTTCGAGTTCGATCCGGCGCCCGCGCTGGAAACGCTGATGCTGCACTTCTGCGGCGAGATCCGCCTGAACCACTGGTACCGCCGGGCCGCCGAATGGCACACCGAGCCGGTGATCAAGGCCATCTACGAGACCCTGTCCAAGGACGAGGCCCGTCACGGTGGCGCCTACCTGCGCTACATGAAGCGCGCGATGAACAAGTTCGGCGACGAGGCCCGCGCGGCCTTTGCCAAGGTGGGCGTGCTGATGGCCAGCGCCCGCCGCACGGCCCAGGCCCTGCACCCGACCAACCTGCACGTCAACGAGAAGCTCTTCCCGCGCGACACCGTGCAGAGCCGCCTGCCCAACCCGGACTGGCTGGAGCACTGGCTGGATCAGCAGATCCAGTTCGATGCCGTGTGGGAAAGCAAGGTGGTCGAGCGCATCCTGCACAACATGAGCCTGCTGATGGAGCGCAGCTTTGCGTCGGTGCAGGAGCTCAACCGCTTCCGCAAGGAAATCACCCAGAAGCTGGCGGCCGTGACGGCCAGCCAGGTCAAGCCGGCCTGATCAGGACGGGGCCGACGACGACGCGGCGGGCGCCGGTCGGCTCACCAGCGCGATGCCGACGGCCACCGCCGCCAGCGCCAACACGATGCGCGGCGTGGCCGGTTCGCCCAGCAGCAGCACGCCCGCCAGCAGGCCGAACACCGGCGTGAGCAAGGTGAAGGCGGAGATCTTGGTGGCCGGATAGTGCCGCATCAGCCAGAACCACAGCAGGTAGCTGGCAAAGGTCACGATCACCGTCTGGAAGCCCAGGGCGGCCCAGGACAGCGGCCGGATCTGCGCCGACCAGGCCTCGCCCATCCAGGCCGAGGCCGCCAGCAGCGCCACGGCCGAGACGGCCAGTTGGCTCATCAGCGTCTGTTCGGCGCTGGCGCGTGAGAGTGCGGTGGCCCGGATGGCCAGCGTGGTACTGCCCCACAGCACCGCGCCCAGCACGCCCATCGCGTCGCCCAGCAGCTGGTGCGGGCCGCCGTGGCCGCTTTCGCTGAAGGCGCCGGCCACGCCGGCAAAGGCCAGCAGCAGGCCGGCCATCTGCCAGCGGCCCAGGCGCTCGCCTGGGGCGATGAGCGGCATGCCCAGCGCCACCACGAAGGGCGAGAGGTAGACGAACACCACCATGCGCGAGGCGCTGGTGTACTGCAGGCCCGAGAAATAGACGCCGAACTCGGCAGCGAACAGCAGCCCGGTCAGCAGGCTGGGCCACAGCGTTTCGCGGGTGGGAGCCACCGGCAGCCGGCGCCAGCGGGCCCACGCGGCCAGCAGCAGGGCTGCGCCCAGCGAGCGCAGGCCGGCCTGGGCCAGCGGCGGAAAGTCGGACAGCGCCACCTTCACGGCGGCCTGGTTCAGGCCCCAGACGGCGGAGCAGCCCACGAGGCAGAGGACCGCCAGGCTGTCAAGGTGCAGGTGTCGGTCGGTCATCGTGTGGAAACGGTGGGCCGGTGGCGGTGACGGCGCAGCAGCAGGGCGCCGCACAGCCAGCCGGCCATCGCGCCGCTCACGTGCGAGAGCGGCGCCAGCGGGAAATCCCAGCCGGGCACGGCATGGGCCGGGCCGGTCCAGGCGTGTTCGGACAGCAGCTTGAGGAACAGGCCCGCCGTCAGCGCCCAGCCCAGGCGCCGGTCACGCGCCGGCCCTTGCAGCAGCCAGACATCCAGCACCGCGATGCCGGCGTGCAGCACGCCCGAGAGGCCGCCGTAATGCGCCAGCCCGGGCTGCAGCAGCAGGCCCAGCTGGGTCAACGGCCAGGCCAGGGCCCAGGCGGCGGTGGCGCGCGGGCCCAGGCCGGCCCGCCAGCCCAGCCAGGCCAGCAGCACGCAGCCCACCAGGTTCATCTGCAGGTGCTGCGGGCTCCAGTGGGCGCCCGCGGCCGTCCACCAGCGCCAGGGCTGGGCCAAGGCCAGGGCGGGCTGCCAATCCCAGCGCGGGTCGGGCCAGGCCGTGCTGCCGGCTTGCAGGGCCAGGGCGAACACGGCCAACCCGGCCGCGAACAGCGGCCAGCTCAGGCGGTGCAGGCGATGGCGATGCCGCTCCACGCGCGCCGCGCCCTCAGCGGCCGAACACGGCTTGCCAGAGGGCCAGCACGGCGGCGCGCTCGGTGGCCAGCTGCTCGGGCGGGAACTGGGTGGGCTGTTCGTTCAGGCGGGCCCGGTGCTGGGCCCGGCGCAGCTCGCGGTAGGCATCGGCCGCCGCATGGCCCACGCCGGCGGGCAGCAGGCCGGCGGCCTCGGCCCGCTGCAGCAGTGCGATGTTGCCGGCGTTGTCCTGCAGTTCGGGGTGGCGGCCGCTGTGGGCCAGCACCAGGTACTGCACGCAGAACTCCACGTCCATCATGCCGCCGGCGCTGTGCTTGACGTCGAACAGCCCGCCCCGCTCGGGGTGGGCGGCGCGCACCTTCTCGCGCATGGCCGTCACCTCGCCCTGCAGGGCCTGCGCGTCACGCTCGGCGCTGATCACCGCGCGGCGCGTGGCCTCGAAGCGCTCGGCCAGGTGCTGGCTGCCGGCGCACCAGCGGGCCCGGGTGATGGCCTGGTGTTCCCAGGTCCAGGCGGTGTTGCTGCCGCGGCCACGCTGGTACTTGTCGAAGGCGGCTGCGGAAGTCACCAGCAGGCCGGCGCCGCCGTTGGGGCGCAGCGCGGTGTCGATCTCGAACAGCTCGCCCGCGGCGGTGCGCAGGGTCAGCCAGGCGATCAGCTTGCGCACGAAGGCGGCGTAGACCTCCTGCGCGCGGTCGGCGTCGGGCTCGGCATCGTCGTCGTAGAGGAAGACCACGTCCAGGTCGCTGCCGTAGCCCAGCTCCAGCCCGCCCAGCTTGCCGTAGGCGATCACCGCGAACTGAGGCTCGTCGCGGTGGCGCTGCTTCAGGTGGGCCCAGGCCCAGCGGATGCAGCAGTCGACGATGGCATCGGCCAGGGCCGAGAGGTCGTCGGCGGCCTGCTCGATGGTGATGCGTCGCTCCACATCGCGCACCAGGGTGCGGAAGGTCTCGGCGTGGTGGGCGCGGCGCAAGGTGTCCAGCAGCTCGCCCTCGTCGGCCTCGCCGGCCCGCACCCAGGCGGTGTGGCGCTCATCCAGGTCGCTGGTGAAGGCCGCGCGGTCGAAGCGCTCGGCGATCTGGCGCTCGTCGGCCAGCTCGTCGATGACCGCGGGGTGCTGCATCAGGTAGCGCATCGGCCAGCGAGCCAGGCCCAGCAGGCGCATCAGGCGCTGCTGCACATTGGGCCGCTCCACCAGCAGCGCCAGGTAGCTCTCACGGCGCAGCAGGGGTTCCAGCCAGTCGATGAAATGCTCGACCGCCTGCAGCGTGCACAGGCCTTCGGTGGCGCCATGGGCGGCGCGCAGCACCAGCTTGCCCAGGCGCAACCGGCCTTCCTCGCGCAGGCTCTGCACCCTCGGGTGGGCCGCCAGGGCCTGAACCCGCGGCAGCAGCTCGGGCGGCAGCTTCTCCCACAGCCGTTCGCTGTCGATGGGCAGCGGGGCGCCGCAGCCCTTGCCGCGGCAGGTCGCTCCGCCGCCGCCCTGGCTGTTCTGCAGCAGCGCGTCGAACTCGGTGGCCACCAGTTCGCGCACCTCGCACAGCCGGTCCAGCAGCTCGCAGGCGTCGGCCGTGCACACCAGGCACAGGCTGCCGGCGATCCAGCCCAGGTCGGCATCGGTGGTGGGCAGCAGGTGGGTCTGCTGGTCGTCCAGGTACTGGATGCGGTGTTCCACCTGGCGCAGGAAGACGTAGGCCTTGGCCAGGGCCTGGGCCGTCTCGGGCTTCATCAGGCCACCGGCGGCCAGCTTCTGCAGGCCCTTGAGCGTGGCGCGGGTGCGGATCTCCGGGTACTGGCCGCCGCGCACCACCTGCAGCAGCTGGACGATGAACTCGATCTCGCGGATGCCGCCGCGCGAGAGCTTGACGTCGTTGGCCCGCTCCGGTCGGCCGGCGGCGCGGCGCTGGGCCTCCTCGCGGATCTTGCGGTGCAGTTGGCGCAGGCCCTCGAAGACGCCGTAGTCCAGGTACTTGCGGTAGACGAAGGGGGTGACCAGGGCGCGCAAGGCCAGCGGCCGGCCGCTGGCCACACTGGCCAGTGGCGCCACGACCCGGCTCTTCAGCCAGGCGAAGCGCTCCCATTCCCGGCCCTGGACGAAGAAGTACTCCTCCAGCATGGCCAGGCTGACGACCGAGGGCCCGGAGTTGCCATTCGGCCGCAGGGCCAGGTCCACCCGGAAGACGAAACCGTCGTCGGTGACGTCGCCGATCAGGGTGTAGAGCTTCTTGGCCACCAGGGCGAAGTACTCGTGGGCCGAGATGGGCACGGCGCCGTCGGTCTCGCCGTCGTCCTCGTAGACGTAGATCAGGTCGATGTCCGACGAGACATTGAGCTCGCGGGCGCCGAGCTTGCCCATGCCCACGATCCAGAAGTCGATGACCTCGCCCGCTTCGTTGCGCGGCAGGCCGTGGCGTTCGTCCGCCTCGCTGCGGGCGGCGGTCAGGGCGCGCTCCAGCGTGGCCTCGGCCAGGGCGGTCATGGTCCCGGTGACGTGCTCCAGCGGCGCGCGCTGTTCCACGTCCAGCACCACCAGGCGTTCCACCACCAGTTGCCGGGTCACCCGCAGCGCGCTGGGCAGGGGCCGGCCCAGCGCCAGCAACTGATCAATCAGCGCCAGGATGGTGGCGCGGTCCGGCACGCCCGTGGGCAGCAGCGGCAGTTCACAGGCATAGCGGCGGCGGATGCGCTGCACGAACCGGCTGTGGGCCGCTTCGGCGCGGCAAGGGGGCGTCACAGGTTGTAAGGCACTCATCAGACCGCCAGGATCGGTGTGCTAGATTGCTGTTGCGACTGGTGTGCGACCTTGTTGCGGAGCACCTTGTCCAGCAGGATCGGTGCGGCGCACGCCAGACCGTCGATCCATGCCTTTGATGTCCCCCGAAACCGGGCGAGTGCCCCAGCCTCGCCGTCCTGTGCTCGTATCCCTCTCACGCGGTGCCTTCCGTGCGGTGTCGCTGCTGCTGATCAGCGCATGGAGCTTATTGCTTTTGGGATGGCTGACCCTGCACTGGGGGATTCTGCCGCACCTGTCCGACTGGCGCCCCGACATCGAGCAGCGGCTCTCGCGCTCGCTGGGGCTGACCGTGCGGCTGGGCCAACTGCGTGCCGGCTCCTCTCGCTGGGTGCCCACCGTGCAGGCGCGCGACGTGGTGCTGCTGGACCCCCAAGGCCGCGAAGCCCTGCGCCTGCCCCAGGTTGATGCCGCCCTGTCCCTGCGCTCGCTGCTCAGCTGGTCGCTGCGCCTGTCCCAGGTCTATGTCGAGGGCGCACGCCTGGACATCCGGCGCGATGTCCGGGGCCATGTCTTTGTCGGCGGGCTGGATCTCAGCCAGCCGGGCGGGGCCGATGACCACCGGGCGGCCGACTGGTTCTTTGCGCAGCCTGAGTTCGTGATCCGTGGCGGCCAGCTGCGCTGGCTGGACGAGCAGCGTGGGGCCCCCGCGCTGACCCTGGACGGTGTGGACCTGGTGCTGCGCAACAGCCTGCGCCACCACGACCTGCGGCTGGATGCCACGCCGCCGGCCGAATGGGGCGAGCGCTTCAGCCTGCGCGGGCGCTTCACCCAGCCGCTGCTGGCCCGCGCGGGCGACTGGCCGCGCTGGTCGGGCATGCTTTACGCCGACCTGCCGCATGCCGATGTGGACACGCTGCAGCGCTACGCCAACCTGCCTTTCGACCTGAAGACCGGCCGCGGCGCCCTGCGGGCCTGGCTGGATGTGGAGCGCGGAGATTGGCGCGGTGGCGCGGTGGACCTGGCGCTGGACGCCGTGCAGCTGCGGCTGGACCGCACGCTCGAGCCGCTTGCGCTCAGCCGGCTGGAGGGGCGGCTGCAGGTGCAGCGCCAGCGCGACGGCGTGCGCATCAGCGCCCAGGGGCTGGGCTTCGTGACTGAAGACGGCCAGCGCTGGCCGGCCAGCCAGTTCACGTTGGGCTGGCAGCAGGCGCAGGTGATTGGCGCGGCCGGTGGTCCGTCTGCGCCCGAGGCCCCGGTGACGGGGGGCGAATTCCGCGCCGATCGGCTGGACCTGGCCCTGATGGCCCACATCGCCGAGCGACTGCCCCTGCCGGACGGGCTGCGCCAGGGCCTGGCCCACACCCGGCCGGAAGGCCAGGTCCAGGGCCTGGTGGCCAGCTGGAGCGGGCCGCTGGCCCGGCCCGAGCACTACCGCGTGCAGGCCAAGGCCACCGGCCTGTCTCTGCAGCCCGGCGAGGTGGATCCGGCCCATCCGGACGAGCCAGCCCGGCCGGGCTGGCGCGGCGCCGAGCTCACGCTGGATGCCAACGAATCCGGCGGCGAGGGGCAGCTCTCGGTGCGCGATGGCGCGCTGAGCTTCCCCGGCGTCTTCGAGCAGCCCGAGGTGCCGATGGACCGGCTCTCGGCCAAACTGGTCTGGCAGGTCCGACCCCGTTCGGGGCAGGCTCCCGACGTCGAGTTGCTGGTGCGCGAGGCCCGCTACACCAACACCGACCTCCAGGGCGAGCTGCAGGCCCGCTGGCACACCGGGGCCCAGCCCGGGCAGGGCAGTGGCCGGCGCTTTCCGGGCTGGCTGGAGATGACGGGCCGCATCAGCCAAGTGGCCGCACCCCAGGTGGTGCGCTACCTGCCGCTGGGCATCGGCCACGAGGCGCGCGATTACGTGCGCCAGGCGGTGCTGGCCGGCGAGGTCCGCCAGCTGCAATTCCGCACCCGGGGCGACCTCTGGGACTTCCCCTATCCGCAGGCCGGGACCGGCGAGTTCCGCATCGGCGCCCAGCTGCAGGGGGTGACCCTGGCCTATGTGCCGCCCGCGCAGGCCGGGTCCGCGCCCGAGTGGCCGGCCTTCGAGCAGCTGCACGGCGAGCTGCTGTTCGACCGCGCCCGCATGCGCATCCGCAATGCCCAGGCGCGGCTCTACGGGCTCACGCTGCAGGGCGTCAACGGCGAGATCGCCGACCTCATCGCCCATCCCGTGCTGACCATCGCCGGCAATGTGCGCGGCCCCCTGGCCGACGGGCTGCGCTACGTGGCCAGCTCGCCGGTGGACCGCCTGATCGACGGCGCCCTGCACCAGGCCAGCGGCACCGGCGCCATGGACCTGAAGCTGGCCCTCAACATCCCGCTCGAAGACACCGACAAGACCACCGTCAAGGGCCAGCTGGCCCTGAGCGGCAACGATGTGCGCGTGGCCCCCGACATGCCGCTGCTGGCCGGCACGCGGGCCCAGATCCAGTTCAGCGACAGCAGCTTCAGCCTGGCCAGCGGCAGCGCCCGCGTGCTGGGCGGCGAGGCCAGTCTCACCGGCAGCCTGCAGCCGGACGGCAGCCTGCGCTTCCAGAGCCAGGGCGTGGCCACGGCCGAGGGCCTGCGCCAGGCCCCCGAGTTCGGGCCGGTATCCCGCCTGGCCCAGCGCCTGAGCGGGCAGGCGTCCTACAAGCTGGACCTGACGGTGCGCCGGGGCCAGACCGAGATGCTGCTGACCAGCCCGCTCACCGGCCTGGCCAGCGAGCTGCCGGCGCCACTGGGCAAGAGCGCCGATGCTGCCCTGCCGCTGCGCTACCAGACGCGGCTGGCCGAGCCGGTGGCCGGCCAGCCCGAGCGCGACACCCTGCGCGTGGAGCTGGGCAACCTGGCGGTGGCCGAATACCAGCGCGATCTCTCGGGCACGCAGGCCCAGGTGCTCAAGGGGGCGCTGGCCATCGGGGCGCCGCTGCCCGCGGCCCCCGCGGGCACGGTGCAGGCCGCGCTGCAGCTGGGCGATGTGGACGTGGATGCCTGGCACGCCCTGGGGGCGGGCCTGGGCCTGGCAGGGGCGGGCGCGGGCTCTGGCAACCGGCAGGGCTACCTGCCCACCGACCTGAGCCTCAAGGCCCATTCCCTGAGCCTGGACGGGCGTCGGCTGGACGCGGTGCAGGCCCAGGTCCAGCGCCGCGTCCAGGGCGATGGCGCGCACTGGGTGGCTGAACTGAACGCGCGCCAGATCCAGGGCAAGATCGACTACCGCCCCGCTGCGGCCGGTGACCCGGCTTCCGGCCGCCTGATGGCCCGGCTGGGCCGGCTGGTGGTGCCCGAGGCCGAGGTCGACCAGGTCGACAGCCTGCTCGACCAGGCCAGCGACGGGGTGCCCGCGCTGGACATCGTGGTGGACAACTTCGAGTTGAAGGGCCGCCAGCTGGGCAAGCTGGAGGTGCAGGCCAGCTACCGCGGCGAGGGCGGTCAGGACTGGCGCCTGTCGCGCCTGGCCATGACGGGGCCGGACGCCCGGCTCACAGGCAGCGGGCAGTGGGCGCCCGGCCCGCGCCGGCGCATGGCGCTGAACTTCAAGCTGGACGTGCAGGACGGCGGCAACCTGCTGGAGCACCTGGGCATGGGCCGGGTGGTCAAGGGGGCCAAGGGCCAGGTGACCGGCGAGCTGGCCTGGAACGGCTCGCCGCTTTCGCCCGACTGGGCCGGCATGACCGGCCACATGCAGCTGGCGCTGGAGTCCGGGCAGTTCCTCAAGGTCAACCCGGGCGCGGGCCGCCTGCTGGGCGTGCTGAGTCTGCAGGCCCTGCCGCGCCGCTTCCTGCTGGACTTCCGCGACGTGTTCGACGCCGGCTTCGCCTTTGACAACGTCAGCGCCGACGTGCTGCTGTCCGATGGCATCGCCAGCACCAACAACCTGCGCATCCGGGGTGTGCAGGCGGTGGTGCTGATGGACGGCGAGACCGACCTGCGCCACGAGACCCAGGACCTGCGCATGGTGGTGGTGCCCGAGATCAGCGCCGGCACCGCCTCGCTGGCCTATGCCGCGATCAACCCGGTCATCGGCCTGGGCGCCTTCCTCGCCCAGTACGTGCTGAGCAAGCCGCTGGCCGAGGCCGGCACGCGCGAGTTCCGCGTGGGCGGCAGCTGGGACGAGCCCACGGTGGTGCCGGTGCCGCGCCAGGCCGATGCGGCCCCCGTGCCGGCATCGCCGGCGTCCAGCGCCTCCTCGCCCCGCACGCGCGGGGGCTGACGCACCCGGCGGATGCGCGGGCGCCGCCCGCCGGCTATGCTCTGCGCATGAAGATCGCTGCCCTGCAAATGGTCTCCACGCCCGACGTGGAGCGCAACCTGGCCACCGCCGCCCGCCTGGTGGGCGAGGCTGCCCATGCCGGCGCCCGTCTGGTGGCCCTGCCCGAGTATTTCTGCCTGATGGGCCGGCGTGACGAGGACAAGCTCGCGATCGCCGAGGCCGATGGCCAGGGGCCGATCCAGGACGCCCTGTCCGCCCTGGCACGCCGGCACGGCCTGTGGCTGATCGGCGGCACCCTGCCCATCCGCGCGGCCACCCCGGGGCGGGTGCGCAACGCCTGCTGCGTCTGGGGGCCGGACGGCGTCCGCGTGGCCCGCTACGACAAGATCCACCTGTTCTCCTTCGACAACGGCCGCGAGGCCTATGACGAGGCGCGGGTGCTGGAGGCCGGCGACACGCCGGTGGCCTTCGAGGCCGAGGGCCATCGGGTGGGCCTGTCGGTCTGCTACGACCTGCGTTTTCCGGAGCTGTACCGGGCGCTGATGGCGCCGCCCTGCGACCTGCTGGTGGTGCCCGCGGCCTTCACCTACACCACCGGCCAGGCCCACTGGGAGCTGCTGCTGCGCGCCCGCGCGGTGGAGAACCAGTGTCATGTGCTGGCCATCGGCCAGGGCGGGCTGCACGAGAACGGCCGCCGCACCTGGGGCCACAGCATGGTCATCGACCCCTGGGGCGAGGTGATGGCCATGCAGGCCGAGGGCGAAGGGGTGGTGCCGGGCGAGCTCTCGGCCACCCGGCGCGACGCGGTGCGCACCCAGCTGCCGGCCTTGCGCCACCGCACGCTGGATTGCTGAGCCCCGGCGCCGGCGTCGGCGTCGGCGTTGGCGCTCAGGCCACCCGGCGCAGCCGCGTCGGGCCCGCCGCGGTGCGGCCCAGCGTGCCGCCGAACAGGTCCTTGGGGTCGTCCAGCGTCGGCACCAGGTCGATCTGGCGCACGCCGTTGCGCTGGGCCTGCAGCAGCGCGTGCAGCAGGCGCAGGGCGGAGAAGTCCTCCAGCGCAAAGCCCACCGAGTCGAACAGCGTGACCTGGTCGGGCCGCTCGCGGCCGGTGGCGCGGTGGCGCACCACGTCGGCGAAGGCGGTCACCGGATGGTCGGCCGGCAACTGCTGGATCTCGCCCTCCAGCCGGGTCTGCGGCTCGTACTCGACGACGATCTTCAGGTCCGGCCGCAGCAGGATGTCGCGCGCCAGCTCGGTCTTGCCCGGGCAGTCGCCGCCCACCGCGTTCAGGTGCATGCCCGGGCGGATCATCTCTGGCGTCAGCACCACGGCCTGGCGCTTGTCGGCCGTCACCGTGGTCACGATGTCGGCATCCTGCACCGCCTCCGCCGTGCTGCCGCAGACCTGCAGCTGCAGGTCGGCCAGGCCGGGCAAGGCGCGCAGGTTCTGCACCAGCTTGGCGGTGGCGCGCGGGTCGGTGTCATAAAGGCGCAGCACGCGCACGCCGGTCAGGTGGTGGAAGGCCAGGGCCTGGAATTCGCTCTGCGCGCCGTTGCCGATCAGGGCCATCACCCGGCTGTCCGGCCGCGCCAGGTGGCGGGCGGCCAGGGCCGACATGGCCGCGGTGCGCAGCGCGGTGGTCACCGTCAGCTCCGACAGCAGCAGCGGGTAGCCGGTGGACACCTCGGCCAGCACGCCGAAGGCGGTCACCGTCAGCAGGCCGGCGGCCGTGTTCTTGGGGTGGCCGTTGACGTACTTGAAGCCGTACAGCGCGCCGTCGCTGGCGGGCATCAGCTCGATCACGCCCTGGGCCGAGTGGCTGGCCACGCGGGCCGACTTCTCGAACTGGTCCCAGCGCCGGTAGTCGTCCTCGATGGTGTCGGCCAGCCGGGCCAGGAAGTCGGCAGCGCCGATCTCGCGGACCAGTTGCTGGATGTCCGATACGCCGATGTAGTTCACCATGTGTTTGTCTCCTGTCGTCGATTCTGCGGAGGGCCGGCGCCAGAGTGAAGCCAGCACACTGGCGGATTGCCTCATGGTTTTGAACACATTGCCAGGCTAGATTGGCGATGTGTTCAATCGGCGGGGGCCACCATGGACGACATCGACCGGGAACTGATCGCGCTGCTGCGGGCCAACGCCCGCACGCCGGTGGCGGCGCTGGCCAAGGCCCTGGGCGTGGCGCGCGGCACGGTGCAGAACCGCCTGGCCCGGCTGGAGGCGGCCGGCACCATCACCGGCTACACGGTGCGCCTGAAGCCCCAGACCGACAGCCAGCGCATCGCCGCCTGGATGACCATCGCGGTGGAGGGCAACCGGGCCGACGCGGTGCTGCGCGCGCTGCGCGGCGACCCGGCGGTGGCCACGCTGCACACCACCAACGGCCGCTGGGACATGGTGGCCGAGCTGCGCGCCGACAGCCTGGAGGCCTTCGACCGGGTGCTGGGCCGCATCCGCCAGATCGAGGGCATCGCCCACACGGAAACCAGCCTGCTGCTGTCCACCCACAAGCTGTGATGAGGCCGGCGGGCAGGTATAAGAACGGCCACGCCCGTATCCCGTCTCCCCCGTTCGGAACCGACCATGCAACGTCGCACCCTGCTGCTGTCTTCTGCCTCCACCCTCGGTCTGGCCGCGGCCGGCGCCGCCGCTCAGGCCGCTGCGCCGACGCCGGAGGGTCAGGCCCCGGCCACCACCCTGGCGGCCCAGCTGGTGGCCGGGCGGCTGCGCAGCGAGGACCTGGTCCAGGACTGCCTGCAGCGCATCGAGGCCCTCGACCGCCAGGGCCCGCACCTCAACAGCATCATCGAGCTCAACCCCGAGGCCCTGGACATCGCCCGCGCGCTGGACGCCGAGCGGGCCCGCAACACCCTGCACGGCCCGCTGCACGGGCTGCCGGTGCTGCTCAAGGACAACATCGCCACCGGCGACCGCATGAGCACCAGCGCCGGCTCGCTGGCGTTGGACGGTGTGCGGGCCGCGCGCGACGCCCACCTGGTCAAGCGCCTGCGCGAGGCCGGCGCCGTCATCCTGGGCAAGACCAACCTCAGCGAGTGGGCCAACATCCGCTCCACCCGTTCCACCAGCGGCTGGAGCGGCCGCGGTGGCCTCACCCGCAACCCCTATGCGCTGGACCGCAGCACCAGCGGCTCCAGCGCGGGCACCGGCGCGGCCATCGCGGCGGGCCTGGCCCCGCTGGGCGTGGGCACCGAGACGGACGGCTCCATCGTCTCGCCGGCCTCGATCTGCGGCCTGGTGGGGCTCAAGCCCACGGTGGGCCGCATCAGCCGCGACGGCATCATCCCCATCGCCCACAGCCAGGACACCGCCGGGCCGATGACCCGCAGCGTGGCCGATGCGGCCCTGCTCTACCTGGCGCTGTCCGGCCCCGACGCGCAGGACGCCGCCACCGCCCAGGTCCCCCCGCCCCGGCCGGGGGACGGCATGTTCCAGCGCCAGGCCCTGCGTGGCGCCCGCCTGGGCGTGGCCCGGTCCTTCTTCACCGGCTTCGACGAGGCCGACGCGCTGGTGGACAAGATGATCGCCCTGCTCAAGGCCCAGGGGGCCGAGGTCATCGACCCGGTGGACCTGCCGCAGCCCTCGCCGGCCTTCAACGACGCCGAGCTGGACGTGATGCTCTACGAGCTCAAACACGACCTGGCCCAGTGGCTGGCCACCTTTGCGCCGCAGGCGCCGGTGAAGAACCTGGCCGACGTGATTGCCTTCAACGAGGCCCACCGTGAGCGCGAGATGGCCTGGTTCGGCCAGGAGCTCTTCACCAAGGCCCAGGCCCTGGGCGGGCTGGACACGTCGGCCTATCGCGAGGCCCTGGCCCTGTGCCGCCGCCAGTCGCGCGACGAAGGGCTGGACAAGGTGTTCCAGGCCCACCGGCTGGACGCCCTGGTGGCGCCCACCGGCGGCCTGGCCTGGCTGATCGACCCGATCGCCAGCGACCACTATGGGTCCAGCTTTTCGACCCTGCCGGCGGTGGCGGGCTACCCGCACCTGACGGTGCCGGCCGGCCTGGTGCGCGGCCTGCCGCTGGGCCTGTCCTTCGTCGGGCCGGCCTGGAGCGAATGGAAGCTGCTCAGCCTGGGCCTGCACTTCGAGCAGGTGAGCCGGGCCCGTCAGGCGCCAGCCTTCACGCCCCGGACGGTGCCGCTGTGACCAGCCAGCGGGCCAGGCCGCTGAAGCTGGCAAAGGCCAGCAGCGTGCTGGCCAGGATGATGCGGGCCACGCGGGCGGTGTCGGCGCCGTAGCGCTCGGTCAGCAGGGCCACGTTGCTGGCGCTGGGCAGGGCGGCGGTCAGGGTCAGGGCCAGCAGGGCGGGGTCGCCCAGCGGCAGGCCGGCGGCCTGCAGGGCCCGGCCGCCGGCCCAGACCCCGGCCGGGTGCAGCACGAGCTTGAGCAGCACCTCCGGCAGCACCCGGCGGAAGGGCGCCACCACCCGGGCCAGCCGGTGCGGCCCCAGGGCTTCGCCATGGGCGCCGGTGTGCGGCGTGGCCCGCCACAGCACCGCGCCGATGGTGAACAGGGCCACCGGGCTGGCGGCGTCGGCCAGCAGGTTGACGATGCCGGTCACTAGCGCGGGCAACTGCAGCTTCAAGCCACCCATCAGGGCGCCCAGGCCGATGGCCCAGGGCAGGGGGTTGGACAGGGCGCCACGCAGCGAGCGCAGCACGGCCGCGCCGGCGTGGTCGCCATGGCCGCCCAGGGCCTGGGACAGGGCCACGCAGACCGAGCTGGTGACGATCATGTCAGCCAGCACGGTGCAGATCACCGGGCCGGCGGCGGCCGGCCCCAGCAGGGCCACCAGCAGGGGCACGCCCATGAAGCCGCTGTTGGGAAAGGCGGCCACCAGGGCGCCGAAGGCGGCGTCCGCGCCGGGCACGTCGCGCGCCCGGGCCCAGGCCACGCTCAGGCCGACCACCGTCAGGCCCACCACCAGGTACAGGCCCAGCAGCAGCGGGTCGAACAGCGTGGCCACCGGGGTGCGCCAGCCAAAGCGCAGCAGCAGGGCCGGCAGGGCAAAGTACAGCACGAAGCTGTTGAGCCCCGGCACCGCCTGGGCCGGCAGCAGCTGGCGGCGGGCGGCCCACCAGCCCAGCAGGATCAGGGCGAAGAAGGGCGTGGTGACGGAGAGGATGGCGCTCACGGTGGGGCGGGGGGGGCGGGCCGGCGCCCCAGTATCTCCCGCGGTGCCCGGCCCAGTGACCCACAGGGCTGGGGGCTTACCCCAGGGTCTGGGGTGGTGCGAGCCCGTCCATCCGGGGCAGGGTCACGCGCACCCGCAGGCCTGGGCCCTGGCGCGCATCCAGCAGGGTGAGCTGGCCTCCGTGGCGGCGGGCGATGTCGTGGGCGATGGCCAAGCCCAGGCCGCTGCCGGTGCCGCGAGCCCCGGTGCCACGCTGGAAGCGCTGCAGGGCGGTCTCCCGTTCAGCGGGGGGGATGCCCGGCCCGTTGTCCTCCACCTCCAGCCACGCCACGGCGCCCTCGCAGCCGGTGCGCACGGTGACCTGGGGGTGCTCGCCCGCATAGCAGGCGCAGTTGTGCAGCAGGTTCTCCAGCAGCTCGCGCAGCAGAAAGGCCTGGCCGCGCACCGGTGCCGGCTGCAGCTCGAAATCCAGCTCGGGCTCCGACGGGCCGCCGGGCAGACGGGTCACCCAGTCCTGGGCCACCTGGGTGACCACGGCGCGCAGGTCCAGGGGCTGGGGGGACTGGGGGGTTTCGGCCTCGGCGCGGGCCAGGGCCAGCATCTGGTGGGCCAGCCGGGCGCTGCGGTCCACCGCCCGTTGCAGGCGTTGCAGCAGTGGCGTGAGCTGGGGATCGTGCGGTTCCAGCAGGGCCAGGTCGATCTCGGTGCGCAGGGCCGTCAGCGGGGTGCGCAGCTGGTGGGCGGCGTTGGCCAGGAATTCCCGCTGGGTGGCCGCCGCCTGGCTCAGGCGGGTGAACAGGCGGTTGAAGGCCGCGATCAGCGGGCTGAGCTCGCTGGGCACGGTCGCGTCCAGCGGGTCCAGCCGGTCCAGGTCGCGGCGCTCCACCTCCTGGCCCAGGCGCTGGACGGGGCGCAGGCCCTGCCAGATGACGCCCCAGCCGGCCAGCATCAGCAGGGCGCAGAGCATCAGCATGACCAGCCCCGTGGCCATGAGCAGCTGGCGCTGCAGGCCGTCGCGTTTGTGCAGGGTCTCGGCCACGAAGACCTGGCAGACCGCGGTGCCCGGGCCGCAGCGGGCACCCAGCTGGGCCAGTCGCACCGGCTCGCCTTCGAGGGTCCGGGTCGAGAAGCGCCAGTGGCCGGCTTCCAGCGGTGGATCGGCCTGGGCCAGGGCCTGCAGCGAGGCGTCGCCCTGCAGTGGCTGATGGCTCGGGGCCAGGGCCAGGTAGAACACGCGGTCCTGGCGGTCGAAGCGCAGGGCCTGGTCGGTGGCCGGGGAGACCTCCATGGCCAGCTGGCCGTCCTGGCTGTGGACCAGGGGCACCAACGACAGGGCGGTGTCCCCCAGCGATTCGTCCAGCCAGTCCATGGCCGTGCCGTGCAGCAGGCGGTACAGACCCAGACCCAGCAGCGGGGTGATGGCCAGCACAGGCACCACCAACCACAGCGCCAGGCGCCATTTGAGGCTGCGCGGCGGCTGGGCCGCCGACCTCACGGGTGCGCCTCTTCCAGCAGGTAGCCCAGGCCGCGCAGCGTGCGCAGGCGCAGCCCGGCGGGTTCGATCTTGGCCCGCAGGCGCGAAATGCAGACCTCGATGGCGTTGTCCGACACGCCCTGTTCCCAACCGACGCTGGCCTGGGCCAGCTGGTCCTTGGCCACCACCTTGTCGGCACGCGCCAGCAGAAAGCCCAGCACCTCCCATTCGCGGGCGGACAGGGCCAGCGGCGCGTCGCCGATGTAGGCGCGGCGGGCCTCCAGGTCCATGCGCAGGGTGCCCAGTTGCAGGCCGTTGCCCAGGCGGGTGCGGCTGCGCCGCACCAGGGCCCGGGCGCGGGCGATCAATTCGTTGAGCGAGAAGGGCTTGACCAGGTAGTCGTCGCCACCGCCTTCCAGGCCGCGCACCCGGTCTTCAATGGCATCGCGTGCGGTCAGGAACAGCACCGGCAGCTGGCTGCCCTGGGCCCGCACCCGGCGCAGGGTCTCGAAGCCGTCGATGCCCGCCAGGCCGATGTCCAGGATCAGCAGGTCGTACGGGTCCTGGGCGATGGACAAGGGCACCGGTTCACCGCGGGCGGAGCAATCGACCTCCCAGCCTTGCGTGCGCAGGGCCCGGGCGGTGGACTCGGCCAGCCATTCGTCGTCTTCGACCAGGAGAATTCGCATGGGCGCCAGCATAGCGGGAGCGTCGCTCAAGCCCAGGGGGTTAGCTTGCGGCAAGCTGTCCTTTCCCGCGAGGCCTCAGTGCATCAGCGCGTCGGCACCGGCCATGGCCAGCCGGTGGTCCGGCAGGTCGGCGGCCAGGGCGTCCGGATCCAGGTCCAGGTGGGTGACAAGGGCCTCCTGGGTCTGGCGCAGACCTTCGGCCGGGTCGGCGCCCATGTCCTGGTGGTCGGCGATCACGCTGGCCAGGCGCAGCACCGCGCCCAGGCGCGAGAACGGCCGCGAGCCCAGCGGGTCCACCGCGGCACCGAAGGCGGTGATCAGCACGGTGGGGAAGCGCCAGTGGCGCGCCAGTTCGGCAGTGATCTCGGGGTGGGCGCAGCCCAGGATGCCCGACTCGAAATCGATGCGGCTGTCGGGGGCCAGCGCGTGGCGGCTGACCTCGGCCGCGCCGGCCGGGTCCACCATGGCCATCAGGATCTCGCCGGTGCGCAGCATCAGGCCGCCCAGGTAGGCCACCGCCGGGTCCACGCCCAAGCGCGGGGCGATGGCCTGGGCATAGCTGGCCACGGCCAGCGTGCCGCGCCAGAAGGCCAGGCGATCAAAGCCCTCCAAATGGGGAAAGGCGCCCATCACGCTGACCGACAGGGTCAGCTCGCGCAGGGCGCGCAGGCCCAGCAGGGCGGCGGCATCGTGCAGGTTGTCCACCTCGCGCCGCGGCGCGGCGTGGGCCGAGTTGGCGTAGCGCAGCACCCGTGCGGCCAGGGCCTGGTCGCGGCCGATCAGGCCGGACAACTCGCCCAGGGAGAGATCCTCCCGGCCGAAGGTGTCCATCAGCTGGCAGGCCACTTCGGGCATCGCCGGCAGGGAGGCGGCCTTCTTGACGTAGGGATCGGTGAGCGACACGGGAACTCCGGCGGAATGGGCGGGCGATGACGCATCATCGTCCGCACCCACCCAACCGTGAGCGTCGAAAACCGCGCCCATCGCCCCTGTTTTCTGCGGCGACGCCGCGGGTGTGACATCTGACGCACCGCCGCCTGTCGGGCGGCCGTGCGTCAGCCGGCCGCCTGGCCGACCAGGCCTTCCCGGGTGGATTCGCGCACCCGCGCACCCATCCAGATCTTCATCAGCATGCGGAAGAAGGGCTCGCCCGTCATCGTCTCGCCGATGTGCTGGCCGTTGAGCGTCATGTCGGTGTGGTTGGTCGCCGGGGTGTAGTCCAGGGTCACGAAATCGCCCTTCATCAGCTTGCTGCGGTTGCTGAAGGCCGAGCCGAACTGGGCAATCTGGATGAAATTGCCGGCGATCTCGTCCGAGGTGGCGTTCTTGCGCAACCGGTCGATGAAGGTGTTGGAGAGGTCCTTGGCCGAGATGTCGCGCAGGCTGTAGAAGCACAGGCGCTTGGGGCCGGGCTCGGCCAACGCACCTTCGACCGTGGTGTGCTTGCGCTGCAGGTACAGGGCCACCACCGTGGTGCGCACCGAGAGAATGAAGGACACGGCCGCGCCATTGAGCAGCAGCGGCTTGCCCCCCAGCGCAAAGGTGGGATCGAACTTGAACCCTTCGACTTCCAGGGGCGTGCCTGCGTTGGCCGGCGTCTGGCTCTGGGCCCAGGCGGAGGCTGCCGCCGGGGCGGACAACATCAGGAGCAGGGCGTCACGACGGGAAGAGGGCATGGCGATGGGGGGCGATGAGAGAGCAGGAAACAATTCTGTGGCAAGTTACCGACAAAACAGGGCTTTTCTCGAAGACATGCCGGCTTCGCTCACGGTAATGTAAGCAACTTACCGTGAACTGTACAAAAACGCCCACATGTCGTTGTCCCTGTTTTCCCGTGTCTGTGGTCTGGCGCTGACTGTCGTCGCTGCCGGTGCCGCCCATGCCACCGAAGGTCAGCAGCTGCGAGCCCTGCTGGGGGCCCCCGGCCAGGAGATGACGGTGCCCCAGAACCCTGGCCTGTATGGCCAGCTCTGGTACCAGCACTACGAGGCCACCCGCTTCCAGGACGGCAAGGGCCACGCCCAGGCCATCGACGTCGGCAATGGGGTCGAGGCGGTGCGCGGCGGGGCCATCGAGGCCAATGTGGTGGTGCCCCGGCTGACCTACATCAGCGAGACCTACTGGGGCGAAGGGCGCCTGGGCGTGTCGGCGACGCTGCCCCTGATCGACCTGTCGGCCCACACCACGCTGACGGGGCGTTTCCCCACCGGCTTCCCGGACGCGATGAAGCCCGCCGTGCAGGCCCAGCTCAATGCCGCTGCCGCGGCTGCTTCGGACCAAACGACGGCCCAGGGCGACATGGAGATCGCGCCCTTCGTCGACTTTCAGGACGACGCCTCCCGCGTGGTGCTGATGGCCGCCTTCGTGGTGCCCACCGGCGACTACAACGCCAACAACGTGGTCAATGCCGGCGCGGGCCACTTCTGGACCTGGCGCCCGGGTTTCGTCTACGGACGTGCCTGGGACAACGGCCTGGAGTTCGGCACCCGCATGACCTACTCCTTCAACGGTGTGAACACGGCCACCCATGTGCGCTCGGGCCAGTACCTGCACGCCGACTACTCGCTGCTGTACCGCTACAACGACCTGTGGCGCTTCGGCCTGCAGGGCTATGCGGTCAAGCAGTTCACCAAGGACACCGGCCCCGACGTGGCCGCCGACGGCAACAAGGCGCAGACCTTCGCCCTGGGGCCCTCGGTGGGCTACCAGTCCGAGGACGGCGAGTTCGCCGCCGAACTCAAGGTGCTGCCGGAATTCCATGTGCGCAACCGGCCCGAAGGCACGACGAGCTGGCTGCGGCTGATGTTCCGGCTGGATTGACCCTCGACCAGAGCGGGCGGGCTGAGGGCGCTCCCTCCACCTTGCTGAGGATGGTGCGGCGCGGGCGCGGGCGTGGCGTGTGCCGTCCCGCCCTACAGTCGCGGGCTTCCCCACAGCATCGCCCCGCACCGAGGGGCCCCTGATGAACAAGCGTGATCGCCAGCGGCTGGGCCAGCGCCTGCAGAAGATGGCCCTGGCCCTGGCCCCCGACCTGCCCAACGGGGGCCTGAACCCACCGGCCACCGAGGCCGAGATGGCCGCCGCCGAGGAGGCCCTGGGCCTGCCGCTGCCGGCCGGCGTGCGCCAGCTCTACGGCATGGCCAACGGCATGCAGCATGGCACCGAGCTGCTGGCCGGCTACCGCTGGTTGCCGCTGCTGGATCCGGAGATGCTGTCGCTCTGGCGTGTGGCCCAGCAGGCCGCTGCCGACCCGACGATGCGCGAGATCGTCCGCGAGCAGCGCAAGAACATCAACGAAGCCGGTGGTGCCGTCTTCAACACCTTCGCGTTGCCCCGGCGGGTGCCGGTGGCCACCCTGGGCGGCGACGAATGCCTGGTGCTGGACCTGAACCCGGCCAAGGCCGGCAAGCGCGGGCAGGTGGTGGCCTTCGACGTCTCCGACGACGGCACGCCGGCCATCCTGGCGGGCGATCTGCCGGGGCTGTTCCTGTCAGTGCTGAAGAACTGGGAGTCCGGGGCGCTGCAGCGCGATGCTGAGGGCGTGTGGGGCAGCACCTTGCCGGGCTTGAGCGTGGCGCAGTTGCTGGCCGGCGCCTCGCCCTCGCGCCGCTTGTCAGACGATGAGCTGTGGGCGCGCATCGAGGCGCTGTGGTGCCGGCTGTGCCCGGAATTGCCGAACGGCGGGTTCCGGCCAGGGCTGACGCATGAGCAGATCATTGCCCACAGATATACAGGGCCGATCTACTCAAGAACCATGACGCCCTTCTTGTCGTGGTGTCAGGAGCCGCTCTACTACCGGCACGATGGCATGGAGCGCGAAGCGCCGCCGCTGTTCGCGGGCATGGGGCGTTGGATGCCCTACGAGGAGCAGCGTGCGTTCTGGGTAGTTCAGCGGACTCGCTGCCCGCTCAATGGCATTGCCAACCCCATCGGCATCCACGAGGACGGTCGGCGCTTTGTCGAATCCATTCCCCTGGTGCGCTACACCGTCACACCGGACTGGAAGACCCGCCAGGAGGTGGCGCCGAGCGTGGAGCACTATTTGGAGCGGGTGTACTTCGCGGTCACTGAAGGGCGCATCCATTGGGACGGGGGCACCCGGCAATGGCGGTTCACGGCAGATGGATCCGTGCTCGACGGTCCCCTGGATGGCGGCAGGACGTATGAGTCCCACATGCCTGAACCCACATTCGATGTGAACGGACGGGTGATCTCTGGGTAGCTGCGCCGAAACGCGGGCGGCGACCTTTTACCTCCGCCCGTACATCATCTGCCGCGCCAGCGCGTGGCGCGCAGGCGGCAGGGCCTGCAGGGCGGCCAGGCCCAGGCCGCGCAGGGCGCCCAGGCCGGGCCACTGCCAGGTGAAGCTGCGGGCCAGGAAGTCGGTCGCGGCGATCATGCTCCAGCGGTCCGGCGCGCGCTGCCATTCGATGCGGCGCAGCGCGGCGTCCACGTCCTGCGCGTGGCGCAGGGCCTGCACCAGCGCGAAGGCGTCGCGCAGACCCAGGTTCAGGCCCTGGCCGGCCACCGGGTGCAGGGTCTGGGCCGCGTTGCCGATGCGCACCTGGCGGCCCTGCACCAGCGTGCGCTCGGCATTCAGGCCCAGGGCGAAGCACTTGAGCGGGCCCACCCCCGTCAGCCGGCCCACCGCGCTGGGCAGCAGGCTGTTGATGACGGTCAGGCGCTGGGTCTCGTCCAGGGTGGCCACCGGGTCGTCCTGGCTGGGCACGCACCACACCAGCGAGGCGCGGCGCGTGCCATCGGCCGCGGGCTTGAGCGGCAGCAGGGCCAGCGGCCCATGGCGGGTGAAGCGCTCCATGGCCAGGCCCGGCGGCATGTCGTGGTCCAGCGTCACCGGGCCCACCCAGGCGTTCTGGTGGTAGTCGCGCACCACGGCCTTGCGGGCCTGTTCGGCGAAGACGCCGCCCTCGGCCACCACCGCCAGGTCGAAGGTCTCGACGATGCCGGCGTCCACCTCGACCCCGCCATGCTCGGGCAGGTTCTTCAGGCCCGCCACCGGCGTGCCGAAGCGCATCGCACAACGGCCCGGCTGGGCGGCGCAGGCCGCCACCCAGGCGGCCTGCAGCGGCGCCACCACCTGGCCATAGGACAGCACCGCGCCCAGCATGGGCACGGCCTGCTCCTGCGCGCTGATGCGCACCTCGGCCTGCGGCAACTGGCGACCGAAGACCCCGTTGAAGGTGGGCGGCACCTGCGAAACATGCACCTGGGTGATGGGCTGGGCCACGCCCTCGGGCCAGGCCTTCAGGCGCTGCAGCAACTGCACGCTGCCCAGCGACAGGGCCAGGGTGCGCGGGTCGCCCGACACATCCTTTTCGGCCGGGCGGGCATCGAAGACGGTGACGGCGGCCTCGGGCCATTCGCGCGCGGCCAGCAGGGCCAGGGCCAGGCCGGCCGGGCCGGCGCCGATGACGGCCAGGCGCAGCGGGCGCAGGGCCGGGGGAGCGGAGGTGGGGGTGTCCATGGGCAGGCTCGTCAGAACAGGGGGCTGGACGCTCCGGCCCCGACGCGTATTATTCGCCGCGCCGGCGAGGGGCCGGCGGATGCCTGGGAGCCGAGCATGGGCCTGATGGATTTCATCAAGAAACAGTTCATCGACGTCATCGAGTGGACCGAGGAGGGCGATGGCACCCTGGCCTGGCGCTACCCCATGGCCGACCATGAAATCCAGTACGGCGGCTCGCTGACGGTGCGCGAGAGCCAGATGGCCGTGTTTGTCAACGAAGGCCAGGTGGCCGATGTGTTCGGCCCGGGCCGCCACACGCTGACCACCCAGACCCTGCCGCTGCTGACCAACCTGAAGAACTGGGACAAGCTGTTCCAGTCGCCCTTCAAGAGCGACGTCTACTTTTTCAGCACCCGCCAGCAGATCGACCAGCGCTGGGGCACCAGCCAGCCGGTCACCTTGCGCGACAAGGACTTCGGCGCGGTGCGGCTGCGCGCCTTCGGCAACTACAGCTACCGCATCACCGACCCCAAGCGCTTCCACACCGAGATCTCCGGCACGCGCGAGCGATACACCGCGGCCGACCTGGACGGCCAGCTGCGCGGTCTGATGCTGCAGCACATCAGCGACGCGGTGGCGCAGAGCGGCGTGCCCTTCCTGGACCTGGCGGCCAACCAGGTCGAGTTCGCCCAGCAGCTGCAGCAGGCCACCGCGCCGTCCTTCGAGGCCCTGGGCCTGAAGCTCGAGGGCGTGACCGTGCAGAACGTCTCGCTGCCCGAGGAACTGCAGAAGATCCTGGACCAGAAGATCGGCATGGGCATGGTGGGCCAGAACATGGGCCAGTTCATGCAGTACCAGACGGCCCAGGCCATCCCCAAGCTGGCCGAGGGCGTGGGCCAGGGCGGCAGCGTGGCGGGCGACGCCATGGGCCTGGGGGCCGGCGTGGCGCTGGGCCAGGTGCTGGCGCAACAGCTCGGGCAGGGCCTGGGCGGCGCGGCGGCCGCCGCTGCGGGGGCCGTTGGGATCCAGCCCGACGAGATCATGGCCACGCTGGAGAAGCTGGGCGAGCTCAAGGCCAAGGGCATCCTCACCGACGAGGAATTCGCGGCCAAGAAGGCCGAGCTGCTGAAGAAGCTGGTCTGAGCACGCCGCTGTTGTTCGCGTGACCGAGCCGTCTTCCACGCCGCGGCCCCAGCGGGCCTGGCGCGCGCTGTGCCCCAACTGCGGGGCGCCGGTCGAGTTCGCTTCGGCGGCCTCGGCCAGCGCCGTCTGCAGCTTCTGCCGCAGCACCCTGGTGCGCGAGGGCGAGGCCCTGCGCCGCATCGGCGTCAGCGCCGAACTGTTCGATGACCACAGCCCGCTGCAGCTGGGCGCCACCGGCCGCCACCAGGGCGTGGGCTTCACGCTGGTGGGCCGGCTGCAGTACCGCTACCCCGAGGGCACCTGGAACGAATGGCACCTGCTGTTCGACGCCGGGGCCGACGCGCCACCCCGCCCGGCCTGGCTGAGCGAGGACAACGGCGCCTATGTGCTGAGCTTCGACCAGCCGCCGCTGGCCGAGCCCCCGGCGCTGGATGGCTGGTTCGCCGGCCAGCGGGTGCTGGTGGATGGCCGGGCCTGGAGCGTGGCCTCGGTGCAGACGGCCTCGCTGATCGCCGCCCAGGGCGAGCTGCCTCGGCCGCCGAAGCTGCAGGGCAGCTTCACCGTGGTGGACCTGCGCAACGAGCGCGGCGAGGTGGGCACGCTGGACGACGCCGACGGCACGCCGCTGCAATGGGCCATCGGCCGCAGCGTGGCGCTGGCCGAGCTGGCGCTGCAGGGCTTGAAGGAGAGCAGCGAGAAGACGGTGGCCGGCCGCAGCTTCGCCTGCCCCAGCTGCGGTGCCGCCATGGCGCCCACGCTGGCCAGCACGCAAAGCCTCACTTGCGCGCAGTGCCATGCGGTGGTGGACATCTCCCTGGGCCTGGGGGCCGACCTGGCCTGCTACGCCCAGGCCAACAGCGGCGCGGGCGGGCTGGAGCCGCAGATCCCGCTGGGCCGCACCGGCCGGCTGGCGCTGGGCGCGGAGGGGCCGCTGGACTGGCAGGTGGTGGGCTACCAGGAGCGCTGCGACCTGCCCGCGCCGGGCAGCGACGACGAGCAGACCTTCTGGCGCGAGTACCTGCTCTACCACCGCACCGCGGGCTTCGCCTTCCTGGTGGATGCCGAGGACGGCTGGAGCTGGGTGCGGCCGCTGACGGGCGTGCCGACGGTGCGCGGCGAGCAGGCCATGCTGGAGGGACGGGTGTTCCGCCAGCGCTGGCGCTACGACGCCAAGGTCACCTGGGTGCAGGGCGAGTTCTACTGGCGGGTGCAGCGCGACGAGCGCGCCACAGTCACCGATTACGACGGCCCGGCCGGCGCGGTGCTCTCGCGCGAGGAGACCGGGCGCGAGGTGGTCTGGTCGCTGGGCCGCACGCTGGAGGCGGGCGCGGTGCAGACCGCCTTCGGCCTGAGCGGCCCGGCTGCCGCGGCGCTGCGGCGCGACGCCACCCCGTTGACCGGCAAGGGCGGCGGGCTCAGCCAGGGGCTGATCATCCTGATCGTGGTGGTCGTGGTGATGCTGCTGATGAGCCGCTGCGGCAGCGAGGACGCCTGCAGTGACGAACGCGCCACCTTCGGCCCGGCCAGCACCGAATACCAGCAGTGCCTGGCCCGGCAGCAGCGCTCGGGCGGCTTCAGCACCGGCACGGGCGGCGGCTCGTTCGGCGGCTTTTCAACCGGCGGGGGCGGGCACAAGTGAGTGCCGCGCCCCGGCCTTCGCGGAGGATGGAACGATGATCATGAGCTGGGACTGGCTGCACCCCGACGTGGTGCTGGGCTCGGTGCTGTACGCGCTCCTGGGCGTGGCGCTGCTGTGGGTGAGCTTCGCGGTGATCGACAAGATCACCCCCTACAAGCTGTGGGAGGAGATCGTCGAGCACAAGAACGTGGCGCTGGGCATCGTGGTGGCCGGCATGTTCATCGCCATCGGCCAGATCGTGGCCGCCGCCATCCACGGATGACCGTTTCTGTTCCACCGGACGTGCCCGGCGCCCCCGCGCGCGACGAGGCGCCGAGCACCGTCTCGGCCGCCGAGGTGCTGCTGCTGGCCTCGGTCTTCGTCATCGCGGCCTGCGGCCTGGTCTATGAGCTGAGCGCCGGCGCGCTGGCCAGCTACCTGCTGGGCGACTCTGTGCTGCAGTTCTCCACCATCATCGGCGCCTACCTGGCGGCCATGGGGGTGGGTTCCTGGCTCTCGCGCTTCATCGACCGCCAGCTGGTGGCGCAGTTCCTGCGCATCGAGCTGCTGGTGGGCGTGGTGGGCGGCACGCTGCCGGCGGCTCTGTTCATCGCCCACTCCAGCCTGCCGGTGGCGGCACAGGCGCCCTTCCTGGTGCTGCTCTACGCGCTGGTGGTCCTGGTGGGCGTGCTGGTGGGGCTGGAGATCCCGCTGGTCATGCGCATCCTCAAGCGCCACTTCCAGGCCCGCTACGGGCTGAAGGACCTGGTCTCGCAGGTGCTCACCTTCGACTACCTGGGCGCGCTGGTGGTGGCTCTGGCCTTCCCGCTGCTGCTGGTGCCGCACCTGGGGCTGATCCGCACCGGCTTCTTCTTCGGCCTGCTCAACGCGGGCGTGGCGGTCTGGGCGCTGTGGCTGTTCCGCCGCAGCCTGCGCCACTGGCGGGCCCATGCGCTGGCCTGCGCCGCGGTGGTCGTGACGCTGCTGGCCGGCCTGGCCGGGGCCGAGCGCCTGACCACCTGGGCCGAGGACCGCTTCTACGGCGAGACCATCCTGCTGCGCGAGACCAGCGCCTACCAGCGCGTGGTCGTCACCCGCAGCCGGGCGGGCATCCGCCTGTTCCTCAACGGCAATCTGCAGTTCCATTCGCGCGACGAGTACCGCTACCACGAGGCCCTGGTGCACCCCGCCATGGCGGCCCAGGGCGCGCCCAGGAAGGTGCTGGTGCTGGGCGGGGGCGACGGCATGGCCGCGCGCGAGATCCTCAAGTACCCCTCGGTGCAGCAGGTCACCCTGGTGGAGCTGGACCCGCAGATGACGCGGCTCTTCGCCACCCAGCCGCTGCTGACGGCGCTCAACCACGGCTCGCTGACCGACCCGCGCTTGAAGGTCGTCAACGAAGATGCCTTCGGCTGGCTGGCCGCCCACGACCGGCCCGAGGATGTCTACGACGTCATCGTGATCGACTTTCCCGACCCGACCAACTTCGCGCTGGGCAAGCTCTACACCACCACCTTCTACACCCTGGTGGACCAGCACCTGGCGGCCGACGGCTATGCGGTGGTGCAGACCACCTCGCCGCTGGTGGCGCGCAAGAGCTTCTGGACGGTGGCGGCCACGCTGGAGGCGGTGGGCCTCACCACCACCCCGTACCACGCCGATGTGCCCAGCTTCGGCGAATGGGGCTTCATCCTGGCCAGCCACCGGCCCTGGCACCCGCCGGCCGCGCTGCCGCCGGGCCTGCGCTTCCTGACCCTGTCGGGCCTGCCGGCGCTGTTCGACTTCCCGCCCGACATGGCCCGGGTGCCGGCCGAGCCCAACCGCCTGTCCACCCAGGGCCTGGTCCACACCTTCGAAGAGGAGTGGGGCCAGGTGCACCAGCCGTGAGGGCCGCGCCGCGATGAACGGCCCGACCCGCCGCCGCTGGCTGGGCGGCAGCCTGGCGCTGGCCGCCGGCGGGGCCCTGCCGGGCTGCACGCCGCAGACCTCGGCCGGCCTGCCCGCCGACCTTCCGGTGCGCTGGGTCGGCGCCTGGCTGGAGCGCGGCCACCGCCTGCGCGAGCGCAAGGCCGGCGGCTGGCCGGCGCCGGCCGTCACCCGCCGGGCCGGCGCCCTGGTGCTGGGCGGCGGGGTGGCGGGCCTGTCGGCCCTGCGGACCCTGGTGCGCGCCGGGGTGGACGATGCCCAGCTGCTGGAGCTGGAGGACACCGTGGGCGGCAACGCCCGCGGCCATGTGCTGGCCGGGCAGGGCTGCCCGCTGGGCGCCCACTACCTGCCGGTGCCCGGCCCCACCGCCCACGAGGTGGGCGAGTGGCTGCACGAGATCGGCCTGCTGCAATGGGACGGGCTGCGCGGCGCCAGCCGGCCCGACGAGCGCTTCCTCTGCCATGCGCCGCAGGAGCGCCTGTTCATCGACGGCGCCTGGCAGGAAGGGCAGCTGCCCTCGGCGGCCGGCCGGCCGGCCACGCTGGACCAGTACCGCCGCTTTGCCCGGCGGGTGACCGAGGCCCGCCGCCTGGGCTTTGCCCTGCCCACCTGGCGCGCGCCCTGGACGCCGGCCCATGCCGCGCTGGACGGCCAGACCTTCGCCGCCTGGCTGGCCGCCGAGGGCCTGGACGACGCCCGCCTGCGGGCCTACCTGGACTACGCCTGCCGCGACGACTACGGCGCCGGGCTGGACACGGTCTCGGCCTGGGCCGGGCTGCATTACTTCGCCAGCCGGCACGGCTTCGACGCCCCGGGCGAGCCGGCCGAGGCCGATCCGGGCCTGTTCACCTGGCCCGAGGGCAATGGCTGGCTCACGCAACGCCTGGCTCAGCCGCTGAGTGAGCGCCTGCACACTGGCCAGACCGTGCTGGCGGTGGAAGCGCACCGGCAGGGTGTCAGCGTCACCGTCTGGAACGAGGCGGCCGGCCGGGTCGAGGCCTGGCAGGCCCCGCAGGCGGTGCTGGCGCTGCCGCTGTTCATCGCCGCCCGGGTGCTGGTCAACCCGCCGCCGGCCCTGGTGGCCGCGGCGGCCGGGGCCCGCTACGCGCCCTGGCTGGTCAGCAACCTGGCACTGGATGAGCCGCCGCTGGCGCGCCCGGGCTTTCCGCCGGCCTGGGACAACGTCGGCTTTGCCCCCGCCGGCAGCACCCGCTGCCTGGGCTATGTGGACGCCACCCACCAACGCCTGGACCCGCGGCCGGTGCCGCCGGTGTGGACGGTCTACCACGCGCTGGCCGAGGCCGATCGCCCGGCCCTGCGCGACCAGCCCGCGGCCTTCTGGCTGCAGCGGGTGCTGGCCGACCTGGCGCCCCTCCACCCGGACCTGCCGCGGCGCCTGCGGGCCGCCGACCTGATGCGCCACGGCCACGCCATGCGCATTCCCGTGCCGGGCACCCGGGGCTCGGCCGCCTTGGCCGCCCTGCGCGCCATGCGCGGCCGGCTGCGCTTCGCCCACGCGGAATTGGCCGGTTACTCGGTGTTCGAAGAGGCTTTTACCCTGGGTCGGCAGGCCGGACAATCGAGTCTCTCAGGTGGCGACTGAGCCACAGAGTCGGGGAACAATTCACACGACGGCTGGCTGGAGTCTGCCGTTACGATGCGACACCCGGCGCCAGTCCAGGCCGGGGAGACAACGCGCGACGGGATGAGATGTCGGATTCGACCGTGGTTCGTGACGAGCGGGAGGCTGCGTTGGCAGGGGGGTGGCGTCGGCGCCATCTGGGCCGCGTCGTGCTGTCCTGCCTCAGCCTGAGCGCCGGGCCCGCCTGCGCCGCCGAAAGCCGCACGCTGCGGGTGCTCGCCTGGCCGGGCTACGCCGATCCGGACCTGGTGCACCGCTTCGAGCAGAACCTGGCCGCGCGCGTCGAACTCACCATCGTCGACACCGACCAGGCCCTGTGGCACCACATGCAGCCCGGCCCCGGGGCCAACTTCGACGTCGTGGCCGTCAACACGGCCGAGCTGCAGCGCTACATCCAACTGAACGCCGTGCAGCCGCTGCAGCTCAAGAACCTGCCGGGCCGGCAGCGGCAGCTGCCCCGCTTCCAGGCCCTGGAAGGCATTCCCGGGCTGGTGCACGGCGGCCGCAGCTATGCCATTCCCTACGCCTGGAGCGAGATGGGGCTGATCTACCACCCGGACCATTTCGCCACGCCGCCGGCCTCCATCGCGGCGCTGTGGGATCCGCGTCTGCAGGGGCGGGTGCTGGCCTACGACGGCGGCACCCACGCCTTCTCGCTGGCGGCGCAGAAGCTGGGCCTGCCCTCGCCCTTCCGCATCCCCGCCGCCAAGTGGCCGATGCTGGTGGAAAGCCTGGTGGCGCTGCGCCGCAACGTCAGCGGCTTCTACACCCTGCCGGAAGAATCGCTGGACCTGTTCCGGCGCCGTGGCGTCTGGCTGATGTTGGCCAATTACGGCCGGCAGCAGTTCCAGCTGCTGCGCCAGGCCGGCCTGGATGTGCGCTACGCCCTGCCCCGCGAAGGGGCCCTGGCCTGGCTGGACTGCTGGGCCGTGACCCGCCAGGCCCGGGATCCCGACCTGGCCCATGCCTGGATCAACCACATGCTGTCGCCGGCGGCCTCGGAAGCCCTGCGCCAGCGCCAGGGCCTGGGCGCCACCACCAACGACGGCGATGCCCCGGCGCTCACCGCCCCCCTGGTGTGGCTGGAGCCGGTGGAGGACGACGACCGCCGCAACCGCCTGTGGCGGCGCATCGTCTCGGGTGATTCGGTGGCCAAGGTGCTGCGCTCATGAAGCTGGGCATCGCCACCCGTCTGACCCTGTGGATGGCCGTGCTGGGTTGCGGCGCCGCCGGCCTGACCGGCTATTACGCCTGGGATGCCAGCTGCCGGCTGGAGCGCCAGTCGGCCCACAGCGAGCTGCTGACCTCGACCCAGGTGCTGGCGCGCCGGATCACCCTCAACCTGGAGTCCATCGAGCGCAATCTGCAGGTCATCGCCCGTCTGCCGGTCACCCGGCAGCTGCTGGAACACGACCGTCCCGACGATGCCGACCGGCTGGCCGTGCTGTTCGCCGGCGTGCTGGACGCCAACCCGTCCTACCTGCAGCTGCGGGTCATCGCCGCCGACCGCCATGGCCTGGAGCGGGTGCGGGTGGACCGGGTGGGCAGCGTGCCGCAGCGGGTCAGCGGCGACGATCTGGAGGAGAAGGGCCACTTCCCCTACGTGGCCGATGCCCTGCCGCTGCAGGACGGGGCCTTCTACCTCTCGCGCATCTCCATCAACCATGAGACCAGCGCCGGGACCGGGCCGGGCCTGCCGATGCTGCAGATGGCCATTCCGGTGCGCGAGCATGTGGGGCCGGCCCTGGGCGTGGTGGTGGTCAATGTGGACCTCAACGGCCTGTTCCGCCTGCTGGCGGCCGATCTGCCGGAGGACTACCAGCTCTACCTGGCCAACGGCGCCGGCGACATCCTCATCCATCCCGACGCCAGCCGGGCCTTTGCCTTCGACCGCGGCCAGCGGGCCCTGCTGCAGGACGAATTCGCCCAGGTCGCACCGCTGCTCAGCGGAGACCGGACGAGTGCCGTGATCGATGCGCCCGAAGCCGAGCGACCGGCGCAGATCGCGGCCTTCGTGGCGCAGAACATCGATTCCCCGGCCAATGGCGACCGCCTGGTGCTGGGCCTGTCCGAGGTGGAATCGGTGGCCCTGGCGCAATCGACCGCCATGGGCTGGGCGCTGCTGCGCATCGTCGGCGGCACCAGCCTGGTGGCCCTGCTGGGCGCCCTGCTGCTCGGGCGTGCGCTGACCCGTCCGCTCAATGCGATGGCAGCCTCTGCCCGCGGCTTTGCCGACGGGCACGAGATGAAGGATCTGCCGCTGCGCCGGGCCGACGAGCTGGGCTCGCTGGCCCGCAGCCTGTACGAGCTGCAGGCGCAGGTGCGGCGACAACTGGGCGAGCTGCGCCACAAGCAGGACGAGCTGGCCCACCTGTCCCAGCATGACAGCCTGACGGGCCTGGCCAACCGCCGCCTGTTCATGGACCGGCTGGAACAGGCGCTGGCGCAGGCCCGCCGCCATGGGCATCGCGTCTTCCTGCTGTTCATCGACCTGGACGATTTCAAGATCATCAACGACCGGCATGGACACTCGGCCGGCGACGAGGTGCTGCGCGTTCTGGCCCAGCGCCTGCAGGCCCAGGTGCGTGAACTGGACACCGTGGCCCGCCTGGGCGGCGACGAGTTCGTGGTGCTGCTGGGCGATGCGGTGGACAGCGCGCAGGCCAGCGTGGTGGCGCACAAGCTGCTGAACGCCCTGCGCGAGCCGGTGCCGGTGGCCGGGATGGCCCTGGTCATCGACGCCAGCATCGGCGTGAGCAACTTCCCCGAGGACGGGCAGAGCGCCAGCGAGCTGTTGGCCCATGCCGACCGGGCGATGTACGCGATCAAGGCGCTGGGCGCCGGTGGCGTGGGCTTCATCGGCCAGGTGATGCCGGGCGACGCCTCCGGCGACGTCCGCTCCGTGCCGGCCGGCTGAGCGCGGGCTGGCCCCGACGCCCCGACGTTCTCCTGCCCCGTGCGATGAACAACGACTACATTTTCTGGACCTTCAGCGCGGCGGCCCAAAGCGTTTCGGCCTTCGTGGCCCTGCTGCTCACGGGCTATGCCCTGGTGCTCTCGCTGATGGATGCGGTGCGCGAGAAGGACGACTCGCTGGAGGACATCCATGCCTCGCTGCGCAGCCACTACCACCGCAGGCTGACCTGGCTGGCCTGGCTCACCGGCGTGGCCATCGTGTTGAGCCTGGTCATCGTCTACCTGAACCGGTCCGAGCATGCGGTGTCAGGCTGGCTGCAGTCGGTGGGGGCGGGGGTGGACCTGGCCGCCGTCGGCTCCGGGCTGGCCTTCGTGGTCACCATCATCGACCCCAAGAAGTACCAGAAGGCGGCGGCCGAGGTGCTGGACCAGGAGGATGCCGGGGGCACGGGCGGGACCGACCTCACCCGGCCGGCCGGGGAGTTCCTGGATGCCTTCCTGCACCTGGAGCGCCTGATCCGCGATTTCCTGAAGACCCACGACCTCTACGTGCCGCAGCGGGCCAACAGCACCCGGGTGAGCTACTCGTACCGGCAGATGATCGACGCGCTGCTGCAGAACGAGAAGGTCGAGCGCCCCCTCTTCAACGAGTTGCTGGAGATCGGCAAGTACCGCAACCTGGTGTTCCACGGCCATGTGGCCCAGGTGCGGGCCGGCATGCTCAAGCGGGTGCGCGCCGCCGCGGGGCGCATCGAGGCGCTGGGCTGAGGCCGGGGGGCCCGGATCACGCGGGGCTCAGGCCCCGAGGTTGAGCCCGTTCAGGCGCTCCACCGTGCCCACGTCGGTCCAGGGGCCGTCCCAGCGGCTGGCGGCCAGACGGTCGGCGTCCAGGGCCGCCTCCAGCTGGGGCCGCAGGGCCAGCCGGGTGCCGGGCACGATGTCCGCGAACAGCCCCGGCTTGAACAGGCCCACGCTGGCCCAGGTGAGCTTGTCAGCCCCGGACCGCGTGGCCAGGCCCCGGGCATCGATGCCGAAATCGCCGCCCGGGTGGTGCGGGGCATTGGGCACCAGCCACAGCCGGGCCCAGTACGGGCTGGCGGCGAAGGCCGCGGCCTCGGCGGCCGCGAAGGGGAAGCCGGGCAGGAACACATCGCCGGACACCACCCAGAAGGCCTCCTCGCCCTGCGGCGCCAGCCAGGGCAGGGCCTTGGCGATGCCGCCGGCCGTCTCCAGCGCGCCGCCGTGGTCACGGCCTTCCATGGAGTAGTGGATCTTCAGGCCCCAGCGTGACCCGTCGCCCAGGGCGGCCGGAAATTGCTCTTCCAGCCAGGCGGTGTTGATCACCACCTCGCGCACGCCAGCGGCGGCCAGCGCCAGCAGGTGGTGGACGATCAGCGGCTGGCCGCGCACGGGCAGCAGAGGCTTGGGCGTGGCGTCGGTCAGCGGGCGCATGCGCTCGCCGCGGCCGGCCGCCAGGATGAGGGCGCGGGGCGGCGCCGGGGGCTGCTGGGTCATGGTTCGGTCTCGACACCCCGTTGCAGGCGCTGCACGGCCTGCCGGGTCGGTTGAAAGGCGTCCAGCAGGGCCTGCAGCAGAGCCTCGGCTCGGACCGAGTTGTCCTCGCCCAGGTTGCAGACATAGACGTCCAGCGTCACGCCGCTGCGTTCGGGCCAGGTGTGCACCGCCAGGTGGGATTCGGCCAGCAGCACCACACCGGTGACACCCGCGGGGCCGGCCACCGCCGGGTGCGGCGCGAAGCGGTGGAACAGCTCGCCGACCGGCTGCAGCCCCGCCGCGCGCACGGCGTCCAGGCAGGTTCGGCGCAGGGCCGCGGCGTCGGTCATCTGCGGCAATTGAATGGGGCATCCGACCAGGTCGGCGGTGAGGTGCAGGCCCTGCATGGCCGCGCATTATCGGCCGGTCGCTAAAATAGCGAGTTCCCCGCCAGGCCGGCTCGTCCGCGGCATTTGCGCTGCCCACGGGCTTCCCGAAACAGAAGATCCGAAGTCCACCCATGCCTTTCGACACCCCCAGCAGCACCGCCCTGACTTCCTCCGCCCTGGCCAACGCGATCCGCGCCCTGGCCATGGACGCCGTTCAGAAGGCCAATTCCGGTCACCCGGGCGCGCCCATGGGCATGGCCGAGATGGCCCAGGCCCTGTGGACCCGCCACCTCAAGCACAACCCCGCCGCGCCGCACTGGGCCGACCGTGACCGCTTCGTGCTGTCCAACGGCCATGCGTCGATGCTGATCTACGCCCTGCTGCACCTGACCGGCTACGACCTGCCGATGGACCAGCTCCAGGCCTTCCGCCAACTGCACAGCCTGACCCCGGGCCACCCCGAAGTGGACGTGACCCCGGGCGTGGAAACCACCACCGGCCCGCTGGGCCAGGGCGTGACCAACGCCGTGGGCATGGCGCTGGCCGAGAAGCTGCTGGCCGCCGAGTTCAACCGCGACGGCCACACCATCGTCGACCACCACACCTACGTCTTCCTGGGTGACGGCTGCATGATGGAAGGCATCAGCCACGAGGCCTGCGCCCTGGCTGGGGCCTGGAAGCTCAACAAGCTGGTTGCGCTGTACGACGACAACGGCATCTCGATCGACGGCAAGGTGGCCCCTTGGTTCGTCGACAACACTGCCCAGCGCTTCCAGGCCTACGGCTGGAACGTCATCGGCCCGGTGGACGGCCATGACGTCGACGCGGTGGACGCCGCCATCGCCCAGGCCAAGCAGAGTGCCGACAAGCCCACGCTGATCGTCTGCAAGACCGCCATCGGCCACGGCTCGCCCAACCGCGCCGGCACCGCCAAGGCCCACGGCGAACCCCTGGGTGCCGAGGAAATCGGCCTGACCCGCGCCGCCCTGGGATGGTCGGCCGAGCCCTTCACCATCCCGGCGGAGGTGAAGGCCGGCTGGGACGCCAGCGCCGCCGGCGCCGCCGTGCAGGCCGCCTGGGACGAGCGCTTCGCCGCCTACGAGACCGCCTTCCCGGAACTGGCTGCCGAGTTCGTGCGTCGCATGGCGGGCGAACTGCCGGCCGACTTCGCCGAGATCGCCGTCGATGCCGTGGGCGACGCCCACGACAAGGCCGAGACCGTGGCCAGCCGCAAGGCCAGCCAGATCGCCCTGGGCCACTTCACCGCCCGCCTGCCCGAGCTGCTGGGCGGCTCGGCCGACCTGACCGGTTCCAACCTGACCAACACCCCCAGCACCCCCGCCTTCCGCGTGGACGAGGCCGGCGCCGTGGTCAAGACCGAGGCCGGCCAGATCGGCCGCCACATCAACTACGGCGTGCGCGAGTTCGGCATGGCCGCCATCATGAACGGCGTGGCCCTGCACGGTGGCTACATCCCCTACGGCGGCACCTTCCTGACCTTCAGCGACTACAGCCGCAACGCCATCCGCATGGCCTCGCTGATGAAGAAGCGCGTCATCCACGTCTTCACCCACGACTCCATCGGTCTGGGCGAGGACGGGCCGACCCACCAGTCGGTGGAACATGCCGCCAGCCTGCGCCTGATCCCCGGCCTGGACGTCTGGCGCCCGGCCGACACCACAGAGACCGCGGTGGCCTGGACGATCGCCCTGGCCAACAAGCACCGCCCCAGCGCGCTGCTGCTCTCGCGCCAGAACCTGCCCTACCTGCCCAAGACCGACGCCGACGTGATCACCCGCGGCGCCTACGTGCTGGCCGAGCCGAGCGAAGTGGGTCTGAACAAGGCGCCCAAGGCGGTCATCATCGCCACCGGCTCCGAGGTGCATCTGGCGCTGCGCGCCCAGGAAGAGCTGGCCAAGAAGAAGATCCCGGTGCGCGTGGTGTCCATGCCCTCGACCACCGTGTTCGACCGCCAGGACCTGGACTACAAGAAGGCCGTGCTGCCGCCCAAGCTGCCGCGCATCGCCGTCGAGGCCGGCGTGACCGACTTCTGGTGGAAGTACGGCTGCGCCGCTGTGGTGGGCCTGGACCGCTTCGGCGAATCCGCCCCGGCCGGCGAGCTGTTCAAGCTCTTCGGCTTCACCGCCGAGAACGTCGCGCTGACCGTGCGCAAGGTGCTGGCCAAGTAAGCCATCGCCGATCGATTCCGCTGTTATTCCAACCTTACTGACTCGGAGAGATCCCATGACCATCAAGATCGGTATCAACGGCTTCGGCCGCATCGGCCGCATGGTGTTCCGCGCTGCGGTGCAGAACTTCGCCCACGACATCGAGATCGTCGGCATCAACGACCTGCTGGAGCCCGACTACCTGGCCTACATGCTGACCTACGACAGCGTGCACGGCCGCTTCAAGGGCGAGGTTTCGGTCGAGGGCTCGAACCTGATCGTCAACGGCAAGAAGATCCGCCTGTCGGCCGTCAAGGACCCGGCCGAGCTGAAGTGGGACGAAGTCGGCGCCGACGTGGTGATCGAATCCACCGGCCTGTTCCTGACGAAGGAAACCGCCGAGAAGCACCTGAAGGCCGGCGCCAAGAAGGTCATCATGTCGGCCCCGTCCAAGGACGACACCCCGATGTTCGTCTACGGCGTGAACGACAAGACCTACGCCGGTCAGGCCATCATCTCCAACGCCAGCTGCACCACCAACTGCCTGGCCCCGGTGGCCAAGGTGCTCAACGACACCTTCGGCATCAAGCGCGGCCTGATGACCACCGTGCACGCCGCCACTGCCACCCAGAAGACCGTGGACGGCCCGTCCAACAAGGACTGGCGCGGTGGCCGCGGCATCCTGGAAAACATCATCCCCAGCAGCACCGGTGCCGCCAAGGCCGTGGGCGTGGTGATCCCCGATCTCAACAAGAAGCTCACTGGCATGTCCTTCCGGGTGCCCACTTCCGACGTGTCGGTGGTGGACCTGACCGTCGAGCTGAACAAGGAAGCCAGCTACGCAGACATCTGCGCGGCGATGAAGGCCGCCAGCCAGGGCGCGATGAAGGGCGTGCTGGGCTACACCGAGGACAAGGTGGTCTCCACCGACTTCCGCGGCGAATCCATGACCTCGGTCTTCGATGCCGAGGCTGGCATCGCGCTGGACAAGACCTTCGTCAAGGTCGTCGCCTGGTACGACAACGAGTGGGGTTACTCGAACAAGTGCCTGGAAATGGCCCGCGTGATCGCCAAGTGATCCTGGCGGACGGCCTGACCGTCTGAGATCGCGCCCCGGTGCCGTCAGGTCCCGGGGCGTTCTTTTTCAACGCAAAGCGGGCATATCCGGGCGTTGACCGGGTCTGTTGGACACGCCGCAGCAATCTATCCAGGTCTAGACTGGCGAAGGCTGATGTGACTGGCCGGGACCGAACCCTTCCATTGAGGAACCCATGTTGAAGAGAAACATGCTGCTGGCGGCGCTGTCGCTGATCGCGGGCCTGGCGGTCGTGCCAGCCGGTGCCACCGAAGCGCCACAGATCCACAGGCAACCCGCTGGCGCGGCCGCGGCCGACTCCGGCCGGGTCATCGTCAAGTTCCGCAGCAACGCCAGCGTGCTGTCGACCGGCCGGGCCTCGGCGCAGTCCGCCTCCACCGGCACGGCCGGTGTGCAGGCCGCAGGCCGGATGAGCGCCCGCCTGGGCATCACGCTGACCGACGGACGGGCGCTGGGCGTGCGCACCCAGGTCCTCAAGTCCAGTAGCCTGGGCAGCGCGGCCCTGGCCAAGCGCCTGGCCCAGGACAGCGAGGTGGAATGGGCGGTGGTCGATGGCCGTCGCTTCATCTCCTCCGCCACCGCGCCCAGCGACCCGCTCTTTCCGGACAACCTGAGCGCTTCGCTCAGCAATCTGACCGCCGGCCAGTGGTACCTGCGGGCGCCCACGTCCACCTACGTGTCGGCCATCAATGGCCCTGGCGCCTGGGCCCAGGCCACCGGCAGCAATGTGGTGGTGGCGGTGCTGGACACCGGCATCCGGCCAGAGCACCCCGACCTGGCGGGCAAGATCGTCGCGGGCTACGACTTTGTTTCCGACACGGCCGTGGCCAACGATGGCGATGGGCGTGACAGTGACCCGACCGATCCGGGGGACTGGATCACCGACGCCGATGCCGCCACCAGCGCCTTCTCGGGCTGCACGGTGGAAGGCAGCAGCTGGCACGGCACCCAGGTGGCCGGCATCATCGGCGCGGCCAGCGACAACGGTCTGGGCATGGCCAGCGTGGCGCCGGGCGTGTCCATTCTGCCGGTGCGGGTGCTGGGCAAATGCGGGGGCTATGACTCCGACATCATCGACGGCATGCGTTGGGCCGCGGGCCTGAGCGTGCCGGGCGTGGCCACCAACGCCCACCCGGCCAAGGTGCTCAACATGAGCTTGGGGGCCACCGGCACCTGCTCCACCGCCTACCAGGAAGCGGTGAGCGAGGTGACCGCCGCTGGCGCGGTCGTCGTGGCTGCGGCGGGCAATGAGAGTGTGGCCGCCGGTGCGCCCGCCAACTGCCCGGGCGTCATCGCCGTGGGGGCGGTGCGTCACGTGGGCTCCAAGGCGGGCTACTCCAGCCTGGGCTCGGCGGTGTCGATCAGCGCGCCGGGCGGCAACTGCGGCAGCGGCGCGCTGTGCGCCTACTCCATCCTCAGCACCACGAACGACGGAACGACCACCGCCGGCAACGACACCTATTCGGACGGCACGAACGACGCCATCGGCACCAGTTTCGCCTCGCCCATGGTGGCTGGCACGGCGGCGCTGATGCTCTCGCTCGATGGCAGCCTCACGCCGGCCTCGGTCAAGAGCCTGCTGCAGAGCAGCGCGCGGGCCTTCCCGACCACGGGGGGCAGCAGCGGCATCGCCACCTGCCAGGCGCCCTCGGGCAGCACCCTGCAGGATGAGTGCTACTGCACCACCTCGACCTGCGGTGCCGGCATGCTGGACGCCTCGGCGGCCCTCACCGCCGTGGCTGCGCTCACGCCGCCCACAGCCAGCTTCACGCTGTCTGCCGCCAGCGTGGCACCTGGTACCAGTGTGACGCTGGATGGCTCGGGCTCCAGCGGCCAGAACGGCGCCTCCGTCGTCAGCTACAGCTGGGCCCTCACCTCGGGCAGCAGCCTGGCCAGCTTCTCGGGCAGCACCACCGACAGCACGGCCACGCTGGTGGCCAATGCCGCTGGCAGCGTGACCGTCACGCTCACCGTCACCGACAGCCGGGGGATCTCCTCCAGCGTGTCCCAGACGCTCACCGTGACCGGGGGCCAGTCCTCCGGCGGCGGCGGCGGTCCCCTGGGCCTGTGGTGGCAGGGCGGTCTGCTGGCCCTGGGCTTGCTGCTGCGTCGCCGGTCGGCTTGAGCCAGGCGCGAAGGACCGCACGAAACAGGGGGCTTCGGCCCCCTTTTTCACGTCCGGGGCTTGGCTTGAAACCTGGCGTGCCGATAACCGTGTCAGGATCAGACCGGTGACATGGGCATGAACACATGGCGACACCGCACAGCTTGGCTGTGCATCTCGGGGATGGCGGGCACGCTGGGGGCGACGGCTGCGGTGGCCGCGCCTCAGGGGCCGGTGCGCGGCTTCATCGTTCAGCTGCGGGATGCGCCGGCGCATCGGCCGCCTGGCGCCAGTGCCCTGTCTGCCCAGGCGCGGGCCCAGCGCAGCCGGGCCCTGGTGCTGGACCAGCAACGCTGGCAGCAGGTCACCCAGGGGGTGGGGCTGGACCGCGCACCGGGCTGGCGCCTGCAGGCCGTGGGCGCCTCGGCGCAGCGCCTGACCTGGACCCATGCCCTGACCCTGCAGGAGCAGCGCATCTGGCGCGACCGGCTGGCCGCCCGCGCCGAGGTGGCCTGGGTGGTGCCGGACACGGTGGAGCCCTCGTTGCAGCAGATCACGCCGGATGACCCCCTGTTCGCGGGGGCTGGCGGCCAATGGTGGCTGCATCCCGTCAGTGGCAGCGACAGCCTGCCGCTGGAGAGCCGGCTGCGCGGTGTCCCGGGCCTGCAGACCGCCTGGTCGCGCAGCACCGGGGATGCCGCGCCCGTGCTGGCGGTGCTGGACACGGGCGTCACCGCCCACCCCGATCTGGCTGGCAGCCGGTTGCTACCGGGTTTCGACATGGTGGCCGACTGGGATGCGGGTGCCGGCCGGGGCTATGCCAACGACGGCGATGGCCGGGATGCCGACCCCAGCGACCCGGGTGACTGGGTCAGCAGCGGGGACCAGACGGCGGACGCCGGCCGCTATGGCGACTGCAGCGTGCAGTCCAGCAGTTGGCATGGCACCACGGTCACCGGCATCATCGCCGCCACGGCTGGCAATGCACAGGGCGTGGCGGGCGCCAACTGGGGCGTGCGCATCCTGCCGGTGCGGGTGGCGGGCAAGTGCGGCGCCTCGGTCAGCGACATCGTGGACGGCATGCGCTGGGCGGCGGGCCTGGCGGTCTGCCAGACTTGGACCAACAGCCAGGACCCCAGCGGGTCCTGCACCCGGTGGGCGCCCACCAACCCCACGCCGGCACGGGTGGTGAACATCAGCTTCGGCGGGGCGGCCAGCTGCAATGCGGCCTACCAGAGCGCCATCGACGAGCTCTGGGCCAAGGGCATCCTGGTGGTGGCGGCGGGTGGCAATGACCACGGCGCCCCCAGCCGACCGGCCAACTGCAACCATGTGCTGGGCGTGGCCGCGCTCAACCGGGACGGGTTCAAGGCCAACTATTCCAACTTTGGCACGGCCCTGGGCCTGGCCACGGTGGGGGGCGACGACAGTGGCGGCCGATGGGGCGGCCTGCTGGCCGATGGCGGCCTGCTGACCCTGGGCAACGATGGCGAAACCGGGGTGGGCCAGGGGGTCTACAACCGCCACGCCGGCACCAGCTTCGCCGCGCCGGTGGTCAGCGCGGTGGCGGCCCAGATGCTCTCGCTGGACCCGGCCCTGGGGCCGGCCGAGCTGGTGCGGGGTTTGCAGGCCAGCGCGCGGCCGCATGTGCGGTCGGCCCTGATGGCCGCCTGCAGCAGCGACAACCCGGGGCGCTGCCTGTGCACCACCAGCACCTGCGGGGCCGGCATCCTGGACGCGGACGAGGCCCTGCACTGGGCCCAGGCGACGGCGGCTGGCCAGACCTACCAGGCACCCAGCTGGTCGCAGGTGATGATCGACAACAGCGAGTTGCGGGCTGCCGTGGCCCTGGGGCCGGACCGCGAGGCGGCTGCGGGCAACACCAGCGGTGGCAGCAGCACGGGCACCGACAGCGCCTCGGGGGGCGGTGGCTTCGGCCTGGTCGAACTCGCTGGCCTGCTCGGGCTGGCGATGGGGCTGGGCGTCAGGGGGCGGCGTCGCAGGCCTGCCAGCGCGGCCCATCGCTCGCCGTGCTCAGCCGGGTCACCTGCTCGGCGCTGAGCGGCGTGGTCCGCAGCAGGTGTTCCACGCGCGGGGGCACCAGCACCTCCACCCGGGCGCTGTGCGCGCCCTGGCGGCTGACCTGGGCCAGGCGGGACTCGGCTTCCGCCGGGCTGCCGAACTGACCCAGCGACAGGCCCGGGCTCAGGCGGGGGTGGTTGACCAGCTCGTCGGCCTGGATCCTGAGGCCCTTGAGTTCCTGCAACTTCTTCTGCAGCAGATCGGGCGCCTTGTAGGGGCCCATCACCACCGCCCAGCGTCCGCCATTTTCCTGCCGCTGGTCCTGCCACTGTCCGCTTTGCAGACCGAGGGCCTGGAGTTGGGCCAGGGCCGGCGCCAGGGCGGCTTCAGACAGGGGGCCGGCTTGCAGGCAGGCCCCGTCAGCCGGGCGTGAGGCCGCGCTCGTCATGCTGGCCGCAGCCGCGGGCGTCGACGGGGCGCCGCGCACCACCCGCACCGCCTGGGGGTTGATCTGGCGGCTCAGACGATCGGGGTCGCGTTGGCTGTCTGGGCCTGGCAGGCCCAGCGCGTGGGCCACGGTGGGCTGGCGCCAGGCCCAGACCGCCAGGTTGGCCAGCACCAGGGCGATCAACAACGCTCGCAGCATCTCAGGGATGGGTGGGCAGGGGGCGCACGCTCACTTCGCCGCTGACGATGCGGTGCAGTTGCCCGTCTCGCCGCACCAGCAGGGCACCGTCCTCGGCCACGCCTTCGGCTTCACCCTGCGGGCAGGCGGGGTCGGTGGTCGTCACCGTGTGTCCGCGCAGCAGATCGCGCGCGGCATAGGCTGCCGCCAACCCGCCGAAGCCTTCACGCTCGAAGCGCGTCAGCACCCGGGCCAGTTCCGGCATCACGCGGGCCAGCACCTGCGGGGCATCCAGCTGGGGCAGAAATTCGCGCAACGACGCCACCTGCTCGGGCATGCTCAGCGGCAGGATGTTCAGGCCGATGCCGATCACCGCCATGCGCCGGTCGGCCACCTGCATACCCTCGATCAGGATGCCGCCCAGCTTGCGGCCCTGGCCCGGCGCGTCCAGGCGCCAGAGGTCGTTGGGCCATTTCAGGCCCAGCTGGGTGCCCGCCGGGTCCAGCGCGGTGGCCACCGCCAGTCCCACGGCCAGCGACAGGCCGGACCAGTCCGGGCGTTCGATCGACAGGCTCAGCGAGAAAGTGAGCGAGGCGCCGGGCAGGGATTCCCAGCTGCGGCCCAGGCGACCGCGGCCATGGGTCTGCTGCACGGCCACCAGCAGCGAGGGCGCCAGGTCACTGGTCCGCAGCGGGCGGCCCTGGGCAGCCTGGGTCAGCAGGCGCAGCCGGTCCATCAGCGCGCCGTTGGTCGAGTCCAGGCGGTCCACCACCTCGATCGACAGGTCCGGCAGATCGCCCTGCAGCTCTTCCCACAGGGCGTGGATGCCCCAGATGCTGTGCCGGTCGGGCGGGGCACTGCCGTGGTTTGTCGGGGAGGAAGCCATCGGAGAACCTCACTGCCCGCGCGGCGCGCGGCGCTTGGGGCTGAGCATGGTGTGCCGGCACTCCGGCGCACCACAGCGGCATTCGTAGCGCTTCTTCAGCGCCGGGGTGTAGCGCTCGTCGATGGTCAGGCCGTAGTCGTAGGACAGCTCCTCGCCCGGAGCGATCGGACGCAGCGCCTTGATGAAGACCCGGCCGCCCTTGGTTTCCTCGGCCTCGCAGTTCGGGTCGCAGGAGTGGTTGATCCAGCGCGAGGCATTGCCGCCGTACAGCGCGTCGATCACCTCACCGGTGCGCAGCTGGAAGTAGAAGGTGTGCTCGGGGTTGGAGGGATCGTGCGGGTGGCGGCGCAGGGCCTCGTCCCAGTCGATGCGGTCCCCGGTGTACTCGACCAGCACCTCGCCCGGCTCGATGGCCTGCAGCGCGAAGACACCCTTGCCATGCACCCCGCTGCGGCGGACCTGGATGCGCCGCCCGGAGGTGGCGGAGGCGGGGCGCGGGGCTTTCGCTTGCGTGGCAGGCTTCATTGGGTACATTGAAATCATGAGCGCGCGTGCGCGTGCACGCGTGGGACGGGCTGATTGTAGGCATGGCCCGAGGCCGACCCGACAGATACGACAACACCGATGAGCAAGTCACTGATCATTGCGGAAAAGCCCAGCGTGGCGCAGGACATCGTCCGGGCGCTGACGCCGGTGGCCGGCAAGTTCGAAAAACTGGCCGACCATTTCGAGAACGACCGCTACGTGGTCACTTCGGCGGTGGGCCACCTGGTGGAGATCAAGGCGCCGGACGACTACGACGTCAAGCGCGGCAAATGGAGCTTCGCCAACCTGCCGGTGGTGCCGCCGCATTTCGACCTGGCGCCCATCGACAAGGCCAAGGCGCGACTCGGCGCGGTGGTCAAGTTGGTCAAGCGCAAGGATGTGACCGAGCTGATCAACGCCTGTGACGCGGGGCGCGAGGGGGAACTGATCTTTCGCCTGATCGTCCAGTACGCCGGTGGGGCCAAAGGCCCGATCGACAAGCCGGTGCGGCGCCTGTGGCTGCAGAGCATGACGCCCCAGGCCATCCGTGACGGTTTCGAGAAACTGCGCAGCAACGAGCAGATGCTGGGCCTGGCCGACGCCGCGCGCAGCCGCTCCGAGGCCGACTGGCTGGTGGGCATCAATGGCACGCGGGCGATGACGGCCTTCAACTCGCGCGACGGCGGCTTCTTCCTGACCACCGTCGGCCGGGTGCAGACGCCCACGCTGTCCATCGTCGTCGAGCGCGAGGAAAAAATCCGCAAGCACGTGCCGCGCGACTACTGGGAGATCAAGGCCGAGTTCGGCGCCCAGGCCGGCCTGTACGAGGGCAAGTGGTTCGACCCGGCCTTCAAGAAGGACCCGGGCGACGCCGACAAGCGCGCCGACCGGTTCTGGGTCGAGGCCCAGGGCAAGGCCATCGTCGAAGCCGTGCGCGGCCGCAGCGGCACCGTCACTGAGGAGGCCAAGCCCAGCAGCCAGGCCTGCCCGGGTCTGTACGACCTGACCACGCTGCAGCGCGAGGCCAACAGCCGCTTCGGCTTCTCGGCCAAGACCACGCTGTCGCTGGCCCAGGCCCTGTATGAGAAGCACAAGGTGCTGACCTACCCGCGGACCGATTCACGCCACCTGCCCGAGGATTACCTCAGCGTGGTCCAGCAGACCTTCGGCATGCTGGCCGAGGAGGACCTGCCCGGCCCGCTGCAGCATCTGGCCGCGCATGCCCGCAAGGGCCTCAAGCAGGGCTACATCAAGCCCAGCAAGCGTGTCTTCGACAACACCAAGATCTCGGATCACTTCGCCATCATCCCGACGCTGCAGGCACCCAAGAGCCTCACCGAGGCCGAGGCCAAGCTCTACGACCTGGTGGTCAAGCGCTTCATCGGCATCTTCTACCCCTCGGCCGAATACATGGTCACCACCCGCATCACCAAGGTGCCGGTGGCCGGTGGCGTGACGCACCAGTTCCAGACCAACGGCAAGGTGCTGGTCAACCCGGGCTGGCTGGCCGTCTACGGCAAGGAGGCCCAGGACGAGGATGCCAATCTGGTGCCGGTGCAGCCGGGCGAGGGCGTGGTGACCGAAGAGGTGACCCTGGCCGCGCTGCGCACCAAGCCGCCGGCGCGCTACACCGAAGCCACGCTGCTGTCGGCCATGGAAGGCGCGGGCAAGCTGATCGACGACGACGAGCTGCGCGAGGCCATGGCCGAGAAGGGCCTGGGCACGCCAGCCACCCGCGCGGCCATCATCGAAGGCCTGATCACCGAGAAGTACATGCTGCGCGAGGGCCGCGAATTGCTGCCCACGGCCAAGGCCTTCCAGCTCATGACCCTGTTGCGCGGCCTGGGCGTGGAGGACCTGACCAAGCCCGAGCTGACCGGCAACTGGGAGTACCAGCTCGCCGAGATGGAGCAGGGCAAGCTCTCGCGCGAGCGCTTCATGCAGGACATCGCGGCGATGGCCGAGCGCATCGTCAAGAAGGCCAAGGAGTACGACCGCGACACCATCCCGGGCGACTACGCGACGCTGCAGACTCCTTGCCCGAACTGTGGCGGGGTGGTCAAGGAGAACTACCGCCGCTTCACCTGCACGGGGGCTTCAGGGGATGCCGAGGGCTGCGGCTTCTCGATGACCAAGATCCCGGCCGGGCGCAGCTTCGAACTGCCCGAGGTGGAGCAGTTCCTGCGCGACAAGCACATCGGCCCGCTGGAGGGCTTCCGCTCCAAGGCGGGCTGGCCCTTCACCGCAGAGCTGCGTCTGGTGCACGACGACGAGCAGAAGAACTGGAAGCTGGAGTTCGACTTCGGCGAGGACACCCAGCAGGGCGAGGAGGGCGAGCCGGTGGACTTCTCCGGCCAGGAGAGCCTGGGCGTCTGCCCCAAGTGCCAGGGCCATGTCTACGAGCATGGCGCCAATTACCTCTGCGAGCATGCGGTGGGCGCGCACGTGACCTGCGACTTCAAGAGCGGCAAGGTCATCCTGACCCAGCCGGTCGACCGGGCCCAGTTCACCAAGCTGCTCGCCACCGGCAAGACCGACCTGCTGGAGAACTTCGTCTCCAACAAGACGCGCCGCAAGTTCAAGGCCTTCCTGGCCTATGACAAGAAGGAAGGCAAGGTGGGCTTCGAGTTCGAGCCGCGGGCCCCCAAGGCGCCGGCGAAGAAGGCCGCGCGCAAGACCACCACCGCCGAGTGAGGCCGCGGCCATGAAAAAAGGCCACGCGCCGGATGGCGGGTGGCCCAAGACGGAGAACTCCCATGCACGGGCCGGTCGAAAGACCGGCCCGTGATCCTTCCGGCTTACTTCGACAGTTGGATCTGCGAGCTGGTCGCGGTCAGGTAGCCCACGGCGGCGCCGAAGCGGTCGTCGTAGTTGGTGCGGATGATCGGATCCAGCACCGGCTTGACGATGTCGTGCAGCGGCGACTCCCAGTCGCCCGGGTGCTGGAAGTTGCTCATCACGTAGGTCCAGCCGTTGATCTTGTCCACGGCGTGCAGGCCGGTGGATTCGGCACCCGACGGGGTGGACAGCACACGGCTGAGTTCCTGGGTGTCCACGTTGTAGGCCCACAGGAAGTTGTTGACGTGCATGCCGCTGTCCTCGCCGATGAACAGGGTGCGCATCTCTTCCGAGAACTTCAGGTTGTCGGGGTTGGCGATCTTGTCGGCGTTGGCCAGGTTGCCCAGGGCGTCGGCAGTGGTCAGATCCTCACCCAGCAGCACCGGGATGAACTGCGAGCTGGCGGGCACCCATTCGCTGTTGATGGCAGCGCCGCTGCTGTCCTTCACACCGGAGGTCATGGTGTGTTCCAGCACGCCGCCCGAATTGATGGCGGCCGGGAAGTTCACGTTCAGCGCCGGCACGTTGCTGGACTTGCCGGTGACCATCGAGTCCTTGATGGCCGAGATGGCGGAGTAGGCCTTCTTGTCCTTCAGGTTGACGGTGGTGCCTTCCATCTTGGTGAAGGACAGGCTGCCCCCCATCATCGCGGCGTAGCGGTGGGTTTCCAGGAAGGCGGCGGCCTTCTCCATGCCCGGCTTGACCTTCACCCACAGGGTCTTCTTGCTGATGACGATCTTCGTGTAGCTGTCGTCCGACGGATCGGCGGTCAGCGACTCCATGATGTCGCTGGCCTGGATACCGCCGCGCACCAGGGTCTCGATCTCGGCGCTGGTGGCCGAACCCAGCTTGATCCAGCTGATGCTGGCGCTGGAGGTGGCGTTCAGTTCGGTGGTGTACTTGGCCACATACAGGGTGCCGGCCGAGAGGTCCTTCTCCTTGTCGGCCACGAACATGAACAGGCCGCCGTTGGTGGCGTCGTCGCCCATCAGCACGGTGCGGTTGTCGCCCATGACCTGGACCAGCTCGTGGGAGATGCGGCCCATGCAGTAGTGCTTGGCGATGCTGGCCGTGCCGTCCTTGTTGACGGTGACTTCCGGCAGATGGCCGTAGTCGTAGGGGCTGGCGGTGGTGGTGTCGCCGAACAGGTTCTGGCTGAAGGCCTGCAGGGTGGCCAGGGTGCTGCCGTTGGCGCCCTGGTCGAAGGCGTCCGGCTCATACTCTTCCGAAGACAGGTGGGTGCCCCAGGGCGACAGGCTGGCGCCGCAGGTGATCCACAGGCCCTGCACGCCCGAGGTGTCCACGTTGTGGTACTTCACCAGGCTCAGCTTGCCGGTGTCCTTGTCCTGGTCCAGCGACAGCACCGCGATGGGCGAGGGCAGCTGGCCGTACATGGACACCAGGGCCTGGTTGCGGGTGGCGTACTCGAACTGCACCACGGCGAACACCGGGTTGCCCTTGACGCCCGAGACGCTGGCGCCGTCCACGGTCAGCAGCGAGCTGCCGTCCGGGCAGTCCGAGAAGAACTGGCGCTCCGAGCCGCTCACCGAGCTGTCGACGATCGGCTGGTTGTGGATGTCGTAGTAACCGCCGGCGATCACGGTGCCGCCCTTGCCGTCGGACACCTCGGTGCCGGTGATGAAGAAGGGTTGGTAGGCCAGCTGGAAGCTGCGGGTGCTCTTGTCGTCGAAGGTGGCGACCAGCGAGGAAGCCACATAGGTGGTGGCCATGTTCTCCGGCGCATCCAGGTTCGGAGCGGCCATGCTGGTGAAGGAGGCGCTCACGAAGTTCGGGCCGTTGCTGCTGTCATTGCAGGCGGTCAGCAGTCCGGCCGAAGCCAGCGAGGAGGCCAGGGGCAGCAGCGGGGCGCCGGCCATGGCTTGAATCAGGCGGCGGCGGGAGATCTGGGGGGTGTTCATGTCAATGCTTGTCCGTGCTTGTGGCGGGACCACGGTGCGATCACCGTGGGACAGCCCGGCAATCTAGAAGCCGCTCATGTCGGCAGCGTGACGGCTTCGCATCCCGGGAAGCTGTGTGTTGTGTGACAGCCCCACCCCGTGTCCCCCGGAGAAACCCAAAATTACCCTTTGGCGACAAATCCGGTGCCGGCCGGGTATGGTCCGGCGCCTTCTTCCGGTTTTCCCCATGACCTGGGCCATCTTCTACAAGCTGCTCGCCATCGTTCTGGTCGCCGCCCTGGGCTGGGTGGTGGGCCGCACCCGCTGGCTGGGTGACACACAGGTGGACCCGGCGCGGGTGCTGGCCAACACCGCCTTCTACCTGTTCGCGCCGGCCCTGTTCTTCCGCACCACCGCGCGGGTGGATCTGGCGCACCTGCCCTGGGCCATGCTGGCCGCCTTCTTCGCCCCGGTGCTGGCGGTGATGCTGGGGGTCTATGGCGTGCAGCGCGCGCGGCGTGGCCGGCTGGGCCTGCCGGCGGCCGCGCCGGCGGTGCGGGCCATCACCGCCACCTTCGGCAACTCGGTGCAGATCGGCATCCCGGTGGTGGCCGGCGTGCTGGGCGAGACCGGCCTGGGCCTGCACCTGACCCTGGTCAGCGTGCACGCCCTGACCCTGCTGACCGTGTGCACCACGCTGGTGGAGCTGGACCTGGCGCGCGAGCATGCGGGGGAGGAGGCCCACCTGGGCCGCGTGCTGCTGGGCACCCTGCGCAACACGGTCATCCACCCGGTCGTGCTGCCGGTGCTGGCCGGCCTGGCCTGGAACCTGACCGGCTGGGGCCTGCCCGCGCCGGTGGACGACACCCTGCAGATGCTGGGTTCGGCCGTGGTGCCGCTGTGCCTGACGCTGATCGGCATGTCGCTGGCCTACCTGGGCCTGCCCGAGCGCCTGGACGGCGCCATCGCGCTCAGCCTGATCAAGCTGCTGCTGCAGCCCGCCCTGGTGCTGGGCGTGGCGCACTGGGGCTTCGGCCTGGCCGGCGTGCCACTGGCCGTGCTGGTGCTGCTGGCCTGCCTGCCGGCGGGCAGCAACTCGATGATGTTCTCGCAGCGCTACCGCACGCTGGAGGCCGAGACCACTGCCGTCAACGTGCTGTCCACCCTGGCCTGCATCGCGGTCATCCCGCTGTGGCTGATCGTGCTCGCCTGGATCGACCCCACGCTGGCCGTCGCCACCGGTGCGGCGGGATAATCGGCGCCATGAGCACGCACGACATCCCCGCCTACATGGCCCAGCTGGGGCAGGCCGCCCGCGCGGCCGCCACCGCCATGGCCCGCGCCGGCACGCGCGCCAAGAATGACACCCTGCTGGCGCTGGCGCGCCTGTTGCGCGAGCAGACCCAGGCCCTGCAGGCGGACAACGCCCGCGACATCGCCGCCGCCGAGGCCGCCGGCCTGGCCGCACCGATGGTGGACCGCCTGCGCCTGACGCCCAAGGTGCTGGCCACGGTGGCCGAGGGCTGCGAGCAGCTGGCCGCCATGCCCGACCCGATCGGCGAGATCACCGGCGTCAAGCGCCGCCCCACCGGCATCAGCGTGGGCCAGATGCGGGTGCCGCTGGGCGTGTTCGGCATGATCTACGAGAGCCGGCCCAACGTGACGATCGAGGCCGCGTCACTGGCCATCAAGAGCGGCAATGCCTGCATCCTGCGCGGCGGCTCCGAGGCCATCCACTCCAACCTGGCGCTGTGGAAGCTGGTGCAGCAGGCCCTGACCGAGGCCGGCCTGCCGGCCACCGCGGTGCAGCTGGTGGAAACCACCGACCGTGCCGCCGTCGGCCACCTGATCGCCATGCCCGAGTTCGTGGACGTGATCATCCCGCGCGGCGGCAAGGGCCTGATCGAACGCATCAGCGCCGAGGCCAAGGTGCCGGTCATCAAGCACCTGGATGGCAACTGCCACACCTATGTCGACGCCGAGGTCGACATCGCCCAGGCCCTGGTGGTGACCGACAACGCCAAGACCCAGAAGTACAGCCCCTGCAACGCCACCGAGTCGCTGCTGGTCCATGAGAAGAGCGCCGCGACCTTCCTGCCGCAGATCGGCGCCATCTTCGCCGCCAAGGGCGTGGAGATGCGCTGCGACCCGGCGGCCCGCGCCATCCTGTCGGACGTGCCGGGCGCGAAGCTGGCCGAGGCCAGCGAAGAAGACTGGGCCACCGAGTACCTGGCACCCATCATCAGCGTCAAGGTGGTGGCCAGCCTGGACGAGGCCATCGACCACATCAACCGCTACGGCAGCCACCACACCGACGCGATCCTGACCACCAACCACCCGAACGCGATGCGCTTCCTGCGCGAGGTGGATTCGGCCAGCGTGATGGTCAACGCCAGCACCCGTTTCGCCGACGGCTTCGAGTACGGGCTGGGCGCCGAGATCGGCATCAGCACCGACAAGTTCCACGCCCGCGGGCCGGTGGGGCTGGAGGGCCTGACCTCGATGAAGTGGATCGTGCTGGGCCAGGGCGAGACCCGGGCCTGAGCCCCCGGGCGTCAGACATGCCTGGCTTCCTGCGCCCCGCCACCGCAGCCGACGCCGCGGCGCTGGCTGCGATCTACCGTCCCTATGTGCTGGAGACGCCCGTCTCCTTCGAGCAGGTGCCTCCTGACGATGACGAGATGGCCTCACGCATCGCCAAGGCCCAGTCCCGCTGGGCGTGGCTGGTGCATGAAGGGGCCGACGGCCGCGTGCTGGGCTATGCCTATGCCGGCGCCTACGCCGAGCGGCCCAGCTACCGCTGGTCGGTCATGACCAGCGTCTACAGCCTGCCCGAGCGCCGCCGCCGCGGCGACGGCCGGGCGCTCTACACCGCCTTGCTGGGCCTGCTGCGCCTGCAGGGCTTCGAGCAGGCCATGGCCGGCATCACGCTGCCCAACCCGGGCAGCGAAGGCTTGCACGCGGCCATGGGCTTCGAGCCCGTGGGCGTGTACCGGCGCGCCGGCTTCAAGCTTGGGCGCTGGCACGACATCGGTCACTTCCAGCGGCCGCTGCAGAACGTGTCCGGCGAGGACCCGACCTGGCCGGTCCCGGCCGAGACCCGCACGTTGGCCGAGGTGCTGGCCAGCGCCGAGGGGCAAGCCGTGCTGGCGGCCGGCCAGTCCCTGCTGAAGGCCTGAAGCCGACCGACTCAGGCGCCGCGGCCGGCGTAGACCTGCAGTGTGTCGATGCGGGCAAAACAGTCGGCCATCACCTCCAGCAGCGCGGCCAGCTTCTTGCCCACCGCCCGCTGCTTGGGATAGACGCCATAGACGGGCATCGGCCGCGGCCGCCAGTCCGGCAGCACTGGCGCCAGTGCCCCCGTCTCCAGCTCGGGCCGGCAGAAGTAGTCCGGCAACAGGGCGATGCCGAAGCCGTCCAGCGCGAAGGTCTTCTGCACCCAGGGGTCGTTGGTGGTGGTGGGCTGCGTCAGCGGCACCTCGCAGGCGCCGTCACGCGACATCAGTGACCAGACCGCCGGGGTGCCGGGGCTGTCCAGCCAGACGCTGCGGTGGCGATGCAGCTCGTCGGGCTGGGTGGGCAGCCCATGCTGGCGCAGGTAGCGCGGGCTGGCGAACAGGCCGTAGGCCAGCCGGCCCAGGCGCTTGGCCACCAGGTGCGGGTGGCGCGGCAGGTGGGTGCAGACATAGCAGTCCACGCCCTCGGGCAGGTCCTGCAGGCCATCGCCGGCCAGGTCCAGGTGGCAGCTCACCTGCGGGTGGCGTTCGGCAAAGGCCTTCAGCACCTGGCAGACAAAGGAGGTGCTGAAGTAGTTGCTGGTCAGCACCCGCAGGTCGCCCGACAGGCCTTCGGCCAGGTTCTGCACCGCCACCCGGGCCTGGTCGAGTCCGGCGCCCAGGTCGGCCAGCACCTGGCGGCAGTGCAGCAGGTAGGTCTGCGCCGCCTCGGTGGGCACCATGCGCCGCGGAGTGCGCACGAACAGCGGCATGCCCAGCTCTGCCTCCAGCCGGGCGATTTGCCGGCTCAGCGTGGCCTTGGGCACGCCGCTCTCGGCCTCGGCCCGGGTCAGGCTGCCATGGGTCATCAGCAGCACGAAGTGCTCGACCAGCCGGATGTCGATCATGGCCGTCAGTGTTCCACAGATGGAACAGGCCATTGCGCCCGGCCCCTTACATCGGCCACGCCGGCCCGGTACAAAGCGGGCTTTGCTGTTGCCTTTGCCCCAAGGAAATCCGATGACTGCCCCGCTGCGTGACCCTGTGCTGATCAACGACTGGCATCCGGTGGCCATTGCGGCCGAGCTGGCGCCGGGCCAGCAGACCGCCACCCTGCTGCTGGACACCCATGTGCTGGTCTGGCGCAGCCAGGACGGCCGCCTGCATGCCTGGGAAGACCGCTGCCCCCACCGCGGCATGAAGCTCTCGATGGGCACGCTGCAGTCCGACGGCGTGACCTGCCCGTACCACGGCTGGATCTTCGGCGAGGACGGCCAGTGCAAGCACATCCCCGCCATGCCGGAACTGACGCCCGAGCGCATGACCGGCCGCGTCACCACCTACGCGGTGCAGGAGCGCTACGGCCTGGTCTGGGTCTGCCTGGGCACCCCGGCGCAGGACGTGCTGCCCTTCCCGGAGTTCGATGACGAACGCCTGCGCAAGGTCTGGTGCGGCCCTTACGAGGTGGGCGCCAGCGGGCCCCGTCTGGTCGAGAACTTCCTGGACATGTCGCACTTCGCCTGGGTGCACACCGACATCCTGGGCGAGAAGACCCGCCCCGAGATCCCGGACTACGAGGTCCAGAGCTTCGACGACCCGGTCTACGGCAGCGGCGTGCGGGCGGTGCAGTGCCAGGCCTGGCAGCCGCAGTCGAACAAGCTGTCGGACAGCGGCAGCATGGTCGAGTACACCTACCGGGTGGTGCGGCCGCTCACCGCCATCCTGACCAAGGTGCCGGTGGTGATGGCCGGCTTCCATGAGGCCATCAGCCTGCACCTGCAGCCCATGACCGAGACCCGCACCCGGGCCTGGATCATCCTCGCGATGACCAACTTCGAGAGCAGCGACGCCGAGCTGCGCCAGTTCCAGGACACCATCTTCCTGCAGGACCAGCCCATCGTGGAGAACCAGATCCCGCTGCGCCTGCCGCTGGTGCCGGGCATGGAGATGTCGATCCCCGTGGACCGCATGTCGCTGGCCTACCGCCGCTACCTCAAGCAGCTGGGCCTGCGCTACGGCGTGGTGACCGAGGGGGATTGAGCGGCGCCCAGCCCGGCGCGGCACAATTCGCCGCATGACTTTGCATGATCCCTTGCCGGTCGTCGATCCGCGCACGGCCCTGGTGCTGTTCTCCGGCGGCCAGGACTCCACCGTCTGCCTGGCCTGGGCCCTGGCCCGCTTTGCGCGTGTCGAGACTCTGGGCTTCGATTACGGCCAGCGCCACAAGATCGAGCTGGACTGCCGCCAGACCGTGCGGCGCGAGCTGGCCGCGCAGTTCCCGGCCTGGACCGAGCGCCTGGGCGAGGACCATCTGCTGGACCTGTCGCTGCTGGGCCAGATCTCCGACACCGCGCTGACCAGCGAGCGGGCCATCGAGCTGCAGGCCAACGGCCTGCCCAACACCTTTGTGCCGGGGCGCAACCTGCTGTTCCTGACCTTTGCCGCCACGCTGGCCTACCGGCGCGGCGCCAGCGTGCTGGTGGGCGGCATGTGCGAGACCGACTATTCCGGCTACCCCGACTGCCGCGACAACACCCTCAAGGCCCTGCAGGTGGCGCTCAGCCTGGGGCTGGACAGCCCGATGACGGTGGACACGCCGCTGATGTTCCTGACCAAGGCCCAGACCTGGGCGCTGTCGGACCAGCTGGGTGGCGAGCGCCTGAATGCACTGATCGTCGAGCACACCCACACCTGCTACCTGGGCGACCGCGGCCACCGTCATGCCTGGGGCTATGGCTGCGGCGAATGCCCGTCCTGCCAGCTGCGGGCCCAGGGCCACGCCGCCTGGGTGGCGGCGCAAGACCAGGGCCAAGGGCAGGGCGCCTGATGGACGGCGACGCCGCCTCCGCCCCGGCCCAGGGGCTGCCGCCGGATCTGGCCGCCTCGCTGGCCTGGCCGCCGCTGGACGCGCCGGTGGCCACCGAGGGCTTCTGGACCCACTGGGGCACCTCGCTGCTGGAATTGGCGCTGCTGCTGATGCTGCTGTTCTGGATGGTGGGCGCCTGGGGGCGGCTGTCCCGGCTGCGCACCGGCGTGGCCCAGGCCTGGGGCCAGCTGGACGATGTGCTGATGCGCCGCGCGGCGGCGCTGGACATGCTGATTGCCGCGGTGCGCGACATCCTGCTGCACGAGGCCGGCAGCCTGCAGGCGCTGGAGCAGGCTCAGTCCCGCCAGCGCGAGGCGGCGCTGGCGGTGCGCATCCGGCCCCATGCGGCCGAGGCGGTGCAGGCCTGGGCGGCGGCCGAGCGCGAGATGGCTTCGCCCCTGGCCCGGCTGCAGGCCCTGCTGGAGCAGCACCCCGAGGCCGAGGACCGCGAGGACGCCATGCGCGCCCGCCTGCAGCTGGAAGACTTCAACGGCCAGGTGGGCTTCGGCCGCCAGACCTTCAACCAGGCCGTGCAGGCCTACAACGACGCACTCACCGAGTTCCCGACCCGGTTGCTGGTGCCGCTGTTCCGCCTGAGCCCAGGGGCCACCGTCTGAAGCGGTGACCGGGCCGGGCGCCCAGACTCAGCTCTGACCCATGATGGCCGCGGTGGCCACCATCTCGTCGAACAGGGCGGCCATGGCGGCGCCGGGCAGGCTGTAGGGGTCCAGTGTTGCGGTTTCCGAATACTTCAGCACCAGGGCCGGGTTCAGGCGGGACAGGTTGACCTGGCCCATGGACCAGCCGGCGAAGCGCCGCTCGTCCACCTCGGCATAGCTCAGCAGCACCACATCGGTGTGGCGCGGGTCGGCGGCAATGCGCTGGTACAGGCGGTTGACGGCCATGCGGCCGCCCTCGAGCACCTGCACGAAGATGTCGTTGGCATGGCACAGCGCCCCGGTAATGCCCTGCGCGGGGTTGGCCGCGCGCGACTTCTGCAGGATGGCGTTGAGGGCCTCGGCAGACTGCGGATCGACCGCGCGGCTGGCGTACATCAGACGGACAAGCATGGGTCACCCCTTCTTGGGCAGCAGGGACAGGAATTCGCGGCGCAGGTTCGGGTCCTTCAGGAAGGCCCCGCGCATCACGCTGTTGGTCATGGCCGAGTCGTTGTCCTTCACGCCGCGCCAGTGCATGCAGAAGTGGTCGGCCTCCATCACGATGGCCAGGCCGTCGGGTTTGACCCGGTCCTGCAGCGTGTCGGCCAGCATGATGACGGCCTCTTCCTGGATCTGGGGCCGGCTCATGATCCAGTCGGCGATGCGGGCGTACTTGGACAGGCCGATCAGATTGGAGTGCTCGTTGGGCAGCACCCCGATCCACAGCTTGCCCACGATGGGGCAGAGGTGGTGCGAGCAGGCGCTGCGCACCGTGATCGGGCCGACGATCATCAGCTCGTTCAGGCGCGAGACGTTGGGGAATTCGGTCACGTCCGGCATCGGGCGGAACCGGCCCCGGAAGACCTCGTCCACGTACATCTTGGCCACCCGCTTGGCGGTCTCGTTCGTGTTGTGATCGCTCTCGGTGTCGATCACCAGGGCCCGCAGCACCTCGGCCATCTTGCCGGCCACCTCGGCCTTGAGCTCCTCCAGCTCGCCGGGCTGCACGAAGTCGGCGATGTTGTCGTTGGCATGGTGGCGCCGCCGGGCGCTCACCAGGCGGTAGCGGATGCGTTCGGACGCAGGCAGGGCGGCCAGTTCGTCGGGCGACAGGGGGGCCGGAGCCGAAGAGGGATGGGACATGCCGGATTCCAGGCCTTGGAAGAAGGCTGTTGGGGAACGGTGGAGGCACCATTGTCGTGCAGGGGCAAAGCACCTGGCCCGCCTGGGGTGGTTAGACTGCCGGACGTGACCGACGCCGCTGTACCTGCCCCGGCCGGGCCCACCCTGGCCCGACTCCTGACCCTCACCGCCCGCGCCGTCCAGGCCGTGCGAAGTGGACGCTCCCTGACCGACGTGCTGGCTGGCGTGCCCGGGCCGGTGCGTCCGGGGGTGCAGGCCCTGTCCTTTGCCGTGCTGCGGCGCCTGGGCGCCGCCGAGGCACTGCGGGCCCAGCTGGCCCCGCGCCGCCCGCCGCCCGCGGTGGAGGGCCTGCTGCTGTGCGCGCTGGCCCTGCTCTGGCCCGAGGAAGCCCCGGCCTATCCGGACCACACGCTGGTGGACCAGGCCGTGACGGCGGTGCGCAAGGCCGCGCCGGCCTCGGCCGGCTTCGTCAACGCGGTGTTGCGTCGCTTTCTGCGCGAGCGGGCCGCCCAGGTGGCCCAGGCCGAGCGCCGGCCCGAGGCGGTCTGGAACCACCCGGCTTGGTGGGTGGAACGGGTCCAGGCCGACTGGCCGGACCACTGGCAGACGATCCTCGGCCAGGCCCGGCTGCGTCCGCCGATGGCGCTGCGGGTCAATGCCCGGCGTGGCTCGGTGGCGGACTACCTGGCGCGGCTGCATGCGGCCGGCCTGTCCGGCCAGGCGGTGGGCGGCCCGGGCTGGGCGCAGGCCATCGTGCTGGACGCCCCGGTGCCGGTGGAGCGCCTGCCCGGTTTTGCCGAGGGCTGGGTGTCGGTGCAGGACCTGGCGGCCCAGCGCGCCGCGCCGCTGCTGATCGGCGAGGGCCTGCCGGCCGGTGCCCGGGTGCTGGATGCCTGCGCCGCGCCCGGCGGCAAGACGGCCCACCTGCTGGAACTGGCCGATCTGGACCTGCTGGCGCTGGACGCCGACCCCAAACGGCTGGCCCGGGTGGGCGAGGGCTTGCAGCGCCTGGGCCTGCGCGCCCGCATCCTGGCGGCCGACGCCCGGGCGGTGGACACCTGGTGGGACGGCCAGCCCTTCGACGCCATCCTGCTGGACGCCCCGTGCTCGGCCTCAGGCATCGTGCGGCGCCACCCCGACATCGCCTGGCTGCGCCGTCCGGAAGACATCCCGGCCCTGGCCGGCATCCAGGCCGAGTTGCTGGACGCGCTGTGGCCGCTGCTGAAACCGGGCGGCCGCCTGCTCTACGCCACCTGTTCGGTTTTCAAGGCCGAGGGGCAGGCGCAGATCGACGCATTTTTGCAACGTCGCGGCCTTCCATCGGACTGCGTCGCCTCAGTCTCTCCCGGCCATTTGCTGCCGCTGCCGGACAATCAGCACGCACCGTCTGCTTCCGCCCCTGTGGCCCGCGCGGATGGTTTCTTCTACGCCCTGCTGGGCAAACCCGCCACCTCCGGCTCCGCATCCTGACCCCCTCGTGATGGCCCTGTTCCGGCTTTCGCTGTCCACCTGTCGCTGTGCGGCCACTGGCCTGCTGCGCGCATGGTGCAGTGTCGTTGCCGGGCTGCTGCTGTGGGGCCTGCTGTCCACCCAGGCGGTCCAGGCCCAGGGCATCGAACTGCCCGCGCTGGCCGTCAGCCGTGGCGAGGGGGGGCTCAACCTGGACTTCGAGGTGCGCCTGGCGCCGGGGCGCACCGTCGAAGATGCGCTGCGGCGCGGGGTGCCGGTCTACTTCACCGCCGAGGCCAAGGTCTTCCGGCCGCGCTGGTACTGGCGCGACGAGCGCGTGGCCAGCGCGACCCGCACCTGGCGGGTCTCCTACCAGCCGCTCACCTCGTCCTGGCGGGTCAGCCTGGGGGCCTTCAGCCAGTCCTTCCAGTCGCTCGATGGCGCGCTGGGCGCCGTGTCCCGGGCCAGCAACTGGCGCATTGCCGATGCGGAACAGGTCGACGCCACGGACAAGTACTACGTCGAGTTCAGCTACCGGCTGGACAACAGCCAGCTGCCCCGGCCGCTGCAGCTGGATCTGACCGTCCAGTCCGACTGGCGCCTGTCGGTCGATCGCACGCTGCGGCTGGAGTGAGCCGGCCCCGCGGTCCCTGCCCATGAAACGTTCCGCCATGTGGGTGTGGGCCATCGGCCTGCTGGTCATTGCCGGCACCGGGCTGGTGCTGTCCTTCGTGCTCTCGCTCGTAGCCCAGCGGCCGCTGGGCTACGAGCAGCAGTTCGTCTGGCTGTTCTGGGTCAACGTCGGCGTGGCGGCCTTGCTGGTGATGGTGCTGTTGGCTGCCGCCGTGCGCCTGGCCGTGCGCCTGCGCCAGCGCAAGTTCGGCAGCCGCCTGCTGTTCAAGCTGGCTGGCATCTTCGCCCTGGTGGGCGTGCTGCCCGGGGCGCTGATCTACACGGTGAGCTACCAGTTCGTCTCGCGCAGCGTGGAGGCCTGGTTCGACGCCGGGGTGGAACGCGCGCTGGACGCCGGCTTGGCCCTGGGCAAGGGCACACTGCAGGCCCTGTCGACCGACCTGGTCAGCAAAACCCGCAACGCGGCCGACCGGTTGGCCGAGTCGACCGAACCCGAGCTGCTGGGCCTGGAGCGGCTGCGCGAACAGCTGGGCGCCCGCCAGGTGGCCCTGGTGTCGGCCAACGGCCAGGTGCTGTCCAACGCCAGCACCAGCACGGCGCTGGGCCTGGACCGTCCGGCGGCCGGCTTGCTGCGCGAAGCCCGGCTCAACCAGTCGGCCAGCCAGATCGAGGGCCTGGAGGACGACGTCAGCACGGCCGACGCGGCGCCGCAGGCCCAGGTGCGCGCCCTGGCCCGGCTGCCGGACACGCATTTCAGCCTGTACCAGCGCGAGGACCGCTACCTGATGGTGGTGCAGCCCCTGCCGCGGGCCCTGACCAGCAATGCCTTGATCGTGCAGGCCGCCTACCGCGAATACCAGCAGCGCCACATCGCCCGCGATGGTCTGCGCCGCATGTACATCGGCACGCTGACGCTGTCGATGGTGCTCTCGGTGCTGGGCGCGGTGGTGCTGGCCGTGCTGCTGGGCAACCAGCTGGCCCGCCCGCTGCTGCTGCTGGCCGAGGGCATGCGCCAGGTGGCCGCGGGCGACCTGGGGGCCAAGCCGGTCTTCACCTCGCGCGATGAGATCGGCGAGCTCACCCGCACCTTCGCCGACATGACCGAGCAGCTCGGCAGCGCCCGCTCCCAGGCCGAGCGCAGCATGAAGCAGCTCGACGGCGCCCGAGCCCGGCTGCAGACCATCCTGGACAGCCTGACCGCCGGCGTGATCATGTTCGACCGTGCGCAGGCCATCGACACCGTCAACCCCGGGGCCACCCGCATCCTGCGCGCGCCCTTGTCGGCCTATGTCGGCCGGTCGCTGGGCGATGTCCCAGGCCTGGCCGACTTTGCATCGGCCATTTGGCGCCGCTTCGACCTGCTGGAAAGCAGCCCGGGGGCTGGCGAGCGCGACCACTGGCAGGAATCGTTCGAACTGCCGCTGGACGGGGCGGCCATCACCCTGCTGGTGCGTGGCGCGCAACTGCCCGGGCGCGCGCGCCTGGTGGTGTTCGACGACATCACCGAGCTGGTGTCGGCCCAGCGCAGCGAGGCCTGGGGCGAGGTGGCGCGCCGCCTGGCCCACGAGATCAAGAACCCGCTCACCCCCATCCAGCTGTCGGCCGAACGCCTGCAGTTCAAGCTCTCCGCCAAGCTGGAAGGGGCGGACCAGGCGATGCTCGAACGATCGGTGGCCACCATCGTGGCCCAGGTGCAGGCCATGAAGCAGCTGGTCAACGAGTTCCGCGACTACGCGCGGCTGCCCGCCGCCAAGCTGCAGCCCACCGACCTCAATGCCCTGGTGGCCGAGGTGCTGGCCCTGTACGGCGAGCAGCAGGAGAAGGGCCGGCTCATCGCGCGCTGTGCGCCCAGGCTGCCCCTGGTGGCGGGCGATGCCACCCAGCTGCGCCAGGTCATCCACAACCTGGTGCAGAACGCGCTCGATGCCGTAGAGGCCCAGGAGCATGCCCGGGTCTGCCTGGAGACCGAGGTCCTGAATGCCGAAGAGGGGGGGCGGCCGCTGGTGCGCCTGAAAGTGTCGGACAATGGGCCGGGTTTCAGCGAGAAGGTGCTTCATCGCGCCTTCGAACCCTACGTCACCACCAAGAGCAAGGGCACCGGCCTGGGGCTGGCGGTGGTGAAGAAGATCGCTGACGAACATGGGGCCCGTGTGCGCATCGTCAACCTTCCGCCGGATGAAGGCGGCAGTGGTGCGGCAGGTGGGGCCCAGGTTTCGCTATCATTTTCGGGCATCACTGAACAGAAGGATCCTGCAGGACCTCCCGCGGCCAACCCACCCGTGACCGGCGCCTGACGCGACCTCCATGGCAACGATACTTGTAGTTGACGACGAGATGGGCATCCGTGCCCTGCTCTCGGAAATCCTGACCGACGAAGGCCACAGCGTCGAGTTGGCGGAAAACGCTGCCCAGGCCCGTGCGGCCCGAGAGCGCATGCGGCCCGATCTGGTGCTGCTCGACATCTGGATGCCCGATGTCGACGGCATCACCCTGCTCAAGGAGTGGGGGGCCACCGGCCTGCTCAACATGCCGGTGGTGATGATGAGTGGCCACGGCACGATCGACACCGCGGTCGAGGCCACCAAATTTGGCGCCATGGCCTTCCTGGAAAAGCCGATCACGCTGCAGAAGCTGCTGCGCGCGGTGGAGCAGGCCCTGGCCCGCGCCGTGCCCAAGGCCCCACCGGCGCCCGGCATGTCGCCCGTGGCCGGCAATGGCATCTTCCGCGCCGAGCCCGGGCTGACCGTGGAGGCTGCCATGACTGGCGGCATGGGCCTGCCCATGCCGATGCCGGTGGAACTGGGCCCGCAGTCGGAGCAGAGCTTCGACCTGGACCGTCCGCTGCGCGAGGCCCGCGATGCGTTCGAGAAGAGCTACTTCGAGTTCCACCTCGCCCGCGAAAACGGCAGCATGACCCGCGTGGCCGAGAAGACCGGGCTGGAGCGCACCCACCTCTACCGCAAGCTCAAGCAACTGGGCGTCGATCTTTCGCGCAACAAGCGCGGGACGCTTGCGTGATCCTGCAGAACTGCTATACTGATTAGCTTTCCTGGCCTGGTAGCTCAGTTGGTAGAGCAGCGGATTGAAAATCCGCGTGTCGGTGGTTCGATTCCGCCCCAGGCCACCAAACACCTGTCTTGCGCCTTCTGCGCGAGGCCCCTCAAAAGCCCGGCCCGTCCGGGCTTTTTTGCGTCTGGAAGGGGCTCAGCGGCCCTCCTTCTTGTCAGACCAGCACCGCCGATACCGGCCGGCGCAGCGAGCGGGGCAGGGCCGGGCCGCGGCCGAAGCGCACCACCAGATCGGGCCTGAGCGGGCCCAGGCCCAGGGCCGCGGCAAACCGGGGGCGCAGCGCGGCCACTTCCACGGGCTGGTTGAGCATGGCGTTGCGCACGCCCAGGGCGGTGGCCTGCAGGGCGAAGCGCTGGTAGGCGCGGCCCACGGCCACCCAATGGGCGGCATCGGCCTGTTCGGCCACGAACACGGCCACGCCTGAGGCACTGCGCACCTGTTGGGCATAGCGGTCGGCCTCGACGCCCGGGGTGAAGAACAGGTCGAACAGCAGCCGCCCCAGCCAGGTCGGTGCCGTGGGGTTGCCCGAGGCGGCGGTGTACAGCCCGTCGCCCAGGCGCACGGCGTCGGCCGCGTTGAAGCGCAGCCACTGCTTGAGCTCCCGCACGAAGGCCGGGTCGCGGATCTGCGCGGTGTTGCCCTCGACGACGAAGGACAGGATGCGTTCCAGCGCCGCGCGGTCGGTGAACAGATGGCATTGCACGCCGGGGCCGGCTGCGGCGGCGGTCAGCTGCTTGAGTTCGCCGGCCGTCAGCGGATGTCCATCGAAGTCGCCGCGCGTGCACTGACGGGCCGGGATGGCGACATAGAGCGCAGTGGACTGCGGCGTGCCGGGTGCCAGCGTCACCCGCACGGCCGCCTGCGCGGGCTCGAAGCGGGCCTCGGCCCGCAGGCCTTGCGCGCCAGCCGCCTGCACCAGGTTCTCGGTGGCGCAACCCAGCGAGACGAAGAGGTGGTGGTCGTCCGGGTCCACGGCCGGGCAGCGGCGGCTGAAATCCGGCAGCACGGTGATGGCGTCCGGCGCGATGGCAAAGCGCCAGCACTGGGTGTTGTGGCTGCTGGGCGCCAGGGTGGCGCAACGGACCAGCTCCAGGCCCAGGGCCCGCCCTTCCAGCCCGTGCAAGGGGCCGGTGCGCCAGATTTGCTGCACGGCAGCGTCGTAGTCGTGCTGCCCCGGGTTCCAGGCTGCAGCCGTGCCGGGCCCTGCGGCCAGCCAGGCCAGGGGGGCGGCGTGGGTCAGTTGACGGCGGTTCATGGGCACTTCCTGGGCGGGGGGCTGTCAGCTTGCTCCGGTGGCCAGGGGCGGTCCTTGATCCGCCGCAGCGGGGCTGGGTGTCGCGGCACCCGGGTGGGCAGAATGGGGGCATGTTCTTCGCCCTCTCCAAACTCCTGTCCGCCGTCACCCAGCCGTTGTTCTGGCTGGGACTTTTGTGGGCGGTGGCGCTCCTGCTGTTGAAGAAGCGCCGCCGCACCGCGCTGTCCATGCTGTGGGGCGGGCTGGGGCTTCTGGGCCTGCTGGGCGTGCAGGCCGTGCCGGACGCGCTGTTGCGCGCACTGGAAGACCGCTACCCCATTCCCCCCGAGGCCGCCATCGGCCAGCACACCGGGGTCATCGTGCTGGGCGGGGCCTTCGATCACCCGGCCAGCTTCGTCACCCATGGCCAGGTGCCGCTCAATGATTCGGCCGAGCGCATGACGTTGCCGCTGACCTGGCTGCGTCAGCATCCAGCCATGGACTTGGTGTTCAGCGGTGGGGAAGGGCGCCTGGTGGGCGTCACCGGCGTGCCCGAGGCTGAACTGGCCCGCCAGTTCTATGCCGAGCAGGGGCTGGACATGGCCCGCGTGATGCTGGAGAGCCGCTCACGCTCCACCCACGAGAACGCGCAACGGGTGGCCGAGTTGCTGGGGCCACGCTGCCGCGAGCAGCGCTGGCTGCTGGTGACCTCGGCCTGGCACATGCCGCGCTCCGTGGCCGAATTCCAGGCCGTGGGCTGCCAGGTCACGCCCTATCCGGTGGACTTCCGCACCGGGGCCGACACGCCCTGGACCGAATACGCGTTGACCGAAAGCCTGCACCGCTGGCAGCTGGCCCTGCACGAGTGGATCGGTCTGGCGGCCTACCGGCTCATGCGCTGAGCCTCGGCCACCCCCTCGGCCCTCACCACTTTGCATCCTGGGCGAAGTGCTCGACCAGGAAGTCGATCAGCACCCGCACCTTGGCCGGCACATGCTTGCGGCTGGGGTAGACGGCGTGGATGCCGATCTCGTGGGCGCAGTAGGCGGGCATCAGCTCCACCAGCGTGCCAGCGGCCAGGGCCGGCGCCACCAGGAAGGTGGGCTGCAGGATCACGCCCTGGTCGGCCAGCGCGGCGGCCAGGCAGGTCTCGCCGTTGTTGGTGTGCATCCAGGGGCGGGTGCGCACGCTCACCGGCCCCTGCGGTCCGGTGAAATGCCACTCGTCCTTGGTGGCGAAGTAGCTGTAGGCGATCACCTGGTGCTGTGCCAGCTCGGCCGGGTGCCGCGGCGTGCCATGGGCGGCCAGATAGGCCGGTGAGGCGCACAGGGCCAGGCGGGTGGTGGTCAGGCGCCGGCTGACCAGCGAGGAGTTCTCCATCGCGGCGATGCGGATGGCCAGGTCGTAGCCTTCCTCCACCAGGTCCACCAGCCGGTCGGCCAGCGTCACCTCCAGCGTGAGCTGCGGGTGCAGCGCCCGAAAGCGCCCCCACAGCGGCGCCAGGTGCAGGATGCCGAAGGTGAAGGGCGCGTTGATGCGCAAGAGGCCGCTGGCGGCCTCGCGGCTGGAGGTGACCTCGGTCTCGGCATCGGCCAGTTCGGCCAGCAGCTCTTTGCTGCGGCCATAGAACACCTGCCCCTCCGGCGTCAGCGAGACCCGCCGCGTCGTGCGGTGCAGCAGCCGGATGCCCAGCCGGTTCTCCAGCTCCACCACATGCCGGGAGACCGCGGCCTTGGACAGATTCAGCGCCTCGGCGGCGGCGACGAAGCTGCCGGCCTCCACCACGGTGTTGAAGCTTTGCATTTCCAGGAAGCGGTCCACTGTCTCTTATCCCGTGACAATAAATCAATTGAATCGAAGTTTATCTTTTAATTCCGAATCAATACAGTGAACACCATGCACTGAACCCCGGGGGCTGCCCTTCTGGCCGAAGACGGTCGACGGCAGCCTCTGAACCCGAAAGGAATGGACATGAAAGTCACTGTGATCGGCGCCGGCAACATGGGCGCAGCCTTCGTCAAGCAACTCACCGGGGCCGGCCACGAGGTCCGCGTCACCGCCCGTCATCTGGACAAGGCCCAGGCCCTGGCTGCCGCCCACCCGGGTGCCATGGCCGTGCCGGCCGCGGGGGCGGCGCAAGGTGTGGACGCCGTGGTGCTGGCCACAGCCTATGGCGATGCCGCCGCCGCGCTGCAGTCGGCGGGGGATCTGAACGGCGCGGTGGTGATCGACATCACCAACCCGCTGACGGCCGACTACATGGGCCTGACGCTGGGCCACAGCACGTCGGCGGCCGAAGAGATCGCCAAGGCTGTGCCGGGCGCCCAACTGGTCAAGGGCTTCAACACCCTGTTCGCCCAGGTGCTGGCGGCCGGGGCCGATTTCGGCCAGGGGCGCCATGCCACGGTGTTCCTGGCCAGCGACAGCGCGGCGGCCAAGCAGGTCGCCAGCACCCTGGCCCAGAGCATGGGTTTCGAGGTGGTGGACGCCGGTGGTCTGAAGAACGCTCGCTATCTGGAGCCGCTGGCCGGCCTCAACATCTACCTGGGCTATGGCGCCGGGCTGGGCACCACCGTGGCCCCCACCTGGATCCACCGCGCCTGAGGCGCGGGCACGTCGAAGGAGAACTGTGATGAACAAGAACCTGCAGAACGCGATCGCCTTTCTGGGGCGTCTGTTGTTCGCGGCGCTGTTCTTGCCGGCAGGCGTCGGCAAGGTGATCGACTTCAGCGGCACCGTGGGCTACGTGGCCTCGGCAGGGCTGCCCTTGCCGGCCCTGGGCGCATTGGCTGCCCTGCTGGTCGAAATCATCGGCAGCGTGGCCCTGTTGCTGGGCTTGGGCACCCGCTATGCCGCTGCGGTGATGACCTTGTTCACGCTCGCGGCCAGCGTCTTCTTTCACCCGTTCTGGAGCGTGCCGGCGGATCAGGCCTTCGTGACCCAGTTGCTGTTCTTCAAGAACATCGCGGTGGCCGGTGGCTTGCTGACCCTGGTGGCCCATGGCGCCGGTGGCTGGAGCCTGGATGCGCGTCGCGAAGATTGAGCGCCTGCTCTGATCTGTTGAAAGCCGAGTGATGCATGCCTTGATGCAAACCCCCGGGCCGGTGGAGACCGACCCCGTGTCCGGACTGAGCCTTCGCCTGCTGCAGCCCGCCCCAGTGGCGCCGCGCCGCTTGCTGGTGCTGCTGCACGGCGTGGGCGGCAACGAGCAATCGGTGGCTGGTCTGGCCGCAGGTGTCCCCGAGGACACCCTGGTGGTGCTGGTGCGGGGGCCGCTGGCCCTGGGGCCTCAGCAGTTTGCCTGGTTCCAGGTGGCCTTCACGGCACACGGTCCGCGCATCGTGCCTGAACAGGCCGAGCAGAGCCGCCTGGCGCTGATCGCCTTGATCGCCGAACTGCAGCGTGCGCACGGTGTGACGCCGGCGCACACCGTGGTGGCCGGTTTCAGCCAGGGCGGCATCATGAGTGCCAGTGTGGCGCTGTCGGCGCCCGCCGCGGTCGCGGGCTTCGGCCTGCTGTCGGGGCGCATCCTGCCGGAGTTGGAGCCCCATCTGGCTCCGCTCGCGGCGTTGGCGGGGCTGCAGGGCTTTGTGGGGCACGGCACATGCGACAGCAAGCTGCCGGTGGACTGGGCGCACCGCGCCCACCAGGGGCTGGATGCGCTCGGCGTGCCCCATGTGCTGAGGCTCTACCCGATCGACCATGGCATCAGCGCCGAGATGCAGGCCGACTTTCTGGCCTGGTGGCAGGCCTTGGCCTGAGGCGCCGGCCTTCACTTTCGATGAGGAATCCGATCATGGCAACCCGCGATGACGCGCTGAGCCTGGCCCGCCGCACGGCGCTGGCCAGCTACGCCTGGGCACAGGCGGCCCGGCCCGCCGCACCCGCCTGGGCGGCGCTGCACCTGGGTGACGAGGTCTCGGCCCTGGCGCTGGGTACCGCGGCCCAACCGGCGCGGGTGATCGACGTGGACCTGGGCCTGGCGACCTTGGCCCGCCGCTTCTTTGCCTCGGACCGACCGGGCGAGGCCGCCATCGAGACCGCCATCGCCGAGGTCGAGGAGGCGATCATGCCGCTGCGTCCCGCCCTGCCGGCCGAGGCCTGGCTGGTCAGCACCGATGCCGCCGTGGCCGACGTGGCCGTGCAGGCGGGCCTCTCCTTGGACGCCGGGCCCGTCATGCTGGACCGTGAGACCGTGGAGGCCTTGTTCAACCGCTGGGCGGCGCTGGCACTGGGGCGGCCTGCCAGCCAGGATGCGCTGCCCATCGGGGGGCCGGTGGCCGGCCGCTTTGCCGCCACGCTGCTGGTGCTGCGCGAATGGTTGCACCACCTGCCGCAGGCCGTCCTCACCGTGGCCCGGCCGCAGACCTTGACCCAGGATTGACATGGAAATCGGTGTCTACACCTTCGGCGACCTGCCCACCGGCGCCCGCGACGCGGCCGCCGCGCGGCAGCGCCTGCACGAACTGGTGGCCGCGGCCCGGCTGGCCGATGAGGCGGGCCTGGACGTGTTCGGGGTGGGCGAACACCACCGCTCGGACTACGCCGTCTCGGCCCCCAGCGTGGTGTTGGGCGCGCTGACCACGGCCACGCGCCGCATCCGGCTCAGCAGTGCGGTGAGCATCCTCAGCTCCGCCGACCCGGTGCGCCTGTTCGAGGACTTCGCCACGCTGGACCTGCTCAGCGATGGACGCGCCGAGCTGATGGCCGGGCGAGGCGCGTTCGTCGAGTCCTTCCCGCTGTTCGGCTTTGCGCTGGAAGACTATGAGTCGCTGTTCACCGAAAAACTCGACCTGCTGCTGCGCCTGAACGCCGAGCCACGCATTCGCTGGCACGGCCAGCACCGGCCCGCGCTCCACGACGCGGAGGTGGCGCCGCGCCCGCTGCAGGCCGGCGGCCTGCCGATCTGGATCGCCGCGGGCGGCACGCCGCAGAGCGCGGTGCGCGCGGGCCGACTGGGCCTGCCGCTGAACCTGGCCAACATCGGCGGCAGCCCGGCGCAGTTCAAGCCCTTCATCGAGCTCTATCGCCAGAGTGGGCTGGAGGCCGGGCACGCCCTGAGCCGCTTGCAGGTGGCCGTGTCCTCGCATGGGCATCTGCAGCGTGACAGCCAGCGGGCCCGTGCGGAGTTCTATCCTTACTACCGCCACTACCTGCGCAACAACCTGCCGCAACGCGACCGCGGCTGGGAGGTGTCGGCGGCCGCTTATGAACAACTGGCCGGCCCGCAGGGCTGCCTGTTCGTCGGCAGCCCGCAGGAGGTGGTCGACAAGATCCTCTGCGAGCATGAGCTGTTTGGCCACCAGCGCTTCCTGATGCAACTGGACATTGGCGGCCAGCCCTATGCCATGGTGGCCCGCGCCATCGAACTGCTGGCCACCGAGGTCAAACCCCGTGTCCAGCAGGCGCTGGGCGCCTCCCTTTCCTCTTCCCCGTCCTCGCCTGTTTCCGGAGTTGAACCATGAGCACCGAACACATTGCTTCCACCACCCCGGGCCGCCTGCCCACCGTGTACATCCCGCACGGCGGTGGCCCCTGCTTCTTCATGGACTGGAACCCGCCACACGCCTGGGACAAGACGGCGGCCTACCTGCGCGGCATCGTCGAGAGCCTGCCGCAGCGGCCCCGCGCCATCGTGATGGTGTCAGCCCACTGGCTGGAGGGCGACTTCGCCGTCACCGGGGGCGCGCAGCCCGAGCAGATCTACGACTACTACGGCTTCCCGCCGCACACCTACGAGCTGAAGTACCCGGCACCGGGCGAGCCGGCCCTGGCCGAGCGCATCACCACCCTGCTGGGGCAGGCGGGCCTGTCCTCGCACATCGACGCGCGGCGTGGCTTCGACCACGGCATGTTCATCCCGCTGATGCTGATGGTGCCGCAGGCCGACATCCCGGTCGTGCAGCTCTCGCTGAACGTCTCGCTGGATCCGGCCGCCCACCTGGCGCTGGGCCGGGCGCTGCAACCCCTGCGTGACGAGGGCGTGCTGATCGTGGGCAGTGGCATGAGCTTCCACAACATGCGGGGCTATGGCGACCCGCGCTTCGGTCCGGTGTCCGACACCTTCGACGACTGGTTGACCGAAGCGGCGGAGGCCCCGGCCGCCGAGCGCGATGCCGCGCTGACCGCCTGGGCCGAAGCCCCGATGGCCCGCTGGTGCCATCCGCCGCGCGCCGAGGAGCACCTGCTGCCACTGATGGTGGTGGCCGGTGCCGCGGGCGAGGACCGGGGCCGCAAGGCCTTCTCCGACCGGGTCATGGAGACCACCTTGTCGGCCTTCAGCTTTGGTTAAGCTGGCAGATACCTCGGCGCGGGCGGACGGGGAGACAATCGCGCCGTGTTCTCCTCTGCTGCCGCTGTGGCGGCCCTGCCGGCCATGACCTCTGCCTCTTCGACCCAGCATTTCGACCCCGTCAGTCGGGCCTTCCACTGGCTGACCGCCATCGTCATCGTGGCGGCCTTCATCCTGGGGCCGGAACACTTCGGCCGCCTGATGCGCGATGGCCTGGACCCGGCCACCCGCTGGGACATCGTCTGGCACGAGAGCCTAGGCGTCTCGGTCTTCGTGCTGACGCTGCTGCGCCTGGTCTGGGTCGCCCTGCGGCCTGCCGCCCCCCGCTTCGACATGAACCCCTGGATGCAGCGCGCCGCTCGCATGTTGCAGGACGTCCTGTGGCTGCTGATGCTGCTGCTGCCCATCACCGCACTGCTGGCCCTGGGCAGCGAAGGCCACCCGCTGACCCTGCTGGGTGGCTTGCGCGTCGATCAGATGCCCTTCATCGCCAACAGCCCGCTGGCCGAGGCGGCCGACTGGGGCGAAGTGCATGGCTTTCTGGGTGACGCGATCCTGTGGCTGGCCGGTGCCCACGCTGCGGCCGCCATCTACCACCACGTGGTGCTGAAGGACGGCGTGCTGAAGTCGATGCTGCTGCCCGGGCGCGACGCTCACTGAGCGTCGAACACCCGCACCAGCGCGCGGCGGATGCCGCCGTAGCCGGTGCAGCGGCAAATGTTGCCGCACATCAGGGCCTCGGCCTCGGCCAGCGAGGGCCGGGGCTGCAGGCCCGCCAGATGGCTCATGGTCATCACCATGCCGGCGCTGCAGTAGCCGCACTGCACACCGCCGCATTCGGCCAGCGCCTGCCGCACCGGCAGGCTGGCCGGGTCGGCCGCCACCGATTCAATGGTGCGTACCGCGCGCCCTTCGAGCTGGTAGGCCATCAGCAGGCAGGCATTGGCTGGCGCATCGTCCAGCCACACCATGCAGGCGCCGCAGCGGCCCACCTCACAGCCGGGTTTGGCGCCGGTCAGGCCCCAGTGCTCGCGCAACAGCGTCAGCAGCCGGGTGTCGGGACGGCAGTCCACCTGCACCGGGTGGCCATTGAGCTGGAGCGTGACGGTGATCTGTCCCTTGGGCGAGGCGGTGTCGTTCATGCGGTCTGCTCCAGGAGGGCAATGACCTGTGCCGGCAGCACCGGCAACCGGGTGATCGGCTGCTGCAGCGCGGCCGCCAGCGCATTGGCCACCGCCGGTGTGGCGAAGTTGACGCTGATCTCGCCCGCGCCGCGCGGGCCGATCGGGTCGCCCTCGGGCAGGTTCTGGATCGCGATCAGGTCCATCTCGGGGGCGTCGGCCAGCGTGGGCACCAGGTAGGCGTCCAGGTTGCGGGCGGTGTAGTGGCCGCCTTCGCAGCGCAGGTCCTCCTGCGTGGCCATGGCCAGGCCCATCACGGCGCCGCCTTCCATCTGGCCCAGGTAGCCCTGCGGCGTCACCACCGGGCCCAGGGCGGTGCACATCACCAGCTTCTCCACCCGCACCATGCCGCTCCAGCTGTCCACCACCACCTGGGCCACCGCGGCACAGGCGCCGAACACGAAATGCACGTCGGGCGCGTTGCCGGCAGGGTCCTCGGGCGGCAGTTCGATGCACAGCGTCGGGCGATCGCGGCCCAGGGTTTGGGCCAGGGCCGCATGGCTCAGGCGCAGGCCCTGGCCGTCGTGCACACCGCCGGGGCCCAGGCGCAGGGTGTGCGCGTCCACCTGCAACTGCGCGGCCGCGGCCCCAAGCAGCGCCGCTTGCCAGGCCGGGCGGGCCTGGGTCACCGCCCGCCAGACCAGCGTGGTGGCACGCGATGCGGCCACCGGGCCGGAATCGGGCGCACGCCGGGTGTCGCCCAGCACCGGGCGCACCTCGTCGGGGCCGCAGCCCAGTTGATCGACGCAGGTGGCGCGGATGGCGCCCACCAGGTTCTGGCCCAGCTCGGTGAAGCTGGTGCGCAGCTCGATCGCGCCGTCCTCGGCCAGGGCCAGGGTCATGCGGCTGGCGCTGGGGCCGTTCTTGCCGAAGCCGTCGCTGCGGTGCACCAGGGCCAGGCCGATGCCGTGGCGGTAGCGGCCGTCGGCACTGCGCCAGTGGTGCGGGTTGTCACGCCACAGCGGCTGCTGGCGGGCCACGTCCAGCGCGCGCTGCGGGCCGTCGAAGGGCACGACCTGCTGGCCCAGCGGGCCCGGGTCGGTGGGGGCCACCAGGTTCAGGGCACGGAAGGCGTCCGGCGCCAGGCCCACCCGGGCGGCCAGCCGGTCCATCTGCTGCTCCAGCGCGTACTGCACCTGCACCGCACCAAAGCCGCGGAAGGCGCCGGCCACGCCGTTGTTGGTGTAGGCCAGGCGGGCGTTGATCTGCACCGCCTGGTGGCGGTAGGGGCCGGGCGCGTGTTCGACCGCGGCGTCCAGCACCTCGGGGCCATGGGTGGCGTAGGCGCCGGTGTCGGCCAGGATGTCCACGTCGTGCACCGTCAGCCGGCCGGCCGCGTCGCAGCCGGTGCGCATGCGGATGCGCATCGGGTGGCGCTTGACGCCGAAGTCGGTCGATTGCGGCCGGCTCAGGTGCAGCCGCACCGGCTGTTGCGTGGCCCAGGCCAGCAGCGCGGCGATGGGTTGCACGGTCAGCTCGTCCTTGCCGCCGTAGGAGCCGCCCACCGGCGTGCCGGTGGCATGCACCTTCTCGCGCGGCAGGGCCAGCAGGTCGGCGATGACCTGGGCTTCGCGCACGGGGTTGTGGCCGCCAAAGAACAGGCGCAGCCCGCCCTGGCCATCCGGCTCGGCCACGCCGCCCTCGGTCTCCAGGAAGGCGTGCATCTGGCGCGGCGTGGTGTAGCGGTCTTCCACCCAGTGCACGGTGGCAGCCTCGGCGGCGGCCCAGTCGCCGTGGGCGTGCTGCACCGCGTGCAGCAGGTTGCCGCCGGCATGCACCCAGGCTTCGGGGGGCAGGTCCGGGGCCAGCGCGGCGGCGGGGTCGTCGACCAGCGGCAGGCTCTCGTAGTCCACGCGGATCAACTCCCGCGCCGCGTAGGCGGTGGCCAGGTCCACCGCGGCGATGGCGGCCACCGGGTCGCCCACGTAGCGCACCTTGTCGCGGCACAGCACCGGCCGGTCCACCTTGCGCAGGCCGTAGTCGGCCACGCCGGGGATGTCGGCATGGGTCAGCACCGCCACCGCGCCGGGCAGGGCGCGGGCGGCTGAGCAGTCGATGCGCAGGATGCGCGCATGCGGATGCGGGCTGCCCAGGATCAGCCCGCGCAGCTGGCCGGGCACGATGCGGTCGGTCAGGAAGCCGGGCTGGCCGCCGAGCTTGGCGGTGGCGTCCGGCCGGATGTCGGTGGGCAGATGCTCTGCCGGTCGCAGCAGCTGGTGCGGAGTGTCGAAGGAGGAAGGCATGGCCGGGCGGGTCAGAGCAGGCCGCAGTGGCCGGCGATCAGGCGGCTGACCATCAGGGCCAGCTCGGCGGGCAGATGGGCCTGGCAGGCGCGGCGCACCGCGGCCAGGTCGGGCGTCGCGGCGCCCGGCTGGCCCAGCAGGGCCTCGACGTCCGTCAGGCGGCGGATGGGGGTGCCCGGCGCCCCGGCGGCGGCGCGCAGCAGGCTCAGGCCGCGCTCGGGCCGGGCCCAGCGCAAGGCCACCCGCACCCGGGCGGGGGAGAAGGCGGCCCGGTAGCCCACCTTCTCGAAGGCCGTGTGCACGGGGTGATGGTCGGCCCGCGGCAGGCGAAAGCCCAGCAGAAGCGGCAGCACCGTGCGCTGCAGCACCTCCACCAGGGGCGCATGCGAGCCGTCGGCCAGCCGGGCTTCGGCGTCCAGCACCAGCAGCACCGGGCCGGTGTCACCCACGCCCCAGCCCACGTTGCCGCCCAGCGTGCCCAGGCGGCGCACGCCCAGGGCGCCCAGCTGGCCCAGCGCTTCGCTGAGCAGCGGGGCCTGGGCGCGCACCCGCGGGTCGGTGCGCACCGTCTCCAGCCGCGCGCCGGCACCGATGTGCAGGTGGTGGTCGTCCAGTGTGATCTGCTGGGTCTCGGGCCAGGTCTGCAGGTTGATGAAGCAGACGCCGTCCGGCGCCAGGCGTGGTTCGTCCCAGCCCTGTTGCAGCACCGTGCCACCGGCGATGAAACAGGCGCGCGGCCCCAGCCGGTCGGCCAGGGCCTGGGCGGCTTGCGGGCTGGGCGGGGTGACGAGGTCCATCGTGGCCTCAGGCCGTCAGCGGCTGGCCCAGAACCGCTGCTGCTGCGCGGCGAACTCGGCTTCCAGTTCGGGCACCGGGCCGATCAGCTCGACCGGCTTCTGGCCGTGGTCGTACACATAGCGCGAGGACACGCTCATCGTCGGGTTCTCGGCATGGCTGCCGGTGTGCGCCAGCAGCGCGGCCTCGGTCATGCCGAAGACCACGCGGCCGATGTTGGCCCAGTAGGCGGTGCCGGCGCACATGCAGCAGGGCTCCACCGTGGTGTAGAGCGTGCAGCCCCACAGGAACTCGGGCGTGAAGTTGGTGGCGGCCACCCGCGCCAGGGTCGACTCGGCGTGGTTGACGCTGTCGATGTTGCACTGCTCCTGCAGCACCGTCTCCTGGTCCGGCCCGACCAGGATCGCGCCGAACGGGTGGTGGCCCAGGGCCACCGCCCGCTCGGCCACGCGCTGGGCATGGCGCAGGTGGCGGTGGATCTGCTCGGTGCTGGGGGACAGGCCCTGGGCGGGCAGCGGGGTCGGGGCGGTCATGGCTGGGCTCGGAGAAGGTAGGGGCGGCGCCAGGCTCAGGACTGCGCCTGCTGGCTCCAGGGGAACAGTCGCCGGTGCAGCAGCTGGACGATGCCGTAGAGCGTCAGGCTGCACAGCACCAGCAGGATCAGCGCGGCGAAGGCCACCGGCACCTTGAAGGACGAGGTGGCAAACAGGATCAGGTAGCCCAGGCCCTTCTCGGCGGCCACGAACTCGGCCACCACCGCGCCGACCACCGACAGCGTGATCGACACCTTCAGCGCCGAGAACACATAGGGCACGGCAAAGGGCATGCGGATCTGCCAGTACTGCCGGGCGTCGGTGGCGCGCAGCGAGCGGGAGAGCTCGATCAGCTCGGCGGGCACCGAGGACAGGCCCAGTGCGGTGGAGACCACCAGCGGGAAGAAGGAGATCAGTGTGGTGATGACCACGCGCGGCAGCACGCCGGCGCCCAGCGTGACGACGATGATCGGCGCGATGGCGACGATGGGGGTGGACTGGATCACCACCAGCCAGGGCATGACGATGCGCGACAGCAGGGCCGAGCGGGTGATGGCCACCGCCAGTGGCAGGGCCAGCGCGATGGCCAGCGCGTAGCCGGCCAGGGCCACCGAGAGCGTGGCGCCCAGGTGGTCCAGCCAGCGGCCGGGGCCCAACTCCAGCGCGGCATGCCCGATGGCGCTGGGCGCGGGCAGGATGTACTCAGGCAGGGCGAAGAGGCGGCAGGCCGCTTCCCAGCCGGCCAGCACCCCCAGGAAGACGATCAGCGAGACGTGGCGTTGCAGCAGGGCGGGCATGGCGGCCTCATTCGGGTTTTCGGCTGAAGACCTGCACGCGGATGTCGTTGGCCATCTGCGTGAACCGCGGATCGGCCAGCGTGGCCAGCGTGCGCGGGCGCGCCAATGGCACGTCGATGATGTCGGCCACCCGGCCCGGGCGGGCGCTCATCACGACGATGCGGTCGGACAGCAGCAGGGCCTCCTGGATCGAATGGGTGACGAAGACCACGGTCTTGGGCCGCTCGTTCCAGATGCGCAGCAGCTCGAAGCTCATCTCGTCCCGGGTGAGCGCATCCAGCGCCGAGAAGGGCTCGTCCATCAGCAGGATCTCGGGGTCGTGCAGCAGCGAACGGGCGATGGACACCCGCTGCTGCATGCCGCCCGAGAGCTCGTCGGGCCGCTTGTGGCCGAAGTCCTGCAGGCCGATCATCGCCAGCAGCTCGCGCGCCCGCACCAGATCCTTCTCGTCGACCCGGCCGTACTTGTGCTTCATCGGGAAAGTGATGTTGTCCAGCACGCTCAGCCAGGGCAGCAGCGTGGGCTTCTGGAACACCATGCCGATCTCGTCGCGCGGCTCGGTCACCGGCAGGTCGAAGATGCGGACCTCGCCGGAGGTGGGGCGCAGCAGCCCGGCGATGAGCCGCAGGATGGTGGACTTGCCGCAGCCCGATGGCCCGATCAGCGAGACGAACTCGTGCCGGCGCAGGCGCAGGTCCACGTCCTGCAGCGCGGTGACCGGGCTGCCGTCGCTGGAGACGAAGGTCTGCGTGACCGCGTTCAGGTCGATGACCGGGGAAGGGGCTGCAGGCATCCGTCCACCCGCCTTACTTGGCCAGGAAGCTGCGGTCGACCAGCTTTTCCGGATCGACCTTGGTCGGCGCATAGTTCATGGACTTGGCCACCCACTGCCAGGTCTCGCCCAGCAGCTTGGGTTCGAAGCGGCCTATGCCGTCACGCTTGCTGATCTCGTTTTGCAGCAGCGGGATCGAGGCCTCGAACTCGGCCTTGGCCACGGCCACGTCGGTCTCGGGCACCTGGGCCTTCAGGTCCTCGGCGGCCTTCTGAGGGTTCTGGATCGCGAAGGCCAGTGACTTGTTGAGGGCCTTCAGGTAGCGCTTGAGCACCTCCGGGCGTTCCTTGATGGTCTTGTCGCTGGCCATCACCGACCAGCCATAGCCGTCCAGACCGAACTGCGACCAGGGCAGCACATGCAGCTCCTTGCCGGCCTGCTTGAGCACACTGGAGAAGCCCGGGGCCACGGTGACCCAGTTGATCGTGGCGTCGACCCGGCCCTGGGCCAGCATCGGGGCCAGCGTGGCGGGGTCGGCCTTGATGATCTTGACCTTCTCCGGGTCCACGCCGTTCTTCTGCAGCACCACCGGCCAGAGCTGGTTGGACGAGGAGAAGGTGGGCATGGCCACCGTCTTGCCCTCGACGTCCTTGAGGCTCTTGATCTTGGTGTCGGCGCGGGTGAACAGCGCATCCGGTCCCTTGGAGTACAGCGACATCACCGCCTTGACCGGCACGCCGCTTTCGGCGGCGGCCATCATCAGTGCCGAGATGCCACCGAAGCCGACATCGGCCGCGCCGGCACCGATCTTGGTCACCGCATCGGACGAGCCGCGGCCCGGCACGATCTTCACGTCCAGCCCTTCGGCCTTGAAGAAGCCTTCCTGCACGCCGGCATAGACGAAGGACTTGTCGCCGCCAGGCAGCCAGTCCAGTTGCACGGTCAGTGTGTCGGCGGCCATGGCACCGGCCGATCCGGCCAACAGCAGCGAGGCGAAAAGAGGACGCAAGGTCATGGGAACTCCTGGAACAACGGGGGAGGGAAGGACGCGTGGGGAGGATTCGTCAGGCGCGGGCCGGGCGGGCCTGCGGGGGCATCGGCAGGCCGTCCAGCGCCGGCAGCAGGGCGCGGGTCAGGGCCTCGGGGCAGGCCAGCTGCGGCACGTGGCCGCAGTCCAGGCTGATGCCGTGGGCTCCCGGCACGAGGGCTTGCATGCGGCGTTGCAGCGGCAGCGTGACCGAGCGGTCCTGCCGGCATTCCACATAGATCCGCGGGATGCGGCCGAAGCGTTCGGGGGTGAGCTGGTTGAGCATGACGCGGCCGGTTTCGGGTTGGGCACACAGGCGCTGGCTGGCCTGCCGTGCCGCTGCTGGCGGACAGTCGTGCATAAACAGTGCCACCCCGGCGTCTGGCGGCACCCAGCTGGTCTGCCGGTCGGCGGACCACTGCAGAAAGGGGTCGATGCCGGTGTAGTGGAAACCGGGGTCGGCGGCCTGGCACTGGGCGATCACATCGCCATAGCCCACGCCGCTGGGCAGCATCATGCCGGCCAGGTAGACCAGTGCGCGCACCCGCTCGGGTGCGGCTTCCGCCACCTGCGAGGCGGTGATGCCGCCGCCGCTGTGGCCCAGCACCACGGCCGGCTCGCCGAGCTGCTCCAGCAGGTCGGCCACATGCCGGGTGTAGCCCGCCAGCGTGGCATCGCTGGCGCGTTCGGGGTGGGCATCGTTGCCGGGCAGGTCCACCGCGTGCACGGTCCAGCCGGCGGCTTCGAGCATCGGGGTCCAGGCGGCAAAGGCCCAGCGGCCCTGCCAGGCCCCGTGGATCAGGACGATGTGGGGCATGGGCTCAGCCGTAGGTGCGGCGGTAGCACGCGATCTGGTGTTCCTCCACCGTCACGGCGGGGTACTTGGGCGCCTCTCCGGGGGCCAGGCAGGTGGGCAGGCATTCCACCCGGTGCTGCAGGTTGCCGGTGAAGAAGAAGGGCACCGAATAGCGCTCCCGGCCGGAGAGGTTGATCACCCGGTGCAGGGTGGAAACGTAGCGGTCGTTGGTCCAGCGGGCCAGCAGGTCACCGATGTTGACCACGAAGGCGCCGGGCACCGGCGGGGCGTCGATCCAGTGGCGTTGCTGGCTGTCCCAGACCTGCAGACCGCCCGCGTCGTCCTGCAGCAGCAGGGTGATGCCGCCGAAATCGGTGTGGGCGCCACAGCCTTTCTCGCCGGGCTGGGGGTTGGCCGGCTGCGGGGGGTAGTGCAGCAGACGCAGCGTGGCCGACGGGTCCTCCAGGTAGGCGTCAAAGTGGTCGGGCGGCAGGTCCAGCGACAGCGCCAGGCCGCGCATCAGGGTCTCGCCCAGGGCCAGGGCGGCGGCATGGTAGCGGGTCATCACCGGCGCGAAGTCCGGCAGCGCCGCTGGCCACTGGTTGGGGCCGGTGTTGAAACGACCGGCCTGCACGCGCGGGTCGTCGGGCGGTACCTCGGCACCGATGTAGAAGCTCTCCTTCAGATCCGGCGGGGCGCCGCTCTCGAGCGTCTGCGCCTTCAGCGGCTCGTAGCCGCGGTTGCAGGGCGAGAGCCGCTTGTCCACCGCCAGCTTGTCGTCCATGCCCAGGTCGAAGAAGCGCTGGCTGGCGGCAAAGACCTGGGCGATCAGCGCCGCGTCGATGCCGTGGTGGGTGACATAGAAGAAGCCGTGGTTCAGGCAGGCCTGGCGCAACTGGTCGGCCACGGCACGCTGGGCCACCGGATCGGCGCCACGCAGGCCGCGGATGTCGATCAGCGGCAGGCCCGGGGAGGCGGGGGCGGTCTCGGAAGGCATGGGGGTCACAGGCGGGAGCGGGGGGCGCTGAAGCGGGGGAATGCGGACCAGTGTAGGAAGCGGTCTGTGCGTCGGATAGCACTGAATTTGGCGCAGGGTGATGCCGAAATGAGACCGCTGCATGCCTCAGGTCAAGCCATGGCCTTGCGCTGGTGCGTGGCCGGCCTCAGCCTGCCCGTCGGTGGTGCCTTGTGCACCAGAGCGTGGCAGGCGCAGCGCCACACGCTCCTCGTCCTCGCGCCATTCGATGGCCTCGGCCACGATGCGGTTGAAGGCATCCAGGGCGGCGGGTGGGGTGCGGCCCGCGCGGACATAGACACCCAGCTCCGAGCACAGCGGCGTGGGGGTGTCCAGCGGCACGTGCACCAGGCGGCCCTCGCGCAGTTCGCGCTCCAGGCCCAGCCGGCTCTGGAAGAACAGGCCCACGCCACGTTCCACCAGGCTCTTGGCCAGCTCGATCGAGGAGGTTTCCAGTAGCACCTGGAGGGTGCGCCGGTGGTGGGCGATGATGGGCTGCAGCAGGCCGTGCATGGACAGCTCGGACGCCGGCAGGATCAGCGGGTAGCTGGCGCAGGTGGCGAAGTCCACCCGGCTCAGGCGGGCAATGGGGTGTTCCGGCGGCACGATGGCGCCCAGCGCGAAGCGGCCCACCGTGCACTGGCGCAGGCTGTCATGGCGGCGGATCGAGAAGCCGATGCCCACGTCGGCCTCGCCCTGGATCACCGCCTGCGCGGCCTGCTCCGAGCCGCAGGTGCGCACCTGGATCTGGATGGTCGGGTAGCGGCGGTGCATCTGGGTCAGCACGGCCGGCATCAGGTCGGCGTTCAGGCCCTCCACCGCGGCCACGCTGACCGCGCCACGGCGCACGCCGCGCAGCATCTCCAGCTCGGTCTTCAGGCGCTGCTCGTCCTGCAGCACCGTGATGACATGGCGCGAGAAGACCTCGCCGGCCGGCGTCAGCCGCAGCCCGGTGGACATGCGCTCGAACAGCGGCGTGCCGATCTCGCCTTCCAGCTGCAGCAGCTGCCGGTTGACCGCCGAGGAGGCCACGTGCAGGCGCCGGGCCGCCTCACGGATCGAGCCGCTGCGGCGGATCATGTCGAAGTAGGTGATGGCGCGGGCATGGACGTGCATGCCCGCGCCGCGTGCAGAGGCCGTGCCAGGCCCGGCATCACCGTCGGCGCCGTGCTGCCGAATCGGCATCAGGTCAGCGCCGAGGCACAGGCGCTGGCCGGTGCGGGGTCCAGCAGCCGGTTCTTCTCCGCCAGCAGTTGGGCCAGGATGCTGACCGCGATTTCTGGTGGGCGTTTGCTGCCCAGCGGCAGCCCCACCGGGCCGCGCAGCCGGGCCAGCTGGGCCACGCTCAGGCCGAAGTGCTCGCGCAGCCGGGCCCGGCGGGCGTCGTTGCTGCGCTGCGAACCCAGTGCACCGACCAGGAAGGCCGGGGTGGTCAGTGCCTCCATCAGGGCCAGGTCGTCCAGCTTGGGGTCGTGGGTGAGGGTGACCACCGCGCTGTGGGCATCGGGGGCGAAGGCCAGCGTGGCGTCGTCGGGCATGTCGCGCCGCAGCGCCACCTGGGGCGGCAGGGTGTCACCTTCCATCTCGGGGCGAGGGTCGCAGACGGTCACCGCGAAGCCGCAGCTCATCGCCATCGGGGCCAGGTAGCCGGCGATCTGGTTGGCACCGATCAGCAGCAGGCGGTACTGCGTGCCCAGGGTCTGCGTCAGGCGCCGGCCGTCCCAGCGCAGGGGCTGGCCCACACCCATCGCCGGCAGCAAAAGCCACTGGCCCGAGAGGCTGTCCACCCGCCGCATGCGCCGCTCGCCCCCGGTCAGCGCGGTCAACAGGTCTTGCATGGCCTCGGCGGGCGGGTCGGGTTCCAGCAGCACGCCAAGCTGCCCTCCGCAGGGCAGGCCGGCGCGGCGGGCCTGCCCCGTGTCCACGCCGTACTGACGGACCTCGGGCAGGGCGCCGGCCGTGGCCATGCGGGTCCGGGCGTGGTCGACCAGGTCGTCCTCGACGCAGCCGCCCGAAACCGACCCTTCGGTGCGGCCATCGTCGCGGATGACCAGCAGTGAGCCGACCGGCCGGGGTGCGGAGCCCCAGGTGCTCAGGACGGTGGCCAGCGCGACGCGGTGGCCGGCCTGCTGCCAGGCCACGGCGGCGCGCAGGGCGGCAATGTCGGGAAAGTGCATGATTTCTACAATCCGGATCCGGTGGTCGTTCCGCGGCCGGGCTGCCGGGCTCTTCCGGCGGCGTGTGCGGGGGGACCTTGTCGGATTGAGCGGCTCTGTAAGCAAATTGCGTGCATTGCCGGTTTGCCCTGGAATGGAATGACGATGCTGCTTCGCCGGGTCGATGTCGACCGCTGCGACACCTGGACGCGCTACCGTGCCGGCCTGTGCGACGGCTGCCATGCCCATTGCTGCACCATGCCGGTGGAGGTGCGTCTGCCGGACCTGGTGCGGCTGGGCTTGGTGGACCCTTTCGAGGCCGAGCACGAGTTGCCCAAGCAGATCGCCCGCCGCTTGGAGAAGGCGGGACAGGTCGACCACTTCAACTTCAAGCACGGCATCTTCACGCTGGCGCGCCGCGCCAGCGGGGACTGCCTGTTTCTGGATGCCACGACCCGGCGCTGCACGGTGTACGAGCAGCGGCCGGACACCTGTCGCAAGCATCCTCAGGTGGGGCCCCGTCCGGGCCACTGCCCCTATGGTCCGCGCCGCACGGGCTGAAGACCGGCCGGCCGTCCAGGCGCGGCAGCCGACGCCGCGGCGGGATGGCGTCCTACATCACAGCCGATGCCGGAGCGCCTAGACTGCCACCATGAACAGAAGTCATCCCCTCCGCCTCCTGGGTGCCGCCGCCTTGGCCGGTGCCGCCCTGACCGCCCATGCTACCGACGTGGGTGTGTCCATCAGCGTGGTGCAGCCCGGCGTGTATGGGCGCATCGACATTGGCAACACGGCACCGCCGCCGGTGGTCTACGCCCAGCCGATGGTCATCACGCCCGGGCCGATGGTGGTGCAGCGTCGCCCGATCTATCTGTACGTGCCCCCCGGCCACCAGAAGAACTGGCGCAAGTACTGCGGCCGCTACAACGCCTGTGGGCAGCCCGTGTACTTCGTCCAGGAGGGCTGGGTGCGCGAGCGCTATGACGAACGCGGCCACCGCCCGCCCGGCCCGCCGGGACGAGGCTATGACGATGACGGCCCCGGTCATGGACATGGCCATGGGCATGGTCACGACAAGCACGACCACTGAGCCATGAGCATGGCCCCGGGCCCCTGGCCCTGTCTTGGCCAGGCGCGTCAGGCCCACTGGGAGCGGCGGGTGCCGGTCTGCCTGGTGTCGCCTGGCGAGTCGCCCGCCCGCATCGGTTCGATCGATCGGGCCCATGTGCCGGCCCTGCTGGCGAACGGGGTGCCGCTGACCGAGGCCCCTGACGGCGTGGCGCGCTGGTGGGTGTTGCCGCGCGACACCCGCGACGCTGCGCTGGCCGCCCTGCACCTGCGTCTGCGCGACCAGGGGCTGATCCGCGCCTGGCGCGACGAGCCTTATCCGCTGCTGGACGAGCGGGGTGAACTGCAGGCGGTGATCGAGCGGGCGGCGTCCCGCTTCTGGGGCAGCATCACCTTCGGGGCCCATTGCAATGGCTATGTGGCTGATGCAGATGGTCGGCCCACCCATCTGTGGGTGGCCCGCCGGGCCGACGACAAGCCCACCGATCCCGGCCGGCTGGACAACATGATCGGCGGCGGTGTGCCCCATGGGCAGACCCCGCGCGAAGCCCTGCTGCGCGAGGCCTGGGAAGAGGCGGGGCTGATGCCCGACCAGATGGCTCCGCTGGAGCGGGGGCGGGTCCTCGAGCTGTGCTGCGACATCCCCGAGGGGCTGCAGCACGAATGGCTGCACGTCTATGACCTGGCGCTGCCGCCGGACGTCCAGCCCCTCAACCAGGACGGCGAGGTGGCCTGGCACCGGCTGATGCCGGTGGCCCAGGCCCTGGACCATGCCCGCCAGGGCGACATGACGGTCGATGCCGCGCTGGCCACCCTGGACTTCGCGCTGCGCCATGGGCTGCTCGGCGATGATGAGGCCGCGGCCCTGGCGCCGGCCACCGAGGCCCTGTGGGTGGCGCCAGCGCAGTTTGAGCGCATCGATCCGGCGGTCCCGGGCGGGCGCTGAACGCGCAACGTTCAGAAAAACTGCATTGCTGACTTCAAGCGCGCTGAACCGCGGCGGCCACGGCGCTGCGGACACTGTGAACCAACGCCTCCAGGCGACACCCACAGCTCCCCACATGCCGAAGACATCCGCCTCCACCCGCTACAGCGCCCCGGCCATCTGGCTGCACTGGCTCATGGCTCTGATGATTGCCGGTGTGTTCTTCCTGGGCCTCTACATGGCCGATCTGCCGATGTCCATGACCCGGCTGAAGCTGTTCAACTACCACAAGTGGGCCGGCGTGATCGTGCTGGGCCTGGCCGTGCTGCGCCTGGTCTGGCGCCTGACCCACCGGCCGCCGGCCGATCTGCCCATGCCCGCCTGGCAGCGCCTGGCCGCCCACGGCATGCACCACCTGCTCTATGTGCTGTTCTTCGCCGTGCCCCTGGTGGGCTGGGCCTACAGCTCGGCCGCGGGCTTCCCCATCGTGCTGTTCGGTGTGCTGCCGCTGCCCAGCTTCGTCGACAAGAACCCCGAACTGGCCCAGCTCATCAAGCCCTGGCACGAGACCCTGGCCTGGACGATGGCGCTGCTCGTGCTGGCCCACATCGGGGCGGCGCTCAAGCATCATGTCATCGACAAGGACGGCCTGCTGAACCGCATGCGTCCCGGTCGCGGCTGAGCGAACGCCTCGGTCCGCGCCCCCCAGACATCTCCCACAGGAGTTCTTCCATGACCCGTTCCCTCTTCGCGCCGGCCCTGCTGGCCTCCGCTTTGCTGGCCGCCGCGCCGGCCTTCGCGCAACAGAAGGTGGTGCCCGCCCAGAGCGAGATCAGCTTCACGTCCCACCAGATGGGCGTGCCGGTGGACGGCAAGTTCCGCACCTGGGACGCCCAGATCGCCTTCGATCCGAAGAAGCCTGAAGCCGGCAAGGTGAGCTTCACCATCGACACCGGCAGCGCCACCTTCGGCGTGCCGGAGACCGATGCCGAGGTGCCCAAGGCGCCCTGGTTCAACGCCGCCAAGTTCCCCAAGGCCACCTTCCAGTCCACGGCCATCAAGGCCACCGGCAAGGGCCAGTACGCGGTCAGTGGCCAGCTCACCGTCAAGGGCGCCAGCCAGCCCGTGGTGGTGCCGGTCACCCTCAAGCAGGCCGGTGCCACCACCACCGCCACCGGCACCTTCGCCATCAAGCGCCTGGACTTCAAGATCGGCGAAGGCGAGTGGGCCGACACCTCGACCGTGGCCAACAACGTCGAAGTCCATTTCAAGCTGACCGTGACCGGCGTCGGCGCGCTCTGAGCGTCCGCTGCTCCTCTCTCCCCGTCTCTTTTGCCCCCGTCCCCAAGACCCTTTGAAGGAACACACACCATGAAGATTTCGCTGATCGCCGCTGCTGCTGCCGCTTTGCTGGCCACCGCCGCCCAGGCCGAGCCGGTCACCTACAAGATCGAGCCGACCCACACCTACGCCACCTTCGAGATCATGCACTTCGCGACCTCGACCAACCGGGGCCGCTTCGACAAGAAGGAAGGCACCGTGGTGCTGGACAAGGCCGCCAAGACCGGCAAGGTGGACGTGACGATCGACATGACGTCGATCGACTCGGGCGCCGACGCCTTCAACAAGCACCTGCAGAGCGCCGAAATCTTCGACGCGGCCAAGTACCCGACGGCCCAGTTCGTGGGCGACAAGTTCAGCTTCAATGGCGACAAGGTCACCCAGATCGACGGTCAGCTGACCCTGCACGGCAAGACCAACCCGGTCACGCTCAAGGCCCTGAACTTCAACTGCTACATGAACCCGATGGTCAAGCGCGAAGTCTGCGGTGGCGACTTCGAGGCCAACCTGGTGCGCAGCCAGTACGGCATCGACTACGGCCTGAACTGGGGCTTCCCGGACAACGTGCGCGTCGTGATCCAGGTTGAAGGCGTGAAGCAGTAAGCGGCTTCCACACCGATTGTCCTATCGTCGTTCCCACGACGATCTGGGCGGCGCTCCTCGCGGGGCGCCGCCCTTTTTTGTGGCCGGCCCGTCCGCTCAGGACTTGGAGGCCAGCTCGAAATGCTCCACCACCGGCGGGGCGGCGAAGAAGGGGCCGACGATGGCACGCCAGGTCGTGAAGGCCGGCGACTCGCGGAAGCCCACCGTGTGGTCCTCCAGCGTGTCCCAGTAGATCATCAGCACGAAGCGCTCGGGCGTCTCGATGCAGCGGTTGAGCTTGTAGCCGTTGAAGCCCTTGGCGTGGCGGATGGCCTCGTCCACGCCCCGGGCCACGGCGGCCTCGAAGGCGGCCTGCTGGCCGGGGGTGATGCGGAAGTCGGCAATTTCCAGAATCATGAGCAGTCTCCTCGGGGATCGATGCCGGGCAGTGTGCCATTGCTGCAGCCCCGCGCGGTGCGGGGGATAATTCCATCTTTACCCCGCCGGGTTGTCGCCAGGAGAGTGCCTTGAACCGTGCCGAAGTCGTGAACGCGCCCTTGAACTCCGAGGAGGAGGGCCTGATGGAGGGCACGCTCGACACCACCCGCGTGGATGACCTGCGCATCGGCGCGGTGCGGCCGCTGATCTCGCCGGCCCTGCTGCAGGACGAGATGCCGCTGACGCGCAAGTCCGAGGCCGTGGTGGAGCGCAGCCGGGCCGACATCGCCCGCGTGCTGGCCGGCCAGGACGACCGCCTGATCGTGGTCGTCGGCCCCTGTTCCATCCATGACCACGAGCAGGCCCTGGCCTATGGGCAGAAGCTGCGCGTGCTGCGCGAGGAGCTGGTGGGCGAGTTGGTCATCGTGATGCGGGTCTACTTCGAGAAGCCGCGCACCACGGTGGGCTGGAAGGGCTTCATCAACGACCCGCGGCTGGACGGCAGCTTCCGCATGAACGAGGGCCTGCGCAAGGCCCGGCGCCTGCTGCTGGACCTGACCGCCCTGGGCCTGCCAGCCGGCACCGAGTTCCTCGACCTGCTCTCGCCGCAGTACATCTCCGACCTGGTGAGCTGGGGCGCCATCGGGGCCCGCACCACCGAGAGCCAGACCCACCGGCAGCTGGCCTCGGGCCTGTCCTGCCCGGTCGGCTTCAAGAACGGCACCGATGGTGGCCTCAAGGTGGCGGCCGATGCGGTGGTGGCCGCGGCCGCGCCGCACGCCTTCATGGGCATGACCAAGATGGGCCAGGCCGCGATCTTCGAGACCCGCGGCAACACCGACTGCCACGTCATCCTGCGCGGCGGCAAGAAGCCCAACTACAGCGCCGAGGACGTCGACGCGGCCTGCGCGGCACTGCGCAAGTCGGGCCTGCGCGAGCAGGCGATGATCGACTTCTCGCACGCCAATTCCGAGAAGCAGCACCGCCGCCAGATCGACGTGGCCGCCAATGTGGCCGGCCAGATCGAGGCCGGCGAGCAGCGCATCACCGGCGTGATGATCGAGAGCCACCTGGAAGAAGGTCGGCAGGATCTGGCGCCGGGCCAGGCGCTCAAGCCCGGCGTGTCGATCACCGATGCCTGCCTGGGCTGGACCGACACCGAGCCGCTGCTGCGCCAGCTGGCCCGGGCGGTGGCGGCACGCCGCGCCCGCGGCTGAGGCCACCCCTGACAGGGCTCAGTCGTCCTGCAGTGCCGGGTCGGCGTCCATGAACAGCGAGGGGCGAAAGCCTCCTGCCTCGGCCGGGGTCTCGCCCTCCATGGCCCAGAGGGTCAGCTTCTCCGCCGGCATGGGGCGGGCGAACAGGAAGCCCTGCATCTCGTCGCAGTCCAGCGCCTGCAGCGTGTCGCGCTGGCGCTCGGTTTCCACGCCTTCGGCCACCACCCGCAGGTTCAGGGCATGGGCCATCTGCACGATGGCGGTGACCACCGAGCGTGCGTCGGCACTGTTCTGGATGTCGGTGAACAGGCTGCGGTCCACCTTCAGCTGCTTGACCGGCAGCTTGCGCAGCAGCGCGAAATTGCAGTAGCCGATGCCGAAGTCGTCGATCGACAGGCCCACCCCCAGGCTGGCCAGGCCGGAGAAGCTGCGCACCGCCGCATCGTCCATCAGCACCGATTCGATGATCTCGATGGTCAGCTGCGAGGGATCGATGGCATGGTTCTCCATGGCCTGCTTCAGGCGCGGCAGCAGGCTGTCCTGGCGCAGTTGGTGGGCGGACATGTTGATGGCCGCGCGCATGCGCAGTCCCTGGGAGCGCCACTCGGCCAGTTGCCGGCAGGCTTCCTCGGTCACCCAGTCGCCCAGTTGCCCGATCAGGCCGAAGCGCTCGGCCACCGGAATGAAGACGCCGGGCATCACCAGCCCCCGCTGGGGATGGTGCCAGCGCACCAGGGCCTCCACGCCGGTGATCAGGCCGGAGCGCGCATCCATTTTCGGTTGGTAGTACAGCACCAGCTCATTGCGGGCCAGGGCCTCGCGCAGCTCGGTCTGCAGGGCCAGCTCTTCGCGGGTGTCGTGCTCCATGCGGGGCTCGAAGACGGCGAAGGTGGAGCCGCCCTGGCGTTTGGCCGCGTACATCGCGGCATCGGCACAGGCCAGCAACCGCTGCGGCGGGCCGAACTCGGGCGAGTGGACCAGGCCGATCGAGCAGGAGAGCTTCACCTCCACCGCATGCGGCAGGGTGAAGCTGCGGCCCACGCTGTGCAGGATGCGCTGGGCCAGTGCGGAGGGCGTGCCCTCGGTGTCCACCGCCGGCCGCCGGCAGAGCACCAGGAATTCGTCGCCCCCCACCCGGGCCACCAGGCTGCTGGGGCCGACTTCGGCACGCAGGCGCCGCGCCATTTCCTTGAGCACCAGGTCGCCGGTGGGGTGCCCGAAGGACTCGTTGATCGCCTTGAAGCCATCCAGGTCCACCATCATCACAGCCAGTGGCGTGGCCTTGCCTTCCAGGGTGCGGCTCAGCGCCTTGAGGCGGTGGTCGAAATAGGCGCGGTTGGGCAGACCGGTCAGGGGGTCCTTCAGGGCCTGCTCGCGCAGGCGCCGGTGGGCTTCGCCCAGCGACAGCGAGAGTTTCTGGTCACGCTGGCGTGTCAGCCGGTCCACCAGACCCACGATCACGCCCACCGCCAGGGTGAGGGTCGCACCGGCACCGATCCAGGGCAGTGCCGCCACGGGCAGGCCGTCGGTGTGGGGGATCAGGGGGGCGGCCGGCGGCGTGAGCGCCACCGCCAGGCCCAGGCCCGCGCCGGGCAGCAGCGGGGTGATGCCCTGGCGCCAGTACCAGCGGCCCGGCGTGTGGATGTTCTGGGTCAGCCAGACCATGGCGCCCCCCAGCGTCAGTGCCGTCAGCAACCCTTGCCAGGCCAGCTGTGTGGGCGCGGGGTGTCCCCCCAGACCCCATTCCAGGCTGGCGCGGCACAGCACCCAACTGAGGGCCAGCAGCAGGGCCTGGGCGATGTGGCGCGGCCACGGGGGGGCGATGGCGCGGCCCGCGCCCAGCGCCAGGGCCGTGCCGGCGGTGGACGCGCCCCAGGCGGCGCCTGCCCAGCCCGGCGGCAGCGCGCCCGCGGTATCGAGACCGGAGGTGGCGGTCCAAAGCAGCCAGAGACCGAAGCCGCCCTGCCCCACGGCCAGCGAGCTGCCCAGCATCCAGCCCGCCGCGACGCGCCGGTCCCGTGAACGGGTCCTCAACAGCGCCGGCCCGAGCACGGCGAAACACAGCGCGCCCACGGTCGCACTGAGGAGCGCGCTCGGGCCGATGGCGCTCCAGGGCAGGGACGTGACGGAAGGGGGCATGGTCTCCGGGATATCGGCAGACTCCCCGCATCATTGAGACACCGCCCCCTCGCCGCCCGGCAGGACGGGGGGGCGCCGCTGGGTCAGTGCAGCACCACGGGCTGCTGCGCCAGACCGGCGTAGCCTGCGATGAAGGCATCGACGGCGTCTTCGTCAACCTCGCCCTGGCTCAGGGCCAGGGCCTGCTGGCGGAAGCTGCGGGCCAGATCGCCGTTCAGGAAAATGCCCTTGCCGGACATCTTGTCGACGATCTCGTAGCCGCCCTGGGTGGTGGCGTCAGCCTGATCGGCCTGGACGGGGCTCTCGGGCCACTCGATCTCCAGCACCGAGAAGCTGTCGGAGTTGTAAAGCATGTACATGGCCGTCTCCTGGGAGTTCCCCCGGAGATGGGCCCGTCGGGGCCGAATTCAAGGGGCGGCGATCAGGGCGGCGGTGCGCCGGCCTCCGCCGGCGGCAGCCCGTCGCTCAGCTGCAGTTCCAGCGGCTCGTTGGCGGGCGGGGTGGTGAAGCGTAAGCGCCAGGGCACCAGCCCATGGTCACGGGCCAGCCAGACCTCCACCCGGCTGTCGTAAGGCCCTACCGGTTCGCGCACCAGCCGCCAGGTGCGCACCGGCGCGCCCTGCGGGCCCGGCAGGGTCTCTTCGGCCACCACGGTGAAGCGCCAGAGCTGGTCCTCTCCGCGGGTGGTGAAAACCGGCAGGCTCAGCGTGCTGTGGCCGGCGGCCCAATGCGCCTGCACCGCCGCGGCCAGCATGGGCAGCTGCAGCAGCCAGCTGGCCCGGTCCTGGGCGCCGGGTGGCAGGGGCAGGGTGGTGGAGGGGCCGGAAAAGCTCACCAAGCCCTTGTCGCGCTGGAGGTTGACGGCCGCCAGGTCACGCCCCTGGCGCTGCTCGACCATGCGATCGGGCATCAGGCCGGCCGGGCCCACATGGCCCTGGCTCTGCCAGGCCAGGGTTTCTCGACCGGCCAGCTCGATGCGCCAGGTCAGGCGGTACTGCTGGTCGTTCAGGGGTTGCCAGTCCAGTTGCGCCCGCCCGCTGGCGGGCCCCTTGACCGCCGCGTAGTCCACCAGCCAGGTGGCCGGGCTCACCAGCGGCTGCAGCGCATGGGCCTCGTCGTCGGCCGAGGGCGGCGGGCTGTCCTCGCTCGGCCGGTCCAGATCGGCCTCCTGGCGGGGGCGATCCGGCGGCGGGGCGATGGTCTCCGTGGCGGTTTCCGCCGGGGGGCGGGGCAGGTCTGGGGTCGGCGCGGGCTTCGGCTCCGCTGGCGCCGGGGCCGGGGCTGGTGGTGTGGGGGTTGGGGCCGCCTGTGGCGCGAGCGGGCTCAGCGTCACCACCGGCATGGCGTGGGGCGGGGCGGGGACAGGCCGCACCTGGAAGATGCGCCAGGCCGGGCCCAGCACCCAGCCGTGCAGGGCCAGCACCAGCGCAGTCAGCGCGGCCAGCGCCAGTCGGCGGTGGCGCGGTGCGGGGGTGGGGCGGGGCGGCATGGGGCGGTTTTGGACACAATGGCTGACCGCATTGTCGCCACACCATGAAACTCGCCACCTACCAGGACGGTTCCCGCGACGGCCAGTTGGTCGTCGTCTCCCGGGACCTGCGCACCGCCCATTTCGCCAGCGGCATCGCCACCCGCCTGCAGCAGGTGCTCGACGACTGGGGCTTTCTCTCGCCCCAGCTGGAGGACCTGTCGCGCCAGCTCAACCAGGGGCGCGCCCGGCACGCCTTCGCCTTCGATCCGGCCCAGTGCCTGGCGCCCCTGCCGCGCAGCGGCCAGTGGGTGCGGACCCGCGCCTACCGGGCCCAGCTGGCCCAGGCCTGGCCCGAGCGCGACACCCCGCCCGAGCAGGCCCTGGGCTTGCCCTGGATGGAGCCCGGCAGCAGCGACGGCTTCACGGGCCCCCAGGCCGAGCTGCCGGTGGCCGCCATCGACGACGAGGTGGACTTCGGCGCCCAGTGGGCGGTGATCGCCGGCGATGTGCCGCGCGGCGCCAGCCCGGCGCAGGCGCTGGAGGGCGTGCGCCTGCTGGCCCTGGCCAACGACTGGACCCTGCGCGGCCCGGAGGCCGAGGAGCGGCTGCTGGGCGGCGGGCGGGTGCTGTCCTGCCCGGCCACCGCCTTCAGCCCGGTGGCCCTCACGCCCGACGAACTGGGCGAGGACTGGCAGGCCGGCGTGTTGCACGGGGCGCTGCAGGTCCAGCTCAACGGCAAGGCCCTGGGGCCCTGCCACACCCAGGAGGGGCTGCTCTGGCACATGGGCCAGCTGCTGGCCCACCTGGCGCATCACCGTCCGGTGCGGGCCGGCACGGTGCTGGGCAGCGGCCCGGTGGCCGATGGCCTGGGCCGGGGCGCGGCCTGCCTGGCCGACCTGCGGCTGCAGGTGGCCGCCAGTTCGACCATCGACCCGCCCGGCTGGCTGCAATACGGCGACACCGTGCGCATCGAGATGAAGGGCCGGGATGGCCAGCCGCTGTTCGGCGCCATCGAGCAGACCGTGGTGGAGGTCTCCTGATGCGCCGTTTGTCAATGTGGGGCGCCCGGCTGTGCGGCCTGGGGCTGGCGCTGCTGGCCACGCTGAGCGGGGGCTCCGCCCGCGCCGACTGTCCCCCGGCCGCGGTGCCGCCCGATGCCCAGGCCATCCAGCAGGGCATGGCCCAGGCGCAGAACCACGGTTTTCTCTGGACCCTGGACCGCCAGGGCCACCGGTCCTGGCTCTACGGCACCCTCCATGCCGCCCAGCAGGCCTGGATGTACCCGGGGCCGGCGGTGCTCAAGGCCCTGGGCCAGACCCGCCGCCTGGTGGTGGAGCTGGACATGTCCGACCCGGCCACGCTGGCGGCCCTGCCCCGGCTGGCCCGCCAGACGCCCGACCGGGCCCTGTCGCCCGCGCTGGAAGCCCGGCTGCAGAAGGCGGAGGACGCGGCCTGCCTGGGGCGCGCCCTGAAAGATTGGCGACCGGAGATGCGGGTGACCACGCTGAGCGTGATGTCGCTGCGCGACGAGGGCATCGACCCCGCCTGGGGGGTGGACGGGCTGCTGATCGGCATGGCCAAGGGGCTGAAGCTGCCCGTCACGCCGCTGGAAACGCCCGCGCAACAGATGGCGGCGCTCCTGCAGCCCAGGCGCTCGGCGGCCGAGGCGCTGGTCCGGGACACGCTCGACGAGATGGACCGCGGCGACGACCGCCGCACCCTGCGGCGTCTGGCCCAGGCCTGGGCCGATGGGCATCTGGACGAGCTGGAGACCTATCCCCAGTGGTGCGATTGCCTGAACTCGCCGCAGGAGAAGGCCATGATGCGGCGCCTGCTGAGCGACCGCAATGGCCCGATGGCCGACAAGATCGCCCGGCTGCACGGGGGCGAGGGCGGCCTCTTCGTGGCCGTGGGCAGCCTGCACATGGTGGGTCCCCAGGGTCTGCCCGTACTGCTGGCCGCGCGGGGGTTCACCGTCACGCGGGTGCGCTGGCCCAGCCCGGCGCTGGCGGCTGTTCCGGCCGCCGCTTCGGGCGCAGAATCGGCCTCGTCCGCCGCTTCGTCCGGCGCTGCGCAGGAGCTTGTTCCGTGAGCGAGAGTTCTCCCTTTCCCGCCCTGATGCCGGGCTTCGACTTTCTGCAGGGACTGGTGCGCCAGGCCGGCACCGCCCTGCCGGGCATGAACGCCTGGATCACCCCGACCCTGGACCCCGAAGAGCTGGACAAGCGCATCAGCGAGTTGCGCACCGTCCAGTTCTGGCTGGAGCAGAACGCCCGCCTGCTGGGCACCACCATCCAGGGCCTGGAGGTGCAGCGCATGACGCTGAACACCCTGCGCAGCATGAACGTCTCGATGGGCGACCTGCGCGAGGCCATGGCCATCCGCCCGGCCACCGCGGCCGAGCCGGAGCCCGCGCCTGAACCCGCCCCCGCAGCGCCAGGGCCGGACGCCGCGGCCGATGCAGCCCCGGCCGGCACCGAAGCCGAGGCCGCCCCCGGCATGGTGGACCCGATGCAATGGTGGGGTACCCTGACCCAGCAGTTCGGCCAGATCGCCGCCCAGGCCCTGAAGGACGCGCCGGCCACCGTGCAGGCCATGGCCCAGGCCTCCCAGGCTGCGGCCGCGGCGCCGCAGGCCCGACCGGCCGCGCCACGCCCGCCCGCGGCCACGCCGTCGGCGTCCCGCAAAGCCCCGGCCAAGTCTGCAGCCCGGACCGCCGCCAAGCGCACCGCCCCTGGCAAGTCGCCCGTGCGCGCCGCGGCCAAGAAGGCGGCACCCCGCTGAGACCGAAGTCCCCCGCTGGAACGCCGCCGCCATGACCGATGCCCGCCTGAGCGCTGCCCTGATGGGGCACGCCACCCACCCCGACGCCCACATGGCGCTGGCCCTGGCTGCGGCGCAGCTGGAGGCCCAGCGGGCACAGCGGCCCGGCTTCCAGGCGCGCCTGGGCCTGCTGTACCTGACCGAGGCCTATGCCGGCCAGGCCGAGGCCCTGCTCGACGAGATCCGGCAGCGCTGGCCCGGCTTGCAGGTGGCCGGCACGGTGGGCGTGGGCATTGCGGCCTCGGGCGTGGAGTATTGGGACGAGCCGGCGCTGGCCCTGCTGCTGCTGGACCTGCCCACCGAGCAGTTCCGCGTCTTCAGCGGGCGCCATCCGCTGGAGGGCGAGGCCCCCTGGACCGCCCTGGTCCATGCCGACCCGGCCACGCCAGACCTCTCCGAGCTGGTGGATGAGATGGCGGCGCGCACCGGCAGCGGCCAGCTGTTCGGCGGCGTGGCCAGCGCCCGCAACCGGGCGGTGCAACTGGCCAACGGCGTCTTCGCCGGCGGGCTCTCGGGCGTGGCCTTCGGGCCGGCGGTGGACCTGGTCTCGCGCATGACCCAGGGCTGCCAGCCCATCGGGCCCACCCGCACCGTCACCGCGGCCGAGCGCAACCTGGTGCTCACGCTGGACGAGCAGCCGGCCCTGCTGTTCCTGCTCAAGGACCTGGGCATGCGCCTGAGCGAACCCGATCCGCTGATGCAGCGCCTGCGCAGCGTGCTGGCCGGTCTGACCGATGCCGGCGACGCCGACCGCGCCCGCGGCGGGCAGTTCGGCGTGGACACCCGGGTGCGCCACCTGGTGGGCCTGGACCCGACACGCCAGGCCGTGGCCATTGCCGACTGGGTCGAGCCCGGCCAGCAGCTGGCCTTCTGCCAGCGCGATGTGGAGGCGGCGCGGCGCGACCTGGTGCGTGTCTGCGCCGAGATCCGCGACGAGCTGGCCGGCGACGAGGAGGCCGGCGTGCCTGCGCGGCGGCCGGTGGGGGCGCTTTACATCAGCTGCACCGGCCGCGGCGGCGGGCATTTCGGCGGGCCGTCGGCGGAGCTGCAGATCGTGCGCCACGCGCTGGGCGATGTGCCGCTGGTCGGCTTCTTCGCGGCGGGCGAGATCGCCGGGCGCCACCTGGTCAGCTACACCGGGGTCCTCACCGTGTTCACGGCGCCCGTCGAGGGGCCCGCAGGGTGACACCCCCACGCATCCCGCCCATCCAGTGCCTGCTGGCCTTCGAGGCCCTGGCGCGTTTGCGCAGTGTCACTGCCGCGGGCGAGGCGCTGGCCGTCACCCCCAGCGCGGTCAGCCACCGCATCCGCCAGCTGGAAAGCCAGCTGGGCATCAAGCTCTTCGCGCGGGACTTCAGCCTGACCTCCGAGGGCGCGGCCTACCTGGGGCCGGTGCGCGAGGGCCTGCGCGCGCTGCAGCAGGTGCCCGGCCACCTGCCGGCCAGCCCCAGCCGCGTGCGGCTGCGCCTGGCGGTCACGCCCACCTTCTCGCGCCAGATCCTGCTGCCCCGCCTGGCCCTGTTCCGCCACGCCTACCCGGACATCGAGCTGATCCTGCAGGTGGCCATCCCGCTGGCCGACGTGAAGGCCGAGGAGTCCGACCTGGAGGTGCGCTACGGCACCGGCCCCTACCCGGACGTGGAGCATGTGCGCATCCTCAGCGACGAGGTCACGCCGGTCTGCAGCGCCGAGTACCTCAATGAGTTCGGCCCCTTCGACGGCTTCGACACCGTCGAGAAGGTGGAGCGGGCCCGCCTGATCCGCAGCCCGCTGGACCCTTGGAGCACCTGGTTCCAGGCCCATGGCATCGCCCTGCCGGAGCCCCGGGTGGGAGCGCAGTTCAACGACGTCGGACTGGTGCTGGACGCGGCGGCGGCGGGCTTTGGCGTGGCGCTGATGCGCATGAAGCTGGGCCTGTCCTGGATCGACTCCGGGCGCCTGGTGCGGCTGTCGCCGCGCACCGTGGCCTCGCCCTTCCACCACCACCTGTGCTGGAAGCCCGGCACGATGGAGCGCTGGGAGTGTGCGGCCTTTGCCGACTGGATCAAGGCCGCCCTGGCCTGAGCATCGCGGCCATCGTCCGCTCTGCGGACGACAGGGCCGGCCGCTGCGGCACAGGATGCACCCGCGGTGAGGGGCGGCATGGCACAAGCGCTTGTCCCCGCAAGGGGACGGCACGTTTCACTTTGCCGCAAACTGTGCTGACGCTGCTTTTTTGCCAGACCACCATGAAGAGAAACCAGGCTTTGGACGGATTGCGCGCCGTGGCGGTGCTGATGGTCATGGGAGACCATGCGGTCCTGCCCCATTTCGCCGGTGGCTTCATCGGGGTCGACATCTTCTTCGTGTTGAGCGGCTTCCTGATCTCCGGCGTGGTCATGGACGAATGGCTGCGGGCGGGGGGCTTCAACTTTCGGCGCTTTCTGTACCGGCGCTTCCTGCGCCTGTTTCCCGCGCTGTTCCTCATGGCGCTGCTGGTGCTGCCCGTGGCGGCGGCGATGTCCGGGTCGATCGAGGATGCGGCGCTCGATGCCGGTGCCGCGCTGCTCTACATCACCAACCTGGTGAGGCTGTACGCCCTCCATGAACCCAACCTGTTCTATGGACACACCTGGTCCCTGGGCGTGGAGCAGCAGTTCTATCTGCTGTGGCCTCTCGGGCTGATGGTCTGCTTTCGCAACGCCTTGGGCGTGCGTGCCATCCTGAAGCTCTCGCTGCTGCTGTTGCTCGCCCTGTTGGCGTGGCGGCTGCATCTGGCCCTGTCGCAGGCGCCGCTCCCCCGTCTGTACAACGCACCGGACACCCGGCTTCAGGGCGTTCTGCTGGGGTGTCTGGCGGGCATGGCCCTGCGCGGGCTGGACGCCGCGGCCATCCAGCGGCTGAGCCGGGCGGGGGCCCTGCTGCGCTGGCCGATGGTGGGTGTCGCGATGGCTGTCTTCCTGAGCGTGCGGATCGACACGGGCTATTTCACGTGGGGCCTGCCCCTGATCGAGGCCGTCGCCTGTCTGCTGATTCTGGATCTGCATCTCCGGCCGGAAACGCGGCTGGCCAAGGCCTTGGCCTGGCGGCCGGTGGCACGTCTGGGGGTGGTGTCCTACGGCGTGTATCTCTGGCACTACCCCATCTTCCGGGTCCTCGACGAACTCGTCTGCGCGAGATCGGCGTTCATCTTCCTGGTGGGGGGGGCCTTGTCCGTGTTGATCGCGGAACTGTCATTCAGATTCTGGGAGACCCCCATCCTGGACCGCCAACGGTCGACCGCATCGGCGTCCGCACTGGCCAGGCCGTGAGGACCGCCTGAGCGCGGAAGGCGCATCGCGCCGGTCGCCCAGGGTTAACCCGTGTTTTGAAGAACTCTCACGCGCAGGCCCTGAAAGTTTCAACCGGCGCTCCGTCAGCCTCCCTACAGTCCGTGCCGATTCCCGGCCCCGGGCGTGCCAGCCATGCCCGGGGCCGGCCTGTGTTTTCAGGCACCACAACGCAGTCGCGAGGAGACAAACCCCCATGGCCTGGCAGCAGATTTACGACCCATTCGGCAACATGTTCATCTCCACCGCCCTGGCCGCCGTGCCGGTGGTGGTGATGCTGGTGGCCCTGGGCTTCTTCCACATCAAGGCCCACATCGCCGCGGGCATGGGCCTGGCCGCAGCCTTCTGCGTGGCTGTCTTCGGTTACGGCATGCCCGCCGGTCTGGCCGGCAATGCTGCGATCTTTGGCGGCCTGACCGGCCTGCTGCCGATCGGCTGGATCGTGCTGAACATCATCTTCCTGCAGCAGCTGGCCGAGGGCAACGGCAGCTTCAAGGTGCTGCAGGACTCGCTTTCGGGCATCACCGAGGACCGGCGGCTGCAACTGCTGCTGATCGCCTTCTGCTTCGGTGCCTTCTTCGAGGGCGCGGCCGGCTTTGGCACCCCGGTGGCGGTGACGGCGGGCATCCTGATCGGCCTGGGCTTCTCGCCGCTGGCCGCCTCGGGCCTGTCGCTGATCGCGAACACCGCGCCGGTGGCCTTCGGGGCCCTGGGCACGCCGGTCATCACGCTGGCCAAGGTGCATGGCTACGACGTGATGGAGGTCACCGGCATGATCGGTCGCCAGCTGCCCTTCTTCTCGCTGATGGTGCCCTTCTGGCTGATCTGGGCCTTTGCCGGCCGCAAGGCGATGATGGAGATCTGGCCCGCCATCCTGGTGACCGGCCTGTCCTTCGCGATCCCGCAGTACCTGGTGTCCAACTTCATCGGCCCCGAGCTGGTGGACATCATTGCGGCCCTGGTGTCGATGGTCTCGCTGGTCGGTTTCCTGAAGGTCTGGCAGCCCAAGAAGGTCTGGACCTCGCCCTCGCTGAAGGGCCATGAGAAGGACGGTGGTGAGCCGCCGCGCGCCAAGACCATGGTGGCCTACAGCAGCAAGGAGCTGCTGCGTGCCTGGACGCCCTGGGTGATCCTGACGGTCTTCGTCTTCGTCTGGGGCCTGCCGGTGGTCAAGGATTACCTGAACACGCTGTTCATGGCCAAGTTCCCGATGGCCGGCCTGAACAACCTGGTCGAGAAGGTGCCGCCGGTCGTCACCACCCCGCACAAGGAAGCGGCGGTCTACGTGCTGAACCTGCTGTCCACCACCGGCACCGGCATCCTGCTGTCGGCCATCGTGGGCGCTTTCGTGATGGGCTATGGGCCCGTGGCCATCGTCAAGACCTTTCTGCGCACGGTCTGGCTGGTGCGCATGTCGCTACTGACCATCGTGCTGATGCTGGCCCTGGGCACGCTGACCCGCTTCTCGGGCACCGACACCACCCTGGGCCTGGCCTTCGCCAACACCGGCGTGCTCTACCCCTTCTTCGGCACCCTGATGGGCTGGCTGGGCGTGGCGATGACCGGCTCGGACACCGCGTCCAACGTGCTGTTCGGCGGCATGCAGAAGGTGGCGGCCGAGCAGCTGGGCCTGAACCCCAACCTGATGGGCGCGGCCAACAGCTCCGGCGGCGTGATGGGCAAGATGATCGATGCCCAGTCCATCGTGGTGGCCTCCACCGCCACCCGCTGGTTCCACCACGAAGGCGACATCCTGCGCTACGTCTTCTTCCACTCGGTGGCCCTGGCCTGCCTGGTGGGCGTGCTGGTGACGCTGCAGGCCTACGTGCCGCCGTTCACGCTGCTGGTCCATTGACGGCCGGTGCGCCGGCGGCGGGATTGCCCCGCTGCCGGTCACATCTGTTTTGACCATGGGGCCGCGTTCCCACCCAGGGCAGCGCGGCCCCCTGGCGTTAAAGTCCCGAGGGCTGCCCAAGCCGCCGTCCGGTGGCTGCCGTGGCCCGCAGGCCCCACACCATGACCACCCTGACCGACGCTCCCTCCACCCCGACCGACCCCACCCGCCGCGCCCCGCGCCAGGCTGAAGTGGTGGCCGCGCTGGGGGCGGTGCTGCCTGCCCACGCGCTGCTGTGGCAGAACGAGGACACCGTGCCCTACGAGTGCGATGGCCTGACCGCCTACCGCCAGCGCCCGCTGGCGGTGGCCCTGCCGGAAACCGGCGAGCAGGTGGCCGCCGTGCTGCGGGTCTGCCACGGTCTGGGCGTGCCGGTGGTGGCCCGCGGCGCCGGCACCGGCCTGTCCGGCGGCGCCATGCCGAGTGCCGAGGGCGTGACGCTGGCGCTGGCCAAGTTCAACCGCATCCTGCAGATCGACAAGGCCAGCCGCACCGCGGTGGTCCAGTGCGGGGTGCGCAATCTGGCCATCTCCGAGGCCGTCGCCCCGCTGGGCCTGTACTACGCGCCGGACCCGTCCAGCCAGATCGCCTGCACCATCGGCGGCAACGTGGCCGAGAACTCCGGCGGCGTGCACTGCCTGAAGTACGGCCTGACCGTGCACAACGTGCTCAAGGTGCGGGGCTACACCGTCGAGGGCGACCCGGTCGAATTTGGCGGCGACGCCTACGACGCGCCCGGCCTGGACCTGCTGGCGGTGCTGGTGGGCAGCGAAGGCATGCTGGCCGTCACCACCGAGGTGACGGTCAAGCTCACGCCCAAGCCCCAGGTGGCGCGCTGCATCATGGCCAGCTTCCCGGATGTGCACCGGGCCTGCGGCGCGGTGGCGGCCATCATCGCCGCGGGCATCATCCCGGCCGGCCTGGAGATGATGGACCAGCCCATGACCGCCGCGGTCGAGGCCTTCGTCCACGCCGGCTACGACCTGGACGCCGCCGCCATCCTGCTGTGCGAGAGCGACGGCACGCCCGAGGAGGTGGAGGAGGAGATCGGCCGCATGAAGGCGGTGCTGGCCAGCGCTGGCGCCACCCGCATGGAGGTCAGCCAGGACGAGGCCCAGCGCCTGAAGTTCTGGAGCGGGCGCAAGAACGCCTTCCCGGCCTCGGGGCGCATCAGCCCCGACTACATGTGCATGGATTCGACCATCCCGCGCCACCGGCTGGCCGACATCCTGCTGGCCATCCAGGAGATGGAGAAGAAGTACCAGCTGCGCTGCTGCAACGTCTTCCACGCAGGTGACGGCAACCTGCACCCGCTGATCCTCTTCGATGCCAACGACCCGGACCAGCTGCACCGCTGCGAGCTCTTCGGCGCCGAGATTCTGGAGACCAGCGTCGCCATGGGCGGCACGGTGACGGGCGAGCACGGCGTGGGCGTGGAAAAGCTCAACTCCATGTGCGTGCAGTTCAGCCCCGAGGAGCGGGCCCAGATGTTCGCCCTCAAGGCCGCCTTCGATCCGGCCGGCGGGCTCAACCCCGGCAAGGTGCTGCCCTCGCTGCACCGCTGCGCCGAATACGGCCGCATGCATGTGAAGAAGGGCCTGCTGCCCTTCCCTGAACTGGAGCGCTTCTGACCGTGGCCGATCCCGTGACCCAAGACCCCACGCTGGCCGCCCTGGTCGAACAGGTGCGCGAGGCGGCCGAGCGCCGCCAGCCCCTGTGCATCCGCGGCAGCGGCAGCAAGGATTTCTACGGCGGTCCGCTGATCGGCGAGCCGCTGTCGCTGGGCGAGCTGCGCGGCATCTCGTCCTACGAGCCCACCGAGCTGGTGGTGACCGCGCGCGCCGGCACCCCGCTGGCCGAACTGGAGGCCGCACTGGCCGAGAAGGGCCAGTGGCTGCCCTTCGAGCCGCCGCGCTTCGAGTACACGCCCGGGGGCGGCCCGGGCGGCGGCACCGTGGGCGGCATGGTGGCCGCCGGCCTGGCCGGCCCCGCCCGCGCCGCGCTGGGCGGCGTGCGCGACTACGTGCTGGGCGCCACGCTGCTCAACGGGCAGGCCGAGCTGCTGAGCTTCGGCGGCCAGGTCATGAAGAACGTGGCCGGCTACGATGTCTCGCGCATGCTGGCCGGCTCCATGGGCGTGCTGGGCGTGATCTGCGAGGTCTCGCTCAAGGTGCTGCCGGTGCCGCCGGCCACCGCCACGCTGCGCTTCGACCTGGACCAGGTCAACGCCCTCAAGCGGGTGAACGACTGGGCCGGCCAGCCCCTGCCGCTGCAGGCCAGCGCCTGGTGGGACGGGGCCCTGGTGCTGCGCCTGGGTGGGGCGGCCGCGGCGGTCGAATCCGCCATCCGCAAGCTTGGCGGCGAGCCCATCGAGCCGGCCCTGGCAGCGCGCTTCTGGGCGGATCTGCGCGACCAGCGTGACGAATTTTTCAGCACGGCCCGTGTGGCGGTGGCCGACGGTGCGGTGCTCTGGCGCCTGTCGGTGGCCCCCACCGCGCCCAAGATCGCCCTGCCGGGCGACATCCTGATCGAGTGGGGTGGCGGTTGCCGCTGGCTGATCAGCCGCGAGAGCGCCGAGACCGTGCGCGCCGCCGCCCAGGACGCCCGCGGCCACGCCACCGTCTGGTGGGGCGGCGAGCGCACCGGCGAGGTCTTCAGCCCGCTGTCGCCCGCGCTGCTGCGCATCCACCACCGGCTCAAGCAGGCCTTCGACCCGGCCGGCATCTTCAACCGCCAACGCCTGCACCCGGCGTTCTGAAGGCCGCGCCCGATGTCCACTTCCGCGCCCGAGACCGACCTGGCGCAGTACTACGCCCTGCGGGCGCATGAGTACGAGGCGGTCTATGCCAAACCCGAGCGCCAGGTCGACATCGCGCAGATCCAGGCTTGGCTGCCCGGGGCCTTCGAGGGCCGCGACGGCGTCGAGGTGGCCTGCGGCACCGGCTTCTGGACCCCGTTCGCGGCGCGGCGCGCCAGCCGCTGGCTGGCCACCGACCTCAATGAAGAGACCCTGGTGCTGGCACGCCGCAAGCCGGTGGACGGCGAGCGGGTGCACTTCGAGCGCCGCGATGCCTATGCGTCCTGGGCGGCGCCCACCTTTGACGCCGCGTTCGCCGGCTTCTGGTGGTCCCATGTGCCGCTGGGCCGTCTGAACGACTGGCTGGCGGCCCTGCACAGCGGCCTGCGCCCGGGCGCCCGGGTGGTGCTGATGGACAACCGCTATGTCGAAGGCAGCAACCACCCCATCCACCGGCGCGACGCCCAGGGCAACACCTACCAGCTGCGCCGCCTGGCCGATGGCAGCCAGCACGAGGTGCTGAAGAACTTTCCCACCCAGGCCGAGGCGCTCGCCGTCCTGGGGCCGCAGGCCTGCGCGGTCCAGTGGACCGAGACGACCTATTACTGGCTGCTTTGCTACACCTGGGCTCCCGAGGCCCGGGGCTGATCCTCCATGCAAACCCATCTCGCCCCTGAATTCGCCGGCACGCCGGCCGGTGAGGCTGCCGAGGCCATCCTGCGTCAGTGCGTGCACTGCGGCTTCTGCACCGCCACCTGTCCCACCTACCAGCTGCTGGGCGACGAGCTCGACGGCCCGCGCGGTCGCATCTACCTGATGAAGCAGGTGCTCGAGGGCGCGCCGGTGACGGCCGCCACCCAGGCCCACCTGGACCGCTGCCTGACCTGCCGCAACTGCGAGAGCACTTGCCCCAGCGGTGTGCAGTACGGCCGCCTGGTCGAGATTGGCCGCCAGGTGGTGGACGAGCGGGTGCAGCGCCCGGCCGGCCAGCGCGCCGTGCGCTGGCTGCTGCGCGAAGGGCTGACCTCCCCGGCCTTCGCGCCGGCCATTGCCGTGGGCCGCGCGCTGCGTCCGCTGCTGCCGGCCAAGCTGCAGGCCAAGGTCACCCCGGCGCCGGGCCAGGGCGCCCACCGCTGGCCCACCCGAAGCCACCCGCGCAAGGTGCTGATGCTGATGGGCTGCGTGCAGCCCACGCTGATGCCCAACATCAACTCCGCCACCGCCCGGGTGCTGGACGCCGCGGGCATCCAGACCGTGGTGGCCGACGACGCCGGCTGCTGCGGCGCCATCCGCGATCACCTGGGCGACCACACCGGCGCCCTGGCCGACATGCGGCGCAACATCGACGCCTGGTGGCCCATGGTCGAGGGCCTGACCGAGGCCGGCCAGGTCGAGGCCATCGTGATGAACGCCAGCGGCTGCGGCCTGTCGGTGAAGGAATACGGCCTGGCCCTGGCGGCCGACCCGGCCTACGCCGAGAAGGCCCGCCGCATCAGCGCCCTGACCAAGGATGTCAGCGAGCTGCTGCCCGACCTGGTGCCCCTGCTGCAGCCGCCGCTGGCCCGCGCCCGCGCGCGCCGCAACGAGCCGGCCGACGCGCCGCCGGTGCCGCTGGCCTACCACCCGCCCTGCACGCTGCAGCATGGGCAGAAGCTGCGTGGCGGGGTGGAGACCCACCTGGCCGCGTTGGGCTTCGACGTGCGCACCGCGCCGGTCGACAGCCACCTGTGCTGCGGCTCGGCCGGCACCTACTCGGTGCTGCAGCCCGAGCTGTCCACCGCGCTGCGCGACCGCAAGCTCAAGGCCCTGGCGCCGGTGCAGGCCGAAACGGTCGTGTCGGCCAACATTGGCTGCATCCAGCACCTGGCCTCGGCCAGCGAGCGCCCGGTGCGCCACTGGATCGAGGTGCTGGACGAGGCGCTGGACGAACGTCCCCGGGGCTGACAGGGGCAAGGCCGGCGCAAGACAAGGGCCATGGGGCCGCCTACACTCGGTGGCCCTTTATTGCACAGGATCCTGGCCATGCAACTCATCGGCATGCTGGACTCGCCCTATGTGCGCCGCGTCGCGGTGTCACTGCAGCTTTTGGGCATCCCTTTCGAGCACCGCTCCATCTCCGTGTTCCGCCAGAAGGCGGAGTTCGAGGCGATCAACCCGCTGGTCAAGGCGCCCACCCTGGTGACCGACGACGGCACCGTGCTGATGGATTCCAGCCTCATCCTGGACCACCTGTCTCAGATCATCGGCGCACCGCTGGCCCGGCCGCTGATGCCCGCCGACCCCGTGGCCGCGCGCCGGTGCCTGCGGGTGCTGGGCCTGGCCCTGGCGGCCTGCGAGAAGACGGTGCAGATCGTCTACGAGATGCAGCTGCGCCCGCCGGAGCACCGCCACGGCCCCTGGCTGGACCGGGTCAGCGAACAGGCCCAGCGGGCCTTTGCCTTGCTGGAGGCCGAGATGACGGCCCGCCCGCTGGCCGTGGGCCCGGCCCACATCCAGCAGGACGGCATCACCGCGGCGGTGGCCTGGAGCTTTGCCAACCTGGTGCTGCCGGGCCGCTTCGATGCGCTCGCCCACCCGGCGTTGTCGGCCCACACGGCCGAGGCCGAGGGGCTGGCGGCCTTCCGCGCCTGCCCGCAAACCTGACGCAGCGCTGGCGGCGGCCCCCCCGGGTCACAGCCGGACTTCCTGCAGCTGGACCTCCATCCAGGGGCCCATCGCGGCACCCAGCTTGGCGTAGCCGGCGGGTGTGAGGTGGATCTCGTTGACCCAGTCGCCCGAGGGGCCGGTGCTGCCCGGCTGGGCCGGGTTCAGCGGCACCGCCGCACTGTCGAACACCCGCACCTGGGGCAGGGTGGCGCCGGTGTCGAGCCAGAGACGGCGCAGCCGGCCAAACAGCGCATCGGACACGGCCTGCCGTTCCCCCACCGGGATACCGAAAGCCTCGAAGGCCGGCCACAGCCAGCCCTGCGGGGCCGTGGCCACGCCGGCCGGGCGCACCACCGGCGCGCTGTAGGTGTGCAGCATCAGCGGCACGCCGCGGTTCATGCCCTCGTCGCGCCGCTCCACCAGCTCGATCAGGTTGGCCACCAGATAGTTCGACAGCCGCTGCCAGCCGGGTTCACTGATCCAGCGTGTGGCGCTGGTCTCGCCCGGGTGCTGCAGCGAGGCTTCGTCGGGTGTGAGCAACAGGCGTTCATCCCAGGCGGCAGGCTGGCCGTCGCGGTGGCGGGGGCGCTGCTGGGCCGCGTCGATCAGGTCGTTGCCGCCGGCCGACAGGAGGATGCCCTCCCAGCGGCTCGCAAAGCGGGGGTGGCGCAGCAGGCGGTCGAACCAGGGGTCGTTCACATGGTCCACCATGTGGGCCAGGGTGTCGCCCGGGTAGGCGCAGCTGATGATGGCCGTGGAGCGGGTGACCCGCAGGCTCAGCAGCAGGTTGCTGCTCCGCACCGGGTTGAGGGTGCCGATCGTGAACCAGGAGTCGCCTTCGGCCAGCAGGCGGCGACCGTACTCGCCCAGGGTGGGCGGGTTGGCACCGGTCAGCGCGGCGGCGGGGATGATGGTCAGGGTGTCCATGGGGCGATCCTGCAGGCAAGAGGCCGTGTGCGACGCCATGATGCGCCGGGCCAGGGCCGCTGGCGTCACCCCGACAAGGGACGCCCTGGTCAGGGTCGGGTGATCCTCATCGGGGGCCGGCTTCGCCTGCCGTCGTCGGCGGACCGACATGGCGGACAATCCCAGGTCGTTCGACTCTCTGCCCCGGGCCTCGCCTGTCTTGCGAGCCACCCGGTTCTGCCATGACCTACAGCGTCAAGGAAATCTTCTACACCCTGCAGGGTGAGGGCGCCAATGCCGGGCGCCCGGCGGTGTTCTGCCGCTTTGCCGGCTGCAACCTCTGGAGCGGCCGCGAGGAGGACCGCGCCAGCGCGGTTTGCCAGTTCTGCGACACCGACTTTGTCGGCACCGACGGCACGCTGGGCGGCAAGTACGCCACGGCCGAGGCGCTGGCCCGGCAGATCGCGGCCCAGTGGCCGGCCGCGGCCCCGGGGCCGAACCGCCGGCTGGTGGTGCTCACCGGGGGCGAGCCGCTGCTGCAGGTGGATGGCGCGCTGGTCGACGCCCTGCACGCGCAGGGTTTCGAGATCGCGGTGGAGACCAACGGCACCGTGCTGCCGCCGCCCGGGCTGGACTGGGTCTGCGTCAGCCCCAAGGCCGGCAGCACCCTGCTGCTGCGCCAGGGCCAGGAGCTGAAGGTGGTCGTGCCCCAGCCGGGCCTGGACCTGGATCAACTGGCCGAACTGCCGTTCGAGCACCATTTCCTGCAGGCCATGGATGGCCCGCGCGCGCGCGAGAACACCGTCTGGGCCACGGCGCATTGCCTGGCCGATCCGCGCTGGCGCCTGTCGGTGCAGACCCACAAGGTGCTGGGCATCCGTTGATCGCCCGCCGTCCCTCCTTTCCGGAAGAACACCCATGCAGTACGAACTGAGCCAGACCTTTTATTTCGAAGCCGCCCACACCCTGCGCCGCACGGTGGATGTGGAGCCCAGCCTGCGCATCCACGGCCACACTTACATCGCCGAGATCACCCTGGCCGGCGCACCCGACGACAACGGCATGGTGGTGGACCTGGCCTACCTGCGTCGCAACATCGAGACCCTGCGCCGCGAGCTGGACCACCGCTTCCTCGACGAGGTCGCAGGGCTGGGGCCGGCCACGCTGGAGAACCTGTGCGCCTACATCTGGCGCGCGATGGAGCTGGTCTACGCCGGCAAGCTCAGCTGCGTGGAGGTGCGCCGCGAGGCCAGCGGCGACCGCTGCCGACTGCGGCGCTGAAGCCTCCGGCACCACATCGGCGGGCGCCTCCACGGCGCTCCTGTGGCCGCCAGGATGAGCCGTGCGGCCGTTCGTCGCGGGATCGCTGCCGTTTGTCCGATCGCATCGCGGCATGAAGTGACTTTGCGGTATGTTCCCCAACGTGAAACTCCGTTGCACTCAACCCGCCCTGTCCTTCGGTCTCCTGCGACATGCTCGTGAAGCAGGGGTGACGCTGATCGAGCTGATGGTTTCGCTGGCTGTCCTGATCATCCTGCTGATGCTCGCGGCCCCCAGTTTCGAGTCGCTCATGGCCACCAACAAGGTGCGCAGCACGGCCAGTGAGTTTGAGACCGCGTTGGCCGAAGCCCGGTCACAGGCCATCCGGCAGGGCAAGCGCGTCACTGTTTGCAAGAGCAGCGATGGCAGCGCCTGCGCCACATCCGGGGACTGGTCGCAAGGGTGGATCACCTTTGTGGACACCACTCGAGACGACACCGACGCCGTGGTGGATACCGGCGAAACCGTTCTGACCCATGGGCAGGCTGTCAGCGGTGGGCTGATCGTGGTTGGCGGTGCGAATGTGGACCAGTTCGTGTCTTATGCGCCGGATGGGCAGGCCAAGCTGATGAACGGTGACATCCAGACGGGGACTCTGCGCGTCTGCAGCACCTCCTCCACACTGGACGATGACCATCGGAGCCGAGACCTTGCACTCAGTGGCACGGGTCGGATCAGTGTGACGCAGTCAACCGGCGTGGCCAGCAGTTGCGATGCCCCGGATTGACACCATTCAGTCTTCTTGAGGTTCCATGAGAGTCCCTTCCTCCCAGCGATCCCAGGGTGGTGCCGTCATCCTGGAAGTGCTTGTGTCTGTGCTGGTGTTGAGCCTGGGCATTTTCGGCATGGTGGGGCTGCAGCTGCGTGCGCTGAAGGGCAACAACAGCAGCTTCCAGCGTACGCAGGCTGTGATGATGAGCTACTACATCATTGATGCGATGAGGGTGGATGTCGCCAATGCCAAGGCGCTGAGCTACAACACCGGTGAAGGCAGTCTGGAGGCCGACGATGAGATTCCAGCGCTGTGCAGCACGGATGCCGTGAGTGCCAGTGGCCTGGTCGGGGCCAACCAGACCGCATGGGTCGAGGGCATCAAGGCAGCCCTAGGGCCTGACTCCAGCAGCTGTGGTGCCGTGTACTGCTCCGCGGAAGGTGAGTGCCGGGTTCAGGTCCGGTGGGACGACACCAAGGCCGGCGGGCTGGGCAAGCAGATCGTTCAGACGGTGACCAAGCTATGAACACGCGGCAATCCCTGGGGAGCCCCCGCGCGCGAGGCTTCACGCTGGTCGAACTGATGGTGGGCATGGCCCTGGGCCTGGTGGTTGTGGGCATCGTGGTCAACATCCTGATGTCCAACCTGCAGACCTACCGGGTCAACGAAGACATGGGGCGGCTTCAGGAGTCAGCGCGGACCTCGTTCGAGTTGATGGCTCGAGATGTGCGTGAGGCCGGACAGAACAGCTGTGGCGCACGGCCCCAGGCCAATGTGATTCGCAGCGGCAGCGCCGTCCCCGTTTGGGCGGACATGGCCGGAGGCAGCGTGCGAGGCTACGAGGGCGACCAGGATGCGACCGGTCTGGTGGACACCGGAACATCGGCAGGTCAGCGCGTCAGCGGGACGGATGCGGTGTTGGTGATCCGAGCCGCCCCTTCCGACGTGATTGTGACCGCACACAACCCGAGCGGAACGGTGTTCACCCTGTCTTCGGCGGCCGGCTTCGCGGCACTGGATCCCGTGGTCGTCTGTGACGCCGGCTCGGCGGCCGTGTTCCAGGTGGGGGTCGTTGATACTGGTGCCAAGACCTTGAACTACAACGCCACCGACGCACCTCTGAACTGCAGCACGGGTCTGGATTATCCCGGCTATCCAGTTCCGGCCAGCTGCGGAGGCTTTGCCAACAAGACCTTCACCTCGGGTGGCTTCATGGCCAAGCTGGCCTCTTCGCTCTGGTACATCGGCATCAATGCCAATGGGGGGCGCTCGCTCTATCGCACCCAACTGAGTACCGCGGGGGGGGGCGTCTCGGTCGTGGCCGAGGAGATCGTGCCCGATGTGGAAGACCTCCAGGTTCAATACCTGACGGCCGATGTGTCGGGCGCCACGCCGGTGCTTGCATCGGAATGGGTGGACGCCGATTCCGTCACCGACTGGAGCCCGAGTGCCACTCAGGTGGTGGTGTCGGCCCGGCTCGACCTCACCCTGCATTCGCCCAACAAGGTAAGCACCGATGCCACGACCCTGGAGCGGCACCTCCTGTCGGTGGTCGGCCTGCGCAACCGGGAGACGCGCTGATGAGATCCTTCCGCAGTCCGCAGCGCGGGGTGTCCCTGATCGTCACCCTGGTGCTTCTGGTGTTCATCACCATCCTGGGCCTGTCGGCCATCCGCACGGTGACCCAGGAAGAACGCATGTCCACCCAGACCTATGACCGCAGTCTGGCCTTTCAGGCGGCTGAGGCCACCCTGCGGCAAGCCGAGGGCTGGGTGGAGGCGGCCAAGCCAATGCCCACGTCCGGGTGCGCGAATTACACCGTGCCGAGTGTGTCCAGCCAGGTGATGGTGTGCAGCCCCCCCGTGGCGACGAACACGCCGCGCTGGGAGGACAGCACCTTCGCCTCCTGGGCCGATGCACCGACCGTGGGCACCGGCGACGTGGCTATCACTCCCTCCTACTTCGTGGAATACCTGGGGTCGAGCTTTCCGTGCCGACCCGGGAATGCCTCCGACCCGATGAGCTGCAAGCGCTACCGGGTCACTGCGCGCGTGGTGGGGGGTGACACCCGCGCCAGCATCATGCTGCAGTCGGTCTACGCCACCGACTGAGCCCCCTCTTCGGGAGCAGAACATGTCCATCCTCCGATCCGGTCGACTGATGACCTTCCGCCTTCTCACCTGCAGCGTCGCGCTTTTGGGGCTGATGCAGACCGGTCACGCCGTGGTGATCCCCGACACGCCCCTGGGGGTCCAGACCTCCGTGCCGCCCATGGTGATGCTGGTGGCCGGGCGGGATCACCGATTCTTCTACGAGGCCTATAACGACGCCAGCGACCTCGATGGTGACGGCGCACTGGACATCCACTTCAAGCCGACCTTCACCTACTACGGGCTGTTCGATTCGACGCTCTGCTACACCCACAGCGGCGGCTTCGCCAACAGCGATCTGTTCACGCCCGCCAGCACGATGAACAGCGCGGGCAAGTGTCCCGGGAAGTGGTCGGGCAACTGGTTGAACTGGGCCACCACCAGCCGCATGGACGCGGTGCGCAAGGTGCTGTACGGCGGCTACCGGGACGGAAACGGCAGTGACAACTCGACGATTCTGCGCCGTGCCTATGTGCCGCAGGATGCACATTCCTGGGCCAAGGAATACACCAGCGTGCTCAACGATGGCTACGACATCGCGGACTACACGCCTCTGACGGTGCCAGTGAAGGATAAGAAGGATTCAGCGACCACGGTCCGGCGACATTTCTTCGGCAACCTCACCCGCAACAAGTCCACCGACTGCGCCACCCTGAGCGCCTGCAGCTACGATCTCCCGCCGCTTCTCTCGGTGGTGCTGAACTCGACCAAGCGGGTCTGGGGCTGGGCCTCCACGGAACGTCCGGTGCTGGACTCCAGCACCCATGGCGGCAAGTCGATGACCGACTACACCGTGCGCGTGGCGGTGTGCTCCGACACCTACCATGGCTCGGGCTGCAAGCAGTATGACAACGGGCACTACAAACCGATCGGCATCCTGCACGAGTACGGCGAGAACGATGCCATCCTGTTCGGGCTGATCACCGGCAGCTACGACAAGAACATGTCGGGCGGGCGCCTGCGCAAAGTGGTGTCCTCCTTCGGCAAGGACAAAGCGATTGGCAACGAGGTTGATAAAACCACGGGGGAGTTCAAGACGTCTCATCCCATCGTGGCCAGCTTCGACAACATCCGCATCCGGGACTTCAACAACGGACGGACAGATCAAGCCTACAAGGGCGGATGGTACGAGAGCGGGCCCATGACCGAGGCGCAGTTCCCGGATTGGGGCAACCCGATCGGTGAGATGATGTACGAGGCGCTGCGCTACTACTCGGGCAAGAAGAGCGCGACGTCGGCATACGCCACCACCACCACCAAGGATGCCGAGGTCGGCCTGTCCAGCGCGACGTGGGACGATCCGTATGACGCCACCAACAGTGCCGCCAAGTCGCCCTGGTGTTCCAAGCCGAACATCCTGACCCTGTCGGACACGAACGTTTCCTTCGACTCGGACCAGCTGCCTGGCGTCTACAGCGGGTTTGGCTCTTTCTCCGGGGATCTCGCTGGTCTGGACGTCAGCACCGAAGCCAACACGATCTCGGCCAACGAGCCCGACGTTGCGGGCAAGCATTTCATCGGGCAATCGGGTTCGACCTCGGACAACGTGCCCACGGCCAAGACGGTGGCCTCCCTGTCCTCCATCCGCGGGTTGGCGCCCGAGGAGCCGACCAAGCAAGGCAGCTACTACTCGGCGGCCGTCGCGTACTTCGGCAAGCACACCGATCTGCGCACGTCGCTCACGGGCACACAGTCCACCAACACCTTCGTGCTGGCGCTGGCCTCGCCCCTGCCACGCATCGACGCCAAGTTGCCCAACGGCAGCGTGATCACGCTGGTGCCGTTTGCCAAGTCGGTGGACGGCTCAGGCATCACGCACACCAAGGGCAATTACCAGCCGACCAACCAGATCGTCGACTTCTACGTCGAGCAGATCGCCAACTCCGGCACTGCCGATGCCAACAGCGCGGTCAACGGGGGGCGCTATTACGCGAAGTTCAACATCAACTTCGAAGATTCCGAGCAAGGCGCCGACCACGACATGGACGTCATCGTCGAGTACGAGGTGGCGGCCCAGGCCGACAACACGCTGAAGGTCACGCTCACCCCCACCTACCAGGCCGGCAGCATCAAGCAGTCAGTGGGCTATGTGGTTTCCGGCTCCACCAAGGATGGCCCCTATCTGGTGGTGGAGGACGAGTCGGATTCGACCTCGTACTTCCTGAATGTGCCCGACAACCTGAACATCGGCGATTGCGATGTCAGCAGTCCGCCGGACGCCTGCAAGTCGCTGCCCTACGTGGGCAGCAACAAGTCGAGTGTCCGTGCCTTCTCGGCCAGCACCACCGCCGCGGCCACCCTGCTGAAGGATCCGCTCTGGTACGCCGCCAAGTGGGGAGGATTCAGTGACAGCGATGGCGACGGCAAGCCTGGCTTGAAGCAAGAATGGGATGCGGATGGTGATGGCGTGCCGGATACCTACTTCTATGCGCAGAACCCGGCGAAGCTGGCGGAATCCCTCAAGAAGGCCTTTGCCGACCTGATCAGTCGCAACAGCAGTGCCAGCAATGTCACCACCAACAGCACGAGCATCAACTCGGGCTCCATGGTCTATCAAGGGGTCTACAACGCGGCCATCTGGTCGGGCGACTTGATCGCCTATCCAGTGACGAGCAGCGGGGTCAGTGCCCATCCGGCCTGGAACGAGGGGGCCATGCTGCCGTCACAGGCCAGCCGGAAGATCTTCTATCGGCGGCGAGCGGTCAGTCCGGACAACGGCAGTGGCCGCGGCTTTACCTGGGATCAGTTCGACACGACAGAGAAGGGCTACTTCAGTAACAGCCAGCCCTTGCTCAGCTATGTCCGAGGGGACCGCAGCCAGGAGGTGCTCAACGGCGGCAAGCTGCGAAACCGTGGCACCTACCCTGTGGGTGACATCGTCAATTCCTCCCCCTTCTATGTGAAGGAACTGGACGCGGTGTTCGTGGGGGGCAACGACGGAATGTTGCATGCCGTCAACGGCAGCTCTGGGGTAGAGCAGTTCGCATTCGTGCCGGCAGAGGCGATGCCCAACCTGAAGACGCTGTCAGATGTGGGTTATGCGCACCGCTACTACGTGGATGGAGACATCACCGTCTCAGGCCGCAGTGCGGCGACCACCAACCACAACTACCTCTTTGCACTGCTGGGCCGTGGCGGCAAGGGGCTGTTCGCGCTGGACGTGACCGATCCCGCAAACTTCTCCACAGCCAGCAGCCTCTGGGAATACACGCCCACAGGGCAGACCGCGGCAGCCGGTGACAGCGACCTGGGCTACATGATCGGTCGCCCCTTGTTCGTGAAGATGAACAATGGCAAGAGTGCGCTGCTGGTCGGCAACGGCTACAACAGCGCCAACGGGCACTCGGTGCTGTATCTCTTCTTCATCGACGCGGACGGGAGTCTCAGCAGCATCAAGAAGATCGATACAGGCGCCAGCGGCGACAACGGGCTCTCCGCGCCAACCGTCTTCGACACCGATGGCAACGGAACGGTCGATGCCATCTATGCCGGTGACCTGAAGGGCAATGTCTGGAAGTTCGACGTCTCCAGCAGCAGCGACACCGCCTGGGGGGTGGCCTACTCGGGCAATCCGCTGTTCGTGGCCAAGGACAGCGCGAACAACCTTCAGCCGATCACGGCGCCCATGGCTGTTGCCAAGGACACCGTGGCGGATGATCCCAACTACGGCAAGGTGTTTGTCTTCTTCGGAACGGGCTCCTACTTCCAGTCGGGTGATCCTGCCAGCCAGGCGGTGCAGAGTTGGTATGGGCTGGTCGACGAGACCCGGATCACTGATCGCTCGGCCCTGCGGGCGAGAAGCATTTCCGAGACGGGGACGTTCAGCGGTGAGAGCGTTCGTACGTTCAGTGCGGCCACTTCGGGAGACATGACGGGCAAGTCGGGCTGGTACATCGACTTCAACAGCACCACCCAGCCCGGTGAGCGCTTTGTCACGGAGTCGGCCTACTATGCCCTGGCGGTGCCCGTGGTGTTCGCCAGCTCCATCATCCCCGTCAACTCGACCGATTCCTGTGCGGGTGGAGGCACGGGCTATCTCAACGTGGTGGGCGCATTCAATGGTGCCGCGACCAGCGTGGGTGTGCTCAACGTGAATGGCAACGGCTCCTACACCGATGACACGCTGGACGGGGCCTACATCGGTTCGATCAATCTGGGCATCGGCATGCCAGGCAAAGCCACCCTGATCGGCAATCTCATGGTGGTGGGCGGCTCGGGTGACAATGAAAACCCGGACAGCAAGATTGGCTCGGTGGATGTGAACCTGGGTGTGACGCCGCTCAAGGGGCGCATCTCCTGGCGTGAGATCGTGGGAGATTGAAGACCATGCAATGCAATCGCCGCAGCGCGGGCCGGGGTTTCACCCTGATCGAACTGATGATCGTCGTGGCCGTGGTGGCCATCCTGGCCGCCGTGGCCTACCCCAGCTACATGAGCCACATCATCCGCACCCAGCGTGCGGCGGGGGCCGGTTGTCTGCTTGAGATGGCGCAGCAGATGGAGCGCTACAGCGCCACGAAGATGTCCTACACGGATGCGGCGCTGCCCGCGCTGGCCTGTGCCACCGACACGGCCAGTACCTATGGCTATGCCTTTGCAGCGGGGGAGCCCACCGGGTCCACCTTCAAGATCAATGCCGCACCCAAGGGCAGTCAGGCCAATGACAGTGATTGCGCGACGCTGTCGATCGACCAGGCCGGGACCAAGGGTGAAACCGGGAGCAAGGACGTGGCCTACTGCTGGCGCTGAGCGGATCAGAACAGCGTCGCGGTGCTGCCCTTCTCTCGGTCGTAGTTCACCAACTCGGTCTGGCCGGTGGCGGAGTCGGCCTGGGTCTCGAAGCAGAAGAAGCGGTCGCGGCCCAGCGACTTGGCGGTGTAGAGCGCCGCGTCGGCGCGCGAAAGCAGCGACTCGATGGTGGTCGTCCCATCGGGCACGCAGGTGGTGATGCCGCCGGAGAGGGTGACGCAGGTCTTGCCGTCGGAAGCTGGATGCGGCAAGGCCAGCTGGTGCACCATGCGCTGCAGGCCCTTGGCATAGAACATGGCGCCCGAGTGCGAGGTGCCGGGCATCAGGATCACGAATTCCTCGCCGCCAAAGCGGGCGGCCAGATCGCGTGGGCGCCGGCAGGTCTCGCCCAGCAGCTGGGCGATGCGCACCAGGCACTGGTCGCCCTGCAGGTGGCCGGCGGTGTCGTTGTAGGACTTGAAGTTGTCCACGTCGCAGAGGATCAGCGTCAGCGGTTGGCGATCGCGCCGGGCCAGGCGCAACTCCTCGTCCAGGCGGATGTCCAGACCGCGGCGGTTGGTCAGGCTGGTCAGCGGGTCGTGCAGGGACTGGATCTGCAGGTCGGCATTGCTGGCCTTGAGCCGGTCGGTCAGGGTGGTCAGCTGCCGGTGCAGGCTGCACAGGCGCTGCATGGCGCGCAGCTTGGCACCCAGGACCACCGGTGAGACCGGCTTGAACAGGTAGTCGTCGCCACCGCATTCGATGCCGGCCGCCAGATCGGTATCGGACACCCGGCCCGACAGGAAGAGGATGGGTGTCCAGCCATCGGGTTCGGCACGGCGGATCTGCTGGGCGGCCCAGTGGCCGTTGTGGCCGGGCATCTCGACATCCATCAGCACCGCGTCCGGGCGCAGGCTGGTGAACAGGGCCACCGCGTCCTCGGCGTTGCCGGCCTCCACCACATCGTGCCCCATGGCCTGCAGTTCGGCCCCCAGGGCAGCGCGGTGGGACAACTGGTCATCCACCAGCAGAACCTTCAGACGGATGTCAGCGACAGCAGGCATGGCACAACAGGGTTGGCGCGGGCCCAACACCCGCTACGCCCCGTTATCGGCCGGCACGTTCGTTCACTTGAGCGCGGTCCTGCTCGCCGCGCGTGCTCGATGACCTGGGTCAATCGCTTCGATCAATGGGCGGGCACCGGCACGGGCCGCACCCGCAGCGCCCACACCACGCCGGCCACCAGCAAGCCCACGCCGGCCAGCGTGGCGGTTGGCGGGAACTGTTGGCGCAGCGCATAGGCGTAGGCCAGGGCCGAGAGGGTTTCGAAGACGATCAGCTGGCCGGCCAGGGCGGTGGGCAGGCGCTGGCTGGCCTCGTTCCAGCACAGCGTGCCCAGCCAGGAGGCCAGCAGGCCGATGGCCAGCATGGCGCCGACGAAGGGCAGGGGCCGGGGGCCCAGTGGCATCGGCCAGTCCGGCTGGCTGAGGCCGAACCACACCCAGGTCAGGGCATAGCCCAGCGCCGCCAGCGGCAGGGTGGCCAGGCCTTGGGCGGTGGCCCAGGCGCGCGGGCTGCGGTCCGCATGGGCGCGCAGCCAGTCGGCGTTGCGCACCGGGTACCAGGTCCAGGCCGCCACGGCACCCAGGGCCAGTGCGGCCCCCAGGGCATAGCGGCCCAGGTCGGCCGCCGGGTCGGCCTGGAAGCGGGCCAGTTCGGCTTGGTTGACCAGCAACAGGCCGGCGCCGATCAGCACCAGCGACGGCGCCAGCCGGCGCCAGGGCAGCAGGCCATCACGCTGCGCATTGCGGCGGTTGGACACCACCGCGATGACCACCGGCAGGGTGCCGATGATCATGGTCGGCAGGGGGCCGCCCGCACGCTGCAGCGCCGAGGCCAGGAAGAGGTAGTAGACGATGTTGCCCACCAGCGAGAGCTTGGCGGCCTCCAGCCAGTCGGCGCGCCGCAGCCGCCGCAGCTCGGCGCGGTCGAGCCAGGCCAGGGGCAGGGCGATCAGGCCGAAGGCCAGGTAGCGGCCGAAGGACAGCAGCACGGCCGGGTAGTCGTGCAGCCACAGCGGCCCCACGAACACCAGGCCCCACATCAGGCCGGCGGCCAGCGCGAACAAGGTTCCGATCCACATGATGGGCGCGCAGTCTACGCAGGCTGTGCGGGCCGGTCTTGTACCGTCTTGCTCAGGCCTGCGGCGGCAGGGCCAGCGGCCAGAGCTGCCAGGCCAGGGCCAGCATCACCACGCCGATCAGGGCGTCCAGGGCCTGCCAGGCGCGCGGGCGGGCGAAGACCGGGGCCAGCCAGCGGGCACCGTAGCCCAGGGTGGTGAACCACAGCGCGCTGGCGCCGGCCGCTCCGGCCACGAAGGCGCCGCGCGCGGCCCAGCCGGGCTGCTGGGCCCCCACCGACCCCACCAGCAGCACGGTGTCCAGGTAGACATGCGGGTTCAGCAGGGTGAAGCCGGCCAACTGCAGCAGGGCCTGGCGCCGGCTCAGCGACGCGGTCTGGCCCGCCTGCAGGGCGCCGGGACGCCGCGCCGCCCACAGGGCCCGCAGCCCGTAGACCAGCAGAAAGACCATGCCGGCGGCGGCCAGGGCGCGGGCCAGCCCGGGGTGCTCGCCGATCAGGCCGGCCAGGCCGGCCACGCCGGCGGCCATCAGCAGGGCATCGGCCGCCACGCAGGCCAGCACCACGGGGCCCACATGGGCCCGCTGCAGGCCCTGGCGCAGCACGAAGGCGTTCTGGGCGCCGATGGCGACGATCAGGCCCAGCGACAGGGCCAGTCCGTTCAGGGCGGCGGCGCCCAGCGAGGTCGGGGGCAGGGCCGGGGCGAGGGTGGATGAGAGGGCGTTCGACAGCATGGGGCGCAGCATGCCCGGGGGACGCACCGGGTGCCAGTTAGACTTGCTTCAGCCGATGAAGCGGGGCTGAAGGCGCCTTCACCACGGACCCTGATCCAGGTCCATCACCATGTACGACTACACCTTGCTCGAAGCCCTGGCCGCCGTGCTGCGCGAGGGCAGTTTCGAGCGCGCCGCGCGGGCCCTGCACCTGACCCCCTCGGCCGTGTCTCAGCGGGTGCGCCTGCTGGAGGAGCGGGCCGGCCAGGTGCTGGTGGTGCGCGACACCCCGGCCCGTGCCACCGAGGCCGGCGCCCGCCTGTGCCGCCACCTGGAGCAGGTGGCCTTGCTGGAGCGTGCGCTGGCCGCCGACCTGCCCGGCCAGGGCCCTGCACCCGGGGCCCGGGTGACCCTGCCGGTGGCGGTCAATGCCGACAGCCTGGCCACCTGGTTCGTGGCCGCGGCCGCCCGCATGGCCGACGAGGCCGCGCTGCTGCTGGACATCAGCCTGGAGGACCAGGAGCACACCGCCGAGCGCCTGCGCCGCGGCGAGGTGGTGGCCGCGGTGACCGCGCTGGACAAGCCCGTGCCGGGCTGCCGCAGCGTGCCGCTGGGCACCCTGGTCTACCGGGCCACCGCCAGCCCGGCTTTCGTGGCGCGCTGGTTCCCGGCCGGGGTGGATGCCCAGGCCCTGGCCCGGACGCCCAGCCTGACCTTCAACCGCCAGGACCGGCTCCAGCAGCAATGGGTGGCCCGGGTGCTGGGCGACGAGGCCGCGGTGCCGGCGCTGGCCACGCATTGGCTGCCGTCCACCCAGGCCTTTGTGGATGCCAGTCTGGCCGGCCTGGGCTGGGGCATGAACCCCGAGCCGCTGGTACGCCCCTGGCTGGACTCCGGGCATCTGGTGGAGCTGCTGCCGGGCCAGGCCCTGGGCGTGCCGCTGTACTGGCAATGCCGGCAGGGCCTGCCGGTGGCCCCGGTGCTGACCCGCGCGGTGTGCGAGGCCGCGGCGGCGGTGCTGCCGCCCAGCGCTGATCCGGTGCGCTGATCCGGTGCGCCGAGCCGGTGCGCTGAACCGGCGGCACGCGCCTCAGGCCAGCGGTCGCCGGCCGATCTCGCGCTGGTAACGCGCCGGCGTGGTGCCGTACATGGCGGCAAAGCGCCGCGTCAGATGGGCCTGGTCGGTCAGGCCGACGGCCGCCGCCACGGTGGCTGCGGGCTCGCCCTGGGCCAGCAGGCGCTTGGCCTCGGCCAGGCGCTGGGCCATCAGCCACTGGTGGGGGCTGACCTGGTGGCAGGCGCTGAAGCTGCGCTGGAAGTGGCTGGGGCTCATGCCGGCCAGGGCCGCCATCTCCGCCAGGCGCCAGGGGTGGGCCAGCGCTTCGCGCAGGCGGGCCTGCAGGCGCGCGAAGCCGCCGCGTTCGACGGGCGGCGGCGCGGCCTGGGTCAGCGGAGCCAGCAGGCTCAGGCAATGCGCCAGGGCGGCCTCCTGGGCGGGGTGATCGCCTTCCTCCTGGGCGGCCCACAGCGCGCCCAGCCCGCGGCCGAAGTGCCGGGCCCGCGCGGCGTCCCCGTGCACGGCGGTGCGGAAGTGCCACAGCGGCGCGTCCTCGCCCAGGTGCTGGCGCAGCACGGCCTCGTCGAGGTAGAGCATGCGGTAGGTCCAGCCCTGCGCGCAGGCCGGCGCGCCAGTGTGCAGCTCGCCGGGCTGCATCAGCACCAGGGCCCCGGCCGGAGCCTCGTGTTCGCGGCCCCGGTAGCGGAAGCGCTCGGCGCCGGCCTCAATCACGCCCAGGCCATAGCCCTCATGGGCATGCGGGTCGAAGCAGTGGCGCACGATGCGCGCGCGGTACAACTCCACGCCGGGCAGCGCGGCCGGGCGGCGAAAGCTGGCGCGATCGCTCGCGTGGGGGAAGTGGTCGGGCACGACCTCCAGGGTGGGCATCGGCGGCCATCTTCCCATGTCGCGTACAGTCTCGCCCGTGATGTCTGTTTCTCCCTTGATCGAACTGAAGGCGGTTGACCGCCGCTACGAAACCGGCCTGCAGGCCTTGCAGGGCGTGGACCTGCGGATCGCGCCGGGTGAATTCGTGAGCCTGCTGGGGCCTTCGGGCTGTGGCAAGAGCTCCCTGCTGCGGGTGCTGGCCGGGTTGGACCCGATCAGCGCGGGCCAGGTGCTGCGCGCCGGCGAGCCCACGCGCGGGCCGGTCCGCGACACGGGCTTCGTGTTCCAGGAACCCACGCTGATGCCCTGGGCCGATGTGCAGAGCAATGTCGAGCTGCCGCTGCGCCTGCAGGGCGTGGCCGCCGAGCCGCGGGCCGAGGCGGCGCGGGCCGCGCTGGCCCGGGTGGGCCTGCAGGACTTCGCGCAGTCCATGCCGCGCGAACTCTCGGGCGGCATGAAGATGCGGGCCTCCATCGCCCGTGCCCTGGTCACCCAGCCGGCGCTGCTGCTGCTGGACGAGCCCTTTGCCGCGCTGGACGAGATCCACCGCTTTGCCCTGAACCAGGCGCTGCTGGACCTGTGGCGGCCCGAGGGCGCGGCCCGGCCGGCCTTCACCGCCGTGTTCGTCACCCACAGCGTCTACGAGGCGGTGTTCCTGAGCCAGCGGGTGCTGGTGATGAGCGCCCGCCCGGGGCGCATCGTCGACGAGGTGCTCGTCGAGGGCCCCGCGCACCGCACCGCGGCCTTCCGCCAGAGCGAGTCCTTCACTGCGGCCTGCGCCCGCCTGAGCGAGTCGCTGGCCCGCGCCGCCGGCGAGCCGGCGCTTGGCTGAGGCCACGCCACCGCGTGGACCGGGGCGCTGGCTGGCGCCCACACTGGCCGTGCTGCTGGCGCTGGCGGCCTGGCAAGGCGCGGTGTGGTTCTGGGACATTCCGCCCTATCTGCTGCCCGGCCCCTGGCGGGTGCTGCAGGCCCTGCACCAGGACTTCGGCTCGCTGATGGCCAGCTGGTGGGTGACGGTGCGCATCACCGCCACCGCGCTGGCCCTGGCCTGTGTGGGCGGTGTGGGCCTGGCCACGCTGTTCTCGCTCTCGCGCTGGCTGGAATGGAGCCTCACGCCCTTCGCGGTGGTGCTGCAGGTCACGCCGGTGATCGCGGTGGCCCCGCTGATCATGATCCTCACCGACAGCGCCGAGGCCACCGTGCTGGTCTGCGCCTGGATCGTGGCTTTCTTCCCGCTGCTGGCCAACACCCTGGCCGGCCTGCGCAGCGCCGATGCGGGCCTGCGCGAGCTGTTCCGTCTGTATGGCGCCAGCCGCTGGCAGACCCTGCGCTTCCTGCTCATCCCCTCGGCACTGCCGTACTTTCTCACCGGGCTGAAGATCGCCGGTGGTCTGAGCCTGATCGGCGCGGTGGCGGCCGAGTTCACCGCCGGTGCGGCCGGTCGCAACACCGGTCTGGCCTCGCGCATCCTGGAGGCAGCCTTCCGCACCGAGATCCCAAAGATGTTCGCGGCCCTGGTGCTGGTGGCCGCCACCGGTGTGCTGATCCACCTGGGCTTCGAGGCGCTGGGGCGCCTGCTGCTGCGGCGCTGGCACGACAGCGAGCGGGGCTGAGCCCGCCGGACACGGCGCGATACCCACGGTGACTCCGGCGAAACCCGACAGCGGTCTGAACCCGGATGAGCTGTCATCTGGCCGGGCTAGCCTGCGGGCCACGATGAACACCATGCCCGACTCCCTTCCCCTGGCTGGCCAGGTGGCCCTGGTCACCGGCGCCAACACCGGCATCGGCCGGGTGATCGCCCGCGAGCTGGCCCGCCAGGGCGCCCGCGTCTTCCTGGCCTGCCGCAGCGCCGAGCGCACGGCCGAGGTGCAGGCCGAGATCGATGCCTTGCCGGGGGCCCGGTCCGCCACCTGGCTGCCGCTGGAGCTGGGGGACTTCGCCTCGGTGGGCGACTGCGCGCAGCGCTTTCTGGACCTGGGTCTGCCACTGCACCTGCTGGTCAACAACGCCGGCCTGGCCGGCGCGCGGGGGCTCACCCGTTCGGGCTTCGAGATGGCTTTCGGCGTGAACCACATGGGGCACTTCCTGTTGACCCAGCGCCTGTTGCCGGCACTGCAGCTCGGCGGGCCGGCCCGCATCGTCACCCTGTCCAGCCGCGCGCACCGGCGGGTGGACGGCATCCCGTTTGCGCAGCTGCGCCAGCCCACGCGCACGGCCACCGGCATTGCGGAGTACGGTGTGTCCAAGCTGGCCAATCTGCTGTTCAGCGCCGAGCTGGCGCGGCGGCTGGTCGGCACGGGCATCAGCACCTATGCCGTCCACCCGGGGGTGGTGGCTTCGGACATCTGGCGCACCCTGCCTGCGCCGCTGCGCCCGCTGTTCCACTGGCTGCGCCGCATGGTCACGGTGGAGGAGGGCGCCCGCACGCCTTTGCTGTGCGCCACCGCGCCGGCCCTGGCGGGGCAGAGCGGCCTGTACTGGAGCGATGGCGCGCCCGCCCAACCCAGTCCGGCCGGTCGGGACGAGGCCCTGGCCCGCACGCTGTGGCAGCACAGCGAGGACTGGACGCACTGAGATCGCGGCCAGGCCGCGGGCAAGGCCCTGCCCCGGCGCTGGCCTGCGGCTGCCGCTACCATGCGGCGCCATCAGGACCCTCTGAAGGATGCCGCGATGACGATGACGCGAAGGCGTGCCCACACCGTTCTGCTGCTGGCCACGGCCCTGGCCGGCGGCCTGGCGGCCGGCCCGGTGGCGGCGCAGGACAAGGTGGTGTTTGCCACCAACTGGAAGGCCCAGGCCGCGCACGGTGGCTTCTACCAGGCCCTGGCGGACGGCACCTACGCCCGCTACGGCCTGGCGGTGGAGATCCGCCAGGGCGGGCCGCAGGTCAACAACCGGCCGCTGCTGCCGGCCGGCAAGATCGACTTCCTGATGACCGGCAACCTGCTGCACAGCTTCGACAACGTGAAGAACGGCGTGCCGGTCATCACGGTGGCCAGCCTGTTCCAGAAGGACCCGCAGGCCCTGATGGCCCATCCCGGCCAGGGCTACAAGACCTTTGCCGACCTGAAGAAGGCGCCGGTGGCCTACATCGCCAAGGACGCGCAGTTCTCCTGGTGGGCCTGGCTCAAGGCCGAGCAGGGTTTCAAGGATGAGCAGCTGCGGCCCTACAACTACAACCTCGGCCCCTTCCTGGCGAACGCCAAGAGCATCCAGCAGGGCTATGCGGTGGAGGAGCCCATCAGCATCCAGAAGCAGGGCGGCTTCACGCCGCTGACCTTCCTGCTGGCCGACCATGGCTACAGCACCTACAGCACCACGATCGAGACCCGCGTCGAGACGGTGCAGAAGAAGCCCGACCTGGTCAAGCGCTTCGTCGAGGCCTCCATCCTGGGCTGGGTGCACTATCTGTACGGCGACCGCCGGGCCGCCGACGCGCTGATCCTCAAGGACAACCCCGAGATGGACCCGGCCACCATCGATCAGTCGGTGGCGCTGATGAAGTCGCTGGGCATCGTGGACAGCGGCGACAGCCTCACCCGGGGCATTGGTGCGATGAAGCCCGAGCGCATCCGCGACTTCTACGACAAGATGGTCCGCGCCGGTCTCTATCAGCCCGGCGAGGTGGACCTGTCCAAGGTGGCCACCTTCCAGTTCGTCAACCACGGCCTGGGGTTGGACGAGAAGAAGCGCCTGCTGCAGAAGCCCTCAGGGAGCCCGAAGGCCCCCTGAGGTCGCGCTTCGCCGTGGTCGGCCGGCTCGGCAGCAGCTGGCTCAGCGACTGAGCGAGCTGCCGATGACCGGCGGCCCCAGCTGGGTGTCCACCCGCCACACCCCGTCGGGCACGGGGCCCGTGTCGCTGGTCGCCAGCTGGTAGCGGTTGTAGTAGATGAACGGACCCTGGGCGGTGATGTAGTACTCGGGGTCCATCCGCACCCGCGAGGTCGTGGTGTCGGGCGTGAGGTTCACCAGGGTGCTGTTGTCCGGCAGGATGCCCACCATCCCGATCTGGGAGGGTTTGCTCATGTTGGAGGCGATGCTGGTCTTGTTCATCTGGAAGAAGATGTACGAGCGCCCGTTGTGCACGAAGTACTCAGGCGACCAGACGTAGGGGAAGCCCGTCGGCAGCGTGCTGCGCTGAATCACCTGCCAGGCGGGCAGCCCGCTGGCATCCGGCAGTTGACGGTAGACCACCAGCATCTTGCCGTTGAGCACAGCGAAGAAGACGTACTCGTTGTTGTACTCCGGGGCCTGCCACATCATGGCGCCGCTCACGTTGCCGTTCTCATTGGTCAGCTGCTGTGCCTGGCCGGAGTCGGTGTCGAACAGGAAGACCTGGTTGTAGCCCGAGGGCGCCTTGCCGGTCAGGATGACCTTGCCGGTGCCGGGCACCCAGCGGCGTGCGCCGGCCGAGTAGCCCTGGACGGCGATCGGATGTTCCACCGTGCCATCGGCCATCAGGCGCCAGAAGGTCTGGGTCTTGGTGACGTCCTGGTACTGGACCATTGCTGCGGGGTTGCTCTGGTCCAGCGTGGCGATCGGCGAGATGCGCTGCAGGCTGTCGTCGAGCATCTCGGGGGTCCAGAGCCCGTTCACCAGGGTGGCCACGCCGATGCCGGCCGTGGCATCGCTCGGGGGCTGATCGGGCAGGTACTTGGTGTAGACGAGCTGAGAGCCCAGGGCCGAGAAGGCCCATTCCGGGCCGTTGCCGTAGGTGGTGACCAGGGCGGTGTTGGTGTCCACCTTCACCCCGCGTCCGCTGGCGGGCACGAAGGCGCCGGTGGCGTAATCCACATTGGCCACCCAGAGGTTGAGCCGGCCATCGGTCCAGGCCAGCCGGGCGTTGCCGGCGCCCTGGTTGCAGGTGGGGCAGTTCAGGCCATCGCGGCCCCAGTCGAACTCGAAGTCGACGATGGCCGCATTGGTCACCAGGGTCTCAACACCCTGGGCCTGGGCGGACAGGCCCAGAGGCAGCAGACAGAGGGCAGCAAGCCGCTGCAGGCATTGCCGGAGGGAGGATCCGGCCGGGCGGAGGGTCATGGAAGGCTCCAGGTCAACAGTGGTCGCCCCAGCAACGGTGGGCGATACGGTGGCCTGGCTGCCGCCGAGCACTGCTTCCCGCAGCCCCAGGCACAGCCAGACGACTCGCCTGCAAATGCTCCAGACGCCCCGGTATCCTGAGGGAGGTATTTGCTTACCTCAAATACATCAACTTACTCATCTGTCCCGCCGGCTGAGGATGAGGCGGCGTTCTCACTGTCCCCGTTTGAAGGGACTGAGCGCCGGGCCCAGGCCGGTGTCCACCCGCCACACCCCTTCGGAGTTGCCGGGGGACGCCGGCCCCTGTGCCTGAAAGCGGTTGTAGTAGATGAACGGGCCCTGCGCGGTGATGTAGTACTCGGGGTCCATTCGCATCCGCACCACGTCGGCATCGGGGGTGAGGTTCTGCAGGGTGCTGTTCTCCGGGAGCACACCCACCATGCCGATCTGGGACGGGCTGTTGAGCGTCCAGGCCACCGGGTTCTGGTTCATCTGGAAGAAGATGTAGGAGCGCCCGTTGTGGACGAAGTACTCTGGTGACCAGACATAGGGGTAGCCCGTAGGCAAGGCCGTGCGCTGGATGGCCTGCCAGTTCAGCAGGCCATGGGCGTCTGGCAACTGGCGGTAGACCACCAGCGTCTTGGCATTCACCACGGCGAAGAAGATGCACGTGTTGTCGTACTCCGGGGCACGCCACATCATGGCGCCGCTCACGCTGCCCCTCTCCTGGGTCAGCTGCTGGACGGAGCCGGTGTCGGTGTCATAGAGGAAGACCTGGCTGAAGCCGGCCGCATCGTTGCCCGTGATGATGATCTGGTGGGTGCCCGGCACCCAGCGCCGCGCGCCTGCCGAGTAGCCCGGCACGGTGATCGGGTGTTCCTCCGACCCGTCGGCCAGCGGGCGCCAGTAAGTGTTGACCCGTCCGGTGTCCTGGTACTGGACCCGGGGCGCGGGTGAATCGAGGTCCATGGTGGCGATGGGGGACACGCGCTGCAGGCTTCCGCTCAGCAGTTCGGTGGTCCACTGGCCTCCCGCCATGCTGGCCAGACCCAGTCCGACACTGCTCTTGGTCGGGGCTTGGTCGGCGAGGTACTTGGAGTAGACCAGCTGGGAGCCTTGTGCCGAGATGGCCCATTCCGGGCCGTTGCCGAAGGTGGTGGCCGCGGCGGCGTTCTTGTCCACCAGCACGCCCTGGCCATCGGCGGGCAGGAAGGCACCGCTGTCCGGGTCCACATTGGCCACCCACAGCCTCTGGCGGCCATCACTGAACGCCAGCCGTGCATTGCCGGCGCCCTGGTTGCAGCTGGCGCAATAAACGCCATCGCGCCCCCAGTCGAACTCGAAGTCGATGACGAAGGACGGGGTGACCTGCACCTCCGGCCCGCTGGCGTGGGCCAGGGGGACATGAAGGGACAGGCCCAGGGCGCCGGCCAGCAGCCAAGGGGTGAACAGGCCGCGGCGGCGCAGCGGCAGGAAGGGGGTTTTCATGCGTTCAGATCCGGGAGGGCATCCCGGTGCGGGGCCCGCCGGGCGTGCGTGTCATGACAGGCGCGGCAAGGCCGATCCCCGGAGGTCCGGCGCACTGTCTCGGGAATCGCCTGCAACTGCTCCAGACGCGGCAGCATCGTGCGGCAGGGAGCTGCCCTATGCGAATACTCAATTCTGCGGAGGTGGGCGGGAGGCGCGAAAGGAGCCCAGCCCCCGTTTCCGGGCCCCAAAAGAAAGGCCCCGCAGGGCATGCGGGGCCGGGGCGAGGGGCGAAGGCAGCGGTGCCCCGCGACAGCTCACTGGAACTTGTACTGCATGCCCACGTAGACAAAGCGGCCACGGGGATCGGTGTAGCTCGGGTCGTAGCCCGAGATGAAGAAATAGGCCTGGTTGGAGAAGGGCGGCGAGGTGTCGAACAGGTTCTTCACGCCGCCGCGCACCGTGAGTTCCGGCGACAGGCTCCAGCTGCCGGTCAGGTCCCACAGCGAATAGGCCTTGACCCGGTTCTTGTCGACCACGGCGCCGGTGTCCGTGTCGATTGCGCTGTTCTGATCGGTGTAGGCCGACAGGTAGGAGTTGGTCAGCGTGGTGGTCACTTCGCCGATCGTCCAGTCCAGGCTCAGCGTGTGGCGCCAGCGTTGCACCACACCGTCGTTCACGAACTGGCCCAGGTTGCTGTAGTAGGGCGTGTCGTTGGCGGTCTGCTGCTTGGATTTCAGGGTCCAGGTGCCGTTGAGCCGCGCGGCGAAGGTGCCGATGCCGGTCTGGATGTCGGAGACGCTCAGCCCCAGATCCAGGCCCGACATCAGCTGGCGGCCCCGATTCTCCTTGCGCAGCTCGATGTAGCAGATGTCGATGCTGCCGGGGTCGTATTCGCACAGGCCTTCGTTTTCGCCGTAGCGGTGGACCAGGTTCTCGTACTTGTCCAGGTTGTTCAGGATGACGTCGGCACCGATGTTGCTGATCAGGTTCTTCTTCTGGATGCTCCAGTAGTCGAGGCTGATGTTGGTGTTGCGCGTCGGGGCCATCACCGCGCCCAGCGAGAACTGGCGGGAACGCTCCGGCTTGAGCTTGGCGTTTGAATAGCTGCGGGTGGTCCAGTTCCAGGCGCAGTAGGTCAGGTCGTTGTCGTTCGCCGCCATGCAGACCGGGTCGGCCAGCGTGGCTGACTCGTTCTCGGTCACGGGACGGTACAGGTCCGAGAGGGTGGGAGCGCGGAAGCCGGTGCCAGCCGAGGCGCGGAACAGCAGATCGGGCGTAGCCATGTACTTCAGCCCGACCTTGGGGCTGGTGGCGCCGCCAGTGGCCTGGTAGTACTCGTAACGCGCCGCCAGGCTCAGGTCGAGCTGCTTGGTCACCGGGGCGTCCAGTTCAGCGAACACGGCCGCGACCTTGCGGCTGTGGCCGAAGTCGGCGTCCGGTCCCTGGGAGGTCTCTCCCATGATGATGTCGTCGACCAGGGCCTGGGACTGGTGGTAGTTCTGGCGTTCGCGCCGAAACTCGCCGCCCAGCGCCAGGGCCAGGTCGCCTCCGTCGAGCTTCATCAGGCCGCGGCTGACCTTGCCATCGATGCTGTCCATGAAGCCGACGGCCCGGCGGACCTCGCCGCGGATTTGCGCGGCCGACAGCACGGCCAGCCCGGCGGCATCGGATGGGCCGAAGGCGTTGACCACGCCGTTGGCGATCGCATCGGCCACCATCGGCTCGTTCAGATAGCCCTGGTAGTCCCGGTCGGAGACGGTGCTGCTGCTGTGGTTGAGGGCCACCTCGTAGTCCCAATCCGAGACCACGCCGGTCAGGCCCATCACATAGCGCTGGCCGTTGGACACCAGCTGGCTGGTCCGGTTGCCGGCTTCGGTCAGGCGCACGCGCACCGTGACCATCCGGTTCTCGTCGTTGGAGGGCAGGCCGGCGAGCACGGATCCCGCCAGCGCCGGGATCTTCGAGACGTCCACCTCCACGTCATCACGGTTGGCGGTGCCGGTGTAAAAAGTGGTGGCGCGGGCCAGCGAGGCCTCGGCAAAGAACTGGTGGCCGCTGCCCAGGTCCAGCACGCCGCGGGTGAACAGGCTGGTCTTGTCCGACTTGGGGTACAGCTCGATGTCCCGCATGTAGTCGTAGGTGCAGCCATCGACGCCGCCGATGCCGGACGGCAGGTAGAGCGAGGCCGGCGGGTTGCAGCCGGTGGCGGCAGACGGGTTGATCGTGCGGGTGCTGATCGGATCCTTGCCGTTCGTGCTGAAGCCGCTAGCGCTCAGCAGATCGCGCTGGTCTGTGGACAGCCGCAGGTTGGCGGGGAAGGTGGCGCTGGACAGCAGGTAGGGCAGCCGACCGGGGATGTTCAGGTCGGTGATGAACTGGCGCTGGTTGGCGTTCAGGCTGTCGGTCTGCTGCACATCCAGCACGGCAAAGACGTTGAAACCGTCACGACCGTAGTCGCCGAAGCCGCCGGCCAGCGAGGCGGTGCGCTTGCCGGCGCCGCCCTCGGTGGTGTCGCCAGCGCTGACATTGACCTCGGCCCCCTGATAGTCGCGCCGGGTGATGAAGTTGATCACCCCGCCGATCGCGTCGCTGCCATAGAGGGAGGATGCGCCGTCCAGCAACACCTCCACCCGCTGGATGGCGGCGGCCGGGATGGTGTTGAGGTCCACGCCCGCGGCATCGCCGGGCGAGGCGAAGTTGGCCATCCGCCGGCCGTTGAGCAGCACCAGGGTGGACGAGGCACCCATGCCGCGCAGATTGGCGGCATTCAGGCCTGTCTGGTCGTGAAAGCCGCCCGTGCCGATGCTCCCGCCATCGGTCAGGTTGGCCGCCGACGCGCTCAGCCGTGCCACGATTTCAGCCGCCGTGGTCAGCCCCGCCTTGTCGATCTGGTCCCGGGTGATGACCTGCACCGGCAGGGCCGTCTCGCCGTCGATGCGCTTGATCGCCGAGCCGGTGATTTCGATGCGCTGCGGCGTGTCGGGGCTGGTCTGGGCCTGACCGGTCAGCGGCATGGCCGCCAGCGTCAGCAGGGCGGCCTGGACGGCCAGAACGCCAGCGCGCGGGCGCAGGGCAGGGGAGCGTTGGCGGCGGTCTGCCGACACGTATCGGGCCATGGAATCCCTCCGGAGGCTGTGTGAAGCCGGTATTGCTGTGGATGTGGCTGTGGGTTGCTGCGAGTCTAGGAAGCATGGACAGGGATGCCACAGGACCTTCATCAAGCCGTCGCGAAAGCGCAACTTGGCGTCGCGCTGTGACAACTGCGTGTGGCAGACAGACCCCGGCCCGGTCGCCTAGCCCCTGGGGATGGATCGCCTGGGGCGAGGGTTTGCAGGCAAGCGACATTCTTTTTTGCAATCGCACCGCTTTGCCCGATTCGGGGTGGCCGGGCTCCGCAGGCGGTGCCAAGATGCATCCAGGCTCCTTCCGGTGACAGCCCATCCATCCATGCGCCCTTCTTCCCTGATCGAACGCCTTTCCCGCCGGCAAGCCCTGGCCGCGCTGACCCTGACCTGCGCCACCTGGTTGGCCCAGGCCGCGCCGGTTTCCAAACCCGTCACGCCGGCTCAGGGCTATGCGGTGGTCATTGGCGGGGCCCTCAAGGCTGACAACGACGAGGTCTGGAGCCGCATGGTGGCCTTGTCCGGCGGCAAGGGCTCGCACTGGATCGTTTTTGCCACGGCGTCCGAATCGCCCGACAAGACCGGCCGCCGCCTGTCCGAGTTGCTGGAACACCATGGCGCCAATGCCGATGTGCTGCCGGTGGCCCCTGCACTGAAGTGGGTGGACCTGAACCGGGCGGTGCGTGACAAGTCCCTGCTGGACATGGTCAACAGCGCCGACGGCATCTTCTTCTCGGGGGGCGCCCAGGAGCGCATCGTCGACACCTTCGCGCCAGGCGGCCAGTCCACCCCGATGCTGGAAGCCATCTGGGACGTCTACCGCCGTGGCGGCGTGGTGGCTGGCACCTCGGCAGGGGCGGCCATCATGAGTGCCGTGATGTTCCGCGACGCGCCCAGCGTGATCGGGGTGATGAAGGGGCAGCTGCGTGACGGCAAGGAAGTCGACCGCGGGCTGGGCTTCGTCGGCTCCAACCTCTTCGTCGACCAGCACTTCCTCAAGCGTGGCCGCTTCGGCCGCATGATCCCGCTGATGCTGGCCAAGGGCTACAAGCTGGGCCTGGGCGTGGACGAGAACAGCGCGGCCATCGTGCACGGTGACGACATTGAGGTCATCGGCGCCAAGGGCGCGCTGCTGGTGGACCTCAACGATGTGCAGACCAACGACAAGATCGATGCCCTGAACGTGACCGGTGCCCGCCTGACCTACCTGGACCGGGGGGACAGCTACAACGTCGGCAGCCGGCGCGTCACGCCTTCTGAATGGAAGCAGCGCGGCACCCAGCTGGATCCCCACGCCAAGGGCTACAAGCCGGAGTACGCCACGCCGCTGTACTACACCGACATGCTGGGCGACACCGCCCTGGTCAATGCCATGGGCTACCTGATCGACAGCACCCAGCAGGAAGTGCGCGGCCTGACCTTCGACCCGTTGGCGCCGTCCTCGGACAAGCGGGCCGACCTGGCCTTCCAGTTCCGCCTCTACAAGGGGCCAGATACGGTGGGCTGGTACTCTGACGAGCTCGGTGGCGACGACTACAGCGTGTCCAACCTGTACCTGGACATCATCCCGGTGCGCATGGCGCGTCCGTTCACGACGCCCTGGGCGCCGCACTGACCCTCGCCTCGGCCCGTTCCCGCCCTCCAGGAGAAGTCTTTCACCATGCAACGCCGTCACCTCCTCACTGCACTGATGCTGGCCGCCGCCAGCTTGGCCGCCTCGGCCCAGGCCCCGGACTGGAAGAAGATCCGCATCGGGGTGGAGGGGGCCTACCCCCCGTTCTCCGAGGTGGGCACCGATGGCAAGCTCAAGGGCTTTGACATCGACATCGCGCTGGCCCTGTGCGCCGAGATGAAGGCCGAGTGCACCCTGGTGCAGCAGGAGTGGGACGGCATGATCCCGGCCCTGCAGGCGCGCAAGTTCGACGCCATCATCGCCTCGATGGCCATCACCGAGGAGCGCAAGAAGTCGGTGCTCTTCAGCGAGAAATATCAGAACACCCCGCCCTGGATGATCGGCAAGGGCGGCCTGCCGCATGACATCTCGCCGGCCGCGATGAAGGGCAAGAAGATCGGCGTGCAGCGCACCTCCATCCACGACCGCTGGGCCACCGCCACCTACAAGGACAGCGAGATCGTCCGCTACAGCAAGCAGGACGAGGTCTTCCTGGACCTGGCTGCCGGCCGCATCGACGCCACCGTGTGCGACTCCGTGGCCGCCAACCTGGGCTTTCTGAAGACCCCGGCCGGCAAGGGCTTCGCGGTGCTGGGCACGCCGCCGGACGATCCGGCCTTCTTCGGGGCCGGGGCCGGCATCGCGGTGCGCAAGAACGACGCCGCGCTGCAGCAGAAGTTCAATGCCGCGATCCAGGCCATCCGCGCCAACGGCACCTACAAGAAAGTCGAGTCCAAGTACTTCGACTTCGACATCTACGGCAAGTAAGCGCCGCGGCCAGGGAGGGGACGGACGATGCTGCACGGCTACGGTGCCAGCCTGCTGCAGGGGACGCTGCTGACCTTGGGGGTGGCCCTTGGCTCACTGGTCATTGCCCTGGTGTTGGGGCTGGCCGGGGCGCTGGCCAAGCTCTCGCGCTGGCGCCTGCTGCAGTGGCCGGCCACTGTCTACACCACGCTGATTCGATCCGTGCCAGATCTGGTCATGATGCTGCTGGTCTTCTACGGCGGACAGATGGCAGTCAACGCCATCGCGGATGCGCAAGGCTGGGGCTACGTTGACATCGACCCCTTCATCGCCGGGGTGCTGACCATCGGCTTCGTCTTCGGCGCCTACCTGACCGAGGTGCTGCGTGGCGCCTTCCTGGCTGTGCCGCCCGGCCAGCGCGAGGCGGCCCTGGCCTACGGCATGAACCGCCGCCAGGTGCTCACCCGCGTGGTCGGCCCGCAGATGCTGCGCCACGCCCTGCCGGCCCTGTCCAACAACTGGCTGGTGATGATCAAGAGCACAGCCATCGTGTCAGTCGTGGGGTTGCCGGAGCTCCTGAGCCGGGCCGGTCAAGCTGCTGGCGCCACGCGGGAGCCGTTCCTGTTCTATGTCGTCGCTGGGCTGATCTACCTGGCCTTCACCACCCTGTCCGAGCTGGGCTTTGCCTGGCTGGCGCGCCGCCTGTCCATGGGCGTGCGCCAGGTGGCGCTCTGACGAGGCGGCGGCCATGGATTTCCAAGCCATCCACGACAGCCTGCCGCAGTACGTCCACGGTCTGGGGGTGACCCTGGAGCTGCTGCTGGCCGCCCTGCTGGCTGGCGGGCTGTGCGCGCTGCCGCTGGCCATGCTGCGCAGCCTGCCCATCGCCTGGCTGTCGCGGCCGGTGTGGGGGTTCACCTATGTCATCCGCGGCACGCCGATGCTGGTGCAGCTCTATCTGCTTTACTACGGCCTGGCCCAGTTCGAGGCCGTGCGCAACAGCCCGGCCTGGCCCTGGCTCAGCTCGGCCTGGTTCTGCGCCATCGCGGCCTTCGCCATCAACACCTGCGCCTACACCACCGAGATCCTGCACGGCGCCATCAAGGCCCTGCCGGCCGGCGAAATCGAGGCGGCCAAGGCCATGGGCATGTCGCGCTGGGTCACCTTCCGGCGCATCGTCATCCCCTCGGCCTTGCGGCGGGCCCTGCCGGCCTACGGCAACGAGGTGGTGCTGATGCTGCACGGCACCTCGCTGGCCAGCGTCGTCACGCTGGCGGACCTGACCGGGGCCGCCCGCGAGATGAACTCCACCTACTACCTGCCTTTCGAGGCCTTCCTCACCGCGGCCGTGTTCTACCTGGCCATCACCGTGGTGCTGGTGGGCCTGTTCCGCGCGGCCGAGCGCCGCTGGGTCGCGCCGCTGCAAGGCCGGCACTGACCGCTGTTCACCTGCTTTCATGCACATCGTCCGACACCCCCTCGCCTCCGCCACCCCGGGCACCACCCATGAGCTGGTCAGCCTGCACTACGGCACGCCCGGCCAGGGCCCCAAGGTGACCATCCAGGGCTCACTGCATGCCGACGAAGTGCCCGGCATGCTGGTGGCCCACCACCTGCGCAACCACCTGGATGCCTTGGAGGCGGCTGGCCGCCTGACCGGCGAGGTCGTGCTGGTCCCCATGGCCAACCCATTGGGTGTGGGCCAGTGGGTGCTGCGCGGCTTCCAGGGCCGCTTCGAGCTGCACAGTGGCGAGAACTTCAACCGCCATTTCACCGACCTCACCGGCGCGGTGCTCGACCGCGTGATGGACCGGCTGGGCGCGGACGCTGCCGAGAACGTGTGTCTGGTGCGCGGCGCGCTGCGCGAGGCGGTGGCCGCCCTGGTGGCCACGTCTCCGCTGGAGAGCCTGCGCAAGACCCTGCTGGGCCTGGCCATCGACGCCGACGTGGTGCTGGACCTGCACTGCGACGGCGAGGCCCTGCTGCACCTCTACACCACGCCGCAGACCTGGCCGGGCGATGGCCAGCTGCTGGCCCGCTGCGTCGGTGCCGAGCTGGCCCTGCTGGCCGAGCGCTCCGGGGGCGAGCCCTTCGACGAGGCCTGCTCCATGCTCTGGCCCCAGCTGGCCGAGCGCCTGGGCCCGGCCAAGCCGCTGCCACCGGCCTGCATGGCCGCCACCATCGAGCTGCGCGGCGAGGCCGATGTGCGGCACGACCTGGCGGCGGCCGATGCCCAGGGCATCGTCGACTTTCTGATTCAGCGCGGCGTGGTGGCCCCCGAGGGCGGCATCCTGCCGGCGCTGCCACCACTCAAGCGCGAGGCCACGCCGCTGGCCGGTTCCATCCCGGTGGTGGCGCCCACCGGCGGCATGGTGGTCTTCCTGCAGGTGCCCGGCACCGCGGTGGTGGCCGGCCAGCCGCTGGTGGATTTGATCGACCCGCTGACCGGCCAGGTGACCACGCTGGGCGCACCGGTCGATGGCCTGTTCTTCGCCCGCGACCTGCGCCGCTTTGCGGTGGCCGGCATGTCCCTGGGCAAGGTGGCCGGGCGCGAGGCCACCCGGGCCGGCGCGCTGCTGTCGGCCTGAGGGGCACGCGATGACCAGCACCCCCCACAGCCTGAAGGTCGAGAACCTGCACAAGCGCTTCGGCGAGCGCGAGGTGCTGCGCGGCGTCTCGCTGCAGGCCCAGCCCGGCGATGTGGTCGCCATCATCGGCTCCAGCGGCTCGGGCAAGAGCACGCTGCTGCGCTGCCTGAACCTGCTGGAGCAGCCCCACGAGGGCACGCTGAGCCTGGGCGACGAGACCCTGCGCCTGGTGCGCGACCGCGATGGCAGCCTGCGCGCGGCCGACGCGGCCCAGCTGCGCCACTGGCGCAGCCGCCTGGCCTTCGTGTTCCAGAACTTCAACCTCTGGCAGCACCGCACCGCGCTGGAGAACGTCACCGAGGCGCCCATCCACGTGCTGGGCCGGCCCAAGGCCGAAGCCATCGAGCGCGCCAAGGCGCTGCTGGCGCGGGTGGGTCTGTCGCACCGGCAGGATGTTTACCCGGCCCAGCTCTCCGGCGGCGAGCAGCAGCGCGTGGCCATCGCCCGTGCGCTGGCCATGGACCCGGAGGTCATGCTCTTCGACGAGCCCACCTCCGCGCTGGACCCGGAGCTGGTGGGCGAGGTGCTCAAGGTCATGCGCGGCCTGGCCGAAGAGGGCCGCACCATGCTGGTCGTCACCCACGAGATGGAGTTCGCCCGAGAGGTGGCCAGCCATGCCATCTTCGTGCACCAGGGCCTGATCGAGGAGGAGGGCAAGCCGCGCGAGGTGCTGGTGCAGCCCCGCAGCGAGCGCCTGCGCCAGTTCCTCTCCGGCGGCCTGAAGTAGGGGCCGGGTCCGGTGGACGGCGGCCGCGCATCCTGGCGCTTCGGCCTGGTGCTGCAGCCGGGCTTCGGCCTGATGGGCCTGGCCGGCGTGCTGGAGACGTTGCAGGCCGCCAACCGCCTGCTCGAACAGCCGCTCTATGACACCGTGCTGCTGGCGCGCGGCGCCGGCCCGGTGAGTTCGGCCGAGGGCGTGCCGGTGCTGGCCCATGCCATGAGCCAGGCCGGCTGGCTGGACGCGGTGCTGGTGCACGCCGAAGGCCCCTGGCATGGCGAGCCTGATCTGGTGGCACCGCAGCTGCTGTGGCTGCGCCAGCGCGCGGCCCAGGGCTGCCTGATGGGCGGGGTGGGCACCGGAGCGGCCTGGCTGGCCGAGGCTGGCCTGCTGCGCGGCCACCGGGCCACCGCGCAATGGCCGCACGGCGCGGTGCTGGCCGAGCGCCATCCGGAGCTGGTGGTCTCGCAGCAGATCTACGAACTCGACGAGCAGCGCATGAGCTGCGCCAGCCACCAGGCCAGCCAGGACCTGCTGATCGCCTGGCTGATCCAGCGCCATGGCGAGCGCCTGGGCCCGTCGCTGCTGTCCGCGCTGGGCCGCGAGCGCCAGCGCCCGCGCGAGGAGCGCCAGCGCCTGCCCCTGGTCACGCCCCTGGGCGGCGGTTCGGCCAAGCTGGCCGAGGCCGTGGCGCTGATGGAGGCCAACCTCGGCGAGCCCCTGCCCACCGAGGAGATCTCCCGCCTGGTGGGCGTTTCGCGCCGGCAGCTCGAGCGCCTGTTCAAGCAGCACCTGGACGCGCTGCCCTCGCGCTGGTACCTGGAGCTGCGCCTGGACCGGGCCCGCGACATGCTTCGCCAGACCCACCAGTCCATCCTGCAGATCGCGCTGTCCTGCGGCTTCGCCTCCGGTCCGCACTTCTCCAACGCCTACCGGGCCCGCTACGGCCACACCCCGCGCGAGGAGCGCAGCCCGCAGGCCGTGGCCTGGCGGGCGGCCCAGGCCGGGGTGTCGCTGGCGCCGGCCGCGCCCGGGCAGGCCTCCGTCCTTGATGTCCCTGATGTCCCTGTCGGGAGTCCCGATGAGCAGAATCGTGAAATCCCCGGCCGCTGACGCGGCCCCGCCGGCGACCGTCCCGGGTGAGTCGGGCCGCTACCTGCTGCGGCCGGCCGCCCTGGCCGATCTGCCGGCGCTGGAGCGACTGGCCCAGGCCAGCGCCATCGGCATCAGCTCCCTGGTGCCGGACCGCGCCCTGCTGCGCGACAAGCTGGAGCGCTCGCTCAAGTCCTTTGCCGCCGACGACGACGTGAGCGGCGAGGAGCATTACCTCTTCGTGCTGGAGGACCGGGCCCAGGGCGGTGCCCTGGTGGGCACCAGCGGCATTGCCGCCAGCGCCGGCTTCCACGACCGCTTCTACAGCTACCGCAACGAGTACGTGGTGCAGGTCAGCCCCGAGCTGGAGGCACGCAACCGCATCCACACCCTGCACCTGTGCCACGACCTGACGGGCGTGACCCTGCTGACCGGCTTCCACATCGACCCGGCCCATGCCGCGGGCGTGGCGCCGCAGCTGCTCTCGCGCGGGCGCCTGCTCTTCATCGCCCAGTTTCCCGACCGCTTCTCCGACCGCATCGCCTCCGAGCATCCCGGCCTGGCCGACGACAGCGGCCGCTGCCCCTTCTGGGACGCGGTGGGGCGGCGCTTCTTCCACATGGACTATCCCGCCGCCGAGCAGCTGGCCAGCGGCCCGCAGCGCACGCTGATCGCCGAGCTGCTGCCGCAGTCGCCCATCTACGTGCCGCTGCTGCCCGAGGAGGCGCAGTGGTCGCTGGGCCAACTGCACCCGGTGGCCGAGCTGCCCTTCCAGATCCTGCTGGACGAGGGCCTGGACGCCGACACCTACCTCAACCTGTTCGACGGTGGTCCGACGATGGAGGGCCGGCTGCCCTTGCTGCGCAGCGTGGCCGGCCGCCGGGTCTTTGCAGACGCCCAGGAAGCCGGGCGGGGCCTGCGCCAGGGGACCTGGCTGGTGGCCAATGCGCAGGTGCAGGACTTCCGCGCCAGCGTGTGCGCCGGGCCGCTGCAGCCGGATGACCTGGCCCTGCTGGCCGCCGATGGCGATCCGCTGGCCGCCGTCCCCCTGCCGGCCAGCCTGGGAGGAGCGACGCGATGAACCCATCCTCACGAGAGGCCCCGGTGGGGGGGCTGCCCGGCCCGGGCGGGGCCTGGCGCCTGCGCCCGGTGACCGACCACGACCTGCCCCGGCTGAGCCTGTGGCTGCCGACGACGGCCGACCGCCGTCTGCCGGCCCCCCACGCCGCCGAGCGCTGGTGGCTGCTGGAGACGCCGGAGGGCCCGCGGGCCTGCGTGCGGTTGCGACCGGTGATCGGCCGCGACCGCCTGCGCCACTGGTACCACGTGGGTTGCGTGGTGCATGCCGCGCCATCCTTGAGCCTGTTCCACCAGCAGAACACCCTGCTGCTGGGCAACGACCACACCGGCGCGGCCGAGCTGGCCGACCTGGCCTGGGACCCGGACCTGGATCTGCCGGAGCAGGCCGCCGCCCTGCAGCACCTGCTGCGCGCGGCCCTGCTGCTGCTGGCCCGCGACCGTGCGCAACTGGGCGCCCAGCTCATCGTCGAATTGCCCGGTCTGCGCGACGAGGCCGGCCGTTCGCCCTTCTGGGAGGGGCTGGGGCGCCACTTCTATGCCGGAGAGCCGCAGGAGGCCCTGCACCGTTTCGGTCCGGCCTGGCGCAGCCACGTGGCCGCGCTGCTGCCGCGCCAGCCGGTCTATGTGTCCTTCCTGCCGGGGCCGGCCCAGGCCGCCATCGCCCAGGTGCCGCTGGCCTGCCACCCGTTGCTGGGCGTGCTGGCGGCCGAAGGCCTGCGCTACGGCCACCACATCACCATCGACGAGGGCGGCCCGGTTTTCGAGGCCCGGCTGGACACCCTGCCGGCGGTGCTGCAGGTGCGCCGGCGCAACCTGGTCGAGGCCCGGCCGCGCGGCGAATGGGCCTCGACCACCTGGCTGGTGGCGGCCGACGAAGGCGACGAGGTGCTGGCCCTGCGGGCACGCGGCACCTCGCCGCAGACGCTGGCCGTTCCGGCCGACTGGACGGCTGCCGGGCTGAGCGGGCCGCGCTGGACCCTGCCGCTGGCGGTCTGATCAAGCCGCCAGCGGGGGCACGACGGCCGGTGCCGGCAGGCAGCCCAGGCCTTCCAGCGTGGCTTCCACCGCCGCGTCCCATGGCGTGTGCGGCTCGGTGCCCAGCAGGGTGCGCAGGGCCTGGTTGTCCAGTTGCACGGGGCGCTCCCACAGGTAGCGCATTTCCAGCAGCTCGCGCAGGGTGGGCACGAAGGGGGCGGCCAGCCGCACCTGCCACCAGGGAAAGGCCCGCACCCGTGGCAGCCTGCCACCATGCCGGCCGACCACGTGCACGATGCTCTGGACCATCTGCGTGCCGTCGGCATCCCAGTGGCCTCCCAGGTGAAAGCGGGCGAAGGGTTCCAGCGTGTGGCGCCGGGCCAGCAGGGCCACGATGCTGCGGGCCACATCCGGCAGGTAGGCCCACTGGTGGCCCACGCCTGCCCGGCCGGGCTGCCGCACCTGGGTGACCGGCCGACCCGGCTGCACCAGGCCCTGGGCGAACCAGCTGTTGCCGCAGCGCGGGCCGAAGAAGTCGCCGGCGCGCACGATCAGCACCCGCCCGCCGGCGGCCGCGAAGTCCTGCAGCCGTTGCTCCATCGCCACCCGGATGGCGCCTTTGCGCGTGAGCGGGTGCTGGGGGGCAGCTTCGCCCAGCAGCGCACCGGCATCGGGGCCGTGGTTGTAGAGCGTGCCGGGCAGCACGACCAGCGCCCGCTGGGCTCGGGCCGCGGCCAGCGTGTTTTCCAGCATGGGCAGCACCCAGTCGCCCCAGTGCCGGTAGCCCGGCGGGTTCACGGCGTGCACGATCACCCGGCAGCCCTGGGCGGCGGCCATCACGTCGGTGGCGTTCAGGGCGTCGCCCCGCACCCAGGACAGGCCGGCCTCGGCCGGCGGCCTGCCACGGCTCAGGGCCCGCACCGGCCAGCCGGCATCGCGCAGCTGCCGGGCCACTTCGCCGCCAATGCCGCCGGTGGCGCCCAGCACCAGCGTGCTGTGTTCATGTTCCATGGTGTCTTCCTGGAAAGAGTGTGGACAGGTGGCGATTCTGGGTAACGGGTCAGTGAAACAGAATTGGCGATCTTTGTGCATCAGCTATACATTCATGCATGACTTCATCGATCAGCTGGGAGCTCTACCGGACCTTTCTGGGGGTGCTGGAGCATGGTTCGCTCTCGGCCGCGGCCCGGGCCCTGGACCTGACCCAGCCGACGGTCGGGCGTCAGCTGGCCGCGCTGGAACAGGCCCTGGGGCTGACCCTGTTCACCCGCTCCCCCACCGGCGTGCAGCCCACCGAGGCGGCGCTGGCCCTGCGGGCACCGGCCCAGGCCGTGCAGCACGCGGCCCGGGCGCTGGAGCGCACGGCCGCCAGCCAGGGGGCGGGTGTGCAAGGGGTGGTGCGGGTGACGGCCAGCGAGGTGGTCGGGGTGGAGGTGCTGCCGCCCATCCTGGCGGCGCTGCGGGCCCGTCACCCGGGGCTGACCGTGGAGCTGGCCCTGTCCAACCGGCTGCAGGACCTGCTGCAGCGCGAGGCCGACATCGCGGTGCGCATGCAGGCACCGCAGCAGGGGGCGCTGCTGGCCCGGCGGGTCGGGGCCATCGACGTGGGCATGCATGCCCATCCGGACTACCTGGCCCGGCATGGCACGCCGCAGGACTGGGCCGATCTGGCGGGGCACAGCCTGATCGGCTTTGACGCGGTGACCGCCTACATCCGCCGGGCGGGTGCGGCTTGGCCGGCCCTGCGGCGCGAGCGCTTTGCGCTGCGCACCGACAGCGACGTGGCCCAGCTGGCCCTGATCCGCGCGGGGGCCGGCATCGGCCTGTGCCAGGTCGGCCTGGCCCGGCGCAGCTCGGCCCTGGTGCGGGTGCTGCCGGCGCAGTTCGCCCTGCCGCTGGACACCTGGGTGACCATGCACGAGGACCTGCGCCACAGCCCCCGCTGCCAGGTCACCTTCGAGGCCCTGGTCCAGGGCCTGCTGGATTACCTCAGCAGCGCGGCGGCACCGACCCCGGCCGGCTGAGCCTCGCCCGCGGGCTCAGCGCTCGGCCCCTGGGACCAGCGCTGCATCAGCGCCGCCCACTTGGGCCGCACGGTGGCCAGGTGGCGGGCCTTCACATGGCCGTAGCCGCGGATCTCCTCCGGCAGGCGGGCGATCTCCAGGGCCAGCGGCAGGCGCTCGGCGCTCAGGTCCTTCAGCAGGGTCTCGATGCCGGCGCGGTACTCGGCGATCAGGGCCCGCTCGGTGCGCCGCTCCTCGGTGTGGCCGAAGGGGTCCAGCCAGCGGCCGCGCAGGCCCTTGAACTTCGCCAGCACGCCCATCACCGGCCGCACCCAGGCGCCGAAGGCGGTCTTGCGCGGCTGACCATCGTCCCCGCGGCGGGCGAACAGCGGCGGCGCCAGGTGGTGCTGCAGCTTGACCGGACCGTCGAAGGTGGCGGCGATCTGGGCGGTGAAGGCCGGGTCGGTGTGCAGGCGGGCCACCTCGTACTCGTCCTTGTAGGCCATCAGCTTGAACAGGTAGCGCGCCACGGCCTCGGTCAGCCGGGTGCTGCCGGCCGGGGCCACCGCGGCCTCGGCGGCGCGCACCTTGTCGACGAAGGCGCGGTACTGGGCGGCGTAGCCGGCGTTCTGGTAGGCGGTGAGGAACTCCACGCGGCTGCCGACCAGCGCGTCCAGCGCGGGGCGCTTGAGCAGCTGGATCACCTGGGCGGTCTGCGTCAGGGCCTGCACGGCGGCCAGGTCATGGGCGCAGCGGCGGCCCCATTCGAAGGCAGCCTTGTTCTTGTCGATCTGCACGCCGTTGAGCTCCATGGCCCGCATCAGCGATTCGCGCGTCAGCGGGATGCGGCCCTTCTGCCAGGCGTAGCCCAGCATCATCGGGTTGGTGTAGATCGAGTCACCCAGCAGCTTGACGGCCAGGGCCTCGGCGTCGAAGGCGCCCAGGTGCCCGCTGCCCACCGCGCGGCCGATGGCCGCTTCGCAGGCCTCGTTGGGGAAGACCCAGTCCGGGTCGGTGACGAAAGCCGCGGTGGGGGTGCGGTGGGTGTTGAGGGCGACGTAGGTGCGCTCGGGGTGCATCACCGACAGCGTGGTCTTGCCGGCGGTGACGATGGCCTCGCAGCCGATCACCAGGTCGGCCTTGGCGGTGTCCACCTTGGTGGTGTGGATGGCCTCGATGCTGTCGGCGATCTGCACATGGCTCCAGGTGGCGCCGCCCTTCTGGGCCAGGCCCGCGGCGTCCTGGGTGATCACGCCCTTGCCCTCCATGTGGGCCGCCATGCCCAGCAGCTGGCCGATGGTGATGACGCCGGTGCCGCCCACGCCGGCCACCACGATGCCCCAGGCGCTCTGGGCTTCTGGCAGCACCGGCTCGGGCACCGGGGGCAGGGTGGCGGCCTGGCCGGCCACCGGGGCGGGCTTCTTCAGCGTGCCGCCGGTGACGGTGACGAAGCTGGGGCAGAAGCCCTTCACGCAGGACAGGTCCTGGTTGCAGCTGCTCTGGTTGATCTGGCGCTTGCGGCCGAACGGGGTTTCCAGCGGCTCCACCGAGACGCAGTTGCTCTTTTCCGAACAGTCGCCGCAGCCCTCGCAGACCAGGGGGTTGATCACCACCCGGGTGTCGGCGCCGGCCAGGGTGCCGCGCTTGCGACGGCGGCGCTTCTCGGTGGCGCAGGTCTGGTCGTAGATGATGATGGTGGTGCCGGTGAGCTCACGGAATTCGCGCTGGATGCGGTCCAGCTCGTCGCGGTGGTGCACCGTCACGCCAGTGGGGAGGTCCACCCGGGCGTACTTGTCCGGCGTGTCGCTGACGATCACCAGCTTGGCCACGCCTTCGGAGAGCAGGCTGTTCATGATCTGCAGCACCGAGTGGCCCTCGGGCCGCTCGCCCACGCGCTGGCCGCCGGTCATGGCCACCGCGTCGTTGTAGAGGATCTTGTAGGTGATGTTCACCCCGGCGGCGATGCTCTGGCGGATGGCCAGCAGGCCGGAGTGGAAGTAGGTGCCGTCGCCCAGGTTGGTGAAGATGTGCTGTTCGTTGGTGAACGGCGCCTGGCCCACCCAGGGCACGCCCTCGCCACCCATCTGAGTGAAGGTGGCGGTGTTTCGGGTGGGCATCCAGCTGACCATGTAGTGGCAGCCGATGCCGGCCACCGCGCGCGAGCCCTCGGGCACGCGGGTGCTGGTGTTGTGGGGGCAGCCCGAGCAGAACCAGGGTACCCGGTCGCCGGTGGTGCCACTGGCCGCACCCGCGCTGGCCAGGGCGGCCAGCTCGCGTTCCTTGGCCTCGATGACCGAGACGCGCTGGTCCATGCGGCGGGCGATGTCCTCGGGCACGCCCAGCTTCTTCAGCCGCTTGGCGATGGCCTTGGCGATGATGGCCGGCGTCAGGTCGGCCTTGGCGCGCAGCAGCCAGTTCTCGCTGGGGTTCGGGCGGCTCCATTCGCCGCCGGAGAGGTCGGCGTCATCGCCTTCCTCGAACTTGCCGATCACGTTGGGCCGCACATCGGCGCGCCAGTTGTACAGCTCCTCCTTGAGCTGGTACTCGATGATCTGGCGCTTCTCCTCGACGACCAGGATCTCCTGCAGACCCAGCGCGAACTCGCGGGTGATGTGGGCCTCCAGCGGCCACACCACGTTGACCTTGTGCAGCCGGATGCCCAGGCGGTGGCAGGTGGCCTCGTCCAGACCCAGATCGGCCAGGGCCTGGCGGGTGTCGTTGAAGGCCTTGCCACTGGAAATGATGCCGAAGCGGTCGTGCGGGCCTTCGATGACGTTGTAGTTGAGCTTGTTGGCCCGCACATAGGCCAGCGCGGCGTACCACTTGTGGTCCATCAGCCGGGCTTCCTGCTCCAGCGGCGGGTCCGGCCAGCGGATGTGCAGGCCGCCCGGGGGCATGGGGAAGTCCTCGGGCAGGACGATCTTGACCCGGTCGGGCGAGACGTCCACCGTGGTGGCCGACTCCACCACCTCCTGGATGGTCTTCATGCCGGTCCACACGCCCGAGAAGCGCGACAGCGCCCAGGCGTGCAGGCCCATGTCCAGGATGTCCTGCACGCTGGAGGGGAAGAAGGTCGGGAAGCCGCAGGCCTTGAAGACGTGGTCGCTCTGGTGCGGCGCGGTGGAGCTCTTGCTCACGTGGTCGTCACCGGCGATGGCGATGACCCCGCCGAAGCGGCTGGTGCCGGCCATGTTGGCGTGCTTGAAGACGTCGATGCAGCGGTCCACGCCCGGGCCCTTGCCGTACCACAGGCCGAACACGCCGTCGTACTTGGCCTTCTCGGGGAACAGGTCGAGCTGCTGGGTGCCCCAGACCGCGGTGGCGCCGAGCTCCTCATTCACGCCGGGCTGGAAGACCACGTGCTGGGCCTGCAGGTGCTTCTTGGCCTGCCACAGGGCCTGGTCATAGCCGCCCAGCGGCGAGCCGCGGTAGCCGCTGATGAAGCCGGCGGTGTTCAGCCCGGCCATCGCGTCGCGGGTGCGCTGCAGCATGGGCAGACGCACCAGGGCCTGTACCCCGCTCATGAAGGCCCGCCCGGTGGGCAGGGCGTACTTGTCGTCCAGCGAGACCTTCTCGAGGGCCTGACGGACGGCGTCGGTCAGCGGGGCATTCATGGTGCGGCTCCTGGGCCCGAGGGCCGTTGGGAAAGGCCGTGCGGCACCCGGGGCGGCTTGTGGCCGCGCCGGGGCCGTGCGCACGGCGGGGATGGAATCAGTGTAGGAAGTTCGGCCCGACAGGTGCTTGCTTTCGCTTGCGGAAATGGAACCCCGGCGGCAATATCCTTTCTTGAAATCCTAAACACAAGGTGATGTCTTGCCGGAAAACGAAGAATTCGGGATAACCCGCAGCGCCGGCGCACCCAGCCTGGACCGCTACGACGTGGCCATCCTGGAGGCCCTGCAGCGCGATGCCCGGCAGTCCAACGCGGAGCTGGCCGCCCGCATCGGCCTGTCACCGGCGCCCACCTGGCGCCGGGTGCGCCGGCTGGAGGAGCTGGGGGTCATCACCGGCTACCGCGCCGAGATCGACCGCCGCAAGATCGGCCTGGGCGTGCTGGCCTTCGTGCGGGTGGACACCGAGCGCGACAACGGCGAGGCCATCCATGCCCTGGAGGACGCGATCCGCGGCCTGCCCGAGGTGATCGCTTGCCACTACATCAGCGGCGCCGGCACCTTCGAGCTGCAGGTGCTGGTGACCGACCTGGACGCCTATTCCCGCTGGACCCGCGACACCCTGTTCGGCCTGCCCAATGTGAAGGACCTGCACACCAGCTTTTCGCTGGGCGAGGTCAAGGCCGGGGCGGCCCTGCCGCTGGACCACCTGCAGCCGGTGGTGCGTTGATGCAGGACAAGAGCCCGGCCCTTGCGGAGGAATGCACAGCTTGCGCACCCGCGTTGGCTTGAGCCCGGGGTCGCAATGGCCGATGCTGAAGACACCATGATGGTGCGTTTCGCTCCCCTCACACACGTCCTGCTGGGCCCGCCCGGGCCGCAGCGGGTGCGGGTATCGCAGTCCCTGCTGGTGCTGGCCCTGTACCTGGGCTTTGCCCTGGTGCTGCAGGTCGAGGTGCATCTGGGGCTGACCTCTGAGCGTCTGAGTCTGCCGCTCACCCTGTTCGGCCTGATGGGTTGCATCGGCTTCTACAGCACCATCCGAAGCGGACTCAATCTGCGGCTGAGTGAGCCCTCGCTCACGCGTCCGCAGATGTTCTACAGCATGGTCGCCGTGGCCTGGGCCTTTGCCGTCAGCGGCCCGCCGCGCGGCGCCACTGTCGTGCTGATGCAGGTCATCCTGATGTTCGGTCTCTTCGGCCTGCCCCCGCGGGAAGGGCGCCGCATGGCCGGCATGGGCTTTCTGATGCTGGCGGCCGTCATCGCCTGGCGGTCCTGGACCCTGGCGGACCCGGCCGAAACACGGCTGGACCTGGTCTATCTGATGTACGCCGGCATCGTGTTCACCGGGGTGGCCATCATCTCGGTGCGCCTGGGGCAGATCCGCGAACGGCTGCGCCACCAGGCGGCCGAGCTCAAGCTGGCGCTGGCGCGCAACCAGGAGCTGGCCACGCGCGACGTGCTGACCGGCCTGACCAACCGCCGCGCCATGCTGGAGCAGATGGCCATCGCCGCCCGCGAGATCGAGCGTCACGGCCAGCCGCTGGCGCTGGTGCTGTTCGACCTGGACCACTTCAAGCAGATCAACGACAGTCGCGGCCATGCCGCGGGCGACCGGGTGCTGCAGCGCTTCGGCGAGGTGGCGCTGGCCGAGATCCGTGCCGGGGACGTGCTGGCCCGCTGGGGTGGCGAGGAGTTTCTGCTGATGCTGCCGCGCACCGGGCTGGAGGAGGCCTGGCGCTGCGCCGAGCGCATCCGGGCCCGCCTGGCCGCCCTCAAGCTGGAGGGGGGGCAGGCCGGCATGCCGCTCACTTTCTCGGCCGGCGTGTCCTCCTGCCGGCGCATGGATCAGCTGGACGCAGCCATCGAGGCGGCCGACCGCGCGATGTACCTGGCCAAGGCCACCGGCCGCAACCGCACCGAACTGGTGGCCGGCCCGGGGCTGACCGAGGTCGGGCAGGGGGCAGCAGCGTGAACGTGTGGAACGGAGGACCCTGGCGCGCCGCAGGCGTTCGGCAGGCTCGGGCCTGGGCCTGGAGCTGCGTTGCCGGCTTGGGATTGGCCACGGCCGTGCAGGCCGCGCCGCCGGCCGTCAACCTGCGCATCGAGCTGCGCTGGCGTCAGGAGCCCGTGGCCGAGGGGCCGCCCGGCACCGTGATCGTCCGCAGCGACGGCAGCCGCGTCGATCCGCGGGGGCCCGGCCAGGTCTGGCGGACCGCGCCGTCACCGGGCGAGGACCTGTCCCCCGGCGGCCGCCTGCCCCTGCTGACCGTGCGCAATGGCGCGGCCGTGCGGGTGGCCCTGACCCACTGGCGGCCGCAGTCCGACACCGAGTGGCGCTGGCGCAGCGACGTGACCACGCCTGCCGCTGTGGCGGCCTCGGGCGCCCAGGGCCGCGGGCAGGCGGAGCTGCGTGGACAGGGCGGCTGGCAGGCCGACACGGCCAGCCTGTCCCTGCAGCCCTCCTGGCCCGGTGGTCGCCAGCCGGTCAGTCTGCGCTACAGCCTGAGCCTGCCGCAGGTGACGGGCGGCGCGACGGCCGAGGGGCCTGCTGCGGTGATGGAGGGCGCCGGTGAACTGCTGCTGCCGCTGGGCCGCTGGACCCCGCTGGGCCAGTGGGCACCCTCGGTCGCCACCGGACGACGCGGCGATGTGACCTACAGCACCCGCGATGCGGAGTCGACCGCGGAGAGCGGGGGACGGTGGCTGGAAGTGCGCGTCACCCAGCCCTGAGTGCCCCTGAGCGCTGGCGCGCGCCTGCCGCGGCGCCTCACAGGCGCGGCCACAGCACCCACAGGCGCAGCGGCTGCTTCATCCGCCCGGCCTGGGCCTCGGCGTCGTCGCCCCAGCCCCAGAAATAGTCCACCCGCACGGCGCCCACGATGGCGCTGCCGGTGTCCTGCGCCATCACCAGGCGCTGCAACGGTCGGTCCGACAGCGGTTCGGTGGTGTCCAGCCAGAGCGGGGCGCCATAGGGCACGGCGGCCGGGTCCACCGCCACCGAGCGCCCCGGCGTCAGGGGCACGGCCTGCGCGCCCTTGGGCCCCAGGCTGGGATCGGGCAGAGGCTCTTCGCGGAAGAAGACGTAGCGCGGGTTCTGCCACAGCATTTCCTGCAGGCGCTTGGGGTTGCGCCGCGCCCAGTCCTTGATGCCCGGCCAGGAGGCCTCGCCGGGCTTGAGCTCGCCCTGGTCGATCAGCCAGCGGCCCACCGATTTGTAGGGCTGTTCGTTGTGGCCGGCGAAGGCCAGCCGCACCAGGCGCTGGCGGCCGTCGGGCTCGGTGATCTGCAGGCGGCCGGAGCCCTGGATCTGCAGGATCAGCGCGTCCAGCGGGTCCTCCACCCAGGCGATCTCACGGCCCTTGAGCGCGGCCTGGGCGGCCGGCAGGGTGTCGAGCTGCTGGCGGGTCCAGTAGGGCTTGCGCTGGCCCAGATCGGGCGGGGCGGTGTACAGCGGCACGCGGCGGATGGCCGTGGGCTTGCGGCTGGCCGCCACCAGCGGCTCGAAGTAGCCGGTCACCAGGCCGTTGGCCTCGCCCTCGGGCGACTCCACCCGGTAGACCTTGAGGTTCTGTTCCAGCCAGGCACGGGCCTCGCTGTCGCTGGCCGGATTGGCCAGGTGCGCTTGGGCACACAGCCGGGTCCACGGGGCAGGCGGCGTCTGGCAGCCCAGGCGCAGGGCCGGCCAGACCTCCAGGGCACGGTCCTGGCCCCAGCCCGGCAGCTCGGCAAAGCTGGATGGCACCCAGCGGGCATGGCTGCGTTCCAGCGTGCCCGGCGGTGCCGGGACCGGGGCAGGGTGAGCGGGGGTCGGCGTGGGCGCGGGGGCCGAAGGCTCCAGCGAGACGCTGCTGCAGCTGGCCAGCAGCACGGCCGTGGCCATCGCGGTCAGCCCCGATGCGAGGCGTGACACCGGGGACCAGAATGGGAAGACGCCCGCACCGCGGCGGATGGGAAACGACATGGGATGGTTTGTGTTCGAGGCCCTGGTGGCTGCCGGGGTTCTGCTCTTCATGGTGTGGTGGACGATGTTCTCGGGGCGGCGGCGCGACGAGCACCGCAGCGATGACGAGCCCCCGGGCCCGCCGGGAGCGGGGTGAACGCGCTGCGAATTGTCACCCCCGCGGCGGGAAGAAGAAGCTGCCGGGCGCCGTGCGCCAGCGCTGGCGCAGCGCCTGGTAGATGCGGCCGCGGTCCTGCAGTTTCAGCCCTTGGGACACCATGGCCAACCGGAAGGCCAGCGCGAAGCTCACCCCCAGGTTGAGCATGGCCGTGACGGGAATGGCCGCCACGCACCACCAGAAGGCCGGCTCGTGCAGCAGGGGCAGGCCCAGCGTGCCCAGGGCCGCGGCGATCTGGCCGGTGGACAGGGTGACGTGGCGCACTTCCAGCGGCAGGCCGAAGACCGAGGCCAGGGCCGGCACCAGACCCAGCATCAGGCCCAGCGAGACGTTGGCCGCCAGGCCCGAGATGTTGTCGCGCCACCAGCGGGCCCAGCGCTGGGCCCGGGTCTCGCCCAGCCAGGCGATGGAGCGCGGGTTCCAGGCGATGGCGCTGTCCAGCCGGTGGAAGACGAACCAGTTCTCGACCCAGCCGGCGATCAGGCTGGAGGCGAACAGCAGCACCCCGGTGAAGGCCGCGAACAGCGCGGTGGGCCCCAGCAGGGTGGTGCTGTGCAGCACGTAGTCGGCCTGGGCCTGGCCGATCAGCGGCTTGCCCGCCAGCCACCAGGACAGGCCCTGCAGCGCCAGCACCACCGGGGCCACCGCCACCAGGTTGCCGATGATGCCGGCCATCTGCGAGCGCAGCAGGTGGGCCACCTCGTCGACGAAGCGGCCCAGGGCCACATCGCTGGCGATGCCTTCGAGCTTGCGCGCCATGCTCGGCGCGGTCATGGCCGGCTGCTTGGTGGCCACCGTCCAGTGCAGCAGCTGCACGATGACGAAGCTCAGCGCGTAGTTCAGGCCGGCGCCCAGGCCGTTCCAGAACACCGGCAGGGCCAGCGCGGTGATGGCGAACTTGATCAGCGTGGTGAAGCCGATGATGCCGCCACCCCCCAGCGCCATGCCCAGCATGTGGCGGTACTCGTCGCGGTCGCGGGTGATGTAGTGCTCACCCGTCTCGGCGCTGCGCTCGGTCACCTTGCGGGCCAGCAGGGCGTAGTGCTGGATGAACAGCGCCCGCACGCTGCGCCGCTCGGCACTGGCGCGGGCCAGTTCCAGCAGCAGGTGGCGCAGATCGGGCAGGGGTTCGGGGCTGATCAGGCAGGCCAGCAGGTTCTCGACCCGCTCGGCCCGGGCCCGCAACTGGTCCAGCTGGAACACCAGGTCCACCGAGATGCCGTACTCGTCCAGGTGGCCGCGCACGCTGGCGGCAGCCTTCAGGCAGGCGTCCAGCACCGCGCGCAGGTACTGGGCGCGCTGCTGCAGCTGCGCCATGCTCGCCCCGTCGGCCAGATCATGCCGCAGCGCGGTGGCGGCCTCGACCACCTGGTGGAAAGGGCGGTCCCCCAGGCCGGCCGGGTCCATGCGTTGGCGCAGGGCCGAGGAGAGGGCGCTGGCGCGGATCTGGCTGGCCAGCAGCTCGATGGAGTCGATCAACGCGTGTTGCCAGGGCAGGCGCGCCGGGTCCTCGGCGCACAGGGCCAGCAGGCGGCGCATCGTGCGGTCGTCGATGGCGGCGATCCATTCCGGGTCGCGTTCGTCGTCGAAGATCAGCAGGAAGAGCTCACCCAGGTCGCCGGTCTCCGGCGTGCCGGGCAGGAAGTTCAGGCGCAGCCGGTCGGCCAGCTCGCTGAAGAAGCCGTGCCGGGGGGCGAAACCGAAGTCGGCCAGCAGTCCCGGGGCGTCCAGCTCGGACAGCGTGCCGCGCAGCAGCGCCGACACGCGCGCCTGGTGCTCGGGGTGGCGGTCCAGCACATTGAGCAGGTGGCGCAGGCGGCGCACCGGCCAGGGGGTGCCGGCGGCACCGGGCTCGCCCTCCGGGGTTTCGCCGCTGTCATGCCGCAGCCACTCCAGCAGATGCACCAGCCACAGGTGCCGCTCCACCCGGCTGCCCGGGGCCTGGGCGGCGTTGAGCAGAGCGGTCAGATCCCAGCGGATACCGGCCATCAGTGCAGGGCCCTCGCCTGGACCAGGTCGAAGGGGCCGACCGGGGTCTCGAACCAGTGGGCGTCCTCGCTGATGCAGAAGAAGGTGCCGGCCATGCGGCCCTGCGGCGTGGCGATCTGGGCCCAGCTGCTGTACTCGAAGGTCTCGCCCGGCTTGAGCAAGGGCTGGTGGCCGACCACGGCCAGGCCCCGCACCTCCTGGGTGTGGTCGTGGCCGTCGGTGATGCGCCAGTGGCGGCCCACCAGCTGCGCACTCACCGGCCCGGTGTTGCGGATGGTGATCGTGTAGGCAAACGCGTAGCGGCCCTCGCTGGCCGAGGACTGCTCGGGCAGGTACTGCGTCACGACGGTACAGGTGAACTGGGCTGGCGTCATGCGGTGATCCTAGCAAGGCTCCTTAAAATCCGGGGTTTTCACGGCTTAGGCCCCTTTGGCGGGCACCAGTTCCATGGCACCGACCTACCGCATCGCCCCGAGCATCCTGTCCGCCGACTTTGCCCGCCTGGGCGAGGAGGTCCGCCACGTGCTGGCCGCTGGCGCCGACTGGATCCACTTCGACGTGATGGACAACCATTACGTGCCCAACCTGACCTTCGGCCCGATGGTCTGCCAGGCCCTGCGCTCGCACGCCGTCCAGCCCGATGGCACGCCCGCGCCGATCGACGTGCACCTGATGGTGCAGCCGGTGGATGCGCTGGCCCAGGCCTTCTGCCAGGCCGGTGCCGACCTGGTGAGCTTCCACCCCGATGCCTCGGCCCACGTCGACCGCACGCTGCAGCTGATCAAGGCCGAGGGCAAGCAGGCCGGCCTGGTGTTCAACCCGGCCGAGCCGCTGGACGTGCTGGAGTGGGTGATCGACAAGGTCGACCTGGTGCTGATCATGAGCGTGAACCCCGGCTTCGGCGGGCAGAGCTTCATCGACGCGGCCCTGCGCAAGCTGGAGAAGGCCCGCAAGATCATCGACGCCAGCGGACGCGACATCCGCCTGGAGGTGGACGGCGGCGTCAAGGTGGACAACATCCGCCGCATCGCCGATGCGGGCGCCGACACCTTCGTGGCCGGCAGCGCCATCTTCGGCAAGTCCGATTACAAGGGCGTGATCGACGCCATGCGCGCCGAACTGGCGCGCTGAACCACCCGGCCCGGCGCCCTCAGAGCGCCGGGACGATCAGCACGACCCGCCGGTTCTGCGACTGGCAGGCGTCGGTGTCCTCGGTGCACACCGGGCGCTCCTTGCCCCGGCTGCGCACCGTGAGCTGGGCACCCGAGAGTGCGCTGTCGTGCAGCACCTGGGCCACGGCCTCGGCCCGCCGCTGCGAGAGCTGCAGGTTGTAGCCGCTGCCGCCCTTGAGGTCGGTGTGGCCCTCGATGCGCAGCTGGCCGATGCCGAGCCCGGCCAACGAGTTGCCCAGATCCAGCAGGTGCTGGCGCTGTGTGGCGTCCAGCGCATCGGAATCGAAGGCAAACAGCAGCTTGCTTGACAGGTTCAGGGTCCAGCCATCGTCCGCCGGGGCGAAGCCCAGGGCCTGCAGCCGGGCTTCCCGGTCGGGGGCTGGTGCGGGAGTTGCCGGAGTCTGGCAGCCGGACAGCAGCAAGGCGGATGTCGCGGACAGCCAGGCGAGGGCCAGGATCACGGCGTGGCGCCGGGGCGACAGCGAGGGCATGGGAGATCTCCTTGGGGTGTTCAGCGCCGTTCGCGTGCGTCCGCTCCCGGCTTGCGCCGGTACATCTGGCGGTCGGCTTCCCGCAGCAGGGCTTCGGGGCTGTTGCCATCGTCGGGAAAGACCGCCGTGCCGATGCTGACGCTGGGCAGCCGGCGCTCCGGCAAGTCCAGATCCGCGGGCTGGGCCAGGGCGCTGATGAGCTTGTGCACCAGCGTGGCCAGGTCTTCCCGCTGACGCAGCGGGTCGATCAGCACGACGAACTCGTCCCCGCCCAGGCGGGCCACCAGGTCGCTTTCGCGCACGCAGCCGCGCAGGCGGCCGGCCACGGCGGCCAGCACCCGGTCACCGGCCTCGTGGCCGTGAACATCGTTGATGCGCTTGAAGTCGTTGACGTCGATGAACAGCACCGCCATGCGCTCGTCCAGTGGCCGGGGGCGGCTCATGGCCACGGCCAGGCAGTGCTCGAACCAGGCTCGGTTGGCGATGCCGGTGAGCGGGTCGAGCCGGCTCTGGTGCGCGAGCTGGTCGTGTGCGCTCTGCAGCGCGACATGGCGCTGCGTCAGCTCCTGCCGCTGTGCCTGGACCTGCGCCAGCAGCGCATTGAAGTCGCGGGCCAGGGCGTCGATCTCGGTCACGGTGGCCGAGGGCACCCGGCGGGAGAAGTCCTGGGCTTCCCGGATGGCCCGGGTTTGCGCGGCCAATGCCAGCAGCGGGGCTTCGACCTGCTCGGCCAGCCCGTGGGCCGCGCGGCGCACCGCCCACAGGATGGCTGCCGCGCCGGCCAGCAGCCCCAGCAGGCCCCAACCGGCAGCCTGCACCAGCAGCCAGGCCTGTGCACGCACCCGCAGCGTGCCCTGGGGCTGGCCATCGGCCACCACCGGCAGCGCCACCTCGAAGGCCGGCAGCAGACTGGCCACCCGGTCGGCCAGCCCCGCCGGGGGCGGGGCCTGGTAGCGGGCCAGCGCCCGTCCGTCGCGCAGCACGAGCTCGGCTCGGGCCAGATGCTCTGCGCGGCCCACCTCGGCCAGGATCTCCCTGGCCGCCTGGGCGTCGCGGAACACCACTGCGGCGTCCACCGTGTAGGCCAGCGAGCGTGCGACCAGGTCCAGATGGTGTTGCGCGCTGGTCCGCAGCAGCAGGGCCGAGGCCAGCATCAGCAGGCCGCCAACCACCCCCGTGGCGATGGCGGCCACCCGCAGCTGCGCCCGGTGCAGAACACGCCGCAGCGGCTCGGGGGCGGTGGTGGTCATCCGGATCTCCCCCCGGGTCGGGCCAGCCGGAGCACCTGGGGGTGGATGCGCAGGCCGCTGCGGGCCACGGCATCCAGGTTGACCTCGAAGCGTGTGCCGTCGCCGCGGGTCTCCAGGCAGAACATGCCGCCGTCGCTGCAGAACTCGGCTCCCCGGCCGATGGTCAGCACGGGGCGGCTGGCCAGTGCCTGCAGGGCGGCCTGCTGGCGCGCCAAGGTCCAGCCGGCAAAGAACACCAGGTCGCAGCCGGCTGGCACGGGGGCGTCCGGTGCGATGTCTCGCGCCAGTACCGGGCGCGTGGATTCGGGGGTCTGCAGGCGCGCGAGCAGGGCGGCCGTGTCGTCTGCCTGGCGGCTGATGCAGGCCAGCAGGGGCCGTGGCTCACCGGGCCAGCGCGTGTAGGCCAGGATGCGGCTCACCACCTCGACCGGGGCGAACTCCGACTCGGCCGCCGCCAGGGGGGAACCCGCCTGGGCCAGACGGGCCGCTCCGAGCAGGGCGGCCCCCAGGGTCATCCAGCGCCAGCAGGGCAGGGCGGACGGCAGGAGGGTGGGGAGCGGAGGGCGCATGGGCACAGCAACGGCGGGGACGGACCCCTGTGGCCGATTCTGTGAGGCCGTGCGCCGGCCTTGAGGCTGCGCCGGGCGGTGACGGTCGTGCCAGACCGCGCAACCGTGCGCTCGTGACGGTGACTGTGGGGAATTTGCCGCAGCGGGCGGGTCAGCCGGCGAAGCCGTACAGGGCGTACCAGCGCTGGTTCACCTGGATGGACAGGCGGCGCGGGGTGGCGCCGGTGCTCTCCCAGCTGTGGGTGTTGCGGTCGATCGCGGCCAGTGCCGCATCCTTCAGTGCCGACAGCAGCGGCTGATCGTCCCGGCAGTGCACGCGCGGGATGACCAGGGACACCTCCATCGGGGGCGTGTCGCCGGCAAAGTCCACCTGCGCCCGCAAGACGATGGATTTGTGCGTGCTGAAGGCAATGTCCAGCTCGCCTGCCACGGTGGCGTCCGGACCGAAGGGGATGGCATCGATGGCCAGCGCGGCGGGGGCTGGAAGCGGCGGGGGGGCATTCCAGGCCTCGGCATGGTGGGGCTCATGCGCGGGGGGATGCTGCAGGGTCGGGCTCATCGCAACTCAAAAGACTTCTCAACAGGCCTGCATGCTGTCTGCAAGTCCAGGGGCTGTGTGTAGGAACTTGCCCCTTCTTCCCAAGGCCGTCCGCATGGCGTAGGTCGGCCGATGCCTACACCGTCAGCGCCGGGTGGCCGACAGGCGGACGGGGCTCCGGCTGGTGGAACCCTGGGCCCGCACATCCCACACTGGGTGGACGAACTTGATCGACATCACGTCTTCATTTGCACAGGAGATTGCCCATGACCGCAAAGACTGCCGCTGCCCTGGATCAACAGGTGGACCGTGCCGCCGACCTGGCCGAGCGCGCCATCGAAGGCACCCGACGCGCTGCCGGACGCGCCCTGGACCAGATCGAAGCCGAGGTGGAGGACGCCCGCGACGAAGCCGCCTTCTCGCTGTCGCGTGCCGTCGGCAAGGTGGAGGCCCTGGCTGCCCGCACCCGCGACCAAGCCCGCGATGCCAGCCACCGGGCGCGCGAGCGCCTTGAGGAGGCCGGTGACCAGACCCGGGCCTACATCCGTGACGAGCCGGTAAAGTCGGTGTTGATCGCGGCGGCGGCTGGTGCGGCCCTGGCGGGCCTGATCGGCTGGCTGGCCCGCTCGCGCCGCCAGACCTGACCCTCTGTCGATCGGCCCCGCCATGCTCATCCACCCCTTCTTCCGCACCCTGGCCAGCCGGCCGGATCTGCTGGCCGACCACGCCGGGGCTTACGCCGCCCTGGCCCAGGCCGAACTGGGGGAAGCGGCGCGGCGCTGGCGTCAGCGCCTGTTGTGGATGACCGTGGCCGCGGTGCTGGCGCTGCTGGCCCTGGGGCTGGCTGGGGTGGCCCTGCTGCTGGTGGCCGCCCTGCCGGTGGCGCAGATGCCCGCGGCCTGGGTGCTGGCGGCGCTGCCGGCCACCCTGGCCACGCTGGCCCTGGGGCTGTTGCTGTGGCAGCTGCGCAGCGGCCGTGGCCAGACGGTGTTCGATGCAGCGCTCTGGCGTGAGCAATGGGCGCAGGACCAGGCACTTTGGCAAGAGGCGTCGGGGTCATGAGCCCCGCGCAGCAGAGTCCCGCGCCGGTGGCCACTCCCGAATCTGGCGCGAACGGCGGGGCCGCGGTGACGGCCAGGCAGCAGGCCCTGGCGCGGCTGACCGCCTCCCGCTCGCGCCTGCGGGCGCAGGTGGTGCCTGCGAGGCATGCCGGCAGGGCGGGCGACGCTTCAGACGGCCTGGGGCTGCGCATCTGGTGGCGCTTTCTGAGGCGCGAACTGGGGCAGACGCCGGTCGGTCTGGCGGCGCTGTCCTGGATCGAGCGCTGGTGGCAGCGCCAACCCCTGTCCACGGCGGCAGAGCTGGGGGCGGCGGAGCTGCGCGCAACGGTGCTGCCCGTGGTGCGGCGCCATCCCGTGGTCGCGCTGGCCGGCGCCGCCCTGCTGGGAGGCGCCCTGGTCGCATCCAGGCGCTGGCTGTGGTCCTGGGCCGGTCGTCGGGCCGGTGCCTGGCGGGGCAGCCTGGGCGCCTGGGTGTGGCGGCAGGCCCGTGATCCTGCCGTCCAGCTGCTGGTGATGGCCTGGCTCCAGCAGATGGCCGCGGCCCGGCCCCAGGCGGGGGGCGCGCCGCCCGAGGCCGGCGCACAGGATGCTGTTCAGGCGGCTGCAGCGGCGCAGGCGCCACCATCGGGGCCTGACGTCTGAGCCCTTGGGCCGTGGTGTTGCGGTGGGCGCGGCGACAATGTCCTGCCACGTTGTTCCCCACCCAGACGAGTCTCACCATGTCCCTTGACACCGTCCTCGCGGCCCCACCGCACCCCTGGCAAGCCGCCATCGTCGACCTCGACGGCACCATGGTCGACACCCTTGGCGATTTCGAACTGGCGCTCAACCGCAGCCTGGCCGAACTGGGCCTGCCGGGGGTGGACCGGGCCTTCATCGAGCACACCGTGGGCAAGGGCTCGGCCCACCTGCTGCGCAGCACGCTGGCCCATGTGCAGGCCGATGCGGCGCACTACGACGCGCTGTGGGCGGCCTACCAGCGCCACTACCTGGCGATCAACGGGCAGGCCTCGGTGGTGTACCCCGGGGTGGTGGAGGGCCTGACCCGCCTGCGCGAAGCGGGGCTGCGCCTGGCCTGCCTGACCAACAAGCCCACCGCCTTTGCCCGGCCGCTGTTGCAGGCCAAGGGACTGGACGGCTTCTTCACCCACGTCTTTGGTGGCGACGCCTTTGCGCGGACCAAGCCGGACCCGTTGCCGTTGCTCAAGACCTGTGAGGCTCTGGGCAGTGCACCCGCTGTCACGCTGATGGTGGGCGACTCCAGCAACGATGCACGTGCTGCGCGCGCCGCCGGCTGTCCGGTGGTGCTGGTGGCCTATGGCTACAACCACGGCGAGCCACCCGAGTCGGCCCAACCCGATGCCGTGCTGGCGCGGCTGGATGCGCTGGAACTGGGCGCCTTGCGGCCCCGCGGCGGCTGAGCGGGGCGCCGGCGTTCAGCTGTCCAGATCGAACCCGAACTGGATGACCGCCGAGGTGGGGCGCGACACCGGCTGAAAGTGGGCGGCCTTGATGGCGTCCAGCGCCGCCTGATCCAGCCTCGGGTGGCTGCTCTGCACGATGGTGGCGTCCATCACGCTGCCATCGGGAGCCACCTGCACCCTCACTTCGACCGAGCCGCGGCGCATGCGGCGCATCAGGCTGTCGGGCAGGGCCAGGGATTCGCCCGGGCGGAGCACCAGCGTCTCGGCCACGGGCGAGGGCGGCGGAGCCGCTGGCTCGGGATGGTGTTCTGGCGTGGTCATGGCCACATCGGTGGCACTGGCGCGGTCGGGTGCTGGCGCGTCCGACTCCGTGGACGGGCTGGCGGCGTGGGCCACGGGCACGTCGGCTGCGGATGCGCCCGTGGTGGCGGGCTCGGCGCTGGCCAGCGCTGGTGCTGGCGCTGGCGCTGGACGAGACGGTGCCGCATCCGAGGCACTGGTTGGGCTGGGCCGCGCGGTGTCCCGGGTGGCCAGTGCGGGGGCTGGCGTCGTGGGCTCCGGGGGGGCCGGGCGTGGCGCAGGTGCCTGCTTCTCGGGCTTCTCGGTGCGGGCCGCGCGGGCCGCCCGCTCGGCAGCGGCCTTCTCGCTGGCCAGCTTCTCAGCGGCGTTCTGCCGCTCGGTCGCGCTCCGTTCCTGGGTGGCCTTGTCCTGTCCGGCGGTCTGCTCGCCCAGACGCCGAATCCAGTACATCGGACGCTCCGCGTCCCGCTTCACCCGGTCGCTGATCTCGATGCCCTGCGTGTCCGGCACCGGCACCGGGGCCGGTGGGGCGGACTGCGCCCAGCTGGCTGCGCACAGCGGCCAGAGCAGGATCGTGCGGACCAGTTGCCGCTGCAACGGCCGCACCGCAGGCGCAGCCTTCCCCCCCAGGCCGAGCGCGATGGCATCGGCCTGCCTCACCCAACGACGCCCCATGGCGATGGCCCCTGTTGTCGTGTGATGTCAACCCGTTGCCTGATGGGCAACCACTGAAGCGGCGAGTGTGACGACAGAGTGACCGCTTGTCCATGGCCTGGGCGCCCTTCGACGACTTCAATCCGGGGGGATGCCGTCGAGGCGCTGCTACACTCTTTGGCATATGTTCACCTCGCGCAAACGGCTGTCGTTCACGCACGACCGGGGAGCCTGGCCCTGGCGCCGCTGGTTCGCCTGAATCAGATTCCGTCGCGGCGCTGTTGCGTGCCGTGACCCCCGAGAACATGCCCGCCGCCCAGGCCCCACGGGGCCTGACCCTCTCAGGCGCGGGACGAGGAGAACGACTGTGATCACCGAACTCGAATTCAAGAGCCAGGCCGCTCAGGGCTACAACCGCATCCCCCTGATCACCGAGGCCTTTGCCGACCTGGAAACCCCGCTGTCGCTGTACCTGAAGCTGGCCGGTGGCCAGCCGCACAGCTTCCTGCTGGAGTCGGTCGTCGGCGGCGAGCGCTTCGGCCGCTATTCCTTCATCGGCCTGCCCGCGCGCACGTTGCTGCGCGCCACCGGCCCGCGCACCGAGGTCGTCACCGACGGCCAGGTGGTGGAGGTGCACGAAGGCAACCCGCTGGACTTCATTGCCGAGTACCAGGCCCGCTTCAAGCCGGCGCTGCCGCCGGGGCTGCCGCGCTTCTGCGGCGGGCTGGCGGGCTACTTCGGCTACGACACGGTGCGCTTCATCGAGAAGAAGCTGGCGCACACCACCAAGCCCGGCGGCATCGGCACACCCGACCTGCTGCTGCTGCAGACCGAGGAACTGGCCGTCATCGACAACCTGTCGGGCCGGCTCTACCTGATCGTCTGGGCCGATCCGTCGCGCCCGGAGGCCTTCTTCAACGCCAAGCGTCGCCTGGCCGACCTGACCGACAAGCTGCGCTACAGCGTGACCGCGCCGGCCGTGAAGCGTGGCCCCAGCTACGCGGAGGAGCGCGAGTTCGCCAAGGCGGATTTCGAGGCCGCGGTGCAGAAGGCCAAGGACTACATCGCCGCGGGCGACTGCATGCAGATTGTCGTCGGCCAGCGTCTGCAGAAGCGCTACACCGAGAGTCCGCTGAGCCTGTACCGCGCGCTGCGTTCGCTCAACCCCAGCCCCTACATGTATTTCTACGACATGGGGGACTTCCAGATCGTCGGCTCCTCGCCGGAGATCCTGGTGCGTCACGAGCACACGCCCGAGGGCGAGAAGGTCATCATCCGCCCGATCGCCGGCACCCGGCCGCGCGGTGCCACGCCCGAGGCCGACAAGGCCCTGGAGGCCGAACTGCTGGCCGACCCCAAGGAGCGTGCCGAGCACGTGATGCTGATCGACCTGGCGCGCAACGATGTGGGCCGCATCGCCAAGACCGGTTCGGTCAAGGTGACCGAGGCCTTCGCGATCGAGCGTTACTCGCACGTGATGCACATCGTCAGCAACGTCGAGGGGCTTCTCAAGGACGGCATGAGCAACCTGGACGTGCTCAAGGCCTCCTTCCCGGCGGGCACGCTCAGCGGCGCGCCCAAGATCCGCGCGATGGAGATCATTGACGAGCTGGAGCCCGTGCAGCGCGGCATCTACGGCGGTGCCTGCGGCTACCTGAGCTTTGCCGGCGACATGGACGTCGCCATCGTCATCCGCACCGGCATCGTCAAGAACCAGACGCTGTACGTGCAGGCGGCTGCCGGCGTCGTGGCCGACTCGGTGCCCGAGATGGAATGGCGCGAGACCGAGGTCAAGGCGCGCGCCTTGATCCGCGCGGCCGAGTTGGTCGAAGAAGGCTTCTGACCTCTTCCTTTGTTCGTGGGATGCGGCGGGCCGCCCCGGGGTAACCCTGGGTGGCCGGCCTGTTGCCGCTTTGTTACTGTAGAGGACTGAAAAAAGCACGCCCGTGCTTTTTTTGGCCCGCCGTGATGTTGGCGGCGGGTGGCGTCTTCCGGAGTCGGCATGAACACCCTTCCATTGCGGCAGCTGTGCGCTTATCGCGCCATGCATGATGGCTTCTCCCGCTGTGGTCTGGATCTGGACGCCTTTCTGCTCGGAGAGGGCGGCATGGGCTCGCTGGACGCGGTGCTGCCGGCCGAGACCCTGGCCGATCTGTTCGACGCCGCCTGGCGACACGCGGTGGCCCGCACCCAGGACCCGGCCATCGGCCTGCGCATGACACCCCGCCAGCCCATGATCGGGCTGGGCGGCATGGCGCACCTGGTGATGGCTGCACCGGACATCCGCACTGCACTGCAGCGGCTCGAGCGCTTCACCGGCGTCATCTCGCCCACCACCGCGATGAGCGTGCAGCTCACCGAGCACCAGGTGCGGGTGGGCGTGGAGGTCTCGCCCGGTGCGCGGCCGGCAGCCTCGCAGCGCTATGACTTCATGGCCTACACCGTGCTGCAGGGCATCTGGTGGCTGCTGGGCCAGCAGATGCTGCCCGAGCAGGTCAGTTGCCCCTTTCCCGCTCCCGCCGACACCGGTCCCTGGGAGAAGGCCTACGGCGCGCCGGTGCAGTTTGGCGCGGCGGTCTATGCCATGGACTTTCCGCGCCGCCTGCTGGACATGCCGGTGCCCACGGCCGACCCGATGATTGCCGACCTCAGCGAGCAGTTGGCCGAGCGGCTGATCGCGCAGCAGGGCGGCAGCCTGGTGGCGCGTGTGCGCGAGGTCATTGCCCGACAGCTTTCGCGCGGTGATCCGCGGCGCGAGCAGGTGGCCGCCGAGCTGCGGATGAGCGAGCGCACGCTGCAGCGCCATCTGAGCGACCAGGGCACCTCTTTCCAGGACCTGGTGGACGAGACCCGGCGCGAGACCGCACGCCGTCTGCTGGAGGCCGGTGGCGCCACGCCCACCGAGGTCAGCTTCGCGCTGGGCTTTGCCGATCCCAGCACCTTCTACCGCGCTTGCAAGCGCTGGTTCGGCTGCTCGCCCAGCGAGTTCCGCTGCGCGCCCTGAGGGTGCGCGCTCCTTGGTAGCAACCCTCTCGGGACCTTTCCCAATGGGTCGTTGAAGCCATGAGCTTGGCCGCTGCGGCCAGTGCAGCGCAGGGGCTGCGCGCCGAAGATCAACTCCGCGATTTCGACAGGCCAACACCCCGGAGTTCTGGCGAGATTGGCGACCTGATCCCACAACGCATATTTAGGAGACAAGCATGAAATTCGCACTGCGCGCGGCCGCCCTGGCCACCACCCTGTCGGCCCTGGCCCTGTCCGCTTCGGCCATGACCGCCATCGAAGACGACGCCCTGTCCACCGTCAGCGGCCAGGACGGCGTGTCCATCGCTGGTGACCTGAACATCAACATCGGCAGCTTCCAGTACACCGACACCGACACGACCGGCGGTTCCGTGTCCTTCAACAACATCGGTGTGAAGGGCATGTTCGTCATGACCATCGACATCCTGAAGGCGGGCGATGCCGGCACCGCTGGCACCTTCGTCAACGCCGTCGCCACCTCGATGGCCAAGTACATCGCGCCGGCCGATGTCGGCACCAACCTGACCAACCTGGTGACCAACGGCGTGTACGACGGTGCTTCCGACGTCGTTCAGTTCGCCTTCCCGAACGCCAACCTGGACAGCAAGCTGGCGCCGAGCGTGACCGTTGGCTCGATCACGATGGGCAACAGCGTGGGCAACAAGTCCTTCGGCTCGGTGGCCATCAACAACATCGACATGCAAGGCAGCAAGTTCTGGCTCTGGGCCCACTGATCGGTCTTCTGATCGGCTGAATCCAGTCTCCAGTTGCACCGCCGACACCGGGCCACTCGCCCGGTGTCGGCGGTGCCAGGCCCGCACGGTGAGCGCTGTGCGGGCGTGTTTTACATGGGGCGAGGCGTTTGTGATGTCGAGTTGTCTCCTCAATGCAACAGCGTGTGTCGGGCGGCATGTGGTGGCCGGGCTGATGCTGGGCGTGCTGGTCTGCGGGCCGGCGCTGGCCGCCGAGCCCCTGGACGATGCCGCCTTGTCGGACACCTGGGGCCAGGCCCTGCTGAGCCTCGCCACCACCAACTACCAGGGCATGGACTTCACCCGGCTCACGCTGGGGGCAGACATCTCCCTGTCGGCCAATTTCAACGGCCTGCGTCTGGGCGAGTACGCCAGGTCTCCGCGCAACGCCACGGGGGCTGACATCGACATCGGCACCCTGCGCTTTGGCCGCAGCGACGGCACGGCCGCGCAGCGCACGGTCAGCATCACCGACCCGTACTTCGAGTTCGTCACCTCCGGCAGTGGCAGCAGCCAGCAGGTGGTGGGCATGCGCTTCGGTTTTGGCGGCATCAGCGGCGATGTGGGCACCACGATGAACGTGGTCAGCGGCAGCCTGCTGATCGATGCCGGTGCGGCCGGCACTGTCGACTCGCGCAACGACACGCTGGGCGGCAAGCGCTGGGACGGCACCACCTGCGTCAGCAGCGCCAGCTGCACCCTGGCCCTGTCGCAGATCGGTGGCCTGCATGCCGGCACGGCCGATGGAGCCAGCCGCGACTTCTTCCTGGCCATCCAGAACCAGGCCGTCAACTACCCCAGCCTGGTGGCGGGCCTGGCGGCGCCGGACACCGCACAGGCCGGCGTCTGGCTCAACTGGCGCGACCGCCTGAGCGCGTTGAACACGACCGGCACCGTGCCGCCCAACACCGGCAAGGGGCCGTGATGCTGTCGCGCTTGCCGTTTGCCCTGCTGGGGATGTTCCTGGCCCTGTGCGGCCAGGCCCCTGCCTTGGCCATGGAGGCGCTCAGCGAGCGCGACCTGGCCGCCGTGCAGGGGCGCGACGGCTTCTACTTCAATCTGCAGAACTTCTCCCTCTCCGGCCAGCTGAGCCTGACCTACCGCTCGCCGGACGGCTCGACCCTGAAGCTGGGCGATCTGGCCCTGTCGCGCTCGGACGATCCCGACCATCTGCTGGACGATCCGTATGCCCTGTGGATCCAGCGGCGGGGCAATGGCCTGGCCGACGTGCTGCATCTCGACTTGCCGCAGAACGCGGCAGGGCTGCAGCGTTGGCAGGCGGCGGCCGATCTGTCGGTGACGCCCGCCGGGGGCAACACGCAGGCGCTGGGGGCGCTGGTGGTGCAGGACCTGGCGCTGTACGGCGGGGGCGTGCAGATGAGCACCGAACCGGGCAGCGGCAGCGGCTCCGGCGTGTTGCTGGGCGTGGCCTTGCGGGCCGACCTGGGTGCGCTCTCCTGGCGGGCCCGCGGGCGGGACGATGGCAGCGAAGCGCTGACGCTCAGCGGCATCCATCTGGGTGCCGTGGACGACAACGGCAACTTCACCCAGCAGCCCTGGGCCCTGGCCGATGTCACCAGCCAGCCGGCCGTGCTGCAGGTCATCGGGGACGGGCAGGGCGGTCAGGTGCTGCAGCTGAAGGTGGACTGGAGCAGCGCCGAGGCCGGAGCCGCCAAGGCCGGTCTGCTGATCGACAACGTGCGCTTCGACAGCAACGTCAACGGTGCGATGGACCTGGGCAGCAGCCGCATCAGCAGCTTCCAGATCAACTACCTGGACATGCGGCTGCGGCCGGGGAACTGACATGGGCCGCACCCCGCTGCTGTTGCGCAACGGCCTGTCGACGGCCCTGCTGCTGACCCTGGTCGGCGTCAGCCGGGCCGCGCCGCTGGCACTGGACGATGCCGCCCTGTCGGAAGTGCGCGGGGCCGGCTTTGGCGTGGGCGTGCACCTCGAGCTCAACAGCAGCCTGCTCCAGGGGGCCACCCCCATGCCCAACCTGGCCGCCGCCTTCGGCGACGCGGCCCAACCCAGCTACCTGGTGATGTACGGCGTGGGCGGGATCATGGATCTGTACGCCGTCACGCTCAACGCCGTCACCGCATCGGATGGCACGAGCCAGCTGGCGCTGGGCCTGCCCAGCTTCGTGGGCTTCGACGACTTCGGTGTGCGGGCCATCTCGGTCCAGTCCGACCCGACCGCCCCGCTCAACACGGCCGCCAGCCTGGGCGGCATCACGCTCAATGGCAGCGGCGCAATGACCGGTCGGGTGCTGCTGTGGGCCCGGTGATCCTCAAGACGGAAGAGACGAGCGAACGATGTGGATGATTCTGTTGGGGGTGCTGGCCTCCGCCATCGCGGGCAGCGGGCTGCTGTCCCGCATCGAACCCCAGGACCAGCCCAAAGAGCAGGTGACCCTGCCGATGAACGCGGTGGGCGGCGGCGTGGCGCCTGAGCAGGTGGCGCTGCGGCCGCAGAGCGAATTCAAGTTCGACAACATCGTTCACCAGGCCTACGACTACAGCTGCGGTTCGGCCGCGCTGACCACGGTGCTGCGCTACCACCTGGGCTACGAGGTGACCGAGCAGCAGGCCATGGAAGGCATGCTGACCTATGGCGAGAGCGACAAGATCGTGGCCCGGCGCGGCTTTTCGCTGCTGGACATGAAGCGCTATGTCGCCACGCTGGGCAGCAAGAGCGCCGGCTTTCGAGGCGAGCTCTCGGACCTGGCGGCGCTGAAGGACCCGGCCATCGTGCCGATCGACTATGCGGGCTTCAAGCACTTCGTGGTCTTTCGCGGTCTGCGCGACGGGCGCGTCTTCCTGGCCGACCCCGCCATGGGACATCTGGTGCTGTCACAGGAGGAGTTCGCCTCGCTGTGGGACCGCAACACCCTGTTCCTCATCTACCCGCCCGGTGACGCGCCGGTGCCCCGCAAGCTGGCACTGACCGACACCGAGATGGGGGTCGTCGCCGACGACCAGATCCGCGAGTCCGTGCGACTCGGTCCCTCGCCCAACAAGGAAGCCCTGGAGCGCGCCGTGCAACAGGGCTTGGGCTCTCTCTTCCTCCGCCGTCCATGAACACTGCAGTCCCCCCCGCCCGCCGCACCGCCCGCGTGTCGTCCTCCGCCCTGCTGGGCCTGATGCTGGCCGGCCTGGCCGCTTCTGCTGTGGCGCAGTCCGAACCGCCGCCCCCGGCCACGCCGGCCTCTGGCGCTGACGCGGCCCGCGATGCCCTCAAGACCAAGGAGGGCGATGTCAGCCAGGACCAGTTGCTCAAGGAGACGCTGACGTCCGCCGAGAAGGCCTACTCGCTGCTCAAGACGGGGCAGACGGCGCTCACCTACGACCTGAACTACAGCTACATCGGCAGCGAGACGATCAACGTCAAGTTCACCGACAGCACCCTGACCCTGTTCGACATCCAGAACACGCGGGCCCACACCATCACCAACACCTTCGCGGTGGACTATGGGGTGCTGGACAACCTGACAGCCACCGCCTCCCTGCCGCTGATCAGCCGCTATTCGCAGAGCAACAACTTCAGCGGCCTGTCCAATGGCCTGGGGGACATTGCGCTGGGGGTGCGTTACCAGCCCTTCGAGCAGCGCCGCGACAGCGCCATCTTCACCACCACGGCCACACTGCGCCTGCCCACCGGCCGCAGCCCGTACACCACCATCGTCGGGCAGAACTTGGCCACCGGCTCGGGCAACACCGCACTGACGGTGGGGGTGAATGCCTCCCAGGTCTACGACCCGGTGGCGGTGTTCGGCTCGCTGAACTTCACCGGCAACCTGCCGGCGCGCAACCTCAGCCAGCAACGCGACGGCATGACCCTGACCGAGGTGCGGCCGGGCTCGAGCATCGGCTTCGGCATGGGCTTTTCCTATGCGCTGTCCTACAAGGTGTCCACCACCATGTCGCTGCAGGAAACGGTCTCGGCCCGCAGCACGCTGAAGTTTGCCGATGGCACCAGTTCCAAGACGGCGATGCAGACCTCGGGCATGTTGAACCTGGGTCTGGGCCTGCGGGTGTCACCCAAGACCACGCTGAACTTCACCGCGGGCGTGGGCCTGACCTCCGACTCCCCGGACTTCAGCCTCGGCATGAACATGCCGCTGAACTTCTGAGCGGGCCACGGAGATGGGGATGGTGCGTGCGTGGCGGCGGGCCGCCTGGGGCCTGCTGACGCTGTCGCTGCTGCCCGGGGCGCGGGCCGCGTTGACCGAGAACCTGGCGGTCAGTCCGGCGGCCATGTCCATGGGCAATGCGGTGACGGCCGATCCCCAGGGCCTGGATGCGGTGCACTTCAACCCGGCGGGCCTGACCCGGCTGGAGGGGCGGGTGCGCGAGGACACGGTCTTCGGCGCCAGCCTGCGCATGCGCAGCGAGTTCCATCAGCCGGAAGGCTATGACATTGGCGGCTTCACCCAGGATCCCCTGGATGGCATGGTGTCGGACCACAACCGCCAGACCCTGTTCCTGCCGCTGGCGGGTGTGCCCAACTGGCGCCTGCCCTTCGTGGCGGCGGCGGGCCTGGGCATCTCGCTGAACCAGCCCGGCTCGCCCTGGACCTTTGCCACCGCGGTCTACGTGCCGCAGGCCGTGGGCTTCGACCGCAGCAAGAACCCCGATGACCCGGGGCGCTTCCAGGGCAAGCGGGTGGTGATCCAGCGCCTGGTCTATGCCTCGCCCTCGGTGGCCTACAAGTTCTCGGACGAGTTCAGTGTGGGCCTCTCGGTGCCCATCGCCCACCAGGGCTTTGCGCTGGACACCGACATGCGCTTTCCGAACAAGCTGATCGGCATCTTCGGCAAGCTGCAGGATGCCTGGTGCGGCGACAACGGCAATCCGCTGGACGTCTTCGGTTTCGGCATTTGCGGCGGCGGCAAGGAAGGGCGGCTCAACCCCTACACCACCGCCGGATCCATGCGTTTCGAGGCGACGGCCCCGGCCGACCCCACCTTCAACGTAGGGGCTCTGTGGGAGCCGACCGACTGGTTCGGCCTGGGCGCGGTGTACCAGAGCGGCTCGCGCACCGTGCTGACCGGGCGCTACAACTTTCACGCCGAACCCATGTTCCGCAAGCTGGTGCAGGGCATGTATTCGTCGCTGCAGGGTCCCATCGTGGCGGCCACGCTGGGTTTTCCGACCAGCATCCCCGAAGAGCAGTCCGGCAACATGACGCTGGTGCTGCCTTTCCCGCCGCATGTTCAGGTGGGGGTCAAGGTCAAACCGGTGGAGCGGCTGCAGTTCAACGTGGACGCCAACTGGACCGACTGGGGGCAGTGGAAGGAGCTGACCTTCCAGTTCGACCAGCAGGTCCGCTTCCTGCAGATGGCCCGGCTCTTCGGCCAGGCCGATGCGAGCAAGCTTGTCATTCCGCGGGGCTACCGCAGCAATTGGCACTTCGGCTACGGCGCCGAGATCGAGGTCATGCAAGGACTGAAGTTGCGCCTGGGTTATGAGCCTCGCAAGAGCTCCATTCCGCAGGACAAGATCGACCTGATCGCGCCCCTGCCTGACATGAAGGTGCGCAGCCTGGGGCTGAACTGGACCACCGAGGACGGCACGCAGCTGATCGTGGCGGCCAGCCTGGCCAAGGGCCGCTACAACGTGCCTGCCGACGGCAGCTGCAACCTCAACTGCACCAACTTCTTCAACGTCATCTACAACCCGTACGCCGGACTGGATGTGTCCGGCGAGACCCGCTTGCGCTACTTCGGCGTGAGCGTCACCCGGCCGTTCTGACCCCGGTGGGAGCGGCCGCCTTTTTTGCAGTGCACCCATGTTTCTGACGCAGTATTCCTCTTCCCTGGCTTCTTCCCGACGTGTGGGGCGCGGGCTGGCGCTGGCCAGCCTGTTCCTGCTGGCGGCGCCGGCAGGCTGGGCCGCTCCCGCCAGTGCCACGGCTGGGGCGCCTGCCGGCGCGGCGTCGGCGGCCCCCCCGGTCGTCTCCGCGGCCAAGCAGGCCTTGATCGACAAGCTGCTGACCTTGTGGCACCCGGAGCAGGTGGCGCAGATGATGGTCAACCGCCCGGCGGCTGAAGCGGTGCAGCACAGCCGCATCGCCCTGCAAGGGCGGGTCAGCGCCGAGAAGCTGGAGTCGACGATGAAGGGCATCGCCGAGGACGCCAAGGCCTATGTGGACGCGGCCACGCCGCTGGCCGAAGCCGCGGGCAAACAGGCGGTCCGGACGACAGCCGTGCCGATGCTGGCCGACCAGTTCAGCGAGGAAGAGCTCAAGGCCCTGATCGTGCTGCTCGAATCGCCGGTGCGGCAGAAGTTCGAGAAGGCCGCGCCGGACATCGAGGGGGCGGTGGGGGCCGATGTGGCGCGCCGGGCCGGCCCGGCCATCCAGCCCCAGCTCGACAAGATGAAGCAGGAGGTGGCGGGCAAGCTGCGGGCCGCGGCGATGACGCGCTGAAGGCGCGCGTCCTCCTCGCCTTCCTGGCGATTCAGTGTGGGCTGGCGGGCGGCACGAAGAAGGCCAGCGGCAGCCCCACCACCGGGATCACCGATGGCATGACGTAGGCCAGCATCGGCAGGGCGGTCACCCGCCGGGCAGCGGCCAGCTGGGTTTGCAGCGCGACGCTGGCGCTGAATTGCTGCAGGGAGGCCGCCTGTCGGTCGACCTGCTGCAGTCCATCGCGGGAACTGGCTGGACCGGCAAGCTGTGAGACCGAAGCCAGGTCGCCCACCGACAGCGGCAGACCCGACCAGCCGGCCGCCTGCACCTCGGTCAGGGCGGCGTCGCCCAGGGCCTCCATCGCATGGGCGGGGCGGGCCAGCCACAGGCCCAGCAGGGGCAGCAGCGTGGCGGCCAGCAGGACGCGGGGACGGGGCAGGGCCTGAGAGCGGGTGGGGCGGGGCATGGGCGTCTCCTGTGGGGGTTCTCCCACCTGCTATCGGCGATGGCGGCGGCTCGATGAGGTCCGGTGAGGTCCGTTGTCTCCGGGGTGGGCGAATCCGTGACGGATGCCACGGCCCCGGCCGACAGGCCTGCAATGGCGCCAGGATGTGGATAATGGGCGGCAAACACTGCTTGCTGGCCATGTCCGAGAACGCCTCTCTCCGCCCGACCTCCGCGACCCTTGCCGTCGCGTCGTCGTGGCGTTGCGACATGGCCTGCGCCGTGGCCGGTCCCTGCGGGCGATGGCGTCGCCCGCACCACGGCTGATCGGCCAACCCGCGGGCAGGTGCTGACCGTGCCGCCCGATGCCGGCCTCCCATCCCTGGAGGTGCCTGGCCACCTCCATCCCCATCTGGTTTCCGGTGCCTGGCCGCGTGCGTGCGGTCCGTGCCCGTCCCCTGCGCGAGGTTCCTCATGCTGTTGATGATCGACAACTACGATTCCTTCACCTTCAACCTGGTCCAGTACTTCAGTGAGCTGGGCGAGGAAGTGAAGGTGGTCCGCAACGACGAGATCACCCTGGAAGGCATTGCGGGCTTGCGGCCCGACCGCCTGGTGCTCTCGCCCGGGCCCTGCTCGCCGGCCGAGGCCGGCATCTGCGTGCCGGCCATCCGGCACTTCGTCGGCAAGCTGCCCATCCTGGGCGTGTGCCTGGGTCACCAGAGCATCGGGGCGGCGATGGGTGGGCGCATCGTGCGCGCCGCCACCCAGATGCACGGCAAGACCAGCGTCATCACCACCGACCGCCGCGGCGTCTATGCCGAGCTGCCGGAGAAGTTCACCGTGATCCGCTACCACTCGCTGGTGATCGAGCGGGCCAGCCTGCCGGCCGAACTGGAGATCACCGCCACCTCCGAGGACGGCGAGATCATGGGCGTGCGCCACACCGAGCTGGCCGCCACCGATGCCCCGATGGAAGGCGTGCAGTTCCACCCCGAGTCCATCCTGTCCGAGCATGGTCACGCGATGCTGCGCAACTTCCTGGCCATGGGCCGCGTGAAGGAGGCTGCATGAGCACGGTGAGCAACCCGGCGCCCGCGGTCGACCTGCGCAGCGACACCGTCACCCGGCCCACCGCCGCCATGCGCGAGGCCATGATGGCGGCCGAACTGGGCGATGACGTCTTCGGCGATGACCCCACGGTCAACCGCCTGCAGGAGCATCTGGCCGCGCTGCTGGGCAAGGAGGCGGCGCTGTTCGTCTCCAGCGGCACCCAGAGCAACCTGCTGGCGCTGATCAGCCACTGCGAGCGCGGCGACGAGTACCTGGCCGGGCAGATGGCGCACTGCTACCGCTACGAAGGCGGCGGCGCGGCCATCCTGGGCAGCATCCAGCCGCAGCCCCTGCCGCAGCAGGCCGACGGCACGCTGGCGCTGGCCGACATCGCCGGCGCCATCAAGCCCATCGACCCGCATTTCGCCCGCACCAAGCTGCTGTGCCTGGAGAACACCTGGAACGGCCAGCCGCTGACGCTGGACTACCTGGACGCCGCCACGTCGCTGGCCCGCCAGCACGGCCTGGCCACCCACCTGGACGGGGCGCGCCTGTTCAATGCGGCGGTGGCCACTGCGGCGGGCGGAGACCCGTACGCCGCGGCCCGGCGCATCGTGGCCGAGTTCGATTCGGTCTCGGTCTGCCTCAGCAAGGGCCTGGGCGCGCCGGTGGGCTCGGTGCTGTGCGGCTCCAAGGCGTTGATCGAGCGGGCCCACCGCTGGCGCAAGGTGCTGGGCGGCGGCATGCGCCAGGTGGGGCTGCTGGCCGCGGCCGGCCTGCACGCGCTGGACCACCATGTGACCCGCCTGGCCGATGACCACGCCCTGGCCCAGCGCCTGGCCCAGGGGCTGGCGGGCATCGAGGGCCTGAGCGTGCGCAGCGCCTCGACCAACATCGTCTTCGTGGATGTGGCCGAGGGCCGCGGGGCCGTGCTGCTGGAGCATCTGGCCGCGCGCGGCATCCTGGCCACCGGGCTGATCGGCCTGCGCTTCGTCACCCACCTGGACGTGGATGCAGCCGGCATCGACCGCACGCTGGCAGCGGTGCGCGAGTTCTTCGCGCTGCCGGTGGGCGCCCATGCCCGCGCCACCACCGCCACGGCCCCTTACTGACCTTTCGCTATTTTCGACACCATGAGCATCAGCAACACCGACGCGCTGACCCGCGTCATCGAGCACCGCGAGATCTTCCACGACGAGATGCTGACCCTGATGCGGCGCATCATGACCGGCGAAATGTCGCCGGTCATGATTGCCGCGCTGGCCATCGGCCTGCGGGTCAAGAAGGAGACGGTGGGCGAGATCGCCGCCGCCGCACAGGTGATGCGCGAGTTCGCCACCCCGGTGCCGGTGGCCGACCGCCGCCAGCTGCTGGACATCGTGGGCACTGGCGGTGACGGTGCCCACACCTTCAACATCTCGACCGCCTCCACCTTCGTGGCGGCGGCAGCCGGCGCCCGCGTGGCCAAGCATGGCGGGCGCAGCGTGTCCTCCACCAGCGGCAGCGCCGATGTCATCGAGGCCCTGGGCGGCAATCTGATGCTGAGCCCGGCGCAGATCGCCCGCTGCCTGGAGGAGTGCGGCATCGCCTTCATGTATGCGCCCAACCACCACGCCTCGATGAAGCATGCCGCACCGGTGCGCAAGGAGTTGGGCGTGCGCACCATCTTCAACATCCTGGGCCCGCTGACCAACCCGGCCGGCGCGCCCAACACCCTGCTGGGGGTGTTCCACCCGGACCTGGTGGGCATCCTGGTTCGGGTGCTGCAGCGCCTGGGCGCCGAGCATGCCCTGGTGGTCTACGGCATGAACGGCATGGACGAGATTTCGCTCTCGGGCGAGACCCTCGTCGGCGAGCTCAAGGATGGCGAGATCCGCGAATACCGCGTCCACCCGAGCGACTTCGGCCTGCCGGTCTACGACAGCCGGGTGCTGAAGGTGGCGAACCGTGACGAGTCGGTGCAGTGCATCCAGCGCGCCCTGGCCAACGAGGATGGCCCGGTGCGCGACATCGTGCTGCTCAATGCCGGTGCGGCGCTCTACTGTGCCGGTGTGGCCGAGAGCATCGCCGACGGCGTCAGGCGGGCCCGCGAGGCCGTGGCCTCGGGCGCGGCCATGGCCAAGCTCAGCCAGTTCGTGGCGGTCAGCCACCAGCTGAAGGACGTCGTATGAGTAGCAGCACCCCCGACATCCTGCAGCGCATCGTCGCCGTCAAGCACGAGGAGGTGGCGGTCGCCCGCCTGGCCCGCCCGCTGGCGGACGTGTGCCGCGAGGCCGAGGCCCGGCGTGACACCCGCGGTTTTGCCGCCGCGTTGCGCGCCAAGGTCGCCGCCGGCCAGGCAGCAGTGATTGCCGAGGTCAAGAAGGCCAGCCCCAGCAAGGGCGTGCTGCGCGACCCCTTCGATCCCGCGGCCATCGCGGCCAGCTATGCCGCCCACGGCGCCGCCTGCCTGAGCGTGCTGACCGACGAGCGCTTCTTCCAGGGGGCCGTGGCCTACCTGCAGCAGGCGCGGGCGGCCTGTGCGCTGCCGGTGCTGCGCAAGGACTTCATGGTCGACGAGTACCAGGTGATCGAGGCCCGGGCCATCGGCGCCGACTGCATCCTGCTCATCGCCGCCTGCCTGGACGACGCCCAGATGGCCGACCTGGAAGCCACGGCGATGGGCTTGGGCATGGATGTGCTGGTGGAGGTGCATGACGGCGAGGAGCTCGAGCGCGCTCTGCGCCTGAAGACGCCGCTGCTGGGCATCAACAACCGCAATCTGCGGACCTTCGAGGTCTCGCTGGACCACACCCTGGCCCTGCTGCCGCAGGTGCCGTCCGACCGCCTGCTGGTGACCGAGTCCGGCATCCTGGCGCCGTCCGACGTGCAGCGCATGCGCGCGGCCGATGTCCACGCCTTCCTGGTCGGCGAGGCCTTCATGCGCGCGCCGGACCCCGGCGTGGCCCTGCAGGCCCTGTTCGGCTGAGACCATGGCCCGTCCTCGCAAGGTCCCCTCTGCGGACCGTCAGCCCGGCCTGTGGCCTGCCGATCCTTTGGCGCAGGCCCCCGGGGCGGGCGACAACCGGCTGACAGCGCCGGCCGACGTCTGGCTCAACGCCACGGCATCCGACTGGCAGCCGCTGGTGCAGGCCTGGCGCGACAGCCCGGCGGGCCAGGGCCTGCTGGCGCATCTGGCGGCCCGGCTGGCGGCCGGGGCCACCGTCTACCCGGCCTGGCCGCTGCGGGCGCTGGCACTCACGCCGCTGGCGGCGGTGCAGGTGGTCATCCTGGGGCAGGACCCGTACCACGGGCCCGGACAGGCCGAGGGGCTGGCCTTTTCGGTGCCGCTGGGGGTGAAGCCGCCCCCCAGCCTGCGCAACATCTTCGTCGAGCAACAGCGGGATCTGGGCTGGCCCATCCCGTCGCACGGCCACCTGGTGGCCTGGGCCGGGCAGGGCGTGCTGCTGCTCAACACCGTGCTCACGGTCGAGGATGGTCAGCCGGCGTCCCATGCCCGTCGGGGCTGGGAAGCTCTGACCGATGCCCTGATCGGCGCCGTGGTCACCCAGCCGCGTCGCATCGCCTTCCTGCTCTGGGGCGCGCATGCCCAGGCCAAGGCGGCGCTGATCGAGGCCCGGGCCCCGGGGCGGCATCTGCTGTTGCAGGCCAACCACCCCTCGCCGCTGTCGGCCCGACGTCCGCCGGTGCCGTTCATCGGTTGCGGGCACTTTTCCGAGCTTGCGAGGGCCGTCCCGGGGCTGGACTGGCGCCTCGATGGTGCCGGCGCGCCTGAAATTCAAAAGATCGTGCACACCCAGTAGCCAACTCCAAAAGTGCTGTGCTATAGTGCGTGGCTCTGCTGCTACGGAGGGGTGCCCGAGTGGCTAAAGGGGGCAGACTGTAAATCTGTTGGCTTACGCCTACGCTGGTTCGAATCCAGCCTCCTCCACCAAAGCGCAGAGACAACCGAAGAACGAATCCCGGCGGGAGTAGTTCAATGGTAGAACCTTAGCCTTCCAAGCTAATGACACGGGTTCGATTCCCGTTTCCCGCTCCAGGCTCTGGGGCCATCGGTTCGGTTGTGGGTGTGTGTAGAAGGATCTGTCGACACAGGTCTGGGAGTTCGGAAGTGCTGCTTCCAGTCCTGTGTCGATGCCCATGTGGCTCAGTGGTAGAGCACTCCCTTGGTAAGGGAGAGGTCGCGCGTTCGATCCGCGCCATGGGCACCACCCCTTCCCTGTCTTTTTTTTGATCTCGAACGCCGCAGGAGCGCAAGATGGCAAAAGGCAAGTTTGAACGGACCAAGCCGCACGTGAACGTGGGCACGATTGGTCACGTGGACCATGGCAAGACGACGCTGACGGCGGCGATCACGACCATCCTGTCGAGCAAGTTCGGCGGCGAGGCCAAGGCCTACGACCAGATCGACGCTGCGCCCGAAGAGAAGGCCCGCGGCATCACGATCAACACCGCGCACGTCGAGTACGAGACCGCCAACCGCCACTACGCCCACGTGGACTGCCCGGGACACGCCGACTATGTGAAGAACATGATCACCGGC
>NZ_JAMXMC010000008.1 GCF_024055665.1 Ideonella oryzae | reverse complement strand
GCTGGCCGTCGAACACCATGTGGCCAACAACCTGGGCGACCAGGCCGCCGAACTGCTCAAGAACACGGCCCTGGCCAAAGGCGGCTACCGCAACCAGTTCCAGGCCGTGCCGGCCGCCGCCCCCGTGCTGCCCGGGCCCGCGCGTGCGCCCACCGCGCCCTACCTGCTCACCGCCCGCGTGGTGGGCCTGCTGGACGAAGCGCTGACCACCGAGCGCGACCACCGCGTCAAGGTGCAGTTCCACTTCCAGCGCGGCGCCAGCCCCAACCCCGGCGGCCTGCCGCATGCCTACAGCGCGGATGAGCAAGGCAACGCCCCGGGCAACGAACAGAGCGGCACCTGGGTGCGCGTGGCCACCCCGGCCGCCGGCGCCAACTGGGGCGCTGTCTGGGGGCCGCGCATCGGCTCGGAAGTGGCGGTGCAGTTCATCGAAGGCGACATCGATCGCCCGATCATTGCCGGCGGCCTGCCCAACGGCGACCAGCCCCCGCCCTTTGCCGCGGGCGTGGATGCTGGGGTCAACCACCCCGGCGTGCTGGCCGGCCTGCACAGCCGCACGCTGGATGGGCAGCATACGCAGCAATGGGTGGTGGACGACGCCCCCGGCCAGCTGCGCACCCGCCTGGCCACCACCCACACCGGCAGCGAGCTGAGCCTGGGCCACCTGATCAACCAGAGCCCGACCAGCGCCCAGCGCGGCGCCTGGCGCGGCAGCGGCTTCGAGGCCAACACCCAGGGCTGGGCCAGCCTGCGCGCCGGAGCGGGCCTGCTCGTCAGCACCCAGGCGCGCAGCGGCACCTACGGCTCGGCCCAGGGCGCGCAGATGGACGCGGCCGAGGCCCTGGCCCAGCTGCAATCGGCCACCGAGCTGGGCCAGCGCCTGTCACAAGCCGCCCAGGCCATCGGCGCCCAGGCCCTGACCAGTACCGAAGATGGGCAGGACCTCAGCAAACTGCACCAGGCCCTGGACCCGGCCCAGGACGGGCACCACCCTGACCAGGTCAACGGCCAGGACGCCAAGATCCCCACGGATGGGCGAGACCCCAGCCAGGGCGAGCCCGTCCCGGCCTTCGCCCAACCCGCCGTGGTGCTGGACAGCGCCGCAGCCCAGCTGCTGGCCACCCCGGCCAGCGTGCAGCAGTTCAGCGGCCAGCGCTTGAGCCAGGTCGTGCAGGTGGACCTGCAGGCCAGCGCCGCCCACACCGCGTCCATCGCTGCGGGCCAAACCGCCAGCCTCTATGCCCACCAGGGCGGGCTGCAGGTCAAGGCGGCCAACGGCCCGGTGTCCCTGCGCGCGCACACCGACGAGCTGAAGCTGCTGGCCGACCAGAGCGTCACCATCACCAGCGTCAACGACGAGATCCGCATCAGCGCGAGCAGCAAGATCGAACTCATCGCCGGCCAGTCGGGCATCACGCTGGAGGGGGGCAACATCACCGTCACCACCCCGGGCAGCTTCGCGGTCAAGGGGGCCACACATGGATTCCTGGGGGGCGGGAGCCAGGCGGCGAGCTTGCCAAATCTGCCGAATGCACCTCTAAGCGAGATTCCTTTTGAATACGCGGACGAAGAGCTCATCGAAGAACACTATTTCTATACTTATGCGGATGGCAACCCTGTTTCAGGCATCAATTACAAGCTGAGTACAAACACACAGTCAATAGAAGGCTGCACCGGCCCGACTGGAGAAACAGCGAGGGCAAGAGTCAAGACCGTGGGGGAGGCAGCACTTGTCTCTTGGCGCGACAAGCTGAGTCCCTGGAGAAATGATGCCTGAGATCAATCAAGAAGAATTGACGCTTCTGGCCGCGATGGCCTACGGAGAATCCTACTATAAGGAGAATGATTTTGAAGAAATGGCTGGGATCGCAGCGGTACTACTCCGTCAACGCGATTCTCGCGGTTACTCGACAATGCAAGACTTCACAAAGTCAGAGCCTACCTATTCTTTCGTGGTAAGAGATGGGAATCCAAGGTATGGACAACTCATAGGGACAACAGAGTCTCAAATAACGGAAGAGTCAAGCAATATTTCAACTCAGAGAGAAGACATAGAAAAAAATATTCAATCGCTCCACACGAAGGCTCAAACAGAAACCAGCAGGAATAATATTGAGGCGCTCAATAAAAAAATAAAAATCAATAAAAACAAGTTGAAGTCCATCGAATCCGCTGCGGCCTCCAATGCTGGAAAGGTTATGGCCTACAGAGCCGCGAGACATGCACTAGAAGGAGGTGTTGATTACTCCGGAGGGGCATATTTTTGGGATGGATGGGATATAAAGACAAATTATAAAAATCACCCCAAAGTCAAGCGTGGCATTAAGATCACAGACCCTGCCCACAACATATTCGACATCAAAGACAATCTTGTCACGATCATAAAATACAAAGTGGTCACAACCACAAAGGCTGGCAAAAAGACGCAGGAAAAGCAGGAGATTGGACGATACGATCACGTCTACGAGTCAACGGCTGGTCATGGTGGAACAATATTCTGGAAGTTTAATCCTGAATACGCCAACATTGAGCATGCAAAGGATTACAAATGAGATTTGCTGGCTTGCTTGTAATATTTTCAATCTTGTCCATATCTGCTTGTGCCACACCCCGGAATGATGCGGAAATCGCACTCCTGGGTACGTGCAAAGCCTCATTAAAGAAAGCGTTTGAGATCCAGATAAGTGAATCACTGTCGGATGACGAGAAGAGCTTCAAGGAGTATAAAAACATAAGATTTGGACAATTGAATGGCGGGTATTCATTTGTCGAAATAGACGATTCTAGAACACGCATAGAGGATATCGAGTTTGCCACCCCCTCCGGGGCAAGGCAGCATCTTCAATCGAAATCAATAGATATTGATTTGAGCGCCCTGTATGCTCGAAGAACAGAAACCGGTTTTCTTTACTGCATTCTTTCGCCATTCTCGGGCCTGGGTTCCAGCGGCAGCTTCCAACGGTATGCAGCGCTGATTGCCATCAAGACGGCCTATAAAGGCGGACCGCGACTTGCCGGTGCGATCGTTAAGCGTCCTGACTAGAGGACGATAGAGATCGCTGGGACCCTCTGCGGGGGCGGCGCTCTTGGCTCTAAGGAAGCCGCAATCCTGGACCATTCAGCCGACAGGGGTGCGTACGTACCATCGCCGCGGGCCAGGCTGCCAGCCTATCAGCCCATTAAGGCGGGCGGCCCTTGGCTATGAGCAGGTATGGAGCTGGAAAGAGAACTTGAAGGCCGAGTCTCAGCTTTATGCATAAAACAGAAAGCTGCCAAAGCCATCTTCGCCACGCACCCGACGCCAGTAGCCACAGAGGAAATGATTTCCAATGAAAACTATTCACGCTGGAATGGTGGAGGCTATTGCCAATGGGGTTCAACCAGCAAGGCGTGGGAGAGGAATTCCAACATCTTGTGCGACCAAGCAACAGGAAATATTGGGTGGGATACCAGCAATGACAAGAATCAAAGCAAGACCGTCGATGAGCTTCGCGAAAGAGGCCAGCCCACCTATGTCAAGGGAAAAGGCGGACAGGACAAAGATCACCCCTGGATATATTCGGACATGTGCTATGCGGGTCATGTTAATGGCAACTAATTTTCTCCGCTGCACTGTTTCCATATTTCTTGCGTCGCTGGTCTTTCCATTGAATTGCAGTGCCACCATTCACGTTCAGGAAAACCAATTTTTCTTGAAAAGTGGAAGGATTAATATAACTGCTTATACGCCCGCTTTGGTAAAGGTAATGAATGGCGCTGAAGTTATCTCTGTTGATAGCCTAGTCCAAATTGCTGATTCGGTTCTTGTAATATTGAGACGGCCTTCCGGTAAATTGGCATTATCCAGATGTGGCGCCGGCAATGAAGATTGGCTGGCCTTGGTGGCATATTCGACCCACAAGCTGAGGTTGGTTGATATCATCCCGCTTCAAAGCTGCGAAAAAGATGTCACGCTGGTTCTTCCGGATTTGAGTATTCCCGACAATCCCGCTGCCGCGATAAAAATTGACTCGATCGGGGTTGAGTTCAGAACCTTGAATCCCGAGATGAATGGGGCGGATGTCCACAAGTTTTCACTATCGCGAAGTGGATTCGAGAAGGTCCCCGCCTCGCTTGGAATCAATAAATAGAGAATTCCCAACGAGGAATTTCCATATCAAGTCGCTCCAGGCTCTATTTGGCGGGGCCGGGGACAAGACGCCGGCAGGTCAGTAACGCCTTGGTGTGATTCCACCGGCGGTGCTTCAGTGCAGCGCACTATGGCGACATGGACCAGGCGCTGGCGGAGGCCCTGGCCTTGCTGGATGCCCGTCTGGCCGAGCAGGCCCCGTTCACCGAGCAGGAGCTGTGCATGCGCCCGTGGGGCAACAACGCCTCGGGCACGCCCGGGCGTCGCGCTTGCGGACGGCCACTTGGCCAATTGCGGCGATGAAGGGGCTTATGTGCGGGCTGTCCAGGCTCGTCTGGCTGACCTGCTCCCACCAGGCTGGGCTCAATACACCTCGGGGACGATCATCTCCGCGGGCACCGGCTCGCGGTGGTAGTCCTCGTGGCGCTCGCGCGCGGGCAGCACCACCGGCGGCTTGACGATCTCGTGGTAGTCGAACTGCTCCAGCAGGTGGTGGATGCAGTTCAGCCGGGCGCGCTTCTTGTCCACCGCCTGAACCACCCACCAGGGAGCTTCCGGAATGTGGGTGCGCTCCAGCATGTCCTCCTTGACCTTGGTGTAGTCCTCCCAGCGGCGGCGGCTCTCCAGGTCCATGGGGCTGAGCTTCCACTGCTTGAGCGGGTCATGGATGCGGCTGAGGAAGCGCAGGTGCTGCTCGTCGTCGGTGATGGAGAACCAGTACTTGATGAGCTTGATGCCCGAGCGCACCAGCATGCGTTCGAACTCCGGCACCGAGCGGAAGAAGTCCTCCACCTCATCCTCGGAGCAGAAGCCCATCACCCGTTCCACGCCGGCGCGGTTGTACCAGCTGCGGTCGAACAGCACCATCTCGCCCGCCGCAGGCAGGTGGGACACATAGCGCTGGAAGTACCACTGGGTCTTCTCGCGGTCGTTGGGGGCGGGCAGGGCGACGGTGCGGCACACGCGGGGGTTCAGCCGCTGGGTGATGCGCTTGATCACGCCGCCCTTGCCGGCGGCGTCCCGCCCCTCGAACAGGATCACCACCTTCTGGCCGCTGGCCTGCACCCAGTCCTGCAGCTTCACCAGTTCGCCCTGCAGGTGGAACAGGCTCTTGAAGTAGGACATGCGGGCCGAGCGCTCGTCGTCGCTGCGGATCGGGTCGTGGCCGTCGGCCGTGTAGTGCCGGTCCTCGATCTCCAGCTCCAGCTCCTCGTCGTAGCCATCGAGCAGATCCTGGCGGATGCGGTCGACCAGGGTGCCGTGGTCCTCGGCGGGCGGAATCGGATTCATGGGGTGCTTCGGTGCAGTCGCAGACTGCAATAGTGTGACAGCCCCGCATGACACCGTCGTGTCATCTTCTGGACGGGCTGGCCGCTAGCATGCGAGGGCCTGTTTGCCCACTCCGGAGCCCCTTGCCCATGCCCAACGACGCCCCCATGCAGCCGCCCGTGCCCTACCTGGTCACCGGCGAAGAAAGCCAGGGGCTGATCTGCGGCTACCAGTTCATCACCGGGCAGGCCCCGTGCGCGCTGGACACCCTGGCCGCAGTGGATGCCGCCGACGCCGCAGGCACCGACGGCTTCTGCTGGCTGCACTTCAACCTCAACCACGTGGCCGGCCTGCGCTGGCTGCAGGAACATGGCGGCCTGAGCGAAGCCTTCTTCGAAGCCCTGCACGAAGGCTCGCGCTCCACCCGCATCGAGCGCGATGGCGACACCCTGTTCGCCGTGGTCAACGACGTGGCCTACGACTTCAACTTCGACGCCAGCGACGTGGCCACACTGTGGGTCAGCGTGAGCCCGGGGCGGGTCATCACGGCGCGCTGGCACCCGCTGCGCTCGGTGGACCACCTGCGCATGGTGGTCAAGCGCGGCGAGGAGCAGCTGGCGTCCAGCGTGGACATCCTGGACCAGCTGCTGCGCTTCCAGGCCGACGAGTTGCAGCGCATCGCCCGCCGTGTGGCCGACCGGCTGGAGGACATCGAGGACGAGCTGCTGGCCGGGCACCACCAGCGCCACACTGCCGAACTGGCGCGGCTGCGCCGCCTGGCCGTGCGCCTGCAGCGCCTGCTGGCGCCCGAGCCCAGCGCGCTGATGCGCACCCTGGCCAGCCCGCCCGGCTGGGTGCAGGCCCAGGACCGCGCCCAGCTGCACCGCGCCAGCGAAGAGTTTGCGCTGGTGCTGCGCGACATCGCCGCCCTGCAGGAACGCATCAAGGCCATGCAGGACGAAGTGGGCGCCCGGGTGGCCGAAGAGAACAACCGCACCCTGTTCATGCTGACCATGGTGACCGTGCTGGCCCTGCCCATCAACCTCATCTCCGGCCTGTTCGGCATGAACGTGGGCGGCATCCCCCTGAGCGAAAGCAAGGAGGGCTTCTGGCTGATGCTGGGCTTCATCGTGCTGTTGACCGCCGTCATCGCCTGGATGGCGCTGCGGCGGCTGGTGCCGCGGGGGGATGCCGAGCGGCGCTGAGGGCAGGGCGCTGGCGCGGGCAAGTGGGGCCAGGCCAGCGCCTGCAGCGCCGTCGTCTGCGGCGTCTGCACCAGCACGGCCGGCAACATCAACCAGGGCAGGCCACCCAGGTACATGGCCCATTCGAAGACCATGAAGTTCCGCGGAGCAGGGGGCTTCTCCTTCCCAAAGCGGGCGAAGAAGAAGTGCAAGGAGATCTTCCTGGAAGAGATAAACCGGGTAGTGCTGTGGGCGGCGCAGGTGGGGTTGATCCAGCCGCATGCTCGCGGCACGCACCAGGCGCTGGGCGGACGCCCGCCCTCTGCCGTGGAGACGATGCTGTGCATCCACTGCCTGCAGCTGTGGTGGAGCCTGAGCGATCCGTCCATGGAAGAAGAACTGCAAGAACGCCCGCCGGACCGGGAGTGCACTACCGCGGGCTGACTAAGAACACGGCGCGGCTGCAGGTGATGCTTGCGCTGGGCAATGTGTGGATGGCGCGCCGGCAGTTGCTGGCGGTGCAGGCATGAGTGCGGCCGAAATGCGAAAAAGGGCTGCCGCACAGACCCAATCGGCCGGCCAAACGGGCCTTCCGAGCGAGAAATCGGGCAAGCCTTGCGCATCGCGAAATCTCACCCCCGATTCATCCGGCCACAGGGCTCGGGAACGGGGTTTTGCAGATGGTATGGGCGCCTCCCTCCGGCACCCAGTCGGCGCTCAACGATCCCGGCAACAGATGGATCCTCCGGCGACGGCATCAATGTGCCAGAGTGGAGATGCGACTCAACCACTGAACCGGAGGATCCATCATGGAGCTTAACGTCGTCGCGATCGACATCGCCAAGAAGGTGTTCCAACTTCACTGGGTCGATGCCGAAACGGGCAGCATCGAGCGGCTGAAATTGAAGCGTGCTCAGGTGATTCAGTGGTTCGCCAATCGGGTGCCGTCGCTCGTCTTGATGGAGGCCTGCGGCGGTGCGCACGAATGGGGCAGGCAATTGATCAAGCTCGGTCACGAGGTTCGCCTGCTGCCTGCAAAGATGGTTCGTCCCTTCGTCCAAAGAAACAAGACTGACGCTGCCGACGCCCAGGCGATCTGGACGGCAGGTCAGCAGCCTGGGATTCGATTCGTACCAGTCAAGACTGAGGCACAGCAGGTCGTACTCGCGCTGCACCGGCTGCGTACCCAGCTCATGAAGATGCGCATCATGCAGACCAACGAGATCCGCGGGCTGATGTACGAGTTCGGCATCGTGATGTCCGAAGGACATCGTGCACTGCTGAAGGAACTGCCCGACGCAATCGAGGCGGCGAAGACCAAGCTGCCGGCGATGTTCATCGAGTGCATCTGACCTGCACCCCCCAGGCCGTACCAATGTGAAGTAGCAAGGGGTCCGCCATTCAGGAGAATCGCGGACATGAGGAAGAGCAAGTTCACAGAGGAACAGATCATCGGGTTCCTCAAGCAGGCTGAGGCCGGCATGGCGGTGGCGGAGATTTGCCGCAAGGGCGGCTTCTCCGACGCCACGTTCTACAAGTGGCGCGCCAAGTTCGGCGGCATGGATGTGTCAGAGGCCAGGCGGCTGCGCGAGCTGGAGGCGGAGAACGCCAAGCTCAAGCACCTGCTGGCCGAGGCGCACCTGGACCTGCATGCGCTCAAGAGCGTGCTCGGGGTAAAAAGGTAGCCCCACAGGCCCGGCGCGAGCTGATCACACAGCTGGTGCAGGAGCACCAACTGTCCGAGCGTCGCGCGTGCAGGCTTGTGGGGCTAAGCCGAGACAGCTACCGGCACCCACCGGTGCCCAGTGCACAGACCCAGGCCCTGAAGGACAAGATCGTCGAGATCGCGCATGTGCGTCGGCGCTTCGGCTACCGGCGCGTGCACGACCTGCTGCGCAACGACTTCCCTGGCGTCAATCACAAGCGGGTGTACCGGCTCTACAGCGCGGCCAATCTGGCGGTTCGCAAGCGCAAGAAGGCCAAGCGCCCGGTGATGGAGCGCACGCCCCTGAACATCGCCCAACGCATCAACGAGGTGTGGAGCATGGACTTCGTCAGCGACAGCCTGGCCAACGGACGGCGCATCAAGTGTCTGACCGTGGCCGATGACTTCAGCCACGAATGCGTGGAGATTGCCGTGGACTACAGCATCAGCGGTCTGTACGTCACCCGGCTGCTGGATCAGGCGGCGCGCTTCAGGGGCTATCCGGCTGCGGTCAGAACCGACAACGGCCCGGAGTTCACCAGCCGGGCCTTCATCGCCTGGACGCAGGAACACCACATCCGGCACATCCTAATCGAGCCAGGCCGGCCCATGCAGAACGGCTACATCGAGAGCTTCAACGGCAAGTTCCGTGACGAGTGCCTCAACGAGCACTGGTTCCAGAGCCTGCGCCAGGCACGCACCGAGATTGGCGCCTGGCGTCGGGACTACAACGAGGTTCGGCCTCACAGCAGCATTGGCCGCGTACCGCCGGCCAGGTATGCCGAGCAACTGCGTCAGCAGGCAGGCGACGCCGCTCGTCACGAGATCCCTGCCCAGATCCATTAACCTTCAACCCCAGGACCCCAACCGAATCACTGGTACGGCTGAAGGGGGCAGGTCACATCAATGAGCAGGTACGAAGGGTCAATGACCTCGACCGCGACATCGCCACGATCGAGCGACGCCTTGCTGAGCACATGCGCAAATCGGCGGCCTGCAAGACGCTGGCGGAGATCCCAGGCGTCGGGCTCATGACAGCGACTGCGGTGGTCTCCGCCATGGGAACGCCGACGGCCTTCGGGAATGCTCGCGAGTTCGCTGCATGGATCGGCCTGGTACCGCGGCAAACGGGTACCGGAGGTCGAGTCCGACAGCTGAGCATCAGCAAGCGCGGGGACGCGTATCTGCGCACGTTGTTGATGCACGGTGCGCGATCCATCGTGCGATCAGATCGCTCGACAAGCTGGCCGTGGCTCAGTGAACTGCTCAAGCGTCGACCGTACAGTGTCGTGGTGGCCGCCGTCGCGAACAAGCTCGCAAGGACGATATGGGCGGTGCTTGCGCGAGGCCAGGAGTGGCGCGCGGAAGCCTGGCAGGCAGCCTGAACGAGCACTTACCGAATCAACTGTTTTAGGAGAGCAAGCGACCAACCGTGTGATGGGCCAGACAGGTCGGACCGGGACGGGGAACCTCCGATAGGGAAGTGGAGCTTCGAGCTCGATTTGCAGATGGGAACCTCGTCGGCGAATGCCATCAGGGCCAGCAGGCTTCGCCGCCTGCACGACAGGCCGGATATAAGACTGCAGCCCTGCCTCCTGCTTCGTCACACGCAGCCGTCACTTGCGATCCGGGAGGCGCCCATATAAGACCTTCCCTAGAAGGTTGGCAAGTTCTCCAAATTGTCTCGCGTTAACGTGTCGCTTTTTGTTTTCAGGTATTCTGTTTCAACGGATATTATTTCAATCTCTGCTCCCAGAATCCAAGTTTTATCGATCTTCTGGATGATGGTTGTGAATTTGCTGCCCGCCTTTATTTTGTCCACCACTTGATGGCGACTCATTTTTATTGGGTTATTCGAATTGAATTTGCCATTGACATCCACATTGTGAACCATGAGATTCTGGATGTGCGTGTTATCGCTGTTGTAGCTCACGCTGCTGACGTAAAAATTGGCTGTCATTGAATATATTTTGATGATGGCTGATTATGGGTCGGCGAAAAGTGAATGGGTGGCTTCTGGCGATCTAGTCCGCTTCGCGCAACGCCTTGGTTTGTGGTTGCCTATATCTCGTCTCTATCCTGAAACCTTACGGCAAGGCGTTGCACTTCAGACTTGAGAGCACCCACCGATACGCTTGGCTTGCTGGCCTATCGGGGCGGGATGTGTGCGTGATGAAGATTAAGTCTTCTTGCTTATTCTCAGCGATAACTGGCACCCACCATATCGACCATCGGTATCTAGACCAATAGTCAGGGGTTGACCGGCCTTCACTGTGTGCCACTTATCAGCCGGGAGCCTGTTCTTGCATTGATCTACGCCTGAGTCATCGGCAAAAAACTTGACGTTTAGTTCGATGTCATTTCTCCCTTCGATTTCAAACCTCAAATTACACCAACTTGGTCTGTCGTCGGTGTCTATTTGGAGTTTTGGCATCCAAGAGGGCTGAATTTTTGTTATTTCTATATTGCTCTCGGAGGGCGTCCCGCACTCGCCAGTTGCTTGCCCATTTCCGTATGAATAACCGATTTTTATCTTCAAGTCCTTGAGCGTATTTTTTGGATCGGTTATCGCCCAGGCTAGCGTGCATCCTCCCCATCCCCCGTCTGTATTTATTCTGATGGGTGGGGTCCAATCATTAATTCTTGTTGCCGTACGTCCCATTGCTCCCTGGCACTGATATTCGTCTCGGCGGTCATTGAATCTAAAATCTTGATGCAAAACAACTTCCTGCTGGTCGATTAAAAGTCCCAGAGAATTGTCAATTTCGCTTCCGCTCGACCGCCCCTCTGGCGAGGAGCGTTGTTTGTCAATGTCTGATGCAGAGACCTGAATTGGAATTAAAGCCAGAATGATCCAATTGGATATTGATTTCATAACGCTACCTCGTGAAGTCGCTGATTGGGTACTTCTGCTGCGTTACTGCTTTTTGCATTACTTTGAGGAGATGCATTCTCAATGTATGCCAATGTGAGATTTGTATCAATTGCCGTTCATGGTGAAAATTGATGACGTTGCATGAGGTGCCTATGTAGCCGCGCCGCCTTTGGCGACTATCCCGAACACCCGATGAGCGTGTTCATGGGCAAGCGGCTCTGAGTAACCGTCTTCGAAGTCAAGCGCCGCGAGGCGAGTTGACCCAGGGTTTGTTGGTTCTGACCATGGCGTTGAGGGTGGTCAGGAGCTTGCGCATGCAAGGCGACCAGCGCGACCTTGGGCAGCTTGCCGGCGGCCAGCAGGCGGTCGTAGAAGGTCTTGATGGTGGGGTTGCGGCGACTGGCGGTGAGTGCCGCCATGTAGAGCACGCGCCGGATCTCGAAGCGCCCGCCCTGGATGCGTCGTCGGCCCTTGCTGGAGCCCGAGTCGTTGGCCATCGGCGCGATGCCCACCAGCGCCGCGATCTCGCGTCGGTTGAGCCGGCCGAGTTCGGGTAGCTCGGCGATCAGCGTGGCGCTGGCCACCGGGCCGATGCCGCTGGCCGACTGCAGCAGCGCATCGAGTTCGCCGAAGTGCTCGCGCACGTGGCCCACCATCTCGCCTTCGATCTCGTCGAGCTGGGCCTTGATGGCCGCCACGATGGCTTCGATGCTCGGGTGCAGACGCCTTGGGCGTGATCTGCAGCCGCTGCCGCTCGCTGAGCATCATGGCCAGCAGCTGGCGCCAGCGCGTGACCAGCGCGGCCAGCCACTGCTGCTGCGGATCGGCCAGCGGGCGCAGGAAGCGCGCGAGGTCCTCGCGGCGCAGCAGCACCGCGGCGAACTCCGCCAGCATGCGTGCGTCCACCGCGTCGGTCTTGGCCAGGCGGCCCATCGACTTGGCGAAGTCGCGTGCCTGGCGCGGGTTGACCACCGCCACGGACAAGCCTGCAGCCTGCAGCGCGCAGGCCAGCTCGGTCTCGTAGCCGCCGGTGGCCTCCATCACCACCAGCGCCACACCCAGCGGCTTGAGCTGCGCAGTCAACGCAGAGTGGCCCTCGGCCTGGTTATCGAACCGCTGGACATCGAGCTTGGCGCCCAGCACCGAGACATCGACGTGCGCCTTGGCCACGCCGATGTCCACCACCACTGAGGAAGCAGCCATGGTCTTCGGATCCCTTGCTTGTGCATGCGCGCTCGCAAGCGGCGCGCGTAACCGTTCGGGCTTCAGGAGGACCAGCACGGCGGCCGTGCGCTCTGTACTCAGAGACGGGCTCGTTCACCCCAGCCGCTACCAAGCTGCACGGGCCGGTCTGGCCGCCTCATCGGCATTCAGACTCTACCGCGCTGGCCTGGTTAGAACATACAAGCCGCCTCGGTAGGGGCCGGCTTGCTCAGGGCTGGCTGGCCGCGGCCGATGCCGCGTTCATCACCTGCTGCAGCGGCATGGCCTGCAGCCGCCCCTGGCCGATGGGGCGGCCCTGGGCGTAGAGCTTGAAGTCCGGCTGGCCGGGGGCCACGCGGAAGGGCTGGGTGCAGCGCAGGGCGATCTCGGCGCTCTGGCCAGGGGCGATCTCGCCTTCGATGTCGGGCAGGCGCAGGGCGCAGGTGATGACGGCGGGCTCGCCGGAAAACTGCACCTGGGCCATGAAGTTGTGGAACACGGGCTGGGTCAGGCCGCTGCGCATGCCGGGCTTCCACAGGCTGACCTGCACGGCCACCGGCGTGTCCTGCGGGAACTGCAGGGGCTCGGCGGCCCGGGCCGACATTCCGGTGAGGCCGACCCCGGCGGCCAGGACGGCCTGCGCCAGGGGCCGCGCCAAGGCATGGCGAAGAACCCGCGGTGCCATCAGGCCGCCTCCACCGCCGCTTCCACCACCATCTGCACGCGCTGCTGACCCTGGAATTCGTCCAGGCTGATGCGGTAGGCCAGGCGCACCTTTTCGCTCACCGGCTCGGCGTGGCCGAACCAGATGGCGTCGCGCAGCTGGCCCTGGTGGCGCACGCGCAGCTTCAGGTGCTTCTCGCCCACCAGGCGCTGCTGCACCACATCCACCACGTCGCAGAAGACGGGGGCCTCGAAGCCCTGGCCCCAGACCACCTGTTCCAGCTGCGCGGCGGTGGCGGGGGTGAAGTACTCCACCGGCAGCGGGCCGTCGGTGGCGATGCGGCGCTGCAGGGCCTCGGGCGCCAGCCATTCGCGGGCCACCTGTTGCAGGGCCTGCTCGAAGGTGTCCAGGTGCTCTTCGGCCAGGGTGCAGCCGGCGGCCATGGCGTGACCGCCAAAGCGGATCAGCACGCCGGGGTGGCGCTTGCTGACCAGGTCCAGCGCGTCGCGCAGATGAAAACCCGGGATGGAGCGGCCCGAGCCCTTGAGCAGCCCGTCCGCGCCGATGGCGAAGACGAAGGTGGGGCGGTGCAGCCGGTCCTTGGTGCGGCCGGCCACGATGCCCACCACGCCTTCGTGGAACTCGGGGTCGAAGAGCACCACCGCCTCGGGCGGCGTGCCTTCGGGCATCAGGTGTTCCAGCAGGGCCTCGGCCTGTTCGCGCATGCCGCCTTCCACCTCGCGGCGCTCGCGGTTGATGGCGTCCAGCTGGCCGGCCAGTTCGGTGGCGCGGGCGGGGTCGTCGGTGAGCAGGCACTCGATGCCCAGCGTCATGTCGGCCAGGCGGCCGGCGGCGTTGATGCGCGGGCCCAGCGCAAAGCCGAAGTCGAAGGCGCTGGCCTTGGCCGGCTGGCGGGCCGCGGCCTGGAACAGCGCGGCCACGCCGGGGTGCACGCGGCCGCTGCGCACGCGCTTCAGGCCCTGGGTGACGAGGCGGCGGTTGTTGTCGTCGAGCTTGACCACGTCGGCCACGGTGCCCAGGGCCACCAGGTCCAGCAGGGCGTCCAGCCGGGGCTGGTTGTTGGCGTCAAAGCGGCCGCGGGCGCGCAGCTCGGCCCGCAGGGCCAGCAGCACGTAGAAGACCACGCCCACACCGGCGAGCGACTTGCTCTCGAAGCTGCAGCCCGGCTGGTTGGGGTTGACGATGACGTTGGCCGCGGGCAGCTCCACCTGGCCGTCGATGACGGCGGGCAGGTGGTGGTCGGTCACCAGCACATCCAGGCCCTGGGCGCGGGCATGGGCCACGCCGGCCAGACTGGCGATGCCGTTGTCCACCGTCACCAGCAGCGCGGGCTGGCACTGGGCGATGGCCAGGTCCACGATGGTGGGCGTCAGGCCGTAGCCGTGCACGGCGCGGTCGGGCACCACGTAGTGCAGGGTGTCGGGCCGGGCGCCCAGCATGGCCAGGCCGCGCAGCGCGGTGGCGCAGGCGGTGGCGCCGTCGCAGTCGTAGTCGGCAATGACACACAGGCGCCGGCCGGTGTCGATGGCATCGGCCAGCAACTGGGCCGCCTCAAGCGCGCCTTTGAGCGCGGCGGGCGGCAGCAGCTTGGGCAGGCCATCGTCCAGGGCCTCGGGGCTGCGCACGCCGCGGGCGGCGAACAGGCGGGCCAGCAGCGGGTGCACACCGCTTTCTTCCAGCGCAAAGGCGGCGCGGGGCGGCACGTCGCGGGTGAAGAGGGTGGGGGTGGCGGGGGTGGGCGCGTTCACAGGGGTCACAGTTCTTGCAGCAGGGCGGCGGCGTGGGGGCGGGCGCGGGGCAGCAGGCGGCGCCACCAGGGCTGGGGCTGCGGCGCCCAGTGGCGCGCGTGGCGCTCGCCGCACAGGGTGAGGCGCAGGGGCTGGCCCTGGTCCAGCCGGGCCAGCAGTTCGGGGATGCGGGTGGCGTCCAGCGCCTGCCAGGCCTCGGCCCAGGCGGCCCAGTCGTCGGCCAGCACCGGGCCGCGCAGGCGCTCGTCCAGGGTCACGGTGTCGGTGGCGGGCGGGGGCAGGGCGGGGCCGGTGCCGCTCAGCCAGAAGGAATTGACGGGCAGCTGGCCGCGGGCCTCGCGTTCGTCGTTGAGCGGGTGGGTGTAGAGCAGCATCTGCACCTCGGCCTGCAGGCGGCGGATCTGCTTGGCGGCGGGGTGGTCGTTGAGCCACCAGTCCACATTGCGGCCGATCACCCGGTCCAGCGACGCGGTGGGCAGGCTGGCCAGCTGCGGGTGCTGCACGTACCAGCGGGTGGGCGCGCCCCAGTGCAGGCGCCAGCCGTCCTCCTCGAACAGGGGGCGCAGCACGTCGAACAGAGCACGGGCGGTGGGCTCGTCCAGGTCCAGCTCGGCCGGGTTGGCCAGGGACACCTGCTCGGTGCCCAGGTGCCAGTGGGTGGGGCTGATGAGGCCCCAGCCTTCGCCCTCGGCGGCCAGGCCATCGGCCCGGGCGCTGAGCGTGGCCAGCGGCAGCAGGCCATCGGCCACGGGCCAGCCCCAGGCCTGGGCCAGCGCGCGTTCGTGCGGGGCGCTCAGGCTCAGCTCGTCGCCCAGGTCCTCGGCCGCCGGGGCCACCGGGGACAGGCGGGCCAGCAGGCGTTCCAGGTTCGGCAGGGCCAGGCCGCTGAGGGCCTGGGTGGCCGCGGGCGAGAGGGCGCTGGCATGGGCGATGACGAACTGCATGGGGCGCGATTATCGGTCCCCCACCCGGTGGGCGCAGGCGCTCAGACCACGCTGTCCCAGGGGGCCGACAGGCGCACCGCGCCGTGGATGATGCCGACCATGGAATAGGTCTGCGGAAAGTTGCCCCACAGCTCGCCGGTGGTGGCGCGCATGTCCTCGCTGAGCAGGCCGACGTGGTTGCGCCGGGCCAGCAGGGCCTCGAAGGATTCGCGGGCTTCCTCGCGCCGGCCGATGCGGGCCAGCGCATCCACCCGCCAGAAGGAGCAGACGTTGAAGGCCACCTCGGGCTTGCCGAAGTCGTCGGCCGCCTCGTAGCGGCGCATGAAGGGGCCGTCGCACAGCGAGCGCTCCATGGCCTCGACGGTCTGGATGAAGCGCGGGTCGTTGGGCGGCAGAAAGCCGACCTCGCCCATCAGCAGCACGCTGGCGTCCAGATCCTGCCCGCCAAAGCTCTCGACAAAGGCCTGGCGTTTGTCGCTCCAGGCGTGCTCCAGGATGGCCGCATGGATGCGGCTGGCGCGCGATTGCCAGAAGTGGGCCCGTTCCGGCAGCCCCAGCGAGGTGGCGATGCGGGCCAGGCGGTCGCAGGCGGCCCAGCACATCAGTGAGGATGAGGTGTGCACGCTGGCGCGGGTGCGCAGCTCCCAGATGCCGGCGTCGGGCTGGTCGTGCAGGCGCCAGGCCTGTTCGCCCATGGCTTCCAGCGCGGCAAAGTCGGCGCTGTCGCCGCGGCGGAACAGGCGGTGGTCATGGAAGGCCTGGGCCGCGCCCAGCACGATGTTGCCGTACACGTCGTGCTGGAAGTGCTCGTAGGCCTGGTTGCCCACCCGCACCGGGCCCATGCCCCGGTAGCCGGCGGCCTGCGGCACGATGGATTCGGGCAGGGCCCGCTCCAGGCCGATGCCGTAGAGCGGCTGCACGTGGTCGCCGGGGGTGCTGCGGATCACGTTGTAGAGCCAGTTCAGATAGCTCTCCATCGTGCCCACCTCGGACAGGCCGTTGAGCGCCCGCACGACGAAGAAGGCGTCGCGCAGCCAGCAGTAGCGGTAGTCCCAGTTGCGGCCGCTGTGGGCGGATTCGGGGATGCTGGTGGTCATGGCGGCGACGATGGCGCCCGTTTCCTCGTACTGGCAGAGCTTGAGCGTGATGGCCGCGCGGATCACCGCGTCCTGCCATTCCAGCGGCAGGGCCAGGCGGTGGGTCCAGTTCTTCCAGTGCAGGCCGGTGGCTTCCTCAAAGTCGCGGGCGGTTTCCTCGATGCCGCCGGTCAGCGTCTCGTCCGGCCCCAGCAGCAGGCTGACCGGGCCGTGCAGCGAAAACCAGGTGCCGTCCAGCAGGTAGGTCAGCGGCACGTTGGTGTTCAGGCGCAGCGTGATGTCGGGCAGCACGTAGCGCAGATGGTGGCTGCCGCGGGTGAGGGTGGGGGCCGTGGCGCCCCAGTCGCCCCGGGGCTTGACCGAGAAGCGCACCCGCGGGTGGCCCGCCAGCGGGCGCACCCGCCGCACCAGCTGCGCCGGCCGAAACACCCGCTCGCGGGTGACGAAGCGCGGGGCGAAGTCCACCACCTCGATGCCCTGGCCCTGGCCGTCCCACAGGCGGGTTCGCAGCACGGCCGTGCCGTCGTCGTACTGCTGCTCGGTGCGGGTCAGGCCTTCCAGTTCCACGGTCATCGCGCCGTCCAGTGGCAGGCCATCGGCCGAATGCAGCAGGGCGTCGAAGACCGGCGCGCTGTCAAAGCGCGGCATGCAGCACCAGACCAGGTTGGCCCGGTTGTCCACCAGGGCGCCGACGGTGCAATTGCCGATCAGGGCCAGGTCCAGGGAAGCGGGGGGACGGGTCGCGGCGGGGGCGGTCATCGGCGAAGACTCCAGGCAAAACAGGGCGGTGGGGAACTTTGGGGCGGATGGGGGTTCTTATATTGAAGCAAATATAAATGCTTACACTTTTACAGCTTGCCGCGCATGAGGCGTGGATCGAGGAGGCTCCCACGGCATGTTCAAGACCCTGCGACTGCAGCTTCGGTTCCTTCTTCCGCTGGCGATCACCCTGGTGGCCGCGGCTTACCTGGCGGTGCCGCTGCTCGACCAGGTGACTCTGCGCTGGTTCGCCCGGGATCTCAACAGCCGCGGCCAACTGGTGGCCGGCACGCTGTCGGACAACGCGGCCGACGCCATCAGCTCGGGCCGCTACGAGCGCCTGCGGGCGACGATGGAGCGGGTGGCGCAGGACGAGCGCCTGTTCGCCATGGGCCTGTGCAGCCCCGATCGGCGTTGGCTGGTGCGCACCAGCGGCTTCCCGCGGGAACTGAGCTGCCAGCAGGCCGAGACGGTGGCAGCCCAGCCCGAGCACCGGCTGGACCTGGCGGGGGGGCCGGTGCATCTGGGCGTCCATCCGGTCATTGGCACGCCGGTGCAGCCCCTGGTGGCGCAGACGCCGTCTTCGGCCGCTTCGTCGGCTGCCCAGGCCTCCAGCCTCTTTGTGGGCCCGCTGATCGAACCGCGTGCCGCGCCCAGCGATGCCCAGCCGGTGCAGCTGGGTGAACTGGTGCTGGTGCACGACCTGAGCTTCATGGAGCGCCGCAGCCAGGACACCCGTCGCTACCTCATCGTCTTCCTGGCGGTGCTGGGCTTCGTCATCGCGGTCATCACCATGGTGGTGGCCCAGCTGAGCTGGCGCGGCTGGGTCAACGGGGTGCGCGCCATCCTGCGCGGCGAGGGCCTGCTCACCCCCATGGTGCCGGCGCCGGAACTGGCCCCCTTTGCCGAGGAGATGCAGCAGCGTCTGCGCGACCTGGAGGACGAGTACCGCCGGCTGCAAGGCCCCGAGAGTGAATGGACCGCCGAGCGCCTGCGCGCGCTGCTGCACAGCCAGCTCAGCGGGGACCAGGTGATCGTGGTGTCCAACCGCGAGCCTTACATCCACGAGCACGGCGAGAACGGCGTGGTGGTGCGTCGCCCGGCCAGCGGCCTGGTCACGGCGGTGGAGCCGGTGATGCGGGCCTGCTCGGGCACCTGGATCGCCCACGGCAGCGGCAGCGCCGACCGCGAGGTGGTGGATGCCCAGGACCGGGTGGCCGTGCCACCGGGCCACGACGACTACTACCTGCGCCGCATCTGGCTGAGCGCCGAGGAGGAGCGCGGCTACTACTTCGGCTTTGCCAACGAGGGCCTGTGGCCGCTGTGCCATGTGGCCCATGTGCGGCCGATCTTCCGCGAGAACGACTGGGAGACCTACAAGGCGGTCAACCAGCGCTTTGCCGACGCGGTGGTGGCCGAGGCCCGCAGCGAGGACCCGGTGGTGCTGGTGCAGGACTACCACTTCGCCCTGCTGCCGGCCATGGTGCGCGAGAAGCTGCCACAGGCCACCATCCTGACTTTCTGGCACATCCCCTGGCCCAACCCGGAGTCCTTCGGCATCTGCCCGTGGCGCAAGGAGTTGCTGCAGGGCCTGCTGGGCTCCACCATCCTGGGCTTCCACACCCGCTTCCACTGCCGCAACTTCATGGAGACGGTGGACCGCTACCTGGAGGCCCGCATCGAGCAGGAGCACTCCACCATCTCCTTCCAGGACAAGGAGACGCTGGTGGAGGCCTATCCCATCTCCATCGAGTGGCCGGCACCGGCCACCGTGGCCGGCTGGGGCCCAGTGGTGGACTGCCGCCAGCGCGTCTTTGCCCGCCTGGGCCTGGCCGAAGACACCTGCCTGGCCGTGGGTGTGGATCGCTTCGATTACACCAAGGGCATCCTGGAGCGCCTGAACGCGGTGGAGCGTCTGCTGGAGAAGCACCCCGAATGGGTCGGTCGTTTCGTCTTCGTCCAGGTGGCCGCGCCCACGCGCAGTTCGCTGGAGGAGTACCGCAGCTTTCAGGACCGCATCGAGCGCATGAGCCAGCGCATCAACGAGCGCTTCGGGCGCCCGGGCTACCAGCCCGTGCACCTGCTGGCCCAGCACCACGAGCCCGAGCAGGTCAACGAGCTGTTCCGCGCCGCCAACATCTGTGTGGTGACCAGCCTGCACGACGGCATGAACCTGGTGAGCAAGGAGTTCGTGGCCGCGCGCGACGATGAGCAGGGCGTGCTGCTGCTCAGCCGCTTTGCCGGTGCGGCGCGCGAGCTGACCGAGGCCCTGATCGTGAACCCCTACCATGTGGAAGAGACGGCCGACGCGCTGTACCAGGCGGCCACCATGCCTTCGGCCGAGCAGCGCGAGCGCATGGCCAGCCTGCGCAGCACGGTGCATGAGTTCAACGTCTACCGCTGGGCCGGCCACATGCTCAGCGACGCCGCGCGCTGGCGTCTGCGCGCCCGGGTGGAGGCCCGGGTCCGGCGTCTGCAGCAAAGCACCGACGGCATCAAGCCGCACAGCAAGGCGGCGCACACCACACGCGACGCACCATGAGGCATCTGTTCAGTCCCGAGGGCGAGGCCGCGCTGGTGGCCGCGCTGCAGCACCAGCCTTTGCTGGCCTTCGACTTCGATGGCACGCTGGCCCCCATCGTGCCCCGGCCGGACGATGCCCGCGTCTCGCTGGCCGTGGCTGGCCGGCTGAACCAGTTGATGCGCTGGTTGCCCGTGGCCATTGTCACGGGGCGGCGGGTGGACGATGTGCGCGAGCGCCTGGGCTTCGTGCCCAGCTACATCGTGGGCAACCACGGGGCTGAAGACGAGGCCGATCCGGCCGTGGCCGTGGCCCTGCGCGAGGCACTGGAGGGCACCCGTGAGCTGCTGCGCCAGCGCGAGCCGCTGCTGCGCGCCGCGGGCGTGAGCGTGGAGGACAAGCAGCAGTCCATCGCCCTGCATTACCGCCTGGCCCGCGACCGCGAACGGGCCCGCCAGGTCATTGACGAGACGCTGGCCGGCGTGGGGCCGGCGCTGACCGTGTTCGGGGGCAAGCTGGTGGTCAACCTGGCCCCTGCGGATGCGCCGGACAAGGCCCATGCGGTGCGGGCGCTGGTGGCGCGCAGCGGGGCGGGTGGGGCGCTGTTCGCGGGCGATGACCTGAACGACGAGCCGGTGTTCGCCGCAGCGGCGCCGCACTGGCTGACGATCAAGATCGGGCGCGAGCCTGCACAGAGCCGGGCCAGCTTCTTCCTGGAGAACCCGGCGGAAATGGCGTTGCTGCTCGAGCGCATTCTGGGCTTGGTGCCGAAGCTGCTGGCCCGCTGAGGGGCCGTTCAGCCCGGGCCGGCTGGCGCCAGCGTCCAGTCCAGCGCCGGGCAGGGCAGATCCAGCGCGGTGTGGGTGGCGCGCAGGCGGGGCGGCCGGCCCTGCGTGGCGGTGAAGACATCGTGCAGGTGCCAGGGACCGCCGAGCCGGTAGTGGCCCGGGGCGCTCAGGTCGAAGACCAGCGCCAGATCCAGCGTGGCCGAGGCCTGGGCGCCAGCGGCCAGTCTCAGGTACTGGCTGGCGTCGGGGTCGCCGCGCTTGGCCAGTGGGCCCCGGTAGGGCAGGGGTTGGCCATCACGCGTGAGCTGGATGGAGGCGCCCATCCACCGCCCCTCGAAGGGGGTGCCCCAACGCAACACGAACACCGGCTGCGCGCCGGGGTTGTGCAGCGTCAGGGTGAGCGGCAGCGGCTGGCCGGCCGCCAGATGGCCCGGCACGGACAGCGTGCAGCGCAGCACGGGCTGCGCTGCCGCCGATCCGGTCAGGACACCGAGTGCCATGCAGGCCCCCAGAACATGCCAGCCGATGCCGCGTCCCACGTCAGGGCAGCGCCGGGTTGTTCTCGGCGAAGTACTCGTGGTTGTCGGCGTTGTCCAGCGCCTTGGTCGGGTTGGACTTGGCCAGGTTGGCCGCCGCGGTCTGGCCGTAGGCCCAGTCGTCGGTGCTGGCCACCACGTTGAAGTGCGACATCTCGTGCACCAGGGTGCCGCCCTTGGAGTCGGTGCCGGTCATCGGGGCGTTCCAGAAGGCGCCGCAGACGTAGATCTTGTACGGCTGGGTCGGGTAGACGTAGGCATAGGTGCCGGTGTCGGTGCACGAGCAGTCCAGCGTCACGTTCTGGGTGGTGAAGGCCGATTTGATGGCCGAGTAGTGGGATTTGGCGGTCGCCCAGCGCGAGGAGGTGTAGCTGCCGAACCACTTGACGTAGCGCTGCGTGCCGCTGCCCGAACCGCTCAGGTAGCTGTAGGCGTTGCTGGAATAGGTGGTGGCGGCCGACACGGCGCTGGCCAGGGTGGATTGGCGCGAGCTGCTGCAGCCGCCGGTGTAGCTGATGCCCTGCGTGCCGGTGCGGCCGCGCAGGGATTCCTCGGCGACCAGGGATTCAGCCGATGCGCTGCGGCCCTGGGTCCAGAGATTGGTGGCCGTCGAGCGGAAATCCACGCCCTGGCGGAAAACCCCGCCGCCGACATATTCGACCGTGTAATGGCCGTTGCCCAGCACATATTGGCTGGTGAGTTCGACCTGGTAGCTCAGCGAAGCACCGGGTTGCAGCAGGATGTAATCCTGTTCGCGGGGTTCGGCGCGCTTGACCATCGGGCCGATGTAGGTGGCCGGCTGGCCATCATCACCCACCACGCGGAACAGTTGGCCCTGCAGCTTGCCGGTGGGCAGTTGCCACTTCAGCACCGGCACCACGGTGCCAGTGTTGTTGGTGACGACCACGTTCACCGGCACGTCGCTGTCGCCCTGGACGATGGCGTTGTCGAACGAGAGCTGCACGTCCAGCTGGGCCCGCTGAGCGGCCTGGGCGCTGCCCAGGGCCAGCAAGGTCACCGCCGCGGCGATCCCATACTTGTTGAAATTCATGGCTTCCTCTTGGGTGTGGGTGGGTTGCCCGGCCTCGTGGGCCGGTGTGGTGTGCCCGCCGGTCAAATGGACAACCCCGGGCCCCAATAACTTCTTGATACAGGAAATCCGGGTGGAAATCCTTTGGGGCGCCCGCCTCAATCCATTTGAACCGGAGTGCGGCGGTTTTATAACAAGCGTGTGTCAACCCTGAACAGGGGATGCGGACCGATATATTGGGGGGGTACTGACCCGCAGATGCCGGTTGTCCCTCCCGCGGGGCCGATGCCCGCTGCGGGGTAGCATCACGCCCATGAGCTTTCTCACCCAGCTGCCCTACGAGTGGCAGATCGGCTGGCGCTACACCCGCGCCGGCCGCGCGGGCCGGCGCAACGGCTTCATCTCCTTCATCTCCTTTGTCTCGGTCATCGGCATCGCCTTGGGCGTGGCCGCGCTGATCATCGTGCTGAGCGTGATGAACGGTTTCCAGAAAGAGGTGCGCGACCGCATGCTGTCGGCCATCCCGCATGTGGAGTTGCTGTCGCCGGGGGGCGATGCGTTGCCCGACTGGCAGGCCCTGGCGCAACAGGCGAAGCAGCAACCGGAGGTGCAGGCCGCGGCGCCGTTCATTGCCGTGCAGTCGCTGCTGGCCCGGGGCGAGGACATGCGCGGCGTGATGGTGCGCGGCGTGGAGCCGGCCGACGAGGGCGGGGTGACCGACCTGGCGGCCCAGCTCAAGCGCGATGGCGTGCTGGACCGGCTGCAGCCTGGCGAATGGAAGATCGTGCTGGGCAGCGAACTGGCCCGCTCGCTGGGCGTGCGCGAGGGCGACCCCGTCACCCTGATCGCCCCTGGCGGCCAGGTCACGCCGGCCGGCGTGGCACCGCGCCTGAAGCAGTTCACCGTGGCTGGCGTGTTCACCGTCGGGCACTATGAATACGACAGCGCGCTGGCCCTGGTGAATCTGGACGATGCCGCAAGGCTGTACCGGGTGGGCGGCCCCACCGGCGTGCAGCTGCGTTTGAAGGACGTGCAGGACGCCCGCCGCGTGGGCGCCGACCTCAGCGTGCGCCTGGGCAACCAGGTGCTGGTGCGCGACTGGACCCGCACCAATGCCGCCTGGTACGACGCGGTGCAGATCGAGAAACGGATGATGGCCATCATCCTGACGCTGATCGTCGCGGTGGCGGCCTTCAACCTGGTGTCCACGCTGGTGATGACGGTGACCGACAAGCGGGCCGACATCGCCATCCTGCGCACCCTGGGCGCCAGCCCGCGCTCCATCATGGGCATCTTCGTCGTGCAGGGCGCGGCGGCCGGGGTGATCGGCACCCTGGCCGGCGTCAGCCTGGGCCTGCTGGTGGCCTTCAACATCGACGTCATCGTGCCGGCCATCGAGCACCTGCTGGGCGTGCACTTTCTGCCCGGCAGCGTCTACCTGATCAGCCGCATGCCCAGCGATCCGCAGGCCGGCGACATCGTGCCCATCGCCTGCATTTCGCTGGCCCTGGCCTTCCTGGCCACCCTGTACCCCAGCTGGCGCGCCAGCCGGGTCAACCCCGCGGAGGCCCTGCGCTATGAGTGACCTGATCCTGGAAGCCACCGGCCTGCACAAGCGCTATGTGGAGGGCCCGCTGGACGTGCACGTGCTGCGCGGCGTGGACCTGCAGGTGCGCGCAGGCGAGACCCTGGCCATCGTCGGCGCCTCGGGCTCGGGCAAGAGCACGCTGCTGCACCTGCTGGGCGGGCTGGACGCGCCCAGCCAGGGCGCGGTGACGCTGATGGGCAAGCGCCTGGACACGCTCAGCGCGACGGAGCAGGGCGTCTGGCGCAACCGGCACCTGGGCTTCGTCTACCAGTTCCACCACCTGCTGCCGGAGTTCAGCGCGCTGGACAACGTGGCCATGCCGCTGCGCATCCGCCGCGAGAGCGTGGCCACCGCCCATGCCGCCGCTCGCGAGGCCCTGGCCGCGGTGGGCCTGGGCGAGCGGGTGCTGCACCGGCCGTCCGAACTCTCCGGTGGCGAGCGCCAGCGGGTGGCCCTGGCGCGTGCGCTGGTGGCGCATCCGGCCTGCGTGCTGGCCGACGAGCCCACCGGCAACCTGGACCGCGAGACGGCCGACCGCGTGTTCGACCTGATGCTGGGCCGCACCCGGGAAAAGGGGCTTGCCTTTGTGCTGGTGACGCACGATGCTGCGCTGGCCGCGCGCTGTGACCGCGTGGTGCGCATGCAGGCCGGGCAGTTGCTGGCCGCGCCGACGCCGGCCGAGACCGTCTGAACGCCTGCCCGATGTGGATCGACACCCACTGCCACCTGGACGCTGCCGAATTCGACCCCGACCGTGAGGCGGTGCTGGCACGTGCCCGCGAAGCCCGGGTGTCGATGCAGGTGCTGCCGGCGGTGGAGGTCGCCAATTTCGACGCGGTGCGCACGCTGGCCCACCAGCATGGCCTGAGTTACGCGCTGGGCATCCACCCGATGTACGTGGACCGGGCCGCCGACGATGACCTGGACCGGCTGACGGACGCGCTGGCGAAGCACCAGGATGACCCGCGCCTGGTGGCGGTGGGCGAGATCGGCCTGGACCATTTCGTGCCGGACCTGGACCGTGCCCGGCAGGAGCGCTTCTACCTGGCCCAGCTCAAGCTGGCCCGGCGCTTCGGCCTGCCGGTGCTGCTGCATGTGCGGCGCTCGGCCGATGCCCTGCTCAAGGGCCTGCGTCGTTTCGAAGGCATCGCCGGCATCGTCCATGCCTTCAATGGCAGCGCGCAGCAGGCCCATGCCTTCGTGCGCCGGGGTTTCGTGCTGGGCTTCGGCGGGGCCATGACCTTCGACCGTTCGCTCAACATCCAGGCCCTGGCCGCCGAGCTGCCGGCCCACGCCCTGGTGCTGGAGACCGATGCGCCGGACATCCCGCCCCAGTGGCTCTACCGCACCGCGGCCCAGCGGGCAGCGGGTGACCGCAGCCGCAACGAGCCCGGCGAACTGCCGCGCATTGCCCGCACCCTGGCGGGCCTGCGCGAGTGGACCTTGGCCGAGACGGCGCTGATCACCAGCACCAACGCCTGCACGGCCCTGCCGCGGCTCAAGCCGCTGTTGGGGTGCTGATCGGCATGCTGACGGGTTTCCCGCCGGTGGCCGATGGGGGCACGCGCCTGCTGGTGTTGGGCAGCTTTCCCAGCGTGGCCTCTCTGCAGGCCCAGCAGTACTACGCCCATCCGCGCAACCAGTTCTGGCCGCTGCTCTCGGCCTTGTTCGGCCTGGACCTGAAAGCCATGCCCTACGCCGAGCGGGTCGCGGCCGTGCAAGCGCGTGGCCTGGGCATCTGGGACGTCTATGCGGCCTGCCTGCGCGAGGGCAGCCTGGACAGCGCCATCGAGCAGGCCGAGTACAACGACTTCGCTGGCCTGATCGCCCGGCTGCCGCAACTGCGTGGCATCGCCCACAATGGCGGGGAATCGGCCCGGGCGCGGCGTTTCACCGCCTCGTTCGGGTTGCCCGTGTACCGCTTGCCCTCCACCAGCCCGGCCAATGCCAGCTGGTCCTTCGAGCGCAAGCTCGCCGCCTGGCGCGAGGTGTTCGCCCAGTGCGGCCTGCTGCCCACCGCATGACGACCAAGAAGAACCGCGAGAGCCGCACCGACGACATGGTCGGCGCCACGATGTCCGAGCTCGATGGCGTGCGCTACCTGCACCTGGATTCCATCTGGGTGCAGGGCGCCATGCGCATCAGCAAGCCCTACCAGCTGGAGCTGGAGTACATCCAGCGCATGATGGCCTGGCTGCTTTGGCGCCCGCAGGACGAGGTGACCGAAGGCCAGGTGGTGCAGTTGGGGCTGGGCGCGGCCGCGCTTACCAAGTTCTGCCACAAGGTGCTGCGCATGCCGACCACCGCGGTGGAGCTCAACCCCACCGTCATCCACGCCTGCCGGCTGTGGTTCCGCCTGCCCGACGACGACCAGCGCCTGAGCGTGGTGAACGAGGACGCTGCCCGCTGGGTGGCCGACCCGGCCCACCGCCACACGGTGCAGGCGCTCAACGTGGACCTCTACGACCACGAGGCCGCCGCCCCGGTGCTGGACGACGAGGACTTCTACGCCCACTGCCGCGATGTGCTGGACGAGGGGGGCCTGATGACCGTGAACCTGTTCGGCCGCGACGCCAGCTTCACCCGCAGCGCCGGGCGCATTGCCCGCGTCTTCGGGCTGGACCAGGTCTGGAGCCTGCGGCCCACCAAGGAGGGCAACACCGTCATCGTGGCAGCCCGCCATGTAAAGGTGCCCGACCGGGAGGAATTGACCGCCCGCGCCGCTAACATCGAAGCGCGCTTCGGCCTGCCGGCACGCAAGTGGCTGCGCATGGTGCGCCCGCTGGATCCGGCCGTTCTGGGCTGAGCGTCCCGTGCCATGACCGTTGCCGCCCCTTCGCCTTCCGAACGTCCTCACACCGCGCCACGCGGCAAGCTGGACATGCGCCACCTGCTCAAGTGGCTGCGCGACGACGGGGCCCTGGCGGCTGACGAGGCCGACCGCCTGCTGCGCCGCTTTGCCCAGACCGGCTCCAGCCTGCATCCGCTGCAGCGCCTGGGCGGTGTGGGCCTGAAGGACGCGCGCAGCGGCCAGACCCTGGACACCGAGCACCTGACCGCGTGGCTGGGGGATCGCTTCGGCCTGCCGGTCATGCGCATCGACCCGCTGCGGGTGGAGGCCAGCCGGGTGCAGGAGGTGATGTCCCAGGCCTACGCCGAAAGCCGCCACGCGCTGCCGGTGCTGGTCACGCCCACCGAGATCACCATCGTCACCTGCGAGCCCTTCGCGGTGGAGTGGGTGCCCGAGATCGAGGCCCACACCCGTCGGCGCATCAAGCTGATGCTGGCCCCGCCCGACGAGATCGCCCGCTACACCACCGAGTTCTACCAGCTGGCCCAGAGCGTGCGCGCCGCGCGCAAGACCAACGCCGAGAGCGCGCTGGCCAACAGCTTCGAGCAGCTGGTGGACCTGAAGTCGCGCGACAACCTGGACGCCAACGACCAGGGCGTGGTGCAGATCGTCGACTGGCTGTGGCAGTACGCCTTCGAGCAGCGCGCCAGCGACATCCACCTGGAGCCCCGGCGTGACACTGGCGCCATCCGCTTTCGCATCGACGGCGTGCTGCACACCGTGCACCGCGTGCCCGCGCCGGTGATGGCGGCGATGACGGCCCGCATCAAGCTGCTGGGCCGCATGGACGTGATCGAGAAGCGCCGCCCGCAGGACGGCCGTATCAAGACCCGCCGCCCCGAGGGGCTGGCCGGTGGCGGCGAGGTGGAGATGCGCCTGTCCACGCTGCCCACCGCCTTCGGCGAGAAGGTGGTGATGCGGATCTTCGATCCGGGCACGGCCGACAAGCCTTTCGACGCGCTGGGCTTCTCGCCCGACGAGGCCCGCCGCTGGCGCGCGCTGATCGGCCAGGCCCACGGCATCATCCTGGTGACCGGCCCGACTGGCTCGGGCAAGACGACCACGCTCTATTCCACGCTCAAGAAGCTGGCCACCGAGGAGGTCAACGTCTGCACCGTGGAGGACCCGATCGAGATGATCGAGCCGGCCTTTAACCAGACCCAGGTGCAGCCCTCGGTGGAGTTGAGCTTTGCCGAAGGTCTGCGGGCGCTGATGCGGCAGGACCCGGACATCATCATGGTCGGTGAAATCCGCGACCTGGAGACGGCCGAGATGGCCATCCAGGCGGCGCTGACCGGCCATCTGGTGTTTTCCACCCTGCACACCAACGACGCGCCCTCGGCCATCACCCGGCTGGTGGACCTGGGCGTGCCGCCTTACCTGATCTCCGCCACGGTCATCGGTGTGCTGGCCCAGCGCCTGGCCCGCACCCTGTGCCCGCAGTGCAAGCAGCCCGATCCCTCCCTCTCGGCCGAGGACCTGAGCCTGCACGCCAAGCCCTGGGGCCTGGCCGGCCCGTTGCGGGTGCACAAGGCCGTGGGCTGCCCGGCCTGCCGCGGCACCGGCTACCGCGGCCGTGCCGCGCTCTACGAGTTGATGGAGGTCAGCGAGCCAGTGCGCCAGGCCATGCACCCCCAGCTGGACCTGGCCCGGCTGCGTCGCCAGGCCGGCGAGGAAGGGCTGCTGCCCTTGCGCGTGGCCGGCCTCACCAAGGTGGCGCAGGGATTGACCTCGCTGGAAGAGGTGCTGCGCTGCACGCCGCGCTGGGACAGCGAGTGAGCCGGCGCCGGGCGCCGCAGGGGCGGGTCAGCGCGGGCCCATGGCCTCGTTCAGGGTGCGCGGCGTGACGCCGGTGCGCGCCTGAAGCGCGCCGTTTTCGTCACGCCAGACCACCGCTGGCGTGGCCTGCAGTCCCAGGGCCTGCATCAGGCGGGCATTGGCTTCCAGCCGGGCCCCCAGTGCCGCGGGCACCACGGCCAGGGGTCGCAGCCCCTGGTTCGACAGGGGATGGGGGTGACCCGAGGCCAGCGCCCGGGCCGTGGCCTCGACCTGCCCGGCCTCGTAGCTCGCCAGCGCCGCCGCCGGATTGGGTGCGCCCAGCAGGGCCGCCGCCTTGCCGGGGCTTTCCGGCGTCAGGATGCCCACGATGACATGCCGCAGCTGCACCTTGCCGGCCTGCACCCAGGGCCGCGCATCGGCCCAGAACTTGTTGCAGTAGGGACAGTTGGGGTCGGTGAAGACATAGACCACCCGGCGTGCGCCGATGCTGCCATCGGCGATCCAGCTGCTGTTCTGGAGCAGGGGCAGCAACTGATCGGCCGAGGCCGTCGCAGCGAGGCCGGACGCCGGTGAGGCACTGGCGATGGCCGCCAGTGCCAGCAGGGCGCGGCGGGTGAGCGCCCCGGACAGAGCAGGGGTGGGAAGACGGTGTGTTGTCATGGCGATGGTGTTGAGGGCGGCGTGGATGGGGGCGATGGCGGGCCGAGTGCGCCGAGCTTGTCGGCCAGCGTGGCGGGAGAGAGCTCACCGATGCGCTGCGTCACCACCTGGCCCTGCGTGTCCAGGAAGAGGGTGGTGGGCAGGGCACGCTGGCCCAGACGGGCCCCCAGTTCGGAGCGCGGGTCGATGAGCACCTGATCCAGGTGCAGGCCCTGGCTGGCCAGGTAGGCCTGGACGGTGGCGGCCGACTCGCCCTGGTTCACGAAGACGAAGCGCACGCCGGGGTAGCGGGACTGGGCCGCGGCCAGCACCGGCATCTCGCGGCGGCAGGGCGGGCACCAGGTGGCCCACAGGTTCACCACGGTCGGCTGCCCCCGGAACTGGGCCAACGCCACCGGCTGGTTCTGCAGATCGTTCAGGGTGAGTGCGGGCAGCTGCGGGTCTGTCGGTCTTTGCCACAGCAGCAGCCCGCTGCCCACCAGCCAGACCAGGCTGGCTGCGCCCACCGAAGCCAGCAAGGGCCGGCGCAACGGCGGATGCCGTTGCACCCACCAGGCCGTGGCAATCCAGCCGGCGATCAGCCCGGCCTGGGCGTTCCAGCCGCCATCGCGGATGTCGATGAGCCGCCACGGCTCCCCCAGGTACAGCCCGCGGTAGGGCCAGACGAAGGCCAGCCGCGCGGCCAGCAGGGCCAGCAGGAGCACGCGGAAGGCCTGGGCCTCGGGATCAATGCCCTGCGCCCGGCCGACCCGGCGCCCCAGGGTGTTGCCTGCCAGGACGGCCAGCACCATCAGCAGGAGGGCCCAGGGCAGGGTGAAGGGGCCGATCTGGAGGCTGCTGCTCATGGGGACCAGGGTCTGGTGGGGAAGATGCGGGGTGGGGTATGGGTGGAGTGTGCCTGCGGGCCGCAAGTTCCCCACGGTGAAGCCTGGCGTGCCATTCCACGAAGGGTGGAGAGGCGTGGCGACCGGCCGCGCGGGACCGAAGCTGCGAAGATGCCGCCCATGACACTGCACACCTCCAGTGGCACAGCCCGCCAGGCCGACTGGCGCGGGCTGGCCCTGGCCGCCCTGGGCGCCATCGCGTTCTCGGGCAAGGCCATCATCGTCAAGCTGGCCTACCGGCACGGCGTCGACGCGGTCACCCTGATCATGTACCGCATGCTGATCGCGCTGCCGCTGTTCCTGCTGCTGGCCTGGTGGGCCGGGCGCGGCAAGCCCGCGCTGAGCCACCGCGACCGCACGGCGGTGCTGGCCCTGGGCTTTTCCGGCTACTACCTGGCCAGCCAGCTGGATTTCATGGGCCTGGCCTACATCAGTGCCAGCCTGGAGCGGCTGATCCTCTACCTCGGTCCCACCATCGTGATGGCCATCTCGGTGCTGTGGTTCAAGCGCCGGGTCACGGGCCGGCAATGGGCTGCGGCCGGGCTGAGCTACCTGGGCACCATGCTGGTCTTTGGCCATGAGGCGGCCGACCAGGGGACCCACGCCGTGTTGGGGGCCGCGCTGGTGTTCGGCAGCGCGGTCAGTTATGCGCTCTACATGGTGGGCAGCGGCGAGGTGGTGGGCCGGCTGGGCTCGCTGCGCCTGACCGGGCTGGCCTCCAGCGTGGCCTGCGCCTTCTGCCTGCTGCAGTTCCTGCTGCTCAAGCCGATGTCGGCCGCCCTGGTGCCTGCGCCGGTGCTGTGGCTGTCGCTGCTCAACGCCACCGCCTGCACGGTGGCGCCGGTGCTGATGGTGATGATGGCCATCGAGCGCATCGGCGCGCCGCTGACGGCGCAGATCGGGATGATCGGCCCGCTGAGCACCATCGGCATGGGCATCGTGCTGCTGGGCGAGCCCTTCACGCCGCTGCTCCTCGTGGGCACCGCCCTGGTGATGGGCGGCATCTGGCTGCTGGCCCGCTGGCGTTGAGCGCGGCGTTCAGCGCTCGCGCGAGGAGATGACGATGCCGCCGACGATGAGGCCGAAGGCGGCCGCGTGGTACCAGTGCGGCGCTTCGCCCAGCAGGGCGGCGGACATCAACGCCGCGAACAGCGGCGTGAGGTTGATGAAGAAGGCGGCAATGGCCGGCCCCACCGTGGCAACGCCCTGGCCCCAGCAGTAGTAGGCGATCAGCGAGGGGCCGATGGCCACATAGGCCAGGATGGCGAAGACGGCCGGGCTCCAGTGCCACTGGGCATCGGCCACCACGGTTTCCACGCCGGTGGCCGCCGCACACCAGACCAGGCCGAAGCCGATCTGCAGCGACAGGAACTCGGCCCAGCCCCAGGCCGGCCTTTCCGGTGGGCGCATCGAGGCGGGCGGGCGGGCCAGCATCCAGCTGTACAGGCACCAGCTGAACATGGCCAGCAGCATCAGCAGATCGCCCGGCGAGAAGCGCAGAGTCAGCAGGCGCTCCGGCTCGCCATGGGCGATGACCAGGGCCACGCCCAGCAGCGACAGGGCCGCGCCCAGCAGGTCCTGGCGCCGGGGCTGCACGCCGTAGAGCACCGCGCCGATGCCCAGCATCCACACCGGGGAGCTGGCGGCGATCAGCGTGACATTCAGCGGCGTGGAGGTGTGCAGGGCCAGGTACTGCAGTGCGTTGTAGCTGCCCATGCCCAGGAGGCCCAGGCCGGACAGGTAGGGCCAGCGCGCGCGCAGGGCGGCACGGTCACGCCAGGCTGCCCGGCCCAGCGGCCACAGCAGGGCGAAGGCCAGCAGCCAGCGCACGAAGTTCAGGGCCACCGGGGGCACGGCGCCCACCGCCAGGCGGCCCACCACGGCATTGCCCGCCCACAGCAGGGGTGGCAGGGTGAGCAGCAGGGCGGTGCGCAGCGACAGCGGCTGGTGAGTCGACATGGGGCGGGCCGTCAGCGGCCGGAAGCATCGAAAAGGGCGCCCAGTGTCTGACGAAACGCGGAAAAGTCCAGCGGCTTGGTCCAATAGGCCGAGAAACCCTGGGCCAATGCCGCCTCGATGTCGCTGGGCAGGGCATTGGCCGACAGGGCGATGCAGGGGATGTCCCGCGTCTGCGGATCGGCCCGCAGGCGCTGCAGCACCTCGCTGCCATGCAGGTCGGGCAGCTGCATGTCGGTCAGGATGAGTCGGGGGCGCAGCTCGCGGGCCAGGCGCAGGCCGCTCAGCGCATCAGGGGCGCCCACGAAGCGCACCCCCGGTTGGCGGGCCACCAGCTCGGCGACGATGGTCATGTTGACCGGGTTGTCTTCGATGTAGAGCAGGCAAGGCAGTTCGGCCTGGGCGGGGGGCGGCGCGGCGGGCGCGGGTTCGGGCAGCACATCGTCCTGCACCGCTGGCAGGCGGACCTCAAAGGTGCTGCCCTGGCCGGGCTGGCTGTGCACCCGGATCTCGCCGCCCATGCGTCCCACCAGGGTCTTGACGATGGCCAGCCCGATGCCCACGCCATCCACGTCGGCCGCGCTGGCTGGCAGGCGGTGGAAGGGCTCGAAGGCCTGGCTCTGCGCCTCGGCCGGCATGCCGATGCCGCTGTCGCTGACCGACAGCAGCACCTCCCGACCTTCCTGGTGGGCCCGCACGGCCACCCAGCCACCATCCCGATTGTACTTGATCGCGTTGGTCAGCAGGTTGATCAGCACCTGCCGCAGGCGCACCGGGTCGCCGCGGGCCAGAAGGCCGGCTGGCACATCCACCCGCCAGTCGATCTGCTTCTGGGCGGCCTGGGCCTCCACCATCGGACGGGCGGATGCCAGCACCTCGGACAGGTCCACCGGGGTCTGCGGCGCCTGGCTGACCGAGGCTGGCTGCGGTTGCGCCAGCTCCAGCACATCGTTGATGAGCGACAGCAGGTGCACGCCGGCGTGCTCGATCTGCTGCAGCTGCTTCTGCCGCTCCACCGCGGCCATGCGGTCGTGGTCGGCCAGCAGCAGCTGGGTGAAGCCCAGGATGGCGTTCAGCGGGGTGCGCAGTTCGTGGCTGAGGCGGGCCAGCAGCTCGGACTTGGCCTCGCTTTCGCGCTGGGCCAGTTCACGGGCGTGGCGCTCTTCCAAGGCGCGGTGGGCGTCGGTGACGTCCCAGTTCACGCCCATCTGCTGGATGGGCAAGCCCTGGTCGTCGCGCACCACCAGCCGGCGCGAGGCCAGCCAGTGCACCGAGCCATCGGGCCAGACGACGCGGAACTCGTGCTGGCCTTCGCGTGCGGTGACGCTGTCCTGCAGGCGGCGTTCTGCCCAGAGGCGGTCGTCGGGATGAACCCAGGCGAGCATCTCTTCGTAGTTGGGGGCTTCCGGCCGAGGGGGGCGACCGCGCAGTGCCCACATCTGGGCGTCCCATTGGTGGGCGCCGGTGGCGATGTCTCGCACCCAGGTGCCCATGCCCACCCCGCGGGCCGCCAGCGCGATCCGGTCGCTGGCGGTTTTGAGTTCGCTGGCCAGGCGCTGCTGCTGGGTGACATTGAAGGCGATGCCCTGGAGGATGCGGGGGCGCCCCTGTTCGTTGCCTTGCACGATGCGCCGGGTCAGCAGGTGGACCCAGTGTCCATCCTCCCCCCGCACCCGCAGGGTGACGTCCACCGGCCCGTGGGTGGCCAGGCTCAGGGCATTCGCCTCGCGCAGGGCCAGCAGGTCGTCCGGGTGCACGCGGTTGGTGAATTCATGCACGGCCCAGCCGTCCGTCTGGGTGGGCAGGCCCAGCAGGTGATAGCCTTGCTGGTCGGTGCTCAGCAGGCCGGTGTCCAGGTCCAGCTGCCAGGTGATCACCCCCGCCAGATCGTTGATCAGGCGAGGGTCCACGGGCGAGTGATCGCCAGAGGGTGGCTTCTCGCGGGAACCAGAGGGCAGGGCATTGTTCGACACCTTGAAACGGTAGCACGGGCCGGTCCGATCCCGATGTCTGCCGGCTGTCGCAGTGCCCGAAGCGCGACAATCTGCACATGATGCTTGCTCCTGCGTTGACCCCGCTGTCGGGTCTGGACGCGACCCTGGCCGCCCAGGGCTTCGCGGTGCTGAATGCCCACGGACTGGGCGAGATGCTGTCGGCCCCGCCCGAGGCGCTGGCCGCCTGGCCGGCCTACTGGGACCGCCTGCCGGCCGACGGCTACCTGCGCGACGGCGGCCGCTACCGGCGCCGGCGCCACAGCTGCTTCATCGTCGAAGGCCAGGCGGTGACCCAGGTGCCGCACCGGCCGCACTGGCAGCCGGTGTCCTACAACGCCCTGCATGGCGGCATCCAGCGCCACTTCGAGCCGATCGAACCCTCGCTGGTGGCCGACCCGCTGTGGTCGCGCTGGCTCGCGGGCATGGCTGCTCGGGCCTCGGCCCTGCGCGGGTCACGGACCTGGTATGTCGAAGCCCACCCCTTCCGCATCGACACCACCGACGGCATCGGCCGGCCCACGCCCGAAGGCGCCCACCGCGATGGCGTGGATCTGGTCACCGTGACCCTGATCAGCCGCGTGGGCATCAAGGGCGGCGAGACCCGGGTCTTCGAGGCCCAGGGCACCGCCGGCCAGCGCTTCACGCTCAGCGAGCCCTTCAGCACCCTGCTGCTGGACGACGAGCGGGTGATCCACGAATCCACCCCGATCCAGCCGCTGGACCCGGCGGTGGGCGGGCATCGCGACACCCTGGTGCTGACCTTCCGCTCGGGCGGTTTCCAGGGGCCGGAGAACAGCTGAGCCGTGCCGTCACGGTGCCGGTGTATCGTTGAAAAATGCACATCGGTATCCTGACTGGCGGTGGTGACTGCCCCGGACTCAACGCGGTGATCCGGGCGGTCACCCTGGCTCTGATCAACGAGGCGGGGGCCACCGTCACCGGCATCGAAAGGGGCTTTCTGGGCCTGTGCCGGCCGGCCATGCGGCCGCTGCGCGTCCCCGACGTGGAAGGCATCCTGTCGCTGGGCGGCACCATCCTGGGCACGCACAACCGCTGCGATCCCTTCCACTATTTCGGTGCCAACGGGGGCGATGTCTCGGCCCAGGCGGTGGCCACCCTCCAGCGCGAGGGCATTGATGGCCTGGTGGTGATCGGCGGCGACGGCACCATGGTGATTGCCGAGGGCTTCGCCCGCCTGGGCGTACCGGTGGTGGGCGTGCCCAAGACCATCGACAACGACCTGATGCACACCGACCGCAGCTTCGGCTTCGACAGCGCGGTGGCGGTGGTGGCGGAGTCGCTGGACCGGCTGGCCACCACGGCCAAGAGCCATGGGCGCGTGATGATTGCCGAGACCATGGGCCGCTACGCCGGCTGGATAGCGCTGGAAGGCGGCATGGCCGGTGGCGCCGATGTGATCCTGCTGCCCGAGCTGCCGTTTTCGGTCGAGGCCGTGGCCGAGGTCTGCCGCCTGCGCGAGGCCCGCGAGGGCGACACCCTGATCTGCATTGCCGAAGGGGCCCACGCCCTGAACCAGGAGCAGGTGGTGCGCGCCCGGCTGGCCGACAGCCCGGAGCCTGTGCGCCTTGGCGGGGTGGGACAGTGGCTGGCCCAGGCCCTGCAGCCGCTGGTGGGCAGCGAGGTGCGCAGCACCCAGCTGGGCCATGTGCAGCGGGGGGGCTCGCCCACGCCCTTCGACCGTGTGCTGGCCACCCGCTTTGGCTACCACGCGGCGCAGCTGGTCCGTCAGGGACAGTTCAACCGCATGGTGGTGCTGCAGGGGGATGTCTGCACCAGCGTGCCGCTGGCCAGCGTGGCCGGGCGGAGCCGTCAGGTGCCGCTGGACCACCCGCTGCTGGCCGCCGCCAAGGGGCTGGGCTTGTCGCTGGGGCAGCCTGCCGTCTGATCATGATCAAACGCCCGTGCTGCGGGCTCCCGGAATTTGCGCTGGCGCAGAAAGATCCTCGGGGCCTCGGTGTCTCATGGCGACACCAACCCACCCGAGGAGATTCACATGCACGCACTGCGCGACTTCTTCACGACCGACTATGGCCTGATGAGCGCGGCCGGCATCCTGTTCATGCTGGGCATGCTGGGCTACTACGTCTACTACTTCATCCATCACATGCATGTGGATGAAAAGGCCGAGCAGGCCCGTCTGGCCGCCGCCGGCAAGTGAGCTGACGCAGCCGGTCACCGACCGGCTCAGGCAGAGGCTTCGTTCTCTGCCGCCAGTTGCTGCAGTTCGACCAGACGGCGGTAGATGCCGTCGTCCAGGGCCATCAGGGCTTCATGCGGCCCCAGTTCGGCCACACGGCCGTGCTGCAGCACCACGATGCGGTCGGCATCGCGGATGGTCGACAGCCGGTGGGCGATCGAGATGATCGTCAACTGGCCGTGCAGCGCGGCGAGCGCCCGCTGCACCACCTGTTCGGTCTCGCTGTCGATGTGCGAGGTCGCCTCATCCAGCAGCAGGATGCGCGGGCGCACGGCCAGCGCACGGGCGATGGCCAGCAACTGCTTTTCACCCACCGCCAGGCGGGCACCGCCTTCGCCCAGCACCGTGTCATAACCCTGTTCCAGCCGGGCGATGAAGCCCGCCGCACCGGCGGCCTCGGCGGCGGCCTGGATCTGGGCGTCGGTCAGCGGACGGCCCATCGCGATGTTCTCGCGCACCGTGGCCGCCAGCAGGAAGGGCTCCTGCGGCACCAAGCCCACTGCGTCGCGGAAGGCCTCTTCGTCCAACGAGGCGAGGGGTTGCCCGTCGATGCACAGTGCACCCTGGGTGACGGGATAAAAGCGCAGCAGCAGCGACAGCAGCGTCGATTTGCCGCTGCCGGTGGGCCCGACGATGCCGATGAACTCGCCGGGCGCGATGCGCAGGTCCACCTCGCGCAGCACCGGTGCGCCTTGGCCATAGGCAAAGTTCAGCCGGCGGATGTCCACCTCACCGGCCGTGACCCGGCCCTGCGCCCGCGGGCGTGCGGCCTGGGCCTCGTCCAGCAGGGTGTTGACCCGGGCCGCGGCGATCACCGCCTGCTGCAGTTGCGAGAACTGCATGGTCATCTGGATCAGCGGCTCCACCACCCGGCCGATGTAGGCCACGAAGGCGTAGACCACGCCCACCTCGACCGTGCTGAGCTCCCCGCCGGCCTCGCGCAGGCCGAAGACCGCGATGACCATGGCCAGCATCAGCACATTGAGCAGGTCCAGTGCCGGGCGCAGCAGAAAGGCGTTGGCCCGCAGTTCGACCCGCCGCGAGGCGTAGTGCGCCAGGTTCACCTGGGCGTAGCGGGCCTCGTAGCGCGCCGCCGCCCCGCTGGCCTGCAGCACCGCCATGCCGGCGATCGATTCGGCCGCCTGGGCGTTCAGGCTGCTGCGCAGCTCGCGGGTGCGGGCCACCGCGGGGGCGGAGATGCGCTGGTAGACGTAGACGATGGCGAAGACCGCCGGCACCAAGGTGGCCACGATCAGCATCAGGCGCCAGTCCAGCAGCGTCATGGTCACCAGCACGCTCAGCAGCATGATGACCGCGTCCAGCATCACGAACAGCACCTGCACATAGAGCTGCTTGACCGCCTCGGTGTCGTTGGTGACGCGGCTGACCAGCTGGCCGGTGATGGCCGTGTCGAAGAAGGCCATGGGCAGGCGCAGCACGTGGCCATAGACCGCTTCGCGGATGCGTTGCACCGAGCGCATGGCCACACCGGCCAGGCGGCTGAGCTGGCCGTAGCGCAGCAGGCTGGCGATGCAGCCGGCCACCAGGGTCCCCAGCAGCAGACCCAGCATGGCGCCCAGCCCGGGCTGGTGGGGCACCAGGTGGCGGTCGATGAAGGCCTTGCCCAGCACCGGCCCCAGCGCGTCCAGCGCTGCAGCCAGCAGCAGCCACAGCAGGCCCCAGCCGATGGGCCGGGCTTCGGGGCGGGCGGCCTGCCAGAGCAGGGCGGCGGCCTTGCGCGCCACGCCGTCCTGGAAGGGCGATGCGGAGGCGGCGTCAGGCTTGGTCAAGCGAGGTCTCCAGTTGCTGGATGCGCCACTGGTGGGCGTACCAGCCGGCCTGCACGCCTTTGGCCAGCAGGGTTTCGTGCGTGCCCAGCTCGGCCAGTTGGCCCTGGCGCAGCACGGCGATGGCGTCGGCATCCATCACCGCCGAGAGCCGGTGGCTGACCACGATCACCGTGCGGCCCTGGCGCTGGGCGCGCAGGTGCTGCAGGATGCGGTGCTCGGTCTCGGTGTCCACTGCCGAGAGCGCGTCGTCCAGCAGCAGCAGCGGGGCGTCAGCCAGCAGGGCCCGGGCGATGGCCACGCGCTGCCGCTGGCCGCCGGACAGGGTGACGCCGCGCTCGCCCACCGGGGTGGCGTAGCCCTGGGGCAGGCGCTCGATGTCCTCATGCACCGCGGCCAGCCGCGCAGCCGCCTCGATCTCGGCCGGGCTGGCATCGGGGCGTCCCAGGGCGATGTTCTCCGCCACGCTGGCCGAGAAGAGGATGGGCTCCTGCGGGACCCAGGCGATGCCGGCGCGCAGGGCCTCCAGCGTGTAGTCCGCCAGCGGCACGCCGCCCCACCGGATCTGTCCCGACTGGGGCATCCATTGCCGAAGCAGCAGGCGGATCAGCGTGCTCTTGCCGGCGCCGGTCGGGCCGACAAGGCCCAGAGTGCTGCCCTGGGGGATGTCCAGATCCAAGGCCGACAGGGCCGCGCGGGTGCTGCCGGGGTAATGCAGGCTCACGGCGCGCAGCTGCAGGCCACCGGGACGCACCGGCGCCACCGCGCCGTCGTCGTCGATGGCCAGGGGCTCTTCCAGCACCGTGCTCAGCCGGCCCCAGGCGGCGCGGCCGCGTTCCCACAGGGCCAGCACCCAGCCGGCCGCAAACATGGGCCACACCAGTTGGCCCAGGTACAGGCCGAAACTGGTGAGCTGGCCGATGGTCAGCTCACCCTGCCAGACCAGCCAGCCGCCCAGGCCCAGGGAGAGCGCATTGGCCAGCGCCAGGGTCATGCCCACGGCCGGCTCGTAGCGAGCCTCCCAGCGCTGGGAGAGGTAGCTGGCATCGGCCGCCTCACCCGCCAGTTGACCAAAGCGGGTGCTGCTGCGGGCTTCCAGGCCCAGGGCGCGCAGGGTGCGCACGCCGGACAGGGTTTCCTGGACATGATCGTTGAGCGCCCCGAAGCGCTCCAGCGCCAGGCGCGAGGCGTCATGCACCCGGGTGGAGATCCACCAGAAGGCAGTCGCCATGAAGGGGAAGGGCAGCAGGGCCACCGCGGCCAGGCGCCAGTCCACCGCCAGGGCCATGGTGCCGGCCACCATCACCAGGGTCAGTGTGCCGTCGAAGCCGGCCAGCACGGCCTCGCCCGAAGCCATCTCCACCGCGTCCACGTCGTTGGTGGCCAGGGCCATCAGATCGCCGGTGCGCCGCGTCTGAAAGAAGCGCGGGCCCTGCAGGGCCAGTCGCTCGTACAGCCGCGCGCGCAGCTCCACCCCCATCTGGTAGGCCGCACCGAAGAGCTGCAGTCGCCACGCCACACGCAGGCCGTAGATCACCACGCCGGCCAGCAGCAGGCGCCCCAGCTCCCAGACCAGGGTGGCGCGGTCCAGCCGGTGCTGCACCAGGGCGTCCACCAGGTGGCCGATCTGGCGCGGCAGCCAGACCGTCAGCAGGGCGATCCCGACCAGCGTCAACCCGGCGCTGGCGTAGGCCCAGGCATGGCGACGGACGAAGGCGATGATCAGGCGGGCGAGCGACATGGGTGGAACCGGGCATTCTAGGCAGGGCGCGCGACAATCTGTCGTGGCGGAGGCCCGTCCTCCCCACCTTGCCGCCACCTGAATGAGGACAGCCTGTGCCCGCACGTGAGATCTTGAAGATGGGCGATGCCCGCCTGCTGCGGGTCGCCCAGCCCGTGTCGGCCTTCGGCACGCCCGAATTGCAGGCCCTGATCGCGGACATGCGCGAGACCATGGCGGCCGCCGGTGGCGTGGGCCTGGCGGCCCCCCAGATCGGCATCGACCTGCAACTGGTGATCTTCGGTTTCGAGCGCAGCGAGCGTTACCCGGATGCCGCGCCGGTGCCCTACACCGTGCTGCTCAACCCCCTGATCACGCCAGACGAGGCCGCCGGCGAGGAAGACGGCTGGGAAGGCTGCCTGTCGGTGCCTGGCCTGCGGGGGCAGGTGCCGCGCTGGAAGCGCATCCGCTACCAGGGTGTGGACCCGCAGGGGCAGCCCATCGACCGCTGGGCCGAGGGCTTCCATGCCCGGGTGGTGCAGCACGAGTGCGACCACCTGATCGGCCGGCTCTATCCGACGCGCATGCGGGACCTGCGTCAGCTCGGCTTCACGAGCGTGCTGTTTCCCGGCCTGGACCCGGCCTCGGATGATTGAGCGTCCACCGGACTCCGGCCTGACGGGAGCAAGGTCATTGGGACTTCCCCGTCAGCCGGCGAGCCGGCTGGCGCGTTGCTGTGGCATGAGCAAGCTTTTCTCATCATGGTGTGTCCGGGTGTGGCTGGGGCTGACCCTGGCGGCCGGCATGGTGGCTGCCCAGGCCGCCGGTGACCCTCCCGGTCGCGTGGGCCGGCTGGCGGAACTGGACGGCAGCGGTTGGCTGCAGCAGGGTGGGCAGGGCGAATGGGCCGGCCTGCAGCGCAATCAGCCGCTCACCACCGGTGACTGGATCAGCACCGACCCGGGCAGCCGTGCCCGGGTGGAGATCGGCTCCACCGTGCTGCGCCTGGATGGTGGCACGGTGCTGCAGGTGCGCCGGCTGGACGATGCGCGCATCGACCTCTGGTTGCAGTCCGGTGCCGTGTCGGCTCGCATCCGCCAGCCGGAGGTGATCCGCGAGTTCTCGCTGAACTGGGCCCAGGGCAGTCTGCAGCCCACCGGCACCGGGGCCTATGTGCTGAGGCTGGATGACGAGGGCGCGCGCCTGAGCGTGCTGGCCGGGGAGGGGCGCTTCAACAGCCCCGTGCGCAGCTTCAATCTGCGGGCCGGGCAATCGGTTGCGTTGGCCCAGCAGCCGGGCAGCCGGCAACTCGACATCACCTGGACGGACCTGCCACAGGACCGCTTCGTGGGTTGGGTGCAGGACGAGGATCTGCGCAACGACTGGGCCCGCGACAACCCGCCGGTCTCCAACGAGATGACCGGCGCGGGCGATTTGGACCGCTATGGCCGCTGGGAGCAGCACCCCGACTATGGGGCGGTGTGGCAGCCGATGGTGGTGAGCGCCGGTTGGGCACCGTACCGCTACGGCCGCTGGCTCTGGGTTGCTCCCTGGGGCTGGACCTGGGTGGACGACGCGCCCTGGGGCTTTGCCCCCTTCCACTACGGCCGTTGGGTCTACTGGGGTACCCGCTGGGTCTGGGTGCCTGGCAGCTATGTGCGCCGGCCGGTCTATGCGCCGGCCCTGGTGGGCTGGGTGGGCGGCCCGGGCTGGAGCGTCTCGGTCAATGCCGGCCCGCCCACGGTGGGCTGGGTGCCGCTGGCGCCGATGGAGCCCTTCGTGCCGGCCTATGTCTACACGCCGGTGTACTACCAGCGGGTCAACCCCTGGCGTCCGCCGCTGGTTCGCTATCCCTTGGCGGCCGGGACCATCGACTACCGCAACCGCCTGGCCCCGGGTGGGGCGACCTGGGTGCCCGCCCAGGTGGTGCAGGCCCAGCAGCCGGTGTGGCGGGCGGTGCGTCCGCACGATGACGAGGACCGGGGCCGTGGCCCGCTGGTGCCGGTGGCGCCGCCGTCTCGGCCCGTGGGGCCGCTGCCGGGACAGGGCGCTGACCATGGCGGCCGCGCAGTGCCCACACCGGGCTGGGGCCACGTGCCAGTGCAGCCGGTGCAGGCGCTGCAGCCCGTGCCGACCTCGCCTTCCGTGCCCCGTTCGCCTGCACCTGGGGCAGACGACGGTGGGCCCGATGGGCGCCGGCACCCTCTGCCGGTGAGGCCGCAGCCGGGGAACTCCGCACCCGTCACGCCCCGACCGCAGACACCCGTTCCGATGCCGGTGCCGCAACCCATGCCACAACCTGTGGTGCCACCCACGCCAGCCCGGCAACCCGCGTGGCCCGGGGCCGTGCAGGAGCAGCGCCCCCATGCGCCGAGCCCGACGCCGCGCTTCCAGGCGCCGTCAAGGGATGACGCCGTCGAGGGTGAAGGACGCGGTGGTGGCTATCGGCCGCCGGCCGCCATGCCCCAGCCGGTGCGGCCCGTGCCAGAGCCGCGCCAGCCAGAGCCTCAGCCGCGTGCCGTGCCCCCCGCGCCACATCAGCCTGCCATGCCGGCCTACCAGCCCGCACCGGTGCGGCAGGCGCCACCCGGTGCCGAACGGGGAGACCCGCACGGCGGCGGCAGGCGGCCTGGGCCGCAGGACGAGGACAAGCGCCGCGACAACAACCAGCGCTGAGCGGATGCGGCCTCAGCGCAGCAGCGGCTGCAGCGCAGGCCAGACGTTGTCCAGCAGGAGGGGATGGGCCTTGGCCAGAGGGTGGATGCGGTCGGCCTGGAACCAGGCATCGGCATCGGGCCGGTCGGCCACGCCCTTGAGCAGGAAGGGCACCAGGGTGGCCTTGTGCTGCCGGGCCACCTCGCTGAACACCGCGGCGAAATCCCGCGTGTAGGCCGCCCCGTAGTTGGGCGGCACCTGCATGCCGGCCACCAGCACCTTGGCGCCCTGGGCCTGAGCCTGGGCGACCATCTGGTCCAGGTTGTCGCGGGTGCTGGCCAGCGGCAGGCCGCGCAGTGCGTCGTTGCCGCCCAGCTCGATGATCACCACCTTCGGCCGATGCTGTTTCAGCAGGGCGGGCAGGCGGCTGCGGCCACCGGCCGTGGTGTCGCCGCTGATGCTGCCGTTGACCACCAGCCAGGGGCGTGGCGCCTTGGCCAGACGCTCGCCCAGCAGCGCCACCCAGCCGCTGCCACGGGCCAGGCCGTACTCGGCCGACAGGCTGTCGCCCAGCACCAGCAGCGTGGGCTTCTGGGCGGCTTCGGCGGCCCCTGCATGGGCCTGCCAGGGCAGGGCGCAGGCCAACAGGCTACAGTGCAGCAGCCATTGCCGACGCCCGACTGGCAGCACCGGCTTCACGTCCGGTGCGGTTCTCTTGTCTGACACGCCCTTGTCCTTCATTCCATGACCCCAGCCATCATCGCCGTCGAGCACCTCGCCAAGCGGGTGAGCGACGCCACCGGGACTCTGACCATTCTCCACGACATCAGTTTCACGCTGCAGGCCCGGGAATCCGCGGCCATCGTGGGGGCCTCGGGCTCGGGCAAGAGCACATTGCTGGGCCTGCTGGCCGGGCTGGACGTGCCCAGCGAGGGCACGGTCAAGCTCGATGGCGAGGACTTGTTCGCGCTGGACGAGGATGCCCGCGCCGCCCTGCGGGCTCGGGCCCTGGGCTTCGTGTTCCAGAGCTTCCAGCTGCTGGCCAACCGCACGGCGTTGGAGAACGTGATGCTGCCGCTGGAGCTGGCAGGCCGGCGCGATGCCCGTGCCGCTGCCACCGACATGCTTCAGCGTGTCGGGCTGGGTCAGCGCCTGAGCCACTACCCGCGGCTGCTGTCCGGCGGCGAGCAGCAGCGGGTGGCCTTGGCCCGGGCCTTCGTGGTGCAACCCAAGGTGCTGCTGGCCGACGAGCCCACGGGCAGCCTGGACCATGCCACCGGCGAGAAGGTGATGGAGCTGATGTTCGAGCTCAAGCGCGAGCGCGGGACCACCCTGGTGCTGGTGACCCACGACCGGGGCATTGCTGCCCGCTGCGACCGGCAGTTGCTGATCGACGCCGGCCGCCTGGCGGCCCAGGGCGAAACCCTGAGCGTCTGATCGGCGGCCGAGGGGTCAGTGCGCGGCGCGCCCGCGCAGGCGGGCCACCAGGTTCACCACCGCCAGCACCAGGCCGCCAGCGACCACCCCGATCAGGGCCGGTGCCAGCAGCCCGGCCACGGCGTTCAGCCAGCCAGGCAGCGCCTGGGTGAGCGCCAGCACGCCGTGGTGCAGGAAGGGCCAGCCGTGCACCAGGATGCCCCCGCCCACCAGGAACATGGCAGCCGTGCCCAGCACGCTGAGAATCTTCATCAGCCAGGGCGCGGCGCCCAGCAGCAGCCGGCCCAGGTTGCGCAGACCGCGCCAAGTGGCGCCGTCGCCTTGCAGACGGGCCAGCGCCAGGCCGGCGTCGTCCAGCTTGACGATGGCCGCCACCAGGCCGTAGACCCCGATGGTCAGGACGACGGCCACCAGGGCCATCACGCCGAACTGGGTGAGCAGCGTGGCCCCGGCCACGCTGCCCAGGGTGATGGCGATGATTTCGGCCGAGAGGATGAAGTCGGTGCGGATGGCGCCGCGGATCTTGTCTTTCTCCAGCGCCACCAGGTCCACCGAGGGGTCGGACAGGGCCTCGGTCAGTGCGGCATGCTCGGCGCCTTCCTCGGTGCCATGGCGCAGCCGGTGCCACACCTTCTCGAAACCTTCGAAGCACAGGTAGGCACCGCCGACCATCAGCAAGGGGGTGACCAGCCATGGCGCCAGGGCGCTGATGGTCAGGGCCGCCGGCACCAGGATGGCCTTGTTGACCAGCGAGCCCTTGGCCACGGCCCAGACCACCGGCAGCTCGCGGCTGGCGTCCACACCGTGGACCTGCTGGGCATTGAGCGCCAGGTCGTCGCCCAGCACGCCAGCCGTCTTCTTGGCGGCCACCTTGGTCAGCACCGACACGTCGTCAAGGACGGTCGTGATGTCGTCGATCAGGGCGAGCAGGTTGGCAGCGGCCATGGTGGCAGAGGTGAAAGTGAGATGGCGAGATGCTAACCGGCCCGTGCGGCGGGCCCCGCGGCTGCACCAAATGAACAAGGCACCCGAAGGTGCCTTGTCGTCAGAGGCTCAGGGCCTGGGAAGCTTATTCGCCAGCCGAGAACTTGTAGTCGGTCTTGGCGGCGTTCTTCAGGTCTTCCTGGTACTTCTGCAGGGCGGCCTGGGCCAGGCGTTGCATGATCTGCGGCTTGACTTCCTCGAAGGCCGGGAACTTGGCTTCGCGGGTGTCTTCCAGCTTGATGATGTGCCAGCCGAACTGGGTCTTCACCGGGGTCTGGGTGTACTCGCCCTTCTTCAGCGCGGCCAGGGCCTGGCCGAATTCCGGCACATAGGTCTCGGGCTTGGCGAAGTCCAGGTCACCACCGTTCTCGGCCGAGCCCGGATCCTTGGAGTTCTTCTTGGCGAGTTCCTCGAAGCTGGCGCCACCCTTGATCTGCTCGATCAGCTTCTTGGCTTCGTCCTCGGTCTCCACCAGGATGTGGCGAGCGTGGTACTCGGTGCCGGACGAAGCCACTTTGATCTTCTCGTATTCGGCCTTGGCGTCGGCTTCAGAAGGCTGATGCTTCTTCTGGTAGTCGGCGAACAGCTCACGGATCAGCACGGTCTGGCGCAGCAGTTCCAGCTGGGCCTTGAAGTCGGCGCTGGCGGGGATGCCGGCCTTCTCGGCGGCCTGGGCGAAGATCTCGCGCAGCACCACTTCGTCGCGGGCACGGGATTCCATCTCCGGGGTGACCGGCTGGCCGCTGCGGTTGGCCTGTTGCAGCAGGGTGTTCACGCGCGCCTTGGGCACCGGCTTGCCATTGACGATGGCAACGTTCTGGGCCTGGGCCGCCAGCGGCAGGATCACGGCCAGGGCCGCCAGCAGGACAGTGGACTTCAGCTTCATGGTGGATGTCGCCTTTCGGGGGACTCGTGTCGTCAGGAACAGGAATGACGGGAAGGAAGAGGGAGAGGGCGCGAAGCGAAACGGCGGGTTGACGTGAGGCACACGTGAAGGCCGTCCGATGCCTGTGGCGCCCCGGAGCTCAGTGTTCGCCCGGTGCGCGGGTGTCCAGCGCCAGCGCGTGGATCCCCTGGGTCATCAGGTCGCGCAGGGCATCATACACAAGGCGGTGACGGCCCACGCGGGCCACCCCCACGAATTGCGCGCTGACGATCCGGACGCTGAAATGGCTGCCCTCGGCGGCGCCCGCATGGCCGGCATGGGCCGCGCTGTCGTCGCGCACCTCCAGCAGCGAGGGCGTCAGGGCCGATCGCAGGACGGCCTCGATCTGGTCGGCCGTGGGGCGTTGGGGGCGGGTGTTCATGGCAGGCTCTTGGGGGACTCGCCTTCGCTGCTCTCGGCTTCGGGCAGGTGGCGGCTGATGTAGACGCCCTGCGCCACCATGAACAGCAGCATCAGGCCGGTGGCACCGAAGAGCTTGAAGTCCACCCAGATGGCGGTCTCGAAGCTGTAGGCCACCCACAGGTTGACCAGGCCCATCAGGGCAAAGAAGGCGATCCAGGCGAAGTTCAGGCGCCGCCACACCGGTTCGGGCAGGGGCAGTTCCTTGCCCAGCGTGCTGCGCAGCAGGTTCTTGCCGAACAGGGCCTGACTGGCCCACAGGGCGATGCCGAAGGCCCAGTACAGGCCGCTGGGCTTCCACTTGATGAAGGTCTCGTTGTGGAACCAGATGGTCAGACCGCCCAGGATCACCACCAGGGCCAGGCTGAACCAGAGCATGGCGTCCACCTTGCGCCCGCGGGCCTTCAGGTAGACCACCTGGGCGAGCGTGGCGATGATGACCACCACGGTGGCCAGCAGCACGGGGGCTTCTTTGGGTGCCACCACGCCGCCGGAGACGAGGCTGCCGAAATGTTCGGTGGCGAAGGCGCCCGCCCAGTCCTGATGGCCTTCCGCATAACGAAAGGTGGCGAAGAACAGGACGATGGGCAGCAGGTCGAACAGAAGTTTCATGGCGTTCCGGAATCCGGCGCGAAGTGTATCGCTGCCGAATTGATGCAGAAGCGCTCTCCGGTGGGGGCGGGGCCGTCATCGAACACATGGCCCAGGTGCGAGCCGCAGTTCGCGCAGCGCACTTCGACGCGCGTCATGCCGTGCGAAGTGTCGACCCGCCGCTCGACCCGGCCTTCCTCGATGGCCTGGCCGTAGCTGGGCCAGCCGCAGCCGGCATCGAACTTGGTGTCGGAACTGAACAGGGCCTGACCGCAGCCCACGCAGCGGTAGATGCCGGGCTCCCAATGGTTCCAGTAGACGCCGGTGAAGGCGCGCTCGGTGGCCGCCTGGCGGGCCACTGCGAATTGCGTCGGGTCGAGCTGGTCGCGCCACTCGGCCTCGGTCTTCTGGACGGGATAGCGGGCGTCGTCGTGGTCGCGCGGATCGTGGGTCATGAGGAGCAGGACACGGAGAGTTGCTGCGCCCAGTCGGGCGGGAAGCCGGCGTCGGCGGCGGTGCCGCTGTCGTCGTCGAAGGGGCGGGACAGCACCGCCAGCAGGCGTTGGACTTCGCTGAAGTCGCCTTGTTCCGCACGCTGGATGGCCGTCTCCGCCAGGTGGTTGCGCAGCACCACCCGCGGATTGGCCCGCCGCATGGCGGCCTGGCGCTCGGTGTCGACGCTGTGCTCGGCGGTCAGGCGCTCGGCGTAGCGCGCGGCCCAGGTGTCAAAGGCCTCGCGGTCCATGAAGACATCGCGCACGGGCCCCGCATCCCGGGGCGAGAAGTCGCACAGGCTGCGCATCGCGATGGTGTAGTCCGCCTTCTGCGTTTCCAGCAGGCGCAGCCAGTCGTTGACCAGGTCCTGGTCGGCTTCGCGCACCTCGCGCAGGCCCAGCTTGGCGCGCATCTGCGCGGCCAGCGCCTGGGCGAAGACGGTTTCGTAGCGGGCCAGCGCGGCGCGGATGGCGGCCACGTCCTCCGGCGTGCCCTGACCCTGGCCGACCAGGGGCACCAGGGCCTGGGCGAAGGCGTGCAGGTTCCACCAGCCCACCTTGGGCTGGCGGGCGTAGGCATACAGCCCGCCTTCGTCGGAGTGGTTGCAGATGTGCTGCGGGTCGAACACATCCAGGAAGCCAAAGGGGCCGTAGTCGATCGTCAGCCCCAGCAGCGACATGTTGTCGGTGTTCATCACCCCGTGGCAGAAGCCCACCGCCTGCCACTGGGCGATCAGCCGGGCCGTGCGCTCCGTGACCTCGCTCAGCAGGGCCAGCACCGGTTGCTCGGCCTCGCGGCAGGCCGGGAAGTGGTGCGCGATGGCGTGCTCGGCCAGCGTGCGCAGCTCCTCATGCCGGTCGTGGTGGTAGAAGTGCTCGAAGTGGCCAAAGCGCAGGAAGCTGGGCGCCACGCGGGTGACCACGGCTGCCGTCTCCACCCGCTCGCGGCGCACCGGCAGGGCCGAGCCGGTCAGGCACAAGCCGCGGCTGGTGGGGATGCCCAGGTGGTGCATGGCCTCGGAGCCCAGGAACTCGCGGATGGAGGAGCGCAGCACCGCCCGCCCGTCGCCCATGCGCGAATAGGGCGTGCGGCCCGCCCCCTTGAGCTGCAGCTCCATCGGCCCCTGAGGCGTGTCCACCTCGCCCAGCATCAAGGCCCGGCCGTCGCCCAACTGACCGGCCCAGACACCGAACTGGTGGCCGCTGTAGACCGAGGCCAGCGGCGCCATGCCCTCCCAGGTGGCGTTGCCGCTGAAGACGGCCAGGGCCTCGGGCCAGCGCTGCCACCAGTCGGTCGGCCAGCCCAGCACGGCGGCGGCATCGTCGCTGGTGGCCACCCAGTGCGGGTCGGGCAGGCCGGTGCCGCGCATCGGGGTGTGGAAGGCCGGGCCCAGGCCCGCGAAGCGGTTGGGCCAGCGTGTGGCGTCGGGGGGCAGGGGGGCGCGGCGGTCGTCCATGCGGGGCAGTGTAGGCAAGGCGGCAGTGCCCGGCCGGGGGTGGGGCTTTCCGCCGCAGGCACCGGCGCGGCTGCGGTCCTGGGGAGGGCGTTCACTCAGGGTTTGCGAGAAGATCGCGGCATGAACGCCCCTGTCCCGCCCCAGGCCCACCCCCAGCCTTTCCCGATCCCCATTCCCTTTGCCCACCACCTGGGCCTGCAGTTCTACGGCGCCACCGAGGACAGCGCGGAGGTGCGGGTCTGGCTGCAGGCGCCCCACCTGAACGGCTGGGGTGTGGCGCATGGCGGGCTGCTGCTGACGATGATGGACATCTCCATGGCCCTGGCCGCCCGCAGCGGCCACCAGGAAGGCCCGGGCGTGGCCACCATCGAGCTCAAGACCAGCTTTCTGCGGCCCGCCGAGGGCGAGTTGCGCGGCATCGGCAAGGTGCTGCAACGCACCGTCAGCATGGCCTTCTGCGAGGGCCGGGTGCTCAACGCCCAGGGCGAGCTGTGCGCCCATGCCACCGCCACCTTCAAGTTCCTGGGCGGCGTCACCGCGCCGGCGCGGCCGCCACGCTGAGGTGTGCCACCGGCGGATGGACAATGCGGTCCACCATGACGACCCAACCGCCCGACATCCTCTGGACCTGGTGCCGCTTCCCCGATCTGGGCTTGCAGAATCTGTACGACCTGCTGCAGCTGCGGGCCCGCGTGTTCATCCTGGAGCAGGGCCCCTACCTGGACCCGGATGGCCTGGACCAGCGCAGCTGGCACCTGCTGGGCCGCCTGGCCCGTGACTGGCACGGCCTGCCGGCCGGCGAACTGGTGCTCTACCTGCGGGCCGTGGACCCCGGCGTCAAGTACGACGAGCCGGCGCTGGGCCGGGTGGTCAACCATCCCGCCGTGCGCGGCCTGGGCCTGGGCCGCGTGCTCGTGGGCGAGGGCGTGCGCCGCTGCGATCTGAGCTGGCCAGGGCAGGCCAACCGCATCAGCGCGCAGGCGCACCTGGCGGACTTCTACGGCGGCTTCGGCTACCAGGCCGTGGGCGAGGTCTATCTCGAGGACGACATCCCCCACCAGGAGATGCTGCGTCCCGGCCAGGCACCGGCGGCATAGGCCGAGTCGCGGGGGGCCGTTTCAGCACCCTGTCACGCAGTCCTCCTACAAGGGCGGTAGGCCGGCCCGGATGTCCTGGCGCCCGCCGTTCAGGAGACTTCCCATGACCCGCACTTCCTCTCTGCGCGCCGCGCGCACCCTGGTCGCCGCCAGCCTGTCGTCCATCGCCCTGGCGGCCAGCGCCACAGGCCTGGGCGATTACGAGATCGGCCTTTGGGGCGACCTGCCCTATTCGGACCTGCAGGCCCAGGTCGGCGTGCCCAACCTGATCGCCGACATGAACGCCCATGCCCTGGCCTTCACCGTGCACGATGGCGACCTCAAGGCCGGCAACAGCACCGCGGGCTCTGTCACGCCCACCACCTGCAGCGATGCGCTTTACACCCAGGGCCTGGGTTACTTCAACGCACTGCGGGCGCCGGCCATGCTGACGCCGGGCGACAACGACTGGACGGATTGCGACCGCCCGTCCAACGGGGGCTACAACTCGCTGGAGCGCCTGGACCATGAGCGCCAGGTCTTTTTCTCCACGCCGTACTCGATGGGCCAGCGCCGACTGCGACAGGAGGTGCAGACCGACAAGCTGTGCCTGGACCACAACGGCGCGGCCACCGCCTGCGTGGAGAACCGGCGCTGGACCTATCGCAACGTCACCTACGTCACCCTGAACGTGCAGGGCTCGTGCAACAACCTGTGCGACACCGCGCCGGATGCCGCCGAGTGGACCGCCCGCAACAACGCCAACATCGTCTGGCTGCAGCAGAGCTTCGCCCAGGCCAAGGCCCGGGGCGCGGCGGCCATCATGCTGATTTCGCAGGCCAACCCGGGCTGGGACCAGGCCGACCCGACCCGTGCGCCGCTGCGCGACCCCAAGACGCTGGCCGAGACCGACGGCCAGCCCGATGGCTTCCAGGCCTATCTGCTGGCCTTGCGCGACCTTGTGATCGACTTCCAGAAGCCGGTGGCCTATGTGCACGGGGATTCGCACTACCAGCGCGTCGACAAGCCCTTCCTGGACGCCCAGGGCCGCCGCCTGGAGAACTTCACCCGCGTGGAAACCTTCGGGGACAACGCGGGCAACGGCACCAACGACGTCCACTGGCTGCGGGTGCAGGTGCGCCCCGAGACGCGGGAGGTCTTCTCCTACCAGCCGATGATCGTGCCGGCCAACCGCGTGGCCGTTCCCGCGCCCTGAGCGGGCGCCGGGAAGGCGCCGCGGCCGGCCACCATCCGGGGGCCGGTCCGCGGATCTGGCACACTGCCGCGCTTTCCCGGTCTCTCGCGCGGGCCGCTGCCTGCGCCTTCAGGTTTTGGACAAGATTCTTCTGCAGATTGCCGCCGAACTGCGTGTTCGGCCGGCTCAGGTGAAAACCGCCGTGGACCTTCTGGACGGCGGCGCCACGGTGCCCTTCATCGCCCGCTACCGCAAGGAAGCCACCGACGGCCTGGACGACATCCAGCTGCGTGAACTGGAGGCCCGGCTGGGCTACCTGCGCGAACTGGAAGAGCGTCGCGAGGCGGTGCTGAAAAGCATCGACGAGCAGGGCAAGCTCACGCCGGAGCTGCGTGCCGCCATCGAGGCCGCGCCTACCAAGCAGGAGCTGGAAGACCTCTACCTGCCCTACAAGCCCAAGCGCCGCACCAAGGGCATGATCGCTCGCGAGGCGGGGCTGGAGCCGCTGGCCGACAAGCTGTTTGCGGACCCCAGCCTGGACCCGATGGCCGAGGCCAGCGCCTTCGTGAACCCGGACGCCGGCTTTGCCGATGCCTTCGCGGTGCTCGACGGCGTGCGCGACCTGCTGTCCGAGCGCTGGGCCGAGGACGCGGCGCTGGTCGGCAAGCTGCGGGAATGGCTGTGGGCCGAGGGCCTGTTCCAGTCCAAGCTGGCCCCGGGCAAGGACGAGAACCACCCCGACCACAGCAAGTTCCGCGACTACTTCGATTACGACGAGCCCATCCGCACCGTGCCCAGCCACCGCGCGCTGGCGGTGTTCCGTGGCCGCACACTGGAGATCCTGGACGCCAAGCTGGTGCTCGACGAGGAGGTGGTGCCGGGTCAGCCCACGCTGGCCGAAGGCCGCATCGCCCAGCACCTGGGCTGGCGCCACGCCAAGCGCGCCGGCGACGAGCTGATCCGCAAGAGCATCGCCTGGACCTGGAAGGTCAAGCTCTCGATGAGCCTGGAGCGCGACCTCTTCGGCCGCCTGCGCGAAGAGGCCGAGAAGGTCGCCATCCGGGTCTTCGCCGAGAACCTGCGCGACCTGCTGCTGGCCGCGCCGGCCGGCAAGCGCGTGGTGATGGGCCTGGACCCGGGCATCCGCACCGGGGTGAAGGTGGCGGTGGTGAGCGACACCGGCAAGGTGCTGGCCACGGCCACCGTCTACCCGCACGAGCCCAAGTGCGACTGGGAGGGCAGCCTGCACACCCTGGGCCGCCTGGTGGCCAGCCATGGCGTGAACCTGATCGCCATCGGCAACGGCACCGCCAGCCGCGAAACCGACAAACTGGCCGGCGACCTGATCAAGCGCATCCAGGGCATGGCCCCGGACGTGAAGCTGGAGAAGGTGGTCGTCAGCGAGGCCGGCGCCTCGGTCTACTCGGCCTCCGAGTTCGCCTCCAAGGAGCTGCCGGACCTGGACGTGAGCCTGCGCGGCGCGGTGTCCATCGCCCGCCGCCTGCAGGACCCGCTGGCCGAGCTGGTGAAGATCGAGCCCAAGAGCATCGGCGTGGGCCAGTACCAGCACGACGTCAACCAGAGCGAGCTGGCCCGCATGCTGGACGCGGTGGTGGAAGACTGCGTGAACTCGGTGGGCGTGGACCTGAACACTGCCTCGGCGCCGCTGCTGGCCCAGGTCTCGGGCCTGTCCACCGCGGTGGCCAACAGCATCGTGCGCTGGCGTGACGCCAACGGCGCCTTCCGCAACCGCCAGCAGCTGCTGGACGTGGCCGGCCTGGGCGCCAAGACTTTCGAGCAGGCCGCGGGCTTCCTGCGCATCCGCGATGGCGACAACCCGCTGGACCTGTCGGGCGTGCACCCGGAAACCTACCCGGTGGTCGAGAAGATCATCGCCGCGGCCGGCCGGCCGATCCAGGAGCTGATCGGCAATGCCGATGTGATCCGCAAGCTGCGGCCCGAGGCCTTCGCCGACGAGAAGTTCGGTGCCATCACGGTCAAGGACATCCTGGCCGAGCTGGAAAAGCCCGGCCGCGACCCGCGCCCGGACTTCAAGGTGGCCCGCTTCAACGACGGCGTCGAGGACATCAAGGACCTGAAGGAAGGCATGGTGCTGGAAGGCACGGTGTCCAACGTGGCCCAGTTCGGCGCCTTCGTGGACCTGGGCGTGCACCAGGACGGCCTGGTGCATGTGAGCCAGCTGTCCAGCAAGTTCGTCAACGACGCCCGCGAGGTGGTCAAGACCGGTGACATCGTCAAGGTCAAGGTGCTGGAGGTGGACCTGGCCCGCAAGCGCATCAGCCTGACGATGAAGCTGGACGCCGCCGCGCCCGGACCCAAGAGTGGCAGCCGTGGCGACAACAGCTACCGTCCCGCCGCCAGGGGTGAGCGTGCCCAGTCGGGCCGTGGTCACCCGGCCGAGGCGCCGAACGCGATGGCCGCGGCCTTCGCCAAGCTCAAGCGCTGAGAGCCTGCGGGTGCGACGGGACACCTGACGGGCATGGTGATGAAGGCCCTGCGCATCCTGGCCGGCCCGTCCGCGCTGGCGCGCCTGCGCCAGGGGCCGCTCGCGCCCTCCGAGGTACGCGTGGTGCCGGGCGCGGCCGGTGGCCCCAAGGGCTTGATCCTGAGCCCGCTGGACCAGTTCCTGTTCGGCCACTGGCTGCCGCGTGGTGGCCACACGGTGCACCTGCTGGGCGCCTCCATCGGCGCCTGGCGCGTGACGGCGGCCTGCATGGCCGACCCGGTGGCCGCGCTGCAGCGCCTGGGCGAGGACTACATCACCCAGCGCTACGCGCACGCACCGGGCAAGGCGCCCCTGCCCAGTCATGTCAGCGCGGTGTTCGGTGCCAAGCTGCATGAGCACTTCGGCGGGCAGGAAGCCGCGCTGCTGGCCCATCCGCAGTACCGGCTGCATGTCTTCACCAGCCACGGCCGGCGCTGGCTGCGGCGTGAGACCGCGCGCTGGCGCACCAGCCTGGGCTATGGCGCGGCCTTCGCCAGCAACCTGGTCGCCCGTTCGGCGCTGGGCGCCTGGCTGGAGCGGGTGGTGTTCTCCGACCCACGCGACGCACTGCCACTGCCGCTGCACGACTTCCGCGGGCAGCAGGTGCCGCTGTCGCCACAGAACCTCATCCCGGCGGTGCTGGCCAGTTGCGCCATCCCCTTCTGGCTGGATGCGGTGCATGACATCCCGGGCGCGCCACGCGGGGCCTACTGGGACGGCGGCATCACCGATTACCACCTGCACCTGCGTTACGACCGCCTGTTGGCCGGTGACACGGGGCAGGGTGGGGACCCGGGCTGGGTGCTGTACCCGCACTTCCAGCCCACGCTGGTGCCGGGCTGGCTGGACAAAGGCTGGCATTGGCGCCACCGTGCGACCACTGCGCTGGACCGGGTGGTGGTGCTGGCGCCGCGCCCCGAATGGCTGGCCACGCTGCCCGGAGGCCGGCTGCCCAGCCGGGAGGACTTCAAGGTCCACCTGGACGACGACGCCGCGCGCGAGCGCGCCTGGCGCCGCGCGGTGGCCGAGAGCCAGCGCCTGGCCGACGAGTTCCAGGCCTGGGTCGACGGCCGGGCCTCACCCGAGCTGCAGCCTTTGCCCTGAGCGCCGCGGCGGCGGCTCAGCCCGCGGCTTCGGCCATCGGCTGTGCCGGCGCGATGACGGTGGCATCCTCCCGGCGCCAGCGGGCGGCCGCCATCCAGGCCGCCGCCCGCTCGGCCATCATGATGACCGGAGCGTTGGTGTTGCCGCTGACGATGCTGGGCATCGCCGAAGCGTCCACCACCCGCAGGCCCGACAGACCGAGCACCTTCATCTGGGCGTCCACCACGGCCAGCGGGTCGGCGCCCATGCGGCAGCTGCCCACCGGGTGGTAGATGGTGTCGGCGTGGTTGCGGATGAATTCGGCAACGGCCTGCGGATCTTGTGCCCGAGCCAGGGCGCCGCGCTCCTGTCCGCCCAGGGCTGCCATCGCCGGTTGGGCCAGCAGGCGGCGCGTCTGCTGCACGCCGCTGACCAGCCGGTCCAGGTCGTCGGCCTCGGCCAGGAAGGCCGGGTCGATCACCGGGGCGGCCAGCGGGTCGGCGCTGGCCAGCGTCACCCGCCCGCGGCTCTGGGGTCGCAGCAGGCACACATGCACCGAGTAGCCGTGGCCCCACACCGCGCTGCGGCCGTGGTTGACCAGCTGGCCCACCACGAAGTGCCACTGCAGGTCCGGCACGGCCTCGTCGGGTCGGCTGCGGAAGAAGCCGCCGGCCTCGGCGAAGTTGGAAGTCAGCAGGCCGCGCCGCTCGCGGCGCCACTGGCCCATGGCGCGGGCGATGTCCCAGCCGCCGCCCAGGCTCAGGCCAAAGCTCGTGCGCGCCTGGGGGGCCTTGAGCACCATCACCACGTCCGGGTGGTCGTGCAGGCTGCGGCCCACGCCGGGCAGGGCGTGACGCACCGTGATGCCGTGGCGCTGCAGCTCGGCCGGGTCGCCCACGCCGGAGAGCATCAGCAGCTGCGGCGACTGGAAGGCGCCGGCACACAGGGCCACCTCGTGGCGCGCCGTCAGCCGCAGGCGCTGGCCGCGGTGCAGCAGCTCCACGCCGCGGACCTGCCGGCCGTCGAGAATCAGGCGCTCGGCCCGGGCCTCGGTGAAGATCTGCAGATTGGGCCGGCCCAGGTGAGGGCGCAGATAGCCCTTGGCGGCGCTGAAGCGCTCGCCGTTCTGGTGGGTGACCTGGTACATCCCGACGCCTTCGAAGTCTGAACCGTTGAAGTCCGGGTTCTCGGGCCAGCCGGCCTGGCGGCCGGCCTCGACGAAGCGGCGTGACAGCGGGTTGGGGTCGCACAGGTCCATCACATGCAGCGGGCCACCCTGGCCGTGCCAGGCGTCGGCGCCGCGGGCGTTGTTCTCTGCGCGCTTGAACCAGGGCAGCACGGCGTCCCAATCCCAGCCGGGGTTGCCGGCGGCGGCCCAGGCGTCGTAGTCGCTGCGGTGGCCGCGGATGTAGATCATCGCGTTGATCGAGCTGGAGCCGCCCAGCACCTTGCCGCGGGGCTGGTAGCCGCGCCGGCCGTTCAGCCCGGTCTGGGGCGTGGTCTCGAAGCACCAGTTGGCCTGGCCGGTGCGGGCCATCACGCCCAGACCGGCCGGGCAGTGGATCAGCACGCTGCGGTCGGCCGGCCCGGCCTCCAGCAAGGCGACGGAAACGGCGGGGTCTTCGCTGAGCCGGCTGGCCAGCACCGAGCCGGCGCTGCCGCCGCCGATGATCACGTAATCGAAGGCCTGGGAGGGAAGGGAGGTGCTGCTCATGGTCCGTGGGAAATGGGGCGGAGTGGGCGGCAGTGTCCGGAGCACGCCTGCGTGCTTCCACCGATGGCTCTGACAGCGGGTCGTCATAAAGTGACAAGCGCGGGTTTCCACGGCCTGCCGTCCTTGCCCCTGCCCCATGTCCGCCACTGCCCGCCTGCCCGAAACCGATGCCCTGGTCCACCCGGTCTATGCCCGGATGCTGCGACGTCTGCTGGAACAGGCGTCGGTGGAGACCGTGCCGGTCCTGGCCGCGGCCGGCCTGGATGCCCAGGCCCTGGGGCAGGACGAGCGTCCCCTCTCGTTGGAGACCACGCGGCGCCTGGTGGTGGCCGCTATGGCCGCCACCGGCCGTCCCTGGCTGGGGCTGGATCTGGGTGGACAGACCCAGGTGTCCATGCATGGCCTGATCGGCTACGCGGCGCTCACAGCGTCCAGCCTGGGGGACGTGCTGCGGGTGTTCGCGCGCTACAGCACCGTGCGCAACGAGGCACTGGTCTGGGCGCTGGAAGACGATGCCGGTGCGGAGCAGACCCTGCTGGTGGGACGCGAGTGTGCCGACTGGGGGCCGGCGCGCGGCTTCTATCTGGACACGGTGGTGGCCGCCACGCTGCGTCTGGTGGAGGCCGCGCTGGGCGAACTGCCCGACGGGCTGAGCGTGGACTGGCCCCTCGCGGCGCCACCCTGGAGCACGCAATACCAGCGCTTTGCACCCGTGCGTTTTCGCTTCGGTGCGCCCGTCCTGGCGCTGCGGGCCGAGGCCCGGGTGTTGACCATGGCCTGTCTGGGCGCTGACCCCCGCGCACACGCCACCGCTTGCCGGGCCTGTGAAGCCGAATTGCGCGCGCTGGCGGAGCGCAGCCTTTCCCGTCGCGTGGCGGGGCTGCTGCGCAGTCAGCCGGCCGGCAGCTATCCCAGCCTGACGGAGATGGCCGCACTGTGCGAACTGGGCCCGCGCACCCTGATGCGTCGCCTGGCTGCCGAAGGTCGCTCCTTCCAGGCCCTGCTGGACGAGGCCCGGCAGGCGCGTGCGCTCTGGCTGCTGCGCCACACCCGCCTGCCGGTGGAGGAAGTGGCGGCGCAGCTGGGTTTGGCTGACACCTCGAACTTCAGCCGGGTGATGCGCCGCTGGTTCGGTTGCACCCCCGGTGACCTGCGAAGACAGACGTCCGCGGCCACCGATGAAGCGGCCCAGCCGGGCTATACTGCCACTCCGTCATCACGAACAACCTAGCAGAACCGGGAAAGGCAGCACGGGTTATGACACCGCGAACTCCCTCGATCTTCTTCGAAGAGGTCTGATCGGCCGCGGTGCACTCCTGCGTCTCTTGTTTGTGCTTTCGCAACGCGGCCCCGGTGGCCGCGTTTTGCATTTCTGAGCCGGCCATCGCGCACTCCCCCTGAAATCCAGCTTGGCACCTGCAGGTGCCCCTTGAGGAATCCCTGATGCTCACGATCACCTTGCCCGATGGCTCGAAACGCGAATACCCGGCCCCGCTGACGGTGGCCGAGGTGGCGGCGTCCATCGGCACCGGCCTGGCCAAGGCCGCCCTGGGCGGCAAGATCGGCAGCGGCGAGCAAGCCAGGCTGGTGGACACCAGCTTTCGCATCGAGTCGGACACGACGCTGGCCATCATCACGGACAAGCAGCCCGAGGGCTTGGAGCTGATCCGCCACTCCACCGCCCACCTGCTGGCCTATGCGGTGAAGGCACTGTTCCCCGAAGCCCAGGTGACCATCGGTCCGGTCATCGAGAACGGCTTTTACTACGACTTTGCCTACAAGCGCCCCTTCACGCCGGAAGACCTGACGGCCATCGAGAAGAAGATGGCCGAGCTGGCCAAGAAGGACGAGCCGGTGGTGCGCCGCGTGCTGCCGCGCGACGAGGCCGTGGCCTACTTCAAGGACCAGGGCGAGGCCTACAAGGCCGAGATCATCGGCAGCATCCCGGCCGATCAGGATGTGTCGCTGTACCGCGAGGGCGCCTTCGAGGACCTGTGTCGCGGCCCGCACGTGCCCAGCACCGGCAAGCTCAAGCACTTCAAGCTGATGAAGGTGGCCGGCGCCTACTGGCGCGGTGACCACCGCAACGAGATGCTGCAGCGCATCTACGGCACAGCCTGGGCCAGCAAGGAAGACCTGCAGCAGTACCTGACCATGCTGGAGGAGGCCGAAAAGCGCGACCACCGCAGGCTCGGTCGCGAGCTGGACCTGTTCCACATCGATGAGCACTCGCCCGGCACCGTGTTCTGGCACCCCAAGGGCTGGACCGTGTGGCAGGAGGTGGAGCAGTACATGCGCCGCGTCTACCGCGAGAACGGCTACCAGGAGGTCAAGGGGCCGCAGATCCTGGACAAGGGCCTGTGGGAGAAGACCGGCCACTGGGACAAGTACCGCGAGAACATGTTCACGACCGAGTCGGAGAAGCGCGACTACGCGCTCAAGCCGATGAACTGCCCCGGTCATATCCTGATCTTCAAGCAGGGCATCAAGAGCTACCGCGACCTGCCGCTGCGCTACGGTGAGTTCGGCGCCTGCCACCGCAATGAGCCCACCGGTGGCCTGCACGGCATCATGCGCGTGCGCGCCTTCACGCAGGACGACGGTCACATCTTCTGCACCGAGGACCAGATCGAATCCGAGGTGGTGGCCTTCACCCGGCTGCTGCAGAAGGTCTACAAGGACTTCGGTTTCACCGACATCATCTACAAGCTGTCGACCCGTCCCGAGAAGCGCATCGGCACGGAGGAGAGCTGGGACCGGGCCGAGGCCGCGCTGGCCAACGGCCTGAAGGCTTCGGGCTGCGAGTTCGAGTACCTGCCGGGCGAGGGCGCCTTCTACGGCCCGAAGATCGAATACACGCTGAAGGACGCGCTGGGGCGGCCCTGGCAATGTGGCACGATCCAGATCGACCCGAACCTGCCTGAGCGCCTGGACGCCGACTTTGTGGGCGAGGATGGCAACCGCCACCGCCCGCTGATGCTGCACCGGGCCATCGTCGGCAGCCTGGAGCGTTTCATCGGCATCCTGATCGAACAGCATGCCGGCGCGCTGCCCGTCTGGCTGGCGCCGACGCAGGTGGTGGTGTCCTCCATCACCGACGCCCAGGCGGATTACGTCACGGACGTGGTGAAAGCGTTGCAAAAACAAGGGCTTAGGGTGCAGGCGGATTTGCGTAACGAGAAAATCACGTATAAAATCCGCGAGCACTCTTTGCAGAAAGTTCCGTACATCCTTGTCATTGGCGACAAGGAGAAGGCAAGCGGGGCTGTCGCGGTGCGCGCCCGAGGCAACCAGGACCTGGGTGTGATGTCCCTCGCAGAGTTCCAAGAGAAGCTCGCGAACGACATCGCCACCAAGGTCTGACGCGTCCTCGGTTTTTTGCGTTCCAGTCTTTTTCAACGGGGTTTTCCTCTTGCCGGAAGACCTGCATGAGGGGTTTTCACCATCGCTACCTTTGCCGACCGTCGGATTCCGAACGTCGAGCGCAAGCATCGACTCAACCGCGAGATCACAGCGCTTCAGGTGCGTCTGAATGGCGTGGAAAACGAGCCGCTGGGCATCGTGAGCATTCAGGATGCCTTGCGCTTGTCCGCCGAGCACGACGTCGATCTGGTCGAGATCGCAGCCCTGGCCGATCCGCCGGTGTGCCGGCTGATGGACTATGGCAAGTTCAAGTACCAGGAGCAGAAGCGCGCTGCCGAGGCCAAGTCCAAGCAGAAGGTCATCGAGGTGAAGGAAGTCAAGTTTCGTCCGGGCACGGACGAAGGCGACTACAACATCAAGATGCGCAATCTGCGCCGCTTCATCGCTGAAGACGGCGACAAGGGCAAGGTCACGCTGCGGTTCCGTGGTCGTGAAATCACCCACCAGGACATCGGCATGCGGCTGCTGGAGCGCATCCGCGACGAACTGGCCGATGTGGCGGTGGTCGAGCACATGCCCAAGCTCGAAGGCCGCCAGATGATCATGGTCCTGGCCCCGAAGAAGAAGTAAGCGTTTTCAAGATTTCACCGTCTGGTCTGGTCACCAGGCGGCGAAGAGAAGCCACTGCAGGCCATCAAGCGCGGTGTGACCACGCCGCCGCCCAGCAGAGGTGTCATAAAAGGAGCAGTCATGCCCAAGATGAAGACCAAGAGCAGCGCCAAGAAGCGCTTCCGCGTGCGCCCGGGTGGTACCGTCAAGCGCGGCCAAGCCTTCAAGCGTCACATCCTGACCAAGAAGACGACCAAGAACAAGCGTCAGCTGCGCGGTTCGGCCAACGTCCATGAGACGAACATGGGCCACATCGCTCAGATGCTGCCGTTCGCCGGCCTGTAATCCACCAAGACTAGAAGGAGAAACATATGCCTCGCGTCAAACGTGGTGTTACCGCCCGCGCTCGTCATAAGAAGGTTCTGGCCCTGGCCAAGGGCTTCCGCGGCCGTCGCAAGAACGTCTTCCGCATCGCCAAGCAGGCGGTGATGAAGGCGGGTCAGTACGCCTACCGTGACCGTCGCGCCAAGAAGCGCGTGTTCCGTCAACTGTGGATCGCCCGTATCAACGCCGGTGCCCGCAGCCTGGGACTGACCTACAGCAAGTTCATGGCTGGCCTGAAGAAGGCCTCGATCGACATCGACCGCAAGGTTCTGTCGGACATGGCCATCCACGACCCGGCCGCTTTTGCCGCCATCGTCGACAAGGTGAAGGCCCAGCTTGCTTGATAACCCTGCAGGGTGACCGGGGCCTGCCCAGCAGGCTTTGGGAACCCTCTCAGGCTCTCAAAGGCCGTCACCCCAGGTGTCGGCCTTTTTTTCATTGATTTGCACCGAACATGAACGATCTCGACCTACTGGTGGGCGCTGCGCAGGCGGATTTCGCCGCCGCCGCCACGCCAGCCGAGCTGGAAAACGCCAAGGCCCGCTACCTGGGCAAGGCCGGTCAGGTGACCGAACTCCTCAAGGGCATGGGCGCCTTGTCCCATGAGGAAAAGAAGACCCGCGGGGCCGAGATCAACCAGACCAAGCAGCGCATCGAGTCGCTGCTGACCGAACGCCGTCAGGCCCTGGCCGAGGCCGAGCTGCAGGCGCAGCTGAAGGCCGAGTCGCTGGACGTCTCGCTGCCCGGCCGCCAGCACGGCATGGGTGGGTTGCACCCGGTGTCCCGCACGATGGAGCGCATCGAGGCCATCTTCGGCTCGATGGGTTTCGAGGTGGCCGATGGCCCCGAGATCGAGGAAGACTGGTTCAACTTCACTGCGCTGAACACGCCGGCCGACCACCCCGCGCGCTCGATGCACGACACCTTCTATGTCGACACGAAGGCGCCGGATGGCAGCGGCCACCTGCTGCGCACCCACACCAGCCCGATGCAGGTGCGGCACGCTGTCCAGCATGTGAAGCGCCACGCCGCCGCGCTGGCCGCGGGCCAGGCCATGCCCGAGATCCGCGTGATCGCGCCGGGCCGCACCTACCGTGTGGACAGCGACGCCACCCATTCGCCGATGTTCCACCAGTGTGAAGGCCTGTGGATCGGCGAGAACGTGTCCTTCAAGGACCTGAAGGCGGTGTTCGCCGACTTTTTCCGCAACTTCTTCGAGACCGACGACCTAGAGATCCGTTTCCGCCCGTCGTTCTTCCCGTTCACCGAGCCCTCGGCCGAGGTGGACATCGCCTTCGCCAGCGGGCCGCTGAAGGGCCGTTGGCTGGAGGTGGCCGGTTCCGGTCAGGTGCATCCGAACGTGGTGCGCAACTTCGGCCTGGACCCCGAGCGCTACATCGGCTTCGCCTTCGGCATGGGGCCCGACCGGCTGACCATGCTGCGTTACGGCGTGAACGACCTGCGCCTGTTCTTTGACGGTGACCTGCGCTTCCTGAGCCAGTTCAAGTGAGCCGGGCAGGGCGCCCGAGGTGCCCGCCGCTCCCGCCCGTTTCCCAGAACATCATCGGATCCCAACATGCAATTCCCTGAATCCTGGTTGCGCGAGTTCTGCAACCCACCGATCTCCACCCAGCAACTGGCCGACCTGCTGACCATGGCCGGTCTGGAGGTGGAAGAGATGAGCCCGGTGGCGCCGCCGTTCACGAACATCGTGGTGGGCGAGATCGTCGAGGCCGAGCAGCATCCCAATGCCGACCGCCTGCGCGTGTGCCGCGTGGACGCCGGCCCGCACAGCAAGGACGGCCCGCTGCAGATCGTCTGCGGTGCGCCGAACGCCCGCGTGGGCATCCGCGTGCCCCTGGCCATGGTGGGCGCCGAACTGCCCCCGGGCGAAGATGGCAAGCCCTTCCAGATCAAGGTGGGCAAGCTGCGCGGCGTGGAAAGCTTCGGCATGCTGTGCTCGGCCCGCGAACTGCAGCTCAGCGAGGACCATGGCGGCCTGCTGGAGCTGCCGGCCGACGCGCCGCTGGGCCAGGACATCCGCCAGTACCTGAACCTGGACGACACGCTCTTCACCCTCAAGCTCACGCCCAACCTGGCGCACTGCCTGAGCGTGTACGGCGTGGCGCGCGAGGTCTCCGCGCTGACCGGCACGCCGCTGAACGCGCCCCGCATCGACGCCGTGGCCCCCGCGCTGGACGACACCCTGGCGGTGGACGTGCAGGCCAGCGACCTGTGCGGCCGCTTCTCGGGTCGCATCGTGCGCGGCGTGACCACCCAGGCCCAGACGCCGGCCTGGATGGTCGAGCGCCTGGCGCGCTGCGGCCAGCGCGCGGTGAGCCCGCTGGTGGACATCTCCAACTACGTGATGTTCGAGCTGGGCCGCCCGTCGCACATCTTCGACCTGGACAAGATCCACGGCGGCTTGCAGGTGCGCTGGGGCCGCGAGGGCGAGACGCTCAAGCTGCTCAACGGCAACACCATCACGGTGGATGGCCAGGTTGGCGTGATCGCCGATGACCAGGCCGTCGAATCGCTGGCCGGCATCATGGGCGGTGACGCCACCGCCGTGTCCGACGACACCCGCAACATCTACATCGAAGCTGCCTTCTGGTGGCCCACGGCCATCGCCGGCCGCTCGCGCCGCTTCAACTTCTCGACCGATGCCGGCCACCGCTTCGAACGCGGTGTGGACCCGCAGCAGACGGTCGAGCACATCGAGCGCATCACTGCGTTGGTGCAGCAGATCTGCGGCGGCCAGGCCGGCCCGATCACCGACGTGCAGCCGGCCATGCCCGAGCGCCGGCCGGTGCGCCTGCGCGTGGCCCGCGCGGCCAAGGTCATCGGCATGCCCGTCACCCAGGCAGAGTGCGTGGGCGTGATGCAGCGTCTGGGCCTGCAGACCACCGAAGGCGAGGGCGAGCTGACCGTCACGCCGCCGTCCTGGCGCTTCGACCTGACGATCGAGGAAGACCTGATCGAGGAGGTGGTGCGGGTGCTGGGCTTCCACCGCCTGCCCGCCACCCCGCCGCTGGCTCCGGTGACCGTGAAGGTGCGCCCCGAGGCGCGCCGCAGCAGCCACGCCGTGCGCCATGCCCTGGCCGCACTGGGCTACCAGGAGACGATCAACTTCAGCTTCGTCGAGGAACGTTGGGAGCGTGAGCTGTCCGGCAACGAGGACCCGATCAAGGTGCTCAACCCCATCGCCGCCCCGCTGGCCGTGATGCGCTCGAGCCTGATGGGCAGCCTGGTCAATGTGCTCAAGTACAACCTGGCGCGCCGGGCCTCGCGCGTGCGGGTGTTCGAGGTGGGCCGCGTGTTCTGGCGCGACGCCAGCGTGGCCTCCACCGATACCAGCGTCGCAGGTGTCTGCCAGCCCATGCATGTCGGCGGTCTGGCCTATGGTCAGGCCTTGCCGCTGCAGTGGGGCGAGCCCGAGCGCAACGTCGATTTCTTCGATGCGAAGGGCGATGTCGAAGCGCTGCTCGCGCCGTACAAGGCCAGCTTCCAGGCGGCCGAGCATCCCGCCATGCACCCGGGACGCTGTGCCGCGGTGTTGCTGGATGGCGAGGTGATCGGCCATGTGGGCGAGTTGCATCCCAAGTGGCGCCAGGCCTATGACCTGCCACAGGCTCCGGTGCTGTTCGAGCTCAATCTGTCCGCCGTGCAGGCACGCCCCGTGCCGGTCGCCCAGCCGGTGCCGCGCCAGCAGAGCAGCCTGCGCGACCTGGCCCTGGTGGTCTCCGACAAGGTCAGCCACGAAGCCCTGATCGACACCCTGCGCGCTGACCCGCAAGGCCTGGTGCGCACGGCGGTGCTGTTCGACATCTACAAGCCGGCCCAGCCCACGGCCGACATCCCGGCAGGCGAGCGCAGCCTGGCGGTGCGCCTGGAACTGCTGGACAACGAGACCACGCTGAACGACGAGCGCATCGAGGCGGTCATCGCCGCCGCGGTGGCTCGGGTGCAAGCGGCCCACGGCGCACGCCTGCGTGCTTGAATGGAAGTAGGAGAGGGAAGTCGATGAGCATGGATGCCCAAGACGATCTGCCCGGCGGCGAGCGCGTGCTGCTGACCTCGGTGGAAACGCCGACGCTGACCAAGGCCGAGCTGTCCGAACTGCTGTTCGAACGACTCGGCCTCAACAAGCGCGAGTCCAAGGACATGGTCGAGGCCTTCTTCGAGATCATCACGGAGGCCCTCGTCAAGGGTGAGGATGTGAAGCTCTCGGGGTTCGGCAATTTTGCAATTCGTCGCAAAGCGCCGCGCCCAGGACGGAACCCGCGCACGGGCGAGTCGATCCCTATCAAGGCCCGCAATGTGGTCACGTTCCACGCCAGCGCCAAGCTCAAGGCGGTGGTGCAGGGCGATGTCCCGCCCTCCGAAGACTTCGAGTAAAGTTTCCTCTCCCTGTTCGCGCCGGCCCCATCGCTGGTGCGCTCCTGTTGAATCCACGCCATGTCAGACGCCCACATCGAGCTGCCGGCCATCCCCGCCAAGCGCTACTTCACCATCGGTGAGGTCAGCGAGCTGTGCGGGGTGAAGCCCTATGTGCTGCGCTACTGGGAGCAGGAGTTCACCCAACTGCGGCCAATGAAGCGCCGCGGCAACCGCCGCTACTACCAGCATCACGAGGTGCTGCTGATCCGCCGCATCCGCGAACTGCTGTACGACCAGGGTTTCACGATCAGCGGAGCGCGCAACCGCCTGATCGAGGGTGATTCGGGGGATGCGGCGGCCCAGGACGATGTGGTGGTGCTTGACGGCCTTGATGTGCGAGAGCCGTCTGCGACGGCCGTGCCCATGGCGGCCCTGGCCAGCCACCTCGCCATCGCCGAACTCAGCGTGCGTCCGCCGCTGCCGGACAACCCCAGCCTGGCTCAGCTGCGCGAAGAACTTCAATCGATTCACGAATTACTTTCCATCTGACCCATTTCCGGTATATACTTCTAGCTTCAGTCGGGGTGTAGCGCAGCCTGGTAGCGCACTTGCATGGGGTGCAAGGGGTCGCGAGTTCGAATCCCGCCACCCCGACCAAAGAAAGCACGAGCCCGGTTCCGAAAGGAACCGGGCTTTTTGCTTTGTGGCGCGCCCTTTGGGCATGCACCATGCGCCGCCGTTCGCTCAGGCTCTTCTCCTGAGCCACTCCTGTGCGAGTCTGATGAAGACCTTCTTCCGACCGATACTCGCACCATGAGCGCCTCCCTCCCCACCGGCCTGCTGGTCCTGCACGGCAACCGCGCCGAACTGCTGGCCGAGACGGTGGCCGGCTGGCTGGCCCGGCAACCGCTCTCACCACTGGAAGACGAGATCGTGCTGGTGCAGAGCAACGGCATGGCCGAGTGGCTGAAGATGACGCTGGCCGGCACGATGGGCGTGTGTGCCGCCTCGCGGGTGGAGCTGCCCGCGCGCTTCCAGTGGTGGCTCTACCGCCAGGTGCTGGGCCGCGAAGGCGTGCCGCGCGATTCCCCGCTGGACAAGGCCGCGCTGACCTGGCGCCTGGTGCGTCTGCTGCCGGATCTGACCCAGCAGCCGGGCTTTGCGCCGGTGGCCGGCTTTCTGCACGACGACGACCCGGAGCGCCTGCTGCAACTGGCCCAGCGCCTGGCCGACCTGCTGGACCAGTACCAGGTCTACCGGGCCGACTGGCTGGGCGACTGGGCTGAAGGGCAGGACGTGCTGCGCGACGGCCATGGACAGACCGTGCCGGTGCCTGCCGACCAGGCCTGGCAGCCGCTGCTGTGGCGGGCGCTGCTGGCCTCGGTGGGGCCGGGTGCGCTGGGTGCCTTGCGGCCTCAATTGCACCGTCAGGTGTTGGCCCGGCTGCACGAGGCCGATCACTTCGCCGGCCCCTTGCCGCGCCGCGTGGTGCTGTTCGGCATGACCCATGTGCCCCTGCCCACACTGGAACTGCTGGCGGCCCTGTCCCGCCACAGCCAGGTGGTGCTGGCGGTGCCCAACCCCTGCCGTTTCCACTGGGCCGACATCATCGATGGCCGCGAGCTCTTGCGTCAGCAGCGCCGCCGCCAGCCGCTCAAGGCCGGGCGCGATTTGGCCGAGACCCCGTTGGAGGCCCTGCATCTGCACGCCCACCCGCTGCTGGCCGCCTGGGGCCGCCAGGGGCGGGACTTCGTGCGTCAGCTTGACGCCTTCGACGACGCCCAACAGGCGCGCCAGCGCTTTGCCCTGCCGCGGCTGGACCTCTTCGACGAGGAGGGCGCCGACGATGGCGCGGTCGGGCTGCCGCTGCTGCGCCAGGTGCAGGCCCACATCCGTGACCTGACGCCGCTGGCCGAGCATCCCCACGCCGAAATCGCGGCTGACGACCGTTCCATCGTCTTCCAGTTGGCGCACAGCGCCATGCGCGAGGTCGAGGTGCTGCACGACCACCTGCTGCGCGAGCTGGCCCGGCCCACACCCGCGGGCGAACGGGCCCTGGCCCCACGCGACATCGTGGTGATGGTGCCGGACATCGAAGCCTTCGCGCCCGCCATCCACGCCGTGTTCGGCCAGTACGGGCGTCATGACGCCCGCCACATCCCCTACGACATCGCCGACCTCAGCGCCAAGCGCAGCAGCCCCATCGTCACCGCCGTCGAATGGCTGCTGCGCCTGCCGCAGCAGCGCTGCACCGCCAGCGAGCTGCGCGACCTGATCGAGGTACCCGCCCTGGCGGCCCGTTTCGGCCTGGACGCCGAGGCCCTGCCACGGCTGACCCAGTGGATGGAGGATGCCGGTCTTCGCTGGGGCTTGTCGGCCGCGCAGCGTGAGCGCCTGGGCCTGGCCGAATGCGGCCCGGTCAACAGCGCCTGGTGGGCGCTGCGGCGCATGCTGATGGGCTATGCCGCCGGCGGTGCGCCCCGGGCCCCCGGGGTGGACGAACCCTTTGCCGGCATCGAACCCCATGCCGAGGTGGCGGGCCTGGAGGCCGAGCTGGCCGGGGGCCTGGCCGAGCTGCTGGACCGCCTGAATCACTGGTGGCCGCAGTTGGACACACCCGCCACGCCGGTCGAATGGGCCGAGCGCGGGCGGGCACTGCTGGCGGATCTCTTCCTCGGCCGCAGCGAGGACGAACGCCAGGTGCTGCAGGCGCTGGACGAGGCCCTGTCGCGCTGGCTGCGTGACTGCGACCTGGCCGGCTTCGACCGCCCGGTGCCCCTGGCGGTGGCGCGGGAGGCCTGGCTGGGCGCACTGGACGAGCCTGCGCTGAACCGACGCTTCCGGGCCGGCGGCGTGACCTTCTGCACCCTGATGCCGATGCGGGCCATCCCTTTCGAACTGGTCTGCCTGCTGGGCATGAACGAAGGCGACTACCCGCGCCGCGCGCCGCGCAGCGACTTCGACCTGATGGCCCAGCCCGGCCAAGGCCGCCCGGGTGACCGCGCCCGGCGCGACGACGACCGCCAGCTGATGCTGGAAGCGCTGCTGTCTGCCCGCCGGCAGCTCTATGTCAGTTGGACAGGCCGCAGCGTGCGCGACAACAGCGCGCAACCGCCCTCGGTGCTGGTGGCCCAGTTGCGCGATTACCTGGCCGCCGGCTGGAGCCCGGCCGTGGTGACTGAACGCACCCGGGAGCATCCGCTGCAGCCTTTCAGCCGCCGCTACTTCGAGCCCGGCAGCGCATTCCAGACCTACGCCCGGGAATGGCGGCAGGCCCATGCGGCCGCCGTGGCTGAGGCGCCGTCGCCTGCCCCGGTGGTGCAGGAGGCCGAGGCCGTACCCACCGTGCTGACACTGGAGTTGCTCGCCCGCTTCCTGCGCAACCCGGTCAAGGCCTTCTTCCGCCACCGGCTGGGTGTGGTCTTCGATGAGGCCGATGCGCTCACCGAGGACGAGGAACGCTTTGCGCTGGATGGGCTGGAGGCCCACGGTTTGCTGGGCCGTCTGCTGGAGCAGGCCGTGGGCGCGGCGGGCGATGCGCAGGCCCCCGTGAACGCTGCGACCCTGGTCCAGCAGATCCAGCGCGAAGGGGCGCTGCCCCTGGGCGGGCCGGGGCAGAAGGTGGCCCAGACCCTGGCCGAGATGCTGGACCGTCAGCTGGCCGCCTGGGCGCGCGAACAAGCCCAGTGGCCCGAGCCGGCGCCCCACCGCCCGGTGGAGGCCCGTGCCGGCCAGGTGGTGCTGCAGGACTGGCTGCAGGGGCTGCGCCAGGCGCCCGGTGGTCTGCCGGTGGCCCTGCTCATCACGCCCAGCCGGCTGGTCCAGGGATCGCCGGGCAAGGAAACCCCGCGGGCCGAACCGCTGCTGGCGGCCTGGCTCTGGACCCTGGCCGCCGCTGCCATGGACACGCCGGTGGGCGTGGTGCTGGTGGGGCGGGACGCCACGCTGCGCTGCCAGCCGTCCGACGGGGAAGAGGCGAGGGCGGTGCTGCCCGCGCTGCTCGAAGGCTGGCAGGCCGGCATGGACGCGCCCCTGCCGGTGGCCTTGCGCACCGCGCTGGCCTGGGTGCGGCAGGAACGACCGGAACAGGCCTACGAGGGCAGCTTCACCCACACCGGCGAGGTGGCCGACCCCTGTCTGGCCCGGCTGTTCGAGGATTTCGAGGCCCTGACGGTCGATGGCCAGTTCGAGGTCTGGGCCGCGCGGCTTTACGCCCCGCTGGCCGCCTGGGTGGCGCAGCAGGTGCAAATCGAGATGCACGGCAGCGGCCTGGATACCCTGGCCGAGGAGGAGGGCTGAGATGAGCGAACCCACCAGCCAACGCCTGGACCCTTTGAACTTTCCGCTGCACGGCAGCCAGCTGATCGAGGCCAGCGCCGGCACTGGCAAGACCTGGACGATCGCCGCGCTCTACCTGCGCCTGGTGCTGGGCCACGGCGGCGAACAGGCCTGCCCGCGCGGGCCGCTGCGGCCCGACCAGATCCTGGTCATGACCTTCACCCGCGCGGCCACCCGCGAGCTGTCGGACCGCATCCGCGCCCGCCTGCTGGAGGCTGCCCAGGTCTTCCGCGCCGGGCCGCAGGCCCTGCCTGCGGGCGACGAGTTCCTGGCGGCGCTGCTGGCCTCCTGCCCCGGTGAAGCCGAACGGCAGCAGGCCGCCTGGCGCCTGGCCCTGGCGGCCGAGGGCATGGACGACGCTGCCATCCACACCATCGACGCCTGGTGCCAGCGCATGCTGCGCGAGCACGCCTTCGACAGCGGCCAGCTCTTCGAGGAAGAGCTGGTGCCCGACGAGGCCCAGCTGCTGACCCAGGCCGCCCACGACCACTGGCGCCAGCAGGTCTACCCGCTGCGGGGCGAACTGCTGGACGAGGTGCTGTCCCTGTGGCCCGATGTGACGGCCTTGCAGGCCGATGCCGCGGCCCTGCTGGACCTGCCGCGGCCGGCCACGGCCGGGCAGGGGCGGCTGGCCGACGTGGTGCAGCAGGCCCGTCAGGCCCGCGCCGACGCCCTGACCCGGCTGCGTGACGGCTGGGCCGCGCGGGCCGAGGATCTGCGTGCCTGGTTGCTGGACCAAGTGGCGGACAAGGGCGCCTGGAACGGCGCCAAGCTCAAGCCGGCCAATTTCGGCAAGTGGCTGGACAACCTGGCGGCCTGGGGCCGTGGCGGGCCGGACGCCCCCGACCAGCCCGACCTGAAAACCGGCTGGACACGGCTGACCGTGGCCGGCCTGCTGGAGGCCCGCAAGCCCGATCTGCCTCCGCCGGCCTGGCCCCCCGCGCTGGCCGAACTGGAGGCCTTGCCCGCGGCCCTGGCCGGCCTGCCGTCGGTGCGCGACACCCTGCGCCTGCATGCGGCGGCCCGCATCGCCGCGCGCCTGGCCCTGCTCAAGCGCCAGGCCGCCCAGTTCGGCTTTGCCGATCTGCAGCAGCGCCTGCTGCAGGCCCTGGACGGGCCGCGTGGCGAGGCCCTGCGCCAGCGCATCGTCGGCCAGACCCCGGTGGCCCTGATCGACGAATTCCAGGACACCTCGGCCCTGCAGTACGCGCTCTTTGACCGGCTCTACCGCGTGGCGGACAACGCGCCCGACACCGCGCTGCTGCTGATCGGCGACCCCAAACAGTCCATCTACCGCTTCCGGGGCGCCGACATCGGCAGCTACCTGCGCGCGCGCCAGGCCACCGAGGGCCGGCACCACATGCTCGGCACCAACTTCCGCTCCACCCAGGCCCTGGTGGCCGCGGTCAACCATGGGTTTGCCCAGGCCGAGGCCCGGCCGGGAGAGGGCGCCTTCGGCTACCGCAGCGCGGCCGGCAACCCGGTGCCCCTCGAACCCGTGGGGGCCCGGGGCCGGGCCGAACGCCTGGTGCACGACGGCGAGGGGGTACCGGCGCTGACCCTGGTGCACGACCTGCTGCCGCGCGCCTTCGAACAGCACTTGCGCCCCATGGCCGAACGATGCGCCGAGCAGATCGTGCAATGGCTCAACGGGCCTCAGACGGGCTTCGAGCGCACGGGGCAGGGCGTGCAGCGCCTGCGCCCGGCCGACATCGCGGTGCTGGTGCGCAGCGGGCGCGAGGCCCGGGCCGTGCGGGCCGCGCTGCGGCGCCGGCAGGTGGCCTCGGTGTACCTGTCCGACCGCGAATCGGTGCTGGCCAGCGACGAGGCCGCCGACCTGCTGCGCTGGTTGCAGGCCGTGGCCCAACCGCAGGACACCCGGCTGGTGCGCGCCGCCCTGGCCACCCGCACCCTGGGCCTGCCGCTGGCCACGCTGCAGCAGCTGGCCGACGACGACGAGGCCTTCGACCCCTATGCCGAGCTGATGCGCCAGCTGCAGGCCCTGTGGCAGGCGCAGGGCGTGCTGCCCCTGGTGCGCCAGACGGTGCACCGCCTGGACCTGGGCGCGCGTTGGCTGAGTCAGCCCGAGGGCGAACGCCGCCTGACCAACCTGCTGCACCTGGCCGAGCTGCTGCAGGCCCAGAGCGCGCGGCTGGAAGGCGAGCAGGCTCTGATCCGCTGGCTGGCCGAGGCCATCGACGACGCCCAGCAGGGCCGTGGCGGTGGCGGCGACGAGCAGATCGTCCGCCTGGAAAGCGATGCCGACCTGGTGCAGGTCATCACCGTGCACAAGAGCAAGGGCCTGGAGTACCCAGTGGTCTGTCTGCCCTTTGCCACCAGCCTGCGCCCGGCCGACGGGCGCAGCACACCCTTCGTGCTGCGCGAGGACGACGCGGGCCAACCCCGCCTGGTGCTGGCTCCGGGCAAGGACGACCTGGCATGGGCCGAACAGGAGCGCCTGCGCGAGGACCTGCGCTTGTTCTACGTGGCCCTGACCCGGGCCCGCCATGCCCTGTGGCTGGGCTTCACCGCGCTGACCATCGGCAACAGCCCCGCCTGCCAGACCCATCGCAGCGCGGCCGGCTGGCTGCTGGCCGGCCCCGAGGCCACCACGCCCGAGGCCCTGGCCCAGGCGCTGGTCGGCTGGGCCGCCGGCTGCCGGGACATCGCCCTGCAGCCAGCCGGCCCGGCGGTGGGCCTGACCCCGCTGGCCCCGCGCGAGGCACCGCTGCCCCTGGCCGAGGCCCCGGTCTACGCCGGCCAGTTCGACCGCCGCTGGGGCATCGGCAGCTTTTCGGCCCTGGTGCGCGACCTGGGTGGCGTGCCCAGCCTGGGCGTCACCCAGGCCCCGCGGCCGGCCGACGACGAGCCTGATGCCGAACCGGTGCCCGGCGCCATGCTGCGCGCCGCCACGGCGGACAACGCGCCGGCCTGGCACCGCTTCGAACGCGGGGCCCTGGCGGGCAACTTCCTGCACGACCAGCTGGAATGGCTGGCCCAGGAGGGTTTTGACCGCGCCGAGGAACCGATGGTGGCCGAGGCCCTGGCCCGACGCATCACCCGCACCGGCCGCGAGGCGGCCGCGCCGGACGTGGTGCACTGGCTGCAGACGCTGCTGCACACGCCGCTGCCGGGCCTGGGCGCACCGCTGGCCGACCTGCAGCGCCTGCTGCCCGAGATGGAGTTCTGGCTACCGGCCGAAAAGCTGCCGGTGGCCGAACTGGATGCGCTGTGCCAGGCCCATCTGCTGCCCGGCCAGCCCCGCCCGGCCCTGAGCGCGCGGGAGCTGCACGGCATGCTGATGGGCTTTGCCGACCTGGTGTTCGAGCACGACGGCCGCTACTGGGTGCTGGACTACAAGAGCAACCAGCTCGGGCCCGACGGCCGGGCCTACAGCCCCGAGGCGCTGGACGCGGCCATGCTTCACCACCGCTACGACGTGCAGGCCGCGCTCTACCTGCTGGCCCTGCACCGCCTGCTGCGCGCCCGCCTGGGCGATGCCTACCGGCCCGAGGCCCAGTTGGGCGGCGCGCTCTACCTCTTCCTGCGCGGCATCGACGGGCCGACCCGCGGCACCGTGCACCTGCCGCCGCCCCTGGCCCTGCTGGACGCCCTGGATGCCTGGCTGGGCGGGACCCCGGCCACGGAGGCCACGACATGCTGAGCAACGACCTGACGCGATCGCTTTTCGATGGCGATGACGACGAGGAGCGCGCGGACGAGGCCGCTGCTGCCAGCGGGCCGGCCTCGGCGGCGCCTGCGGCCGATTTGCCGGCCGGCACCCTGGCCTTGCTGCGCCAGTGGGTGGCCGCGGGCTGGCTGCGCCGGCTCGACGGCGCGCTGGCGGCCCTGCTCGCCGAGCTGGACCCCGAGGCCCCGCCCGCGCTGCTGCTCTGCGCGGCGGCCCTGGCCCATCTGGAGGGACACGGTCACACCGGCCTGGACCTGCGCGAGCTGATGACGCAGCCGTCCCGCCTGCTGGCCTGGCCCACCGAGGGCCTGGCCGCCTGGGACGCCGCTTGGGATGGGGCCTGGCAAGGCACCGGAGCCACGGCCTCGCTGGTCGCGCTGCAGCAGCAGCTGACCCGCAGCGCCACGGTGCGGGCCACCGAGACCGCGCCCGACACCGGCCAACCGCTGGTGCTGGAAGGCGAGATGCTCTACCTGCGGCGCTACTGGCACCACGAGCGGGCGGTGGCCCAGGCGGTGCGCCAGCGTTGCGGTGAGGAGCCGGCCCAGGCGCTGGAACCCGGCGCGCTGGCCCAGGCGCGGGCCTGGCTGGACCGCCTGTTCCCGCCGCGTGAGTGGGTGGACTGGCAGAAGGCCGCCTGTGCCCTGGCCCTGCGCGGCCGGCTGACCGTCATCACCGGCGGACCGGGCACCGGCAAGACCTACACCGCCGCCCGGCTGCTGGCCCTGCTGCTGGCCCAGGCGCCGGACCCGACCCAGCTGCGCGTGGCCCTGGCCGCGCCCACCGGCAAGGCGGCTGCGCGGCTCAAGCAGGCCATCGACAGCGCCCTGGGGCAGCTGGAAGCCGGCCTGGACGGGCTGCTCGACCTGCGGGAGCTGACCGAGCGCATCGGCGCCGCGCGCACCCTGCACGCGCTGCTGGGGGCCCGGCCCGACCGGCGCGCCTTCCGCCACGATGCCCGCCACCCGCTGGAGCTGGACGTGCTGATCGTGGACGAGGCCTCCATGGTCCACCTGGAGATGATGGCCGCCGTGCTGGCCGCGCTGCCGCCCGGGGCCCGGCTGGTGCTGCTGGGCGACAAGGACCAGCTGGCTTCGGTGGAGGCCGGGGCGGTGCTGGGCGACCTGTGCCGCGATGCGGTGGCCGGCCGTTACGACGCGGCCACCCGCGCCCACCTGGCCGCCAGCGCTGGCGTGCAACTGCCCGCCGAGTACGCCGACGATGCCGGCCCGCGCCTGGCCCAGCACACCGTGATGCTGCGCGAGAGCCGGCGCTTCGGCGGCGCCATCGGCCAGCTGGCCCAGGCCGTCAACGCCGGGGACCGTGCGGCCGTGCAGGCCCTGCTGGCCACGCGCGCCCAGGCCGAGGATCCGGCGATCCGCGCCCTGCAGGGCGGTCAGCCCGAGGCGCTGCTGTCACTGGCCTGCGCGGGTCGGGACGGTGCCCCGGGGGGCTATGGAGCCTATGTGGCCCTGCTGAAGGACCGGCCCGCGCCCGGTGGGGGCGAGCCGGTGCAGCGGGCCCATGAAGACTGGGTGCGCCGGGTGCTCACTGCCTTCGACCGCTTTCGCCTGCTGTGCGCCGTGCGCGACGGGGCCTGGGGCACCGAAGCCCTGAACCGCGCCGTGCCACAGGCCCTGGCCCGGCTGGGCTTGCGGCCACAGGGCGAGTGGTACGTGGGCCGGCCGGTGATGGTCACACGCAACGACCCGGCCCTGGGCGTGTTCAACGGCGACATCGGCATGGTGCTGCCCGGCGCGCGCAGCGAGGCACTGCGGGCCTGGTTCCTGGACGGCGAAACCCTGCGCTCGGTGGGCGTGGGCCGCCTGGCCCATGTCGAGACGGCGTTCGCCATGACGGTGCACAAGAGCCAGGGTTCGGAGTTCTGGCACACCGTTCTGGTGCTGCCCGAGCAGGCTGGCTCGCTGCTGAGCCGCGAGCTGGTCTACACCGGCATCACCCGGGCCCGTGAAGCCTTCACGCTGGTCACGGCCCGCGCCGGGGCCCTGGAGGAGGCGGTGCAGCAGCCGACCCGGCGGGTCAGTGGTCTGCTTCGGATGTTGGACCCGGGCGCAGCTCGTCCAGGCGATAGCCTTCCTTGAGCAGGGCGCTGCGCAACCAGTCGGGGTGAGGACCGTCACCGTCCCAGGTGTCGCCGGTGACGGGATGGCGGTACTTGACCGCGCGGGGGGCGGCAGCCGGCGGGGGCAGGTCCGGTGTGTCCCCCTCCAGATCGGCCACCGTGATGGCCCAATACTCCATCAGCGCCTCGATGCGGGCGATCACAGCCGTCCGCTCGCGTCGCGAAAGTGGCTGCCGCAGCGCATCCGACGCAGGCAGGGCCGAGTCAGGCTCGGGCAATTCGCTGGGCAAGGGCGACTCGGCGTCGTGCATGTGGGCTCGAACTCACCAACAAAAACGGCGCACCGCCGTGAAAGCGGTGCGCCGGTGAGGCGAAATCAGGATTTATTGGCAGCCAGCATGGCTTCGAGCTCTTTGCACGAAGGCGCACACACGGCTTGGGATTTGCCGAGCAGCTTGCGGGATTTCAGCTGGGCTCGGGGGCGATGCTTGCCACACAGGAAACACGACATCGTGGCGGCGCCGAAGGCACCTGTCGCGGAGAAGGGAGAACCCGCCACTTTCGAGCGGTAACGCAGACCACCGGCGTCGATGGCGGTCTTGGGATCGTCCTTGGCCAGAATACGCTCCTCAAACGAAAAAGTTCAACAACCGGTTTGGCAGACAAACCGCCTTGTGGGTGGTAAGGTCTGCTTCGATAACCTCTTATTATCGCGCAGCTGCACAAATCGGGCCAGCCTTTCCGCACGGTGAATACCCGCGAGTCGAAAATACCGCCGCTGATTCACGCAAGCCCTTGATCTGATGCAAGGCGAGGTGTTCCGCGCCGGAACACCGGTGCATGCGGGCTTCCCCCAGGCTTCCGGCCCTTGGCCGGTCTGCCTAAGCTCACCGGCATCTTCATCCATGCCGCCGAGCCATCTGCCATGAGCGACAACGCCGCCACGCAAGCCTTTCTCCAGGCCCGCCAGTTTCTGCAGGACCACCGCGAGGACTACGCCGCCGCCTATGCCGGCTTCCAATGGCCGGCACTGGAGCGCTTCAATTGGGCGCTGGACTACTTTGACGTGATGGCCCGTGACAACGCGGCTCCCGCCCTGTGGATCGTCGAGGAGGACGGACGCGAGGAGAAGCTGAGCTTTGCCCAATTGTCGCAGCGTTCCAGCCAGGCGGCGAACTGGCTGCACGCCCAGGGCGTGCGACGCGGCGACCGGGTGCTGCTGATGCTGGCCAACGAGCGCCCGCTGTGGGAGGCCATGCTGGGCTTGATCAAGCTGGGCGCGGTGATGATCCCGGCCACCACACTGCTGGTGGGCGATGACCTGCGCGACCGATTCGACCGCGGCGACGTCAAGCATGTGATCGTCGGCCATGCCCACGCCAGCAAGTTCGACGAGATGCCCGGCCAGTACACCCGCATCGTGGTGGGCGCAGACGTGGCCGGCTGGCAGCGCTTCGAGCAGGCCTACGAGGCTTCGGCGGACTTCGCCCCCGAAGGACAGACGCTCGCCAGCGACCCGCTGCTGCTGTACTTCACCTCGGGCACCACGTCCAAGCCCAAGCTGGTGCTGCACAGCCATCAGAGCTACCCGGTGGGGCATCTGTCGACCATGTACTGGATCGGCCTGAAGCCGGGCGACATCCACCTGAACATCTCCTCGCCGGGCTGGGCCAAGCATGCCTGGAGCTGCTTCTTTGCGCCCTGGAATGCCGGGGCCTGTGTGTTCATCTACAACTACAGCCGCTTCCAGGCACCGGCCTTGCTCGACGTGCTGCAGGCCAAGGGCGTGACCTCGCTGTGCGCCCCGCCGACGGTGTGGCGCATGCTGATCCAGCAGGACCTGGCGGCCTGGAAGGTCAGCCTGCGTGAACTGGTGGGCGCGGGCGAGCCGCTCAATCCGGAAGTGATCGATCAGGTGCGCCGGGCCTGGGGCCTGACCATCCGCGACGGCTTCGGCCAGTCGGAGACCACCTGCCAGATCGGCAACACCCCCGGCCAGCCGGTGAAGGAAGGCAGCATGGGCCGGCCGCTGCCGGGCTACAAGGTGGTGCTGCTGGACATCGACGACCAGGCGGTGGAAGAGGGCGAGGTGAGCCTGGAGCTGGGCGATGCGCGGCCCCTGGGCCTGATGCTGGGCTATGCGGGCGACCCGGAGAAGACCGAGCAGGTGATGCGCAACGGCCGCTACCGCACCGGCGACGTGGCCCAGCGCGACGCGCAGGGCTACATCACCTACGTCGGCCGGGCTGACGACGTGTTCAAGTCCTCGGACTACCGGCTCAGCCCCTTCGAGCTGGAATCGGTGCTGATCGAGCACCCGGATGTGGTGGAGGCTGCAGTCATCCCCAGCCCGGACCCGCTGCGCCTGTCGGTGCCCAAGGCGGTCATCGTGCTGCGCGATGGCGTGGAGGAAGGGCCGGAGGCAGCGCTGTCAATCTTCAGCTTCTGCCGCGAGCATCTGGCGCCGTACAAGCGCATCCGGCGCATCGAGTTCGCCACCCTGCCCAAGACCATCTCCGGCAAGATCCAGCGCGCGGTGCTGCGCAAGGGCGAGGCCCAGCGTGTGGCCGAGGGGCAACGTGGCGAGCGCGAGTACTGGGAGGAGGATTTCCCCGCTTTGGCGAAACGCTGACAGCCGTTAGGCTGGCGGCCGTGCTTGCCGCAGTGCAGCACGCGCCTGTCCATGCCTTCTTCGTCCCCCTGTGCCCAGGGCCTCACCGCCGGCCCCTTCTTCTCTACCCCCGAGCAACGCCTGGCGCTGGCGCGCGAGCGCTTCTTCGGCGCGGGCGAGCGCCCGACCGGGCTGGTGTCGGAGCCGGTGCTGGCCTCCTGGGGGCGTTGCGCTGGCGCGGGGCATGATCCGGCCGCCTGGCCAGGACACGTAGGACTGAGCGCCCTGCGCCTGGACAGCGCGCGCCGGCAGGCTCGCGCGCTGTGCCTGGCCGCACACGGCCCGTTGCAGGAACTGGCGGCGGCGCTGCAGGCCAGTCCGGCGGCCATCGGTCTCACGGATGGCCGCGGCGTCGTGCTCGAAGCGGCCGGTGCCGAAGCCTGGGCCCCGCCGAGTGAGGTGGGACTGCGGGCCGGGACCGACTGGTCCGAGGCCGCCCTGGGCACCAATGCCGTGGCACTGGCCTTGGCGCAGGGCTCCGCCATCCAGGTGCGCCGGGGAGAGCACTTCTACGAGGCCTGGGGGCAGTGTCAGGATGCGGCGGCGCCGGTGCTTGATGTGAGGGGACAGTTGGTGGGAACCGTGCTGCTGATGACCCAGGCGCCGGCTTTCGGTTTTGACCCGGTGGCGGTGGTGAGCCAGTACGCCTCGGCCATTGAGAACCAGTTGCTGCGGCAGCAGGCCGATGTCGACGGGCTGCTGGAGTTCCAGACCTCGCCGGACCTGTTGGGCACGCCGCTGGCCGCCCTGCTGGGGGTGGATGCGCAGGGGCAGGTGATCTGGCTCAACGGTGTCGCGCGTCGCCTGACCGGCTGGGAAGGCGGGCCGATGCCCTCGGTCCAGGGGCTGCTGGGCGAAGCCGCCGGCTGGCCGGCGCTCGAGGGGGTGGTTCGCCCCCTGTGTCTGCCCAGCGGCCTCACGGTCTGGCTGCGAAGCAGCCTGCGCCTGCCCGCCGCCGGTGCCCTGGCGCCACCGCCAGCGCAGGACCCACCGGACGAGGAGACGGCCCTGGCCTCGCCACGCCTGGCCGATGCCAGCCGCGCCCTGATCGACCAAACCCTGGCCGCCTGCGGGGGCAATGTGTCACTGGCCGCCAAGCGGCTGGGCATCTCCCGCGGGCGCATCTACCGCCATCTGCAGGCTCAAGACAAGACCGCTGTGCCCGCCACCTCCGAGAGGAATCCTTCGTGAACGCAGACGTGCCGGCAGAAGGTTTGCAGGGCTTTCTGGACGCCCGCCGCTGGCTGCTGGATCACCGCACCGATCTGGCCACGGCCTGCGCGGGCTTCCGCTGGCCGCGGCTGGAGCACTTCAACTGGGCGCTGGACTACTTCGACCCCATGGCCCGCGACAACGCAGCAGTGGCCCTGTGGATCGTCGACGCCAAGGGACGGGACGAGACGGTGAGCTTTGCCGAGCTGTCCCGGCGTTCCGGCCAGGTGGCCATGTGGCTGCGTGCGCAGGGCATTCAGCGCGGCGACCGGGTGCTGCTGATGCTGGGCAACGAGCGGGCCCTGTGGGAATCGATGCTGGCCCTCATGAAGCTGGGGGCGGTCATCGTGCCGGCCACGGCCCAGCTGACACCGCAGGACCTGGCCGACCGCTTCACCCGCGGCGAGGTGCGCCACGTCATCTGCGCGGCCGGGCAGCGCGACAAGTTCGACGCCATCGGCGGGGACTACACCCGCATCGTCGTGGGGCATGCGGCGCCGGGCTGGCGGGCGTTCGACGAGGCCAGCACGGCACCGACCAAATTCGTCCCGCTGGGGCTGACGCGGGCCAGCGACCCGCTGCTGCTGTACTTCACCTCCGGCACGACCAGCCAGCCCAAGCTGGTGGCCCACAGCCACGAGAGCTACCCGGTGGGGCACCTCTCGACCATGTACTGGCTGGGCTTGCGGCCCGGTGACCTGCATTTCAACATCTCCAGCCCGGGCTGGGCCAAGCATGCCTGGAGCACCTTCTTTGCACCCTGGAATGCCGGCGCAGGCGTGCTGGTGCTGAACCATCCCCGTTTCAGCGCCGAGGCGGTGCTGGACGTGCTGCGCAGCCGGCCGGTCAGCTCGTTGTGCGCGCCGCCGACGGTCTGGCGCATGTTGCTGCGGGCCGGATTGGGTGCTCGGCCGACAGCGCTGGCCGATGTGATGAGTGCCGGTGAACCCCTGCACGCGGAGCTGATGGCCTCGGTGCGGGACGCCTGGGATTTGTGCCTGCGGGACGGCTACGGCCAGACCGAAACCACCTGCCAGATCGGCAACCCGCCGGGCAGGCCGATCCAGCCGGGCTGCATGGGCTGGTCACTGCCGGGTTACCGGGTGGAGCTGCTGGACGGCAACGACCAGCCGGCCCAGGAAGGAGAGATCAGCCTGCCGCTGGATGCGCCGCTGCCGCCGCTGATGCTGGGCTATGCGCACGAGCCGGAGCGCAATGGCCAGGCCATGCGCGCCGGGCACTACCGCACTGGCGACCTGGCGCGGCGGGACGCCGACGGCGGCTTCTACTACCTCAGCCGCGCGGACGACGTGTTCAAGTCCTCCGACTACCGGATCAGCCCGCCCGAACTGGAGGCCGTGCTGCTGCAGCATCCTGCCGTGGCCGAGGTGGCCGTGGTGCCGTACCCGGACGACACCCGCCTGGCCTACCCCAAGGCCTATGTGAGCCTGAACCCGGGCTGGGAGGCGGGTGCGCCGCTGGCCCAGGCCCTGATGGCCTTCGGGCGGGAGCGGCTGGCACCCTTCAAGCGGGTGCGACGGGTGGAGTTTGCGCCGCTGCCGCGCACCATCTCCGGCAAGGTGCAGCGGGGGCTGTTGAGGGCGCGGGAGCTGGGGCGAGCCGCCTGTGGCGAGCGCGCCGCCGCAGAATTCCGCGAGGAAGACGCGGCGACGGACTGAGCCCCGCTCAGTCCAGGAAAGGACGCAGGGCGGCCGCCAGGTCTCCGGCCAGCGGGCGCTGGGTGGGGTCGCGGTGCTGGCAGGCAACGCACAGGCGGGTCAGCGCGGGAGGCGGAGGGGCCTCACAGCGGGCCAGCCCCTCGTCCAGCAGATGGCCGAAGGCCAGCACATCCAGCCGCTGCACCGCCTGGGCCTGGGCCTTCGGCAGGGCCTGCAGCAGCGACGCCGCCCCGAAGTCTCCCAGCCAGGCCTGGCCCTCGCCATCGTGCAGGATGTTGTGGGCGTAAAGATCCCCGTGGGCCACGCCGCGCGCGTGCAGGTGCGCCAGTGCATCGGCCAGCCCGGCGGCCATGCGCAGGAGGGTGGCCGCACTCAGGCGCAGCGAGGGGGCGTAGACATCGCGGCTGCAGCTGTCCAGGCTGGGCGGGGCGGCCAGGACGCGGCAGGCCGGGTCGATCAGCGGCATCAGCAGGCCGTCGGCGCCTTCGGGGTGCTCGCTCAGGCGGGCCTCGACGCCGATCAGCCGCGGATGCCGGCCCGCCTGCAGCGCGGCGGCCAGTTCGCTGCCGGGCAGTCCGTCGCTCGTCAGCGCACCCTTGAAGATCTTCAGGGCCCGCGGCCGACCGGTGGCGTCGTGCACGCGGTGGATCTGTCCCGAGGCGCCCTGGCCCAGCAGGGCCCCGATCTGCAACTGGCCCCAGTGCACCTGGGGCAGGGCGGTCTGCCGCAGACCAGCGGCCTCGTGATCCAGGGTCAGCGGGTTGCCGCCAAAGGCCAGCCAGGCCAGCCTGGGCAGGGTCAGCAGGACCTCGGGCAGCACCTCGAAGCGGTTGGCAGCGATGCGCAGCAGGGCCAGTTGCTCGCAGTGGGCCAGGCGGGCAGGCAGGGTGCGGAGGCGGTTGCCGGCCAGGGCCAGCTTCTCCAGCCGTGGGCAGTCGCCCAGGGTCTCGGGCAGGGTGTCGATGCGGTTGTCGGTAAGGATCAACCAGCGCAGCCGGGGTGGCAGGGCCGCGGCGGGAACCTCTCGAATCTGGTTGCTCTTGAAGGCCACCATCTCCAGCGCCGGGCAGCGGCCCAGCACCTCGGGTATGCGCTCGAAGCGGTTGCCCGTACAGAACAGGATGCGCAGCCTGTGCAGGCGCGGCAGGTCTGCCGGCAGATCCTCCAGCGCATTGCCGCCCAGGTCCAGGATCTCCAGCGTGTCGGCCAGCGCAAAGACTTCGCGCGGCAGTTCGCGCAGCCCCAGTTGCGTCAGGTCCAGGCGCTGCACGCCGTGCAGCTGGCCTGCGCGCAGGGCCTCCAGGGTGTCCGGCATGGCCATCGGGAATCGAGAGGCCCGCTCAGACCTTCTTCACGAACTCGGACTTCAGCCCCATCGCGCCAACGCCATCGATCTTGCAGTCGATGTCATGGTCGCCGTCGGCCAGGCGGATGTTCTTCACCTTGGTGCCGACCTTGACCACCGAGGAGGAGCCCTTGATCTTGAGGTCCTTGATGACCGTCACCGTGTCGCCATCCTGCAGCACGTTGCCGACGGCATCGCGCACGACGCGCACCTCGTCGGTCGCCACCGGCTCCGCGCCTGCAGCCGACCACTCGTGGCCGCATTCGGGGCAGACCAGCATCGCGCCGTCTTCATAGGTGTAGGCCGATTGGCACTTGGGGCAGGCGGGCAGGGTGCTCATGCGAAGGCTCACGCAAAAAAGGGGTGGACCGGGACGGAACAATGAAGAAGGCCCCACACGCTTGCACGTGCAGGGCCTTGAATTTGGCTCCCCGACCTGGGCTCGAACCAGGGACCTACGGATTAACAGTCCGGCGCTCTACCAACTGAGCTATCGGGGAATGGTTTTATGTCGGCCAAGGCATGCGGTGGCACCTTGGCGTCTTGGTGATGCCTGCGACGCTTGATCGCGGCATTCTTGAATTTGGCTCCCCGACCTGGGCTCGAACCAGGGACCTACGGATTAACAGTCCGGCGCTCTACCAACTGAGCTATCGGGGAAGTGAAGCCTCAAATTATAGGCAGAGTTTTGCGACCTTTACAAGCTCGCTTGCAAAGAAATGCGCACAGTCCGCGGATCGAGCGGGTAGAGATACACATGGTCGTACTGGTAGGGGCTCTCCTTCCAGGCCCGCACGTCAAAGAGGTTGTCCACCCCGGCGCGCAGCGTGTAGCGTGTCCCGCGCCCTTGCTGCCACTGGTAGCGGGCAGCCAGACCCCAGCTGGTCCAGGCGGGCAGGCTCAGGCTGTTGTCGGGCAGCACCTCGCGCTGGCCTTCGTGCAGCACCGTGGCCTGCAGGCTCAGGCCCGGCCAGTCGGGCAGGGCGTAGTCCAGCGCGGCGCGCAGGGTCTGGCGCGGCACGTTGGTGGGCGCCAGGCCATTCAGGCTGGCGTCACCCGAGCCCTCGCGGCGGGCCCGCAGCCACATGGCGCCCGTGTCCAGCGTCCAGCTGGCCCAGTGGCCTGAGAGACTGGCCTCCAGGCCGCGGTGGTGGTCGTTGCCGTCGGACACTTCCGTGCAGCCGCCGTCGGAATCGCAGTTGCCGGTGTCTCGCGTGGCCGGGCGGTGGATGTCGAAACCGGTGAGGCTGGCGGCCCAGGTGTCATCCGCGTATTTCAGCCCCAGCTCGGTCTGGCGGCTCTTGTGGGTGCTGCCCTGGCCGCGGTTGCTGTAGATCGGCAGGTTCGGGACCACCGAACTTTCTGCGCCCTGACCCCAGCTGGCATAGCCCATCAGCGCCGGCGTGAACTGCTGACTCAGGGCCAGCCAGGGCGTGGTGAAGGCCTGGGCGCTGCGGGTGGGCTCGGTGCCATCGGTGTTGACGCTGTCGCGGTGCAGCGTGGTGTGGCGCAGGCCCAGCCACAGGCGGGTGGGCTCGGCCAGTGTCACCACGTCGCGCAGCGTCCATTCGAGGCTGCGCTCGGTACGGTTGGTGTTGGTGTAGCCGGCGTCCGGCGCGGCGGGCACCTGCACGCTGCCATCGATCTGCCCGACACCGGCCCAGTTGTAGGCTTGCGGGCCGAAGCGGCCGCGGTAGTCGTTCCACAGCAGGCCGGCCGTCAGGTCCTGTGCCAGACCCAGCCACTGGGTGCGGCCCTGCAACTCGGTCTGCACCGCACGGCTCGTGCGGTGCTCGTGTTCGCTGCGGTAGTCGTAAAGGTCCAAGCTGCCGTCGCTGCAGTAGCTCTGGTAGTTGTCCTCGCTGGAGCAGCCCAGGGGAAAGGCCGCACGGTCGTTGTTGGTCAGGCGCTGCACCTGTGCCTGGGTCTGCAGCCGCCAGTCGCGATCGAGCTGCTGGGTCCAGCGCAGGCTGGCGGTGGTGTCGTCGAAGACCACCGGCTGGGTCCATGACTGGTTGTTGAGGTTGATGCGCGGGTTGATGCTGCCCGCCGTGGGCAGCGTGCCACCCAGCAGGCTGAAGCCCGGCTGGCTGGGCTGGGACTGGTGGCTGTACTCGACCTCCACCTCCAGCAGTGTGTTTGGGGACACCCGCAGGGTGCCGGCGGCTGCCAGCAGCTGCCGGTGGCCCTGGGCAACGCGCAGCTGGGGGTCGAGCTTTTCGACCGAGGCATTGATGCGCAGGCCGGCCTGGCCTTCGTTGCCCAGGGTCTGGTCGATGTCGGCCGCTGCCTTCAGGCTGCCGCTCTGGGTGTAACCCAGGAAGAAGCTCTTCTGGTCACCCCGCGGACGCTTGACCACGAAGTCCACCACACCGCCAGGGGCGCTGGTGCCGGCCTGGATGCCGCTGGTGCCGCGCAACAGTTCCACGCGCTCCTTGTTGTCCAGCGAAATGGCGGTCTCGGCATTGACCGGCAGGCCGTCACGCCGGTAGTTGAAGCGGTTGTCCAGCGCATAGCCGCGCATGCTGAACGAGGCCCAGTAGCCGGTGGAGTTGTAGGCGTCGCCCAGCCCCGGGTCCAGCCGGGTCAGTTCGTTCAGGGCGGTGATGCCCGCGTCGCTCAACGCCGCGCTGTCATAGCCCTGCGTCTGGAAGGGCGCACGCGCGGCTGGCACATCGCCGAAGCCAGCCACGCCGGTGCTGGGCAGCGCGGCCCGTTGGCCGGTGATGGTGATGACGCTGGGCGCGGCGGTGTCGGCCACCGCAACGGTCTGTGCTGTGGCGGCCGTGCCGATCAGGCCCAGGCCCAGGGCCAGGCACAGCGGGGTGCGTGAAGGAAGGGAAGAAAAACGGGTACGGCAAGCAGCCATCGTGGAACATCCATGTCGATGGCAGAGAGGCAAGTGTCAGGAGAGGCGACACCACACGAACGGTGGCACGCTGAACACGGCTTCCCTGCGCGAGGATTACCTCAATCAGGTTCAAAGGGACTCTCTCAGTCGACCTGCCTTGCGGCGGGCCAACACCCCTAGCGAAGTGGCCGGGTCTTCACACGGCCGACACGGATTATCGCGCCCGGCACGCACCCCAGGCTTTGGCGTGGACAGGTGGCAACAAAAAAGCCCACCAAGGGTGGGCTTTTCAGCGAGGCAACGGCGCGGGGCCGCCAGCGCTTGGCGATCAGCGGATGATCTCGCCGATCTTGTTCTTGCGGTCCTTCCACTCCTCGGCGTCGGGCAGCGGGGCCTTGCGCTTGGTGATGCTGGGCCAAGCCTTGGCCAGTTCGGCGTTCAGCGGAATGTAGGCCTGCTGGTCGGCGGGCACGTCTTCCTCAGGCAGGATGGCGTTCACCGGGCACTCGGGGATGCAGACGGCGCAGTCGATGCACTCGTCCGGGTCGATGGCCAGGAAGTTGGGGCCTTCGCGGAAGCAATCCACGGGGCAGACATCGACGCAGTCGGTGTACTTGCAACGGACGCAGGCTTCGGTGACGACGTGGGTCATGGGGCGAACTGTGAAGGATGGAAGTGAAAGAGCGCCCCCCGAAAGGAACGCGGGCCTGAACACGCCGTCGGGCGGCACGTTCTGACCAACCGATGAATTCTAAGTCTTGTCGGCCGGGCTGAATTGATGGCCGTCAATCATCCCGGACCACCTCGGCCGGCCCTGGTGCGGCCGTGGCCGGTGTGGCGCCCACCCCCACGGTGACGACCGCCGGTCGCCCCGCATGCAGGGCCGCCGCCTGGGCCAGTGAACCCACCGTGTGGGCCGACACCTGCGCATCGGCGCAACCGGCGCGAGAGACGACGCTGACCGCCGTGGCCAAGGGCCAGCCGCAGGCTTGCAGGCTGTCGGCCAGGGCGACCAGTTGCTGCCCCGCCATGTAGAACACCTCGGTGTCGGCATGGTGCCCGGCCTGCAGAGCGTGCTGCAGCGTCATGGCTGTGGTCAGGGCCACGGTGCGCCCCTGCCCGCGGCGGGTGAGCGGCCGCTGGCTTTGGGCTGCCGCGGCCACAGCGGCCGTCACGCCAGGGATCACCTCGCAGGCGATACCGGCCTCGGCCAGGGCCTGGAGTTCCTCCTCCAGCCGGCCGAAGATGCTGGGGTCGCCGCCCTTGAGTCGGGCCACCCGGCGTCCTGCCAGAGCCTGCTCCACCAGCAGTGTGTTGATGCGGGCCTGGCCGGTGGCGTGGGCGAAGCCGCGCTTGCCGACATCGATCCACTCGGCCTGCGGCGCGTGCTCACGCAGCGCCGGGTCGGTCAGGGCGTCGGCCAGCACCACCTCGGCCTGTTGCAGGGCGGCCAGCCCGCGCAGCGTGATGAGATCCGCGGCGCCCGGTCCGGCACCGATGAAGACGACATGGCCCGACGGCATGGCAGCTCAGGCGTGCGCCGGCGCTTCTTTCTTCGGAGCGTCCGTCGGGTGGGCCGTGCTGACGTGCAGGCCGCATTCCTTGGCCTTCTCGTCTTCCCACCACCAGCGGCCGGCGCGAAACTCCTCGCCCACGGCGATGGCGCGGGTGCAGGGCGCGCAGCCGATGCTGGGCATGAACTGGTCGTGCAGGTCGTTGTAGGGCACGTCGTGGCTGGCGATGTAGTGCCAGACATCGGCCCAGGTCCAGTCCACCAGCGGATTGAACTTGGCGCGGCCATTGGGCTCGATCTCGTGGGCCGGCATGTCCGAGCGGTTCCTCGACTGCTCGTGGCGCAGGCCGGTGACCCAGGCGCTGCGGCCTTCCAGCATGCGGCCCAGGGGCTCGAGCTTGCGCACCTGGCAGCAGCCCTTGCGCAAGTCCAGGCTCTGGTACATGGCCTTCTCGCCGTTCTTACGCACGAACTGCACCACGGCTTCCTCGCGGGGACGGTAGACCTCCACCTTCAGCCCGTAGCGTTGCTCGATCTTCGGGATGAGTGCCAGGGTTTCCGAGTGCAAGGCACCGGTGTCCAGCGTGCCGATGGTGATGGGGATCTGGTGGCGGGCGATCAGGTCGGTGAGCACCATGTCCTCGGCGCCCAGGCTGTTGGCCAGGACGACGTGGCCGGCATGCTGCTCGGCTGCCCGACGCAGCCATTGGACGGCGGCTTCCACACGGAATTCATAACCGGTGGTCTTGCGAGCGTAGAGCTCGATGGCACTGGCACGGGCGGCGCCCGGCAACACGGACAGGTCGGTCATCTCAGGCAACTCTTCAGGCAATGCGGGCGAATTGGGGGCGGGGCTGGTGCACGTCACCCTGGTAGTGATCGGTCACCAGGGTCAGGGCGCGGCGGGCACTGGCCTCGTTCTCACCCGCGCGCAACTGGACGGCGTCAAAGCCGGTGCGCGAGAGCAAGGGCAGCATGTCCACCAGCACATCGCCGGTGGCGCGCAGCTCGCCGGCAAAGCGCAGACGGGTGCGCAGCACGCGGGCCTGGCTGTAGGCGCGGCCATCGGTCCACTTGGGAAAGTGCAGGGCGACCAGCGCCAGGCGGGGCAGATCGCCAGCCAGATCCTCGACCTCGTCGGTGTTGGCCAGGGCCAGGCCCACCGGCAGATCGGCCGGCCAGGTGGTGCGCACGGCTTGCCACTGCGGCAGGGTCAGCAGGGCATGGGCTGTCGGCAGGGCCGGCGCGTCACCGTCCAGGCGGTGCCAGCGGTCTTGGGGGTCGTGGATGAATTGCATGGCGGTTCTCACACGGTCTCGGCTTCGGCCGTGGCAGGCTGGGCGGTGGCATGGCGCACGGCGTCGGCGGCGGCGCGCAGCGGCGGGATGCCGATGCGGCGCACCGTGTCCACGAAGTGCTCGCCAGGCGCCTTGTGGGCCCGGTACGCCTCGATCAGGGCCTCGACCACGTCGGCCACTTCCTCGGCCGCGAAGGCGGGGCCGATGACCTTGCCCGGAATGGCGGGGCCGGACAGGTGGCTGCCATCCGAGCCCCCCACCGACACCTGGTACCACTCCTTGCCGTCCTTGTCGACGCCGAGCACGCCGATGTGGCCGGTGTGGTGGTGGCCGCAGGAGTTCATGCAGCCGCTGATGTGCAGGTCGATGGGGCCCAGCTCGTAGACCGCGTCCAGATCGGCGAAGCGCTCGCTGATGTCGGCCGCCACGGGAATGGAGCGGGCATTGGCCAGGGCGCAAAAATCGCCGCCTGGGCAGGCGATGATGTCGGTGAGCAGGCCGATGTTGGGCGTGGCGAAGCCGGCTTCGCGGGCGGCATGCCAGACGGCCAGCAGATCGGCCTCACGCACCCAGGGCAGCAGCAGGTTCTGCTCGTGGGTCACACGCAGCTCGCCCAGCGAATAGCGGTCGGCCATCGTCGCGGCGATGTCCATTTGCTCGGCGGTCACGTCGCCAGGGGCCTGGCCCGCACGCTTGAGCGACAGGGTCACGGCGCGGTAGCCCGGCACGCGGTGGGCGTGCACGTTGCGCTCCAGCCAGCGCAGGAAGGCCGGCGGGGTCTGGCCGCCACGGTGCGGGTCGAAGCCGTTGGTGGCCGGACGCACGCCCGCCGGGTCGACGAAGCTGCGCGACACGCGCTCGAGTTCGCTGACCGGGATGATGTGCTCGCGGCCGTCGGCATCCTGGCTCAGGATCTTGTCGAACTCGGCGTTGACCGCGTCGAAGAACTTCTGGCCCTCGGCCTTCACCAGGATCTTGATGCGGGCCTTGTAGAGGTTGTCGCGCCGGCCGAAGCGGTTGTAGACGCGGACGATGGCCTCCAGATAGACCAGGATCTCCTGCCAGGGCACGAAAGCGTTGATCACCGAGCCGATCACGGGCGTGCGGCCCATGCCGCCGCCAACATAGACCTTGAAGCCGACCTCACCCGCGTCGTTCTTCAGCAGTTGCAGGCCGACGTCATGCCAGGCGATGGCCGCACGGTCCTCAGCGGCACCGCTGACCGCGATCTTGAACTTGCGCGGCAGGAAGGCGAACTCAGGGTGCAGCGTGCTCCACTGGCGCAGGATCTCGCAGTAGGGCCGCGGGTCGACGATCTCGTCCGGTGCGATGCCAGCCAGTGCATCGCTGGTGATGTTGCGGATGCAGTTGCCCGAGGTCTGGATGCCGTGCATGTCCGCCTCGGCCAGCAGGTCCATGGCGTCGGCGGAGCGCGCCAGCGGAATCCAGTTGAACTGCAGGTTCTGGCGGGTGGTGAAGTGTCCGAAGCCGCGGTCGAGCTCGCGGGCGATGACCGCCAGCTGCCGCAGCTGGACCGAGGACAGCTCGCCATAGGGCACGGCCACCCGCAGCATCGGCGCATGACGCTGGATGTACCAGCCGTTCTGCAGCCGCAGCGGGCGGAAGTCGTCGTCGGCCAACTCGCCCTTCAGGTTGCGTTCCAGCTGGTCGCGGAACTGGGCAGCCCGTTGGTGGACGACTTGGCGGTCAAAGGAGGTGTACTGGTACATGACGCAGGTGAGGTGCAGGTCAACGGCACAGAGAAGGGGATCGAGGACGACCCATGACCCGCACTCTAGGGAGGCCTTATATTCTTGAAAAGTACATTTAAGTTGAATGCTTATTTCGCATTTGAATATGATGTTTTCGAAGAAGGTCGCGCTGGTCCTAGAATCCCGCCATGCCGTCTGACTTTGTTCCGGCCCGCCGCCACCTCCTGGGCGGCCTGGGGGCCGGTCTGCTGTACCTGGCTGGATGCCAGTCCACCCCGCCGGCCATCGAGCCGCCCCCGCTTCCCCCCGTTGTCAAGCCGCCCCGTCTGCCACGCATCGGTCTGGCCCTGGGCGGCGGTGCTGCACGCGGTTTTGCCCACATTGGGGTGATCCAGGTTCTGGAAGAACACGGCATTCGACCGGACTTGGTGGTCGGCACCTCGGCCGGCAGCCTTGTGGCCGCGCTGTATGCCAGTGGCAAGAACGGCACTGAACTGGTCGGCTTGGCGCGGACCATGGACGAGTCGGCCCTGACGGACTGGGCCTTTCCGGGCCGTGGGCTGATTCGTGGCGAGGCCCTGGCGCGCTATGTACGCAGCCAGACCGGCAACCGGCTGATCGAGCAGATGCCACTGCCTCTGGGCATCGTGGCCACCGATGCCGCCAGTGGTGATCCGGTCTTGTTCCGCCGAGGCGACACCGGCACAGCGGTGCGTGCATCCAGCGCGGTGCCGGCGGTGTTCCAGCCGGTGCGCATCGGCGAGCGGGAATACCTGGATGGCGGCCTGGCCAGCCCGGTCCCGGTGCGCTTCGCACGTGAAATGGGGGCCGAACTGGTGATTGCGGTGGACATCTCGACCCCGCCGGACCCGGGGGCCACCGGCGATGCCTTTCATCTGCTGATGCAGACCTTTGCCATCATGGGGCGCAGCATCAACCGCTGGGAACTGCAGAACGCGGATGTGCTGATCCGGCCCAGCCTGGTCGGAGTGTCGAGCTCGGATTTCACCGCCCGGATGAAGGCGGTGCAGTCGGGACGCGAGGCCGCCACGGCCCAGTGGCCCGCGCTGAAGGCGAAGATCGCAGCCCTGACCCGTTGAGGGGCGGGGCACAAAACGGGTGCCCCCAAAGAAAAACCCGGCCGAAGGGCCGGGTCAAAGTACCTTGAGAGTCATCTCAGACAGGTACCGAGGAGAGGTCTCCTGTGGAGGCCATGGCGATGGCAACGCCATGACACCCGGAAAGAGTCCTGCGGGACAGGAAAGTTCCAGGCCCGCAGGCGTCCTTCACTCAGGCCGTCGTGCGGCGGGTTGCCTTCGGGGCAGCCTGGGCGGCCTTCACGGCGGTGTTGGTCATGGCCTGGAAGTTGGCTTCGGCCACGTCGGCGGCCTGCTTGGCGGCCTTGTGCACGGATTCGTAGGCGTTGTTGGCGGCAGCCATCGCGGACTTCACCAGGGCCACGGCATTCTCGGTACCGGCCGGGGCGTTCTTGACCGCGGTGTCCACGGTGGCCATGAACTTCTTCTGGGCGTCGCCCAGCTGGGCTTCCATGGCCTTGGTCAGTTCGGCGTTGGTGCTGGCAGCGATGTCGTACAGGTGGCGGCTGTAGGCGGCAACCTTCTCGGCGGCCGGTTGCAGCATGCCGGCTTGCAGCGACAGCAGCTCTTGCGGGTCCTTGGCGGCAATGGCGGCCTTGGCGGTCTCGGCGGCATCGCCCATGGTGGCCTTGGCCACTTGCATGTTCAGTTCAACCAGCTTTTCCACACCTTCAAAGGCCTTGCTGGCCAGATCCAGGGCGGTTTCGACGTTGGCTTTTTGGGTGGCGATCACTTGTTCGGCAGTCAGCATGTCAGTCTCCAAAGGTGGGGGTCAGGGGTTCAGGAACCGATGCAGCCCATTCGGTCTACGACAACCATCCGAGGTTTGTGCGCTGCAACATGGCTCCAAGTATAGGGCCCGGCGGCGGGAACACAAGCCCAGAATGTTGCGATGCAGCAATCTAGTGTCGCCACTCTAAAAGCGGCTGCCGCACGGGGCATCCCTGCGCGACGCAGAATCAGGCACCGATGCAGGCCTTCACCTCCGACCACCACACGCTGCCTCTGCCGGCGGGGCACCGCTTTCCTGTCTCCAAGTACGGCTTGCTGCGGGAGGCTGTGGCCAGCCGCCTGCCCAAGGTTCGGCTGAGCCCGGCGCCCGCCGCCAGTGATGGCGAACTGATGCTGGCGCACAGCCCCGACTACGTGGCCGCGGTGCTCGAAGGCTGGCTGAGTCCGGCCCAGCAACGGGAGATCGGCTTTCCCTGGTCCGAGCGCATGGCCGAGCGTTCCAGGCGATCCGTCGGTGCGACGATCGCGGCGGCCCGAACCGCGCTGTCCGAAGGCGTGGCCGTCAACCTGGCCGGCGGCACCCACCACGCCAGCTCCGACAAGGGCTCAGGCTACTGCGTTTTCAACGACGTCGCCGTCGCCGCCCGGCGAATGCAAGGGGAGTGGCATCGCCTCCATGGGCAGCTGCTGCGGGTGCTGGTGATCGACCTGGATGTGCACCAGGGCAATGGCACGGCCGCCATCTTTGCTGACGATCCAACGGTGTTCACGCTCTCCCTGCATGGCGAGCGGAACTTTCCTTTTCGCAAGGTGCCCGGCGACCTGGACGTGGACCTGCCCGATGGCTGCACCGACGAGCCTTACCTTCAAGCCCTGGACCAGGCCCTGGACACCGTCTGGGCCCGGCATGGGGACCATCTCCCCGGGCTGGCCTTCTATCTGGCCGGTGCGGACCCGCACGAGAACGACCGGCTGGGGCGGCTGCGCCTCACCGCCGCCGGGCTGGCCGAGCGGGACTGCCGGGTGCTGGTCGCACTCCGCGAGCGCGGCATCCCGGTGGCGCTCACCATGGCTGGCGGCTACGGCCGGGACATCGCAGACACGGTGTCCATCCAGTTGACCACCGTGGCGCAGGCCCTGGCCAGTTGGGAAGCCAGGCAGGTCCGCAGGGGCATGGATTCCACGCACAATCGCCCGCCTGACACGACTCCGCGCTGAACACAGCCTCTGCACGCCATGTCCCCATCGGCCCCCCACCGTCCTGCCGTCCTGGTGGCCCGCCAGGTGTTTCCCGACACCGTGGACCGCCTGCGCCAACACTTTGATGTCGAGGCCTATGCGGACAGCGCCCTGATCGGGCGTGAAGAACTGGTCCGGCGTCTGCAAGGCAAGGCGGGTGTCTTCGTGGCCGCGTCCGAGCCGATCGATGCGGTCTTGCTCGATGCGTGTCCCTCCCTGAAGGCCGTCTGCAGCATGGCCGTGGGCTACAACAACATCGACGTCGCCGCCTGCACCGCCCGCGGGGTGTTGGTGACCAACGCCCCCGGGGTGTTGACCGAGACCACCGCGGACTTCGGCTTTGCGCTGATGATGGCCACGGCCCGTCGCATCACCGAGTCAGAGCGCTTTCTGCGCCGCGGCGAGTGGACGCACTGGTCCTACGACCTGATGGCCGGCCAGGACATCCACGGCGCCACCCTGGGGGTGCTGGGCATGGGCCGCATCGGCCAGGCCATCGCCCGCCGCGGCGCCCTGGGCTTCGGCATGAAGGTGATCTATCACAACCGCAGCCGACTGTCCGAGGCCGAGGAGGCCGCCATCGGCGCCCGTTGGCTGACCTTGCCCGAGCTGATGGCCCAGGCGGACCACCTCGTCATCGTGGTGCCCTACAGCGCCGCCACCCACCACCTGGTGGGGCGCGAGCAGCTGGCCTTGATGAAGCCCACCGCCACGCTGACCAACGTCGCCCGCGGGGGCGTGGTGGACGATGCCGCATTGGCCGAGGCGCTGAAGGCCGGCCAGTTGGCCGCGGCCGGCCTGGATGTGTTTGAAGGCGAGCCCCGTGTCCACCCGGCCCTGCTGGAGGTGCCCAATGTGGTGCTGACCCCGCACATCGCCAGTGCCAGCCTGGCCACCCGCCGGGCCATGGCCGAACTGGCGGCCGACAACCTGATCGCTGCCCTCACGGGCGGGCAGCCGCTCACGCCGCTGAACCCCGAGGTATTGGCCTCGGCCTGAGCCCCGGGGGCCGGCGACAATGCCGGCATGTCCCTGTCTCTCTATGAAGTTGGCGTGCTGGTCCTGCTGGGCCTGACCCTGCTGGCGGTGCTGGGCCTCTGGCTGCGGCCCGCCTCGAACCTCCCCCCTGAGCTGCTGGATGCCCTGGAGCGGCTGGAGCGCGAACTGCGCACCGAGGTGCAGCAGAGCGCGCGTGTGGCGCGCATGGAGCAGGCTCAGACCCTGGCGCAGTCCCTGGGCCAACTGCAACAGAGCCTGCTGACGCAATCGGGCGACGCGGCCCGCAGCCTGGCGCAGGCGCGCGAGGCCCAGGATCTGGCCCTGCGTCGGGTGACCGAGACCATCGAGCGCCGCCTGCTGCAACTGCAGGATGGCAACGAGAAGAAGCTCGAGCAGATGCGGGCCACGGTGGACGAGAAGCTGCACGCCACGTTGGAGCAGCGCCTGGGCGAGAGCTTCCGCCAAGTGGCCGAGCGGCTGGAACTGGTGCACCAGGGCCTGGGCGAGATGCAGGGGCTGGCCCGCGATGTGGGTTCGCTCAACCGCGTGCTGACCAATGTGAAGTCGCGCGGCGTCTTCGGCGAGCTGCAACTGGCCGGCCTGCTGGAGCAGGTGCTGACCCCGGAACAGTACGCTGCCAACGTCGAGACCGTGCCGGGCACGGGCGCGCGGGTCGAGTTCGCCATCAGGCTGCCGGGGCGGCGCGAGGATGGCCTGCCGATGTGGCTGCCGATCGATGCCAAGTTCCCGCGCGAGGACTACGAGCGCCTGCTGCAGGCTCAGGACCAGGCCGATCCGGTGGCGGCCGAGGCGGCGGCCCGGGCGCTGGAGGTCCGCCTGCGTGCCGAGGCCCGCAGCATCCGCGAGAAGTACGTGGCGCCGCCACACACCACCGACTTCGCCATCCTGTTCCTGCCCACTGAAGGGCTGTATGCCGAGGCATTGCGCCGGCCGGGCCTGGTCGAGGCCCTGCAGCGCGAGCACCGCATCACCCTGGCCGGCCCCACCACGCTGCTGGCCACGCTCAGCAGCCTGCAGATGGGCTTTCGCAGCCTGGCGCTGGAGCGCCGCAGCGCCGAGGTCTGGGAGGTGCTGGGTGCTGTCAAGACCGAGTTCGCCAAGTTCGGCGAGGTGCTGGCCAAGACCAAGAAGAAGCTGGAAGAGGCCAGCGCCACCATCGACAGCGCAGAAGTGCGGACCCGGGCAATGGCCCGCAGGCTCAAGAGCGTCGAGCAGTTGCCCGAGCCGCAGGCCCAGCAGATCCTGCAGGCCGGTGCGGAGCCCGACGAGGGGCCCGAGACCTGAGCACCGTCACGGGCGGAGTCGGCTCGCGAAACCGCTCAGAAGCGGATGTTGGGCGTGTTGCCTGACGGCGCGGGCGCGGTCTGATTCTCGGGCGCCGGCCCGGGGGCGGATGCCGGGATCGCGCCTGGAGGCAGGGCATTGCCCGCCATGGGCGTTGGCAAGGGTCGCCGGTAGTTGCCGGGCAGGGCGGAGGTCTTGGGATAGCCGGCCGCGTCCAGATAGCTGCTCCAGTCGTTGAGAGAGCCCGACTTGATCTGCTGGCTGCCCACGGTCAGCAGTGGCAGGGTGCGCGCACCACTGAACTTGGCGTAGGCCTCCAGATCGGCGCTGGTCTCCACCCGCTTCTCGGCAAACGGGATGCCACGCTGCACCAGCAGGTCGCGGCCGGTGTCGCAGGGCGGGCAGTTCTTGGCCGCGTAGAGCGTCACCGGGTAGCGGCTGGCCGATTGGCGCAAGGCCGCCGGCAGGGACGCCAGTTCCGCACCACCGCCCACGGCCCCATTGGGAGAAATCATCTGCACCTGTGCCTGCGAGGAGGTCGGCGGCCGGTCGGTGTAGGTGACCTTGCCATCTGGCCCGATGACCTTGTACTGGGCCATGGCCGACGGCGCGGCCACCAGCGTGAGCAACAGGGCAGACAGGGCGGAAAGACGGTGGGACATCGATGTCATGGCAGCAGGCAGACTCAATCGGCTCGGACTATACGCTCAGGGTACGCCCTGGGCTCAGGCCATGCCCTGGTGGCGAAGCAGCGCGTCGATGCGTGGCTCGCGGCCGCGGAAGGCCTTGAAGCTCTCGATGGCCGGGCGGGCGCCGCCGGCTTCGAGGATCTCGCGGCGGTAGCGGCGGCCGGTCTCGGGGTTGAGCACGCCTTCTTCCTCGAAGGCGCTCCAGGCATCGGCCGACAGCACCTCGGCCCACTTGTAGGAGTAGTAGCCGGCCGAGTAGCCGCCCGCGAAGATGTGCGAGAAGGTGTGGGCTGTGCGGCTGAAGGGCGGCACCGGCACCAGCGCCACCTCCTGCCGCACCTCCGCCAGAATGGCCTGCACGCGGTCGGCGGCATCGGCTTCGGTGTGCAGGCGCATGTCGAACAGGCCGAACTCGACCTGGCGCAGGGTCTGCAAGCCGCTCTGGAAATTCTTGGCCGCCAGCATCTTGTCGAACAGGGCGCGCGGCAGCGGCTCGCCGCTGTCCACATGGGCGCTCAGGCGGCGGATGACGTCCCACTCCCAGCAGAAGTTCTCCATGAACTGGCTGGGCAGCTCCACCGCATCCCATTCGACGCCGTCGATGCCCGAGACGCCCATCTCGTCCACCTGCGTCAGCATGTGGTGCAGGCCGTGGCCGAACTCGTGGAAGAGGGTGGTCAGCTCGTCGTGCGTGAGCAGGGCCGGCTTGTCGCCCACCGGAGACGAGAAGTTGCAGACCAGGTAGGCCACCGGGGTCTGCAGGCGGTGGGAGTCGACCCGCAGCCAGCGGCTGCGGGCGCTGTCCATCCAGGCGCCGGGACGCTTGCCGGGGCGGGCGTGCGGGTCCAGATAGAACTCGCCCACCACCTGGCCGGCCCGTTCGATGCGGAAGAAGCGCACCGCCGGGTGCCACACCGGCGCCTCGGCCGGGCGGATCTTCACCTCGAACAGGGTCTCGACGATGTGGAACAGGCCATCGAGCACCTTGGGCAGAGGCAGGTAGGCCTTGACCTCCTGGTCGCTGAAGGCATAACGGGCTTCCTTGAGCTTCTCGCCGGCGTAGGCCAGGTCCCAGGCCTGCAGTTCGGTCAGGCCCAGCTCGCCAGCGGCGAAGGCGCGCAGGTCGGCCAGGTCCTTCTCGGCGCTGGGGCGGGCACGCTGGGCCAGGTCACGCAGGAAGTGCAGCACCTCGGCCGGGGTGCCGGCCATCTTGGGCGCCAGCGAGACCTCGGCGTAGTTGGCAAAGCCCAGCAGCCGGGCCTCTTCGGCCCGCAGGGTCAGCAGCTCGCGCATGACCGCGCTGTTGTCGCGCTCCGCCACGCCCAGCTCGCTGGCGCGGGTGACGTAGGCGGTGTAAAGGGTTTCGCGCAGGGCCCGGTTCTGGGCGTACTGCATGACCGGGAAGTAGCTGGGGAAGTGCAGCGTGAGCTTGTGGCCTTCCTTGCCCTCGGCCTCGGCCGCGGCGCGGGCCGCGGCCACCACATCGGCTGGCACACCGGCCAGCTCTTCCGCCGTAGCGTAGTGGGCGAAGGCGTCGGTGGCATCCAGCACATGGTTGGAGAAGGCCTGCGACAGCTCGGCCATGCGGTCCTGGAGGGCCATGAAGCGGGTCTTGGCCTCGCCTTGCAGGTCGGCCCCCCCCAGGCGGAAGTCGCGCAGCGCATGGGCCAGGGCCTGGCGGCGGGCCGGGCTCAGCTGGGCCGCCGCGGGGCTGGCGGCGATCGCCTTGTATTTGGCGTAGAGCCGCTCGTCGCTGCCCTGGCGGGTGTAGTACTCGGTGATCTTGGGCAGGTTCTCGGCATGGGCCGCACGCAACTCGGGCGTGTCGGCCACATGGGCCAGGTGGTTGACCACGCCCCAGGCCCGGCCCAGCCGCTCCACCGGCACCTCCAGCACCATCGACAGCGCGTCGTAGTCGGGCGGCACGTCGGGGCCGACCGCATGGTCCAGTGCCGCGTTGGCCTCGGCCAGCAGCGCGTCGATCGCCGGCGTCACATGCTCGGGGCGCACGACGGCGAAGTCGGTGAGGGGGGTGTCCTGCAGCAGCGGATTGGTCATCTATGGGGTCCTGGTCGCGTCGCGGTAGCGGTGTTTCTTCAGGCCTGGCCAGCCACCCGTTCGGCGGCCTCCAGCGTGTTGACGAGCAGCATGGTGATGGTCATCGGGCCCACGCCCCCCGGCACCGGGGTGATGTGCGAGGCCACGGGGCTCACCGAGGCATAGTCCACGTCGCCGCAGAGTTTGCCTTCATCGTTGCGGTTGATGCCGACGTCGATCACGATGGCCCCGGGCTTGACCATGTCTCCGGTCAGCGTGTTGCGCCGGCCCACGGCAGCCACCACCACATCGGCCTGGCGGGTGTGGTAGCCCAGGTCGGGCGTGCCGCTGTGGCAGATGGTGACGGTGGCGTTGGCCTGCAGCAGCAGCAGGGCCATGGGTTTGCCCACCGTGTTGCTGCGGCCGATCACCACCGCGTGCTTGCCCTTGAGCGACACGCCGGTGCTCTCGATCAGCTTCATGCAGCCGTAGGGGGTGCAGGGGCGGAATCCTTCCAGCCCGGCCATCAGCTCACCGGCGGAGAGCACCGAATAGCCGTCCACGTCCTTGGTGGTGGCGATGGCCTCGATCACCTTGTGCGGGTCAATGTGCTTGGGCAGGGGCATCTGCACCAGGATGCCGTGGATCGTCGGGTCGGCATTCAGCGCAGCGATGCGCTCGAGCAATGCGGCCTCGGTCAGGCTGGCGTCGTACTTCTCGAACACCGAGCGCACACCACTGTCCTCGCAGGCCTTGACCTTGTTGCGCACGTAGACCGCCGAGGCCGGATCCTCACCCACCAGGATGACCGCCAGGCCGGGCTGGTGGCCACGCGAGGTGAGGGCGGCCGCCCGCTGGGCGACTTCGGCACGGAGTTGGCGGGACAGGGCGTTGCCGTCGATCACTTGAGCGGTCATGGGCGTTCTCTTTCGGTCAGAGGTGAGGTGTTCAAAGGTGCGGGACCAAAGCGGATGCCGAAAAAGGGAAAGGGGCCTCGAAGGCCCCATGGTTCCCAGTCTGCCGGCGCCGCAGGCCCGGCTTCAGGCCTTGTGCGAGGCGCCCAGCGCGATCTTGAGCAGGTCGGCCACCGTGTTGGCGTTGAGCTTTTCCATGATGTTGGCCCGGTGGGCCTCCACCGTCTTGATGCTGATGCCCAGGTCGTCGGCGATCTGCTTGTTCAGGCGGCCGGCGACGATGCGCTCGAGCACCTGGGCCTCCCGGGTGGTCAGGCGGGCCAGCAGGGCGTCGCGGCTGGCGGCTTCCTGGTGGTGCGAGAAGGCGGCACGGGCCTGGTCCAGCATGCGTTCGACCAGCGACACCAACTCCTCTTCCTTAAAGGGCTTCTCGATGAAGTCCATCGCCCCCTTCTTCATGGTGGTCACGGCCATCGGCACATCGCCGTGGCCGGTGATGAACACCACGGGCAGCGGGCTCTTGCGCTCCAGCAGACGATCCTGCAGTTCCAGGCCGCTCATGCCATCCATGCGGATGTCGGCGATCAGGCAGGCCACCTCACGGGGGTCGAAGCGGGAGAGGAACGACTCGGCAGACTCGAAGCACTTGACCCGGTAGTCCTTGCCTTCCAGCAGCCATTGCAGCGAATCGCGAACGGCTTCGTCGTCATCCACGACGTAGACGGTACCCTTTTTTGGAATCAGGCTCATGAAGCAGCAGCGTTGGGGTTGGAAGCAGAAACATCCTTGGGCACCGCAGGCGCGGGCGGGCGATCTGCGGGGGACATCTGATCAACCGGCAGGGTGAAGGCAAACCTGCACCCCACGACGGTCGATCCATTGTAGAGGTTCTCCGCACGCATCCGCCCCTGGTGCGACTCGATGATTGAGCGACACAGGGAAAGCCCGATGCCCAGGCCTTCGGCCTTGGTGGAGAAGAAGGCTTCGAAGAGGCGGGAGATGACTTCTTCGCGCATGCCGGGGCCGGCATCGGTGACCGAGAATTCGATCACGCTGCCCTCGTCCGGCGACTGGCGTGGCACCACCTGCAGTTCAATATGGCGGCGCTCGGCCGGCAGCTGCGAGGTGTCAATGGCTTCGGCCGCGTTCTTCAGCAGGTTCATCAGCACCTGCTCGATCAGGATGGGGTCCACGCGCAGCAGCGGCAGGCGCTGCGCCACATAGGTGTGGATGGCCACCTTGCGTCGCCGCAACTCGATGCCGGCCAATTCCACCGCGTCCTCGACGATGTCCTGGGCCTTGGCGGCCTGGCGCTGCGGCTCGCTCTTTTTGACGAAGGCCCGGATGCGGTGGATGACCTGGCCCGCACGTTCGGCCTGGCGGGCGGTCTTCTGCAAGGCGGCCACCAGCTCCTCGGTGTTGATGGCGTTGTTGCGCACCCGGCTGACGATGCCGTTGCAGTAGTTGGTGATGGCCGTCAGCGGCTGGTTGAGTTCGTGGGCCACCGAGGAGGCCATCTCGCCCATCGTCACCAGGCGGCTGGTGACCTGGGCCCGTTCGGCCTGCTGCTGGGCCTGTTCCTCGATCTGCCGGCGTGCTGTGATGTCGGTGGCGATCAGCATCTGGGCCAGGCGGCCGTCGGTCCACTGCAGGTAGCGCGTGCGCACGTCGAACCACATCTGCAGCGACTCCACATAGACCTCGCGTGGATGGGTACCGATCTCCGTCAACTCCTGGGTGGGCAGACCGGACATGGCATCCACATCGTCTTCCGGCACCTCGGTGTAGGCGGCATCGCCATTGGCCAGCAGATCGTGGCCACGGGCATCGGCCCCGAACCAGAGCCGGTAGGAACGGTTGGCGAACAGCAACTCGCCCTGCTGGACCGAGAGCACCGACACGGCGGCGTCCAGGCCCTCCAGCACGGTGGTGAAGCGCTCGTGCGAAGCGGAGAGCTGGTCGCGGATGCGTTTGGCCTCGGTGATGTTGGTCATCGAGGTCATCCAGCCGGTCTGCTGGCCACGCGGGTCGATCAGCGGCGAAACGTAGAGGCGGGCATCGAAATTGGAGCCATCCTTGCGCTGAACCTTGACCTCGATGCCGCCCGCCGGGCTGCGCCCCTGCAACTCCTGCTGGAAGATGCGCATGTGCTCGTCCACCCGGTCGCTGGGCCAGTAGGGGAAGGGCGGCAGGGTGTCCAGCAGGTCGGATTCGGCGTAGCCGGTCATGGCGCAGAAGGCCGGGTTCACATAGGTCACGCGGCCGTCCATGTCGGTGGCCCGCATGCCGGTGAGCATGGAGTTCTCCATCGCCCGCCGGAAGTTGGTCTCGTTGATCAGCGCGTTCTGGATCTGCGCACGCCGACGCATGTGCCGCCAGGTGGCCAGCAGGGTCCAGACGGTGAGGGCCGAGAGGGCCACCACCATCCAGAACAGGGTGTTGCCCACCAGGCCCGCGGTGGTGCGGTAGCCCTGGGCCCGCAGCATCAGCCCATTGGCAGCCGGGGTCAGCGGCAGGTCCAGGGTCATGGAGGGCGGTGCGCTGCGTTGCCCGGGAAGATTCGTCACCGTGCTCACCAGCGGGCTGAAGTCCACGTCCAGGATGCTGACCGGGTGGCGCACCGTGACTTCTGCCGGCACCGCCGTGCGCAGCAAGGTGTCCAGACCGTACTCAGCCACCAGCACGCCCGCGAAGGCCCCCCGGTCGATGATGGGAACCTGAAGTTGAAACACCCAGACCCCGTCGGCGTGCCGGAAGGCGCGGGAATAGATGGGCTGACGCATGGCCCGCGCCGCCTCGAGCGCGGCCTCGGAAGCCTGGGGCACGCTCGCCGCCCCCTCGCCCCCACCCACACCAGGGCCATGCGCGGGGTCCGCGGCACCGTCCATGCCCATGCCCGTACCCGATTGAAGGGATTGCGTCGCGCGGAGCTCCCCCTTGGCGTTGAGCCAGTTCAGATAGCGGACCGCGGGCCGCACCTGCAGGAAGCTGGCCGCCTGAGTCAAGAACTGCTCGGGGGTGATCGCCCGAGTGGCCACTTCGCGCGCGATGCGCAACAGTTGCTCCTGGTTGTCCACCAGGTGAAGGCGAATCTCCTGCTGCGCCACCTCGGTGTCCCGGCGCAGCGATTCCTCTGCCCGGCTCATCTCCTCGTTGCGCAGGTACCAGAAGGCAAAGGTGATGGCGGCCAAGAAGAGCAGCACCGAGGTGAGCGGCGCGAGCGTGGCCAGCCTGTCCTGACGGGATGGAGACTGGCGCCCCCACCAACGCTGCACGAGCAGGTTCAGCCGGCTGGACGGCAGCGGAGGAAAAACATCGCGGGGGGCTTGCATCAGGCGCAATTATCGAAGCGGGAATGGAGGGGGATGGTGCAGCACAGCATGCTTTTATCGGGGGTTTTCCCCTAGAAAGGCGTTGTTTGGGGGGTCGCATTTGTTCCGTATTATGAAATCAACATTCGCTATTTGAAAATCAAATCGGGCTGTGCCAAACTCCGCCCGCACCCAAGTTCCCACCAAGGCGGGAAGCCTCAGGCCGTCCCGCACAACTCAGGAGACACGCATGTCCGCTCCGCCCGAATCCTCCATGGGCACCCCGGCCACCGATGCCGACAGCCAGGAGACCCGTGAATGGCTGGATGCCCTGAACGCCGTCATCCAGGCCGAAGGCCGCGAGCGGGGGCATTTCCTGCTGGAACAACTGCTGGAAGAAGCCCGGCAGCAAGGGGTGGACCTGCCGTTCTCGGCCACCACCGGTTACGTCAACACCATTGAGCCACAGGACGAGGCCCGCTCGCCTGGCAACCTGGACCTGGAAGGACGCCTGCGCGCCTTCATGCGCTGGAACGCAATGGCCATGGTGGTCAAGGCCAACCGCCTGCATCCTGAAGATGGCGGCGACCTGGGAGGACACATCTCCTCCTTTGCCTCGCTGGCTCACATGCTGGCGGCTGGCTTCAACCATTTCTGGCACGCGGACGACACCGACCACGGTGGTCAGCACGGCGGTGACCTGTTGTACATCCAGGGCCACAGCGCCCCTGGCATCTACGCCCGCGCCTTCCTGGAAGGCCGCATCAGCGAGGAGCAACTGCTGAACTTCCGCCAGGAGGTCGAAGGCAAGGGCCTGTCCAGCTACCCGCACCCCAAGCTGATGCCGGAGTTCTGGCAGTTCCCCACCGTCTCGATGGGCCTGGGCCCCTTGATGGCGATCTACCAGGCCCGCTTCCTCAAGTACCTGCACGCCCGAGGCATCGCCGACACCTCCGAACGCAAGGTCTGGGCCTTCCTGGGTGACGGCGAGATGGACGAGCCCGAGAGCCTGGGCGCCATCGGTCTGGCCGCGCGCGAGGGCCTGGACAACCTGATCTTCGTCGTCAACTGCAACCTGCAGCGCCTGGACGGCCCGGTGCGCGGCAACGGCAAGATCATCCAGGAACTTGAGGGCGAGTTCCGCGGTTCCGGCTGGAACGTGATCAAGCTGATCTGGGGCAGCAACTGGGACCCGCTGCTGGCGCGCGACAAGGACGGTGCGCTGCGCAAGATCATGATGGACACGCTGGACGGCGACTATCAGGCCTTCAAGGCCAACGATGGCGCCTTCGTCCGCAAGCACTTCTTCGAGCGTGATCCGCGCGCGGCCAAGCTGGTCGAGCACATGAGCGACGACGATGTGTGGGCGCTGCGCCGTGGCGGCCATGATGCCCAGAAGGTCTATGCCGCCTTCCACCGCGCCCACCACCACAAGGGCCAACCTACCGTGCTGCTGGTCAAGACGGTCAAGGGCTACGGCATGGGCAAGAGCGGCGAGGGCAAGAACACCGCCCACCAGACCAAGAAGCTGACCGACGAAGACATCAAGTACTTCCGCGACCGCTTCAACATCCCCATCCCGGACAGCGAGCTGCCCAAGATCCCGTTCTACAAGCCGGCCGACGACACGCCGGAGATGCAGTACCTGCACGCTCGCCGCAAGGCGCTGGGGGGCTACCTGCCGCACCGCCGCACCAAGGCGACCGAGCAGTTCACCGTGCCCGCGCTGGACATCTTCAAGGCGGTGCTGGAACCCACGACCGCCGGTCGTGAGATCTCGACCACCCAGGCCTATGTGCGCTTCCTGACGCAGTTGCTGCGCGACCAGGCCATCGGCCCGCGCGTGGTGCCCATCCTGGTGGACGAGGCCCGCACCTTCGGCATGGAAGGCTTGTTCCGCCAGATCGGCATCTACAACCCCAAGGGCCAGCAGTACACCCCGGTCGACCGCGACCAGGTCATGTACTACAAGGAAGAGACCAACGGTCAGATCCTGCAGGAAGGCATCAACGAGGCTGGCGGCATGGCCAGCTGGATCGCCGCGGCCACGAGCTACAGCACGAACAACCGGATCATGATCCCGTTCTACGTGTACTACTCGATGTTCGGCTTCCAGCGCATCGGCGACCTGGCCTGGGCGGCGGGCGACATGCAGGCCCGCGGCTTCCTGCTGGGCGGCACTTCGGGTCGCACCACGCTCAATGGTGAAGGTCTGCAGCACGAAGATGGTCACAGCCACATCCTGGCCGGCACCATCCCGAATTGCGTCAGCTACGACCCGACCTTTGCGCACGAGGTGGCGGTGATCATGCACCATGGCCTGAAGCGCATGGTCGAGCGGCAGGAGAACGTGTTCTTCTACATCACGCTGCTCAACGAGAACTACGCCATGCCGGGCCTGAAGCCGGGCACCGAAGCGCAGATCATCAAGGGCATGTACCTGCTGGAAGAGGGCGCCAAGAAGACCCCGCGCGTCAACCTGCTCGGCTCGGGCACCATCCTGCGCGAATCGATGGCTGCCAAGGCGCTGCTGGAGGCCGACTGGGGCGTGGCCGCCAACATCTGGAGCTGCCCGAGCTTCAACGAACTGGCCCGCGATGGCCAGGACTGCGAACGCTGGAACCTGATGCACCCGACCGAGACGCCCAAGGTGCCTTTCGTCACCGAGCAGCTCTCGGCCCACGCCGGCCCGGTCATCGCCTCGACCGACTACATCAAGAGCTACGCCGAGCAGATCCGCGCCTTCATTCCCAAGGGCCGCAGCTACAAGGTGCTGGGCACGGACGGTTTCGGCCGCAGTGACTTCCGCAGCAAGCTGCGCTGCCACTTCGAGGTCAACCGCCACTATGTCGTGGTCGCCGCGCTCAAGGCCCTGGCCGACGAAGGCAGCGTGCCCGCCACGGTGGTGGCCGAGGCCATCGCCAAGTACGGCCTGAACGCCGACAAGATCAACCCGCTGTACGCCTGACGCACCACGGAGACAAGAACATGGCATTGGTGGAAGTGAAGGTCCCCGACATCGGGGATTTCAAGGACGTCGCCGTGATCGAGCTGCTGGTCAAGCCCGGCGACACGGTCAAGGCCGAGCAGAGCCTCATCACGGTCGAATCCGACAAGGCCTCGATGGAGATTCCGTCGAGCCACGCGGGCGTGGTCAAGGAACTCAAGGTCGCCCTGGGTGACAAGGTCAACGAGGGCAGCCTGCTGCTGCTGCTGGAAACGGCGGGCAGTGCGGCTGCGCCGGCTCCGGCCACAGCCCCTGCACCCGCGGTGGCGGCACCAGTGGCCGCCCCTGCTGCAGCGGCTCCCGTGGCAGCCCCGGCGGCCTCGGGCCCGGTCGAGGTGCGCGTGCCCGACATCGGCGACTTCAAGGACGTCGCGGTCATCGAGCTGCTGGTCAAGGTGGGTGACACCGTCAAGGCCGAGCAGAGTCTGATCACGGTCGAGTCCGACAAGGCCTCGATGGAGATCCCCTCCAGCGCGGCCGGTGTGGTCAAGGAAATCAAGGTCGCCCTGGGCGACAAGCTCAACCAGGGCAGCCTGGTGGCCATCCTGGAAGGCGTCGCGTCGTCGGCCGCCCCCGCACCGGTGGCGGCTGCACCGGCAGCCGCACCTGCCGTGGCCGCGGCGGCTCCGGCCACCGCTGTCGCGACGGCACCGGTCGCTTCGGCGGTGCCCGCCCACGAGCCCACGGTCGCGCCCAGCGGCAAGCTGCCGCATGCCTCGCCGAGCATCCGCAAGATCGCGCGCGAGCTGGGCGTGCCGCTCGCCGAGATCCTGGGCAGCGGCCCCAAAGGCCGCATCACCCAGGCGGATCTGCAGGGCTTCGTCAAGGGCGTGATGGCCGGCCAGGTGAAGACCGCGGCCCAGAAGGCCGCCGCGCCAGCGGCCGAGCAGGGCGGTGGCATCCCTGGCCTGCTGCCCTGGCCCAAGGTCGACTTCGCCAAGTTCGGCGAGATCGAGACCGTGGCCCTGTCGCGCATCAAGAAGATCAGCGGCGCCAACCTGGCCCGCAACTGGGTGATGATCCCCGCGGTCACCTACCACGAAGATGCCGATATCACCGACCTGGAGGACTTCCGCGTCCTGGTGAACAAGGAGAACGAGAAGTCCGGCGGCGCCAAGCTGACCATGCTGGCCTTCCTGGTCAAGGCCTGCGTCAAGGCGCTGCAGAAGTTCCCCGAGTTCAACAGCTCGCTGGACGGCGACAACCTGGTCTACAAGAAGTACTTCCACATTGCCTTTGCGGCCGACACGCCCAATGGCCTGATGGTTCCGGTGATCAAGGATGCCGACAAGAAGAGCGTGATCGAGATCGCCGCGGAGTCGTCCGTGTTGGCCAAGAAGGCCCGCGACGGTAAGCTGGGCCCGGCCGACATGCAGGGCGCCTGCTTCACCATCTCCAGCCTGGGCGGCATCGGCGGAACCGGTTTCGCGCCGATCGTCAACGCACCCGAGGTCGCCATCCTGGGGGTCAACAAGAGCGTGATGAAGCCGGTGTGGGACGGCAAGGCCTTCCAGCCGCGTCTGGTGCTGCCGCTGTCGCTGACCGCCGATCACCGCGTGATCGACGGCGCGCTGGCCACCCGCTTCAACGTCTACCTGGCGCAGCTGCTGGCGGACTTCCGCCGCATCGCCCTCTGAGCGGGAGCACAGCATGGCATTGATCGACGTGCGTGTGCCGGACATCGGCGACTTCAAGGACGTGGCCATCATCGAGCTGCTGGTCAAGCCCGGCGACACGGTGAAGGCCGAGCAGAGCCTGATCACCGTCGAGTCCGACAAGGCCTCGATGGAGATCCCCAGCAGCCATGCCGGGGTGGTCAAGGCACTGAAGGTGGCCCTGGGCGACAAGGTCAACCAGGGCAGCGTGATCCTGACGCTGGAAGCGGCCGAAGCTGCCGCCGCGGCGCCTGCCGCACCCGTGGCAGCCCCCGCGGCCGCCGCACCGGCGGCTGCTCCGGCTCCGGCTCCGGCTCCGGCTCCCGCGCCGGTGGCGGCGCCGGCCGCGGCCGGCAGCTACACCGGCCCGGTGGACCTGAGCTGCGACGTGCTGGTGCTGGGCGGTGGCCCTGGCGGCTATTCGGCTGCCTTCCGCGCGGCCGACCTGGGTCTGAACGTGGTGGTGGTCGAGCGTTACCCGACCCTGGGCGGCGTCTGCCTGAACGTGGGCTGCATCCCGTCCAAGGCGCTGCTGCATGTGGCCGCGGTGATGGACGAGGTCAAGCACCTGGCCGAAGCGGGCATCGCCTACGCCGAGCCGGCGGTGGACATCGACAAGCTGCGCGGCCACAAGGACAAGGTGGTGGGCAAGCTGACCGGCGGCCTGGGTGCCATGGCCAAGATGCGCAAGGTCACGATCGTGCGCGGCTACGGCAGCTTCATCGACCCCTACCACCTGCAGGTGGACGAGACCACCGGCCCCGGGCAGGACCGCAGCGGCGGCGGCAAGGTGGTCAAGTTCGGCCACGCCATCATCGCCGCGGGTTCGCAGGCCGTGCGCTTGCCGTTCTTCCCGGCCGATGAGCGCATCGTCGACTCCACCGGTGCGCTCAACCTGAAGTCCGTCCCGAAGAAGATGCTGATCGTCGGCGGCGGCATCATCGGCCTGGAGATGGGCACCGTCTATTCCACCCTGGGCGCCCGCCTGGACGTGGTGGAGATGTTGGACGGCCTGATGCAGGGCGCCGACCGCGACTTGGTCAAGGTGTGGCAGAAGATGAACGCGCCGCGCTTCGACAACATCATGTTGAAAACCAAGACGGTGGGGGCCGAGGCCACGCCCGAAGGCATCAAGGTGAAGTTCGAGGCCGCCGACGGCACGACCAGCGAGCAGGTCTATGACCTGGTGCTGCAGGCCGTGGGCCGCACGCCCAACGGCAGGAAGATCGGTGCCGAGGCCGCCGGCGTGGCCGTGGGCGAGCGCGGCTTCATCCCGGTGGATGCCCAGCTGCGCACCAACGTGCCACACATCTTCGCCATCGGCGACGTCGTGGGCCAGCCCATGCTCGCCCACAAGGCGGTGCACGAGGGCCATGTGGCGGCCGAAGTCATCGCCGGCACGGTCAAGGGCGATGCCGCGCTGGCCCGCAGCCAGTTTGATGCCCGCGTGATTCCCAGCGTGGCCTACACCGACCCCGAGGTGGCCTGGGTGGGCCTGACCGAGGACCAGGCCAAGGCCCAGGGCATCCAGGTCAAGAAGGGCCTGTTCCCCTGGACCGCCTCGGGCCGCGCCATCGCCAACGGCCGCGACGAGGGCTTCACCAAGCTGCTGTTCGACGATTCGCCCGAAGCCCATGGCCACGGCCGCATCCTGGGTGGTGGCATCGTCGGCACCCATGCGGGCGACATGATCGGCGAGATCGCGCTGGCCATCGAGATGGGCGCGGACGCGGTGGACATCGGCGCCACCATCCACCCGCACCCCACGCTGGGCGAGAGCCTGGGCATGGCGGCCGAGGTGGCCCACGGCAGTTGCACCGACCTGCCGCCGCAGCGGCGCTGATGCCCTCATCCTCCGCCACGGGCAGAGCAGGGGACCTCCGGGTCCCCTTTTTTCTGCCTGGCTGGGCGGACGGCCCCGCTTTTCGAAGGCTCACCCATGGAGCGCGCAGGGTATAAGAGCGCCAGAGGAGAGCCCATGAGTCTGATCCGCCAAATCTGGCTGTTGCTGCTGCTGACCCTGATCCTGGCCTTCGGGGGTGCTTTTGGCCTGTCGCTGGTTTCGGCCCGCGCGTCGCTGAGCACCCAGATCACCCAGCAGAACCAGAACAGCGCCTTGTCGCTGGCGCAGGTCCTGGACCAGGACGGGCGACTGACCGTGATGGCGCTGACGCTGGACCGGCAGTTCAAGCTGGGTGCCTATGAACACCTGCGGCTGCTCGACGCCCAGGGCATGCCGGTGCTGGAGCGCACGGCGTCCCCGACCGTGGACGGTGTGCCTGGCTGGTTTGCGCGCTGGGTGGCGCTCGAACCGGTGGCGGGGCGGGCCGAGCTCATGGCAGGGCCCCAGCACGCCGGCGTTCTGGAGGTGCAGAGCAGCACCCGCTTTGCGCTGCAGGAGCTCTGGGCGGTGAGCCGACGCAGCCTGTTCGCGATGCTGAGCCTTGGCGTCCTGATGGGGGCGCTGGGCTGGGGCGTCTTGCGGCGCCTGCGTCAACCCCTGGCCCGCACGGTGGAACAGGCCCAGGCCCTGACCGAACGACGCTTCGTGACGGTCAGCGAACCCGATGTGCCCGAACTGCGTCAGCTGACCCGGGCCATGAATGTGATGGTGGAACGGCTCAAGGCGCTGTTCGACGAGCAGGCGGGACAGGTCGAGCACTGGCGCCGTCAGGCCCATGCTGACCCGATGACCGGCGTGTCCAACCGGGCCCACTTCATGACGCGGCTCAAGCTGATGCTGCAGTCCGAGGAACATGCCGCAGGCGGTGCGCTGCTGTTGGTGCGTGTCGGCGACCTGCAGGGCCTGAACCGCCGCCTGGGCCGCCAGCGCACGGACGATGTCCTGCGGGAGGCCGCCCACACCATCCTGGACTCGGTGGGAGGCGCCAGCGTCTTCGAGGTGGGGCGTCTGAATGGCTCCGACTTTGCGATCGTCCTGCCCGAGGTGGGCAGCCTGCGCGAACCCGCCATGGATGTGGCCGCACGGCTGCGTTCGCTCTGGCGCGGCCAGCTGCCGCCAGTGGCCGCGGTGATCGGCGCGGTGCGCTGGTGGCATGGCGCGCCCATGTCTGCATTGCTGGCAGCGGCGGACCATGCCCTGGCGCGCGCCGAGGCGCGGGGGCCTTTTGCGGTGGAGATCGATGACAGCGGCGATTCCCTGGCGATGGGCGAAGACGCGTGGCGCCAGCTGCTGCGCAACGCATTGTCGACGGGCCAGGCCGCGCTGGCCGAGTTCCCGCTGATCGACATGAACGCCGCGGTGGTGCACCTGGAATGCCCTCTGCGTCTGCCCCTGCAGGGGACCGAAACCCCCGCCCCGGCGGCCGAATGGCTGCCCATGGCCAAGCGGACCCAGCTCACGGCCCAGGTCGACCTGGTGGCGGTGGAACTGGCGCTCAAGGCCATCGCGCGCGACAGCATGTCCCGCGCAGTGAACCTGAGCCCCCGGTCGTTGCAGGACAGCCAGCTGATGCCGCGCCTGCGGGCGCTGCTGGAAGCGCACGCCGCCAGTGCACCGGGCCTGTGGCTGGAGGTGGACGAGCAGGGCGCCCTGAACCAGTTGCCATCGCTGCGAGAGCTGGTGGGCATGGCCCACGCCCGCAGCGCCCGCGTGGGCCTGGAGCACGCCGGCCACCATCTGTCCGACCCCACCGCCCTGCTGGAGGCCGGACTGGACTTTGTCAAACTCGATGCCAGCGTGACCGAGGGCATCGCCCTTGACGAGGCCCTGGGCCAGCACGCAGATGCGCTGGTCCGCATGCTGCACGGCATTGGCCTGAAGGTCTATGCCGAGGGCGTGGCCAGTCCGGACGACGCCGCCGCACTGTGGCGCGCCGGGGTGGACGGCATCACCGGGCCAGCTGCCCGGCGCTGAAGGGCCAGGTCAGGCGATGTCCAGGGCGTGGACGTCGTACTGGCCCGTGCGACGGTTCTCGAAAAACAGGCGCAGCGTTTCGCGCACGGTGCGGAAGGCCAGCTCGTCCCAGGGGATCTCGTCTTCCCGGAACAGGCGGGCCTCCAGGGTTTCCGGGCCCGGATCCAGGTGCAGGTCCAGCATCCTGGCGCGGTAGAACAGGTGCACCTGGCCCACCCGCACCACATTGAGCAGGGTGAAAAGCCCTTCGAGCTCGACATGGGCGCCGGACTCCTCGACCGTCTCACGCAGGGCGCCTTCGGCCGTGGTCTCGCCCAGTTCCATGAAGCCGGCGGGCAGGGTCCACAGCCCATGGCGGGGCTCGATCGCACGCCGGCACAGCAGCACCTGCTCACCCCACACGGGCACGGTGCCCACCACATTCAGCGGGTTTTCGTAGTGCACCAGACCACAGGCGGTGCAGACCGCCCTGGGCCGGTTGTCGTCCGGCGGTACGCGGTAGTCGGTGGGGGCACCGCAGACGCGGCAATGACAGATGGAGCGCACGGGCAGCATGGCGGCAAAGTGTACCGGTGCGCGTGGCATGATGCCTTGCCTGAACCGCACACCCGCCTGCGAGATGGAACTCTTCAACTACTTCCGGTCTTCCGCGTCCTACCGGGTACGCATTGGTCTGGCCCTCAAGGGGTTGGACTACACCTACCGCCCCGTTCATCTGGCCAAGGGAGAGCAGCACGGCGAGTCCTATGCGGCGGTGTCTGCCACACGGCTGGTGCCCCTGCTGGTCGACGGTGATCAGCGCCTGCACCAGTCCCTGGCGATCCTGGAGTACCTGGACGAGACCCACCCCGAGCCGCCGCTGCTGCCCAGAACACCGGCCGAGCGAGCCCGGGTGCGGGCACTGGCCATGGACATCGCCTGCGAGATCCACCCCCTGAACAACACCCGGGTGCTGCGCTTTCTGGTCAAGGACCTGGGGTTGCCAGACGCCGACAAGCAGCGCTGGTACCGTCACTGGGTGGAGTCGGGCCTTGCTACCTTGGACGCCCAATTGGCCCAGGCGCCAGCCCGCTATGCCTGCGGCGACCAGCCAGGACTGGTGGACTGCGTGCTGGTGCCCCAGGTGTTCAACGCCCAGCGCTTCAATTGCCGACTCGACCACGTGCCGCAAGTGATGCGGGTGTTCGAGGCCTGCATGGCCCTGCCGGCCTTCGACAAGACCCAGCCCAAGTACTGCCCCGATGCCGAGTGAACGCCATCCCGACTGGCTGGTGGCCGACGGGCTGCCCGCGCAGGTCCGGGGGCTGATGGCCACCCGGGCCGGCGGCGTCAGCCAGGGCGCCTGCCAGGGACTCAACCTGCGCCCCAACGAACTGCCCCGGGCCACCGAGGACGATCCCGCCCACATCCGCGAGAACCAGCGGCGCTTTGCCGCCGCCTTGGACGGCGCCGTGCCGGTCTATCTGAACCAGGTGCATGGTGCTGACGTCGTACGCCTGCACCGGGACCGGCTGCCCACGCCGGGCGACTGCCCGGTGGCCGACGCCAGCCTGACGACCGATCAGGGCGTGGCCTGCACGGTGCTGGTGGCCGACTGCCTGCCGGTTCTGCTGGCCGCGCCTGCGGGCCGAGGGGTCGCCGCTGCGCACGCCGGCTGGCGCGGTCTGGCCGGCGGGGTGCTGGATCGCACTGTGGCCGCGCTGTGCGAGGCCAGCGGCTGCGCACCATCGGAGCTCTCGGCCTGGCTGGGCGCCAGCATCGGCCCCGCGCGCTTCGAGGTGGGCGGCGAAGTACGAACGGCCTTCCTGGATCAGCCTCAGCATTCGGCAGAGCGCTTCCGCGCCACCGGCGTGCAGGGCAAATGGTGGGCCGATCTGCCAGGCCTGGCGCGGGAGCGCCTGGGCCACCTGGGGGTACGGCAGATCAGCGGCGGGCAATGGTGCACCGTCAGCGACCCATCACGGTTCTTCTCGTTCCGGCGCGATCGGGACACCGGCCGACACGCTGCCGCCATCTGGATCGTCTGAAATAGGTGCACGGGCCGTCTCGGCCGGTACGGCTTCTGTCACGCGAAGACGCGCCCGCCGCCGCGCGGGCGTGCCCAGGATGTAGAGCACAACGGACAGCGGGATGACGCCATACAGCAACAGCGTGAAAAGTGCCCCAAGCACGCTGCCCTGAGGAGAGGTGGCTTCCACCAGTGTCATCAGGGCAACGACGAAGGCCCATGCAATGGCAACGATATACATTCGGGATCAGTGGGATGAAGGTGGGTGAGGCGCTGCCGGCTCACGCATCCATTGTGAGGGCATGACGGAGACACAAGCGTGGTGACCAAGAAGAAGTCCGAACAAGCCAAAACGGGCCCGCAGCCCGATCCCGCCGAAGCCTTTGGCTCTGCCGTGGGGGAAATGTGGAAGTCCCTGTCTGCGCTGAGCATTCCTTCGGCCGCGCTGTCCCAACTGCAGGCCGATTACCTGCGGGATGCCACGCTGCTCTGGAATGGCGTGCTCGCGCCGGTGGCTGGCGAGGCCGGCCCACCGCTCGCGCCGGTCAAAGACCGGCGCTTCAGCGCGGCGGACTGGCAGACCCGGCCCAGTTCCGACTATGTGGCGCGCATGTACCTGCTCAATGCGCGCACGCTGATGCAAATGGCCGAGGCCGTGCAGGCCGACGACAAGACCAAGGCCCGGGTGCGCTTTGCTGTGCAGCAGTGGGTGGACGCCGCCAGCCCGGCCAACTACCTCGCCTTCAACCCCGAGGCCCAGCGCAAGGCCCTGGAGACCGGCGGCCAGAGCATCGTCCAGGGCATGCAGCACCTGTGGAACGACCTGCGCCAGGGGCATGTGTCGCAGACCGACACCACCCAGTTCGAGGTGGGCCGCAACGTGGCCACCACCGAAGGCGCGGTGGTCTTCGAGGACGAACTGTTCCAACTGATCGAGTACAAGCCGCTGACCGCCAAGGTGGCCGAGCGGCCGCTGCTGATGGTGCCGCCGTGCATCAACAAGTACTACATCATGGACCTGCAGCCGGCCAACTCGCTGGTGCGCTATGCGGTGGCACAGGGCAACCGGGTCTTCATGCTCAGCTGGCGCAACCCCGACGAGGGCCTGTCCCACCGGAGCTGGGATGACTACGTCGAGCAGGCCGTGATCCGCGCCATCCAGACGGTGCAGGCGCTCTCCGGCGCCAAGCAGATCAACACCCTGGGTTTCTGCGTGGGGGGCACCTTGCTGGCCACGGCCCTGGCCGTGCTGGCAGCGCGCGGCGAGCACCCCGCCGCCTCGATGACGCTGCTCACCGCCCTGCTGGATTTCAGCGACACCGGCATGCTGGACGTCTTCATCGACGAAGCGGCCGTGCAGCTGCGTGAGGTCACTATCGGCGACAAGGCCCCGGGCGGCCCCAAGCTGCTCAAGGGGCAGGAACTGGCCACGGCCTTCAACTTCCTGCGCCCGAACGATCTGGTCTGGAACTACGTGGTCGGCAACTACCTCAAGGGCGAGATGCCGCCAGCCTTCGATCTGCTCTACTGGAACGGCGACAGCACCAATCTGCCCGGGCCGATGTACTGCTGGTACCTGCGCAACACCTACCTGGAGAACCGACTGCGCGAGCCCGGGGCGCTCACCGTCTGCGGCGAGCGTCTGGACCTCGGGCTGTTGAAGCTGCCGATCTACCTCTATGCCTCGCGCGAGGACCACATCGTGCCCTGGCAGAGCGCCTACGCCTCCACCCGCCTGTTCCAGGGGCCCCGCCGCTTCGTGCTGGGCGCGTCGGGCCACATCGCCGGGGTCATCAACCCGCCCGAGGCCCGCAAGCGCTCCCACTGGACCAACGAGACGCTGGCAGACCAACCGGAAGCCTGGCTGGCGGGTGCCCAGGAGCAGCCGGGCAGTTGGTGGACGGACTGGTCAGCCTGGCTGGCGCCGCACAGCGGCCGCCAGATCACGGCCCCCAAGAGCTATGGCGGGCGTGGCTATCAGGCCATCGAGCCCGCACCCGGACGCTATGTGAAGGCTTCTGCTTGAGCCGTGTCAAGCCGCTCGTCAGCCCGGGCCCAACATCATGCCGCGTGGGCTTTGTTGCAGTGCAAAGGGATAGTCCCGAGGGTGTGACGATCCGGCAGGCCCGATAGTGTTCCTCAAGCAATCCATTGACACACCAGAGGAGAGACAGACCATGACGCAGCAACGGGTGGCCTACGTGACCGGGGGCATGGGAGGCATCGGCACTTCCATCTGCCAGCGCCTGGCCAAGAGTGGCTACAAGGTGATCGCCGGTTGTGGCCCCAGCCGCGACTTCCAGAAGTGGCTGGACGAACAGAAGGCCCTGGGCTACGAGTTCCACGCCTCCGTGGGCAATGTGGCCGACTGGGATTCCACCGTCGAGGCCTTCAATGCCGCCAAGCAGGCCCACGGCCCGATCGATGTGCTGGTGAACAACGCCGGCATCACCCGCGACCGCATGTTCCTGAAGATGAGCAAGGAAGACTGGGATGCGGTGATCAGCACCAACCTGACCTCGATGTTCAATGTCACCAAACAGGTGGTGGGTGACATGGTCGAACGCGGCTGGGGTCGCATCGTCCAGATCTCTTCGGTGAACGGTGAGAAGGGGCAGGCGGGTCAGACCAACTACTCGGCCGCCAAGGCGGGCATGCATGGCTTCACGATGGCCCTGGCCCAGGAACTGGCGGCCAAGGGTGTGACCGTGAACACCGTGTCGCCTGGCTATATCGGCACCGACATGGTCCGTGCCATCAAGCCCGAGATCCTGGAAAAGATCGTGGCCAGCATCCCAGTCCGGCGTCTGGGGGCTCCAGAAGAAATCGCCTCGATCGTCGCCTGGCTGGCCGGTGAGGACTCGGGTTTCACGACGGGCGCGGACTTCTCCTGCAACGGCGGCCTGCACATGGGCTGAAAGCCCTCGGCCAACGACAAAACGGGCGCCCTTGGGCGCCCGTTTTCTTTGGTGGCGGTGCCCGCGATGCGAACTGTTCAGAACGCGGTGTAGCGCCCCGGCTTGTGGTTGACGGCCAGAGCGAAGTTCATCGCCGCCGCCCCCAGCACGGACAGTGCCAGACGCCGCACATCCACCCAGGGCAGGGATGCCAGCAGGATGGTGGCGTCCAGCAGCAGTTGCACCTTGCCCGCCCGCCAGCCGAAGCGTTCCTGCAGCCACAGCACGACGGCGTTCAGACCGCCCAGGCTGGCGCGATGGCGGAACAGGATGATGAAGCCGGTGCCGATCATCAGGCCGCCCCCCACGGCCGCGAACAGGGGTTGCACCATCTCCAGGCGCAGCCAGTGCGGCATCCATTCGCTGAGCAGGGCCAGCAGGCTGACCGCCAGCAGGGTCTTGATGGTGAAGCGCGGCCCCAGCCGTCGCCACGCCAGCCAGTAGAAAGGCAGGTTGATGACGAAGAACACCGGCCCGAAAGCCCAGCCGGTGGCCAGGCGGGTCAGCAGGGCCAGGCCCACAGTGCCGCCGGTCATCAGGCCGGCTTGCCGGAACAGGGTCAGGCCGACCGCCACGAACAGCGTGCCGATCAGCAGTGCCTGAACATCTTCGAACAGCGTGTGACGCTGCGCGGAGACCTCGGCCGCAGCCGCTGCAGAAGGGGCGGTGCTCATTCGATGATGCCCGCCATGAAGAACTTGATCAGGCCCTTGGCAGCAAAACCCAGCAGTCCCACCCCCAGGCCCAGCAGGAGCACGAAGGTACCGAAACGCCCCGCTTTCGACTCCCGGGCCAGCTGCAGGATGATGAACACCATGTACAGCATGAAGGCCGTGACCCCGAAGGTCAGGCCGAACCAGGCAATCTGTTCTTCCGAAAAACCAAACATCTATCCATCGCGGCCTGCCCGGGCAGAACCGTCCACTACATCCCGGTAGACATGCCAGCTGGCATGCCCCAACCAGGGCACGATCACGATCAATCCCAGCATGGCCGTGGCCATGCCCAGGGCGGTCAGGCCCATCAGCAGGGCCGCCCAGAATGCCATGGCGGCAGGGTGTTCCAGGATCACTTTCCAGCTGGTGAACACGGCGCCCATCACCCCGATCGGGCGATCCAGCAGCAGCGGCATCGCCACCACTGTGGAGGCGAACACCGGTGCGGCCAGCAGGGCTCCCAGCGCCAGCCAGGATTCGAACACCAGTCCTTCCGGTGCCAGCACCACATAACGCAAGAAGTCTTCCAGCGTCTCGAGGTGTCTGGGCACCAGACCAGTGACCAGCAGGGCCGAGGTCAACACCCAACCCGTGCCGGCAAAAGCCAGAAGGATACCGAAAACCACGAGGCGCCCATCCCGCAGAGCCCAGCATGACAGCGCGGTATGCAAGCTTGGCGACAGCCCGCGCTCCAGATCGCGGCTGATCGCATACAGGCCAGTGACCAGCAAGGGCCCGATCAGCAGGAAGCCGGTGAAGGCCCCGATGAGCAGCCAGAAATGGTGCCACCCCGCGGCAGCCAGCAACATGCCGAAGAGGCTGACCGCGAGGCCGTGCAGCAGCCCCGGCACCGGGCAGCGCATGAAATCCCGCCATCCCTGCCCCAGCCAGGCCAGCGGCTGCAGCAAGGGCAGGGCACGGACCCGGTAGCTGCGGGACTCGATCAGTGCCTTCTCGGCCAGGTGGATGGACATGGCGGCTCTCCTGACAGACATGCTCACCGCGCCGAAAGGGGGCGCAGCCCAAGTGTCAGTGTCCGACCGGGCTCACGCCACCGGGTTGGTCCCGAGGCGCCAGAATCACCGAGGTGGCGTCAGGGCATCCAGCAATTCGCTTTCGACCTGCAGCTGGATCTTGGGCTGCTGCATGGCCTTGCCACAGACCAGGAAGGTGTCCTCCACCCGCTCGCCCAGCGTCGTCACCTTGGCGAGCTGCAGGCTGATCTCATGGCGACCCAATACCCGGGCGATGGCGTACAGCAGGCCGGGCCGATCGCTGGCGCTGATGGACAGCAGCCAGCGTTGGCGGCGCTCGTCAGGCCGCAGGGCCACCCGCGGCTTGACCGGGAAGGAGCGCACCCGGCGCGAAACACGGCCACGCATGCCGGCCTCCGGCAGCGGGGCGGTGCTGGCCAGGGCCTGGGTGGCCTGGGTTTCGACCAGGGAGATCATGTCCCGGTAGGCCGAGGGCTCGGGATCGTCCATGGTGGAACTCACCACCTGGAAGGTGTCCAGCGCATAGCCCTTCTTGGTGGTGTGCACCTTGGCGTCCTGGATCGAGAAGCCCGCGCCATCGAAGTAGCCGCAGATGCGTGCGAACAGGTCCGGCCGGTCCGGCGCATACACCAGCACCTGGAGACCTTCGCCCACGCTGGACGGCCGCGCCCGCACGATCGGCTCCTGCGTCTCCAGGTAGCGCCACAGCGAGCGGGCATGCCAGGCGATGTCGGAGGCGTCGTGCCGCGCGAAGTAGCTGAGCTCCAGCGTGTCCCACAGCGGCCCCTCGGTGCCGGGCAGGGCCGAATGCAGGGCCAGCAAATGGCGGGACTCCTGCTTGCGGGCCTCGATCTCGGCATCGGCATTGGGTGCCGCGCCGCCCAGGGCCCGCAGCGTCATGCGGAACAGGTCTTCCAGCAGCTTGGCCTTCCAGGCGTTCCAGACCTTCGGGCTGGTGCCGCGCACGTCGGCCACAGTCAGCAGGTACAGACCGGTCAGCCGCCGGGCATCGCCCATCTTCTGGGCAAAACGGGCCACCACGTCCGGATCGGACAGGTCTTCCTTCTGCGCCACGCGGCTCATGGTCAGGTGCTCGCGCACCAGGAACTCGACCAGACCGGTGTCGGTCTTGTCCAGGCCGTGGTCGCGGCAGAAGCGCCGCACCTCCACCGCGCCCAGCTCGGAATGGTCGCCGCCGCGCCCCTTGGCCACGTCGTGGAAGAGAGCGGCGATGTACAGCAGCCAGGGCTTGTCCCAGTTGGCCGCCAGCTGGCTGCACTGGGGGTATTCGTGGGCGTGCTCGGGGATGAAGAAGCGCCGCACATTGCGCAGCACCATCAGGATGTGCTGGTCCACGGTGTAGACGTGGAACAGGTCGTGCTGCATGCGTCCGACGATGCCGCGGAAGACCCAGAGGTAGCGCCCCAGCACCGAGGTCTGGTTCATCAGCCGGAAGGCGTGGGTCTGTCCCTCGTGCTGCTGCAGGATCTCCATGAAGAGATCGCGGTTGAGCGGGTCGCGCCGGAAAGCGCCGTTCATCACCCCGCGGGCGTTGTACAGCGCGCGCAGCGTGCGGGCCGACAGGCCCTTGATCCCCGGCGTCTGCTGGTAGATCAGGAAGGTCTCAAGGATGGCATGCGGGTTGTCGAGGTACAGCGTGTCGCTGGCCACCTCCAGCATGCCGGCGCGGTCCAGGAAGCGGGCGTTGATCGGCCGCATCGGCACGCTCTCGGACGCGTTGATCCGCTCCTCGATGTTGAGCATCAGGATCTGGTTGAGCTGCGTGACTGCCTTGGCTGCCCAGTAATAGCGGTGCATCAGCACCTCGGAGGCCCGTTCGCTGCCGCTGGCGTGGAAGCCGAAGCTCTCGGCCACGGCGGTCTGCAGGTCGAAGACCAGCCGGTCTTCGCGCCGCCCAGCCACCAGGTGCAGCCGGCAGCGGATGAGCTTGAGGATGCCCTCGTTGCGCTGCAACTGCTTGACTTCGAAGGGCGTGATCAGGCCCTTGGCCGCCAGTTCGGCCCAGGTCTTGCCCAGGCGCGCGGCGCGGGCCACCCACATCACCACCTGCAGGTCGCGCAGGCCGCCCGGGCTCTCCTTGCTGTTGGGCTCCAGCGCGTAGGGCGTGTCCTCGTACTTTTCATGGCGCTGGCGCATCTCCAGCGTCTTGGCGCGCAGAAAGCCCTCCGGCTCCACCGACGCCAGGGTGCGGTCGGCGAACTGCTTGTAGACCTTGCGGGTGCCGCACAGCAGGCGGCTTTCCAGCAAGGCCGTCTGCACCGTCACGTCGGCCTTGGCCTCGGTGATGCATTCGGCCAGCGTGCGCACCGAGGAACCGATCTCCAGGCCCACATCCCAGCAGGCGGTGATGAAGTCCGACACCGCGGACTTCACGGCTTCGTCGCGCGCCTGAGCCTCGGGCAGCAGCACCAGCACATCCACGTCCGAGTAGGGGAACAGCTCGCCACGCCCGTAGCCACCCACCGCGATCAGCGCGGCCTGTGAAGGCAGCGCCGCCTGATGCCACAGCTGGGCCAGCGTGGTGTCCACATGCCGCGCCAGGGCCTTCATCAGCCGCGAGGCGCTGGTGACCGTGGGACGGGCCTCGCGGAAATGGTCCAGCAACTCCGCCTTGCCCTGCTTGAAGCGTTGGCGGATCTCGCCCATTGGGAGCGGGCCGGCCGGGGCCGGAGCGGGTGCGGAGCTGTCGTCGTCGCGGGCCATGGTACTGCGGGGCCGGAGGCGTTCAGCCGGTGACGAAGGCCGGTGGCTTGGGCGTGCCGGCCGACAGGGTCAGCACTTCGTAGCCGGTTTCAGTCACCAGCACCGTGTGTTCCCACTGGGCGGACAGGGAACGGTCCTTGGTGACGATGGCCCAGCCATCCGGGCCTTCCTTGATCTCGCGGCGCCCGGCGTTGAGCATGGGCTCGATCGTGATCGTCATGCCCGCCTTGAGTTCTTCCAGCGTCCCCGGGCGGCCATAGTGCAGCACCTGGGGTTCTTCGTGGAAGCCGCGGCCGATGCCGTGGCCGCAGAACTCGCGCACCACCGACAGGCCGGCGTTCTCGGCAAAGGTCTGGATGGCGTGACCGATGTCGCCCAAGCGGGCACCAGCGCGCACCTTGACGATGCCCTTCCACATGGCCTCATGGGTCAGCAGGCACAGGCGCTTGGCCACCATGGAGCCTTCGCCGACGATGAACATGCGGCTGGAATCGCCATGCCAGCCGTCCTTGATCACCGTGATGTCCAGGTTGACGATGTCGCCTTCCTTGAGCGGCTTGTCGTTCGGGATGCCGTGGCAGACCTGGTGGTTCACCGAGGCGCAGATCGACTTGGGGTAGGGGCGGTGTCCCGGCGGCGCGTAGTTCAGCGGCGCCGGAATGGCCTTCTGCTCGTGGACGATCAGGTCGTGGGCCAGTTGGTCCAATTGGTTGGTGGTGACCCCGGGCTTCACATGCTCGGCCAGCATGTCCAGCACTTCGGACGTCAGGCGTCCGGCCACCCGCATGCCTTCGATGTCGGCCGCGCTCTTGATGGAAATCGTCATGGGCTGAATTATCCCATCGCATCGTAAAATTGCCGGTTTCCATGGCCCAGGCAGTGCTTTCGCGCAAGGACTGCCCGTGCCGATGCCACTCCAGGCTGCCCGCAAGCACCGCCTCAGACCGCCGCCAACCGACGGGATTCCATGTCCACAGCTCCCAAGCACCTGATGCACTTCGAGGGCGGCAACGCCCTGTCCGCCTTCCGCGCCGCCGCGCTGCTGCCTCGCCTGCAGGCCGCCTGCCCGCGCATCACCGGGGTGACGGCCCGCCATGTGCACTGGGTCTGGAGCGACGGACCGCTGTCGACCGAAGCCGCTGGCAAGCTGGCCGAGCTGCTGAACTACGGCGACCCGGCGCAGGGTGACGACGGCACCCTGGTGCTGACCATGCCGCGCCTGGGCACGGTCTCGCCCTGGGCCTCCAAGGCCACCGACATCGCCCACAACTGCGGCCTGGCCATCCACCGGGTCGAGCGCGTCACTGAATACCGGCTGCAGCTCAAGAGCGGGCTGGTGAGCAGCCTGACCGGCAGCGCCAAGCCGCTGAACACCGAGGAACTGCAGGCCTGCGCGCTGCTGCTGCACGACCGCATGACCGAGAGCGTGGCCTTCGAGCGCGAGGCGGCCGCCCACCTGTTCGACGAGAAGCCGGCCGAACCCATGGCCCATGTCGACGTGCTGGGGCAAGGGCGTGCCGCGCTGGAGGCCGCCAACGTCACCTTCGGCCTGGCGCTGTCGGGCGACGAAATCGACTACCTGGTCAAGGCCTTCACCGGCCTGCAGCGCAACCCGACCGACGTCGAGCTGATGATGTTCGCCCAGGCCAACAGCGAGCACTGCCGGCACAAGATCTTCAACGCCGAGTTCGTCATCGACGGCGAGAAGCAGCCGCTGTCGATGTTCGGCATGATCCGCAACACCGAGAAGCTCAACCCGCAGCACACCATCATTGCCTACAACGACAACGCGGCGGTGATGGAAGGCGGCCCGGTGCAGCGCTGGCTGCCCGAGGGCTATCTGGACGCGCCCAAGTACGGCGCCAAAGCCGAGACGGCCCATGTGCTGATGAAGGTGGAGACCCACAACCACCCGACAGCCATCTCCCCGTTCCCCGGGGCCTCCACCGGCGCGGGCGGCGAGATCCGCGACGAGGGCGCGACCGGCCGCGGCGCCAAGCCCAAGGCGGGCCTGACCGGCTTCAGCGTGTCCAACCTGCATCTGCCCGACACGGACGAGCCCTGGGAAGCCCAACCCTACGGCAAGCCCGAGCACATCGCCAGCCCGCTGCAGATCATGACCGAGGGCCCGCTGGGCGGCGCGGCCTTCAACAACGAGTTCGGCCGACCCAACCTGGGCGGCTACTTCCGCGTCTACGAGCAGACGGTGGGCGAGGGCGCCCAGGCCGTTCGCCGCGGCTACCACAAGCCCATCATGATCGCCGGCGGCATTGGCGTGATCAGCGATGGCCAGACCAAGAAGCTGCCCTTCGGTGCCGGCACGCTGCTGGTGCAGCTGGGCGGCCCGGGCATGCGCATCGGCATGGGCGGCGGCGCCGCCAGCTCGATGGCCGCGGGCACCAACACCGCGGCGCTGGACTTCGACAGCGTGCAGCGTGGCAACCCCGAGATCCAGCGCCGCGCCCAGGAAGTCATCAACCACTGCTGGACGCTGGGCGAGGCCAATCCCATCGTGGCCATCCACGACGTGGGCGCTGGCGGCATCTCCAATGCCTTCCCCGAGCTGGTGGACGGTGCCGAGAAAGGCGCGCGTTTCGATCTGCGCCAGGTGCCGCTGGAGGAATCCGGCCTGGCGCCCAAGGAGATCTGGTGCAACGAGAGCCAGGAGCGCTACACCCTGGCGGTGGACCCGGCCAAGCTGGACGCCTTCGATGCGATGTGCCGGCGCGAGCGCTGCCCCTACGCAGTGGTCGGCGTGGCGACCGACGAGCCCGAGCTGATCCTGGAGGACGGGCCGGGCGGCGAGCGCGTGATCGACATGCCCATGGACGTGCTGCTGGGCAAGCCGCCCAAGATGCTGCGTGACGTGAAGCGGGTGGAACGCCAGCTGGCGCCGCTGAACCTGACCGGCGTGTCGCTGGCCGATGCGGCCCGCAACGTGCTGCGCCACCCCACCGTGGCCAGCAAGCGCTTCCTGATCACCATCGGTGACCGCACCGTGGGCGGCCTGAACCACCGCGACCAGATGGTCGGCCCCTGGCAGGTGCCGGTGGCCGACTGCGCCGTGACGCTGGCCGACTTCGCCGGCTTCCGCGGCGAGGCCATGAGCATGGGCGAGCGCACCCCGTTGGCGGCGCTGGACGCCCCGGCGTCGGGCCGCATGGCCGTGGCCGAGGCCATCACCAACCTGCTGGCCGCACCCTTCGAGCTCTCGCGCGTCAAGCTCAGCTGCAACTGGATGGCCGCCTGCGGCGAGCCGGGCGAGGACGCTGCGCTCTACGAAACAGTCAAGGCCGTGGGTATGGACCTGTGCCCGGCCCTGGGCGTGAGCGTGCCGGTGGGCAAGGACAGCCTGTCCATGCGCACCCGCTGGAACGATGAAGGTCAGACCAAGCAGGTCGTGGCCCCCGTGTCGCTGATCGTCTCCGCCTTCGTGACGCTGGACGACGTGCGCGGCACCCTGACCCCGCAGCTGCAGGATGGCGACACCACCCTGATCCTGGTGGACCTGGGCCAGGCCAAACGCCGCATGGGCGGCTCCATCCTGGCGCAGACGCTGCAGCAGTTCGGCGACGCGGTGCCCGACCTGGACGACCCAGCCCAGCTCAAGGCCCTCGTGGCCGCCGTCAACCAGTTGCGTGCCGAAGGCCAGCTGCTGGCCTACCACGACCGCTCCGACGGCGGCCTGTGGGCGGCAGCCTGCGAGATGGCCTTTGCCGGCCACCGTGGCGTCAGCCTGAACGTGGACATGCTGGTCTTCGAGGGCGACGGCATCAGCGACAGCCGCGCCGACACCGGCGATGCCAAGAACTGGGCCACCCAGGTCAGCGGCCGCCGCGACGAGCTGACCCTGCAGGCCCTGTTCAACGAGGAACTGGGGGCCCTGCTGCAGGTGCGGACTGCCGACCGCGACGCGGTGCTGGCCACCCTGCGCGCGCACGGCCTGTCCACCTGCAGCCACGTGGTGGGCAAGCCCAACGACAAGGGTGTGGTCGAGGTCTGGCGCGACGCCAAGAGCCAGTTCTCGGCCCCGCTGTCCGAGCTGCACCAGCTCTGGGACGAGGTGAGCTGGCGCATCGCCCGCCTGCGCGACAACCCCGCCTGTGCCGACCAGGAACACGCCGCCGCCGGCAGCGAGGATCCGGGCCTGCACCTGGCCCTGAGCTTCGACCCGGCCGAGGACGTGGCCGCGCCCTACATCGCCAAGGCCCGGCCCAAGGTGGCCATCCTGCGCGAGCAGGGCGTCAACAGCCATGTGGAGACCAGTCAGGTCTTCGCGCTGGCCGGCTTCGACGCCCACGACGTGCACATGAGCGACCTGCAGTCCGGCCGCGTGCCGCTGTCGCAGTTCCAGGGCTTCGTGGCCTGCGGCGGCTTCAGCTACGGCGACACCCTGGGCGCCGGCGAGGGCTGGGCCCGCTCCGTGCTGTTCAACCCGGCCCTGGCCGACCAGTTCCAGGCCTTCTTCGGCCGCAGCGACACCTTCGCCCTGGGCATCTGCAACGGCTGCCAGATGATGGCGGCGCTGTCGCCCATCATCCCGGGCGCCGAGGCCTGGCCCAAGTTCACCCGCAACAAGAGCGAGCAGTTCGAGGCCCGCCTGGCCCAGGTCGAGGTGCTGGAGAGCCCCTCCATCTTCTTCCAGGGCATGGCCGGCAGCCGCCTGCCCATCGCCACCGCCCACGGCGAGGGCTTCGCCGACTTCTCGCAGCGCGGCGACGTCAACCGCGTGCATCAGGCCATGCGTTATGTGGATGGCCGGGGCCAGCCGACCGAGGTCTACCCGTTCAACCCGAACGGCAGCCCGGGCGGCCTGACCTCGGTGACCACGCCGGACGGCCGCTTCACGGTGCTGATGCCGCACCCGGAGCGGGTGTTCCGCAATGTGCTGATGAGCTGGAACGGGGGCGACATCAGCGCCTACAGCCCCTGGATGCGCATGTTCCGCAATGCGCGCAAGTGGGTGGCTTGACCGAGCCACGGGACCGGCGGAGAAAGGGGAGCAAAGCGATGTTCAAGCCTTGGATGGGAGCGGTGGCCGTGTTGCTGGCCACCTCGGCGGCACACGCCGACGTGACCCTTTATCAGGACGACAACTTCCAGGGACGATCCTTCGCCTCGTCGGGCGAGATTGCCGATCTGAAGCGGCTGCAGTTCAACGACAGGGCCTCGTCGGTGATCGTCCACGGCGAGCGCTGGACCCTGTGCAGCGATGCCGAATTCCGAGGACAGTGCGTCAGTCTGGCACCGGGCCGCTACCCCACGCTGCGTGCAATGGGCCTCAATGACCGCCTCTCCTCGCTGCGCCCGGAAGGGGGCGGCTGGGGCGGTGGCTGGGGTCAGGACGGCCAGGGCACGGTGGTGCTCTACGAGAACGACGACTTCAATGGCCGTTCACTCGATGCCAGTCAGGGCGTCGACGACCTGCAGCCGCGCGGGTTCAATGACCGCGTGTCCTCGATCGTCATCCGGCGCGGGCTCTGGGAGTTCTGCAGCGATGCCGACTACCGGGGCCAGTGCATCACATTGGGTCCAGGACGTTACCCGAACCTGCGCACCTGGAGCTTGAACGACAAGCTGTCTTCGGTGCGCCGCGTCAACGGCGGTGGGACCGGGGCCACCGGTGGCCAGTGGTCGGCCATCCAGCTCTACGAACACGCCGACTTCGGTGGCCGCAGCCTGGATGCCTCTCGAGGCGTGGATGACCTCGGTCGCACGGATCTCAACGACCGCATCAGCTCGGTCGTGATCCGCTGGGGCCGTTGGGAGCTCTGCAGCGATGCCTACTTCCGGGGACGCTGCATCACCCTGGGCCCAGGCCAGTATGCGGACCTGCAACGCTGGGACTTCAACGACACCTTGTCCTCGGTCCGCCCCGCTGGCTGGAGCCCGTCGAACGACTGATCGACGCTGTGTCGGCATCGTCCGACAACACGTCGCGCCGTTGCCTGATGGGAAGGGCGCCTGGTGGCAGCGAAGCTGTGTTCATGGTTTTGACGAGGAGTACGCCATGAACAAGGCTTCCATTTTCCGTGGGGTCGCGGTGTCGGCCCTGGTCCTGTCGACCTTGTCGCTCACGGCCTGTGCCGGCATGAGCCAGCGATCCAAGGACACCGCCGTGGGGGCGGGGCTGGGTGCGGTGGCCGGATCGGTGATCACCGGTGGCACCACGGCCGGCGCCATTGGCGGAGCCGTCATCGGTGGTGTCATCGGCCACGAGAACGGCAAGAAATAAGCGCGGCGGCGCAGCGGACCTCCTCAGAGGCTGGCACCCAGCCGAACGCCCTGGTCGATGGCCCGCTTCGCATCCAGTTCGCCGGCTTCCTGCGCGCCACCGATCACATGCACCCGCATGCCGGCGGCCTCCAGGGGCTGCTGCAGCATGCGAATGGATTCCTGGCCAGCGCACAGGACCACGGTGTCCACCTCCAGCCAGCGCAGGTTTTCCCGGCGCTCACCGTCGGAAATTTGCAGACCCGGGTCGCCGATGCGCTCATAGTTCACCCCCCCGACGAAGCGCACCCCCCGCTGCTTGAGCGAGGCCCGGTGGATCCAGCCGGTAGTCTTGCCCAGGTTGGCTCCCAGCTTGCCGGGCTTGCGCTGCAACAAGGTGATGTCGCGTGGTGAAGGGTGCACGGGCAGAGGCTCGGGCCGCAGGCCGCCGCGGGCCAAGGCCGGGTCGGTGACGCCCCATTCGGCCAGCCATGCCGGCAGATCCAGCGCGCTCGACTTTCCGCTCTGGCTCAGGTACTCGGCCACGTCGAAGCCGATGCCCCCAGCGCCGATGATGGCCACCCTGTCGCCCACCGGGGCGCCGGAGAGCACGTCCACATAGCTCAGCACCTTGGGGTGATCCTGCCCGGGAATGCGTGGGTTGCGCGGCTGCACCCCGGTGGCCAGCACCACCTCACGGAAGCCGTCGTGCACCAGTTGCTCCGGTTGCGCGCGGCGTCCCAGGTGCAGGTAGACCCCCGTCACCTCCAGACGCCGGTGCCAGTAGCGCAGCATCTCGTGGAACTCCTCCTTGCCAGGCACCTGCTTGGCCAGATTGAGCTGCCCGCCGATGTCCTGCGCCGCCTCGAACAGATGCACTTCGTGCCCACGCTCGGCCAGGGTCGTCGCAGCGGCCAGCCCTGCCGGCCCGGCGCCGACCACCGCCAGCCGCCGCGACTGATGGACCGGCAGAATGCGCAGCGTGGTCTCGTGGGCGGCCCGGGGGTTGACCAGACAGCTGGCCTCCTTGTTGGCAAAGATGTGGTCCAGGCAGGCCTGGTTGCAGGCAATGCAGGTGTTGATCTCGTCGGCCCGTCCCTCGTGGGCCTTGCGTACGAAATCGGGGTCGGCCAGCAGGGGCCGGGCCATCGACACCATGTCGCCATAGCCTTCCGAAAGCAGCACCTCGGCGGTCTCCGGGGTGTTGATGCGGTTGCTGGTGACCACCGGGATCGTCAGCTCCGTCTTGATCTTCTTGCTCAGCCAGGCAAAGGCCGCGCGGGGCACGCTGGTGGCGATGGTGGGCACCCGGGCCTCGTGCCAGCCGATGCCGGTGTTGATCAACGTGGCGCCAGCGGCCTCCAGCGCCTTGGCCAGTTGGACCACTTCGGCCCAGTTCGAGCCCCCCGGCACCAGGTCGATCAGGGACAGCCGGAAGATGAGGATGAAGTCGTGCCCCACCGCCGCCCGGATGCGCCGGACGATCTCGACCGGAAAGCGCATGCGGTGCTCGTAGGCGCCGCCCCATTCGTCGTCGCGCTGGTTGGTGGCCGCCGCGAGGAACTGGTTGATGAGGTAGCCCTCGCTGCCCATGATCTCGACCCCGTCGTAGCCCGCCTCGCGGGCGAGCACGGCGCAGCGGACGAAGGCGCGGATCTGACGCTCCACACCGGACGTGCTCAACCCACGGGGCCGGAAAGGTGAAATGGGCGAGCGCAGGGCTGTGGGCGCCACGGCCAAGGGGTGGTAGCCATAGCGTCCGGCATGCACGATCTGCAGGGCGATCTTGCCGTCTTCGGCATGGACCGCATCGGTCACCACCCGATGCCGCCGCACGCCGGCCTGTGAGGCGAGCATGCCCGAAAAAGGCTTGAGCCAACCGACCAGATTGGGCGCAAAGCCACCGGTGACCATCAGACCCACCTCACCGCGAGCACGCTCGGCGAAATAAGCTGCCAGCCGGCTCAGGTCACGGCCATCTTCCAACCCCGTGTGCATGGAGCCCATCAGGACCCGGTTCTTCAGCGTGGTGAACCCCAGATCCAGGGGCTGCAGCAGGTGAGGGTATCGACTCATCGTGGCGAGGCAGACGGAAGCAGGCAGAAAAATGCCATGGTGCAGTGTGCACCTTCCCTCTGTCGATCACTGTCCGTCCGGCGCCACAGACCCTGTGCACCTGACCGTGTGCACCTGACCGTGCCAGGGCGGGGCGGGCGCCCCGGGCTCAGAAGTTGAAGACCTGCACCGAGCGCCGCAAGGCCTCGGTGCGTCGATGCAGCACCTCCACTGCGGCAGCGGTCTCCTCCACCAGGGCCGCGTTGGCCTGGGTCATCCGGTCCAGTTCGGCGACAGCCACATTCACATCGTGCACGCCAGAGGACTGTTCCGCCGTCGCCGCGCTGATCTTTCGGATCATCTCGCCCATGCGCTGCACTTCGGAAACGGTGCGGGTGACGGTCTGGCTCGCATCGGCCACCTGCACGGCGCCGTGCTCCACCTGTTCGACGGACTGCCCAATGAGCGCGCGGATCTCGGTGGCCGCCTCACCACTGCGACGAGCCAGGGCCCGAACCTCCCCGGCCACGACGGCAAACCCGCGGCCTTGCTCACCGGCACGGGCCGCCTCGACCGCCGCATTGAGCGCGAGGATGTTGGTCTGGAATGCCAGGCTCTCGATGATCTGCACGAAGCTGGCCACCTTGTGCGAGGCCTGTTCGATCTGCCCGATCGTCGCGCCGACCCGCCCCATGGCCTCGCCACCCGAGGTGGCTGCCGAGGCAGTTTCGAGGCTGTGGTGCTGCACCTGAGCCGCTGTCTGGGCGGTCTGCTGAACCGTGCCGGCCATCTGTTCCATCGAGGCCGCGGTGCGTTGGACGGCACTGGCCTGCGCCTCCGTGCGGTCCGAGAGATCCTTGCTGCCCTGGGCGATCTCGCCGATGGACTGGGTGGTGCCCGCCACCTCGTCGCGGGCGTCGCCCATCACCGCACGCAGGTTCATCTGGATGTGACTCAGTGCGCGGGTCAGCCCGCTCAGGGGATGGGGGTGGACCTGTTCGATCTTGGTGGCCAGGTTGCAGCTGGCGAGGTCGTTGGCAAACTGCTCTGCCAGGTCGATGCGGTGCTGGATGCTCTGGCGGAACCAGCTCACCATCCCCAGTGTGCCCAGCGCGGCAGTCACCCCTGCGGCCAGCAGCGGCGCCGCCGGCACCAGTGCCGCCACGGCCAACATGCCCCCCGTCACCATCGCCATGCCTGCGCCCAGGCGCTGAGAGAGAGAGAAGCGGTGGAGCTTGGCTGGCACATCCCGCAGCCCCAGCAGACGCACCCGTCCCGCATGCAACTTCAGGGTGTGGCGGCCGGTCTCCCGCTCCCGTGCGATCTGGGCATACAGGGCCTCGGCCGCCTGGATCTGATCGGGCCCGGCTTTCTCCCGCACCGACATGTAGCCATGGGGCTTGCCGCTTTTCATGATGGGCACCACGTGGGCCATGACCCAGTAGTGGTCGCCATTCTTGCGGCGGTTCTTCACCACGCCCGACCAGGGACGACCCCGTCCGATCGTGGACCACATGTCCTTGAACGCCTCGGCCGGCATGTCCGGGTGGCGGATCAGGTTGTGCGGCTGATGGATGAGTTCGTCATAGCCATAGCCACTGACCTCGACAAAGGCCCGGTTGCAATGGGTGATGCGGCCCTGGACATCGGTGGTGGACACCAACATGGTGTCGTCAGCCATCGTGTACTGCTTCTGGGAGACAGGCAGGTTGACGCGCATCTCGAAACTCCTGGTGAACGCGATTCAGTGGCCTGCACAGCGCAGACGAATGCGGCGGCACCACTGTACGGTGCAGCCCAGTGACGCCAAGATGCAATAAGCTGTCGGGATTCACCTCAATTTCCCTGTGAGTCCTTCCACCATGTCCTTGCCGGACGACACCCAGCGACGGCTGACCGATCTGGAGGTGAAGTTCAGCTTCACCGAGGATCTGCTCGAGCACCTCAACATCACCGTGGCCAGGCAACAGGAGCAGATCGACCTGCTGCTGCGTGAGTTGCTGCAACTGCGCCGCCAATCGGCCGGCGACGACGCCACGTCCTTTCGCAGCCTGCGCGACGAGATTCCCCCGCATTACTGAATGCTGCCCATCCGCTGGGCCTCCGTGGCCCCGGCCGAGCGCACCGGACATCCCCATGCCCATCAACCAGAAACACACCTGGAACCTGAGCTACTGGTTCATTGCGGCGCTGATGCTGCTCACGCTGCAGGACCTGTGGCAGAGCACCCGCGAGGTCGAGGCGGTGCCCTACAGCGCCTTCGAGCAGGCGCTGGCCGACGGCAAGATCGCCGAAGTCCAGGTGACCGATCGGCAGCTCACCGGCAAGCTCAAGACGCCCCAGGGCAGCAAGCTGCTGCTGGTGACCAACCGGGTGGAACCCGACATCGCCGAGCGGCTGGACCGCTACCACGTGCCCTACAGCCGGGTGATCGAGAGCACGCTGCTGCGCGACCTGCTGTCCTGGATCGTGCCGGCCGCGGTGTTCTTCGGCCTGTGGTTCTTCGTGTTCCGGCGCTTTGCCGACAAGGCCGGCGGCGGCCTGGGCGGCTTCATGTCCATCGGCAAGAGCCGGGCCAAGGTCTACGTGCAGACGGACACCGGCGTGACCTTTGCCGACGTGGCCGGCGTGGACGAAGCCCGGGCCGAGCTGGCCGAGGTGGTCGAGTTCCTCAAGCACCCGGGAGACTTCGGCCGCCTGGGCGCCCATGTGCCCAAGGGCGTGCTGCTGGTCGGCCCGCCGGGCACCGGCAAGACCCTGCTGGCCCGGGCGGTGGCCGGCGAGGCCGCGGTGCCGTTCTTCTCGATCTCCGGCAGCGAGTTCGTCGAGATGTTCGTCGGCGTGGGCGCCGCGCGGGTGCGCGACCTGTTCGAGCAGGCCCGCGCCCAGGCCCCGGCCATCATCTTCATCGACGAGCTCGACGCCCTGGGCCGCGCCCGCGGCGCCTTTCCCGGCTTGGGGGGGCACGACGAGAAGGAGCAGACGCTCAACCAGCTGCTGGTCGAGATGGACGGCTTCGACGCCCAGACCGGGTTGATCATCCTGGCTGCCACCAACCGGCCGGAGATCCTGGACCCGGCGCTGCTGCGGGCCGGCCGCTTCGACCGCCAGGTGCTGGTGGACCGGCCGGACAAGAAGGGACGGCTGGACATCCTGAAGGTGCATGTGCGCAAGGTGACGCTGGCGCCGGACCTGAAGCTCGACGAAGTGGCGGCGCTGACGCCGGGCTTCTCGGGCGCGGACCTGGCCAATCTGGTCAACGAAGCCGCCCTGGTGGCCACCCGCCGCCAGGCCAGTCAGGTGACGCTGGATGACTTCACCGCCGCGGTGGAACGCATCGTCGCGGGTCTGGAAAAGCGCAACCGCCTGCTCAACCCGAAGGAGCGGCAGACCGTGGCCGTGCACGAGATGGGCCACACCCTGGTGGCCCTGGCCCAGCCGGGTACGGACCCAGTGCACAAGGTCAGCATCATCCCGCGTGGCATCGGCTCGCTGGGCTACACCATCCAGCGGCCCACCGAGGACCGCTACCTGATGACCAAGGCCGAGCTCGAACGCAAGATGGCGGTGCTGCTGGGCGGCCGGGCGGCCGAGATGCTGGTCTTCGGCGAACTCTCCACCGGCGCCTCGGACGATCTGGCCAAGGCCACGGATCTGGCCCGCGAGATGGTGATGCGCTACGGCATGGATGCCGAACTGGGCTTCGTCGCCTACGAATCGCCGCGCAACCGCATGCTCGAGGGCGGGGAGGGCGCCGTGCCGGAGGCCGCCGCCGCCCATGTGTCGGAACAGACCCAGGAGCGCATCGACCAGGCCATCCGGGCTCTGGTGATGGGGGCCTTCGACCGGGCCACAGCGCTGCTGACCGCGCACCGCGCCCTGCTGGACCAGTGCGCCGCCGAACTGTTGCAGCACGAGACCCTGGACGAGGCCGCGCTGCGCCGGCTCACGGCCGGCCTGACGCCCGCGGCGACCTGATGCCGGACGGGCTCAGCGGGCCGGGTGCGGGGCTGGTCGGGTCTTGTAGAACTGGATGGGCACGCCCTCACGGGCGGCCTGCTTCTCGGCAGCACGGGCCTGGTTGAGCACGTTCTTCTTCATCCGGCCCACCACGTGCATCTCGCAGGGCTTGCAGTCAAAGCGCAGGGTCAGCACTTCGTCGCCATTCTGGATGGTCAGCGGCTCGGCCCGCAGCGTGCCCTGCACACCGGTCACGCCCTTGGCCTGCTTGGGGCACAGGCTCAGCGAGAAGCGCACGCAGTGCTTGGTGATCATCAGGCTGGCGTCGCCCAGGGCCTCGTGGCTCTCGTAGGCCGCCTCGATGATCTTCACGCCGTGCCGGGCATAGAAGTCGCGCGCCTTCTGGTTGTAAACGTTGGCCAGGTAGCTCAGCGTGTCCTCGGGGTAGGGCACCGGCGGCTCCACCGGCGCGCGGCGCGGCAGGCGCTCCCGGCAGGCTTCGCGTTCGGCCTCCAGCGCTGCGATGGCGTCCCGGCGCAGCGCGTTGAGCGCCCCGGCCGGCAGGAACCAAGGCTGGCGCAAGGCCAGCGTGATCTCACCCGCCACGAAGATCGTGGTGCCCAGCTTAGCCAAGCCTTCACGCAAGGCTGCCTCGGCCCGCTCGAGCTGCTGGGCCGCCTCGTGGGCATGGGCCAGTTCCACCCGGGCATGGTGGCCGTCCTCGTCGGTGACCGAGAGCGCGAATCCTTCTCGCGTTTCCGCCAGATGCAGGTCCACCGCCACGCGCCGGTCGCTGCTCTTCTTGCGCAGCAGCCGGTCCCAGGCCATGTCCCGGTTGCGCATCAGCACGGTGCCGCGGCGCAGGTCCTTCAGCTCAGACAGCGGATCCTTGGGCACCACCCGGAAGCACCGCCCGCTGGCATCCAGCGGCTCGGCCGTGTTGACCGGCACACCGCGCAGTTCCTGCTGCAGGTCGAACCAGGTGATCGCATCGCCGTTGTTGAGCGGGCCGACGCCTTCGTCGAGTTCCACCTCCAGGTGGTCCACGCCGACACGGGCAACGTGCCCCAGCGGCAGGCCGGCATGCTTGGGGGTGTCGAAGGCGCCGATGTCCTGCTGGCGCCCCTGCACGAAGTAGTCGGTGCTGCCGCGGTTGAAATTGCGGTCCGGGTCCGGCGTGAACAGGAAGGTGGTGCGGCCGCTGGACGCACGGCTCAGCCCCGGGCGCCCCTCCAGCACCTCGTCGAGCAGTTGCCGGTAGTGGGCGGTGATGTTCTTCACATAGCCCATGTCCTTGTAGCGTCCCTCGATCTTGAAGCTGCGCACCCCGGCATCCACCAGGGCGGCCAGGTTGGCCGACTGGTTGTTGTCCTTCATCGAGAGCACGTGCTTCTCGTGCGCCACGATGCGCCCTTGGTCGTCGGTGACCGTCCAGGGCAGGCGGCAGGCCTGGGAGCAGTCGCCCCGGTTCGCGCTGCGCCCGGTCTGGGCATGGCTGACGTAGCACTGGCCGGAATAGGCCACGCACAGCGCACCATGCACGAAGAACTCGATCACCGTGCCCGCTGGCTGGGCCTGGGCCACCGCCTGGATCTGGGGCAGGGTCAGTTCCCGGGCCAGCACGATCTGCGACAAGCCCGAGTTCGCCAGGAAGGCCGCCTTCTCGGGGGTGCGGATGTCGCACTGGGTGCTGGCATGGAGCTGGAGGGGGGGCAGGTCCAACGCCAGTAGGCCCATGTCCTGGATGATCAGGGCGTCCACCCCGGCCTCGTAGATCTGCCAGGCCATGCGGCGGGCCAGTTCCAGTTCATCGTCGCGCAGGATGGTGTTGAGCGTGACGAAGATCTTGCTGTGAAAGCGGTGGGCATGCCGCACCAGGCGCTCGATGTCCTGGATGGGGTTGCCCGCGGATGCGCGCGCACCAAAACCGGGCCCACCGATGTAGACCGCGTCCGCCCCATGGTTGACCGCCTCGATGCCGATCTCGGCGTCGCGGGCAGGGGAAAGCAGCTCAAGCTGACGGTGACGCTCAGGATGAATCATGGGCCGGCATGGTAGCGGGTCAGATTTCCCGTCCCCCGACGAGGGGATGAGGATGCCAATTCCGTGACGGTTGTCACCATCGGACTCCCCTCATCCTTGGGGGATGGCCCTTTCTTCTCCAGACGCCCGGCCTGCATACTCCTATACGAGTTGTTACATAAACCTGCGCGCTTGGCGTCGGGTTTGTCCGAAGCCCGAGGTACCCATGATCGATGTCAAAACGCCGCCCCTCTCATCCGGACGCCGCTGGGCCCAAGCCCTGAGTGTTGTCGCCCTGGTCTGGGCGGCCGCAGGGGCCCACGCAGGTTCTGAAGTCCAGGTCACCAGCGCGAACATCATCGACTTCGAATTCGACTGGGGGCGGGATGGGGTGGACTGCCCCCGCTGCAACCAGGGTGCAGGCAATTCGCGGCTGGCCTTTGTCGACAGCAACAAGCAGCTGTGGGTGGCTGCCGTCGACCCGGCCACCGGAAGCTTCCTGCCAGCCAGTGGCATGGGCCAACTGGTGGACAGCCGTGCCGCACCGCCTCAGGCCTACCTCAATGGTCCGGAGTGGGTGCGCTCGGCCCTGGGGTCGCAGATTGTCTTCACCCGCTACCAGCCGGGCATGTTCCCGTCCAACCAGTCTGCGGGCCTGGCCACGGCCACGGACGCTGGCAACGGCACCTGGTCTGTGGCGATGCTGGGCACGAGCCTGGGCAAGGTGAATCCAATGGGTTCGACCGACCCGACCGACGCCCAACCGACGCTCCATTACCAAAACACGTCCACCTCCTACGCCTACAGCCGTCTGGAGAACATCCCGAGCAGCGAACTGCCGATCACCGTCAGCGGGCAGGGCGATGCCAGTTCGTTCCGCCGTTCCGTCGATGGGCTGGACAAGGTCGTGGTGTCGGGCAAGGCCAGCAATGGCTACTACCAGATCTATTTTTACGACCCCGTCACCGGGGTCAGCGACCAGATCACACACGAAAAGGTGAACTTGAAGGGCGCCCTGGTGTGGCGGGCACCCGAATATGACGGCGACTACGTGATGGCGGCCGTTCAAAACGGCGTGGCCATCGTGATCTACCGCCGCACGGCCAATGGCGATGGCACCTTCACCTGGAACAAGATCATCAAGCGCCAGCTGCCTTCGGCCACACCCTACGCCTGGTCACCCGAGTTCTTCATCCACAACGGCAAGTCCTATGTGTTCTTCCAGATGAACACCTCGTCGAACTGGAACGATTACACCAAGCCCAATCTGCTGGCGATGATGGGCATCACCGACGACTCCTCCCAGATCCAGAAGCTGGTGGCCAGCGGTGCCAAGTCCCGCGCCCGCACCGACCCGGAGTACTTCGTCACGGCGCAAGGGCCGTTCATTTATTACAACCGCTATGCCTACGATGGCGCCACGCTGACCTCGGAAGGCATCTGGCGAGTGGACACGGGCCTCGGGCCGGCGGTGGCACCCACCGTGAGCCCGAAGACCCGTTAGACGTCGCACACCTCGGCATCTCAGGCGGGCAGACTCGGCGTAGGGCTGGGGCATGGCGTTGCAGGCAGCCGACTCCGGCATAGGGGAGCGCCCTCTCCGCAAATATGCTGATAGGAGATTTCCCTGCAGTTGCCTAGTATCACAGTCATGCCTGCGGACAGCGGGGGTCTGCGGGGAACCTTCAGGTGCACTCGGCATGATCCATCCTGACAGCGCGCAGCCAGCGACAGAGACACCGACAGAAGGTGTGGCGGCCAGAGAGCCGGCAGAGTCCTTGTTCGGGATCACCGAGTTGTGTCGAGAGTTCGGCATCACTCTGCGGGCCATCCGCTTCTACGAAGACAAGGGGCTGCTGCAACCTCGGCGCATCAATGGCTCCCGGGTGTACAGCCAGCGCGACCGGGCCCGGTTGATGCTCATTCTGCGGTCCAAGTCCCTGGGAGCCTCCCTGGCGCAGATCCGACACTACCTGGATCTGTACGATGCGCCAGACCTCAACGAAGTTTCCAGCCTCCGCGCAGCCGAGGACGAGCTTCTGCAGACCCTGACCGAACTGGAGCGCCAACAGGCGGACATTGGCGCCACCCTGACCGAGTTGCGCAACATCCACCTCCAGGTGCAGCAGCGTCTCGGGGCCCGCACCTAGGCTGTTTCTCGGGCGACAGGCGCCTCCTTGGCTGGCGCCTGAAACAGCGAGATGGCTGTCTGCGCCACCTGCCGGGTGTCCAGCCAGGCATAGACCCCCACGCCCGCAGCACCCACCAAAGGCACCCAGCGCGACGCACCGCGCCGCGCCACCTTCTGGGTCAGCTTCAACCCAACCGCTTGGGCCACCCGCTGCAGCAGGACGCCGGAGGCTTCCTGCACCAGCCAGCGGTCGGTCGCCCGGGCAAGCAGATCCCGCACGGCCTGTGCCGCGGCGTGCCTGAACAGGCAGTAGAGCATCTGCTCGCGCGTCGGGGCATGCCGAGCCCCATACAGGGCGGCAATGTCGGACACCATCTGCGCCTGGATGCGCCAGACCGCCAGCAGCTCAGGCAGGATGGTCAGCCAGCCAGCGGGGCCCGTGGGCAGCGCCAGCCCACCGGCCGTCAGCGCGGCCTTGGCTGCCGCCACCCGCGTGACCCGGCTTGCGGCAGCCTGCGGCGCGTCGCTGGCCTCCTCCCGGGTGGGCGGCACCTGCGCAACCAAATTGAGGATGGCGTCGGCCAGCTTGTCGCTGACCGAAAACGAACTCTCACCCATGGATGGCCCCCAGCATCTTGTGCTGATGGATTCTCGCAACAGGCCGGAGTTCCGGCCGCGCCCGTGCAATCCCGCAACAGTCAGACAAAAGAGTCGGGCTATCGTCATGCCCGTGCCAAGCCTCTCCCCCTCCTCAAGACCCGCGAGCCGGTTCGATCGGCTGGATGCGCTGCGCGGTGTCGCCATCCTGTGGATGGCCACCTTCCACTTCAGCTTCGACCTCAATCACTACGGCCTGCTGACCCCTGCCCAGCACTTCCTGAGCGATCCCTTCTGGACCCTGCAGCGAACGGGCATCGTGTCCTTGTTCCTCTTGTGTGCGGGCCTGGGACAGGCCGTGGCCCTGCAGGCAGGCCAGGGCTGGAAGCGTTTCTGGCGGCGCTGGCTGCAGGTGGCCGGCTGCGCGGCCCTGGTGTCCGCTGGCTCGGCAATGATGTTTCCGCAGAGCTGGATCAGCTTTGGCGTGCTGCACGGCATTGCGCTGATGCTGCTGCTTGTCCGGCTGACAGTGCCCCCGCTGCAACGCCTGGCCGGCGCCACCGCCATCCCGCTGCTGTTCATCCTTGGCGGGCTGGCCTGGTTTGCACCGGGCTGGCTGCAACATCCCTTCTTCAACACCCGCTGGTGGAACTGGACCGGCCTGATCACCCAGTTGCCCTACACCGAAGACTATGTTCCCGTGCTGCCCTGGCTGGGGGTTTTGCTGACCGGTGTCGGCCTGGGCCTGCTGCTGCTGACGCACCGACGCGACTGGCTGACCGGCCCGATTCCCGCCGTCTTGCAGCCCCTGGCCCGGCTGGGGCGCTGGTCGCTCACCTTCTACATGCTGCACCAGCCGGTGCTGATCGGCGGCCTGCTGGCCTGGCTCGCCTTCGTGCATGTGTGAGCGGCGGGCGGGCAAGCTGGTAGGCTAGCGGCCTTGCCTGCGGCACACCTGCCGCCTGGCGCCAGCTTCGGAGCCCCTGTGCGGGCTGATTGCTCATGTCCTCCCTACGCGTTCTCTACGGTTTCCACGCCGTCACCGTGCGGCTCAAGACCGCCCCTGAATCCATCACCGAACTCCACATCGACGCCAAGCGCCGGGATGCCCGCATGCGCGGCTTCCTGGAGCGAGCCCGGGAGGCCGGCATCACCGTGGTCGACAGCGACGATGAGCGCCTGAGCAAGATGTCCGGCGGCCCCCGCCACCAGGGCGTGGTGGCCCGTGTCACGGCACTCAAGCCACGGCACTCGCTGGACGAGGTGCTGGAGGAGGTCGAAGCCGCCGGCGTCGACAAGGCCCTGGTGCTGGTGCTCGATGGCGTGACCGATCCGCACAACCTGGGCGCCTGCCTGCGGGTGTGCGACGGGGCGGGCGCCCATGCCGTCGTGGCGCCCACCGACCATGCCGTGGGCATCAACGCCACCGTGGCCAAGGTGGCCTCCGGTGCGGCCGAAACCGTGCCCTACCTGATGGTGACCAACCTGGCCCGTGCCCTGGTGGAGATGAAGGAACGTGGCGTGCGCATCATCGGCGCCAGCGACGACGCGGAACACACCCTCTATGAGCTGGACCTGACCGGCCCGGTTGCCTTGGTGCTGGGGGCCGAGGACAAGGGCATACGGCAACTGACCCGCAAGACCTGCGACGCGCTGGTGAGCATCCCGATGGCGGGCGCCGTGGAAAGCCTGAACGTCTCGGTGGCGGCGGCAGTCTGCCTCTATGAGGCCCGGCGCCAGCGCAGTGCAGCCTCTGCCGCGGCAGGTGAGGGCGAGGACGGCCTACACTGAGGGCTGTTGTTCACCACTGGATACCGTCTGCCATGCCTGTCATCGCCGTTGCCCACCCGCTGGTCCGTCACAAAGTCGGTCTGCTGCGTGAAGCGGACATCTCGACCAAGAAGTTCCGCGAGCTCACCGGCGAAGTGGCCCGTCTGCTGGCTTACGAGGCCACCGCAGACTTCCCGCTGGAGAAGGTGACCATCCAGTGCTGGAGCGGCCCGACCGAGGTGGACCAGATCGCCGGGCGCAAGATCACGGTGGTGCCCATCCTGCGCGCCGGTCTGGGCATGCTCGATGGCGTGCTCGACATGATCCCCAACGCCAAGATCAGCGTGGTGGGCCTGGCCCGCGACCACGAAACCCTACAGCCGGTGCATTACTTCGAGAAGTTCGTCGGCCAGCTGGAGCAGCGCACCGCGCTGATCGTCGACCCGATGCTGGCCACCGCCGGCTCGATGATCGCGACCATCGACCTGCTCAAGCGCCGCGGCTGCAAGGACATCCGCGCGCTGGTGATGGTGGCGGCCCCCGAGGGCATTGCCGCCCTGGAGAAGGCCCACCCGGACGTGCGTTGCTGGACGGCTGCGGTCGACAGCCACCTCAACGAGGATGGCTACATCATCCCGGGCCTCGGTGACGCCGGCGACAAGATCTTCGGCACCAAGGACGAGACCACCCGCTGAGCTCCCGCCGGGCTGGATCCGGGGAGGGGCTTCAGACCCAGCCCAGGATGCCCGCCACCGCGCCGACGGCGATCAGCCAGATCGGCGACACCCGGGTGCGCCAGCTCAACAGCAGGCTGCAGCCCATCAGCAGTAGGGCCACGGGCTGGTCCTGCAGGGGCTGAACGAGCAGGGCGCCGGACACGATCAAAAGTCCCAGCGTCACCGGCACCATGCCGGCGATGAAGGACTTCACGCCGCGGCTGTCGCGGTGCCGGGCCCCCCAGCGTGTCACGGCCAGGGTCAGGGCGGTGCTGGGCAACAGCATGCCCAGCAAGGCCACCATGGCACCGGGCAGACCGCCCGCGGCATAACCCACCACCGGGATGAACATCAGGTTGGGGCCAGGCGAGGCCTGCGCCAGGGCCACGGACGAAGTGAAGTCGGCGCTGCTGAGCCAGCCACGGTCGACCACCACATAGCGCTGCAGCTCGGGCGCCGTGGCCATGGCGCCGCCGATGGCCAGCAGCGACAACATCAGGCAGTGCAGGAACAGCGCCCACAGCCCGGCAGCATCCAGCATCCCGGTCACGGTGCGGTCTCCTGGGAGGCCGCATCGGCGCGCGGGCTCAGGCGGTGCCAGGCCATGGCGCAGGACACACCACCCACCAGCCCGATCACCAGAACCAGCGGCCAGCGCCACCAGCCGGTGGCCAGCGCCACCGCCACGGTCACCGGTATCCAGCGGGTACGCCCCAGCGGGTTGCGGCGCAGGGCGGGCAGCAGCTTCAGGGCAATGGCCATGACCAGCCCGGCCGACACCGCCCCCATGCCACGCACCGCGCCAGCCACCGCAGGATGGGCGGCAAACTGCTGGTACAGCGCGGCGGCCACCAGCACCAGCACCAGGGGCAGAAGAAGCATGCCCGCAAGGGCCGCCAGGGCGCCCCGCAGGCCGAAATAGCGGTCCCCCACCATCAGGGACAGATTGACCACGTTCGGTCCGGGCAGCACCTGGCCGATCGACAGCAGCTCGGCAAATTCCTCGACGCTCAGCCAGCCCAGCCGCTCGACCAGCTCGCGCTGGGCAATGGGCAGCACCCCACCGAAGCCCATCAGGGACAGGCGGGAAAAGGCCAGGAACAGGTGCAGGCTGGAGCGCGGGCGCGGGCCGGCCTGCTCGCCAAGGGTCAACGCAACACCTTCAAGGCATCCGGATTGACAATGTTGGTGGGCGTGCCGTTGCAGAAGTTGGCGACGTTCTCGAAAGCCTCGGAGAAGTACTGCTCGTAGTTGTCCTGCTCGACATAGCCGATGTGCGGGGTGCACACGGCGTTCTCCAGCCGCAGCAGGGGATGCCCCTGCAGGATGGGCTCGCTCTCGAACACATCGACCGCCGCCATGCCGGGTCGGCCGCGGTTGAGGGCGGCCACCAGCGCGGTGTCCTGCACGAGCTCGGCGCGCGAGGTGTTCACGAACAGGGCCGTGGGCTTCATGCGGCCCAGGTCGTCCAGCGTCACCACGTGGCGGGTCTGGTCGGACAGGCGCAGGTGCACGCTCAGCACATCGCTGTCGGCAAACAGGGCCTCACGGCTGTCGAAGACGGCCCAGCCATCGGCCCGGGCACGCTCGCGGCCTTCGTCGCTGGCCCAGATGCGCACGTCCATCCCAAAGGCCCGCCCGTAACCCGCCACGATGCTGCCGATCTTGCCGTAGCCCCAGATGCCCAGCACCCGGCCTCGCAACTGCACGCCCAGGCCGAAGTTGGGCGGCATGGAGGCCGATTTCAGTCCTGACTGTTGCCAGGCGCCGTGCTTGAGATTGCCGATGTACTGGGGCAGGCGGCGCATGGCCGCCATGATCAGTGCCCAGGTCAGCTCGGCCGGCGCATAGGGCGAACCATGCCCCTCGGCCACGGCGATGCCCAGGCGGGTGCAGGCTTCGACATCGATATGGGAACCCACACGGCCCGTCTGGGCAATGAGCCGCAGCTTGGGGAGCTTCTCGAGCAGAGCGCGGGGAAACTGCGTGCGCTCCCGGATGGCCACCAGGACTTCAGCATCACGCAGGCGGACAGACAGCTGCCCCAGGCCCTTCACCGTGTTGGTGAACACCTTGGCGTTGAGGTGCTGCAGCTTGTCCGCGCAGCGGAGCTTGCGCACCGCGTCCTGGTAGTCGTCGAGGATGATGATGTTCACCCTCGGGATTGTGCCTTGATGCCGGGCATTGCCGGCAAGCAGCTGTCAGCGGAAACCGCTCAGCGCCAGGCCTGCAGGGCGGTGTCCACCGAGGAACTGAAAGCCCAGGCCTGGTGGCGGGCGCCCGGGCGGACGGACGTGGAGGAGGAGCGGCCCCGCACCTGGTCAATCAGGGTGTCCAGGCTGCGGTAGAGGTCAGCGCGCAGCCCGCGCGACCCGGCATCGTCGTGCCGCAGGACGGAGAGCACGGGTCCGCGCAGCAACCACAGGTCCAATGGCTCGTGGGCCTGGCGCACCTGCTGGCGCAGCCAGTCGCCCTTGCGGCCCTTGATCGGATCCACCGCCTTGAGAAACACCTGTTTCATCTCGACAAAACCGCGCCGGGCGGCCAGACGGGCGGCTCGGTCGGCCGGCAGTCCATAGTCGGACGGCTCGAATTCGCTGTCGGTCACGTCGCTGTCGAACTCGAAGGCCTCGCTCGGCAGGGTGTCGGCGAAGGCAAGGCTGCTCACGTCAGAGGAAAAGACTGGAATGGGCATGATGCTCGCTCGTCGTGGCGTGACCCATGGCACGGGCCGGGAAATGTCGGTTCACGGGAACCAGCCGTCGGTCGGCCTCGGCCTGGTCCAGGTGGAATGCAATCAGTTGGTACAGCTCGGTGCGCAGGTGCCACAGCTCCCGCAGCGACACGGTGTAGCCGGCACGCAGACGCAGGTCCTGAATGGCATCACCGTGGAGATCGCGCATCGCCGCACAGAAATCCCGGCGGGCACGCTCCAACAGGTTGCTGACTTCCCTGGACTGGCCCACGCGCTGCAGCAGGGCCTGCCAGATCGGCTCAGCTTCATCGTCCGGGGCCTGGGGCAGCGCAGGCAACTGGATCTCCACGCGCGGCTGTGTCACCGCTGCCGCGGCCCGGCGCCGGAACCATCGATCAAACCAAGGTGTGGCGGTCATGACTGCAATGTCGGAGTGAGCCCACGGAACATGAGGACATTTTTCAGGCAAGCCCTTGGTGGCAATGGCGCGAAAAGCCGGCTCCCCCGGGCCTTCTTCGCTGCCACGCGAGGCGGCGGCCGGTCGCGAGACCGCCCTCTGTCAGGGGCGTCGCCGGGTGTCATCACGTCCCGGCCCCGGCAGGCGTAAGCTCAGCGCTTGTCCCGCCCGGCGAGGCCCGGGGACAGGGACTGACCCAGAACAAGGAGCCACGTCGATGAGCAGTCTGTCCGCATTCCCCTCTTCGCACCCTTTTGCCAAGACCCTGGACACCTTCGAGACGGCGTCCGGCAAGTCCGGGCGCTTCTATTCGCTGCCCAAGCTGGCACGCCAGTTCCCGAACGTGAAACGGCTGCCGGTGTCCTTGCGCATCGTGCTGGAGGCGGTGCTGCGGCACTGTGATGGGCAGCGGGTGACGCGTGAGCATGTGCAGCAACTGGCCCAATGGCAGCCCAACGCCCCGCGCAACGAGGAGATCCCCTTCGTGGTGGCCCGGGTGGTGCTGCAGGACTTCACCGGCGTGCCGCTGCTGGCCGACCTGGCCGCCATGCGCAACGTGGCGGCCGAGCTGGGCAAGCCGCCCACGGCCATCGAGCCCCTGGTGCCGGTGGACCTGGTGGTCGACCACTCGGTGATGATCGACTACTTCGGCAGCAAGAAGGCGCTGGATCTGAACATGAAGCTGGAGTTCGAGCGCAACCGCGAGCGCTACGAATTCATGAAGTGGGGCATGCAGGCCTTCGACACCTTCGGCGTCGTGCCCCCGGGCTTCGGCATCGTCCACCAGGTGAACCTGGAATACCTGGCCCGCGGCGTGCACAAGACCGGCCCCAAGGGCGACAAGCTCTACTACCCGGACACCCTGGTGGGCACCGACAGCCACACCACGATGATCAACGGCATTGGCGTGGTGGGCTGGGGCGTGGGCGGCATTGAGGCCGAAGCCGGCATGCTGGGCCAGCCGGTCTACTTCCTGACGCCGGACGTGGTGGGCGTGCACCTGACCGGCCGCCTGCGCGAAGGCGTGACGGCCACCGACCTGGTGCTCACCATCACCGAGCTGCTGCGCAAGCAGAAGGTCGTGGGCAAGTTCGTCGAGTTCTTCGGCGAGGGCACGGCCAGCCTGACGGTGCCCGACCGCGCCACCCTGGCCAACATGGCCCCGGAATACGGCGCCACCATGGGCTTCTTCCCGGTGGACGAGCGCACGCTGGACTACTTCCAGGGCACCGGCCGCAAGAAGGGCGAGATCGAGGCCCTGGAAGCCTACTTCCGCGCCCAGGGCCTGTTCGGCGTGCCGGGCGAGGGCGAGATCGACTACTCCGAGGTGGTGACGCTGGACCTAGAGTCGGTGACGCCTTCGCTGGCCGGCCCCAAGCGCCCGCAAGACCGCATCGAGATCACGCATCTGTCCAGCCGCTTCACCGAGCTGTTCTCGGCCCCGGCCAGTGCCAACGGCTTCAACCAGCCGGCCGAGAAGCTCGACCCCGCCTTTGCCACGAGCGATGGCACCGAACTGCACAACGGCGACGTGCTGATCGCCGCCATCACCTCCTGCACCAACACCTCCAACCCCAGCGTGATGCTGGCGGCCGGCCTGCTGGCCAAGAAGGCCGTGGAGGCGGGCCTGACGGTGGCGCCGCACATCAAGACCTCGCTGGCCCCGGGCTCGCGCATCGTCACCGATTACCTCACCCGCACCGGTCTGCTGCCCTACCTGGAGAAGCTGGGCTTCAACGTGGCGGCCTATGGCTGCACCACCTGCATCGGCAACGCCGGCGACCTGACCGCACCGATCAACGAGGCCATCACCAGCAACGACCTGGTGGCCTGCGCCGTGCTGTCGGGCAACCGCAACTTCGAGGCCCGCATCCACCCGCTGATCAAGGCCAACTTCCTGGCCTCGCCGCCGCTGGTGGTGGCCTACGCCATTGCTGGCAACGTCCGCAAGGACCTGATGACCCAGCCCCTGGGCCAGGGCAAGAAGGGCAAGGACGTCTACCTGGGCGACATCTGGCCCGGCAGCGAGGAGATCGACAAGCTGCTGCGCCACGCCATGCGGCCCAAGACCTTCCGCGAGAACTACGAGCAGGTGGGCGCCAAGCCGGGCAAGCTCTGGGAGCAGATCCAGGGCAGCACCGGCGAGGTCTACCCCTGGCCGACCAGTGGCTACATCGCCCGCCCGCCGTTCTTCGACGGCTTCGAGCAGACGCCCACCCCGCGTGAAGCCACAGTGCAGGGCGCTCGCATCATGGCGCTGTTCGGCGACTCCATCACCACCGACCACATCTCGCCGGCCGGCTCGATCAAGCCCGATTCCCCGGCCGGCCGTTACCTGCAGGAACTGGGCGTCAAGCCGGTGGACTTCAACAGCTACGGCTCACGCCGGGGCAACCACGAGGTGATGATGCGCGGCACCTTCGCCAATGTGCGCATCAAGAACCTGATGCTCCCCGCGGCCGAGGACGGCAGCCGGGTGGAAGGCGGCTACACGCTGATGCAGTTGCCCGGCGAGACCCAGGGCCAGCGCATGGCCATCTACGACGCCGCCATGGCCTACCAGGCCGCCGGCGTGCCCACCGTGATCTTCGCGGGTGAGGAATACGGCACCGGCTCCAGCCGCGACTGGGCGGCCAAGGGCACCCGGCTGCAGGGCATCCGCGCGGTGGTGGCGCGCAGCTTCGAGCGCATCCACCGCAGCAACCTGGTCGGCATGGGCGTGCTGCCGCTGCAGTTCCAGGGCAGCGACAGCTGGTCCACGCTGGGGCTGACCGGCACCGAGGTGATCGACATTCGCATCGAGGGTGAACTGCTGCCGCAGCGCCATGCCACCCTGGTCATCCACCGGGCCGATGGCAGCACGCAGGAGGTGACGCTGACGCTGCGCATCGACACCCCGATCGAGGTGGAGTACTACCGCCACGGCGGCATCCTGCCCTACGTGCTGCGGCAGCTGCTGGCCTGAGCGCCCCGGGGGACGCTCAGAAGCGCAGCGACACCTCGCCCAGGCCGTCGAAGGCCACCGTGACGGCATCGCCGGCCTGGGCGGGCAACAGGCCCACCCAGCTGCCGGTGGTCACCACGGTGCCGGCGGGCAGCACGGCACCCTCGCGCGTGGCGTGGCGCAGCCAGGCCGTCAGCACCGCCGTGGGCCGGCCCAGGGGGTGGGTGCCGCGGCACTCGAACGGGGCCGCCGAGCCGATCTGCACGCGGACCGCTTGCGCCGCCCAATCCCGCGCCGGCTCGAACGGCCGCCAGTCGCCCAGCACCAGTGCCCCATGCGACTGCCCATCGGCCAGGCGCAGCAGCGGCGCGGCATCTGGGCCGTCCCGCCAGCGGGAATCGACCACCTCGACCGACACCGCCATTGCATCGACCAGGGCCGCGGCGGCGGCCTCATCCAGTGAAGCGGCCCGCGCCACGTCCACCGCGCTGCCCAGGCGCAGAGCGATTTCGGCCTCGATGCCGCGGCTGTGCAATGGCAGGCTGCCCAGATCAACCGGGCTGTGGCGCACGCCAGCCGGCGGCAAGGGCGCATGGGTGATGGTGTCCGGCGTGCCGCCGCCGGACTTCCAGGCCAATGCCGGCACCGCGCCCCACCAGCCCAACTGGCGGCCGACGGCGTGCTGCACCGCATAGCCCTCGTCGGGGGTGCTCAGGGCCTGGGCCAGGCAGCGGTTGTCGGCGGGCTGGTGCTTGCGGTGGGCCGCGCACAGCGCGGCCACCACCTCGGTGGCGGTGGGGGTCAAGGTCATGTTGGAATGGATTGGATCGGGCCACTCAGCGTGGCAGGTTCAGGGTGCCCTTCTGGTCGAAGGGGATGCGGCCCAGGGCCGTGCCGATCTGGCCGTGCAGTTCATAGGGCACGCCCTGGCCATCGCCCTTGTCCAGCCCCTTGTCCAGCCCCTTGCCCTCGGCCATGCCCCAGGCCTGCTTGAGCAGGTTGAAGGTGGACACCGTCACCGGGATCTCCACCATCGTCTCGCCATAGCGGGGCAGGGTGCCCTTGGCATTGGTCACGCCACTGGCCACGCCTTTGCCGGCCAGTTTCAGGTCCAGGGTCAGGCCGTCGTAGTCCAGGTCGGTGGCGTTGGGGTTCTGCACGCGCAGGCGCAGCAGAAAGCGCATCTCCAGTCCCTTGCTGGGTAAGCCCTCCAGATCGGCCACCGTCACGCGCGGGGCCGTCAACCCAAAGCCGGCGCAGGCGGCCAGCAGCAGGGCGCCGGCCAGGGCCAGCAGGCGGGCCCGCCAGGCGGACAGGCGGAGAAGGGACAGCGAGGGCGGGGTGACGTGCATGGCAGCTTTCAGGATGGAGAACACCCCGACAGCAACGCGCCGGCTAGCGCCGGGGTGGACAGCAGGCGCCAGGCGGATCGTCCTGGGCCAGCCCGTCGAGGATGGGGCAGTTCGGTCGGTCGTCGCCATGGCAACAGGCCACCAGGTGGGACAGGGTGGTTTTCATGGCCTGCAGTTCCTGCACCTTGCGCTCCAGCGCCTCGATGTGCGCCTGCGCCAGGGCCTTGACCTGCCGGCTGGACCGGCCCCGATCCTGCCACAGGCTGAGCAACTCGCCGATTTGCGGAATGCCGAAGCCCAGGTCCCGCGCATGCCGGATGAAGCCCAGGGTGTGCACATCGCGCTCGCTGTACTGCCGGTAGCCCGCGTCGGTGCGGGGCGCTGCCGCCAGCAGGCCCACCGATTCGTAGTGCCGGATCATCTTGGCCGACACGCCCGAGGCGCGGGCCGCTTCGCCGATGTTCATGCCGTCGTCTCCGTCGGGGCTTCGGGGTGGCTGGCTGCCGCCGGCCGCCAACGCCTCAGCAGCAGCGCGTTGCTCACCACGCTGACGCTGCTGAAGGCCATGGCCGCGCCGGCCACCACCGGGTTGAGCAGACCCAGCGCCGCCAGCGGAATACCCACCACGTTGTAGACAAAGGCCCAGAACAGGCCCCGCCGCAGCGTGGTGTGGGTGCGGCGGGAGATGTCGATCGCATCGGCCACCAGCACCGGGTTGCCGCGCATCAGGGTGATGCCTGCTGTCTCCATCGCCACATCGGTGCCGGTGGCCATGGCAATGCCCACGTCGGCCGCCGCCAGGGCCGGCGCGTCGTTGATGCCGTCACCCACCATGGCCACCACCTGGCCCTGGGTCTTCAGCGCCTGGACGATGCGGGCCTTGTCCTCGGGCAGCACCTGGGCATGCACCTCGTCGATGCCCAGGGCCTGCGCCACCTGCCGGGCCGCGCCCGCGTTGTCGCCCGTCAGCATGACCGTGCGCACGCCCAGGGCCTGCAGCCGGGCCACCGCCGCCCGGGCCACCGGCTTGACCGCGTCGCCGAAGGCCAGCAGGCCCAGCAGCACGGTGGCCTGCTCCGTGGACTGCAGCAGCCAGGACAGGGTGCGGCCCTCGTCCTCCAGGCGCCGGGCATCGCCGGCCAGCGGGCCGGCGTCCAGCCCATGTTCCTGCAACAGCCGGGCGCTGCCCAACAGCAGGCGTTCGCCCCCCAGCAGGCCCTGCAGGCCGCGGCCGGGCAGGGCGCTCACCTCGGTGGCGGCGGGCAGGGCGGCCGGGAACAGGCCGGCCACATGGGCCATCACCGCCTTGGCCAGCGGGTGTTCGCTGGCCTGCTGCAGGCCGGCCGCCCGCACCAGCACCGAAGCCTCGGTCTGCCCCGGGGCCGGCAGCACGGCCACCAGGCTGGGGCGGCCTTCGGTCAGGGTGCCGGTCTTGTCAAAGGCCACGGTGGTGACGGCATGGGCCAGCTCCAGCGCCTGGGCGTCTTTGATCAGGATGCCGTGGCGCGCCGCCACACCGGTGCCGGCCATGATGGCCGTGGGTGTGGCCAGGCCCAGCGCACAGGGGCAGGCGATGACCAGCACCGACACCGCGTTGATCAGCGCCGGCTCCCAGTCGCTGCCCGCCAGCAGCCAGCCACCGAAGGTGAGGGCGGCCACCAACAGCACGGCCGGCACGAAGACCGCCGCCACCTGGTCCACCAGGCGCTGGATGGGGGCCTTGCCGGCCTGGGCCGATTCCACCAGCCGGATGATGCGGGCCAGCGTGGTCTCGGCACCGATGGCGGTGGTGCGCACGGTCAACGCCCCCTCGCCGTTGATGGCGCCGCCGGTCACCCGGCTGTCCACCGTCTTGAGCACGGGGCGGCTCTCGCCGGTGATCAGCGACTCGTCCACATGGCTGCGGCCTTCGGTGACCACGCCGTCCACCGCCACCCGCTCGCCCGGGCGCACCTGCACCACATCGCCCACGGCCACCTGGGCCACCGGCAATTCCAGCACCTGACCATCGCGCAGCACCCGCGCGGTGTCCGGCCGCAGGGCGTTCAGGGCGCGGATGGCGTCGGTGGTCTGGCGCTTGGCCCGCGCTTCCAGCCACTTGCCCAGCAGCACCAGGGTGATGACCGCCGCCGAACCTTCAAAGTACAGGTGCGGCATGGCGTCCACGCCCCAGCTGCGCCACAGCAGGTACAGCGACAGGCCGTAGGCGGCCGAGGTGCCCAGGGCCACCAGCAGGTCCATGTTGCCGCTGGCCGCGCGGGCGGCCTTCCAGCCTTCGCGGTAGAAGTGGCGGCCGAACCAGAACTGCACCGGCGTGGCCAGGGCCAGCTGCCACAGCCCGCTCAACATCCAGTGCAGGCCGGCCAGTTGCAGCAGCATGGGCAGCATCAGCGGCAGCGTCAGAACGGCGCTGGCCGCCACCGTCCAGCCGCTGGGCAGCTTGGCCGGCGGGGCAGGCTGGCTTTCCACCACGGGCTGGGCGCCGTAGCCGGCTTTCTCCACCGCCGCCAGCAGCGGGGCCAGCCGCAGCTCGGCGCCGCCGGTCACCTGCGCACGCTCGGTGGCCAGGTTGACCTGGGCCTCGGCCACGCCGGGCACCTTCTTCAGGGCCTTTTCCACCCGCATCACGCAGGAGGCGCAGCTCATGCCTTCGATCTGGATGTTGAATGCGTGCGTTGTGGTGGCCATGGCAGCAGGGCAGCTCGAGAACAGGGATGAGGGCATCCTCAAGCCTCCCATCATAGGAAGGTCAAGCCAGGCCGGCATGACCCGACTGCAAGCCCGGGCGTGGCACACTGCCATTGACCTTCCCACGATGGGAAGCGCCACAGTGCCGGCATGCCGATCGCACCGACCGGCCCCCTCTGGAGATGCCATGAGCCAGTTCCTCGTTCCCGACATGACCTGCGGCCACTGCGTGAAGGCCATCACCGCCGCTGTGACCGAAGCCGACCCTGCCGCCACGCTGCAGATCGACCTGCCCAGCCACGTGGTGAGCGTGAACAGCCAGGCGCTGAGCGACGATGCGCTGCTGGAAACCCTGCGCGAGGCGGGCTACAGCCCGACCCTGCAGACCGCCTGACGGCCATGGGCGCGCAGGGCTCCCTGGCCGATGGCTTGGCCCGGTCTCTGGCCCGGCGCAGCGGCCTGCCGGTGGCCCGCGCCGAAACCCACATCTCGTGGCTGCTGTTCTGCGGCCCCGACGCCTACAAGCTCAAGAAGCCGCTGAAGCTCACCTTCCTGGACTTCAGCACGCTGGCCCTGCGCCAGCACTTCTGCGAGGAGGAGCTGCGCCTGAACCGGCGCCTGGCGCCTCAGCTCTATCTGGACGTGCTGCCCGTGACCGGCCCCGCCGAGGCGCCGGCCCTGGGCGGTACGGGTCCGGTCATCGACCATGCGCTGCACATGCGGCGCTTTGCCGACGACGCGCTGTGGTCCACCCGGCTGGCCCAAGGGCGGCTTACGGCGGACGACCTGACGCAGTTGGGCGAGCGCCTGTCGGCCTTTCACGGCACGGCACCGCGCGCCGCGGCGGACGGCGACCACGGCCAGCCAGCGGACATCGCCGCCGCCACGGCCAAGGTGCTGGCGCCGCTCCTCACCTGGCCGCACAGCGCTGCACAGGCCCAGCCACTGCAAGCGTGGCTCCAGGCAGAGGAAGCGAGGCTCATGCCCTGGTGGCGGCGCCGCTTGGCCGAGGGCTTCGTGCGCGAGGGCCATGGCGACCTGCACCTGGGCAATGTGGTGCAGCTGCCCGAGGGCCCCACCGCCTTCGACTGCATCGAGTTCGACCCGGCCCTGCGCTGGATCGACACCCTGAACGACCTGGCCTTCCTGACCATGGACCTGCAGGTGCGCGGGCGCAGCGACCTGGCCTTTGCCCTGCTGGATGGCTACCTAAGCCACAGCGGCGACTGGGACGGCCTGACCGGCCTGCGCTACTTCGAGGTCTACCGGGCGCTGGTGCGGGCCATGGTGGCCGGGCTCAGACAAGGGCAGGGCGGCGCGAGCGCCGATGAACCGGACTACCTGGGCTGGGCGCTGCGCCACATCACGCCGCCCGCGGGGGGCCGAGGCGCGCCGCTGCTGATCACCCACGGCCTGTCGGGCTCGGGCAAATCGACCTGGGCGCGGGCGCTGCTGCAGGCAGCCGGCGCAGTGCGGCTGCGCTCGGATGTGGAGCGCAAACGCCTGTTCGGCCTCGGGCCGCTGGACGACTCACACGCCCACGGCCTGGACATCTACACCGCCGAGGCCACCCAACGCACCTTTGCGCGGCTGGAAGACACGGCCCGCACGTTGCTGCAGGCCGGCTACCCGGTGATCGTGGACGCGGCCTTTCTGCGGCGTGACCAGCGCGAGCGCTTTGCTGCGCTGGCCCAGGCCTTGGGCAGCCCCTGGCTCATCCTGCACTGCCAGGCCGGGCCGGAGGAGTTGGCACGACGACTCGCCCAGCGCACGGCCACCGGGCAGGATCCCTCCGAAGCGACCGCGGCGGTGCTGAAGCAGCAGCAGGGCCATGCCCAGGGTCTGGACACTGACGAAGCTCGCGCCGCCATCACCGTGGGCGAATGCAACGCCGCTGGCGTGGCTCAGGTGCTTCAGCGTTGGCTGGAGCCGCACTGAGCCGGAAGAGGAAACAAGCGCGGATCAGCGCGGCGCTTCGCCGTGGCGCACCAGCAGCACCGGCACCGGGGCATGGCGCACCACCAGTTCGGCGTCGCTGCCCAGGGTCAGGCGGCTCAGGCCGCGGCGGCCGTGCGTGCCCATGACGATCAGGTCGCAACCGGCCTTCTCGGCCTCGCCCACCACCACATCGGCCACCCGTCCGCCGATGACTTCGCGCTCCACCACCTCGGCTGTCACACCCACCGCCTGAGCCGCAGCCTGGGCCTTGGCCAGCACCTCCTTGCCGTAGCGGCGCAGGTCATCCTGCACCTCCTGGTAGCTGGCCGCCGCGGCAAAGTCCACCAGCATGGGGTATTGGTCGACCACATAGAGCAGCAGCAGGGCGGTGGAACTGCCCTTGGCCAGCTTCAGGGCCTCCTGAAGACCGCACTCGGCGGTCGGGCTGCCATCCACGGGGACGAGGATCTTCGTGTACATGTTCAACACTCCTTGGAAGCGTGGGTCAGGAATTCGATGGCTGCATTGACGGCGGCCACCTGGGCGGCATTGCACTGGGCCGGGCTGGCCGTCGGACTGTCGGGATAGACCTCGGTGGTGGTGACGAAGCGCGCCGCCGTCATCGCGCCACACAGCCCCAGCGAGCGTTTGGCGTAGTTGATCACGCCATGTTGTTGCACAGGTTCACCCAGGATGCAACCGCGCTCGTCGGCCTCGGCAATGTGGGTGACCTGCCGCACCGCGTCGATCAGCGCCCGCTGGAAGGTCGGGGCCGGGCGCTCGGTGTCGCCCACCAGATAGAAGCCATCGGGGATCGGGTCCCAATGGAACACCCCGCCATCGCGCGCCGCCTTGGCCGGGCCAAACTCGCTGTTGTCGGTGTCCGTGGTTTCATGCAGGTCGATGTGCAGGGCCACCTCGCCGGCCTGCGCCGCCACGCAGGCCATGGCCAGGGCCGACTCGGCCGCCGGGCTCCCGGGCTTGAACTGCCGGTTCGGATCCAGCGCGTCCGGGTTCCAGCGGTTGATCGTCTCGTAGCCCCAGGGGCTGATGCAGGGCAGCACCAGCAGGTTGAAGCGTTCGGCGGCGCGCGCAAAGTCGTCACGGATCCACTGCAGCGCGCCCTGCACGCCGCTGGTTTCGTAGCCATGCACGCCGCCCGTCACCAGCACCGTGGGGCGCTCAGCCAGCCACTGCCGGCTGCGCACCGCGTGGAGCGGATAACGCCCCAGGCCCAGCCGGGTGTAGTCCAGTTCGCCGTAGGTCAGCAGTTCGGCCTGAGCGGGCAGGGCGGCCAGCAGGCGGCCCACCACCTCATCCTGGTGGCAGCGGTGCCGCTGCTGCCGCTGCAGCCAAGTGGCACGCTCCAGCGGCCCCCAGGGAGTGCCGGGCGTGCCAATGTCGTAAGCGGGGCGGGGCGCCGACACGGGGGCGCCGGGGAAAGTCTGTGTCACGGTTGTTGCGTCGATCACTGCAATGCCCATCACGATACACCCGCATTTCTGCCTCGGCAGCATGCCCGGCATCGATGATGCCGATGGAGAACCCAGGCCGTGAGCAACCCCGATGATCTGCCCGTGCTGGACGCCGCCGCCTGGTCGGTCGGCGCCCCGATCGCCATCGACTACGCCCCCCAACAACCGATCCGGCGTGTGGGTCTGCCGGCAGCGCCACAAACCGTTACTGCGCCACACGGAATACGGAGGCCATTCCGGCGGCGAGCGGATTCGGGCGGTGGCGTCAGGATTGGTGGCGTGACGTGTGGCTGGCGGGCGGCGTCTCTTGCCAGGGGAGCCCCGTCAGGGCATCCAGGCGTATTGAGCAGACACCGCCAGGATGTTGCTTCCCAGCTTGTAGGAGCCTTGCAATGTGCTTCCCGTGGCGGCGGTGAGGTTCACGGCCGCGTCCTTGAGGAACAGATGCGTGTACCCCAGGCTGTAGCTCATGCGTTTGCTCGCACGCCACGTCGCCCCGAGCGACAGCCAGCGCCGGTCCACATCGGGAACCCGGACATCCCGCAGAGCGTTGGTCACAGGTGTTTGGTCATAACCGAGGCCACCACGGACGGTCCAACTGTCGTCGGCTTGGTACTCCGCCCCCACCGAGTAGAAGGAAGTGTTCCGATAGCCGAAGCGCAGCGTCTCGTTGGGCAGTTGGGAGTCGAAGTCCAGCACCACGTTGTTGAACCTGCTCCACGCGGTGTGGGAGTAGTCCGCCATCACCGTCCATCGGTCATTCAGCTGCTGGCTGGCACTGACCGTCCAGGAGGCCGGCAAGATCAGCTCCGTGCGGGCCGTCGTGTTGACGAAGGTGTTGGGGCGGACCGCGGACAGCACGGCATTGGCGCTGTCGGGCACCGAAAAGTTCACACCAACGTCGTCGGGCTTGTGCTTGACCTCGGAGCGATAGGCCACGCCGACCGACAGACCCTCGCTGGGGCGGAGCAGCGCCCCGAGGGTATAGCCAAGCGTCGTGTTGTGGCCATTGATGTCAGTGCGCCCATCGGCGCTGCCTGGCAGAAAGCCAGGGACGTGCGAGCCTGCCAACATGGCACCGAAGTCGACGGCGTCGCGCAGCTTCACATCGAGTCGCTCGACGAAGAGGGACGCGCCGAGCGACAGCATGTCGTTCACTTTGTAGGAGCCCGCTGCCCCCATGTCGACCGCCTTCAGTTCGGTCTTGATCCCGTTGTAGCGGCCCATCCAGCCGTCGGCGTACTCGGTCTTGAAGCCGAAGGGGGCCGTGATGAAGAGGCCCAGGTGGACCTGATCCGTCAGCGGCGTGTGGAAGTACAGCGAAGGAACAGGGGCCGTGTCCCCGGCATCTCCTCCGTTGCCTCCCGCGAGTGGGCGCCCCAGTGCGTCCTTGCCGGTGCCGTTGAACTTGACCGAGTAGTCGATGACGGCCAGGTCCGTCTGCAGCAGCGGCCCGTTGAGCAGCGTCATGGCGGCCGGGTTGTTCGCGACGACCGTGGCGTCCCCCCCCTGGCTGATGGACCCGGCGAAGGCGCGACCTTGCCCTGCGGCACTCTGCTCCTTGAGCTGAAACGCCGCAGCGCTGGCGGTGCCGACGCAGGCCAGGCTGGTCGTGAGGGCGAAGAGGGCTTGGCGATGTGTCTTCTGGAACGGCATGTTCAGTTTGTCTCCTGTGTAGTGGGCTCGGGGGCCCGTGGTGATGTCGCATGGCCCGGTGAACCGTCCCAAGACCTGCCCGGAATGGCCAGCGGACGTCATGCGTCAGTTCATGGCTGTCAGGCCGGGCTCATCGGGTTGCCACCCTCCGCCCAGCGCCCTGAAGGTGGCCACGGCGGCACGCGCGGAATCGGTGCGCGCCTGCACCTGTGCGTCGGAGGCCGATAGCAGGCGCTCGTCCGCCTGCAGAACCTCGATGAGGCTGACCACGCCCCTCTGGTAAGCGGCCAGGGACGACGCTCGCGCACTGGCCAGGGCGTCCACGCCTTGCGTCAGCACCGCCAGTTGCTCTTCGCGCTTGACCAGCGCGGACAGCGCGTCTTCCACGTCTTCCGTCGCACGCAGCGCGGCAAGTCGGTAGGCAGCCAGCATTTCCGCCTCTTGCCCCTTGGCCTGGTCAATCTGGGCGTTGATGCGCCCGAAATCGAACAGTCGCCAGCGCAGCCCCAGCACACCTGCGGCCTGGGTGGCCCCACCCGTGAACAGATTGCTGCCGGAAACGGAGGTCGCGCTGCCGATCAGGCCACTGACTGAGAGCTTGGGAAAGTACTCGGCGACAGCGGCGCCGATGCGCGCGTTTGAAGCCGCCAGACGGCGCTCTGCCACGATCAGGTCGGGCCGGCGTCGCAGCAAATCGCTCGGGGAGCCGATCGCGGAGATGGGCGGAGGGGCGGGAATGGCCTGGGCGCCGGTGAGTTCCGTGCGATGGGTTCCCGGCGGGGTGCCCAGCAAGACATCCATCGCGTTCATGGCCACGTCCAGCCCGGCCTCCATGGCCGGCACCGAAGCACGGGCCTGCGCGAGCGCGCCTTCCGCTTGCCTGACCTGACGTTCTGCGGCGAGTCCCTTGCTGTGAAGGAGGCCGACGATTCTCAGCAACTCCTGCTCCGTCTGAACCTGTCGGCGTGCGACATCCAGACGGGCCTGGAGCCCACGGATGACGAGATAGGTATCGGCCACCTGGGCAGCGACGGCCAAGCGCGCGGCAGTGGCACCCGCTGCGGAGGATTCGTACTCCGCAAGCGCCGCCTCTCGCTCTCGGCGCAGGCCACCGAAGAGGTCCAGCTCCCAGCTCGCCCCCAGGTCGGCCTCGTAGGCATTTCCATAGCGGTCAAAGCCCGGGCGCGAGTTCAGGATCTGGCCCAACGGTGTCTCAACCGACTGATACGCCCGGCTGGCCTGACCGCTCACATTGCCAGAGGGAAGCAACGCCGCGCCGGCCGCCCCGAGCCCCGCACGCGCCTGGGTCACGCGCGCAGATGCCTGTGCGAGGTCCAGGTTCTGCGCCAAAGCCCGGTCCACGAGGCGACTCATCTGGGGATCGTCAAAGCCGTTCCACCAGGTCGCCATGCCTGCGCTGGCCTCCCGGGAAGGTCGCTCGGCCGCGGCTTGCCCCTGGAACTGCGCTGGCAAGCTCACGTCGGGACGGACATAGTCGGGGCCGACTGCGCAGCCCGCGAAGAGACTGATCGCAGCAAGCGCGGCAAGGGTGTGTTTCGGCAACATGGGGCATCCTTCATGCACAACATGAAGTGACCATAATACCAATTGGTCACTTGTTGTCCAACCCCATCACCTGACGTAAGCTCTCACCCATGAACAAGTCAGACACCCCCGCCGCTTCGACGCGAGGTCCGGCGGACCACGACGTGCGCGATCAAATCGTCGCGGCGGCCAAGGAGCATTTCAGCCATTACGGCTACGAGAAAACCACCGTCTCCGACCTGGCCAAGGTCATCGGCTTCTCCAAGGCCTACATCTACAAGTTCTTCGAGTCCAAGCAGGCCATCGGCGAGATGATCTGCGGAGGTTGCCTGGGTGAGATCGAGGCCGATATCCGGGCCGCAGTCAACGAGGCGGACCGGCCGCCGGAGAAGCTGCGACGGTTGTTCAAGGCCGCCGTGGATTCCAGCCTTCGGCTGTTCTTCCAGGATCGCAAGCTCTATGAAATCGCCGCCTCGGCGTGCATCGAGCGCTGGCGGCCCACGCTGGTCTACGAGCAGCGCATCCAGGAACTCATTCGGGAGATCCTCCAAGAGGGGCGTCAAAGCGGGGACTTCGAGCGCAAGACCCCTCTGGATGAGACGGTGATGGCCATCTATCTGGTCATGCGTCCTTTCCTGAACCCCTTGATCCTGCAGCAGAGCTTTGACTATGCCGAGGTGGCGCCGGGGCAGCTTTCCAGCCTGGTGCTTCGCAGCCTGTCACCCTGAGTGAGTCAAATGCAAAGTGACCATTGACTAAATTGGTCACAAGAATGAGAATGAAGCCCTGACCACTCCGCCAGGGGATCTTCATGTCTCGGTTCCGTTTTGCCGCACCTCTCGTCGTCTGTGCTCTGCCGCTGGCTCTGGCCGCATGCGGTGACAAGCCGGCCACCGATCCACGCACCGAGGTGCCGCTGGTCCGCGTGGTGTCCGCCCGGGACGCCGCCGCCACATCCCGCTCGTTCACCGGCACGGTCGCGGCCCGCGTGCAGAGCGACCTGGGCTTTCGCGTCCCAGGCAAGGTGCTGGAGCGTCTGGTGGACGCCGGGCAGACCGTCAAACGCGGGCAGGTGCTCATGCGCATCGATCCTGTGGATCTCGCGCTCGCGGCACACGCGCAGCAGGAGGTGGCTGCAGCCGCCCGCGCAAGGGCACAGCAAGCCTCGGAGGATGAGGCCCGCTTCAGGGATCTTCGCGGCACCGGGGCCATTTCAGCCTCCGCCTATGACCAGGCCAAAGCCGCCGCGGATGCCGCCAAGGCGCAGCTGAGTGCGGCTGAGGCCCAGTCGGAAGTGGCTCGCAATGCAACCCGCTATACGGAGCTGGTTGCCGATGGCGACGGCGTGGTCGTGGAAACGCTGGCCGAACCAGGGCAGGTGGTGAGCGCGGGGCAGCCGGTCGTGCGTCTGGCCCATGCGGGCCAACGCGAAGCGGTGATCCAGTTGCCGGAGACGCTGCGTCCCGCGATCGGCTCCACGGCGGAAGCCTCGCTCTATGGCAAGGACGGTGTGGTGGTGCCGGCCAGGTTGCGCCAGCTGTCCGATGCCGCAGACCGGCTCACGCGCACCTTCGAAGCCCGGTATGTGCTGGACGGCGAACTGTCGAATGCGGCCTTGGGCTCCACGGTCGTCGTGCGGATCAGCGACGCGGCCTCCAGCGCGCAGCGCAGTTTGAGCGTGCCGATGGGCGCCGTGTTCGATGCTGGCAAGGGCACGGGCGTCTGGATTGTCAACGGCAAGCCGTCAAGAGTCTCGTGGCGCCCGGTGACGGTCGAGCGCATTGAGGACGATGCTGCGCGGGTGACGGGCAGGCTCCAGCGAGGGGAACAGGTTGTTGCGCTCGGCGCGCATCTCTTGCGTGAAGGCCAGCAGGTGCGGCTCACGGAGCCCACCGTTGCCATCGCGGCCGAAGGAGTGCGCCCGTGAGCGACAGCCGCTTCAATCTCTCGGCGCTCGCCGTGCGGGAACGCGCCATCACCCTGTTCCTGATTCTCCTGATCTCGGCCGCCGGCGTTCTGGCGTTCTTCAAGCTCGGCCGTGCGGAAGACCCGCCCTTCACGATCAAGCAGATGACGATCGTCACCGCCTGGCCGGGCGCCACGGCGCAGGAGATGCAGGACCAGGTGGCCGAGCCGCTGGAAAAGCGCATGCAGGAGTTGCGCTGGTACGACCGCACGGAAACCTTCACCCGTCCCGGTCTGGCCTTCAACATGGTCTCGCTGCTCGACAGCGCGCCACCGTCCGCAGTCCAGGAAGAGTTCTATCAGGCCCGCAAGAAGATCAGCGACGAGGCCAAGAAACTGCCTGCGGGCGTCATTGGCCCGATGGTCAACGACGAGTACGCGGACGTGACATTTGCGCTCTTGGCCCTGAAGGCCAAAGGCGAGCCCCAGCGGCTGCTGGCACGCGACGCGGAAACGCTGCGCCAGAGGCTGCTGCATGTGGCGGGGGTCAAGAAGGTCAACATCATCGGAGAGCAGCCGGAGCGCATCTTCGTCTCCTTCTCCCATGACCGCCTGGCGACCCTGGGGGTGGCGCCGCAGGACATCTTCACCGCGCTCAACAACCAGAACGTCCTGACGCCCGCCGGCTCGATCGAAACCAAGGGACCGCAGGTCTTTCTGCGTGTCGATGGCGCCTTCGACTCGCTGGAGAAGATCCGCCAGACGCCGATCGTCGCGCAGGGGCGCACGCTGAAGCTGTCGGATGTGGCCAGTGTCGAGCGCGGGTATGAAGATCCCGCGACCTTCCTGGTCCGCAACGGCGGCGAGCCGGCGCTGCTGCTGGGCGTCGTGATGCGCGACGACTGGAACGGGCTCGATCTTGGCAAGGCACTCGAATCCGAGGTCACCCAGATCAACGCGGACCTCCCGCTGGGCATGTCCTTGACGAAGGTGACCGATCAGGCCGTCAACATCCGCTCGGCCGTCGATGAGTTCATGGTCAAGTTCTTCGTCGCCCTGCTGGTCGTGATGGTGGTCTGCTTCCTCAGCATGGGCTGGCGCGTCGGCATCGTGGTGGCGGCGGCCGTGCCGCTGACCCTGGCAGCCGTGTTCGTGATCATGGCCGCCTCCGGCAAGAACTTCGACCGCATCACGCTGGGCTCGCTGATCCTGGCACTCGGCCTGCTGGTGGACGACGCGATCATCGCCATCGAAATGATGGTGGTGAAGATGGAGGAGGGCTACAGCCGCATCGCCGCGTCGGCCTACGCCTGGAGCCATACGGCGGCCCCCATGCTGTCCGGCACGCTGGTCACGGCCATCGGCTTCATGCCGAATGGATTTGCCCGTTCCACGGCGGGTGAATACACCAGCAACATGTTCTGGATCGTCGGCATCGCGCTGATCGCGTCCTGGGTGGTGGCGGTGGCGTTCACGCCCTACCTTGGCGTCAAGCTGCTGCCGGACTTCAAGACAGTGGAGGGCGGACACGCGGCCATCTACGACACCCCCCACTACAACCGCTTCCGCCGGGTGCTGGGCCGCGTCATTGCCCGCAAGTGGATCGTTGCCGCAACGGTGATCAGCCTGTTCGTGATGGCGGTGCTCGGCATGGCCGTGGTCAAGAAGCAGTTCTTCCCGACCTCCGACCGGCCGGAAGTGCTGGTCGAGGTTCAGATGCCCTATGGCACCTCGATCGGGCAGACCGGCGCGGCCACGGCGAAGGTCGAGGCCTGGCTGGCCAAGCAGCAGGAGGCCAGGATCGTGACCTCCTACATCGGCCAGGGCGCACCGCGTTTCTTCCTGGCCATGGCGCCCGAGTTGCCCGATCCCTCGTTCGCCAAGATCGTGGTCCTGGCGGGCAACGACAAGGAACGGGAGGCGCTCAAGCTCAGGCTGCGACAGGCGGTGGCCGACGGCCTGGCGCCCGAAGCGCGGGTGCGCGTCACCCAGATCGTGTTCGGCCCTCCGTCGCCTTTCCCGGTGGCCTACCGGGTGATGGGCCCCGACCCCGACAAGCTGCGCGAGATCTCGGCCCAGGTCGAAGCTGTCATGCAGGCCAGCCCGATGATGCGCACCGTCAACACGGACTGGGGCCCGCGTGTTCCCTCCCTGCACTTCACCCTCGACCAAGACCGGCTCCAGGCCGTGGGGCTGAGCTCCAGCTCGGTGGCTCTGCAACTGCAGTTCCTGCTGAACGGGGCGCCGCTGACGGAAGTGCGCGAGGACATCCGCTCGGTGCAGGTGGTCGGCCGCGCGGCCGGCGACATCCGTCTGGACCCCGCGAAGATCGCCGGCTTCACGCTGGTCGGATCGTCTGGGCAGCGCATCCCGCTGTCGCAGGTCGGCAAGGTCGAGGTGCGCATGGAAGACCCGATCCTGCGGCGGCGCGACCGCACGCCCACGATCACCGTGCGTGGTGACATTGCCGACGGCCTGCAGCCGCCCGACGTGTCGACGGCCATGACCAAGCAGCTGCAACCGATCATGTCCAAGCTGCCGAGCGGCTACCAGATCGTGGAGGCCGGCTCCATCGAGGAGTCCGGCAAGGCCACGGTCGCCATGCTGCCGATCTTCCCCATCATGGTGGCGGCCACTCTGCTGATCATCATCCTGCAGGTCCGATCGATCGCCGGGATGGTGATGGTCTTCCTGACCAGTCCGCTGGGGCTGATTGGCGTCGTGCCCACACTGATCCTGTTCCAGCAGCCCTTCGGCATCAATGCACTGGTCGGCCTGATCGCGCTGTCGGGCATCCTGATGCGCAACACGCTGATCTTGATCGGACAGATTCGCGAGAACGAACAGGCTGGGTTGGGCCCATTCCGTGCGGTGGTCGAAGCAACCGTGCAGCGCGCCCGCCCCGTGATCCTGACGGCGTTGGCGGCCATCCTGGCCTTCATTCCGCTGACCCATTCAGTGTTCTGGGGCACGCTGGCTTACACGCTGATCGGGGGAACCCTGGCCGGGACGATTCTGACGCTCGTTTTTCTACCGGCCATGTATTCGATCTGGTTCAAGATCAGGCCAGAAAATACCTGAATCCCTCAAGAACAGCGACCCAATCGAAATTCATCCTGCCCACAGGATCTGGCCATGTGCCGCCAAAGGAGTTGAAATGAACATTATTGTCAATATCAAGAGATGGCTGAACACACAGGGTGTTGCCGCGGCGGCAATTCTGCTTTCCGGGGGACCGACCTTCGCGATGGCCTCCGTGGATCCGTACCAGCTTGCGCGAAACATGATCCTCTCCACATCCACGCAGGCCACGGAAGCATATGAGGGGACCACAGAGATTTCCAGCCCCATCCAGACGGACCCGCATGCACTCGCGCGCAAGGTGATGCACAGCGATGAGGACGTGTCTGTGACTCGCCAGCCTTCTCAGGAATATCACGAGAGCGATATGAAATCCGTGTCGGACCTGCAGCGCCGCATCGGAGCGATGATTTCTGACCATGTGGATTGACCGGACCGTCTCCCATCGAAATCACCTTCTCAATTCAGCGTCACACAGCTTGGCGCTTCTCAGAAATTCAAGGAACCAAAAAATGTCAAACTCCCAAGTCGTCTTGGTGACCGGTGTCTCGTCAGGAATCGGTCGTGCTGCGGCCATGCAGCTTGCAGACAAAGGCTTCCTGGTTTATGGAACCGTACGGAATGCCGCACAAGCCAAGCCCATTCCCGGCGTGGTACTCATTCAGATGGACATCCGAGACGAGGATTCGGTCCGGCTCGGCATTCAACAAATCATCGCGCAAGTCAAACGCATCGATGTCTTGGTGAACTCTGCCGGGGTGACCCTGCTAGGAGCCGCCGAGGAGACATCGGTCGAAGAAGCAAAGGCATTGTTAGACACCAATCTCTTCGGGCTGCTCCGCACCATCCGGGCTGTGCTGCCCCACATGCGTGAGCAGCGCGCTGGACGCATTGTCAACGTCAGCTCGGTATTGGGATTCTTGCCGGCGCCCTACATGGCGCTCTATTCGGCGTCGAAGCACGCCGTCGAGGGCTTCTCTGAGACGCTGGATCACGAGGTACGCCAATTCGGCGTTCGCGTGACGCTTGTCGAACCCTCGTTTACCAAGACCAACCTGGACGTCAACGCGCCAATGACTGCCGAGAAAATCCCGGCCTATGCCCGTGAGCTTGCGGTCGTTTCTCAAGCCATCCAGAAGAATGTTCAAAAGGCCCCGGAGCCCGATGGCGTGGCCGCCACGATCGTGAACGCCGCCTTGGGACGCTGGAAGATGCGCCATACCCCCAGGGGCGAGGCTTCTCTCCTGGCCAAGTTGCGCCGCTTCATGCCGGCGAGTCCGGTAGAGAAGGGCATCCGGAAAACGTTCGGACTGGCCTGATTGAGCGGCCAAGGGCCTCGTCCAACGGATTGAGACAGCATCGCATGAAAGTCGGAATCATTGGGGCCATCGATGTTGTGCGCGTGCTCGCCCGTCGCCTCGCCATGGACGGTCACGAAGTGCATGTTGCCGGGCTGAATGGCACCGAACCCATGGACGATCTTCATTGGGTAGGGGCCCAGATGTCCGATGCGCGCCAGGCCGTGTATGAGGCCAAGGTTGTGATTTTTGCGCTCCCCCTGTCCATGATGTCGGACATTCCTGTTGGCCTGTTCGATCAAATACCTCCCGAGGCCACCGTCATTGACTTGAGCGAATTCCTTCAGAATTTCATGTGAGCCGCACTGGTACCGGAACCCCAAGGGGAGGGCAGGGATTGGCCTTGCGCCCCTATAGCCGGGCCTTTCACGTCATGAATGGATCAGCGACACCTTGGCTGACGCTTTGACGCACTCGATGTCACCGGTCGAACCTGATGCCATCAGAGCGGCAGCAGATGTCACTCCGTTGTTGAAGGTCCAGGTATTGTTGTTCATGTTGTTAGTCGTGCTCATGGTCGGACATGCCCGTTTGACGCGGCGTGTTGTTGCTCTCGAAGACGAGGTGCGCACCATTCGAACTGCCGAAGCCCCTCAGACGGGCAGCGGCCGCACTTTCTTCGCTCCTTCCCGGCGGGAAGCCAACAAGAAGGCCTCTCTAGGGCCTTCTTGTACGTGTCGATCAGCCGGCGCCGTCGCCTAAAAGCCTGCTCACTTTATTTGACATAATATACATTGTCGTGCATCTTGATCAAGTGAGCCTGAGCGCCCATCCGAGGATCGTCTTGACTTCAGGCACACTAGCCTCATGGCATTGAAGGTGCACGTCATGGGCAACCCAGGGTTGCCCACTTTGTTTTGTATCCACGGTTTCGCGTCCAACGCCCAGATCTGGCAGCCTCTGGCCGAGGCCCTTGGCGACCGATTTGCACTTCATGCCGTTGACCTGCCGGGCTGCGGTGCGTCGCCTGCCAGCAATGCCGACCTGGATGCCGCCCTCGACGAACTGCTGAGATCGGCGCCAGCCGGTGCGATCTGGGTGGGCTGGTCCCTGGGTGGCATGCTGGCCCTGGCTGCGGCGGCCCGTGCCACCCCCAGGAAGGTGTCCGGTGTGGTCACGGTGGCGGCTTCACCCAAGTTCCTCGCCAGTACCGACTGGCCAACCGGGGTTCCACAGCAACTCTTCGACGCGGTGTACGCCGGTGCGGACGATGTGGCCGGCACGCTGCGCCGCTTCGCCGGCCTGGAACTGAAGGGCTGCCTGGGCAGCGAACTGCGGCAGCATCTGAAATGGCTGCAGGCCCACGCACAGCAGCCTGCGCCGGACAGCCCCACGCTGCGTGCTGAACTGGATTGGCTTGCGCGATTGGATGTGCGCTCGGTGCTGGGGACTCTGACCATTCCAGTGCGCCATGTGCTGGCGGGACAGGATGCGGTGCTGCCAGCAGCTTGTGCCGAAGCCGTCGTGTCGCTCACGGGCCGTCCTGGCGATGTCTCGGTGCTGGCCGATGCTCCGCACGCCCTGCCCCTGACCCATGCAGCGGCGCTGGCTCAAGTGATTGATGCGCTGTGGCAGCAGTTGCGGCGGCCCCCCCTGCAAAGCCGTGTGGCTCAAGCCTTCAGCAAGGCTGCCACGGCCTACGAGCAACGCGCCCTCCTCCAGCGCCGTCTGGCTTTTCAATTGCTAGATCGGCTGCCTGCAGCGGCGCCCGAATCGGTGCGCACGGTGCTGGACCTGGGCTGCGGCACGGGCTATTGCCTGCCGGCGCTGCAGCAGGCTTATCCGCAGGCCCGGGTGATCGGGCTGGATCTGGCTTCGGGCATGCTGGCGCAGGCCCGGGCGCAATGGGGCGATCGTTTCGAATGGATCTGCGCGCCCGCCGAGCACATGCCCCTGCCCGATGCCAGTGTGGACGTGGTCTATTCCAGCTTGGCGCTGCAGTGGTGCGACAGCTTTTCAGCGGCTCTGGCCGAGGTTCACCGCGTGCTGAAGCCCGGTGGCACGGTGGTGCTGAACACGTTGGCCGAAGGAACGCTGCAGGAACTGGCCGAGGCCTGGGCCACGGTGGATGACCTGGACCATGTGCATCGCTTTCCATCGGCCCAGGCGCTGCTGGCCCAGGTGGATGCGACGCTGTGGACAGTGGACTGGCAGAGCTGCGCGGACGAGGTGGACCACCACCTGGACATCCGCAGCCTGGCCAATGCCATCAAGGGCGTGGGCGCCCATCACATGCAGCCTGCGCGCACGGGCCTGGGGGGACGCCGGGCCTTGCAGGCATGGATGGCCGCCATGGAGCGCTTTCGCACCCCGCAGGGACTGCCAGCCCGCTACCGGGTGCTGTCCCTCAGTTTGACCCGGCGCCCTGCCTGAGGGCCCCGGATCGCCTGAAATCAGGCTTGTGCTTCGTCCGGCAGATCGGCTTCGACTTCGCTATCGATCGCGTCGTCATAGGCGCTCAACTCGGCTTGGTTGACCTTGGGGATCAGCGGGCGGTCCAGCGGGCGGCACACGCGGCGCTTCAGATGGCCCAGGCGTTCAGAGCGCCCCACCGCAGCCAGGATCGAGTCCGGCTGGGTCAGCATCAGGAAGGGATTAGCGATGACTTCTTGATGGCGCATGGTGTTCTCTCCGTGGGTGGCTCCCGGTTGGAAGCCATGGAGTGAACTGTAGGCAAGCGGGACTCGGCAAAGAAGTCGGCCGGCAGACAAGCCATGTGTCGGAATTTGTCCGACACATGTGTCGGTGTGTTGCTCAGCGCGCTGCTGCCGCGTCGCCCAGTTCCTGGGCCAGGCCCAGGCGGTCGGCGGCCTTGGCCAGGTCGGCAGCGTCGCGCCCACCCTTGTTGCGCGGCCGGGCATCGGCGCCACGGCGCAGCAGCAGCCGGGCGCTGTCGATGGCGCCGTAGCCGGCCGCCATCATCAGCGGGGTGTTGCCATTGGGGGCCACGGCGTCCAGCACGGCCCCGTGGGCCAGCAGCAGCTCTACCGCATCGGGGTTGGGGCCGGTCGCGGCGTAGTGCAGCGGCGTCCACCCGTCCTTGTTGATACGGGCTCCGCGAGCGATCAAGCTGGCCATCACGTCCATGCGCCCTTTGAGCGCCGCCATCATCAGCGGTGTCTCCCCCATTGCGTTCTGGGCATCCAGGGCCGTGCCTGGCCAAGCCAGCAGCACCGGCACCACGGTGGCAGAGCCCTCGCGCAGCGCCACATACAGCCCGCTCTGCCCCTTCGGGTCCACAGTGTTCACATCAAAGCCGGCCTGGAGCATCTTCTGGATCTCGCGGCCCAGGTCCAGTTCGATGTAGCGGAACCAGTCTTCGTAGCTGGCCGCCCTGGCGGCCAGCCCGGTGGCGGCCAGCAGCAGACCCGCCGTACCCTGCAAACAACGGCGTCGCTTCATGCTGCGGCTCCCACGGTGGGCAGCTGCACACCGAAAAGCTGTTCGAAGTTGTGGCTCGTGGCCTCGGCAATCGCCTCCACCGACAGTCCCTTTTGCTTGGCCAGCTCGGCCGCCACATGGGGCACCAGGGCGGGTGTGTTGGTCTTGCCGCGGAAAGGCACCGGCGCCAGGTAGGGGCTGTCGGTCTCGATCAGGCAGCGGTCCAGCGGCACCATGCGAGCCACCTCGCGCAGCTCCTCGGCATTGCGGAAGGTGACGATCCCGGAAAAGGAGATCAGGAAGCCAAGGTCCAGGGCGGCACGGGCCACCTCGCGGGTTTCGGTGAAGCAATGGAACACGCCACGCGGCGCCGGCCCCGTGGCGGCGGCCTCGTGCAGCAAGGCCAGGGTGTCCTCGCTCGCATGGCGGGTGTGGATGATCAGCGGCAGGCCGCTGGCCTGCGAGGCCCGGATGTGCACCCGGAAGCGCTCGCGCTGCCAGGCCATGTCGGCCACCGTGCGGCCGTTCAGGCGGTAGTAGTCCAGCCCGGTCTCGCCGATGGCCACCACCTTGGGGTGGGCCGCCCATTGCAGCAGCTCGGCTTCGCTGATCTCGGGCTCGTCCTCGGTGTCGGGGTGCACGCCGGCGCTGGCCCACCAGGCGGCATCGGTCTCGGCCAGGGCCACCACCTCGGCAATCTCGTCCTTGCGGGTGCTGATGCACAGCGCCGCCCCCACCCCGGCCTGCGCCATGTCGGCACGGATCCGGGACAGGTTGGCCTTCAGTTCAGGAAAGCTGAGATGGCAATGGGAATCGACGAACATGGTCTGGACAGGCGGCCGTCGCCGCAGCGGCCCGGCCCAGGGGCTTGGCCCGGGAGCCGGCGGGGAAAATGGAACGCAGTCAGAGCGTCTGCGTGGGCTTGGAGGACGACAGCGAGGTGCCCAGGATCTCCTCGATCCGCACCCTCAGCGCCCGCGTCTTCTCGTCCCCCGGGAACCGCACGCCCACGCCCTGCGTGCGCCCGCCGGAGGTGTTGGCCGGCGTCAGCCAACCCACCTTGCCCGCCACCGGGTAACGCTGCGGGTCGCCCGGCAGGGACAGCAGCAGGTAGATGTCATCGCCCAATTGGTATTCACGGGTGGTGGGCACGAACAGCCCGCCCTCGGTGAAGAAGGGCATGTACGCCGCATAGAGCGCCCCCTTCTCCCGGAACACCAGCTGGATCACGCTGGGTCGACCGGAGACGGCGGGTGCCCCCGTGGGCAGCCCAGGGCTTCTGCTGTCGGTATCGCTCATGGATCAAGTGTAGCCACGGCGGCCGCCACCTGCCTGCACGGCGCTGCGGCCTTGGGCCATCAGGGCCTCGATCAACAGCGGCGCCTGCCAGGGATGGTCGGCATGGCGGTTCACGCGGGCCAGCTCACGGCTCCATTGGGCGAGCGCGCTGGCGTCGCTCACGCGCGGCAGGCTGGCGGCCGGGAAGTAGCGCGGCGGCGCGCCCACCGCATGGGCCATCAGGTCGTGGCACAGCTGCTGCAGCGCCTTCACCGCCTGCGGCACAGGCCAGGTGGACAGCCAGCGCGCATCGCCCTGGGCCAACTGGGCTGGCAGGCTGCTCCACTGGGCACCGGTGACGCCCTCGGCGGCCAGGGCCTGGGCGGCCAGCGGCTCGCCGCCCGCCGCCTGCAGCAGGGTGTCGGCATCCTTCACGCCCTGGCGGTTCAGCCAGTCCAGGGCCTCGGTCGGGGCCGGGGGCACCAGGCGCAGGCGCTGGCAGCGGCTGCGGATGGTGGGCAGCAGGTGCTCCGGGTCTTCCACGGCCAGCAGGATGCGCACGCCCTGCCCGGGTTCCTCCAGGGTCTTGAGCAAGGCATTGGCCGACACCGTGTTCATCGCATCGGCAGGAAAGAACACCAGCACCTTGCCCTGGCCACGGCCGGAGCTGCTGTGGGCCCAGTCGATGGCCTGGCGCACGGCGTCGACCTTGATCTCCCGGCTGGGTTTCTTCTTGGACTTGCCTTCACCATCGGCCGGCTCGGCCTCGCCCTCGCTGGCGCCCCATTGCAGGGCCTGCGCCCAGGTCTCGGGCATCACCACCCGCAGGTCGGTGTGGGTGCGCGCCAGCACCAGATGGCAGCTGGGGCATTGGTCGCAGGGGCCAGGCGGCTGCTCGCACAGCCAGGCCTGGGCCAGGCGCAAGGCCAGCTCGAACAGGCCGGAGCCGAAGCCGCCGTGCAGGATCAAGGCATGGCCGCGCTGCCCGTCGCGCCAGGCAGCCAGGGGCTCGGCCAGCCAGGGCAGGTCCTTCTCGTTGCGCATCACGCCGCGCTCCCGGGCGAGGCCGTGCGGGCGCGCACGATGGCCAGCGCGTCCGCGCGCACCGCCTCCAGGCTCTGGCCGGCGTCGATGCACACGAAGCGCTCGGGTGCGGCCACCGCGCGCGCTGCGTAGCCGGCACGCACGCGTTCGAAGAAGGCGCTCTCCTCGCTCTCCAGCCTGTCCGGTGCTCGGGCCCCGGCACGGCGGGCCGCGGCGATCTCGGGCGCCACGTCGAACCAAAGGGTGAGGTCGGGCTGACGGCCCTGCTGCACCCAGCTTTCCAGCTGGCCCAGCACGGCCAGGTCGAAGCCCCGGCCAGCGCCCTGGTAGGCGAAGGTGGCATCGGTGAAGCGGTCGCACAGCACGGTGCGGCCCTCGGCCAGGGCGGGCTCGATGCAGCGCACCAGGTGGTCCCGGCGGGCGCCAAACACCAGCAGCGCCTCGGTCAGCGCATCCATGCGCTCATGCAGGAAAAGCTCGCGCAGGCGCTCGGCCAGTTCCGTGCCGCCGGGCTCGCGCGTGCGCAGCAGCCGATGCCCGGCCTCTTCCAGGGCCTGGGCCACCGCCTCGATGTGCGAGGACTTGCCGGCACCGTCGATGCCTTCGAAGGTGATGAATCGTGCGGGCGCGCTCACCGGCTCCCGCCTCTCTGATACTGGTTCACCGCGCGATTATGGTCCGTGAGGTTGTCGCTGAAGGCGCTGCTGCCGTCGCCCCTGGCCACGAAGTAGAGCGCCTGGGAGGCGGCCGGCCGGGCCGTGGCCAGCAGGGCCTGGCGCCCCGGCAAGGCGATGGGTGTGGGCGGCAGGCCGCGGCGCACATAGGTGTTCCAGGGCGTGTCGGTGGTCAGGTCGTCGCGGCGCAGATTGCCATCGAAGCGGTCGCCAATGCCATAGATCACCGTCGGGTCCGACTGCAGTGGCATGCCGATTCGCAGGCGGTTGTTGAACACCGCCGCCACCATGGGCCGGTCCTCCGGCCGCCCGGTCTCCTTTTCGACCACGGAGGCCAGGGTCAGCAACTCGGCTGGGGACTTGAGCGGGCTGGCCGGGTCGCGCTGGGCCCAGGCCTGGGCCAGGGCCACCTGCATGGCCTCGGACGCGCGCCGCAGCACGGTGACATCGCTCACGCCCGGGCTGTAGGCGTAGGTGTCGGGGAACAGCCAGCCCTCCACCGTCGGTGCATTCAGGCCCAGTTCGACCGCCAGCTGGGCGTCGCTCATCGCGTCCACCGTGTGCCGCAAATGCGGCGCCTTGGCCAGGGCATCACGCACCTGGCGGAAGTTCCAGCCTTCAATGAGACGCAGGGTCTGCAGGATCTGGTCCCCCCGCACCATGCGGTCCAGCAGGCTGTAGGCCGTGGCGCCAGGTTCAATTTCGTAGCTGCCGGCCTGGATGCGCCGGGCCTTGCCGGACCAGCGGAACCATTCGTACAGCAGCCAGGGCGGCACATCGACCCCGGCCTGCACCCACTGGCGGGCGATCTCGCGCGTGGGCGTGCCCGGCTCGATCGACACCTCGACGCGCTCACCGCGCAAGGGCAGCGGGCGCTGGACCCACCAGACCCCCAGGGCCGCACCCGCGATCAACACCAGCAGCAGGCCAGACAGCAGGGCCTTGAACCGCTTCACCATGTACGCACACCTCTCGCGCCGCGAGACCCTGAATCCTGCTCAAGCATGGGGCGCGATGATAATCGCCGACATGACTGCCGCCCCTGCTCCCACCCCTGAAGACACCCCTCTGTCCCCCGCGCTGTCCGGGGCCGTGCCCCTGGCCGATTGGGGCCTGATCCGGGCCCGCGGTGCCGACGCGGTGACCTTTCTGCAGGGGCAACTGACCAATGAGCTGGCTTCGGCGGGAGGCACCCAGGCCCGCCTGGCCGGCTACTGCTCGGCCAAAGGCCGGCTGCTGGCCAGCTTCGTGGCCTGGCAGGTGACCGGCGCCGAGGACTGGCTGCTGGCCTGCAGCGCCGATGTGCTGCCGCCCACCCTCAAGCGCCTGTCCATGTTCGTGATGCGCGCGCAATGCAAGCTCAGCCAGGCCGACGATGTGGCGCTGTGGGGCTTGGCCGGGCCGGCGGCGCAGCAATGGCTGGGCACCGACCTGCCCGCGCAAGCCTGGGGCGTGAGCCGGGTGAAGGACGCTCAGGTGGTCCGCCTGCCCGATGTGGACGGCACCGTGCGCTGCCTGTGGGCCGGCCCGGCCGAGCAGGCGCCCAACCAGCTGCCCGCGCTACCTGCGCAGGGCTGGCAGTTGCTGGAAGTGCGCAGCGGCGTGGCCCGCATCGTCGCAGCCACCAGCGAGGCCTTCGTACCCCAGATGGTGAACTTCGAACTGGTGGGCGGCGTGAACTTCAAGAAAGGTTGCTACCCCGGCCAGGAGGTGGTGGCCCGCAGCCAGTACCGCGGCACGCTCAAGCGCCGTGGTGCTCTGCTGGCGACCCAGGCTCCGATGCAGGCCGGACAGGAGATCTTCCTGGCCAGCGAACCTGAACAGCCCGCAGGGCAAATCGCGCTGGCGGCGGCGGCCGATGGCCAGGGCTGGGAAGCCTTTGCCGAAGTCAAGCGCGCCGCGCTGGCCGGTGAACTCCACCTGGGCAGCGCCCAGGGCCCTGCCCTGCAGGTGCGCGCCCTGCCCTATGCCGTTCCCCAAGATGAGGCATGAGTCACGAAAGCCTGCCCGCCGCACCGCTGCCAGCAGGCCCGACGACCGAATGGTTCATCTACTATCAGGTCGCATCGGCTGACCTGCCTCTGGCACTGAAGGCCGTCGTCGGCTTTCAACAGCGCCTGCAGCAGGACTGGCCTGGCCTGAGTGCCCGTGTGCTGCAGCGCCTGGAAGTCCCTGGGGCATCCGTTGGACAGGTGACTTTGATGGAGACCTACCGCTTCGCGCCACACCTCTGCAGCACGCCATGTGGAACGGACGCGGGCTTTGAGGTGGCGCTGTCCGAGGCTGCGCAGGCCGTCCAGGCCTGGCTGCAGGGCCCTCGCCATGTGGAGCGATTCGCACCATGTGCCTCGTAGGCGTTGCGCTGGGCATGAGCCGCCGCTACCCGCTGGTGGTGGCGGCCAACCGCGATGAATACCTGGACCGTCCCAGCCAGGCACTGGACTGGTGGGCTCCCTGGCCCGATGGCCCCCAAGTGCTGTCTGGCCGCGACCTGCGGGCAGGCGGCACCTGGATGGGGTTGAGCCGGCCGGGCCGCTTCGCGCTGGTCACCAATGTGCGGCAGCCATTTGCCGCAGAGCCCGACGCGCCCTCGCGCGGACAGATTCCGCTGGGCTGGCTGCGGGGTGATCTGCCCGCCGATCGCTTCTGGCCCCGCACGGCGCTGAGCGGACACGCCCCCTTCAACCTGCTGGCCGCCGACTTCCCCGCCAGCGAGTTCTTCTGGACCAGCAACCAGCATCCGCACCCCCAGCGCCTGACCCGCGGGGTTTACGGGCTCAGCAACGCGGCGCTGGACACGCCCTGGCCCAAGGTGGGACGGATCAAGCAGCGCCTGTTCGACGCCCTGGGGCAGAACCTGCCGTTCCCGCAGCTGTGTGCCACGCTGTTCGAGGCTTTGGCCGATGCGACGCCGGCCCCAGAGGCCGAACTGCCTCAGACTGGCGTGGCCCCGGCCGTCGAGCGCATGCTCTCACCGGTGTTCATCCGCAGCGCCGATGGTCGCTACGGCACCCGCTGTTCCACCTTGCTCGTTTGTGAAGTCCAGGGGCGCCGCCTCATCACCCACATGATCGAGCGCCAGCATCAACCGGCCGACGAACGCTCCTTCCGCCTGGACGCCTGGCCGCCCAGTGGCTTGCCGCTGGCCCGTCGTCACTGAGGCGGTTCAGGTCAGGGCCCGAACAAGGCCTGCCGAAGGGCCAGAGCCGCGGCAGCCTGGGCCTGCTCCGCTTCCGGGATCGCTCGCCCGAGCTTGATGAAGTCGTGGGTCACCCCGCGGTAGAGCTCCAGATCCACCGCCACGCCGGCCGCGCGCAGGCGGTCGGCATAGGCCAGCCCCTCGTCCACCAGCGGGTCGCATTCGGCCAGAACGAAGCACGCCGGCGCCAGGCCATCCGCATCCGGGGCGAGCAGCGGCGCAAAGCGCCAGTCGGTGCGGTGCGCCGCGTCGATGTAGTGGTCGAAGAACCAGCGGATGCTGTCGGCCTCCAGCAGAAAGCCGTTGGCGAACAGCTCGTGCGAGCGGGTGTCGCAATGGGCGGTGGTGCCCGGGGTGATGAGCAGCTGCAGCGCCAGCGGCAACTGGGCATCGCGCGCCATCAGGGCGCACACCGCCGACAGGGTGCCCCCCGCGCTGTCGCCGCCCACCGCCAGCCGGCTGCCATCCAGCCCCAGGGCCGCCGCCCCCTCTTGCGCCAGCCAGCGCAGGGCGGCAAAGCTGTCGTCCACCGCCGTTGGGAAACGGTGTTCCGGCGCCAATCGGTAGTCCAGCGAGAGCACCGCCACGCCGGCCCGCAGGGCAAGTTGGCGGCACAGGCTGTCGTGGGTGTCCAACCCGCCGATGACGAAGCCGCCCCCATGCAGGTACAGCAGCACGGGCAAGCGCTCATGCGACGGCGCAAACAGGCGCGCAGCGCACTGCACACCGGGTGCCACGGGCACCTGCACCGGCACCACGCGCGGCAAGGGCGCGCGGGGCAGATCCAGCACCTCGGCCGCGACACCATAGGCCGCCCGGGCCATCTCCGGTGAGAGCCCATGGAACGGGGGGCGCTTGGCCCGCCGGATTCGGTCCAGCAGGCCGGCCATCTGGGGCGTGAGGGTCGGGGTGTTCAAGAAAGGTCTTCCGCAAATCGGCGCCGCAGCATACCTTGGGGTTCAAGCCCCGGTGGTCCGACCCGTCTTGGTGCAAAAGAGCTGCCAACGACCCAGCAACCGATATCCCAGTGCAGGCCCGGGATTTGCTACGTCCAGTCACAAATCCTCAAAACAATCGAAGGACGTTGCATGGGACAGGCAGTATGGGGACGATGGCCGCAGGTCGCCGGTCTGGGAGTGGGCGTGCTGTCGTGCGTCGCCCCTGTCTGGGCGGCCGACACGGCCCCTGGTACCGCCACCCCGCCCCCGGGTCTGCCGACCATGCTGGCGGCCCAGCAGATCAGCGCCGGCGACACCGCCTGGATGATCACCGCCACCGCCCTGGTGCTGCTGATGACCCTGCCCGGGCTGGCGCTCTTCTATGCCGGCATGGTCCGCAAGAAGAACATCCTGGGCACCATGGCGCAGGTGCTGGCCATCTCCGCCCTGATCACGGTGATCTGGTTCGTGGCCGGCTACAGCCTGGCTTTCATGCCGGGCTCGCCATGGATCGGCGGTCCGCAATCGATCTGGCTGACCACCATCGGCTTCGACAAGGTGCAGAACCTGGTGTCGGTACACCCGCTGGCGCCCACCGTGCCCGAAGCCGTGTTCTGCATGTTCCAGCTGAGCTTTGCCGTCATCACGCCAGCGCTGATCGTGGGGGCCTTCGCCGAGCGCATGCGCTTTTCCGCTCTGCTGTGGTTCATGGCGCTTTGGGCCGTGCTGGTCTATGCCCCGGTGGCGCACTGGGTCTGGGCATCTGACGGCTGGCTGGCGCAACGTGGCGCGCTGGACTTTGCCGGCGGCACCGTGGTGCACATCAATGCCGGCATTGCCGGCTTGGCTGCGGCCTTCATCCTGGGCCCCCGCCGGGGTTACGGCCAGGTGGCGCTGATGCCGTCCAACCTGGGCTACACGATGGCCGGCGCCTGTCTGCTGTGGGTGGGCTGGATGGGTTTCAACGGTGGCTCAGCCGCCGCCGCCGACGGCCGGGCCGGCATGGCCATACTGGCCACGCAACTGGCCGCCGCCGCTGCCGCGCTGAGCTGGATGCTGGCCGAATGGCTGGTCCGCAAGACCCCGACTCTGCTGGGCCTGAGCAGCGGAGCGGTGGCGGGCCTGGTGGCGATCACACCCGCATCGGGCTTCGTCGGCCCCGCTTCGGCCGTGCTGATCGGCGCGGTGGCCGGCGTGGGCTGCTACTGGGGTGCCACCGGGCTCAAGCGCCTGCTGGGCGCGGACGACTCACTGGATGTCTTCGGTGTGCATGGCGTCGGCGGCATCCTGGGAGCCCTGCTGACAGGCTGGCTGGCCGACCCCAAGATCGGCGGCGTCGAAGGATCGGTGGCCACCCAGGGTCTGGCCGTGCTGGCCACCCTGGTCTACAGCGGTGTCGCGACCTCGTTGATCCTGTGGCTGGTCCACTGGGTCATCGGCCTGCGCGTGGCCGAGAAGCAGGAACAGGACGGGCTGGACCTGAGCCAGCACGGCGAACGGGTGGAGTGATGAGCGCCCGGGCGGAACCTCGCCAGGGCATGGGGTCGTTGCAACAGGAGGTGTGAAGATGCTGGAGAGCGAGAAGCTGGCTGTGGCCGCCCACCTGCATGTGGTCATGCGGCGCAAGATCGGCCGAGTGACCGATGTCGAGTGGATGCTGCGCAGCGCGGAGTATGCGCGGGAGGTCATCCGCATTGCGCTGGCGGAAGCCGCCCACCCCGAGCTCATCGAATGGGGTCAGCGCCTGCAGGCGGCTCTCTTCCCGGCCCCACCGCAGCCCGCGGCCTCCCGGGGCGCCGATCGCCCGGACCGGTCGGACAGGGCCTCCGGCTTCGAGGACAGCCGCCTGTCCCGTTCGGGCACGGTCACGCGCCCGTCGACCCAGACGCGCTACATCGGCAGCCTGCGCTGAGCCGATTCTGAAAATGAAAAGCCCGGCCGCTTGTGGCGGCCGGGCCCTGGTCATGCGCCGCGATCAATGCGGCACCTGTCCCATTCCGGTCAGTGGAACTGCTCTTCTTCGGTCGAACCGGTCAGGGCCTTCACGCTGGAAGAACCGCCCTGGATCACGGTGGTCACGTCGTCGAAGTAGCCGGCGCCGACTTCCTGCTGGTGCGACACGAAGGTGTAGCCCTGCTCGCGCGCCTTGAATTCCGGCTCTTGGACCATCTCGGTGTAGTGCTTCATGCCTTCGCCGCGGGCGTAAGCGTGGGCGAACTGGAAGGTGTTGAACCAGTTGATGTGGATGCCGGCCAGGGTGATGAACTGGTACTTGTAGCCCAGCGCCGAGAGCTCGTCCTGGAAGCGGGCGATGGTGCGATCGTCCAGGTTCTTCTTCCAGTTGAAGGACGGCGAGCAGTTGTAGCTCAGCAGCTTGCCCGGGCAGGCGGCGTGCACGGCCTGGGCGAATTCACGGGCGAAGCCCAGGTCCGGCGTGCCGGTTTCGCACCACACCAGGTCGGCGTAGGGGGCGTAGGCCACGCCGCGGCTGATGGCCTGCTCCAGGCCGTTCTTGACACGGTAGAAGCCTTCCGGGGTTCGCTCACCGGTGCAGAAGGGCTTGTCGTTGGCGTCGTGGTCGCTGGTCAGCAGGTTGGCGGCTTCAGCGTCGGTCCGGGCCAGGATCAGCGTGGACACGCCCATGGTGTCGGCAGCGAAACGCGCGGCGATCAGCTTCTCGATGGCTTCCTGGGTCGGCACCAGGACCTTGCCACCCATGTGGCCGCACTTCTTCACGGCAGCCAGCTGGTCTTCGAAGTGCACGCCTGCAGCACCGGAGGCGATCATGTTCTTCATCAGTTCGAAGGCGTTCAGCACGCCGCCGAAACCGGCTTCCGCATCGGCCACGATGGGCAGGAAGTAGTCGACGAAGCCTTCGTCACCGGGGTTCACACCACGCGACCACTGGATCTCGTCGGCGCGCTTGAAGGTGTTGTTGATGCGACGAACCATGGTCGGCACCGAGTCGTAGGCGTACAGCGACTGGTCGGGGTACATGGTTTCGGAGGTGTTGCCGTCGGCAGCGACCTGCCAGCCCGACAGGTACACGGCCTCCAGGCCGGCCTTGGCCTGTTGCATGGCCTGACCGGCGGTGATCGCGCCGAAAGCGTTGACGTAGCCCTTCTTGGCGCCGCCGTTGACCTTTTCCCACAGCTTCTGGGCACCGGCCTGGGCCAGGGTGTACTCGGGCTGCAGGCTGCCGCGCAGACGCACCACGTCGGCGGCGCTGTAGCCGCGCTTCACGCTCTTCCAACGGGGGTTTTCAGCCCAGTCCTTTTCCAGGGCGGCGATCTGCTGTTCGCGGGTCAGTCGGGTCATCTCAAGCTCCTTAAAAGAGATCCATGAAAGGGAACACGTTGGAGAGAAGCGTACGCCCGTGCCGCATCGCCAGGAAGACTTATGTCTTATATAAGACCAAAATCTTTATCAATAAAAATCAATGACTTATGTATTAAATTTCTCAATGCGGAATCACTTTTTCCGTGATGAAAAATTTTGCTGCACCGCAAGAATGGCTCATTTCACGATGTGAAGTGGCCTGTGCGCATGACGGAAAAGCACCTCGCCTGCGGGGCCCGTGCAGCGGCAACCCACCCTTGGCTAACATCCGCCCCGCACAGCCCGCCTCAGGATGGCCAAGGCGCTGTGCATCCCCCCGGAGACACACATGTCCGGATTCCCCTATCTCACTCAGAGCGGCTTCATCGGCGCCGCCCCCGCCCGGCAACAACCCTTCGCCATCGCAGGCATCCCCTGGGACGGCTCGGTGACCAACCGGCCCGGAGCCCGCTTCGGGCCCAGAGCCATCCGACAAGCCAGCCAGATGCTGTGCGACGCCACCCATCCGCTGTTCGATGTCTCCCCCATCGACCGGCTGGGCGACCTGGGCGACCTGGACCTGCCCAACACCGGCATCGAGGCCATGCGCGCCGCCCTGGCGCCGCTGCTGCCCCCTTTGCTGGAGAAGCACCACATGATCTGGCTGGGGGGCGACCACTCCATCACGCTGCCCCTGCTGCGGGCCTACCGGGAGCACTTCGGCGAGCCGCTGGCGGTGATCCATTTCGACGCCCACTGCGACACCTGGGAGGACCACTTCGGCGAGCCCAGCGGCCATGGCACCTGGGTCTACGAAGCCATCCAGGAGGGCCTGGCGCGAGCCGACTGCTTCACCCAGATCGGCATCCGCTCCTCGGGCGTGCGCGAAGCGCGCGAGTACGTGCAAGATCAGGGCGGACAGATCTTCACCGCCCGCGCCCTGCGCGGCCTGGAAAGCCCGGCCCAGCTGGCGCCGATGCTGGACAGCATCCGCCAGCGCCTGGCGGACTGCGGCAACCCGCCGCTGTACCTCAGCCTGGACATCGACTGCCTGGACCCGGCGTTTGCCCCCGGCACCGGCACGCCTGAGCCCGCCGGGCTGACCAGCAACCAGGTCTTCACCATTCTTGAGGAGTTGGCGGACCTGCCCTTCGTCGGCATGGATTGCGTGGAAGTCGCCCCACCCTACGACCATGCGGAGCTGACCAGCCTGGTGGCGGCACAGCTGGTCTGGACCTACCTGTGCGGACGGCTGGCCCCGGCACGCTGACGAGGCATCGGAGGGGTTGATCCGCCGCAAGGCGGGTCGATCCCCTCCGAGAACAATGGACCTCACAAGCACCATCTGCGATGAAGGAGGTCTCCATGGCTCGCACCCTTCCCACTCCGTTGCCGCTCCACAGGATGCGCCGAGAGGCGCTGCCGCCCATTGATCGCCTGGAAGGCACCCACCGCCGCATGATGCTGACCCTGCAGGATCTGGAGACCCTGCTCCGACGTCTTGAAACCCATGGCGTGGACGAGGCCGCCCAGACCCTGGCAGGCGGCATCCACCGCTTCTTCGAGGAAGTGGGGCGCACCCACCACGATGAGGAAGAGCGACACATCTTTCCGGTGCTGCTGGCCAGCGGCGACACCCTCCTGGCGGAACAGGTCGCCCAGTTGCGCCAGGACCATGGCTGGATCGAGCAGAACTGGCGTGAACTGAGCCCGTTGCTGGATGCCCTGTCCCAGGGCCACACCTGGGTGGATGTGGACCTGCTGCGCGCCATGATCGAGGTCTTCACGCAGCTGCACCACGAGCACATTGCCCTGGAAGAGTCGATGACCTACCCCGAGGCCCGCCGCCGGGAAGCTGAGGCACGCACCCAAACCGCCCAGCGACGCGCCCACTGGACCCGCGAAGCCGCCTGACCCCGCGGATCAGGCACGCTCGTCCCCGCCTCAGAGCGGCAGCTTGGTCGTTTTCTTGACGGTCCGCAGCACCAGGATCGAATTCGAGCGCTCAACACCGGGCAGGCGCATCAGCACCTCGGTGTGGAAGCGCTCGAGGTCCTCGGCATCCCGGTAGGTGAAGCGGATCAGGTAGTCGTTGGCTCCCGCCACGTAGTAGCAGTCCAGCACCGAGGGCTCGTCCCGCACGGCCTGCTCGAAGGCCTCGAGCAGGCTGTTGCTCATGGACTCCAGGTTCACGATGGTGAAGCTGGTGCCGTGTTGCCCCACAGCCTTGGCATTGAGCAGCGCAACGTACTGGGAAATGACGCCTTCGTCCTCCAGTTGCTTGACGCGGCGCAGGCAGGCCGAGGGCGACAGATGCACCCGCTGGGCCAGTTCGACGTTGGAGACCCGGCCATCGTCCTGCAGCTCATCCAGGATGGCCCGGTCAATCGCATCCAGTTGCGGTGTTTTGGCAGTACTTCGCATAATATTTCTCGTGCTCAAATATACGTCGCACAAAGTTGCGCGATACAGGGTTCTTCCCGCATCAAGGCGCAAGCACATTGCGCGCCCGCCTGGGTAGACTCATTTCCCAAGACGCACCCACAACACAACACCGCGTCATCTCTTACCACTCGACCCGAACCCGACCATCCGAGGAACTGCCTAGCGCCCACCGTATGAGCTTTCTGAGCGTCGACCAAGATCTCGCCCGCGATTCCTATTACGCCGCCACGGCCCTGCGCGATATGCGCTTCGCCCCGCTGGACGGCACCTCCGACTGTGATGTTGCCGTGGTGGGGGGCGGTCTTGCCGGCCTGACGGCCGCCCTGGACCTGGCCCGCATGGGGCACCAGGTGACGCTGCTGGAAGCCAAGCAGGTGGGCTGGGGTGCCAGCGGCCGCAACGGCGGCCAGGCCATCCACGGTCTGGCCTGCGACCAGTCGGTGATCGAAGACCAGCTCGGGCTCGACGACGCCCGCCGCGTCTGGTCCATGTCCCTGGAAGCGCTGGAACTGTTGCAGACCCGCATGCAGCAGTTCCAGATCGATGCCGAATGGCGCCAGGGCTACATCGGCGTGGCCACCAACGCCCGCAAGGGTGCCGAGCTGATGCAGTGGGCTGATCGCATGGCCCAGGTCTACCAAGCCGAGTTCACCCGCATCCCGGCCGCCGACATGCCCCGCTGGGTGGCCAGCCCGCGCTACCACAGCGGCCTGTACGACCCGCAATCCGGGCACCTGCATCCGCTCAAGTACGCCCTGGGCATCGCCCGCGCCGCGGCGGCCGCCGGTGTGCGCATCCACGAAGAGACGCCCGTCACCGCGCTGGAGACCGGCCCGGTCATCACCCTGCGCACCGCCCGCGGCACGCTGCGCGCCAAGAAGGTGCTGCTGGCCGGCAACGTCTACCTGCAGGGTGTGGCCGAGCACCTGGAGCGCCGCATCATGCCGGTGGGGACCTACATCGTCTGCTCCGAGGCCATGGACCCGGCCCTGGCTGACAGCCTGATCCCCACGCGCTCGGCGGTGTGCGACACCAACTTCGTGCTGGATTACCTGCGCACCACCAACGACCACCGCATGCTCTACGGCGGCCGGGTGAGCTACAGCACCGTGACCCCGCCCAACCTGGCCGAGAGCATGCGTCGCCGCATGGTGCAGACCTTCCCGCAGCTCAAGGACGTGAAGGTGCAATACGCCTGGGGCGGCTTCGTGGACATCACGATGAACCGCGCACCGGACTTCGGGCGGCTGCGCGACAACCTGTACTACCTGCAAGGCTTCTCCGGCCACGGGCTGGCACTGACCGGTCTGGCCGGCCGCCTGGTGGCCGAGGCGATGAACGGCGACGCCAGCCGCTTTGACGTCTTCGCCCGCCTGAAGCACCATGATTTCCCGGGGGGCCGCCTGCTGCGCACACCTGCGCTGGTGCTCGGCATGGCCTGGTACCGCCTGCGCGACCTGCTGGGGTGACACGGACCATGAACGACATGACTGAAGCAAACGCCCTGGCCCCCGCGGCCTCATCCTCCTCGACTTCCCGCAAGCCGCTGGTGCTGGTGCCCGCCTGCAACCGCGTGCTGGGCGAGCATCCCTTCTATATCGCCGGCAAGAAGTACCTGGACGCCGTGCGCCTGGCGGGCGGCATGCCCCTGATCGTGCCTTCGGCCGATGCCGAGGAGGTCGAGGTGCTGCTGGACATGGCCGATGGCGTGCTGCTCACCGGCTCGCCGTCCAACGTGCATCCCAGCCACTTCGGCGAGGAGGTGCACAACCCGGCCCTGCCGCTGGACCCGGTGCGGGACAGCTGGACCCTGCCATTGATCCGCCGGGCCCTGGCCCGTGGCGTGCCACTGTTCGGCATCTGCCGGGGCACACAGGAGACCAACGTCGCGCTGGGCGGCTCGCTGTACCAGGCGGTGCAGGAGGTCGAAGGCCACGACGACCATCGCGCACCCGAGGGCCAGCCGGCCGCGGTGCAGTACGCCCCAGCCCATCCGGTGCAGGTGGTGCCCGGCGGCGTGCTGGAGCGGGTCGTCGGTGCGGGCTCCTTCCAAGTCAACTCGGTCCACGGTCAGGCGGTCAAGCAATTGGCGCCGGGCCTGCAGGTGGAAGCCCGCGCCCCCGACGGACTGGTCGAGGCCTTCTCGGTCACCAATGCCCCGGGCTTCAGCCTGTGCGTGCAGTGGCACCCGGAGTGGCTGGCGGCCGACAACCCCCAATCGGTGGCCATGCTCACCGCCTTCGGTCAGGCCTGCCGGGCCTACCAGGTGAGCAAGGCCCAGGAGAGTCACCGGGCACCGCACCGTTGAGGTGATCGGTGCTCTCCGGCAGCAGGCCGGAATCCCCCGGGGCCCGCGCGGCCCGGCGCCTGAATCCAGGCGGCAATCCGTGCGTCACGCTTCAGAAGCAGGTGCCTCATGGCCAGCAAAGAACATTTCAATTTCCTCGAGCTCGAAAACTGGCTCAACCAACATCACGTCACCGAGATCGAATGCCTGGTGCCCGACCTGACCGGTGTGGCCCGCGGCAAGATCCTGCCCCGGGAAAAGTTCACCGAAGACCGCGGCATGCGGCTGCCCGAGGCGGTCGTCGCGATGGGCGTGACCGGCGAGTTCCCTGAAGAGGGCCCGTACTACGACGTGATCAGCCCGATGGACCACGACATGCACCTGCGGCCGGACCCGGCCACCGTGCGCATCGTGCCCTGGGCCACCGACCCCACCGCCCAGGTGGTGCACGACTGCTACGACCGCGATGGCAAGCTGGTGCCCTTCGCCCCCCGCTCGGTGCTGCGCCGCGTCTGCGACCTGTTCGCCGCCGAGGGCTGGGACCCGGTGGTGGCGCCGGAGCTCGAGTTCTACCTGGTGGCCCGCAACACCGACCCCGACATGCCGCTCAAGCCGCCGGTGGGCCGCAGCGGCCGCTCGGAAACCTCGCGCCAGGCTTATTCCATCGACGCGGTCAACGAGTTCGACCCGCTGTTCGAGGACATCTACGACTACTGCGACAAGATGGAGCTGAACGTGGACACGCTGATCCACGAAATCGGCGCCGGACAGATGGAGATCAACTTCTTCCACGCCCATCCGCTGGGCCTGGCCGACGAGGTCTTCTTCTTCAAGCGCACGGTGCGCGAAGCTGCGCTGCGCCACGACATGTTCGCCACCTTCATGGCCAAGCCGATTGCCGGCGAGCCGGGCAGTGCCATGCACATCCACCAGAGCGTGGTGAACACCAAAACCGGCCGCAACCTGTTCAGCAACGAGGACGGCAGCCCGAGTCAGGAGTTCTACTGGTACATCGGCGGCCTGCAGAAGTACATCCCGGCAGCCATGGCCCTGTTCGCCCCCTATGTGAACAGCTACCGCCGGCTGGCCCGCTTCACCGCCGCGCCCATCAACATCCAGTGGGGCATCGACAACCGCACCGTGGGCATCCGCTCGCCGATCTCGTCCCCGGCCGCGCGCCGCATCGAGAACCGCGTGATCGGCGCCGACGCCAATCCCTATGTGGCGCTGGCGGCCACGATGGCCTGCGGTTACCTGGGCATCAAGAACAAGGTCCAGCCCTCCCCCGAGTGCAAGGGCGACGCGTACCTGGGCGACTACCAGCTGCCGCGCAGCCTGGGCGAGGCGCTGGAGCTGCTGCGCGCCGAGAAGGACCTGGCCAGCGTGCTGGGCGAAGCCTTCGTCACGGTCTACACCGAGGTGAAGGAAATCGAGCACGCCGAATTCATGAAGGTGATCTCGCCCTGGGAACGCGAACACCTGCTGCTGCACGTCTGATCCCACGCCGGCCTCACAAGGGCCGCTGCACGACCATTCAAGGAACCACCATGCAACAAGACAACATCGTCATCCAGGCCCCCGCTCAGGCCACCCGCCGCAGCACCCGCGAATGGCAGCAGGCCGACGCGGCGCACTTCCTGCACCCCTTCACCGACACGGCCGCGCTGGCCAAGAAGGGCGCGCGCATCATCACCAAGGCCGAGAACATCTACCTCTGGGACAGCGAGGGCCACAAGATCCTCGACGGCATGAGCGGCCTGTGGTGCGTGAACACCGGCTACAGCCAGCCTTCGCTGATCGAGGCAGCCACCCGCCAGATGAAGGAGCTGCCCTACTACAACGCCTTCTTCCAGACCTCGACCATCCCCGCCATCGAGCTGGCCGAGTTGCTGGCCCAGGTCACGCCGCCGCAGTTCAAGCATGTGTTCTACGGCACCTCGGGCTCGGAGAGCAACGACACGGTGGTGCGTCTGGTGCGCCACTACTGGGCCTTGCAGGGGCAACCGGAGCGCCAGGTCATCATCTCCCGCAAGAACGGCTACCACGGCTCCACCATGGCCGGCGCCTCGCTCAGCGGCATGGCCTACATGCACGCCCAGGGCGGCCTGCCGATCCCCAACATCACCCACATCCAGCAGCCCTTCTGGTACGAGCTGGGTGGCGACATGAGCCCGGACGAGTTCGGCAAGGTGGCCGCCGGCTGGCTGGAAGAGCGCATCCTGGAAGTCGGACCGGAGAAGGTCGCGGCCTTCATCGGCGAGCCGGTGCAAGGGGCCGGCGGCGTGATCATCCCGCCCAAGACCTACTGGCCCGAGATCCAGCGCATCTGCGACAAGTACGGCATCCTGCTGGTGTCCGACGAGGTCATCTGCGGCTTCGGTCGCACCGGCAACTGGTTCGGCTGCGAGACCATGGGCAGCAAGCCCGACCTGATGACCTTCGCCAAGGGCGTCACCGCCGGCTACGTGCCGCTGGGCGGCGTGATGGTCAGCGACCGCGTGGCCGATGTGCTGATCGAGAAGGGTGGCGAGTTCGAGCACGGCTACACGTACTCGGGTCACCCGGTGGCCTGCGCCGTGGCCGTGGCCAACATCAAGCTGATGCAGCAACTCAAGCTGGTCGAGCACGTGCGCGACGATGTCGGCCCGTATCTTGCACAGCAATTCGAGACGCTGCGTGACCATCCGCTGGTCGGCGAGGCGGTCAGCTGCGGATTGATGGGTGCCATTCAACTCGTGAAGGACAAGGCCGCACGACAGTTCTTCCCCTCCTCGCTGGAAGTGGGCATGGTCTGTCGGGGGCACTGTTTCGCCAACGGTCTGGTGATGCGTGCGGTGGGTGACCGGATGGTCATCGCCCCCCCGCTGATCATCACCCGGGCCCAGGTCGACGAGATGATGACCCTGATCCGCCGCTGCCTGGACCTCACGCTGGCGGATGTCAAGGCCAAGGGCTGGCTCTGAGCCTGTCGTTGATCGACGCGTTTTCCATGAAGTGCACCATTCTTGAGCCTGCCAAAATCGCCCCAGATCGGGGCAACCCAAGGTGGTGCACTTCCGCACTCTCGCAGCCTTCGCGTTTCTTCACCCCCCATCATCCGTGACCCTGGAGGTTTCTTCATGAAGTTCAGTTCAGTGCGTTCCGTCCTGTCTCTGGCCGTGGCCGTTCTGGCCGTGGCCGGCGGTGCCGCCCGTGCCGAGGAAGAGGAAAAGGTCCTCAACATCTACAACTGGTCCGACTACATCGCCGAAGACACGATCAAGAACTTCGAGAAGGAAACCGGCATCAAGGTCCGGTACGACAACTTCGACAACAACGAAATCGTCCACGCCAAGCTGGTGGCCGGCAAGACGGGCTACGACGTCGTGGTGCCCTCCTCCAACTGGGCCAAGCTGCAGGCCGAAGGCGGTCTGCTGCAGAAGCTGGACAAGTCCCAGTTGCCCAACTGGAAGCACCTGGACCCGGCCGTGCTGAACCAGTTGGCCAACCTGGACCCGGGTAACCAGTACATGGTGAACTGGCTGTGGGGCTATACCACCGTGGGCATCAACATGGACAAGGTCAAGGCCGCGCTGGGCGGCGCACCGATGCCCGACAACGTCTGGGACCTGGTCTTCAAGCCTGAGTACATCTCCAAGATGAAGTCCTGCGGCGTGTCCTTCCTGGACTCCGCCTCCGAAGTGGTGCCCGCCGCCCTGCACTACCTGGGCAAGGCGCCCGAGAGCAAGGTGCCCGCCGACTACGCCAAGGCGGCCCAGTTGCTCAAGGCCGTGCGCCCCTATGTCACGCTGTTCTCGTCCTCGGGCTACATCAACGACATGGCCAACGGCTCCATCTGCCTGGCCCTGGGCTGGTCCGGTGACATCAACATCGCCCGTCAGCGTGCCCTCGACGGCAAGACCGGCCAGAAGATCGAGGCCCTGATCCCGAAGACCGGCGGCCTGCTGTTCTTCGACACCATGGTCATTCCGGCCGATGCCCCCCACCCGGGCAACGCCCACAAATGGATCAACTACATCCTGCGCCCCGAAGTGGATGCCAGCCTGACCAACAAGGTGTTCTACGCCAACCCCAACAAGGACTCGATCCCCTTCGTGAAGCCGGAAGTGGCCAAGAACCCGACCGTCTTCCTGTCGCCCTCGGACATGTCCAAGATGGTGGCGCCGGACTCGCTGAACAACGACCTGCGCCGTCTGCAAACCCGTACCTACACCTCCTTCAAGACCGGCCTGTGAGGATCAGGCACGCATCATGACGCAATCCCCCGCCAGCACCGCCCGCGACGACAGTGCCTTCCTCCAGATCCACAACGTGGTGAAGGATTTCGGAGGTTACAAGGCCGTCAACAACGTCAGCCTGGACATCGCCAAGGGCGAAATCTTCGCCCTCCTGGGGTCTTCCGGCTGCGGCAAGACGACCTTGCTGCGGATGTTGGCGGGGTTCGAGACCCCCACCTCGGGAAAGATCATTCTCAACGGCCAGGACCTGGCGGGTCTCCCGCCCTACGACCGGCCGCTGAACATGATGTTCCAGTCGTATGCGCTGTTCCCCCACCTCACGGTGTGGGAGAACATCGCCTTCGGTCTGCGTCGTGATGGCATGGCCCGAGATGCGGTCGCCGACCGCGTCGAGGCCATGCTCAAGCTGGTGCAACTGGGCAAGTACGCCAAGCGCAAGCCGCACCAGCTCTCCGGTGGCCAGCAGCAGCGGGTGGCCTTGGCCCGCAGCTTGGCCAAGCAGCCGCAAATGCTGCTGCTCGACGAGCCGCTGGGCGCCCTGGACAAGAAGCTGCGTGAGCAGACCCAGATCGAGTTGGTGAACATCATCGAGCAGGTTGGCGTGACCTGCGTGATGGTGACCCACGACCAGGAAGAGGCCATGACCATGGCCAGCCGCATCGCGGTCATGAGCGAAGGCCGCTTCCTGCAGGTTGGCTCGCCCAGCGAGATCTACGAGACCCCGCAGACCCGCTTCGTGGCCGACTTCATCGGCAACGTGAACATGATGGAGGGCACGGTGGAAGTCGACGAGAACGACCACGTGGTGATTGCGGGCGAAGACTGCAGGCACTACGTTGGCCACGGCATCACCGGCACCCTGGGCATGCCCGTCACGGTGGCCCTGCGTCCCGAAAAGATCCACCTCACCCGCCACAAGCCGGCCGACGAGTTCAACTGCACCGAAGGCGTGATCGAGGAGATGTCCTACTTCGGCAGCTTCACCGTGTACCGCCTGAAGCTGGCCAGCGGCGCCACCCTGAAGGTGAGCATGGCCAACACCGTGCGTCAGCGCGAGGACGAGCTGACCTGGGGCGACAAGGTCTGGGCGCACTGGTCGCGCTCGGCCCATGTGGTGCTCACCCAGTGAGGACGCAACCGTCATGGAACGCCTGATCCGTCTCCTCACCACCCGGCCCAGTTGGCTGCGCGGCCGCCTGGGGGTCATCGGCCTGCCCTACGCCTGGCTGCTGATCTTCTTCCTGTTTCCCTTCCTGATCCTGGCCAAGATCAGCATCTCGGAAATGGACACGGTGGTCGTCAAGAACATCCTGTCCTACGCCGATGGCGTGATCACCCTGGTGGTCAAGCTGGGCAACTACAGCTTCCTGGCCAGCGACGACCTCTACTGGATGACCTATGTCGCCAGCCTGAAGTACGCCGCGGCCACCACGGTGCTGTGCCTGTTCATCGGCTACCCCTTCGCCTATTTCATGGCGCGGGCCAAGTCCACCACTCAGCCGGCCCTGCTGATGCTGGTGATGCTGCCCTTCTGGACCTCCTTCCTGCTGCGCGTCTACGCCTGGAAGGGCCTGCTGAGTGACCACGGCTGGGTGGCCGATCTGCTGATCGCCACCGGTCTGGACCAGGTGCTGCTGGCCATGGGGCTCATCTCTGCCCCGGGCAAGTTCATGAACACCCATTTCTCGCTGGTGCTGGGCATGACCTACACCTACCTGCCCTTCATGATCCTGCCGCTGTACTCCAACCTGGCCAAGATGGACATCCGTCTGCTCGAGGCCGCCGCCGACCTGGGCTCGACCCCCTGGGTGACGTTCTGGAAGATCACCGTGCCGCTGTCTAAGGCAGGGATCATCGCCGGCTCCATGCTGGTGTTCATCCCCTGCGTCGGCGAGTACGTGATCCCCGAACTGCTGGGCGGACCGGAGACGCTGATGATCGGCCGTGTGGTCTGGGACGAGTTCTTCTCGAACAACGACTGGCCGATGGCTGCCACCGTCGCCGTGGTGATGATCCTGCTGATCATCGTGCCGCTGGCCATCTTCAACAAATACCAGGCCGAAGCCCAGGAGGCCCGCTGATGTTGCGCTTGTCCCCTGCCTTCAACCGCAGCTTCAGCAAGGCCTGGCTGCTGGGCGGCTTCGTCTTCCTGTACCTGCCCATCGTGGCGTTGGTGATCTACTCCTTCAACGACTCGCCGCTGGCCAATGTCTGGCGCGGGTTCACGCTGAAGTGGTACGCCGCGCTGGTGCGTGACGACGAGATGCTCGGCGGCCTCTGGCTGTCGATGAAGATCGCCTTCTTCTCGGCCACCGGTTCGGTGGTGCTGGGCACCTTTGCCGCCTTCGCGCTGGTCAAGTACAAGCGCTTCTGGGGCCGCACCATGTTCTCCGGCATGGTCAACGCCCCCCTGGTGATGCCCGAGGTGGTCATCGGCCTGTCCCTGCTGCTGATGCTGGTGGAAATCCAGCGCGTGACCGGCTACCCGGACCGCGGCGCCCTGACCATCTGGCTGGGCCACCTGCTGCTGGGCATGTCCTACGCCACCGTGGTGGTGCAGGCCCGCCTGCAGGAGCTCAACCCCAGCCTGGAAGAGGCGGCCATGGACCTGGGCGCCAAGCCCCGCAGCGTGTTCTTCCTGATCACGCTGCCGATGATCTCGCAGGCCATGATGTCCGCCTGGCTGCTGACCTTCACGCTGTCGCTGGACGACGTGGTGGTGTCGGCCTTCCTGTCCGGCCCGGGCTCCACCACCATGCCGCTGGTGATCTTCTCCCGGGCCCGCCTGGGCCTGAACCCCAGCGTCAACGCCATGGCCACACTCATCGTGCTGGCCGTCTCCATCGGCGTGATCATCACCAGCTATGTGATCGCCCGCAACGAACGCCGTCGCCAGCAGGAAATCGCTGCTGCCGCCCGCGAGTGAGCCCCCTTTGTCCGAACGCCCCCTCACACAGCAAGCAAGAGAAGGAAACCCCGTGATGAAGTCTCTGAGCCCCACCCTGCTGGTCGTTGCCATGATGGCGGCGTTCCCGGCGGCTGCCCAGTCGAATGCGGATCTGCTCAAGGAGCTCCAGGCCCTGAAGCAGCGCGTCAACGAGCTGGAATCCAAGCTCCAGCAAACGCCGGCGGCACCGGCCGGCCAGGCCCAGTGGGGCATGACCCCCGAACAGTCGGCCGAGTTCAACCGCATCGCCGCCAAGACCGAGGCCACCGAAGACAGCCTGCTGGCGCAAGGGCTCAAGGGCCTGAAGGTCACGGGCTACATCGAACCGACCTTCATCTACAACCAGCGCCAGAACCGCGCCGGCTTCCAGTTCCTGAACCAGCAGTCGGACGGCTACTACTACGACACCTCCTTCATGGGGGCGGCCTCGCTCGACCTGCTCAAGGAAACCGACAGCGGCACGCTGTGGCACCTGACGCTGGCGCCGAACCGCGGTGTGGGCGCCGCGATCGACGGCAGCAGCATCATCCAGGAGGCTTCGGTCTCCGTGCCCCTGACCGACGATCAGACCCGCTTCATCGCCGGCCAGATCCCCGACTGGTCGGGCTACGAGTACCAGCAGCCCACACTCAATCCGTTCACCAGCCACAACCTGCTGTACGACTTCACGCTGCCAGTGGGCTACACCGGTGCCGGCCTGGACCTGAAGAGCGGCCCGTGGTGGATCCGCACGGCGCTGGCCAACCTGAACTCGGCCGTGCATGACGCCGGGCAGAAGTCCCCCGCCTGGGCTTTCCGCACCGACTACGGCAAGGACGAATTCAGCGGCGCCGGCTTCGCCAGCATGATCGGCACCGCCCCGGTGTGGGATGCCGACGGCAATGTCGAGAAGCGCACGCTGGCCATCCTGACCGAGGTCGACGGCTACTTCACGCGTGGCGACCTGACGGTGCAGGGCCAGCTGAGCTATGGCCAGCAGAAGTCGGCCGCCATCACGCCGGACGCCAACGGCAACCGCCGTGACGCCCAGTGGTACGGCATCTCGGGCCTGGTGGGCTACATGTTTACCCCGCGACTGCAGGGCCTGGTGCGCGCCGACTACATCTACAACCGCAAGAACGGCGGCGGCCTGTTCGGTTACAGCCAGGCGGACGACCGCAACGGCATCGGCCCCGACATGAACGGTGGCAACCCCGATGAAGGCGCCAACCGCTATGCCATCACCTTCGGTGGCAAGTACGCCTTCAACGAGAACACCACCGTCAAGCTCGAGTACCGCCTGGACGGTGCCGACAAGGCCGTGTTCTACGACGTGAAGAACGGCGACTACAAGAAGCTCAACCAGATGCTCGCGACCTCGGTGGTCGTCGCGTTCTGATCCCGGGCGGCGCTGCGGCGCCGCCCCACACCGACCGGGGCCGTTCGCGCTGCCGCGACGGCCCTTTTTTTGCCCCTGGAGACACACCATGCCCCACCACGTGAACTGGACTGAACGCGCCCAGGCCCTCAAGGCCGATGGCCGTGCCGTGATCGATGGCCAACGCGTGGCGGCCGTTGACGGCCAGACCTTTGCCAAGCATTCGCCGGTGGACGGCCGCTTCCTGACCGACGTGGTCCGTGGCCAGCGCGCCGACATCGACGCCGCCGTGCGCAGCGCCCGCGCCGCCTTCGAAGACCGCCGCTGGGCCGGTCAGGCCCCGGCCGCCCGCAAGAAGGTGCTGCAGCGCTTTGCCGAGAAGATCCTGGCCGCCAAGGAAGAACTGGCCCTGCTCGAGACGTTGGACATGGGCAAGCCCATCCAGTACTCGATGGGTGTGGATGTGACCGCCACCGCCCGCTGCATCGCCTGGTATGGCGAGGCCGTGGACAAGATCTACGACGAGATCGCTCCCACCGGTGACCACGCCCTGGCCATGATCACCCGCGAGCCCATGGGCGTGATCGGCGCCATCGTGCCCTGGAACTACCCGATGATCATGGCCGCCTGGAAGCTGGGCCCGGCCCTGGCGGCCGGCAACTCCGTGGTCCTCAAGCCCAGCGAGAAGAGCCCGCTGACCGCCTGCCGCCTGGCCGAGCTGGCCGTCGAAGCCGGCCTGCCCCCGGGCGTCTTCAACGTGGTGCCCGGCTATGGCCACGAGGCCGGCGAGGCCCTCGCCCTGCACATGGACGTGGACGCCATCGGCTTCACCGGCTCCACCCGCGTGGGCCGCCGCATGCTGGACTACGCCGGTCAGTCCAACCTCAAGCGCGTCTACAACGAGCTGGGCGGCAAGTCGGCCTTCCTGGTCTTCGAGGACTACGGCGACATCGCCCGTGCCGCCCAGACCCTGGCCGGCAGCATGTTCTTCAACCAGGGCGAGAGCTGCAACGCGCCCTCGCGCGTGCTGGTGCAGGACAGCATCGCCGACGAGTTCGTCGAGCTGCTGGCCGCCGAGGCACCCAAGTACGCCCCGGCCGACCCGCTGCACCCCGACACCGTGCTGGGCGCCCTGGTGGACGAGACCCAGCTCAAGACGGTGCTGGGCTACATCGACGCCGGCCACAGCGAAGGCGCGCAGTGCGTGGCCGGGGGCCGCCAGGCCCGCACCGAGAGCGGCGGCTACTACGTGGAGCCCACCGTGTTCGCCGGCGTCAACAACGAGATGAAGATCGCCCGCGAGGAGATCTTCGGCCCGGTCACCAGCGTCATCCGCTTCAAGACCGAGGAAGAGGCCATCGCCATCGCCAACGCCTCCAGCTACGGCCTGCAGGCCGGCGTCTGGAGCCTCAACGTCAACCGCGCGCACCGCGTGGCCCGTGCCCTGCGGGCCGGCACGGTGCACGTCAACCAGTACGACGAGGACGACATGACCGTGCCCTTCGGTGGCTACAAGCAGAGCGGCAACGGACGCGACAAGTCCCTGCACGCCTTCGACAAGTACACCGAGCTGAAGACCACCTGGCTGCGGCTGGACTGAAGGGACACGCATGAACGACACGCAGCGTGAGTCATTGCAAGCCCGGGGCGTGCACACGCTGCTGGCCCAGTTCACCGACATGCACGGTGTGGCCAAGGGCAAGTACGTGCCCCTGGCCCAGCTCGATGAGCTGATCGAGACCGGCGCCGGTTTTGCCGGCCCCTCCATCTGGGGCACCAGCCTGCCCCGCACCGGGCCGCGGGCCGAGTACTACGCCCGGGCCGACCTGGGCCACCCCATCGACCCCCTGCCCTGGCAGCCGGGCTACGCCCGCGTGGTCTGCGACGGCTTCGTGGCGAGCCAGCCCTTCGAGGCCTGCCCGCGCCAGGTGCTCAAGCGCGCCACCGCCCGCCTGGCCGAACGCGGCTGGCAACTCAAGACCGGCATCGAGCCCGAGTTCTTCCTGCTGCAGAAGCAGGAGGGCCGCTGGGTGCCGGCCGATGCCGGCGATCGGCTGGACAAGCCCAGCTACGACCTGAAATCGCTGCCGCGCAAGGCCGCTTTCCTGCATGCACTGCAGGAGACGCTCGGCGGCTGGGGCCGCACCGTGCTGCAGCTCGACCACGAGGACGCCCACGGCCAGTACGAGGTCAACTTCGCTTACGACGAGGCCCTGGCCAGCGCCGACCATCTGATGGGCTTCAAGCTGGCCGCGCAGGCGCTGGCCGAGCGCGAGGGCTGGGTCTTCTCGATGATGCCCAAGCCCTTTGCCAACCAGCCCGGCAGCGGCCTGCACTTCCACGTCTCGCTGTGGGACCTGAAAGACCCGGCCCACGGCAAGGGTCTCTTCAGCCCCAGCGCGGACGAGCGCGCCCAGGGCCATGACCTGTCGCTGCTGGGCCGCCAGTTCATCGCCGGCGTGCTGGCCCATGCGCCGGCGCTGTGCGCGCTGGCCGCCCCCACGGTGAACAGCTACAAGCGCCTGGTGGTGGGGGAATCGCTCTCGGGCACGACCTGGGCCCCAGCCTATGTGGCCCATGGACCGAACAACCGCACCGCCATGGTCCGCACCCTGCCCGGACGTTTCGAGTGGCGAGTGCCCGATGCCAGCGCCAACCCCTACCTGGCCAGCGCGGTGCTGATCGCGGCCGGCCTGGACGGCATCGACCGCGGCCTGGACCCGGGCCCCGCCTGCACCGAAGACCTGTTCGCCCTGTCCCTGGGCGAGATCCGTCAGCGCGGCATCCCGCTGCTGCCGCAGTCCCTGGCCGAGTCCATGGAGGCCCTGGCGGCCGACGAGGTGGTGGCCGCCGCCCTGGGCCCCGTGCTGCATGGCGAGTTCCTGCGACTCAAGCGCGACGAATGGTTGGGCTACGCTCGCCACGTCAGCACTTGGGAGCTCGAGCGCTATGCCGCCACCTTCTGAACGTCGCCGCGACTGGCTCAAAGCAGCCCTGGCCGCGGGGGCGGCCCTGCCCTGGCAGACCGCGCGGGCCCAGTCCGAACCCGCCAGTGCCCGGGAGACGATCCGCCTGGGGCAGTCGGTCCCCCTGTCGGGCCCGGCCCAGCACCTGGGCATCGAGTACCAGCGCGGCCTGCAACTGGCCGTACAGGCCGCCAACGCCGCCGGTGGCGTGCGCGGCCAGCGCCTGGAGCTGATCAGCTACGACGACCGCTACGAGCCCGAGGTGGCCCTGGCCAATACCCAGGACCTGCTGGGCGACAAGGTCTTCGCCCTGGTCGGCTATGTGGGCACCGAATCCGTCAACCGCTGCCTGCCGCTGGCCGAAAAGGCCGGCGTCCCCCTGCTGGCGCCGCTCACCGGCGCCGAGAGCCTGCGGCGCAACCCCTCGCGCTGGCTGTGGCACCTGCGCCCGGGCCTGAGCGCCGAGACCACCCTGATCGCCCGCAGCCTGCGCACCATCGGCTTCAGCCGGGTGGCGGTGCTGCAGCAGGACGACGCCGATGGTCAGGCCGGCATGGAGGCGCTGCAGCACGCCCTGGCCGCGGCCGACCTGCCACCGGCCGTGGCCCTGGCCCGGGTGGCGCGCAACTCCACCAACCAGGTCGAATGGAAATCGCGCGACATCCAGGCGGCCGCACGGACGCTGATGTCCGGCCAGCCGATGGCGGTGGTCTTCCTGGCAGCCTATGCCTCCACCGCGGCGGTGATGCTGGCGCTGCGCGACGCCGGCTTTGCCGGTGGATGCTTCGCCACCAGCCTGTCGAGCGCCGCGGCCATCGGGCCTTTGCTGGGCGCCAAGGCGGGGGGCCTGTCGGTCACGCAGGTCATGCCCTCGCCCTTCGACAGCTCGCGCCCCGTGGTGGCCACCTACCAGCGCCTGCTGCAGGTCAGCGGCGGGCCGGCACCCGAATACGTGTCGCTCGAAGGCTGGGTGGCGGGCAATGCCGTGGTCGAGGGCCTGCGGCGCATGCCGCGCGGGGGCAGCCGGGCGGCCTTCATGCAGGCCATGGAGAGTCTGGCCGGCTGGGATGCCGGCGGCCTGGTGCTGCGCTGGGATGCGCAGCGGCGCCAGGCCATCTCCGACGTGGCGATGACGGTGCTGGACCGCGAGGGTCGACCGATCCGCTGACCGGCCGGCCCCCGCGCCGGCTCACTTCAGCGTGGCCAGGTAGGCGATGACGTCGGCCCGGTCCTTGGCCTCGGGCAGGCCGTCGAACTTCATCTTGCCGCCCGGAATGGCCTTCTTGGGCAGCGTGAGGTAGGCGTCGAGCTCAGCCTCGGTCCAGCTCTTGCCGCTGGCCTTGAGCGCATCGGAGTAGGCAAAGTCGCCCACCGCGCCGGCCTTGCGGCCGAAGCCCTGGAACAGCGAAGGCCCCTTCTTGTTCTTGCCTTCCTTGGTGCTGTGGCACTCGGCGCAATTCTCGGCATAGACGCGGGCGCCCACCTTGGCGTCGCCCGCGGCCCGGGCCGCGTCCGTGTGCAGGGTGCCCCCCAGGGCCAGCAGCCCGAAGGCGCCGGCGCTCAGCATGGATTTCAGTGTCAACATGGTGTGCTTGCTCCGCGCGTCAGAAGCTGGTCCAGGCAAAGAGGAACAGCGTGTTGTTGTCGGACGCCTTGCGGCCATTGCCATCGACGTTGCGGAAGGCGCCGTTGTACTGGTTGTAGGCGGTGTACTGCAGGCCCAGGCGCAGGTTGGCCCACGGTGCCAGCCAGGAGTCTTCCTTGCCCCAGGGCGTCCAGTCGGCCTGGAACACGGTGCCGCGGGTGTTGGGCACCATGGCGCCGTTGCTGCCGTAGAGCAGGCTGTCGCGATCGCCGGTGGTGGCGAAGCGGCCCAGGCTCAGCCCGTAGGTCTGCTGGTAGTTGTACGAGGCATTCACGCGGGTCTCGCGCAGGAAGCCGTGGGCATGGTCCGCCTCCCCGGCGGCCACCATGGCATCGCGGTTCTGGCGCTCCCAGATGTAGCTGCCCTGCAGGGTGAACATGTGCTCGCGGGTGCCCAGGAACTGGTACTGGCCGTCGATGCCGACGTCGTGGTACTGGTTGCGCGGGCCGCCGGGCTGGCGGTCAGGCTGGATGCCGGCATTGAAGCCGAACAGGCCCAGCGAATAGGCACGGCTGTGGTGGTCCTGGAACCAGGCCAGACGCCAGTAGCCTGCGTTGGAAACGCGGCCCGGGTCGTCCGCGGTGCCCAGGCTCATGCGCTCCTGCATCGTGCGCGAGAGGTCGCGGTAGGCGCCCAGCTCGGCATACCACTGGTTGTCATAGAAGCCGTAGCCCGTCAGGCCCAGCACATGCTGCTCCAGCCCGCCGTTGATCAGCGTGCCGGTTTCCGGGCCGCTGAAGCCCAGGGCCGAGGCCACGTACGGGTAGCCCCAGACCGGCATGGTGTTGAACGGGTCCTGCACGCCGGGGTTGTTGTTCAGCGAAACACCCAGGGTCAGGTCCTTGCCGTCCAGGCTGGTGCTGTGGGCAAAGCGCACATCCATCTGGTCCAGCGAGCTGGTCTTGCCCACGCCGTCGTAGGTGATCTGGGTGAAGGTGCCCAGTTGGTCGGCCAGCCGACCGGCAATGAACAGCGAGGCCTCGTCCAGGGTCTTGTTGTTGTTGAGCTTGGCGCCATCGACCGGCGGCTCGGCCTGGTCCTTGGCGGTGCGGGTCATCGACGCCACCAGCATGCCCGACAGCGGCAGTTTGCCGCCCTGGCCATCGGTGTCGGCATAGCCGCCCAGCTTGAACTTGACGCCGTAGGGCGTCAGCTGCGGGCCAAAGCCACCCACGTGGCAGGCCACGCAGTCCTGCCCGGTCTGGCGGGCGTAGCTGGGCACGGCATGGCTGGGGCTGGCGGCGGTCAGGGTGACCAGCAGGCCGGCGGCCTGCGCCAGCCAGAAGCGCCATCGGGGATGTCGGGACATGGTCATGCGTTCGTCTCCTCTCGGAACGAGGGTGGGGTCAAGGAAGGGGAAAAGGGGAAGGTTGCGAGGCGGCGCGTCGCTCAACGCGAGGCGCGGGCCGGCGGCCACATGGCCGCGAGCACGCCGTCCCGGCGCACCCAGTGGTGGTACAGCGCCGCCGCCGCGTGCATGCCGATCAGGCCGGCCAGGGTCCAGGCCAGCGTGCCGTGCCAGTCCTCCAGCGTGTCCGCCAGGTCGGGGTCCGGATCCATCAGGGCCGGCAGATGGCCGCCCCAGGGCAGGTTCACAGTCTGGCCCTGGGCGCTGCTGAGCACCCAGCCCAGCAGCGGCAGGCCCAGCATGAAGAGGTAGAGCAGTGCGTGGATGCCGGCGGCGATCCAACGCTGCCAGGCGGGGTCATCGGAGGTGCCTTCGGCCAGCTGCAGCCGGGTGCGCAGCAGCAAGCGGGTCAGCGCCAGCAGGGCGATGGACAGCCCCGCCCAGCGGTGCAACATCAGCAGCAGCGTCTCCAGCGCCTTGCCGTCCACGAACTCGCGCCCGAGCACGAAGGCAAAGGCCGCCACCAGCAGGCCGAAGGTCAGCCAGTGGGCCACCACGATGGGGCGAGGGTGCCAGGCCGTCGAGTCGGGCGTGGTAGGGAGTTCCGAAGAAGCCATGGTCGTCTCAGGTGCATCGAACATGGCCGACAGGCTAGAGGGAAGCAACCTTCAAAAGCCTGACAGTGACTGAAAGGGAATGTCACGGGGAGGACGGAAACACCACCCGCACGCGAAGCCCTCGGCCATCGGCCCCGTCCCGCAGAAGCACCTGGGCCTGGTGCCGCTCGGCCACCTCGCGGACGATGGCCAGCCCCAGCCCGCTGCCACCGGGGGCCGCACCGGGCGCCTGGAAGAAGCGGTCGAACACCTTGTCCCGCAGGGCGGGCGGAATGCCCGGCCCCTCGTCCTCCACCTCCAGCCATGAACCGGCCTGCGCATCGGTGCCGCTGCGCACCGTGACGCGGCTGCCCGGCGGGCTGTGGCGCAGCGCGTTGTGGATCAGGTTGCCCAGCAGCTCGTGCAGCATCCAGGCCGAGCCCCGCACCACCGCGGGCTCAGGCTCGAAGCCCAGATCCACCCCGGCCGCCAGGGCCGTGTCCAGCCACTGGGAGGCGGCGTCCTCCAGCAGATCGGCCAGGTCGACCGGCGCCGCCTCCTCGGCCGCGGCCGCCTGCGGCCCGGAGCGGGCCAGCGCCAGCATCTGGTGGGTGGAGCGGGTCATGCGCTGGAGCGCCTCCTGCACCCCGGCCAGTCGCTCGCGCGGCTCGCCAGCCACCTCGCGGCTGACCAGCTCAATCTGGTTGATGACGCCGGCCAGCGGCGTGCGCAACTGGTGCGCCGCATTGGAAAGAAAGGCCTGCTGGGCCTGGGCCGAGGCCCGCAGATGGGCCATCAGCCGGTTGAGCGCGGCCACCAGCGGCTTGAGCTCACTGGGCAGCGGAGATTCCGGGATCTGGCCCAGGTCCTGCTGCGAACGGTGCTCCACCTGGTCGCTCAGGCGGTCCAGGGGAGCAAGGGCGAAGTTCACCCCCAGCCAGACCAGGCTCAGGGCCAGCAGCACCAGCACCAGGTTGGGCACGATGGTGTCCATCAACACATGGTGGGTCTGCGCCACGCGGCGCTCGGTCGTCTCAGCCACCACCACGGTCACCGGCCCCACCGGCGAGCGGTGCGGCAGGGCCACCACCCGCACGTCGCTGCCTTGCCAGTGGGTGTCGGCAAACACCGCCCAGTCGCCCGGGGGGGGCTCGATCAGCGACATCAGGTGCGCGTCGCCGCCCAGCACGGTCCCCTTCGCGTCGAGCACAGCAAAGAAGAGCCGGTCCCGGCCATCGGCCTGCTGCATCACCTGCACCGTGCGAGCCAGGTGGGGGCCGACGTCGTCATCGCGGGCATCGTCGGCATCCACATCCAGGCGGGTGGCCAGCGCGATGGCGATGCGCGAGAGCGCCAGATCCTGGTTGGCACGCGCCCGGTCAGCCCACTGGCTGTAGTCGTACACGGCGCTGAGCATCAGCACGGCCAGCAGTGGCCACCACAGCAGCCGCAGCAGCCGGCCGCGCAGCGAGGGCGGATCGGCCAGCGTCATGCCGGCTCCAGGTCCAGCCGGTAGCCGATGCCGCGCACGGTGCGGATCGTCACGCCGCTGTCGGCCAGCTTGTTGCGCACCCGGGAGACATAGATCTCGATGGCGTTGTCGGTGATCTCCTTGTCCCAGCGGCTCAGGCTGTCGGCCAGCTTGCGCTTGGCCAGCACCTTGGGCGTGGCCAGCACCAGGGCCAGCAGCAGGTCCCACTCGCGGCCGGTCAGGGCCAGGGGCTGGCCGGCCAGTTCGGCCTCGTGGCTGGCGATGTCCATCGCCAGCGGGCCAACCTCCACCCGCGAACTGGCTGCCGACTGGCTGCGGCGAATCAGGGCCTGCACCCGGGCCAGCAGCTCCGGCAGCAGGAAGGGCTTGATCAGGTAGTCGTCGGCCCCTTCGTTGAGGCCCTGCACGCGGTCGTCCAGGCCGTCTCGCGCGGTCAGCATCAACACCGGCACCTTGTCGCCGCTGCGCCGCAGGCGCCGCAGCAGCTCCAGGCCGTCCATGCCGGGCAGGCCGATGTCCACGATGGCCAGATCGTGCATGCCGTGGGACAGGGCGTCCAGCGCCGGCTCGGCAGCGCTGAGCACGTCCAACTCCATGCCGGCCTCGGCCAAGGCCGTCGCCAATGCCCGCTGCAGCAGTTCGTCGTCCTCGACCAGCAGGATGCGCATCCCCTCCCCCTGTTGCCACCCATGCCGGGCACCGTATCGCATCGTAACTCCGGGCCGACCGCCGCCCAGCGCACCGATGCCGGATCGGCTACCCTGTGCGCCCTCATGCCCTTGTCCCCCTCGTCCCGCGTGCTGGCCTATGCCAGCCTGGCCGCCAGCATGGCGCTGGTTGGCAGCTATGTCGGCCTCTCCAAACTCCTGGTGGCCGTGTTCCCGATCTTCCTGCTGGCCTGGCTGCGCTTTGGCCTGGCAGCACTGGCCATGGTCCGCTGGGTGAAGCGCTCGCCCTGTGAGCCCCCCCTGAGCCCGGCCGACCGCCGCCTGCTCTTCCTGGAGAGCTTCCTCGGCAACTTCCTGTTCTCGATCTGCATGCTCTTCGGCGTGGCCGCCACTTCGGCGGTGGCCGCCGGGGTGGTGATGGCGGGTATTCCGGCCGCCGTGGCCCTGCTGTCGCGGGCCTGGCTGAAGGAGGCCCTGCACCCCCGGGTGATGGCCGGCGTGGCCTGTGCGGTGGCGGGCATCGCGCTGCTGGCGCTGAGCCGGCACGGCAGCAGCGCGGCAGCCCCCGCGCCCTGGTGGGGCTATGCGTTGCTGCTGGGCGCGGTGTTCTGCGAGGCCTGCTACATGGTCATCGGCAAGAAGCTGACCGCCCAGGTCTCGCCCCGTCGCATCAGCGCGCTGATCAACCTGTGGGGCCTGGCCCTGGTGACGCCGCTGGGCCTGTGGCAGGCACTGCGCTTTGACTTCGGTGCGGTGCACCTGGCCCACTGGGGCCTGCTGGGCTTCTACGCCCTGGCCGCCAGCGTGGTCACCGTCTGGCTCTGGATGAAGGGCCTGCGCCATGTCCCGGCCCAACAGGCCGGCGTGTTCAGCGTGCTGCTGCCGCTGTCGGCCACCGCCGTGGGTGTGCTGTTCCTGGGGGAATCGCTGGCGCCGGCCCAGCTGCTGGCGCTGGGCCTGGCCCTGGCCGGCCTGCTGCTGGCCACCTGGCCACAGCGCAACACCCCGGCCCCACGCGCCGCGGGCTGAGCGGGATCAGGCGGCGGCCGGTGCCCCGCGGTGGGCGTGGCGGTACACCGACTCGGGCGGCTCGCCCTTGAGCCGGTGGTCCGACCACGCCTGGCGCCAGCGGCGCGCCCCGGACAGGCCGTTGTGCAGGCCCAGCATGTGGCGGGCGATGTGGGCCCAGGGCGTGGCGGCCGCGGCGTGGCGCTCGGCCATGTAGCGCACCATGGCCTGCTCCACCGCATCGCGGTCGCTGGCGGGGTCGGCCGCCTCGCCCCAGAAGCGCGTGTCCCAGTCGGCCATCAGCCAGGGGTTGTGATAGGCCTCGCGGCCCACCATCACGCCATCGACATGGGCCAGGTGCGCGGCAATCTCCTCGTTCGTCTTCACCCCGCCGTTGAGCACGATGGTCAGCTGCGGAAACTCGCGCTTGAGCTGGTAGACCAGCTCGTAGCGCAGTGGCGGCACCTCGCGGTTCTCCTTGGGGCTCAGGCCCTTGAGCCAGGCGTTGCGGGCGTGGACGATGAAGACCTCGCAGCCGGCCTCGGCCACCGTGCCGACGAAGTCGCGCACGAAGGCATAGCTCTCTTCCTTGTCGATGCCGATGCGGTGCTTGACCGTGACCGGCAGCGCTGCTTGCCCGGCCTGCGATGGCTCGGCCGCCTCGCGCATCGCGCGCACGCAGTCGGCCACCAGCAGGGCCTCGGCCATCAGGCAGGCACCAAAGGCCCCGCGCTGAACCCGTTCGCTGGGGCAGCCGCAATTGAGGTTGACCTCGTCGTAGCCCCACTGCCGGGCCAGGCGCGTGGCGTGCGCCAGTTCCTCGGGCTCGCTCCCCCCTAATTGCAGGGCCAGGGGATGCTCCTCGGCGCCGTAGTCCAAATGGCGCGCCTGGTCACCAAACCGCAATGCGCCGGTGGTGACCATCTCGGTGTAGAGCCGGGTCTGGCGGGTGAGCTGACGGTGGAAATGCCTGCAATGGCGATCGGTCCAGTCGAGCATGGGCGCCACGCTCAGCCGCCACGGAGACGGGTGGACAGACGGGACGGAGGCGGATTCAGGGCTTGAGGTCACCCCCGGATTATCCGGTGTCACAGCTTGTCGCACCTTGGGTCCTTTGGGCGGGGGGACCGACACGGGCGTGTCAAACGCCCGGCCTAGCGTGGCGGCCGTCCCCCCCAAACCCCGAAAAGGCCTTCCCATGACCGATCCCCGCCGCCGCCAGTTTCTGCAATGGATGGGCGCGAGCAGCGCCGCCGCCGGCATGCACCCCAGCATCGCCCGCGCCCTGGAGATTCCCGCCCACCAGCGCACCGGCACCATTGCCGACGTCGAGCACGTCGTGATCCTGATGCAGGAGAACCGCTCCTTCGATCACCTGTTCGGCACCCTGCGTGGCGTGCGCGGCTTTGCCGATCCGCGGGCCATCACCCTGCCCTCGGGTCAGCCGGTCTGGTACCAGATGAACGGTGACCAGCTGGTGCTGCCCTTCCGCCCGCCGGTGGACAACCTGGGCATGACCTTCCTGCCCGACCCGCCGCACGGCTGGAACGACACCCACGCCGCCTGGAACCTGGGCCGCCATGACCAGTGGGTGCCCAACAAGGGCCTGTCGGCCATGACCTACCACCAGCGCGCGGACATCCCCTTCCACTACGCGCTGGCCGACGCCTTCACCGTCTGCGATGACTACCACTGCTCGCTGATGGGCCCGACCGACCCCAACCGCTACCACCTGTGGACGGGCTGGGTGGGCAACGACGGCAAGGGCGGGGGCCCGGTCATCACCAATGCCGAGGCCGGCTACGACTGGAAGACCTACCCTGAGCGCCTGGAGGCCGCCGGCATCAGCTGGAAGATCTACCAGGACACCGGCACCGGCCTGACCGCCGATGGCTACTGGGGCTGGACCAGCGACCCCTACATCGGCAACTACGGCGACAACTCGCTGCTGTACTTCCACCAGTACCAGAACGCCGTGGCCGGCACACCGCTGGCCGACAAGGCCAAGACCGGCACTGCCATCGTCAACAGCAACCGCGACCCCAACGGCCTGGTGACCCAGTTCCGCCAGGACGTGGCCAACAACAAGCTGCCGCAGGTCTCCTGGATCGTCGCCCCCGAGGCCTACAGCGAGCACCCCAACCATCCGACCGACTACGGCGCCTGGTTCGTCTCGCAGTTCCTGGATGCCCTGACCGCCAACCCGGCGGTCTGGAGCAAGACGGTGCTGTTCATCAACTACGACGAGGAAGGCGGCTTCTTCGACCACATTTCGCCCCCCACCCCACCGGCCAACAGCAGCCTGGGGGCTTCCACCGTCAAGACCACCAACGAGCTCTTCGCTGGCGACAGCAGCCACCCGGCCGGCCCCTACGGTCTGGGCATGCGGGTGCCGATGCTGGTCGTCTCGCCCTGGAGCAAGGGCGGCTGGGTCGACTCGCAGGTCTTCGACCACACCTCGGTGATCCGCTTCCTGGAAGCCCGCTTCGGGGTGACCGAGAGCAACATCACCCCATGGCGTCGCGCCGTGACGGGCGACCTGACCTCGGCCTTCAACTTCGCCACGCCCAACGCCAAGGTGCCGACCCTGCCCAGCACCTCGGCCTATTTCCCGGTCGATCTGGAGCGCCATGCCGACTACGTGGTGGTGGCCCCCACCAACCCGCAGCTGCCGGTGCAGGAAACCGGCGTGCGCCGCGCCCGCGCCCTGCCCTATGCGCTGCAGGCCAACGGCCACCTGAAGGCCGACAAGGGCCTCTATGTGCTGGACTTCATCAACGAAGGCAATGCCACCGCGGCCTTCCAGGTACGCAGCCGCACCACGACCGACGCGCCGCGCTGCTACACGGTGGAGCCCGGCCACACGCTCAAGGGCCAGTGGGACCTGCTCTCGGCTGGCGCGAGCAGCTACGACCTGTCGGTCTCCGGCCCCAACGGCTTCCTGCGCCGCTACCAGGGCGGTGTGGCCAAAAGCGCGGTGCGGGTCGAGACCAGCGTGGTCTACACCCCGGTGCCGGGTGACGAAGGCGTGACCGTGACCCTCAGCAATGCCGGCAAGGCCGCCGTGGCGCTGACGCTGGTGGACCGCTACAGCGGCCAGAGCCAGACGCTGAGCCTGGCCGCGGGCGCCATGCAGTCGGTGAGCTGGTCGCTGCACCGCACCTTCGGCTGGTACGACATCGTCGTGACCGCCGCGGGCGACAGCAGCTTCCAGACCCGCCTGGCGGGCCACGTGGAAACAGGCAAGCCCAGCGTCAGCGACCCGATGATGGGTGGCCTGAAGCTCAAGGGCTGAACGCGCCCTGCGCCGCTGTCGCGCGCTGGCTCAGTCCAGCGCGCGCAGCGGGTGGACCACCGCGGGCCAGGGGCTGGCGAAGAAGGCGGCCACCTGGTCTGGCGTCACGTCCTCCACCCGGGCCGGGTTCCAGCGCGGCTGGTGGTCCTTGTCGACCACCAACGCGCGGATGCCCTCCACCGTCTCGCTGGCGGTGCCCGGACGCAGGTGGAAGCAGTGACGCACCAGGTCACGCTCCATGCGCAGGTCCTCGCCCAGGCTCATGTGACGGGCGCGGCGCACCTGCTCCAGCGCGACGGCCATCATCAGCGGCGAGCGCTTGCGCAGCACGCCCAGCGTATGCCGCGCCCAGTCGCTGTCGTCTGCCGCCAGCGAGGCGATGATCTCGCCCAGCGTGGCGTGGCTGAAATGCAAGTCGATCTGCCCTTGCAACGCGGCCAGCCGACCTTCACCGGCCGCCACGGCCCGGGCACGCACCGCCGCTTCCAGTTGGGGGCCGTTGGCGGACGAGCCGTCACCCAGCGCTTCCACCAGCGCGGGCAGCCCGGCCGAAGGCAGCTGCACGTCGGCCAGGCCGAAGGCGATGGCGTCGGCCGCGCCCAGCACCTCGCCGCTCAGGGCCAGGTATTCGCCCACATGGCCCGGGCAGCGGGCCAGAAACCAGCCGCCGCCCACATCCGGGAACAGGCCGATGTGGGTTTCGGGCATGGCGAGCTTGCTGAACTCGGTCACCACCCGCAGCGAAGCGCCCTGGCTGATGCCCATGCCCCCGCCCATGCAAACCCCATCCATCAGCGCAATGCAGGGCTTGGGGTAGTGGTGAATCAGGTGGTTGAGGGCGTATTCCTCGGTGAAGAAGTCCTCCAGCCGCGGGTCGCCGGCCAAGGCCGCCTGGTGGAAGAAGCGGATGTCGCCACCGGCGCAGAAGGCCGGCGGCTTGCCCTCGCGGCCAGCGCCCTGCACCAGCACGGCCTTGACCGCCGGGTCCTCGCGCCACTGCAGCAGCGCCGTGGTCAGGTCGCGCACCATGGCCAGCGAGAGCGCGTTGAGCGCCGCGGCGCGATTGAGCGTGATCAGGCCCAGCGGTCCCTGGCGACGGGCCAGCACCTGGCCGCCCGAACAGAGTGCAGGCGAAAAGTCGTCCGATTGCATGCGAGCGTGTCTCCGGCCGGTCGATGGGCCGGCTCATCGCCCCATTGTGCCGTCGCCGAAAACGGAGGGCGCCTCAGCCCCGCGCGGCGGTGGCCCGGCTGCGCCACAGGGCCAGTCCCTCGTTGGCCGTCAGTGCGCCCAGCACCAGCAGGCCGCCCCCCAGCACGGCTGGGGTGGGCGCCTCGGCCGTCCCCAGCCAGGTCCAGGCCACGCCGAAGACGATCTCCAGCTGCCCCAGCAATGAGGCCTCCGGGGCCTTGAGCACCCGGCCCGCAGCCACCGCCATCACGCAGGGAATGGCCAGTTGGACCACGCCCAGCAGGCTGAGCAACTGCATGTCATGGGCCGACGCCTGCAGCGGCCAGGCCAGCGGCAGCGAGACGGCGGCCGACAGCACGGCGCCGATCAGCACCGCAGCCGACAGGTCCTGCTGACGCTCGGTCGCACGGCGCGCATTCACCTGCATCAGCACCCACACCAGGGCGCTGCACAGCGGCACCAGCAGGGCCAGCCCCGTGCCCAGCAGGTGGCGCAGGTCACCGCCGGCCACATGGGAGGCGTGCATCCACGCGATGCCGCCGCTGGCCATGGCAATGGCCACCCAGGTGCGCAGCGGCAGCTGCTGCCTGAGCACGAAGCGGGCGATCAGCGCCGTCAGCAAAGGCGACAGCGCCTCGGTGATCAGCACATTGGCCACGGTGGTCAGCGTGAGCGCCACCATGAAGGCGGTGTACATGACGCCCCAGCCCAGGCCAGACCACCACAGCACCGCCCCACCCTGGTGCAGGCTGCGCCAGAGCGCGCGCGGGCCCATCTGCCAGGCCAGCAGCACGACCATGGCCAGCGCATTGGCCGCGCTGCGCCAGAAGGTCACCTCGAAGGAGGCGGCCGAGTCCAGGTGCCGGGTAACGACCCCGGCGATGCTCCAGAGCAGCGTGGCCAGCACCATGGTGGCCACCGCACGGCGGTGGCTCATCATGGGGGCCACGGGGGTCATGCGCGGGCGGCGCGCTTGCGGTCGTGCTCGCTCAGGTGGCGCTTGCGCAGGCGGATCGACTTGGGCGTGATTTCGACCAGCTCATCGTCCTCGATGAACTCGACACCGTACTCCAGCGTCAACTCGATCGGCGGCGTGACCTTGATCGCGTCTTCCTTGCCGCTGACGCGGAAGTTGGTCAGCTGCTTGGTGCGGGTGGCGTTGACGATCAGATCGTTGTCGCGGCTGTGGATGCCGACGATCATGCCTTCATAGACCGGGTCGTTCGGCTTGACGAACATGCGGCCGCGATCGTCCAGCTTGCCCAGGGCGTAGGTGAAGATCTCGCCGGCATCCATCGAGATCAGCACGCCGTTCTTGCGGCCGGCGATGTCGCCCTTGTGCGGCTCGTAGCCGTCGAAGATGTTGGAGATCAGGCCCGAGCCGCGGGTCAGGTTCAGGAACTCGTTGGAGAAACCGATCAGGCCCCGCGCCGGGATACGGTACTCCAGGCGCACGCGGCCACGGCCGTCCGGCTCCATGTTGACCAGTTCGCCCTTGCGCTCGCCCAAGGCCTGCATCACGCCGCCCTGGTGCTGCTCTTCCACGTCGGCGGTGACCATCTCGATCGGCTCGCACTTGACGCCGTCGATGTCACGGAACACCACGCGCGGCTTGCCCACGGCCAGTTCGTAGCCCTCGCGGCGCATGTTCTCCAGCAGGATGGTCAGGTGCAGTTCGCCACGGCCCATCACCTCGAAGACACCGTCCTCGCTGGTTTCAGAGACGCGCAGCGCCACGTTGCTCTGCAGTTCCTTCTGCAGGCGGTCCCAGATCTGGCGGCTGGTGACGTACTTGCCTTCACGGCCGGCCAGCGGCGAGGTGTTGACGCAGAAGTTCATCGTCAGCGTCGGCTCATCCACCTTCAGCATCGGCAGCGGGGCCGGATCGCTGGGGCTGGTCAGCGTGACGCCGATGCCGATCTCCTCGATGCCATTGATCAGCACGATGTCGCCCGGGCCGGCTTCAGTCACCTGGACACGGTCCAGGCCCTGGAAGGTCAGCACCTGGTTGACGCGGCCCTTGAAGCTCTTGCCATCCGGGCCTTCCATCACCAGCACGTCCATCGAGGGCTTCAGGGTGCCCTGGCTGATGCGACCCACGCCGATGCGGCCGACGAAGGTGGAGTAATCCAGCGCCGAGATCTGCAACTGCAGCGAGGCATCCGGATTGCCCTGATGGGTGGGCACGTGCTTGAGGATGGTGTTGAACAGGGCCGACATGTCGGGGCCCCACTGGGCCCCCGGCTCGCCTTCTTCCAGCGAGGACCAGCCGTTGATGCCCGAGGCGTAGACCACCGGGAAGTCCAGCTGCTCGTCGGTGGCGCCCAGCTTGTCGAACAGGTCGAAGGCGGCGTTGATCACGGCGTCCGGCTTGGCACCCGGCTTGTCCACCTTGTTGACCACGACGATGGGCTTCAGGCCCAGGGCCAGCGCCTTCTTGGTCACGAAGCGGGTCTGCGGCATCGGGCCTTCCTGGGCGTCGATCAGCAGCACCACACCGTCCACCATGGACAGAGCGCGCTCCACCTCGCCGCCGAAGTCCGCGTGTCCCGGGGTGTCGACGATGTTGATGTGCGTGCCTTCCCAGCTGACCGCGCAATTCTTGGCCAGGATGGTGATGCCACGCTCACGCTCAATGGCGTTGTTGTCCATCACGGTGTCGACGACCTTCTCGTGCTCTGCGAAGGTGCCCGATTGGCGGAGCAACTGGTCGACCATGGTGGTTTTGCCATGGTCGACGTGGGCGATGATGGCGATGTTGCGAATCTGACGGGTCATGGAGTTTCTTTCTGGTTGACCAACAGGGCCTGCACCTCGATGGGGCTGAGCAAGCGGTCGGGGATCAGTTCACCGGCGGTGACATGGGCACTGCCCAAGAAGGTGGACGGGTTGGGCCCGTAGACGCGCACCGCCGGCATGTCGGTCGTCTGCACCTTGCGCCGCATCCCGGTGAGGAAGCGGCCGGCCTCGTCCATGGGCAAGCACACCGCGGGCCAGTCGGCGAGCATGCAGTCCGGGCCACGCAGCAGCGCGTCCCGATCGGCCTCGTCGAGCTCGGCCAGCCGGTCCAGCGTGACCGCATGGGCCACATCCAGACCGCCACTGTGGGTGCGGCGCAGCCCGGCCAGGTGGGCACCGCAACCCAGCACCTCGCCGATGTCCTCGGCCAGGGTGCGGATGTAGGTGCCCTTGCTGCAGCGCACCGCCAGTTGCAAGGTGCAGGCCGCAGCATCCCAGCCCAGGATGTCGATGGCGTGAATGCGCACTTGGCGCGGCTCACGTTCCACCTCGATCCCGGCCCGGGCGTATTCGTACAGTGCCTTGCCGTCCTTCTTCAGGGCGGAGTGCATGGGCGGCAGTTGGGAGATCAGGCCGGTGAAGCCCGCGCAGGCGGCCTCGATGGCGGCCATCGTCACGTCGACCGGGCGCTCGCGGACGATCTCGCCTTCCATGTCGCCACCCACCCGGTTCTGGCCCAGGCGCAGGGTGGCGGCATAGGCCTTGTCGGCCTCCAGGCTGGCCTGCGAGAACTTGGTGGCCGCACCAAAACAGAGCGGCAGCAGTCCGGAGGCCAGCGGATCCAGCGTGCCGGTATGGCCCGCCTTCTCGGCGCGGAACAGGCGCTTGGCCTTCTGCAGCGCGTCGTTGCTCGACAGGCCCAGCGGCTTGTCGAGCAACAGCACGCCATGCACCGGCCGGCGCACGATGCGCGGCCGCGGCGCCGAGACCGGGGTGTCGTTCATGACCAACTCAGTCATCCTTGGCCCGGGTCGCATTGGCCTGCTGGATCAGCGCGCTCAAGCCGGCCGCCCGCTCGGTGGTCTGGTCAAACTTGAAATGCAGCGTGGGCACGGTGTGGATGGACAGGCGCTTGAACAGACCATTGCGCACGAAGCCGGCCGCCTCGTTGAGCGCCACCTCGGTGGTCACCGGATCGCCGACCAGCAGCGAGAACAGCACCTTGGCATGGGCGTAGTCGGGCGTGACCTCCACGGCATTGATCGTGACCATGCCGATGCGGGGGTCCTTCAGATCACGGATCAGCTCGGCCACATCGCGCTGGATCTGGTCGGCCACCCGGAAGCTGCGGTTGGGAACACTGCGTTTGTGTCGCATGGCTGTGCCTTTGAAAAGGGGAAGCCCCGCCAAGGCGGGGCTCCGAACCGGTCGTCTGTGCGGTTCCGGCTCCGCCGACCCGCCAGCCCCACAGGGGATGGCGACCGGCCGGGAGCATGGGAATCACAGGGTCCGGGCCACTTCCTTGATCTCGAAGACCTCGAGCTGGTCGCCTTCCTTGATGTCGGTGTAGTTCTTGAGCTTGATACCGCACTCGAAGCCTTCCTTGACCTCGCGCACGTCGTCCTTCTCGCGTCGCACCGATTCGATGTCGCCCGTGTAGATCACGATGTTGTCGCGCAGCAGGCGGAACCTGGCGTTGCGACGCACCACACCGGAGGTGACCATCGAGCCGGCAATCGTGCCGATCTTGGTCGCCACGAACACCAGGCGGATCTCGGCCATGCCGATGATCTCCTCGCGCTGCTCGGGTGCCAGCATGCCGGCCATCGCCGCCTTCACCTCGTCCACTGCGTCGTAGATGACGTTGTAGTAGCGGATGTCCACGCCGTTGCCATCGGCCACCTTGCGGGCATTGGCGTCCGCGCGGGTGTTGAAGCCGATGATGACGGCCTTGGAGGCGATTGCCAGGTTGACGTCCGACTCGCTGATGCCGCCCACGGCCGCATGCACGACCTGCACCCGCACCTCGTCGGTGGAGAGCTTGAGCAGCGAGGCGACCAGCGCTTCCTGCGAGCCTTGCACGTCGGCCTTGACGATCAACGGCAGGGTCTGGGCCTGGCCTTCGCCCATGTTCTCGAACATGGACTCCAGCTTGGCGGCCTGTTGCTTGGCCAGCTTGACGTCGCGGTACTTACCCTGGCGGAAGGTGGCAATTTCACGGGCACGGCGTTCGTCGGCCAGCACCATGAAGTCATCACCCGCGGCAGGCACCTCGGTCAGGCCCTGGATCTCCACCGGGATGGAGGGACCGGCCTCGGCCGTGTTATGACCGTCTTCGTCCAGCATGGCACGCACGCGGCCATAACTGGCACCGGCCAACACCACGTCGCCACGCTTGAGCGTGCCGGTCTGCACCAGCACGGTGGCCACCGGGCCGCGACCCTTGTCCAGGCGGGCTTCGATCACGATGCCCTTGGCCATCGCGTCGATGGGCGCCTTCAGTTCCAGCACCTCGGCCTGCAGCAGCACCTGCTCCAGCAGCGCGTCGATGCCCTGACCGGTCTTGGACGAGACGCCGACGAAGGGGCTGTCGCCACCGAAGTCTTCCGGCACCACCTCTTCGGCCACCAGTTCGCTCTTGAGGCGATCCGGGTTGGCTTCGGGCTTGTCGATCTTGGTCATCGCGACCACGATCGGCACGCCGGCCGCCTTGGCGTGGGCAATGGCTTCCTTGGTCTGCGGCATGACGCCATCGTCGGCCGCCACCACCAGGATGACGATGTCGGTGGCCTTGGCACCGCGGGCACGCATGGCCGTGAAGGCCTCGTGGCCCGGGGTATCCAGGAAGGTGATCATGCCGCGCGGGGTTTCCACGTGGTACGCACCGATGTGCTGGGTGATGCCGCCGGCTTCGCCCGCAGCCACGCGGCTGCGGCGAATGTAGTCCAGCAGCGAGGTCTTGCCGTGGTCGACGTGACCCATCACGGTCACCACCGGCGCACGCGGCAGGGCATCGCCACCGGCTGCGGCCTCTTCCTCCTCGGAGAAGGCTTCCGGATCGTCCAGCTTGGCCGCCAGTGCCTTGTGGCCCATTTCTTCCACGACGATCATCGCGGTTTCCTGGTCCAGCTGCTGGTTGATGGTGACCATCTGGCCCAACAGCATCATCTTCTTGATGACTTCGCTGGCCTTGACCGACATCTTGTGCGCCAGATCGGCGACCGAGATGGTTTCGGGCACGTGCACTTCCTGCACCACCGGCTCGGTCGGCGCCTGGAAGGTGCTGGCACGCTCGTCACGGCCATCGCCACGGCGGCCGCCGCGCGGCGCGCGCCAGCCCGGACGATTGCTCGACATGTCGGTGCGCGGCTTGCCGGCACCGGCACCGCGCTTCTTGGCATCGTCGGCCCAGCTGGACGACAGCTTCTCGGACTTGACCGACTTCTTGTCGCCCGGCTTGGCCGCCGACGGCGCGCCAGCAGCCGGCGCGGGTGCACCTGGCTTGGCGGCCGTCTTGTGGATGGTGCCCTTGATGCCTTCCTTGCTGGCCTCGACCGGCTTGGGTTCTTCCGGCTTCTTGGCCACCATCACCTTGGACTTGCGGGCCATCATGTCGCGGATGGCAGCCGCTTCGGCCTCGGCACGCTTGCGGCGCTCGGCCAGATCGGCCAGGCGCTTGGCCTCCTCGGCATCCTGTCCGGCAGATGCCTTGACCACGCGCAGGGCCGGCTTGGGTGCCGGTGCGGGCTCAGGCGCAGCCACCGGCGCGGCGGGTGCAGCGACAACCGGTGCGGCCACCACCGTCTTCTCGGCGGGAGGCTGGCTCGCGGCGGCTTCGGCCGCTGCCTTGGCCTGCGCCGCAGCAGCGGCTTCGGCAGCGGCCTTCGCCGCTTCTTCCGCGGCGGCCTTGGCCGCAGCCGCTTCTGCGGCGGCCTTGGCGGCAGCCTCGCGCTCGAGGCGCTCCTGCTCCTCGCGCTGGCGGCGCTTTTCGGCCAGTTCCTCTTCCTGCTGACGGATCAGCTCGGCTTGGCGACGGGCCTCTTCCTCGCGGCGGGCCAGTTCGGCCTCCTCGGCGGCGGCGGCATCCTCTGCGGTGGAACCGCCCGGGATGTCGTCACGCTTGATGAAGGTGCGCTTCTTGCGCACCTCCACCTGGATAGTGCGCGCCTTGCCGCTCGCATCGGCCTGCTTGATCTCGCTGGTCGATTTGCGGGTCAAGGTGATCTTCTTGCGGTCGCCGCCAGAGCTCATGCCATGCGCATTGCGCAGGTGCTCGAGCAGGCGCTCCTTGTCCGACTCGCTGAGCGAGTCTTCGGGCGAGTTCTTGGCGACGCCGGCCGACTTCAGCTGCTCTAGCAGCGTCGCGGCGGGCCTGCTCAGCTCCGCGGCGAGTTGGGCGACGGTGGTCACTGCCATTCTTGGATTCCTTGTCTGGGTACCGTGTGCGTGGATGCTCGTATGAGGACTCTGGAAGTTCAGGCGTTGAACCAATGTTCACGTGCCTTCATGATCAGCGCCTTGGCCTCGACTTCGTCGACACCGGTCATCTCGACCAGTTCGTCAACGGCCAGGTCCGCCAGGTCGTCGCGGGAATTGACTCCCCCGGCCACCAGCTTGGCGATCAGATCAGGGCTCAGGCCCTCCAGGTCGCGCAGGTCTTGGGACACGCCGCCCACGCCCTCCTCGCGCACGATTTCCATGGTCAGCAGCGCATCCTTGGCTCGGTTGCGCAGCTCGGTGACGGTGTCTTCGTCGAAGCCTTCGATCTCCAGCATTTCCTGCAGCGGCACATACGCCACTTCTTCCAGGCTGGTGAAACCATCGGCGATCAGGATGTCGGCGACTTCCTCGTCCACATCCAGCTTTTCGACGAACAGGCGGCGCACGACATCGGACTCCTGCGCCTGCTTGGCCGCCGATTCCTCGGCCGTCATGATGTTGATGCGCCAGCCGGTCAGCTCGGAGGCCAGGCGAACGTTCTGGCCGCCACGGCCGATGGCGATCGCCAGATTCTCCTCGTCGACCACCACGTCCATCGCGTGCTTCTCCTCGTCCACGACGATGGATTGCACATTGGCCGGGGCCAGGGCGCCGATGACGAACTGGGCCGGATCCTCCGACCACAGCACGATGTCGACGCGCTCGCCGGCGAGTTCGTTGGTCACGGCGGTGACGCGCGAACCGCGCACGCCGACGCAGGTGCCGATCGGATCGACCCGCTTGTCGTGCGAGACGACGGCGATCTTGGCGCGGCTGCCAGGGTCACGGGCGCAGCTCTTGATCTCCAGCAGGCCTTGCTCGATCTCGGGCACTTCCTGGGCGAACAGTTCGACCATGAAGCCAGGGGCAGAGCGGGAGAGCATGATCTGCGGGCCGCGGGCGGTCGGATCGACGCCGCCGATGAACGCGCGCAGGCGGTCGCCGGTGCGCAGGTTCTCCTTCGGGATCATCTCGTTGCGCTTGAGGCGCCCTTCGACGCGGCCGGACTCGACAATGATGTCGCCCTTGTCCAGACGCTTGACCGTGCCCACGAAGATCTTCTCACCACGGGCCAGAAAGTCGTTGAGCAGCTGCTCACGCTCGGCGTCGCGGATCTTCTGCAGGATGACCTGCTTGGCAGCCTGGGCACCGATGCGACCGATGGGCACCGATTCGATCGGCTCCTCGATGTAGTCGTCCACCTCGATGTCGGAGATCTGTTCCTTGGCCTCGAACAGCAGGATCTCGGCATCGGGAATTTGCAGGCCGGCCTCATCGGGCACCACATGCCAGCGACGGAAGGTCTCGTACTCACCGGTGTCGCGGTCGATGGCCACGCGGATGTCCACCTCGCCGCCGTGCAGCTTCTTGGTGGCAGAGGCCAGCGCCAGTTCAACCGCGCCGAACACCACCTCGCGGTCCACGCCCTTCTCGCGCGAGATCGCATCCACCAACATCAGCATTTCGCGGTTCATTCTTCTTGACCTCCATCGGTTGTCTCATCGCCCGCATTGCCAGAGGACTGGGGCTGGGCGGCGGGGGCGGCCTTGTTGCGGCGGCCCTTGAAATCCAGCACCGGCACCAGCCGGGCTTCACGCACTTCGTCCAGGCTGAAGTCCAGGACCTGGTCGACCTTGCCGTCATGGAACACCAGCTGCCAGCCCTCGCCCGTGTCGGCGGCCTGCAGCAAGCCTTCATATTTCTTGCGGCCCTGGAAAGGCAATTTCAGGGTGATCTGCACCTGCTGACCCGCGAAACGGGCGTAGTGCTCAGCCGTTTTGAGCGGACGGTCCAGCCCCGGCGAGGACACCTCGAGCCGGGCGTAGTCGACGTCCTCGACCTCCAGCACGTACTGCAGCTGACGGGTCACCGCCTCGCAGTCCTCGACCGTCACGAACTCCTGCCCTCCGGTGGGGTAGGTCTTGCCGGGTACACGGTCGATATAGACGCGCAGCAACCCGCCGGCCGATCTCTCGACATCGACGAGTTCATAACCCAAACCTGTCACCGTCTTCTCAACGGCTTGGCTCCAGCTCATCAGGGTGCGAATACCTTTCCTGGCTCAGTACTGATTCAGCGCCAAAACACCAACGCAAAAAAAATGGGCAGAGATGAATCCGCCCACTTCTCGTCAGCTATCGGCATTCTAGCGAAGTTCGAATTATAGCCAGAGCACTTCGTCACAGCAAGTTGCTCATGTCAAAATCGCGCTGGACCACAACACTCCGGAGACCGCATGGGATTCCTCGCCGGCAAGCGCCTGCTCATCACGGGCCTGCTTTCGAACCGCTCCATCGCCTACGGCATCGCCAAGGCCTGCCATCGCGAAGGTGCCGAACTGGCTTTCAGCTACGTCGGCGACCGCTTCAAGGACCGCATCACTGAATTCGCTGCCGAATTCGACTCCAAGCTGGTGTTCGAATGCGACGTGGGCGACGACGCCGCCATTGAGCGCCTGTTCGCCGAACTCAAGACCGCCTGGCCCGAAGGCTTCGATGGTTTTGTGCACTCGATCGGCTTTGCGCCGCGGGAGGCCATCGCCGGTGACTTCCTGGACGGCCTGTCGCGCGAGGGCTTCCGCATTGCCCACGACATCTCGGCCTACAGCTTCCCGGCCATGGCCAAGGCCGCCCTGCCCTCGCTGCGCGACAACGCCTCGCTGGTGACGCTGTCTTACCTGGGCGCCATTCGCTACGTCCCGGCCTACAACACCATGGGCCTGGCCAAGGCCTCGCTGGAAGCCAGCGTGCGCTACCTGGCGGCCAACCTGGGCCCCAAGGGCATCCGGGTCAATGGCATTTCCGCCGGCCCGATCAAGACCCTGGCGGCCTCGGGCATCAAGGGCTTCGGCAAGCTGCTGGACATCTTCTCGCGCAACGCCCCGCTGCGCCGCAACGTGACGATCGAAGACGTCGGCAACGTGGCCGCCTTCCTGCTGTCCGATCTGGCCGCCGGCATGACCAGCGAGATCACCTATGTGGACGGCGGCTTCAGCCACGTCATGGTCGGCGGCATGCCGGAGGACGAGGCCTGAGCGGCCCCGTCTCGTCTTGCTGCACAAGCCCTCGCCTCAGCGAGGGCTTTTTTTCGCCGGTGCGGGTCAGTCCTGCACGCAGTCCACGAAATAGCGCTTGGGTTCGCCCGGCCCCTGCTCCTCGGACACCAGGCCGTGGACATCGGCGCCGAAGCCCGGGAACTGGGCGTTGAAATCGCGGGTGAAGCGCAGGTAGTCCACCACCCTGCGGTTGAAGCGCTCGCCCGGGATGACCAGGGGAATGCCCGGCGGATAGGGCGTGAGCAGCGCGGTGGTGACCCGGCCTTCCAGGTCGTCGATCTCCACCCGCTCGGTCTTGCGGTGCGCAATGTGCGCATAGGCATCGCTCGGCTTCATGGCCGGCTCCAGCTCCGACAGATAGACCTCGGTGGTCAGGCGGGCGATGTCGCCTCGGGCATAGGCCTCGTGCACGCTCTGGCAGAGGTCGCGCAGCCCCATGCGCTCGTAGCGCGGGAAGGCCTGGCAGAACTCCGGCATCACCCGCCACAGCGGCTGGTTGCGGTCGTAGTCGTCCTTGAACTGCTGCAATGCGGTCAGCAGCGTGTTCCAGCGGCCCTTGGTGATGCCGATGGTGAACATGATGAAGAAGGAGTACAGCCCCGTCTTCTCGACGACCACGCCATGCTCGGCCAGGAACTTGGTGACGATGGAGGCCGGAATGCCATTGACCGCAAACTCGCCAGAGACATTCAGCCCCGGCGTGATGATGGTGGACTTGATCGGGTCCAGCATGTTGAAGCCCTCGGCCAGGTTGCCGAAGCCATGCCAGGTCTCGTTGGCCTTGAGCACCCAATCGTCTTGACGGCCGATGCCTTCGTCGGTGAGGCGATCCGGCCCCCAGACCTGGAACCACCAGTCCTCGCCATACTCTTCGTCCACCTTGCGCATCGCACGGCGGAAGTCCAGCGCCTCCTTGAGGCTCTCCTCCACCAGGGCGGTGCCGCCCGGGGGCTCCATCATGGCCGCCGCCACGTCGCAGGACGCGATGATCGCGTACTGCGGCGAGGTGGAGGTGTGCATCAGGTAGGCCTCGTTGAAGAGGTAACGGTCCAGCTTGACGCTCTGCGAGTCCTGCACCAGCACCTGGGAGGCCTGGCTGATGCCGGCCAGCAGCTTGTGGGTGGACTGTGTGGCGTACACCATGGCCTGCTGCGGACGCTTGCGCCCCTTGCCCATGGCATGGAAGGTGCCGTAGAACTTGTGGAAAGCCGCGTGCGGCAGCCAGGCCTCATCGAAGTGGATGGTGTCCACCCAGCCGTCCAGGGTCGCCTTGATCGACTCGGTGTTGTAGAGCACGCCGTCGTAGGTGCTCTGCGTCACGGTCAGGATCTTGGGCTGCACCGCCTCCGGGTCCACGCCCTTGAGCAGCGGATGCTGGGCGATCTTGCGGCGGATCGACTCCTTGCTGAACTCGCTCTCCGGGATGGGGCCGATGATGCCGTAGTGGTTGCGCGTGGGCGTCAGGAAGACCGGCACCGCGCCGGTCATGATGATGCTGTGCAGGATGGACTTGTGGCAGTTGCGGTCCACCAGCACCACGTCGCCCGGTGCCACGGTGTGGTGCCAGACGATCTTGTTGGACGTGGACGTGCCGTTGGTGACGAAGAAGCAGTGGTCCGCATTGAAGATGCGGGCCGCGTTCTTCTCGCTGGCGGCCACGGGGCCGGTGTGGTCCAGCAGCTGCCCCAGCTCCTCCACCGCGTTGCAGACGTCGGCGCGCAGCATGTTCTCGCCAAAGAACTGGTGGAACATGCGCCCGATCGGGCTCTTCAGGAAGGCCACGCCCCCCGAGTGCCCCGGGCAGTGCCAGGAATAGGAGCCATCGTGGGCGTAATCCATCAGCGCACGGAAGAACGGCGGCGCCAGGCCATCCAGATAGCTCTTGGCCTCCCGGATGATGTGGCGCGCCACGAACTCCGGCGTGTCTTCGAACATGTGGATGAAGCCGTGCAGTTCCCGCAGGATGTCGTTCGGGATGTGCTGCGAGGTGCGCGTCTCGCCGTACAGGTAGATCGGGATGTCGGCGTTGCGGAACCGGATCTCGCTGATGAAGTTGCGCAGGTTCACCACCGCGGGGTCCAGCTCCGGCCCGGGTGTGAACTCCTCATCGTCGATCGACAGGATGAAGGCGCTGGCGCGGCTTTGCTGCTGGGCAAACTGGGACAGGTCGCCATAGCTGGTCACGCCCACCACTTCGAAGCCCTCTTTTTCGATGGCCTCGGCCAGGGCGCGGATGCCCAGGCCCGACGTGTTCTCGGAACGGAAGTCCTCGTCGATGATGACGACCGGAAAGTGAAAGCCTTGCATGGCGGCTCCTGTAGGGGAAGGGCGAGCCCAAAACGCGAAGCGCGAAGTGTAGGGCCGAACAGTGACCCCCTTGCGGCAAGTTTCCGCATGCCAACCTGCCCCTGCCCTGCCGCAGGCAGGAGCGAATTTTTTGAACCGAATGCAGCATGAGCTCAGTTCATGCGCTATCATGATGGGCTTATCCCGCGGAGGGATGGATGAGCGGTTTAAGTCGCACGCCTGGAAAGCGTGTGTGGGTTAATAGCCCACCGCGGGTTCGAATCCCGCTCCCTCCGCCAAGACATGAAAAGCCTCGCAGCCTGTGCTGCGGGGCTTTTTCTTTGGGGCTCTGCCCAGAACGTGTGATCAGCGCGTGGACTGGTAGACCGTCGTCATCTGGGCATCCATGTGGTAGCCCGACTTGCCCATGTCGGTGCTGCTGCTGGCCAGGTGCAAACGCCCGAAGACCCAGATGGCATCCATGGACTTCACGCCCACCGCCGGCTTGCTCAGCGTGACGTGGATGATCTGGTTGGCCGGCGGGGGCGGGCTGTGGATGCAGGCGCCAAAGTACGGGACCAGCAGGAATTCCCGCAGCCCCTTTTCGTCACCTTCGAGCGGCACCACATAGCCGGGGATCCGGATGTCGGCCCCCTCCATGCTGGGCTCCGCCGGGGCGGCATCCCAGACTTGGCGCATGCGCTCCAGCGCAGTGTTGGCCTTGGTGTCACCGTCCTTGAGGCTCAGCAGGTTGAGCCCCTTGAAGGCCTGGCTGGGGTCCCAATCCTTGGGCACCAGGGCCTTCCAGGCCGTGGTCTTGTAGTCCCCCGGGGCGGTGGGCAGCGGTTTCTCGGCGCGGGCCGGAGCCGAGGCCCCCGCCACCACAGCCACCGCCACCGGTGCGGCCGCCCAGGCTCCGCTGGCGCTCAGGCAGAACAGGGTGACGGGCACCGACCAAGCCCTGCCCCACTTTGGCAAACGCAACAAAGACATCGTCAAACTCCTTGGGTCACACACGGGGGGTCAGCCCATCGGCCAGCACCATGCGCCGGGCCCGCCAGGCCGGGATCAGGCCTGTCAGCCCGCCCGCGACCAGCACGACCCCCAGCACCTGCCACTCCGCGGGCTGCACACTGTGGGTCTGCAGCACCAGGCCCCAGTGGGCCTGCAGCGTCGGCCCCGCCAGCAGCACCAGCGCCACCAGCAAGCCCGCGCCCAGCAACAGACCCGCCAACGTCACCGACAGGCTCTCCGCCACCAGCAGAAAGCCGATCTGCCAGCCGCCCGCCCCCACCGAGCGCAGGATGGCCAGTTCGCGCCGCCGCTCGCCCAGGCTGGCCAGCACCACCGCCACCATGCCCGCCAAGCCCACCGCCACCACCATGGCCGAGATGGCCATCAGCGAGCGCTCCAGGGTCGAGAGCAGGGTCCAGAGCTGGTCCAGCGCCACCCCGGGCATCACGGCCAGCAGGGGCTCACCTTCGCCCTCGTTGATGCGCCGCTGCAGCTTGAACACGGCCGCCCGGTTCTTCAGGCCCACCAGGGCGGCCGTGGCCTCCTTGGGTGTGAGGTCGAACTTGCGCACCAGATCGGGCGGGATCTCCAGCCCCGGCATCGGCGCCCCGCCCGCCCAATCCAGGTGAATGGCCTCCATCGAGGCCATGTTGATGTGCAGGGTGCGGTCCACCGGCGTGCCGGTGGGCGCCAGGATGCCCACCACGGTGAAAGGCTTGTCGGCATGCTCCACCAGGCCCTCGCCACCACTGCCGTGGCTCAGGGTGATGCGGTGACCCAGGCCGTAGCCCAGCTCGTGGGCCACTTCGGCCCCCAGCACCACCTGGAACAGGCCTGGCACAGCGTCGGCAAAGGGCCGACCCTGGGCCATCACCAGCGGCTGCTGGTAGCCATAGCGCAGGTGCTCGAAGTAGCCGCTGCTGGTGGCCAGGACCGGAAAGCCGTGGTGAGAGTCCCCCAGCGAGAGCGGCACCACCCAGGCCACCGCCGGGTCCTGCGCGAGCTTCTCGACGCTGGACCAGTGGATGTTGTTCGTGGCGTCTCCCAGCCGGAAGATGGCATAGAGCATCAGCTGGACGGGGCTGGTGCGCGCGCCCACCACCAGGTCGGTACCCGAGACGCTGCGCGAGAAGCTCTCGTGCGCCGCGCCCTTGAGGTGCTGAACGCCCAGCAGCAGCATCACCGACAAGGCGATGGACATCACCGTGAGGCCCAGGGTGCCGCGCCGGTTCCAGGCGCTGCGCCAGGCCAATTGGAAGAGGTGTCGCATCGCTCAGGTCTCCGCCAGCGCCGCAGCGCGGTTGAGCTCGGCCAGCGCCGCAGCGCGGTTGAGCTCGGCCAGCGCCACCCGCCGGTCGAAGTGGGCCGCCAGGCGCTCGTCGTGGCTGACGAACACCACGCTGGCGCCGCTGGCCGCCGACTCCTGCAACAGCAGTTCGAGAAAGCCCGCCTGCCGCTGCGCATCCAGCGCCGAGGTGGGCTCGTCGGCGATCAGCAGTTCGGGTCGACCAATGAGCGCCCGGGCCACCGCCACACGCTGCTGCTGCCCCACCGACAGGCGGGTGACCGGCGTGGCCTCCAACGCCGGCCCCAGATCCAGCGCCCGCAGCAGACGCCGCGCCTCCGCGCGTTCGTCCCCCGCCAGGCGCTGGCGCCGCCGGGCCGAGAAGCGGCACGGCAGGCAGACGTTGTCCAGCACCGAGAGATAGGGCACCAGGTTGAACTGCTGGAAGACGAAGCCAATGTGGTCCACGCGCAGCCGGTCCCGCTCCCGGTCCGACAGACCGCCCAGTTCGACAGCCCGCCCCTCCACCTGCAGGATGATGCGGCCACGCTCAGGCCGCAGCACGCCCCCCAGCAGACCCAGCAAGGTGCTCTTGCCGCTGCCGCTGGGGCCATGCACGAACAAGCGCTCTCCAGGCTGGATCTCGAAGTCCGCCAGTTCAAGACAGGGCGCCTGACCCCGCTGCCAGCGAAACACCAGGTCCTGGGCTTTCAAAAGACAAGCACTGCTCACGCCGGCACCTCACCATTGCACGGTGCGGTGGGACTCGGTCAGCGTCGCGGCCGACTGCCCCTTCGGCCCGGCCACCTCGACCTGCATCTTGTGCAGCCGTGGGAAGGCCAGAAACAGGTCCACCCGCAGAGAGTGCAGGAACTCCGGCTTGGCGCATTGCCAGCTGAAGTCACCGTCCAGGTCGGCATGGCCCGCGGGCTCATTCGGGGACGGGGGCGTGGCCGGCCCGGCCCCCCCCAGCATGGCGGGCGTGAGCGCGGCCGAGGCCAGGCTGACCTTCTGCAGGGTGCACTGCGCGGCCGGTGTCGGCTGCAGGATGCCCCCCGGCTTGCGCAGGGCGGCCACGGCCAGCTTCACCGCCTGCTGCTCCTGTGGCGTGCCGGGCGCATGTTCATAGCCCAGGATGTTGTCCAGCGGACTTTCCAATTCGGCATTCAGGGTGTTGCCATCCACCACCACCCGCAGCACGGCCGCCCCGTGCACATGGGCGCCCGGTTCGTGGGCCTGGGCGCCCAGGCCCACCAGGCCCAGGCAGACGATCGACAACGGCCGCAGCACGGCCGCACGCAACTTGGCTTGCATCGTTTGATTCCTCGACGAATCCCGATCCCGCATTCCGGGCGAGATCCATGGCGCTCACGGGCTCGGCGCACACGCCGGCCCCAGGGCCGTCACATCCCCTGCGAAAGCAGAGGACACCGCAGGGCAGCACTCAGGCCCGCGGAGGCGCGCGAGGCCAGGCGCACAGCCAGTCCCATGCGGGCACAGCCCGCTCGGTCGCGGTGCCGGGACAGTCGAAAGACGGCAGGGCGTCTCCCTGCCAAGGAGAGGAAACCGCCAGCGGCGATGCGCCCAAGGCATGCTGGGCCAGGCAGTCCAGGCAGTTGTCGACGGGCAGCAGGTTGTCGTGCGTGGGCTGGTGGACGGCGGCCAGCGCGTGCTCTTCGGCATGCATCACCGCGTGCCACTGCGCCCAGATGGCCACCAGGGCCACGGCCAGCAACCACCCGCGCCAGCTGCGCAGCGACGGGTGGGCCTGGCCAGCCAGTCTCAAGAACATGCCCCCACGCCCACGGCCCGCACCCCCTGCCCGCCCACGGCACTGGCGCGGCAATCTGCGCAGTAGCCGTACAGGGTCAGATCGTGGCCCTCGACGACGAAGCCCGGTGGTGCCAGCCGCTGGAGATCGCCAGGACAGGCATGGATGTCAAACACCCGCTGGCAGGCCAGGCACTGGAAGTGATGGTGGTGGTCATGCCCGGCCAGTTCGTAGCGCACGTTGTCGCCCGGCAGGTTCACGCCCTGGATCTCGCCGTCGTCCAACAGCAGCCGCAGGTTGCGGTAGACCGTCGCCAGCCCCAGGGCCGGCACGTCGCTGCGCGCGCCTTCCAGCACCTCCAGCGGCGACAGCGGCCTGCCCGCGGCTGCGATGGCGGCACGGATGGCACTGCGCTGGCGGGTGGCTCGCTTCATGGTCCGATCGATTCTGGCATACTTCGACTTTGAAAATTCATTCTCAATAAGATGCCTTCCCGCCCTTCTCTTTCCGACAGCCGCTGGCTGCTGGCCAGCGGTGTCCTGGCGCGAGCCTGCGCCGCCAGCGCCGTGGTGGGACTGCTGGGGCTGGCCGTGGTCTGGGCCCTGCACGATGTCTTCTGACGCAGAGCGATCGGCCGTGCTGCGACTGGATGGACTGTGCCTGCAGCGGGGTGCGCGCACCGTGCTGAAGGATCTGTCGGGCCACTTTGCCGCTGGCTCGCTCACGGCCGTCATTGGCCCCAACGGCGCGGGCAAGTCCACCCTGCTGGCGGCCCTGGCCGGCGAGATCCCCCCCGCCGCCGGCGCCATCCTCCGGGCGCCCGGCCTGCGCCTGGGCTACCTGCCCCAACTCAGCGCCCTGGACCGCTATTTCCCGCTGCAGGTTCACGAGGTTGTCGCCCTGGGGCTCTGGCCTCGGCTGGGCCCCTGGCGCCGCCAGACCCGATCTCAGCGAGGTCTGGTGCAGGCGGCTCTGCATGAGGTGGGTCTGGCCGATCTGGCACACCAGCCCTTGCAGACGCTGTCGACCGGCCAGTTCCAGCGCATGCTGTTCGCCCGCCTGATCCTTCAGGACGCCCAGATCCTGCTGCTGGACGAGCCCTTTGCCGCCATGGACGAGCCCAGCACCCAGGAACTGCTGGCCCTGCTGCAGCGTTGGTCGGCCCAGGGCCGCACCGTGGTCACGGTGCTGCATGACCTGGCCCAGGTGCGCGAGCACTTCAGCCACGCGCTGCTGCTGGCCGGCCATGCCGTGGCCTGGGGCCCTGTGGCCGAGGTGTTGCAGCCGGCGCCGCTGCAGCGGGCGGGCTACCTGCCCGTGCTCCCCGCACCGGTGCCCCGTGGGAGCTGCAGTGCATGAGCCTCGCTGACTTGCTGCAGACCGGTCTCATCCAGCCCTTCACCGAATTCGGCTTCATGCGGCGCGCCTGGGTGGCCAGCCTGGCGCTGAGCCTGAGCGCCGGGCCCGTGGGCACGCTGCTGATCCTGCGCCGCTTGACGCTGATGGGCGACGCCATGTCGCACGCCCTGCTGCCGGGGGCGGCCCTGGGCTTCATGCTCGCCGGCCTGTCCTTGCCCGCACTCGGGCTGGGCGCCTTCCTGGCCGGCCTGCTGGTCGCGGCCCTGGCCCACCAGGCCGCCCGCCTCACGGCCCAGCGCGAAGAGTCTGCGCTGGCCGCCTTCTATCTGATGGCCCTGGCCTCGGGGGTGATGCTGGTCTCCCTGCGAGGCACCAGCGTGGATCTGATGCACCTGCTGTTCGGCAACATCCTGGCCGCCGATGCGCAGACCCTGCCGCTGGTGGCCTCGGTGGCCGGCGGCACGCTGCTGCTGCTGGCTGTGTTCGCCCGCCCGCTGATTGCCGACACACTGGACCCGGGTTTCCTGCGTCTGGCCTGGCCCGGTGGCAGCCGCTGGATGCGGCCGCTGTTCATGGGGCTGCTGGTGAGCAATCTGGTGGCGGGCTTTCTGACCCTGGGCACGCTGATGTCGGTGGGCCTGCTGGTACTGCCTGCCGCTGCAGCCCGCTTCTGGTCCCGCAATCTGGCGCCGCAGATGCTGCTGTCCAGCCTGCTGGCTGCGCTGGCCAGCACGCTGGGCCTGCTGCTGTCGTACCACGCCCAGTTGCCCACCGGGCCAGCCATCGTGCTGAGCGCCGGCGCCATGTACCTGCTGTCGCTGCTGTGCGGCCGGCATGACAGTCTGCTGCGACGCTCGCCCGACCTCATTTCCGGAGACCCTCGATGAACCGCGCCACCGCTCTGCGGACCCTGGCTGCCCTGCTGGCCGGCCCCGCGCTCGGCCCGATCAGCCGCAGTTGGGCCCAGGAAAGCAACGCCAGCACCGGCCCGCTGCGGGTCGTCGCCAGCTTCTCCATCCTGGCCGACATGGTGCAACAGGTTGCCGGCCCCCTGGCGGAGGTGCACACGCTGGTCGGCCCCGGAGGAGATGCCCATGTCTTCGAACCCCGGCCAGCAGATGCCCAGAAGCTGGCCCGGGCCGACCTGGTGGTGCTCAATGGCCTGCATCTGGAAGGCTGGATGGATCGCCTGATCCAGGCCTCGGGCTTCAAGGGTCGCCGGGTGGTGGCCAGCGATGGCGTGACACCCCGCCTGCTGGATGGCCACCCTGATCCCCACGCCTGGCAGAGCCTGCGGCTCGCTGCGATCTACGTCAGAAACATCCGGGCCGGACTGAAGGCCGCCCTGCCTCGACAGGCCGCGCGAATCGACCAACAGGCGGCCCGCTACCTGGCGGACATCGAAGGCCTCGACGCGCGCGTCCGGGCGCAGATCGGCGCCCTCGCACCGGCCCAGCGCCGCGCCGTGACCACGCACGACGCCTTCGGCTACTTCGCCGCCGAGTACGGTGTGACCTGGCTGGCCCCTCAGGGATGGACCACCGCAGAGGAGGTGTCCGCCAAGGACGTCACACGCGTGGTGCGCGAACTGCGCGCCCAGCATGTGCGCGCGCTGTTCCTGGAAAGCGCAGGCGATCCACGGCTGATGCAGCAGATCGCCCGCGAGGCCGGCGTGCACATTGGCGGAGAGCTCTATGCCGACACCCTGTCGCCCGCCGGAGGTCCCGCCGACACCTATCTGCACCTGTTCGAGCACAACGTGAAGACCATGCTGCAGGCCATGCGGGGCAGTTGAGCCCCCAGGTCTTCCGCGCCATGAAAAAGGCCGCCCGAAGGCGGCCTGGGTGACAGGATCGGAGGATCCTGTGGGGATCGATCAGTGCACCACGCCCAGCGAGGTCTTCACACCGCCCTTGTAGGTGTACAGCGTCAGGGCGCCGTTCTTGATGTCACCCTTCTCGTCGAAGCTGATCACACCCGTCACGCCCTTGTAGCCCGTGGTCTTGGCCAGCACCGGCAGGTACTTGGCCGGGTCCGCCGAGCCCGCCTTCTCCATCGCCGCCACCATCACGTTGGTCGCGTCGTACACGTACGGCGCATAGATCTGCACGTCCGCGCCGAACTTCTTCTTGAACTTCGCGCGGAAGTCTTCCATCGCCTTCACCGCAGCCTTGTCGTTCTGGTCGATACCGCCGGCCTCGGCGCACACCACCTGGTCGTCGGCCATCGTGCCCGCGGCCAGCTTGGGCAGCTCGCCCGTGCAGATGCCGTCGCCGCCCATGAATTTGGCGCTCAGGCCCAGTTGCTTCATCTGGCGCAGCATCGGGCCGGCCACCGCGTCCATGCCGCCGTAGAAGACCAGGTCCGGCTTCGTGCCCTTGATGGAGGTCAGGATGGCGGTGAAGTCCGTGGCCTTGTCGTTGGTGAATTCGCGCTTGACCACCTTGCCACCGGCGGCCTTCACGCCCTTCTCGAACTCGTCGGCCACGCCCTGGCCATAGGCCGTGCGGTCGTCGATCACGGCAATGGTCTTGCCCTTGAGCGTCGTCACCGCGTACTTGCCCAGCGTGCCGCCCAGGTGCACGTCGTCAGCCACCACGCGGAAGGTGGTCTTGAAGCCCTGACGGGTGTACTTCGGGTTGGTCGCCGACGGCGAGATCTGCGGGATGCCCGCGTCCGAGTAGATCTTCGAGGCCGGAATCGTCGTGCCCGAGTTCAGGTGACCGATCACGCCGTTGACCTTCTCGTCCACCAGCTTCTGCGCCGCCGCCGTGCCTTGCTTGGGATCCGCCGCGTCGTCTTCGGCCAGCAGTTCAAACTTGGCCTTCTTGCCGCCGATCATCACGCCCTTGGCGTTCAACTCGTCGATGGCCATGCGCGCACCGTTCTCGTTGTCCTTGCCCAGGTGCGCAATGCCGCCGCTGGTCGGCCCGACGTGACCAATCTTGACCACCAGGTCTTCGGCGTACACCGAGCCGGCCGCCAGTGCCACGGCAGCCGCGACGATCACATTCAGTTTGACTTGCATAGATTCGAATCTCCTCAGAAGGATGAATTGAAATGTCGATGTGAATGGCTCTCGACAAGCGGGCAACGATACTCCAAAAAGACCGCTGCGAAACTCGTGTGCACACCGGGTTGCCCCGGAGCAAAACACCCGTTGCCGAAGGCTTGCACCAAGCTACGCAATCCCCATGCCAAGGGACATTCGAAAGAGGTGCGGAGACGGTGCGAACGGGCACCAGGAAGGTTCGGCAGCGCGCGGGGCCGGCCGCGCTCAGCCGCCAGCGTGGTGCAGCAGTTCGTGGCCGGCCCGCTCGTAGGCCTTCCAGCGCTGGCGGCCCGATGCGCGCGCCGCGTCGTCCACGCCGACGATCTCGGCCACCCGCTCGAAGCGGGCGGTCCAATCGACCAGTTCAACCCCGAGGTTGATCACGCTGTCGCACGCCAGTCCTTCGACCGCCTGCTCGACCAGCCACACCGGGGTCAGGTCCCGAACCACCGGTTCGGGGCTCACCCGGGTGTGGACATGGGGCAGAAACTCCAGCTGGGGCTCGCTCCACAGCGCATGGCTGAGCCGGCGCAGATCCGGCGTCACGCCCAGCACGCAGACGCGTCCGCCTTCGCGGACCTTCTTGCGCACCAGACGCTGCGCCAAGGCGATCCTGTCCTGGACCCCCGTCAGAAAGACGATCTGCGCCAAGCTCTGGCTCCTGTCGTGCTCAGCGCTTGGCAGCGCGGGACAGCACGAAGTGGGTCAGCAAACCCACCGGGCGGCCGGTGGCGCCCTTGGCCGCACCGGCGCGGTAGGCCACGCCAGCGATGTCCAGATGGGCCCAGGGGTACTGCTTGGTGTAGCGCTGCAGGAACTTGGCGGCCGTGATGGCGCCACCCGCGCGGGAACCCACGTTGGCCATGTCGGCGAAGTTGCTCTTCAGGCCTTCGTCGTACTCCTCGTCCAACGGCATGCGCCAGCAGGGATCCAGCGCCTCGGCAGAGGCTGCCAGCAGGTCGGCCGCCAGCGTATCGTCGGCCGCGAACAGGCCGGCATGGTGATGACCCAGGGCCACCACGCAGGCACCGGTCAGCGTGGCCACGTCCACCACGGCCGCAGGCTTGAAGCGCTCGGCATAGGTCAGCGCGTCGCACAGGATCAGGCGGCCCTCGGCGTCGGTGTTCAGGATCTCGATGGTCTGGCCCGACATGCTGGTGACCACATCGCCCGGCTTGGTGGCCGTGCCACTGGGCATGTTCTCGCAGGTCGGGATCAGTGCAACCACATTGACCTTGGGCTTGAGCTGGCCGACTGCGCGCATGGTGCCCAGCACGCTGGCCGCCCCGCACATGTCGAACTTCATCTCATCCATGTCGGCACCTGGCTTGAGCGAAATGCCACCGGTGTCGAAGGTGATGCCCTTGCCCACCAGGACCAGCGGCGCGTCCTTCTTGGCCGCGCCGTGGTATTCGATGACGATGAACCGCGGAGGCTCTTCGGAACCGCGGGTCACGGACAGGAAGGAACCCATGCCCAACTTCTCGATGGCCTTGCGGTCCAGCACCTGCACGGACAGGCCCAACTCGCTGCCCAGGCCCTTGGCCTGCTCGCCCAGGTACGTGGGTGTGCAGACGTTGGCCGGCAGGTTGCCCACCTCGCGTGCCACCGCCACACCGGCGGCAATGCCCTCGCCCAGGGCCAGGCCGCCCTTGACGGCGGCCATCGCAGCCTTGTCAGCCACGAAGGACACCTTGGCCGGCAGCACCGGCTTCTCGGCCAAAGGCTTGGTGGCGGTGTAAACGTAGCTGTGCTGGTCCACGCACAGGGGCAGCACCTCGGCATGGCCGGCCTCGGGGGCGGCGCCCACCAGGCTCACGGCCAGATGCTTGACACCGCGGCCCTTGAGCAGGGCCAGCGCAGCCACCAACGCGGTGCGGAAGGCCTTGGGCGAAGCATCCTTGGCCACGCTCAGCACCAGGCGCGCAGCCTTGAAGCCGGCGGGGGCGTTGAGGTACAGCGTGCGCCCGGACTTGCGCTCGAAGTCGCCTTGCTTGGCCAGCGGTGCCAGCACCGCGTCCAGGGCGGCATCGCCTGTCTTCAGGGTGCCTTCGGCGGGCAGGACCGCGATCAGCGTGTCCGCCGCGACGGCAGCAAGTCCTTCGGCGGTGGCCGCCAGAGCTTGAAAGTTCATAATCCGTCTCGATTGAAATGAGCTTTTGATGTTATTCGATTCATCCGTTCGCAAGGAACTGGCCCGCAGTTTTGGCGCCACCCTCGTGGTCATCCTCACCATCGTGATGACCATGATGCTGATCCGCACCCTGGGCCTGGCCGCCAACGGCTCGGTTTCGCCGCAGGATGTGGCCCTGGTGCTGGGCTTCAACGCCGCCGGCCAGTTGCCGCTGATGCTGGCCCTGTCGCTGTTCGTCGCGGTGGTGCTCAGCCTGGGGCGGATGTACCGCGAGAGCGAGATGGCCATCTGGTTCAGCGCTGGCGTCGGCCTGGACCGCTTCATCCGCCCGGTGATGCGCATGGCCTGGCCGGTCTACGCCGGGCTGGGCGTGCTGGTGCTGGTGGTGTGGCCCTGGGTCAACCAGCAGACGGCCGAGATCAAGACGCGCTATGAGCAGCGCTCCGACCTGTCTCGCGTGGCGCCGGGCGCCTTCCAGAGCTCCTCGGACGGCAGCCGGGTCTTCTTCATCGAGCGCAATGGCGACACGGCCGGCGTGGCTCGCAACGTGTTCCTGCTCACCAAGAAGAACGAGGCGGAATCGGTGACCACGGCCCACAGTGGCCACATCGAGAACGGTGCGGAGGGCCGAACCCTGGTGCTGGATGTGGGCCACCGCAACGAGCACGACGCCAAGAACGGCGAGAACAACCGCATGCAGTTCGAGCGCTTCCGGCTGCTGGTGGATGACAAGCCGGTCGCCAACCCGTCGGCCCTGCCACCCAAGGCCATCGACACCCTGGGACTGCTGCGCGACCCCACGCCGGCCAACATGGGCGAGCTGACCTGGCGCATGGGGCTGCTGCTGGGCGGCATCAATCTGTCGCTGCTGGGCATTGGGGCTGCGGCCACCAACCCACGGCGCCCGGGCAACTGGAATCTGCTGTTGGCCTTGCTGGGTTTTCTGATCTATTTCAACCTGGTGAACCTGAGCCAGGCCTGGGTGGGCGCGGGCAAGGTGCACATCGTGCCCACGCTGCTGACCTTGCATGGCCTGACCCTGTTGGCGGCCCTGGCCCTGATCTGGTGGCGTGACCATGCCACGGTGACCAGCCGGCGCACCCGGCGCCCCGCTCCGCAGGGAGGCACGGCATGAAGACCGTCCGCAAGCTGATCTACCGCGATGTGCTGTGGTCGGTCTTTTTCGTGGCGCTGGCCTTCCTGGCGCTGTTCTTCTTCATCGATTTCCTGGATGAACTGGGCCGGGTCGGCCGGGATGGCTACACGCTGGGTCGGGCCGCGCTGTCGGCCGCGCTGTCCATGCCCGGACGGCTCTATGAACTCGGCCCGATCGCGGTACTCATCGGCACCATCTACGCCATGGCGCGTTTGGCCCAGTCCTCCGAATTCACCATCCTGCGTACAGCCGGCCTGGGGCCGGAACGGGCCCTGACCCTGCTGCTGGGGCTGGGGCTGCTGCTGGGCGCGCTCACCTTCGTGATCGGCGAATATGTCGCACCCCTCAGTGAGCAGCAGGCCAGCCAGCTGCGCTCCAAGCAGCGGGGGACCAGCGTGTGGTCCTCCAAAGCCGGGGCCTGGCTGAAGGAGCGGCGCAGCACGCCCCAGGGCGAACGCAACTACTCGATCAATGTGCGCAGCAGCGAGCGCCATGATGTGATGCGGGGCATCCGCATCTTCGAGCATGACGCCGACGGGCAGCTGATCTCGCGCATCGAGGCCGACCGTGCGGTGGCCGACAGTGGCCGCAACGGGGCGGTCTGGCACCTGGAGAAGGTGAACATCACCACCTGGCCGGCCTCCTTCGATCAGCCCCTGACGGTCAAGGAACAGCCCACGCTCGACTGGCCGACCACGCTGGACACCGGCCTGGTGTCCGCCGCCATTTCGCCCATCGATTCGATGTCCACCGTCGAGCTCTGGCGCTACAGCCAGCATCTGAGTGACCAGGAACAGACCTCCCAGCGCTACGAGCTGCAGTTCTGGAAGCGGGTGTTCTACCCCTTCGCCTGCATCGTGATGGTGGCACTGGCCCTGCCTTTCGCCTACCTGCATGCGCGCTCTGGCGGCATCAGCCTGAAGGTCTTCGGCGGCATCATGCTGGGCATCAGTTTCGTGCTGCTCAACAACGTGGTGGGTCACCTCGGCCTGCTGCATGCCTGGACCCCCTGGCTCGCCTCATCCCTGCCCAGCCTGTTGTACCTGGGGCTGTCACTGGCGGCCTTCACCTGGCTGGTGCGTTACCGCTGATCGGCACAACCATGCGCGGACTCATCCTCTTTGCCCACGGCGCCCGGGCCCCCGGCTGGGCCGGCCCCCTGCACGAGACCGTCGAGCGGGTGAGGGCCGCCCAGCCCGGCCTGCCCGTGCGGCTGGCGTTTCTCGAGTTTCTGACACCCACACTGGAAGAGGCCGGCGACGCCCTGGTGTCCCAGGGCTGCACCCTGGTCGAGATCGTGCCGCTCTTCCTGGGTGCTGGCGGCCATGTCCGCAAGGACCTTCCTGCGCGCACCGCCGCCCTGCAGCAACGCCATCCTGGGGTCACCTGGCAGCTGCGTCCGGCCGTGGGCGAGTCACCCCGGGTGATCGAGGCCATGGCCCTGGCCGCGCTGGACCCGCCCCCTCTCCTGCCTTGAAGCCCACCTGCCGATGAACCTGCATCAGTTCCGATTCGTCCAGGAGGCGGTGCGCCGCAACCTCAACCTGACCGAAACCGCCAAGGCCCTCTACACCTCCCAGCCAGGCATCTCCAAGGCCATCCTGGAGCTGGAGGAGGAACTGGGCGTGGACATCTTCGTGCGACACGGCAAGCGCCTCAAGCGCGTGACCGAGCCCGGCCTGGAGGTGCTGAAGTCGGTGGAGATCATCCTGCGCGAGGTGGCCAACCTCAAGCGCATTGGCGAGGAATTCTCCAAGCAGGATGCCGGTCGGCTCTCGATTGCCGCCACCCACACCCAGGCCCGCTACATCCTGCCCGACGCGGTGGCCCAACTCAGCAAGCGCCTGCCCAAGGTGAAGATCAGCCTGCACCAGGGCACGCCCGAGCAAGTCGCGCAGATGCTGCTGGACGACACCGCCGACATCGGCATCGCCACCGAGTCGCTGGCCGATGTGGAGGAACTGGTCACCCTGCCCTGCTACGAATGGCAGCACGTGATCGTGATGCCGCACGACCATGCGCTGGCCGCCGTGGAACGCCCCAGCCTGGAGCAACTGGCCGAGCTGCCGCTGATTTCGTACCAACCCGCCTTCACGGGCCGCAAGCGCATCGATCAGGCCTTTGCCCAGCGCCGACTCACGCCCAACATCGTGCTGGAGGCCATCGACTCCGACGTGATCAAGACCTATGTGCGCTCCGGCCTGGGCGTGGGCGTGGTGGCCGAGATGGCCATGGCCTCCGAGCCGCCCAATGGCGAGTTGATCAGCAAGCCCGCAGCCCACCTGTTTGGCACCAACACCACGCGCGTGGCCTTCCGCCGCGGCGCCTACCTGCGCAGTTATGTGCTGACTTTTGCGGAGCTGCTCTCCGACCGCCTCTCGCGTCACCTGATCGAGCGGGCCATGAACAGCACCGGAGACAGCTATGAGCTTTGACCCCCGCACCCCACCCGTCCGCTCCCGCCTGCCGCAGGTGGGCACCACCATCTTCACCGTCATGTCGGCCCTGGCCCAGCAGCACGGTGCGGTGAACCTGGGCCAGGGCTTCCCGGATTTCGAAGGCGACCCGGCCCTGCTGGACGCCGTGAACCAGGCCATGCGCGAGGGGCACAACCAGTACCCGCCGATGGCTGGCGTGCCGGCCCTGCGCGAGGCCATCGCAGGCAAGATCGCCGCCATCCACGGCCACCGCTACGATCCGGGCAGCGAGATCACCGTGACCGCGGGTGCCACGCAGGCCCTGCTCACCGCGGTGCTGGCCCTGGTGCAGCCGGGCGACGAAGTGGTGGTGCTGGAGCCCTGCTACGACAGCTATGAGCCGTCCATCGCACTGGCCGGCGCACGCACCGTGCGGGTGCCGCTGAACCCGCAGACCCTGCATGTGGATTTCGACCGCCTGGCGGCTGCCCTCACCCCCCGCACGCGGCTGCTGATCATCAACACGCCCCACAACCCCTCGGGCACGGCGTGGACTGAGGCTGAACGCGCCCAGTTGCGGGACCTGCTGCGCCCGACCGACATCCTTGTGCTGTCCGACGAGGTCTACGAGCACATGGTGTTCGATGGCCGGCCGCATGCCAGCGTCAGCGGCGACCCGGAGCTGGCCGCACGCAGCGTGGTGGTGTCCAGCTTCGGCAAAACTTTCCACGTCACCGGCTGGAAGGTGGGCTACGTGGCGGCCCCCGCACCACTGATGGCCGAATTCCGCAAGGTTCACCAGTTCAATGTGTTCACCGTGAACACCCCGATGCAGCACGGCCTGGCGCGCTACCTGGCCGACCCGGCCCCTTATCGGGACCTGCCCGCCTTCTACCAGCGCAAGCGGGACCTGTTCCGCCAGGGTTTGGCTGCCACCCGCTTCCAGCTGCTGCCCTGCGAAGGCACCTACTTCCAGTGCGTGGACTACAGCGCCATCAGCGACCTGAACGATGCGGATTTCTGCCGCTGGCTGATCGAACGTGCAGGCGTGGCCGCCATTCCTCTGTCGGCCTTCTACGCCGAAGCCCCCAAGCGACAGCTCATCCGGTTCTGCTTTGCCAAGCAGGACCAGACGCTGAGGCAAGCACTGGACCGGCTGCAGGGTCTCTGAGCCAGCAGCGGGACCGGTCGCGCCTCAGTTCCTGGGCTTGTCAGAAGCCGGCTTCGGGGCTGGCGGGTCCAGGTCCAGGTCGAGGTGCATGGCGTCCATGTCCGGGCCCGCGCCTGTGGCCGGGGTGTCGAACATCGGCAGCAGCAGGTCCACCTGGTCCTGTTGACCACCGGCCGCCTGCCACAGGTCTCGGGCAATGGCGTACAGCACCAGCAGATCCCTGTAGGCCGGGAGGTCGAACAACTCACGTGTCTCGTCCCGGCGGAACAGCATGCCCTCCAGCACGGCCATCGCATCCAGCGGTGCCTTCCAGGCTGCCTCGATCTCACCGACGGCTTCCGGGTAGTCCTCCAGGGTCCGACCATGCATGGGCCCCAGGTCCCAATCGGGCGCATAGGCATTGAAGCGACGATTGAACCGGGCCCGCACCCGCTCGTAGGCACTGCGGTCGCCCTGCCGACGGTAGATCTCCAGCAGCTTGGTGTACGGCAACGGACTCTGCCCGCCGGTGCTGCGCAGGTGAGACATCAGCACTTCGATCGCCGCATCCTCCTGCCCCAGTGCAATGAAGAAGTCGGCCTGCTGTTCCAGATCGAGCAGTTCCTCGACGGACACCTCGCGCGGCGCATCCACCGGCCCGAAGGTCATCGTGGCGCTGGGGTTGAACGCTCCAGCAGCAGGTGCGTCGGTATGGGAAAACTGAATGGGGGCACTGACCGCTGTGGCCAGCGTGCCGGCATCCGGCAAGGGAACGGTCTCTTCGCTGGGCACCACAGGCGCTTCACCAGCCCATTCACTGGGCGCCGCAAACCCGGAAGTCCTGACGGCAGGCTCGGACGGGGGAGGATCGGAATGGACCCATTCGTCCCCTTCGTCCTCGGGCTCATCCGCCTTCACCATGGGCACCCGACGCAGATCGTGGTCATCCGACCACCAGGGCCGGGACTGCATCAAGGCCTTCTGACGCCGCCACAAGAGCACACCACCCACACCCAGAGCCAGGATCACTCCGCCCAGCCCAAGCAACAGCCAGGTGTTGCGCTGCTCTGCGGCATCCAGGCGTCGGTGCAACTCCTCATTGGCCAGACGCATGGCATCCGAATTTCGGCGCAGCGCCTGCAAGGCGGCCTCGGCCGAGGACGCCGCAGCAGGCTGTGAGGCGGCCGCGGCGACCGCCATGCTTGCTGCCGCAGAAGCAGCAACGGCGACGGACGGCGCCGACGCCGCTGCGCTGGCGGCCAAAGGTGCCACATCGGGCGGCTCCACGGCCTCAAGCTGAAGCCGAGGGCGGCCAGCGCTGGAGGACTTGCCGTGCGGCGCCACGACGCCCGGCTCGACCGGTCGGGCACGCGTGCTGGAATTGACGGCCGCGTGGTGCTTGCGCGGCACAGGAGCCACCGGCGCCAAGGCCTTCGGCAGTTCAGAAACCTCGGGAGCAGCCCCCTTGATGGGCGCTGCCGACGCCGTCACATCCGCCACCTGAGAAGGCGGGTCAGCCAGCAGCACGAACTGACGGGCCAACTTGCCGGTACAGCCTGCGGACAGGGTCAGTTTCAGCACCGGCTCTTCCACCGGAGACGTGGTGGTGACCTGCGCCATCCACTGCCCTGGCTCGCTGCGGGCCAACAGCTTCACACGCACCTGATTGGAGGGCAGGCTCGCGTCACCGGCCTGCACATCGGCCGTGACACATGCCGGGGCCACCGGGCTGTCGCCATCGGTGTCCAAGGGCACCCAGACCCGCAGGGTCTGCCCCAGAACCACCTGTCCTTGCGGTACACCCAGGCTGGCACCTTGCGCAGTCGTCGCGGCCGCCCATGCCAGGCAAGTCAGCAGAAGTTCCGGAACCCTGTTTCTTTTCATCTTGGGGGTTGGCCATGCGGGCCGTTTTCGGTTTGACTCTAGCATGCAACCAGACGTAAACAGAGTGACGCATTGCGCCAGTTACGTCAGCGCAACGCCGTCACAGTTGCTGAAGGAACCCCGGACTTCAGGCTCCCTGTCATTGTGCGGCAAGCACTGCCAGAACCGGTCCGTCAAACATTGCACCGAAATACCGCCTGTCCAAGCGCTGGGCTCCGGCCAGGGCTTGCGTGGCATCAAGGCGTGGAATCCTCGAAGCCGTCGCAGCGCAGGCGGGCCTCACGCAAAGCACCGTCAAAAAGGGCCAGACTGTCTCGGATGGACGAAACCTCCGGCTCGGACAGCGCCCGGCGCATGACCAGATGGCCGCGGTACACGAGCAAGGCAAAGCTGGGCAGTTGCCCCGCGGCCGAGCCCGCGGCATTGGCCTGGTCCGTCAGATGGCCCCAGTGCAGCAACTGCTCACCCAGTCCGCTGCGCAACCAGTCAGCGATCCAGCCCAGACTGTTGCCAACGGCGGCGTACCAGGCCTTCAACGGCCCCAGCTGGGTCTGCCCCAGACGGGGGCTCATCGCCAGCCAGCGCATTTCCTCCGGGGTTTCTTCGTCCAGGCGGGTCTGAACGCCACCGGTGAACTGGACGAACACCTCGCGCTCCAAGCCCTGCATCAGAACCTTGGGCATCACCAGGGCATAGGCCTGGGGGTCCAGTCCCGTCTCGGCCCGCAAACGAAGCTCCCATTTGCCCAGGTAGCGCCGCTGCGAAGGTCCCCACTCGATGCGGACACTGCCGTCTGCGCCAGCCTGCTCCATCACGAAGCCATCGTGGGCCGGCGTGGTCTTGAACTGCCAACCCTGGGCCTCACCCCACTGGGCAATTTCCTGCCAGCGCGCGGCGCCGCGTCGCCCAAACAGCCAGTCACGCAGCCGCCGAGGCATGCCAACTCCGAACCAGAGACAACGGGGCGAGGAAGAGGCCGTCCATGTAACCAGTGTATGCGTTGACCGCCCCGAGAGGGGCCCGTGATGGCCCGACGGACCTGCCGCAGGCTTGGGCCTTAGAATCCGCGCCGCTGCTGCCCGTAGCTCAACTGGATAGAGCAGCTGCCTTCTAAGCAGCAGGTCGGGGGTTCGAGTCCCTCCGGGCAGGCCACATCCATGGCTGGGTCGATCCACACGAGCGTCGGCAGGCCTGGTTCTCACAGGTGGGGTGACCTTGGACGGCCCGCTGGCGTCGAAGCGCGTCGTTCCGCGCCATCCAGACTACCGCAGCAACCAGATGGACAGGCAGAAGAGGACCGTCGCTGCACAGGTGCTGCCGATGACGACGCCAGACGCCCGATGCCCTGCCCCCGCGGTCACGCCCAGGCGCAGCCCCGCGGGGAGTTCCTCCTGCGAGACCCCGGTGGCCTCAGCCAACAACCCAGCGATGCGCAGTTGCTCGGTTCTCAGGGCCACATAGATGCCGTGCTCGCGCTGAATCTTCTGCCACACCGCCCAGGTCAACATCAAGCTGGCCACCGCCCCCGCCACGGCCGGATGCCGCCATGACGGAATGCCGCCCGCCCCCTGGACCGTGGCGATCGTTGCAACGCCCCAGGCCAATGCACCAAGCGCCCCGATCGTTGCTGCGGTGTAGAGATACTCTGGGTCGCGCCGGGCACGAACCTCTGAGCCAATGTCCTCAAAGAGGACCGACAAGGCGGAAACACGGTCTGTCATCTTCATCCCTTTCCCATTCCAGACGCACACACATCCCCTCGCCCAGGCGCAACGACTCCAACTTATGAAGCCCGTCCACGGCCAAGGACGGTGCTGGCTGCACGCCGGATGAGGTTCTGGGCAGGTCTTTCGAAATATCTGAACGAGATGCCGGCGACGGCAACGAGCGTCGAGATGAAAAGCAGCAGCATCCAGGCACTCGTGAAGACCTCCTGCCCAAATCCCAACGCCGAGAACAACAGCACAAAAAATATTTGCAGAGGAAAATGAAGAAGGTAGGTCGAGTAGGAAATATCCCCAAGAAAAGAAACCTTTGAAAAATACACCTTCAGCCTGTTCTCTGAAAGAGCCATCGAAAGAATGGTGACTGGGAAGAGAACCATGTTGGGCCAGACCTTCGACATGATTGAGAAGAACTTCTGAGCCCACACTGGATGCACCAGACTCCCCCAGGGCCCGAAGGCGCCGTACACAAGCCCCATCAGCAGAAACGTGGCGCCCCAAAGCAGTGGAACCACCCAGGCCAAGGCCACCTCGATGGCACCCCTGCGCGCATGGCTGGTGATGTGCTCGTAGGCCAAGAAAGCTGCCCCACCGAAAAAGAAGGATCCCAGCCCCCTTGCGAAGGGGTGATACAGCGCATCCACCCCCACAAAAAGGACCAAGGCCATCAGCCAGGTGCCGAGGAGCCCGATCCTCGTCTTGAGCGCAAAGACGAAGAACACGCAGTAGAGAAAGGCCTCAACGGAAATGGACCAGGACGGACCGTTGAAGGACTCGCCGCTCTCCAGCCCCCATGAATTCAAGAGCAGCAGGTTCAGGATGAAATGCTTCAGATCATTGAATCTGTAAACAAGACTCGTCGAATGGATGGACTCATACCACTGCTGCAGAATGATCACCAGCATCAAGGATAGCAAATGCAATGGGTAAAGCCGGGAGAATCGCAGGACAAAAAACGTCGGGGCGGTGATCCTTCTTCCCCTGATCATGTCCATGTACATGAAGAAGAAAACAAACCCCGAGATGGTGAAGAACAGGTCGACCGCCTTGAACCCCTTCTCATAGAAGGGAAACAGGATCTGGTAAAGGGGATAGCTGTGAGGCGACCGACCTCCGTATTGAGTTCCATTGAAGAAGAAATGGACCCAATGCCAAAACACCACGGTCAATGCTGCCAGGCCACGCAGCAGATCCAGGCCATGAAACCTCTTCATGGCTGGCGCACCAATTTTTTGGCTTCCTTGCAATCAAGTCCCCCCCGCAGGCGACGGAGCAGCCACGACGGGATACTTCAAAAGGTCTGGCTTGCAATGCCACCCACAGTATCACCGAGCCCCCCGCAGAAACAGGGCGCGGACGAGCAAGATCGGAATGCATCCTCCAAATCAATGAATCACTGCGCCGGCACATGTCGCGGCAAGTCCTGGCCGCTTGGGACCTCGCGCGCCCTGAGGTCACGTGATCGGCGCCTCCGCGCTGCAGCCTGGTCTGCGCCAGCGCGCCGCAGCCCCTCAGTGCCGGCAGCCGCTTCGGCTATAGTCGCGCCTCGTCATTGGGGAGTAGCCGCCCTGCATCACCCGCAGGGGTCGACGTCAACACACTTGGCCGCGATGGCCATGGCGTCGGCAGCCCATCCGCCTGGCAAGACCTTTGACTGCGTGACCTCTGGAGGGCCGGAGATGTCGCGCGGTCATTGCATGTCTGCCGGCCCCAGGATCTTTCATGGAAGCTTTTCTGATCTCGACCGGGGTCGTCACCCTGGGTGAAATGGGTGACAAGACCCAGTTGCTGGCCTTTCTGCTGGCGGCCAAATTCAAGCGTCCTCTGCCCATCATCCTGGGCATCTTCACCGCCACGGTCTTGAACCATGCGGCCGCTGGCGCGGTTGGCACCTGGATTGCCGCCCAACTGGGCCCTTCGCTGCTGCGCTGGGTCATCGGCATCGGTTTCATCGCCATGGCCGGCTGGATGCTGATCCCCGACAAGGCCGACGATGACGCCGCCGAGGGCCGCCAGCGTTTCGGCGTCTTCGGCACCACCGTCCTCGCCTTCTTCCTGGCCGAAATGGGCGACAAGACCCAGATCGCGACTGTCGCGCTGGCCGCCCGCTACGACCAGCTGGTGCCGGTGGTAGCCGGCACCACGCTGGGCATGATGCTGGCCGACGTGCCCGCCGTGTTCCTGGGTGACAAGCTGGCCCGCAAGCTGTCCATGCCCCTGGTACACGGCATCGCCGCGCTGATCTTCGCGGTGCTGGGCGTGCTGACGCTGCTCAACGTCGGCCACCTGTTCTGAGCCTGTGGCGGGCGCTCAGGCCCGCCACAGTGGGGCTGGCTTGAGGGCCGCGCTTCCTGGGAAGACCTGTTCGGCCAGCAGGCGGTCGCCCAACCCCAGCTGCGGGCCCAGCACGCCTTTGAGCACCGCCCGAATGTCCAGCGTGATGTGCAGGTCACGGCCTTCAAAGCGCTGGGCCGGCGCCAGCCCGGGCCAGTCGGCCAGCACCCGGCCGCCCTGCACCCGTCCACCCAGCACCCAGGCGGCGCCACCGGTGCCATGGTCGGTGCCCCGTGTGCCGTTGATGTCCACGGTGCGGCCAAACTCGGTGGCCACCACCACGGCGCTGCGCTGCCACGCGTCCCCGGCGCCCGGCGCCATCAGGGCCGAACGCAACGCGGCCACCCCCTGGTCCAACTCGCCCAGGCGCCGGGTGAGCAGGCCGTTGGGGGCGGCCTGGTCGGCGTGGCTGTCCCAGCCGGAGACATCCAGCACCACCACCTGCGGTCCTTCGGGTCGCGCCATCAGTGCACCGGCGGCCTGGCACAGCGAGACAAAGTCTCCCGCGGGGCCCTTCCCTGGTGCCATGCCCATGGCCCCATCCCCCGACGACGAAGCGGCGGCCGTCACCTCCGTCTGCAGCCCTCTGGCGCGGCCCAGCGCATGCCCCAGGGCGGCATCCTCGGCATAGAGGTGCTGCAGTCGTGCCAGAAGGTCATCTGTCGGGGACGGCAGGCGCGATGGGGCCCAGGTGTCCACCCCTGACCAGCCACGCAACACCAGGGGCACAGCCGTGGTCATGGCCAGGCCGCTGCGGCGGGTGGCTGCCAGCGCCCGGCCCAGCCAGCCGTCATGCAGCTGGCCAGGTTGCTCACCGCCGGATTCCAGCACCTGCTGGGCATCGAAGTGCGAGCGCTGGTGATAGGCCAGGCCCGTGGCGTGCACCACCAGCAGCTCGCCGCCTCGGTACAGGGCGTGCATCTGCGCCAGTGCCGGGTGCAGGCCAAAGGTGGCATCCAGCGGCAAGGCCGCACCGGCCTGCTCGGTGAAGTGGTCGCGTGCCGGGGCAAAGGCGGGATCGCCCGTGGCCGGCACGGCGAAGAGGCCATCGAGCCCGCCCCGCAGGATGATGAAGACGACGCGGCCCTGCTGTTGGCCGGCACTGCCGGCCCAACTGAGCCGCGTGGTGGCGGTCGCCGCCGCTGCAGCCATGGCGCCCAGCCACTGCCGCCGGTTCACTTCAGCCATTCTTGTCATGGTCACTCCTGTTGCGGCAAGGCGCGCCACCCATCAGCGGCGCTGGAATTCCGGCGACATCATCAGCAGCACCAGGGCCTGCGTGCCGTCCGCCGCGCGATCGATCTGCTGCCGGGTGTTCTCCGACAGCAAAGGTCCCAGGGACCGGGTCGCCAGCACCCGTGCGTCCCGGCCGTCGCCGAAACGGTCAGCAAAGCGCTGAGTCCATTCGATGCGCTTCCACACCCCGTCGGGTGCCAGCCAATCCTCTGCCCGATCGGGCCAGCCTGCTGGAGAGGGCGCCCGCATCAGCAACTGTCCCGTCAGCCCGATGCCGCCGTCGGCGGAGGGCTTGAGCCAGCGCACGTCCGCCCCCAGCAATCGGGCACAGGACAGCGCATGCTCCTGAGGCGTCTTGAGCTTGCGCTGGGGAAGCGCCCAGGCTTCGGGCGCCTGGACCAGCGCACCGTGAAGAGCCCGCAGATCACCCCCGCTGTCCAGGTAGGCCCGCCGCAGCCGCTCCACCAGGGAAGGCGGCGGCTCGTCGGCCACCACATGGCGAGCCAGCTTCTGGGCCAGATGCTGGGCCGTGGCCGGATGCAAGGCCAGATCCTCCAGCACCTGATCCAGGGCCTGCGGCCCCTGCGGGTAAACGCGCCCCAGCACCGTCTTGGGCCCGGGCTGGTGCCGACGGGGCTCAAAGCGGGTCGGGCTCTGGCTCTGCGGGTCATCCACGCTGGTCCAGCCCGTCAGCACCTGGGCAAAGGCCGTGACATCGGCCTGCGTGTAGCCACCGGGACGGCTTGGGTCCCGGCTGACCTCGGCACCCAGCGTGTGCAACTCAAGCACCTCGCGGGCCAGGTTCTCGTTGAGCCCGAGCCGGACCTGGGGGCGGCGCTCTGCGGCCAACGACTGCGGCCCCACCGAGCGCTGGTTGTCCAGAAAGCGCAGCATGGCCGGGTGCAGGGTGGTGGCCCGCAGCATGTCCTTGAAACGGCCGGCCAGGTGCGGCCGGATGGCCTCGCGCTCGAAGGCCCCGGCCAGGCCATGCAATTTGCCGGATGCCTCCGAGACGGTGAAGTGATTGGCCCAGAACATCACCAGCCGCTCATTCCAGGGGCGTGCAGAGCGAGTGGCCGTGCCCAGGCTGGAACGCAGGTTGGCCTCCACCAGCAGGCGTTGCTGCTCGCGAAAGGCCTTGGCCTCGGTGCGCAGGTCCTGCGCAGCGGCCTCGTCGTCAGCCTGCCCGCGCATCCTCTTGAGTTGGGACAGTCGCTGGCCCCGTTGCTTCAGGACTTCCAGTGTTCCCTCGGAGTCCAGCAGTCCATCGCCCCAGGCCGGATCTGCCGGACCCAACTGCCCCAAAAGCCAGCGCCGAGGGTCCGGGCCGACCAGGGTCCAATCCGGCTCACCCAGGCCAAAGCGGTGTGCCGCAATCGCGGCCTCCAAAGTCAGGTCCATGGCAACCCCCAGCGTTCTGATGCCCAACGTGCAGACCGGCCCGATGGTGGACCGCCCAGGCCGAAATTGTCATGATTCAGCAAATTCAGATCCGAGGATGATCATGTGGCGTTACAAGATCGCGACCTGTGCGGCGCTGGCCCTGCTGAGCGGCTCAGGATGGGCCCAGTACAAGTGTGTCGGAGCCGATGGCAAGGTGAGCTTCCAGCAGATGCCCTGCCCTGGCGCCACCACGGGTCAGAGGCTGGAGCTCAGGCCCGCAGCGGGCGCGAGCCCTGCCGCGGCCCCTGCACCCGCGGCGTCGGTCACCGGCGTGGCCGCTGAAATGCAGTGGGTGCGCAAGATGGAACACGAACGCAAGCTGAAGGAGCAGCAGCAGCGCATCTCCGATGTGGAGGCCGCCATCGATGGCAGAAACCGCCGGATGCAGGATGAGATGACCGCCATCCAGAGCCGCAAAGCCCAGGCCAAGAACAATCTGGCTGGCGCGACCTGGGAGCAAAGCCTCAGCACCGAGATGCAGGCCGTAGCCTCGAAGTACCAGGCTCTCAACGACGCTGATCAAGCACGCCTTGCCCAACTGCGCGCCGAGCTGGAGCAGATGCAACGCGCACCCTGGTGACAGCGGCCTGGTTGAGCGGGCCAAGCCGTTGCAGCCCCCCTGGGAGACTGAAGACGCCGTCCCCCAATCGCCTTCGAGCTGGCGCCATCGGTCAAGATGCTGGAGGCCTGCCATGCGTCCATCTCGCTCAAGATGGCGGTGGGCTCACTGATTGAGCTGGCCAGGAAGGCTTCTGCGTTCGGATCGGGCGAGCCGTCCTGAAAACGTGGTCCCACAGCGCGCTCGTGACTCCGTAGAAGCCTGGCTGCTCACCGTGGTGAAGCGAATGCTGGCGCTTGCGCCTGAGCAGCCAGGCATTGTCCGAGCGCCAGTGGTGGATGGCGTGATGGGTGAAGGAATAGAGCTGGTAGCCCATCAGAACCCCCAGTGTCAGGGGGCAAGCCGCTTCCAGGCCGCCCAGTGCCCACGCGGGTGCGAATACCAGCCCCGCGAAGAGAGCGCCGCTCACAAAGGTGGGCGTGCAAATCAGCGCAGTGGGCCGAGCATGGTGCAGCGCATGCCATCCCCGAAATGGAGGCATGCCATGGAGCACGAAGCGGTGCAGGACGTACTCGAGGAGCGTCCAGGCGCACAGGCCCAGGCCAATCCAGGCCAGGCTCTGCGAGTGCCGCATGGCCGACCCGGACAAGCTCACGAAGCCGCCGAGCGCAACGATGACCAAGCAGTACAACAGCATGTCGACCCAGTAGGCCGTCCTGCTGTGTTCGAGGAAGATGAGGCGCATAGGTAGATCCTTTCCTCGTCCTGAATGGACCCGGCCGCGTTCGCCATGACGGCGCCTTCGAGCCTCGGCCGGTGAGGCTCCTGGCTGGCCACGCCGCACTGCTCAGCCATCAGGACGACGATCGGTCGGGGCTCAGCTTAACCACTGTTCCCGCGCTTGGCGATGTCTGGTGACACGGGACGGCAAAGACTGTGCGACAGCCTGTGTCACAGGTGCAAGTCGGCTGGTTTGCACGGCCTTGTGTGCGCTGGCAGACAGTCGAGCAGCATCCTATCCGCGCAGACTCCGTCGGGTTTGCCCTGCATGGCATCCGTGACGGACCTTGGGAGACGATGATGAGCCTGGGACTTCTCTTGTTGATCGTGTTGATCCTCATGTTGGTCGGTGTCGTACCGACCTGGCCGCACAGCAGAAGCTGGGGTTACGGGCCCAGCGGCGCCCTGGGGGTGGTGGTGATCGTGCTCATCATCCTGATGCTGCTGGGGCGCATCTGAGGGCGTCGCCTGGGCTGCCCGCCCTCTCGCGCACGCTCTGTGCGATGACGCACAGAGATTGGGGCACGCGAAGACTATGTTTTCCGGGAGATCCTTTGGGGGACCTCTTCTTGGGCCCTGCGGACATGGCTGCGCTGACGCGATCGGCCACGCCGCCGCGGCAGCCTGCTTTCGACGATTGAGATTGAACCAGGACATCAACATGACCACCTCCGTTTCTCATCCCCTTCGCAGGGCCGTGCTGCTCTCCGCTGCGCTCATCGTCACAGGAGCTTTCAGCCTGCCGGCGAGTGCGGCAACGACCGCGGAACTCGAGAGGGACTCGGCCGAGACATTGCAAGCCCTGTACAAGGCGAACCCGGTGGCCGAGGCCATCTCCAAGAAGGCCAAGGGCATCCTGATCTTTCCCAAGATCATCAAGGCCGGGCTGGTGTTCGGCGGCAGCTATGGCGAGGGCGTTCTGATGAAGGGAAACCAGATCGACGGGTACTTCAACTCCGTCTCTGGCTCGTGGGGCTGGCAGGCCGGCGCCGAGTCCTATGCCTACGTCGTCTTCCTGACCAGCAACAAGGCGCTCAAGTACCTGGATGACTCCAAGGGCTGGGAGATCGGTGTCGGACCGTCCGTGGTGGTGGTGGATGCGGGCCGGGCAAAGAACCTGTCCACGTCCACCCTGAAGGACGACGCCTACGCCTTCATCACCGACCAGCAGGGACTGATGGTCAGCCTCAGCATCGAGGGCACCAAGATCAGCCGGATCAAGAAGAATTGAGCGCAGCAGCTCTGCAGCCAGATCAGGCGACCTGCCCGATCCGGTTGCAGCCCCGGCCTTACCCCAAAGACAAACGGCCTGGCCGCCAGAGGCGCCAAGCCGTTGATTCAATTGGTCGGGGCGAGAGGATTCGAACCTCCGACCCTCTGCTCCCAAAGCAGATGCGCTACCAGACTGCGCTACACCCCGACGAAGCCGGCCATTGTAGCCGCAAGTCGCCTGTGTTCCGGGGCGTTCAGGCCGGCTGCGTCATCACGACGATGCCGTCCTCGTCCGCATAGAGCCAGTCACCCGGCCGCACCCAGACACCTTCGATCTGCACCGGCACATCGCGCAGGCCCTGGTCGCGCCGGTCGGTGGGCAGCGGCATCAGGGCCATGGCGCGGATGCCCACCTGGCAGGCGCGCAGCTCGGCCGCGTCCCGCACCGCACCATAGACCAGCACGCCGGCCCAGCCGTTGTCCTGCGCCGCCTTGCCCAGGTTGCCGCCCACCAGCGAGCGGCGCAGCGAGCCCGCACCATCCACCACCAGCACCCGACCCTGGCCGGGCGAGTTGACGGCCTCGCGCACCCGGGAGTTGTCGTCCAGGCACTGCACGGTGCTCACCGGGCCGGCAAAGCGGGTCAGCCCGCCAAAATCGCGGAACAGCGGCGGCAGCACGCGGAAGCCGCCATCGCTGTCGCCCTTGTGGGCGTCGCACAGGTCGCAGGTGGAAAAGTCCGTGACCGAGGTACTCATGTCATTCGTCTCCTGGTTTCCAAAAGCAGATCAGGCATTGTGAATCTTGCGGATCGGCGGTTTCACATCCTCGGCGCGGGCCGGCAGCATGGCCTGGTGCTCGCGCGCCGCGTTCAGGATGATGCTGGTGCTGGTCTCGGCCAGCAGGCAGAAGCGGGTGACCACCGCATCCAGATGGGCCACGTCGATGACCGCGATCTCCAGCACCCAGCTGTCCTCGCCGGTCACGTTGTAGGCGTTGACCACCTCCGGCGTCTGCTGGATCAGCTTCACGATCCGGGCGTACTCGGCCCGCCCCACGCGGATGACGGCGCGGATGCCATAGCCCAGGGCCCGCAGGTCCACCGTGGCCCGGTAGCCGGAGATGACACCGGCCGCCTCCAGCTTGCGCACCCGTTCGGTCACCGCCGGTTGGGACAGGTGGACCCGCCGGCCCAGCTCCGCCATGCTCAGCCGGGCATCGGCCTGCAGCTCGGCCAGGATGCGGGTGTCGTAATTGTCCAGCGCCAGGGAAGTGCTCATGGCTCAAAGCCTAGCACGCACAAGACCATGGATTTACAGGCCACGGGGACTGATGACCTTCAGATTCCCATCGCCGGCCGCCCTGCCCCCACCTAACATGCCAGCATGACCACGGCCTCTCTCACCCCGTCCCGCGACAGCCGCCTGGGCCCGCTCATCCTGGCCTGCCTGGCCGCCACCTGGCTGGTCTGGGGCTCCACCTACCTGGTGATCAAGTTCGCGCTGATCAGCTTTCCGCCCTTCTTCCAGATGGGCAGCCGCTTCCTGGCGGCGGGCGCCCTGCTGATGGCCTGGACCCGCTGGCGTGGCCAGCCCTGGCCCACCCGCCGCGAGTGGCTGCATGCGCTGGTGGTGGGCGCCCTGATGCTGGGCGGCGGCATGGGCGGCACGGCGGTGGCCGAGGAAACCGTCGGCTCCGGCCTCATCGTCGCCTTCATCGCCGTGGTGCCGATGATGATCGCCCTGGCCAACCTGACCTTCGGCCTCAAGCCGGGGCGCATGGAACTGGTCGGCATCGGCGTGGGCCTGATCGGCGTGCTGATGCTGACCCAGGGCGCGGGCTTCCAGGCGTCCACCCGCGGCCTCGTGGCCATCACCGTGGCCTGCGTCACCTGGTCCATCGGCAGCGTTCTGAGCCAGTTCCGCCTGCCGCTGGCCCCCGGTGCCACGGGCTTTGCCAGCGAGATGCTGTGCGGCGGGGCCGTGCTGCTGGGCCTGTCCTGGGTCTCGGGCGAAGCGCCCCAGTGGCCCCCGCAGCCGGTGGCGGTGGCCGCCTGGGCCTACCTGGTGGTCTTCGGCTCGCTGATCGCCTTCAACGCCTACATGGTGCTGCTGGCCCGCGCCCCGTCGGGCCTGGCCTCCAGCTACACCTTCGTCAACCCGGTGATCGCCATGCTGCTGGGCGTGGCCATCGGGGGCGAGCAGGTCAGCGGCTTCGAGTGGTCGGCCGTGGGCGTGGTGCTGCTGGGCGTGGTGCTGCTGGTGTCCGGGCGGCGCTGAGCGCTCGCGCCGCACCATTCCCGCCGTCAGGCCGCCTGCTCCCGCCGGCGCGCCACCCCTGCCCCCACGCTGCTGGCGGCCAGCACGCCGGCCAGCAGCATCAGCGCGGCGCCGAAGAACACGGCCGCCGGCCAGTGGTGGTCCATCAGCATGCCGAACATCGGAGCGGCCGTGGCAAAGCCCAGGTCCAGACCCGAGTACACGGTGCCGTAGACACGGCCGGTCGCCCCCGGCGGCGCGGCCTGCTTGATCAGCATGTCGCGTGACGGACCGGCCAGCCCCGTGCCGAAACCGGCCACCGCGGTGACGGCCGCCGCCGCCAGCGGAGGCAGCCAGCCGCTGCCAGCCAAGGCCAGCAAGGCCGCGGCCAGCACCATGGCCAGCGCGATGTTGCGCTCCAGGCGCTCGGTGCGGGTCAGCAGAAAGCCGCCCACCACCATGCCCGCCGCACCGCACAGCATGTAGCCGGTCACCACGAAGGCCGTACGCGCCAATGGCAGGCCGTAGAGCGCCGTCAGCGCCGGGCTGGCAAAGCTCTGCACCGCCGCCAGCGCGGCCGTGGTGAAGAAGAAGAACGAGAAGCACAGCCACACCGAGGGCAGACGCAGGAAGGCCATCGGGTGCTCGGCCGGTGCCGGGGCCGCGCCCTTCTTCGGCGTCCAACTGCCCTGCCGGTCGTCCAGCAGGTCCCGCTGCCAGATCACCAGCGCCAGCACGGCCAGGGTGACCACGGCCGTGCCCCAGTAGGCCGCCCGCCAGTTGCCGAAGGCACTGGCCAGGCCGATGCTGAACACCGGCGCCGCGGCCCAGCCCAGGTTGCCGGTGATGCCGTGGACCGAGAAGGCGTGCCCCAGGTTGCGCGCCGACACCCGCTTGTTCAGGATGGTGAAGTCCACCGGATGAAACGGCGCATTGCCCAGGCCGGCCAGCGCCGCAGCCAGGGCCAGGCCCGCCATGCCATGGGCGTTGGCCGCCGCCAGAGAGGCCGCGACAAAGCTGGCCAGCGCGGCCCACAGCACCGGACGAGCCCCCACCCGGTCCACCAGAAAGCCCGACAGCGCCTGGCCGATGCCCGAGACCACGAAGAAGGTGGTCACCAACAGGCCCAGCTCCGAATAGCTGAAGCCGAACTCCCGGATGAAGGCCGGGAACAGCGGCGGCAAGAGCAGATGGAAGAAGTGCGAAGTGCCGTGGGCCAGGCCGATCAGGCCGATGATGCGGACGTCCTTCGAGGCGCCGGGGCTGCCTGGCGCGGTGTCGGGGGTCAGGGTCGCTGTGCTCATGCCCGCCATGGTGGCAGCGTACTTCCGGCAAAGTGGCGATACTTGGCCAACTTCTGTCGAATTCCAGCCACTCCACCCACCTCACCCCCATGTCCAGCCGCCCAGAGCCCGCGCGCCGCAGCAGCCTGCCCCCGCTGGACCCGGGCCGCTTCGCCCCCAGCGCCGACCGGCCGGTGCGGGCCAAGGCCCGGCCGCTGGCCCGCCAGGCCGACATCCAGCCTCACCACCACGCCTGGGCGCAGCTGGTGTTCTCGCTGGAAGGCACGCTGCGAGTCAGCACCCTGCGCCCCGATGGCAGCGGCACCAGCTACCTCGTGCCTCCGGCCCAGGCCGTCTGGATCCCGCCGGGGCGCACCCACAGCGTCACCGCGGTGGAGCGGGTGGAGCTGCGCACCGTCTACCTGGCTGCGCCGCAGGCGACTCGGCAGCCGGACTGGCCCGAAGGCCGGGTCATGGCCGTCAGCCCCTTGTTGCGCGAGCTGGTGCAGGCCCTGGCTGGGCTGTCCGAGCAAGCCACGCTGACGGCCGAGGCGCTGGCCCGCGAACAGGCCCTGGCCCTGCTGGTGCGCGACGAGCTGCTGAGGGCCCGCCCCGTGCTGCTGGGCCTGGCCCTGCCGGGCGAGCGGCGGCTGCGGCGCCTGTGCGAGCAGATGCTGGCCCAGCCGGGACGCCATGCCGACCTGGAGGGCTGGGCCGCCGAGGTGGCCGCCAGCCCGCGCACCCTGGCCCGCTTGTTTCGGGAGCACCTCGGCACCACCTTCGGCCAATGGCGCCAGCAGCTGCTGCTGGCCCAGGCCCTGACCCTGGCCGCCCGCGGCCGCCCCGTGCACCTGATCGCCACCGAGCTGGGCTACCGCAGCCCCAGCGCCTTTGGCGCCATGGTCAAGCGGGCGGTGGGCGTCTCACCCGGGCAGTTCCTGGCCAGCGCCTGAACGCCCCGAGCGGCCCCACGGGCCAGCACCTCTGTTCAAGGAACCTAAAATCCCGCCATGAGCGAAGTTCAGTTCGACTACACCCGCCAGGACGCCAGCGGCGCCAGCTGCACCGCCCACGCCTGGGCCAAGGTGCCTGCCCCGCTGACGCCCGCACAGCGGGACGACCTCAAGCAGCGCGCCGCCGCCCTGCTGAAGGCCCGCAACGCGGTGCTGGTGGCCCACTACTACGTGGACGGCGACCTGCAGGATCTGGCCCTGGAAACCGGCGGCTGCGTGGCCGACTCGCTGGAGATGGCCCGCTTCGGCCGCGACCACGCCGCCCAGACCCTGGTGGTGGCCGGCGTGCGCTTCATGGGCGAATCGGCCAAGATCCTCTCGCCCGGCAAGACGGTGCTGATGCCCGACCTGGACGCCACCTGCTCGCTGGACCTGGGCTGCCCGCCCGACGACTTCGCCGCCTTCTGCGACGCCCACCCGGACCGCCAGGTCGTCGTCTATGCCAACACCAGCGCCGCGGTGAAGGCCCGCGCCGACTGGATGGTGACCAGCTCCTGCGCGCTGGCCATCGTGCGGCACCTGAAGGAACAGGGCCAGAAGATCCTCTGGGCCCCGGACCGCCACCTGGGCCGCTACATCCAGGAAGAGACCGGCGCCGACATGCTGCTGTGGAACGGCGCCTGCATCGTGCACGACGAGTTCAAGGGCGTGGAGCTGGAGCTGCTCAAGGCCCAGCACCCCGAGGCCATGGTGCTGGTGCACCCCGAGTCGCCCCGCAGCGTGGTGCAACTGGCCGATGTGGTGGGCTCCACCTCGCAGATGCTCAACGCCGTGATCCACGGCAGCGCCAAGGAATACATCGTCGCCACCGACAACCTGATCATGCACCGCATGCGCCAGCTGGCGCCGGGCAAGGTGCTGATCGAGGCCCCCACCGCCGGCAACAGCGCCACCTGCAAGAGCTGCGCACACTGCCCCTGGATGGCCATGAACGGTTTGCAGGGCGTGGTGGACTGCCTGGAGCGTGGCGTGGGCGAGATCCATGTCGACGCGGCCACCGGCGAGAAGGCGGTGCACTGCATCACCCGCATGCTGGACTTCGTCGCCGCCCACCCCTCGGCCCTGGCACCCAAGGTGCAGGGCATGGTCCGCGGCATCGGTGCCGCCTGAATCTGCTGTCCCGATGTACGACCACGACGAAACCCTGGACGAGGCGCGCGCGCGCAATGTGCGTGACGCGCTGTTCGAAGACATCGGCCGCGCCGACTGGACGGGCCTGCTGGTGCCGGCTGGCCGCCGGGTGGCTGCCCGCGTCACCGTGCGCGAGGACGCCGTGCTCTGCGGCCGCGACTGGTTCGAGGCCTGCCTGCACGCCCTGGACACGGCCGCCACGGTGCAGTGGCATTACGCCGAAGGCCAGCGCATGGCCGCCAACACCCCGGTGTGCGAGATCCAGGCCGACGCCCGCGCCCTGCTCTCGGCCGAGCGGCCGGCGCTGAACTTCCTGCAACTGCTCTCGGGCACCGCCAGCATCACCCGCCGGCATGTGGATGCCATCGAAGGCGCCTCGCCCAACCCCCGCGGCTGCGCGGTGCTGGACACCCGCAAGACCCTGCCCGGCCTGCGCCAGGCGCAGAAGTACGCGGTGCGGGTGGGCGGCGGCCAGAACCAGCGCCTGGCGCTGTGGCACGGCATCCTGATCAAGGAAAACCACATCGCCGCAGCCGGCGGCATCCCGCAGGTGCTGCAGGCCGCCGCCGAGCTGAACGCCGGGGTGGAGATCCAGATCGAGGTGGAGAGCCTGGCCCAGTTGCAGGAGGCGCTGGACCATGGCGCCACCAGCGTGCTGCTGGACAACTTCAGCCTGGACATGATGCGCGAGGCCGTGGCCCTGACCGCCGGCCGGGCCCTGCTGGAAGCCTCCGGCGGCGTCACGCTGGACGGCCTGCGTGCCATCGCCACCACCGGCGTGGACCGCATCTCCATCGGCAAGCTCACCAAGGACGTGGTGGCCACCGACTACTCGATGCGGGTGCTGGACCGGCTGGGCTGAACATCCAAGCGCCGTCCCCAGCGATGAAGGCCCGCCTTGGCGGGCCTTTTTCACGCCTGCGCCGGGCCGGATGCGGGCAGACTCCGGTCATGGACATCAGCTCGATCCACAACTGGTACGAAAAGGCCGTCTTCGCGACGGTGATGCGTCAGGCGCAGGACTTCCCGCACCTGCTGGACAACGAGGACGCGCTGGCCGACATCGCCTGCGTGGCGCTGAACCGCCTGCCACCCCGCTACATCCGGCACGAGGTGGACCTGGCCTTCTTCCAGACCGAACGGGAGCGCACCGAGTCCGAACGCTCGGTGGAGGAAGCCGTGGAGTTCGCGATCGGCTTCGTCCAGGCCCGCAACGCGATGCGTGCGCGCCGCTGATCCAGGCGGAACCTAGCGGCCCTTGGCCTAGCGGCTTTTGGCCTTGCGCGTCAGCACGGTCGGGAAGCTGACCGGCAGCGTGTGCGGGAAGTCGCGGCTGTAGTGCAGGCCGCGGCTCTCGTGGCGCATCAGGGCCGAGCGCACGATCAGTTCCGCGCAGACCACCAGGTTGCGCAGCTCCAGCAGGTCACGGTTGACCCGAAAGTTGGCGTAGTAGTCGTCGATCTCGTCCTTGAGCAGCTTGATGCGGTGCAGCGCCCGCTCCAGCCGGCGCGTGGTGCGCACGATGCCCACGTAGTTCCACATCAAGAGGCGCAGCTCGTCCCAGTTGTGGGCGATCACCACCTGCTCGTCGGCGTTCTCCACCAGGCTCTCGTCCCAGGCCGGCAGCTTGGGCGGCTGCGGCAGCGGCGCCTGCAGGATGGCGTCCACGCAGCTGTGGCCCAGCACCACGCATTCCAGCAGCGAGTTGCTGGCCAGGCGGTTGGCGCCGTGCAGGCCGGTGTAGGTGGCTTCGCCCACCGCATACAGGCCCGGCAGGTCGCTGCGGCCGGCCAGGTCGGTCACCACACCACCGCAGGTGTAGTGGGCCGCCGGCACCACCGGAATGGGCTGGCGCGCGATGTCGATGCCCAGCTCCAGGCAGCGGGCGTGGATAGTCGGGAAGTGCTCCTTCAGGAAGGCCTCGCCCAGGTGGGTGGCGTCCAGCCACACATGGTCCAGGCCGTGCTTCTTCATCTCGAAGTCGATGGCGCGGGCCACGATGTCGCGCGGCGCCAGCTCGCCGCGGGCGTCGTGGGCAGGCATGAAGCGGCTACCCCACGGCGAGTCATCCGTGTCGCCTTCCAGCTTGACCCCGGGCAGGCGCAGCAGGCCGCCCTCGCCGCGCAGCGCCTCGGTGATCAGGAAGCTACGCTCCTGCGGGTGGTACAGGCAGGTCGGGTGGAACTGAATGAACTCCATGTTGGCCACCCGGCAGCCGGCCCGCCAGGCCATGGCGATGCCGTCACCCGTCGAAGTCTCGGGGTTGCTGGTGTAGCGGTAGACCTTGCCCACGCCGCCGGTGGCCAGCACCACGGCACGGGCCGGCAGGGTCTCCACCTTGCCGCTGTCGATGTCCAGCGCATAGACGCCGTGGCACTGCGGGCTGCCGTCGGACTTCTTGACGTGGCGGTTGGTGATCAGGTCCACCGCCATCCAGCGTGCCCGCAGCTCCACCTTCGGGTGGGCACGGGCCCGGGCCAGCAGGGCCTCGTGGATGGCCTTGCCGGTGGCATCGGCCGCATGGGCGATGCGTCGCACCGCATGGCCACCTTCGCGGGTCAGGTGCAGGCCCAGCGGGCCGCTCGGATCGGGCGAAAAAGGCACGCCCTGCGCCACCAGCCATTCGATGGCCTGGGCGCTGTTCTGGGCGATGTAGCGGGCAGTGTGTTCGTCCACCAGGCCGGCACCGGCCTCCTGGGTGTCACGCACATGGCTCTCGACGCTGTCGTCCGAGCCCAGTACGCCGACGATGCCGCCCTGGGCCCAGGCGGTGGCCGCCTCGCCCAGGTCGCGCTTGGCCAGCACCACCACCTTCTGGCCTTGTTCGGCCAGGTTCAGGGCCACGGTCAACCCGCCCAGACCGGCCCCGATGATGACCACCGGCAAGGCATCGTCCCCACCGGAACGAGAGGAGGACGACACGGGAGCGCCCGTGGACAGCGACGGTTCAGACATGATCAAGGACAGGGCGACCGGAGGGCCGGCCGCACATGACAGAAAAATGGCGTGCGCCCATTCTAAGGACGCACGCCATCCGAGCCACCCCGAAGGGCATGCGGCGCGTCAGTGCACCACGCGACCGAAGGAGAACTCGCCCCCCTCGACATCGATCGGGATGACGTCCTTCGGACCGAACTTGCCTTGCAGGATCAGCTTGGCCACCGGGTTCTCGATGCGGTGCTGGATGGCCCGTTTGAGCGGACGCGCCCCGAACACCGGGTCGAAGCCGGCCTTGGCGATCTCGGCCAGGGCCGCCGGAGACACCTCCAGCTGCATGTCCATCTTGGCCAGCCGCGCCTCCAGGGCCTTGAGCTGGATCCTGGCGATGGATTCGATGTTGGCCTGGTCCAGCGCGTGGAAGACCACCGTCTCGTCGATCCGGTTCAGGAACTCCGGACGGAAGTGCTGCTTGACCTCGTCCCACACCGCGGCCTTGATCGCCTCGCCCGGCTGGCCGGCCATGGACATGATCAGGTGCGAGCCCAGGTTGCTGGTCATCACGATCACGGCGTTCTTGAAGTCCACCGTGCGGCCCTGGCCATCGGTCAGGCGGCCATCGTCCAGCACCTGCAGCAGCACGTTGAAGACGTCCGGGTGGGCCTTCTCCACCTCGTCGAGCAGGATCACGCTGTAGGGCTTGCGGCGCACGGCCTCGGTCAGGTAGCCGCCCTCGTCATAGCCCACATAGCCCGGAGGCGCACCGATCAGGCGGCTCACGGAGTGCTTCTCCATGAACTCGCTCATGTCGATGCGGATCATGTGGTCCTCGCTGTCGAACAGGAAGCCCGCGAGTGCCTTGCACAGCTCGGTCTTGCCCACACCGGTGGGGCCCAGGAACAGGAAACTGCCCAGCGGCCGGTTCGGGTCGCTCAGCCCGGCCCGGCTGCGGCGGATGGCATCGGACACGGCCACGATGGCCTCGTCCTGCCCCACCACGCGCTCGTGCAGCTTGGTCTCCATCTGCAGCAGCTTGTCGCGCTCGCCCTGCATCAGCTTGCTGACGGGGATGCCCGTGGCGCGGCTGACCACCTCGGCGATCTCCTCGGCGCCGACCATGGTGCGCAGCAGCTGCGGCGCGGAGCCGCCCTTCTTGCCCGCTTCCTTGGCCTGGGCTTCCTTCAGGCGCTTGTCCAGCTCCGGCAGCTTGCCGTATTGCAGTTCAGCCACCTTGTTGAAGTCGCCCTTGCGCTTGAGCTCCTCGATCTGGAACTTGATCTTGTCGATCTCTTCCTTGACCTGGGCGCTGCCCTGGGCGGTGGCCTTCTCGGCCTTCCAGATCTCTTCGAGGTCGGCGTATTCGCGCTCGAGCTTGCCGATCTCTTCCTCGATCAGGCCCAGCCGCTTTTGGGAGGCCTCGTCGGTCTCCTTCTTGACGGCCTCGCGCTCGATCTTCAGCTGGATCAGCCGGCGGTCGAGCTTGTCCATCGCCTCCGGCTTGGAGTCGATCTCGATCTTGATCTTGGCCGCGGCCTCGTCGATCAGGTCGATGGCCTTGTCCGGCAGGAAGCGGTCGGTGATATAGCGGTGGCTCAGCTCGGCCGCGGCGACGATGGCCGGGTCTGTGATCTCCACGCCGTGGTGCACCTCGTACTTCTCCTGCAGACCACGCAGGATGGCGATCGTCGCCTCCACGCTGGGCTCGCCCACCAGCACCTTCTGGAAACGGCGCTCCAGCGCAGCGTCCTTCTCGACGTACTTGCGGTATTCGTCCAACGTGGTGGCGCCGATGCAGTGCAACTCGCCGCGGGCCAGCGCCGGCTTGAGCATGTTGCCCGCGTCCATGGCGCCCTCGGCCTTGCCGGCGCCCACCATGGTGTGCAGTTCGTCAATGAACAGGATCACACGGCCCTCTTCCTGGGCCACCTCCTTGAGCACGGCCTTCAGCCGTTCCTCGAACTCGCCGCGGTACTTGGCCCCGGCCAGCAGGCCGGCCATGTCCAGCACCAGCACCTTCTTGTCGCGCAGGGTGTCGGGCACCTCGCCGTTGACGATGCGCTGGGCCAGGCCCTCGACGATGGCGGTCTTGCCCACGCCGGGTTCGCCGATCAGCACCGGGTTGTTCTTGCTGCGACGCTGCAGCACCTGGATGGCACGGCGGATCTCGTCGTCACGGCCGATCACCGGGTCGAGCTTGCCCTGGCGGGCACGGTCGGTCAGGTCCAGGGTGTACTTCTTCAGCGCCTCGCGCTGGCCTTCGGCCTCGGCCGAATCGACCTTCTGGCCGCCACGCACCGCGTCGATGGCGGCTTCCAGGGCCTTGCGGGTCAGGCCATGGCCACGGACCACGCCACCCAGGTCGCTGCGGGCATCCGCCAGGGCCAGCAAAAACATCTCGCTGGCAATGAAGCTGTCGCCGCGCTGCATGGCCTCCTTGTCGGCCTGCTGCAGCAGTTGCACCAGATCGCGCCCGGCCTGCACCTGGCCGCCGCCCTGCACCTGCGGCAGGCCGCCCATGGCGGTCTCCATCGCGGTCTTCAGGGCCGCGGTGTTGGCGCCGGCGCGGTCCAGCAAGGCCTTGGGGCCCTCAGGCTGGGCCAGCATCGCCGCCAGCACATGGCTGGGTTCGATGTAGGGGTTGTCGCGGGCCACGGCCAGGCTCTGGGCCTCGGCCAGGGCTTGCTGAAAGGCGGTGGTGAGCTTGTCAAGACGCATGGATGTTTCCTCCGATTGCGTAGACACATGGGCGCTGCCCATGCGTTTTCAAGAGACTGAACCGCCAGCCCCGCCAAAACATTGACTCACATCAAGCGGCTTCAAGCCGCTAACGCCGCCCCCTCAGAGCACGTCGCCCAGGGCGCGGTAGCAACCCGCGTGGTAGATCAGCGGCTCGCCCTCGGCCTGCCGCGCGGCCAGCACCCGGCCGATGAACAGGCGGTGGTCACCCATCTGCTGCACGCTGTCCAGCGCGCACTCGAAACAGGCCAGGGCGTCGCGCAGCACCGGCACACCGCCCTCCCCCTCGGCCCAGTCGCCCACCGCAAAGCGGTCCGGCACGGAGCTGGCAAAGGACTGGGACACCGGCATCTGCGCCTGGCCCAGCACATTGACCGCGAAATGGCTGGCCCGCTCGAAGGCTGCCACGCTGGGGCTGGCATTGCGCAGCGACCAGAGAATGAGCGCCGGATCCAGCGACAGCGCGTTGAAGGAGTTGACCGTCAGCCCCACCCGCTGGCCGGCGGCGTCCCGGCAGGTGACCACGGTGATGCCGGTGGCAAAGCGCCCCAGCGCGCCCCGCAACTGCTTGACGTCCAGGCTCATCGGCCGCCTTCCGCGGCCAGGCCGGCATTGGCCGAGGCGATGCCCCAGCGGGCCAGGGCCTGGTCGTCCGCCACCCGGGCGTCCACCCAACGCGCGCCTTCGGCGGTGGTTTCCTTCTTCCAGAACGGGGCCTGGGTCTTGAGGTAGTCCATCAGAAACTCGCAGGCCTGGAAGGCCTCGCCGCGGTGGGCCGAACTGACCGCCACCAGCACGATCTGGTCGCAGGGCTTGAGCGGCCCCACGCGGTGGATGACCCGGGCCGCGCGGATGTCGAAGCGGGCGTGTGCCGCGTCGATCATGGCCTCGATGGCCTTCTCGGTCATGCCGGGGTAGTGTTCCAGTTCCATGGCCGAGACTTCGCCGGCCTGGGCGCCGTGGCGGTCGCGCACCGTGCCCAGGAAGCTCACCACGGCCCCGACGCCGCCATCGTCGGCGCGCAGGGAGGCCACCTCCTGACCGAGGTCGAAGTCGGCGGTCTGGATGCGCACGCGGGGCGGCACGGCGGGAAGGGTCACGGACACGGGTTCAGCCTCCGGTCACCGGCGGGAAGAAGGCGAGTTCATCGCCATCGGCCAACACCGCCTCGCCCGAGGCCAGCACCTGGTTGACGGCGGCCCGCACCGGCCGGGCCGGCGCCAGCGCCTCGGCGGGAGCCTCGCCCTCGGCCGCCAGCAGCGCGCGCACCTGGGCCACCGTGGCGCCCGCGGGCAGTTCCAGGGTCCGGGGCCCACCCAGCGTCTCGCGCAGCGAGGCAAAGAACAGCAGCTGGATCTTCATCGGTGTCTCGGTCATCAAGCGCCCGCGGCCAGCACCGGCAGCGGAAAGTAGTTCACGGTGTCCCCGGCGGCAAAGGCCTGACCGGCGGGATTGTCCAGCAGGCCATCGGCCCAGACGGCCGAGCTCAGCATCGCGGAGCCCTGGTTGGGGTGCGGCTGCAGGCGGCCATCGGCCCCCACCCGCACGCGCAGGAACTCGCGCCGGCGGTCCGGTCGGGGCCAGTCGAAGCCGGCCGTCACCCGCAGCGGCGCCGGCAAGGCACAACGCCCGCCCTGCAAGGCGGCCAGCAGGGGCGCCACGGTCAGCCAGAAGGTGACGAAGCTGGACACCGGGTTGCCCGGCAGGCCCATCAGCAGGGTTTCACCCCCACCCGGGCGGCGCACCGCGCCCACGGCCAGCGGCTTGCCCGGCTTGGCGGACAGCTGCCAGTGGTGCAACCAGCCCTCGGCCTGCACGGCGGGGCGCAGATGGTCTTCCTCGCCCACCGAAGCCCCGCCGGAGGTGACGATCAGGTCGTGGGCCGCCGCGGCCTCGCGCAGCGCGGCCTGCACCAGCTCGCGCCGGTCGGCCACGGCGCCCAGGTCGGTCAGTTCGCAGCCCAGCTGCTGCAGCAGGCCACGCAGCATGAAGCGGTTGCTGTTGTAGATGGCGCCCGGCTTGAGCGGCTCGCCCGGCAGGGCCAGCTCATCGCCACTGCACAGCAGGGCCACCCGGGGCCGGCGGCGCACCGTCAGCGTGGGCGCGCCTACCGCCGCAGCCAGGCCCAGGGCCTGGGGCGTCAAACGGGTGCCCGCGGACAGCACCTCGGCGCCGCAGGCCACATCCTCGCCCTGGCGGCGCACCCACTGGCCAGCGGGCACTGCTTCCTGCACCCGCACCAGGCCAAAGTCCTGGCCCAGGCCACCGGCCTCGCCGGGCATGGCCACGCAGGCTTCCTGCATCACCACGGTGTCGGCGCCGGCCGGCAGCGGCGCGCCGGTGAAGATGCGCGCCGCCGTGCCCGCGGCCAGCGGACCGCCGGGGTGACCCGCGGCAATGCGTTGGCTGACCGGCAGCACGCTGCCCGGCGCGGCCACGTCGGCGCTGCGCAGGGCGTAGCCGTCCATCGCGCTGTTGTCCAGCGGCGGCACGTCCACCCGCGCAACCACCGGCGCGGCCAGCACCCGGCCCAGGCCGTCGAAGGTGGACACCTCCTCGGTCAGGGTTAGCGGGTGGGTGGCCGCCAGATCGGCCAGCTGCCCCAGTACCTCTTCAAGGGCCAGCAGCGGAGGGCGGGAGGATGCGACGGGATCAGCCATGGTGAGGCGGATGGTAGAGGTAGCGCTCGCCGCTGGCGAGGAGATGCTGCACGAGGGCCGCGGGGTCATTCAGGTCGAGCACCGGCACGGTCGGCGATTCGGGCAACTGGTTGGGTGCATCGGTGGCCACGGCCACCACCCGCGGGTCCTGCGGATACAGCGGCACCCGGCCCGGGCCGTCCGGCGCGGCACGCCAGACCTCCAACTTGGGCAGGTCACCGTGCTTGAAGCCCTCCACCAGCACCCAGTCGCAGGGGCTCAGCTCGGCGATCAGCGCATGCGGGTCCAGCTCCCGGGGCTCGGGGTACTCGCGCATCAACGCCAGACGGTGGCTGTTGGCGATCAGCACCTCGCCGGCACCGGCCTGCCGGTGACGCCAGCTGTCCTTGCCGGGATGGTCGATGTCGAAGCGGTGGTGGGCGTGCTTGATGACCGAGACGGTCTGGCCGACCGCGCGCAGGCCGGCGATCACGCCCTCCAGGAACGTCGTCTTGCCGGCCCCGGAGTTGCCGCAGACACCGATCACCCGCATGCCGTGGACGCGCTCAGTCCTGGCAGTGCTCGGCCACGAAGGCCTTGATCACGTCCACGCTGGCCGGCACCACGGTGAAGCGCTTGGGCAGCGCCTCGATGCCTTCGAGCTTGGCGGGACGACCCGGCTGGCGGCCGGTGGCCTCGACGATGGTCTCGGCGAACTTGGCGGGCAGCGCGGTTTCCAGCACGATCATCGGCACGCCGGCTTCCACGCGCTCGACCGCCACCTTCACGCCATCGGCGGTGTGGGTGTCGATCAGGTCGCCGAAGCGGTCGAAGGTGCTGCGGATGGTGGCCAGGCGGTCGGCATGGGTGCTGCGGCCCGACTGGAAGCCGTAGCGATCGATGGCCGCGAACTCCGCCGGCGTGACGGTGAAGGCACCGTCACGGGCGATGGCCTCGCCGAACAGGGCCTTGGTGCGGGCGCCGTCGCGGCCCACCAAGTCGTAGACGAAGCGCTCGAAGTTCGAGGCCTTGGAGATGTCCATCGACGGGCTGGAGGTCTCGTGCGTCTCGGCACTGCCGCGCACCCGGTAGGTGCCGGTGCGGAAGAACTCGTCGAGCACGTCGTTCTCGTTGGTGGCCACCACCAGATGCTTGACCGGCAGGCCCATCTGGCGGGCCACATGGCCAGCGCAGACGTTGCCGAAGTTGCCCGAGGGCACGCAGAAGCTGACCTGCTCGCTGTTGCCCTTCGTCGCCTGGAAGTAACCGGCGAAGTAATAGACGACCTGGGCCAGCAGACGGGCCCAGTTGATCGAGTTGACGGTGCCGATCTTGTACTGGCGCTTGAAGGCCAGATCGTTGGACACAGCCTTGACGATGTCCTGCGCGTCGTCGAACACGCCTTCGACCGCCAGGTTGTGGATGTTGGCGTCCTGCAGGCTGAACATCTGGGCCTGCTGGAAGGGGCTCATGCGACCGTTCGGGCTGAGCATGAAGACGCGCACGCCCTGCTTGCCGCGCATGGCGTATTCGGCCGCGCTGCCGGTGTCGCCCGAGGTGGCCCCCAGGATGTTGAGCTGCTCCCCGCGCCGGGCCAGTTCGTACTCGAACAGATTGCCCAGCAGCTGCATGGCCATGTCCTTGAAGGCCAGGGTCGGCCCGTTGGACAGCGCCTCGATCATCAGACCCGAATCGCCCAGGCGGCGCACCGGCACGATGGCCTCGCTGCCGAAGACCTCGGCGGTGTAGGTCTTGCGGACCAGCGCCTTCAGGTCAGCGGCGGGGATGTCGTCGATGTAGAGCGAGAGGATCTCGAAGGCCAGGTCGGCATAGGCCAGACCACGCCAGCGGGCCAGCGTGGCGCCGTCCACCTGCGGGTAGGCCACGGGCAGGTACAGGCCGCCGTCCGGCGCCAGGCCTTCCAGCAGGATCTCGCAGAAGCGGCGCTCGGTCTTGTCGCCGCGGGTGCTGATGTACTTCATGGTCGCTTCCCGCGGCCCTCAGGCCAGCTCTTCCTTGCGCAGGCTGACGATGGGCGCCAGCACCGTGGGCAGGGCCTGCATCTTGGCCTCGGCGGCACGCAGACGGCCTTCCTGGGTCTCATGGGTCAGGATGATCAGGTCGGTCTGTTTCTCGCCCTCGGCGGATTCGCGCTGCAGCACCGCGTCGATCGAGATGCCGTTGTCGGCCAGGATGCCGGTGATCTCGGCCAGCACGCCGGCCTCGTCGGCCACCTGCAAGCGCAGGTAGAACGAGGTCTGCACCTGGCTGATCGGCAGGATGGGGGTGTCGGCCAGCGCGTCGGGCTGGAAGGCCAGCGAGGGCACGCGATGGTCCGGGTCGGCCGTGGCCAGGCGGGTGATGTCCACCAGGTCGGCGATCACAGCCGAAGCGGTGGGCTCGGAACCCGCGCCCTTGCCGTAGTACAACGTGGTGCCCACGGCATCGCCCTGCACCACCACCGCGTTCATCGCGCCTTCGACGTTGGCGATCAGGCGCTTGGCCGGGATCAGCGTCGGGTGCACCCGCAGCTCGATGCCCTCCTCGCGCCGCTTAGTGATGCCCAGCAGCTTGATGCGGTAGCCCAGTTGCTCGGCGTAGCGGATGTCCAGCGCCTGCAGCTTGGTGATGCCCTCGATGTGGGCCTTGTCGAACTGGACCGGGATGCCGAAGGCCAGCGCGCTCATCAGCGTGGCCTTGTGGGCGGCATCGACGCCTTCGATGTCGAAGGTCGGATCGGCCTCGGCATAGCCCAGGCGCTGGGCTTCCTTCAGCACGACGCTGAAGTCCAGGCCCTTCTCGCGCATCTCGGAGAGGATGAAATTGGTGGTGCCGTTGATGATGCCGGCGATCCACTCGATGCGGTTGGCGGTCAGGCCCTCGCGCAGCGCCTTGATGATGGGAATGCCACCGGCCACCGCGGCCTCGAAGGCCACCGTGACACCCTTGGCGTGCGCGGCGGCGAAGATCTCGCTGCCATGCACGGCCAGCAGGGCCTTGTTGGCGGTCACGACATGCTTGCCGGCTGCGATGGCCTCCAGCACCAAGGTCTTGGCCACACCATAGCCGCCGATCAGCTCGACGACGATGTCGATGTCCGGGTTGGCGATCACCTCGCGGGCGTCGCCCACAACGCGCACGCCATCGCCCACGATCGAGCGGGCACGCTCGACATCGAGATCGGCCACCATGGTGACCTCGATGCCCCGGCCGGCGCGACGCCGAATTTCCTGCTGGTTGCGCTGCAGCACGTGGAAGGTGCCGGAACCGACGGTGCCGATGCCGAGAAGGCCGACCTGGATGGGTTTCATGGGGATGCTCAGTCTTGTGAAGGCTGGGGAAAGGCGATTGTCCGCGGACGGTGGCTCAGCTGCTGTGGCGCTTGCGATAGCCGTCCAGGAAGCGGGCGATCCGGCCGATGGCCTCGGTCAGGTCATCGGTGTTGGGCAGAAAGACGACCCGGAAGTGGTCGTGGTCGGGCCAGTTGAAACCGGTCCCCTGCACGATCAGCACCTTCTCCTGGGCCAGCAGGTCGTAAGCGAACTGCTGGTCATCGGCAATGGGGTACATCTTCGGGTCCAGCCGCGGGAACATGTACAGCGCCGCCTTGGGCTTGACCACGCTGACGCCCGGGATCTGGGTCAGCAGGTCGTGGGCCAGGTCGCGCTGTCGGGCCAGGCGGCCGCCCGGGGCCACCAGGTCCTTGATGCTCTGGTAGCCGCCCAGGGCGGTCTGGATGGCCAACTGCCCCGGCGTGTTGGCGCACAGCCGCATCGAGGCCAGCATGTTCAGACCTTCGATGTAGTCCTTGGCGCGCTTCTTGTCGCCCGACACCACCATCCAGCCCGAACGGTAGCCGCAGGAGCGGTAGTTCTTGGACAGGCCGTTGAAGGTCAGGAACAGCACGTCCTCGGCCAGCGAGGCGATGCTGGTGTGCGTGACACCGTCGTACAGCGTCTTGTCGTAGATCTCGTCGGCAAAGACGATCAGCCCATGCTCGCGTGCGAGTTCGACGATCCCGCGCAACACCTCGTCCGGGTAGAGGGCCCCGGTCGGGTTGTTCGGGTTGATGATGACCAGCGCCTTGGTGTGGGGCGTGATCTTGGCCCGCATATCGTCCAGATCGGGCAGCCAGCCACTGCCCTCATCGCAGCGGTAGTGCACCGGCGTGCCCCCGGACAGCGACACCACGGCGGTGTAGAGCGGGTAGTCGGGCGAGGGAATGAGCACTTCGTCGCCCGCATCCAGCAAGGCATTCATGCTGAAGGCGATCAGCTCGGAGGCGCCGTTGCCCAGGTAGACGTCGTCCACCATGACGCCCTTGATGCCCTTTTCCTGGCAATAGTGCACCACCGCCTTGCGCGGCGCGAACAGGCCCTTGCTGTCGGTGTAGCCGGCGGCCTCGGGCAGGTTGCGGATCATGTCCTGGATGATCTCGTCAGGCGGCATCAGGCCGAACGCGGCGACATTGCCGATGTTCAGCTTGATGATCTTCTGACCTTCATCCTCCATCTGGCGGGCCTTGTCCAGCACTGGCCCCCGGATGTCATAACCCACGTTTTCAAGCTTGCTGGACTTCGCAATCGGTTTCAAACCGCAATCTCCTGCAATGGCCCTGAGCCGACATGCCCACAGGTCGGGGAAACCTATAATTAAAACATAGGCTGTTGGCCTTTATCGCGCAGGAGCATTCGTGAAATTCCAACCCGACTCGCTGGACGGCCTCAATGCCATTGCTCGGATCGAGCCGGGCCGGGTGTGGGTGCGACAGGCCTCTTACGAACACAGCGTGCTGGTGCCATGGCAGGGCGCCGTGCAGGCCTGGAATGCCTCGCAGCCGGGTGATCTGACCGTCAGCCACTTTGCGCCGCTGGTGGAACTGGCCCCGGAGCTGGTCATCTTTGGCAGCGGAGCCAAGCACACCTTCGTCTCGCCGGCCCTCTATCGCGCCCTGATCGAGCACCGGATCGGCATCGAGACCATGGACACCGCTGCAGCCTGCCGCACCTACAACGTGCTGGTCAGCGAAGGCCGCAAGGTGGTGGCCGCCCTGCTGATCTGACCGGCGAGTCAGGATCGCTTTTGCCCGTCACGCCGACAGATCTTCGGAACAATTGCCCGTTCTGGGGGTGTTGCCCGGGAAGCGGGCCGGTTCAACTTATAATGCCCAGCTGAGCCTTTTCCAGGCCCCAGCCGAACCCCATTCTCATGACGCCAGCCCTCAACAAACCCCTTCCGGACATTGAAGCGCAAGCGACGGGTGGTGTGAAGTTCACACCCCAATCGTTTCATGGTCAAACTGTGGTGCTGTACTTCTACCCGAAGGACAACACGCCCGGTTGCACGACCGAGGCGATGCAGTTCCGGGATCATCACGAGGAGTTCGTGAAGGCCGGTGCAGTCGTCTTCGGCGTGTCCCGCGACAACATGGCCTCGCATGACAAGTTCAAACAGAACCTGGGCCTGCCCTTCCAATTGATCGCCGACACCGAAGAGAAGCTCTGCCACATGTTCGGCGTGGTCAAGAACAAGATCATGTACGGCAAGAAGGTCAAGGGCATCGAACGCTCCACCTTCCTGATCGACGCGGGCGGCGTGCTGCGCGCCGAGTGGCGCGGCATCAAAGTCGCAGGCCATGTCGATGAAGTCCTGAAGGCCGTTCAGGAACTGAAGGTGGCCGCCTGATTCACCGGGCCTGACACACTGCGCGAGTTGTGCATAATGGGCTCATGCCCGAGCAATCTCCGTCGCGCATCCGCCCAAAAGCCGCACAGTCGTCTGTGCGGCTTTTTTGTTTCTGAATCCACCCGCTTCAGCCCAGGTTCCGACGTCCATGCCCCTGCCCAAGCCCCCCGCCACCCGCGCCGCGATCCTGCCAACCACCGCCTACGACACCCAGGCTGCACCCAAGACCCGCCGGGCCGCCGCCAAGGCAGCTCCTGCCCAGGCGGAAGAGCCGCATCCCGCGCTGGAACTGCGCACCGAATCGGCTGACCTGCCTGCTGCCCGCGGCAGCGGCGGCTTGCCGGTCAAGGCCCCGAGCCGCGCCAAAGCGGCGCCCGCCGCCCCCGCACCGCAACCCAAGGTGCGCAAGCCCCGCGGCAGCGGGCCGGCCAAGCTCTTCGTGCTCGACACCAATGTGCTGATGCACGACCCGATGTCGATCTTCCGCTTTGACGAGCACGACATCTACCTGCCCATGATCACCCTCGAGGAACTCGACGGGCACAAGAAAGGCATGAGCGAGGTGGCGCGCAACGTGCGCCAGGTCAGCCGCGAGCTCGATGCGCTGGCATCCGAAGGCGGACCGGACAGCCAGGAAGGCGTGCCGCTGGCCAAGACCGGCCACAAGGAGGCCGGCGGCAAGCTGTTCTTCCAGACCACCTTCCTCGACGTCTCGCTGCCTGCCGGCCTGCCCCAGGGCAAGGCCGACAACCAGATCCTGGGCGTGGTCCAGTCGTTGCGCGAACAACATCCCAAGCGTGAAGTCGTGCTGGTGTCCAAGGACATCAACATGCGGGTCAAGGCCCGCGCCTTGGGTCTGGCCGCCGAGGACTACTTCAACGACAAGACACTGGAAGACGGCGACCTGCTGTACACCGGCGTGCTGCAACTGCCCGCCGATTTCTGGGAGCGCCATGGCAAGACCATGGAAAGCTGGAGCCAGGCGGGCTACACCTACTACCGCATCACCGGCCCGCTGGTGCCGGCGCTGATGGTCAACCAGTTCGTCTACCTGGAAGCGCCTGGCGAAGCGCCGCTGTACGCCCGCGTGACCGAGATCACCGGCAAGACCGCCGTGCTCAAGACCCTGCGCGATTACGCCAGCGCCAAGAACGCCGTCTGGGGGGTTACGGCCCGCAACCGCGAGCAGAACTTCGCCCTGAACCTGCTGATGGACCCCGAGGTGGACTTCATCACCTTGACCGGCACCGCCGGCACCGGCAAGACGTTGATGACCCTGGCGGCCGCCCTGTCCCAGGTGATGGAGGACCGTCGCTACAGCGAGGTCATCGTCACCCGCGTGACCGTGCCCGTGGGCGAGGACATCGGTTTCCTGCCCGGCAACGAGGAAGAGAAGATGAGCCCCTGGATGGGGGCCCTGGATGACAACCTGGAGGTGCTGGCCCGCAGCGACACCAGTGCTGGCGAGTGGGGCCGTGCCGCCACCAACGACCTGGTGCGCAGCAAGATCAAGATCAAGAGCCTGAACTTCATGCGGGGCCGCACCTTCATGAACAAGTTCGTGCTGATTGACGAGGCCCAGAACCTCACCCCCAAGCAGATGAAGACCCTGATCACCCGCGCCGGCCCGGGCACCAAGATCGTCTGCCTGGGCAATCTGGCCCAGATCGACACGCCCTACCTGACCGAAGGCAGTTCCGGCCTGACCTATGTGGTGGACCGTTTCAAGGGCTGGCCTCATTCCGGGCATGTCACCTTGGCACGTGGAGAGCGCTCACGCCTGGCGGATTTCGCCTCCGACGTGCTCTGATCAGCCCATTCCCCCATCGCAAAGGCCGCGCCGCATGCGCGGCCTTTGTTTTCAGCTTGTTGCTTTGATCCGGCACAAGTGCCTGTCCGGATTGGTTTTTCGAGCTTTTCGAGGCTTGACACCCCTCTGGCTTGTGGCCTATCCTCAAAAGGTGCATCACCGAATGAAGAAACACCCGACTGCGCTGGCCGTATCCCTTCACCGAAAGGCACTGCATCAGGCTCGTCGCTGGGTTCATCGATCCACCTTCCTGTCTGCGCTGGCTCTGGCTGGCGTGGCCTCTCACGCCGCCCCGGATGCGGGCGGTGCAGGTGACCCGGTGATGCGCCTGCTTGAACAGCGCGGTCTGCTGCCCGTCAACAGCACCCCCTCCACCGCGGCCCTGCCGGGCACGGACAGTACCGACAAGTCCCTGTTGGGTCAGGTGCGAAGCACGGCGTCCGATTTGGTCGTCTCCGCGATGAACTTCATCGGCGTGCGCTACCGTCGCGGCGGCAACGACGCGACTGAGGGTTTCGACTGCTCGGGCTTCACCCGGCACGTATTCGAGAACAGCATCGGATTGGTGCTGCCCCGACGTGCCGAGGAACAGGCCAAGGCACCCGGCCTGCTGAAGATCAACGCCTCGGACCTGCGCCCGGGTGACTTGGTGTTCTTCAACACCCTGCGCGCCACTTTCTCCCATGTCGGCATCTACATCGGTGACGGCAAATTCATCCATGCGCCCCGCACTGGCAGCGAGGTGCGCATCGAGGATATGCGGGAGTCCTACTGGGTCAAGCGCTTCACCGGCGCCCGCCGCGTGCCGCAGGTCAACGGCAACGAGTTGAACAACAACCCGGCGCCCTGAAGGGGCTCCACGGCGCCTCGGCGCGCCCCCTGCCTGACAATAGATGCGTCATGAAACGCAAGGTCATCTTGCTGCGCGATGCGTCCTCACTGCCGACCGCCGCACAGCCTCCCTTTCCCGAGCAGGCACCCGGCACGGCCGAATCATCGGCGGATTTGTTCGACACGCCTTTGCTGGACACGCGAGGTCGCCCGTTGCGCGACCTGCGCATCTCGGTCACGGATCGCTGCAACTTCCGCTGCAGCTACTGCATGCCCAAAGAGGTGTTTGATGACCAGCACCACTTCCTGCCCCATGCCTCGCTGCTGAGCTTCGAGGAAATCACACGGACCGCAGCCGTCTTCGTCCGCCTGGGCGTTCGCAAGCTGCGCTTGACCGGTGGCGAGCCCCTGCTGCGCCGCCAAGTCGAGCAACTCATCGCGCAGTTGTCGGCCCTGCGCACCCCGGAGGGGGCACCGGTGGACATTGCGTTGACCACCAACGGCTCCATCCTCGCCCGCAAGGCCCAGGCCCTTCGGGCAGGCGGCCTGCGGCGCGTCACGGTCAGCCTGGACGCCTTGGACGATGCCATCTTCCAACGCATGAACGACGTCGGGTTCCCGGTGGCCGAGGTGCTGGCCGGCGTTGACGCCGCGCTGGCCGCGGGCTTGGCGCCCGTCAAGCTCAACATGGTGGTCAAGCGTGGCACCAACGACCACGAGATCGTGCCGATGGCCCGCTACATGCGTGATCGCTACGGTGACCAGGTGCGCCTTCGCTTCATCGAGTTCATGGACGTGGGTGCCACCAACGGCTGGCGCATGGACGAGGTCGTGCCTTCAAGCGAGGCACGGGCGCGCATCCAGGCCCATTGGCCGCTACAGCCCCTGCAGGACGGGCCCGCCGGCGAAACCGCCCAGCGCTGGCGCTATGCCGACGGGCGCGGCGAGGTGGGCTTCATCTCCAGCGTGACCCACGCCTTCTGCGGTGACTGCAACCGCATGCGCCTGTCCACCGAAGGCCGGCTGTTCACCTGCCTGTTCGGTAGCCAGGGACACGATCTGCGGGATCTGATCCGCGGTGGCGCGCGCGACGAAGACCTGGCGCGCCGCATCCGCCAGATCTGGCGCTCCCGTGACGACCGCTACTCCGAACTCCGGGGCACGCAGCAGGCCCCAACCTTGGCCGCGCCCCGGGTCGAGATGCACTACATCGGCGGGTGAGCCGCCAGGCGCCTCAGCGCCGGCCCACGGACTCGACCCCCCGGTTGGCCAGGGCATCCGCCCGCTCGTTGCCCGGGTCGCCGGCATGGCCCTTGACCCAGTGCCACGCCACGTCGTGCTGCACCGCCAGGCTGTCCAACTGCTGCCACAGCTCCACGTTCTTCACGGGCTTGTTGTCGGCCGTGCGCCAGCCGCGCCGCTTCCAGCCGTGGATCCAGCTCGTGATGCCGTTGCGCACATACTCGCTGTCGGTGTAAATGGCCACCGTGCAGCGCCGCTTGAGCAGCGAGAGCGCCTGGATGACCGCTGTCAGCTCCATGCGGTTGTTGGTGGTCTGGGGCTCGCCGCCCCAGAGCTCCTTCTCATGCTCGCCCCAGCGCATCCAGGCGCCCCAGCCGCCCGGGCCCGGGTTGCCCTTGCAGGCGCCATCGGTGTAGATCGTGACCTCGCTCATGTGTCTTCCGTGTGTGTTCGCGTCGACGGGCTGCCGGACGGTGCCTCCCGGCTGCGGGATGGCGGCCAGCGCCCGATGACCGAGGCCGGTGCGGCCACGGCCCCCGCGGCGCGTGGACTGCGGCTCAGCCCCACCAGGCGCATGCCGCGCACCCGCTTGACCGCCACGATGAAATAGGCGGCCCCCAGCACGGGCCACCAGTGGGCACCCAGCCGCTCCATCCACGCACAGCGGTCCAACCAGCGTTGCGTCGAAAGGGGCGGACGATAACAGCCCATGCGCCCCACCTCCAGTTCAAAGTTCAGCAGGCGCAGCCAGTCCCGCAGGCGCCAGTACCCGATCCATTCCTCAGCGGCCGGCAGATAGCAGGGCTGGTGGCGCCACATCCCCGCCCAGCGGGCCAGCCGGCCACCGCGCTGGCGCAAGCCCCACAAACTCACCGGATTGAGCCCAGCGATCACCACCCGGCCCTCGGGTCGCAGCACCCGCTCCACCTCGGCCAGACTGCGGTGCGGGTCTTCGGCACGCTCCAGCGTGTGCGGCAGCACGACCAGATCCAGACTCTGATCGGCAAAGGGCAGGTACTCCGGCTCACAGCACAGCGCGTGCGCGACGCCGGCCTCGACGTCCTCGGCACCAAAGGCACCGCAGGCCAGCCAGCGGTTGGGCATGCGGTTGGCCCGCAAGCCCTGCAACTGGGGCAACCCCATCTGCAAGGCATGAAAACCGAACAGGTCGGCCACCGCCTCGTCCAGTTGGGCCTGCTCCCATGCCAGCAGGTACTGCCCGGGCGGCGTCTCCAGCCAAGGGGCCAACCCTATAATCGGGGCTTCACCTGTCGTCATGGATCTCGTCGCACTTCCCGCCTTTGCCGACAACTACATCTGGATGCTGCACGACGGCCGCGAAGCCCTCGTGGTGGATCCGGGTGATGCCACGCCGGTACGCCAGGCCCTGGCGGCCCGCGACTTGACGCTGACTGGCATTCTAGTGACCCACCACCATGCCGATCATGTGGGTGGTCTGCAAGCCTTGCTGCCCCAGCTGCAGGGCCCGGCGTGGGGGCCCGCGGGCGAAGCCATGCCCGTGGCCGTCACGCCCTGCTCGGGCGGGCAGTCGCTGGTGTGGAACAGCCTGGGTTTCGAGGTCCTGGATGTTCCGGGCCACACCGCAGGCCACGTGGCCTACTTCCTGCCGGGCACGCCTGCCGAGGCGCCCCTGCTCTTCTGTGGCGACACCCTCTTCTCTGCGGGATGTGGCCGCCTCTTCGAAGGCACGCCTGCCCAGATGCTGGATTCCCTCACCCGCATCGCCGCGCTGCCCGGGGCCACCCGGGTTTGCTGTGCTCACGAGTACACGCTGAGCAACCTCAAGTTTGCCTTGCAGGTCGAGCCGGACAATGGGGAACTTCAGCGCTTCGCCAGACACTGTCAATCGCTGCGCGAGCAGGGTCTTCCCACCCTGCCCGGCTCGCTGTCGGTGGAACGGGCGATCAACCCTTTCCTCCGCTGCACGCAGCCCGGGGTCGTTGCGAGCGTCCGCTCGCAGGATCCTTCCGTCCACGACGAGATTTCCGTCTTTGCCGCCTTGCGCGGCTGGAAGAACACCTACCGATGAGACAAGCCCTCAGTTTCGTGGCCGTGCTGGCCGCCCTTCTATCCGGATGCGCGACAACGACCTCGAACCTCGAGAGCAACACCCCATCGGCCGGCGTGAACAGCAGCGCCGGGATGCCGCCACCGCTGGCTGACCTCAGCCCGGCCCCCGCGCCGGACCGCAAGGGCGCCCCGCTGGCGGCACTGGCCAGCGCCCGGCCGGCATCGGCCCCGGTGCCGGTGGACCCGCTGGATGCCGACCAACCCGTTGACACCCAGTCCGCCACCGCTCAGGAAGACCTCTGGTTGCGCATCCGCGCCGGCTTTGGCATGCCCGACCTGGACAACGACCTGGTCCACAAGCAAGAGCAGTTCTACGCGAGCAAGCCGGAGTACATCCAGCGCATGGTGGACCGCGGCAGCCGCTACCTCTACCACGTGGTCTCGGAGATCCAGAAGCGCCACATGCCCACCGAGCTGGCGTTGCTGCCTTTCGTCGAAAGCGCCTTCAACCCGCACGCCGTCTCCACCGCCCAGGCCTCCGGCATGTGGCAGTTCGTGCCAGCCACGGGCAAGACCTTCGCGCTCAAGCAGAACGTGTTCCGCGATGACCGGCGCGATGTGCTGGCGTCCACCCGTGCCGCGCTGGACTACCTGCAGAAGCTCTACGGCATGTTCAACGACTGGCAACTCGCCCTGGCCGCCTACAACTGGGGCGAGGGCAGTGTGCAGAAGGCCATCAAGCGCAACGAGGCGGCCGGCCTGCCCACCGACTACGACAGCCTGCGCATGCCCGTGGAGACGCGCAACTACGTGCCCAAGCTGCAGGCCATCAAGAACATCGTGGCCCATCCCGAGCAGTTTGCCGTGGCCCTGCCTCCGCTGCAGAACCACCCCTACTTCCTGAGCGTGCCGCTGGACCGCGACATCGACGTGGACCTGGCCGCCAAGCTGGCCGGCGTGTCGATGGAGGAGTTCCGCCAGCTCAACCCCCAGGTCAACAAGCCGGTGATGCTGGCGGCCGGCACGGATCAGGTCCTGCTGCCCTATGACGCCGCCGCCAAGTTCGTCTCGCGCATCCAGCAATACCAGGGCCAGCTGGCGAGCTGGACCGCCTGGGTGGCCCCGCGCACCCTGCGTCCGGCCGATGCGGCCAAGCTGGTGGGCATGGACGAGGATGACCTGCGCCGCGTCAACCGGATCCCCGCCAAGATGCTGGTCAAGACGGGCTCCACGCTGCTCGTGCCCCGCTCTGCCACCCGCACCGCCGATGTCTCGGCCGAGGTGGCCGATGGCGGCATGATCGCCCTGGCCCCGGACGTGCCGCCGCTGCGCAAGGTGGCCCTCAAGGCGGGACGCAAGGGTGATTCCGTGGCCGATGTGGCCCGCCGCTACAAGCTCAGTGCCAGCCAGGTGGCCCAGTGGAACAAGACCTCGGCTTCGGGTCGCTTCAAGTCGGGCAGCAGCTACATGGTCTACCTGCCGACCAAGGCGGCTGCCGTGGCCGTGGCCCGTGCCGACGACGACCGCGAAGAGGCCAGCCGCAGCAAGGCCTCGGCCAGTTCCTCACGCAAGGGCAGTTCCCGCACCGCCGCACGCGCCACCAAGGTGGTGGCCGACGCCACCCCGACCAAGAAGGACAGCAAGGCGTCGTCGCGCAAGACCAGCCGCACCGTGGAGCCGCGCTCGAGCAAGACGGCCAACGCGGCCAGCAACAAGCCTTCGGCCAAGTCGGGCGTGCGCGTCGCCCAGCGCTGATCGACGGAAGGCACGGGGCGGCCACCGGCGGCCCCATCCGACACCGACCGCGCTCAGCGGCGGTCGTTCAAGGCGTGGGCGATCGTGGACAGGTCCACGTACTCCAGCTCACTGCCGGCCGGCACGCCCCGGGCCAGCCGGGTGACTTTCAGGCCTCGGCTCTTGAGGCCCTGGGCCAACACATGGGCCGTGGCCTCGCCCTCGGCCGTGAAACTGGTGGCCAGGATCACCTCCTCCACCACGCCGTCCAGCGCGCGCTGCACCAGGCCTTGGCTGCCCAGGTCAGACAAGGCCACGCCGTCCAGCGGGCTCATGCGCCCCATCAGCACGTAGTACAGGCCGTTGTAGCTGCCGGTGCGCTCCAGCGCCGCCTGGTCGGCCGGCGTCTCCACCACGCACAGCAGCCGCGCATCCCGCGCGTCGTCGCTGCACACCGGGCATATCTCGCCTTCGGTGAAGGTGTAGCAGCGGGCGCAATGGCGCACCGCGGCCAACGCGCCGTCGAGCGCCCGGGCCAATTCGGCCGCGACCTGCCGGTCATGCTGCAGCAAATGGAACGCCATGCGCTGCGCCGACTTCACGCCAACGCCCGGCAGCCGGTGCAGGGCGTCGATCAGGGTCTCGAGGGCGGTCTGGGACACAGGGGCCGGGTCAGAACGGCATCTTCATGCCCGGAGGCAGCGGCATACCGGCGGTCAGCTTGCTCATCTTCTCCTGGCTGGTCTGCTCGGCACGGCGCACCGCGTCGTTGAAGGCAGCGGCCACCAGATCCTCCAGCATGTCCTTGTCATCGGCCAGCAGGCTGGGGTCGATGGTCACGCGCTTGACGTCGTTCTTGCAGGTCATCAGGACCTTGACCAGCCCGGCACCGGACTGACCTTCCACCTCGATCAGCGCCAGCTCTTCCTGGGCCTTCTTGAGGTTGTCTTGCATGGCCTGGGCCTGCTTCATCAGGCCGGCGAGTTGACCCTTCATCATGGGGAGTTTCCTTTCGAACGTATTCAGATCAGACCGGCCTGATCGAGCCGGGAACGATGCGCGCCGTGCTGAACTGGGCCAGCAGCGACTGCACCAGGGGATCGGATTGGATCACTTCTTCGGCCTCGCGCTGGCGGCGGGCCAGGCGCTCGGTCTCGCGCAGGGCCGGTGAGTCCTGGGCCACCCCGGCCACGGTCTGCAGACGGATGGGCTGTGCAGCCCAGGCCTGCAGAGCCTTCTGCAGCTTGTCCACCAGGGGCGGCGCACGCAACGGCTCGCGCTCCACACGCAACTGCCACTGCTCGCCCTGCCCGTCGGCACCCGGCGCGATGGCCACCAGCTCGGACTGCAGGGCCAGCTCACGCACCAGGGCCACCAGGCTGCCAGTGGCCTGCATGCCGGCCACGGCCTCGGCCCAGCGATCTCCCAGCGGCGTGCGTGCCACCTCGGGCAGCGCCCGGCGCGCCGGCATGGCGGGCGCCGGTGCGGCGGCCACCTCCTCAGGCCAGGGAGCAGCGTCTTGCGGATCGTCCGGGACGTCGTCTGGTGCAGGCTCGGGTTCCGGGTCCGCGCTGCGGGGGCTGCGGGCCGTGGGCCGGGCCACCACCTCGCCTTCGAACGGCGCCTCGTCCATCCAGGGCGGAGGCTCGTCGGCGGCCACCGGGCGCACTGCCGCGGCGCGCGCAGGCACGGAAGCCGCCTGAGGGACGGGCTGAGGCGCGGCCACCACGGGTGTCCGCGCTGCCGGCGCGGGGGCAGCCACAGCCGCGGGTGCGGCGGTCGCCGCCTCGGCGGCAGGACGCGCGGCAGCTTGCACCGGCGCAGAGGCCCCAGGAGAGGTCGGAGCCGCAGGAGCCTTGGCAGGGACAGCAGAAGGTGGCGTGGGTGTCAGTGGCTGTGCCGCGCGTGGCGCGGCCACGGGCACGGCCACGGAGGCCGCCGCAGCCGGCGCCACCAGAGGGGCGCTGGACCGGCTCGCCGGTGCCGCGCTGCGTGCGGTGCCACCCTCGGTCGAGGGAAAGGCCAGGAAGCGCAGCAGCACCATGGCCAGACCGGCGTATTCATCCGGCGCCAAGGGCAGCTCGGCCCGGCCGTGCACCGCCATGCTGTAGAGCAGCTGGGTTTCGTCAGAGGCCAGGGCCGCGGCCAGGCGCCGCCCGGCCTCGGTGTCCGGGTCAGTCTCGTCCAGTGCCCCCGGCACGGCCTGTTCCACCGCCATCTGCTGCAGCAGCCGCGCCAATTCCTCCAGCGTACCGGCGGCGGACAGGCCACGGTCGCGCAGGCCGTCCACCTCGGCCAGCACCGAGCGCCCATCGCGGGCCGCCAGGGCCTGCACCAGACGCTCGGCGTGGCGCCGGTCCACCGTGCCCAGCATGGCACGCACGCTGGCCTCCTGCAACTGGCCGCCACCATAGGCGATGGCCTGATCGGTGAGCGACAGCGCGTCGCGCATGGAGCCACGGGCCGCCCGCGAGAGCAGGCGCAAGGCGCCGGGCTCCACCGGCACCTGCTCGGCCTCGAGCACCCGCGTGAGGTGCTCGCCCACGGTCTGCGGCGCCATCGGCCGCAGGTTGAACTGCAAGCAGCGGCTCAGCACCGTGGGCAGCATCTTCTCGGGGTCGGTCGTGGCCAGCACGAACTTCAGGTACTCGGGCGGCTCCTCCAGCGTCTTGAGCAGGGCGTTGAAGGCGTCCTTGGTGAGCTGGTGCGCCTCGTCGATCATGAAGACCTTGAAGCGGCCGACCGTGGGCTTGTAGGCCGCCCGCTCGATCAGCTCGCGGATCTCGTCGATGCTGCGGTTGGAGGCCGCGTCCAGCTCCACGTAGTCGATGTAGCGGTCGGCATCGATCTCCCGGCAGGCAGAACACACGCCGCAGGGCCGGGCCGTGATGCCGCCCTGCCCGTCCGGGCCGGTGCAGTTCAGGCTCTTGGCCAGGATGCGCGAGACGGTCGTCTTGCCGATGCCGCGCGTGCCGGTGAACAGGTAGGCATGGTGCAGACGCCCCTGCTCGAGCGCATGGGTGAGCGCACGCACGACATGGTCCTGCCCCACCATTTCCTCGAAGCTGCGGGGCCGGTACTTGCGGGCCAGGACGACGTAACTCATCCAGCCATTCTAAGGAACCCGCCGACACGCACATGGCCTGCAGACCGGGCGGTGTCGGATAATCCCGCCCCATGAGTTCCTCCGCCTCTTCCAACCCGTCCACCCTGAGCTACGAACAGGCTGGCGTCAACTACGACCTGATCGACCCGCTCAAGGTGGCGGCCCAGCGCGCGGCTGCCGCCACGGCCGGCCACCTGGCCGGCCATGGCTTCTCCGAGGTGAAGGCCTCGCGCGGCGAATCCGCCTATGTGGTGGACGTGGGCCCGTTCTACCTGGCCAGCATCGTCGAGTGCCTGGGCTCCAAGGCCCTGGTGGCCGACGAGATGAAGGCCCTGACCGGCAAGAGCTACTACGACAGCATCGCCCAGGACACCATCGCGATGGCGGTCAACGACCTGATCACCGTGGGCGCGACGCCCCTGGTGGTGCAGGCCTACTGGGCCGCCGGCGGCAGCGACTGGTTCGGCGACGCCCAGCGCGCCCAGGCCCTGGTGGAAGGCTGGAAGAAGGCCTGCGACACCTGCAAGGTGGCCTGGGGTGGCGGCGAAACCCCGGCGCTGGCTGGCATCGTCGAAGCCGGCCGCATCGACCTGGCCGCCTCCTGCACCGGCATCATCAACCCCAAGAGCCGCCTGAGCGTGGGCGACAACCTGGCCCCGGGCAATGCCATCGTGCTGCTGGCCTCCAGCGGCATCCACGCCAACGGCCTGAGCCTGGCCCGCAAGCTGGTGGAGCGCCTGCCCCAGGGCTACCTGACCGAGGTGAGCCCCGGCCTGAGCTACGGCGAGGCCCTGCTGGCCCCGACCATCCTCTACAGCCCGGTCACCGAGGCCCTGGCTGCCGCCGGCATCGCGGTGAACTACAGCGCCAACATCACCGGCCACGGCTGGCGCAAGCTGCTGCGCCACGCCAGCGCCCAGACCTACCGCATCCACACCGTGCCCCCGGTCACCCCGGTGCTGAAGTTCATCCAGCAGCATGCCCAGCAGGACGACCGCGAGGCCTACTCCACGCTGAACATGGGCGCCGGCTTCGCGCTGTTCGTCGACGCCGCCGATGCGCAGCGCGTGGTGGAGATTTCCAAGGCCCAGGGCGTGGACGCCTGGGTGGCCGGCCAGGTCGAGGAAGGCCCCAAGCAGGTCGTCATCGAGCCCATCGGCGTGACCTTCGGCACCGAGGATCTGCAACTGCGCTGAACCGCTGCGCGAAAGGCCTCGCGCCTTTCGCATACAATGGTTGGTGACGGGCCTCCTCGCATGGAAGCACGGCCAACCGGGTCAGGTGGGGAACCAAGCAGCCCTAACCGTTGTGACCAGTGCCGAGTCCAGGCTCGTCACCCCTCTTCTTCAAGACCGCCGCAGCCTGGCTGCCAGGCGGTCTTGTGCTTTTGGGGCCCTGCCCGCCCCCACAGCCCATGCTCCGCATCACCGAACTGCGCCTGCCGCTGGACCATCCCGAGGACGCCCTGCGCCCCGCCATCGTGGCGCGGCTGGGCATCCGCGACGAGGAGTTGCGCGGCTTCAGCGTCTTCCGCCGCGGCTACGATGCCCGCAAGAAGGCGGCCATCGTGCTGATCTACACCCTGGACTGCGAGCTGGCCGACGAGGCCGCCGTGGCCCGTCGCCTGGCCGATGACCCGCACATCCGCCCCACCCCGGACACCCGCTACCAGTTCGTCGGCCATGCGCCGGCCGACTTCTATGCCACCGAGCGGCCGCGGCCGGTGGTGGTCGGCTTCGGGCCCTGCGGCATCTTCAGCGCCCTGATCCTGGCCCAGATGGGCCTGCGGCCCATCGTGCTGGAGCGCGGCAAGGCGGTGCGCGAGCGCACCCAGGACACCTGGGGCCTGTGGCGCCAGAAGCAGCTCAACCCCGAGTCGAACGTGCAGTTCGGCGAAGGCGGCGCCGGCACCTTCTCCGACGGCAAGCTCTGGAGCCAGATCAGCGACCCGCGCCACCTCACCCGCAAGGTGCTGACCGAGTTCGTCAAGGCCGGTGCGCCGGAGGAGATCCTCTACGTTTCCAAGCCGCACATCGGCACCTTCCGCCTGGTCAGCATGGTCGAGAAGATCCGCGCCGAGATCATCGAGCTGGGCGGCGAGATCCGCTTCCAGCAGAAGGTGACCGACCTGCTGGTGGAGACCCGCGACGGTGAGCGCCAGGTCCGCGGCGTGGTGCTGGAATCCGGTGAGGAGATCCGCACCGACCACGTGGTGCTGGCCCTGGGCCACAGCGCACGCGACACCTTCACGATGCTGCATGGCCGCGGCGTGCAGATGGAGGCCAAGCCCTTCTCGGTGGGCTTCCGCATCGAGCACCCGCAGAGCCTGATCGACCAGGCCCGCTTCGGCCCCAACGCGGGCAACGCCATCCTGGGCGCGGCCGACTACAAGCTGGTGCACCACGCCAGCAACGGTCGCGGCGTCTACAGTTTCTGCATGTGCCCGGGCGGCACGGTGGTGGCGGCCACCTCCGAGGTGGAGCGCGTCGTCACCAACGGCATGAGCCAGTACTCGCGCAACGAGCGCAATGCCAATGCCGGCATCGTCGTGGGCATCAACCCCGCCGACTACCGGCAGGACAAGGGCGGCAGCGGCCCGGTCAACCCGCTGGACGGCATGGCCTTCCAGCGCTTCTGGGAATCACGCGCCTACGAACTGGGCGGCGGCGGCTACATCGCCCCCGCCTCGCTGGTGGGCGACTTCCTCAAGCGCCAGCGCAGCAGCGCGCTGGGCAGCGTGCAACCCTCGTACAAGCCCGGTGTGCAGCTGGTGCACCTGGACCAGCCCGGCCGCACCGTGCTGCCCGAGTACGTGCTGGATGCCATCCGCGAAGCCCTGCCCGCCTTCGAGCGCCAGATCAAGGGCTTCTCGATGCGCGACGCGGTGCTGACCGGCGTGGAGACCCGCACCTCCTCGCCGCTGCGCGTCAACCGCGGCAAAGACTACCAGAGCCTCAACACCCGCGGCCTGTACCCGGCCGGTGAAGGCGCGGGCTACGCCGGCGGCATCATGTCTGCCGGGGTGGATGGCATCGAGGTGGCCGAAGCCGTGGGGCGCAGTATGCTGGGCGGATGAACGCCCGCCCCTGTGCATTGAAGCGTCGGCACATCCTGGGCTGGATGGGTGCGGCGGCCTGCCCGGCCATCGCGCCGGCCGCAGAAGCCACGCCTGCAGAGCCCATGGCAGCCGCCTCGACCGCGTCGCCGGCCCCCCCTGCTCTGGATGTGGCTGCCCTGCGCCAGGGCTATGCCAAGCGGCTCAAGGCGCTGCTCGCCGACGGTCACCTGCCTTACATCGACATCGAGAGCTCCTGCCATTCGCAGAAGCTGGATCTGGACGACATCGCCAAGGCGCTGGACAGCCAGCACACCGGCCTGATGGCGCTGTCGGCCGACATCGGCAAAGGCCAGTACGAACGCGGCGTGCGCTACGACCCGCTCAACCAGCGGCTGCTCGCTGCCTACCCGGACCGTTTCATTCCCGTGGGCAATGGCGGCCAGGGCCCCTGTCTGAACGAGGACCCCACCGGCTTCGTCGCGGCGCAGGAGGCAGCGGCCCGCCAGGGGCAGTTGCTGCTGCTGGGTGAATACGAGTTCCACCACTACCCTTCGCCACGGCAGGTCAAGCGTGGCGAGTTCGAGCGCGAGGCCAAGCTGCCGATCGACGGTCCGACCGGCCACGCGGTGTTCGGCCTGGCCAGTCGCACGGGCCTGGCCTTCCAGTTGCACTATGAGTTGGAGGACGCCAACTTCCCGCCGCTGGAGAAGATGCTGGCCCAGTACCCGAAAGCCCGGGTGGTGTGGTGCCATCTGGCCCAGATCCGCTATGAGGAGCGCGCACCGCACTACACCGCGGACTACGTGGCCTCGCTGATCCAGCGTTTTCCGCAGCTGTCCTTCGACACGGCCTTCGGAGACGCCTCGTCCATCTACCCGGCCAGCGGCCAGCACCATGCGCGGGTGTGGACGGCCCTGGGTGGGCTCAAGGACGAGTGGCGCGATCTGATCGCCGCCCACCCCCAGCGCTTCCTGTCCGCGCTGGACCTGGGTGGCGACCGGCTCGACCGCATCGCCAGCTACGACACCAAGCACCGCCACTTCCTGGCCCAGCTGCCCAAACCGGTCCAGGAGCAGGTGGCCTACCGCAATGCGTGGCGGCTGATGTTCGGCGAAGAGTTCGCCTGAACGATCAGCCCAGGGCCTTCTCGATGGCCGCCTTCAGGACCGGATGATCGGGCGTCACGTCCGGCGAGAAGCGGGCCACCACGGTGCCGTCACGGCCGACCAGGAACTTCTCGAAGTTCCACATCACGTCGGTGTCGTTCGCCGGCAGCAGGTTCTTGGAGCCCAGGCGCTCGCGGAAGGCGGTGCCATTGGCCGCGTCGGCCTTGGGCTGGGCCGCGATCAGCGCGGCGTACAGCGGGTGGCGCGGGCTGCTGTTGATGTTGACCTTCTCGAACATCGGGAACTTCACGCCGAAGTTGGCGGTGCAGAAGCTCTGGATCTCCTCGGCCGTGCCGGGCTCCTGTCCCAGGAAGTCGTTGCAGGGGAAACCCAGCACTTCCAGGCCCTTGGCGCTCTGAGCCTCGTAGAGGGCTTCCAGCGCCTCGTACTGCGGGGTCAGACCGCACTTGGACGCCACGTTCACGATCAGCAGCACCTTGCCCTTGTATTCGCCCAGCGTGGCCGGGGTGCCGTTCAGGCGTTGCAGGGGAATGTCGTAGATCGCGGACGTGGTCATGGTGGTGAACCGGCGAGGCCGGCCAGAGTTGAAGACTCCGGCCAGCTTATCCGGCCAGGCCCAACCCCATGGCGCCAGGGGTGACCGCTCACAGCGGCTCAGCGCCCGCCGGACACGTCCAGCACCGTGCCAGTGGTGTACGAGGAGGCATCGGACAGCAGCCACAGCACCGCCTGTGCCACCTCTTCGGGCTCACCGCCTCGCCCCATCGGCACGGCCGACGACAGCCGTTCCACCCGGCCGGGTTCGCCGCCGCTGGCATGGATGTCGGTGCGGATCAGGCCCGGCGCCACCGCGTTGACGCGGATGCCTTCGGCGGCCACCTCGCGCGAGAGGCCCAGCGTCATCGCATCCACCGCGGCCTTGGAGGCGGCGTAGTCCACGTACTCGAAGGCCGCGCCCAGCCTGGCCGCGCGGGAGGACAGGTTGACGATGGCCCCACCAGCCCCGCCGGCCGAGCGCGCCATGCGGCGCACCGCCTCGCGGGCGCACAGGAAGCTGCCAATGACATTGGCGCGCAGCACCCGTTCCCAGCGCCCGGTGTCCATGTCCACCAACTTGCGCTGGGTCTCCAGCACGCCCGCGTTGTTGACCAGGCCGGTGAAAGGACGGCCCAGTTCCGCGCACCAGGCATCCAGTGCGGCGAACATCGCCAGCACCTGGGTCTCGTCGGCCACGTCGGCCGGCACCGCGCGGGCCAGGCCGCCAGCGGCCTGCACCTCGGCCACCAGGGCCTGGGCGGCCGCGGCCTCGCGCCGGTAACTGAACATCACCGCCACGCCCTGGGCCGCCAGTTGGCGCACCACCGCCGCACCGATGCCACGCGAGCCACCGGTCACCAACACCACAGCCGCCTGGCTCATTTCACCTCCCGGGCCCACAGCAGCCGCACCGGCTGCCTGAGCATCTGTCCTTGCACATAGGCCTCGCCCTGTGCCGGGTCGGTCGCGCCAGCGTAGATGCGGCGCACCGTGTCCATGCCGAAGACCACCTGCCCCAGCGCGGCGAAACCCTGGCCATCGGGGTTGCGCAGGGCACCCGCATCCAGCCCCGGCTGCGGCCCCACGCAGATGAAGAAGGCCGCGCCACCGCCGGTGCCTGGCGCGCCGCGGGCCAGGGACACCGTGCCATCCAGGTGCCGCAGCCCGGTCTGACGGGTGCTTTCATGAGCCACCGGCGGCAGCGCGCGCGGGTCGTTCTCGTCCAACAGGCCGCCCTGGATCACTTCGATGGGTGGCGTGCCATGGTCGTTGTCGCGCCGCACCACGCGGTAGAAGCCAGCGCCCTGGTCGTACAGGCCGCGCTGAACGTACTGCAGAAAGTCCCCCGCCGACCGCGGCGCGTGGCGGGTGTCCAGCACGATGACGATGGGGCCCTCGGTGGTCATCAGCATCACGCGCGGCAACTCGCTGGCGTGCGCCGCGCTCAGGGTGGCACAGCCCATGGCCCAGCCCAGCAGGGTGCCGGTGAACAGCCGGCGCCGCACCCTGCCCCCGCTCATGCCGGGTCCTTGCGGGCCCAGGCCGGTGGACGCTTGTCGATGAAGGCCTGCACGCCCTCAAGCGCAGCCTCGTCCATCATGTTGCAGGCCATGGTCTGCGCGGCATCGGTGTAGGCGGCTTCGATGCCCGACTCCAGCTGACGGTAGAACAGCTCCTTGCCCAGGGCCACCGCGGTGCGCGGCTTGGCCACGATGCTGGCCACCACCCGCTCGACCTCCTCGTCCAGCGTCTCGGGCGTGGCCACGCGGTTGACGAGGCCCTTGGCCAGGGCCTGCTCGGCGCTGATGAACTCGCCGGTCACCAGCATCTCGAAAGCCGCCTTGCGGCCGATGTTGCGCGACAGGGCCACCGCCGGCGTGGAACAGAACAGGCCCAGGTTGACACCGCTGACCGCGAAGCGCGCGCTGGAGGCGGCCACCGCCAGATCGCACATGGCCACCAGCTGGCAACCCGCGGCCGTGGCCACGCCCTGCACCTTGGCCACCACCGGCACCGGCAGCTTCTGCAGGGCCATCATCACCTTGCCGCATTCGCTGAACAGGGCGCGGTAGTACTCGGCCGAGGGCTGGGCCCGCATCTCCACCAGATCATGGCCGGCGCAGAAGGCCCGGCCGGCCGCGGCCAGCACCACCACGCGGACGGTGTCGTCGCGGGCGATGGCCGCCAGCTCGGTGCGCAGCGCGGCCAGCATGGCTTCGGACAGCGCGTTGAAGGCCTGCGGCCGGTTCAGCGTCAGCGTGACGACGCCGCGCGCGTCCTGGCTGCGCAGCAGAAGGGGATCCTCGGTGGTGAGCATGGTCTCTCCGCGAAAAAAAGGGGGACGCCCTGCGTCCCCCGTTCAGCGTAGGTCAGCGCGCCGCGGCTGGCAAGCCGGGTGCGCCCGGTGTCAGTCGAAGGCCGCGTTGGACTTGGCCTTCTCACGCAGCATGAACTTCTGGATCTTGCCGGTCGAGGTCTTGGGGATGGGTTCGAAGCGGATCTCGCGCGGCACCTTGTAGCCCGCCAGCAGGCTCTTGCAGTGGGCGATCAGCTCCTCGGCCGTCACCTGGGCGCCCAGGGCCAGTTCGACGAAAGCCACCGGCGTCTCGCCCCACTTCGGGTCGGGCTTGGCCACCACGGCCGCAGCCGCCACCGCGGGGTGGCGGTACAGCGCGTCTTCCACCTCGATGGAGCTGATGTTCTCGCCGCCGGAGATGATGATGTCCTTGCTGCGGTCCTTGATCTTGACGTAGCGGTCGGGCTCCAGCACGGCCAGGTCCCCGGTGTGGAACCAGCCGCCGGCAAAGGCCTTGTCGGTGGCGCTGGGGTTCTTCAGGTAGCCCTTCATCGCCACGTTGCCACGGAACATGATCTCGCCCATGGTGGCACCGTCGGCCGGCACCTCGGTCATGGTCTCCGGATCCATCACCGTCATGCCCTCTTCCATGGTGTGGCGCACACCCTGGCGGCCATTCAGGCGGGTCTGCTCGGAGAGGCTTTCGCTGGCCCAGGACGTCCGCTTGGCCGCCACCGCGGCCGGGCCGTAGACCTCGGTCAGGCCGTAGACGTGGGTGATGTCGAAGCCCATCTTGGCCATGCCCTCGATCATGGCGGCCGGCGGTGCAGCCCCCGCCACCATGCCGCGCACCCGCTGGGTGATGCCGTCGCGCAGCGACGGATCGGCCGAGATCAGCAGGTTGTGCACGATGGGCGCGGCGCAGTAGTGATCGGCCTTGTGCTCGCGCATGGCCTCCAGGATGGACTTGGCGTCGACCTTGCGCAGGCACACATGGGTGCCCGCCAGCATCGCGATCGTCCAGGGGAAGCACCAGCCGTTGCAGTGGAACATCGGCAGCGTCCACAGGTAGACCGGGAACTGCGGCATGGTCCAGGTGGCGGCGTTGCAAACGGCGTTCAGGTAGGCGCCACGGTGGTGGGTGACCACGCCCTTGGGGTCACCGGTGGTGCCGCTGGTGTAGCTCACCGCGATGGCGTCCCATTCGTCGGCCGGGCCGTCCAGCTGGGCCACCGGTGCATGCGCGGCCAGCAGAGCCTCGTATTCATGCGTGCCCACACGTTCGGCGCGGCCGGTGTATTCGCTGTCGGCCACGTCGATCACGATGGGGTCGCGGCCATGGTCCTCGCGCAGGCGGCGCAGGGCCTCGAACATCAGGGGGCCGAACTCGGTGTCGGTGATCAAGACCTGCGTTTCGCAGTGGTTCATCTGCCAGGCCAGCAGCGGCGCGTCCAGCCGGGTATTCAGGGTGTTGAGCACCGCGCCGGTGGCGGGCACGCCGTAATGGGCTTCCACCATCTCCGGCGTGTTGGGCAGCATCACGCTGACCGTCGTGCCGCGCCCCACGCCCAGCGCCTTCAGGGCCGCCGCCAGACGGGCACTGCGCTCACGCGTCTGAGCCCAGGTGTAGCGACGCTGGCCATGGATCACGGCAGGCAGGTCACCGAACACTTCGGCCGTGCGCTCCACATAGCTGGTGGGCGACAAGGGCACGTAGTTGGCAGGGTTCTTGTCCAGGTGCTGGTCGTAGATGCCGGGCGTGGTAACGCTGGGGTTGCCGCTCATGGCCTGTCTCCTCTGGCTTATAGGGTTGTTCCAAAAATGTACACCGGTGACTCTATGCGGCGGACATGAACGCAAACTGACCAAAACCGGCGGCGCGCGGTTACACTGACTAGATGTCAGGAGAGAGCCCCACCCGGGGCCGCCGAAGGCGCAGAGGGTCTCCCCTCGAACGCTCAGGCAAAAGGACTGGCAGCCGTGCCGGTGGCAACACCGACACGTTCCTCACTGGAGAGAGGCTGGCGATGGCAACAGTGCCATGAACCAGCCCACCGAAGGGGCAAGCAGCCTCCCGCGCAACACGCGGCGCTGCCAATCTCTCAGGTAAAGCGGACAGCGGGGGCCCTTGGATGATCTTTTCAGCCAGACGCCCCGCCCACTTTCCCACGAGAGACTCCTGCCCATGAGTGACGCTGCCGACCTGCTCCAGACCCCGCTGCACGCCCTGCACCTCGAACTTGGCGCCCGCATGGTGCCCTTTGCCGGCTACGCCATGCCGGTGCAGTACCCCTCCGGCCTGATGGCCGAGCACCGCCAGTGCCGCGAGGCCGCCGCCCTGTTCGACGTCTCTCACATGGGCCAGTTGCGCCTGATCGGCGCCGACGCCGCCGCCGCGCTGGAAACCCTGGTGCCGGTCGACGTGATCGACCTGCCCGCCGGCAAGCAGCGCTATGCCTTCTTCACCAACGACGAAGGCACGCTGCTCGACGACCTGATGATCACCCGCCCGGCCGGTGACGCTGCGGCCGCGTTTGGCGACCTGTTTGTGGTGGTCAACGCCGGCTGCAAGGCCGCCGACATCGCCCACCTGCAGGCCCACATCGGCAGCCGCTGCACCGTGCAGCCCCTGCCCGAGCGCGCCCTGCTGGCCCTGCAGGGGCCGCAGGCCGTCACCGCCCTGTCGCGCCTGAACCCGCGCGTGGCCACCCTCACCTTCATGACCGGCGGCCTGTTCACGCTGGCCGGCGCCGAGTGCTTCGTCACCCGCTCCGGCTACACCGGCGAGGACGGCTTCGAGATCTCGGTGCATGAAAGCCAGGCCGAGGCCCTGGCCCGCGCCCTGCTGGCCGAACCCGAAGTGAAGCCCGCCGGCCTGGGCGCGCGCGACACCCTGCGCCTGGAGGCCGGCCTGTGCCTGTACGGCCACGACATCGACACCACCACCAACCCGGTGGAAGCGGCGCTGACCTGGGCCATCCAGAAGGTGCGCCGCGCCGGTGGCGCGCGGGCCGGTGGCTACCCCGGTGCCACCGTGATCGACGCCCAGTTCGCCAACGGCCCGGTGCGCAAGCGCGTGGGCCTGGTGGGCAAGGAGCGCGCCCCGGTGCGTGAGGGCACCGCGCTGGTGGCCGCCGACGGCACGCCGCTGGGCACCGTCACCAGCGGCACCCTGGGCCCCACCATCAACACCCCGGTGGCCATGGCCTATCTGCCGATGACCCATGCCACAGTGGGCACCGAAGTCTTTGCCGAAGTGCGTGGCAAGCGCCTGCCGATGACGGTGGCCACCATGCCCTTCACCCCCAACCGCTATTACCGCGGGTGATCCGCGGCTGATGCCCACGCGGGTGCCGTCGCAGGCAGCCGCCATCCGTTGTCCCTTTCCTTCAACTCGCCCCTCAACGCTTCGCAGGAGCCTGCCATGACCGTCAAGTTCACCCACGACCACGAGTGGATCAACATCGCCGACACCGCCGCCGCCATCGTCGGCATCACCGTGCATGCCCAGGACGCCCTGGGTGACGTGGTCTTCGTGGACCTGCCCGAAGTCGGCAAGACCATCGCCAAGGGCGAGATCGCCGGCGTGGTCGAGTCGGTCAAGGCCGCGGCCGACGTGTACATGCCCGTCTCGGGCGAGATCGTCGAGGTCAACGAGGACCTGCGCAATGACCCCGCCCTGGCCAACAGCGACCCGCTGGGCGCCGGCTGGTTCTTCAAGGTCAAGCTGTCCGCCCCGGCCGAGCTGGACGGCCTGATGGATTCCACCGCCTACGACGCCCTGCTCAAGACCCTCTGATCCGCTGACCGATCCCGTTCCTGCCGAGACTGCCACCATGCTGACTTCCTCCCACGCCCCCCTGGCCGAGCTTGAGAACGCCACGGCCTTCGCCTCCCGCCACATCGGGCCGGGGGCCGACGACGAAGCCACCATGCTGGCGGCCATCGGCCCGGCCTCGCGCCGCGCGCTGATCGAGGCCATCGTGCCGGCCGCCATCGCCCGCACCGCGGCGATGGACCTGCCCGCCCCGGTCACCGAGGAGCAGGCCCTGGCCGAGCTCAAGGCCATCGCCGGCAAGAACCAGCGGCTGCGCAGCTTCATCGGCCAGGGCTACCACGGCACCTTCATCCCGGGCGTCATCCTGCGCAACATCCTGGAGAACCCCGCCTGGTACACCGCCTACACGCCCTACCAGGCCGAGATCTCGCAGGGCCGCATGGAAGCGCTGGTCAACTTCCAGACCATGGTGACCGACCTCACCGGCATGGCCATCGCCAACGCCTCCATGCTGGACGAGGCCACCGCCGCGGCCGAAGCCATGACCCTGGCGCGCCGCAGCGTCAAGGCCAAGGGCCACACCCTGATCGTCTCGGGTGACACGCATCCGCAGATCATCGAGGTGCTGCAGACCCGCGCCAAGCCGCTGGGCCTGACGATCCAGCTGGCCAACTCGGCCGAGGAATGGACCGCCGCCCTGGCCGGCGACGACTACTTCGCCGCCCTGGCCCAGTACCCGGCCAGCAGCGGCTGGCTGCACGATTGGTCGGCCGACGCCGCCACCGTCAAGGGCAAGCAGGCCGCCTTCATCCTGGCCGCCGACCTGCTGGCCCTGACCGTGCTGAAGACCCCCGGTGAGATGGGCGCCGACATCGTGCTGGGCAGCACCCAGCGCTTCGGCATGCCCATGGGCGCTGGCGGCCCGCACGCTGCCTACATGGCCTGCCGCGACGAGTTCAAGCGCAGCCTGCCCGGCCGCCTGGTGGGTGTCAGCGTGGACAGCCACGGCAACCCGGCCTACCGCCTGGCCCTGCAGACCCGCGAGCAGCACATCCGCCGCGAGAAGGCCACCTCCAACATCTGCACGGCCCAGGTGCTACCGGCCGTCGTGGCCAGCATGTACGCCGTCTACCACGGCCCGCAGGGCCTCGCCCGCATCGCCCTGCGCGTGGCGCGCTACCTGGGCATCCTGGTGGCCGGCCTGAAGCAGTTGGGCGTGGACCTCAGCCAGACCCACCACCTGGACGCCGGCGCCTTCGACACCGTCTGCCTGCACACCGGCGAGCGCACCGCTGGCCTGATGGCCCGCGCCGTCAGCCTGGGCGCCAACCTGCGCAGCCCCTGGCCTGGCTACCTCAGCATCACGCTGGACGAGACCACCACCCGCGAGGACCTGGCCCTGCTGTGGCGCATCTTCGCGGCCGAAGACCAGGCCCTGCCCAGCGTGGACGAGCTGAGCCTGACCGGCGACCTGATCCCGCCGGCCCTGCGCCGCACCAGCGCCTTCCTGACCCACCCGGTCTTCAACAGCCACCACAGCGAAACCGAGATGCTGCGCTACATCCGCAAGCTCTCGGACAAGGACCTGGCGCTGGACCGCAGCATGATCCCGCTGGGTTCCTGCACCATGAAGCTCAACGCGACCAGCGAGATGATCCCCATCACCTGGCCCGAGTTTGCCGAGGTGCACCCCTTCGCACCCGCCGATCAGCTGGCCGGCTATGCCGAACTCAACGACCAGCTCTGCGGCTGGCTGGAGCAGGCCACCGGCTACGCCGGCGTCAGCCTGCAGCCCAACGCCGGCTCGCAGGGCGAGTACTCTGGCCTGCTGGCCATCTGCGCCTGGCACGCCAGCCGCGGCGAGGGCCATCGCAACATCTGCCTGATCCCGGAAAGCGCCCACGGCACCAACCCGGCCAGCGCGATGATGGCCGGCTTGCAGGTCGTCGTCGTCAAGTGCGATGCCAACGGCAGCGTGGACCTGGGCGACCTGAAGGCCAAGTGCGAGCAACATGCCGCCAACCTGGCCTGCATCATGATCACCTACCCCTCCACCTACGGTGTCTACGACCTGCAGGTGAAGGAACTCTGCGCCATGGTCCATCAGTACGGTGGCCGGGTCTACGTGGACGGCGCCAACATGAACGCCCTGGTCGGCATTGCCGCCCCTGGCCAGTTCGGTGGTGACGTGAGCCACCTGAACCTGCACAAGACCTTCTGCATCCCGCACGGCGGTGGTGGCCCGGGCGTCGGCCCCGTCTGCGTGGTGGAGGACCTGGTGCCCTTCCTGCCCGGCCATGCCACGGCGGGCCAGGTACGCGCGGGCGGCGTTGGTGCGGTCAGCGCCGCGCCCTACGGCAATGCTGCCGTGCTGCCGATCAGTTGGATGTATGTGCGCATGATGGGTACGGCCGGCCTGACCGCCGCCACCGAGACCGCCATCCTGAACGCCAACTACGTGGCCGCCCGCCTGGCCGACCACTACGACATCCACTTCAGCGGCAACGTGGCCGGCGTGAAGGGCGGCGGCGTGGCCCACGAGTGCATCCTGGACCTGCGCCCGCTGAAGGACAGCAGCGGCGTGAGTGCCGAGGACGTGGCCAAGCGGCTGGTGGACTATGGCTTCCACGCCCCGACGCTGAGCTTCCCGGTGGCCGGCACGCTGATGGTGGAACCCACCGAAAGCGAGCCCCTGTTTGAGCTGGACCGCTTCTGCGACGCGATGATCGCCATCCGAGAAGAGATCCGCCAGGTCGAGGCCGGGGTCTGGCCCCGCGAGGACAACCCGCTGCACAACGCGCCGCACACCGCCGCCAGCCTGCTCAGCGGCGAGTGGACGCACCCGTACAGCCGCGAGGTGGCCGCCTACCCGGTGGCCAGCCTCAAGCAGGTGAAGTACTGGTCGCCGGTGGGCCGCGTGGACAACGTCTACGGCGACCGCAACCTGTTCTGCAGCTGCCTGCCGGTGAGCGCCTACGGCGACACCCCGGCCTGAGGCAGCGCCACCGTGGCGGTCTCCGTCTTCGACCTGTTCAAGGTCGGCATCGGCCCCAGCAGCTCCCACACCGTGGGGCCGATGCGCGCGGCGCGCCTCTTCGGCCTGCGCCTGCGCAGCGAGAGCCTGCTGCCGCAGGTGGCACGCATCCACTGCGGGCTCTACGGCTCATTGGGCGCCACCGGCAAGGGCCACGGCAGCGACAAGGCCGTGCTGCTGGGCCTGGCCGGGCTTGAGCCCGACACGGTGGACGTGGACCAGGTCCCTGCCCTGTTGCTGGACTGGCGCACCCGCCAGGAACTGCCCCTGCTGGGCGAACAGCCCCTGCACTTCGTCGAGGCCGAGGACCTGCAGTTCCTCAAGCGCGAGACCCTGCCTTTCCATGCCAACGGCATGCGGCTGACGGCCTTCGATGCCGCGGGCGCCGAGCTGTGCAGCCGCGTCTACTACTCGGTGGGTGGCGGCTTCGTGGTCAGCGACGAGGTGGCGGCCGACGGCAGCCGGCAGAAGGTCATCGCGCCCGATGCCACCGTGCTGCCCCTGCCCTTCACCACCGGCGCCCAGCTGCTGGCCCAGTGCCGCGCACAGGGCCTGAGCATCGCTCAGGTGATGCGCGCCAACGAGCGCCACTGGCGCAGCGATGCCGAGATCGACGCCGGCCTGCAGAACATCTGGCAGGTGATGCAGGCCTGCGTGCGCCGCGGCTGCCAGACCGAAGGCACCCTGCCCGGCGGCTTCAAGGTCAAGCGCCGCGCCGCCGCACTCTATCGCGCGCTGACGGAACACCCCGAAGCGGCGCTGAAGGACCCCCTGCAGGTGCTGGACTGGGTGAACCTCTACGCCCTGGCCGTCAACGAGGAGAACGCCGCGGGCGGCCGCGTCGTGACCGCGCCGACCAACGGCGCGGCCGGCATTGTGCCGGCGGTGCTGCACTACTACCACCGCTTCGTGCCCGGAGCGAGCACGCAGGGGGTGATGGACTTTCTGCTCACCGCCGCGGCCATCGGCATCCTCTACAAGGAGAACGCCAGCATCAGCGGCGCCGAGGTGGGCTGCCAGGGTGAAGTGGGCGTGGCCTGCTCCATGGCCGCCGGTGCCCTGGCCGCCGTGCTGGGCGGCACGCCAGAGCAGGTGGAGAACGCCGCCGAGATCGGCATGGAGCATCACCTGGGCCTGACCTGTGACCCGGTGGGCGGGCTGGTGCAGATCCCCTGCATCGAGCGCAACGCCATCGCCTCGGTCAAGGCCCTCAACGCCGCCCGCATGGCCCTGCGCGGCGACGGCACCCACCATGTCAGTCTGGACAAGGTCATCAAGACCATGCGCGAGACCGGCGCCGACATGAAGACCAAGTACAAGGAAACCGCCCGCGGCGGCCTGGCGGTCAACATCGTGGAGTGCTGAAAAAAAGCCGCCCTCGGGCGGCTTTCTCGCTTCTGGCGCTTCGGCCCGGGATCAGCGCACCACGCCGATCGTGGCCTTCTGGCCTGCCTTGAACGTGGACAGGGTCAGGGCACCGTTCTGGATGTCGCCCTTGTCGTCGAAGCTGATGGCGCCGGTCACGCCCTTGTAGCCGCTGGTCTTGGCCAGCACGGGCAGGTACTTGGCCGGGTCGGCCGAGTTGGCCTTAACCATGGCCTGGGCCATCACCATCGTGGCGTCGTAGGTGTAGGGCGAATACAGCTGAACCTCGGTGCCGAAGCGCTTCTTGAAGCGCGCCTTGAAGTCGTCCATGCCCTTGACGGCGGCCTTGTCGTTGGGGTCGATGCCACCGGCCTCGGCGCAGATGAGCTGGCCATCGGCCAGGGCGCCCGCGGCCAGCTTGGGCATCTCGCTGGTGCACAGGCCGTCGCCGCCCATCAGCTTGGCCTGGATACCCAGTTGCTTCATCTGGCGGGCCAGCGGACCGCCCACGGCGTCCATGCCGCCGTAGAAGATCACGTCCGGCTTGGCCGCCTTGGCCGCGGTCAGGATGCCCATCAGATCGGTGGCCTTGTCGCTGGTGAATTCGCGCTTGACCACCTTGCCGCCCGCGGCCTTCACGCCCTTGTCGAACTCGTCGGCCACGCCCTGGCCGTAGGCGGTGCGGTCGTCGATCACGACAATGCTCTGGGCATGCAGGGTCTGCACCGCATACTTGCCCAGCGTGGCCCCGAGGTGCACGTCATCGGCCACCACGCGGAAGGTGGTCTTGAAGCCCTGGCGGGTGTACTTGGGGTTGGTGACGCTGGCCGCGATCTGCGGAATGCCAGCACCGGCGTAGATGCGCGAGGCCGGGATGGAGGTGCCCGAGTTCAGGTGGCCGATCACGCCATTGACCTTGTCGTCGGCGAACTTCTGCGCGGCGGTCGTGCCCTGCTTGGGGTCACCAGCGTCGTCTTCGGCCAGCAGTTCGAACTTGGCCTTCTTGCCACCGATGGTCAGCCCCTTGGCGTTGAGCTCTTCCACGGCCAGGCGGGCACCGTTCTCGTTGTCCTTGCCCAGGTGGGCGGCGCCACCGCTGGTGGCGTTGACGGTGCCGATCTTGATCAGCAGGTCTTCGGCTTGGGCATTGCCAGCCCACAGGGCAGCCGCTGCAGCCGCGGCCAGGCAAGTCAATGGAGTTTTCATCTTGGTGTTCTCAGATCACAGAGCGGGCCAAAAGCTTAACGCCTCGCCAAAGGATTCACCCTGATCGAGGTGAAGCTCGGCCATGAAAAAGGGCCGCCCGAAGGCGGCCCTTGGGAAAGGGTCTGTCGACGCCAGGTCTCTGGCGCAGGGCGGTGGGTCAGTGCACCACGCCCAGGGCAGTCTTCTGACCGGCCTTGTAGGTGTACAGCGTCAGGGCGCCATTCTTGATGTCACCCTTCTCGTCGAAGCTGATCACACCCGTCACGCCCTTGTAGCCCGTGGTCTTGGCCAGCACCGGCAGGTACTTGGCCGGATCCGCCGAGCCCGCCTTCTCCATCGCCGCCACCATCACGTTGGTCGCGTCGTACACGTACGGTGCGTAGATCTGCACGTCCGCGCCGAACTTCTTCTTGAACTTGGCGCGGAAGTCTTCCATCGCCTTGACCGCGGCCTTGTCCTTGTCGTCGATACCACCGGCCTCGGCGCACACCACTTGGTCGTCGGCCATCGTGCCCGCGGCCAGCTTGGGCAGCTCGCCCGTGCAGATGCCGTCGCCGCCCATGAACTTGGCGCTCAGGCCCAGTTGCTTCATCTGGCGCAGCATCGGGCCGGCCACCGCGTCCATGCCGCCGTAGAAGACCAGGTCCGGCTTCGTGCCCTTGATGGAGGTCAGGATAGCGGTGAAGTCCGTGGCCTTGTCGTTGGTGAATTCGCGCTTGACCACCTTGCCGCCCGCGGCCTTCACGCCCTTCTCGAACTCGTCGGCCACGCCCTGGCCATAGGCCGTGCGGTCGTCGATCACGGCAATGGTCTTGCCCTTGAGCGTGGTCACCGCGTACTTGCCCAGCGTGCCGCCCAGGTGCACGTCGTCAGCCACCACGCGGAAGGTGGTCTTGAAGCCCTGACGGGTGTACTTCGGGTTGGTCGCCGACGGCGAGATCTGCGGGATGCCCGCGTCCGAGTAGATCTTCGAGGCCGGAATCGTCGTGCCCGAGTTCAGGTGCCCGATCACGCCGTTGACCTTCTCGTCCACCAGCTTCTGCGCCGCCGCCGTGCCTTGCTTGGGGTCCGCCGCGTCGTCTTCGGCCAGCAGTTCAAACTTGGCCTTCTTGCCGCCGATCATCACGCCCTTGGCGTTCAACTCGTCGATGGCCATGCGCGCACCGTTCTCGTTGTCCTTGCCCAGGTGCGCAATGCCGCCGCTGGTCGGCCCGACGTGACCAATCTTGACCACCAGGTCTTCAGCGTGCACAGCACCCGCCAGCAGAGCCACCGCAGCGGCCGCGACCAGATTCATTTGAATCTTCATGAACTCAGTTCTCCGAGGGTTGAGAAAGGCACGCGGGAAGCCGCCGGGATGGCAGCCAGGGTGTGCAGGCGGACACCGCTTCTCCGCTGGGAACACGGCCTGCAGGAAAAAAATCGCGGGGTACCGCTCACTCGCCCAGATAAGCGGCGCGCACCTTGGGGTCGCTCAGCAGCTCCTGCGCCGGGCCGGTCATGCTGACCTCGCCAGAGTCCAGCACATAGCCCCGGTCGGCCAGGGCCAGCGCCCGGCTGGCGTTCTGCTCGACCAGCAGCATCGTCGTGCCCTGCGCGTGGATGGTCTGCACCACCTCGAAGATCTTGTCCACCATGATCGGGGAGAGA
>NZ_JAMXMC010000007.1 GCF_024055665.1 Ideonella oryzae | reverse complement strand
AGTCTGTCTCTCGTGGTGTCCTCAGCAGCACCTGTCAGGCCGACGATTCACCGGGAATCTCAAATACCGCTTGGGAAGGAGAAAACAGCCGGGTTCTGCTTGACCGAGGGGGAAGTCCCTGTAAACCGGTTAGGCTGGTTGCATGCGCTTCAATGGCTAAAGCTTTCATGCTTCTTTGCCCTCCAATATGCAATCAACCAATAGAACAGTGACACGACTAAGCCATGTGTGCCGAGTAGCACGACTCCAGCTAGTACAGACATTGCGCTGAAACCAGATGTCTCTGTTAGCGCCAGGAGCAGCAAGCCGGCAGCTAAGCCAGCACATGTACCAACCAGTAGCGTTTTTCCGAAAGTTGTCCAGCCACGGCGGCGAGCGATGATGAGGGCAGGCAGTCCGACGGCAGCAGCAAACAAATATGAGGCGATCAACCCAAAAATTAAGGCACCCATATTGCCCATGAGTGCGCCCTGCAGCAGGCCTGAACCTAGTGGCGCCGCAGCAAGGGCGATAACCTCTCGCGTGTTCATACTGATGTTGCCTAACTAGCTATCGACCCCACTTTGCGCCCCAAAACCCCGCATGCTCCCGAAAACACCGGAGCTTCACCAACACCAAGTGGCTGTCGAGATTGAATTTTCAATGACTTTTGCGCACGGTATCACCACGGTACCCAGCGACAAATGGCGCATTGAAACGAGGCGCGACAAAACCCGTCAACTTGATGATGTGGGCAGCCCGTATGGGGGCCGGCCTGCGCTTGGCAGAGTCCTACCACCCTCCGCCGAATTCAGTCCGCATTTCAACCACACGCCCGGGCAAAGCCCGGCAAGCGTGCGCAAGCCGCGCCAAATCAGGCGGAGCAGTTCAGCAGCGAACCCACCATGCTGCCCTCGGTCTTGAGGGTCAGCACATTGGCCTGGAAGTTGTAGAGCGCCACTTTCTGGTTGACCACGTCCTGCGTGAGCTGGTCGGTGCTGGCGCCGTCTGGGCCCTGGGTGTCCAACTGTCGGAGTTGGGCGTCCACCCCCCCGGTGGCGCGGGTGCTTTGCACCACATCCTCGCGTCGATAGCTCGGTGTGGCGACGTTGGCGATGTTGTTCGCCGAAGCATCCAGCCGCGCCTGTGCCGCGGCCAGGCCGCTGGAGGCAATGGTGGGCAGGGTGGACATGACCGCTTGATCGTCCGATCAGAGGCCTTGTTGAGCCCCTGTTCCACTTTTTTACATGGCGGCAACGATCTCCCGGGACAGGCCCGCCAGGGGGACGGTGCGGCTCACGCCGCCGCGCTTGATCGCCTCCTTGGGCATGCCGAAGACCACGCAGCTGGCTTCATCCTGCGCCAGGGTCTGGGCGCCCGCCTGGTGCATCTCCAGCATGCCGGCGGCGCCATCGTCGCCCATGCCGGTCATGATGATGCCCAGGGCGTTGGCCCCGGCGGCTCGCGCCACCGAGCGGAACAGCACGTCCACCGAAGGTTTGTGGCGGCTCACCTGCGGCCCGTCGCGCACCTCCACCCGGTACTGCGCCCCGCTGCGCTGCAGCAGCAGGTGCATGCCGCCCGGGGCGATCAGGGCTTGGCCGGGCACCACCCGGTCGTTGTTCTCGGCCTCCTTGACCCGGATCTGGCAGAGCCGGTCCAGCCGGTCGGCAAAGGCGGCGGTGAACTTCTCGGGCATGTGCTGCACGATGACCAGGCCCGGGCTGACCCGGGGCAGCTGGGTCAGCACCTCTTCGAGCGCCTGGGTGCCGCCGGTGGAGGTGCCGATGGCGACGATGCGCTCGGTCGTCTGCGACAGGGCCCGCGGGCCGCCGGCTGGCAGCACCGCGTCGGCGCTGAGCTTGGGCGCCGGGCTGGCCACGCCACCCGTGGCGGCGCGCGCGGCCAGGCGCTGCACATTGGCCCGCGCCGCGGCGCGCACCGCGCCCAGCAGCTCCTCGGCCGATTCGGTCAGGAACTCCTTGAGGCCGATCTTGGGCTTGGTCACCACCGCCACCGCGCCAGCGGCCAGCGCGTCCATCGTGGTCTTGGCGCCCTTCTCGGTCAGCGTGGAGCAGATGACCACCGGCGTGGGCCGCCCGGCCATGATCTTGCGCAGGAAGGTGATGCCGTCCATGCGCGGCATCTCCACGTCCAGCACGATCACGTCGGGCCAGCCCTGCTTCATGCGTTCCACCGCCAGCAGCGGGTCGGCCACCGCGGCCAGCAGCTCGATGTCCGGCGCGTCGCGCAACAGGCCCTGCATCACCTGCCGCACCACGGCGGAGTCGTCCACCACCATCACCTTGATCTTCTCGGCCATGGGTGTCTCCGTTCAGACCTTGCGGTAGATGGACGGTGCGATCTGGACCACCGGGGCGTCCAGATCGTTGAGGTTCTCCGAGTGGCCGATGCAGAACCAGCCGCCCTGGGGCAGGGTCTCCAGCACCCGGTGCACCACCTGGCGCTTGGTCTCGGCGTTGAAGTAGATCAGCACGTTGCGCAGGAAGACCATGTCGAAGCCGCCCAGGTTGGGCAGGCGTTCGTTGAGGTTGACGTGCAGGAACTTCACCTTCTCCCGCAGCGCGCGCTGGATCAGCAGCGTGCCCTCCTGCGCGCCGGTGCCCTTCAGGCAGAAGCGGCGCAGGTAGTCCGCCGGCATCTGGCGGATGCGCTCCATCGGGTAGTGGCCTTGGCGGGCGCGCGCCAGCACGCGGGTGCTGATGTCGGTGCCCACCACCTCGAAGGGGCGCTCGCCGCGCACATCGGCCAACACCATGGCCATGCTGTAGGCCTCCTCCCCGGTGGAGCTGGCTGCGCTCCAGATGCGCAAGGGGCTGTGGGCCGGCGCGGCCTGGGCCACCTTGCGCAGCAGCTCGAAGTGCTTGGGCTCGCGGAAGAAGTAGGTTTCGTTGGTGGTCAGCAGGTCCACCGCGATCTGCGCCTCCGCATGCTCCTCGCGCTGCTCCAGCAGGGCCAGGTAGTCATGGAAGCTGCCCATGTCCCGGGCGGCCAGCCGCTTGGCCAGGCGCCCGCTGACCAGGGACTTCTTGGTCGGGGACAGCGAAATGCCCGCGGCGTTGTGGATGAAGCGCTGGAAGCGGTGGAAGTCGTGATCGCTCAGTGGATGCATGGGCGGTCGTGTCCGGAAGAAGGTCAATGGGAGGCGGCCGCGTCGGGCGCTTCGCCCGGCTGCGGCCCGCGCAGCTCGGGCAGGCGCTCGCGGTGCTGGCGCACCCAGGCATACAGCGCGTCGCCGGGCATGGGCCGGCCGATCAGCCAGCCCTGGCCCACATCGCAGCCCAGGGACTGCAGCAGGCGCCAGTCCTCCAGGGTCTCGATGCCTTCGGCCACGCTGGTCAGGCCCAGTTCCTGGCACATCTCCAGCGCGGAGCGCAGGATGACTTGCAGGTGGGGCTGCTGCTGGGCGCCACAGACGAAGGAGCGGTCGATCTTCAGCTCGGTGAAGGGGATGCGGGCGAGCTGCTGCATCGACGAGAAGCCGGTGCCATAGTCGTCGATGGACAGGCCGAAGCCACGCAAGCGCAGCCGGGTCAGGCGGGTCAGCGCGGTGCCCAGGCGTGCGCTCAGCGAGCCCTCGGTGATCTCCATCACCACCTGGTGGTGCTCCAGCCCGTGGATGGCCACCCGGTCGGTGATCTGCTCCACCAGGTCGGGGCACTCCAGCAGATGGGGCGAGAGGTTGACGGCCATCGAGATGTTCAGGCCGTGGGCGCGCCAGGCGGCGGCCTGGGCCAGGGCCTGCTCCGTGACCGTGATGGTCAGTGGGGCGATCAGGCCCTCGCGCTCGGCCAGCGGGATGAACTGGTCGGGTGGGATCGGACCCAGCGCCGGATGGGTCCAGCGGGCCAGGGCCTCCACCCCGCGCAGCAGGCCGCTGCGGATGTCCACCTTGGGCTGGTAGTGCACCTGCAAGACGCCGCTGCGCAAGGCCGCGTCCAGGTCGCTGGCCGTGACACTGGGCTGCAGTCGCGCCGGCGGGAGCGAATGCGCCGGCAGCGTGCCTTCAAGCGTCTCGCGCAGCCGGTCCACCGACAGGGGCTTGCGCAACGAGGCCACCATCGGCAGTCCCAGCTCCAGGCCCAGCCGGCGCACCGAGTCCAGCAGCACCTGCTCGCGGGAGGAGACGATCAGCACCGGAAAGCTGACGCTGCGCCGGTGCAACTGCTCGATGAACTCGATGCCATCCATGCCGGGCATCTCCAGGTCCACCAGCAGCAGGCTGGGTGGCAGCACCAGCAGGGCCAGCAGCTCCAGGGCTTCCAGGCCATTGCAGGCCTCGTAGATCAGCTCGATGCCCAGGTCCCGGCACAACCCGACCGCATGGGAGCGCTGCACCGGGCTGTCGTCCACCACCAGCGCTGACCGGTATCCACCGGGTGCCGGGCCTGTTTCGTGTTGCGGGGAGAGGGTGGCCACGGTGCGGGCTCCTTCAGGCGGGCAGGGCCTCGGCCGGGCGGGCGGCGGCCTCGCCGGGCCCATCCAGGCCGACCATCTCGTCCAGTGCCAGCGCCTGTTCGGCGTTGAGCAGGATGACGAAGCGCTCACGCACCTTGCCCATGCCGGCAATGAAGTCGCGCCGGATGCGGGTGCCGAACGCTGGCGGTGGCTCGATGTCGTCCATCGGGATGTCGAGCACCTCGCTGACCGCGTCCACCACCACACCCACCACCTGGCGCCCGTCGCCTTGCGGGACTTCCAGGATCACGATGCAGCTGCGGCGCGACACCGGGCTGGGCGGCCGACCGAAGCGCGCCTGCAGGTCCACCACTGGCACCACGGCACCGCGCAGGTTGATGACCCCGCGCACGCTGGCCGGCATCATCGGCACCTCGGTGGGGGCCCGGTACTCGATGATCTCTTTGATGGCCAGGATGCCCAGCGCGAACATCTCGCTGCCCAGCAGGAAGGTCAGGTACTGGGTTGGCTCGGCCGCATGGGCGGCCACGACGGGGCGGTTCATGGGCCAGCTCCTTCAGAAGTTGACGAACTGCGATTCGTCGATGTCGCTGGCCACCGCGGTGGTGGGCAGGGACTTCTTGGCCGGGCCCGCAGCCGGGCTCTTGCGCACGCCGCCCCGCGCGGCCTGGATGGCGCGCCGCGCCGGGGCCGCCGCATGGCCCTGCGCCAGCGCGTTGCTCACCTTGAAGAAGCTCATGGCCCGCTGCAGCTGCTCGGCCTGGCTGCTCATCTCCTCGCTGGTGGCGGCCAGTTCCTCGGAGCTGGCGGCGTTCTGCTGCGTGGTCTGGTTGAGCTGGCCCACCGCGGCGTTGATCTGGCCCACGCCGGAGGACTGCTCTTCCGAGGCGGCGGTGATCTCCTGCACCAGGTCGGAGGTCTTCTTGATGTTCGGCACCATTTCGCCCAGCAGCTTGCCGGCGCGCTCGGCCAGCTCCACGCTGGAGCCTGCCACGTCGCCGATCTCCTGCGCGGCCACTTGGCTGCGCTCGGCCAGCTTGCGCACCTCGGCGGCCACCACCGCGAAGCCCTTGCCGTGCTCGCCGGCCCGGGCGGCCTCGATGGCGGCATTCAGGGCCAGCAGGTTGGTCTGGTAGGCGATGTCGTCGATGATGCCGATCTTCTGGGCGATCTGCTTCATGGCGCTGACGGTGGCCTTGACGGCCTCGCCGCCTTCGGCCGCTTCGGCGGCGGCACGGGTGGCCATCGCGTCGGTGACCTTGGCGTTCTCGGTGTTCTGCGAGATGGAGGCGGTCATCTCCTCGATCGAGGCGCTGGTCTCTTCCACGCCCGAAGCCTGTTCGCTGGCGGCCTGGCTCAGGGACTGGGCCGTGGCGCTGACCTCTTCGGAGGCCCCGGCCAGGGCTTCGGCGCTGCTGTTGACCTCGCCCACCACGGTGGAGAGCCTCTCGGTCATGGTCTTGAGCGCGGCCAGCATGCTGCTGTCGTCACCCTTCCTGGTCTCGACCTCGACGGTCAGGTCGCCCTCGGAGACGCGCTTGAGCACCTGCGCCGCATAGGCCGGCTCCCCACCCAGCAGCTTGAGCAGGCTGCGGGTGATGAGAACGGCCACCACGGCGGCCATGGCCAGAGCCGACGCGGTCAGCGTGAAGACCAGGGAACGCGTGGCGGCATAGGTGGCCGCAGCCTCCTTGGATGCAGTCTCCATCACCTCGACCACGTAGTCGGACAGACCGTCCAGCGACTCCTCGAACGCGGCGTTGGCGGGGCCGAACTCGTCGTGCAGATACTGTGCGGCCCGGGTCTTGTCGTTGTGGGCCAGCTCGAACAGCGTGGGGTACTTGCTGCGCAGCGCCTGCCGACGATCGGTGATGGTCTTCAGGATGGCGCGTCCCTTGTCCGTGGAGATCGACTTGTCCAGGGCATCCATCATCTTGCCGGCTTCGGCGCTGTTGGCCGCCATGCGGTCCTTGATGGCGTTGAACTCCGCATCGCTGGTGGCCAGCACCAGCGCCCGCGCCTCGCGTCCGTTGCTGATGGAGAGGACCTGGAGATCCTTGGCCGTCATGGACTTGGGCACGCGGTCTTGCACGATCAGCGTGGTGCTGTCGTTGAGCCCGGCCATGCGGGTGATGCTGAGCGCCGCCAGGGCAATCAACAGCGCGATGACCACGCCAAACCCCAGCGCAAGCCGGGTGGCGACTTTCATGGATCCAAACATGGGGACGGTTCCTTTTCAGTGAAGACAGACGGATGACGGACGGTGGGGACCTGACGGTTCAGGCGGCGTGGGTGGATCGTTCGGCACGGTCGAGCACCCGGTTCATGAGCGAGGGCACATCCAGGATCAGCGCCACCTCGCCATTGCCCTGGATGCTGGAACCCGCCAGGCCCTGCACCCGGGCGAAGACCTTGCTCAGCGGCTTGATGACGGTCTGCGCCTCGCCCAGCAGGCGGTCCACGACCAGGCCCATGCGCTGGCTGCCATGGCGCAGCACCACGATGTTTTCCCGGGGGCCGGGCTGGCCGGGCAGCTCGAACAGCTCGCGCAGCCGCAGGAAGGGCAGCACTTGGCCGCGCAGGTTGGTGTAGTCGCGGTCGGGCTCGGCGCTGAAGGCCACGCACTCCTCGACCATCTCCAGCGGCAGCACGAACACCGCGCCGCCCACACCCACCTGGAAGCCGTTGATGATGGCCAGCGTCAGCGGCAGGCGCACCGACACCGTGGTGCCCTGCCCGGGCCGGCTGTCGATGTGGACGGAGCCGCGCAGCGCGGTGATGTTGCGTTTGACCACGTCCATGCCGACACCGCGGCCGGACAGGTTGGTCACCTTCTCGGCGGTGGAGAAGCCCGGCTCGAAGATCAGGTTGTAGACCTGGCTGTCGCTGAGCACCTCGCCCGGCTCGATCAGGCCGCGCTCGACGCCCTTGGCGAGGATGCGTTCGCGGTCCAGGCCGCCGCCATCGTCGCTGACCTCGATGACGATGCTGCCCGAGTCGTGGAAGGCGTTGAGCGTGAGCGTGCCCTGGACCGGCTTGCCGCTCTCGGCGCGCCGTTCGGCGGACTCGATGCCGTGGTCCATCGCATTGCGCACCAAGTGGGTCAGCGGGTCGGCGATCTTCTCGACCACGGTCTTGTCCAGCTCGGTGTCCTCGCCATGGATGGCCAGCACGATGTCCTTGCCCAGTTCCTGCGACACGTCATGCACCACGCGGCGGAAGCGGCCGAAGGTGGCACCGATCTTCACCATGCGCAGCTGCAGCGCGCTGTCGCGCATGTCTTCCACCAGCCCGGCCAGCAGCGAGGTGGCTTCGATGCTGGGGCCGTCGCCGCTGCGGCGGGCGGCCAGGCTGGCGCCAGCGGCCGCAGTGATCATCTCGCCCACCAGGTTGATCAGGTGGTCGAGCTTCTGCGCGTCGACCCGGATGGTGCCGGCGCCGCTGCTGCCGGCGCTGCCATGGGCCTCCTTGACCTGCTGCTGGCGCGTGAGGGCCGCGTCCACCAGGGCGGGCAGCACCAGGCCCTGTTCCACCAGGATCTCGCCCAGCGGTGCGGCCGGCGTGGCCTGCTGCTGGGCCAGGGCCTGGGCCAGCTCGTGCTCGGTCAGCGAGCCGCAGCGCAGCAGGATCTCGCCCAGGCGGGGTGGCTCCTCGCCGGCCCGCTGGATCAGCGCGAAGTACTCGGACACCTTGCTGCACGGCGGCACGATGCGCACCTCGGCGTCGTCCAGCACGAACTCGAAGGTGCTCTCGATGGTGGCCTTGTCGGCGCGGCTGTCCAGCCCGATCTCGAAGCCCAGGTAGCAGGCCTCCGGGTCCATCTGCGACAGCGGGGGCAGGCGGTCTTCCAGGGTCACCACGCCGGTGAGCGTGCCCAGCCGGCCCAGGTAGCGGATGAAGGACAGCGGGTCCATGCCATTGCGCAGCACCTCGGGGCCGAAACGCAGCGACAGGTGCCAGTGGTCCAGACCGCCGGTGGCCGGGGTGCTGGAGTCCTGGGCCGGCGCGGTGGCGGCTGGCGTGCCCAGGTGCTGCTGCAGCCGACCCAGCAGCGGTGCGTTGCGCTCGGCCCAGGCCGCCTCGCTGGCGTCCTCGCCCCGCCCGATGGCATCGACCTGCAGGCTCATGTGGTCGCGTGACTCCAGCAGCAGGCCCACCAGGGCCTCGTCCAGGGTCAACTCGCCCTCACGCACCCGGTCCAGCAGGCTCTCGAGCACATGGGTGAAGCGCACCACCCCGTCCAGCCCGAACAGGCCGGCCGAGCCCTTGATCGTGTGGGCCGCGCGGAAGATGGCGTTCACCAGCTCGTGGCGCTCTTCGCTGTCGAGCACGCTCAGCAGCGCACCCTCCATCTCTTCGAGCAGTTCACGGCTCTCGGCCAGAAAGGTCGGCAGGGCCTGATCCATGTCCAGGGTCATTGCAGCGCTCCAGTCGTCTCAAGCGGTGGGTGCAGCAGGCCGGCCAGGCCCATCAGGCCCAGCACCTCGCGAACGGGGCCGCTGGCCACGGGGATGGCAAAGCGCTTGCCTGCGGCCAGCGCGTCCTGCCGCGCCGCCAGCAGCAGCTGCACGGCGCTGCTGTCGAGCTCGCTGACGCCCTCCAGATCCAGGCGCAGGTCGCCGGGCTGGTCGAGGGCATCGAGCAGGGTCTGTCGCAGCTCCTGGGCCCGGTAGATGGTCAGCTCGCCATCCAGGCGAAGCGCGGTGGGGGTGCTCATCGTGGTGCTCCCCGGCTCAAGGCAGGACCAGCTTCTCGACCGCGGCCAGCAGCTGTGGCGGCTGGAAGGGCTTGACCACCCAGGCCTTGGCGCCGGCCATCTGGCCCTCGCGCTTCTTGGCTTCCTGGCTCTCGGTGGTCAGCATGATCACCGGCGTGAACCGGTAGGCCGGCAGCGCCTTGACGGCCTTCAGGAACGTGATGCCGTCCATGCGCGGCATGTTCACGTCGCTGATGATCAGGTGCACCTTCTGGCCGGTGAGCTTGCCCAGCGCGTCCTGGCCATCGCTGCCCTCGATCACGCTGTAGCCCGCGCCTTTGAGCGCAATGCCCACCACCTGGCGCACGGAGGCGGAGTCGTCGACGATGAGAATGGTCTTGCTCATGGCAGTCCTCGGGGGTCTCAGAAAAAGGTGATCTCGGTCTCGGCGGCGGCCGCCGTGCTGGCCGCCGGGGTGGGTGCGCCGGCATGCACGGCACGCTCGTCGGCCATCGCATAGGTCTGCGCCAATTCGGCCAGCAGCGGCGTGGCATCCAGCGGATGGGGCTGGCCGTCCTGCGCGATGCGCTGCTGGTGGGCCTCCACTACCTCGGGCAGGCGCTGCACGTTGTCGCGCACATGGCAGAGGATCTGGCTGACCCGGTCCTGGAACTGCAGCTGCACCAGGGATTCGTACACCTCGGCCTGGATGCGGGTGCTGCCTTCGCGCAGTTGGCCGGCGGCCTGGCGCAGCCCCTCGGTCAGCGTGCCGAACTCGTCGAGCACCCCCTGGATTGCGGCACCCGAGGCCTGCGCGGCCTGGGCCTCGTGCTGGGCCGAGGCCTCCGCGGCGGCGCGTGCCTCGGCGATGGCCTGGTTGATCAATCGGATCTTCTCGGCGATGTGCGCGCCGGTCTCGCCGGAGCGCTGTGACAGCGTGCGGACTTCGGCGGCCACGGTGGCGAAGCCGCGGCCCATCGGGCCGGCATGCGCCGCCTCGATGGCCGCATTGATGGCCAGCAGGTTGGTCTGCTGCGCGATCTTGGCCACCGCCTCGGCCATGTCCTTGAGTTCGGTGACGAAGCCCTCCAGCCCTTGCACGCGGCTGAGCGTGCGCTGGTTGGCCGTCTGCGAGCCGTGCAGGGCCTGCAGCACCTCGTTCAGGCGGGCCTCGCTGCGGGCCCGCACGGTGTGGGCCTCGGTGCCATCGCCGCTGCCCTGGGCCAGCGTGCTGTCCAGCGCGCTGGCGATGGCGCCGAAGCGCTCGCTCAGGCTGGCGATGGCCTGCTCCATCTGCTGGCGGGAGCTTTCGATCTGGCCCGACCAGACCGGGCTGATCTGCTCGCAGAAGCGCTGTTCGCTGGCCAGGTAGGCCTGCCACGGCGCGGGCAGGCCGGTGGCTGGCGCCGTCGGGCGTGACGCCCAGGCCAGCCCCGCGGCCAGGCTGGCCAGCACGGCCCCCAGGCCCCAGCCCCAGGCCGAGCCGTCGGAGACCAGCACGGCGCCGACCGCGCCCAGGGCGCCCAATGCCAGTGTCCCGTGCCACGCTGGGCGGAATCGCGAAACCGCGGTGCTCATGAATACGACCTCCTTGAGCTCAGGGTTTCGGTTCCATCCCGGGGGGCTGGAGGACCTTGACGGCCAATCAGCGGGCCTGGCCGGCCAAACCCGCAGCCCGTCGGCGGGTACCGATAATCCTTCGTCAGCAAGGGTTGTTCGACGTGTCAGAGAAAACTCAAAGAGGGGTGTGGTCGGGGATGGCGCCGGGTGTCACCGGGGCTGCTCCTGCCCCGGGTCATGTGCCGGTGGTGGTCTGGCAGCTGCTGGCGTGCTGCAGTGAACGGGGCCTGCCGCTGGAGCCCCATTTCGAGCAGCTGGGACTGCTGCCCGAGGACCTGACCCGGCCGGGCTGCCTGGTCGATCCGGCGGTGGGCCTGGAGCTGGTGCGGCGCATGCTGGCCGCGCTGGGGCCACCGCCGCAGCTGGGGCTGCGCTGCGGGCGCAGCATCAACCTCAGCAAGCTGGGCGTGCTGGCCATGGGCCTGCAGGCCAGCCCCACATTGGGGGAGGCGCTGGCATTGACCCTGCGCCATCCCTGGTCGGCGGGCTTCTTCGTCTCGCTGCACGTGGGGCCGGGCCCGGGGCAGGACCTGCGAGCCGAGCCGCTGCCTGGCGGTGCCGACCTGATGCCTTTCCTGGCCGACAACCTGTTCGCCGCGATGGTGGCGCTGCGCCGCCGCATCGTTGGCGAGGACTACACCCCTCAGCGGGTCGAGCTGGTCCACCCAGTGGAGGGGGATGCCCGTGGCTACGAGGACTTCTTCCGCTGCCCGGTGCAGTTCGACGCGCCGCGCAACCGCTTGCTCACCAGCCAGGCCTGGCTCGAGCGCCCTCTGCCCACCGGCCACCTGAGCACCTGGCGCCTGGCGCGGGACATGCTGGATCGCATGGCCCGCGAGCAGGTGCGGTTGCCGCCCCTGGTCCAGGCGGTGGACCGCATCCTGCGCCAGGGCATGCCGCGGCCGCCGGCACCCGCCGAGCTGGCGGGGCGCTTCAACATGAGCGAACGCAGCCTGCGCCGCAAGCTGGCCGAGCTGGGCCTGAGCTACGACGTGCTGCTCGACCGCGTGCGCCATGCCCGTGCCGAGGAGCTGATCCGCAACTCCGCGTTGAGCCTGACCCAGGTGGCCGACCAGCTGGGCTTCACCGACGTGCGGGCCTTCCGCCGGGCGTTCCGGCGCTGGACCGGCCGCTCCCCGTCCGAAGCCCGTGGGCAGGGTGAGGCCGGCCCGACCGATGGCACCATGTGACCCACCATGTCCGAACCCACCCGCATCCGCCTGCTCCTTGTTGACGACCACCCGCTGGTGCGCGACGGCCTGCGCGCGCGCCTGTCCGCGCTGGACGGTGTGGCCGTGGTGGGCGAGGCCGGCGATGCCACCGAGGCCCAGGCCGAGGCCCTGCGCTGCCAGCCCACGCTGGTGCTGATGGACGTGGGCATGCGCGAGGTCAACGGCATCGAGCTGGCCGCCCGCCTGCTGGCCGACCACGCGGGCCTGCGCGTGCTGATGCTGAGCATGTACGACAACCCGGAGTACGTGCAGCGGGCGCTGCAGGCCGGTGCCAGCGGCTATGTGCTCAAGGACGCGCCGGCCAGCGAGATCGTCAGCGCCATCCGCACCGTGGCCGAGGGCGGCGTCTTCCTCAGCCCGGCGGTCTCACGCCGGCTGTTTCGAAATCAAACGCCCCGGCCCTTGCTTTCCCCGCGCGAAAGCCAGATCCTCTCAGCCCTGGCGCGCGGCCTGTCGAGCAAGCAGATGGCCCGCGAGCTGGACCTGAGCGCCCGCACCGTCGACGCCCACCGCCAGAGCATCAAGCGCAAGCTGGCCCTGGACACCCAGGCCGACCTGATCCGCTACGCCGTCGAGCATGTGCGCCTGCAGGGCGCCGGAGACGCACCGACAACCTAGGGTTATCCATTAAGGATCGTCCCTTAGGCGAGTTGGCGCGGCGCGCTGCGCATTGCGACGGTAGCGGCGCCCCACCCCCCACGCGCAGACTGAAGCCCCCTTGCCCCGGCACCCGTTCCGGGGCGGATGCCTTTGGATCGACCCCATGGAGACAGCCCTCATGTCCAGTCTGCGCCGCCACCTGCCGTGGCTGCTGGTCGCCATCCTCGGAGCCTTCGGGCTCGCCACGGTCGCCCTGGCCCGTGGCGAGCCCGTCAGCGCCCTGTGGATCGTGGTGGCCGCCGTCTGCACCTACCTGATCGCCTACCGCTACTACAGCCTGTTCCTGGCCGACAAGGTCTTCGGCCTGGACCCGCGCCGGCAGACCCCGGCCTGGGCCCACAACGACGGGCTGGACTACGTGCCGACCAACAAGTTCGTGCTCTACGGACACCACTTCGCCGCCATCGCCGGCGCCGGCCCGCTGGTGGGCCCGGTGCTGGCCGCGCAGATGGGCTACCTGCCCGGCCTGCTGTGGATCCTGGCCGGCGTGGTCTTCGCCGGCGCGGTGCAGGACTTCATCGTGCTGTTCATCTCCACCCGCCGCGACGGCCGCTCCCTGGGCGACCTGGTCAAGCAGGAGATGGGCAATGTGCCAGGCGTGATCGCGCTGTTCGGTGCCTTTATGATCATGATCATCATCCTGGCGGTGCTGGCCCTGATCGTCGTGAAGGCCCTGGCCGGCTCGCCCTGGGGCACCTTCACCGTGGCGGCCACCATCCCGGTGGCGTTGTTCATGGGCCTCTACGTGCGCTACATCCGCCCGGGCCGCATCGGCGAGGTCTCCGTCATCGGCTTCGTGCTGCTGATGCTGGCCATCGTCGGTGGCCAGGCCGTGCACGACAGCCCGACCTGGGGCCCGCTGTTCACCTTCGACGGCAAGGCCCTGACCTGGATGCTGATCGGCTACGGCTTCATCGCCTCCGTGCTGCCCGTGTGGCTGCTGCTGGCCCCGCGCGACTACCTGTCGACCTTCCTGAAGATCGGCACCATCGTCGCGCTGGCCATCGGCATCCTGTTCGTCGCGCCGGAACTGAAGATGCCGGCCTTCACCCAGTTCGCCGCCGGCAACGGCCCGGTCTGGTCGGGTGACCTGTTCCCCTTCCTGTTCATCACCATCGCCTGCGGCGCGGTGTCGGGCTTCCATGCGCTGATCTCCTCGGGCACCACGCCCAAGATGCTGGAGAGCGAGAGCCATGCCCGCTTCATCGGCTACGGCGGCATGCTGGCCGAGTCCTTCGTGGCCGTGATGGCCCTGGCCGCCGCCTCGGTGATCGACCCGGGCGTCTACTTCGCGATGAACGCGCCGGCCGCGCTGGTGGGCAGCACGCCCGAGGCCGTGGCCCAGACCCTGTCCACCTGGGGCTTCGTCATCAGCCCTGACGTGCTGGTGCAGACTGCCCAGGACGTGGGCGAGCACACCATCCTGGCCCGCGCCGGTGGCGCGCCCACGCTGGCGGTGGGCATGGCGCAGATCCTGCACCAAGTGGTGGGCGGCAAGGCCATGATGGCCTTCTGGTACCACTTCGCCATCCTGTTCGAGGCCCTGTTCATCCTGACCGCCGTGGACGCGGGCACCCGCGCCGGCCGCTTCATGCTGCAGGACCTGCTGGGCACCTTCGTGCCCTCGCTCAAGCGCACCGAAAGCTGGGTCGCCAACCTGCTGGCCACCGGCCTGTGCGTGGCCACCTGGGGCTACTTCCTCTACCAGGGCGTGGTGGATCCGCTGGGCGGCATCAACACCCTGTGGCCGCTGTTCGGCATCGCCAACCAGATGCTGGCCGCCGTGGCCCTGCTGCTGGGCACCGTGGTGCTGTTCAAGATGAAGAAGGGCCGCTACGCCTGGACCACCGTGCTGCCCGCCCTGTGGCTGCTGGCCTGCACGATGACCGCCGGCTGGCAGAAGATCTTCTCGGCCAACCCCAAGGTCGGCTTCCTGTCGCACGCCCAGAAGTACGCCGACGCCCTGGCCAGCGGCCAGCTGCTGGCCCCGGCCAAGTCGCCCGAGGCCATGGCCCGCATCGTCTTCAACGACCGGCTGGATGCCGCCCTGTGCGCGCTGTTCATGTTCGTCGTGGTGAGCGTGGCGGTCTACGCGGTCAAGGCCATCGCCCAGGCCCGCGCCAGCCAGCGCCCCACCGTGCAGGAGACGCCCTTCGTCGCCCTGGCGGAGGGCGCGCGGTGAGCCTGCTGGGCGGCCTGCTCGAAGGCCAGCGCGCCGGTGCGCTGGCCCGCGGCCTGGGCCAGGAGGTCGGCCAGGCCGGCCGCTACCTGGCCCAGTCCTTCCGGCTGATGGTGGGCGTGCCGGACTACGGCACCTACCTCAAGCACATGGCCGCCACCCACCCGGACCAGGCGCCCATGAGCTACGAGGACTTCTTCCGCGAGCGCCAGCAGGCCCGCTACGGCGCCCGCACCGGCCGCTGCTGCTGACCATGCCCGGGTCCGGCCGCGAGGACAATCGCGGCATGCGCCTTCGCCTCAAGCTCGTCCTGCTGGCCGCCGTGCCGCTGCTGCTCTCGGTGGCCCTGATCGCCGCGGCCGTGCGCCACCAGGAGCAGGCCCTGGCCCGCCGCGAGCAGGCCCTGGTGCAAGAGGCCTACATGGCCGCCCGCCAGGCCGAGCTCAAGCACTACGTGGACCTGGCGGTCAGCACCATCCGCCCGCTCTACGAACGCCGCCACCAGGACCCCCAGGCCCAGGCCGAGGCCTTGCGCCTCTTGGGCAGCCTGGACTACGGCAGCGACGGCTACTTCTTCGTCTACGACCTGCAGGGCCGGGTGCTGATGCACTCGCGCCAGCCCGAGCTGCTGGGCCAGAACCTGTGGGAACTGCGCGACCCGCAGGGCCAGCCCACCATCCAGCAGCTGATCGCCCAGGCCAAGGCCGGCGGCGGTTTCGTCACCTACCCCTGGCGCAAACCGTCGAGCGGCCAGATGGTGCCCAAGCTGGGTTACGTCACCGCCCTGCCCGACTGGAACTGGATGATCGGCACCGGCCTGTACCTGGACGACATCCAGAGCACGCTGGGCGCGCTGGACCGCCAGGTCGGCGCCCACATCACCACCACCTTGCTGTGGATTGCCGGCATCGCCATGGCCGGCCTGGGCCTCTTGAGCGCCAGCGGCCTGTGGCTGAACCTCAGCGAGCACCGGGTGGCCGACGCCAAGCTGGGTCTGCTGGCCCGGCAGGTGGTGCGCTCGCAGGAAAGCGAACGGGCCCACCTGGCGCGCGAGCTGCACGACGGCACCAGCCAGACCCTGGTCTCGGCCAAGCTGATGGTCGAGTCGGCGGTGGACACGCTCGAGCGCGCCGGCACCGTGCCGCCGCCTGCACTGGCCAAGGCGCTGGAACGGCTCAACGACGCCCTGGGCGAGGTGCGCAGCCTGTCGCACCGGCTGCGCCCGGCCACGCTGGACACCCTGGGCCTGCCCGCGGCGCTGGCCTGGCTGGGCCACGAGTTCGGCGAGCACGGCCAGCTGCAGCTCCACCTCCAGCTCGACGAACCCGAGCCGCCCTTGCCCGACGAGGTGGCCACCGTGCTGTTCCGCGTCGCCCAGGAGGCCCTGGCCAACATCGGCAAGCACGCCCAGGCGCAGCGGGTGAGCCTGACCCTGAGCGCCGAGCGCGAGGGGGTCTGCCTGACGATCCACGACGATGGTCAGGGCTTTGATCTGCAGGCGGTGCAGCAGGACCCGCGCCGCGGCATCGGCCTGCGCAACATGCGCGAGCGGCTGGAATCGATCGACGGCACGCTGGAGTTGGACGCGGCTCCCGGCGCCGGCACCACGCTGTGGGCGCGGGTGCCAGCCCAGGCCCTGGCCCGTTTGGGCGGGGCGGTGGCCGGCCAGGCCTGAGCGGGCGGCCCCCGCGCTTCAGCCGGCGGAGGCGCAGCGCACGCCGTGCTGCAGCAGGCAGGCCCGCAGGGCCTCGAGCGTGAAAGGCTTGGCCAGAAAGCCGTCCATGCCGGCGGCCCGGCAATCGGGGCCGTCCACGGCCTCGTCGCCGCCGGTCATGGCCACCACCGGCACGCGCGGGCGGCCCGCGGCTTCGGCGTTGGCACGCAGCTGGCGGGTGGCTTCCAGTCCGTCCAGTCCGGGCATGTGCAGGTCCATCAGCACCAGGTCCAGCTCGACCACGGCCGCGCATTCAACGGCCTCGCCGCCGTCCTCGGCCAGCGTGCAGCTGACGCCCAGGCTGGCCAGCATGGCCTGGGCCACCACCCGGTTGACCGGGTGGTCCTCGGCGACCAGCACATGGGCCGGTCGCCCCGCATCGGGCGCGGTGGCGTCATCCATGGACATCCTCCTTGGGCGCATTCGCTTCCTGCCGCCCCTGCGCCTGCTCCAGTGTGGCATGGGCCGCGGCAAAGCTGTAGGCCGTCACCTCGTCCACCAGGGTCTGTCCCAGCGGGCCCAGGCCGCGGGTCAGCAGGGTGCGCTGGCGTTCCACCAGCTCGACGGCCGCGGTGTCGTGCGATTTGAGCAGCGGCTTGAGCTTGCGCAGCAGGCGGCGCAGGGCGCCGCGCTCGGTCTCGCTCCATGGCGGGGGGGCCGGCTGGGCGGTGGCGGGCAAGGGACTGAGGGCGGCCGCGAGCGCGTTCTGCACGGCTTCGAGGGCGCTGGCCAGGGCCAGGGCGGCGTCGCGGGCGGTGTCGGGCAGCCCGTCGGCCGCATGCCGGGCGGGTTCCAGCGCAGCGCCGAGCGTGCGGGCCAGCGCCGCCAGATCCGCCAGGCCCACCGTGTCGGCCGCGCCGGCCAGGGCATGGGCCAGCGGCCCCATCGGCTCGGCGCTGCCCTGCGCAGCGGCTTCCCGCAGACGGCGCACATCGGGCGCGTGGTGGTCCCGGAACAGCTGCAAGGCGCGCAGGAACACCGCCTGCTGGCCCTGCACCCGGCCCAGGCCATCCGCCAGGTCCAGCCCGGGCACCGTCCGCAGGCGGCTCAGCAGCGCGGCCTCGGCGGGCGCATCGGCCTGGGCGGGGGGCGGGGTCTGCGGGCTGGGCGCGGCGGTGGGCGGGTGGGCCAGCCAGCGGGCCAGGCACTGCCAGAGCAGCTCCGGCACCACGGGCTTGGAGAGGTAGTCGTTCATGCCGGCGGCCAGGCAGGCGGTGCGGTCTTCCTCGAAGGCATTGGCCGTCATCGCGATGATGGGCAGGGCCTCGGCCGTGTGCCGCTGCCGGATCTGCCGGGTGGCCTGCAGGCCGTCCATCACCGGCATCTGCACATCCATCAGCACCAGGGCGAAGCGGCCGCTCTCCACCTGGCGCACGGCCTCCTCGCCGTTGTCGGCCAGGGCGTAGTCCAGCCCCTGGCTGCGCAGCAGCATGCCGGCCACCTCCTGGTTGGTGGGGTTGTCCTCGGCCAGCAGGATGCGGGCCTGGCGCCAGTCCACGCTCTTGACCTCGGCCGCCGGTGTGGCGGGGGCCGGTGGCAAGGGGGACGGAGTCGCCCTTCCCGTCGTCTGGAAGGGCAGCTCCACCCAGAACAGGCTGCCCACGCCGTCGCGGCTCTCGGCCCCGATGTCGCCTCCCATCATCAGGGCCAGGCGCTTGCTGATCGCCAGGCCCAGGCCCGTGCCGCCGAAGCGCCGGGTGGTGGAGACATCGGCCTGCTCGAAGGCCTCGAACAGGTGGGGCATCTGCTCCTCGCGGATGCCGATGCCGGTGTCCTGCACCTCGAAGCGCAGCCGCAGCTGCCGCCCGGCGCGCGCCAGCACCCGCACCCGCAGGTCCACCCGGCCGTGCGGGGTGAACTTCACCGCGTTGCTCAGCAGGTTCAGCAGGATCTGCTCCAGCCGCAGGCGGTCGCCCAGCACGCGGGCCGGGCAGTCGGGCGCCAGGTCGACCTCCAGGGCCACGTCCTTGGCGCGGGCGCGGTCGGCCAGCATCGTGCTCACCCGCTCGATGCTGGTGCTGAGCATGAATTCGCCCACCTCCAGCGAGAGCTTGCGGGCCTCGATCTTGGAGAAGTCCAGGATGTCGTTGATGACCTGCAGCAGATGCTGCCCGGCGTCGCCGATCTTTTCGAGCTGGTCGGTCTGCCGGGGGGTCAGCGGATCCAGGTGCAGCAGGTGGGCAAAGCCGATGATGGCATTCATCGGCGTGCGGATCTCGTGGCTCATGTTGGCCAGGAAGGCGCTCTTGGCCTGGTTGGCCGCCTCGGCGTCCTGCTTGGCCTGGGCCAGGTCGATCTCGATGCGCCGGCGCCGCACGATGCGCCAGAGGTCGCCGCCGAACAGCGTCATTTCACGCAGATCGGCCTCGTCGTAGGGCTGCGCCTTGTCGGCCACGCCCAGCAGCATGCGGGTGCGTCCGCCGTCGCTGACGGGCACCAGGGCCAGGCGCATCAGGCCGGGGTCGAGATCGCCTTCGTGCGCGGCCGGGTCGGTCAGCTCCAGCATCAGCGGCTGGTCGGCCGCCAGCACGCGTGCCTGGGCGTCCTGGCTCCAGCGGGCCAGGCCCTGGCGCAGCGCGGCCGGCGTGCCGCGGCTCCACAGCACCCGCGGGATCTCCCCTTCGGTGCCCCACAGCAGCTGGGCGAAGGCGCCGGCACTGCGGCTGAGCGCGGCCACGTCGTCGATGCCCTTCTGCAGCAGTTCGTCCTCGGACAGGGTGCTGGCCCGCTCGCTGAGCGACAGCATGGTGCGCAGCCGCCGGTCCTCGCGGTGCAGGCGGGCGTTGACGCTCTCGAGCTCGGCCGTGCGGCTCGCGACCAGGTCTTCCAGGTGCTGCCGGTAGCGCATCAGCTCCTGCTCGGAGGCCACCCGGTCGCTGATGTCGGTGCCGGTGCCCACCACCAGGGTCTGCTCGCCCTGCTGGATGCGGCGCGACACGAACAGGTAGGGCGTGCGCCGGCCATCGCGGGATTCCAGCATGGCCTCCACGGTGGCTTCGCCCTCGGCCATCACCTCCAGCAGGCGCTGGGCAATCAGGCCCCGATCCTCCGGCGCGAAGAAGTCCGTGGCCAGCCTGCCCGCGATCTCGTGCGGGCCGTAGCCGGTGACTTCTTCGACCCGGCGGTTCCACAGCGTCAGGCGGCCCTCGCCGTCGATGGCGAAAAAGAGGTTGGAGATGGAGTCGATCAGCTGGCCGCGGAAGCGCTGCTCGGTGCGGCGGGCCTCCTCGGCCGCGGCGAACTCCAGCGCGAAGCCGATGTCCTGGGCCAGGCGGCTGAGCAAGGCCACCAGGTCTTCATCGAAGTGGTTGGCCGCCGAGGCATAGACGTTGAACACCGCGCGGGGTTGACCGGACACCCGGATCGGAAAGCAGGCCGAGGCGCCATAGCCCTGTGCCAGGGCCTTCTCGCGCCAGGGGCCCACCCGCGGGTCGTAGCGCAGGTCGCTCACCACCACGGGCTCGCCGCTGCGCCAGGCCTGCGCGGTGGGCCCGGGGGGGTCTGCCGGGCCCACGGCGATGTGCAGGTCATCCAGGTAGCCGTTCACATCGCCGGCGTGTTCGCTGGGGGTCAGCGTCAAACCGTCTTCGCTCAGCTGACCCATCCAGGCCATGCGGAAGCCGCCGGTCTCCACCGCCACGCGGCACACCTCACCGAACAGCGAGGCCTGATCGCGGATGCGCACGATGGCCTCGTTGACGCCGCTGAGCACGGCATAGGCCTGGTTCAGACGCTGGAAGCGGGTCTCGCGCTGCTTGGCCTCGGTGATGTCGCGCCAGACGGCGCAGACCAGCGGGCGCCCGGCATAGACGACCTGGCGCAGCGTCAGGTCGATCAGCTGAAGATCACCCTGGACATGACGGTGACGGGTTTCCAGGCACACCGTCTCGCCCGCCAGCACGCGGGCCATCAAGGCCCGGATCGCGGGTTCCTCCAGCTCGGCCTGCAGGTCCATCACGCACATCCGGGCGAAAGCCTCGCGGCTGTGGCCCAGGCCCTGCCAGGCCTTGGCATTGAAGTGCACGAAGCCCAGGGTGTCGGGGTCGACCAGCACGATGGCATCGGTGGTCTGACCGAACATGGTGTCGATCAGCCGCTCCTGTTCGGCCACCACCCGCGCGCCCTGTTTGATCAGGGTGATGTCGCGTGCCACGCTGAGCACGCCGGCCACACGGCCTTCGGCGTCGAACAGCGGGGACTTGATCGTCTCGAACAGACGGCGCGCCGCCTGACCGGCCGGGCACAGCCACTGCTCCGTGGCCCGGGGGCTGGCCAGGGCCATGACCTCGGCGTGGCCGGCGGTCAGGGCCAGGCGGGTCTCTTCGTCCAGGCCGGGCAGCGTGCCTTGCTGCAGGATGTCCTGTCGGTGCAGGTCCACAAAGCGTTCGAAGGCCGCGTTGCAGGCCTGGTAGCGGCCCTCGCCATCGGCCAGCCAGATGAGGTCGGGGATGGCCTCCAGGATGGCGCTGAGCCGGCGCTGGCTTTGCTGCAGCGCCTCGGCCGTGCGCCCGTGGATGATGGCCGTGGAGGCCAGCTGGGCAGAGAACTGCAGGTGTTCCAGCTCTTCCGGCGAGGGGTGGGCCGGGTGGCGGTGGTAGATCGCGAAGGAGCCCAGCACCCGCCCGTTCGGGCCGGGAACGGGTTCGGACCAGCAGGAGGCCAGGCCGGCCTGGGCCGCCAGGGTCTTGTAGGGCGCCCAGTTCGGGTGGGTGGCGATGTCCTCCACCACGATGCGGCGGCCCAGGGCCATGGCCGCGCCGCAGGAGCCGGCCGTGGGGGAGATGACCAGGCCGTCCAGGGCCTGGCAGTAGAAGCTCGGCAGGTGCGGTGCGGCGGCCGGCCGGATGTGCTGGCCATCCGGATCCAGCAGCAGGATGGAGCACAGGGCCCCGGGGAACAGCTGCTCGTAGTCCAGCGTCAGCTGCTCCAGCAGGGGCAGCAGGGGCTCGCCGGCCACCAGCCGCTCCAGCAGGACCAGGCGGTCGCGCTCGCGCTGCTGGGCCCGGTCGCTGGGCCCCAGGTCCCTGAGCACGGCCACCCGGCAGGGCCGGCCCTGGTGGGTGATGACATGGGAGCGCCCCAGGACCCGCATCAGGCTGCCGTCCGCCCGCAGGCAGTGCCAGCTGCCTTCGCTGGTCCGGTCGCCCAGGCTGGCCACCCGTTCGCGCATGGCCTGCCGCTGTTCGGCGACGACGAAATCGGGCAGCTGCATCTGCCCGGCCTGCTGTGCGCTGTAGCCCAGCAACGCCTGGAAGGCCTGGTTGCTGCGCAGCACCCCCAGGGTGTCCAGCGCATAGATGAACATGGGCGCCGGGTTGTGGTCGAAGAGGTCGCGGAACTCCTGCTCGGCTTCGCGCAGCGAGGTGATGTCCCGCCCGATGCCCAGCACGCCCTGGACCTGGCCGTCGGCATTGCGCACCGCGATTTTCCGCGTCTGCAGCAGCTCGCGGTGGCCGTCCGGGAAGGTGACCCACTCCTCGTTGCTGCGCGGTCCGTCGCTGGCCATGGCGGCGCGGTCGTTGGCGCGGAAGGACTCGGCCTGCTCGGTGTCGACGAAATCGAAATCGGTGCGGCCCACGATGTCGCGCTCGGTGGCCCCGTAGAAGGCCTCGAAGCGCGGGTTGCAGCTGAGGAAGACCCCCTGGGTGTCCTTGAGCCAGACCAGGTCCGGAATGGCCTGCAGCACCGCCTGCTGCAGCCGGCGTTCCTCCTCGATCACGCCATCCATCACCGCCAGGGCCATGGTGCGCGTGAGGTCGTGTTCGTTGAGCACGCCCTGGAAGAGGCCTTCGGCGTCCACCACCACCAGGTGGCGGATGCCCAGGGCCAGCATGCGGGCGGCGGCCTCGTTGAGGCTGGCGTCCGGGGCGATGGTGTGCACCGGCTGGCTCATCCAGTCCTGCAGCAGGGCGTTGTCCAGGGTGGCCTGGCCCTGCGCCACCTGGCGGGTGAGGTCCCTCAGGGTCAGCACGCCCACCGGGCGCTGGCTGTCCAGCACCACCACCCCGGCTTCGGGCTGCTGGGCCATCAGGGCGCGGGCCTGGGCCAGCGTGGCCTGCGGCGGCAGCGTGGGCGCCACCAGGCGCATCACCGAGCGCACCCGGTGGCGGCCGGTCAGCACCTCCAGGTTGAGCAGGCAGCGGAAGTCGGTCTCGCTGACCACCCCATCCAGGTCGCCCTGCTTGTCCAGCACCAGCAGGTGGCTGACGTTGCGGGTCAGGCAGAGCCGGTAGGCGTCCTCCGCCTGCAGGTGACCCGGCGCCGAGGCGGCCGGCTGCAGCTGGGTGTCCACCCGTGTGTCCGGCGGCAGGCCCTGCTGGCTGGCCCGCAGCAGCTGGGCCTCGGTGATGACGCCCAGGGCCTTGCCATCGGCGTCCAGCACCGGGGCGAAGGAGATGCGGCGCTCGCTCAGGCAGCGGGCCGCGTCGAGCAGTGTCGCGTTCCGCGGCAGCGTCACCACGGGACGGCTGGCCAGCGTGTGCAGGGGCCGGCGCAGCGGATGCTGGGTGTCCAGGCAGAGCAGGGTGTCGGCCATGGTGGGGCTCAGTCGCTCAGGCGTTGCATGACCTGGGCCATCTCGTGGCGCGTGGCCTCGAAGGCCTGCACCACGGCCGGGTCGAACTGCGTCCCCGCGCCGGCGAGGATCTGCGCATCGGTGGTCTCCATCGACCAGGCCGGCTTGTAGACCCGCTCGTGGGTCAGGGCGTCGTAGACGTCGGCCACGGCCATCAGCCGGGCCGGCAGCGGGATGGCCTCGCCGGCCAGGCCATCCGGGTAGCCCTCGCCGTCCCAGCGCTCGTGGTGGTACAGGGCGATCAGCCGGGCCACCTCGAGGTAGCGCAGCGACTCTGGCTGGGTGGCTTCGGTGAAGGCCTGGCCCAGCGTGCCCTGGGCCCGGGCGATGGCATGGCGGATGGCCCGGCTGCCGATGGTGGTGTGCTGCCGCATCAGATCGAACTCTTCGGCCGTCAGCGGGCCCGGCTTAAGCAGGATGTGGTCCGGGATGCCGATCTTGCCGATGTCGTGCATGGGGGCCGCCTTGACGATGCGCTGGATCTGGGCCTCGTCCAGGGCATCGGCGTGCTGGGGGTCCTGCCGCAGCTGGCGGGCCAGCAGGTCGACGTAATGCTGGGTGCGCAGCACATGGTTGCCGGTCTCGCTGTCGCGTGTCTCGGCCAGCTCGGCCATGCCCGAGAGCATCAGCTCCTGGGCCAGCAGCAGCTCGTCCACCCGGCGTGCCAGTTCCTGTTCCAGGCTGCCGTTCTGCTGGCGCAGGCGGTCGCGGTGCTGCTTGATCTCCAGCTGGGTGCGCACCCGGGCCAGCACCACGGCCGGGCGCACCGGCTTGACGACATAGTCCACCGCGCCCAGGGCCAGGCCCAGCTCCTCGTCGCCATCGTCGCCCAGGGCGGAGACGAAGATGACCGGGATGTCGCGCGTGCCTTCCTGCTGCCGCAGGGCGGCCAGCACCGCATGGCCGTCCATGCCGGGCATCTTCACGTCCAGCAGGATCAGGTCGGGCTGCTCGGCCGCGGCCAGCGCCACGGCAGAGGCCCCGGAGCGGGTGGCCAGGACACGGTAGTGGGGATTGAGCAGCCGCGAAAGCACCGCCAGGTTCAGAGGCTCGTCGTCGACAACGAGGATGGTCGCAGGGTGTTTCATCTTGTTTTCGACCGGGGCGGCAGCAGCGGGTCGCGGGCCTTGGCAGGTTCGCGCGGCCATCGTAAGCTGCTGCCAGCCCGTGAGGGCTTGGAGAGAGCCCTCAGTTGCCGTCTATCTTCGCCCCGGGGGCAAGCCAGGTGAGGGCGAAATCATCCCTTCTTTTCGGGAGAACGGCATGAGCGAAGTGCGCCTGGAACGTGACACCTTCGGCGAAATCGCCGTCCCCGTCGAGCGCCTCTGGGGCGCTCAGACGCAGCGGTCACTGGAGCACTTCGAGATCTCCCAAGAGCGTATGCCAGCGGCCCTGGTGCATGCCTTGACGCGGGTCAAGCGCGCAGCGGCCGAGGCCAACGCCGGCCTGGGCCTGCTGGACGCGGCCAAGGCGCAGGCCATCGTGGCGGCGGCCGACGAGGTGCTGGCCGGGCGCTGGGAGGCCGAGTTCCCGCTGGTGGTCTGGCAGACCGGCTCGGGCACGCAGACGAACATGAACGTCAACGAGGTGCTGGCCAACCGGGCCTCGCAGCTGCTGGGCGGCCCGGTGGGCGCCGGGCGGCGGGTGCACCCCAACGACGAGGTGAACCTCGGCCAGTCCTCCAACGATGTCTTTCCGACCGCGATGAACCTGGCGGCCACCCAGGCCCTGCAGGCCGAGCTGCTGCCGGCGCTGGGCCGCTTGCGCGACACCTTGCGGGCCAAATCCCGCCTGTTCGCCGACATCGTCAAGATCGGCCGCACCCACCTGCAGGACGCCACGCCGCTGACCCTGGGCCAGGAGATGTCGGGCTGGGTGGCCCAGCTCGACCATGCCGAGGCCCACCTGCGCGCGGCCCTGCCTCACCTGCGCGAGCTGGCCCTGGGCGGCACCGCGGTGGGCACCGGGCTGAATGCCCACCCCGAATTCGCCACCCGGGTGGTGGCGCTGCTGAACCAGGCCACCGGCCTGGGCCTGGTGAATGCGCCCAACCGCTTCGAGGCCATGGCCGCGCACGACGCCATCGTCCACGCCCATGGTGCGCTCAAGACCCTGGCGGCGTCCTTGTTCAAGATCGCCAACGACGTGCGCTGGCTGGCTTCGGGCCCGCGCGCCGGCCTGGGCGAGCTGCGCATCCCGGAGAACGAGCCGGGCAGCTCCATCATGCCGGGCAAGGTCAACCCGACCCAGTGCGAGGCCCTGACCATGGCCTGCTGCCAGGTCTTCGGCAACGATGTCGCGGTCAACCTGGCCGGCGCCTCGGGCAACTTCGAGCTCAATGTCTACAAGCCGGTGCTGATCCACAACTTCCTGCAGAGCGCGCGCCTGCTGGCCGACGGCATGCGCAGCTTCGACACCCACTGCGCCAGCGGCATCGAACCGGACCGGGCCCGCATGCACGAGCTGCTGGAACGCTCGCTGATGCTGGTGACCGCGCTCAACCCCCACATCGGCTACGACCGCGCCGCCGCCATCGCCAAGAAGGCCCACCGCGAGGGCACGACGCTGCGCGAGGCGGCCATCGCCAGCGGCCACGTCACGGCCGAGCAGTTCGACGCCTGGGTGGACCCCGCGCGCATGGTGGGTCCCGCCTAGGCCTTCGCGGGGCCGCGGTCTTCCAGACCCGGGCCGATCCAGGGCCGGTCGTGCGCGGCCAGCCAGGCTTCGCCCTCCTCCAGGATGAAGTAGCGGAAGGCCTCGGCCGCCGGTGAAAGCAGGCGCGACTGCAGGTGCACCACGTTCCAGGTGCGGATCACCGGCGCGTGCTCCACGTGCAGCAACTCGATCTCCTGCGCGCGCAGCTCCAACCCCAGCGTGTGCAGGCTCAGGAAGCTCAGGCCCATGCCGGCCATCACCGCCTGCTTGATGGTCTCATTGCTGGGCATTTCCATCGCGATGCGCGGCGTCACCCGGTGGTCCTGGAAGAAGCGGTCCATCAGGGCCCGGGTGCCCGAGGCCCCCTCGCGCACGATCAGCGGCTGGTTTTCCAGCATGGCCACCGGCACATGGCCCAGGGCCAGCAGCGGGTGGCCCGGCGGGGCGACGAAGACATGCGGGTGGGCGGCAAAGGGCTCGGCGCGGGTGGCCAGCTCGCGCGGGGGCCGGCCCATGATGGCCAGGTCCACCTCGCCGTTGTTGAGCAGGGTCACCAGCTGGTCGCGCCTGCCGGCCACCTGCAGCCGCACCTCCACCCCCGGGTGCTCGTCGCGAAAGCGCGCCAGCAGGCGCGGCACGAAGTACTTGGCCGTGCTCACCAGACCCACGTTGAGCACGCCGGTCTCCAGGTGGCGCAGGCGCTGCATGGCGTCCTCGGCGTCCTTCATCACCGCCAGCAGGCGCCGCGCATGCACCAGGAAGTACTCGCCCGCCGTGGTCAGCGCCACCTTGCGGCCCTGGCGGTCGAACAGCGGCAGTTCCAGCTGGGCCTCCAGCTCCTTGACCTGCATGGTCACGGCCGGCGGCGTCAGGTGCAGGGCCTCGGCCGCCCGCACGAAGCTGAGCTGCCGGGCCACCTCGGTGAAAACCCGGATCTGCCGGAAGGTGACGTTTTTCATTCAGGGAAACTGAATCGAAAGCCAACGAAGTCTGAATTTACCTTATCCATCGCGCTTCCTACATTGGGCTCCAACGACCGACGAACCCGTCCACCCCGAGGAGACACCCCATGAACCAAGCCGTCGAGACCGGCGTGATCCAGGATGCCAAGAAGCGCTACAGCGCTGGCGTGCTCAAGTACCGCCAGATGGGCTACTGGGACCCGGATTACCAGCCCAAGGACACCGACACCCTGTGCCTGTTCCGCATCACCCCGCAGGAAGGGGTGGACCCGGTGGAGGCCGCCGCCGCGGTGGCCGGCGAGAGCAGCACCGCCACCTGGACGGTGGTCTGGACCGACCGCCTGACCGCCTGCGACAGCTACCGTGCCAAGGCCTACAAGATCGAGCCGGTGCCCGGCACCCCGGGGCAGTACTTCGCCTGGGTGGCCTACGACATCATCCTGTTCGAGGAAGGCTCCATCGCCAACATCACCGCCAGCCTGATCGGCAACGTCTTCAGCTTCAAGCCGCTGAAGGCCGCCCGGCTGGAGGACATCCGCATGCCGGTGGCCCTGGTCAAGACCTTCAAGGGCCCGCCCACCGGCCTGGTGGTCGAGCGCGAGCGCCTGGACAAGTTCGGCCGCCCGTTGCTGGGCGCCACCACCAAGCCCAAGCTGGGCCTGTCCGGGCGCAACTACGGCCGGGTGATCTACGAGGGCCTCAAGGGCGGCCTGGACTTCATGAAGGACGACGAGAACATCAACTCGCAGCCCTTCATGCACTGGCGTGACCGCTTCCTGTACGTGATGGAGGCGGTCAACAAGGCCAGCGCCGCCACCGGGGAGGTCAAGGGCAGCTACCTGAACGTGACCGGCGCGACGATGGAGGACATCTACGAGCGCGCCGAGTTCGCCAAGGAGCTGGGCTCGGTGGTCATCATGGTGGACCTGATCATCGGCTGGAGCGCCATCCAGTCCATCGCCAACTGGGCCCGCAAGCACGACATGATCGTGCACATGCACCGGGCCGGCCACGGCACCTACACCCGGCAGAAGAACCACGGCGTGAGCTTCCGCGTGATGGCCAAGTGGCTGCGCCTGGCCGGCGTGGACCACCTGCACACCGGCACCGCGGTGGGCAAGCTCGAGGGTGACCCGATGACGGTGCAGGGCTACTACAACGTCTGCCGCGACAGCTTCACGAAGCAGGACCTGCCGCGCGGCCTGTTCTTCGACCAGGACTGGGCCGACATGAAGAAGGTGATGCCGGTGGCCTCCGGCGGCATCCACGCCGGCCAGATGCACCAGCTGCTGAGCCTGTTCGGCGACGACGTGATCCTGCAGTTCGGCGGCGGCACCATCGGCCACCCGGCCGGCATCCAGGCCGGCGCCGTGGCCAACCGGGTGGCGCTGGAGTGCATGGTCAAGGCCCGCAACGAGGGCCGTGACATCGCGGTCGAGGGCCCGGAGATCCTGCGCGCGGCAGCCCAGTTCTGCACCCCGCTGAAACAGGCCCTCGATACCTGGGGCGAGATCAGCTTCAACTACGCCAGCACCGACACCAGCGATTTCGCGCTGACGCCTGCCGTGGCGGCCTGAATCACCCCCAGCAGGCCACGGTCTGCGCGGGATCGGGCCCCCCGGGGCACTTCCCTGCGCTCATGTCCCCCGGACGACGCTGCGCGCCGTCCTCCTCCTTGACTTCGCTCCGGCAAGCACCCCGGGTTGCCCGATCGGCACGGTGCTTGGCAGTCAAACCATCGCAGGCCATCCACGTTGCCGGTCAGGTCGGTGGGGTGACTTCTGAAGCGAAGTCAAGGAGGAGGCCCTGGCTGAAGGCCAGGGCCGGGGGACATGAGCGGAAGAAGTCGCCCCGCCGGCCTGACCCCACACGCCGCGACCGCTTTTGACCGAAATGGGCGAGAGCCCCCAAGGAGCACCCACCATGATGACCAACCCCACCGGCCGCCTGACCCAGGGCCAGTTCAGCTTCCTGCCCGACCTGAGCGACGCCGAGATCCGCGCACAGATCGAGTACGGCCTGGCCAAGGGCTATGCCTGGAGCGTCGAATACACCGACGACCCGCACCCGCGCAACACCTACTGGGAGATGTACGGCATGCCCATGTTCGACCTGCAGGACGCCGCCGGCGTGATGCTCGAACTGCAGGGCTGCCGCCAGGCTTTCCCGCGCCACTACATCCGCATGATGGCCTTCGATTCGACCCGCGGCATCGAATCCATCGCCATGTGCTTCATCGTCAACCGCCCGCCGGCCGAGCCGGGCTTCCAGCTGCAGCGCCAGGAGATCCACGGCCGCAGCCAGCGCTACACCCTGCGCGGCTACGCCGCCGACCACCCCGAGGCCGAGCGTTACTGAGCCGCGCGATCCCTGCGCGTCCCCTGTCCCGGGTCAGGCTCGTCCCATGAGCCTGACCCCCTTGCCGGAGGTTCCCCGATGAACGCCCCGCTCTACGCCATTCCCGGCGTGGCGACGGCCACGGCCGCCCCCACGCCCGCCGCCGCGCCCGAGGCTGCCCCCGCGGCCCGCACCGTCCACGAGGTGCTGGCCCAGAGCCGGGTGATGGAGGTGCTCGACGAGCTCGACCGCGACCTGATCGGCCTGCGCCCGGTCAAGGCCCGGCTGCGCGACATCGCCGCGCTGCTGGTGATCGACAAGCTGCGCGCCCAGTTCCAGCTGGCCGCGCAGGCTCCCAGCCTGCACATGTGTTTCACCGGCAACCCCGGCACCGGCAAGACCACGGTGGCCCTGCGCATGGCCGAGATCCTTCACCGCCTGGGCTACATCCGCAAGGGCCACCTGGTGGCCGTCACGCGCGACGACCTGGTGGGCCAGTACATCGGCCACACCGCGCCCAAGACCAAGGAGGTGCTGAAGAAGGCCATGGGCGGCGTGCTGTTCATCGACGAGGCCTACTACCTCTACCGGCCCGAGAACGAGCGCGACTACGGCCAGGAGGCCATCGAGATCCTGCTGCAGGTGATGGAGAACCAGCGCGACGACCTGGTGGTGATCCTGGCGGGCTACAAGGACCGCATGGACACCTTCTTCCAGTCCAACCCGGGCATGAGCTCGCGCATCGCCCACCACCTCGACTTCCCCGACTACAGCGCCGACGAACTGCTGGGCATTGCCGACCGCATGCTCGCCGGCCAGCACTACCGCTTCGGCGAGGGGACGCGCGAGACCTTCGCCCGCTACCTGGCGCTGCGCCTGGCCCAGCCGCACTTCGCCAATGCCCGCAGCGTGCGCAATGCGCTGGACCGGGCCCGCCTGCGCCAGGCCAGCCGGCTCTTCGCCGAGCCCGACCGGGTGCTCGATGCCGAGACCCTGTCCACGCTGGTGCCCGACGACATCGCCGCCAGTCGGGTCTTTGCCTCGGCCACCACGGCTGACACGCCCGCGGCCTGAGCCGGCGCGGCCACCCCCAGAACACACGAGGAGACTGTCATGCCCCTGTCCCACCGCCCCACGCTCACCCAGTACCTGATCGAGCAGCGCCGCCGCTTTCCCGGCGCCAGCGGCGAGCTCAATGCCCTGATCCTCGACGTCTCCCTGGCCGCCAAGGCCATCGCCCGCGCGGTCAAGCTCGGCGAGCTGGGCAGCGCGGCCCCGGCCACCCCGGCGGCCGTCAACGTGCAGGGCGAGGAACAGAAGCCCCTGGACGTGCTGGCCAACGAGGTCTTCCTGCGTCGCAACGAGGGCTCGGGCACCCTGGCCGGCATGGCCTCCGAGGAGATGGAGGCGCCCTACCCCATCCCGGACAGCCAGCCGCGCGGCAAGTACCTGCTGCTGTTCGACCCGCTGGACGGCTCCAGCAACATCGACGTCAACGTCTCGGTGGGCAGCATCTTCTCCATCCTGCGCGCGCCGCAGGACGTGGTGGACAGCGGCCGCGCGCCGGTGGAGGCCGACTTCCTGCAGCCCGGCGCGGCCCAGGTGGCCGCCGGCTACGCGCTCTACGGCCCCACCACCATGCTGGTGCTCAGCGTGGGCCACGGCACGGTGGGCTTCACCCTGCACCCGGACCTGGGCGAGTTCATGCTGACCCACCCGGACCTGCAGGTGCCGCCCGACACCCGCGAGTTCGCGATCAATGCCTCCAACAGCCGCTTCTGGGAGCCGCCGATCAAGCGCTATGTGGACGAGTGCCTGGCCGGCGCCAGCGGCGCGCGCGGCAAGGACTTCAACATGCGCTGGATCGCCTCGCTGGTGGCCGAGACCCACCGCATCCTGATGCGCGGCGGCGTCTTCATGTACCCGCGCGACCGCAAGGAGCCGGCCCGCGCCGGCCGCCTGCGCCTCCTGTACGAGGCCAACCCGGTGGGCTTTCTGATCGAGCAGGCGGGCGGGCGCGCCTCCACCGGCCTGCAGCCGGTGCTGGGCGTGCGGCCCGGCGCGCTGCACCAGCGCATCGGCCTGGTCTTCGGCTCGCGCCACGAGGTCGAGCGCATCGAGCAGTACCACCGCGACCCGTCGGAGGCCGAGCCGGCCAACCCGCTGTTCGCCGAGCGCAGCCTGTTCAGGGCCTGAGGCCTCGCCGGCCCTCGCCCCTCACGCCATCCATTCCAAGAAGACCCGGAGACACACGACCATGTCCGCGCGACACCCCATCATCGCCATCACCGGCTCGTCCGGTGCGGGCACCTCCTCGGTGACCCGCACCTTCGAGAACATCTTCCGCCGCGAGAACGTGCGCGCCGCCGTCGTCGAAGGCGACAGCTTCCACCGCTACGACCGCGGCGAGATGCGCCAGCGCCAACGCGCGGCCGAGGAGGCTGGCAACACCCACTTCAGCCACTTCGGGCCGGAGAACAACCTCTTCGCCGAGCTCGAGCAGCTCTTTCACAGCTATGGCGAATCGGGCACCGGCCGGCGCCGGCGCTACCTGCACGACCCGGTGGAGGCCCAGCCCTACGGCCAGGAGCCCGGCACCTTCACCCCCTGGGAAGAGCTGCCCGGCGACACCGACCTGCTGTTCTACGAGGGCCTGCACGGCGCCGTCGTCACGCCCGAGATCGACATCGCCCGCCACCCCGACCTGCTGATCGGCGTGGTGCCCGTCATCAACCTGGAATGGATCCAGAAGCTCTGGCGCGACAAGCATGTGCGCGGCTACAGCGCCGAGGCCGTGACCGACACCATCCTGCGCCGCATGCCCGACTACGTGCACTACATCGCGCCGCAGTTCGCCCACACCCACGTCAACTTCCAGCGCGTGCCGGTGGTGGACACCTCCAACCCCTTCATCGCCCGCGACATCCCCACGGCCGACGAGTCGATCTGCGTGATCCGCTTCGCCAACCCCAAGGGCATCGACTTCCCCTACCTGCTCAACATGATCAACAACGCGTGGATGAGCCGGGCCAACACCCTGGTGGTGCCCGGCGGCAAGATGGAACTGGCGATGCAGCTCATCTTCACGCCCTACATCTGGCGCATGATGGAACGGCGCCAGCGTGCGCGTCAGGCGGTGTGACCATGGCCGCCAACGCCTCCGCCGCCGAGCGCGTGGTCCGCCCCGCGCGCACCCCGCTGAACCCGCTGGCCAATGCGCTGCGCGCGCTGGCCATGGACGCCGTGCAGCAGGCCCGCAGCGGCCACCCCGGCGCGCCCATGGGCATGGCCGAGATGGCCGTGGCCCTGTGGCACCACCACCTGCGCCACGACCCGGCTGATCCCCACTGGTGGGATCGCGACCGCTTCGTGCTCTCCAACGGCCACGCCAGCATGCTGCTCTATGCACTGCTGCACCTGACCGGCTACGACCTCTCCGTGGACGAGCTGCGCCGCTTCCGCCAGGCCGGCAGCCGCACCCCCGGCCACCCCGAGGTGGACCACACCCCCGGTGTCGAGACCACCACCGGCCCCTTGGGCCAGGGCCTGGCCAATGCGGTGGGCCTGGCCCTGGCCGAGAAGCTGCTGGCCGACGAGTTCAACCGCCCCGAGCACACCGTGGTGGACCACCGCACCTGGGTCTTCCTGGGCGATGGCTGCCTGATGGAGGGCCTGAGCCAGGAAGCCATCTCGCTGGCCGGGGCCTGGCGGCTGCACAAGCTGGTGGCGCTGTACGACGACAACGGCATCAGCATCGACGGCGCCGTCACACCCTGGTTCGCCGACGACACCGCGGCCCGCTTCACCGCCTGCGGTTGGGCTGTGCTGGGCCCGGTGGACGGCCATGACGTGGCCGCGCTGGACGCCGCGCTGGCCCAGGCCCGCCGCCACGACCGGCCCACCCTGGTCATCTGCCGCACCACCATCGGCCGCGGCGCGCCGGGCCGCCAGGGCTCGGCCCAGGCCCACGGCGAGCCGTTGGGCGCCGAGGAGATCGCCGCCACCCGCGCCGCGCTGGGCTGGACGGCCGGGCCTTTCGAGGTGCCGGCCGACATCGCCCAGGCCTGGGACGCCCGGGCCCGCGGCGCGGCCGCGCACGCGGCCTGGCAGGCCCGTTGGGACGCCTACCGGGCCGCCTTCCCCGCCGAGGCCGCCGAGCTGGCGCGCCGGCTGCGCGGCGAGCTGCCGCTGGACTTCGAGCTCGAAGGCTGGCGCGAGCTGGCCGAGGTGCAGCAGCGTGGTGAGGCCGTGGCCACCCGCAAGGCCTCGCAGCAGGCCATCGCCCGGCTGGCGCCCCGGCTGCCGGAACTGCTGGGCGGCTCGGCCGACCTCACCGCCTCCAACCTGACCGACTGGCCCGGCTGCGGCGCGGTGCGCGGCGGCCAGCCCGGCGGGCGCCACATCAACTACGGCGTGCGCGAGTTCGGCATGTCGGCCATCATGAACGGCATCGCGCTGCATGGCGGCTTCATCCCCTTCGGCGGCACCTTCATGGTGTTCAGCGACTACAGCCGCAACGCCATCCGCATGGCCGCGCTGATGAAGAAGCGCGTCATCCACGTCTTCACCCACGACTCCATCGGCCTGGGCGAGGACGGCCCCACCCACCAGCCGGTGGAGCACGCCTGGTCGCTGCGCCTGATCCCCAACCTCGACGTCTGGCGCCCTTGCGATGCGGCCGAGACGGCGGTGGCCTGGCAGATGGCCCTGTCGCAGGCCGACCGGCCCAGCGCCCTGCTGCTGTCGCGCCAGGCCCTGCCGGCCCAGGCGCGCAGCCCCGAGCAGGTGGCGGCCATCCGGCGCGGTGGCTATGTGCTGTCGGACCGGCCGAAGGCTCAGGCGGTGATCCTGGCCACCGGCTCGGAGGTGGCGTTGGCGATGCAGGCCCAGGCCCTGCTGGACGCGCAGGGCCTGCCGGTGCGGGTGGTGTCCATGCCGTCCACCAGCGTGTTCGACGTCCAGGACGCGCGCTACCGCGACAGCGTGCTGGGCCGCCACCTGCCGCGCGTGGCGGTGGAGGCCGGCAGCACCCGCGGCTGGGCCTTCTACGGCTGCCGCGAGGTGCTGGGCCTGGACCACTTTGGCGCCTCGGCCCCCGGCCCGGCCCTGATGCAGTCCCTGGGCTTCACCGCCGAGCAGCTGGCCGACAAGGTGCGCGCAGCGATCGACCACGAGCCCCAGATCGAGCGTTCCTCCAACTGAGGCTGTCCGTCTCCTCCTCTGAAAGGCCCCCCATGCGCTACAGCGTCCTCAGCTTCGACCTGGACGGCACCCTGGTGGACACCGCCGCCGAGATCGCCGAGGCGGTCAACCGCACCCTGGCCGAGTTCGACGTGCCACGCCAGGACGAGGAACGCATCACCCGCCACATTGGCCACGGCGCGCGCCACACCCTGCTACGGGTGCTGGCCGACCTGCTGCTGGCCGACCCGCAGCAGGCCGACCGTCTGCGGCCCGACACGGTGCTGCCCCGCTGGGAAGCCCACTACGGTGCCCTGGCCGGCCGCCAGGCCAAGCCCTACCCGGGCTGCGCCCAGATGCTGCGCGCCCTGCGCCTGGGCGGTGTGCGCCTGGCCTGCCTGACCAACAAGGAGCACCGCCACGCCCAGCAGGTGCTGCAGCGCTGCGGCCTGGGCAGCGCCTTCGACTTCGTGCTGGGCGGCGACAGCCTGCCCCAGCGCAAGCCGGACCCCGCCACGCTGCGCCATGTGCTGGCGGCCCTGGGCGGCCAGCCCCAGCGCGCGGCCCATGTGGGCGACTCGCGCATCGACATCGAGACCGCCCGCGCCGCCGGCGCCCAGGCCTGGGCGGTGCCTTGGGGCTACGACGGCGGGGCCCCGCTGCTGGAGGCCCGGCCCGACCAGGTCTTCGACAGCCTGCCCGACATCGCCGAACACGTGCTGGGCGTCAACCGGGCCTGGATCGCCGCGGCGGCCACGGCCTGAGCACCCGGGTTCTCTCTTCCCTTCACCCTCTCACTTTCTCAAGGTTGCTCATGACGATCCGGATCGGCATCAACGGCTTCGGCCGCATGGTGTTCCGCGCTGCGGTGCAGAACTTCGCCAACGACATCGAGATCGTCGGCATCAACGACCTGCTGGAGCCCGACTACCTGGCCTACATGCTGACCTACGACAGCGTGCATGGCCGCTTCCAGGGCGAGGTGGCCGTGGACGGCCAGACCCTGATCGTCAACGGCCGGCGCATCCGGCTGACGTCGGTGAAGGACCCGGCCGAGCTGAGGTGGGACGAAGTCGGCGCCGATGTGGTGATCGAATCCACCGGTCTGTTCCTGACCAAGGAAGCCGCCGAGAAGCACCTGAAGGCCGGCGCCAAGAAGGTCATCATGTCGGCCCCGTCCAAGGACGACACCCCGATGTTCGTCTACGGCGTGAACGACAAGACCTACGTCGGCCAGGCCATCATCTCCAACGCCAGCTGCACCACCAACTGCCTGGCCCCGGTGGCCAAGGTGCTCAACGACACCTTCGGCATCAAGCGTGGCCTGATGACCACCGTGCACGCCGCCACCGCCACCCAGAAGACCGTGGACGGCCCGTCCAACAAGGACTGGCGCGGTGGCCGCGGCATCCTGGAGAACATCATCCCCAGCAGCACCGGTGCCGCCAAGGCCGTGGGTGTGGTGATCCCCGAGCTCAACAAGAAGCTCACCGGCATGTCGTTGCGCGTGCCGACCTCCGACGTGTCGGTGGTGGACCTGACCGTCGAGCTGAACAAGGAAGCCAGCTACGCCGACATCTGCGCGGCGATGAAGGCCGCCAGCCAGGGCGCCATGAAGGGCGTGCTGGGCTACACCGAGGACAAGGTGGTGGCCACCGACTTCCGTGGCGAGTCCTGCACCTCGGTCTTCGATGCCGATGCCGGCATCGCGCTGGACACCACCTTCGTCAAGGTCGTGGCCTGGTACGACAACGAGTGGGGTTACTCCAACAAGTGCCTGGAGATGGCGCGCGTGGTGGCCCGTGGCGTCGGGCGGGGCCGGGCATGAAGGTGCTGCGCTTCAAGGACCTCGTCAACGAGGGGCGCGTCACCGGCCAGCGCGTGTTCATCCGCGCCGACCTGAACGTCCCGCTGGACGACGCGGGCCGCATCACCGAGGACACCCGCATCCGCGCCTCGGTGCCCTGCATCGAGCTGGCCCTGCAGGCTGGCGCCGCGGTGATGGTCACCTCCCACCTGGGCCGCCCCACCGAGGGTGCGTTCAAGCCCGAGGACTCGCTGGCCCCGGTGGCCGCGCGCCTGTCCGAGCTGCTGGGCCGCGAGGTGAAGCTCGTCCCGAACTGGGTCGACGGCGTGGACGTGGCCCCCGGCCAGGTCGTGCTGCTGGAGAACTGCCGCGTCAACGTCGGCGAGAAGAAGAACAAACCTGAACTGGCGCAGAAGATGGCCGCCCTGTGCGACATCTACGTCAACGACGCCTTCGGCACCGCCCACCGCGCCGAGGGCACCACCTACGGCATCGCCGAGTACGCCAAGGTGGCCTGCGCCGGCCCGCTGCTGGCCGCCGAGATCGATGCCATCACCCAGGCGCTGGCCTTGGGCGCCGTCGCCGGGCCGTCCCAAGACGGTGCCGGCCCCCTCGGGGGGCCCGGCGCAGCCGGGGTGGGGGCTCCAGGACCCAAGCGGCCTCTCATCGCCATCGTGGCCGGCTCCAAGGTCAGCACCAAGCTGACCATCCTGCAGAGCCTGTCGAGCAAGGTCGACGGCCTGATCGTCGGCGGCGGCATCGCCAACACCTTCCTGCTGGCCGCGGGCCTGAAGATCGGCAAGAGCCTGGCCGAGCCGGACCTGGTGGGCGAGGCCACCGCGGTGATCGAGGCCATGAAGGCCCGCGGCGCCGAGGTGCCCATCCCCGTGGACGTGGTTTGCGCCAAGACCTTCGCCGCCGATGCGCCGGCCACCGTCAAGGCGGCCGGCGAGGTGGCCGACGACGACCTGATCCTGGACATCGGCCCGAAGACCGCGGCCATCCTGGCCGACAAGCTCCAGGCCGCCGGCACCATCGTCTGGAACGGCCCGGTGGGCGTGTTCGAGTTCGACGCCTTCGCCCATGGCACCGAGACCATCGCCCGGGCCATCGCGGCCAGTGACGCCTTCAGCATCGCCGGCGGTGGCGACACCCTGGCGGCCATCGCCAAGTACGGCATCGAGCAGGACGTGGGCTACATCTCCACCGGCGGCGGCGCCTTCCTGGAGGTGCTGGAGGGCAAGACCCTGCCGGCCTTCGAGATCCTGCAAAGACGGGCCCTGGCCTGAACCCATCACACAAGGAGACACCCCATGGCCCTCATCGCCCTGCGCCAACTGCTGGACCACGCCGCCGACCACGGCTACGGCGTGCCCGCCTTCAACGTCAACAACCTCGAGCAGGTCCACGCCATCATGCAGGCGGCCCAGGCCACCGACAGCCCGGTGATCCTGCAGGCCAGCGCCGGCGCCCGCAAGTACGCGGGCGAGGCCTATCTGCGCCACCTGGTGCTGGCCGCCATCGAGACCCACCCGGACATCCCCGTCTGCCTGCACCAGGACCACGGCGCCTCGCCGGCCGTCTGCCTCCAGGCCATCCGCTCGGGCTTCTCCAGCGTGATGATGGATGGCTCGCTGAAGGAAGACGCCAAGACCCCGGTCGACTACGCCTACAACGTGGCCGTCACCGCCCAGGTCTGCCAGATGGCCCATGCCGTGGGCGTGAGCGTGGAGGGCGAGCTGGGCTGCCTGGGCTCGCTGGAGACCGGCGATGCCGGCGAGGAGGACGGCGTGGGCGCGGTCGGCAAGCTCAGCCACGACCAGATGCTGACCGACCCGGCCGAGGCCCGGGACTTCGTGGCCCGCACCGGGGTGGACGCGTTGGCCATCGCCATCGGCACCAGCCACGGCGCCTACAAGTTCACCCGCCCGCCCACCGGCGAGGTGCTGGCCATCGACCGCATCGCGCAGATCCACGCCGCGGTGCCCAACACCCACCTGGTGATGCACGGCAGCTCCAGCGTGCCGCAGGAGTGGCTGGCCATCCTGCGCCAGTACGGGGGCGACATCAAGGAGACCTACGGCGTGCCGGTGGAGGAGATCGTGCGCGGCATCGCCAGCGGGGTGCGCAAGGTCAACATCGACACCGACATCCGCCTGGCCATGTTCGGCGCCATGCGCCAGCTCATGGCCACCCAGCCCAGCGAATTCGACCCGCGCAAGGCCCTGGCCGCCGCGACAAAGGCCGCCCAGGGCCTGTGCCAGGCGCGCTTCGAGGCCTTCGGCTGTGCCGGCCAGGCCAGCCGCATCCGGCCGCTGCCGCTGGAGGCCCTGGTGCCGCGCTACCGCTGAAAGGAACCGCGATGCTCGAAGCCCTGCTGTGGGACGTGGACGGCACCCTGGCCGAGACCGAGCGCGACGGCCACCGGGTGGCCTTCAACCTGGCCTTTGCCGAGGCCGGCCTGCCCTGGGGCTGGTGCGAGCGTCGCTACGGTGAGCTGCTGCAGGTGACCGGCGGGCGCGAGCGCCTGCTGGCCGACATGGCCATCCGCGCCGACGCCCCGGCCACGCCGGCCGCGCGCGAGGCCCTGGCCCGGCGCCTGCACGCGCTGAAGAACGCGGCCTACGCCCGCCTGGTGGCCGAGGATCGGCTGCGTGCCCGCCCGGGCGTGGTCGGCCTGATCCGCGCCGCGCGCGCGGCCGGGCTGCGCCAGGCCATCGTCACCACGACCAGCCGGGCCAACGTCCAGGCCCTGCTGCCGCGCCTGCTGGGGTCGGACTGGGCGGACTGCTTCGACGCCCTGCTGTGCGGCGAGGACGTGGCCGCCAAGAAGCCCGACCCCGAGGTCTACACGCTGGCGCTGCAGCGTCTGGGCCTGGCGCCCGAGCAGGCCCTGGCGCTGGAGGATTCGCCCGCCGGCCTGCGGGCCGCGCAGGCCGCCGGCGTGGCGGTGCTGCTGCGCCCGAGCGCCTACTTCCCCCGCCCGCCGGACGGGGCCGGCTGGACCTGGGACGAGGCCCAACCCCCGGACCTGGCCGCGCTGCGCCTGGGCCATGCCCGTCACAGGGCCGTGGCCTGAGGCCGCTCAGGCCATGCCGGCCACCCGGTTGCGGCCCTCGCACTTGGCGCGGTAGAGCGCCAGGTCGGCCTGGGCGATCAGGGTGTCCATGTCCAGCTCGCCGGTCTGCTCGCTGTGGCTGGCCCAGCCCACGCTGACCGTGACGCAGCCGCTGGGCGAGGCCGGGTGCTGCAGGGCCAGGGCCTCCACCGCGCCGCGCAGCCGCTCGGCCAGGCCCGGCGCGTCGCGGTGGGAGGTGGCCGGGAACAGGGCCAGGAACTCCTCGCCGCCGTAGCGCACCAGCACGTCGTCGGGGCGGGCCAGCGTGCCGCTCAGGGCCTGGGCCACCTGGCGCAGGCAGGCGTCGCCGTAGCGGTGGCCGCGCTGGTCGTTGAGCGGCTTGAAGTGGTCCACGTCCACCATCATCACCGTCCAGTCGCGTGGGGGGTGGCGCCGCCGCTCGGGCTGCTGCAGCCGGGCCATCACCTGCTTGAGGTGGTGGCGGTTGGGTACGCCGGTCAGGGCGTCGGTCCAGGCGATGCGGGCCAGCTTGCGGCGCTGGCGCCGCAGTGATTCGCTCTTGAGCCGGTGCTGCACCTGGGCCAGGGTGCTGCGCCAGGCGCTGGCTCCGGCGGCCAGCAGCACGCCGGCCACGCCCCAGCCGTAGTCCAGGCGGACGAGTCGCAGCGACAGCAGCAGCAGCGTGCCCGACAGCAGCATGGGGCTGACGCTGCGCACCAGGAACTCCCAGCGCCGCGAGGGCAGCGGCCAGGGGCTGGGCAGCGACCGGGCTCCCGGCCAGGCCAGCCACACCAGGGGCAGGAAGGCCAGCGTGATCAGGCTGCTCCAGGCCGGGGTCACGGCCTCGGGCCAGTGGACGGTCAGGTGGTTGTTCAGCGCTGCACCCAGGGTGTAGAGGCCCACATGCAGGCTCATTGCGCCGAACAGGGTGCGCTCGGCCGAAGAGACCGCCGCGCTCCAGCAGACCGCCATGCCCACCCCCAGGTAGAGGTTCTGGGTGTCGATCAGCCAGAGCTGGACCGACAGGCCCGGCGCATCCGGCGCGCTGTCCGGCGCCAGCGAACCCCAGGTCAGCCAGAACCAGACCAGCGACAAGGCCAGCGCCTGGAGCACATCCAGGCCGAAGGCGGTGTGGGGTTCGCGCTCACGCCAGGGCCGGGCCAGCAGCAGCAACAGCGGCACCGCCCAGAGCTGGAACAGCAGCAGGATGGCGCGGTGGGGCAGGGCGTGCTGCCCCAGGCCCCATTCCCACCAGAGGTTGCCCGCCTGGCCCAGGCTCCACACGCCCAGGCTGGCGGCCACGCAGGCCCAGCCCCAGCGCACGGCGGGCTCGGTTTCGCTCAGGGCGCGCCGCAGCGTGACGGCCAGGGCCAGCAAGGGGGCGGCCAGCACCACCAGGTAGGCCGGCAGGGTCGTGTCGCCCACCACGCCCCCGGCCAGCAGCAAGGCCTGGGCCGCGAGGAAAGCGACGGTGACACGCGAAGGGGACGGCACGGCGGGCACCCCGCGGTACTGCAGCGGGGCGGTGGCGAACAAGCGTTCGATTCTCGCCAAAACCGCCGGTCGGGCAGGGGGTGTTTCGTCCGTTCACAATGCGAGCGTGAATTCCGCACTCCCCCACAGCCCGGCGGCCGACCGCAACAAGGGCCCCATCCTGGACCAGCTGCGTGCGCTGCTGCCCGTGGGCGCCCAGGTGCTGGAGATCGCCAGCGGCACCGGCCAGCATGCCGAGCACTTCGCCCTGGCCTCGCGCAGCGGCGGCTGGGGCTGGCAGTGGCAACCCAGCGAGGCCGGCCCGGCCAGCCTGCCGGCCCTGACCGAGCGCCTGGCGGCGCTGCCCGGGGTGCGGGCCCCCCTGCTGCTGGACGTCCGCCAGCCCGATTGGCCCCGGGCCCCCGGCGCGTCCGGCTGGGATGGTGTCTACGTGGCCAACCTGCTGCACATCTCACCCTGGGCCTGCACCGGGGCGCTGATGCGCGGCGCCGCCCGGGCGCTGCGCCCCGGTGGGCGGCTGATCGTCTACGGGCCCTTCATCGTCGAGGGTGAGCCCACCTCGCCCAGCAACCAGGCCTTCGACATCGACCTGCGCAGCCGCGACGCGGCCTGGGGCCTGCGCCACCTGAGCGATGTGCAGGACGAGGCCCGCGCCGCCGGCCTGGGTTTCGAGGCCCTGCACGACATGCCGGCGCACAACCGGCTGCTGGTGTTCGCCCGGCCCTAGCCGCCACCCTCGCCCGGTGCCGCCGTCCCCATGCGGTAGAGCGCGGCCACCAGGTCGGACTGGGTCACCATGCCGACCAGGCGCTGGCGCGCGTCGACGATGGGCAGGTGGTGGAAGTTGCGGTCCGACAGCAGCGGCACCAGTTCGCCCACATGCAGGTCGGCCGGGGCGGTGCGCACCGGCTGGGTCATGATCTGCCCGGCCACCTCCGGGTGCAGGCTGTGGCTGCGGCCGCTGGGGCGCAGCAGCGCGCGCAGGCGCCGGCCCAGCGTGGCCGGACCGTCCAGGCCGGCGTGCTGCAGGAAGTCGGTCAGCGTGACGATGCCCACCACCCGGCGTCCGCGGTCCAGCACCGGCAGCGCATGGATGCGGTGCTGGCGCAGCGTGTCCCAGGCCTCCTGCAGCGGGGTGCCGAAATCCAGCGTCACCACGTCGCGCGACATGATGTCGCCGCAGCTCACCTCGCCATGCAGGCGCCGGAAGGCGCGCTGCTCGGTCTGGTGCAGCAGCTCGGCCAGATCGTCCGGGTCCACGTCCAGCACCTGATCCTGCTGGCGCAGCACGGCGTCCAGGTCCTCGCGCGTGAAGCCCAGGCGCTCGCCCGGTGGGGCGTCGCGCGTGCCGTGGTTGGCCGCGGGGGCCGGCGGCCGATGCGGATAGGGATGGCGGGTGGCGTTGTTGTAGACCACCGCCACCGCCAGCAGCACCAGCGACTCCAGCCCCACCGGCACCAGCACGAAGCCCGGGCCGGCGCCCTGCAGCGCCGCGGTCAGCGCAATGGCCCCGCCCGGCGGGTGCAGGCAGCGCAGCGCGAACATGGCCAGCAGCGCGGCGGCCATGGCCACCGCGGGGGCCACCCCCGGTCCGGCATGGCCCAGGGCGGCCGCGCAGGCCACGCCCACTGCGGCCGAGACGGCATTGCCCAGCAGCATGTTCCAGGGCTGGGCCAGCGGGCTGGCCGGCAGCGCGAACAGCAGCACGGCCGAGGCCCCCATCGGGGCGATCAGCGCGGGGGCGCCCAGCGCATGGCTGAGCAGCCCGGTCAGCAGGATGCCCAGGCCGGCACCGCCGGCGGCCCGCCAGCGCTCGGGCCGGCCCACGTTCAGCGTGGGGGCCCAATGCCGCCAACGGTCTGCCAGGTCCCTCATGCCGCCTGCAGCGATTCCAGCGGGCCGAAGAACTCCCAGCGCAGGCGCTCGGGCGCCACGCCCGCGGCCAGGCCGGCGGCATGCACCGCCTGCATGAAGGGCTTGGGCCCCAGGAAGTACAGGTCCACGTCGCGGTCGGCCGGCAGCAGCTCCGACAGCAGCGCGCTGTTGACCCGGCCCACGGCGTCGGGCCGGTCCTGCAGGCGGGGCGACTCGTAGACGAAGAAGGGCTGCACGTTCGGGTGCTGCGCGGCCAGCGCCTTGACCCGTTCGGCGAAGGCGTGCCAGCCACCGTCGCGCGCGGCGTGGATGAAGTGGATGGGCCGGCCGCTGGCCGCAGTGGCCTCCAGCATGCTCATCGCCGGGGTGATGCCCACGCCGCCGGTCACCAGGACCAGCGGGCGCTTGGCCGGGGCCTGGGCGTCCAGCACGAAGTCGCCGCAGGGGGCCAGGGCGTGGAGCGTGTCGCCCACCTGCGCGGTGTCGTGCAGCCAGTTGGAGGCCTTGCCGCCGTCCTCGCGCTTGACGCTGATGCGCAGCCAGGGGCGCCCCGGGGCGTCCGACAGCGAGTAGTTGCGCCGGGTCGGCTGGCCATCGATGTCCAGCACCAGGGTCAGGTACTGACCGGGCTGGAAGGCGGGCAGCGCGCCGCCGTCCACCGGCTCCAGGTAGAAGGAGGTGATGACCTCGCTCTCGGCCTGCTTGCGGGCGATGCGCAGGGCCCGCTCGCCGCGCCAGCCGCCGGGGGCCTGGGCGTTGGCGTCGTAGAGCTGCGCCTCGGCGGCGATCAGCAGATCGGCCAGGGCCTGGTAGGCCTCGCCCCAGGCGGCGATGATCTCGCCGGTGGCGGCCGCACCCAGCACCTCGCGGATGGCCTGCAGCAGGCACTGGCCGACGATGGGGTAGTGCTCGGGCTGCACGCCCAGCGCCACGTGCTTGTGGATGATGCGCGGCAGCGCGCCGGCGATCTCGTCCAGCCGGTCGATGTGGGCGGCGTAGGCCAGCACGGCGCCGGCCAGGGCCTTGGGCTGGGCGCCCCCGGCCTGGTGGGCCTCGTTGAAGAAGGCCTTCACCTCCGGGTACTGGCGGAACATCAGCGGATAGAAGTGGCGGGTGATGGCTTCGCCGTGCTCCTGCAGCACCGGCACGGTGGCCTTCACCAGGGCAATGGTCTGGGCACTCAGCATGTCGTCGGGTCCTTGCGTGAAAGGGATTCGGGTGGTTTGCGCCAGATCAAGATGCGGGCCAGCCGCCGGCCATTCTGCAAGTGCTTGTCAGACCGCGGGTTTTCACCCTGACGTGATCGGGGTGGTCCCCTTGACCACAGCTTGGTCGTGGTCAGTTCGACCACAATGCGGTCACGATGACTTCCAACGTCTCCGCCCACGCCGGCCTGGACCGCGACCGTCTGGCCCCCCTGCTGGCGGCCGTGCGCGGCATGGTGAGCTGCGACGCCGCAGCCCTGCTGCGCCTGGAGCCCGAGACCGGCGTGCTGCGGCCGGTGGCGGTGGACGGGCTCAGCGAGGAGGCCCTGGGCCGCGTCTTCCCGGTGGCGGCCCACCCCCGGCTGGCCCAGCTGCTGGCCAGCGATGGCGAGGGCCTGCGCTTCGCGGCGGACTGCGGCCTGCCCGACCCCTACGACGGCCTGGTGGACGGCCAGCCCGACATCCTGCCGGTGCACGACTGCATGGGCGCGCCGCTGCAGCTGGGCGGCCGGCTCTGGGGCCTGCTGACGCTCGATGCCCTGCAGCCGGGGGCCTTCGACCGCGTGACGCCGGCCCAGCGCCAGGCCCTGGTCGCCCTGGTGCAGGAGGGCATCGAGGCGGCCCACACCATCCACCAGCTGGCCGAGCAGGCCAGTCGCGAGCAGGCCCGCCTGCAGGCCCTGCAGAGCAGCGCCCTGGCCCGCCGCGCCCTGGGCGGCCAGAGCCCCGCCATGCAGGCCCTGCTGCGTGAGCTGGACCTGGTGGCCGGCTCGGCCCTGACGGTGCTGATCCTGGGCGAGACCGGGGTCGGCAAGGAGCTGGTCGCGCAGCGCCTGCATGCCCTGTCCGAGCGCCGCGAACGGCCGCTGGTGCAGGTCAACTGCGCGGCCCTGCCCGACACCCTGGCCGACAGCGAGCTCTTCGGCCACCGCCGCGGCGCCTTCACCGGCGCGCTGCAGGACCGGGCCGGCCGCTTCGAGCTGGCCGACGGCGGCACCCTGTTCCTGGACGAGGTGGGCGAGCTGACCCTGCCGGTGCAGGCCAAGCTGCTGCGGGTGCTGCAGAGCGGCGAGGTGCAGCGCCCCGGCAGCGACCGCCTGCTGAAGGTGGACGTGCGGGTGCTGGCCGCCACCAACCGTGACCTGGCCGCCGAGGTGGCCGCCGGCCGCTTCCGGGCCGACCTCTACCACCGGCTGTCGGTCTACCCGCTGCGGGTGCCGCCCTTGCGCGAGCGCGGGCGCGACGTGCTGGCCCTGGCCGGCGGCTTTCTGGAGGAGAACCAGCACCGCCTGGGCGCGCGCAACCTGCGGCTCAGCCCGGCGGCCAAGGCCTGGCTGCAGCAGCAGGCCTGGCCCGGCAATGTGCGCGAGCTGGAGCATGTCATCAGCCGCGCAGCGCTGCGGGCGGTGGCCGAACAGGGCCGCACGGCCCGCTGGGTCGGCATCGAGCCGCGCCACCTGGGGGACCTGCCGACGCTGGCGGGGTTGCCCCTGTCGCCAGCCCCCTTGGCGGGGCCCGCGTGGGCCGACGAGGCGGCGGCCGGGCCCAGTCTGCGCGAAGCCACCGATGCCTTCCAGCGCCAATGGCTGCAGGCCCTGCTGGCCCGCCATGGCGGCGTGGCCGCGGCCGCCGCGCGCGAGGCCGGCATGGACCGCAGCAACTTCCACCGCCTGCTGCGCCGGCTGGGCCTGGCGCAGCGCTGAAACGGCGGCGGGCTCAGCCGCCGAGCCAGGCCCGCGCCACCCAGCCCGGGGCCACCACCAGCGCGAACAGCAGGCCCGACACCGCGCCCCACAGGTGCGCCTCGTGGTTGGTGCGGCCGCGTTGCTGCTGGCCCGCCCACAGGGTGTAGGCCAGGTAGCCCAGGCCGAAGATCGGCGCCGGGATGGGCACCGGGATCGGCAGGATGAAGAGCTTGGCGCCGGGGAACAGTGCGATGGCCGCGAACACCACCGCCATCACCGCGCCGGAGGCACCCAGGCACTGGTAGGCCGGGTTGTGGCGCTGCTTCAGCCAGGTGCCCAGCGTGCTGGCCAGCAGGCCTACCGCATACAGCAGCAGGAACAGCGGCGTGCCCAGGGCCCGCTCCAGCCCAGGGGCGAAAGCCCAGAAGCTGAAGCCGTTGAAGATCAGGTGGGTCAGGTCCGCATGCAGGAAGGCATGGCTGAGCACGGTGCCCCACTGTCGGCGGCGCAGCAGCCAGTAGGGGCGCAGCACGCCACGGTCCAGCCATTGCGGGGCGCGGTAGAAGGCCCACAGGCTGATGGCGGCCATGGCGGCCAGCAACAGGCTGGCGGCGGGAGCGGCGAGAACAGAGGACATGGCCGGCGATGGTAGCCGGCCGGGAGGGTCAATCCTGTGTCACCGGCAGCAGGCGCTGGTGCGGGACCTCCAGCAGGTCGCGCTCGGCCCAGCCGCGGCCAGCGCACAGCGGGAAGCTGGCCACATGGCAGCCATCGGCCTCGGCCAGCTCCACCCACACCACCGGCACGTCGTGCGGGCTGGGCTGCTCCACCGCGTAGGCGTACAGGGCGGCCGGCTGCGCGCTGTCGAGCAGCTGCTCGAACAGCCGGGGCCGCTGGGTGGCGTCGGCCCAGTCCTCGGCACTGCCGTTGTCCAGGTCGCCGGGCAGCAGGCGCACGCTGCCAATCACCTGGCCGGGGATCTGGCTGTCGGCCTCCAGCGCGAAGAGCTGCCCTCGCACATGCAGCCCGCGCTGCACTTGGCGGCGCATGCCGCGGTACAGCAGGTCGAAGGCCGCGTTGATGTCCGATGACTCCATGAAACGGTGGCGGCGGTCGCCGCGGTGGTCCTGCAGAGGGGGGAAGTCGAACATGGCGGGGGTACAGCAAGGGTTGGGACAGGTTCTGGACGGAATCGTAGGCGCCGGGGCCCGTCGCAATCCCGGGAATAAGCCGGGAAAGCCGCGCTGCGTCCGGCTCAAGTTCGCCGCTATCCTGGCCCGATGAATGTCGACGAGTACCTGCAACACGACGCGACTGCGCTGGCCGAGCGCGTGGCCCGCGGCGAGCTCGCCCCGGCCGAGCTGCTGGACCTGGCCTTGGCCCGCCAGCAGGCGGTGCACGGCCGCCTCAATGCCTTGAGCCGGCTGATGGAAGGCGAGGCCCGTGGCCTGATCGCCGACGGCCTGCCCGAAGGACCCTTCCGTGGCGTGCCCTTCCTGCTCAAGGACGGCGTGCACGACTGGGCCGGCCTGCCCACCAGCTACGGCTGCCGCGGCATGCTGCGCCTGGTGCCGACCGAGCATGCCTATGTGGTGCGGCGCTACCTGCGCATGGGTCTGGTGGTCTTCGGCAAGACCAACCTGCCCGAGCTGGCGCTCAAGGCGGTCAGCGACTCCGCGCTGCACGGCCGGGCCTGCAACCCCTGGGACCTGGGCCGCACGCCCGGAGGCTCCAGCGGCGGCGCGGCCGCGGCGGTGGCCGCCGGCATCGTGCCCATGGCCGCCGGCAACGACGGCGGCGGCTCCATCCGCATCCCGGCGGCCTGCTGCGGCCTGGTGGGCCTGCGGCCCTCGCGCGGCCGGGTCTCGGTGGGCCCGGGCATTGGCGAGGTTTGGTACGGCGCCTCCACCGAAGGCGTGCTCAGCCGCAGCGTGCGCGACACCGCCCGCGCGCTGGACGCGCTGCAGGGCCCCGAGCCGGGCGACCCTTTCGTCATCGCCCCGCCGGCCGAGCCCTACGCCCAGGCCTGGCAGCGCCCGCCCGGCCGGCTGCGCATCGGCTGGACCACCCGCTCGCCCATCGGCACGCCGGTCCACCCCGAGGCGGTGGCCGCGGTGCACGACGCGGTGGCCTTGCTCGCCTCGCTGGGCCACGAGCTGGTCGAGGCCGAACCGGCCATCGACGGCGACGCGCTGGCCCGCAGCTACCTGCACCTGTACTTCGGCCAGGTGCCGGCCCTGGTGGCGCGGGCCCGCGCCGCCGGTGCCCGCGACGGCGACTTCGAGCCCCTGACCCGGGTGCTGGAGACCCTGGGCCGCGCCGTCTCGGCCGGCCAGCTCACCCAGGAGCTCTGGCAGTGGAACGGCTTCGGCCGCGCGCTGGCCGACTTCCACGCCCGCCACGACCTGCTGCTCACCCCCACGCTGGCCGAGCCGCCGATCCGCCACGGCCAGGGCGACCCGCCGGCCTGGCAACAGACCCTGCTGGACGGCCTGAACCGCAGCGGCCTGCTGGGCGCGCTGGCCCGCCGAGGCTGGCTCGACGGCATGGTCAACCAGATCGCCCGCGACAACCTGCAGGCCGTGCCCTTCACCCAGCTGGCCAACCTGACCGGCGTGCCGGCCATCAGCCTGCCGCTGTACTGGACGCCCGAGGGCTTGCCGCTGGGCGTGCAGTTCGTCGCCCCCTTCGGCCGCGAGGACCGGCTGCTGCAGCTGGCCGGCCAGTTGGAGCAGGCACGGCCCTGGGCCGGGCGCCGCCCGCTGCTGTGAGCCCGGAGCTGCGATGACCCTGGCCCCACGGACCGAGCGGCACACCCTGCGCGACGTGCGCCTGCACGACGGCACGCTGCTGCCCGCGCTGGCGCTGGCCTGCACCACGCTGGGCGCGCCGGACGGCGAGCCGGTGCTGTTGCTGCACGGCAGCCAGGGCTCGGCGGCCAGCTGGCTCACGCCGGCCTGGGCCGGGCGGATGTTCGGCCCCGGCCAGCCGCTGGACGCTGCGCGCCACCACTTGATCCTGCCCGACGCGCTGGGCAGCGGCCGGTCGGCCAAGCCCAGCGACGGCCTGGGCCCGGCCTTCCCGGCCTACACCTATGGCGACATGGTGGCCGTGCTGCACCGCCTGCTGACCGAGGCACTCGGCATCCGGCACCTGCGCGCGGTCATCGGCTACTCGATGGGCGGCATGCACACCTGGCTGCTGGCCGGCCAGCACCCGGATTGGATGGACATCGCTGTGCCCATGGCCGCCTCCCCCGTGCCCATGGGCGGGCGCAACTGGCTGTTGCGTCGCATGCTGTGCGAGAGCATCCGCCGCGACCCGGCCTGGCAGGGCGGGCGCTACACCACCCAGCCGCCCGCGCTGGCCTGGGCCTCCACCTTCTTCGCGCTGGCCAGCAATGGCGGCGAGCCGGCCCTGCGGGCCCAGGCGCCTGACGTGGCCGCGGCCGACGCGCTGCTGCACCGCCGCCTGGCCGCGCCCTTCACGGGCGATGCCAACGACCACCTCTGGCAGTGGGAGGCCGCGCGCGACTACGACCCCACGCCCGGCCTGCCCCACATCCGCGCCCGGGTACTGGCCATCACCAGCGCCGACGACGAGCGCAACCCGCCGGCCCTGGACCTGATGGCCCCGGCCATCGCCCGCATCCCCCACGCCCGCCATCTGCTGGTGCCGCCCAGTGCCGGCACCAGCGGCCACGCCAGCCTGATGGACGCCCGCTTCTGCGCCGACGCCCTGGCCACCCTGCTGCGTGAGGCGCCGCGCCTGGCCTGAACCCGCTACGCTTGGCGGTCCTTCCGCACGCTGTCGCCATGCCCCGTTTCGCCGCCAACCTGTCCCTGCTCTACAACGACGTGGACTTCCTGGATCGCTTTGCCGCCGCCGCCGCCGATGGCTTCCAGGGGGTCGAGTACCTCTTCCCCTACGCCTGGCCGGCCGAGCAGCTGGCCGGCCTGCTGAAGGCTCACGGCCTGCAGCAGGTGCTGTTCAACGCGCCTCCGGGCGACTGGGATGCCGGTGAGCGTGGCCTGGCCTGCCGGCCCGGGCGCGAGGCCGAGTTCCGCGCCGGCTTCGAGCAGGCGCTGGGCTACGCCCGCGTGCTGGCCTGCCCGCGCATCCACGTGATGGCCGGCCTGGTGCCCGCGGGCGAGACCCGTGACAGCGTGCGCGCCACCTACGTGGCCAACCTGAAGGTGGCGGCCGCGCGGGCCGCCGAGGCCGGGGTGGACGTGCTGATCGAGCCGATCAACGAGCGCGACATGCCCGGCTTCTTCCTGAACCGCCAGGACCAGGCCCATGCCCTGGTGGCCGAGATCGGCGCGCCCAACGTCAAGGTGCAGATGGACCTCTACCACTGCCAGATCGTCGAGGGCGACCTGGCGATGAAGATCCGCCAGTACCTGCCCACCGGCCGCGTCGGCCACTTCCAGATCGCCGGCGTGCCCGAGCGCCACGAGCCCGATATCGGCGAGATCCACCACCCCTACTTGTTCCGCCTCATCGACGAACTGGGCTGGGACGGCTGGATCGGCTGCGAGTACCGCCCGGCCCGTGGCAGCGCGCCGCACGCCACCTCCGACGGCCTGGGCTGGCTCCAGCCCTGGCTGGGCTGAAGACCCGGGTCGGCGTCGCGGCTCAGGCCGCGATGCGCCGGGCGATCCAGCGTTCCAGCCACTGCGGCCCGCCGCCCGACAGCCGGAACAGCCAGCGCGCCATGCCGCCCACCGGCCAGTGCACCCGGCTGTGGCCGCGGGCCCGGGCGGTGCGCCAGACCTGCTCGGCCACGTCCTCGGCCGTCAGCCGCACGCCCAGGCGGCGGATGCTCTGGGCGTCCATGTCCTGCACCATGGCCGTCTGCACGAACAGCGGCATCAGGTCCTGCACGCGGATGCCGTCGGGTTCCCACTCGATGTTCAGCGCCTCGGTCAGCCCGCGCACCGCGAACTTGCTGGCCGAGTAGGTGGCCAGCGAGGCCTGACCGTAGAGGGCCGCGGTGGAGCACAGGTTGATGACCTGCGCGCCCGGCGTGGCCGCCAGCAGCGGGTGGGCCAGCCAGCAGCCGTTGAGCAGGCCCTTCACGTTCACATCGATCACCGCGTGGTGCCTTTCCAGCGGCGACTCGGCGAAGGGCCCGGAGATCAGGATGCCGGCGTTGTTGACCAGCAGGTCCAGCCGGCCGAAGCGCTGGCGCACGGTGGCCAGGACCGCCGTCCACTGGGCCGGGTCGGTCACGTCCAGGGCCAGGCCCAGGCAGCGCGCCTCGCCCAGGCCACGCACCAGGTCGGCCAGGCCGGTGGCGTCGATGTCGCCGGCCACCACCTGCCAGCCCTCCAGCGCGAAGCGGCGGGCGGTGGCCCGGCCGATGCCGGTGGCCGCGCCGGTGATCAGGACGCAGCGGCTTGGGGTGTCGTGGGCCATGGGGCGGAGCTTTCGTCGGGAATCGTGGCGGCGCTGGCCGGGGCGGCCTGGGCCATGAAGCGCTGGCTGGCCTGGCCCAGGGCCTGCACCGCGGCGGCGGCCGAGGCCAGGTAGCCCGCCTGCAGCTGGAACACATGCCAGCGCCGGGCGTGCACCTCCAGCTGCACCGGCAGGCCGCAGGCGCGGGCGTGGCGGGCCAGGGCCAGCGCGTGGCCACGCAGGATCTCCTCCTCGCCCACCTGGATGAACAGCGGCGGCAGGCCGGCCAGGTCCTGGCTCAGCGGCTGGTGCTCCGGCGCGTCGGCCGGCGCGGCGTACCAGCGCAGGGCCTGGGTGAGCCAGCCCGGGCGCAGCATGGGGTCGCGCTGCGCGGGGTCGGTGGGGCCGCCCTCGGGGCGCAGGTCCGTCACCGGCGAGAGCAGCAGCAGCCCGGCCGCCGGGGCCTCACCCAGGGCCTTGAGCCGCAGGGCCAGCGCCAGGGCCAGCGCACCGCCGGCCGAATCGCCCGCGATGACGATGCGCCCGGCCGGCAGGCCGCGCGCCCGCAGCGCCCGCCACACCGCCAGCGCGTCGTCCAGCCCGGCGGGGTAGGGGTGCTCGGGCGCCAGCCGGTAGTCCACCATCCAGACGGGGCACTGCGCGGCCGGGGCCAGGCGGCTGCTCAGGCTGCGGTGGGTGGCCGGGCCGCCCAGGCAGAAGGCGCCGCCGTGCAGGTAGAGGATGGCGCCGTCGGCGGCCTCGCTGAGGCCGGGCGGGCTGAGGACTTCCACCGGCACCGCGCCCACGCGTTCCTGACGCCGCTGCACGCCGCCGCCGGCGAACATGGTGAGCGTCAGTGCCCGCGCCACCGCGCGCTGCAGCGGCGCGTTCAGCGGCGGGCCCACCAGCAGGCGAAAGCTGTGGCGCAGCAGGCTGCGCAGGCCGGCGGCCACCAGCGCCTCGGTGCGGCTGGCGGGCTCGCGCAGCTCCACGGCGCCGGGCAGCATCGGAGCTTCCGCCAGCGGCCGGCTCAGGCGGTAGGCCGACAGCGAGGACCAGCGCGTCCAGGCCCGGAAGCTCAGCGTGAAGCCGGGCCAGTTGGTGGGGTTGTGGCCGCGGGCGTCGATGTACCAGCTGCGGCAGCCGTTCCACACCGTGGCCGTCAGCCGGCGCTGCACCCAGCGGTTGAAGCGGCCGAAGCGGCCGGGGTCCACCTCCAGCGCAGTGGCGGCGGCCTGCTGCATCGCCCGCCGGCAGCGCATCACATGGGCGATCTGGCTCTCCAGCATGTAGACGATGGAGTTGTGGCCGAGGTTGGTGTTGGGCCCGTAGAGCGTGAACAGGTTGGGAAAGCCCGGCACCGTCAGGCCCAGGTAGGCGGCGGCGCCCTCGCGCCAGGCCTCGTCCAGCGTGCGGCCGTCGCGGCCGGTGATGCGCATGGGCGCCAGGAACTCGGTGGCCGCGAAGCCGGTGCCATAGACCAGCACGTCGGCCGGGTGCAGCCGCCCGTCCACCGTCTCCACCCCCGTGGGCGTGATGCGGCGGATGCCCTCGGTCACCAGCGCCACGTTGGGCCGGGCCATGGTGGCCAGGTAGGTGGAGGACAGCAGGATGCGTTTGCAGCCGATCGGGTAGTCGGGCGTCAGGCGCTGGCGCAGCGCGGCGTCCGGCACCTGGCGCTTGAGCAGGCGCTGGAAGGGCACGCCCACGGCCCAGCGCATCAGGCCCTTGAAGCGGGTGAAGGCCAGGGCCTGGGATTCGTAGTGTAGGTAGATGCCCAGGCGGCGCAGCCGCATGCGCCAGGGCTGGCGCCGCATCGCGCTCTGCTCGGCCGCGCTGTAGGGCCGGTCCGGCCGCGGCAGCACATAGGCGGCCGAGCGCTGGAACACGCTGAGCTGGGCCACCCGCGGCGCGATGGCCGGCACGAACTGGATGGCCGAGGCGCCGGTGCCGATCACCGCCACGCGCTGGCCTTCCAGCGCCACGCCATGGTCCCACTGCGCCGAGTGGAAGCGCGGGCCGGTGAAGTCCGCCAGGCCGGGGATGTCGGGCAGGGCCGGCCGGCTGAGCTGGCCCACGGCGGTGATCAGCTGGCGGGCCTGCAGCGTCTCACCACTGGCCAGCGTCACCGTCCAGTGCTGGCCGGCTTCGTCCCAGGCGGCCTCGCGCACCTCGGTGTGCAGGCGCAGGTGGCGGCGCAGGTCGTATTTGTCCGCGCAGTGGCGCAGGTAGTCCAGGATCTCGGGCTGGGTGGCGAAGCTGCGCGTCCAGTCGGGCTTGGGCTCGAAGGAGAAGGAGTAGAGGTGCGAGGGCACGTCGCAGGCGGCGCCGGGGTAGGCGTTGTCGCGCCAGACGCCGCCCACGTCGCCGCCCTTCTCCAGGATCAGGAAGCGGGTCTCGCCGGCCTGGCGCAGCGCCACGGCCATGCCCAGCCCGGCAAAGCCGCTGCCGATGATCAGGGCGTCCAGCATCTCGGGGTTCGTGTGGTCCATCGTGGGCCTCAACCCAGGCGCTGCAGCAGGCCCAGCAGGCGCTCGAAGGTGGCGCCGTAGGGCGGGCGGAACAGCGCGGTGCCGGCCCAGCGCGACTGGTGGAACACCGGCTTCAACTTGCTGAAGGTGTTGAAGCCCCACTCGCCGTGGTAGGCCCCCATGCCGCTGGCGCCCACACCGCCGAAGGGCTGGTGCTCCTGGCCCAGGTGCCACAGGCAGTCGTTGACGGTGACGCCGCCGGAGATCGTCTCGCGCAGCACCCGGTCGCGGTGGGCCGTGTCGCGGCCGAACCAGTACAGGGCCAGCGGCCGATCCCCCTGCTGGACGTGGGCGATGGCCGCGTCCAGCGAGGGCACCTCCAGGATGGGCAGCACCGGGCCGAAGATCTCCTCGCGCATCAGGCGGGCCGCCGGCGAGGGGTTCAGCACCAGGGTCGGCGCGATCTTGCGCGTGCCCTGGGCCAGCGATTCGTTGGCCGGGTTGACCTGCACGATGGTGGCGCCCAGGCCCGCGGCCTCGGCCACCATGTCCTGCAGCCGGGCGTGGTGGCGCGGGCTGACGATGGCGGTGTAGTCGGGGTTGTTGCGCAGCGTCGGGTACATGCGCTCGGCCGCACGGGCGATGCGCCGCGCCAGGGCCTCGCCCTGGCCGGTGGGCACCAGCACGTAGTCGGGCGCCACGCAGGTCTGGCCGGCGTTGAGCAGCTTGCCGTAGGCGATGCGCTGGGCCGCCTCGTCCAGGTCGGCGGAACTGTCGACGATGGCCGGCGACTTGCCGCCCAGCTCCAGCGTCACCGGCGTCAGGTTGGCTGCGGCGGCCTGGGCCACCAGCCGGCCCACCGGGGTCGAGCCGGTGAAGAAGAGGTGGTCGAAGGGCAGGTGGCTGAAGGCCTGGCCCACGCTGGCGTCGCCGGTCACCACGCTCATCTCGTCGGGGGCGAAGGCCTCGGCCACCGCGCGCTCCAGCAGGGCCGAGAAGGCCGGGGTCAGCTCCGAAGGCTTGATCAGCACGCGGTTGCCCGCGGCCAGGGCCGCCAGCGCCGGGCCCAGCGAGAGCTGCAGCGGGTAGTTCCAGGGCGCCACCACGCCCACCACGCCCAGGGGCTGGGGCAGCAGCCGGTTGCGCCCGGGCAGGAAGTGCAGCTGGGTGGGCACGCGCCGCTCGCGCATCCAGCCCTTCAGATGGCGCAACGCATGGCGCAGGCCGGCGCGCACCACGAAGGCCTCGGCCAGCCGGGTCTCGTGCGGGCTGCGGCCGCTGAAGTCGGCGCTGATGGCCTGCACCAGGGCCGCCTCGTGGCGGTCCAGCAGCGCGGCCAGGCGCTGCAGCCGGTCGCGCCGCTCGGCCAGGGTCGGAAAGGGCTGGCGGCCAAAGGCCTGGCGCTGGGCCTCGAAACGGTCCACCAGGGGGGAGGGCGGGGTCTGTTGCACGGCGGGTCTCCGGTCGGTGTGGCGGGCGAACGCACGTTCGCTTTTCTGGCCGCGATGATGCGGTCCACAGGGGTCTTCACCCAGGGCCCAAGAGGCCGATCACTTTATGATTCAGGCCAATTGATGGCCTCTCAGGGAAAGTGAGGAGGCCCGCGCGATGAACAACTTCTGGGATTTCCACCGCAGCCCCGTCAGCGTGGCCCTGCTGCTGCAGGTGGGCCGCGAGCACGGCCTGGCGCCGGTCGACCTGCTGGCCGGCACCCGGCTCACCGAGGCCCAGCTGGGCGACCCCAACACCCTGCTGTCGGGCGGCCAGGAGCTGAGCGTGGCCACCCAGCTGCTGAAGGCCCTCGGGCATCCGCCCGGCCTGGGGCTGGAGGTGGGGGCCCGCTATCACTTCTCGCACTACGGGCTGTGGGGCTACGCCCTGATCACCAGCGCCACGGCCGGCGACGCGCTGGCGCTGGCGCTGCGCTTCCTGCCGCTCAGCCATGCCTTCACCGCCATCCGCTACCGCGAGGAGGGTCCGCTGGGCGTGCTGAGCTTCGGCGCACCGGACCTGGCCTCGGCCGGCCTGCAGCGCTTTGTGGTCGAGCGCGACCTGGTGGGGGCGGCGGTGCTGCTGCAGGAGGTGGCCGGCGCCAATGTGGATCTGGCCTGGCTGCGCCTGCAGGCCCCGCGCCCGGCCACCCGCGGCCGCCCCGCCCCGGTGCTGGACCGGCCGGTGGCCGGCGCGGTGCCGCAATGGGGCGCGCCCGACACCAGCCTGGCCTTCGACCGCCGCCTGCTGGCGCGTCCCCTGCCCCAGGCCAACGCGCTGACGCTGGCGCAGTGCGAGCAGCTCTGTGCCCAGATGCTGGAACAGCGCCGCGCCCGCCTGGCCACGGCCCAGCAGGTGCGCCAGCAGCTGGCCGCCCGCGGGGCCGCGCCGGCGCAGAGCGAACTGGGCCTGCTGGCCCGGGCCCTGCACCTGAGCGAGCGCACCCTCAAGCGCCGCCTGCAGGCCGAAGGCACCTCCTTGCGCGCCCTGCAGGCCGAAGCCCGCCGCAGCCAGGCCCTGGCCCTGTTGGCCGATGGCCGGCTGAGCCTGGGCGAGGTGGCCGAGCGCCTGGGCTTTGCCGACCTCTCCAGCTTCTCCCAGGCCTTCAAGCGCTGGGAGGGCGTGTCGCCCCGGGCGTACCGGCAGCGCGGCGACGCCTGAGGGCTCAGGGCCTCAGCGCAGCGGGAGCGTGCCGCGGCAGCCGGGATAGCCGGTGCAACCCCAGAAGGCCTGACCGGCGTTCGCGCCCCGCTTGGCCACGCGGCGCACCATGGTCTGCCCACAGGCGGGGCAGGCCGGGGGGGCGGTGGATGCGGCGGAAGTTGGGGCCGCGGGTGCCGCGGCCTGCGCCACCGGCCGGGCGGGCCGGGGTGGCGCTGCCGGGGGCGTCACGGGCGCGGTGGCCGCAGGGGCGGCAGCCGGCCGCACCTGCCGGATGAGGCCCAGCAGCCGTGGCCCGTCCAGCAGGCGGATGTGCCGCCCTTCGGCAAAGGCGCGGGCTTCGTCGGTGAAGCGGCCGGAGGTCACCACATAGCCGCTGGCCGCGCCGCGGGCGGCCATCACGCCGTAGAGCTCGCGCACCACGTTCACGCCCACCCGGTAGGCGCGCCACTGCTTGCACTGCACCAGATGGGTTTCGCCCTCACGGCGCAGCACCAGGTCCACCCCGCCATCGGGCCCGCCGCCGCCGGTTTCCACGACCTGGAAGCCCTGCCGGCGGAAGATCTCGCCCACCAGCAGTTCGAAGGTCTGCCAGTCCATGCCGTCCAGCGTGTCGGCCGTGGGGTTGGCGCTGACGTTCTCCACCAGCGCCCGCCGCTGGCGGCGGCGCAGCGCCGAGGCCCCCGCGCCCACCAGGCAGATGATCGGCACCACGTACTGGCCCGCGTTGGCCAGGGCGCGCCACAGGCTGTGCTGCAGCAGGGCACCCATCTGGGCCGGATCGGTGGGCACCGGCACGGGCTGCCGGGCCACCTGGTGCAGGCCCAGATAGGCCACCAGCGCCAGGGTGACGCCGCCCCACCAGGGCAGCAAGGCCACCAACGCCATCAGATCCTCGAGGGGACTGCTCTTCTTTCGACGTGCCATGGATCGTTCTCTCCCAACGGAGACGATCCTAGGGCGGGACGAGTCTCTTCCCGAGGTGAATACTGCCGAAGGCCTTCGCTCAGAGCCGATGCCCCGGCCCGCCGCCACCGGCCGGCACGGCGGCCTGCGGGTCGATGTGGATCATCATCCGCACCAGCTCCGCCACGCTGTCGATGCCGAGCTTCTCGCGGATGCGACAGCGGTGGACCTCGACGGTCTTCTTGCTGATGCCCAGTTCCTCGCCGATCTCGCGGCTGGACAGGCCCTCGATCAGCAGGTCCAGCACCTCGCGCTCGCGCGGGGAGAGCGTGGCCAGCTGGCGCTTCATCAGCCGCGCGTGCCGTTGCTGGCGGTGCAGCTCGGCGGCCAGGTTGATGGCGTCCTGCACGCGGTCCAGCAGGGCCTGGTCGGAAAAGGGCTTCTCGATGAAGTCGAAGGCGCCCGAGCGCATGGCACGCACCGACATCGGGATGGAGCCGTGCCCGCTCAGGAACAGGATGGGCAGCTCGGGGCTGGTGGCGCGCAGCACCTCCTGCAGCTCGAAGCCGCCCATCTGCGGCATGCGGATGTCCAGCAGCAGGCAGCCGGGCTGCTCGGGGTCGTGGCTGTCCAGGAACTCGCGTCCGTTGCGGAAGACCTCCACCGGGTGGCCGACGGATTCGAGCAGCCAGCGCAGCGAGGTGCGCACGGCATCGTCGTCGTCGACGACGAAGACCACGGGGGTGTGAGACGGTGGCTTAGTGGAAGAGCTGGGGTGCATGGTCGACAGGCGCGGCCGGGGTGGCCAGCGGCAGGGTGAAGTGAAACTTGGCGCCGCCCGAGGCGCTTTGTGTGACCCACAGGCTGCCGCCGTGGGAATCGATGATGGAGCGGCACAGCGACAGGCCGATGCCCAGGCCTTCCTTCTTGGTCGTGAAGAAGGCGTCGAAGATCTTGTCCGGGTTGCAGCGCGGCAGGCCGTGGCCACAGTCCTCGATGGACAGGCTCACCGTGCCGGCGGCGGTCAGGTGGGTGGCCAGGGTCAGCTGGCGCTGGCCTTCGGGCGTGTGCTCCATGGCCTCGATGCCGTTGCGGGCGATGTTGGAGATGACCTGTTCGATCAGCACCCAGTCGCAGTCCACCAGCGCGGGTTCGCGCAGCAGCCGGTAGCGGGTGGCCACGCCGCGGGCCCGGGCCTCGATCTCGATGAAGGGCGCGATCTCCTCGACGATGGTGCGGATGTCCACCGTCTCGCGGTGGTAGGCGCTCTTGCGGGTGAAGTTGCGCACCGTGCGGATGATGCGACCGGCCCGCTCGGCCTGCACGCGGGTGTGCTCCAGCACCTCCATCAGCTCCGGCAGGCCCAGGCTGCCGGCCTGGGCGCGGCGAATGGCGCCGCCGACGAAGTTCATGATGGCGAAGAAGGGCTGGTTCAGTTCGTGCGCCAGGGCCGAGGCCATCTCGCCGGTGGTGGACAGTCGGGCCATGTGGCTGAGCTCCAGGTCGCGCTGGCGCACCCGGTCCTCGGCCTCCAGGCGGGCGCTGACGTCGCGGAAGGTCACCAGCAGACCGTCGACATGGCGGTCCTCCAGCAGGTTGACGCAGCTGCCTTCCAGCCAGCGCCAGCCGCCGTCGCGGTGCTGGATGCGGCAGGCAAAGCGCTGCTCGCTGCCGGGCTGCAGGGCCACCTGCCGAAGCAAATCGCCCAGTTGCTGGGCTTCACCTGACGCCACGCGGCCGAACACCGTCTTGCCACGCACCTCGCGTTCGCGAAAGCCCAGCACCTTGCGGATCGAGGGGCCGACCCAGACCACCTTGCCGTGCCGGTCGAGGATGGCGATGCCGTCGCTGATGTTGCCGATCAGCTGGCGGTAGTAGGCCTCGCGGGTGATCAGCCGCTCCTCGGTGGCCTTGCGGTCGGTGATCTCGCGCACCAGCGCGATCACCTTGGGCTGGCCACCGGTGACGATGCGCTTGAGGTTCACCTCGGTGGGCACCTCGCTGCCATCGGGCCGGCGCACCCACCACTCGAAGAGCTGCGGCCCCTCGTCCACCGCGCGGTGGATGTGCCGCAGGGCCCCCAGGCCATCGCAGCCATGCGGGCGCGAGCTGATGTCGCCCACGCCCATGCGGGTGAGCACCGGCACGGGCACGCCGGTCATCCGCGCGGCCATGCGGTTGGCATCCAGGATGGCGCCGGTGCGCTCGTCGTGGATGAAGATCGCGTCGTTCGCGTGATCGAACACGTCCTTGTAGTTGGTCGCCAACTGCATTGCGTCCTCCTGGGGGCGGTGTCGCGGGCCGGTAAGAACAAGCACCTACTGGCTTAGATGCGTTGCCGGATTTGCGCCACGCCATCCGGTTCCTAACCTTGCAAGCATGTTTCGGGCCGATGCCACGGGCCGAAGCGCTCACCCAGTTTTGCTGCAAGGACGCCCCATGAGCAACCGTGATTCCACCCCCCAGCCCGTCGTGGAGGTCAAGACCTACACCTGCGGTATCGTCGGCCCGAGCAACGCCATGTTGGGCCCCGTCGCCGATGGCGGCACCCTGCGCGTGGGCACCCCGCCGGGCTGCTGGGGCCCGATGATCACCCCCAAGTTCCAGGGCGGCCACGAGGTCTCGCAGCCGGTGGCCGTGGCCGGGGCCGAGGTCGGCGATGCGGTGGCGCTCAAGCTGCGCCACATGGTCGTCACCTCGCTGGCCACCTCCTCGGGCGTGATGTCCTTCGTCGATGGCCGCTACCTGGGCGACCCCTTCGTCGCCAAGCTCTGCCCGAACTGCGGCACCGTCAGCCCGCCCAGCCACATCGAAGGCATCGGCGACAACGCGGTGCACTGCGACGTCTGCGGCGCCGAGGTCAATGCCTTCCGCTTCACCAACGGCTATGTGATCGTGCTGGACCAGGACAGCGGCGTGTCGCTGACCGTGGGACAGGAGGTGGCCGACCAGCTGGCGGCCAAGGCCCTGGAATACGCCCGCCTGCCCGAGGCGGCCGAGCAGCACTCCATCCTGTCGCTGGCGCGCTCGGACATCGCCGGCCTGGCCGCGCACATGCAGCCTTTCCTCGGCAACATCGGCACCACGCCCTCGCGCGACCTGCCCGATTCGCACAACGCCGGGGACTTCGGCGCCTTCCTGGTCGATGCACCGCACCAGTACGCGATGAGCCAGGAAGCGCTGGACCAGCACAAGACCGACGGCCACATGGACACCAACTCGGTGCGGGCCGGCGCCATCCTGATCTGCCCCGTCAAGGTGCCTGGGGCCGGCGTCTACCTGGGCGACATGCACGCCCAGCAGGGCAACGGCGAGGTGGCGGGCCATGCCACCGACGTGGCCGGCTTCACCGAACTGGACGTGCAGGTCATCAAGGGCCTGACGCTGGACGGCCCCATCCTGCTGCAGCGTCCCGACGACCTGCCCCCGATGGCCCGGCCGATGAGCCCCGAGCAGCGTGCCGCGGTGGAGCGCCTGGCCCGACGCTACGGCCAGAAGACGATCGAGCGCAACGGCCCGATCACCTTCATCGGCTCCGGCCGCACGCTCAATGACGCCACCCACAACGGCGTGGACCGCGCCGCCAAGGTGACCGGCCTGTCGCCCGACGAGATCCTCAACCGCGCCACGATCACAGGCTCCATCGAGATCAGCCGCCTGCCCGGTGTGGTGCGCGTCACCTTCCTGTGCCCGATGGACATCCTGGACCGCCTGGGCCTGGGCGCGCTGGTGCGAGAGCAGTACGGGCTCAGCGACTGAGCCTTTCCATTCCCGATTCATTCCCTCTCACGGAGCACCGCCATGAACGCACCCGCTGAACTGCGCTGGGCCGCCAAGTACCCCGAGCTGGGCACCGGCCCCATCCCCATCGACCCCTGTGTCTCGCCCGAGTTCTTCGAGCAGGAACGGCAGAAGGTCTTCCTCAAGACCTGGCTGAAGGTCGGCCGCGTCGAGGAGATTCCCAACGCCGGCGACTACAAGGTCAAGAAGCTGGACTTCGCCAAGACCTCGGTGATCTTGATCCGCGGCAAGGACGGCCAGGTCCGTGGCTTCCACAACACCTGCTCGCACCGCGGCAACAAGGTCATCGTCGAGACCGGCGAGGAGACCTTCGGAAAGAACAAGGCCGCGGTGGTGACCTGCCGCTTCCACGGCTGGGTCTACGACGCCAAGGGGGCCATCGTCCAGGTGCCCGAGGAGCAGAAGTTCCACGCCTGCTTCGAGAAGGACAAGAACGCCCTGACCTCGGTGCACACCGATGTCTGGGAAGGCTTCATCTTCGTCAACCTGGACCCGGCGCCGCAGGTGCAACCGCTGGCCGAGTTCCTGGGCGGCCTGGGCCAGCACCTGAGCGGCTTCCCGTACCACGAGCTGTCGCACTGCTTCAGCTACCACACCTACCTGGACTGCAACTGGAAGGTGGCGCACGACGCCTTCGCCGAGGCCTACCACGTGGCCACCATCCACGCGGGCTCCTTCCCCAACGTGTTCACCTCCGGCCTGCAGAACGTGGAGCTGTTCGGCCCGCACCGCACCGCGGCCATCTGCCTGTCGCTGCAGAACGACCCGACCCCGGTGGCCAAGATCGCCAATGCCCTGGCCACCGGCTCGCTGGTGGCGCGCCGCGGCGCGTCGATGCTGCCGCCGGGCGTCAACCCGGACCACCGCGAGGACTTCGCCTTCGAGCTCTCGGTGATGTTCCCCAACCTGCTGCTGCACGTCTCCGAAGGCATCTGGTTCACCCACCAGTTCTGGCCGGTGTCGCACAACAAGACCCTGTGGGAAGGCAAGTACTACGTGCGCCCGCCCAAGACCAATGGCCAGCGCTGGGCCCTGGAGCACGCCCAGTGCCTGCAGCGCAACGCCTGGCTGGAGGACACCGCGACGATGGAAGACACCCAGATCGCGCTGGAGTCCGGCGCCAAGCCGGTGATGCACCTGCAGGACGACGAGGTCCTGATCCGCCACGGCTACCACGCGCTGGAAGCCGCCATGCACGCCGAATGAGGAGCCCCACCATGAGCATCACCACCCTGCCCAAGTCCTTCGAAGTGCTGGAACCCCTGGTGCCCAGCTGGGCCCTGGCCACCCAGAACGAGCGCCAGCAGCGGCGCATCCACGCCTCGCGCGGCGAGCTGCGCGCCTTCTACGAGGCGATGCTGCCGCGCATCGAGGACATCGTCAGCTACGTCGACCGCTACCCGCTGGGCGAGCTGCCGCCCGAGGCCGAACGCCTGTTCGCGCTGGCCCTGTCGCTGGCCGAGGTGGCACCGCACATCGAGCTCTACGGCGGCGACCCCAAGGTGCCGCACAGCTTCGACGAGGCCCGCTTCGTCGCCGACCACGGCGAGCAGGTGCTCTGAGATGGACCTCGCCGGCCTGACCGAACGCCTCGTGCGGCTCGAGGACCAGGAGGCCATCCGCACCCTGGTGGCGACCTATGCGCTGGGGGCGGACCGCCACAACGACCCGGCCATCCTCGGCCCGCTGTTCACCGAGGACGCGGTCTGGGCCTGCGAGGGCTTCGGCCAGCACCAGGGTGCTGAAGAGATCGCCCGCGCCCTGGCCGAGATCGGCCGCACCCGCATCCGCTGGTCGCTGCACTACATGGTGTCGCCGCTGGTGGAGCGGGCCGACGATGGCGCCACCGCCCGCTGCCGCTGGTACCTCTGGGAGCTGGCCCAGGTGGCCGAGCCCGGCGATCCCGCGCCGCAGGCGCACTGGATCGGCGGCTGCTACCACGCCCAGGTGCTGAAGGGCCCGCGGGGCTGGCGCTTCGCCCGGGTCGACCTGCAACTCAAGCTCCTGAGCCCCCACCGCGAGGGCTGGCAGACCCTGCCGCCCACCCTCTGACCCGCATCCAAGGAAGTTTCATGCGCAAGATTTCTCTGATCGGTGGAGGCCAGGCCGGCCTTCTCCTGGGCTTCGCCCTGCTCGACAAGGGCTACGCCGTCACCCTCTACACCGACCGCAGCCCCGAGCAGGTGCTCAACAGCCGCATCCCCAGCACCGCCTTCCTGTTCAACAGCTCGCTGCAGTTCGAACGCGAGCTGGGCCTGAACTTCTGGGAGGATGTGGTGCCCTACGGCGAGGGCATGCACGTGGACTTCCGCGGGCCCGATGGCCGCATCGGCCTGACGGTGCAGGGCCGCCTGGGTGAGCTGAAAGGCCAGGCGCTGGACCAGCGCACCAAGTTCTCGCGCTGGATGCGCGAGTTCAGCCAGCGCGGCGGCAAGCTGGTGATCCAGTCGGTCTCGGTGGCCGACCTGGAACGCATCGCCGCCGACAGCGACCTGACCATGGTCGCGGCCGGCAAGGGCCCCATCAACGCCTTCTTCGAGCGCGACGAGGTGCGCAGCGCCCACAGCACGCCGCCGCGCCACCTGGCCGCGCTGCTGCTCACCGGCCCGCAGCTGATGGGCGACCGGCCCTGGGCCCGCGTGCCCTTCCGCCCGCTGCGCTTCAACTTCGTGGCCGGGGTGGGCGAGTTCTTCTCGCTGCCCTTCTACACGCACACCCGTGGCGAGTGCCGCAGCTTCCTGTTCGAGGCCATTCCCGGCGGCCCGATGGACCGCTTCCAGGCCGCCCGCGATGGCCACGAGCTGCTGGAGATCGCCCGTGCGGTGGTGGCCGACTTCGCGCCCGACGACCTGCACCACCTGGACGGTGCCGAGCTGACCGACGAGGACGCCTGGCTCAAGGGCAGCTTCCTGCCCACGGTGCGCAAGCCCGTCGGCCGCTTGCCCGGTGGCGGCCTGGTGATGGCCATCGGCGACACCGCGGTGCTCAACGACCCGATCGCCGGCCAGGGCGCCAACAACGCGGTGCGCATGGTGCGTTACCTGGCCGAGCGCATCCAGGCCCAGGGCCAGCGCGCCTTCGACGCGGACTGGATGCAGGACGTCTTCGAGACCTTCTGGAACGAATCGGCCGTCTTCACCACCGGCTTCACCAACGCGCTGCTGCTGCCCCCGGGCGAGCCGGTGATGGAAGTGCTGGGCGCGGCCTCGGTCCACCCGCCGGTGGCCGATGCCTTCATGCGTTGCTTCGACAACCCGCGCAACTACTTCCCCTGGATCACCGACGTGTCCCTGGCGCGCGCCTTCGTGGCCGAAAGGACGGTGCGCGATGCGGCCTGACCCCGGCTCCCCCTGGCGCGACGACGGCGAGGCCGGCGACCCCGCCGCCCTGCGCCGCGCGCTGGGCCTGTTCGCCACCGGCGTGACCGTGGTGACCACCCTCACCGACGACGGCCGGCCGGTGGGCATCACCGCCAGTTCCTTCAACACCGTCTCGCTGGACCCGGCCCTGGTGCTGTGGAGCCTGTCGCGCCGCTCGCCGCACGCCGGCAGCTTCCGGCCCGGCCGCCCCTTCGGCGTGAACGTGCTGGCGGGGGACCAGACGGCCCTGTGCCAGCGCTTCGGCCAGCCCGGCGCCGACAAGTTCGCCGGCCTGGTCACCACGCCGGGGGTGGGGGGCGTGCCCATGCTGCCCGGTGCGGCCGCGCAGTTCGAGTGCGTGGGCTTTGCCGAGCATCCCGGCGGCGACCACGTGATCGTCGTGGGCCAGGTGCTGCGCCTGCGCTGGCGCGACACCGCCCCGATGGTCTTCTGCCGCGGCCGGCTGGGCGTGCTGCCCGAAGCCGAGCCGCTGGCGGCCTGAGTCAAGGAGAGGAATCCATGCGAGGACTCGAGAACAAGGTGGCCATCGTCAGCGGTGGCGCGACGCTGATCGGCGCGGCGGTGGCGCGGGCCTTCGTGGCCGCCGGCGCGCGGGTGCTGGTGGCTGACATCGACGACGCGGGTGGCCAGGCCCTGGCCGCCGAGCTGGGCCCGGCCCTGCGCTTCCAGCACACCGACCTGGCCGTGGAGGCCGAGGTCGAGGCCTGCGTGGCCGCCGCCCAGGCCGCCTTCGGCCGCATCGACTTCGTCGTCAACGTGGCGGCCGTCTATGCCGACCAGGGGCCGGCCACCACGCGCGACGAATGGACCCGCTCCTTCGCCGTCAACGTGATCGGCCCGGCGCGGCTGGTGCAGCTGGCCTGCCCGCACATGGCGCCCGGCAGCGCGGTGGTGAACTTCGGCTCCACCAGCGCGGGCGTGGCCCAGGCTGGCCGCTGGGCCTACCCGGCCACCAAGGCCGCCGTGCTGCAGCTCACCCGCAGCCAGGCGCTGGACCTGGCCGCCGCCGGCATCCGCGCCAACGCCGTGTCGCCCGGCTGGACCTGGTCGGGCGTGCTCGACCAGATCTCCGGCGGCGACCGGGCCCGGGTCGAGGCCGTGGCCCGGCCCTTCCACATGCTCGGCCGCATCGGCGACCCCACCGAGGTGGCCGAGGCCGTGCTCTTTCTGTGCTCCGACCACGCCCGCTTCATCACCGGCGCCAACCTGGCCGTTGATGGCGGCTATGCCGCCCTGGGCCCCGAACAGGGCCTCACCCCCATCCTGGAGTTGCTGTCATGACCCCGCTGTTCCGCTTTCGTCTGCTGCCGCTGTGCGGCCTGATCCTGGCCGGCCTGGCCGGCCTGGCCACCCTGCCGGCCCACGCCACCAACGGCACCATGCCGCACGGCTACGGCATCGCCTCGCAGGGCATGGGCGGCGCCTCCATCGCGCTGCCGCAGGACGCGGTGGCCGCGGCCAACAACCCCTCGGGCATGGCCTTGCTGGGCCAGCAGCTCGAAGTGGGCCTGGCGGTGGTGCTGCCCAAGCCCTCGGCCACCTTCGGCGGCACCGACTTCGACGGCGGCGGCCTGAAGGCCATCCCGGTGCCGGAGTTCGGCTATGTGCGGCCGCTGGACGACCAGCAGTCGGTCGGCCTCTCGGTCTACGGCAACGGCGTGGCCACCAAGTACCGCCAGTCCATTTCGGGCGGGGCCGGCAGCGCCAACGACGGCGCCAATCTGACCCAGGTGATCTTCTCGCCCACCTATGCCCTCAAGCTCAGCCCCACCCAGGCGGTGGGCGTCTCGCTGGACCTGGCCTACCAGCGCTTTCGCGTCAACGGCGTGCCCGATGTGAATGGCGTCGAAGGCCAGGGCTACGAGTCCTCCACCGGCGCGGGCCTGAAGCTGGGCTGGACCGGCGAGGTGCTGCCTGGCGTCTCGCTGGGGGCGATGTACGCCTCGCGCATCCGCATGGGCAAGCTCAAGGCCTACAGCGCCCTGCTGGCCGACGGCGGGCAGTTCGACGTGCCCGAGCGCTACGGCCTGGGCCTGGCGGTGCGGGCCCCGGCCGGCCTCACCTTCGCGGCCGACGTGATGCGGGTGAACTGGGGCGACATCGCCTCGCTGGGCAACGCCCTGACCAACCCCCAGCCCGGCTTCGGCTGGCGCAACCAGACCATCGTGCGCGCCGGCGTCGCCTGGGACGTCCAGCCCCAATGGACGCTGCGGGCCGGCTACAGCCATGGCACGCAGATCGTCAGCAGCGACAACACGACGCTGAACTACCTGGCCCCCGTCACCCCGCAGGAGCACCTGACCCTGGGCGCGACCTGGAAGCTGGACGCCCGCCAGTCCCTCAGCCTGGCCTATGCGCGGGCCCTGGGCACCACCGTGCATGGCACCGGCCCCAGCACCGGGGTGGACGTGCGCATGTCGCAAAACTGGCTGGCCGCCGCCTGGTCCCGGGCCTGGTGAGGCCGCCTTCCCGCTGACTCCTGAAAGCCGAGCATGACCACGACCTCTCCCCTGACCCCCCTGTGCGCCGTGGCCGACGTGCCTGCCGGCGGCTGCCGCCGCATCGCGCTGCCCGGCCGGCCGCCGCTGGCGGTGTTCCGCATCGACAGTGGCATCCACGTCACCGACGACACCTGCACCCATGGCGACGCCTCGCTGTGCGATGGCGAGATCGAGGACGGCCTGGTGGAGTGCCCCTACCACCAGGGCGCTTTCGACATCGCCACCGGCAAGCCGGCCGGTGCGCCCTGCACCATCGCGCTGCGGGTCTACCCGGCGCAGGTGCAGGACGGCCAGGTGCTGGCCGCGCTGCCGGTGCAGGAGCCGGCATGACGGTGAGCCTCAACGGCGGCGAGGCCTGCTTCGAGGTCGCCGAGGGCGACACCCTGCTGCGGGCCGCGCTGCGGGCGGGCGTGGCCCTGCCCTACGAATGCGGCGTGGGCGCCTGCGGCTGCTGCCGCTGCGAGGTGGAGCAAGGCCAGGTCGAGGTGCTGTGGGCCGAGGCACCCGGCCTGAGCGAGCGCGACCGCCGCAAGGGCCGGCAGCTGGCCTGCCAATGCCGGCCGCAGGGTGACGTGGCGCTGAAGATGCGCCTGGACCCGCGCGGCACCGCCCCCACGCCGCCCCGGCGCCAGACCGCCACGCTGCGGGCGGTGCGCCCGCTCACGCACGACCTGCGCGAGTTCGTGTTCCAGACCGAGACCCCGGCTGCCTTCGAGCCCGGCCAGTACGCCTTCCTGGGCCTGCCCGGCCTGGCGCGCGAGCGGGCCTATTCGATGGCCAACCTGGCCAACGCGGCGGGCGAGTGGCATTTCTGCGTGCGCCGTGTGCCCGGCGGCGAGGCCAGCCAGTCGCTGTTCGACACCCTGCGGCCGGGCGACAGCGTGGCGCTGGACGGCCCCTACGGCATGGCCTGGCTGCGGCCGGACGTGGTGCGCGACATTGTCTGCATCGCCGGCGGCTCCGGTCTGGCGCCGATGCTGTCGGTGGCCCGCGGCGCGGCCGCCACGCTGCTGCGCGAGGGCCCGCGACGGCTGGACTTCTTCTACGGCGGCCGCACGCCGGCCGACCTGTGCGGCCGGGCCGAGCTGGCGGCGCTGGGGGTGCCGGGCGAGCGTCTGCGCTACCACGCCGCCGTCTCCGATGCGCAGGCCGCGGCCACCGCCGGCTGGACCGGCGCAGTGGGGCCCATCCATGCCCTGGTCGAGCAGACCTTGGGCGAGACCCTGGCCGAGCGGGAGATCTACCTGGCCGGCCCCCCCGGCATGGTGGAGGCGCTGCTGCCCCTGCTGCAGGTCACGCACCGGATCCCTCCGGAGCGGATCCACTTCGACCGCTTCTTCTGAGCCCGCGCGTTCAGTGCCAGCCGCTGGGCGGCACCGGCAGGCGCAGGGCCAGCGCCAGGCCGGTGAAGACGATGAACAGCAGCAGCTCGCCGGCATTGGCCAGCGCGCCCAGCAGGCTCAGCCAGAAGGGCAGGCCCAGGCTGACGGCGACGCACATGGCCACGGTCAGCAGGCCGGCCAGCACGCCGTGCACCTTGACGTAGTGCGGCATCCAGCGGCGCAGGGCGTCCAGGTTGCCCACCCGCATCGCGCGGTGCAGGAACAGGTCCCCCTGGGGGGCCTGCAGCAGGCCTACCGGCAAGAGGTAACGGGTCCAAAGTGAACGGCTGGGTGGCATGCGCAGCTCCCGGATGAACAGCGGTCGGGGATGTCGAGATTGTCCAGCATCAAGGGTTAACCCTTTAATTTGCTGGGGGACTGACAGGGCGTTTCGCGTGCATTTCCACGCGGTTTGCGCCCCTTTCCTCACCGCCAGCCCACTGCCACGTGCCGACAGATGCTGCCAGATTCGGCAGTGCGCGGCAGACTTGCGCCGGCAGAGGCGACACGGGCTGGCGCCGTCGCCATCGGGCAAGTCATTGTCCAGATTGGACTTTTCGGCGGGATGGGGGCTGGCATGGGGCTTGATAGCTTGGCCAGGAACATGAGCCCATGCCCCTGCCCTGGAGACCCCCACGCATGACCCCTTCTCCCACCCCCTACGACCGCCTGGGCGGCGAGGCCGGCGTGCGGCGCCTGGTCGAGCGCTTCTACGCGCTGATGGACGAGCTGCCCGAGGCCTACACCGTGCGGCAGATCCACCCCGAGAGCCTGGCCGGCAGCGCCGCCAGCCTGTTCAAGTACCTCAGCGGCTGGTTTGGCGGGCCACCGCTGTACACCGCCGAGAAGGGCCACCCGCGCCTGCGCATGCGCCATCTGCCCTACCGGGTGGGGCCGGTGGAGCGCGACGAGTGGATGCTGTGCATGCGCCAGGCCCTGGCCGAGACGGTGGACGACGCGCCGCTGCGGGCCGCGCTGGAGAAGGCCTTTGCCGACATGGCGGAGCACATGGTCAACACCGCGGGCGAGGCCTGCGCGGGTGCGGCCCCGGCCACTTTGCTCTGAACCGGTCTTTGGCGGCGGTTCAGGCGTCCTGCACCAGGCTGCCCAGCGTGCGCAGGGCCGTCTCCACCGCGTCGTCCATGGCGCGGCCGCAGCTCAGGCGCACGCAGCCGTCGTAGCGCCGGCCGGTGGAGAACATGGAGCCCGGCGCGATCTTGATGCCCCGGGCCAGCGCGGCGTCGAACAGGGTGTCGCCGCTGGCGCCGTCGGGCAGCTGCAGCCACAGCAGCATGCCGCCCTCGGGCAGGGTCACCCGGGTGCCGGGCGGGAAGTGGGTGGCGATGCGGTCGGCGTAGGCGTCGCGGTGCTGGCGCAGCGCCTCGTTCAGCCGCCGCAGGTGGCGGTCGTAGGCGGGGCTGTCCAGGAACTCGGCCACCGTGGCCTGGGGCAGCTCCTCCGGGAAGCGGCTCTGGGTGTACTTGAGCATCTCCACCCGGGCCTGCCAGCGCCCGGCCAGCATCCAGCCCAGGCGCAGGCCGGGCGCCAGGATCTTGCTCAGCGAGTTGCAGTGGATGACGCCGCCGGCCCGGTCCCAGGCCTTGAGCGGGCGCGCCGGCTGGGGGTTCATCTCGCCGTAGATGTCGTCTTCGATCAGCGCCACGCCGCGTTCGGCGCACAAGGCCACCAGGGCGGCCTTGCGCTCGTCGGGCATGGTGCAGCTCAGGGGGTTGTGCAGGGTGGGCATGACGGCGACCGCCTGGATGGACGGGTCGCTGTCCAGCGCAAAGGCCAGGGCCTCCACCGACAGGCCGTCGCGCGGGCTGGTGGGCAGCTCGATGGCGCGCAGGCCCAGGGCCTCGATGATCTGCAGCAGGCCGTAGAAGCTGGGCGACTCCACCGCCACCGTGCCGCCGGGCCGGGTCACCGCCCGCAGGGCCAGGTTCATCGCCTCGGTGGCCCCCTGGGTGATGACCACTTCTTCCGGCGCGGCTGTCACACCGCGGGCCAGGGCGCGTCGGGCCAGCGCGGCGCGCAGCAGCGGGTGGCCGTACCGGCGGGTCATGCTGACCAGGACGTTGGGCTGCAGCCGCAGCTTGCGCTGCATGATGCGCGAGAGCGCCTCGCCCGGATACAGCGCGCTGGGCCCCACCGCCAGCGCCAGGTTGGCGCTCACCGGCTGGCGTTGACCGCGGGCCAGGATCTCCGAGACATGGGCCGAGATGCCGACATAGGCCGCCGGGTCGATGGGCTGCAGGCCCTGCTCGGTGGCCGGGGGCAGGCCGCGCCGGCGTGGGTGCTGCACGAAGTAGCCCGAGCGCGCGCGGGCCTCCAGCCAGCCTTCATCCTCCAGTTGGCGGCAGGCCTGCAGCGCGGTCGACAGGCTGACGGTGTGGGTGCGCATCAGCGTGCGCACCGACGGGAAGCGGTCGCCCGGGCGCAGCGAGCCGGCGTGGATGGCTGACCGGTACTGGTCGGCGATGCGGCGGTACAGCGGGTTCATGGCGCGGGCCAGTGTGGGGGCGGGGCGGGCATCGGAACAGGCACAGAGTGTCGCGGATCGGACCGGAACAGATGGCCTGCAAGGCCGCTGTTGCGGGGCGCCCCGTGCGCGGCTGTGCCTGCCGGGCAGCGGACCGGCCGCGCACAGTGGAGGCCATGCACAGCGATGATCTGACCCCTCCCGCCGCCGTCACCCACACCCTGGCCGCCGGCCAGTGCCTGAGCCTGCAGCTGCGCCGGGGCGACCGGCTCTGGCTGGCCCAGGGGCGCCTGCAGGCCCGGCCGCCCGCCCAGTGGCTGGGCGAACGCCTGTGGCGGCCGGTGGCCGTCTGGGCCGAGGGGCATCAGGGGGAGGTGCAGGACGCGGGCGAGTGGCAGTGGCAGGCCCTGTCGGCCGCCACGCTGCGGCTGCAGCGGCGGGCCCCGCTGGGGGCGCGGCTGTGGGGCTGGACGGTCGGCGGGTGGGCCCGTCTCACAGCTCGCTGGCCCGGTCGGCCCGCCCGCGTGCCTTCTCCACCGGGTATTTGGCCGCGTTGACCACCATCTTGCGCGCGGCCGCGTCCAGCAGGTCCACCTCCAGCGCGCTGGCCAACTGCACCAGGTAGAGCAGCACGTCGGCCATCTCGGCGGCCACCGCGTCCTTGGCCGGCCCCGGCTGGGCCAGGGCGCGGCTCTGGTCCTCGGTCAGCCACTGGAAGTGCTCCAGCAGCTCGCCGGCCTCGACGATCAGCGCCGAGGCCAGGTTCTTGGGGGCATGAAAGGGCTGCCAGTCGCGCTCGGCAGCGAAGTCGTGCAGGCGTTGGGGCAGGGTCTCCCAGCGCAGGGGGTCGGCATCGTTTTTCATCGGGCATGTGTGCTGCCGGGCGGGGCAGCTCAATTTGTATACAGATGTGTCGATGGCGTGAAGGGCACGGTTCCGGCGTCTGCCAGATCCGCCTGGCGTGCGAGGCCACATTGTCGATCGCCGCTCCGCTGGCCTGGGCTGCCGACGCACCGCCGCCCCCCACCCTGGCCCATTGCGATGCGCCCGTGGCCTCCGTGATGGTGGGCAAGATGCAGTGCAAGGCCGCCAACGGCAACAACGGCGGCGCGGGGGCCTGCGGTCTGGCCGCCCTGCTGCAGATGGCCGATGCGGCCAATGGCGGGCTGAGCAATGTCAGCGGCATCGCCGACGGCATCAAGGACGTGCTGGTGACCGCTCTGTCCGAAAGCGGCTGTTTTGAAGTGCAGGACCGCGAGCAGCTCGACGAGATCGCCAAGGAACTGGAACTGGCCGGCAAGAAGGTGCAGACCCAGCAGGCCGAGTTCCTGATCTCCGGCGCGGTGACCCAGATCGATGTCAGCACCGAGAACAAGAGCTTCGGCGCCGGCCTGCCGCCCTTCGTGGGCTCCATCGGCACCAAGACCCAGAAGGCCGCGGTGGCCCTGGACATGAAGCTGGTGTGCGTGGAGACCGCCAAGGTCGTGGCCTCCAAGCGCGCCACCGCTTCCACCGAGGACAGCTCCTTCTCGGTCGGCGGCTTCGGCGGCTCCCTGTCCAGCCTGAAGGGCACCAACCTGGAGGCGGTGACCAAGGACGCCATCGTGCAGTCGGTCAACTTCCTGGTGGACGCGGCCCGCGGCGCCCGCACCGCCAGCGTGGCGGGCGCCCAGCCGACGCCCTGATCGCACGGGCGCATTGCACCCCGATCAGCAACGAAAAAGCCCCCGGGGGTACCGGGGGCTCGTGCCTCGCAGACCTTCAGGCCCGCGAAGAGGACTGGGGCTGTTCAGCCACTCAGTTGCTGGCGGCCGGGGCAGCGGCTTCGGCCTTGGCAGCGGCCTTCTTCTTGGCAGCGTGCTTCTTCTTGGCAACCTTGTGCTTGGTGGCGGAAGCGGCGGCGGCCGGCGCAGCAGCGGCGTCGGTGGCAGGAGCATCCGCGGCAAAGGCGCCGGCGGCGAACACGGTGGCGATCAGGGCAGCGAACAGCTTGGTCATGATGGGCAAGGACTTGGAGTCCGTGGGTTGAAGATGTCTGTACAACGAAGCCCGGAAACCTCCGGTTGACGGTCTCGAGGACAATTTGCAAAAAGTTGTCTCTGAGCTGTCTTGAACCTGTCCACCTTGCTCGACGCCATCGCCCACCTCCAGCCGGTGGATTCTGCCCAGCGCCTCTTCCACGGCCGCGGTGGCCGCCATCCCGGCTGCGAGGACTGGACCCTGGACGCCTACCCGCCGGTCTGGCTGCTGACCTGCTTCGCCCCGGTGGACGAGACCACCCTGGCCACCGTCCAGGCTGCCTTCGCGCGGCGCTGGGCCGAGGTGGCGCCCGGCCAGGCCCTGAACCTGGTCTTCCAGCAGCGCGACGAGGTGCGGGCCCAGACCCGTCTGCTCAGCGGCAGCGTGCCCGAGCCCCACACCGTGGTCGAGGACGGTGCCCGCTACAAGGTGCACCTGCTGCGCGGCTTCAACCATGGCCTGTTCCTGGACATGGCCGAGGGCCGGCGCTGGGTGCGGGCCCAGGCTGTGGCCCGGCCTGGCTTGACCGTGCTCAATCTCTTTGCCTACACCTGCGCCTTCTCGGTGGCGGCCCTGCAGGGCGGTGCCGGCCGGGTGGTCAATGTGGACATGGCCGCCGGCGCCCTGGGCATCGGCAAGGCCAACCATGCCCTCAACGGCCTGAGCGCCGGGGCCAGCTTCCTGCCGCATGACCTGTTCAGCAGCTGGGGCAAGGTGGGCCGCGGCGGGCCCTACGACCTGGTCATCGCCGACCCGCCCAGCTACCAGAAGGGCAGCTTCGTGGCCGAGAAGGACTATCCCCGCCTGCTGCGCCGCCTGCCCGAGCTGCTGACGCCCGGCGGCCAGGCCCTGCTGTGCCTGAACTCCCCCAAGCGCACCGAGGCCGAGCTGCGCACCTGGGTGGCCGAGCACGCGCCCACCCTGCAGGTCACCGAGCGCCTGCCCAACCCGGCGGCCTTTGCCGATGCGGATGAGACGCGCTCGCTCAAGGTGCTGGTGGCGCGGCGGCCGGACTGAGCCCGCCGCGGCCTGTCCTGGTTAGCATGGGCCGATGAGCTTTCCCACGCTGGAGACCCCGCGGCTGCGGCTGCGCGAACTGACGCTGGACGACGCCCCCGCCCTGCTGGCCATCCATGGCGACGGCCCGGCCATGCGCCACTTCGGCACGGACCCCCTTACCACCTTGGCCGAGGCCGAGGACCTGGTGCGGCGTTTTGCCGCCTGGCGCCAGCAGCCCCACCCCGGCGTGCGCTGGGGGCTGGAGCGCCGTGCCGATGGCGTCCTGGTGGGCAGTTGCGGCCTGTTCGCCTGGAACCGCGAATGGGCCAAGTGCAGCACCGGCTACGAGCTGGCCCGCACGGCCCGCGGCCAGGGGCTGATGCGCGAGGCCCTGTGCGCGGCCTTCGACTGGGGCTTCGCGCAGATGGGCCTGCACCGCATCGAGGCCCAGATCCACCCGGACAACGCCCCTTCGCTGGCCCTGGCCGAGGGCCTGGGCTTCGCGCGCGAGGGCCGGCTGCGCGAGGTCGGCTTCTGGGGCGGGCAGCGGCACGATCTGCTGCAGCTGGGTCTCTTGCGCGGCGACTGGGCGCTCCGCCGGGGCTGAGACACCGGCGCCACCGCATCAGGCGGCTTCCCGGCCCGGTTTTCCGGGCTTTGCCCCGGGCCCGCGCGCCCAACACTGGCGGCATCCCGAGGACACCGCCATGAACACCTCTCTGCCCGCGGCCGTCGGGGCCGCCCTGGCCCTGTGGGCCCTGCTGACCAGCCCGGCCCAGGCCGACCTGAGCCCGCTGGACACGCCCGCGCTGCGGGCGGTGAGCGCCCAGGCCAGCCCGCAGCCGCCCTTGCCGGGTGGCCTGGCCGCGCTGCTGCCCGCGGGCAGCTACAGCGTGGACACCGTCGACCGCGCCACCTTCCTGGCCCAGTTGGCCCAGCGCGGTGTCAATGGCCTGCCCGCAGCGCTCTATGACGGCCGCGACGTCAGCCAGTACAACTTCGCCGACCAGCCCTTCGACCTCAGCCTGGACCTGGCCCGGGTGATCGCCCAGCAGGCCGCGCCCAGCCTGCACCCCCTGGGCACGCTGACCTTCAGCGGCATGAACCTGGGCGGCACGGTGGTCTGGGTCTGGGGCCATTGAGCCGGGGCGCCTGCGGCGCGGACAATCCAGGGTTCTGAACCCTTGTCCTGTCCCGGACACCCGGAGCCCCGCGTGAAGCCCTACACCATCGAAGTCCAGCGCCTGAAGTCCATCCGCCACGACCACCACGGCCTCATCGAAGTCAGCCTGGACGCGCTGGTCTCGGCCCGTCAGGCCGCGCGCGATGACAGCGAGGCCGGCGCGCCCTCCACCTGCCTGAGCATCCCGGTGGAGCACGCCCGCACCCTGGTGCTGCTGCTCAAGCAGCAGTTGAACGAGCTGGACAAGCTCAACCCGCGCAGCCGGCGCTCCGGTCGGGCCTGAGCGCACTCAGCCCGCTGTCTCGTCGCCATTCCCCACCGGGGAGGGCTGGGTCGCCAGCACGTCGGCCAGCCGGGGGGCCTGTCCCTGACCCTGGGTGTTGGCCATCCAGTCGTCGAAGGCCTGCTGCAGATCCGGCGGCGCGTTGGATGGGCTCACCTGGGTGTCCAGGCCGTCGTCGGCGCTGGCGGGGCTGAAGCGCCAGGAGGTGTCGCTTGGGGTCATGGTGATGTCCATGTCACGGGTCCTTCTGTCAGGGGGAGTCGGCCATGCCAGGCCGAACCCCCATCAGACGGCGAACCGCGCCCCGGCGATGACACGATGAGGCCCCACGTGTCAGCGCCTTTCACATGGGCTTCACGCCGGTTCGCGCCGCGACGGCTTGGCGACAGCCTGGAGGCCATATCGCCTCATCTCAACGACGGGCCAGCGACCACTTCATCGGCAGGCCGGCGCAACAAAGCACCTGTTGCTGGTAACGGTGCAAAGTCACGTAGTCAGCTGCCTCGCGCAGGGGCAGGTCAAGTTGCTGCCTCAGCAAGGCATGGGCCGCCCGAATGATGTCCTCACACTGCTGCGGACGATGCAGCAGATCGGCCACGGTGGCCTCGATGGCCTCGCGTTCAGGAGGAACCGGGACGTAGTGGACCCAGGGCTCCAGGCCGGCGTCCAGTGCGGTTTCCCATTCGGACTCGACCATCAGCGTGACGGAGTTGGAGAGCAGGCTCCAATACTTGTTGGAGCCGATGTCATTGCCATCCACGACCAGCAGGAACTTGGCTTGTTGCTGCTCTTGCTGGGTCAACCGCTCTCCCACCAGCCCTGACATCAGATCCTGCAGCAGAGGGATCTTTGGCAAGACGGAAAGCTCCTGCTCGTTCAAGGTGAATTTCACATCGGCGATGCGGGAGTCCTTCAGGGCGTGAGCCACTCGCCAGCGCGCCATCTGAGGAAGATATTTCTCGGTGAGACTTTCCCGGCCCTCCCGAAACGATGAAACAGCCCACCACAGATCGGTGCCCTCCAGTCGCGCCGTGCCTGTGCACCGACCGCGCCATACCACTTTGTCGGCCTTGTGCTGAAAGGGCAGTGGGTCGGGGGAGATCGGCAGGTTGGGACCTCCGGGTCCCATGTAGTTCCATGCCAATGGCATCAACACCACCTGCCCTCTTTGGCTGCGGCGTCGGCAAAACTGAATCAGGGGAACGCCGTTCAACTCTGGCAGCGACTGCTGATAGTCCCAGCCTTGAGCGTCATGCCAGTTCGTGGCGAACTTGCCACTGAGCTTCCAGTCATGGCACAGGTTGGCAAAACGGGTTTGACGCCGGGCCAGGCCGGCATGTTGGGGTGGACCGTTCTCCACGAACATCTGGCCAGATTCGTCCCATTTGCTGCGAACGCCCCCTTGGGTGGGCGTGAAATAACGCAGTCCATCGAGATCGAGAACGCCGATGTGAGAGATCCGTCGGCAAGCGTCCAGTCCAGATGCGCTGAGCACCAGCGCCCGATCTTCCGGAATGTCGGCCCAACGGAACTTGATCTGGTCATCTAGCCAAGTCATACGTCAAACTGCTCGTTTGGATACCCAATACACCTGATCCGGCGGTGGGGTTGTCACGCGTGGCCTGTCCAGGGGGGCGACGAATGGCCCGGGGTTGGCCTCTCGATGCGCTCACGGGACGAGTGCCCTCAGGCCATCAATTTCAAGGGGCCCATCGCCCCATTGTGCCGCCTGTTTCTCGTGGGACCACCTCACCATGCCCCGGCTTCCCGCGCCCGAGCCGGTCCGAGTGCCTGGCGCCGCAGCCGGCCCGGGCTCTGCCCCGTCCAGCGCCGGAAGGCCTGGTTGAACACGCTCTGGTCGGCATAGCCCAGCTGCCGGGCCAGCGCGGCCAGCGGCAGCGTGCCTTGCCGCAGCAGGGTCAGCGCCAGGGCGTGGCGGTGCGCATCCAGCAGGGCCGAGAAGTGCGTGCCCTGGGCGGCCAGCCGCCGCTGCAGTGCGCGCGGGTGCAGGCCCAGGGCACGGGCTACCGTGGCCTGGGTGCACGGGCCCGGCGGCAGCAGGCGCGCGATGTGCTGATGCACCAGTGCCACCGTGTCGGGCGCGTCCGGCGCGTCCGGCGTGCCCGGTCTCGGGGGCGCGGTCAGCCGGGCCAGGGTGTCGCGGATCAGCGGCGCGTACTGCGTGTCCTGGATGGCGGTGGGGGCGTCCAGCAGCGCGGCATCCAGCTGCAGTGCGGTCTGTGGCGCGCCCCAGCGCAGCGACGCGCCCAGGCCGCGCGCCAGGGCCCGGCGCACGGCGGCATCGGCCGGGGCCGGGCAGGCTAGCCGCACCGCCTGCGGCGCGAAGTCCGGCTGACCGCTGACGAAGGCCACCGCATTGCGGGTCACCGCCATCGCAAAGGCCAGTAGCTGGGTCTTGGGCTCCTCGGGGCAGGCCGGGCGGTAGCTCAGCACGGCCCGCGGGCCGGCCACCTCCAGCGCCATCGTGAAGGCGTCCGAATGGGCGCCCAGCCGGTCGCCCAGGGCCGTCAGGGCCTCGCCCACCCGGGCCGGCAGCCGCGCCGCCAGGCCCACCGCGCCCAGCAGGCTCAGGTGCTGCACGGCCGCCAGCCGCAGCCCGAAATCCGGGCAGGCCCAGTCGCGCGCGCCGGCCTCCAGCAGCCGGCACAGGCCGCGGTAGGGCAGTCGCACCTCCGGGTCGTCCAGCGCGGCCAGCGGCAGCTTCTGGCGGGCCAGCAGGGCCTCGGCGTCCTGCCCCAGCTGCGCCGCCAGCGCGCGCAGGCCACGCAGGGCGCCCGCGCGGGTCCACGGCTCGGCCCGGCGCCGGGGGGGCTTGGTAGATGAGGGCGGCGTGGCGGGCATGTCGCGCATCCTAAAAAACCTGGCGCGCCGGCTCAAGCCGCCGGCTGGCCGAGGCCCTATCGTTCGGCCCAGAACAAACAGGAGACCTCCCCATGACCCAGGGCGCGACCGCCATGCTGCGCACGCTGCTCGACGCCGGCGTCGACACCTGCTTCACCAACCCCGGCACCTCGGAGATGCACTTCGTCGCCGCGCTGGACGCCACGCCGACCATGCGCGCGGTGCTGACCCTGTTTGAGGGTGTGGCCACCGGCGCGGCGGACGGCTACGCCCGCATGGCCGACCGGCCCGCCGCCACGCTGCTGCACCTGGGCTGCGGCCTGGGCAACGGCCTGGCCAACCTGCACAACGCCCGCAAGGCGCGGGTGCCGCTGGTCAACATCGTGGGCGAGCACGCCACCCACCACGCGGCGCTGGACACGCCGCTGCAGTCGGACATCGCCACCGCGGCGCGCAATGTCTCCAGCTGGGTGCGCACCGCGCAGCAGCCCGCCACCCTGGGCACCGACGTGGCCGAGGCGGTGGCCGCGGCCAAGGGCCCACCCGGCCAGGTGGCCACGCTGATCCTGCCGGCCGATGTTTCCTGGGGCGAAGGCGCCCGCCCCGCGGCCCCGCAGCCACCGGCCACCCCCGCGCCAGCCGATGCGGCCCGCGTGGCCGCCATCGCCCAGGCCCTGCGCGAGGCCAGCGCCCAGGGCGGGCGCTGCGCCCTGCTGCTGGGCGGGCGGGCCCTGCGCGAACCGGCGCTGCGCGAGGCCGGCCGCATCGCCGCCCACCTGGGCCTGCGCCTGCTGGGCGAGGTCTTCCCGACGCGGCTGACCCGCGGTGCCGGCCTGCCGCCGGTGGAGCGCCTGGCCTACCTGGCCGAGATGGCCTCGGTGCAGCTGGCCGGCCTGACCCACCTGGTGCTGGTGGACGCCCGCTCCCCGGTGTCCTTTTTTGCCTACCCCGGCCAGCCCAGCACGCTCACGCCGGCCGGCTGCACCCTGCACACCCTGGCCGCGCCGGACGAGGACGTGCTGGCCAGCCTGAGCGCCCTGGTGGCCGCGCTGGGGGCGCAGGCCGCCGTGCCCGCGCTGCAGCCGCCCTGGCGGCCCGGCGCCCCGCGCGGCAAGCTCACGGCGGAAAAGGTCTGCAAGGCCGTGGGCCACCTGCTGCCCGAAGGCGCCATCGTGGTGGACGAGGCCCAGACCTCCGGCACCCTGCTGCCGGGCTTCACTGCCGGGGCGCCGCGGCACGAGCTGCTGGCGCTGACCGGCGGGGCCATTGGCCAGGGCCTGCCGCTGGCGCTGGGCGCGGCCGTGGCCTGCCCGGACCGCCCGGTGCTGGCCCTGGTGGGCGACGGCGCGGCCATGTACACCCTGCAGGCGCTGTGGAGCATGGCGCGCGAGCGGGCCCACGTCGTGAGCGTCATCTTCAACAACCGCGCCTACGGCATCCTGAACCTGGAGCTGCAGCGGGTGGGCGCCCAGCGCCCAGGCCCGCGTGCGCTGGCCCAGTTCGACCTGGGGCAGCCGGCGCTGGACTTCGTGCAGCTGGCCCAGGGCATGGGGGTGAGCGCTTGCCGCGTGGACACGGCCGAGGCCTTCACCGCCGCGCTGGCGCGGGCCCTGGCCCAGCCCGGGCCGCAGCTGATCGAGGCGGTGGTGCCCAGCGCCTTCTCGGGCCTGAAGCTGCGCGTGCTGCCCTGGCTGCTGCGCGTCCTGGGCCAGATGCCGCTGCCGGTGGCCCGGGCCCTGAAGCGGAAGATCGCACCATGAACCAGCGCATGGGCGACACCCTGGATGCCGACCTGCTGGTGGTGGGCGGCGGCCTGGCCGGCCTGCTCACCGCGCTGGGGGCCGTGCAGCGCGGTCTGCGGGTGACGGTGGTGGAGCGCGACACGCGCGAGCGCCTGGGCGGCCTGGCGCGCTGGGCCTTCGGCGGCATGGCCCTGGTGGGCACGCCGCTGCAGGCGCGGGCCAAGATCCCCGACCACCCCGAGCGCGCCCTGGCCGACTGGCTGCGCTGGGGCGGGCTGAGCCCGGCGGAGCCGGCTGACCGCTGGCCCCTGGCCTGGGCGCGCCACTACGTCGAGCGCTCCCGCCCGGATGTGCACGACTGGCTGCGCGGCCTGGGCCTGCGCTTCCTGCCGGCTGTCAACTGGGTGGAGCGGGGCCTGAACGGCGAGGGCAACAGCCTGCCGCGCTACCACGTGCTGTGGGGCACCTCGCGCCTGCTGACGCTGCGGGTGATCGCCGCGCTGGAGCAGGCCGCCAGCGGGCCCCGGGCCGACCGGCTGACCCTGCTGTGCGGCACCCGGGTGACCGCGCTGGACTGGACCGACGGCGCGGTGAGCGGCGCCCAGGCGCTGGACGAGGCCAGCGGCCGTGTGTTGCGCCTGCGCGCGCCGCAGGTGGTGCTGGCCACCGGCGGCCTCAACGGCACGCTGGAAGGGGTGCGGGCCCATTGGCCCGCGGGCCAGCCCTGCCCCGCCGAGCTGCTCAACGGCGCCCACCCCTTTGCCGATGGCGCCCTGCACCGGGCCGCCGAGCAGGCCGGCGCGCGCATCGCCGCGCCGGGGGCCATGTGGAACTACGCCGCCGGCATCCCGCACCCCCAGCCGCATTTCGAAGGTCACGGCCTGTCGCTGGTGCCGCCCAAGTCGGCCCTGTGGCTGGATGCGAGCGGGCAGCGCATCGGCCCCGCGCCCCTGGTCACCGGCTACGACACCCCCGACCTGTGCCGGCAGGTGGCGGCCCAGGCCCAGCCCTGGACCTGGCAGCTGCTCAACCGCCGCATCGCCCGGCGCGAGCTGGCCATCTCCGGGGCCGAGCACAACCCCCGCATCCGCGAGCGGCAGTGGCTGCCCTTCCTGGCCGAGACCCTGCTGGGCAGCGAGCGCCTGCTGGACCAGCTGCTGCGCGAGAGCCCCCAGGTGCTGGCCCACGAACGGCTGGACGGCCTGGCCGCGCAGATGAACGCGCTGAGCGGCGGGCCGCATGTGGACCCGGCGGTGCTGCAGGCCACGGTGGACGCCTTCGACGCCCACTTTGTGCCCGGCCAGGGCCTGCGCCTGGCCAACGACGACCAGCTGCGCCGCATCCAGCACGCCCGCCAGTGGGGGCCGGACCGGCTGCGCACCTGCGCGCCCGCACCGCTGCAGCGCCGCGGCGACGGGCCCTTCGTCGCCATCCAGCTGCGGCTCATCACCCGCAAGAGCCTGGGCGGCCTGGTGACCGACCTGCACAGCCGGGTGCTGGACGCGCAGGACCGGCCTCTGCCCGGCCTCTACGCGGTGGGCGAGGCGGCGGGCTTCGGTGGCGGCAATGCCAGCGGCCGGCGCTCGCTGGAGGGCACCTTCCTGCCGGGCTGTATCCTCACCGCGCAGGCGGCGGCGCGGCACCTGGATGGTGGCAAGCGGTCTGCCTAGAATGCGCGGTCCGCATACCGCAATAGGTATGTGATCGTTCTCCCTTTCCGGCCTGTGCCATGTCTCCACATCCTCGGCGCCTCCCTTGCCCGCCCCGCTCCTGCCGCAGAGACCGGAGGCAGGGTTGATGCTGCCGCTGGCCGACTGGGGCCCGCTGGGCTGCCTGGGCCTGCTGGTGGGCGCCGTGCTGGCGCTGACCGGCGCGGGCGGCGGCGCGCTGGCCGTGCCCCTGCTGGTGCTGGTGCTGGGCTGGTCCATCCACCTGGCGGCGCCGGTGGCGCTGGTGGCGGTGGGCCTGTCGGCCTGGCTGGGGGCGGGCTTTGCGTTGCGCGAGGGCATCGTGCGCTACCGGGCCGCCGGGGTGCTGGGGGCCGCCGGCATGGCGGCCGCACCCCTGGGCGTGTGGCTGGCCCAGCGCCTGCCACAGGGCGTGCTGCTGCTGGCTTTCGTGCTGTTCATGCTCTTCACCGCCCGCCGCATGTGGCGTGACGGCCCGGCCCAGGCCGGCCCCCAGAAGGCCCCGGCCTGCGTGCGGCCCGAGGGTGAGCAGCGCCTGCACTGGACCCGGCCTTGCCTGTGCGTGATGCTGCGGGTGGGGGCGCTGGCGGGCGTGCTCAGCGGCCTGCTGGGCATCGGCGGCGGCTTCGTCATCGTGCCGGCGCTGGACCGCCATTCCAACCTGGACCTGCGCAGCATCCAGGCCACCTCGCTGGCGGTGATTGCGCTGGTGTCCGTCTCCGGCCTGACGGCGGCCTGGTGGAGCGGGCAGCTGCAGACGGCCGCGGCGGTGCCCTTCGCGGTGGGCGCGGTGGCGGGCCTGCTGGTGGGCCGGCGCTGGGCCATGCGCCTGTCCACCCGCGCCTTGCGCCGCGGCTTTGCGGTGGTGGCGGTGGGGGTGGCGGTGATGCTGCTGCTGCGCACGCTGAGTCACTTCTGAACACCGCCCCCGTCCCCTCGGCCTGGGGCAGGGCGGTGTTACGCTTAATCCGACACGGGGACCATGACCCGGCCCAAGCGCGGCCGGGCGTGTTCGAGGGGGGCTGGGGCCATGGCGCTGCGGGTGAGTCTTTGGGGAAGCATTCTGGGCAGCTGTGCCCTGCAGGCGCTGGCACAGACGCCGGCCGCGCCGCCGCCAACAGCGGCACCGGACGAGGCCCTGCTGACGCCGGCCCGCGCCATGGTTATGCTCGACAATCAGGTGCTGCGCGTGCCGGGCGACGAGGACATCGACCTCACCGGCTTTCACGTCTACCACCAGGTCAATGACTGGCTCTCGCTGGGCGCGGGCGTGTACGCGCCGCTGCTCAAGGGCCAATACGGCGGCTTCACCGCCTTCGACGTGGGCGCCCATCTGCAGCAGCGGCTGACCGACCGCATCTTCGTCACCGCCGGCCTGGCGGGCGGTGGTGGTGGGGGCGGGCGCAGCATCGAGCAGAGCAAGGTGCTGTCGGGCACCGGCGGCTTCTACAAGGCCTATGCCGGCCTGGGCTACGACTTCGGCCCGGTGGCCGTGGGCATGAACCTGGCCAAGATGAAGTTCACCCACTCGGCCATCGACAGCACCCAGGCCAACGTCTTCGTCGAGATCCCCTACAGCTACCTGGTCGCGCCGTTCAGCCACCATGGCCAGGGCCTGTCGGCCAGCGATGCGCGCCTGGCCGCCGAGGACAGCGGCGAGAACATGCTGACCCTGGTGCTGGACAACTTCAAGCAGATCCGCCCGGAGGGCTCCTTCAAGGGCACGCTGGGCGTGGCCGACCTGCAGTACGCCCACTTTCTCGCCCCCAACACCTACTGGTATGCCGGCCTGGGCGTGGGCTATTACGGCCTGCCGCTCTACAACCAGGTGCTGGGCGGCCTGGGCCAGCGGTTGCGCGTGTCGCCGCGGGTGAACCTGTATGCCCAGCTGGGTGTGGGCTCGGGCGGCTACGCGCCGGAGAAGATCAACACCGACTCCGGCCTGCTGGTCTATCCGAAGGTCTCGGCCGAATACGCCCTCACCCCGTCGCTGGGCCTGTCGCTGTCGGCCGGCTACCTGGCGGCGCCCAAGGGCTCGTCGCGCAATGTGACCTACGGCTTGGCGCTGACCCACCACCTGCGCTCGGGCGCGGCCGCCGCCGGCTGGGGCGATGCGGGCGCTGGCAGCCACTACAAGGCCTTCCGCGTCAGCCTGTTCCAGCAGACCGAGTTCCATGTGCGCTACCGCGAGCAGGACCGCGGCAACCTGCAGATGGTGGGCACCCAGATGGACGCCATGCTCGACGATCGCTGGTTCATCCCGGTGCAGGCGGCCGTGGCCTACAGCGCCTATCTGAGCTACCCCGGCTACGGCGAACTGCTGGCCGGCCTGGGCCTGCAGACCCGCGCCGCCCCCGGCGAGCGCTTGCAGGCCTTCGGCCAGCTGATGGCCGGCACCAATGTGCATGGCCCGGCCGTCAAGGCCAGTGCCGGCCTGCGCTACGCGCTGAGCGACCGCCTGGCCCTGAACCTCAACGCCGGCCGCACCGAAGCCCGCAGCAGCTCGGGCCAGCGCTTTGGCGCCACCAGCCTGGGGCTGGGCGTGGATTACCTGTTCGCGGTGCCGGTGCGCTAGACGTTTTCGGTCGCCATGGCTTGACCGGATCCGACCCCCTTGGCAACCCCCGAGTGCGTGGCGTGGCGAGCCCATGCGCGCCGCTAACATCGCCCGCACAAACATCACCTTAGGGGGAACCGAAGATGGACTTCAAAGATGCCGTGCGCACCTGCTTCAACAACTATGCGAACTTCGACGGCCGGGCCGGCCGTTCCGAGTTCTGGTGGTGGGCGCTCTTCTGCCTGCTGGGCAGCCTGATCCTGGGCGTGGTCAGCCACAAGCTGTCGGCCATCTTCTCCCTGGCCACGCTGCTGCCTTACCTCGCCGTGGCGGCGCGCCGCCTGCACGACACCGACCGCAGCGGCTGGCTCCAGCTTGTCGGCCTGATCCCCTTCGTGGGCTGGATCATCCTGATCTATTGGCTGGCCCAGGAGGGCAAGAGCAGCAGCCGGTACGCGTGAACGCTGGCATCAGGCCCAACGCCATCGGCTGCTGCTAGGCTTGCTCCCATCACAAGAAGATTCAGGGAGCCCGGCTGCCATGGCCATCTTTCCGCAAGGTCTGACGAACGTCGACCAGCGTTGCAACCCCGGTGAGCGGCGCGTGCTGCACCAGCTCAAGCGCTGCCTGGGGGACGATTACCTCGTCTGGCACAACGTGCCGCTGGGCCCGCGGGCCCGCCAGCCCGACTTCGTGGTGCTCAGTCCGCGCCAGGGCATCCTGCTGCTGGAGGTGAAGGACTGGAAGCGCGGCACCCTGGTGGCCGCCAACCGCGATGCGGTGGAGCTGGACACGCCCCGCGGCCGGGTGACGGAGGCCAACCCGCTGCGCCAGGCGCGCGACTACGCCTTCGAGCTGGTGGCGCTGATGCAGCAGGACCCGACCCTGGTGCGCGCGGACGGCCCCTTCCAGGGCAAGCTGCTCTTCCCCTACGGCTGGGGTGTGGTGTTCTCCCATCTGCGGCAGACCGATCTGGCCGACACCGCCTGGGGCGACTTCGCCCAGGTCTTCCCGTCCCACCAGACCCTGCTGCGCGACGACCTGGACGAGAGCGTGAGCCCAGGCGACTTCTTCAACCGCCTGTGGGGCCTGTTCACCGTCCACTACCCGCACACGCTCACGCTGCCCCAGCGCGACCGCATCCGCTGGCACCTGTTCCCCGAGATCCGCGTGCACCAGCAGGAGGGGCTGGACTTTGGCGGTGACGCCGCCACCGCGTCGCCCCAGGCGCCGCTGCTGCCCGACCTGATGCAGGTGATGGACCTGCAGCAGGAACAGATCGCCCGCACGCTGGGCGAGGGCCACCGCGTCATTCACGGCGTGGCCGGCTCGGGCAAGACCATGATCCTGATCTACCGGGCGCAGCAACTGGCCGCGGCGGCCCGGCCCGACCAGCCCATCCTGGTGCTGTGCTTCAACCGCGCGCTGGCCGACCGCATCGACGCCCTGCTGCGCCAGCGCGGCGTGGACGAGCGGGTGCAGGTGCGCACCTTCCACAGCTGGTGCCAGGACCTGGTCAACAGCTACCAGCTCTACGTGCCGGACGTGCCCGACCGCGACGCCCACTTCCGCCTGCTGGCCGACACGGTGGAGAAGTCCATCGAAACCGGCTTCATCCCCGGCGGCCAGTACATGGCCCTGCTGATCGACGAGGCCCACGACTTCGAAGAGGCCTGGCTGCGCCTGGCCACCCGCATGGTCAGCCCCAGCACGCAGAGCCTGCTGGTGCTGTACGACGATGCCCAGTCGATCTACCAGAAGAAGCGCCGCCAGTTCAGCCTGGCCAGCGTGGGCATCCAGGCCCAGGGCCGCACCAGCATCCTCAAGCTCAACTACCGCAACACCGCCGAGATCCTGGCCCTGGCCAGCACCTGTGCTCAGTCATTGCTGCAACGGGGCGAGGCGGCGGCGGAAGACCCCGAGGCCCTGCCTCTGGTGCAGCCCGCCAGCGCTGGCCGGCGCGGCCCCATGCCGGTGCTCATCAGCGCCCAAGACCCGGCGGAGGAAGCGCAGCTGCTGGCCGAGCGCGTCGCCGCCCTGGTGGCCGAGGGCGTGCCCCTGAACGACATGGCCGTGCTGTTCCGCGCCAAGTACCAGATGGCGCCGCTGGAGCAGGCCCTCAAGCGCGCCCACATCGCTTTTGACTCGATGAACACCCGCGCCTTCCGGCGCTTCGACTGGTCCACCCCGTCGGTCAAGCTCATCACCCTGCACAGCGCCAAGGGCCTGGAGTTTCCCCACGTCTTCATTGGCGGCCTGCAGGCCCTGCCGATGAAGGACGAGACCCTGGACGACGCCGTGCGCCTGCTCTATGTGGGCATGACCCGCGCCACCCAGCAGCTCACGCTGTCGCGCAGCGGGGAGTCGCTGCTGACCGAGCGGGTGGTGCAGGCGATGGGGCGGGTGGGGGAGATGTTCAGGGCGGAGGCATGAGGTCCCTCGGGGCGACTTCCCGCGTTGCTCACAGGTCCTCGTTCTTCCACCGCGCCGCGTCCGCCACCAGCAGCGTCAGCCGCTCGGCTTGCCGGGCCACGAAGTGGGCCAGGCCTTGCACGAAGGCCCGCTCGGCCGCGTCTTCGTAATCGGTGGCTTGGGCCTGTGCTGCGGCTTCGGCCGCCGCCCGTCTGGCCAGACGCTGCCCCTCCCGGCGCATCAGTTGGCGGTCCACACCGCAGCGTGAGGCAAAGTCCGCCAGGGCAAAGGCGGACACCTCGGCGTGGCTGAAGACATCGCCGTAGGCCATGGCCAACTCGGTGTCGAAGCCCTCGTACTGCAGCACGCTGACCAGGTCGTACCAGGGCGTTGGCTCCAGCAGCCCACCCGGGCGCACAAAGAACGAGAAGTTCTTGCCGTGCGCGTCGCTGTTGCCGATCAGGAACTGGAAGAGCGACCAGCGCAGCAGGGTCAGCCTGGCGGCCGCCTTGTTCGCCGTCAGATCCGCACAGCCGAACAAGCGCTCGAAGCTCATCCCGTCGCGGATGTGGCGCACCGCCGCCCCACTGCCCAGGTTGCGCTCGTACTTGTAGGCCACCGGCAGATCGCAGGCCTGGCAGGCGTCGATGATGTGCCGGCGGTGCACCTGCGTCGGGCCGCTGGCATCGGCTACCTCACGGTCAAAACGGCGGACCACCAGCACCGGCCGGGGGGTGCGCAGCAGCCCCACCTCGGCGGCGGGCAGGCCCATGCGGCGGGCCAGCGACATGCAGAAGTGCTCGTTGACCGCCAGATGGGGTGTCTGAGGCTTGCCGCTGTCGGGCTTGAGGATGTGGGTGGACGCGAGGCGCTGACCGTCCACCAGGAACAAGCGCCCACCATCGGCCAGCGGCCGGTCCAGGTACACCAGCAGCTTGTCCTGCAAGCCGGCCACCGACATGCGCAACTTGCCGTCCCACACCGTCAGCGGAACGTGCTCTCGTTCGGCAATGCGTTGGTCGATCTCCTGCAGCGGGATCTCGCGCAGCGTGGGTTCGCCCGCCGCCGGTGCCGTCCGCTCAAGGCTTGGCGTAGCGCAGGCCCCAGCGGTCGTCGCGCCCCTCGTGCTCGATCATGGCGACCTCGCGGTCTCTTCGACCCAGACGTGCAGGGTGTGCATCATGGCGGTGGCCTCAGGCCGTCGAGCACGGCCAGCGGCTTGCCCAGGCGCGCCGGATCCTGGCCATTCTCAATGGCACTACATCAGGTCCACTCACACGCCCTATCGCCTTTCAGCGTCGTCAATGCGCAAAGGCCGCGACTTGCGGCGCTCGCGCACGCTGGACCCCAGCGGGGTGGCGGATGGAGGGGAAGCATTTCGGAGTTTCAGAGCCAGTGCCCCTAAGACGGGTGATTACCGCTGAATTTCAGTTTTTCCGAAATGATGAGGGTGTCTTTGGGGGGCCAAGCCGGATTTTGGAATGTCGGAATCATCAGTGAGGTGTCCACACCGTAAGCGTCTCCGTCACGCAGCGTGAGACACGCTGCTAGGAGTGACCTTCTCCAGACAGTTGTGGATCAGGCACGACAGGGAGGTAGATGCCCGTCAATCCGAAGTTGACGAACCCGATAAAATAGTCGAATTCGTCAACCAAGGAGAGCACGATGATTCATGATCGAATCCGCCGTGCGCGTTTGCTGAGAGGATTGAGCCTAGCGGCGCTCGCGCAGCGACTCGGCGACATCAGCAAGCAGGCCCTGAGCAAGTATGAGAAGAGTGGCCCACCACCCAACTCAACCCGGCTTCTCCAGCTAGCGAAGGCGCTGTCCGTCAAGCCAGAGTACTTTTTTCGATCTGATGCTGTGCAAATGGCTGCGCTGGAGTTCCGCAAGCTTGCCAGCATGTCACAGAAGCGCCAGGATCAGATCGGTGAGCAGATGCGCGACCACCTGGAGCGCTACGTCAGCCTGGAGCGATGCTTTGAACTCGACGCGGCCGTGCAGCCTGTGCTGCAGCCACCGCGTGCGTTTGTCGTGCGCAGCTTCGACGAGGCAGAGGCGGCGGCCGAGCAATTGCGCTCGCAGTGGGCCATCGGCGGCGACGCCATCGCGCATCTGGCCGAGCTGCTGGAAGAGCATGGCATCAAGGTGGCGTTGCTTGAAGACCACGACGGCTTTGATGGCGCTTGTGCCGCCACCCACGATGAGCGGCATGTGCTGATCGCGCTGAACGGCAGCCGCCCCGGCGAGCGCATCCGCTTCACCGCTGCGCACGAGCTGGGCCACTGGGTGATGGATCTGCCCGCCGATATGCACGATAAAGACAAGGAAACCTGCTGCCATCGGTTCGCAGGCGCCTTCCTGTACCCAGCTGAACGGGTCCGGGCCGACTTCGGTAGTCACTGCCGATCCCGTGTGCTAGCCGTTGAACTGTTGAATGCTAAGCGCCGTTATGGCGTATCGATGGCGGTTGCACTGAGGCGCCTGAAGGACTTGGGTCTGATCACCGAAGCAGGCTATACGGGCATGAACATGCAGTTTTCAGCCAACGGCTGGCGCAAGACTGAGCCTGAGCCCTTACTGCCCGAGCAGCCGCGCCGCTTCGAGTCCATGGTCTATCGGGCTCTGGCTGAAGACCTGATCAGCCTGCCACGCGCTGCTGAACTTCTGCGCTGCCCGGCATCGGAACTCGACCCGTCCCTGGCCCGTCTGAACCCAGCACCGCTAGCGGCCTGAAGTATGCCGCTGGCTTAGGGCAGCCACATAGCCCGGCGGTGCGCGCAATCGGCCTGCGGCAACCGCGCACCGGCATCCAACATGGCCTGCAGCGAAGCAGCGGCGTGGGCCGTAGAGATGATGTGGAGTGCTACCAATTGATCCAGTAGCCACAGCGCGCCACGCACTTCTAGACCGTCCTTCGCGGCCTGCTTTCGCAGGCGACCATCACCGGTGAGCAGTGGCATGCCTTGAGCCTTGGCCACCAGGTAGCAAGACACATCGGCCAGCGAGCTGTTGCCGTGCTGGTCCATCAGTTCGAACAACTCAGCCACCGCCTCTTCACTCAAGGACTCCACCGTCAACCCGCGTGCCAGTAGTTCAGCCGACGAAGGCTTGTCCAATTCGTCCACCACGAACTCCGTGCTTACGAAAGTGAGCGGCAGCGCAAACAGCGCATCCAGCAACCCGGCATTGCCAAAGTCGATCCAGATGTTGGTGTCACTGATATAGACGCGCTGCACAGCGTTCGTCCTCAGGTCGTCACGTCGCCTCAGCCAGCGTCGGAATCCACAAACTTATGCGTCAATGTTCGCCGCCCTCAGCGCATTCGTCTCAATGAAATCCCGCCGCGGCTCCACCTCGTCGCCCATCAGCATGGTGAAGACCTTGTCGGCCTCGATGGCGTCTTCGATCTGCACGCGCAGCAGGCGGCGCACCTCGGGGTCCATGGTCGTTTCCCAGAGCTGCTCGGGGTTCATTTCGCCCAGGCCCTTGTAGCGCTGGCGGCCCACGCTGCTTTCGGCCTGCTGCATCAGCCAGGCCATGGCAGCGCGGAAGTCGGCCACGCGCATTTCCTTGGCCTTCTCGCCTTCGCCGCGCTTGGCCACGGCCTCGTCGCCCAGCAGGCCCTTGAATTCGCGGCCCACCAGGGCCAGGGTCTCGTAGTCGTCGCCGTGCAGGAAGTCCGGGCCGATGATGCTGCTCTTGACGTTGCCGTAGTGGCGGCGGCTGATGCGCAGCAGGTGCTTGTCGGTGCGTTCGTCGAAGACGGCTTCGACGTCGGCGTCGTGCAGTGCGCCCTTCAGGGCCAGGGCGCTGGCTTCGGCCTGGGCGGCGTCGTCCAGGTTCAAGGTCAGGCCATCGCTCAGGGCGCGCAGGGCTTCCACGTCCATCCAGTTGGCCAGGCGGTCGATGACGTTGTTGGCCTGCACGTAGTGGCGGGCCAGTTCGGCCAGGCGTTCGCCCTGCAACACGGGCTGGCCGTTGCCGGGGTTGATACTGGCGCTGTCCAGGGCCACCTTCAGCAGATAGGCGTCCAGGGCCACGCCGTCCTTCAGGTACTGCTCCTGCTTGCCGTGCTTGACCTTGTACAGCGGCGGCTGGGCGATGTAGATGTGGCCGCGTTCCACCAGGTCGGGCATCTGGCGGTAGAAGAAGGTCAGCAGCAGGGTGCGGATGTGGGCACCGTCCACGTCCGCGTCGGTCATGATGATGATGCGGTGGTAGCGCAGCTTGTCGGGGTTGAAGTCGTCCCCGCCCATGCCCTTGCCGATGCCGGTGCCCAGCGCGGTGATCAGCGTGAGGATTTCCTGGCTGGACAGCAGCTTCTCGTAGCGCGCCTTCTCCACGTTCAGGATCTTGCCGCGCAGCGGCAGGATGGCCTGGAACTTCCGGTCGCGGCCCTGCTTGGCAGAGCCGCCGGCGGAGTCGCCCTCCACGATGTAGATCTCGCACATGGCGGGATCCTTCTCCTGGCAGTCGGCCAGCTTGCCGGGCAGGCCCATGCCATCGAGCACGCCCTTGCGGCGGGTCATTTCGCGGGCCTTGCGGGCGGCCTCGCGAGCGCGGGCGGCGTCCACGATCTTGCCGCAGATGATCTTGGCGTCGCTGGGGTTCTCCAGCAGCCAGTCGTTCAGCAGGCGGCTGACGATGTCCTCCACCGGCGCGCGCACTTCGCTGGAGACCAGCTTGTCCTTGGTCTGGCTGCTGAACTTGGGCTCGGGCACCTTGACGCTGACCACGCAGGCCAGGCCTTCGCGCATGTCGTCACCGGCGATGTCGACCTTGGCCTTCTTGGCCAGTTCGTTGTCCTCGATGTACTTGTTGATGACGCGGGTCATCGCGGCGCGCAGGCCGGTCAGGTGGGTGCCGCCGTCGCGCTGGGGGATGTTGTTGGTGAAGCACAGCACCGACTCGCTGAAGGAGTCGTTCCACTGCATCGCCACTTCCACGCCGACGTTGGTGCCCTGGTCGCTCGCCTTGTCGCCCATGGCGTGGAAGATGTTCGGGTGCAGGATCTTCTTGCCCTTGTTCACGAACTCCACGAAGCCCTTGACGCCGCCGGCATAGGCGAAGTTGTCTTCCTTGCCGCCGTTGCGCTCGTCGACCAGGCGGATCTTCACGCCGTTGTTCAGGAAGGAGAGTTCGCGCAGGCGCTTGGCCAGGATGTCGTAGTGGAACTCGCTGTTTTCCTTGAAGATCTCGGTGTCCGGCAGGAAGTGCACCTCGGTGCCGCGCTTGTCGGTGGGGCCGGTGATCTTCATCGGGCTGGTCTCGAAGCCGTCGACGACCTCGATCACGCGGTCCACCGGCACGCCGCGGCGGAACTCGATGGCGTGCACCTGGCCCTCGCGGCGCACGATCAGACGCAGCCACTTGGACAGCGCATTCACGCAGGACACACCCACGCCGTGCAGGCCGCCCGACACCTTGTAGCTGTTCTGGTTGAACTTGCCGCCGGCGTGCAATTCGGTCAGGGCGATTTCCGCGGCCGAGCGCTTGGGCTCGTGCTTGTCGTCCATCTTGACGCCGGTGGGGATGCCGCGGCCGTTGTCCACTACGCTGATGGAGTTGTCGGCGTGGATGGTGACGACGATGTCGTCGCAGTAGCCGGCCAGGGCCTCGTCGATGGAGTTGTCCACCACCTCGAACACCAGGTGGTGCAGGCCGGTGCCGTCCGAGGTGTCACCGATGTACATGCCCGGGCGCTTGCGCACCGCCTCCAGGCCTTCCAGGATCTGGATGGACTCGGCGCCATAGCCGCCGGACCCTTGCAAGGTGGGAGTGGGCTGCTGGCTGTCGGGGGTGGGGGTGGTGTCGCTCATGGGGCTCTCGGGAAACTCTCGAAAGAGGCCCGGCGCTGCAAAAGCGCCGGGGCTTTGAAACGCTTCAAGCGGGTGCCCCGGTCAGAGGCGGTCCCGCTTGTGCTGTGAAAGGCAGGGTGCGGTCAGATCCGCATCGGCATGACCACGTACTTGAAGCCATCCTGCTCGGGCACGGTGATCAGCGCGGCAGAGCTGCCGTCGTGCAGCGCGATCTGCACCATCTCGCTGTCCATGTTGGCCAGCGCGTCCATCAGGTAGGTCACGTTGAAGCCGATCTCGATGGCGGGGCCGCCGTAGTCGATCTCGAGTTCTTCCTTGGCCTCTTCCTGCTCGGCGTTGCTGGAGGCGATGCGCAGGGCGCCCGGCTCCACGTTCATGCGCACGCCCTTGAACTTCTCGCTGGTCAGGATGGCCGCGCGCTGCAGGCTGGCCAGCAGCGGGGTGCGGCCCAGGATGACCATGTTCTTGTGGTTCTTGGGGATGACGCGGTTGTAGTCGGGGTACTTGCCCTCGACCAGCTTGGTCACGAACTCCATGCCCGAGAAGCTGAACTTGGCCTGGTTGCCGGCGAACTGCAGCTCGATCGGGTCTTCGCCGGTGCCCAGCAGGCGCATCAGCTCCAGCACTGTCTTGCGCGGCAGGATGACCTCCTGCTTGGGCATGTCGGTTTCCAGCTCGGCCTGGGCCAGGGCCAGACGGCTGCCGTCGGTGGCCACCAGGGTCAGGGACTTGCCCTCGGCCACGAACAGGATGCCGTTGAGGTAGTAGCGGATGTCATGGACCGCCATCGCGAAGTGCACCTGGTCGATCAGGGCCTTGAGCACCTTCTGTGGCACGCTGAAGGCCGGACCGAAGTCCACGGCCTCGTTGACCAGCGGGAAGTCCTCGGCCGGCAGGGTTTGCAGCGTGAAGCGGCTCTTGCCACCCTGCAGGGTCAGTTTGCTGCCATTGACCGTCAGGCTGACGATCTGGTCGGCCGGCATGGAGCGCAGGATGTCGATCAGCTTGCGCGCGCCCACCGTGGTGCTGAAGCTGCCTTCGTCACCGCCCAGCTCGGCGGTGGTGCGCACCTGGATTTCCAGGTCGCTGGTGGTCAGTTCCGTGCTGGCGCCGTTCTTGCGCAGCAGCACGTTGGCGAGGATGGGCAGGGTATGACGCCGCTCGACGATGCCGGAAACCGCCTGGAGGGCACCCAGCACTTGTTGTTGCGCGGCTTTCAAAACAATCATGTCTTCCTCTTTCAGATGGGGCGTCGTAGCAGGAACGGACCACCGGTATGGAAAACGCCATTTTCACCTGTTTTGACAGGGAGTTAGCCGGCAGCCTTCACTGGGGTTGGGCGGGCGGCTTGCGGCGGGGCAAACAGACAACAACTTCGGCCCGGTTTCAGCCCTTCAGGGTCTGCTCCAGCACGTGCAACTGCTGGTTCAGCTCGGTGTCCTTCTGCCGCTCGCCGCCGATCTTGCGCACCGCGTGCAGCACGGTCGTGTGGTCGCGGCCGCCGAACAGCTCGCCGATCTCGGGCAGGCTCTTCTGGGTCAGCTCCTTGGCCAGGTACATGGCAATCTGGCGCGGCCGGGCGATGCTGGCCGGGCGCTTCTTGCTGTACATGTCGGCGATCTTGATCTTGTAGAAGTCGGCCACCGTCTTCTGGATGTTCTCCACCGAGATCTGCCGGTTCTGGATGGACAGCAGGTCCTTGAGCGCCTCGCGCGCCAGGGCGATGTTGATTTCCTTGTGGCTGAACTTGGCGTAGGCCAGCACCTTGCGCAGCGCGCCTTCCAGCTCGCGCACATTGGCCCGCACGTTCTTGGCCACGAAGAAGGCCACGTCCTCGGGCATGGGCGCACCCTCGGCCTTGGACTTGGCCAGCAGGATGGCCACCCGCATCTCCAGCTCGGGTGGCTCGATGGCCACCGTCAGACCGGCGTCGAAGCGGCTGGTCAGCCGCTCGTCGATGTCCACCAGCCCCTTGGGGTAGGTGTCGCTGGTCATGATGATGTGGGCCTTCTTAGCCAGCAGCGCCTCGAAGGCGTTGAAGAACTCCTCCTGCGTGCGCTCCTTGCCGGCAAAGAACTGCACATCGTCGATCAGCAGCAGGTCCAGCTGGTGGTACTTGGCCTTCAGTTCGTCAAAGGTCTTGCGCTGGTAGTTCTTCACCACGTCCGAGATGAACTGCTCGGCATGCAGGTAAAGCACCCGGGCGTTCGGGTTGTCCTTGAGCAGGGCATTGCCCACCGCGTGGATCAGGTGGGTCTTGCCCAGGCCCACGCCGCCGTAGATGAACAGCGGGTTGTACATGACGCCCGGCGCGCCAGCCACGTGCAGGGCGGCGGTGCGGGCCATCTGGTTGGCGCGGCCGGCCACCAGGTTGTCGAAGGTCAGGGCCGGGTTCAGGCGGCTGCGGCTGGCCGGGCTGGGGGCCGCGGGCGCGCGGCTCTCGACCGGCTCGGGCGCCGGGCGGCCGGCGGGCAGGCCCGCAGCGCCCGGGGCGTTGGCGGGCGCATCCTCGGCGGTCGGGATCAGGGCGGCCTGTTGGCGGGGCACGGCCTGGGCCGGGGCGCTGGTGGCGTAGCTCATCGCGCGCTGCAGCACGGCCGCCGCGCTGTTCGGTCGGGAGGGCAGGGGGCGCGGGCTCAGGGCCGGGGTCTCGCGCGGGGCCAGCGACAGCTCCAGCCGCACCGGCTTGCCGGCGAGTTCGCTCAGCACGGTCTCGATGCGGTGGGCGTACTGGGACCGGATCCAGTCCAGCTTGAAGCGGTTGGGCACGCGCAAGCTGACGACCGCGCCCGCCTCGCCATCCTCCATGACGTCGGCCGGGGGCAGGGGTCGGATCCAGGTGGTGTACTGTTGTTCAGGCAGTTCGGTGGCGAGTCGCTCACAGCCCCGCTGCCAGAGGTCAATGCTCATGTGGACAATTCTTCTTGAGCGGCCGCATTCTACGCACACCTCGGGCCGCCTGGGGCGAGGTTATCCACAGTTTCCTGCCCGGGGTCAATCCCCCCGCGGTGCCGCATGCCGTGGTGCAAGTGTTTGACCAGACTGGCGTTTCTTGGTCTAATCGTGGGTTTCCCGAACGCCTGGGTGGGCTTTCGCCTGTCGAACTTGCTGGGTCTCTTCGCAATCTTGTGGGTTGTGGGGTGGCCAGGGCCCTTGACATGCGCTGGTGCCGTGCCTGGGCACCCCCAGGCTCACCAGAGCTCCCTTGCAGCACATGCACTCCTGGAAAGGAGTGCCACTACCCAGTAGGTACACAACATGAAGCGCACCTATCAGCCTTCCAAGGTCCGCCGCGCCCGCACGCACGGTTTCCTCGTTCGCATGAAGACCCGTGGTGGCCGCGCCGTCATCAACGCGCGTCGCGCCAAGGGCCGCAAGCAGCTGTCGCGGGTCTGATCCCGGCGCCATGATCGGCCGCATCGTGCGTCCGGCCGATTTCGAGCGCGTGCTGGCAGCCCCGCAGCGTTCCCGCAGTGCCCACTTCGCCATTCACCACGTGAGTGGCGAGCCGCAGGCTTCGCGCCCGCCGCAGGTGTCCACGGGGAATGCACCGCTTATCCCGGTGTTGTCACCAGAGTTATCCACAGGCGGCATGCCCTCCTCTGGGGCGCCTGTGGATGAATCCGGTGCATCGGGCGCTGGCGGTCCGTCCCCTGGCCCGTCCGGCCATTGGCTCGGGCTGGTCGTGCCCAAGCGGCATGCCAAGCGGGCGGTCACCCGCAACCTGATCAAGCGTCAGGCACGCGCCGCGATGGCGCGCCATCTGGCCACGCTGCCCGCAGGTCTGTGGGTGGTGCGCTTGCGTGCGCCCTTCGACCGTGCGCAGTTCAGCAGTCCGGCCTCGGACGCCCTGCGCGAGGCGACCCACGCCGAGATGGACACGCTGTTCGACCGCGCCATCCGCCAGCCCCTGCCCGTCGATGGCGGGGGGCGGATGCGGCCTCGTTCGCGCGCCAAACCGGCCCAGGCCTGACGCCGCGTCCTGCCATGCCGACCCGCCAGCGTCCGCTCCCTGCCCTGCGTCTGCTGCCCCGGCGGCTGCTGCAGGCTGGCGTGCGGGGCTACCGACTGCTGCTCAGCCCCTGGCTGGGCAACCAGTGCCGCTTCGAGCCCACCTGCTCGCGTTATGCGCTGGAGGCGCTCGAGCGCCATGGCGCCGCGGCCGGCAGCTACCTGGCCGTGGTGCGCATCGCGCGCTGTGCGCCCTGGTGCACGGGCGGTTGCGACCCGGTGCCCGTCGAGCGGCCTCGCCTGTTTCGGCACCTGCTGTCCGGTGCCACCGTGCCGGTGGCCTCCTCCGTGGCCGCCGGCCCGTCTGACACGACCACGTCAGCCGAGCCGACGACCATCGTTCCCCTGACTTCTTCCAGGCCATCCTCATGACCGATATGCGCCGCACCCTGCTGTGGGTGGTGTTCACCATGTCGCTCGTCCTGCTGTGGGACGCGTGGAGCCGCCACAACGGCCAGCCCACCCTGTTCGGCGGCCCGGTGCCCGCGGCCTCGACGGCGGCTTCCGGCAACGGCGTGCCCTCGCCCGCCTCGGCGGCGGCCCAAGGTGCCGCGCCTGCCGTGGCCGGCGCCTCGGCGCCCGCGGCGGTCCAGAGCGAGACCTTCACCGTCCACACCGATGTGATGACGGCCACCTTCGACACCCTGGGCGGCACCCTGCGCCAGGTGGCGCTCAACAAGTACCAGAGCGACGTCGACGCCAAGCAGCCCATGCTGGTGCTGGACGAGAAGGGCCACCGCTATGAAGCCCAGACCGGCTACATCAGCGCCGCGGCCACGCCGCTGCCCACCCACCTGACGCTGATGAGCGCGGTGCCGGGCGAACGCGACCTGAAGGTTGGCCAGGACACCCTGACCGTGCGCTTCGAGTCGCCCGAGGTGGGCGGTGCCAAGCTGGTCAAGACCTACACCTTCCACCGCGGCCAGTACACCGTCGGGGTGCAGCACGCGCTCACCAACGTCGGCAGCGCCCCGCTGCAGCCCCAGCTTTACCTGCAGCTGCAGCGCGACGACAAGGCCCCGGGCGTCACCTCGTCCTTCTACAGCACCTTCACCGGCCCGGCCGTCTACACCGACGAGAAGCGCTACCAGAAGGTCAAGTTCGAGGACATCGCCAAGCACCAGCCGGGTGATTCGCCGTTGCATGTGCAGAAGGCCAACGACGGCTGGATCGCCATGGTCCAGCACTACTTCGCCGCCGCCTGGCTGGTGAAGGACGGCTCGCCGCGTGAGTTCCGCACCACCAAGGTCGGCCCGGACCTGTTCGCCGTGGCCTTGGTGCAACCGCTGGCCGCCGTGGCGCCGGGTGCCACCCAGACCAACGACGCCACCCTGTTCGTCGGCCCGCAGGAAGAGAAGAAGCTCGCCACCCTGGCCCCGGGTCTGGAACTGGTGAAGGACTACGGCTGGTTCAAGGTGCTGGCCGAACCCCTGTTCTGGGTGCTGGACAAGATCCACGCCTTCATCGGCAACTGGGGCTGGTCCATCATCCTGCTGGTGGTGCTGCTCAAGGCGGCCTTCTACTGGCTGAACGCCAACGCCTACAAGTCGATGGCCAAGATGAAGGCGGTCAACCCGCGCATCATGGAACTGCGCGAGCGCCTGAAGGACAAGCCGCAGGAGATGCAGCAGGAAATGATGCGCATCTACCGTGAGGAGAAGGTCAACCCGCTGGGCGGTTGCCTGCCCATCTTCATCCAGATGCCCTTCTTCATGGCGCTGTACTGGGTGCTGATGTCCACCGTCGAGATGCGCGGCGCGCCCTGGATGGGCTGGATCACCGACCTGTCGGCCAAGGATCCGCTGTTCATCCTGCCGGTGCTGATGACGATGTCCAGCCTGCTGCAGGTCTGGCTCTCGCCCAAGCAGGCCGACCCGATGCAGCAGAAGATGATGTGGATCATGCCGCTGGCCTTCAGCTTCATGTTCTTCTTCTTCCCGTCCGGCCTGGTGCTGTACTGGCTGACGAACAACCTGCTGTCCATTGCCCAGCAGTACGTCATCAACAAGCGCATGGGCGTGCTCTGACGCTCCCCTGACGCTGGACCCGCTGCACACAACGGGCTCAAGCGCGAAGGCCCCGGAGGATTTCACGGTCCCCGGGGCCTTGTCACATGGGTGATCGTTTTCCCTGATCGAAGCCCGGCGGTGGCGACCCGATATTCAGATGGCGGGGATGAACGGCGCGCCCTTTTCACGTGCAGTTCGCGTGCAGGGCCAGGCAGGAGCCGGTGACGGCAAGCGCCGGCCCGCCCCCCGCGCCACATGCCGTTCTAGGGTGGCGGACAATCCCGCCATGCCCCTGGCCCGCCTGCATGACCCCATCGTCGCCATCGCCACCGCCCCCGGGCGCGGGGCGGTGGGCATCGTCCGCGTCTCCGGGCCGGATCTGAAACCCCTGGCCCAGGCCCTGCTGGGCCAAGTGCCGACGCCGCGCCAGGCGCTGTACGGCCCCTTCCGCGAGGCCGATGGCGCCCTGATCGACCACGGCCTGGCGCTCTACTTCCCCGCGCCCCACAGCTACACCGGCGAGGACGTGCTGGAGCTGCAGGCCCACGGCGGCCCGGTGGTGCTGCAACTGCTGCTGGCCCGTTGCCTGAGCGCAGGCGCCGCGCTGGGTTGGGCTCTGCGCCTGGCCGAGCCCGGCGAGTTCACCCAGCGCGCCTTCCTCAACGACAAGCTGGACCTGGCCCAGGCCGAGGCGGTGGCCGACCTGATCGACGCCAGCACTGAGGCCGCCGCGCGCAGCGCCACCCGCTCGCTGGCCGGCGCCTTCTCGCAGGAGATCGAAGCCCTGGCCGAGCGCATCGTCACCCTGCGCATGCTGGTGGAGGCCACGCTGGACTTCCCCGAGGAAGAAATCGACTTCCTGGAAAAGGCCGATGCGCGCGGCAAGCTGCGCGCCATCCAGGCCGCGGTGGATGCGGTGCTGGGCCGGGCCCGCCAGGGCGCGCTGCTGCGCGAGGGTCTGCGGGTGGTGCTGGCCGGCCAGCCCAATGTGGGCAAGAGCTCGCTGCTCAACGCCCTGGCCGGGGCCGAGCTGGCCATCGTCACGCCGATCGCCGGCACGACGCGCGACCGGGTCAGCGAAACGATCCAGATCGAGGGCGTGCCCATCCACATCACCGACACCGCGGGCCTGCGCGACGATGCCGCTGCCAGCGACGAGGTGGAGCGCATCGGCATGGCGCGCAGCTGGGAATCCATCGCCAGCGCGGACGCGGTGCTCTTCCTGCACGACCTGACCCGCTTGCGCGACGCCGACTACCAGGCCGCCGATGCGCTGATCGCGCAGAAGCTGCAGGGCGTGGACCCCGCGCGCCTGATCCAGGTCTTCAACAAGGCCGACAGCGGCAGCCCGGCGCCGCCGGGCCACCCCGGGGGCGAGGCGACGCTCCTCATCTCGGCCCGCACCGGCCAGGGCCTGGAGGCGCTGCGTCACCTGCTGCTGGAGCGTGCCGGCTGGCAGGCCGCGCCCGAGGGCGTCTACATCGCCCGCACCCGCCATGTGCAGGCCCTGCGCGAGGCGGCCGCGCACCTGGCGCTGGCGGCCGCGCACGCCGACCAGGCCGATGCCGCGCTGGACCTGCTGGCCGAGGAGCTGCGCCTGGCGCACGAAGCCCTGCAGCAGATCACCGGCCGCTTCAGCGCCGATGACCTGCTGGGCGAAATCTTCAGCCGCTTCTGCATCGGTAAGTAGCCGTGGGGCCCGTGATGGCGTCTCGGCGGCCCTCGGCCAGCACCTTCCGGGAATCGTTGCGCCTCTTGCTGACGCGGCGTTTTGGCACCTTCTGGCTGGCCAGCCTGCTGTCCAACATCGGCACCTGGGCCCAGCAGGTGGCCCAGCCCTGGCTGCTGCTGTCGCTGGGTGCCTCGCCCTGGCTGCTGGGGCTGGATTCCTTCGCCCTGGGCGGGCCGGGCCTGCTGCTGACCCTGGTGGGCGGCGTGCTGGCCGACCGGGCTGACCGCCGCCTGCTGATCGCCACGCTGCAGTCGATCCAGATGCTGTGCCCGGTGCTGATCGTGGTGCTGCTGCTGCACGGCTCCATCCAGCCCTGGATCATCGTGGCGCTCTCGCTGGTGGTGGGTGTGACGGACGCGCTGTCCATGCCCTCCTTCCAGACCATCGTCTCGACCCTGGTGTCGCGCCAGCAACTCCCCACCGGCATCGCGCTCAACACCACGCAGTTCAACCTCTCGCGCATCCTGGGGCCGTCACTGGCCGGGGTGCTGATGGCCAGCATCGGCGCGGTGGGGGCGTTTGCGGTCAGCGCTGCCTCGTACCTGCCTTTCATCGCGGTGGCGCTGTGGATCCTGCCGCGGGCCACGGTGCGGGTGGTGGCGCCGGCCGAGGGCGGCGGGGATGGCCACCTGCTGGCTGGCGCGCGGGCGGTGCTGGCCCAGCCCGCCCTGCGCGGCGCGGTGCTCACCGTGCTGATGGGCAGCCTGCTGTGCAGCCCGCTGCTGACCTTCTGCCCGGTGCTGGTCAAGACGGAGTTCCAGGCGGACGTGGCGCAGTTCAGCCTGACGGTGAGCGCCTTCGGCGCGGGCGGCCTGCTGGGCGGTTTGCTGCTGATGGCGGTGGACCCCGCGCGCGACCGCCGTCCGCTGGCCTCCTGGGCCGCCAGCGGCTTCGCGGCGGTCGTGCTGCTCTCGGCCCTGAACCCCTGGGCCTGGGCCTTGCCGCTGCTGTTCGTCGCGGGCGGGCTGGCGATGACGGCCGCCAATGCCTCGGCCAATGCCTGGCTGCAATCCCAGGCACCGGCGGCCATCCGGGGGCAGACGGTCAGCCTGTTCATGCTGGCCATGCGCGGGGGCACCGCGCTGGGCGGCCTGCTCACCGGCCTGACCGTCAGCGCCTGGGGGGTGCGCGAGGCGCTGGCGCTCAACGGCTTGCTGGCGCTGCTGGCCGTGGCGATGGTGCGGCGTGGCTGGCTGCGGGCCAGACCTCCCGCGGCAGTGGCCTGACACGGGGGATGGTGTTCCGCAGCCGCCGTGCCGATGGACAGACGGTGTCTGCGAGGCGACAGGCGCGCGCCAGCACCTCCAGTCAGGGGATTGGCCGGCCCGAGGCGGACCCTGATAATCAGCGCACCGCAGCCTCACAGGGAGACCGTCGTGAGGGCGCGGTTTCTCCACTTCCTGGGACCTGGCCATGTCAATCGAGCAGTTGGTCGAAGCCACCGCGTCGCTGAACGCATCGGACGCCTTCCGCCCCCGTTTTGATGCCAAGCGATGGGCGCAGTTCGGCAGCTACCTGCAGCAGCACAAGCTGCGGGCCGGCGACATGCTGGTGCGCTTCCACGACCAGGACCGCAACATGTACCTGCTCGAAAGCGGCAACCTGCAGGTCTATGTGCCCGACAACGGCAGCCCTGCGCCCCAGCGGCGGCCGGTGGCCATCCTGCGCCCGGGCGCGGTGGTGGGCGAACCCAGCATGTTCGGCGACACCCCGCGCATGGCCCAGGTCGAAGCCATGTCGCCCGCCGTGGTGTGGGTGCTCACCCGCCCCCGGTTCGAGGAGCTGCTGGTTCGGGTGCCCGATCTGGGCATCGAGTTGCTGCGCGCCATCGGCGCGGTGATGGCCGAGCGCATGCGCGCCAACCTGGAGCGCGGTCAGCCCATCGTCTGACCACGGCACCCTCCCTCATCAGGCCCTCAGTGGCCTGAAAAGTCCACCAGCGTGAACAGCGGCAGGCCGGCTTCGCGCAGGCGGTCGGAGCCGCCCAGTTCGGGCAGGTCGACGATGGCTGCGCCTTCCAGCACGGTGGCGCCCAGTTTCTCCAGCAGGCGCTTGCCGGCCATCATCGTGCCGCCGGTGGCGATCAGGTCGTCCACCAGCACCACGCGGTCGCCGGCCTTCACCGCGTCGGTGTGCAGCTCCACCGTGGCGCTGCCGTACTCCAGCTCGTAGGTTTCCTCCACCGTGGTGAAGGGCAGCTTGCCCTTCTTGCGGATGGGCACGAAGCCGATGCCCAACTCATAGGCCAGCACCGAGCCGATGATGAAGCCGCGCGCGTCCAGGCCGGCGATCACATCGGGCTTGACGTCGAAATAACGGTGCACGAACTGGTCGATCAGCACCCGGAAGACACGCGGGTTCTGCAGCAGCGGCGTGATGTCGCGGAACTGCACCCCCGGCTCGGGCCAATCGGGCACGGTGCGGATGGTGCTGCGGATCAGCTCGGTGGGGCGATCCAGCAGGGGGTCGGGGCGGGGCAGGGACATGGTGTTCGGTGCGCACACAGCGGCGCGCGAGGCCTGGGCGGGCCGGCATTGTGCCGCCAAGCGCCGGGCCGGCGTCAACCGTCGGGGGGCATGTGGCTCAACCGGTCAGCAGCCGGGCTTCCGCCAGGGCCAGGGCTTCCGGGCGCCCGGAGAGCACCAACGTGTCCCCGGCGCTGAGCATGAAGTCGTCCTCGCCGGCGCGCACATGGCCGTCGGCGCCTCGCACCGACACCACATGCACCCCCAGTCCGTCCAGGGCGAGCAGACCCAGGGTGCGCCCCACGCTGACCGCCCCGGGCGGCAGGCTGATGGTGCGCAGCCGGGGCTGCTGGGCCTCGCTGGCGGTGTCGTCGTCGGCACCATGGAAGTAGTCGCGCAGCAGGCCGTAGCGTTCGTAGCGGGCGTCCTGCACCAGGCGGATCACCCGGCGCAGCGGCACGCCCACCAGGGCCAGGGCCTGGGACGCCAGCATCAGTGAGCCTTCCAAGGCTTCGGGCACCACCTCGGTGGCGCCGGCTGCGCGCAGCTTCTCCAGGTCGCTGTCGTCCAGCGTGCGCACCACCACCGGCACCTGGGCGGCATGCTGCTGGACCAGGTGCAGCACCTTCAGGGCCGAGGGGGTGTCGTGATAGCTGATGACCACCGCGCTGGCGCGCGAGAGGCCGGCGGCCACCAGGCTGGTCAGCCGCGCCGCGTCGCCGAAGACCACGCTCTGGCCCGCGGCCGCCGCCTGACGCACCCGGTCCGGGTCCAGGTCCAGCGCCATGTAGGGGATGTGTTCCTGCTCCAGCAGCCGGGCCAGGTTCTGCCCGCTGCGTCCGTAGCCGCAGATGATGACGTGGGCCTCGTTGCGGATGGCCTTCTTGGCGATGGCGGTCAGCTGCACCGACTGCATCAGCCAGTCGCTGCTGGCCAGCCGCAGCACGATGCGGTCGCTGTGCAGGATGACAAAGGGCGTGGCCAGCATCGACAGCACCATGGAGGCCAGCACCGGGCTCTGCCAGCGCGGGTCGATCAGGCCGTGCTCGCCCCCCAGGGTCAGCAGCACGAAGCCGAACTCGCCGGCCTGAGCCAGGTACAGGCCGGTGCGCAGGGCCACGCCGGGGGTGGCTCGGAAGCCGCGGGCCAGCGCCGCGACCAGGGCGGCCTTGGTCAGCACCGGCAGGGTGGTGAGCGTCAGCACCAGCCCCCAGTGGTCCCAGACCGGGTGCCAGTCCAGCTTCATGCCGATGGTGATGAAGAACAGGCCCAGCAGCACGTCGTGGAAGGGCCGGATGTCGGCTTCCACCTGGTGCTTGTATTCGGTTTCGGCCACCAGCATGCCGGCCACGAAGGCGCCCAGGGCCAGCGAGAGCCCGAAGTGTTCGGTCAGCCAGGCCAGGCCCAGGGTCACCAGCAGCAGGTTGAGCATGAACAGCTCTTCGCTCTTGCGCCGGGCCACCAGGGTCAGCCACCAGCGCATGACGCGCTGCCCCCCCACCAGCAGCAGCGCTAGCAGCAGCACTGCCTTGAGCAGGGCGCTGCCCAGCGCCGTGGCCAGACCCTCGCCGCCGCTGCCCAGGGCCGGGATCAGCACCAGCAGCGGCACCACCGCCAGATCCTGGAACAGCAGCACGCCCATCACTCGGCGACCGTGCTCGCTTTCCAGCTCCAGCCGCTCGGCCATCAGCTTGACCACGATGGCGGTGGAGGACATGGCCATGGCCGCACCCAGCACGAAGGCACCCTCCCAGCCCAGATCCCAGCGCACGCCCAGCCAGCCCGACACGGTGGTGAGCAGGACGTTGCCGGCGACCGAGCCCAGCACCGTCAGCACCACCTGGGTCAGGCCCAGGCCGAACACCAGGGTGCGCATGCTCTTGAGCTTGGGCAGGTTGAATTCCAGCCCGATCGCGAACATCAGGAACACCACCCCGAACTCGGCCAGATTGGCCATGGCAGCAGAGTCCTTGGCGAAGGCCAGCGCGTTCGGGCCAATCACCACCCCCACGGCCAGATAGCCCAGCATGGGTGGGAGCTTGAGCAGGCGGCAGCCCACCACGCCCAGCACGGCGGCGATCAGGTACAGCAGGACGACTTCGAGCGTGGTGGCCATGGGCGGTGTCGGGACAGGAGGCCGGCCAAGCGGCCGCCGGGTGGGGCGCCTAAAATGCGCTGCCCCATTCTGAATCAGACCCGCTCCTTGAACGCACACACTTCCTTCGAACCCGAGCGCGCCCTGCAACTGGCACGCGATGCCGTCACCGTCGAGGCGCAGGCCTTGCTGGCCATGCGCGACCGGTTGGGCGAGGCCCTTGTGCAGGCGGTGCAGGCCATGCTGGACACCAGCCACCGCGTGGTGGTGATGGGCATGGGCAAGAGCGGCCATGTGGGCCGCAAGATCGCGGCCACCCTGGCATCCACCGGCACGCCCGCCTTCTTCGTCCACCCGGGCGAGGCCTCGCATGGGGATCTGGGCATGGTGATGCCGGGCGACACCGTGATTGCCTTGTCCAACTCGGGCGAGAGCGGCGAGATCAACGCCATCCTGCCGGCCCTGCGCCGTCTGGGTGTGCGTCTGGTGGCCATGACCGGCAAGCCGGACTCGACGCTGGCCCGCCACGCCGACATCGTGCTCGATTCTTCAGTGAGCCAGGAGGCCTGCCCGCTCAACCTGGCGCCCACCGCCAGCACCACGGTGCAGATCGCACTGGGGGACGCGCTGGCCGTGGCTCTGCTGGATGCGCGGGGTTTCCGCGAAGAGGATTTCGCGGCCTCCCATCCGGGCGGCGCCCTGGGCCGCAAGCTGCTGATGCATGTGCGCGACCTGATGCGCAGCGGCGACCAGGTGCCGCGCGTCGGCCCCGAGGCCAGCTTTGGCGAGACCATGCGCGAGATGTCGCGCACCGGCCTGGGCGCCACCGCCGTGGTCGAGGGCGACCGGGTGCTGGGCATCTTCACCGACGGCGACCTGCGCCGGCGCATCGAGGCCGGGGAAGACCTGCGTGCCTTGCTGGCCCGGGACCTGATGCACCCCTCGCCCAAGCTGATCCGGGCCGATGCGCTGGCCGTGGACGCGGCCGAGCTGATGGAGCGCCACCGCATCACCAGCGTGCTGGTGGTGGAGGACGATGGCCGCCTGATCGGCGCGCTCAACAGCAACGACCTGATGCGCGCCAAGGTGATCTGAGATGACCGAACCTGCCCTGCGCTTTCCCCCCGAACTGCTGGTGCGTGCCCAGGGCGCGGGCCTGGGCGTCAAGGTTGCGTTGTTCGATGTGGACGGGGTGCTGACCGATGGCAGCGTCTTCATCGGCGAGCAGGGCGAGGTCTTCAAGGCCTTCTCCACCCTGGATGGCCACGGCCTGAAGCTGCTGGCGCAGGCGGGCATCGAGCCGGTGATCATCACCGGCCGGGATTCGGCGGCGGTGCGCCGTCGCGTGGCCGATCTGGGCCTGCGCCACGCCCTGTATGGCGTGAAGGACAAGCTGGCCGCGGCCACGCCGCTGCTGGCCTCGCTGGGGGCGGACTGGTCCGAGGTGGCGGCCATCGGCGACGATTGGCCGGACCTGCCGCTGCTGGCCCGTGCGGCCTTTGCCTGCGCGCCGGCCAATGCCCATGCCGAGGTGAAGGCGGTGGCGCACCATGTCACGGCGGTCCCGGGCGGTCAGGGGGCTGCGCGCGAGTTCTGCGACCTGCTGCTGATGGCCGCGGGCCGCTACGGTGCGCTGTTCCACGGCCACCTGCAGACGCTGGACGGCCGCTGAGATGAGCGGGCTGGGTCTGCTCCTGGGCCAGGTGGGCAGCCGATGAGCGGCGAACTTCACCTGCCCGATCTGCCGGAGGTGCCGGTCAGCCTGGGCAAGGACCCTGGCGCACCCTGCCGGCCCCGTCTGGCCTGGCGCGCCCGTCTGGGCAGTCTGGCCGGGACGGCCCTGCCCCTGTTCACCATGGCCGTGCTGGCCGCCGGGACCTGGTGGCTGGTGAAGAACGCCCCTCAGCCTGAGACAACGCGTCCCCAAGCCGGCGTGCGCCACGTGCCTGATTACCAGGTGGAGCACTTCACGCTGGAGCGCTACGACGCGCAAGGCCGGCCGACCACCCGGATCGAGGGCGAGCATTCGCGCCATTACCCCGACACCGACGAGATCGAGATCGACACCGTCCACGCCCTGTTCTATCACCCCGATGGCCGGGTGACGCGGGCCACGGCGCGCGAGGCGCTGGCCGCGGGCGACGGCAGCAAGGTGCAGCTGATGGGCGCGGCCCATGTGATCAGCACCAGCACCTCGGGCGAAACGGTGACCATGCTGGGCGAGGAGTTGACTGCGGAGCCCAGGCTCCGGCGGGTGTCCTCGGACAAACCCGTGTCGGTCCGACAGGGCAACACCGAAGTGGTCGCCGATGCCTTCAGCTACGACCAGGCCAGCGGGCTGGTCACCCTGAGAGGCCACACCCGCGCCGTGCTGATGCCGCGTGCCGCCAGCGCCGCGCAGCGCTGAGATCCCCCGGAAGCCTTCGGGGCATCGATTTCGGCCCGGAAAGAACAATGCCCCGGAAGACCGGGGCATTGTTCAGGGGCAGCGCGAGGCTGCCAGGGGATCAGTAGCCGCCGCGGCCACCGCCACCACTGCGGCCACCGCCGCCGTAGGGGCTGCGGCCACCGCCGCCGCCGCCACCACCGTAGCCGCCGCCGCTGCCACCACCGCCGTAGGGGCTGCGGCCACCGCCGCCGCCACCGCCGAAGCCGCCGCGGCTACCGCCGCCGCCGAAGCCGCCCGGACGCTCTTCGCGGGGACGGGCCTCGTTGACCACGATGTTGCGGCCTTCCAGGGGCTGGCCGTTCATGCCGTTGATTGCGGCCTGGGCTTCGGCGTCCGAGCCCATTTCCACAAAGCCGAAGCCCTTGGAACGACCGGTTTCACGGTCCATCATCACCTTGGCAGAGGTGACGGTGCCGAACTCGGAGAACGCTTGTTGCAGGGAGTCGTCGCGCACGCTGTAGGCGAGGTTGCCGACGTAAAGTTTGTTTCCCATGGGGGAAGCTCCTTTCAATCACCAAAAGACCATGTGGAGCTTCAACCCAGCGTGAACCATCAAGCGAAGGTGCCGCGTCCAGACACAGCATTCATCACCCGTTTGACAACGGGTTGCGAGGCATTATGAACACAAAAGATTCGGAAGAGTAAAGGGGTCAACTGCAATCTGTTGTTTTGATGCTCCGATGGCCCGGGGCGGTGGATGGAATTCGGTGTTTGCGCCCCGTCGCCGAGAGGTTCACGCTGCGAAAAACCCACAGTTGCCGCCAGAATCGGCGGCATGGACCTGATCAAGCCCCTGATTGCGCTGCTGGCGATCGTCAACCCGATCGGGGCGGTGCCGTTCTTCATTCACTTCACCCAGGGGCTGACGCCTCAGGAGCGGCGACGCACGATCCGGGTCAGCTCGCTGACTGCCTTTGCGGTCATCGCCATCAGCGGCATCGCCGGCCTGAAGATCATCGCCTTCTTCGGTATCTCGGTGGCCTCCTTCCAGGTGGGCGGCGGCATGTTGCTGCTGGTGTCTTCACTGAACATGCTCAACGCCCGGCCCGGTGAGAGCCGCCCAGGGGATGCGGACCAGGGGCGGGCCAAGGCGGAATCCGGGGCCTCGGTGGCGGTGGTGCCGCTGGGCATTCCGTTGCTGACCGGTCCGGCCACCATCTCGACCATGGTGATCTACGCCGAGAAGACGCGGACCTTCTGGGAACACGCGGTGCTGGTGGGCTACGGCGTGGTGATCGGCGCGGCCACTTTCCTGGCCTTCTCGGCCGCGGGCCGCATCGCCCGGGTGCTGGGCCAGACCGGCATCAACGTGATGGTGCGGCTGATGGGTTTGATCCTGGCGGCGATGGCGGTGGAGCTGCTGGCCGACGGATTGGGCGTGCTGTTTCCGGTGCTGACGTCGCACGCCCGTTGAGCGACCGCTCAGGGGCCGCTGCGCCAGACGGCGGCGGCGGCCTCGAACAGGGTGTCCAGGGCCTCCGCCCGGGCCGGATCGTCCTGACTCTCCAGGGCGCCCAGCGACAGCGTGGTGTCCAGTCGGTGCTCGCGGGACACGGCCAGTCCGCCCACATGGGCCTCGCGCAGCGCCACCGCTTCCCGCGCCAGGCTCAGGCCGAAGCCGGCCCGCACCAGGTCCAGCATGGAGGCCTCCTGGTCCACCCGGGCCACGGTGCTGCGAGGCCGCCCGCCGAAGATGGGCCGCAGCAGGGCGTGGTGCACCGATTCCTTGGGTGTGTCGATCCACGGCAGGGCCGCCAGGTCCTCCCAGCGCCGTCCCTCCAGTCGGCCCTGCCAGCCCCGCGGCGCCACCACCACGTAGCGCACCGGGGCCAGGGTCTGCACCCGCCAGCCCGGGCCCTCGGCCTCGCCCAGGAAGAAGCCCAGGTCCACCCGGCCGTCCTGCACCTCCCGCAGCACGCTGCCCGAGATGCCGTGGCGCAGTTCCGGGTGCAGCTGCGGCCCCCGTTCGCGCACCGCGCGCAGGAACTCGCCCAGCCGAATGGCCGGCGGGTCCAGGATGGTGCCCACCACCACCGGCACGGCCGGCGCCGGCTGGCCGTCCACCGGGGCCGCGCGGGCCAGCTGGGCAAAGCGCTCGGCGGCATGCACCGTGTCGCGCGCCGCCGGCAGCAGGCGCTCGCCCTCGGCGCTCAGGCGCAGCCCGCGGCCGGTGCGCTCGGTCAGCACCTGGCCGATGCGGGCCTCCAGGGCGGAGAGCTGCATGGACAGGGCCGAGGGGCTGCAGTGCAGCGCATCGGCGGCACGGCCCAAGGTGCCATGGTCGGCAATGGCCACCAGGGCCTGGAGCTGGCGCAGATCGGCACGCATGCGATTTCAGGAATCTTGAAATGAGAGCTGGGGCAGAAGTGTGCTCAGTCCCGGCTACTTTGCCTAGAGTGCTTCATCAGGAGACAAGCCAAATTGAAATCAAACACCGCTTCCACGGCCCGCATGCCGGGCGCCGTCCAGGACTTCGATGTGGTCATCGTCGGTGCTGGCACCGCGGGCTGCCTGCTGGCCAACCGGCTGTCGGCCGATCCCGCCTGCCGTGTGCTGCTGATCGAGGCGGGCGGCAAGGACGACTACCTCTGGATCCACATCCCGGTGGGCTACCTGTACTGCATCGGCAACCCGCGCACCGACTGGCTCTACCAGACCGATTCCGACCCGGGCCTCAATGGCCGGCGCCTGCGCTACCCGCGCGGCAAGGTGCTGGGCGGCTGCTCCAGCATCAACGGCATGATCTACATGCGTGGCCAGTCACGCGACTACGACCGTTGGGCCGAACAGGTGGGCGATGCGGCCTGGCGCTGGGACGAGTGCCTGCCCGCCTTCCTGGCCCACGAGGACCATTGGCGTGGCGCCAGCGAACACCACGCCGCGCCGGGCCTTGATCCCAAGGGCGGGCGCGCTGGTGGCGAGTGGCGGGTCGAGCGCCAGCGCCTGTCCTGGAAGATCCTGGACGCTTTTGCTGCCGCAGCCCAGGAGGCCGGCATCCCGGCCACCGAGGACTTCAACCGGGGCAACAACGAGGGTGTGGGCTATTTCGAGGTCAACCAGCGCAATGGCTGGCGCTGGAACGCGGCCAAGGCCTTTCTGCGCCCAGCGCTGTTGCGCGACCACCGTGACAATCTGCATGTGTGGACCGGTGCCACCGTCAGCCGCCTGCTGATCGACACCGATGCCGACGGTGCGTCGCGCGTCACCGGGGTGGAGGTTCTGCCGCTGGGCGGCGGTGCGCCGCTGGTGGCGCGGGCCCGCCAGGAGGTGGTGATGGCTGCCGGCGCGGTCGGCACGCCGTCCATCCTGCAGCGCTCCGGGGTGGGCGATGGTGCCTTCCTGCACGGCCTGGGCATCACCCCGGTGCATGAGCTGCCCGGCGTGGGTGGGAACCTGCAGGACCATCTGCAGATCCGCGCGGTCTTCCAGGTGGACGGGGTGCCCACGCTCAACACGCTGGCCCAGACCTGGTGGGGCAAGGCCCGAATCGGCCTGGACTATGCGCTGCGCCGACGCGGGCCGATGAGCATGGCGCCGTCACAGCTGGGGGCCTTCACCCGCTCGTCGGAACGTTACGCCTGGCCCAATGTGCAGTACCACGTGCAGCCGCTGTCGCTGGAGGCCTTCGGCGAGCCCCTGCACAGCTTCAATGCCTTCACGGCCAGCGTCTGCAACCTCAACCCGAGCTCCCGCGGCCGCATCCGGATCACCTCGGCCGATCCGGAGGCCGCGCCGTCCATCCTGGCCAACTACCTCAGCACCGAGGAGGACCGTCAGGTCGCCGCGGACTCGCTGCGCCTGACCCGCCGCATCGCCGCCATGCCGTCGCTGGCGCCCTACCGGCCGCGGGAGGTCAAGCCCGGCGTCCAGTACCAGAGCGACGAGGACCTGGCCCGCCTGGCCGGGGACATTGGCACCACCATCTTCCATCCGGTGGGCACCTGCAAGATGGGGCGGTCGGACGATCCGATGGCGGTGGTGGACAGCCGCCTGCGCGTGCGTGGCCTGCGGGGCCTGCGGGTGGCTGACGCCAGCGTGATGCCCTCCATCACCAGCGGCAACACCAACTCGCCCACGCTGATGATCGCCGAGCGGGCGGCTGGCTGGATTCGCCAGGACCGGGGTTAGCCCTGATGTGCCTCAAGCCCCCGCGCCATTAAAGTGCGTCCACTCTCAGCGATAAGCCCCTGTGTGGTGCGCTGCTGTAGGGGGCCGAGGAGACAAAAACCGTTGGGCTGAGACTCAGAACTCAAGCCAGCCCATCCGGCGGGACCGACAACCGGGACCTGACCGGATCGTCACAATGTGACAATCAAGGGCGCCAGCCACCGCTGGCGCCCTTGTTCATTTCCGGCGTGCAAAGCGCCTCTGTTTCGCGCTTGCGCACCTCTGACGATGTGGGATTTGCTGCTGGTGGCGGCGGCCTCCGGGCTGGCCGGGTGTGTGGATGCCATCGTGGGTGGCGGCGGCCTGATCCTGGTGCCGGCCTTGTTCGCCACCTATCCCGCGGCCCCGCCGGCCACGCTGATGGGCACCAACAAGGGCGGTGCCATCTGGGGCACGGCCTGGGCGGCCGGCCAGTTCGCGCGCCGGGTGCAGCTGCGCTGGGCGGCGCTGGGGCCGGCGGTGGGCGCGGCCCTGCTGGGCAGCTTCGTGGGCGCCTGGACACTGACCCAGGTGCATGCCGACAGCCTGCGCCGTGCCCTGCCCTTCGTGCTGGCGGCCATCCTGCTCTACACCCTGCTGCGCAAGGACCTCGGTCGGGTCCACGCCCCGCGTCTGGCCGGCCGGGCGGAGGCCACCGCCGCCGGCCTGATCGGCCTGGGCATCGGCTTCTACGACGGCTTCTTCGGCCCAGGGACCGGCAGCTTCTTCGTGTTCCTGTTCGTGCGCGTGCTGGGCTACGACTTCCTCAACGCCTCGGCCGCGGCCAAGCTGCTCAACACTGCCACCAATGCGGCCGCGCTGGCGCTGTTCATCGCCAAGGGTCACCTCTGGTGGCAGGTGGCGGCGATGCTGGCCGTGGCCAATGTGGCCGGCAGCCTGCTGGGCACCCGCTTGGCGCTGCGCCACGGCGCCGGCTTCGTGCGCGGCGTGTTCATCGTGGTGGTCAGTCTGCTGATCCTCAAGACCGGCAGGGACGCGTTCGGGCACTGAGGTCCGCCCATGAAAAAGGGCCACCCCGTGGGGTGGCCCTGTGTCAGGCAACGCAGCGGGCTCAGGCGCGGCGGGCGGCCTTGACCTTCAGGCGCCAGGCGTGCAGCAGCGGCTCGGTGTAGCCGCTGGGCTGGGCCAGGCCCTTGAAGACCAGGTCCAGCGCCGCGCGGTAGGCGTAGCTGGTCTCGGCGTGGCCGGCCATCGGCAGGTACAGCGGGTCACCGGCGTTCTGCTGGTCCACCTTGGCGGCCATGCGCTCGAAGGTCTCGCGCACCTGGGCCTCGCTCACCACGCCGTGGTGCAGCCAGTTGGCCACGTGCTGGCTGGAGATGCGCAGCGTGGCGCGGTCTTCCATCAGGCCGATGTCGTTGATGTCGGGCACCTTGGAGCAGCCCACGCCCTGGTCGATCCAGCGCACCACGTAGCCCAGGATGCCCTGGATGTTGTTGTCGATCTCCTGTTGGCGCTCGGTCGCGCTCCAGGTTGCTTTGGCCACCACGGGGATGGTCAGCAGATCGTTGAGCAGCTTCTCGTGCAGGCCGCTGGTGGCCATGCTGGCGGCCTCGGCTTCCAGCGTCTGCTGCACCTCGGCCACGCTGACCTGGTGGTAGTGCAGCGCGTGCAGGGTGGCGGCGGTGGGGCTGGGCACCCAGGCGGTGTTGGCGCCGGCCTTGGGGTGGCCGATCTTCTGCTTGAGCATCTCGGCCATCAGGTCGGGCATGGCCCACATGCCCTTGCCGATCTGGGCGCGGCCGCGCAGGCCGCACTGCAGGCCGATCAGCACGTTGCGACGCTCGTAGGCGGCGATCCAGGCGCTGCCCTTGATGTCGCCCTTGCGCATCACCGGGCCGGCCAGCATGGCGGTGTGCATCTCGTCGCCGGTGCGGTCCAGGAAGCCGGTGTTGATGAAGGCCACGCGGCTGGCGGCCGCGGCGATGCAGGCCTTCAGGTTGACCGAGGTGCGGCGCTCCTCGTCCATGATGCCCAGCTTGACGGTGCTGGCCGGCAGGCCCAGCAGCTGCTCGACGCGGCCGAACAGCTCGTTGGCAAAGGCCACTTCGGTTGGGCCGTGCATCTTGGGCTTGACGATGTAGACCGAGCCCGCGCGGGAATTGGTGATGCCGTTCTGCCCATGGCGCTGCAGGTCGTGCATCGCGATGGCGGTGGTGATCACCGCGTCCAGGATGCCCTCGGGGATCTCGCGGCCGTCGGCGCCCCACAGGATGGCCGGGTTGGTCATCAGGTGGCCGACATTGCGCACGAACATCAGGCTGCGGCCGTGCAGGGCGACAGTGCCCTGGCCGCTCGGGGCGGTGTAGACGCGGTCGGCGTTCAGGCGGCGGGTGAAGGTGCTGCCGCCCTTGCTCACTTCCTCGGTCAGCGTGCCCAGCTGGATGCCCAGCCAGTTGCGGTAGGCCAGCACCTTGTCCTCGGCATCCACCGCGGCCACGGAGTCTTCCAGGTCCAGGATGGTGGACAGGGCGGCTTCCATGATGATGTCGCTCACGCCGGCGGCATCGCTCTGGCCGATCGGGGTGCTGCGGTCGATCTGGATGTCCAGGTGCAGGCCGTGGTGGGCCAGCAGCACGCTCTTGGGCGCGGCGGCCTCGCCCTGGTAGCCCACCAGCTGGGCCGGGTTGGTCAGGCCGGTGTGGGTGCCGTTCTTCAGCTTGACCACCAGCTGGCCGGCCTCGATGGCGTAGCCGGCGGCGTCCACATGGCTGGCGCTGACCAGCGGCGCGGCCTGGTCCAGCACCTGGCGGGCGAAGGCGATGACCTTGGCGCCACGCACCGGGTTGTAGCCGCGGCCCTTCTCGGCGCCGTCGGCCTCGGGGATGGCGTCGGTGCCGTACAGCGCGTCGTACAGGCTGCCCCAGCGCGCGTTGGCGGCGTTCAGGGCGTAGCGGGCGTTCAGGATGGGCACCACCAGCTGCGGGCCGGCCTGCACGGCCAGCTCGGCGTCCACGTTCGTGGTGGTGGCGCTCACGCAGGCCGGCTCGGGCACGATGTAGCCGATCTTCTCCAGGAAGCCGCGGTAGGCCGGCATGTCGGCGATGGGGCCCGGGTGGGCGCGGTGCCAGGCGTCCATCTCGGCCTGGATGCGGTCACGCTCGGCCAGCAGGGCGGCATTCTTGGGCGCCAGGTCGGCGACGATCTTGTCGAAGCCGGCCCAGAAGGCGGCGGCGTCCACGCCGGTGCCCGGCAGCACCTCGTCCTCGACGAAGCGGAAGAGTTCGTTGGCCACCTGCAGGCCGTGGATGGTGGTGCGTGCGTTCATATCGTCACCTCGGGTCGGTCAGAGAAGAAAGGGAAGGAAAACGGGGTGCGGCCTCAGGCCGCGGGAAAGAAGTCCAGCACGTCGCGCAGGCTGTGGCCGATGCGCGTGGGTTCGGTGCCCAGCCGCTCCAGCGGGCCGCCGGCGCGGTTCACCCACAGCGTGGTGAAGCCGGACCAGGTGGCGCCGATGGCGTCCCAGCCGTTGCTGGAGACGAAGAGGATCTCGCGGGCGGGCAGTTGCAGCGCGTCCGGGCCCACCTGGTAGGCGGTCGGGTCGGTCTTGAAGCGGCGGGTCTCATGCACGCTCAGCACCGGGTCCAGCAGGCCGCCGAAGCCGGCGCTGCGCACCGCGATGGCCAGCATCTCGGGGTCGCCGTTGGACAGGATGCCGGCGCGCACGCCGCGCGCCTTCAGCGCCTGCAGCACCTCGCGGTTCTCCGGGAAGGCCGACAGGTGCCGGTACTCGTTCATCAGCCGGTCCTCGGCCTCGGGCGCCAGGGTCAGGCCCAGCTTCTCGGCGCTGAACTGCAGGGCGCTGCGGGTCAGGGTCCAGAAGGGCTGGTAGGTGCCGCTCATCGACACCAGCCGGGTGTATTCGATCTGCTTGTCACGCCAGAGCTGGGCCAGGCGCTCGCCCGCGCCCGGGAACAGCTGCTCGGCCAGCAGCCCGACGCTGTACACGTCGAACAGGGTGCCGTAGGCGTCGAAGAGCACGGCACGGGGCTGGGGGCGCTTTTCCATGTCGACAATCTATTCGATACTTGCCAGAACATTGATAGCCGCAAAGTCGATTGATTCGTGACAAAAAGGTTCGAATCCTCGCGCTGACCCCATGGACCGCCTCAAGCAGATGGAAACCTTCGTGGCCGTGGCCACCCGCGGCTCGCTCAGCGCGGCCGCCCAGGCCGAGGGCGTGGCGCCGGCCATCATCGGCCGGCGCATGGATGCGCTGGAGGCCCGGCTGGGTGTCAAGCTGCTGACCCGCACCACCCGGCGCATCACCCTCACCCACGAGGGCAGCGCCTTCCTGGAAGATTGTCAGCGCCTGATCACCGACTTCAACAACGCCGAGGCCAGCGTGTCCGAAGGCGGCGTGAAAGCGAGTGGTCACTTGCGTCTGACCGCGCCGGCCGGCTTCGGCCGCCGCCATGTGGCGCCGCTGGTGCCGGCCTTCCTGGCCGAGCACCCGGACGTGACGCTGTCGCTGAACCTGTCCGACCGGGTGGTGGACATCGTCAACGAGGCGGTGGACTGTGCGGTGCGGGTGGGTGACCTGCCGGACTCGCGCCTGGTCAGCGTGCGCCTTGCCGACAACCGCCGCCTGTGCGTGGCATCACCCGCCTACCTGGCCCGGGCCGGCCAGCCGCAGCATCCGTCCGAACTGCTGCGGCACGAATGCCTGACGCTGAGCTCCGACGCCAGCCAGACCCGCGGCTGGGCCTTCCGCATCGACGGCGAGGTGCAGTACCTGCGCCCGCGCGGCCGGCTGGACTGCAGCGACGGTCAGGTGCTGCACGAGTGGTGCCTGCAGGGCCTGGGCATCGCCTGGCGCAGCACCTGGGAGGTGCAGGCCGACCTGGCGGCCGGCCGGCTGCTCAGCGTGCTGGACGATTTCGCGGCGCCGCCCAACGGCATCTACGCCGTCTTCCCCAGCGCCCGCCACCTGGCGCTGCGGGTGCGGTTGTGGATCGACTTTCTCAAGCACAGCTACGGCGACGCCGCCTACTGGGGCAGGCGCTGAGCGCGGCTGTTTTGCGCTTTCCCCTTGCGGTCGACCCGACCGGCCTGCTAGCCTGGGGCCGGCATGTGCCACCGGTCTGCAAGGAGACGCCGATGATGGACAAGGTTCAGATGGAAATGGCCAAGACGCTGTGGGAGCAATCCCGCGCCGCCGCCCGACAGGCGCAGGATGCCTGGGCCATGGTGCTGAAATCCCAGCAGACCCTGCTCAACTCGATGCGGCCCGCGGGCGCCCCTTTCGCCATGGCGGCCGACCAGTTCGAGAAGCTGGTGCAGTTCCAGACCGAACAGCAGCAGGCGGCGGTGGCCTTTGTCGAGAAGGTGTCGGCCGACTACACCAAGCTGCTGGAACAGCAGAAGAAGTGAAGACCGGCCCGCGCTCCGCACTCCGGACGCGATGAAAAAAGCCCGGCTTCGGCCGGGCTTTGTCGTTCTGGCGGCAAGCCGCCGTCAACAGCTCACTTCGCGCTCAGGCATTCCTTCATGAAGGCCTTGCGCTCGGCGCCGGCCAGGTTCTTGGCCTTGGCGTCGGCGTTGCAGGTCTTCATCTTCTCCTGCTGGGCCGTCTTGGCCGAGCCCGAGGCCGCTGCCTCCGGCGCCTTGGCGCTCAGGCAGCTCTTCATGAAGGCCTTGCGCTCGGCGCCCTTCTTGTCGCCGGCCTGCTCGTTGCAGGCGCCCATCTTGCTCTGCTGGGCCGTCTTGACCTTGGGGGCGGAAGCAGCCGGAGCGGCGGCGGTTTGTGCCATGGCGAAACCAGCGACGGAGGCCAGGGCGGCAGCCAGGATGAAGTGCTTCATGAAGTCCTCTGCATTTTGAGATGGTGGGTGGGACAGTGCCGCAAGCGTATGACACTGTCCTGACCATTTCAACGCGGACAGTCCCATCCCGTTGACCCTCCTGTGGGGGAGAGGCCTCAACTGGCCTGGGGACGCCGGGGGATCAGAGGATGCGCTGCGGGTGCCGCAGGGCCTCATGGGCCTCGTGCAGCCGGCGCACCAGCACCCGGATGAAGCCGCTGTCGAAGCGGTGGCGGGTGCGTTCGCTGAGTTGCTCCAGCGCATCGGGCGTGAAGGAGATCGTGGTGCAGGGCTCGCTCACCACCACGTCGGCCGAATGCTTGCGCAACTCGGCGCTGGGTGCCAGGTAGGCCAGCTCGCCCACCGAGGTGCCCGCGCCAAAGCTGGCCACCTTCTGCCCATCGCGGAAGACCTCCACCTCGCCCTGGGCGATGATGTGGAAACGCCGCCCCTCTTGCCCGACCTTGTAGATGTGGTGGCCCAGCGGAAAGCGCTGCCAGCGCGCCCGGTGCACCACCTCCCACAGCTCCACGTCGCCGAAGCCGGTGAAGAAGTCCAGGCTGCGCAACAGGGTGAAACGTTCCGAGTCCAGCACCCGCTGCAGCGGGCCGCGGGGCACCTCGTTGTTCGTGATCAGGGCGGAGAGCTGGTTGGCGAAGTGCTCCCAGTCGGCGGGGCGGTCCTCGGCCTTCTTGGCCAGGGCGTGGCGGATGACCTGGTCCAGCGCCTCGGTCACGCCCTCGCGGCTGCCCACCAGGGTGTCGGGCTCGCGGTGCCAGATCATGTTGAGCAGCGCGCCCTGGTTGTCCGCCTCGAAGGGCGGGCGGCCGGCCACCAGGTGGTAGAGCACCGCGGCCAGGGAATAGATGTCGGCCCGGCAGTCCACGGACGCACCATCGAGCTGTTCGGGCGAGATGTAGGCCAGCGAGCCGACGCGGTGGATCTGGGTCTGGTCCGAGCCCAGGTCCAGCACGCTGCCGAAGTCGCTGATCTTCAGGTCGGTGATGTCGTCGCCGTCGGTGGTGACCAGGATGTTGGCCGGCTTCACGTCGCGGTGCACCAGGCCCTGGCGGTACATGTAACCCAGGGCCATCGCGCACTTGAAGCCCACTTCCACCACCTGTTCCAGCGACAGCAGTCGCTCCGGGCTGCAGAAGTGCCGCAGCGTGACGCCCGGCACGTACTCCATCACAAGGTAGCGGGAATCGGGTTCTTCCACCGCGTCGAGCAGCTGCACCACGTTCGGGTGGTTGAGCTTGCCCACCAGGGCAGCCTCGGCGGCGAAGAAGCGGTTGGAAAAGCGCGTTTCCACCTCGGTGGCATGGGGGCGGGCCTGCACCCGCTTGATCGCCACCGGCCGGTCGTTGAAGCGGTCGTGCGCCAGGAAGACCTCGCTGGTGGCCCCGGTGCCCAGACGCGAAGCCACCCGGTACTTGCCGATGTGCGCCGGCAGATCCGGCTGCAGCGCCAGCGTCACGGTGGATTCGTGGCGGCCGGAGCGGGTCGGATTCGAGTGGGTGGGCGAGACGGTCGAGGACATGGGCGCACGCCCGGGCGGGACGGTCGTTCAAGAGTCCCCACTGTGCCAGCACTCTGACAGGTCCAGCGCCGGAACAGAGCGGTCAGCGTCCGGCTTTTCGGCAGGCGCAACCTTAGAATCCGCCCATGATCCAAGCCAAGGCAGAGCTCCAGCGCGCGCTGGCCGCTGCGGTCGCGCAGCTGGCCCCTGACGCCGCCCTCACCCCCCAATTCGAATCGCCCAAGCAGGCCGCCCATGGCGACCTGGCCATCACCGTGGCGATGCAGCTGGCCAAGCCGCTGCGTTCCAACCCCCGTGCCGTGGCCGAGCAGCTGGTGGCCGCCCTGAAGGCGCAGCCGGCCTTCGAGCGCTGGGTGTCCGCGCTCGAGATCGCCGGCCCCGGCTTCATCAACCTGCGCCTGGCCCCGGCGGCCAAGCAGGCCGTGGTGGCCGAGGTGCTGGCCGCGCCCGACGCCTTCGGTCGCCAGCCGGCCAATGGCCAGAAGCTGATGGTGGAGTTCGTCTCGGCCAACCCCACCGGGCCGCTGCATGTGGGCCATGCCCGCCAGGGCGCGCTGGGCGACAGCCTGTGCCACCTGTTCCAGACCCAGGGCTGGGACGTCACCCGCGAGTTCTACTACAACGACGCGGGCGTGCAGATCGCCACGCTGGCCAACTCCACCCTGTGCCGCATCAAGGGGCTCAAACCCGGCGACGCTGATTGGCCGGAAAGTGCCTACAACGGCGACTACATTGCCGACATCGCCGCTGATTTCCTGGCCAAGAAGACAGTCAAGGCCGACGACCGCGAGTTCACCGCCTCGGGGGATCCGGACGACCTGGACGGCATCCGCCAGTTCGCCGTGGCCTACCTGCGCCACGAGCAGGACCTGGACCTGCAGGCCTTCAGCGTGCAGTTCGACAACTACTACCTCGAGTCCAGCCTCTACACCAGCGGCCGGGTCGAGAAGACCGTCAACGCGCTGATCGCCGCGGGCAAGACCTACGAGAAGGATGGCGCGCTGTGGCTGCGCTCCACCGACGACGGGGACGACAAGGACCGGGTCATGCGCAAGACCGACGGCTCCTTCACCTACTTTGTGCCGGACGTGGCCTACCACATCGCCAAGTGGGAGCGCGGCTTCACCAAGGTCATCAACTGCCAGGGCACCGACCACCACGGCACCATCGCCCGGGTGCGTGCCGGCCTGCAGGGCGTGGGCCTGGGCATCCCCCAGGGCTACCCCGACTACGTGCTCAACACCATGGTGCGGGTGATGCGCAACGGCGCCGAGGTCAAGATCAGCAAGCGCGCAGGCAGCTACGTCACGCTGCGCGACCTGATCGACTGGACCAGCCGGGACGCGGTGCGCTTCTTCCTGATCAGCCGCAAGGCCGACACCGAGTTCACCTTCGACATCGACCTGGCGCTCAAGCAGAACGACGAGAACCCGGTGTTCTACGTGCAGTACGCCCATGCCCGCATCTGCTCGGTGCTGGCCCAGGGTGCAGCCCAGGGCCTGTCGCCTGAGGGCGCCGATCTGTCGCTGCTGACCGCGCCGGCCGAGCTGGCGCTGATGCTCAAGCTGTCCGAATACCCCGAGATGCTCAGCTCGGCGGCGGCCTCGCTGGCGCCGCACGACGTGGCCTTCTATGTGCGTGACCTGGCCGCAGCCTTCCACAGCTACTACGCGGCTGAGCGCTTCCTGGTGGAGGACAAGGCGCTGGCGCAAGCCCGCCTGGCCCTGCTGTCGGCCACGCGCCACGTGCTGCGCAACGCGCTGGCGGTGCTGGGCGTGAGCGCCCCAGAATCCATGGTTCGCGCGGAACAACAGGAGAACGCATGAAGCTCGGCAGCGGTGCCCGCCGGCAGGCACAGCGGGGTGGTTTCGTCCTGGGCATGATCGTCGGCCTGCTGGTGGGCCTGGCCATCGCCCTGGGGGTGGCGCTCTACATCGCCAAGGTGCCGGTGCCCTTCATGGACAAGGTCGGCCACCGCACCCCCGAGCAGGAGGCCCAGGAGACCGAGAAGCTCAAGACCTGGGACCCCAACGCCGGCCTGGCCGGCAAGCAGGCGCCCCGTCCGGCCATGGCCGCTTCCGAGGCCGGCAGCGCGCCGCTGCCTTATGTCGGCGGGGCCTCCTCGCCGGTGCCGGTGGCCGTGGTGGGCAAGCCGGCGTCGGCGGCCAAGCCCGCCTCCGCCGTGTCACCCGCGCCCGCCCCGGTGGAAGCCAAGTCCAAGCGCGACCCGGCGGCCATCCTGTCGGGAGCCCCGGTGTCGGCCCATGCCGACAAGCCGGCGGAACCCGCAGCCGCCGGCGCGGATCCCTTCCTCTACTTCGTCCAGGCCGGGGCCTATTCCAACGCCAACGATGCCGAGCAGCAGCGCGCGCGTCTGGCCATGCAGGGGCTGGTGGCCAAGGTGTCCGAGCGCGAGCAGGCCGGGCGCAATGTCTACCGGGTCCGCCTGGGGCCCTTCGACAACCGGGACGAAGCCGAACGCCAGCAGGACCGCCTCAAGGGTGCGGGCATGGATTCGGCCCTGGTGCGGGTGGAGCGCAGCAAGGCCCAGCCCTGAAGCACGGTCACCGGCGGCCCTCGGCACCCTTCCCCTTTACAAGGATCTTCCCCGATGAATCGGCGTGACTTTTCCCTGCACCTGACCGGCCTGGCCGGGTTGGTGTCCCTGAGCGGCCCGGCCCTGGCGCAAGGTGCGCCGGTGGAAGGCAAGGACTTCCAGCGCGTGTCGCCGCCGGTGCCCATGGCGCCGACCGGCAAGGTCGAGGTGGTGGAGTTCTTCTGGTACGGCTGCCCCCACTGCAATGCGCTGGAGCCCTCGCTGGAAGCCTGGGTCAAGCGCCTGCCGCCCACTGTCCATTTCGAGCGCGTGGCGGCCACCTTCACCCCCATGCACAGCTACCACGCCCGCATCTATTACGCGCTGGAACTGATGGGCAAGGTCGAGGCCTTCCACACCAAGGTGTTCGCTGCCATGCATGTGCAGCACCAGCGCCTGGACAAGGATGCCGACGTCGCCGCCTTCTTCATCGCCCAAGGCCTGGACGGCCAGAAGGTGGTGCAGACGATGAAGTCCTTCACCGTCGAGGGCAAGCTGCGCCAGGCCAAGGCCCTGGCCCAGGGCTACAAGATCGACGGCGTGCCCACCCTGGGCATCCAGGGGCGGTTCACCACCTCGGCGGCCATGACCGGCAGCGAGCCCCGGCTCTACGCCACCGCCGACATGCTCATCGCGCAGGTCGGCAAGAGCCTGGGCTGAGCGCGGGAGCGCCGTCTGCAAGCCCCATCCGGGGCGGCAGGTCAAGTCTTTCGGCGAGTTCCCCTGCGGCTTGCTCGGGTCGAACGATGCCCGCCGCAGTGCGGGGCGGGCATCGTAGAATGGACAGCAATTTTCATGCCGATAACCATGCCGCTGCGTCGCTCTTCCCCCGCTCTGGCCCTGTCCATCCTTCTGATGGTGGGCGCGGTTGCGCATGCCGAGAAGGCCGACCGCCAGCAGCCGCTGGTGGTGGAGAGCGATGGCAAGCAGAGCGCCCAGGTGGACCTGGCCCGCAAGCTCACCGTGGTCAGCGGCAATGTCAGCATCGCCCAGGGCACCATGCTGATCCGGGCCGACCGGGTCGAGGTGCGTGAGCCCCAGGACGGCGTGTACAACGCGGTGGCCTTCAGCTGGCCCAGCCAGCAGGCCACCTTCCGCCAGAAGCGCGACCGCGAGAACGAGTACATCGAAGCCCAGGCGGACCGCATCGAATACGACGGGGCCACCGAAAAGGTGAAGTTCCTGGGCAACGCCTGGCTGCGCATGCGCCGCGCTGGCGTGGTGACCGACGAGGCCAGCGGCGCCATCATCACCTACGACCAGAAGATCGACACGGTCATCTTTGACGGCGAGGCGCCCACGGTGAAACCGGGCGTGGTGCCCGGCAAGGTGCGCCTGGTGTTCACGCCACGCAGCGCCTCGGCGCCGGCGGCGGCCTCGGCAGCGAGCAGCGGGGCCAGTGCGGCGGGGGCAGGTCGGTGAGCGGTCCCGTTCTGACGGCGCACAGCCGCCTGGAGGCCAGTGGCCTGCGCAAGACCTACGGTGCCCGCACCGTGGTCAAGAGCGTGCACCTGTCCGTGTCCGCCGGCGAGGTGGTCGGTCTGCTGGGCCCCAACGGGGCCGGCAAGACCACCACCTTCTACATGGTCGTGGGCCTGGTGCGCTGCGACGACGGCCAGATCACCATCGACGGCACGCCGGTGGAGCGCATGCCCATCCACCAGCGCTCGCGCCTGGGCCTGTCCTATCTGCCGCAGGAAGCCTCGATCTTCCGCAAGCTCACGGTGGACGAGAACATCCGCGCCGTGCTGGAGCTGCAGACCGACGAGCGCGGCAAGCCGCTCAAGGCCGAGGCCATCCAGCGCCAACTCGATCAGTTGCTCAGCGACCTGAGCCTGACCGGCTTGCGCGACACGCCGGCACCCGCCCTGTCGGGTGGCGAGCGCCGCCGGGTGGAGATCGCCCGCGCCCTGGCCACCCAGCCACGCTTCATCCTGCTGGACGAGCCCTTTGCCGGCGTGGACCCGATCGCGGTGATCGAGATCCAGCGCATCATCAGCTTCCTCAAGGCGCGCGGCATCGGCGTGCTGATCACCGACCACAACGTGCGCGAGACCCTGGGCATCTGCGACAGGGCCTACATCATCAGCCAGGGCGACGTGCTGGCCGAAGGCACCCCGCAGCAAATCATCGAGAACCCGGACGTGCGCCGGGTTTACCTCGGCGAACACTTCCGAATGTGAGTCCGAGACGATGAAGCCGACCCTGCAGGTCCGCCTGTCCCAGCACCTGGCGCTCACGCCCCAGTTGCAGCAATCCATCCGCCTGCTGCAGCTGTCCACGCTGGAGCTGCATCAGGAAGTCGAGCAGATGCTCGAGCAGAACCCCTTTCTCGAGCCGGAAGAGGAACGCAGCAGCTTCGAGGAGCAGATCGTGGCCGACCGGGCCAGCGCGAGCAGCAGCAGTTCGACGGCGTCTGACGAAGACAGCGGTGGTGGCAGTGGCGAAGGTTCGGACGAGCCGGCTGGGATGGAGGCCTCGGACTTTGGCACCACCGAGCGCGACGACTGGGAGAACGGCACCGAGGGCGACGACTTCGACGGCATCCGCGAGACGCCCAGCGCCGCGCCGTCCAGTGGGGGCGACGACGACTTCGAGCCGCAGGACCGCGCCGGCAGCGGTCCCACGCTGCAGGACCACCTGCGCACCCAGCTCAGCGGCATGCGCCTGGCCGACCGCGACGCTGCGGCCGTGCTGGTCCTGATCGAATCGCTGGACGAGGACGGCTACCTGGACGGCTCGCTGGAGGAGATCGCCGAGCGCATCGCCGATTCGCTGGAGATCACCGACCCGGAGGCCCGCGAGGCCCTGCAAGACGAACTGCGCTGCGGCCTGAAATGGCTCCAGAGCCTGGAGCCGGCCGGTGTGGGTGCGGCCAACCTGTCCGAATGCCTCACGCTGCAGCTGCGTCAACGGGCTGACACCCCGGCGCGCGCTTGTGCGCTGCAGATCGCGACGTCCCACCTGGAGCTGCTGGCCCGGCGCGACCTGAAGAAGCTCTCGGCCGCCACCGGCTGCGACGAGGCCACGGTCAAGGCCGCCCAGGCCCTGATCGTGGCCTGTGAGCCCAAGCCCGGTCGGCCCTTCGCCCGGGCCGAGCAGCTGATCGTGGTGCCCGACGTGATCGTGGTGAAGTCCGGCCGCAACTGGAAGGCCACGCTCAACCCGGACGTGATGCCCAAGCTGCGTGTGTCCGACCTCTACGCCCAGGCCATCCGTGGCCAGCGCGGCGGCGGCAACCTGTCGGCCCGGCTGCAGGAAGCCCGCTGGTTCATTCGCAACATCCAGCAGCGCTTCGACACCATCCTGCGCGTGAGTGCGGCCATCGTCGAGCGGCAGAAGAACTTCTTCACCCATGGCGAGATCGCGATGAAGCCGCTGGTGCTGCGCGAGATCGCCGACGAGCTGGGCCTGCACGAATCCACGATCTCGCGCGTGACCACCGCCAAGTACATGTCCACGCCGCAGGGCACCTTCGAGCTGAAGTACTTTTTCGGCTCCTCGCTCAACACCGATGCCGGCGGCAATGCCTCCAGCACCGCGGTGCGCGCGCTGATCAAGCAGTTCGTGGCCGCCGAAGACATCAAGAAGCCGCTGTCCGACAGCCAGATCGCCGACATGCTCGAAGAGCAGGGCATCCAGGTGGCCCGCCGCACCGTGGCCAAGTACCGCGAAGCGCTCAAGATCGCGCCCGCCAACCTCCGCAAGGCTCTATGAGTTCGACCCCCACCCCGGCGCCCGGCGCAGCCGGTCCGCGCCGTGTGGTGCGGGCCGATGGTCCTCGTCCTGGCGCCAGCGTCCGCCAGGGCACCCTGTTCATGCCCTGCGCTGCCGGCACCGAGCCCTGGCTGGCCGAGGAATGCCAGGCCCTGCTGGGCCCGCAGACCCGGGTCGAGGCCGGCCGCGGCGGCGTCTATGTCGAGGGTGGCCTGCCCGAGGCCATGCGCCTGAACCTGGGCAGCCGGCTGGCCCAGCGCGTGCTGTGGCAGGTGGCCGAGGGCGGCTACGCCAGTGAGCACGACCTCTACGACCTGGCGCGGCGGGTGCGCTGGAACGACTGGATCACGGCCCAGCAGACCTTGCGGGTGGACGCCAGTGCCTGGCGCTCGCCGCTGCAGAGCCTGAACTTCGCGGCCTTGCGCATCAAGGACGCCGTCTGCGACCAGATGCGCGAGGCCTGCGGCGAGCGGCCCAGCGTGGACACCCACCACCCCGACCTGTCGCTGGTGCTGCACCTGGGGCCCGACCACGCCAGCTTGAGCGTGGACCTGTCGGGCGAGGCCCTGTTCAAGCGCGGCTGGCGCGAGGCCAAGGGCGAGGCGCCCCTGAAGGAGACCCTGGCTGCGTCCATGCTGGCGGCCATCGGCTGGCACGGCCGGCCCGAGGACGGCGGCCTGCTGGACCCCTGCTGCGGCGCCGGCACCATCGCCATTGAGGCCGCGCAGATCGCCTGCGGCATCGCGCCCGGCCTGCAGCGCCGCTTTGCCTTCGAGCGCCTGCTGCCCTTCCGGGACCAGCTGGGCGCCTGGCGCGAGATGAAGGCCGCGGCCCAGGCCGCCGTGCATGCGCCGGCGGTGCCGGTGTGGGCGGGCGACGTGTCCTTCCGCATGACCGACTTCGCCACGCGCAATGCCGAGCGCGCCGGCGTCAGGCACGCCATCGAGTTCAAGACCGCCGACGCGCTGCAGCGCCCCGCGCCGGCCGACCACGGCGTGCTGCTGATGAACCCGCCCTATGGCGAGCGCATCGCGCCCAAGGGCTCCGGCCAGGGCCAGGGCAACCTGGGCCACGGCCGGGCCGGCGCGCAGGGCGAGAAGTTTGAAGGCGCGGCCGACGCGGGCGAGTTCTACGCCCGCCTGGCCGCGCACTGGAAGAAGGGCTACGCCGGCTGGACGGCCTGGGTGCTCACGCCCGAGGCCAAGCTGCCCAGCCTGATGCGGCTGAAGGAAAGCCGGCGCGTGCCGATGTGGAACGGGCCGATCGAGTGCCGGCTGTTCCGCTTCGACATGGTGGCCGGCTCGGCCCGCAAGGCCGGAGACGCCGCCGCGCCCTGAGCCCCGGGGGTCAGCCCTTGAGCAGCCCGCTCAAGCCGCCCAGCAGGCTGCCCAGGTCGGGCGATTCCGCGGCCGTGGCGGGCAGCTGGCCTTGCGGCGTCATCTTGTTCACCAGCTCCGGCAGCATCTGCGCCAGCTGGCCCAGCAGGGCCTGGCCCTGGGGTCCTTGGGCCTGCTGCAGCAGGCCAGCCAGCGCCGGGTGGCTGCCCAGCGCGGACTGCAGCTGATCGGCGCTGATCGGCAGGTTCTGGCCGTTGGAGATCCAGGAACCCACCACATCGCCCAGGCCGCCCTGCTCAAAGTGCTGCACCAGGCCGGCCAGACCACCGCCGGGGGCCTGGCTGTCCAGCAGCTGGGTGGCGATGGACATCAGGTCCGGGGTGTTGCCGCCGCCCGCCGATTCGTTCAGCAGGCCGCTCACCGCATCCAGCAGTCCCATGGCGTTCTCCTTCAGGTGGGATGAAAGCCTGCAGCATGACCGCCCCGGATGACCTTGTCACGTCCGCCGTGATGGCCCGCCGGGGCGCTGTGCAAAAGGTGGGGCGGGCGTGGAGCCCGCGCCACGGCGCTCAGCCGGCCAGGGCCAGCAGGCTCAGGGCGGCCAGCGGCGCGGTGTCGGCCCGCAGCACGCGCGGGCCCAGGCTCAGCGGGCTGAAGCCGGCCTGCCGGGCCAGGGCTTCCTCGCGCGGGTCCAGGCCACCTTCGGGGCCGGACAGCAGCAGCACCGGCCCCCGGGCCTGCAGCAGCGTGGCCGGTTCGGCCGCGTCGGGGCCGAAGCTCAGCACATGCCGCAGGCCGGTGGCGGAGCCCGCCTCGCCCAGCCAGCGCTCGAAGCTCAGGATGGGGCCCACGGTGGGCACCCGGGTGCGGCCGCTTTGCTCGGCCGCCGCCACGGCCACGGCCTGCCAATGGGCCCTTCGCTTCTCGGCCCGGTCGCCAGCGAGCTTGAGCACCGAGCGGGCGCACATCAGCGGCTGGATGGCGGCGGCGCCCAGTTCGGTGGCCTTCTCCACCAGGGCATCCATGCGCTCGTTGGCGGGCATGCCCAGGGCGATGGTCACCGGGCAGGCCAGTTCACGCGCGGTTGGCACATGGGCGCAGATGCGCAGGTCCACGTCCTGACGGCCCATGCGGGTCACGGTGGCCTCCCACTCGCCGCCCTGGCCGTTGAAGACGGTCAGGCCGTCGCCGGGCTGCAGGCGCAGCACCTGGATGTGGCGGGAGGGCTCGGGGGGCAGGGTCAGCTCGGCGCCTTCGTGCAGGGGCGCTTCCAGGTGGACTCGGACGGGCATGGGCGTGAGTGTGCCAGCCTCGGGCCGGGACGCCGAGCTTCAGCCCGCGGCGCGCAGCGCGTCCAGGAACTGCCGCACCGCGGCCATGCCGTGGTCGTCCCGCAGTCCCTGGGCGAAGCGCCGGGCCAGGGTCTGCAGTTCGGTGGGGCCGGCAGCGCGCTCCACCTCCAGCGCGAAACGGTAGCCCTTCACCAGGCCCAGCTGGCCCTTGGCCTGGGCGGTCAGGGTGTCGTAGAGGGCGCTGTAGCTCGCGTCGCCAATGGCTTGCAGCACATCCTGCTGCAGCTGGGCGGTTTCGTCGCCTTCGGGCCGGAACTCGCTGGGCACCGTGTCCGCGCTGTCTGCCGATGATCCGTCGGGCTTGCGCACAGGGCGGGCGGCAGCGCCCGCGCCCTGCGCCTCGGCAATCAGGCCGGCCTCCAGCAGCGAGGCCAGGTCGGCATCCACCAGCCCCCGGATCTGCTGCAGCCAGAAGGCACCCGGCTGGCTGTCGTTGATGACCAGCAGCAGGTTGCGCACCGGGCGGGGCAGGGCCTGGGACCGGGATTGGATCTCCGCGTGGCCCGCGGCGGTCTTGACGTAGCGTTTACTGCTCATGCTGTCTGACGGCCGGGCAAGGGCGCGCGGCGTGCGCGCGGAGGGGGCTCGGGGTCAGCGCGCCGGCGTGGCCGGCCGGTCGCGCAGTTCGCGCCGCAGCACCTTGCCCACCGGCGTCTTGGGCAGGTCGTTGCGGAACTCCACCAACTTGGGTCGCTTATACCCGGTCAGGTTGGCTTCGCACCAGTGCCGCACGTCGGCTTCTGTCACTGCGGGGTCCTTTTTCACGATCACGACCTTCACCACCTCGCCGGCCTTCTCGTCGGGCACCCCGACGGCGGCGCACTCCATGATGCCCGGCATTTGGGTGATCACGTCCTCGACTTCGTTAGGGTAAACATTGAAGCCGGACACCAGGATCATGTCCTTCTTGCGGTCGACGATGCGGAAGTAGCCGCGTTCGTCCACCATGCCCACGTCGCCGGTGCGGAAGAAGCCGTCGGCGGTCATCACCCGGGCGGTCTCGTCCGGGCGCTGCCAGTAGCCGGCCATCACCTGCGGGCCGCGCACCGCGATCTCGCCGGCCTGGCCCGCGGGCACTTCGTGGCCCTCGTCGTCGATCAGGCGCAGTTCGGTGTTGGGCACCGGCAGGCCGATGGTGCCGCTGTAGGCACTCGAGGTGGTGGGGTTGCAGGACACCACCGGCGAGGTCTCCGACAGGCCATAGCCCTCGCAGATCGGGCAGCCGGTCTTCTCCAGCCACAGCTTGGCCGTGGCCTGCTGCACCGCCATGCCGCCGCCCACCGACATCTTCAGGTGGCTCCAGTCCACCTTGTCGAAGTCGGGGTGGTGGGCCAGGGCGTGGAACAGCGTGTTGACCGCCGGGAAGCTGTGGAAGCGCTCGGTGGACAGCGTCTTGAGCGTGCCCGCCAGGTCGCGCGGGTTGGGGATCAGGATGCCGCAGCCGCCCATGCGCAGGCCCAGCATCATGTTCGTGTTGAAGCCGAAGATGTGATAGAGCGGCAGCGCGCAGATGGTGACCACCTGGCCCTCGTTGGCCACGCGGTCGATGGCCGGGCGGTACCAGGCCTCGGACTGCAGCACATTGGCCACCAGGTTGCGGTGCAGCAGCACCGCGCCCTTGCTGATGCCGGTGGTGCCGCCGGTGTACTGCAGCACCGCGATGTCGTCCGGGCGCACGCTCACCGGCTTGAACACGGCGCCACGGCCCTGGGCGACGGCGTCGTTGAAGCGCACCGCGTCGGCCAGCTGGAACTCGGGCACCATCTTCTTGACCCGGCGCACCACGTGGTTGACCACCGCGCCCTTGATCCAGCCCAGCATGTCGCCCATGGCGGTCAGCACCACATGGTCGACCACCTTGGCGTGGGCCTGCGCCGCCTGCAGCGTGGCGGCGAAGTTCTCCATGATGACGATGGACCGGGTGCCGGCGTCCTTGAGCTGGTGCTCCAGCTCGCGCGGGGTGTAGAGCGGGTTGACGTTGACCACCACCATGCCGGCGCGCAGGATGCCCGCCACCACCACCGGGTACTGGGGCACGTTGGGCATCATCACCGCCACGCGGTCACCGGGTTGCAGGCCGCTGGCCTGCAGATAGGCCGCGAAGGCGCGTGAGAGCTCGTCCACCTGGGCATAGCTGAAGCTCTTGCCCATGAAGCGGTAGGCCGGCAGTGCGGCGTGCTTGCGGAAGCTCTCCTCCAGCAGGGCGACCAGCGAGGGATAGACCGACACGTCGATGTCGGCGGGCACGCCTTCCGGATAGTGCTTCAACCAGATTCGTTCCATTCCCGGGGACTCCATAGATGCGGCCCAGATCGTAATCGAACGATCGTTCGAAAATAAGTCCGATCCGGGTAATCCCGGGGGGGTGTCTCCGGTCCGCGGCGCTCAGCCGGTCTGCAGGGCGGCCAGCACGATGTCGCGCGAATACGGGGCCGCCACCTGGCGCAGGAAGCGCGGGAAGTCGACGTGCGCCGCGTCGTCGGCGCGGTCGGAGATGCTGCGCAGCACCGCGAAGGGCCGGCCGAAGTCGTGGCAGACCTGGGCCACCGCCGCGCCTTCCATCTCCACGGCCAGGGCGTCGGGCAGGTCGGCCCGCAGCGTGTCCACCTCGGCGCGCGAGGAGACAAAGCGGTCGCCGCTGATCACCAGGCCGGTGCGGACCCGAGGCGCCTGCACGCCGAACTCGCGCAGCGCGGGCGGCGGGGCCTCGCGCAGCACCTGCGCGGCCGCGCGGGCCAGCCGGCCCGAGAGCGTGCCATCGGCGGCGAAGCGGCTGATGCCGGTCAGCGGCACCTCCCAGCGCGGGAACAGCGGCGAGGCGTCCATGTCGTGCTGCAGCAGGGTGTCGGCCACCACCACGTCGCCCACCGTCACGCCCGGGCCGATGCCGCCGGCCACGCCGGTGAACAGCAGCTCACCCACGTCGAAGCGGTCCAGCAGCAGCGCGGTCGTGGTGGCCGCGGCCACCTTGCCCACGCCGCACAGCACCAGGATGGCGTCGTGGCCGGCCAGGCGGCCGCGGTGCAGGGTGCGGCCGGCCAGGGTCTGGGTGTGGTCGACGTCCAGCCGCGCCTGCAGCGCGGCCAGCTCGTCGGGCAGGGCGCTGACGATGGCGAGGACCATTGTAATATGATGCTATCAGACGGTTACGTGTATAGGGGGGGGAATGAAAAAACAGAAGCTGTTGATTATCTCGAATTGCCAAGGGCCCGCACTTTTTGGTCGGTTCATCAGGCCAGGGGCGCCCTCTTTCGAGTCGAAGTGGGATTGGCTCGGATCTGTCGAAGTTCACAAGATCCAGGCTGCGGATGCTGGCAAGATCATTGAGAGAATAGAACAGGCCGATGTAATTTGCACGCAACCCATTCAGAATTCATCTCTAGAAGAGGTGAAGATTGAGTCTCTGAGAGACCACGCGACGAAGAGAGGCAAGCGCTTGGTCGTTTTTCCGGCGCTGCACTTTGATGCGTTATTTTTTGCCCATGCTCCGAGGTCTTCGGAGTGGGGGAAGGACTATCCATTCGGTGCGACGGAGGACGCCGTCATCCTTGCTTGCTATCTCTCAGGCATGGATGTGAAAGAGACGCAGCGTGTCTTCCACGAAGTGCCTCTGTCAACCGCAGAAGCCCTCGGGCTGGCGCTAGCCGTCAACGTTCAGCAGTTTCACGATAGAGAGCAGAAATTTAGAACAGACATTCGGATTTCTGATTTCTACGCTGATTGGGCGCTCAAGAAGAGATTGCACTATATCAAGTCGCACCCGACTGCTGAGGTCTATCGGGAGATGGCGATTCGCCTTTGTGGGCAATTGGAAATGGGTGATTTTGTTTTGGAGAGGGTGATCGATGCGCGCGGCAACGATCAATTCTCCCTTCCTGTCAAAGGTTGGGTGAAGAGTTCTCTGAAGGCTGACTTCACAGACGATCCCGAAATGGCTAATTTTGAGAACAAGCCGGTTCCGTTCGGAGAGGTCATCAAGAAGCTTCATCAGTTCTATTCTCACCAACCCAGGGAGTCGCTTTTGCGAGCAGTCGGCGATTCCGTTCCGCATCGGCTACGGGCGGCCGGAGTAGCCCCCTTGCTGCACGTCGGCTGAAGCAAGGGGCAGGGAGGCCTGCCCCCTTCACTCGACGGCCTTGACCATCTCCTCGACCACCTTCTTGGCGTCGCCGAAGACCATCATCGTCTTGTCCATGTAGAACAGCTCGTTGTCCAGGCCGGCATAGCCCGCGGCCATCGAGCGCTTGTTCACGATGACGGTCTTGGCCTTGTAGGCCTCCAGGATGGGCATGCCGTAGATGGGCGAGCCCTTCTGCAGCGCGGCCGGGTTCACCACGTCGTTGGCGCCCAGGATGATGGCCACGTCGGTCTGGCCGAACTCGCCGTTGATGTCCTCCATCTCGAAGACCTGGTCGTAGGGCACCTCGGCCTCGGCCAGCAGCACGTTCATGTGGCCGGGCATGCGGCCGGCCACCGGGTGGATGGCGTACTTGACCGTGATGCCCTTCTCGGTGAGCTTCTCGGCCAGCTCCTTGACCGCGTGCTGGGCGCGGGCCACCGCCAGGCCGTAGCCCGGCACGATGACCACCGTCTCGGCATTGCCCAGGATGAAGGCCGCGTCGTCGGCGCTGCCGCTCTTGACCGAGCGCTGCACCTGGTCGCCCGCGGCCGCCGTGGCGGTGTCACCGCCGAAGCCGCCCAGGATCACGTTGATGAACGAGCGGTTCATCGCCTTGCACATGATGTAGCTGAGGATGGCGCCCGAGCTGCCCACCAGCGAGCCGGCGATGATCAGCATCGCGTTGTTCAGCGAGAAGCCGATGCCCGCGGCCGCCCAGCCCGAGTAGCTGTTGAGCATGGAGACCACCACCGGCATGTCGGCGCCGCCGATCGGGATGATGATCAGCACGCCCAGCACGAAGGCCAGGGCCAGCATGGCGAAGAAGGCGCTCCAGCTCTCGGTGGCCATGAAGGCCAGGCCCAGGCCCACGGTGGCCAGGCCCAGCACCAGGTTCAAGAGGTGCTGGCCGCTGAACTGCACCGGCGCGCCCTGGAACAGGCGGAACTTGGACTTGCCCGAGAGCTTGCCGAAGGCGATGACCGAGCCGCTGAAGGTGATGGCGCCGATGGCCGCGCCCAGGAACAGCTCCAGCCGGTTGCCGGTGGGGATGGGATCGCCCTTGGCCAGGCCGTGCAGCAGGGCACCGGGCTCGGCCACGGCGGCCACCGCGATGAAGACCGCGGCCAGGCCGATCATGCTGTGCATGAAGGCCACCAGCTCGGGCATCTTGGTCATCTCCACCCGCTGGGCCATGATGGCGCCGGCGCTGCCGCCCACCAGCAGGCCCAGCAGCACCCAGGACAGGCTCAGGGGCGAGCCGGCCAGCTTGGCGATCAGCGCGGCGGTGGTCAGCACCGCGATCGTCATGCCGGTCATGCCGAACACATTGCCGCGGATCGAGGTGGTGGGGTGGGACAGGCCCTTCAAGGCCTGGATGAAGCAGACGCTGGCGATCAGGTACAGCAGCGTCACGAGGTTCATGCTCATGCGGGACTCCCGGGCTGGGATTGGGCGGAAGAGGAGGCAGCGATGGCCTTGCGGACCTGGCGCACGACGAGGGCCTCGAGGGCCATCGTGACGAGTGCGGCCAGCGCGCCCGCGGTGCGGGATTCGGCCAGCTCGGCCACGACCACGCCGACGAAGCTGGCGTTGATCAGGCCGATCACGAAGACGACAGTGAGGACGACGGCTTTCACGCCTTCTCCTCCGGCTTCTTCTTCTCCTTCTTCTTGAACATCTCCAGCATGCGGCGCGTCACCAGGAAGCCGCCGAAGACGTTCACCGCGGCCAGGGCCACGGCCAGCACGCCCATGGTTTTGCCCAGGGGGGTTTCGGTCAGCGCGGCGGCCAGCATGGCGCCCACGATGACGATGGCGGAAATCGCGTTGGTGACCGCCATCAGCGGGGTGTGCAGCGCGGGGGTGACGGTCCACACCACGTGGTAACCCACGTAGATGGCCAGCACGAAGATGATCAGGTTGATCAGGGTCGGGGACACGGCGTCCATGGCAGGGCTCCGATCGATGTTGGGATGAAAGAGGTTCAGGCGCGCAGCACGGCGCCGCCCTGGGTCACCAGGCAGGCGGCCACGATGTCGTCATCGGCCGGGATCGTCAGCGCGCCGCCGTCCTTGGGCAGCACCAGCTTGAGGAAGTCCAGCACGTTGCGGGCGTACAGGGCCGAGGCATCGGCAGCCACCAGCGCCGGCAGGTTGGTCTCGCCGACGATGGTCACGCCGTGCTTGACGACCGTGCGGCCGGCCTCGGTCAGCGGGCAGTTGCCGTCCGTGCCGCCCGGGCCCTTGCCTGCGGCGATGTCCACGATGACCGAGCCGGGCTTCATGGCCTGGACCATGGCCTCGGTGATCAGCACCGGCGCGGCGCGGCCGGGGATCAGGGCGGTGGAGATCACCACGTCGGCCGCCGCCACGCGCTTGGCCACCTCGGCCTTCTGGCGTTCCAGCCAGCTCGGCGGCATCGGCCGGGCGTAGCCGCCCACGCCCTCGGCGGCTTCCTTCTCCTCGGCGGTCTCGTAGGGCACGTCGATGAACTTGGCGCCCAGCGATTCGACCTGCTCCTTCACCGAGGGCCGCACATCCGAGGCCTCGATGGTGGCGCCCAGGCGCTTGGCGGTGGCGATGGCCTGCAGGCCCGCCACGCCCACACCCAGGATGACGACCTTGGCGGCCTTCACCGTGCCGGCGGCGGTCATCAGCATCGGGAAGAACTTGCCGTAGCGGTCGGCCGCCATGATGACCGCCTTGTAGCCCGCGATGTTGGCCTGGCTGGACAGCACGTCCATGCTCTGGGCCCGGGTGGTGCGGGGCGCCGCCTCCAGCGCGAAGCTGGACAGGCCGGCGGCGGCCATGGCCGCCAGGCCTTCCTTGTCGAAGGGGTTGAGCATGCCCACCAGGGCGGCGCCGGGCTTCATCAGGGCCAGCTCGTCGGCCGAGGGGCGCTGCACCTTCAGCACCAGCTCGGCGCCCAGGGCGCCGTTGCGGTCCGTCAGCGTGGCCCCGGCGGCCTCATAGGCTGCGTCCGGCACGCTGGCGGCGAGGCCGGCGCCGGCCTGCACCTGGATCTGGTGGCCCTGGGCCACCAACTTCTTGGCCGTCTCGGGTGTGACGGCCACACGTGTCTCTCCGGCCGCTGTTTCCAGCGGAACGCCGATCAACATGGGTCTCTCCTCTTCTTCAACGCTTGGATGGGTCCTGGCGGGCCGGTACGTTGCCGCCCGCGGGTTGCAGGGCAGCTTACAGGCATTGCCCCTCCCTGCGAGAGGGGGCTGGCCGCGGTGTGGCAGGGCACCGACGGGCTGCCCCCCGACCCCCCAAAGAATGTGGCGGGTTTCAGGCTGGTTACCATCCGGACATGGGTGCACCACGCTGGAAACCGAACGTCACCGTGGCCGCGGTGATCGAGCGCGGCGGCCGCTTTCTGCTGGTCGAGGAGATGACCGCCGACGGCCTGCGGCTGAACACGCCGGCCGGCCACCTGGACCCGGGCGAGAGCCTGGTCGAGGCGGTGGCCCGCGAGGTGCTGGAAGAGACCATGCGGCCCTTTGTGGCGCAGGCGCTGGTGGGCATTCACATGGGGCGGCTGCAGCGCCCGGGCGGCGAGGACATCACCTTCCTGCGCTTTGCCTTCACCGGCTCGGTGGCTGAGCCTGTGGCGGGCCGGGTCTACGACGAGCCGGTGGTGGCCAACCATTGGCTGAGCTGGGAGGAACTGCAGGCCTGCCGTGCGCGGCACCGCAGCCATTTCGTGCTCGACAGCATCGACCAGTACCGGGCCGGGCAGCGCTACGCCCTGGACCTGCTGCACACCGATCCCAGCCTCTACGCCGGGACCTGAAGGCCCCCCGGCGAGGCCCCACGCCGGCGCGGGCGGCCCGCCCTTTTTACAATCCGGGATATGGCTTCACAACGTGTGGTCGTCGGTCTGTCCGGCGGCGTCGATTCTTCGGTCTCCGCCTGGCTGCTCCAGCAGCAGGGCTACGAGGTCATCGGCATCTTCATGAAGAACTGGGAAGACGACGACGACGGCGAGTACTGCTCGACGCGCCAGGACTTCCTGGACGCCGCTTCGGTGGCCGACGTGCTGGGCATCGAGATCGAGCACGTCAACTTCGCGGCCGAGTACAAGGACCGCGTCTTCGCCGAATTCCTGCGCGAGTACCAGGCCGGCCGCACGCCCAACCCGGACGTGCTGTGCAACGCCGAGATCAAGTTCAAGGCCTTCCTGGACCACGCCATGCGCCTGGGTGCCGACAAGATCGCCACCGGCCACTACGCCCGGGTGCGCGAAGTGGGCGGACGCTTCCAGCTGCTCAAGGGCCTGGACCCGCTGAAGGATCAGAGCTACTTCCTGCACCGGCTCAACCAGGCCCAGCTGTCCAAGACCATTTTCCCGGTGGGCGAGCTGCCCAAGACCGAGGTGCGCCGCATCGCCGCCGAGCTCAAGCTGCCCAATGCCAAGAAGAAGGACTCGACCGGCATCTGCTTCATCGGCGAGCGGCCCTTCCGCGACTTCCTCAACCGCTACCTCAGCAACCAGCCCGGCCCCATCCTGGACGACCGCGGCCGCCGGCTGGGCGAGCATGTGGGCCTGTCCTTCTACACCCTGGGCCAGCGCCAGGGCCTGGGCATCGGCGGCGTGAAGGAGAAGAAGGCCCAGCGCGGCGGCGGCGACCACGCCCCCTGGTACGTGGCCCGCAAGGACCTGGAGCGCAACATCCTCTACGTGGTGCAGGGCCACGACCACCCCTGGCTGCAGTACCGCAGCCTGGTGGCCGACGACACCAGCTGGGTGGCCGGCGAGCCGCCGGCGGCCGGCGCCATCGGTGCCAAGACCCGCTACCGCCAGGCCGACGCGCCCTGCACGCTGGCGCCGGGCGCCGGGGCCACGCTGGGGCTGGACTTCGCCGAGCCGCAATGGGCCGTCACCCCGGGCCAGTCGGCCGTGCTCTACGACGGTGAGGTCTGCCTGGGCGGTGGCGTCATCGCCAGCGCCGAACCCTGGCGCTGAGTTTCCGCGCGCGGTCCCGCCACCGCACGAAGCGGGGTTGGGGGCCACGCGCTGTATTGTTATGTACATAACGTACGCGCCGACGTCGCAAATGCGACAGCCGTGGCGCGGCTGGGCCCTTGGGAAAGGGCGCTCCCCAGGGGGACGAGCACTGGCATGCCGATTGCTCACTGCCCGCTCGTTCGCTATATAGATCAATAAATAACGAACTCATCCAACGCCACGCCGAGGCCTTTCGCAGGCACTCGGCGGGCGGGTGGAGAAGCCGCCGGGGAACTTGGGAGCCCCTGGCAGGACATCGTCGAGCAGTGGTCCCTTGAGCCGCTCCAGGCGTGCCGGGGCATGCCCCGGCACGCCTGGAGATTTCGAATGTTCTCAGGAGAAATCATGTTCCGCATTTCCATGGGCAAACGGTTGTTGGGGGTTTCGGTCATCGCATTGGCCTTGGGCGCCTCCAGCGTCCAGGCCGCCACGGTCAAGGTCGCGGTGGCGGCCAACTTCCTGGCGCCGCTCAATGCATTGGTCACCGCCTACAAGGCCGCGGGCCGGAGCTATTCCAGCTCCACGTTCACCGTCACCTCGGGGGCCACCGGCGATCTCGCCGCGGCCATCAGCGGCGCCGTCACCTCCGGGGGCAGCACCCCTTACGACCTGCTCTTCGCGGCGGACGACACCACGCCGGCTTCGCTCGCCAGCACGCTCAGCAGCTACGGCGTGGTCCAGACGCCGTACTTCTATGCCCAGGGCAAGTTGGTGCTGTGGTCCAAGTACGGTCCCGATGTCAGCACCGCCGGCTACGCCGGCTTTCCCTCGCCCGCCGGCTATGCCTACGCCAATGGCCAGGTGGCCATTGCCAACCCCAGCACCGCGCCGTACGGCACCGCCGCGCAGCAGGTGATGGCGCGGGTTACCGGCATCACCTACCCGGGCGGCAGCTACGACGCCAAGTTCTCCCAGTACTCGACCATCACGGCCACCTACAACGCGGTCAATGCCAGCACGGGGACCACGTCCTATCCCAACCTGGGCTTTGTCGCCAAGTCGCTGCTCTGCGATGCCAGCACCGGGGCCATCCGCAGCCCGCTGACCGGCACCTACTTCGAGTACACGCCCTCGTCGGTGGACGGCGGGGCGCCGCATGACCGCCTGCTGCAGAACGCGGTGGCCATCCGCGGTCGCAGCGGCGCCAGCGATGCCGCCGTGGACGACTTCTCGGCCTATGTCCAGACGGCGGCCGCCAAAACCATCATCCAGAGCTACTGCTACCTGACCACGACGTCGTGATGGGAGGGCGCCACCGCCGGCATGGGCGGTGGCGCGTGCCGCACAAGAGGGGGATTCCAAGATGAACAGACCGTCCTTTCACCCGCGCCGGCTCAGCCTGGCCATCGCCGCGCTGTGCTGCACACCGGCCTTGTGGGCCGCGCCCCAGGGCGGGGTGGTGACCAGCGGCACCGCCACCATCGGCCAGAGCGGTGCGGTCACCACCATCGACCAGGCTTCCCAGAGGGCGGCCATCGACTGGCAGAGTTTCAGCGTCGGCGCCCGCGAGACGGTGAACTTCAACCAGCCCAATGCCTCGGCGGTCATCCTCAACCGGGTGATCGGCAACGAGCGCAGCGTGATCGACGGGGCACTGCATGCCAATGGCCAGGTCTTCCTGATCAACTCCAACGGCGTGCTGTTCGGCAAGGGCAGCAGCGTCAGTGCGGCCGGCCTGGTGGCCAGCACCCGCGATCTCGGCAACGCGGACTTCGAGGCGGGCCGGGCGGTCTTCCAGGGCGACAGCGCCGGTGCGGTCGTCAACATGGGCCGGCTCAGCGCGGGGACGGGTGGCTACGTGGCCCTGCTGGGCCAGCAGGTGGTCAACGAGGGCGTGATCGTCGCCACCCAGGGCACGGTGGCCCTGGCCAGCGGCAACCGGATCAGCCTCCACTTCAACGGTGATTCGCTGCTGGGCCTCAGCCTGGATCAGGGCGCACTCGATGCGCTGGTGGACAACCGGGGGGCCGTCTACGCCGACGGAGGCTCGGTGGTCCTCACCGCCAAGGCGGCCGAAGCGCTGCTGGGCAGCCAGGTCAATGACAGCGGCATCGTCCAGGCCCGCACGCTGGGCGATCTCCAGGGCGACATCCTGCTCAACGCCCTCGGGGGCACCACCCGGGTGTCCGGCACGCTGGACGCCTCGGCGCCCGCGGGAGGCGCGGGGGGGCGCATCGAGACCTCCGGGCGGGCCGTCCAGATCGCCGACGGTGCGCTCATCAGCACCCGGGCCGCCCAGGGTGCGACGGGCCACTGGACGATCGACCCCGATGGCTTCACCGTGGGCGCGGACGGCGACATCAGCGCCACCACGCTCAGCGGCCTGCTGGCCAGCAACAACATCACGCTGGAGTCCACCGGCGGCCATGGCACCGACGGGGACATCCATGTCAACGACGCGATCAGCTGGGCGGCCGACACCGTGCTGACCCTGACGGCCACGCAGGATGTCGCCATCCACGCGCCCATCACCGCCACCGGGGGCCACGCCGGCCTGGCCCTGAACTACGGCGGCGACTACAGCATCGACACTGGCGCGGGCGCCTCGGTGACCCTCAGCGGCGCCAACGCCAGCCTCAGCCTCAACGGCACCGCCTACACGCTGGTCCACGACATGGCGGCGCTGGCCGCGCTGGACGATGTCCACGGCCTGGCGGCCGGCCATTACGCCCTGGCCGAGGATCTGGACGCCTCCGGCACGCCGTACAGCGCGGCGGTGGTGGCCTACCTGTCGGGCACGCTGGCGGGGCTGGGCCACACGATCAGCCACCTGACCCTCTCCGAGGCCTATGGCAGCACCGACAACCTCGGCCTGATCGGGACGATCACCAGCACCGGCACCGTCCGTGACCTGGGGCTGAGCGACGTCCAGGTGGACGGGCCCCTGTACGTCGGCGCGCTGGCCGGCGAGAACGACGGCGCCATCCTCAACAGCCACAGCAGCGGCACGGTGTCCGGCTACATCAACGTCGGCGGCCTGGTGGGCACCAATGTCGGCAGCATCACCCAGTCCTGGTCCAGCGCCGCGGTCCTGGGGGCCCAGGCCGACTACGGCTCCGGCCTGGAAGGCTATTACAGCGGCGTGGGGGGCCTGGCGGGCGAGAACTACGGCAGCATCACCGACGCCCACGCCAGCGGCGATGTCACCGTGCTCAGCGCCGACCCGAGCGCCAGCGCCACCTACATCGGCGGGCTGGTGGGCTACAACGGCAACGGGGTGCTCACGCGCACCTACGCCAGCGGTGATGTGACCACCACGTCCAATGTCTATTACGTGGGTGGGCTGGCCGGCATCAGCTCCGGCAGCCAGGCCGCCATCATCGACTCCCAGGCCAGCGGCAACGTCAGCGGAGGCAACCACGTGGGCGGCCTGGTGGGGAGCAACGGCTACGGCGCCAGCATCCGCGGCTCGTCGGCCACCGGCACGGTCACCGGCCTGTCGACCGACAGTCCCGCCGATGTGGGCGGCCTGGTCGGCGAAAACCTTTCGGGCAGCACCATCAGCAGCTCGTTCGCGACCGGCGAGGTCACCGGCAACAACAGCTACATGGGTGGCCTGGTGGGCAGCAATGGCGGCAGCGTCGCCGATTCCTATGCCACCGGCAATGTGGACCCCACCGGCAACAACAACGCGGGCGGGCTGGTCGGCTCGAACGCCGGGGAGATCAGCGGCTCGCATGCCACGGGCAACGTGTCGGGTGAGTACGTGGGCGGTCTGGCCGCCCTCAACAGCGGCAGCATCGCCGATTCGTATGCGACGGGTAATGTGACGGGCAGCTACGCCGCGGGCGGCCTGGTGGGGGGCAACACCGGCACCATCACCGGCTCCAACGCCTCGGGTGCCGTGGACGGCGCCTACGACGCGGCCGGCGGCCTGGTGGCGGTCAACAGCGGCAGCATCAGCGACTCCAGCGCCACCGGCGCGGTGACCGGCGCGACGGCGGCGGGCGACGACAAGCTCACCGGCCGCAACACCGGCACCATCACCAACAGCAGCTACCACGATGTGGCCGCGGAGGCCGCCGCTGCCGCGGCCCAGGCTGCGGCCGATGCCGCCGCACAAGCCGCTGCCGACGCCGCAGCCAAGGCGGCTGCCGATGCTGCCGCCAAGGCCGCCGCCGACGCTGCTGCTGCCGCCGCAGCCCAGGCCGCCGCCGACGCCGCGGCCAAAGCGGCTGCCGATGCTGCCGCGGCTGCAGCCGCCCAGGCGGCCGCCGATGCCGCTGCCAAGGCCGCCGCCGACGCGGCGGCCAAAGCAGCCGCCGATGCTGCCGCTGCCGCCGCCGCCCAGGCCGCGGCCGATGCTGCCGCTGCCGCCGCCGCCCAGGCCGCGGCCGATGCCGCCGCGAAAGCGGCCGCAGACGCTGCCGCCCAAGCGGCTGCGCAGCAGGCGGCCCAGCAGGCCGCGCGACAGGCCGCCCTGGCCCAGGCGGCGCTGGAGCGACGGATCCAGGAGGGCACCGGCCAGGCTGCGCAGGCGGTGGCCGACGCCCAGCGCGTGACCCGCCAGGGGGCCGTGGCCGCGAACGAGGCCATCTCGGCTCAGCCGCGCGCCGCCGCCCTGGACAGCCACCTGATCATCAGCGAGCCGGGCCGCTTCTCCGCCCATGTCCGGCGCATCGAGGTGGACGGCCAGGTCTACGAGCTGGATGACAGCGCCGCTGCCCCGGGCACCTCCCGTCCGGCCACCCCGCCATGAGCCCTCTGTTCCCGGCCCCTTCTTCTGCGCCTTCTCCTTCTCCTTCTGCTGGCCTGCCATGAATCCCCTGTCCGTCCTGCGCCGTGTGCCCCGCCGCTGGTCTGTTCCGCTGGTCCTGTGCGTGGCCGCGGGGGTCAGCCCCGCGCAGACGGTGACGCCGCCCTATGGCATCGGCGATGCGCTCAAGGCGGTTCAGCCCGAGCGCGCGCCAGTGCCGGCCCCACCCCCGGCGCCGGTCATCCAGACCCGCGAGGAGGCGCCCCTGAGCCTGCCCGACGGCGCCACGCTGACGGTCAAGGCCTTCCGCTTCGAGGGGGCTGAGCTCATCGCCGAAGACGAACTGCAGGCCGAGCTGGTCTCCTTCCTGAACCGGCCCCTGCGCATGGCCGACATCGAGGCCGCCGCCAGCCGGATCACCGCGCTGTACCGCCAGCGCGGCTACCTGGTGGCCCGTGCCTATGTGCCCCGGCAGGACGCGCGCTCGGGCACCCTGGTGCTGCACATCCTGGTGGGCCATTTCGGCCAGTTCTCGCTGAAGAACACGTCCCGGGTGGCCGATGATCTGCTGCGGCCGGTGTTCCAGTCGCTGCAAGGCCAGGGGGTGGTCAGCCGAGACGGCCTGGAGCGCGCGATGCTGCTGGTCGGCGACATGCCCGGGGCGTCGCTGCCCCGGCTGACGGTGGGCCCGGGCCAGGCGCCGGGCAGTTCGGACTTCGAGGTCGAGGTGCCCGAAGGTCCTCTGGTGACGGGCAGTCTGCTGGGCGACAACCAGGGCTCGCGCTACACCGGCAGGAACCGCGTCAGCCTGGGGCTGGATGTCAACTCCCCCTTGGGTGGCGCAGACCGGCTGTCGCTCAATGCGATGAATGCCGAGGGCGGCGGTCTAGCCAGTGGCCGGCTGGCCTACAGCGTGCCGCTGGGCAGCGATGGCCTGCGTGCCGAGCTGGCGGGCAGCAAGACCACCTACGAGCTGGGCAGCGTCTACCAGGACCTGGGGGCCAGCGGCACGGCCTACAGCGCGGAAGCCACCCTGAGCTATCCCGCGCTGCGCAGCCGGTCGCAGAACCTGGTCCTCAGCCTGAACCTGGCGGCTCGCCACCTGCGCGACGACATCGACGCCGACCGCTCCAGCAACCCCAAGGACGCCACCGTGGCCACCCTGGGCCTGCAGCACGAGGCCTGGGGCAATCTGTTCAATGCGCCCAGCTACAGCCAGCTCAACCTGGGCCTGACCGTGGGCGAGCTGGACTTCACCGATGCCTCCCAGCGGGCGCTCAACGAGGCCGGGGCGCACACCGGTGGTGGCTTCGCCCACCTGAACCTGGGCCTGCAGCTGCGGCTGAACCTGAACCCGGCCTGGACCGCCAGCGCCATGCTCACCGCCCAGAAGGCTCTGCACAACAAGAACCTGGACAGCAGCGAGCAGATGAACCTGGCCGGCCCCGGCGGCGTGCGGGCCTACCGGGAGTCGGTCAGTGGCGACAACGGCGCCCTGGTCAGCGCCGAGCTGCGCTACGCCCTGCCGGTGCTGGCCGGCTTCAGCCAGTCCCTGGGGGTGTTCGGCGACGCCGGCCGAGTGGCCCTGCAGGACGGCAGCTACACCACCGTCCGCGCCCACCACCTGGCCGACCTGGGCCTGGGCTGGGCAGGGCGCTGGGGCGACTGGGTGGGCAAGCTGCAGGTGGCGCGGGCCGTGGGGGCCGCGCCGGAGGACGGCAGCGGCAAGACCCGCGTGCTGGCCCAGGCCGGCCTCGCGTTCTGACCCACCGTCCGGCATCGACAAGGAGCAAAGGACATGAATCTCAATGGTTTGAGCGGGGTGATCGACTACGGCGTGATCGGCCTGCTGGGCATGCTGAGCGTGCTGGTGGTGGCCATCGGCCTGGAGCGCCTGCTGTTCTTTCGCCGCCTGGACCTGCGCAGCGTGCCGGATCGGCATTCGCTGGAGCTGGCGTTGAGCCGCAAGCTCTTCGTCATCGCCTCGGTGGCCAGCAATGCGCCCTACCTGGGCCTGCTGGGCACGGTGCTGGGCATCATGCTGACCTTCTACAAGATGAGCCAGGGCCCGGCCGTCGACCCCGGGCAGATCATGATGGGGCTGGCCCTGGCCTTGAAAGCCACCGCGGCGGGCCTGGTGGTGGCGCTGGTGGCCGTGGTGCTCTACAACACCCTGCTGCGGCGGGCCACGGTGCTGACGCTGGAGTGGCAGATCGGACGGGCGGCGGGAGACGCCGCATGAACGAGAAGTCCTTCGAGAGCCTGAACATGGTGCCGTTCATCGACATCATGCTGGTGCTGCTGACCATCGTGCTGACCACCTCCAGCTTCATCGCCAGCGGGCGCATTCCCATCCAGCTGCCCCAGGCCAGTGCCAGCCCGTCCGAGGCGCGGCCCACCCAGACCATCGCCATCAGCGCCAGCGGGGCCATCTACTACGCCAGCGAGGCGGTCAGCACGGCGCAACTGCGCCAGCGCCTGGCCGCCGTGGACCGGGCCACCCCGCTGCTGCTGCGTGCCGACCAGGCGGTGTCTCTGCAGCACTTCATCGACGTGGCCGATCTGCTCCAGCAGCTGGGCTTTGCCCGGGTGGCGGTGCAGACCCAGGCCCCACGGCCGTGAACACCCTGGCGCCTCCCTCGCGCTTCGGCTTTGCGCCGTGGCTGGGGGTGTCTTTGCTGCTGCATGGCGCCCTGTTGGGGCTGCCCTGGTTGTGGTTCGCCGGCCGGTCGGTGCCCCCGCCGCCGCGTCACCAGATCCTGGCGCTCGATCTGGCCGGGCTGGTGGGGACCCGCCAGCGCGAGGCGTCGGTCGGCGCCCGCGCCGCCCACCCGCCAGCGCCACCTCCCGCCGCGCCCCGGCAGCCACAGACGCCCGCGCCCACCCCGGCGCCGCGCCGTGCGCCGCCCGCACCGCCCGCACCGCCGATGGCCGGGGTGGCCGCGCTGCCTGCACCGGCCCCTGCCCCGTCGCCGGTGGCGCCCGAGGTGGCCCGGCCCAGGCCGGAACCCGCGCCGGAGGTGGCTCCGCCTGGCACGGCGGACGACACCCGCCTGGCGCAGACCATCCGCGCGCCCCGGCCGCCCGACGAGGCCGCGGCCATTCAGCAGTACCTGCGGGTGCTGCGCCAGGCCATCCAGTCGCGCCTGGTCTATCCGCCCGAGGCCCGGGCGCTCGGTGCCGTCGGCGCGCCGGTGATCCGCTTTGCCATCACCGCCAGCGGCGACATCCAGCCGGGTTCGCTGTCCATCCAGGAAAGCAGCGGCTACCCCGTGCTGGACGACAAGGCCCTGGCCGCCGCGCTGGCCAGTGCGCCCCTGGCGCGACCGCCCAAGCCCATGAGGGTGGCGATCGCGGTGTCCTTCACACGGGAGCCCTAGCCCGCGAGGGCCGGGCCGCGGGGACGGTCACAGCCCCAGCAGGGCGGCGAACTGGGCGGTTTCCATCGCCCCGGCCTGGCTGCCGTACTCGCCCGTCTTGGCATTGCGGAACAGCACCAGCGGCACGCTTTCGCCGCTGATCTGCATGAACAGCGCGGTGTTGGCCTTGACCTTCTGCACCAGGTCTTCATTCAGGGTGCTGGCCGGCGTGATGCCACCCTGGCGGGCCAGCAGGCGCTGCTCGTTCTCGGCCATCGCGGCCTTGGGGTCGGCGGCCGACAGGATGGTCACGCCCTGGGTCAGGGACTTGGGCTGCAGATAGCCCACCGGCATCCACACCACCCGCACCTGGCCGGCCAGCGGCTGCAGGGCCTGCCACAGGTGGGCGCAGTGCGGGCAGGTGGTGTCGAAGAAGACATAGGCGGTGTGGGCGGCCATCAGCGGCCCCACCGAGAAGCCGGTGCCCTTGGCCGCCAGGGCGTAGGCCCGGTCGGCCGGGATCTTGGCCACGCTGGGGGCGGCGGCCTGGGCCGGGGTCTGGTCGCAGGCGGCCAGGGCGCCCACCATCAGGGCGGCGGCGGTCTGCAGGGTGAAGTGTCGACGGTTCACAACGGGTTCCTTGTCACGCAAAGGTCAGGGCGCCGGTGTCAGAGTCCGTCCGGGCCGCGAGGTTCCTACCTGGGTTCCAACGTTAGCAGCGCCCGGTCCGTGCACAGGGAGAGCGGGTTTCTCATGGCATGCTTGCGGTCTCCCTGGCTCGCTCCGCTCCCGTCCATGGCCGATCCCCTCACCCCTTCGCCTGCCGCTGCTCCCGCTGCCGCCCCTGCGCCGACCGGTCTGGCCGGGCTGAAGATCCAGCGGGGCGGCGCCGCCCCCCGGCGCCGCCGCCGCTGGCCGGGGGTACTGGCGGTGGTGGTGGCCATCGCGGTGGCGGTGGGCCTGTTCGGGCCCCACACCACCGAGGTGCAGGCCACCGCGGTGCAGACGGCCTACGGTTCGCAGCAGTACAACCTGCTGGCCGCCTCGGGCTATGTGGTGGCCCAGCGCCGCGCGGCGGTGGCGTCCAAGGCCACCGGCCGGCTGGTGGAACTGGCAGTGCGCGAGGGCAGTGTGCTCAAGAAGGGCGAGCTGATCGCGCGGCTGGATGCGTCGGACGTGCTGGCCTCGCTGTCGGCCAGCCAGGCCGGGGTGCAGCAGGCCGAGGCGGCGCTCAGGCAGGCCCAGGCCAGCCAGGCACAGGCCCAGGCCCAGCAGGCCCTGGCCGAGGACAACCTGCGCCGCACCGAGGGCCTGGCGGCCCAGAACTTCGTCTCGCCCCAGGCGGTGGAGACGGCCCGCACCCAGGCCCGGGCGGCCCAGGCCGCCACCGCCGCCGCCGTGGCCGGCGTGGGCACCGCACGCGCCGGCCTGGCCCAGGCCCAGGCCCAGGTGCAGGTCCAGCAGGTCAACCGCGACTTCACCGAGATCCGCGCGCCCTTCGACTGCGTGGTGCTGGTCAAGAACGCCAATGTGGGCGACCTGATCACCCCCTTCTCCAATGCCTCGGGCACCTCGGGCGCGGTGGTGACGGTGGCCGACATGTCCACGCTGGAGGTCGAGGCCGATGTCTCCGAATCGAACGTGGCCCAGGTCAAGCCCGATCAGCCGGTGGAGATCACGCTGGACGCCATTCCCGGCGTGCGCTTTCGCGGCAGCGTCTCGCGCATCGTGCCCACGGTGGACCGGGCCAAGGCCACGGTGATGACCAAGGTGCGCTTCGAGCAGCTGGACCCGCGCATCCTGCCGGAGATGAGCGCCAAGGTCAGCTTCCTGTCCCAGGCCGTCAGCGCCACCGACCAGCAGCCGGTGCTGGCCGTGCCGCCGCAGGCCATCGTCCCGCGCGACGGCCACGAGGTGGTCTTCCGCATCGGCGCCGACGACAAGGCCGGCGCCGTGACCGTGGCCAAGGGCCGCACCCTGGGCGACGTGGTCGAGCTGCGCCAGGCTGGCGGGCTGAAGGCCGGTGACCGCCTGGTGCTCTCGCCGCCCGAAGGCCTGAAGGACCAGGCGCGGGTCAAGGTGGCCGCCGCGGGAGCCAAGTGAATGGCCGCTGATCCCACGCCGCTGATCCGCATCCGCTCGCTGGGCAAGCACTACCGGCGCGGCGACCAGACCATCCCCGTGCTGCTGGACATCCACCTCACCGTGATGCCCGGCGAGTTCATCGCGCTGATGGGCCCTTCCGGCTCGGGCAAGAGCACCCTGCTCAACCTGATCGCCGGCATCGACAGCCCCAGCAGCGGCACCATCGAGATCGGCGGGGTGGACATCGCCACCCTCAGCGAAGGCCAGCTGGCCGACTGGCGGGCCCAGAACGTCGGCTTCATCTTCCAGTTCTACAACCTGCTGCCGGTGCTCAACGCCTGGGAGAACGTGGAGCTGCCGCTGCTGCTCACCCCGCTGTCGGCACGCGAGCGGGCCGAGCGGGTGGAGACCGTGCTGGCCATGGTCGGGCTGACGGACCGCGCCGACCACTACCCCAACGAGCTCTCCGGCGGCCAGCAGCAACGCGTGGCCATCGCCCGCGCCCTGGTGACCGACCCGGCCCTCATCGTGGCCGACGAGCCCACCGGCGACCTGGACCGCGCCACCGGTGAGGAGGTGCTGACGCTGATGGACGCGTTGGTGCGCGAACTGGGCAAGACCATCGTGATGGTCACCCACGACCCCAAGGCCGCCGCCCGGGCCCACCGCATGGTGCACCTGGAAAAGGGCGTGCTGGTGGACGAGGCGCCGGCGTGAGCGCCGGATCGGTGGCGACATGTTCTTGTTGAAGCTGCTGCTGCGCAACGCCTTCCGCCACCGGCTGCGCACCGGGCTGACCATCCTCGGCCTGGTGGTGGCCATCACCGCCTTCGGCCTGCTGCGCACCCTCATCAACGCCTGGTACGCGGGCGTGGAGGCCAGCTCCAGCACCCGCCTGGTCACCCGCAGCGCCATCTCGCTGACCTTCGCCCTGCCGCTGAGCTACGCCCCGCGCATCAAGGCGGTCGATGGCGTCACCGCGGTCAGCTGGGCCAACTGGTTCGGCGGCATCTACCAGAGCGAGAAGAACTTCTTTCCCCAGTTCGCGGTGGAGCCTGCCAGCTACCTGCAGCTCTACCCCGAGTACGTGCTCAAGCCCGAGGAGAAAGAGGCCTTCCTTCGCGACCGCCAGGGTGCGGTGGTGGGCCGCAAGCTGGCCGCCCAGTACGGCTGGAAGATCGGCGACCAGATCCCCTTGCGCGGCACCATCTACCCCGGCACCTGGACCTTCACGCTGCGCGGCATCTGGACCGGCGCCGAGGCCAGGACCGACGAGAACCAGATGCTCGTCCACTACGAGCTGGTCAACGAGAGCATCAAGCAGCGCTTTCCCGGCCGCGGCGACAGCACCGGCGCCTTCATCGTCGGCATCGACCAGCCGGCCAATGCCGCCCTCATCTCGCAGCACATCGACGCCGAGTTCCGCAACTCCCTGGCCGAGACCCTGAGCGAGACCGAGGCCGCCTTCCAGCTCAGCTTCGTCTCGATGAGCGACGCCATCCTGGCGGCCATCCAGGCGGTGAGCTTCATCATCATCGTCATCATCATGGCGGTCATGGCCAACACCATGACCATGACCGCGCGCGAGCGCCTGTCCGAGTACGCCACGCTCAAGGCCCTGGGCTTCCCGCCGCGCTTCGTCGTCGCCCTGCTCTTCGGCGAAAGCCTGCTGATCGCGGTGATCGGCGGCGCGCTGGGCCTCTTGGCCACCTTCCCCGCGGTGGCCGGCATCGCCCACGCGCTGGGCAGCTTCCTGCCGGCCTTCCACATCACGCCGCTGACCATGGGCCTGCAGATCGGCGCGGCCCTCCTGGTGGGCACGGTGGCCGCGGCCTGGCCGGCCTGGCGCATGAGCCACATCGACATCGTCAGCGGCCTGAGGTTCATGGCATGAGGGGGCTCGCATGAAGGCCGTGCCGCTGTCCTACATCGCCCGCAACCTCTGGGTGCGGCGCGTCACCACCCTGCTCACCGCCAGCGGCATGGCCCTGGTGGTCTACACCTTCGCCACCGTGCTGATGATGAGCGAGGGCATCCGCGCCACCCTGGTGGCCACCGGCCGGCCCGACAACGTCATCGCCCTGCGCAAGGGCTCGCCCTCGGAGATCAGCAGCGGCGTGGACCGCACCCAGGCCGCCGTCCTGGCCAGCCTGCCGGGCATCGCCCGCGGGGCCGACGGCCAGCGCCTGGCCAGCGCCGAGACCGTGGTGCTCAACGCCCTGCCCAAGAAGGACAGCGCCAAGGCCGGCAACCTGACCATGCGCGGCACCTCGGCCGCCGGCCTGGCGCTGCGGCCCCAGGTGCAGCTTGTGGCCGGGCGCATGTTCCGCCCCGGCAGCGCCGAGATCATCGTCGGCCGCGCCGTCAGCGACGGCTTTGCCGGCGCCCTCTTGGGCCAGAGCCTGCGCTTTGCCGGGCGCGAGTGGCGCATCGTCGGCATCTTCGACGCCGCCCACACCGCCTTCGACAGCGAGATCTGGGGCGATGTGGACGTGATGATGCAGGCCTTCCGCCGCAGCGCCTACTCGGTGGTGCTCTGGCGCCTGGCCGACCCGGACGGCTTCGCCCGCCAGCAGACCGTCATCGCTGCCGACCCGCGGCTGACGGTGGAGGCCAAGCCCGAGGTGCAGTTCTACGAGGAGCAGAGCCAGGCCCTGGCCACCTTCATCCGCATCCTGGGCACGGCGCTGTCCATCATCTTCAGCATCGGTGCGGTGGTGGGGGCGATGATCACCATGTTCGCCGCCGTCTCGCAGCGCACCGGCGAGATCGGCACGCTGCGCGCCCTGGGCTTTCGCCGCGGCGCGGTGCTGGTCGCCTTCCTGGGCGAGAGCCTGCTGCTGGCCCTCGTGGGCGGCCTGATGGGCCTGGCCGGCGCCAGCCTGATGCAGACGGTCAACATCAGCACCACCAACTTCCAGACCTTTGCCGAGCTGGCCTTCCAGTTCAAGCTGACGCCCGGCATCGTCGTGCAGACCCTGGTCTTCGCGCTGGCCATGGGCTTTGTCGGCGGCTTCATCCCCGCCTGGCGGGCCGCCCGGCTGCAGATCGTCGACTGTCTGCGGGCGGCGTGATCGGCGGCCCATCCGACGCCGGGGGCCGGGTGGCGGGCGCCTCGCCCAGCAGGTAGCGCGCGCCGGGGCCGCGCACCGCGGCCGCGTCCTCGGCGTTGTACAGCGCGCAGCTCTTGAGCGACAGGCAGCCGCAGCCGATGCAGCTGCCCAGGCGGTCGCGCAGCCGCGTCATGGCCGCGATGCGTTCGTCCAGCAGCGTCTTCCAGCCGCGCGACAGTCGCTCCCAGTCGGCCTTGGTGGGCGTGCGGCCCTCGGGCAGGCTGGCCAGCGCGGCGCGGATCTCCTCCAGCGACAGGCCCAGGGTCTGGGCCGCGCGGATGAAGGCCAGCCGGCGCAGGTCGGCCCGCGTGTAGCGCCGCCGGCCCGAGGCGCTGCGCTGCGAGGCCATCAGCCCCTGTTGCTCGTAGAAGCGGATCGCGCTGGGCGCCAGGCCGGCGCGCCGGGCCAGCTCGCCGATGCTCAGGGCCTGCGTGGCCTGCGCTCGCTCGGCCGGCAGGGGGGAGGCGGAAGAGTCGCTTGACATGAAGTTCACTTTAACTTGCACGATGGCACCCATCTTCCCACCTTGCCGATGCGCCCGCCATGACCGCTGCCCTTTCCGCCCTGGCCCGTCAGGCCTCCGCCGCCTTGCCCTTTCCGCCGTCCCGGGTGCCGCCATCGCAGCTGCCCCCCGGGGCTCTCAGCCGGCCGGTGGCCCGGTCCCGCACCGCCCTGCAGGCGCTGCTGGACCGCTGCGCCACCCTCGACCCCGACCTGCCCAACGGCTACACCAACCACCTCCCCATGGCCCTGCATGCCCTGGCCCGCCTGGGGGCCGATGCCGACCGGCTCGAGGCCTTCACCCACCACTACCTGAGGCGTCAGGGTCTGGACTGGGTGGAGCAGGGCGCCCCCGAGCCAACCTCCGCCCGGGTGCTGCCGGGTTGGCAACGCCTGCGGGGTCAGCCCGAGGCCTACGGCCCGCTGCGCGAGGCCATGGCCCAGGGCCTGGCCCTGCATGGCACCGGGCCCTGGGTGCGCGGCGTGCTGCCCGCGCTCTGGCCGGGCCTGGGCGCGGCCGCGCTGCACGGCCCCATCCGCGTGGCCCATGCGCTGCAGGCCGGCCATGCCGGTGAGCTGGCCTCGGCCCTGGCCTTCTGGGCCAGCCGCTGGCGGCCTCTGCCGGCGGTCACGGCGGTGGCGGCCACCGATCCCCTGCCCTGGGCCGACTGGGCCGTGGCGCTGCAGTCCGCCGCCGGCCGCCTGGCGCTGGAGGCGTCCTCGATCAGCCGCTGCCTGGCCGAGGCCGGCCGCAGCCCGCTCTACCGGGATCTGCTGGCCTCGGCGCCGCAGACCCTGCCACTGGGCGAGGCCCTGGCCCGGTGGGTGCCGCTGGCCCTGCAGGGTTATGCCCTGAGCGGCGATTTCACGGTGCTGCACCTGGTCACCGGCCTGCGGGCGGTGCGGGTGCTGCTGCCCTGGCTGCCGCCGCAGACCGATGCCGGCGTGCTGTGGCGGGTGGGGGTGGCGGGCTGGCTGGCCGCGCCGCTGCACCGCGCATCACCTCGCGCGCTGCCCGCGCCCGACACGCTGCCCGGCTGGCCGGCCCTGCGCGCGGCCGCCTGTGCCCAGGACAACGACCATGTGATCAAGCTGGTGCAGGCCTGCCAGGACCATGCGGCCCACGGCCTGGCCGACGGGGGCCTGTGCCGGCAGGCGGCTGCGCGGGCGCTGGCGCCCCGGTCCCGTCCGGCCGCATCAGCCGGGCCTTGAGGAAGTCGATCAGCACCCGCACCCGCAGCGGCAGGTGTTCGCGCGAGGGATAGAGCAGCCACACCGCGCTGTCGAAGTGCGAGGCGGTCACCTCGTGCTGCGGAAACAGGTCCACCAGCCGGCCGGCGGCCAGGTCCTCGGCCACCAGCCACTCGGCCAGCAGCACCGGGCCCAGGCCGTCCCGCGCCGCCTGGTGCAGGGCCAGCGCGGTGGACAGGGTCAGCCAGCCCTTCACCGGCACCGCCTCCACCGGGCCTGCGCCGCCCTCGCGGAAGCGCCACAGCGTGGCAAAGCCCGGCAGTGGAAAGCGCAGGCAGTCGTGATGGCCCAGTTCGGCCGGCGTGGCGGGGCGGCCGTGGCGGGCCAGGTAGTCCGGGCTGGCGCAGACCCGGTAGCGCATGGCCTGCAGCTGCAGGCCCACCAGCGAGCTGTCGGTGGGCGGGCCCAGGCGCAGGGCCAGGTCCACGCGTTCGGCCAGCAGGTCCACCACCTGGTCGCTGAACTGGAGGTCCAGCGACAGGCCCGGGTGTTCGCGGTGCAGCGCTGGCAGCAGGGGCAGCAGCAGATGCTGGCCATAGGTCACGGAGGTGGTCAGCCGCACCCGGCCGTGGGCTTGGCCGCTCCGGTCGCGCGCTGCTTCGCTGGCCTCGTCCAGCAGGGCCAGGGCTTCCCGGGCACGCAGCAGAAAGGCCTCGCCCGCCTCGGTCAGGGCCAGGCGCCGGGTGGTGCGCTGGAGCAGGCGCACGCCCAGGGTCTGCTCCAGCCCGGCCACCGCACGGGTCACGGCCGAGGGGGCCACATTGCGCTGGCGGGCCACCGCGGCAAAGCTGCCCTGGTCGATCACGTCCACAAAGGTCTTGAGCTGCTCGGTGTCCATGGTGGGGTGGGTTTATTGCGAATCCTGCAATGGTTCATGGCAGTTTGGCAGGTTTTTCTTGCGCTTCAAGGCGGGAACACTGGCTTCATCGGGCTGATGTCCAGCCCGACGGATTGTCTGGAGCCCTTGTCATGAGCACACCTCACCTCACCCCCTTTCCCGTCCACACCGTGGACAGCGCCCCCGTGGGCTCACGCGAGCTGCTGCGCTCGGCCGAACAGGCCTGGGGTTTTCTGCCCAAGCTGCATGCGGTGCTGGCCGAAAGCCCGGCCGCGCTGGAGGCCTACATGACCCTGTTCCGTCTGGTGGGCGAGAGCAGCCTGAGCGCCCAGCAGCAGCAGGTGGCCTACCTCACCGTCAGCGCCCTGCACGGCTGCCGCTACTGCGTGGCCGGCCACACCTACCTGGCCCAGCAGGCCGGTCTGCCCTCGGCGGTGGTGCAGGCCCTGCGTCGGGGCGAGCCCATCACCACCGACGACCGCCTGGAAGCCCTGCGACGCTTCGTCACCCGGCTGGTGCTGGACCGCGGTCAGGTGGCGCCCGAGGAGGTGGCCGCCTTCCATGCTGCTGGCCACACCCGCCAGAACCTGCTGGAGCTGATCACCCTGGTGGCCACCAAGACCATCTCCAACTACGCCAACCACCTGGCCTTGACGCCGGCCGAGGCCTTCATGGCCGACCCGGCTTATGCCTGGGCGCCGCCCCAGACCGACGCGGCGCTGGCCTGAGCCCGGTCACCGTCTGTCCGTCCGGGCCGCCGTCCATGCGGCCCGGACGGCGTCTGGTCCCCTGGGGGTGGCGTTGGCGCGGGGCGCGTCCCACACTGCGCCCATTCACCACCCACCGGGAGACTTCCATGTCCGATGCCGACGACCTGGCCAAGCTGGCCGACCTGCATGCCCGCGGCCAGCTCTCCGACGACGAATTCACCCGTGCCAAGGCGCGGCTGCTGCGTGGCGAGCCGCCGGTCAACGCCTTCGCCCAGAGCGTCAACGGCCTGCGCCGCAGCCGCGAGGACCGCTGGCTGGGCGGCGTTTGCGGTGGCCTGGCCGAGATCACCGGCCTGGCCTCGTGGATCTGGCGCCTGATCGCGGTGCTGCTGGTGCTGTTCGGCGGCACCGGCCTGCTGCTCTACGTGCTGCTGTGGGTCTTCGTGCCGGAGGCGCCGCGGTGTACGTCGGCCGGCTACAGTCCAGGGCATTGAAGCCGTCCGATCTCTCCGCCTCATGCCGTCTGCCGCGCTGCGCGTCCTGATTCTCCAGCCCCAGAACGGCGATGGGCCCTCCCATCTGGCCCATGCCTTGCGGCAGTGGCGGCAGCCCTTCACGCTGTGCCTGGCGGGCGACGGCGACCCCGTGCCCGCCTCGGCATCCGACTGGGATGCCATCGCCATGCTGGGCGGCACGATGAGCGTGAATGACGACCTGCCTGCGCTGCGCCAGATCGAAGCCCTGATGCGCGAGGCGGTCGGGCTGGGCGTGCCCATCCTGGGCCACTGCCTGGGCGGACAGATGCTGGCCCGGGTCCTGGGGGCCACCGTCCGCGACAACGACGAACCCGAGATCGGCTGGGTGCAGATCGAGACCACCGCCGATCCGCAGGCCGCCGCCTGGCTGGGGCCGCGCACCACGCTGCCGGTCTACCACTGGCACATCCAGACCTTCGCCCTGCCACCCGGGGCCACCCTGCTGGCAGGCAACCGGGCCTGCGCGCACCAGGCCTTCGCCTTCGGGCCGCACCTGGGCATGCAGTTTCACATCGAGGTGGACGCCGAGAAGCTCGACCGCTGGTGCGCCGAGGCTCCGGCCGACGGCCACCCGCTGCGCGTCCACCCGCATGTGCAGGGCGAGGCCGCGATGCGCGCCGACACGGCCCGCTTCCTGGCCGACAGCCAGGCCACCGCCGAGCGCATCTACCACCGCTGGCTGGCCCTGGCGCAGGCCCGGCGCAGCGGGCCGGCCTGAAGGCCGCCGCGCTCAGTCCAGCTTCAGCGCCGCGGTCAGGTCGCCCATGGCCGGCTGGCCATGGACCTTCAAGGCCTCGTCGCGGGTGTGCAGCCCGGCCAGCGTGGGCAGGCCGAAGCGCCGGGTGATCAGGCGCAGCACCGAGCCGGTGTCGTAAGGCGTGGGGTCCACCGTGCCCTTCTTCGCGAAGGGCGAGATGACGATGGCCGGGATGCGGGTGCCGGGGCCCAGCTTGTCGCCCACCGGCGGGGCCACGTGGTCCCACTGGCCGCCGTTCTCGTCGTAGGTCACCACGATGACCATCTGCTTCCATTGCGGGCTGGCCTGCAGGCGGCGCACCAGGGCGGCGATCTGGCGGTCGCCATCGGCCACGCTGGCATAGCCCGGGTGCTGGTTGTACAAGCCCTCGGGCTTGTAGAAGGCCACCGGCGGCAGGCTGCCGGCGGCCGCGGCGCGCAGCAGGTCGCGGCCGTCCTGCAGGTGGGCGGCGCGGGCCTCCGGGTGGCGCAGCGGGTCCATCGCCGCGTAGTAGTTGAAGGGCTGGTGGTGCGGCTGGAAGCCCACCGCCGCGGGCGAGGTCACGCCGGTCTTGTCGCTGGCGTAGATCACCCGGCGCGGGGCGCCGGCGGGCTGCTGGCCGTCGGCCACCGCCTCGGCCCAGGCCCCGGCGTACCAGGCCCAGCCGATGCCCTTGGCGCTCAGCAGGTCGCCGATGGTGGGGGTGGTCTGCGGTGGCAGCGTGGTGGGCTTGGCCGGGTTGGCCGCCATCGGCGCCTGGGCGGCATCGGCCGGCGGGTTGCCGCTGGGCTGCCAGGCCGGTTGCATGGTGTTGACGGCGCGGAAGCTGCCGTCGCCGAAGTAGTTCTTCGGTGTCAGGTTGCCGGAGTGGACGAAGATGGGTCGCCCGTCCATGGCCGAGGCCGGGCTCTTGGCCGACACGGCCAGGCGCGGCAGGTAGCCGCCCTGGGCGTCGCGTTCCAGCTCGGCGACGCTGGGTTTGGCCGGCGCGGTGTCCGCGTTCGGGTACTCCGGCGCACAGGCGCAGATCAGGTACTGGTGGTTCAGGAAGGAGCCGCCGAAAGCGCCCTGGAAGAAGTGGTCGGCCAGCACGTTCTCGCGCGCCAGCGCCGTCATGGCGGTCTCGCCGGTGTCGAAGTGGCCCATCACCAGGCCGCCGCTGTCGCCCCAGGCCACGAAGCCATCGTTGCGGCCGCCGTCGATCTGCATCTGGTTCTCGAAGAAGCGGTGGTACAGGTCGCGGGTGACGGTGTCCATGCCCAGGCGGGTGCCGAAGGCCTGGCCGATGTCGAAGGGCCGGTTGGGCAGGCCGGCGCTCTGGGCCTGCGTCACGGCCGGCAGCACGCCGGGCATGGTCACCCCGCCCCAGGTGGGCGGCAGGGTGGCCAGCAGGCTGCCGTCGCGGTCGCGCTGGGGCGCATAGGCCGCCGTGGGGCGGCCCTGGGCGTCCAGCACCGTGGCCAGGCCGTCGGCGCCGGGAAAGCGGCCGTAGAGGTTGTCGAAGGCGCGGTTCTCGGCGTAGATGACGACGATGTTCTGCACCTTCTCGCGCAGCGCGGTGGTCAGCGCATCGGGGTTGGCCGGGGCCGCGTGCGCATGCAGGGCGGTCAGCGCCGCCAGCGACAGGGCGCTGCGCAGCAGGAACAGGGTCGGGGTCTTCATTGCTCGGGCTCCCAAAGCCAACAGGCCGCACCCATGGCACCTTGCCAAAAGGACGCGGCGCGGCCCCCCGCTTCCGGAGGTGCCGCGCCGCGGATTTGACACCAGGCGGGTCAGGCCGGCATCAGAGGTTCAGCGCATTGGTCAGATCGCCCATGGGCTGACCGCCGTTGGCCTTCAGCGCCTCGTCACGTGCGCTCAGGCCCGGCAGGGTGGGCAGGCCGAAGCGGCGGGTGATCAGGCGCAGCACCGACGCGGTGTCGTACTGGGTGTGGTCCACCGTACCCTTCTTGGCATAGGGCGAGATGATGAGCGCCGGGATGCGGGTGCCCGGGCCCAGCTTGTCGGCGGCGGGCGGCGCCACGTGGTCCCACTGGCCACCGTTCTCGTCGTAGGTGATGACGATCACCATGTGCTTCCACTGCGGGCTGGCCTGCAGCTTGGCCACCAGGTCGGCGATCTTCTGGTCGGCGTCCGTCACGTTGGCGTAGCCGGGGTGCTGGTTGTACAGGCCTTCGGGCTTGTAGAAGGACACGGCCGGCAGGGTGCCGGCGGCGGCGTCGGCCACCAGGTCGGTGTAGTCCTTCAGGTGGTTGGCGCGGTCGGTGGCGTGGCTGACCGGGTCGAATTCGGCGTAGTAGTTGAAGGGCTGGTGGTGCGGCTGGAAGTCCACATTGGCGGTGGTGGCCACGCCGTAGCTGTTGCCCGCGTAGATGACCGAGCGGGTGTTGGTCGGAGCCTGTGTGCCGTCGTTGGTGGCAGCGTTCCAGGAACCCGCGTACCACTTCCAGCTCACGCCCTTGGTGCTCAGCAGGTCACCGATGTGGGTGGCCGTCTGGGCCGGCAGCGTGGTGCTCTTGGTGGCGTTGGCGTAGAGGCTGTCGTTGCCGCTCACGTCCACCGGCGCGTTGCCGCTGGGCTGGTAGGGCGGCTGCATGGTGTTGACGGCGTAGAACTTGTTGTCGCCGAAGTAGTTGGCCGGCGTGATGTTGCCGCTCAGCTGGAAGCTGGGCTTGCCGTCCATGGCCGATGCAGGGCTGGTGCCCGCCACGGTCAGGTTGTGGGTGTAGTTGCCACTCCCGTCCTTGTCCAGCACGGCGATGCTGGGGGCGGCGGCGGCGGTGTCGGCGTTCGGATACTCCGGCGCGCAGGCGCAGATCAGGTACTGGTGGTTCAGGAAGGAGCCGCCGAAGGCGCCCTGGAAGAAGTTGTCGGCCAGGGTGTACTGCTGGGCCAGCTTGAACAGGGCCGAGTTGCTGGTGTCGAACTGGCCCATCACCATGGCGCCGGAGTCGGCCCAGGCGACGAACTTGTCGTTCTTGCCGCCGTTGATCTGCATCTGGTTCTCGAAGAACCGGTGGTACATGTCGCGGGTGACGGTGGTGAGGTCCAGCGTGGCGTTGGCCGAGGCCTGGAAGGCGGTCTCGACGCTGAAGGGCTGGTTGGCCAGGCCCGTGCTCTGGGCCTGGGTCACGGCCGGGGTGATGCCACCGGCGGTCACGCCGCCCCAGACCGGGGGCAGGGTCGACAGCGCGCTGCCGTCGCGGTCCACCTGGGCGATGTAGCCGCTGGTGGGCTTGCCGCTGCTGTCCATCACGGCCGACAGGCCGTTGGCGCCGGGGAAGTGGCCGAACAGGCTGTCGAAGGAGCGGTTCTCGGCGTAGATGACGACGATGTTCTGGATGTCCGACTGCAGGGCCTCGGTGGTGGTCTGGCTGCTGCCGTTGCAGCCGGTGGTGCCGAGGGTGGCGAGCAGGACCGCCGGGGCGGTCAGGGCACGCAGGGTGCGGATGTTTCCGATCATGGTGGGCAAGGCAGGGAGTTGAAACGTTCCCGCAGCATCGGCAGGCCCCGTGACAGTTCCGTGATGGGCCAGCGCGCTGTGCTGGCTCTCGGCCATGTCACTCGATGGACAGCTTCGCGGTCTTATCGTGTCACCTGTTGCATGACCCGATGTCCCGGACCCCTGTGAACGCCTTGTCCCGATTCCTGCGCCGCTGGCCGCTGGCGCTGGCCGCCACGCTGCTGTGCGCCACGGCGGCGCCTTCCTTCTACGGCACCCGCTTCGAGCACCAGCCCGATGCCGCCACGCTGACCGAGCTGGGCCGGGTGTTGTTCTTTGACCGCAGCCTCTCCGCCTCCGGCCGCATGGCCTGCGCGAGTTGCCACGATCCGGCCCATGCCTATGGCCCGCCCAACGGCCTGTCGGCCCAGAAGGGCGGTCCGCACCTGGACCAGGTGGGCCTGCGCCCGCCGCCTTCGCTGATGTACCGGGCGGCCACGCCCAGCTTCTCCGAGCACTACCAGGAGAGCGAGGGCGACGACAGCATCGACAACGGTCCCACCGGCGGCTTCACCTGGGACGGCCGCGCCGCCAGCGTGCATGACCAGGCGGCCCTGCCCCTGCTGGCGGCCAACGAGATGGCCAACGCCAACCCGGCCGAGGTCATCACCCGCCTGGCCCGCTCGCCCAGCGCCGCACCCTTTCAGGCCGCCTTCGGCCCGCATGTGCTGACCCAGCCCGAGCTGGCCTGGAAGGGCCTGCTGCTGGCGCTGGAGGTCTTCCAGCAGCATCCGCCCACCTTTTCGCCCTACAGCAGCAAGTACGACGCCTTCCTGCGTGGCCAGGTGCAGCTCGCACCGGCGGAGCAGCGTGGCTTCGAGGCCTTCAACGACCCGCGGCGCGGCAACTGCGCGAGCTGCCACATCAGCGCCATCAAGCGGGGCACCTGGCCGCGTTTCACCGACGACGGCCTGATCGCCCTGGGCGTGCCGCGCAACCGCAGCCTGCCGGCCAACGCCGACCCGGCCTTCTTCGACCTGGGCCTGTGCGGCCCGCTGCGCACCGATCTGAAGGACCACCCCGCGTACTGCGGCCTGTTCAAGACCCCCTCGCTGCGCAACGTGGCCACCCGGCAGGCCTTCTTCCACAACGGCGTCTACCACCGGCTGGACGAGGCGGTGCGCTTCTACACCTTGCGGGACACCCAGCCGCAGCGCGTCTACCGCGATGCCCAGGGCCGGCCCCAGCGCGTGCCCGACGACCTGCCCGCGGCCTACCGCGCCAACCTCAACCAGGACGCGCCCTTTGGCCAGAAGCCCGGTGACAAGCCGCGCCTGACCGAGGCCGAGGTGCAGGACATCGTGGCCTTTCTGAAGACGCTCAGCGACGGCTACGTGGTACCCAAGACCGGCACCGCGCTGGCGGCACGCTGAGCCCGGCGCCTCAGGCGCAGAAGGCGCGCTCCAGTTCCTGCTGACAGGCCATGTCGCCCGCCGGCAGTGCTTGCTTGGGGCTGTCGCTGCCCTTGAGCAGGAGCCGGCGTGCGCAGCGGATGGCGGTGTCCAGGTGGGTGGCCAGGGCCGCTGCCGGCGGGCGTCCGGGGTCGGCGCAACGCTCGGCGTGGGCCGCGATGGCCTCGATCACCGGCGCTGGCAGCTGCCACTGACGGGCGATGCCGACCGACAGCCGGGCGGACATGGGCAGCAGGGCGGCGAGGAACTGCTGGCTGCCGGCCTGGGCCTGGGGTGGGAACACCTGGTCCATCACCCGCAGCGCGGCGATCATGCCCGTGTCCACCACCATGCCGGCCAGATAGGCGTCAAAACGGGTGGAGTCGCCCTCGGTCAGCCAGGCGCAGCCGTGCGCGCAGCGGGCGGCCTCGTCCCACAGGCGCGGGTTGGCGCGGGGGGCAAAGCGACCCTGCCGGGCACTGAAGACCGGGGTCATCAGCGCGCGGGTCACCAGCTGGCGCAGGCCCCACTGGCCCAGCATCATCACCGCCTGCTCCAGGCTTTCCACCCGGCGCTCGCCTCGGAACTGCACCGAGTTGGCCAGGCGCATCACCTCGCCCAGCAGGGCCGGGTCCTGGGCCACCAGGGCGGCCAATTCGCGGGCCGAGGCGTTCTCATCCTGCATCAGGCCCAGCAGCCGCGGCAGTGCGGTGGGGCGGCGGGGCACCAGGGCATCGGCCTGGGGCTGGATGACCAGCGCGGCCAGGCGCCGCAGCGTGTCACGCTCGGCGCCGCTGGGCGGCGTGTCTTCCCAGTGCGCCACCTGCAGCAACTCGCCGACAAAGCGCCGGTCCAGGTCGGGGTCGGCCACAGCCTCCACCGGGGCGGGCACCGCGGGGGCCACCGTGGCGGCGGGCTTGAGCACCGGCCGGGCGGGGGCGACCGGCCGTGGCTCGGGCGCTGGCCGGGACCAGGCCTTCTGCAACTGCTGCAAGGGGCTCCACATGGCATTCGGACGCAGAAAGATCACGGGGCCCGCCAAGCCGGCGGGGGCATATCCCATTGTCGGCAGACCCTGACCTCATCTTGATCCTTCCGCGGCCGGTCGAGCGGAACAATTCCGCACCATTTGAATGGCATCAAAGGGGCAGTGCACCGCGCACAGCGCGCAGCCGGTGCAGCCCGGGGCGTCATGCAGCACCGCGTGCTTGGGCCCCCAGCCGCGCGGGTCGGCCGTTTCCAGCCACAGCACCTGGGGCGGGCACAGGCCCACGCAGCGGCCGCAGCCGGTGCAGCGGGCGGGGTCGATGGCCGGCAGCGCCTTGGCGGGGTGCGGGGCGTTCATGGGGCGATCAAGGGGCGGCGAACATCTGCGTGGGCGTGAGCCCGAACTCCGCGCTGAAGGCGGTGATGAAGGCCGAGGGCGAGGCATAGCCGCATTCGGCCGCCACCGCCGCCACCTTGGTGCCCGCGGCCAGCGGCCCCAGGGCCAGCAGGAGGCGCAGCCGGCGCCGCCAGGCCCCGGGCGCCAGCCCTGTCTGGGCCTGGAACAGCCGCACCAGCGAGCGCTCACTCAGGCCCACGGCCTCGCCCCACTGGGCCCAGGTGCGGGCGTCCGCCGGGTCGGCCTGCAGGGCGCTGCACAGCCGGCGCAGCCGGGCGTCGGTGGGCAGGGGCAGGTCCAGCGCCGCCGGGCGGGCCTGGGCCAGCTGGTCCAGCGTCACCGCCACCAGGCGGCCTGGGGGGCCGTCCTCGTCGTAGTGCTCGGGCAGGCCGCACACCGCCAGCACCAGCTCGCGCAGCAGCGGGGAGATTTCCAGCACCTGGCACTGGGCCGGCAGGCCGGGCGTGCCGGCCTGCACGTACAGGCTGCGCATCTGCGCCGGGCCGATGTTGTGGATCGAATGGGCCAGTGCCGCGGGCACCCACACCGCCCGCTCCGGCGGCGCCAGAAAGCAGCCGTCGGCCGTCTCCACCTGCAGCACCCCCTCGATGGCATAGGACAGCTGGCCCCAGGGATGGGTGTGGGGCGCGCTCCAGGCGCCGGGCGCCAGGGCCTCCACCCGGGCCAGCACCGGGCGCGGCAAGGCCGCCAGCCGCGGGACGCGGCGTTCGGCCTGGGGGCGGCGCAGGGCAGTTTGGCGGTTTGGCGGCATGGCTTGGCGCAGCGCAGGCAGGGGAGCGTGGCCGCAGCCCTTAGCCTAACGCCATCCCGAACACGACACTGCCCGCCATGCCTTCCTCTTCCCCGTCCCTGCGGCCGCGCCGCGCCGCCGCCGGCAAGGTCGATGTCTTCCTCGTCGGCATGATCGCCGCTGTGGTGGTGGCCAGCCTGGCCCCGCAGATCGGCCGCAGCGGCGGCTGGCTGCACCTGGACCAGGCTTCCGACATCGGCATCTTCCTGATCTTCTTCCTGCACGGCATGGGCCTGTCCACCGAGAGCCTGCTGAGCGGGGCCAGCCGCTGGCGCCTGCACCTGCTGGTGCAGCTGTGCACCTACGCCTTCTTCCCGCTGTGGTGGTGGGCGCTGGACGCGGCCTTCGGCCAATGGGTGCCGCCGGACCTGCGCCTGGGCTTCTTCTACCTGGCGGTGCTGCCGTCCACCGTGTCGTCCTCGGTGGCGATGACCGCGCTGGCCAAGGGCGACGTGGCCGCCGCCGTGCTCAACGCCAGCCTGTCCACGCTGCTGGGCGTGGTGCTCACCCCGCTGCTGGCCAGCCTGATGTTCCACACCGGCGTGGACGGCGGCGCCATGCCGCTGGGCGAGACCATGCTCAAGGTGGCGCGCATGCTGCTGCTGCCCTTCGTGCTGGGCCAGGTGGCGCGGCGCTTCGTGGGCGAGTGGTTCAAGCGCATCAAGCCCATCACGCAGTGGGTGGACCGCGGCGTGATCCTGATGCTGGTCTGGTGCTCGTTCAGCGACGCGGTGGCCGACGGCCTGTGGGCCCGCCACGGCCTGGGCCTGCTGGCGATGGTGCTGGCCGGCGCGGCGTGCTTCCTGTTCCCGATGCTGGTCTTCACCCGCTGGCTGGCGCGCCGCCTGGGCTTTGCGGTGGAAGACGAGATCGTGGCCGTCTTCTGCGGCAGCAAGAAGACGCTGGCCTCCGGTGTGCCGATGGCGCGGCTGCTGTTCGCCGGCAACCCGGTGCTGGGCACGGTGGTGCTGCCCATCATGTTCTATCACCAGCTGCAGCTCTTCGTCTGCGCGGTGCTGGCGCGGCGCTATGCCGCGCGCACGGCCGGCTGAGGGCCGGGCCTCCAACGCGGGTCAGGCGCCGGCTAGGTGCCGGCCAGGCGCAGCGCGGCCAGCGTCCACAGCGTCACCAGCACCGCATTGCTGGCGGCGAACACCGCCAGCCGGTGCAGCACATTGTTGTAGCTCTGGTGCACCACGCTGTGCACGATGCGCAGGCCCACATAGGCCCACTGCAGCCCGGGGGCCCAGGGGCCGGCCAGGGCCGGCTGCGCCACCAGGATCAGCGACAGCGCGTAGAACAGCACCGGCAGTTCCAGCAGGTTCATGTAGTTGCGGTTGACCAGCGTCACCGGCGCCGGCACCTGGGGCGATTCGCCCAGGCGGAAATCGCCCGGCGAGATCTGGCCGCACAGCCCCGCGCGGATGCGCACGAAGGCCAGGCGAAGCAGCACCAGAAAGGTCCAGAAGGCCAGTGCGAAGACGGGCGCGAGCAGGGCGGCGGGCGACGGCGACAAGACGGCTCCTCGGTGCGGGGCGGGCCCGGCACGCGCCGGGGCTGGCGCGAGTGTGCCCGAGCCCCGCCGCGGCCCGGCTCACCCGGTGTCCCCTGTCCTGGGGAGCGCCTCAGCCGCCCAGGGCGGCCAGCTGGCGCCGCAGTTCGGCGTTCTCGGCCTCCAGCGCGGCCACGCGCTGGCGCAGGCTGTCCAGCGTGTCGCCGCCGGCCTCGGGCGCTTCGCTGCCCTCCTCGGCCTTGGGCTTGCGCTTGGCTTCGCGCACCCGCTTGGCCACCTGCTTGAGCTCGTCGGCCCCGGCCTGGGCGGCGGCGGCCTGCTCCTCGGCCGGCAGCGTGGCCACCGCGGCCGCGGCGTTGATCGACAGCGTGCCCGCGCGCACCGCGGCCACCACCTCGGGCGTGGCCTGCTGGTGGATCTTCTCGATCATCTGCACCTGCGCGCTGGACAGGCGGGCCGCCTTGGCCACCGCCTCGCGGCTGTCCAGCGGCTTGGGCTCGGGCAGGGGCGCCGCGGGGGCCCCACTGCCTTCACCAGCCCAGGGCGGGGCCTCGCCACCGGCGGGCTCGGCCGTGGCCGGGGCGGCGGCGTCCACCGCGGCGCTCGGGGCTTCGGCCAGGGCGGCCATGCGGGCGGCGCGGCGGGCCTCCAGCAGCTCGCGCTTGCGCAGGGCCAGCACGCCGCGCTGGAAGTTGGACACGCTGCGCCGGCCCAACTGCTGGTCGATCATCCACAGCTGCACGTCCTGCAGCGTCTTCAGGCGCGGGTTCTGCACCGTGCGGAAGGGGATGCCGTGCTTGGTGCACAGGCGGTGGCGGTTGTGGCCGTCCACCAGCACATCGCCCCACAGCACCAGGGCTTCGCGGCAGCCCTCGGCCAGCAGGCTGGCCTCCAGGGCCTCTTCCTCTTCGGGGCGCAGCGGGTCGATGTAGGCCTGCAGGCCCTCGTGGATGACGATGGTGGGGGTGTCGGACATGCGAACTGGGGGGAAGGGCGGGCAGGGGCCGGCATTCTATGCACGGGGCTTCACCCGCCTCTCTAGAATCTTGACCGTGCGCAAGTCCTGGCTGTCCTGGCGGTTCTCACTGCTGTCTCTCGTGCTCCTGCTGGCCCAGCAGGGCGCGGTGCTGCACGAGCTCAGCCACCTGCTGCCGGCCCTGCGTGGCGCGGCCGGCCCGGCCGTGGCCCTGGCCGAGCCCGCGGCCGCCGGCTCGTCCCAGGCGCCCCGCGGCGAGGGCCGGGACCAGGCCGATGCCGTCTGCCAGCTCTGCCTGGGCTTTGCTCAGCTGGGGAACCTGGCCGTCTGGCGCTTCGCGCCGCCCGAGCTGCTGGCCCTGCAGCAGACGGCGCCGCGCAGCGAGCCCTTCCTGCGGCGCGAGGCCGCCCGCCCGCCGCACAGCGCCCGCGATCCGCCGGCGCGCTTCACCACTCTCCTGTCCTGAGCGGGACGGCCCGCGCCCTGGTGGCGCGGCCGGCCCCGGCTCGCTGCACCCCCATTGGCATTCCGATGCGCGCGACCGCAGGCCTCTTCGTGTCTGAGGCCGTGCCCAGGCCTGTGCCTGTGCCTGGTCTTGCGCGCATCGCAAGGAGTTTCTGCATGAAGAACTTTCCCCGGACGAGCCTGGCGTTCGCCCTGTCCCTGGCCTTTCCCTGCGCCCTGAGCCTGCTGGCCACCCCCGCCCGCGCCCAGACGGCCCCCACCACCCCCGCCGCAGCCACCACCGCCCCTGCCGACACCGCGCCCACCCAGCGGGTGGAGATCAGCGCCCAGCGCCAGAAGCTGGACGCGGCCCGCAACGGCCTGTCGCCCGACACCGGCAGCTCGGTCTACCGCTTCGATGCCGAGGACCTGCAGCGCCTGCCCGAGGGCGAATCCACCCCGCTCAACCAGGTGCTGCTGCAGGCCCCCGGCGTGGTGCAGGATTCGTATGGTCAGCTGCATGTGCGTGGCGACCATGCCAACCTGCAGTACCGCATCGACGGCATCCAGATCCCCGAATCCATCAGCGGCTTCGGCCAGGCCCTGCAGACCCGCCTGGCCGACCACCTCTCGCTGATCACCGGCGCGCTGCCGGCCCAGTACGGCAACCGCACCGCCGGCGTGGTGGACATCCACACCAAGGACAGCACCTTCGCCAACGGCGGCAGCGTGAGCCTGGAGACCGGCAGCAACGGCCACCGCGAGGCCAGCGCCGAAGTGGGCGGCACCGAGGGGGCGCTGAGCTACTACCTGACCGGCTCAGCCCTGCGCAGCGACGAGGGCATCGAGAACCCCACCGCCAGCCGCCGTCCCCTGCACGACCAGACCCAGCAGGGCAATGCCTTCGGCATCGTGTCCTACCTGCTCAGCCCCGAGACGCGGCTGAGCGCCATGGGCGGCTTTTCCAACAACCGCTTTCAGATCCCCGACGTGCCAGGCCAGACGCCCAGCTTCAGTCTGAACGGCAGCGACAGCATCGACTCGGCCACGCTGGACGCGCGCCAGAAGGAGCGCAACCGCTTCGGCGTGCTGGCGCTGCAAAGCACCCTGGGCGACGGGGTGGACTACCAGCTGGCCGCCTACGTCCGCCGCACCGACGTGCACTACACCCCGGATGACCGCGGCGACCTGATGTTCAACGGCGTGGCGGCCAACGTGCTGCGCAGCAACGACGCCGCCGGTCTGCAGGGCGACCTGAGCTGGGTCATCAACCCCGCCCACACCCTGCGCAGCGGCTTCTCCTTCCAGCACGAGCGTGGCACCACCGACAACACCGCGCAGGTCTTCCCGGCCGATGCCGACGGCAATGCCACCAGCGACGTGCCCGAGACCATCGTCGACAACAGCCGCATCATCGGCCACCAGTGGAGCGCCTATCTGCAGGACGAGTGGACCCCGATCCAGGCCCTGACCGTCAACTACGGCCTGCGCTACGACCAGGTCAACACCGTGGTCAACGAGCACCAGCTCAGCCCGCGCCTGGGCGCCGTCTACGACCTGAGCCCCAGCACCCGGGTGCATGTGGGCTATGCGCGCTACTTCACCCCGCCGCCCACCGAGCTGATCGACCAGACCTCGGTGGCCAAGTTCCTGGGCACCACCAACGCCCTGCCTTCGGACGCCAACACCGCCGTGCGCTCCGAGCGCAGCCACTACTTCGACGCCGGCATCTCGCAGCAGCTCAGCCCCGCGCTGACCGTGGGCCTGGACGGCTACTACCGCAACGTGCGCCACCTGCAGGACGAAGGCCAGTTCGGCAACGCGCTGATCTACTCCGCCTTCAACTACCAGAAGGCCCGCATCTGGGGCCTGGAGCTCAGCGCCAACTACCACCAGGACGCCTTCTCGGCCTATGCCAACGTGGCCCTGGCGCGGGCCTTCGGCAAGGGGCTGGAGAGCGGCCAGTTCAACTTCGAACAGGATGAGCTGGACTACATCAACAGCCACTGGGTGCACCTGGACCACGACCAGGCCACCTCCGCCTCGGCCGGCGTGAGCTACCGCTGGGCCGAAGGCACCACCGCCTCGCTGGACCTGATCCACGGCAGCGGCCTGCGCAACGGCTTTGCCAACACCGGCCACCTGCCGGCCTACACCCAGGTCAACCTGGGCGTGCAGCACAGCCTCACCCTGGCCCAGGGTCTGGGCCCCACCGAGCTGCGCGCGGCCGTCACCAACCTGTTCGACAAGGTGTACCAGATCCGCGATGGCTCGGGCATCGGCGTGGGCGCCGCCCAGTACGGCCCGCGCCGTGGCGTGGTGCTGGGGGTGACCCAGCGCTTCTGACCTGACGGGTCAGACGCTCAGGCCGCCGGGGGAAAGGTCACCTCGGCGGCCGGCACCAGCGTCACCTTCACGCCGAAGCTGTCCATGTGGGACAGCGTGCGGTTGTGGTGGGCGATGATCTGCGGCGCCGTCAGCACGCCGTTGTCCAGCGTCGAATGGCCATCGGACACCAGCGTCACCGGAAAGCCGTGTTCCAGTGCGCCCAGGGTGGTGGTGCTCACGCAGAAGTCCGTCTGCGCCCCGCAGACGATCAGCGCCGTCACGCCCCGGGCCTGCAGCTTGCCCATCAGGTCCGTCTTGAAGAACGAGTCGGGCGTCGTCTTGCGCACGAACAGGTCGCCCTCGGCCGTCTCCAGGCCGGGCGCCAGCTGCCAGCCCTCGCTGCCATGGCGCATCAGCGGGTGGTCGTCCTCGTGCTGGATGAACACCACCGGCGCCCCCGCCGCACGCGCCTTGCGCGACACGCTGTTGATCCGGTCGATCAGGCCGGCCGCATCGTGCACGGCCCATTGGCCGACACACAGGGTGGTCTGGACATCGATGACGAGCAGGGCGGTGGTCATGGCGGCTCCTTGAGGGGCTGAGGCACGGATCACGGATCATCGCAGCCCGCGGCTTACCGCGTGTTACCGATCGTCGGATTCCACCGACGCCCGACTTGCCCCAACGCATGGCGCCATGCCCTCGGATGGGGGATGTCCGCAGATGGGTCACCAGGGCGCCCCATTCGCTGGGAATAATGCCCCCCAATCACAGAGGGGGAGAGCCATGCTCAAGCAGGCCAACGAACAGGTCGGGCGCGCGTTCGCGCAGGTGGCACGCTGGCTGGGGCGGGCGGGTCAGGCGGCGGCGCCGGTGGCGCGCCGGGTGCTGGGGCAGTGGGCCCCGCCAGCCTGGGCGCAGGCGGCCGGGCGCGGCCTGGGCCGGCTGGGTGGCCTGCTGCAGGCCCATGCCCTGCTCACCCTGGTGGTGGTGGCGCTGGCCGGGGCGGCCGTGTGGCAGGCCCCGCACATCGCCCAGCGCTGGCGCGCCTGGGCCCCGGCCTGGATGAACCTGGGCCTGCTGGGGGACGACATGGGCGCGGCCACGGTGACCGTGCAGCTGCAGCCGCCCGGCGCGCCGGACTACCGCAACAACGGCGGCCCGCAGCCGCTGGTGATCAGCTTCAGCGCGCCGGCCGCGCCGCCGCTGCGCATCGGCAAGGAGCCCACCGACGTCAGCCTCTCGCCCGAGGTGGCCGGCCAGTGGAAGTGGGTGGACGCCAGCACCCTGCGCTTCGAGCCCCAGGGCCACTGGCCCATCGGCGAGCACTACACCCTCAAGCTGGGCCGCAAGAGCCTGGCCCCGCATGTGGCGCTCAAGGAGCGCAAATACGAGTTCGACGCTGCCGGCTTCACGATGAACGTGGGTTCGGCCGAGTTCTACCAGGACCCGGTGCAGGCCGGCCTGCGCCGCGTGGTCATGACGCTGGACTTCAACCACCCGGTGGACGCCAAGGCGCTGGAAAGCCGCATCCACCTGGACGACGGCAGCGAGCGCAAGTTCAGCGTGAGCTACGACACCCAGCGCCTGCAGGCCACCGTGCAGTCCGAGCCGCTGGCCATTCCCGCGCAGACGGTGGCCATGCAGATCACCATCGACAAGGGCGTGGGCGCCCAGCGCGGCGGCCCGGGCACGCCCGCGCCGGTGGTCAAGTCGGTCGATGTGCCGGGGCTCTATAGCCTGGCCGTCAGCGAGATCAGCACCGCCGTGGTCAGCAACGACGCCGGCGACCCCGAGCATGTGCTGCACGTGGGCGCCAGCATGGCCGTGCACGAGCGCGAGTACGCCCGCACCGTGCAGGCCTGGATGCTGCCCGTGTCCGAGCAGGACGGCGGCGAGCCCTTCGCCTGGAGCGACCCGGCCGAGGTGACGCCGGCCGTGCTCAAGCGCGCCAAGCCCATGAAGCTCGACCCCATCGCCAGCGAGCGCGAGGTGACCGAGGCCGCCTCCTTCCGCCTGCCCCAGGCCGAAGGCGGGCGCTTCCTCTTCGTCAAGGTGGCCAAGGGCATGAAGTCGCCCGGCGGCTACCTGCTGGGCAGCGACCGGCTGGAGATCCTGCAGATCAAGACCTTCGCGCCCGAGCTGTCCATCATGAGCCGCGGCTCGCTGCTGGCGCTGTCGGGCGAGAAGAAGCTGCCCCTGCTGGTGCGCGACCTGCCGGGCGTGAAGATCGACATCGCCCGCGTGCTGCCGCAGCAGCTGCACCTGCTGGTCAGCCAGGCCGACGGCAACTTCAGCCAGCCGCAGTTCTATGGCCGCGTGAACGACGACACCCTGGCCGAGCACTTCGAGCGCGAGATCCCGCTCAAGCTCAAGCCCGGCAAGTCCCACTACGAGACGGTGGACTTTGCCGAGTACCTGCAGGCCGGCGGCGAGCGCCGCGGCGTCTTCCTGCTCAAGGTGCAGGGCTACGACCCGGCCGCCAAGCGCGGCCCCGCCACCGGCGGTGACGAGGGCGACGCCAGCGCCATGGCCGGCGGCGAGGGCGAGGGTGAAGGCGAGGGCTGCTGCGAAGGCGGCGATGCCGAAGCCGCCCAGGTGGACCCCACCACCATCCACGACCAGCGCCTGGTCATCGTCACCGACCTGGGCCTGATCGCCAAGCGCGCGGCCGACGGCACGCGCGATGTCTTCGTGCAGTCCATCGCCAGCGGCCAGCCGGTGGGTGGCGCGCGCATCGAGGTGTGGGGCCGCAACGGCCTGGTGCTGGCCAACGCCAGCACCGACGCCAGCGGCCACGCCAGCCTGCCCAACCTCAACGGCTACACCCGCGAAAAAGCCCCCGTGCTGCTGCTGGCCCGCAAGGACGGCGACCTCAGCTTCCTGCCCATGGGCGGCGCGGCCAGCCTGGGCCGCGGCGAGCGCACGCTGGACATGTCGCGCTTCGACGTGGGCGGCCTGCACACCAGCGGCGTGCCCAACCAGATGACGGCCTTCCTCTTCAGCGACCGCGGCATCTACCGCCCCGGTGACACGCTGCACGTGGGCATCGCCGTCAAGGCGTCCAACTGGGCCACCTCGATGAAGGACCTGCCGGTCGAGGCCGAGATCATCGACCCGCGTGGCCTGAGCGTGCGCCGCGAAACCCTGCGCCTGGGCCCGGCCGGCACCGCCGAGCTGGCCCACAGCACGCAGGACAGCTCGCCCACCGGCAACTACACCGTCAACCTCAGCCTGCCGCGCCAGACCAGCGCCAACGCGCCGGACGTGCCGCCGCTGCTCATCGGCTCCACCACCGTCAAGGTGCAGGAATTCCTGCCCGACCGCACCAAGGTCAGCGCCCACCTCTCCACCGAGGTGGCCGAAGGCTGGGTCAAGCCCGACGACCTGAAGCTGCAGGTGCATGTGGAAAACCTCTTCGGCACCCCGGCGCAGAACCGCCGCGTGGAAAGCCGGCTCACCCTCACCCCCACCTGGCCGCACTTCCGCAGCCTGCCGGACTACAGCTTCTACGACCCCAGCGTGAACCGCCGTTCGCAGATGGACGATCTGGGCGCCGTGCAGACCGACGACAAGGGCAACGCCGAGGTGGACCTGCGCCTCTCGCGCTTCGAGGCCGCCACCTACCAGGCCCATGTGCTGGTCAAGGCCTTCGAGCCCGAAGGCGGCCGCAGCGTGGCCGCCGAAGTGCAGACCCTGGTGAGCGACCAGCCCTGGCTGGTGGGCGTGAAAACGCCCGACCCGCTGGACTACATCGCCCGCAACGCCAAGCGCGAGATCCAGCTCATCGCCATCGACCCCAAGGCCCAGAAGATCGCCGTGCCCGGCCTGAAGCTGGTGCGGGTGGAGCACAAGGTGCTGTCGGTGCTGGTCAAGCAGAACAACGGCCTGTACCGCTATGAAAGCCGCGCCAAGGACGTGACGCTGGACGAGCAGCCGCTGGCCATTGCCGCGGCCGGCAGCAAGGTGGTGCTCAACACCAGCGCGCCCGGCAACTTTGCGCTGGAGGTGCGCAACGCCCAGGGCCTGGTGCTCAACCGCGTGCAGTACGCGGTGGCCGGCGCCGCCAACCTCAGCCGCTCGATGGACCGCAACGCCGAGCTGCAGATCAAGCTCAACAAGAAGAGCTACGAGCCCGGCGAGACCATCGACCTGGCCATCCAGGCGCCCTACACCGGCGCCGGCCTCATCACCATCGAGCGTGACAAGGTCTACGCCCACGCCTGGTTCAAGGCCGACCAGACCGCCAGCGTGCAGCACATCGCCCTGCCGAAGGACTTCGAGGGCAACGGCTATGTGAACGTGCAGTTCGTGCGCGACCCGTCCTCCGACGAGATCTACACCAGCCCCCTGTCCTACGGCGCCGTGCCCTTTGCCACCGGGCTGGACCGCCGCACCGCCAAGATCAAGCTGGACGCGCCCGCCCTGGCCAAGCCCGGCGACACCCTGAAGATGACCCTGCACAGCGACAAGCCGGCGCGGGCCTTCGTCTTCGCGGTGGACGAGGGCATCCTGCAGGTGGCGCGCTACACCACGCCCGATCCGCTCAAGCACTTCTTCCAGAAGCGCGCGCTGGAGGTGAGCACCCTGCAGACCCTGGACCTGGTGCTGCCCGAGTTCCGCAAGCTCATGCAGAGCGCCGCCCCCGGCGGCGACGGCGAGGGCGAGGCCGGCAAGCACCTCAACCCCTTCAAGCGCAAGCGCGACAAGCCGGTGGCCTACTGGTCCGGCCTGGTGGACGTGAACGGCGAGAAGACCTTCAGCTACACCCTGCCCGACACCTTCAACGGCGCCGTGCGGGTGATGGCCGTGGTCGTCAGCGATGACGCCGTGGCCTCGGCCACCACCACCAGCACCGTGCGCGGCGACATCGTGCTGCTGCCCACCGTGCCCACCTCGCTCGCCCCGGGCGACACGGTGGACATCGGCGTGGGCGTGGCCAACAACATCGCCGGCTCCGGCAAGGACGCGCCCATCCGCCTGGCCCTGGCCGTGGGCAACGGGCTGGAGGTGGTGGGCGACGCCGCGCAGACCCTCAAGGTCAGCGAAAAGGGCGAGGCCACCACCGTCTTCCACCTGCGCGCCAAGCCCGGTGCCCAGGCCGTGCTGGGCTCGGCCAGCGTGGCCTTCACCGCCACGTCCGGCAAGGCCAGCGCCAAGCTCAGCACCGACCTGAGCGTGCGCCCCGCCTCCGCCCTGGTGACCCTGGTGCAAAGCGGCACCGCCGTGGGCGCGGGCGAGCTCAAGTCCCAGCTGGACGCCTACCCCGCCTTCGCCCGCAGCGACCTGGCCGTGTCGGCCACGCCCTGGGCCTTTGCCTCCGGCCTCATCCGCTACCTGGACGGCTACCCCTACGGCTGCACCGAACAGCTGGTCAGCCAGACGATGCCCTCCGTGGTGCTGGCCGCCCAGCCCGAGCTGGCCAAGGAACTGAACAAGAGCCGCGCTGCGCTGGGCCAGGCGGCCTTCAGCCCGCAGCAGGCGCTGCAGCGCACGCTCACCCAGCTGCGCGCTCGTCAGACGGCCGAGGGTGGCTTTGCCATGTGGCCGGGCGGCACCGCCGATGACTTTGCCAGCACCTACGCCCTGCAGCTGCTGCTGGAAGCCAAGGACCGCCAGCTGGCCGTGCCGCCGGACATGGTCAGCAAGGCCACCGTCTACCTGCAAAGCCGGCTGGGCAGTGGCGACACCAGCAGCGCCTTCAGCTGGCGCAACCGTGCGCAAATGGCCTACCTGCTCACCCGCCAGGGCGTGCTGGTGCCCGCTGCGCTGGCCAACCTGCGGCAAGCCCAGCAGGCCGCCCTGCAGCGCGACAAGGCCAGCCCCCTGGCCACCGACCTGGGCGCGGCCTACCTGGCCGCCGCCTTCGCGCTGCAAAAGCAGGACGCCACCGCCCAGGCCCTGATGGCCCCGGTGTGGAGCGACCTGCAGCAGCGCGTGGCCCGCAAGCAGCCGCTCAACCGCTGGGACTACTACTACGACCCGCTGGTGCACGACAGCACGCTCATCCTGCTGGGTGCGCGCCACTTCCCCAAGTTGCTGGCCAGCCTGCCGGTGGAAAGCTGGAGCCGCCTGGCCGCCATGATCGGCGAGGGCTGGTACAGCACCCAGTCCTCGGCCACCACCATCCTGGCGGTGGACGCCTACGCCCGCGCCGCCGCCGCGTCGGCCGGCGGCAGCGTCACGGCCCAGGCGGTGGACAAGGCCGGCAAGAGCCTGGCCCTGCCGCTGACCGGCGAGCTGCGCAGCCTGCAGCAGGCCGCCGTGCCCAACGGCACCGCCAAGCTCAAGCTGTCCAACCCCGGCAACCTGCCGCTCTATTACGGCTGGGCTGAAACCGGCTACGAGCGCAACCTGCCCGACACCGCCGTCACCCATGGTCTGGAAATCACCCAGGCCATCCTCGACGAAAAGGGCAACGCCATCAGCGAAGCCCGCATCGGCCAGGAAGTGACGGTGCGCCTGACCGTGCGCGCCGTGGACCGCGACAGCGCCCGTCAGGTGGTGCTGGTCAACGTGCTGCCCAGCGGGCTGGAGCCGGTGCTCAACAGCGGCAGCGCCGACGACACCGCGCCCGACACCCCGCTGTGGCAACGCCGCGTGGGCGGCAGCGGCAGCTGGAGCCTGAACTACGTGGACATCCGCGAAGACCGGCTCATCTTCTTCGGCGACGTGGGCCGCGGCACGCAGGACATCAGCTTCAAGGCCCGGGCCACCAACGTCGGCCAGTTCGCCCTGCCCGCGGCCTATGCCGAAGCCATGTACGAGCGCCGTGTCTACGGCCGCTCGGCGGCGGGCCGGTTCAATGTGGCGCCGCTGGGCAAGTAAGCGCCCCGGCCCCTTGTGGCAGCGGGGGGCCGGGTGGATGGCGCGGTGGCCGCGGGCGGTACGGTGGGCCACCCGCGCCGCCACCGGCCTGGGCCTGCTGCTGGCGCTGCTGCTCGCCCTGCGCCTGTGGCCGCACGCGCCCCTGCGCGAACAGCTGGCCCTGTCCATCCCGCTGTACGACCGCCACGGCAGCCTGCTGCGCCTGACCCTGGCGCCCGATGAGCAGTACCGCCTGTGGACCCCGCTGGACACCATCGCCCCGCCGCTGGTGCAGGCCACCCTGCTCTATGAGGACCGCGGCTTCTGGTGGCACCCCGGCGTGGACCCGGCCGCCCTGGCCCGCAGCGCCTGGCAGATGGCCCGCGGTGGCCGCCGCCAAGGTGGCTCCACCCTCACCATGCAGCTGGCCCGCCGGCTCTATCGCCTGGACAGCAGCAGCCCCGGCGGCAAGCTGCAGCAAATGGCCGCCGCCCTGTGGCTGGAAGCCCGCTACGGCAAGCGCGAGCTGCTGGAGGCCTACCTCAACACCGCGCCCTACGGCAGCAACATCGAAGGCGCCGGCGCCGCCAGCCTCGTCTACTTCCACCACGACGCCGCCCACCTCACCCTGCCCGAAGCGCTGACCCTGGCCGTCATCCCCCAGCACCCCGGCCAGCGCGTGGCCGCGGGCCGCAGCGGCACCGCCAGCAGCGCCCCCAACCCCGCGCTGGAAGCAGCCCGCCAGCGCCTGTGGGCGCTCTGGCGCGCGCGCCACCCCGGCGAGGCCGACGCCCACCTGCCCCCGCTGGCCGCCCTCAGCCGCGGCCAGCTGCCCTTCGAAGCCCCGCACCTCACCGACATGCTGCTGGCCCAGGCCCGCCAGGCCAGCGCGCGCGACAACCCCGTGCTGGAAGACGACGGCAGCATCCACACCACGCTGGACCTGCCCATGCAGCGCACCCTGGAACGGGTGATGGGCGGCTACCTCAAGGGCCGGGCCGGCGTGGGCATCCGCAACGCCAGCGCCCTGCTGCTGGACGCATCCACCATGGAAGTGCGCGCCGTCGTCGGCTCGGCCAACTACCGGGACGAAGCCATCGCCGGCCAGGTCAACGGCACCCTGGGCAAACGCTCGCCCGGCTCCACCCTCAAGCCCTTCATCTACGCCCTGGGGCTGGACCAGGGCCTGCTGCACCCCCGCACCCTGCTGAAGGACGCGCCCACCGCCTTCGGGCCCTTCACGCCCGAAAACTTCGACGGCCAGTTCATGGGCCCCGTGGCCGCGCAGGACGCGCTCATCCGCAGCCGCAACATCCCCGCCGTGTCCCTGGCCGCGCGGCTCACCCAGCCCAACCTCTACCAGTTCCTGCAGCTCAACCACATCAGCCGCCTGGAAAGCGAGGCCCACTACGGCCTGGCCCTGGTGCTGGGCGGTGGGGAGGTGACGCCCGAAGAACTGGCCCGCCTCTACGCCCTGCTGCCCAACGGCGGCGTGGCCCGCCCGCTGAACTACCTGCGCCCGCCGCCGCAAGGCCCCCGCGCCGCGCCGCCCGAAGAGGCCGCCGCTCCGCCGCGCCTGCTCAGCCCCGAAGCCACCTTCATCACCCTGGACATGCTGCGCCAGACGCCCCGGCCCGACACCGGCGCCCCCGCCCAGCCCGCCATCGCCTGGAAGACGGGCACGTCCTGGGGCTTTCGGGACGCGTGGACGGCCGGCGTCTTCGGCCGCCACGTGCTGGTGGTGTGGGTGGGCGAATTTGACGGCAGCGGCAACCCCGCTTTCATCGGCATCGACGCCGCGGCCCCGCTCTTTCTACGCATGGTGGACGCCCTGCGCGCCCAGCGCCTGGACCCGGGCGAACTGCCCCAGCCCCAGCCCGCCAACCTGCGCCGCGTGGAGGTGTGCACCAGCACCGGCGCCCCGCCGGACGCCCTGTGCCCCGCGCGCACCACCACCTGGTTCATTGCCGGCAAATCGCCCATCCAGCCCAGCCACCTGCACCGCGCCCTGTGGGTGGACGCGCAGACTGGCCAGGTGCTGTGCGGCCCCCAGGCCGCCAGCGCCCCGCACGCCAAAGAAGTGGTGGTGGAACAGTGGGGCAGCGACATGCAGCGCCTGTTCAAACAAGCCGGCCTGCCCCGCCGCACCCTGGACGACAGCACCTGCCGCCACGGCGCCAGTTCAGAAGGCACCGCGCCCGACGCCACCGGCGCCGACGCACCCACCATCACCTCCCCCCTGCGCGCCGTGCGCTACCTGCTCAACCCCCGCAAGCCCCAGCCCCTGCTGCTGCGCGCCGACGCCGCCGCCGGCGTCAAAACCCTGTACTGGTTTGCCAACGACAGCCTGCTGGGCCGCACCGCCCCCGGCGAAAGCCTGCCCTGGCTGCCGCCCCAACCCGGCGACTACAGCCTGCGGGTGGTGGATGAGGTGGGAAGGGTGGATGTGAGGGGGGTGAGGGTGGAGGGGCAGGAGTAGGGCGGATGGGGATGCCAAGAACCTTTGCGTTGGCGGGCTGCCGAGCTAATGATTGCTCGGTCCCGCTTGGACAACGTTGATCGTCGGTCCGTTCTCGACCCGTTGCCGTCACTCGCCACGCGCCCCTGGCCGGCGGCTGGGCAGCGAAAGCTGATCTTCTCCGTTACTTTACGCACCGTCTGCTTGATGACGCAATGCCGTCAATGACCAGCAGGCCAAATCTTGAACGACCTGGATGTTCAACTGCATGGGTCAAGGTATACGGGAGAAGGGACCTCGCCCTCACTCCTTGAGCCAGGCCTTCTTGATCCCCTCGAAGTCGAGCTGCTTCCATTCTTCTTTCCAGAGCTGGTAGTACGGGATATCTGTCGACGAGGGCGGCGGGTCGCAGCGCTGGACCTTGACCAACGACGGCATCACCACTGACTCACCGATCAACAATGCCTCCCCAGCACCCAAGGTCGGCAACTTGTCGCAAAGGTTGCCGAGCGTGTCAGGCAGCAGGCGTGCGACGTAGCTCTGGTCACTCGGGTTGGTTAGCCGCATCGCCAGGAATGTGCTGCACTGGGAGAAGATCGTCTCGGAGATCTCCGACGGTCGCTGACTCGACAGAAGCAGCGTCACACCGTACTTGCGGCCTTCCTTGGCGATGCGCTCGATAGAGAATTTGGATGCACGAAAGCGCGCCAGGTCGCTGTTAGGCACGTACTTGTGGGCCTCCTCGTAGACGAGCAGGAGCGGCGCGTCGGTATTGATTTCCTCCTTCGCCGCAGTCCGCATCACCTTGTAGTGGTACCCGTACTCGAACAAGATCCGCGAGATCAATGACACGGTGATGCTGAGAACCTCGAAGGGGACGCCGCTCAAGTCGATGATCGTGACATTGGCCTGCTTATCGCCGTAGCCAATCAGGCGCTTCAGGGTTCCTTCGAGCGTGGCCGTGTCCGCGGATGGTCCGAAGAGGAACTGCAGGCGGTCTTGCGCTACCTTGGCTTCGAAGCGCGCGAAGAACTTGTCCAGTGACTTGTCAGCATAGCTGCCCGCAGTGATGCTCTGCGGCTTAGTCGCGTGGAACTCCAGTCGCTTGGTGAAGTACAGACTAAGCCGCTCGTCAGCGGAAAGCTGCAAGCCGTGGCTGGTGTCGGTCTTTCCGTCAGTTGGCAGGGTGTAGCTACCGTCCGCCACCATGTACCGCGCCTCGTTTTTCGAGTTCACGGTCTCGTTTTTGATGTTGTACAGCGCGTTGAGCACCTCATGGATGTTGAACTTCAGCGGGCTGTCGTAGAAGACGTTCTTCGCGCCTGTGTTGTGGCGCTTCTTGTTCTCTGTGACCAGTTGGCGGAACACGGCCGACTGGTTGTAGTTGTCGCGCTCGCCCGTATCCAGCAGCACCTCTTCAAGTTCCTCGCTGTTGAGCAGCCAGTAGGGCAAGGTCAGGGTGCTGGCGTCGAGAAAATTCGCATCAGGGAATGCTGTCCGATACTCAGAATGAATGTCAAAAATGATGACGTGGGAGTTGTTGAGCGCGTACTGTCCATCTTTCGCGCTCACCGCCGTTTGGATGATCTTGGCGATCGTGTGAGATTTGCCCGCTCCGGTGGAGCCCACCACGGCCAAATGCTTGTTGAAGAATCGGTTTCCATCTACCGGCACGGTGATCTTGTCGTTGGATACCAAGGCGCAGAAGGCGAATTTCTTGGCCGGCTCCACGGACTCTTCGAAGATCTTCTTGATGTCGGCATCCGTCGCCGGTGTCACGCCAGTCGGCGGAATGGTCAGCGTGTCGCCGCCGCGAATGAACTTGCCGTTAGCGATGATTCCCAGCGGGAGTGCCTCGATGATTTGGCGGCGCTCGGCCTTGTCGTTCACCTCAATGCAGAAGTTCTCGATGATGGCAATGAGTGCGCAGTCCTCGCTGTCGGTGATTCGCAGGTATGAGCCCACCTTGAGGCTCTTGTCGTTGGCGAACGCCGAGATGTTGCCCACCGAGATCTTCACCTTGTCCGGGAAGACGGCGATCACTTCGGCCCTGATGTCTTGAGAATCGCTCATGACTGCATCACCTCCTGAAGCAGATAGGCACTGTTGCTCTTGATTGAATGGAGCCCGCGGGCCTTTGGCACGAAGGTGCTGTCAAGCGGCGAGTCCTTATAGAAGTCGTAGACGTCGACGACCGATCCGGTGCAGGCGGCTATGGTCGGCGCGAGTTGTTGCTCACTGGGGACGAACTTGATCGTCCAAAGCTTTTCCTTGGTCGGGTCAGCCGCCAACATGGTGGGCAAGAACTCGGCGCCTTGGTAGGGGTAGCCATCGTTGAAGACCACGCCCTGCGCCCACAAACTGGCCTTAAGCTCGATCAATTGGTCGGGCGTCATGCCTCGCAGCAGTACGTAGGGGCAGAACCGGTCGGCCGCAGGCGTTCGCTGGAGTTCCTTGTGCGAGAAAAATTGACCGATTCGAACGAGCATGTGTGTGGCCCGTCCCACCTCGTACTCATTGGTCATGTCGATCACGAAGAACCTCGCGGCCTTGGGCATCTTTGTCCTGCCGAAGTAGAAGTACTTGCGGCGGACCATCCGAGCGAAGTATTCGCGCCCGAGATGTTCCCGTAGCCATGCACTGAAGACCACATCTTTGCGGTTGATGGCCTTCAAAAACTGATCTTTGGTGATCCTTCTCTTGACCTCATCCGCCTCGATGGCCAAACCCTGAACGACGTTGATCGCCATTGGGTAGAAGAAGATCAAGGCGTCATCGGAGGTGCATTCAGGGATCGCGGACGCCAGGAGATTGAGTAACTTGGCCTGCTGATCGCTGTAGGACAGCGCATTTAAGTCGATGTCCAGCAAGCCGCGAAAGTCGGCAAGCTGCGCATTGGTTATCTTCAGTTCCTCGTGTACCTGGTGGACCTTCTTTTCCTTCGTGTAGGTCAGGAAGTTCTCTTTCAGGAACTCGTCCGTCAGCGGGAGCGTGAGCTTGTGCTGACCGCCGCGGTAGTGGCCATGCAGCTTATACCTGAACGCCTGGTCGCTGGGGCAGCCTGCGGCATGGAAATGCCGCAGCATGTAAATGACCGCCTCCTTGATCACCGAGTGGTTGTACTCCGTGCCTTCGTAGTATTTGCACTGCACGAAGGCGCTCTCATCTCCATCGTCGAGATCGATGTCTTCCACCCCTTCGACCGTGACACTCCCGTGCTTGGTCGCCTCCAGCAATCGCACAATCGTCTGATCGAACTGGTAGAAGTAGCCTTTGATCGTCGTGGTTGCGCTGCGGTCAGTCACTTTCGGTCCTCGGACTCTTCTAGGCAGACATCAGTCATTGCTATTTGCCTTTAATATGAAAATCGCTTCCGCCCCCTCCCTCGCGAGGGAGTGAACCTTTCGCTCTTCTGGATCAAAGATCACAATGTGACTTACTGAACTGTCCAGCACATAACCGTTGGAAACGGTCTGTTCACCCTTTCGCAGAATCACGCATTTGGACTTGGATTTCTCGCATCCCTTTGCATAGTCCTCTTTGGCGCTCTCGGCCGTGGCCAATCCTGCAGTTTCGCCAACGACGCCAATGAAGACGGTGGCCAGCCAAACCAGGAGCAGGGCTACCACGCTGACCCAGACCGCAAGCCACGACAGGATGAGGCTCAAAATCAATCGCTTGGCCCAGGCACCCTTGCGCTTCAGCCACAACGTGATCGGGCCAGGTTCTCCTTCGCCAACCGGCGTCTTCAGTACGAAGAGGTACAGGCCCAGCGCTATCCAGACCACAGGCAACCAATACCAGTGCTGCCTTAGGAAGATCAGTCCCCAATTGGCGCGGTTGAACACACCATAGAAGCCGTACAGCATTAGCCAATCCGCTGACTTGGGAAACAGATCGGCATCCATGCCGAACTGCGCCAGAAAGACGTTGTGGCGGATGCTGCCAATGGCGTGCAGCAGCACGGCGCCCACGCCGACCGATGCGGTGGCAATGGCGGCGGCGGTTTGCCAGCTCAGCAGGGGTTTGGATGGCGGCTCTGCCGCAGGGACCGCCGCGGTGGCGGCCAAAGAGTTTTCTTCTGTCATGCCCGGGTTTCCCAACGGGCTGAGTTTGCGCGTGTATCGAATTGCAAACGAGGGGGTGCATCCTCTCTCGGGAGGATGAATCACCCAGGGGCCGTCAGGGTTTCCTTTTGGCGGTGCTTCAGCCCTTCGGCAAATGCCGCGTCACCCTGGCGCGCAACAGCGCCACCAGCGCCGAGTCCATGTAGCGGTAGCGGTCTGGAATGCCCAGGCACACCACCGTCTTGCCGGCCAGCTGCGGGCGAAAGCGCGCCTTCAGCCGCGCTTGATGGTCGCGCTCCATCACGAAGATCAGGTCGGCCCAATCCACCAGTTCCGCCGTCAGCGGGTTTTCGGCGTCGTGGTTCAGTCCGGCCGAGAGGCATTCCACGCCTGGCGCGTCGGCAAACACCGCCTCGGCGGTGGGGCTGCGCCACTGGTTGCGGCTGCAGATGAAAAGGACGCGGGTGGGGGCACACTGCGGGGTCATGTTCCACCATCTTTCCATCGCGGTATCCAACCTGCAACTCAGCGGCACCTTCTACGACGCCGCGCTGGGCGCCTTGGGCTACCGGCGTGTGTTTGAAGACGACATGGCCATTGGCTACGGGGTGGCGGACGGCCAGGACAAGCTCTGCCTGAAGCTGCGCACGCCGGTCATCGCGCCGGGGCCGGGCTTTCATGTGGCGTTTGCAGCGCCCAGCCGCGCGGCGGTGGACCGCTTCCACGCCGCCGCGCTGGCGGTGGGCGGGCAGTGCAACGGCGTGCCGGGCCTGCGGCCACACTACGGGCCGAACTACTACGCAGCTTTTCTCATCGACCCGGATGGGCATGCCATCGAGGCGGTGATCAACGGTCCGGCATAGCCACACGGGCCGGCAGGTCTGATGTTTGGAACCGATGTGTTCCATAATCGACGTCATGCCCGCATCCTTGTCCAAGCCCTCTGCCTCGCGCGGCCGCCCGCGCGAGTTCGATTACGACGAAGCGGTGGACCAGTTGGTGGATGTCTTCCGGCAACGCGGCTACACCGGCACGGCCATCACCGATCTGATGGCCGGCACCGGGCTGACTCGGGGCAGCTTCTACAAGGCTTTCGTCGACAAGCCCTCGGCCTTTGCACTGGCCTTCGAGCGCTATGTGACCCGTGGCCAGCGTGTGCTGGCCGACATCGTGAACGGCCCCGGCACGGGCAAGGAGCGGCTGCGGCAGGTGCTGCAGCACTACCTGGGCCAGGCCACCGGGGCGCAAGGGCGGCTAGGCTGCCTGGTGGTGGCCACCGCGGCCGAGGCCACGGTGATCGACCGGGACGCCGCGCAGCGCGTCGATCAGGCCCTGTCGCATGTGGAGGGGCTGTTCAAGACGCTGGTTCGCGCCGGTGTGGCCGATGGCTCGCTGCCGCGCACGCTGGATGCCGACGCCACGGCAGCGGCCTTGCTGTGCCTGGTGCAGGGCTTTCGGGTGGCGGGCAAGAGCCCGGCGTTGCGTAAGCGCCTGGGGGCCAGCCTGGTGGAAGCGGGCATGAAGCTGCTGGACTGATGCGGCCGGCGTGACGCCGCGAACACGGGGCGGGCAACCGCCCTCTTCTTTGACAATTTAGGAACCGATATGACTCTAAAAAGCGAATGCTGCGCTGAGGCCGACCAAGGTGACGCCGTGGCGGGCCTGGGCCCGGCCTTCCGCCACGGCATGGCGACGGTGCGCGGCGTGCGCCTGCACTACGTGGAAGGGGGCCACGGGCGCCCGCTGCTGCTCATTCCGGGGTGGCCGCAGAGCTGGTACGCCTGGCGTGCCGTGATGCCCGCGCTGGCGGCGGCCGGCCACCGCGTCATTGCGGTGGACCCGCGTGGCATGGGCGATTCGGACCACCCGCCCACCGGCTACGACACGGCCACGGTGGCGGCCGATCTGCATGCCCTGGTGCAGCACCTGGGCCTGACCGAAGGCGGGCCCATCGACGTGGTGGGCCACGATGTGGGCGGGTGGATTGCCTTTGCCTGTGCGGCGGATTGGCCGGCCGATGTGCGCCGCCTGGGTTTGATGGAGGCGGCGCTGCTGGGGGTGTCACCGCCCCCGCCGGCCGGCATTCCACCGGATGCGGTGAACGTGCGCACCTGGCACTTCGCCTTCAACCGCCTGCCCGATTTGCCGGAGATGCTGGTGGCGGGCCACGAGCGCGAATACCTGGGCTGGCTGTTCGCCCAGCGCGCCGCCAAGCCCTGGGTGTTCACACCCCAGGTGCTGGACGAATACACCCGCGTCTTCACCCAACCGGGCGGCGCGCGCACTGCCTTTGCCTACTACCGCGCCGGCGCCAGCGAAGAAGCCCTGGCCCAGAACCGCCAGCGTGCGGCCCGGGGCCTGCCCATGCCGGTGCTGGCCATCGGCGGGGAGCTGAGCGTAGGCGCCGCGCTGAAAGACACCCTGCGCCCCCTGGCACCTCAGCTGCAGGGCGAAGTCATCTCGGGCTGCGGCCACTTCGTCATGGAGGAATGCCCGGACGCGGTGCTGGCCCAGTTGCTGCCGTTTCTGGCGGGGGCTTGAGCACGCCTGTCGGCCTCAAGGCCGATGGTCTTCCACGCGCTGGTGCCGTGCGGCATCGAGAGCCTGTCCGCGTGCCTTGGCGCGGTCCAGTCGCTGTTGCAGTTCAGCGAGGATTTGATCCACCTCGTGACCACCGCCTTCCTGCCTCCAGCGATGAATGGCGGCTTCACCTCGGGCCACAAAGGCCGCTGCTTGAGGCGTGTTGTTCGCCCCGACTGGGGCTCCTGGGGCCATGGGGACGGCAGGCTTCTTGGCGGGGTGCATGGGCAGAGCGTATCGCGGGCCAGACAAGCTTCTACCGCCGAGCCAGAGCTTCCAGGCCCTTGATCAGCGCTTCGCGCTTGGCCTCGAAGTCATCGTCGTCTTGCCACTTCTTCACCCTGGCCAGCACATCGTCCACGCTGTGCTGCTTCGCCTTGATCTCGGAGATCTTGTCCGCCATGGCGAGGAAGTCATTCAGCGCATCCTGCTCCTTCGACCCCTTGAACTCGTCCTTGTGCTTGTCCAGGTACGGCTTGAGCACTTCCACGATACGCCCCAATTGGCGCCCGTAGCTGTAGTCGCGGCCAATGCGCTGTTCGGTCTGTGGGTCGGACGACCCGGCGATGTTGAAGTTGACCAGCCCCACCTGCCCGACGATCTCGCCCCAGGTCTTGATCCATTGGGTGACGTCGCCCGACAGGGGCAGGCGGTTGCCCTGCAGCAGCGCAATCTGCCAGGCCAGCCAGGCATCGCCCAGGTCGGCAAAGGTCTTGTGGCCGCTTTGGGACGAGTCCTGCTGCGTGGTGGCTGTCGCCATGGTGCTGCTCCCGGGCTGGGGCCCACGGGCGTGGGCGCTGCCCGCCATCGTGCATGAGGCTGGTGCAGGCGCCATCAGCAGTTCGAGGGGGGCGGCGCCTCACGGCACACCGCCAGCACCAGACCCCGCAGCCAGCGGTGGCCCGGGTCCCGCTCCAGCCGGGGGTGCCACATCTGGGAAATGACGATGGGCTCGGTGCTCACCGGCAGGGCAAAGGACACCAGCGTCTCGCTCTGCCCGCCCAGATGGGCGAAGAACGATGCGGGCACCAGGGCCACCAGGTCCGTCACCGCGGCAATGGACAGTGCGGCCCGAAAGCTGGGCACCATGGCCGCCACGGTGCGGCTCAGGCCGCGTTCGGCCAGGGCGTCGTCCACCGGCCCGGCGCCATGGCCCCGGCGCGAGGCCACGATGTGGCCGCAGGCGGCATAGCGTTCGGGGGTGAGGGGGCCGCCCTGCAGCAGCGGGTGGCCCGGGCGCACGGCACCCACAAAGTGGTCGCGGTAGATGGCCTGCACCCGCACCTCGGGCCCGGTGGCGGCGCCCAGCACGCCCAGGTCCAGGTCGATCAGGCCTTCGCGCAGGGGGCGCACGTCCTTGTCGGGCTTGGGCGCAAAGCGCAGGCGCACGCCGGGGGCCTCGCGGGCGGCGCGGGCCACCAGGGCGGGGGCAAAGGCTTCGATGAAGCCGTCGTTGGCGCGCAGGGTGAAGGTGCGTTCCAGCGTGGCCAGGTTCCAGTCTTCGCCCGCGGGCTGCAGCACGGTGGCGGCGTCCCTGGCCAGGGCCTGCACCTGCTCGCGCAGGGCCTGGGCGTGCGGGGTGAGCACCATGGCGCGGCCGGCGCGCACCAGCAGCGGGTCGCCGGTGGCGGCGCGCAGGCGGGCCAGGGTGCGGCTCATGGCCGATTCGCTGAGCTGCAGGCGCTCGGCGGCGCGGGTCACGCTGGCTTCGGAGAGCAGCGCGTCCAGCGCGGGCAGCAGGTTCAGGTCGGGGGCGGCGGGCATGGGTGCAAAGCTAGCATGGCGTGCCACGCCGGGGCTGGGTTTCAACCCTGGCGTGGTGTGCATGAATGACCTGCGCGCCACGCGCTGGGCAGGCGGGCGGCGCCTGCCTAAGCTGGCGGTGCCCTTCTTGCCGACCTTGTTGCTGAGCCTTGCCACCCATGTCCTCACCTGTTGCCGCGGCGTCGCCCGCCCTGCCGCCCGCTCCCTCTGCCGCCCCGGCCCCGGCCGATGGCCTGCCCACGCCGCGCCGCTGGGTGGCCATGGCCGCGCTGCTGGGCGGCATCGTGCTGGTGGTGCTGGACATGACCATCGCCAACGTGGCCTTGCCCCTCATCGCCCAGACCCTGCATGCCACGCCGGCCCAGGCGGTGTGGGTGGCCACGGCCTACCAGCTGGCGGTGGTGATGTGCCTGCTGCCGGCCGCCGCCCTGGGCGAGCGGGTGGGCTACCACCGGGTGTTTGCCGGCGGGCTGGCGCTGTTCATCGCGGCCTCGGCCCTGTGCGCGTCGGCGCCGTCGCTGCCCTGGCTGGTGGCCGGGCGCTGCCTGCAGGGCCTGGGCAGCGGGGCGGTCATGCCGGTGGGGCTGGCGCTGCTGCGCTTCACCTACCCGCGCCGGCTGCTGGGCCAGGCCATCGCCTGGAACGCGCTGACGGTGGCCGCGGCCTCGGCCGCCGGCCCGGCCGCGGGGGCGGCGCTGCTGACGGTGGCCAGCTGGCCCTGGCTCTTCGCCATCAACCTGCCGCTGGGGGCGCTGGTGCTGGCCGCCTGCGCCGGCCTGCCCCGGGTGCCGGGCACGCACCGGCCGCTGGATGTGGGCAGCATCGCGCTGAACGCCGGGCTGTTCGCCAGCTTCGTGCTGGGCTGCGACTGGCTGATGGACCGGCCCGCCCAGGGCGCCGCGCTGCTGGCGCTGGCCCTGGTGTGCGGCGTGGGCCTGGTGCGGCGCGAGCTGCCGCGCGCCGCGCCGCTCATTCCGCTGGACCTGCTGCGCAGCCACCCGTTTCGCATCTCCATCCTGGCCTCGGTCTGCTGCTTCACCGGGCAGATGGGCGCCACCGTGGCCATGCCCTTCTACCTGCAGCAGGGCCTGGGCCAGAGCACCCTGGCCACCGGCCTGCTGATGACGCCCTGGCCGCTGGCGGTGATGCTGGCCGCCCCGCTGGCCGGCCGCCTGTCGGACCGGCTGCCCACCGCCTGGCTGTGCGCGGGCGGCGGCGCGGTGCTGGCCCTGGGCCTGGCCCTGTGCGCGGCGGTGCCGCTGCAGGACCACCCCTGGCTGGGCGTGGGCCTGTTCACCGCGCTGGCCGGCGCGGGCTTCGGCTTCTTCCAGACGCCCAACAACCGCAACATGCTGCTCAACGCCCCGCAGGAGCGCAGCGGCGCGGCCGGCGGCGCCCAGGGCACGGCCCGCCTCACCGGGCAGACGCTGGGCAGCCTGATGATGGGCATGCTCTTCCACGCCCTGCCGGCCGGGCCGGCGGCCCGCTGGGGCCTGGCGGCATCGGCCGTGCTGGCGCTGGCGGCGGCGGGCATCAGCCTGCTGCGCAGCCCGGGGCGGGGTGCGGCCACAGCGCCTAGCATGGGGGCATGATGCTGCCGCAACTGCCCACCCACGACCACTGGATCCCCACGCCGCAGGGCCGGTTGTTCGCCCGCCGCTGGACGCCGCCACAGGCCGAGGGCGGGGTGCGCAGCCCCATCGTGCTGCTGCATGAATCGCTGGGCAGCGTCTCGGTCTGGCGGGATTTCCCCGCGCGGCTGGCGCGGGCCACCGGGCGTGAAGTGATCGCTTACGACCGCCTCGGCTTCGGCCGCTCGGACCCGCACCCCGGCACCCTGGCGCTGAGCTTTGTGCAGGACGAGGCCCGCGAGGGCTTTGCGGCGCTGCGCGCGCAGCTGGGCATCGACCGCTTCGTGGCCCTGGGCCACAGCGTGGGCGGCGGCATGGCGCTGGGCTGCGCCCACGCCTGGCCGGACGACTGCGAGGCCCTGGTGCTCGAATCGGCACAGGCCTTCGTGGAGCCGCTGACGCTGGCCGGCATCCGCGCGGCCGAAGCGCAATTCGCCGCCGTGGGGCCGGACGGCGCCTCGCCCGCCATGGCCCGGCTGGCGGCCCACCACGGCGACAAGGCGCCCTGGGTGCTGCGCGCCTGGGTGGACACCTGGCTGTCCCCGGCCTTTGCCGGCTGGAACCTGGACACCCTGCTGCCCGGCCTGCGCTGCCCGCTGCTGGTGCTGCACGGCGAGCAGGACGAATACGGCTCGCCCGCCCAGCCCCAGCGCTTCATCGCGCTGGCCGGTGGCCCCGCCACGCTGGCCCTGCTGCCCGGCTGCGGTCACGTGCCGCACCGCCAGCACCCGCAGCGGGTGCTGGACGCGGTGGCGGACTTTCTGGCCGGGCGGCCGGCGGCCTGAGCCGGGGGGAGGGCGTTCAAGCCCCGCAGTGCACCACCGTCAGCAGCAGCAGGCAGTCGCTGCGGGCGGTCACGGCATGGGGCTCGCCGCCGGGCACCACCACCAGCTGGCCGGCTTCCAGGCTGCATTCGCGCTCGGGGGTGGACACGTCCACCTCGCCGCGCAGGCACTGCACGGTGATCTCGCCGGGCACCCGGTGCTCGCGCAGCGTGGCGCCGGCTTTCAGCACCAGGCGCATCAGCTGCAGGTGGGGGGTGCGCAGCAGGCTGGCGCTCACCCCGATACCCAGTTCATCAATGCCGGCGTAGGGGTCGATGACCTCGTCGTGACAGGCGTGCTTGAGGGCCATGGCCATGCTCCTTGCATTCAGCGGACGCGCATGACGGGTTGATGCCACGGGGCGCCGTGCGAGTCAACCGGGTTGCTCCGGGGGAACCCTGGCCCGGGAGCCGCTGCCGGGCAGGATGCGGCACATGAGACGCCACGGCACCCAAGTCCCCATTAAGTCCCCCGGTCGGCGGTCGATACCGGGCCAGAGGGAGCAGCGCCACCGCTCGAAGTGGCCCGTTGAACCGCAGCAGTACCCGCATGACAGAAGACGAGAAGCGCTTGTGGCGCCAGACGCTGGTGCACCACCCCCGGGGGATGGTGGTCACCGTGGCTGCGGCCGTCGGGGTGGCGGTCAGCCTGGGTCACCAGGCCACCGAAGCCGTCTGGCTGTGGCTGGTGGGCATGCTGGGCTTCACGCTGGTGCGCGCGCTGTTGCACGTGCTGTGCATGGCCGACTTGCGCCAGGACGCGGCGCGCAGTCACTGGCGCGCGTTTCAGCGCTGGCATGCGGCCGGCATGCTGGTCACGGGCCTGCAGTGGGCCGGGCTGGCCTGGTGGGGCGTGCCGCACTACCAGGGCGTGGAGCAGTTCACCATCCTCATCGTGCTGTCGGCCCTGGCCGGTGGGGCCACGGCCACGCTGGCGCCCATGCGGGTGGTGGGCAAGCTGTACATCCTGCTGGTGCTGCTGCCGGCCTGCTGGCAGCTGGGTCAGCTGGGCGGCACCGCCCACACCGTGTTTGCGGTGCTGGGCTCCGTCTTCGCGTGGGTGATGGTGTCCAGCCACGAATCCACCCACCAGGTGCTGCGCCAGATCGTGGCGCTGGACCAGGAGAAGGACGCGCTGGTGGTGGCGCTGTCGGCCCGCTCCAACGAGGCGATGCAGGCCAACGCCGAGCTGGAGCGCCGGGTGGCCGAGCGCACCCGGGCCCTGCTCTACAAGACCCAGCACGACACGCTGACCCGGCTGCTCAACCGCCGCGGCCTGACCGAGGCCCACCGGCAACCGGCCGGGCAGGAGGGCGATGTCTGGGTGCTGGCGCAGATTAGCCTGGACCACTTCAAGCGCATCAACGAGGCCCTGGGCCACGACTGGGGCGATTTGTTGCTGCGCGCCGTGGCCCGGCGCCTGGCCGAGCGCGCGAGCCGGCTCGCGCCTTGTGCCGAGGGCCCGCCCCCGGTTTTGTGCCGCTGGGGCGGTGATGAGTTCATGCTCAGCCTGATGTGGCCCCAGGCCCACCCGGACGCGGTGCTGCAGGCCATGGAGACGCTGCGCCAGGCCCTGGCCGAGCCCTATGCCCTCAAGGGCCGCAAGCTGGCCGTGGGGGTCAGCCTGGGCTTCAGCGCCCGCGCCTGGCGGGCCGACGCCACGCTGGCCGACGCGGTGCAGCAGGCCGAGCTGGCCCTGACGGAGGCCAAGCGCACCGGGCGCGGCCGCACCGCCGAGGCCACGCTGACGCTGCAGCTGCTGCACGCCCGCCGCACCTGTCTGGTGGAGGCGCTGCGCACCGCCACCGCGGACGGCAGCCTGTCGCTGCTGTTCCAGCCTATCGTCTCGGCGCACACCTGCCGGCCCGAGGCTTACGAAGCCCTGTTGCGCTGGCGCTGTGCCGGCATGGGGCCCATCTCGCCGGTCGAGTTCATTCCGCTGGCCGAGGACACCGGCCAGATCTGCGCCATCGGCCATTGGGTGCTGCAGACGGCCTGCCGCCAGGCCGCCGCCTGGCCGGCCGGGCCCGAGGGCCAGGCGCCCAAGGTGGCGGTCAACACCTCGCTGCGGCAGCTGCTGCAGGCCGATTTCGCGGGGGAGGTGCGCCAGGCCCTGGCGCAGGCCGGGTTGGCACCGCAGCGCCTGGTCGTCGAGGTGACCGAGAGCGTCTTCAACGAGGGCGACATCGACCGCGTGCTGGCCACCCTGCTGGCGCTGCGCCAGATGGGCATCGAGGTCCATGTGGACGATTTCGGCACCGGCTATTCCTCGCTGTCGCGCCTGCACGAGTTCCCGCTGACCGCGGTGAAGGTGGACAAGAGCTTCGTGCTGACGGCCGACGAACGTGCGCTGGCGGTGATCGAGGGCACGGTGCTGATCGCCCGGCGCTTTGGCCTGCGGGTGATCGCCGAGGGCGTGGAGACGGCCGAGCAGGCCCGGGTTCTGGCCCGCCTGGGCGTGGACGAGCTGCAGGGTTATTACTTCGGCCGGCCTGCGCCGCTGCCCGTGGCCTGCGGCTCGGCCGAAGCGCTGCCGCTGCCGGCCTGAGCCGCGCCGCCCACGGGCGCATTCGGCCAGGTGCGGTAGGGCGCCGGGCCCTGACCATCGAACACCGCCGCCACGGCGGCGAGCACCTGGGGCACCTGGCGGGCCAGCCGCTCGGCCTCGGTGGCTGTGGCCTGGGCGGCGGGGGCGCAGCCTTCGATGAACACGTCCCGGCCCTGCACCGTCACCCACAGCGTGCCTTGCGCCACCCGGGGGCTCTGCCGCAGGGCCTGCACCACGGCACGGGCGATGTCGGCGTCGTAGCGGTAGGCGCTGGGCTCGCTGCACTGGCCCTGCAGAAAGCAGGTGGTGCCCCGCTCCGCGCGGTGGTGCGACTGCGCCAGCCGTTCGGCCGGGGTGGCGCGCGGCCCCAGCGGCTCGGGGCAACCCGCCACCGCCGCGGACACCTGGACGAACGGGTCGCCGAACCAGTTGGCGGGTGCGGGTGCAGACTCGGGCAGGGGCACGGCGGCCTCAGCCGGTGATCTCGGGCTCCACCAGCGCGGCCAGCTGGTCCAGCGATTCCTGCCAGCCCAGGTAGCACATCTCCAGCGGGATCAGGGGGGGAATGCCTTCCTGCGTCGCGGTCAGCTCGGTGCCGCAGGACACGGTGCGCAGCGTCACCGTGGTGATCATCTCGCCGGGCAGGCTGGGGTCGTCGAAGTGGTCGCTGTAGCGGATGGTCTCGTCGGGCACCAGGCGCAGGTAGGTGCCGCCGAAGGCGTGCATCTGCCCATTGCCGAAATTGCGGAAGGACATGCGGTAACGGCCGCCCTCGCGGGCGTCCATCTCCTGCACCTGTCCGACGAAGCCCTTGGGCGGCAGCCACTTGCACATGGCCTCCGGTTCCAGGAAGGCGCGGTAGACGCGCTCGGGCGGCGCCTTGAGCACGCGGTGCAGGGTGATGGTGCGTTCGGCCATGGTGTGTCTCCTGGAGGGGTGAACGTCCGGCAAGCGGCGTTCCTAGAATCCGGTCGATTGCACCACCAACCCGCCAGGAGCCCCACCATGACCACCTCGCCCGACAAGGATTTCGAACAAGGCCTGGCCATGCGCAAGCAGGTGATGGGCGAGGCCTTCGTCGAGAAGGCCTTCAGCGGCCTGACCGAGTTCACCGCGCCGCTGCAGGAATACATCACCCGCAATGCCTGGGGCGACACCTGGCAGCGCGAGGGCCTGGACCTGAAGACCCGCAGCCTCGTCACCATCGCCATGCTGACCGCGCTGGGCAAGTCCAATGAGCTCAAGGGCCATGTGCGTGGCGCACTCAACAACGGCGCCACCGTGCAGGAGATCCAGGAGGTGCTGCTGCACGCCAGCATCTACTGCGGCATTCCGGCTGCGGTGGAAGGCTTCCGCTCGGCGGCCGAGATCATCGACGGCCCCAAGGCCTGAGCGCCGGGGGGCTCAGCGGGCCGGCGCGAAGGCCCGCGGGGCCAGCGCGGCGCCCAGCAGGGCCAGGCCGGCGCACAGGCCCAGCACCGCCAGAAAGGCGGGGCGTCCCGTGCTGCCCGCGGCATTGAACAGCACGCCCGCCAGGGCCAGCGTGGTGCTGCAGGCCAGGGCATCACCCAGCTGCAGGGCCGAGGCGGCGCGCCCCTGGGCCTCGGGGGCGGCCAGTTGCAGCGTCAACACCGACAACATCGGAAAGCCCAGGCCGATGCCGAAGCCCGCCGCCGCCCAGCCGGGCAGCAGCCAGCCCCAGGGGCCCAGGCCGGCGGTGGCCGCCATCACCAGCCCCAGGCCGGCCGCCACCGACAGCAGGCCCGCGCCCAGCCCGCGCCGCCGCGTGGCGGGCGCCTTCAGCCGGGCCTGGCACTGGCTGCCGAGGCTCCAGGTCACGGCGCCCAGGCTCAGCGCCAGGCCGGTCTGGGCCAGGCTCCAGCCGGCCTCCCGGGTCAGCAGCAGGGGCAGAAAGGCCTCGGCGCCGGCGAAGGCCGCGGCCAGCACGGCCCGCACCGCGATGACGGCCGGCAGGCCGGCGCGGGCCTGCAGGCTGCCCGGTGGGAGCAGGCGCCAGGCCCCCAGCAGCACCGCCCCGCCCGCGGCGCCCAGGGCCAGTGCGCGCGGCGCGGTCAAGGGGCCGCTGCCCGCCTCGTGCAGGGCCAGGGCACCCGCGGCGGCCAGCGCGGCCCAGGCCAGTGCGCCCAGTGAAGGCGTCGGGCTGGCTCCGTCGGCTGGGGCCGGGTGCGACGCCAGCGGCGCGAAGGCCGAGCGCAGCAGCAGGCCGGCCACCGGCACCAGCGCTGCCACCGCCAGGAAGACCGCGCGCCAGCCCAGCTGGTGCACCAGGGTGGCGGCCAGGGCCGGCCCCACGAGGCCGGGCAGCACCCAGGCGGCGGCGAACAGCGCGAACAGCCGCGGGTGCAGGGCGGGCGGCACCACGCGGCCCATGCCCACATACAGCGCCACGCCCAGCAGGCCGCTGCCCAGGCCCTGCACCACGCGGCCGGCGGCCACGCCGGCCATGCTGCTGGCGCCGCCGGCCAGCAGCAGCCCCGCGGTGAAGAAGGCCAGGCCCAGCACGGTGGCCCGCCAGGGGCCGCGCCGGTCGCACAGCGGGCCGGCCCACACCATGCCCAGGGCCGAGGTGGCCACCATGCCGCCGAAGCTCAGCGCATAGAGCGACAGGCCGCCCAGCGCATCGGCCACGGCGGGCATGGCGGTGGCCACGGCCAGGGCCTCGAAGGCCAACAGGGAGATCAGGGCCAGCGCACCCACGCTGGCGCTGGCGCGGCCCGGGGCGAAGAGCCCACGGTCGTCGTCGGAGGAGGGGGTGTCGTGCATGGCAGGCGAGCGTGTCGGTGTGCGCACCTTAGAACTTCAAGTGCACTGGAGGTCAAGCGCGACCGCGGCTCATCGGCCGGGGACGTGCCGCTCGCGCCACCGCAGCGCAGGCCGCTCCACCGCGTGGTGCAGCAGGGCGGCCATGGCGGCGCAGGCCAGGGTGATCAGGCCCAGGCGCAGCCCGGGCGAGGCGGCCAGGGCGGGGCCGCCCTGCGTGGCCAGCCAATGCGCCACCGGCTTGTGCGACAGGTACAGCGGATAGGACACCGCCGCCAGCCACGCCGCGCCCGGCACCCGGGTGCGTTGCAGCCGGCTGCCCGGGCGCAGCGCGGCGGCCAGCAGCAGGCCGAAGCTCCAGGCGATGAGCGAGTAGCCGGCGATGCTCATGAAGCCGCCGTAGCCGTACCCGTCGATGTAGAACCATGTGATCACGCCGTAGCCCATGGCGGCGCAGGCCGCCAGCGCGGCCGGCAGCAGCCAGCGCCCGCCCGGGCCCATCAGGCGCTGCCAGGTGGCCGGGTGGCGGTGCTGCAGCAGGGCCAGGGCCACGCCGGGCAGGAATTCGTCGAAGCGGCTCAGGCTGCCGTAATAGACCCAGCGGTAGTACAGCTCCAGCTGGCCCTGGGCCTCCAGGCCGTAGCGCTGCCACAACCAGGCGCGGCTGCCCACGCCGGTGGCCAGCAGCAGGGCCAGGCCGGCCCAGGCGGCGCCCACGCCCCAGCCCCGGCGGCGCGCCAGCCAGCCGCCGCCCAGCACCGCCAGCGGCAGCAGGGCGTAGAACTGCTCCTCGATGCACAGCGACCAGGCGTGCGAGAACGCCGTGCCGGTGGGCAGGTTCCAGTTCTGCGTGAAGGTGAGGAAGCGCCACAGCGGTGGCGGGGTGCGCCCGCCCAGCGCGTCCGGCCACAGGAAGTAGGCCGCCAGCACCACCCAGAACACCGGCCAGGTGCGCAGGATGCGCCGCGCGTAGAAGCTGCCCAGCGTCAGCCGACGGCCGGCTGCCAAGCCGCGCAGCAGGCCGTCGGTGATCAGGTAGCCGCTGAGCACGAAGAACAGGTCCACCCCGACCCAGCCCACCTCGCTGAGCCAGCCGAAGGTGGGCTCGCGCGAGACGAACACCATGTAGTGGTACATGAACACCAGGCCGATGGCCAGGGCACGCAGGGTGTCCAGGCCGGCCTGGTGTCGGGCGTGTTCGGTGGGGGCGGGCATGGGCGCGGATTCTCGCCGCGCCCGCCGGCTTCAGAGGCCCGGGGCCGGGCCTTATTTCAGGGCCGCGGCCACGTAGGCGGCCGGGGCCGTGGTGGGCCGGCCGATCAGGGCCGAGAGCTGGTGACCGTCGTCGAACAGCGCGCCCTGGGCCGCGCCCAGGTCGAACTGCGGCAGGGCCACGGCCCAGCCCTCGGGCAGGCCGGCGCTGCGCAGCACGGCGGTGTACTCCTCGGCCGGCAGGTTCTTGTAGGGCACGGCCTTGCCGGCCTGACGGCCGATCTCGTTGGCCAGCTCGGCCAGCGTGGGGGCGGTATCGCCCGCCAGTTCGTAGACCTGGCCGGCGTGGGCGGCGGGGTTGGCCAGCACGGTGGCGGCGGCCTCGGCGTAGTCGGCCCGGGTGGCCAGCGACAGCCGGCCTTCGCCCGCGCTGCCCAGCAGGGCGCCGTGCGCCACCGCGGCCGGGAAGCCGGCGCTGTAGTTCTCGGCGTACCAGCCGTTGCGCAGCACCGTGGCCGGGATGCCGCTGGCACGGATCATCGCCTCGGTGGCCAGGTGCTCGGGCGCCAGCGACAGGGGCGAGCGGTCGGCATGCAGCAGGCTGGTGTAGACCAGGTGCTTGACGCCGGCCCGCTGGGCGGCCTCGATGACGTGGCGGTGCTGGGTCTCGCGCTGGCCGATCTCGTTGCCGGAGATCAGCAGCAGGGTGTCCACGCCGGCCAGGGCCGTGGCCAGGGCGGCGGGGTCCTGGGTGTAGTCGGCCTGGCGCACGCTCACGCCCAGGTCGGCGGCCTTGGCGGGGCTGCGGGCCAGGGCGATGACGGTGGCGCCGGGGGCGCGGGTCTTCAGGCTGTGCAGCACGAGGCGGCCCAGCTGGCCGGTGGCGCCGGTGATGGCGATGGTCGGGGCAGGGGTCGTCGGGACGGAGGTGGTCATGGTCGGCTTCCTTGGGAGTTCGGTTCGGACGGAACGGGGTGTCTGGGACGCGCTTGAAAGTGCGTTGGGGTCACTGTACGATTTGCACTTACTTTTCGGAAGTACGCACATGAAGGTAAGTACCCGGCCCTCCCCGACCCGGCCCTCCTTGTCCGAGGCCGTGCGCCGCGGCAACCTGCTGGCGGTGGACTGCCCCTCGCGCGAGGTGCTCAAGCATGTGACCAGCCGCTGGGGCGTGCTGGTGCTGCTGGTGCTGGAAACGCGCACCCACCGCTTTGCCGAGCTGCGCCGTGCCGTGGGCGGCGTGAGCGAGCGCATGCTGGCCCAGACCCTGCAATGGCTGGAGGGCGACGGCCTGGTGCTGCGCCAGGCCTTCGACGTGGTGCCGCCCCATGTGGAGTACAGCCTGACGCCGCTGGGCCGCGAGGCCGCCGAGCGGGTGCGCCAGCTGGCTGACTGGATCGAGGTGCGGCTGGGCGACGTGCTGGCCCAGCGCGCCGTGCAGGAGGCCGCATGAACGCCACCCTGCACGTCGTCCACGACCCGCTGTGCGGCTGGTGCTATGCGGCCGCGCCGCTGATCGACGCCGCCAGCCGCCTGCCCGCCCTGAGGGTGCAGCTGCATGGCGGCGGCATGTTGGTGGGCGAACGCCGCCTGCGGCTCACGCCCGCCTGGCGGGCCTATGTGATGCCGCACGACCAGCGCATCGCCCAGCTCACCGGCCAGCCCTTCGGCGCGGCCTACACCGACGGCCTGCTGCAGGACGACACCGTGGTGCTCGACAGCGCCCCGCCCACCACCGCCATCCTGGCGGCGCAGGCCCTGGGCCTGTCGGGCCTGGCCATGCTGCACCGGCTGCAGCAGGCGCATTTCGTGGAAGGGCAACGCATCGTGGAGCCGGCGGTGCAGCGGGCGCTGGCCACCGGGCTGGGGCTGGACGAGGCCGCCTTCGCCGACCAGCTCGATGCCCTGGCCGGCGAGCCCACCGAGGCCCATTTCACCCAGAGCCGATCCCTGCTGGATTGGCTGGGTGGGCAGGGCTTTCCGACGCTGGCGCTGGAACAGGCGGGCCGCTGGACCCCGCTGCCGGTGGGCCAGCACCTGGGCCGTCCCGCGGCCTTCGTCGCCACGCTGCAGGCCGCGCTGCAGAGCGCACGGCAGGCGTAAGCTCGGCCGGTCCCGTCCCTGTGGCCTTCGGGCCGGCCCTGCCATGTCCCTGTCCGACCTGCCCGCGCCGCTGCGCGCGGCTAAGCCCTTCTTCTGGCCCCACCCGCAGCGCCGGCCGGCCGCCCAGGTGCTGGCCGACAGCCCGGTGGGCCGGGCCGACGTGGAGGCGGCGGTGGCCCGCTGGCGGCGCTTCGGGCCGCTGCTGGCCCGTCTGTTCCCGCACGAGCTGGGGCCGGACGGTCGCATCGACTCACCGCTGCTGCGCCAGGGCGATGATCACGGCCGCGCGCTGTGGGTCAAGGCCGACCACCAGTTGCCCATCACCGCCTGCATCAAGGCCCGCGGCGGCGTCTACGAGGTGCTGTGCCACGCCGAGCAGCTGGCGCTGGACGCCGGCCTGCTGGCCCCGGGCGGCGACATCGCGCTGCTGGCCGATGCGCCGGCGCGCGCCCTGTTCGCCCGCCACCGGGTGCTGGTGGGCAGCACCGGCAACCTGGGCTACAGCGTGGGCGTGATGGCCCGCGCCCTGGGCCTGGGGGTGGAGGTGCACATGTCGCACGACGCCCAGGCCTGGAAGAAGGACCGGCTGCGCGCGGTGGGCGCCACGGTGGTGGAACACGCGGGCGACTACGCCCAGGCGGTGGCCGGTGCCCGCGCGCTGGCCGCGGCCGATCCGGCGGCCTATTTCATCGACGACGAGGACTCGCTGCTGCTCTTCCTGGGCTATGCCGCCGCGGCCTGGGACCTGGCGCCGCAGCTGGCGGCCCAGGGCCTGGTGCCCACGTCGGCGCGGCCGCTGCGCGTCTACCTGCCCTGCGGCGTGGGCGGTGCGCCCGGCGGCGTGGCCTTCGGCCTCAAGTGCCTGTGGGGCGATGCGGTGCAGGTGGTCTTCGTCGAGCCGGTGGCTGCGCCCTGCTTCCTGCTGCGCCTGGCCACCGGCGACGACGCGGCCAGCGTCTACGACATCGGCCTGTCCAACCACACCGTGGCCGATGGCCTGGCGGTGCCGCGCGCCTCGGCCCGGGTGGCGGCCCTGGCCGGCCCGCTGGTGGATGCGGTGGTGACGGTGAGCGACGCCGATCTGCTGCGCATGCTGCGCTTCCAGCACGAGGCGCATGGCCTGCAGCTGGAGCCTTCGGCCGCGGCCGGCTTCGTGGCCCACGAGATGCTGGCCGGCCCCTGGGCCGAAACCGTGGCGGCCTGGTGCCCCGCGCCGGTCATCCCGCTGGTGTGGACCACCGGCGGACAGGGTCTGCCCACCGAGGTCTTCCAGGCCCTGCTGGCCGGTGGACTTGCTCTGGGTCAAGCCGCTCAAGCCTGAGCGCCGCAGGCCGACAACAAACAGAACAAGCGGGACACAATCGCGCCAGGGAGGTGGGGTTCGTTCGTCCCATCACAACAGAACGATGAAGACCCATGTCGTCACGGGCAGCAGCCCGGCCATGGCCGTGGAGCGGCTGGCCACCTGCCTGCCGCCGCAGACCGCGCCACGGCTGGTCTTCGCCTTCTATGGCGAGGCGGCCGATGACGAGGGCCTGCACCACTGCCTGGCCCAGCGCTGGCCGGGTCTGCCCGTGCTGGGGGGCAGTTCGGCCGGCGGCGTGATGAGCCAGGACGGCCTGGCCGACCACCACCAGATCGGCCTGATGGGCCTGGAAGACCCGGGCGGCGATTACGGCGTGGCCGCGGGCCCGCTGGAAGGCGACCCCCAGGCCTGCGCCACCGCGCTGCTGCTGGAGGCCATGGACCAGGCCGGCTGCGCGGGCGAGCTGCCTGCGCTGGTGTGGATCTACCAGGAGCCGGGCAGCGAGGAGGCCGTGCTGGCCGGCCTGCGCCGGGTGCTGGGCGACCGCTGTCCCATCGTCGGCGGCAGCGCCGCGGACAACGCGGTGGCCGGCCGCTGGCGGCAGCTGGGGCCGCAGGGCCCGCTGCGCGGTGGCCTGGCGGTGGCGGTGCTCTATCCCACGGCGGCGGTGCGGGTGGTGTTCCAGGGCGGGCACGAACCCACGGGCCAGAGCGGGGTGGTCACCGGCGTGGGGGGCAGCACCGGACGGCGCCTGGGCGCCCAACCCGGCGCGCCCATGCAGGGCCGCGAACTGCTCACCATCGACGGCAAGCCCGCCGCGGAGGTCTACAACCAATGGCTGGACGGCGCGCTGCAGCCGCAGCTCGATGGCGGCGGCGTGATCCTGGCGCAGACCGCGCTGCACCCGCTGGCGGTCAAGGTGGGCCAGGTGCATGGCCTGCCGCACTATCTGCTGGTGCACCCCGAATCCGTCACCCCGGGCCACACCTTGCGCACCTTCTGCGACCTGCGGGTGGGTGACCGCCTGCAGGCCATGCGCGGCGATCGCGGCCGTCTGGTCTTCCGGGCCGGCCGGGTGGCGGCCCAGGCGCGCGCCGCGCTGCCGGCCGGCCAGACCCTGGCCGGGGCGCTCATCGTCTACTGCGGCGGCTGCCGCATGGCGGTGGGCGAAGAGGTGGCGTCGGTGGTGCAGGCGCTGCGGCAGCGCCTGGGGCCCGTGCCCTTTTTGGGCTGCTTCACCTTTGGTGAACAGGGCTGGCTGCTGGACCGCAATGTGCACGGCAACCTGATGGTGGCGGCCGTGGTCTTCGGGGCCGAGGAGCTGGTGCGATGACCGGACCCGACGGCGATCTGCAAAGCACCGAGGCCCTGCGCGAGGTGCTGCAGGGCCTGCAGCGCAGCCACGAGGTCCTCAAGGCCAGCAGCGCGCAGACCCAGCGCCTGCTTGATGCGCTGGAATCCCTGCTGACGCTGGACACCGATGCCGACCCCTTCCCGCGGGTCTTCGCCTCGCTGCGCCGGGTCTTCACCTTCACCCATGCGCTGATGCTGATCCAGGACGGCGGGTCCGATGGCGAGGGTCTGAACTGCGCGGTGGCCGAGCCGGCCTCGGAGGAAGGCCAGCGCTGGCCCCTGACACCGCTGCTGCGCAAGGTGCTGGCCGGCCGGGTGGTGGCCACGGTGCCCACCGCCCCGGCGCTGGCCAACGGCGAGCCCGCGCCGCATTGGCTCTACCTGCCGGTGCGGGTGCGCGAGCACCGCGGCATCCTGGCCCTGCGCCGCGGCGCCGGCGAGCCCGGCTACACGCGCGACCATGTGGACCTGGGGCGGCGCTTCGCGCTGCTGGTCTCGCACGCGCTGGCCACCCGCTTTGCCCACCAGACGGTGCTGCGCAGCCGCGAGCTGCACCAGCTGGCCGAGCGGCTGCGCCATAGCGAGCAGGAGGCCCAGCGCAATGCCCAGCTGCTGCACCAGGTGGTGGATCACCTGCCGGTGGGCCTGGTGCTGCGCAAGGGCGACCGCCAGCTGCTGATGAGCAACACCGTGGCCGACCAGATGCTGCATCGCCAGGCGGGCCAGGCCTTCGACGACCGCGCCCGCGCGCTGCTGGACCCGGCGCCGCCGCCGCGCGGGCGCCGACGGGCCGATGGCCTGAGCCGTGCTCCCGGGGTGCAGGAGCGCGAGGTGCCGGTCGACGGCGGAGAGCACACCCTGCTGATCACCAGCAAGCCGGTTCAGGTCTTTGACGAGGCGATGCAGCTCACGCTGCTGAGCGACATCTCCGAGCGCAAGCACTACGAGCGCGAGCTCTCGCTGCGCGCCTATGTGGACGAGCTCACTGGCCTGCCCAACCGGGCCCGCATGCAGGAGATCGTGGCCGAGACGCTGCGCGAGCGCGCCGACGACGCCCTGGTGGCGCTGGCCTTCATCGACCTGGACAACTTCAAGCAGGTCAACGACTTCTACAGCCATGCGGTGGGCGACGCGCTGCTGCGCGCGGCGGCCGAGCGGGTGCGCGCCCTGATCCGCCCCAGCGACACCCTGGCCCGCATCAGCGGCGACGAGTTCCTGCTGCTGATCGACCCGCTGCACCAGCTCGACGATCTGCAGGCCATCGTGGAGCGGGTGGTCGATGGCCTCAAGCAGCCCTTTGCCATCGAGGGCCTGGAGGTGCTCACCTCCGCTTCGGTGGGGGTCTGCGTCTACCCGCTGCACGGCCGCAGCTACGAAGCCCTGCGCCGCTCGGCCGACAACGCCATGTACCGCGCCAAACAGGACCGCAAGGGCAGCGCGCAGTTCTTCACCGCCGCCATGGGCGAGGCCCTGACCGCGCGCATGGAGACGGAGCAGCGCCTGCGCCTGGCCCTGCGAGAGCGCCGCTTCGCCACCCTGTTGCAGCCCAAGGTCAGCCTGGCCGCGGGGACGCTGGTGGGCTTCGAGGCGTTGGTGCGGGGGGTGCGGGTCGACGGCACGCTGGTACCGCCTTCGGAGTTCATCGAGCTGGCCGGCGAGCTGGGTCTGCTCGACCAGATCACCCACATTGTGCTGGAGGACGTGCTGGCCGCGCTGCCGCGCCTGCGAGAGCGCTTCGGCCCCGACGTTCAGGTGAGTCTGAACATCGCTGCGCGCCAGGCCGGCGATGTGGCGTTCATGGACGCCCTGACCCAGGACATCACGCCGGACCAGGCCCGCGGCCTGATCCTGGAGCTGACCGAGGACGCGCTGGTGGCCGCCGAGCGCTTCCAGCGGCGGGTGCTGCCGCTGCTGCGGGCACGCGGCCTGCGCGTGTCCATCGACGACTTCGGCACCGGCTACTCGTCGCTGGCCATGCTCAGCGACGAGATCGCCGACGAGGTGAAGATCGACCGCACCTTCATCAGCCAGGTGCACCAGCGCCCGCGCAGCCAGGGCATCCTGCGGGCCATCGAGTCGTTGTGCGGGGCCCTGGGCATCGCGGTGGTGGCCGAGGGCGTGGAGACCGCCGAGGAGCTGGACTACCTGCGCCGGCACACCGGCATCCGCCGCGCGCAGGGCTACTGGTTTGCCCGGCCGCTGCCGCTGGACGAGCTGCTGACCGGGCCGGACCCGGTGCGCCTGCCGCCGCCGCGCGCACAAACCTGAGAAAAGGGTGACGTAATGCCGCACCAGGCTGCTGGTGCGGGTCGCCCGGCTCAACAGCCTCGGGGTGGGGACGATGCCGTGGGGACGTTGTTCCTCACCTGCGCGACACCCCGCCATGCCCTTGCTGTACCCCCTGCCGCCCTCGCCCTTGCGCCTGCTGCCCGCCCTGCTCCTGGGCGCCCTGCTGACCGCCTGCGGTGGCGGTGACGGCGGCACCGCCACCACCGCGGCCAGCCCGGATGCGGCGACAGGCGGCGACACGGCCAGCACCCTGGCCACGGCTGTGGCCTCGCCCACCTACCATCTGGCGCCGGTGCTGCTGGACGCGCCAGCCGACACCGACATGGCCCGGCCCTCGGCCTCGGCTCGGCGGGCGCCGCACACCACCGCCGTGCCCGAAGCCCTGGGCAGTCTGTCCTCGCGCGGGCTGACCGTGCCGACCCTGCAGGCCGCCGCCGCGGGGGGCGCCGCCGGCGCCCGGGCTCGCATTGCCAGCATCAGCGCCTCGGCTGAGGGCGAGGCCGTGCGGCCCATGGCCGCTGGCAGCACGGTGGTGACCTACACCCCGGCCCAGATCCGCGCGGCCTACAACCTGCCGGTGCTGCCGGACCTGAGCGGCTCCCTCACCGACACCGAGGCCGCCCAGCTGGGCGCGGGCCAGACGGTTTACATCGTCAACGCCTACCACGACCCCAACATCGCCGCCGAGCTGGCGGCCTTCGCCAGCCGCTTCGGTCTGCCGGGCTGCAGTGCCGCCAGCATCGACCCGTCGGCCTCGCTGCCGCTGGCTGCTGCGCCCGCCGATGGCTGCACCTTCTCGGTCGTCTACGCCACCAGCGGCGGCGGCATGGCCGCCAATGCCCCGGCCTACAACGCGGGCTGGGCCACCGAGATCGCGCTGGACGTGCAGTGGGTGCATGCCACCGCGCCGATGGCGCGCATCGTGCTGATCGAGGCAGCGGATTCGGGCATCGCCTCCATCGCCAACGCCGTGGCGCTGGCCAATGCCATGGGCCCCGGTGTCGTCTCGCTCAGCCTGGGCGCCAACGAAGGCAGCTGGGTCAGTTCGGTCGACAGCGTGTTCTACGGCAGCGGCATGAGCTACGTGGCCGCCACCGGCGACAACGGTGCCGCGGTGGAATGGCCCTCGGTCTCGCCGGGCGTGCTGGCGGTGGGCGGCACGACGCTGACCTTCAAGGGCACCGGCGCACGCAGCGAGACGGTGTGGTCCGGCACCGGCGGTGGGGTGAGCAAGTTCATGGCCCGGCCGGCCTACCAGACCAAGGCCGTGCCTGGCCTGGGCACGCCGGTGCGCCGTTCGGTGGCCGACGTGGCCTTCAACGCCAACCCCGCCACCGGCCAATACGTGGCGGTGATGAGCCAGGACGGCGGCAGCACCAGCTGGGTCAGCGCCGGTGGCACCAGCCTGGCCACGCCGCAGTGGGCCGCGCTGCTGGCGGTCACCAACGCCCTGCGCGTGCAGTCCAGCCTGGGGCTGATCGGGGCGCCGCACAGCGCGCTCTATGCCTCGGTGGCCAGCCTGCCCAAGCTCTACGCGGCCGACTTCCTGGACATCAAGGCCGGCAAGGATGGTGGCTGCGGCCTGTGCGTGGCCAAGGCGGGCTATGACAACCCCAGCGGCCTGGGCACCCCGCAGGGCGTGAGCCTGCTCTCCACGCTGGCCGGCGTGACCGTGCCGGCCATCGCACCGGCCATCGCGGCCACGGCCGTCAACGGCCAGGCTGGCGTGCCCCTGTCCTTCAGCGTCTCCGTCACGGCGGCCAATGCGCTGCGCTACAGCCTCGACGGCGCGCCCGCCGGCATGGTGGTGAACGCCGCCGGCGTGGTGAACTGGGCCAAGCCGGTGACCGGCAGCTACAGCGTCACCGTGACTGCCACCGACGCACGCACCGGCCAGACGGCCCAGGGTGTCTATGCGATCACCATCGTCACCCCCGAACCCCCGGCCGTGAGCGACGCCTCGGCCACGGCGGTGGTGGGCAAGGCCTTCAGCCAGGCCATGTCGTACACCGCGCCCAATGCCGTCACCTGGAGCCTGACCAAGCCGCCCGCGGGCCTGGTGATCAGCAAGGCCGGCGTGGTCAATTGGCCCAAGCCGGTCAAGGGCAGCTACAGCGTCACCGTCACCGCCAAGGACAGCAAGACCGGCAAGACCGGCCGCGCGGTTCTGAGCCTGACCGTCAACGCCAGCTGAGCTTTCCCGGCCAGGCGTGGCGGCCCGCGCGGCTGTCACGGCCCTGACACGCCCGCTTCGGACACTTTCATTCGAAAGATCCGAGCGAGCGAATGAACCTCAGCCCCCGTCAGCGCGACATCCTGGCCTGGCTGCACGAGACCCACCAGCTGGGCACCGAGCAGCTGGCCGACCGCTTCCAGGTCAGCCCGCAGACCATCCGGCGCGACATCCACGTGCTGTGCGAGCAGGGGCTGGCCAGGCGCCAGCATGGCGGGCTCGCGCGGGTGGCGGCCCAGCACAACCGCAGCTTCGCCCAGCGCAGCGGCGCGCACGGCGAGCGCAAGCGCCGCATCGCCCAGGCTGCGGTGGGCCAGTTGCAGGACGAGGCCACCGTCTTCCTGGGCTATGGCACCACGGTGGCCGAGTTCGCCCGCGCGCTGCCCCCCGATCAGCCGCTGCGCGTGGTGACCAACAACCTCGACGCGGCCCTGGCGCTGGCCGACAAGCCGGCGGTGGAGACCTGGCTGGCCGGGGGGCGCCTGCGTCCGGCCGACCGCGACCTGATGGGGCTGGCCACCTTCGATTTCCTGCAGCGCTTCCAGGCCCATGTGGCGGTGCTGGGGGCCGGCGGCATCACCGCCGACGGGGTGCTGTGCGAGTTCCAGCCCGACGAGGCTGAACTCAGCCGGCTGCTGCTGGCCCACAGCCAGAACCGGCTGCTGCTGGTCGACGGCAGCAAGTACCTGCGTGCCGCACCCTGCCGCGTGGCGCCGCTCGCCGAGGTGGACCAGGTGTTCACCGACGACGAGGCGCCGGAGGCGCTGCAGACCCTGTGCGCCCGGGCCGGGGTCGCGCTCCACCGCTGCTGAGAAGGGGCCGGACCATGAGCGACCTGCGTCTGGAGGGGATCGAGCAGCACTTCGGCGGCCAGCCGGTACTGCGCGGCATCGACCTTGCCGTGGCGCGCGGCGAGTTCATCGCGCTGTTGGGTGCCTCCGGCTGCGGCAAGACCACACTGTTGCGCCTGATCGCCGGGCTGGACCGGCCCAGCGCCGGCCGCATCTGGATCGGCGGGCGGGACGTGACCGCCCTGGAGCCGGCAGCGCGCCAGCTCAGCCTGGTGTTCCAGTCCTATGCGCTGTTCCCGCACCTGGATGTGGCGCAGAACATCCTCTTCGGCCTGCGGGCCCGCCGCGTGCCGCGCCAGGAGCAGACGCGCCGTCTCGACCAGGCAGTGCAGATGCTCGGGCTCTCGGCCCTGCTGCAGCGCAAGCCCGGCCAGCTCTCCGGCGGGCAGCGGCAGCGGGTGGCGCTGGCGCGGGCCGTGGTGTCGCAGCACCCGCTGTGTCTGATGGACGAGCCGCTCAGCAACCTGGACGCCCAGCTGCGCGCCGAGATGCGTGGCGAGCTGCGCCGCCTGCAACAGACGCTCGGCCTGACCCTGGTCTATGTCACCCATGACCAGGTCGAGGCGATGAGCATGGCCGACCGCATCGTGTTGATGCACCAGGGGCGCATCGCCCAGGTGGGAGCGCCCGCCGAGCTCTACGACCATCCGGCCCATCCGGTGGTGGCCAGCTTCATCGGCCAGCCGCCGATGAACCTCATCCGCTGGCCCGGCGAGGCCGGGTGGCGTGGCATCCGGCCCGAGCACATCACGCTCGGCCAGGGGCCGCACCAGGCCGTCATCGAAAGCACCGAATACCACGGCGCCGACAGCCTGCTGACCTTGCGCCTGCATGGCCAGTCCCTGAAGGTCCGCCATCCCGGCCACCCGGCGTCCGGGGCCTGGACCGTGGGTCAGTCCGTGAGCCTGGGCTGGCCCGCCGAGCGGGAATGCCGCTTTGCGGCGGATGCCGCCTGACCCGTCCCCTTCCTCCCCAACCGATCGAACCAAGGAGTTTGCGATGTCCCTCCAGACCCGTTGCCTGGCCCTGGCGCTGGGCGCGATGAGTGCCGTGGCCTCGTTCAGCGCGGCCGCCGCCGAGCCCGCCCACGTCACCATGTACTACCCGATCTCGGTGGGTGGCCCGCTCACCCAGGTGGTGGACAAGCTGGTGGGCGAGTTCCAGCAGGCCAACCCCGACGTCAAGGTCGAGGCCATCTACGCCGGCAACTACGACGACGCCCGCACCAAGGCGCTGGCCGCGCTCAAGGCCGGCACGCCGGTGCAGACCTCGGTGCTGTTCTCCATCGACCTGCACGAGCTGAAGGACCAGGGCGTCATCCGGCCCTTCGACGACTTCGCCAAGACGCCCGAGGACCGCGCCTGGCTGAACAGCTTCTACCCGGCGCTGATGGAGAACGGCCGCGTGGAGGGCAAGACCTGGGGCATTCCGTTCCAGCGCTCGACCATCGTCATGTACTACAACAAGGACGCCTTCCGCCAGGCAGGCCTGGACCCGGAGAAGCCGCCCCGCACCTGGGACGAGCTGCGCGCCGACGCCGCCAAGCTGGTGCAGAAGGACGGCGCCACGACCAGCCGATGGGGGGTGATGATCCCCTCCACCGGCTACGCCTACTGGATGTTCGGTGCCTTGACCAAGCAGAACGGCCAGCCGCTGATGAACCCGGCAGGCAGCAAGACCTTCTTCAACACACCCAAGTCGGTCGAAGCCCTGAACTACTGGGCCTCGCTGGCCAAGGACGGCCTGAGCCCGCAGGGCCTGATCGAGTGGGGCACGCTGCGCCAGAACTTCGTCGAGGGCAAGACGGCCATCATGTGGCATTCCACCGGCAACCTGACCGCGGTCATGAAGGAGGCCAAGTTCGACGTCGGCGTGGCCGCGCTGCCGGCCCACACCGAGCCCGGTTCGCCCACCGGCGGCGGCAACTTCTACCTGTTCAAGAGCGGCAGCGAGGCCGAGCAGCAGGCCGCCTACCGCCTGGTCAAGTTCCTGACCGCGCCGGAGCGTTCGGCCGAATGGAGCGTGGCCACCGGCTACGTGGGCGTGAGTGCCGCCAGCTACGACACGCCGGCGCTCAAGACCTATGCGGCCAAGGTGCCGCAGGCCCTGGTGGCGCGCGACCAGCTCAAGGTGGCCACCGCCGAGCTGGCCACCCACCAGGCCGGTCGCGTCCGCAAGCTGCTCGATGACGCCCTCCAGTCCGTCATCACGGGCCAGCAGGCCGCCAAGCCGGCGCTGGACGCCGCCCAGGCCCAGGCCGATCGCCTGCTCAAGCCCTACCAGCGCTGAGCGCCGGGGCCCAGACGATGCCGCACCCCGCACCGGCCGCGCCACGGTCCCCGGCACGCCAGACGGCCCTGGCCTGGGCCCTGCTGGCCCCGGCGCTGCTGCTGCTGGGCGGCTTCACCTACGGCCCCACGCTGGCCAGCCTGTGGCAGGCCCTGCACACCGGGGCACCGGGCCTGCCCGCCAGCTTCAGCGGGGCGGACCAGTTCCGCTTCCTGCTGGAGGACCCGGTGTTCCGCCAGGCCCTGCGCAACAACGCGCTCTATGCGGCGGTCACCGTGCCGCTGTCGGTGGGCCTGGCCCTGGCGATGGCGCTGTGGGTGAACGGCCGCTTCGCGGGCCGCGGTCTGCTGCGCCTGGCCTTCTTCACGCCCACGGTGCTGCCCATGGTCGCCGCAGCCAACCTGTGGCTGATCTTCTACGCGCCCGACATCGGCCTGCTCAACCGGGCATTGGCCTGGGCCGGCCTGCACGGGCCCAACTGGCTGGGTGACGCCGGCACCGCGCTGTGGGCGCTGATGGCGGTGACCGTCTGGAAGGAGGCCGGCTTCTTCATGGTCTTCTACCTGGCGGCCCTGCAATCCCTCCCGCCCGAGCTGATGGACGCGGCCCGGCTGGAGGCGCCCTCGGCCTGGACCCGGCTGCGCCGCGTCACGCTGCCGCTGCTGGCGCCCACCACGCTGTTCGTCGGCGTCAACGCGCTGATCAATGCCGTCAAGCTGGTGGACCACCTCTTTGTGCTGACCCATGGCGGCCCCAACAACGCCAGCATGCTGCTGCTCTACCAGCTCTACGAGATCGCCTTCAAGTTCCAGGACCCGAACCAGGCGGCCGCACTGACGCTGCTGCTGCTGGCTCTGCTGAGTGCGGTCTCGGCCGGACAGTTCTGGCTGGCGCGCCGCGTCCACTACCGATGAGCAGGAGGGACCCGACCATGCATGCGCAGACGTCCACCGCCTTGCGGGGCCTGGGCTGGGTCCTGGGGGCGCTGTGGGTGCTGCCGCTGCTGCTGTTGTGCTGGGCGGCGCTGCGGCCCGGCGCCGGCGCGCTGCAGTTCGACCTGGCGGGGCCCTGGGGCCTGGACAACTTTCGCGCGGCCTGGCAGGTGGCGCCCTTCGGCCGCTACCTGCGCAACACCGCGGTCATCGTCGCGCTGCTGCTGGTGCTGCAGCTGGCGGTGTGCACGCTGGCCGCCTACGCCCTGGCGCGCTTGCCGTTCCGGGGGCGGTCGGCCGTGTTCGCCCTGGTGCTGCTGCAGCTGATGGTGATGCCCGAGGTGCTGATCGCCGAGAACTACGCGGCCATCGCCCGGCTGGGGCTGGTGGACACCTGGCTGGGCGTGGCGCTGCCCTATGTGGCCAGCGCCTTCGGCATCTTCCTGCTGCGCCAGAGCTTCATGACCGTGCCCCAGGAGCTGGAGGACGCGGCACGCATCGAGGGCCTGGGCCGCCTGGCCATTCTCTGGCGCGTCTATGTGCCGCTGGCGCGGCCCACCTACCTGGCCTACGCGCTGGTGTCGGTGGCTTATCACTGGAACAACTTCCTCTGGCCGTTGGTCGCCACCAACACCGTGGCCAGTCGGCCGCTCACGGTGGGCATGGCCCTGTTCGCCGCGCCCGAGACGGGGGTGGACTGGGGTGTGTTGTCGGCCGGCACACTGTTGTCCGTCGGCCCCTTGCTGCTGGGGTTTCTGGTGTTTCAGCGCCAGTTCATGCAATCCTTCATGCATGCCGGCTTGAAGTGACGCCCGTGTCCCCTCCTTTGCCTCCTCCGCTGCTGCCCGATCACCCGCTGCCCCGCGTCGTGCTGACCGACGTGGACGACACCCTGACCTGGGAAGGCCGCCTGCCGTCCGTCACCCTGGCCGCCATGGAGCGCCTGGCCACGGCCGGCATCGGCCTGGTGCCGGTCACCGGCGCCTGCGCCGGCTGGTGCGACCAGATCGCCCGCACCTGGCCGGTGGCCGCGGTGATCGGCGAAAACGGCGCCTTCACCATCGAGCGCGAGGGGCGGCACCTGCGCTACCGCGATTGGCAGGACGAAGCCACCCGCCGTCGCCACCAGGCCTGGCTGCAGAAGGCCGCGGACACCCTGCTGCGCAACCACCCCGGTCTGCGCCTGGCCCTGGACAACGCCTACCGGCGCTGCGACCTCGCACTGGACCATGCCCAGGAGGTGGTGCCGCCGGTGCCGGCCGAAACCGTGCGTCAGGCCCTGGCCGACGCCCATGCGCTGGGCGTGCAGGCCACCGCCAGCTCCATCCACATCAACCTCTGGCTGGGCGACTTCAGCAAGAAGGCCGCCTCGCTGGCCTGGCTGCGGCGCCACCACGGCTGGACACCGGGCGAGGCCCCTGGTTATGCGGCCTTCGTGGGCGATTCGCTCAACGACGCCCAGATGTTCGAGACCTTCCCGCGCAGCGTGGGGGTGGCCAACATCCGGCCCCACCTGGCGGCCTTGCCCGTGCCCCCGGCCCACATCACCCAGGCGCCGGGCGGCCTGGGCTTTGCGGAATGGGTGAACGAGGTGCTGCTGCCATGCTGATCGCGCAACTGAGCGACTGCCACATCACCCGCCCCGGCGTGCTGGCCAGCGGCCGGGTGGACACCGCGGCCCTGCTGCAGCAGGCCGTGGCCAGCGTGGCCGCGCTGGCGCCGGCCCCCGATCTGCTGCTGCTGAGCGGCGACCTGGTGGACAGCGGCCACCCAGCCGAATACGCCCGCCTGCGCGCGCTGCTGGCCCCCCTGCGTCTGCCCATGCGCCTGCTGCCCGGCAACCACGACGACCGGGTGGCGCTGCGCGAGGCCTTTCCCGAGCAGCCCTGGGCGGCCGGCGTGCCCTTTGCCCAATCCTTCGCCCAATGGGTGACGGACCTGCCCGAGGGCGCGGCCACCCTGCGCCTGATCGGGCTGGACACGGTGATCCCCGGCCGGCCCGGCGGCATGCTCTGCCGCGAGCGCCTGGACTGGCTGGCCGACACCCTGGCCCAGGCACCACAGCGGCCCACGCTGCTGGTGCTGCACCACCCGCCGCTGCACACCGGCCTGCAGGAGATGGACGGCATGAACCTGGGCGAGGGCCGCGAGGCCCTGGCCGGCCTGCTGGGCCGCCACCCGCAGGTGCAGGCCATCCTGTGCGGCCACCTGCACCGCCACATCCACGGTCAGCTGGCCGGGGTGCCGGTCATCGTCGCGCCCAGCACCGCGCACCAGATCGCGCTGGACCTGCGGCCAGGCCACCCGGCCCTGTTCAACCTGGAGCCACCAGGCTACCTGCTGCACCGCTGGCGCCTGGCCGAAGGCTTGGTCACGCTGGGCGCGGTGAGCGGGGACTGGCCGGGGCCTTACCCGTTCTGAGCCCCCGGCGAAGGCGGGCTCAGAGCAGGTGCTTGTCCCGCAGGTGCTTCACCAGGCCGCAGTAGCCGTGCTGCATCAGGATCTCGTTCTCCAGCTTGGCGGGCAGCAGTTCCTCCTTGACCCGGGCGGCGGCTTCCGGCCCCTGGGTCTGGCGCAGAAAGCCGATGGTCTCCTCGAACTTGGACACCTCGGTGCGGCAGGCCTTGTCATGCGGTGAGGCCGTCACCGCGTCCTGGGCCTGCAGGCCGGTGCACAGCAGGGCCGCCCCGGTCAGCCCGAGCGGGCGCAGGGTGCGGCGAAACCAGAGGGTGGGAGCGGGCATGGCGGACAGCAAAAGGTGACGGGTACGTCACCCAAGCAGGATGAATGCCACCCCCGGCAGGCCCTACCATCGCCCACCGCCTTGCCCACCGGAGATCCCCATGCTCTTCGACCCCGCCCGCCACGAAGCCCTGTGCGACACCCCCTGGGACGCCGGGCAGGCCCAGGCCGCCCTGCAGGACATCGTGGACGACATCGAGCGCAGCCGCGGGCCCCAGGGCCACTGGCCGGTGCACCCGCTGGACGAGGAGGGCGACACGCCGGCAGGTGGCTTCAAGGGCCTCTACCTGGGCAGCGCCGGCCTGGGCTGGGCGCTGTGGCATCTGCAGCAGACCGGGGCCGTGCGGCTGCAGCACACCGACCCGGTGGCCGTGCTGCAGGCGGCCGATGCGGCCTACCGGGCCGGGCCGGACAGCGGCGAGCTCGTGCCCTCGCTCTACCTGGGCGAGGCCGGCATCCTGCTGGCGCTGTGGCGGGCCACCGGCGACGCCGCCGTGGCCGAGCGCCTGCACGCCCAGGTGCTGGCCAACATCGGCCACCCGGCGCTGGAGCCGCTGTGGGGTGCGTCCGGCACGATGCTGGCGGCCCTGCACCTCTGGCGCCTGACCGGCCAGGCGCGCTGGCGCACCGCTTTCGCGCAGAACGTGCAGGCCCTGTGGGCGCGCTGGGACAGCCGTGTGGGCGACGGCGAGCCGCCCGCCTGGGTCTGGACCCAGGATCTGTACGGCCGCCAGGCCCGCTACCTGGGGGCCGCGCATGGTTTTGCAGGCAATGTGCAGCCCCTGCTGCTGGGGGCGGACCTGCTCGAACCGGCGCAGCGCGCGGCCCTGTACACGCGCTGCGCCGACACCCTGGCGGCCACCGCCGTGCAGGAGGGCGACGGCGTGAACTGGCCGCCCCAGGCCCCGGCGCCGGGCGCCGAGCCGGCCTCCACCAAGTGGTTGATGCAGTGGTGCCACGGGGCGCCGGGCATCGTCACCGCGCTGGCCGGCTTCCCGGTGGGGCAGGACCCGCGGCTGGACGCCCTGCTGCGGGCCGCGGGCGAGGCGGTGTGGGCCGCCGGGCCACTGGCCAAGGGGGCTGGTCTGTGCCACGGCACGGCGGGCAACGGCCAGGCCTTTCTGGTGCTGCACCAGCGAACGGGCGACGCCCGCTGGCTGGCGCGGGCGCGGCGCTTCGCCATGCACGCCATCGCCCAGTGCGCGCAGCAGCGCCAGGCCCACGGCATGGGGCGCTACACCCTGTGGACCGGCGACGCCGGCGTGGCCGTCTACCTGTGGCAGTGCCTGCAGGCCCAGGCGGGTCTGCCCACGCTGGACTTCGTCTGAGCCCTGCGCCACCTCAGGGCAGGTGGCAGACGGCCTCGACGTTGTGGCCGTCCGGCCCGATGACGAAGGCCGCGTAGTAGTTGGCGTGGTAGTGCGGGCGCAGGCCCGGCGGGCCGTTGTCCTCGCCGCCCGCGGCCAGGGCCGCCTTGTAGAACGCGTCCACCAGCGCCCGGCTGCTGGCGGTGAAGGCCAGGTGCAGCGGGGTGGGCGGCATGTCGTCCTGGTGCAGCCAGAGCGAGGGCTTGCCCGGCAGCCCCAGGCCCACGCCGTAGTCGCCCTCCATCACCACCCCCACGCCCAAGGGGGCCAGGGCCTGGACGAAGAAGGACTTGCTGGCAGGCAGGTCGCTGGCGCCGAATCCGATGTGGTCGAACATGGTGGCCTCCTGATCTGGGGTGTGTGGCAGACGCCCCAGTGTGCATGGCGCAGGCAGGCTGTCAACGCGGGGCCGCCCCCGGTGGGGCTTTCGCCTGCGGGCCCGGGCCGTGGCGTGCGGCCGTCCGGATGCTGCGGATCTGCGCTGCCGGCAGCCCCAGTGCGCGCAGGAAGTGCGCGTGCCCAGCGGGGTCCTGCTGTTCGAATTCCTGGTGCCAGCGCTGCATCTCGGCCTCGTCGAAGCCCGCGCGCTGCAGCAGGGCCACCCAGTCGGCCTTGCTGCGGCAGGCGGGGGCGTCTGCCAGCGCGGGGTCGGCCAGCAGGCGGGCGAGCTGGCGCTGCTGCTGGCGCAGTCGGGCCAGCTCCTGGCCCAGTTCCAGCAGGCGGTCCTGCAGCAGGGTGTGGGCCACCGGCGGCGGCACCGCATCGTCACGCGGCTGCGCCAGCAGGGCCGCGATGGCGGCGAGCGACAGGCCCGCCTCGCGCAGCTGCCGGATCTGTTGCAACTGTTGCACCTGGGCCGGCCCGTAGAGGCGGTAGCCGGCCGCGCTGCGTGCGCCCGGCAGCAGCAGCCCCAGGGCTTCGTAGTGCAGCACCGAGCTGCGGGCCAGGCCACAGGCACGGGCCAGGCGGCCCAGGGTCATCGGCGTCATGTCGGCTCGGGGGCAGGGCATGGCGGCAAGGGTAGCCGGTCGGGCGGCATGAAGTGCTGGCGGGCGGCCTCGCTGTCCAGCCGCTCGGGCGAGTAGTGCCGCGCCAGCAGGGCCCGGGCGTCGCTGCGCAGGGCCGGTTCGCGCTGCAGGCACAGGGTCCAGGGCTGGCCGGGCGTGCCGGCGCCGGCCGCGGCCATCAGGCGCAGCAGGGCTTCGGTGACGGTGGCGTGCACCTTGCCGGGCACGCCCAGGCGCGTGGCCAAGCCACGCAGGCCCGCCAGGTACAGCGGCAGCGTCTCGGGCAGCGGGTGGCGTTGCAGCAGCAGGCCGGCGGCGCGCAGGTGGCCGGCATGGTCGAAGTCGGCCGCGGCCAGCTCGGCGGCAAGGAAGGCGGCCAGCCAGCGGGCATCGTCGCGCGCGGCGGCCGGCAGGGGAAGGGGCGGGTTCATGGCGGTCCTCTCCAGGCAAAGCCGCAGCGTGCACCTGACGGTCACCGTCAGGTCAAGCGGGCATCACGGGAGCGTCACAGGCGCGTCATGCCGGCGGCCCACGCTGTCGGGGATGACCCGAACCGTGGACTTGGTGTACTTCAACGCGGGCGGTGGCCACCGGGCCGCGGCGCAGGCCCTGCAGGCCGTGCTGCAGCAGCGCCATGGCGCTGCCCTGCAGGTGCGGCTGGTGAACCTGATGGCGGTGCTGGATGCGCAGGACCGCTTCCGGCGCCTGACCGGCATGGCGCCCGAAGATGTCTACAACCGCCGCCTGGCGCGCGGCTGGACGCTGGGCCTGGCGCAGGAGCTCAAGCTGCTGCAGGCCTCGGTGCGCTGGGCCCACCCCTGGTTGGTGCGCCTGCTGCAGGCGCACTGGGCCGAGACGCGGCCGGACGTGGTGGTCTCGCTGATCCCCAACTTCAACCGCTGTCTGTACGAATCGGTGCAGGCGGCGCGGCCGGGCACGCCCTGCGCCACCGTGCTGACCGACCTGGCCGACACGCCGCCGCATTTCTGGATCGAGCCGGGGCAGGATCAGTGGATCGTCTGCGGCACCGAGCGCGCGATGCAGCAGGCCCTGGCCCAGGGCGTGGCCGCGCGCAATGTGCACCGGGTGTCGGGCATGATCCTGCGCCCGGCCTTCCACGACGTGGCCCCGCTGGACGCGGCGTCGCGGGCCGAGGCCCTGCAGGCCCTGGGTCTGCAGCCGGGTCGGCCCACCGGCCTGGTGATGTTCGGCGGCCAGGGGTCCATGCAGATGCTGCGCATCGCCCGCAGCCTGCCGCAGGTGCAGCTCATCCTGGCCTGCGGCCACAACGCCCTGCTGGCCGAGCGCCTGCGGGCGCTGCCCGTGCCGGAAGGCGGGGCGGCGCGCGCGGTGCTGGGCTTCACGCCCGACGTGGTGCGCTACATGCAGCTGGCCGACTTCTTCGTCGGCAAGCCGGGGCCGGGCTCGCTGAGCGAGGCGGTGCAGATGGGCCTGCCGGTCATCACCTTCGAGAACCGCTGGACCATGCCGCAGGAGCGCTACAACGCCCAGTGGGTACGCGAGCAGGGCCTGGGCGAGGTGGTGCCCTCGGTCAAGGCCATCGCCGGCGGCGTGGCCCGTCTGCTGGCCGATCTGCCTGCGGCGCAGGCCCGGGTGCGCGGGGTGCGCAACCAGGCCGTGTTCGAGGTGGCGGACCTGGTGGATCAGCGGCTGATCCAGGCGCGCATGCCGCATCCCCAGCCCCTGGCGCATCCGGCGCCGGCCGTGACCGGCGGCACCGAGCCGGACGCGCTGGCCCCGGCTCCGGCGCGCTGAGGCTCAGCGCCCGCCGTAGTGGTACTTGGTCGTGCGGGCCCAGTCGCTGTCGGGCCAGAGCTTGTGCAGCAGCCGGAAGGCCCCGCGCGAGTAGGTGGGCTCGGGGGCCGGCTGGCCGTTGGCGGGCACCGGCGGTCGGCATTCGTTGCGGGTGCTGGCCACGAAGAAGTGCAGGGCCTTGGGCGCCTCCGGGTCGGCCGGCTTGCCCTGGGCCCAGGCCAGCAGCGTGGGGGCCAGGTAGGCGTTGCGGTTGGGCAGGGCGTCCAGCAGGGCCTGCTCGCGCCGGGCCTCGGCCTGCTGGGCCGGGCTGAGGAAGGCCGGCGGCGTCAGGGCCAGCGCATCCTGTGCGCCCGTGCCCCAGCCCTGGCAGCCCCATTCGGTGTCGTTGCCCTGCGGGTCCACGCGGTGCGGGTGCAGCTCGGGCGTGTTGACGAAGATGACGGTGGCGGCCAGGCGCTTGGCCTCGGGCGTGGTGGCCTGGACGAAGCGGGTGTACAGATGCGCCGTGGTGCCGCGGCCCTGGGCCAGCGTCGGCGCCCAGGTGTCGGCCGTGGCCCAGTCGCCCAGCAGCACCGCGCGGGTCCACAGGGCTTCGATCAGTCCGGTTTTCACCGCGACCGGCAGATCGGGCCGGGTGGGCAGGGTCTTGAGCACCGACAGCGGCAGCGCGCGGTAGAGGCGGCGCGGGAAGTCGTCGTCCAGGCCCATCACGGGCGCTGCCGGTGTCGAGGCGGCGGGCGCCGCACTGGCGGCGTCGCTGCGGGCGATCGGCGTGCCCGCCCCGGTCTCGGCCACTTGGCGCGGTGCGGCGGCCAGGAAGGCTTCCAGCGTGGGCGCGGTCACCAGCTTCAGGGCCAGCCAGCGGTTGCGGGTGGCGGTGTCCATGGGCTGGGGCGGGTGGGCCAGCAGGCGGCTGACCTCGGCATCGGCCGCGGCGGCCTGGCCGCCCTCGATCTGCAGGCGCAGCAGGTGGTAGCGCAGGTGCAGGTACAGCGGCGAGCTGGCGGGCACCGCCTCGGCGGCGCGGCGCTCGGCCTCGCTCAGCTGCAGGGCGGCGGGCCGTGGCTGGGCCTGGGCGACGAGGGCGGCCAGCCACAGCACGGCGCCGGGGCTGCCGGCCGGGGCGGCCTGGGCCTCGCGCCGGGCCAGGGCCAGCGCGGCCGGGCGCTGCTCGTCGCCGGCCTGCATCGCGCCGATCCAGCGGGTCATCGGGTCAGCCGCCTGTATCAGGCCGGGGCGGTCGTCCAGACCGGGCTGTTGCTCCAGGCTGTCGAGCAGCACCAGGTAGTCGCTCAAGGCGCGCACCTGGGCCGCGTCCATCGGCGCCTGGGTCAGCGGGCCGGCCAGCTCGGCGGCCTTCTCGGCCGGGCGCAGCCGGGCGTCCACCCAGCCCAGCAGGGCGGCGGCGGGGGCGAAGCGCGGGGCCTGGGCGCTCAGCTCGTCGCGCGCGGTGCGCAGCCACTGGCGGGTGCGCTCGGGCTGGTGGTCCGGCCCCAGGGCCAGGGTGGCCTGGCGCAGCAGGCAGCGGGCGGCCAGGTAGCGCCCCCAGGGTTGCCAGGGCGAGCCGCCGTCCAGCGCGATGGCCAGGAAGCGCTGGCGCGCGGCCTCGTACTGGCCGGCGTAGAACAGCGCGGCGGCGCTCTGGTAGGCGTGGTCGGCGCGCAGCCAGGCCGGTGCGTCGGCCGGCAGGGCCGGGGGCAGCACGGCCGGCGGCTGGGTGGCCTGGCCGAACTGGATACCCGGGGGCGAGCAGTTGGCGAACACCGCGTCCTGCTGGGCCAGCCAGCGCGCGGCCCACTGCGGCGCGGCGGCGCTCTGGCGCTGGCGCTCGGCCAGGGTCTGGCGGGCGCGTTCGAAGGCGTCCTTCGGGCAGTTCAGGAAGAAGCTGTAGTCCGGCGTGGCCCGCTCGGCCTCGATCTTGACGGGGGCCGCGCCGGCCTGGGCGCGGGCGGCCAGCCAGGCGGCGATGCCGGTGGCGTCCTCGTCGTGGCGGGCCTGCCAGTCGGGCGCGGTGGGGCCCACATGCCAGCCGTCCACGTTGAGCGCCGCGGTCTCGGCCGCGCTGAGCGGGTGGCCCTGGGCCGCGCGCCAGGCCAGCGCCAGGTAGACGCGCCAGTAGCTGCCGGGCAGCACGCCCAGGCGGCCGGCGGCGTAGCCGGGCAGGGCGGCCTCGGTGACATGGTGCTCGGGGGCGTAGGCGTTCTCTTCGTAGCCATCGCCGCCGCTGGCACGGGCGGCCGGCAGGGTGAGCAGGCTGCTCAGGCCGGTTAGCGCCAGGGTCCGTGCCAGGGTCCGTGCCAGGGTGTGGGCCCGCGCGCTCAGCGCGCGGCGGGGGGCGAGGGGGTGTTCAGCAGGGCGGTCCATTGGTCTCGGGTCCAGGGCTGGGGCGCGAAGTGGTAGTGGCGAGGGGCCTGCAGGCCGATCACCGGGGGTTCGTCGGTGGCGGTGCCCGCGGCCTGCCGGCAATCGGGGCGGGGAAAGTGCCCGTCGCGCGCCAGCAGGGCGCGCAGGGCGGTGTCGTCGCGGTCCATGCGAAAGGCCATGGGCACGATCTCGTCGGCGGGCAGGCCGTCCATCCAGGCGTCGCCCGCGCACCAGGAGGCCAGGGCGGTCATCGACAGCGCGACCTCGGCCGGCAGCCGCGCGCGCAGCGCGCGCACCACCTCGGCCAGGAAGGGCCGCTGCGAGCGCCGCACCTCGAAGTCGAGCTGCAGCGCGTGCACCGGCTGGCCTTGCACCAGGCGCAGCGCGGTGGCCACGATGGCCTCGCGCTGGGCGGGGCTGAGGGCGGGGTGGTCGCGCGGGTCGGCGTCCACATGCAGCACCGGCAGCAGCGCGGTGCCGGGCGAGACGCGCAGCGGCTGGGCGCGCGGGCGGATGTCGGCGGCCTGGCCGCGCAGCCGCACCGAGGCGGCCAGCCAGGCCACGCCGGTGTTCGGCGGCAGGCCGCGCAGATCCTCGGGCCGCTCCCAGGCCCACAGCATCTGCGTGGGCAGCTGGGCCAGGCCGGGGTGCGGGGCGGGCCGCAGCGGGGTGCTGGCGCGCAGGCCGGTGGCCAAGCTCAAGGCCAGACCCAGGGCCAGGCTCAGCGCCAGCCCGGCGCTGGCCAGCCGCCACCGGGGCGGTCGGGCAGGGCGAAGGGGCGGGCGCGGCATGGCGGGCACTCTAGCAGCGGGCCCCGGCGCGGCCCATCCACCGCAAGGGGGTGTCGCGCGGCTGTCATCACCGTGGCACGGCGGGCCGGTCTACTGCGCGGTTTTGCGACGTTTCGCGACTTTTGGCGACGTCTCGCAGTGTCGGGCCTCGGCCCAGGAGGACAGACAGCGGCATGCCACGGGGTTTCCTTCTTCTGATCGCGGCGCAGTTCACCTCGGCCCTGGCCGACAACGCGCTGCTCATCGTGGCCATCGCGCTCTTGCAGCAGCAGGGCCTGCCGGGCTGGTGGGCCCCGCTGCTGAAGTTCTCCTTCACGCTGTCCTATGTGCTGCTGGCGCCGGTGGTGGGCCCGCTGGCCGACGCCCTGCCCAAGGCCCGGCTGATGGCCTGGATGAACGCGCTGAAGATGCTGGGCCTGGGCGGCATGCTGCTGCCGCTGCACCCGGTGGCGGCCTATGCGGTGGTGGGCCTGGGCGCGGCCGGCTACGCGCCGGCCAAGTACGGCCTGGTGACCGAGCTGGTGCCGCCGCACCAGCTGGTGGCGGCCAATGGCTGGATCGAGGTCTCCATCGTCTGCGCGGCCCTGCTGGGCACGGTGCTGGGCGGGGGCCTGGTGTCGGCGCCGATGCTGGCGCTGGGTCTGAACGTGTCACTGGGCCTGCTGCTGGGCCTCTACGGCCTGGCCGCGCTGCTGCAGTGGGGCGTGCCCGACAGCGGGGCCCGCTACCCCGAGGCGGCCTGGCACCCGGTGGCGCTGGCGCGGGACTTCTGGGCTGCCCACCGTCGCCTGTGGCGCGATGCGGCCGGTGGCCTGTCGCTGGCGGTGACCACGCTGTTCTGGGGTGTGGGCGGGGTGCTGCAGTTCGCGGTGCTGCGCTGGGCCACCGAACGGGTGGGGCTGGGCCTGGACCGGGCCGCCTACCTGCAGGCGGTGGTGGCGCTGGGCGTGGTGGCCGGCGCCGCGCTGGCCGGGCGCTTCGTGCCGTTGCACCGGGCCCTGCGCGTGCTGCCGGCCGGCGTGGCGCTGGGCGGGCTGATCGCGGCGGTGGCGCCGCTCACCACGCTCGGTCCGGCCCTGCCGTTGCTGGTGCTGACCGGCGCGGTGGGCGGCATCCTGGTGGTGCCGATGAATGCGCTGCTGCAGCACCGCGGCCACCAGCTGCTGACCGCAGGGCGGTCCATCGCCGTGCAGGGCTTCAACGAGAACCTGAGCGTGCTGACGATGCTGGGCGTCTATGCGGGCCTGCATGCGCTGGCCCTGCCCCTGGTGCCGCTGATGATGGGCTTTGGCGGGCTGATCGCCGCCTTCATGCTCGTGCTGATGGCCCGGCGGCGCGCGTTGCGTCGCCAGGCGCGTCTGGGCGCGGGATGCTCAGGCGCGGGCCAGCGGTGAGGCGCTGACGCCGGCGCCGGCCTCCGTGCGCAGCACAGGGCGGCCGGCGATCAGGTCGGCGTAGAGGCGCTCGATCTGGTCGATGATGCGTTCCCAGCCCAGGCTCTCGGCGGTCAGGCGGGCGTTCTGGCCCATCACGCGCAGGCCTTCCGGGTCGCGCGCCAGGTCCACCGCCATGCGCTGGAAGGCCGCCATGTTGCCGAAGGGGGCGAGCATGCCCGAGTGCTGCGGGCGCACCAGCTGGGCCGCGGCCGCGTAGTCGAAGGCCAGCACCGGCAGGCCGCTGGCCATGGCCTCGGGCGTGACGTTGCCGAAGGTCTCGGTCAGGCTGGGGAAGAGCAGCAGGTCGGCGCTGGCGTAGTGGGCGGCCAGGTCCTCGCCATGGCGCATGCCGGCGAAGATGGCCTCGGGCAGGCGTTGCTGGATCTCCTTGCGGGCCGGGCCGTCGCCCACCAGCACCAGGCGGGCACGTGGTTGGGCCTGGCGCAGGGCCTCGTAGGCCTCGACCAGGGTGCCCAGGTTCTTCTCGGCGGCCATGCGGCCCACGTGCAGCACCACCAGCTCGTCGGGGGCCACGCCCCACTGCTCGCGCAGCGCGGCGCTGCGGCGCAGCGGATTGAACAACACCGTGTCCACCCCGCGCGAGACGACGACCACGTTGCGGAAGCCGTAGTCGCTGAGCTGGCGGCGCAGGCCCTCGTCGGGCGTCATCGTGCACTGTGTCAGGTTATGGAACTTGCGCAGGTAGGCCATGATGGGCTTGTGCAGCCAGCCCACGCCGTAGTGCTTGCTGTAGGCGTGGAAGTTGGTGCGGAAGTCCGAGCACAGCGGGATCTTCAGGTGGGCCGCGGCCTGCAGGGCCGACCAGCCCATCGGCCCTTCGGTGGCGATGTGCACGATGTCGGGCCGCTGGGTGGACCAGAGCTTGACCAGCGTGCGCTTGGAGGTCAGGCCCATGCGCAGCTGCGGATAGCGCGGGATGGGCAGGCCGCGCATCAGCACCTCGTGGAAGCTCTCGCCGTCGATGGCGCGCTCGCCCTTCTTCTGCCCCGGGCGGATGAGCTGCAGGTCGTGGTTGTGCGCCCGCAGCCCTTCCACCACGCTGGCGATGGTGCGGGCCACGCCGTTGACCTCGGGCGGGTAGGTTTCGGTGACCACCGCGATGCGCAGCGAACGTCGCTGGGCGGGGTAGTCGTCCACGACGATGTCGGCAACGGTGTTGTCAGGGCGCATGCGCCCATGGTGAGCACGCTTCGCAACAATCCGATGACGGTGCAACCCCACCACACGCAGGGAGATCGTCACGGCAGCTTCATCAAGCCTCGTCATGCTCCGGTCACTCATTTTTCTTGGAGCTGACCCGGTGAACGAGTTCATGAAGCTGCTGCGAGAGCAGCGTTGGGACGACCATCGCTTCTACCACCAGTGCCGCATCAACCAGTCGCTGCACCTGCTCAGCGCACTGAGCTTTCTGGTGGCGTACTTTTTGTTGTTCAAGGACCCGGCCGCGGCCGGCCTGCTGGGCTGGGGCGTGTCGATGGTGAGCCGCCAGGCGGGCCACTTCTTCTTCGAGCCGCGCGGCTACGACCGCGTCAACGACGTCAGCTTCCAGTACAAGGAAGACGTCAAGGTGGGCTACAACCTGCGCCGCAAGGTGGTGCTGATGGGCATTTGGGTGGCGGTGCCGGCGCTGCTGGCGCTGTCGCCCAGCCTGTTCGGTCTGATCGAGCCCGCCGGCGAGACGGGCGGGCTGGTGTCGGGCTACTGGCACGACGTGGGCATCTTCTGGCTGGCCCTGGGCGCCGGCGGCCTGCTGTTCCGCACCGTGCACCTGTTCTTTCTGCAGGGCCCGCTGGCCGGCCTGTGCTGGATGAGCAAGATCCTGACCGACCCGATGCATGACGTGATGCTGTACTGGAAGTCGCCCTTCTACCTGCTGCGCGGCCAGCGCCTGGATCCGATGGCGCATGTGGCCGAGCATGACCATGAGGCCGAGGATGTGTCGCTGACCTGAGGACTGCGAGCGCCCTCTGCGAAAAGGGCCCGCCGGTGCAAGCCGGCGGGCCCTTGCTGCTTCCGTGCGGCAGGGCCCCGCTCAGCAGGGAATGATCCGGACTTTGGACCAGCGCTCGGCGTAGCGCTTGCTTGCGGTGCGCTGGCGATAGGTGGTGACGTTGACCCGTGTCGGGTTGCGTCTCACCACGATGTCGAAGAGGTCCTGAAGCCCGTGCGGCGCGATGACCTGGAGCGTGCCGTCGGGCCGCAGCGTGAGGCCCACCGAGGTGGCGTACTCCGGCCAGGTTCCAACAGCTTCTTCGAGTGATCGGAGGGGGGCGACCGGATGGCCGAAGTGCTGCTCGAACCACAGGTGAACGCCCGCCTGATTGGTCACTTCCCATGGCAGATCGGGGTGGCTCAATGACAGGCTGCGCTGCAGCGCCGCGTCGCGCGCTGGCGTGAGGTCGGCTTCGTCGAAGTAGGCCACGTCGATGTCCGACAAGGCGGATGGGGCGGCGTGCTGGTGCAAGGCATCCCAAACCAGATTGCGCACAGCACCGGCGCCGATGCACCAGGAGGGCAGGCCGAGTGCCCGGACCGCCACAAGCGCTTCCATGAACCACGCCGACTGTCGCACCAGCTCGACGAGCCGGTCGGTCAATGCATTCTGTGACGATGGCATGTGCGGTTCGTCATGACCCAGGCATCGCCGAGGAGGTGTTGCCATGGGCAGCCTGCCACAGGCGAATGAGCTCACCTGGATCGCTGGGCTGCGTGTCGAACCTGGCCACGTCTTCCGGCAGGATGACCCAGGGCAGGGCGCTGCGGACCCACAGGTGTGCGATCGGGCTGAAGCGGTGGGATTCCTTCAGCGTGCCAGGAAACAGGATGGCGAGATCAGGCTGCGCGGCCGGTTCGGCCCACAGCCGGGTGTCGCACGCAGCACAGGCCCGGGCTCGCCGCGGTCGGCCCGGGCTGCCATGAAACGTCAGCAGCACTGCCTCGCCCGCAAGCACCTGCAGGTTTTGCCGGGCCACCCACAGGACCAGTCGCATGGCGCCGCCGGTTCGGCGTTGGCAATCCCGGCAGTGGCAGGCGTAGCAGGTGAGCGGTTCGGCGTTCAACTGGAACTGGACCTGGCCGCAGAGGCAATGACCGAGATAGGGCGGTGGCATGGACGAGGTATTCAGCCACCTCCGCGAGCACGATTCAGCGCTTGCGCCAGTGGGCGATCAGTTCGCGCAGGATACCGCGGCGGATGCCCTTGTCGCTCTGGCCGGGGGCCTGCCACCACCAGCCGTCGGCCTGCATGGCCTGGCCCGCGGCGACGAAACGGCTGGCGATGCGCTCGAAGTCCTCGTCGGTGGTGGCCAGGTTGAAGATCAGGCGGCCGGTGCCCACCCAGCTCAGCAGCAGGCCCTGGTCGCGCAGGTAGAACTGCAGCATCCAGTTGTAGCGCGAGGGCTGGGTGTACATGACGGTCCAGACGCTGGTCATGTTGGCCACCCGCACCGGCAGGCCGGCCACGGCCAGCCGCTCGTTGAGTCGGGCCGCGCGCGCGTCCTGCACGGTGTCGAAGCGGGCGTACATCGCCTCGGCTTCGGGCGTGTCCAGGTAGTCCAGGAAGGCGGCCATCGAGGCCATCACGTAGGGATGGGCGTTGAAGGTGCCGCGGGCGAAGCAGATGTCGGCCGGGTGGGCGTCGTTGAAGCGGCGCATCAGCTCACGGCGGCCGCAGACCACGCCCACCGGCAGACCGCCGCCCAGGGTCTTGCCGTAGGTGACCATGTCGGCCTGCACGCCGAAGTATTCCTGCGCGCCGCCGCGGCCCAGTCGAAAACCCATGAAGACCTCGTCGAAGATCAGCACGATGCCGCGCTCGGTGCAGACCTGGCGCAGCTGCTTCAGCCAGGCGGTGGTGGCGGCACGGTCGAAGTGGGCGCGGCGCGAGCTGTCCACCAGGGACGAGTCGCCCGGCGCGGCCTTGTTGGGGTGCAGGGCCTGCAGCGGGTTGATCAGCACGCAGGCGATGTCGTTGCGGGTGCGCAGCACGTGCAGGCTGCGCTCATCCTGGTCGCGCAGGGTGTAGGTCTCGCGCGGGGGCAGGGGGTTGCCGGGGCCGGGCTGCACGTCCTCCCACCAGCCGTGGTACGCGCCGCAGAAGCGCACCAGGTGGCGTTTCTTGGTGTGGTAACGGGCCAGGCGCACGGCCTGCATCACCGCCTCGGTGCCGGACATGTGGAAGCTCACCTCGTCCAGGCCCGACAGGCGCCGCAGCCGTTCCACATTGCCGGCCACGCAGGGGTGCAGGGTGCCCAGCACCGGGCCATAGTCCTGCACCAGGGCGCTGCCCTGGGCGATCAGGCGCTTGTAGACGTCGTGGCCGAAGAGGTTGACGCCGTAGGAGCCAGTCAGGTCGTCATAGACCTGGCCGTCCAGGTCGGTCAGGGTGCTGCCCTGCGTGGCCACGCCCACATTGCCCAGCTTGATGCGCTGGCGCAGGTAGGGGCTGAACTGGAAGGGCACGCGGTACTGGCTGGTGAACTGCAGGTCCGACAGGCCGGGGCGCAGCGCGTCCGTCCAGGCGATGGAGCGGGCGTGCTGCTCGCCCAGGCGCTGGGCCAGGGCGGCGAAGCCCTGGCGGCGCCGGGCCTGCACGTCGGCGGGGGCGTTGTCGCAGCCGAAGAACTGCTCGGTGTCATAGGCATAGCCGGGCAGCAGCCGGGCCACCCGCTGCGCCATGCGCGAGTGGCCGGTCAGCGAGGGGTGCTTGGCCATCGACAGCTGCAGGCGGCGAACCACCTTCGGTGCCAGGGTCAGCAAGGCGGCCGCGGCCACGGCGCTCAGGGTCAGGGTCTCGTTCATTTGTCACATCGTCCTGGGAGACTGCTCCCAAAGGCGTATCTGTACCCGCTGCTGTTGACATCCCCATGAAAGTGCTGCGTACCTGGCGTGACCGCCTGCTGCAACAGGAGGACCTGAACTTCCTGCTGACCAACCGGATTCCCCGTCTGGCGGCCACCCACGCGATGGGCTGGTTCAGCCAGATCCGCAGCCCGCTGCTGGCGCGGCTGTCCATCGGCGTGTGGCGGCTGTTCACCGAGCTGGACCTGAGCGAGGCCAGGCAGCAGCGCTTCGACAGCCTGCACGACTGCTTTGTGCGGGAGCTGAAGGACGGGGCCCGCACGGTGGACGCGGACCCGGCCGTGCTGGCCAGCCCCTGCGATGCCATCGTGGGTGCCTGCGGCACGGTGCAGGACGGCCAGGTCTGGCAGGCCAAGGGCTTTCCGTACACGGTGGCCGATCTGTTCGGCCACGCCGAGCGGGCGGCGCCCTACCGCGACGGCGTCTTCGTCACGCTGCGGCTGACCTCGGCGATGTACCACCACTTCCACGCGCCGGCCGATGGCACGGTGCAGCATGTGACCCACATCGCCGGCGACACCTGGAACGTCAACCCCATCGCGCTCAAGCGGGTGGAGCGCCTGTTCTGCAAGAACGAGCGCGCGGCCATCCACCTGAGGCTGGACCGCGGTGGCCACCCGCTGGCCCTGGTGCCGGTGGCCGCGGTGCTGGTGGCCAGCCTGCGCCTGAAGTTCATGGACCTGCTGCTGCACACCCGCTACCGCGGGCCGGACGAGCTGCCCTGCGACGCCCACGTCACCAAGGGCCAGGACCTGGGCTGGTTCCAGCACGGCTCCACCATCATCGTGTTCGCGCCCCCGGGCTTCACGCTGGCCGAGGGCATCGCGGTGGGGACGCGGGTGAAGATGGGGCAGGCCTTGATGCGCTGGTGAGCGCGGGGACTCAGGGGAGGCTCAATGGCTGTAGTACGGCCCCACCCAGGAGGCCGGCAAGGCGCCGGTGTGGCCCTGGTCTTCCAGGATGGCGCCTCCGCTGGCGGTGTTGTTCCGGTAGGTGAGCGAGCGGCCGCCCAGCACCAGGTCCAGTGAGGTGCGTGCGTTGCGCACAAAGGTGTTCGACTGCACCAGGACGTTCTGGATGCCTTCGGCCGAGCTGTCGTTTTCCGGGCTGATGGCCACCGTCCATTGGTTGGTGTCGGCCGCGTTGCCGAAGAGGTTGTGCGAGACCACCACCTGGTCTGAATACCAGGCGTCGTCGACATAGGCATCCGTGTAGGGCGTCAGGCCGCCGCTGTGCAGCTTGAGGCTGTGGTAGATGCCCGCCGGGTTGATGCCCTTGAGCTCGTTGTGCGCCACGATGGCCTTGCGCAGCTTGGTGAAGCGGGCGGTGTGGTACTTGGAGATGCCCATCACATTGCCCAGCATGGCGTACTGGGACCCGTCGCCATAGAAGTTGTAGCCGCCGTCGTTGAACGAGCCGGTGACGGTGTTCTCCACCACGAAGATCTGCTGGGCATAGTAGAAGGCGCTGGTGGGCACCACGCGGTAGGGATCGGCCTGGGCCCAGTAGCTCATGCCGCCGGTGTAGATGCTGTGGTTGTCGCTGGCCGAGCTCAGGTCGAGCCGATAGAGCAGGACCTGCTTGCCCAGGCTCTGCGTCACACCGTTGGCCACGGCCAGGTCCATGACGGCGATGTCGGTGGCGAAGTTGGCCGTCTGCGGGCGCGTGTCGCCGATGCCCACGGCGCTGACCACGGGCAGCGCGCCCGTCCCGAAGCTGCCCACCTGCACGCCGGCATTGCCGTCCGGGATGTCGATGTCGCCAAAGCTCTCGCCCCGGGCCAGCAGCACCCGCTTGCCATTCCAGCCGGTGCCGGTGGGCAGACCGGTGGCCTTGGCGGCGCCCGCTGGGCAACCGGTGTAGCGGCCTGCGCCAGAGATGCAGACGGTCTGGGTGCCGCCGTAGGCGCTGTCTGGCGAGGTGACGGTGACCGTCACTGCGGTGCTGGCCTGGTTGCCGGTTGCGGGGTCTGTGGCCGTGACCTGAACGGTGTAGGTCCCCGCCACATCAAAGACATGGGCGGCGATGGGGCCGCCGGTCTCGGTGTTCTTGGGCAGGCCTGACACGGCCCAGGTCAGGCCGCGGTCGTCGCCGAAGTTGAAGGCGTAGTTCAACTCGCGGAAGGAATCCAGACCCAGGGTGGTGGTCGTGCCGGTGGCGTCGAACTGAACGGCCAGCGGGGCGATGCCCGAGACGCGGGAGGCGGCGAGGGCGGCCGTCACGGGGCCGGCGGGCGTGGAGGGTGTCGAAGGCGTCGAAGGTGTGGAGGGCGCCGCGACCGAGGCGCCCGAGCCACCGCCGCAGGCCGTCAAGGTCGTGACCAGCAAGGTCACCAGCGTCGCGCGGATTCCAGTCGACATCACGTTTCTCATCCTGACTCATGAACGGTGGACGCCCTTGAACAAGGGCGGCTTGGCCCGATCGGCAAACGGCTGTGGCGTGCTGCGCTGCCGGACCAGGTGGCTCGAACTGCTGGGCCGGGGACGGCCAGAGGGAAATGTAGCCGTGAATGGCACGAAGCCTGGGGTTCTCGAGCCCGCCGGACGAGGACCCCGCCCTTATGCCCTGCGGGCAGAAGCTAGCGCGTTTTCAATGGTTGGGTTCTCATGTCGCCGTTTTGATAATGCGAAAAACGAGGAACCCGCAGGCGCCAAGTGGCAACCTGATCATCACGATGAACTTTCAGCAACTCAGATCCGTGCGGGAGGCCGCACGCCGAGGCTTCAACCTGACCGAGGTGGCCGAGGCTTTGCACACCTCCCAGCCGGGCATCAGTCGCCAGATCCGCGAGCTGGAGGACGAGCTGGGGGTGGAGATCTTCGTGCGCTCGGGCAAGCGCCTGACCGGCCTCACGCCCGCGGGCGAGCGGGTGCTGCCCTGGGTGGAGCGCCTGCTGCTGGACGCCGAGAACCTGCACCGTGCGGGTGAGGACTTCCGCCATGGCGAGGTCGGGATGCTGAGCATCGCCGCCACCCATTCCCAGGCCCGCTATGCATTGCCCAGCGCGGTGCATGAATTCTGCAACGGCCATCCCAATGTGCAGCTGCAGATGCACCAGGGCTCGGCGGCCCAGATCGCCCGCATGCTGCTGGAGGGCGTGGCCGACATCGGCATCGCCACCCACACGCTGGAGGACCAGCCCGAACTGGTGGCCCTGCCCTGCTACCGCTGGACCCACGTGGTCATCGTGCCGCAGGGCCATGCCCTGCTGGAAGGGCCGCTCACGCTGGACCGGCTGGCCGAGTTCCCGGTCATCACCTACGATGCGGGCGTGACTGGCCGGGGCAGCATCGACGATGCCTTTGCCCGTGCCGGCCTGAAGCCGCAGGTGGTGCTGTCGGCCATGGACGCGGACGTGATCAAGACCTATGTGGCCCTGGGCCTGGGGGTGGGCATCATCGCGGCCATCGCCTTCGACGAGGAGCGCGACACGGGTCTGCGCTCGGTGGACGCCCGCCACCTCTTTCAGGTCAACACCACCACGGTGGCCTTGCGGCGTGGCGCCCTGCTGCGCAGCTACGCCTACGAGTTCATCCAGACCTTTGCACCCCATCTGGCGCCGGACGTGGTGCGCCAGGCCCAGGCGGCGCCGGTGGGCACGCCCTCGGCGCCCCTGTGAGGCGCCGCCACGCGGTGCATGCTCAGTTCGCCGGGCCCGCCGGTTCGCGCAGCCAGCCCGCCAGATCGTGCACCACCTGGTCCAGGCGCAGCGGCTTGGTCCAGTAGTCCACCGCCCCGCCGGCCCGGGCGGCCGCCACATCGCCGGACATGGCGCTGGCCGACACGGCGATCACCCGCAGCCGCCCCTCGGCAATCGCCGGGGCCTGGCGTTGCAGCCATTCCAGCCCGCTCATGTCGGGCAGCTGCATGTCCAGCAGCACCAGGTCGGGGTTCTGTTCCGCCACCGCCTGCAGGCCGGCCGTGCCGGTGTCCACGCACTGCAGCGAGACGGTGGGGCAGCGCGCCAGCAGCTGCTGCATCAGCAGCTGGTTCACCGGGTTGTCTTCGATGTAGAGCACTCGGCCACCCCAGTCGGCGTCGGCGGTGGTGCCGGCGGCAGCGTCGGGGGCGGGGGCCGCGGCCGGGGGGGCCGGCGGCGTGCCCTCGGGCGCGGTGGGCAGCCACAGGTCCACGCGCGTGCCCTGGCCGGGCGCGCTGTGCAGCTGCAACTCGCCGCCCATCAGGCGCATCAGCTCGCGCGAGAGCACCAGGCCGATGCCCGTGCCTTCGGTGTGCGAGCGCTCGCGGCCCAGGCGGTTGAACGGCTCGTACAGGTGCTGCAGCTGATCGGCCGTCAGCCCCAGGCCGTTGTCGCAGACCTGCACCTGCAGTCGCCCGTCGTCCAGGCGCCGGGCCTGCAGCTTCACCTCCCCGTGGGGGCGGTTGTACTTGATGGCATTGCTCAGCAGGTTCAGCAGCACCTGGCGCAGCCGCAGCGGATCGGCCAGGATCACGGGCAGGTTCGCGTCCGGCGGCGGGCCTTCCAGTCCGATGCCGCTGGCCTGGGCCTGGGGCGCGGCCAAGGCCAGGGCCTCCTGCAGGCAGTGGGCCGGGTCGATGGCCCGGGCTTCCACCCGCAGCTGGCCGTTCTCGATGCGCGAGAGATCCAGCACGTCGTTGATCAGGGCCAGCAGGTGCCAGCCGGCCTGTTGCACCAGCTCCACCTGTCGGACCTGGGTCGAAGAGAGCGGATCCTGCCGGCCGGACAGCAGCAGCTGGGTGAAGCCCAGCACGGCATTGAGCGGCGTGCGCAGCTCATGGCTCATGCGGGAAAGAAAGGCCGTCTTGGCCTGGTTGGCCGATTCGGCGGCAATGCGCGCCAGGTGATCCTGCTCGGCCGCCTTGGCCTGAGAGACATCGCGGGCCACCACCGTCAGGCGCAGGCTGTCGCCCTGGCCCACCCGGGAGATCGAGGCCTCGATGGGGAACACCGAGCCATCGGCACGGCAGCCGTGGATGAGCCGGCCGCTGCCCATGCGCCGGGCTTCTGCGCCGCTGTCGATGAACTGCTGCACCAGGGCGGCATGGCGGTTGCGCCACTCACCCGGGATGAAGCGGTCCAGCGTCTGCCCCAGGGCTTCCTCGGCGTTCACCTGGAACATCTGTTCGGCGGCGCGGTTGAACAGGCAGATCCGCTGGTGCGCATCGATGCTGACGATGGCGTCGCTGGCGTTGTTGACCAGGTCGGCAAACTCCTGGTCGCGACGCAGCAGCTGGCGTTCGGCCTGGCGCCAACCCGAGATGTCGTTGAGCAGCACATACAGGCAGGGCTGCCCGCCCAGCGTCACCGGTTCGATGTTGGCCAGCACCTCGCGTGCGTCTTGTGGCCCGCCCTCGCGTCCCAGCGTCACGACCAGCGGGGCGTTGTGCACGCGGCCCTCCCGGTGCAGCCGCTCCAGCAGCGCACTGCGCTCGCCGGCCGACCGCCACAGGCCCAGTTCCAGGGTGCGGCGGCCCAGCAGCGCGCTTTCCTCCCGCGCCATGAAGCTCTGGAAGCTGGTGTTGATGGCCAGCACCGTGCCGTCGGTCATGCGGGTGATGCACATGGGCATCGGCGTGCGGGCGAACAGGCGGGCGAAGTCGCTGGCCTCCAGGGTCAGCTGCCGCACGATGGCGCACTCGTCACCCAGGCGGCGGTAGCGCTTGTCGATGCCCGCCAACTGTCCGTCGGCGGTGCGTCGGGCCCGGGCCGTCAGGCTGACCGGCAGCAGATGGCCGGACTTGTGCCGTCGCCGGGTGTAGAGATGGAGGATGTTTTCGCCCTGCGCCAGCCGGTGGGCAATCCAGAGGGACTCGTGCCGATGCGATTCCGGCAGCAGCAACTCCGCGCCCTGCCCCAGGGCCTCATGCTCGGCATAGCCGAACAGGGCTTCGGCGGCAGGGCTCCAGCGCTCGATCCGGCCTTGCGAGTCCTTGGCAATGCAGGCGTCATCGGGCAGCACGGCCTCGGTGGGGGCCGGTGCCGGTGTCGGACAGGGGCAGGCGGAAGGAAGGGACAACTGCGCGGACATGAAGAAGCCGGCCTGCGCATCCACGTCGATGCGGGCCGACAGATTTCAATGTACCTGCCCAGGGTGGCCCAGGGGAATGTCCTGAGGCCGCCGTCCCGGCGTCATTTGAGATAAGTCAAGTTCTTGTCACGAGACGTATCTGACCTATAGGGGGCTATAGGGCCTCGTCAGGCCGCGCGGCTCAAACCCCGACCTGACCGAAACGGGTGATCCGCCGCGGCTTCAGGTGCACCCGGCTGCCCGGGGCCAGGCCCAGCTCGCGCTGCAGGCCGCGCCAGGCCTCGCGGGAGAGCTCCACGTCCACCAGGCTGCCGTCCTCCTCGCGCAGGAACTCGATGCGGGTGTTGGGCCCCACGGTGAGGGTCTGCGACAGCGTCACCGACCAGGTGTCGGCCTGCGGTTGCGCGACGATGTCCAGCTCGTGTGGCCGCACATAGCTCACCGCCTCGCCGGCTTCGGTGCGGCGGTGGAAGAGGTTCACGTCGCCCAGGAACTTCAGCACGAAGGGCGTGGCCGGCTGGTCGTAGACCTCGTCGGGCGAGCCCTCCTGCTCGATGCGGCCCTGGTTCATCACGACGATGCGGTCGGCCACCTCCATGGCTTCCTCCTGGTCGTGGGTGACGAAGACGCTGGTCACGTGCATCTCGTCGTGCAGCCGGCGCAGCCAGCGGCGCAGCTCCTTGCGCACCTTGGCGTCCAGCGCGCCGAAGGGCTCGTCCAGCAGCAGCACCTTGGGCTCCACCGCCAGCGCACGGGCCAGGGCCACGCGCTGGCGCTGCCCGCCGGAGAGCTGGTGCGGGAAGCGGCCGGCCAGGGTGTCCAGCTGCACCAGGTGCAGCAGCTCCTTGACCTTCTCGCGGATCGCCGCCTCGGACGGGCGGCTGGCACGCGGGCGCACCCGCAGGCCGAAGGCAATGTTGTCGGCCACGGTCATGTGGCCGAACAGGGCGTAGTGCTGGAACACGAAGCCCACGTTGCGCTCGCGCACCGAGACCTCGGTGGCGTCCTCGCCGTGGAACAACACGCTGCCCTCGTCGGGCTGCTCCAGCCCGGCGATCATGCGCAGCAGCGTGGTCTTGCCCGAGCCCGAGGGGCCCAGCAGCGCCACCAGCTCCCCGGAGGGGATGTCCAGGTTCAGGTGGTCGCAGACGGTCAGCGGGCCGAAGCGCTTGACCAGGTGGCGGACTTCGATGCTCATGCGGGGGCTCCTTCAGCGACGTCGTCCGCGCCATGGGACGACAGGGTGTGCTTGACGCGCTGCTCCACCAGGTACTTCAGCACCAGGGTCACCAGGGCCAGACCGGCCAGCAGCGAGGCCACCGCGAAGGCGGCGGCGAACTGGTATTCGTTGTAGAGAATCTCGATGTGCAGCGGCAGGGTGTTGGTGCTGCCGCGGATGTGGCCGGAGACCACCGACACCGCACCGAACTCGCCCATGGCCCGCGCATTGCACAGGATCACCCCGTACAGCAGGGCCCACTTCACATTGGGCAGGGTCACCTTCCAGAAGATCTGCCGGCCATTGGCGCCCAGCACGCGGGCGGCCTCCTCCTGCTCGCTGCCCTGGGCCTGCATCAGCGGGATCAGTTCGCGGGCGACGAAGGGAAAGGTCACGAACACGGTGGCCAGCACGATGCCAGGCACTGCGAAGATGATCTTCAGGTCCTGGTCGCGCAGCCATTCGCCCCACCAGCCCTGCAGGCCGAACACCAGCACATAGATCAGGCCGGCGATGACCGGGCTGACCGAGAAGGGCAGGTCGATCAGGGTGAGCAGCAGGTTCTTGCCGCGGAAGTCGAACTTGGCGATGGCCCAGGCGGCGCAGACACCGAACACCAGGTTCAGCGGCACCGAGATGCCTGCGGCGATCAAGGTGAGCTTGACCGCCGAGAGTGCGTCGGGCTCGACGATGGCCGCGATGTACACGTCCCAGCCCTTCTTGAAGGCCTCGACGAAGACGGCCACCAGGGGCACGAAGAGGAACAGCGACAGGAAGGCCAGGGCCAGCGTGATCAGCGTGAGCCGGACCCAGGCCGGCTCGGCCGTGGCCTGCAAGGCCGAACGGGCGGGCAGGGCGGTGAGGGGGGAAGACATGGCGGGGAGACTCCTGGCTCAGCGGCCCTGGCGCCGACGCGACCAGGCCTGGATGAGGTTGATCAGCAGCAGCAGCGCGAAGGCGGTGACCAGCATCACCACCGCGATGGCGGTGGCGCCGGCGTAGTCGTATTGCTCGAGCTTGGTGATGATCAAGAGCGGCGTGATCTCCGAGACCATCGGCATGTTGCCGGCGATGAAGATGATCGAGCCGTACTCGCCCAGAGCGCGGGCGAAGGCCAGGGCGAAGCCGGTCAGCAGGGCCGGCGCCAGCGTGGGCAGGATCACGTGCACAAAGGTCTGGCCGCGCGTGGCGCCCAGCGTGGCGGCGGCCTCCTCCAGTTCGCGCGAGAGGTCCTCCAGCACCGGCTGCACCGTGCGCACCACGAAAGGCAGGCCGATGAAGGTCATGGCCACGAAGACGCCGGTGGGCGTGAACGCCACCTGGAACGGCAGCCACTGCCCGATCCAGCCGTTGGGCGCGTACAGCGCGGTCAGCGCGATGCCGGCCACCGCGGTGGGCAGCGCGAAAGGCAGGTCCACCAGGGCGTCGATCACCCGCTGGAAGGGAAAGCGGTAGCGCACCAGCACCCAGGCCACCAGCAGACCCGCCGCGGCATTGAGCAGGGCGGCGGCCAGCGAGGCGCCAAAGGTCAGCCGGTAGGAGGCCAGCACCCGTGGCGAGGCCACGGCGGCCCAGAAGGCGTCCGCGCTGAGGGTGAAGGTCTTGAGGAAGACCGCGCTGAGCGGCAGCAGCACGATCAGGCCCAGGTAGAACAGCGTCAGGCCCAGCGACAGGTCGAAGCCGGGCAGCACGCTGCGCTGGCGCAGCAGCAGCCGGGACAGCAGCCCCTGGGGCGACCGGCGTGGCCGGGGCCCGGATGGGGCCAGGGCGGCGTCAAGGGGCGGTGTGGCGGCGTTCATGGTGGGGTGGGCGTGGGCCGCTCATGCGGTCTGCGTGGAAGTACATGCGTGAACAGATGCTAGGCAGCCCCCTGATGACAAGGAACGAATCAAAACGCGCTTCGATATGCGAAAGACGTTGTCTGGTGCAGGGCGGCGTGATCCGCCCCACAATCGCCGGCCTGTCATGACCGACCGAGGAACGACCATGGATCCCCGCCACTGGACCCTCTACCTGGCGCCGGGCACCTGCGCCCAGGCCACCCACATCGCGCTGTGCGAGGCGCAGGCGCCCGTCCAGCTGCGGCGGGTGGACTTTGCCGGTGGCCAGCAGCGCAGCCCGGCCTTTCTGGCCCTGAACCCGCTGGGCCGCGTGCCGGCCCTGGTCACCGAGCGTGGTCCCCTGGTGGAAACGCCGGCCCTGCTGGCCTTCGTCGCCCAGGCCTTTCCCGAGGCCCGGCTGGGGCCGGTGGACGATGCCTTCGCCTGGGCCCGCCTGCAGGCCTTCAACAGCTATCTGGCCAGCACGGTGCATGTGGCCCATGCGCACAAGTTCCGCGGCGCGCGCTGGTCCGACGATCCGGCAAGCTTGGAGCCGATGAAGGCCAAGGTCGGCCCCAACATGCACGAGGCCTTCACGCTGATCGGCCGCGACTGGTGGCAAGGCCCCTGGGTGTTCGGCAGCCAGTGCACCGTGGCCGACCCCTATCTCTACACGATCGGCGAATGGTTGGAGGGCGATGGCGTGGACACCGCCGCCTTCCCCTGGCTGCTGGAACACCGCGAGCGCATGCGCGCGCGGCCGGCGGTGCAGCAGGCCCGGGCCCAGCTGCAGGCCCTGGTGGAGGCGTCCGCATGAGCGCGCTGCCGGACATCCCGCTGACCACGCTGGACGGTCAGGCCGCCAACCTGCGCGACCACGCGGGCCAGGCCCTGCTGGTGGTCAATGTGGCCAGCCAATGCGGCTTCACGCCCCAGTACGAAGGGCTGGAGGCCTTGCAGCGCCGCTTCGGGCCCCAGGGCTTTGCGGTGCTGGGCTTTCCCTGCGACCAGTTCGGCCACCAGGAGCCGGGCGATGCCCAGGAGATCCGCCAGTTCTGCAGCCTGCGCTACGAGGTCAGCTTCCCGATGTTCGGCAAAATCGCGGTGAATGGGGCCGATACGCATCCGCTGTACCGCTGGCTCAAGCACGAAGCCCCCGGGCTCTTGGGCACCGAGGGCATCAAGTGGAACTTCACCAAGTTCCTGGTCGGCCCGGACGGGCGGGTGCTGCGCCGCTATGCCCCGCTGGACAAGCCCGAAGGCCTGGCCGCGGACATCGAGGCGGCGTTGCCCCGCCCCTGAAGCATTGGCTCACTTCTTCGCGTAGATCGCGTCGAAGACGCCGCCGTCGTTGAAGTGGGTGGACTGGGCCTTGGCCCAGCCGCCGAAGGTGTCGTCGATGGTGAAGAGCTTGAGCTTGGGAAAGAGCTTGTCGAACTGGGCGGCCACCTTCGGGTCCACCGGGCGGTAGTAGTTCTCGCCGGCGATCTTCTGGCCTTCGGGCGAGTACAGGTACTCCAGGTAGGCCTGGGCCACGGCCCGGGTGCCGTGCTTGTCCACCACCTTGTCCACCACCGCGACCGGCGGCTCGGCCAGGATGCTGACCGAGGGCACGACGATCTGGAACTTGTCCGGGCCCAGTTCCTTGACGGCCAGGAAGGCCTCGTTCTCCCAGGCGATCAGCACGTCGCCGATGCCGCGCTCGACGAAGGTGGTGGTCGAGCCGCGGGCGCCCGAATCCAGCACCGGCACGTTCTTGTACAGGGCCGCGACGAAGTCCTTGGCCTTGGCCTCGCTGCCGCCGGGCTTCTTCAGCGCATAGCCCCAGGCCGCCAGGTAGTTCCAGCGTGCACCGCCGGAGGTCTTGGGGTTGGGGGTGATGATGCTCACGCCTGGCTTGGTCAGGTCGTCCCAGTCCTTGATGCCCTTGGGGTTGCCCTTGCGCACCAGGAACACGATGGTCGAGGTGTAGGGCGAGCTGTTGTGCGGCAGGCGCTTCTGCCAGTCGGCCGGGATCAGCTTGGCCACGCCATGCAGCTCGTCGATGTCATAGCCCAGCGCCAGGGTCACCACATCGGCCTCCAGGCCGTCGATGACCGAGCGGGCCTGCTTGCCCGAGCCGCCGTGCGACTGCTTGACCGTCACCACGTCGCCGGTCTTGCCCTTCCAGTAGGCGGCGAAGGCCTTGTTGTAGTCCTGGTAGAGCTCGCGCGTCGGGTCGTAGGACACGTTGAGCAGCGTGACGTCCTTGGCGAAGCTGGGCAGGGCGGTGGCGGCCAGGGTGGCGGCCAGCGCCAGATGGCTCAGGCGGGACAGGGCGGTACGGCGGGACGGCATGGGCTTCCTTTGAGGCCGCGGTGCGGCAGATGGGATGTGTCCCATGCTAGGAAGCCCGCCTGCAGCGAGGAACGAATCAAAACGCGCTTCCTTATGCGCGCCGCGCACAAGCCCGGCGGGTCGTGTGCGCTCAGGCCGCCTGCTGCACGTCCAGCTGCAGGGCCAGGCGCATGCGCACCGCGACCCGCTGGCCGCAGGCGTCGGTGGCGTCGGCCCGGCCTTCGTTCAGCAGCGCGGCCGTCAGGTCGGCGGGGTCCAGCCGGTAGCCGGCCACGCGCAACTGCCGGCCCAGGGTCAGCAGCAGGCCCGGGTGCGCCTGCAGGAGCTGGATCGACCAGGCGGTGGGATCCAGGGTGAGGGCCAGCGTGGCAGGGTGCGTCGTGGCGGACATGGCATGGCTCCTTCTGCGGGGGAAGTCAGTCCATGATCTGGCCGGGCCCCGCCAGCGCGAACGACTTCTTTCGCGCAAGCTAGCCCGGTGGGTGCATATCGGCCCGGGCTTCAACCCACGCGCAGGGCCTGGTCTTCGGCCAGACCGGCCACCGCGCGGGCCAGGGCCCGCACCGGTGCGTCGGCCAGCGGCCGCAGGGACGGGGCCTGCTGCAGCAGGCGCTCGGCCACCTGGGCATGCGGCAGCACCGTGCCGTGGAACACTGGCTGTCCGTCGCGCAGCAGCAGTAGCGTGGGGAAGTTCTCGATGTCCGGGATGTCCTCGTCGCCGTCCTCCAGCGCATCGGCGTGGTCCTCGATGTCGATCCACACCAGGTGCGCCTCGGGGTGCTGGGCGGCCAGGGCCTGGAAGGCCTGCTGGTAGCTCACGCAGGTGGGACACCAGGCCGCGCAGAGGCAGGCCAGCAGCAGGGCGGGGGAGGACGACTCGGCGGTGGACATGGCCGGCAGTGTGCCACCGCCGCGGGGCTCAAGGGCCCGAGGGGATGATCTGCGCCACCGGCTCGGGCGCCAGCAGGCTGCCCTCGCGCAGGCCGCGCCAGGTGGCCATCAACAGGCCCAGGATGATCAGCGAGCACAGGGCCAGCAGCACCGGGCCCAGCACGGCCAGCCCGTCGCCGGGCCGGGCCAGGCGCAGGGTCAGGCTGGCCAGGGCGGCCAGCGGGAAGGACAGCGCCCAGTGCATCACCGAGAAGGCCAGGGGCTGCAGCCGGCGCGCCAGCGTGGCGGCCCAGCCCAGGGCGAACAGGGCCATGCCCCAGAACAGCCAGCCCAGCGCCAGCGGGGCGCCCAGCTCCAGCACCGCGCTGCCGCAGACGGCCGGCGGCGCGATCAGGATGAAGGCGGTGGGCAGCAGGCGCTCGGGCATCGGGCCCTGCACCAGGCTGCGGGCCCCCAGCAGGGCGAGCACCACCGGCCACAGCAGCAGGCCGATGCCGAACTGGGCGGTGGCCCAGTCGCCATGCCCCAGCGCGACGCCACCCAGCGGCGCCACCACATTGCCCACCACCGGGATCAGCAGCGCCGGGGTGATGCTCGGCCAGGCCAGGCCGCCTTGTTCCTTGGGCCGCCACCAGCGGGCCATCACCCACAGCGTGACGCCGAACTGCCCCAGCGAGCCCAGCCACCACAGCCCGCGCACGGCCGGGTGCGGCCCCAGGGCCGCCACGCCCACCGTGGCCAGCAGCAGCGTGGCCACCGGCAGGGTGGCCACCAGGGTGTGGCGCACCGGGTGTTTCAGGTCCTCGGCCCAGGCCTGCGGGTGGCGCTGCCAGCGCAGCAGGCTGGCCACCCCCAGGGCCACCCAGGCCAGGGCCGCGGCCAAGCCACAGACCAGGGCGATGCCGGTGGCCATCTCGCCCATCAGCGGGGCGGCCCGCCACCAGGCCAGCGACAGGCCGCACAGGCCCATGGGGATGGCGAACCAGCCGGGGGCCAGGTGCTTGAGCGGGGTGGGGGAGGACGCCATGGGTCAGAGCCGATCGAGGGGAATCTTGAGGTAGCGGGTGCCATTGTCCTCGGCGGGCGGCAGGTGGCCGGCCCGCATGTTGACCTGCACCGAGGGCAGCAGCAGCGTGGGCATGGCCAGCGTGGCGTCGCGCTGGCGGCGCAGGGCCACGAAGTCGGCCTCGTCCACCCCGTCGTGCAGGTGGATGTTGGCCGCCCGCTGCTCGGCCACCGTGCTGCTGAGCTGCGGCGCCTGGCCGGCGGCCGGGTAGTCGTGGCAGAAGTACAGGCGGGTGTGCGGCGGCAGGGCCAGCAGGCGGCGCACCGAGCGGTAGAGCACCGCCGCATCGCCGCCGGGGAAGTCGCAGCGCGCGCTGCCATAGTCCGGCCGGAACAGGGTGTCGCCCACGAAGGCCGCCGGCTGGGCGTCGTCTTCCAGCAGGTAGCTCATGCAGGCGGGCGTGTGGCCGGGGGTGTGCAGGGCGCGCAGGCGCAGCGAGCCGATCTGGAAGACCTCGTCGTCGGTGAAACGGTGGTCGAAAGCCCGGCCGTCCGGCACGAAGCCCGGTTCGGCATTGAACAGCCGCCCGAAGGTCTGCTGCACGGTGACGATGTGCTCGCCCACGCCAACCTGCCCGCCCAGCCGCGCCTTCAGCCAGGCCGCGGCCGAGAGGTGGTCCGCGTGCACATGGGTCTCCAGGATCCAGACCACCCGGGCCTGCAGGGCCTGCACCCGGTCCAGCAGGCGCTGGGCGCTGGCGGTGGATGTGCGGCCCGAGGCGGGGTCGTAATCGAGTACCGTATCGATCAGGGCGCAGTCCCGGGTGACCGGGTCCAGCACCAGGTGGCTGAAGGTGTGGGTCGCCGGGTCGTGGAATGATTCGATCTGTGCCTGGAGGGTCATCGAGAGCCGTCCTCTGGTTTTGATACCGTGGTGGGTATATTAGCCCCCCACCAACAACCGTTCGTGCAATGAGTCAATTCTGGGATGAGCGTTTTGCCGAGCCCGGCTTCAAGTATGGCCTGCAAGCCAATGCCTTTCTGCGACAGCAGGCGCGGGCCTGGCCGGCGGGCCGGGTGCTGCTGCCTGGCGATGGCGAGGGCCGCAACAGCGTCTGGCTGGCCGAGCAGGGTCACTCGGTGCTGGCGGTGGACAGCTCGGCCGTGGGCCTGGCCAAGGCGGCCGAACTGGCGGCCCGGCGCGGCGTGAGCGCGCGTTGGACGGGCGAGCAGGCCGATCTGGCCGACTGGGCGCCGCCGCCCGCAGCCTTCGACGCGGTGGTGCTGGTCTATGTCCACCTGCCCTCGGCCCTGCGCACCGGCCTGCACCGCCGGCTGGTGGCGGGGCTGCGGCCGGGCGGCCGCCTGCTGATCGAGGCCTTCCACCCGGCGCAGCTGGGCCACACCAGCGGCGGGCCACGGGACGTGGACATGCTGGTGACGCTGGCCGCCCTGCGGGCGGACTTTGCCGGGCTGTTGACGGAGCAGCTGGGCGAGGAGGCCGAGGTGCTGCTGGACGAAGGACCCGGCCACCAGGGCCCGGCCCGGGTCACCCGCTATGTGGGGGTGCGCCCGTGAACGGCGTGGACACCTGGAGCACCTGGGCCGGTCTGGTGATTGGCAGCATCATCGTGCTGGCCTACGAGCTGCGCGTGCTGGTGATGGGCCGGCGCGAGCCCGAGCGCGTGGCGCGGGCCGCCCACGCACGCATGCGTGGGGACTGGGTGCGGGCGCTGGCCGAGAAGCCGGGCTTCGAGATCGTCGCGGTGCAGACGCTGCGCAACTCGCTGATGTCGGCCACCATCTCGGCCTCCACCGCGGCGCTGTGCATGATGGGCGCGGTCAGCCTGGCGGGCTCGCAGCTGGCCGCCGGCCTGCACACCCTGCGGCCCAGCTCGGTGACGCCGCTGGACATCCTGGGCCTGGCGCTGATGGTGGTGCTGTTCAGCTCCTTCGTCTGCTCGGCCCTGTCGATGCGCTACTACAACCACGCGGGCTTTGCGATGTCCATGCCCGCGGGCTCGCCCGAGCGCGTGGCCCTGGTCCCGCTGGCCACCGACTACCTGACCCGTGCCGGCTATCTGTATGGCTGGGGCTTGCGCACCTTCCTGATGGTGGCGCCGCTGGTGGGCGGCATCGTCAACCCCTGGCTGATGCCACCGGCCAGCCTGGGCTTGGTCTGGGTGCTCTGGCAGTTCGACCGGCCCGGCGCCATCGACTGACGCTGACTCAGGCCGCCGCTGGGCGGCTGCCGCGGCGGCGCACCCGCACGATGACGTCCACCGCCGCCAGCTCCAGGCCCTCGCCCAGGGCGGGCAGGCCCAGCACCTGCAGCGCCTCGGCGGGCACATCGCTCACCTCGCCGGTGTCCTCGTGGTACAGGTGGTGGTGCGGCGCCAGGTTGGAGTCGTAGACCGTGGCCTCGCCATCGATGGGCAGCTCGCGCAGCAGGCCCTGCCGCACAAACAGCTGCAGCGTGCCGTAGACCGTCGCCCGCGACAGGCTGGGCAGCCACCGCCGCGCGGCGGCCAGAACTTGGTCGGCCGTCATGTGGCAGGGCTGGCGCAGCAGCACCTCGGCAATGGCCAGGCGCTGCAGCGTGGGGCCGATGCCGGCCTGCTGCAGGCGGACCTGCAGGGCGGTGTCGGGTGTGGCCGGCATGGCGTCTCCAGTCTTCAGTCGAAGGGATGGGGACGCGGGGTGGCATCCGTGGAGGGCGGCAGGATGGGCAGCGTGATGTGCGGCTGCTCGCCGGTCAGCGTCTTCAGGAAGGCCACGATCTTGGCGTTCTCGACGTCGCTGAACTGGCGTCCCAGCTGCAGCCGGCCCATGGTGTCCACCGCCTGGGTCAGCGTGGCGGCCTCGCCGTCGTGGAAGTACGGGTAGGTCAGTTCCACATTGCGCAGCGTGGGCACCTTGAAGTTGAAGCGATCGGCGTCCTTACCCGTCACCCCGGAGCGGCCTTCTGCGCCGTTGGCGGTCTTGTACGGAGACACGATGCCGAACTTCTGGAAGGAGTTGCCGCCCACCGCCGGGCCGTTGTGGCAGGCCACGCAGCCGCTGTCCTTGAACAGCTTGTAGCCGGCCAGTTCGTCGGCGGTGATGGCCTTCTTGTCACCCTTGAGCCATTGGTCGAAGCGGGCATTGGGCGTGACCAGGGTCTCCTCGAAGGCTGCAATTGCCTTCGTCACCTCGTCGATGGTGATGGCGTCCTGCTTGAACACCTTCTTGAACTCGGCCCGGTAGCCCGGGATGGAGCTCAGGAACTCCACGGCCAGGCCGTGCGAGAAGGCCATCTCGCCCGGGTTGGCGATGGGGCCGCCGGCCTGGGCCTGCAGGTCCTTGGCGCGGCCATCCCAGAACTGCGCCAGGTTCATGCTGGAGTTCAGCACCGTGGGCGCGTTGATCGGCCCCTGCTTCCAGTGGTCGCCGATGGAGGTCTTGAGGTTGTCCGTGCCGCCCATGCTCAGGTTGTGGCACGAGTTGCAGGAGATGACGCCCGACTTGGACAGGCGCGGCTCGAAGTAGAGCTTCTTGCCCAGTTCCACCATGGCCGGGTTGCCGGGCTTGGCGGCCGGGATGGGCTGGATCGGTTCGGCAGGCGTGGCGGCCAGGGCGGCGCTCAGGGCCAGCGGCAAGGTGGCCAGCAGGGCGGGAATCCTCTTGAGAGTCATGATCGCTCCAACACACCCCCCGCGCGAGGCGGCCCAAGCCGTCAGCCGCGCCGCGGGGAGTGGTGGAGCGAGGCTGGCCCGTCTGGATCCGGCTTGGACTCAGTCCAGACGTTGGACGCATTACAGCCTCGGGGGGAGCCCGTCAGATTGCGCCGCCGCAAGCCGCAGTCTTCCCATTGCGGAACCTGCGTGCGCCTTGCGTTGGCGCAAACCGCGCTGCCGCGGCGCTCAGCGTGGCATGTCGGGGCCGCCGTCACGCGGGCCCGGGCCGCCAGGGCCCATCGGGCCGGGATGGCCCATGCCATGCGCCATGCCATGTCCCATGTGCTCGCGCATCTCCCGGCCCATGCGGGCGAAGTGCTGGTCGGCCAGGGTCTGTTGCGCCGGGGTCAGCACGGCATACAGATCCGCCACCCGGTCACGCAGGGCCTGCATGTCCTTCAGGTGCTCCTGCATCTGGGCCAGCTGCTGGGCCATGCGTTCGGGGGCATGCATCTGGGCCTCGGCCTTCGGGTCGGGGCGCTGGGCGAAACGCTTCTTCATTGTTTCGGCCTGCTGGCTCACCTGGGTGGCAAAGCCCTGCCAGGCCTTGTCCTGGGCGGGGGTGATCTTCAGCTCGGCCTTCAGCCGGGCCAGGTGGTCCTTGGCCCGGGCCACCGGGTCGAAGTTGCCGCGCTCGGCGCGGTGGTGCCAGCCCGGGGCCGGTGCCGAGGCGCCGGGCGGGGGCGCCACCGGGGCGCTGGCGGTCTGGGCCTGGGCGCCCAGCAGGCCGAGGGACAGGGCCGCACCGGCCAGAACGGGCAGCAGGCGGCGGGGAGCAGAGGCGGTGAGTCGGCGCATGGCGACAATCTCCTGGAGTTGGTTCATCACGGTGCCCATTGCACCGCTGCCATGTCAGCCCTGCGTGTCAGGCAAGGCCCTTTTTGTCAATCTGGGTTGCCGGAACGCGGCTTGACATGCTGCGTTACAAAACCGCTGGTCAGCCGGACCGGTTGACGTTGCAATCACGCCCATGAATGCTCCCCTGCTGTCTCCCCAGGATGGCCGTGCCGACGGCCCCGACCATGTGCTGATCGTCGACGACGATGCCGAGATCCGCACCCTGCTGGCCACCTACCTGGGCCGCAACGGCTTCAAGGTCAGTGCCGTGGGCGATGGCCGGGCCATGTGGCGGGCGTTGGAGGCCACGCGCTTCGACCTCATCGTGCTGGACCTGATGCTGCCCGGCGAGGACGGCCTGACCCTGTGCCGCGACCTGCGGGCGAAGTCCGACATCCCGGTGGTGATGTTGACCGCCCGCGGCGAGGAGACCGACCGCATCGTGGGCCTGGAGATGGGCGCCGACGACTACCTGCCCAAGCCCTTCAGCGCCCGCGAGCTGATGGCGCGCATCAAGGTCATCCTGCGCCGGGCGCGCAGCCTGCCCAGCAACCTGCAGCCCGACGGCGCCCGGCGCCTGCAGTTTGCCGGCTGGGTGCTGGACACCCAGGCCCGCCAGCTCGAATCGCCCGACGGGGTGGTGGTGGCCCTGAGCGGCGCCGAATACAAGCTGCTGCGGGTGCTGCTGGCCCACCCCAACCGGGTGCTCAACCGTGACCAGCTGCTGGACCTGACCCAGGGCCGCGAGGCCGATCCGCTGGACCGGGCCATCGATGTGCAGATCAGCCGCCTGCGCCACCGCCTGGGCGACGATTCGCGCGACCCGCGTGTCATCAAGACGGTGCGGGGCGAGGGCTATGTGCTGGCCGCTGCGGTGACGGTGCAAGCATGAGCGGCGGTGAGCGGACCTCCGCCACCCGCCGCTGGCGCTGGTGGCCCCGCACCCTGTACGGCCGCCTGCTGGGCGTGCTGCTGATCGGCCTGGTGGCCGGGCAGGGCCTGAGCCTGTGGATCAACCTGGCCGAGCGCGACCGGGTGGTGCAGCGCAGCACCGGCCTGCAGCCGGCCCGGCGTGTGGCAGACCTGGTGCTGCTGCTGGACACGCTGGATGTGGTCGAGCGCCAGCGCTTCGTGCGCCTGATGGACGCGCCGCCGCTGCGGGTGCGTCTGCTGGAGGCGCCCGAGCCCCTGCAGGCGCCGGGCCCGGCCGCCACCGCCGCGCCCGAGGCCGCGCTGGCGTTCTACCGGCAGGGCCTGCGCCAGGGGCTGGGCGATGAGCGCCCCTTCGAGCTGGCGGCCTGGCAGGTGATGCCACCGCCGCGACCCGGGCCGCTGGCCGAGCCGCCGGAGCCGTCGCCGCTGCCAGCGTCCAGTGCCTCGCCGGCCGATTCGCGGGCCGCCTGGCGGGCCCAGCGTGCCGAGCGCTGGCATCACCACGCCGGCCTGGTCTTCGTGGCCCAGGTGCCGCTGCAAGGCGGGCAGTGGCTGCGGCTGGAGAACCGGCCCCTGGTCGACGACACCCCGTTGCCCTGGCGGGTGCCGGTGTCGCTGCTGGTGCTGGCCGTCACCGTGGCGGCCCTGAGCTGGTGGGCCGTGCGCCGGGTCACCCGGCCGCTGGCCGACCTGGCCCGCGCGGCGGATGGCCTGGGGCGGGACCTGCGGCAGGCGCCCCTGCCCGAAACAGGACCGCAGGAAGTGGCGCAGGCCAACCGCGCCTTCAACCGCATGCAGCAGCGGCTGAGCCGCACCCTGGAGGGGCGCACCCGCATGCTGGCGGCCATGTCGCACGACCTGAAGACGCCGCTCACCCGCATGCGCCTGCGTGCCGAGCTGCTGGACGACGAGGACCTGCGCGCGCGCATGGAGCACGACCTGGACGAGATGGGCCAGATGGTGAGCGATGCGCTGGACCACCTGCGCGGCCTGGAGCAGGCGCAGGAGCGCCGGCCGGTCGATGTGATGGCGCTGCTGGAGAGCCTGCAGGCCGACCAGCAGGCGATGGGGCGCGACGTGCAGCTGGCGGGGGCGTGCGAGCGCCCCTGGCTGGGCGGGGCGGCGGCACTGCGCCGCTGCGTCAGCAACCTGGTCGACAACGCGGTGCTCTATGGCCAGCGCGCGGTGCTGGACGTGCAGGACAGCCCCGAGGCGCTGACCATCCGCGTGCGGGACGCCGGTCCGGGCATTCCGCCCGAGGCGCTGGAGCAGGTCTTCGAGCCCTTCTTCCGGCTGGAGGCCTCGCGCAACCGGGTCACCGGCGGCAGCGGGCTGGGCTTGGCCATCGCCCGCCAGATCGCCGAGGGCGCGGGGGGCACGCTGAGCCTGCGCAACCACCCGGAAGGTGGGCTGGAGGCCACGCTGCGCTTGCCGCGCTGAGGCGTGGCGAAGAGCGCCTCAGAGTCGACGCACAGGCCGCTGGCTGCTCATGGCCAGCATGCCGATGCCGCCACCGTTGCTGACCTGGCGGTAGCCCATCTGCTGCAGCAGCATGCAGCCCATGCCCGAACGACCGCCCGAGGCGCAGTACAGCACGATGGGCTGGCTCAGGTCCGGCGCCACCCGGGCGATGCCGGCCTGCAGCTGGTCCAGCGGCAGGTTCACCGCGCCGTCCAGGTAGCCGCCAGCGTATTCGCCGGGGGAACGCACATCGATCAGCAGGGGGTCGGGAGAGCTCATTTCAATCGGACTCCGGTGGCGTCGAGCACCTGGATTTCCACCGGGAAACCCTGGGCCACGCTTTGGGTGACGGTGCAGTACTGCTCGAAGCTGGCCAGCACCCGGTCCAGGTGCTCCAGCGCGGCCGCGGGCACGCCCAGCGTCAGCGTGGCGCGCATGCCCAGCACCCGCAGGCGGCCCTCGGCGTTGCGGCCCACATCGGCCGAGACCTCGGTGTGCAGCGGCTCGGGCTGCTGCTTGAACTTGCGCAGTGCAAACAGCAGCGAGTCCGACAGGCAGTTGGCCACCGCGGCGGCCAACAGGTGCATGGGCGAAGGGCCCTGGTTCTGGCCCAGCGGCGGCGGCTCGTCGCAGCGCAGCGCCGGGATGCCGGCACCGAAATCCACGTCGAACTGGTAATCCTGCACCTGGGTCAGGCGAACGGTCACGGCATCCTGGCTCATCGGGGTCTCCGGCAACAGGGGATCGGCGGGCGGCTGTTCAACGCACCTTGCCCAGCAGGGTCTGGACTTCGCCCAGCACTTCGGTGAGCTGCTTGCGGCCCTTGGGGTTGGACCCCAGGTGGGCGCCCAGCTCCTGCTCCATGAAGCACACGGTCATGCGCACATAGGTGCTGTCCAGCGCCTTGCGCACCGCCGCCATCTGGCTGGCCACGTCCTGGCAGGGCTGGCCTTCCTCGATCATGCGCTGGATGCCGCGCAGCTGGCCTTCGGCGCGCTTCAGGCGGTTGAGCAGGTCGGTGCGGGTCTTATCGTCGGTCAACATCGACATGGCACAGGGCTCCTCGGGGGGAGTGGATTCCGTTTGAGAAGCTGCCATTGTGAGGTCTTCCTGCAGAGGGGGCATTCGAGGGGGGATCGGACCGGTGGCCCGTCCCCCGAAGGCGGGCTCAGCGGCTGCAGCAGGCAGCGCCGTCGCCCTCGGGCACCCCCAGCTTCTTCAGGATGAGGGCCATCGGACAGACGTTGGTGAAGCCAAACTGCAGCAGGTTCAGGCCAACGAAGGCGGTGAAGGCCAGCCACCACTTGTTCACGAACAGGGGGCTGCCCTCCACGCCCAGGGCCAGGGACAGCAGGATGAACAGGCCGGGGATGATGCGCAGCAGGCGGGTGATGGTCATGGGAAGCTCCCTGTGGACACGAAAAAACGGGGGATCAGCGGTCGGTCAGGCGCACGATGCCCAGGGCCTTGAGCACGTACTTCTCGTAGATGGGTTCGGAGTTGCCGGACTTCATCTTCGAGAGGAAGTACTTCTCGAAGGCCACCTTGGCCAGGTGCACCCACTTGCCCTTCTTGAACCAGTTGACATTGCGCGGCGGGATCTGCGGCAGGGCCACGAAGGCGGCGCCGGTGTCGCCCATGTCGGCCAGGCAGATGGCGTTCCAGGTGCCCTGGGCGGTGGCCGGGCGGCCGGCCAGCTCGTCGGCGATGTTGTGGGCGATGGCCGAGGTCATGGTCTCGATCATGTAGCCCGTCTTGGGCGCGCCGGTGGGCACCGGGGTCACCTCCACCGGCGGGATGGCCACGCAGACGCCGGCCGAGAAGATGTTCTTGTACGCCTTGCTGCGCTGGTACTCGTCGATCAGCACGAAGCCGCGCGGGTTGCACAGGTTGGGCACCGCGGCCACCGGCTCGACGCCCTTGAAGGCCGGCAGCATCATGGCCAGCTGGAAGGGCAGCTCATGCTGCTTGAGCACATTGCCCTGGTCGTCGAGCTGGGTGGTGAAGAGCTTGCCCGCCTCGACCTGGGTGGTCTTGGCACTGGTGATCCACTTGATGTCGTGGTTGCGCAGCTCGCTCTCCAGCATGGACTTGCTGTCGCCCACGCCGCCCAGGCCCAGGTGGCCGATGTAGGGCTCGCTGGTGACATAGGTCATCGGCACCTTGTGGCGCAGCTTGCGCTTGCGCAGGTCGGCATCGACGATGAAGGCGAACTCGTAGGCCGGGCCGAAGCAGCTGGCCCCGGGCATGGCACCGACGATGATCGGACCCGGGTTCTTCAGGAACTCCTGGTAGTCGCGCCAAAAGGCCTCGGCATGGTCCACCGAGCACACCGAGTGGGTGTGGCCGCCGCCGCCATGGGCCGCCGGGCCGGCGCCCGGCACCTCGTCGAAGCTGAGCTTGGGGCCGGTGGTGATCACCAGGTAGTCATAGGCCAGGGTCTGCCCATTGGCCAGCGTGAGCTGGTTGCCCGGCGCATCGATGGCGGAGACGGCCGAAGGGATGAAGGCGATGCCCTTCTTCTCCAGCAGCGGGGCGATCTTGAGCACGATCTCCTCGCGCTGGCGCCAGCCCACCGCGATCCAGGGGTTGGAGGGCACGAACTGGAAGTAGTCCACCGCGCTGACCACGGTGATCCGGTGCTCCTTGGGGAGCATTTCGCGCAGCTCGTAAGCGCAGGGCATGCCGCCGATGCCGGCGCCGATGATGACGATGTGGGCCATGGTTGTCTCCTGAAGTGCCGTTCTGGCGACGGCGGTTACGCAGCTTCATGGCGATGCCGCAGCATCGCGTAGTAGAGGACCGGGATCACCACCAGCGTGAGCAGGGTGGAGACGAGGATGCCGAAGATCAGCGAGACGGCCAGGCCGTTGAAGATCGGGTCGTCGAGGATGAAGAAGGCGCCGATCATGGCCGCCAGCGCGGTCAGGGCGATGGGCTGGGCGCGCACCCGGGCCGACTCGATCACCGCCGTCTGGAAGGGCACGCCCTGGGCCAGCTGCAGCTCGATGAAGTCCACCAGCAGGATGGAGTTGCGCACGATGATGCCGGCCAGCGCGATCATGCCGATCATGCTGGTGGCGGTGAACTGCGCGCCCAGCAGGGCATGGCCCGGCATCACGCCGATGAGGGTCAGCGGGATGGGCGCCATGATGATCAGCGGCGTGCCGTAGCTCTTGAACTGCGCCACCACCAGCAGGTAGATCAGGATCAGGCCCACCCCGTAGGCCGCGCCCATGTCGCGGAAGGTCTCGTAGGTGATCTGCCACTCGCCGTCCCACTTGATCGCGTACTGCGTGAAGGGGTCGGAGGGCTGGTGGATCCAGTACTCGCCCAGCGTGCCGTGGCCGGCTGGCACCGCATCCTTCAGGTGCGGGCGGATGGCGAACAGGCCGTACAGCGGCGAATCCAGCTTGCCGGCCATGTCGCCGAAGACGTAGCTGACCGGGTGCAGGTCCTTGGTGTAGAGCGGCTTGTCGATCACACCGGTCTCCACCCGCACCAGCTCCGACAGCGGCACCAGCTGGCCGTTGGCGGCCTTGAGCGGCAGGGCCAGCAGCGCGTCCAGGCCGATCTGGCTGTCGCGCGGCAGTTGCAGCCGCACCGGCACCGGGTACTTGTCGTGGCCGGTGTGCAGCCAGGCGGCATCGGTGCCCGAGAGGGCGGCTTGCACCGTCTGCGCGATGGTGGCCACCGCGATGCCGGCCGATTCGGCGCGCTGGCGGTTCACCCGCAGGAAGGCGCGCGGGGCGTCCTCCTTCAGGGTGGTGTCGATGCCGACGATGTCCGGCGTGGCGTGGAAGGCCCGGGCCACCTGGGCGGCCACGGCCTGGCGGCCGGCCTCGTCGGGGCCGTAGACCTCGGCCACCAGCGGGCTCATCACCGGCGGGCCGGGCGGCACCTCCACCACCTGGATGCGCGCGCCGTGGGCCGCGGCGATCTTCTCCAGGTCGGGGCGCAGGCGCTGGGCGATGGCGTGGCTCTTCTCCGAGCGGTGGTGCTTGTCCACCAGGTTGACCTGCAGGTCGCCCTGGTCGGCCTCGCTGCGCAGGTAGTACTGGCGCACCAGGCCGTTGAAGGTGATGGGGCTGGCCGTGCCGGCATAGCCCTGCAGGTCGCGCACCTCGGCCTGGCGGGACAGGAAGGCGCCCAGGTCCTGCAGGGTGGAGGCGGTGTCCTCCAGCGGGGTGCCCGCCGGCATGTTGACGATGACCTGGAACTCCGACTTGTTGTCGAAGGGCAGCATCTTCAGCACCACCCACTGCACCAGCGTCAGGCCCACCGAGAGCATCAGCGCCACCAGGATACCGCCCAGCAGCATCCAGCGCTTCTTCGCGCTCTGCAGCAGGGGCCGGAGCAGGGCGGCGAAGAAGTTGCCCAGGCGGGCGCCCACGCCGGCCGCGCCGCTGGGGGTGTGCGGCATGGCGCCCTCACCGGCATGCGGCTTCATCAGCTTCAGGGCCAGCCAGGGCGTGACCGTGAAGGCGATGGCCAGCGACAGCGCCATGCCCAGGCTGGAGTTGATCGGGATCGGGCTCATGTACGGGCCCATCAGCCCGGTCACGAAGGCCATCGGCAGCAGCGCGCCGATCACCGTCATCGTGGCCAGGATGGTGGGGCCGCCCACCTCGTCCACCGCCACCGGGATGATCTCGCGCAGCGGCTTGTGCGGGTCCAGCGCCTGGTGGCGATGGATGTTCTCCACCACCACGATGGCGTCGTCCACCAGGATGCCGATCGAGAAGATCAGCGCGAACAGTGAGACCCGGTTGAGCGTGAAGCCCCAGGCCCAGGAGGCGAACAACGTGACCGTGAGCGTCAGGATCACCGCCGAGCCGACGATGATGGCCTCGCGCCGACCCAGGGCGATGCCCACCAGCAGAATGACCGAGCCGGTGGCGAAGGCCAGCTTCTGGATCAGCTTGTTGGCCTTCTCGGCGGCGGTCTCGCCGTAGTCGCGGCTGATGCTGACCTCCACGCCATCCGGGATCACCGCGTTGCGCAACTCGTCCACCCGGGCGCGAGCGGCACGGGCCACGTCCACCGCGTTCTGGCCCGGCTTCTTGGTGACGGTGAGCGTCAGCGCCGGGTAGACCTGACCGGCCGGGGCCGAGGCCGATTCCTCCGGCGACAGCGGGGCGCTGCCCGGGGTGTACCAGACGAGGTGGCTGGGCTGGGCCGCGCCCGGGGTGATCTGGGCCACTTCGCGCAAGTAGACCGGCTTGCCCGCGTGCACGCCCACCACGATGTCGCCGACCTCGTCGGCGTTGCGCAGGAACTGGCCGGTCTCCACCGTCAACAGCTGGTTGCCCTGGGGCTGCACCACCGCACCGGCGGGCATGCCCTGGTTGGCCGCCTGCAGGCTGGCCTTGAGCGACATCACGTCCACCCCGCGTTCGCGCAGGCGCGACGGGTCCAGCGCCACGTTCACCGCGCGGCCGGGGCCGCCGATGGTCTGCACCTCGCGGGTGCCGGGCACGCGCTTGAGTTCGGCCTCCAGCGTGTGGGCCACCCGCTCCAGCTCCACGCCGCTGCGGGCGTCCTTGGCCCACAGCGTGATGCCCAGCACCGGCACGTCGTCGATGCCCTTGGGCTTGACGATGGGCGCCAGGGTGCCCAGGCCGGCGGGCAGCCAGTCGGAGTTGGCGTTGAGCACGTCGTACAGGCGCACCAGGGCCTCGGTGCGCGGCACGCCGACCTTGTACTGCACGGTCAGCACGGCCATGCCCGGCTGCGACACCGAAGTGGTGTGCTCAATGTCGGCGATCTGCGAGAGCACCTGCTCGGCCGGGCGGGCCACCATGGCCTGCACATCCTCGCTGCTGGCCCCCGGGAAGGGGATCAGCACATTGGCCATGGTGACGTTGATCTGCGGCTCTTCCTCGCGCGGGGTGACCAGCACTGCGAACAGGCCCAGCAGCAGGGCCACCAGGGCCAGCAGCGGCGTGATGGCATTGGCCTGGAAGGCGCGGGCCAGTCGGCCGGAAATGCCCAGCACCGGCTCGGCGCCGGTGTCGGTGGGGTCGTGGGGGTGGCTCATTGGGGGTCCTGTCCTGCGCGCTGTGTTCAGCGCGCCGCGCCGGCCGGGGTGGCACCGGCCAGGCCGGCTTGGACCGCATCGGCGGCCACCTGCTCACCGGCCTTCAGGCCGGCCAGCACCGGCACCTGCTGGCCCGGGCCAGACGTGCCCAGGCGCACCGAGCGCAGCACGAACTGCCCTTGGCGGGCCACGTAGACGGCTTCCAGTTCGCCGCGGCGCAGCACGGCCGCGGCCGGCACGCTCAGCACCGCGGGGGTGGCGGCCGAGGCCGGCGCGTCAAAGCGCACCCGCAGGCTCTGGCCCGGCGACAGGCTCGTGCCGGTCGGCAGGTCCAGGCGCCATTCCACCGTCTGGGCCACCGGGTCGGTGGCGGGCAGCTCGGTGCGCTGCACCGGGCTCACCCAGCGGCCGTCGGGCAGTCGCACCTCGGGGTGGGTGGCGGCGCGGGCCAACGCCGCGCGCGAGGCGGGCACCTGCACCACGGCGCGCAGCGCACCGGGGGCGTACATCGTCACCACGCCGACACCGGCCGCGGCCAGGTCGCCGGTGTCCACCAGCGTGGCCTGCACCACGCCGTCGAAGGGGGCGCTCACATCGGCAAAGCCGCGGGCCAGGGCGGCCTGGCTGCGCGCGCCGCGGGCCTGGTCCAGCGCGGCCTGGGCGGCCTTCAGGCTGGTGTCGGCCTGGTCCACCACCGACTGGCTGACAAAGCCCTGTTGGCGCAATTCGCGCTGGCGCTGGGCATTGAGTTTGGCGTTCTGCAGCTGGGCCTCGGCCTGGGCCACCGCGGCATCGCTCTGCAGCAGGCCGGCGCTGGTGTTGCGGGCGTCGATGCGGGCCAGCAGCTGACCGGCGTGCACCCTGTCGCCAGCCTTGACCGCGAGGCTGGTCACATTGCCGGCCACCTGGGCGGCCACCGTGGCCTGGCGCAGGGCCTCCACCGTGCCGTCCAGCTCGAAGCCGGCACCCGCCGGGCTGCTGCCCACCGTCACGGTGGGCACGGGGGCAGCCATGGCTGCCGCGCAGCCCAGCCACATCGACGCCAACCATGCGACATGCTTCATCGAAGGACTCCCGGCCGTGTGTGTCTTGATACCCATTGGGGTATCGTAACAGAGCCTGTAACACCCGGGCAAGTCAGGGATTTCGCCCTCCCGGGCGAGGTGCGTCCGTCGCCAGTGAACAACCTCACAGCCGGCGCATTCTTGATGTAAAGCAATTCCAGCGGATGCTGCGCCGCGTCAAACTGAGCGCCGAACTTCCGGCAGATCCCCCAATGACCGACGGATTCCACGCCAGCGCGCCGCACCCCGTGGCAGAGGCCGCCCACCGGGTGGTGGCCGTGCATGGCCCCGTGGTGGCGGTGCGGGGGCGGCCTCTGCCCCAGTTGGGCCATGTGCTGACCGTGCCGCTGGACGGTCATGCGGTCACCCTGGTGGTGGAGCAGCACGTCTCCGAGTGCGTGGTGCGCACCATCGCGCTGGAAAGCACCGAGGGTCTGGCCCGCGGCCTGCCGGCGCACGACACCGGCGCGCCGCTGACCGTGCCGGCCGGCGAGGCCTGCCTGGGCCGCCTGCTGGATGTGCAGGGCCGCCCGCTCGATGGTGGCCCCCCCCTGGACCCGGCCCTCAACCGCCCAGTGATGACCCCGCCGCCCCGCCTGTCCGACACCCTGCCCGGTCAGCAGATTCTGCCCACCGGCATCAAGGTGATCGACCTGCTGTGCCCCTTCGTGCGCGGTGGCAAGACCGGGCTGTTCGGCGGGGCCGGCGTGGGCAAGACGGTGCTGATGATGGAGTTCATGCACGCGGTGAGTACGCTCTACCAAGGGGCTTCGGTGTTTGCCGGCGTGGGCGAGCGCATCCGCGAGGGCCACGAGATGTGGCATGAGATGAGCGATGCCGGCGTGATGCAGCGCACCGTGATGGTCTTCGGCCAGATGGACGAGACCCCGGGCGTGCGCTACCACACCGGCTTCACCGCCCTGGCCTGTGCCGAGGCCCTGCGCGATGCCGGCCACGGCGAGGTGCTGTTCCTGATGGACAACCTGTTCCGCTTCGTCCAGGCCGGCTCCGAGATTTCCGGCTTGCTGGGCCGCATGCCGTCCAGCGTCGGCTACCAGCCCACGCTGCTGACCGAGGTGGCCACGCTGGAGGAGCGCATCCTGTCCACCCGGCAGGGGGCCATCACCTCGGTGCAGGCCGTCTACGTGCCGGCCGACGACATGAGCGACCCCTCGATGGCCGCCATCCAGGCCCACCTCGATTCCATCGTGGTGCTCTCGCGTGAGCAGGCCGCCCGCGGCATCTACCCGGCGGTGGATCCGCTGGCCTCCAACAGCCGCATGCTGGACGTGCACATCGTGGGCGAGCGCCACCACCGGGTGGCCGGCGCGGTGCGCGAGCACCTGGCCCGCTACAAGGCGCTGGAGGACATCATCGCCATGCTGGGCCTGGAGGAGCTGTCGCCCGAGGACCAGCGCACCGTGCGCCGGGCCCGCCGCCTGCAGCGTTACCTGACCCAGCCCTTCCAGGTCGTGGCCGACCACACCGGTCTGCCCGGCGTGACCGTGCCGCTGGACACCCTGCTGGCCGACTGTGAGCGCTTCCTGGACGGGGCCTACGACGGCCTGACCGAGGACGCCTGCTACATGCAGGGCGCGATGCCCGCCCCCAAACCCACCGCGGCCCCGGTGGCCAGCGCCTGAACCCCCAGGACGCGCGATGGACCGCCCCGGCTTCACCCTCTGCCTGCTGGACGCCCAGCAGGTCCGCCGCCTGGACGGGGTGGTTCGTCTGGTGGCGGAGGACGCCCAAGGCCAGTTCGCGCTGTGGCCGCGCCACGAGCCGCAGATGACGGTGCTGGAGCCCGGCCTGTTCCGCTACCGCCTGGCCACCGATGCCGCCGACGCCGACTGGCACTGCGGCGCCTGCGCCGGTGGCCTGCTGCGCAGCGGTTGGGAGGCGGGTGCGCAGACGGTGCGCATCGTCAGCAGCCGCTTCCTGGTGGATGCGGACGCGGCGACGCTGCTGCAGCGCCTGGACGCCTTGCTGGCGGGCGACCAGCGCCTGCGCCTGTCCACCCGCGAGGAGCATCTGCAGCTGGACCTGGCCCTGATGCGCCGCCTGCAGCAACTGGCCCAGACCGCCCCCGGAGCCCGCCCATGAGCGATCAGCCGTCCCCCGATCCGATGCGCCGCAACGCCGAGCGCCAGCTCGGCCGCCTGACCCGCGCCCGCCAGGCCGGCTTCCTGGGCCTGCTGGTCACCGGCGGCACGGCCGGCCTGCTGCTGTGCGTGCCCCTGGTGGGTGGCGCCTACCTGGGCCGCTGGCTGGACAGCCTGTCCGCCGGCTACAGCGTGCGCTGGACCGTCAACCTGATCCTGCTGGGCCTGGCTGTGGGCGTGGGCAATGTGGTGTGGTTCTTCCGCAGCCACGGGCGCTGAGGCGCAGGAGACACGAGCCATGGACGAAGGCTTCACGCTGCACCTGGCCGGGCTGGCCCTGTCGGAGACCCTGTGCCTGTCGGTGCTGGTCACGCTGGGCCTGGCCGCGGCCGCCTGGTTCTGGGGCCCGCGCGGCGGGCGGCCGCCCGCCGTCGCGCTGGAGCTGGCCTGGCAGCTGATGCACGACGCGGTGGCCGAGGTGGTGGCCCCTGCGCATGTGGACCGGGTGCTGCCCTTCATCGGCAGCCTGTGGCTGTTCATCGCCGTGTCCAACCTGCTGGGCCTGGTGCCGGGCCTGACCTCGCCCACCCGCGACCTCTCCGTCACCGCCGCGCTGGCGGTCATCGTCTTCTTCGCCGTGCACCTCTACGGTCTGCGGGCGGCCGGCGCGCGGGCCTACCTGCGCCATTACATTCAGCCCAGCCCCATCCTGGCGCCCTTCCACATCATCAGCGAGATCACCCGCACCCTGGCCCTGGCCATCCGCCTGTTCGGCAACATGATGAGCCTGGAGATGGCGGCGCTGCTGGTGCTGCTGGTGGCCGGCGTGCTGGTGCCGGTGCCGCTGCTGCTGCTGCACGTCATCGAGGCCCTGGTGCAGGCCTACATCTTCGGCATGCTGGCGCTGATCTACGTGGGTTCGACGCTGGAGGTCAGCCTGCCCGAGGGCCAGCCACCTGGCCCACCTTCCGCATCCCCTTCGTCTTCCTCGTCCTCCTCTTCCGCACCGGAGTCGCCATGACCGATCTGCACCTCTTTGCCATCGTTTCCACCGTGGTGGCCGCGCTGGCCATCGCCCTGGGCGTGTTCTTCCCCGCCCTGGCCATGGGCCGGGCCATCTCCTCGGCCCTGGACGCGCTGGCCCGCCAGCCCGAGGCCGAGAAGGAGATCAGCCGCACCCTGTTCATCGGCCTGGCCATGATCGAGTCGCTGGCCATCTACTGCCTGGTGGTGGCGCTGATCATCCTGTTCCGCAACCCGCTGCTCGAATACCTGCTCAAGTGAGTCACGGCCTTCGCCGCCGACGGAACCTGCCATGAACCTTGACGCCACCACCTTCGCGCTGGAGATCCTGAACTTCGCGGTGCTGCTGTGGCTGCTGCGCCGATTCCTGTTCAAGCCGGTGCAGGCCGCCCTGGCCGCACGGGCCCAGGCCCAGCAGCAGCAGCGCGACACGCTGGACGCCCGCCAGCAGGCCCTGGACGCCCGCGCCCAAGCCCTGGCCGCCCAGGAAGCCGGGCTGGCCGGCCAGCGTGAGGTGGCCCGTCAGGCCCTGGTGGAGGAGATCGCCGCGCTGCGCAGCCAGCGTCTGGCCGCGCTGGACGAGGAGCTGCGCGCCGAGCGCGAGAAGGCCCAGGCCCGGCTGCAGCGCGAGGCCCGGGCCCGCCAGGAGCAGGCCGACCGTCAGCTGCAGGCCCGGGCGGCCGGTTTCGTGGGCGACTACCTCCAGCGACTGGCCAGCCCTGCCGTGGAGGCCGCGCTGGTCGAGTTGTTCCTGAGCGACCTGGCGGCCCGGGCCGCCGCGCTGGCCCCACAGTTGGCCACGCCGGGTCAGGCCCCGGTGGAGCCCCCCACGGTCAGCAGCGCCTTCCCCTTGCCCGAGGCGCTGCGCCAGCGCATCACGGCTGGCCTGGCCGCGGTGCTGGGTCAGGGTGTCGTCCCCCGCTGGGCCCAGGCGCCGGAGCTGCTGGCGGGCCTGAGCGTGCACCTGCCGGGCCACCAGTTGGAGACCAGCCTGCGCCGCGGGGTCGATGCCTTCAACGGCTTGGACGTCCATGCCGTCCTGCCGGCTGCGGCCCCCGCACAGCCGCAGAAGGAGGCCTGAGGTGGTGCCCCCGCAGCTGGGCGTGGCGCCCGAGGTCGGCCTTTCGGTCGAGGAGGTCGGCACCATCATCGGGCTGGCCGACGGCATCGCCTGGGTCGAAGGCCTGCCCTCGGTGCCGGTGGGCGAGGTGCTGCGCGCGGTCGATGGCAGCCGGGCCTGGGTCTTCCAGCTCGACGAGACCCTGGCCGGCTGCATCCTGCTGGACCAGGCCGAGGGCCTGGCCGCCGGCCTGCGCATGCGCCGCAGCGGGCAGCGCCTGTCCATCGGCTGCGGCGACGCCCTGCTGGGCCGGGTGATCGACCCCCTGGGGCGACCGCTGGACGGCCTGCCCCCGCCCGAGACCGATGCCCTGCACCCGCTGGAAAGCCGCTCGCCGGCCATCATCGAGCGCGACCCGGTCAGCCGCCCGCTCTACACCGGCAACACCGTCATCGACACCCTGCTGCCCATCGGGCGCGGCCAGCGCGAGCTGCTGATCGGCGACGACGGCACCGGCAAGAGCGCGCTGGCGCTGGACGCGGTGATTCACCAGCGCGACCAGGGCGTGCGCTGCATCCTGGTGCTGATCGGCCAGCGCCGTGCCGAGGTGGCCGAGACCCTGCGCCTCCTGGCCGCGCACGACGCCCTGGCCCACACCACCGTGGTGGTGGCCGAAGCCGGCACCCTGCCCGGCCTGCAGTACCTGGCACCCTTTGCCGGCTGCGCACTGGCCGAGCACTGGATGCACGCGGGCCACGACACCCTGATCGTCTACGACGACCTGGGCAAGCACGCCCAGGCCTACCGGGAACTCTCGCTCCTGCTGCGCCGCCCGCCCGGGCGCGAGGCCTACCCCGGCGACATCTTCTACCTGCACTCGCGCCTGCTGGAACGCTCCACCCAGCTCAGCGCCGCGCTGGGCGGCGGCAGCATGACGGCCCTGCCCATCGTGCCCACCCAGCTCGGCGAGGTGGCCAGCTACATCCCCACCAACCTGATCTCCATCACCGACGGCCAGGTCTACCTCAGCACCAAGCTGACCGCCGCGGGCATGTTTCCGGCCATCGACGTGGGCACCTCGGTCTCGCGCATCGGCGGCAAGGCCCAACACCCGGCCATCGCCCGCGAATGCAAGCGCCTGCGGCTGGACTACCTGCAGTTCCTGGAGCTGGAGCTGTTCACCCGCTTCGGCACCCGGCTGGACGAGGGCATGCAGGCCCGCGTGGCCCGCGGCCATCTGCTGCAGGCCCTGTTCCGCCAGGCCCGCCTGGCCACCCGGCCGGCCGCGGTCACCCTGGCCTGGCTGGTGGCCCTGAACGAAGGCCGGCTCGAAGGCCTGCAAGGCCCGGCCCTGCAGGCCCGGCTGGACGCCCTGACCGCGATGGCCGCCAGCGCGCCGCCGCTTGACGCCCCGCGGGCCGACTGGGTGGCCGCCGTCCAGGCCGCGCTGGGCGGCTGACCCTTCATGGCCGCACAGCTGCAACTGCGCGAGCGGGCCACGCTGCTGGCCGACCTGCGGCAGATCGTGCAGGCCATGAAGAACCTGGCCCTGGCCGAGCTGCAGCGCCTGCAGCATTCCCAGCCGGCCCTGGCCGAGGCCCAGCGCACCCTGGAGGCCGCCTGGGGCCAGTTGGCGGCTCCCCCGGCCGTGGCGGGCTATCCCGCCGCGCCGCGCATCTGGCTGCTGATCGGCGCCGAGCGCGGCTTCTGCGGCGCCTTCAATGCCCACCTGGCCGAGGCGGCCGAGACCCTGCAGGCCACGCCGGGCCAGAGCGTCTGGCTGGCCGGCCAGCGTCTGGCCGAGGCCTGGCGGGCCAACCGCCCCGCAGACGCCGCGCCGGCCGGATCCACACCCCGCGTGCTGCCCGGCTGCGGGGCGCTGGACGAGGCCGAACCCGTGCTGGCGGCCTGGTTGCAGGCGGCCACCGACGCCACGGCCGGGGCCGCTGCCGCACCGGTGCCCTCTGTGTGGCTACTGTCCACCGGGCCGGCGGGCCTGCGCAGCCAGCGGCTGCTGCCGGCGCCCGGAGTGCCGCAGCCCTGGGACGGTGCGGTTGCGGGGGATCCGCCGCCGATCCAGCCGCCGCCGCGGGCCGCCGCGCCTCGCCTGGGCTTACCGCGGCCGGTGCTGATGGCCGCGGTGCTGCACCAGACGGTGCGGGTGCAGCTGCGGGCCGCGCTGGAGACCTCGCTGGTGCAGGAGAACCACGCCCGCCTGGCCCAGATGCAGCGGGCCCAGGACCATCTGGACGAGTTGGCCGCCGAGCTGCGCCGCCGCTCGGCCCGGCTCCGTCAGGCCGACATCACCAACGAGCTGGAACTGCTCACCGCCGCGCTGGGGCCTGGCGACGCGGCCTGAGCGCTGCCGTCAGGGGTCGCATGGCCCTGCGTCCGACTCAACAATTAAGCTGGCTAATAATTAGCTTTGCTAACTATTAGCAGACAAAACAAAGCCCGCCATGCTCGACGACGCCACCCTGATGCACCTGACCACCACGCTGACCCGCGTGGCGCGCAGCTACCGCGCGGTGGCCGACGAGGTCAGCAACACCTACGGCCTTTCCCACGCCATGGCCTGGCCGGCGGTGATGATCGGCCGCATGGGCGAGAGCGCCCGCCCGGGTGCCGTGGCCGAGGCCGTGGGCCTGGAGCCAGCTTCCCTGGTGCGGGTGATCGACCAGCTGGTGGCCGCCGGCGTGGTGGTGCGCCATGAAGACCCGCACGACCGCCGGGCCAAGGTGCTCAGCCTGACCCCGCTGGGCCAGCAGCAGGTCGCCCGGGTGGAGCAGGCCCTCCACGTGATGCGGCGTGAGCTGCTGCAAGGCCTGCCCGACGAGGACCTGCAGGCGGCCCTGCGGGTGCTGCTGCGCCTGGAGACCGGCGTGGCCGAGCTGCCCAAGGCCGCCGCGCGGGCCTGAATTCCGACCCCGAGGATCGCGCCCGTGACCTGGCCCACCCGCAGCGAGTGGCTGTACTCGCTCAAATGCTTTGCCGCGTCCATGCTGGCGCTGTACGTGGCCCTGAAGGCCGGTTTGCCGCGGCCCTTCTGGGCCATGATGACCGCCTACGTCGTGGCCAACCCGCTGGCCGGTGCCGTGCGGTCCAAGGCGGTGTACCGCTTCGGTGGCACCTTCCTGGGCGCGGCCGCCTCGGTGGTGCTGGTGCCCAATCTGGCCAATGCGCCGACGCTGCTGGCGCTGGCGCTGGCCCTGTGGGTGGGGGTGTGCCTGTTCATCTCGCTGCAGGACCGCACACCGCGCTCCTACGTCTTCATGCTGGCGGGCTACACCGCGGCCCTGATCGGTTTTCCCTCGGTGGAGCGGCCCGATCAGCTGTTCGACAACGCGCTGGCCCGGGTCGAGGAGATCGGCGTGGGCATCCTCTGCGCCACCCTGGTCCACAGCCTGGTGCTGCCGGCCGGCCTGAGCGCGCCGCTGCTGGGCCTGCTGGACCGCGCCCAGGGCGATGCCCGCACTTGGCTGGCGGACCTGGCGGCCCGGGCCCACCGCCGCGATGCCGGCGGGGCCACCCTGGCGGCCGACCGTCAGCGTCTGGCGGCCGACATCACCCAGCTGCGCATCCTCTCCACCCATGTGCCCTTCGACACCAGCCACCTGCGCTGGACCGAAGGCGCCCTGCAGGAGATGCAGGACCGGCTGGCCGGCCTGACCCCGGCCCTGTCGGCCGCCGAGGACCGCCTGCAGGCGCTGGAGGAGGCGGAAGGCCAGCTGGCGCCGGATGTGGTGGCGGTGCTCGATGCGATGGGCGAGTGGCTGGCGCTCCCGCCGCCGGACCAGGCCGCCGCCTGGCCCTGGCTGCAGGGCCTGCTCGACCGCCTGGGCAGCGACCCGGCCCAGGGCGACTGGTCGCGCGCGCTGCGCATCAGCCTGGCCACCCGGCTGGGGGAACTGCTGCAGGGCTGGCAGGCCTGCGGCGCGCTGCGCGCCGACATCGACACCGGCCTGACCGGCGCGGCGCCCGTCACAGCGCGTCGGCCCACGCTGGGCGCGCGGGTGCTGCACCGGGACCCGGGCATGGCCCTGCTCTCGGCCGCCGCCGCGGTGGTGGCCGTCTCAGGCTGCAGCCTGGTGTGGATCGAGACCGCCTGGCCCATCGGCTCGGTGGCCGCGATGATGGCCGCCATCTTCTGCAGCCTCTTTGCCGCGATGGACAACCCCGTGCCGGCCATCTCGGGGTCGCTCAAGGCGACGGTCTGGGCCATGCCGTTTGCCGCGCTGTACGTGCTGGTGCTGCTGCCGCTGGCGCACGATTTCGCCAGCCTGGTGCTGGTCTGTGCCCCGGTCTTTCTCGCCCTGGGCTGCCTGGCGGCGCGACCAGCCCTGGTCGGTCTGGCCTTCCCGATGATCATGGGCGTGGCCGGCTCGCTGGCCCTGGGGGACATCGCCACGCTGGACTTCCCCTACTTCCTCAACAGCAACCTGTCCATGCTGATGGGCATCGCGGTGGCGGCGCTGGTCAACCAGCTCATGCGCTCCGTGGGCAGTGGCGTGGTGGCCCGGCGCTTGCGCCGCGCGGCCTGGCGTGAACTGGCCGACCTGGCGGGCGCGCGCCGCGGCCTGCCCGACGAGAGCCACGCCGTGCGCAGCCTCGACCGCATCGGCCTGCTGGCCCCGCGCATTGCCCAGACCCCACCGCAGCAGCGTGACGACGCCGCCCGTGCGGCCCTGCGCGAGCTGCGCGTGGGCGCCGACATCGCGGTGCTGCAGACTCAGCGCGCCGCCGGCCGCGCGCCGGGGGCCCGGCTGCTGCTGGCGGGCATCGCCCAGGGCTTCCGGCAGTGGTCGGACCATGGCCCCAGCGCCTGGCCTGATGCCCTGCGCCGCGCGCTGGACCGGGCCCTCTTGCGCGCGATGCGGCCGGCGGCGGATGCGGTCGACCCCGCAGCCCTGGTCACCGCCCTGGTGGGCCTGCGCCGCAACCTGTTTCCCCGGGCCCCACGGACGCTGGGCGCCCCTGTCCAGGAGCCTGCCGCATGACCGGTGAATTCGATCTCGAGGGCCTGTACGTGCCCTGGCTGATGGCCCTGGCCTTGCTGGCCCTGGTGCTGAACTGGGGCCTGCGCCGCCTGCTGGCGGCCGTGGGCGTCTACCGCTGGGTCTGGCACCCGGCCCTGTTCGACATGGCGCTCTACCTGGTGCTGCTCTACGGCCTGCACCGGCTGACCGCGCAATTCCTGCTTTGAGACGGTGGTGATGACTCTGAAAACTCTGTTCACCCGCGAACGGGCCCGGCAGCTGCTGCGCCCGGCGACGACCCTGCTGATGGTGGCGGCGGCCCTGTGGGCCTGCCGCGGCCTGTGGGACCACTACGAGCTGGCCCCGTGGACGCGCGACGGCCGCGTGCGGGCCAATGTGGTCCAGATGGCGCCGGATGTGTCCGGCCTGGTGACGGCCGTGCCGGTGCAGGACAACCAGCCCGTCCATGCCGGCGACGTGCTGTTCGAGGTGGACCATGCCCACTACGCGCTGGCCCTGCGCGAAGCCGAGGCCGCGCTGGCCGCGCGCCAGGTGGCGCTGGCCCAGGCCAAGCGTGAGCGTGACCGCAACAGCGGGCTGGGCAGCCTGGTCTCGCAGGAGCAGCAGGAGCAGGCCCGCACCCGTGTCGAGGAAAGCAGCGCGGCGCTGGAGCAGGCCAAGGTGGCGGTGGATGCCGCGCGCCTGAACCTGCAGCGAGCCGAGGTGCGCGCCCCCACCGACGGCACCGTCACCAACCTGGACATCCGCGTGGGCGCCTACGTCAACGCCGGCCGACCCGCCCTGGCCCTGGTGGATGCCCACTCCTTCTACGTCGAGGGCTACTTCGAGGAAACCAAGCTGCCGCGCATCCACCTGGGGCAGGCGGTGCGGGTGACGCCCATGGGCAGCAGCACCGCGCTGCACGGCACGGTGGAGAGCGTGGCCGCCGCCATCGCCGACCATGACCGCGCCACCAGCGCCAACCTGCTGCCCGCGGTGAACCCCAGCTTCAACTGGGTGCGCCTGGCCCAGCGGGTGCCGGTGCGGGTGCGCCTGGACACACCCTGGCCCGACGGCACCCGGCTGGTGGCCGGGCAGACGGTGACGGTGCAGGTGGAGGAGGGGGCCGCCGCTGCGGGCCCCACCCACACCGCTCAGGCCCCCGCGGCCCGACCGGCGGAGTGAATCCCATGGGCCTGCGCTCTCTGGTTCCCGGCTCCTCGTTGGCCGCCCTCCTGCTGCTGGCCGGTTGCAGCCATGCCCCGGTCGGCCCCGACTACCAGCTGCCCTCCCAGGCGCTGGCCGCGCAGCCCGCCGCCAGCGCCCCCTTTGCCGAAGCGGCGTCCGCGCTCTACAGCCCCGAGCCCCTGCCGGCCGCCTGGTGGCGGCTGTACGAGGACCCGCGGCTGGACGGCCTGGTGCAGCAGGCCCTGGCCCACAACACCGACCTGCGCCAGGCCGTGGCCAACCTGGCCCGTGCGCGGGCGCTGGAGGCCGAGGTGGCCGGCGCCCAGCGACCCTCGGTGGGTGTCAATGGGGGCGTGGTCATGGGCCACAAGTCGGGGCTGGACTACCTGGCACCTGGCTACACGCCCAAGCCCGAATGGGAGACCGCCGCGGGCCTGGCCGTGTCCCTGCCGCTGGACTGGTTCGGCCAGTTGCAGCTCCAGGCCGAGGCGGCGCAGGCCAGCCGCGAAGCGGCCGAGGCCGCCACCGATCTGGCCCGGGTGCAGGTGGCCGCCGGCACCACGCGGGCCTATGCCGAGGTCTGCGCCCTGGGCCTGCAGCTGCGCAGCGCCCGCCGCTCGGTGCAGCTGCAGGACGAGGCCGTGGCCCTGACCCAGCGCCTGCACGAGGCCGGCCGCACCGGCGTGACCGATGTGGCCCGTGCCCAGGGCCAGCTGGAGCATCTGCGCGCGGCCCTGCCGCCGCTGCAGGCGCGCCGCCAGGGCGCGCTCTACCGCCTGGCCACGCTCACCGGCGCGCTGCCCCAGGCCTTGCCGGCCGGGGCGGCCGACTGCGACACACCGCCGCAACTCCAGGGCCTGATCCCGGTGGGCGATGGCGCGGCCCTGCTGCGCCGCCGGCCCGACGTGCGCCAGGCCGAGCGCGAGCTCGCGGCGGCCACCGCCCGCATCGGCGTGGCCACGGCTGACCTCTACCCGCACATCCGCCTGGGCCTGTCGGTGCAAAGCGGCAGCCCGGCCACCGACTTTCTGGGCTCGGACAGCGTGGGCTGGAGCCTGGGGCCGCTGATCTCCTGGACCCTGCCCAACACCGGCGCGGTGCAGGCCCGCATCGCCCAGGCCGAGGCCGGCACCGCGGGCGCGCTGGCGCACTTCGACGGCACCGTGCTGACCGCGCTGCGCGAGACCGAAACCGCGCTGAACGCCTACGCCCGCGAGCTGGACCGCCGCGCCGCGCTGCGTGCCGCCCGGGCCCAGGAGGCCACCGTGGCCGATCAGGCCCAGCGCCTGTACCGGAGCGGCCGCACCGGCTACCTGCCGGCGCTGGACGCCCAGCGCGCGCTGGCCAGTGCCGAGGCCGACCTGGCCGCCAGCGAGGCGGCCCTGGCCGACGACCAGGCCCAGCTCTTCCTGGTGCTGGGCGGTGGCTGGCAGCCGGAGGCGGCCGCGCCCCAGGCGGCGCTCCCGCCCGCATCGGGTTTGACGAGCCCCCGCTCGCCGGGTTAAGGTCGCACCCCATGACCTTGCGCACCCTGCTATCCCGCGAATCCAGCCTAGTGCTGGGCCGGGATCGGCTCGCGTGCACGCGCCGCTGACGGACCGTCCGGTCCCAGGCGCACCACCCCTCCCCTGATCCCGGCCTGCCAGCGTCCCGTCCCCTGACGGGCGCGAGGGAGGGCTGCGCGCATCCACACCCTGTCGTCCTGTCCTGCTGCGGCCGTGTCCGCGGCCGGGAGGGCAGGGTCATGCCCTGAGCCACCTCTGCCGAATCCGGGATCACGATGATCGACCACCCCGCCACCAAGTACCGCCCCTTTCCCGCCGTCGACCTGCCGCAGCGCCAGTGGCCTGCGCGTCAAGTCACCCAGGCCCCCGTCTGGCTGTCCACCGACCTGCGCGACGGCAACCAGGCCCTGTTCGAGCCGATGAACGTCGAGCGCAAGCTGATGTTCTTCGAGCGTCTGGTGGCCTGTGGCTTCCGTGAGATCGAGGTCGGCTTTCCGGCGGCTTCGCAGACCGACTTCGACACCGTGCGCCGCCTGATCGAGGAGGACCGCGTGCCCGAGGGCGTGACCCTGATGGTCATGACCCAGCTGCGCGAGGACCTGATCGAGCGCACCGTGGCGGCCCTGCGCGGCGCGCGGCGCGCCATCGTCCACCTCTACAACGCCACCGCCCCGCTGTGGCGCGAGCGGGTGTTCGGCCTCTCGGTGTCCGAGGTGATGGGCTTGGTGGACCACCATGTGCGCCACCTGCGCCGGCTGACCGATGCGGTGCCCGAGACCGAATGGGTGCTGCAGTACTCGCCCGAGACCTTCTGCATGACCGAGCAGCCGGTGTCGCTGCAGGCCTGCAGCACCGCGCTGGACGCCTGGGACGCGGGCCCGGGCCGCCCGGTCATCATCAACCTGCCGACCACGGTGGAGGTGGCCACGCCCAATGTCTTTGCCGACCAGATCGAGTGGATGGACCGCCACCTGCCGCGGCGCGCGCATGTAGTGCTGTCGGTGCACCCGCACAACGACCGCGGCACCGGCGTGGCCTGTGCCGAGCTGGCCCTGCTGGCCGGCGCGCAGCGGGTGGAGGGCTGCCTGTTCGGCAATGGCGAGCGCAGCGGCAACGTGGACCTGGTGACGTTGGCGCTCAACCTCTACACCCAGGGCGTGCACCCAGGGCGTGCACCCGGGGCTGGACCTGTCGGACCTGCCGGCCCTGGTGCAGGTGGCCGAGCAGTGCACCGCGCTGCCGGTGCACCCGCGCCACCCCTATGCGGGCGACCTGGTGTTCACTGCCTTCTCGGGCTCGCACCAGGACGCGATCAAGAAGGGCCTGGCCGCGCAGCGCCCCGGCGCGCCCTGGGCCGTGCCCTACCTGCCCATCGACCCGGCCGACATCGGCCGCAGCTACGAGGGGATCATCCGGGTCAACAGCCAGTCGGGCAAGGGCGGCATCGCCTACCTGCTGGAGCGCGACCACGGCCTGGTGATGCCCCGACGCCTGCAGGTGGAGTTCAGCGCGGTGGTGCAGCGCCATGCCGACGCCAGCGAGGCCGAGGTGACCTCGGCGGCGCTGTGGCAGCTGTTCAGCCGCCACTACCTGAGCCCGCAGGGGGCCGAGGGCGCGGTGACGGTCTCGTCCTGGGCGGTTCAACCCGGGCCGCAGGGCGGGGTGCAGGTGCGGCTGCGGCTGGCCATGGGCGAGCAGTGCTGGGCCGGCGAGGGCGAGGGCGCGGACCTGCTGCAGGCGGCGGCGCAGGCGCTGGCGCCCGGCCTGCGCCTGGGGGCGGTCAGCCGCTCAAGCACCGGGCGGGGCCGCGCAACCCAGCACTGGGTGCTGGTGGAGGGGGCCGCGGCCGGCGCGGCGGGCACGGCCTTCGGGGCGGGCCACGATGCCGAGGCCGAGCGGGCCACGCTGCAGGCCGTGCTGAGCCTGGCCTGCCGGCTGGGCTGCCTGGCCCAGCCCGCCGAGGCGGTGGACGCCTGAGGCGCGCTCAGCAGACGGCGGGCTCGGGCTGGGCCAGCACGTCCCAGGCCTTCAGGGCCTCGGCCGCGTACATCAGGGCCGGGCCGCCGCCCATGTAGACGCACACGCCCAGGGCCTCTTCCAGTTCGGCCCGGGTGGCGCCCAGGCGCACCAGGGCCTTGACGTGAAAGCCGATGCAGCCCGAGCAGTGCTGGGTGACGCCGATGGCCAGGGCGAGCAGCTCCTTGTGCTTGGCGCTGAGTGCGCCCTCGGCCAGGGCGCCCTGGGCCATGGCGCTGAAGCCGCGCATGGTGGCGGCCTGGGACTGGCGGAAGGGGCCGAGCTGGGCGTTGATGTCCTGCATCAGGCCGGTGTGGTCGAAGGTGCTCATGAAGACTCCGGCGCCAGGTCGGCGCAAAGTCCTCAATATACCCAATAGGGTATTTAGGGAATTCGATCCAGATCAGTGCCCCGCGGGGCCGCTGCGGGAACCCTCCGGCAGGCTGGCCACCCGGGTCAGGAAGGCGTCGCGGCTGGTGTTGCCGAACCAGGGGTGCCAGCGGCGCTGCTCGCCCACCGTGGCCACCATGCGGCCGCGGTGGGCGCAGCCGGCGAACAGCAGGGTCTCGTCGGGCAGGCGGAAGACCACGTCATGCACGCTGTCCCACAGCGACTGGGGCTGGGACGGGCGGGTCTGGTAGTGGCAGCCGTCGACGGCCAGCAGGTCGCCGCAGAACAGCCGGTCGCGCCAGCGAAAGCTCAGGCAGTCCGAGGTGTGGCCGGGGGTGGCCAGCACCTCGATGTAGTCGTCACCCAGCGGCAGCAGGGGCTGGGCCGGCGGGCGCTGCTGCACCCAGGGCGCGGCCAACTGGGCCAGCGCCGCCTGCTCGGCCGCGCTGTGCTGGGCGGCATGGGCATGGGTGCGCAGCACCCAGCGCAGCTGGGCACGCTGCTCGGCCAGCATGGCGCGGATCACCGGCACGTCGGCGGCGCGCGGGTCGATCACCACGGCCTCGCCCGTTTCGGCCTGGGTCAGCAGATAGCTCACCGTGCCGGTGGCCTCGTCCAGCAGCATGCGGAACAGCATGGTCCTCTCCCCCTCGTGGTCTCCTGCTCCGATTCTGGAGGGGGACTCAGCGCAGGAACTTGAGCCAGGCGAAAGCCAGCAGGGCCAGCAGGCTGCTCCAGCCGGAAAACAACCCGCGCCAGAGCCAGAAACGCGGCACGAAGCCCACGCCCCGGACCAGGCCGGCACACATGGCCCACAGCAGCAGCATGGCCAGGCCATGGTCGGCCCGGCCTTGCGCGTCGGTCATCAGCGGCGGGTAGACCGAGCCGGCCAGCATCAGCGCCACGCCCAGCAGCAGGCTGGGCCCATGCAGGCCGGGGCGGGCCGGGCCGCCGTCGCCCGAGGTCTCGGAGGCGGGGTTCACACGCCCCCCTCGTCGCTCAGGCGGGCCGCGGCGCGGCCTTCCTCGTTCTCGCCCCACATCGCGTTCATCACGGCCAGCAGGACCGCGAAGCCCACGCCCAGGATCCAGGCGAAATACCACATGGTGTTGTCCTTTCGGTGTTGAGGGGCCGGGCTCAGTAGGCGGTGTGCTCGTTGGCCTGGATGTGGGCCACGGTCACCTTGCCGCGCATCACGCGGTAGGCCCAGCTGGTGTAGAAGACGATGATCGGCATGAAGATCAGCGTGGCGAAGAACATCAGGCTCAGCGTCAGGTGGCTGGAGACGCTGTCCCACACGGTCAGGCTGGAGTTCAGGTCGGTCGACGAGGGCATGACGAAGGGGAACATCGCCCCGCCCGCCGTGCCGATCACGCCGGCGATGGCCAGCGCCGAGACGACGAAGGCGGTCAGCGTGGCGCCGGCCCGGGTGAGCAGGGCGGCGCCCAGCGCGCCGACGATGCCCAGCACCGGCAGGGCCCACATCGCCGGCCAGCGGGCGTAGTTGGCCCACCAGGCATCGGCGCTGCGCACCACCGTCTTGGCCAGCGGGTCGGGCAGGGCGGCCGGGTCGATGGCCGAGCTGATCGCATAGCCGGGGATGGCGCCGCTGTGCAGCCAGAAGCCCGCGCCCACGAAGGCCAGCACCATCACCACCGCCGCGCCCAGGGCCGCGTTCTGGGCCCGGGCCTGCACGGCCCCTTCGGTACGGTGTGACAGGTACACCGCGCCGTGCAGCGTGATCATCGCGCTGCTGACCACGCCGCTGAGCAGAGCGAAGGGGTTGAGCAGGGCCCAGAAGCTGCCGGTGTAGGTGGAGATCAGGTAGTTGTCGAAGTGGAAGGGCACGCCCTGCAGCAGGTTGCCGAAGGCCACGCCGAAGATCAGCGGCGGCACGGCGCCGCCGACGAACAGGCCCCAGTCCCAGGTGCTGCGCCAGGTGGGGTTGTCGATCTTGCTGCGGTAGTCGAAGCCCACGGGGCGGAAGAACAGGGCCCACAGCACCGCCAGCATGGCCCAGTAGAAGCCGCTGAAGGCGGTGGCGTAGACCAGCGGCCAGGCGGCGAAGATGGCGCCGCCGCCGGTGATGAACCAGACCTGGTTGCCGTCCCAGTGCGGGCCGACGGTGTTGATCACGACGCGGCGTTCGGTGTCGTTCTTGCCGACGAAGGGCAGCAGCGTGCCGACGCCCATGTCATGGCCGTCCATGATGGCGAAGCCGACCAGCAGCACGCCTACCAGCAGCCACCAGATGATCTTGAGGGTGGGGTAGTCCAACATGATGAAGTGACTTTCTCGTTCAGGCGTGGGCGTGCGCAGCGTGCACGGGTTCGTCCAGATACCGTCCGGTGCCCAGGCTGCCCGGGCCCAGGCGGGCGAACTTGACCATCAGGTACATCTCCACCACCAGCAGCACGGTGTAGAAGCCCACGAAGCCTGCCAGCGAGCCGTACAGGCTTTCCACGCTCAGCGTGGAGACCGACAGGTGGGTGGGCAGCACGCCGTAGATCGTCCAGGGCTGGCGGCCGTACTCGGCCACGAACCAGCCCAGCTCGCAGGACAGCCAGGGAATCGGCAGCATCACGAGGGCCGCGCGCAGCAGCCAGCGCTGCTTGCCGCACTGGCCCTTGAGCGTGCTCCAGAAGGCCAGGGCGAAGAGCAGCAGCATCGCGAAGCCGAAGCCCACCATCAGGCGGAAGGCCCAGAACATCGGGGTGACGTGGGGCACGGTGTCGTTGACCGCCTGGTCGATCATGGCGGGCGTGGCCTGGCGCACATCGGCCACGTACTTCTTGAGCAGCAGGCCGAAGCCCAGGTCGGCCTGGAAGCGGTCCAGCGTCACGCGGGCGGCCACGTCGTCGCGGTGGGCCCGCAGGGTCTCCAGCGCGATCACCGCCTGGATGCCGTTGACGATGCGTTCGCGGTTCTTCTGCTTGATCTCGTGGATGCCCGGGATGGTCTTGCTGACCGAGCGCGTGCCGATCAGGCCCATCAGGTAGGGGATCTCGAGCTCCCAGTCGTTCTTCTGGGCGGCCTCGTTGATGCCGGCCACCAGCTTCAGGCCGGCCGGGGCGGGCTCGGTCTCCCACATGGCTTCGATGGCGGCCATCTTGGTCTGCTGGGCCTCGCCCACGGTGTAGCCGGATTCGTCTCCCAGCACGATCACCGAGCAGACGCTGGCCAGACCGAAGGCGGCGGCCACGCGGAAGCTGCGCTTGGCGAATTCCACGTCACGGCCGCGCAGCAGGTACCAGGCGCTGATGGACAGCACGAACATCGCGCCGGTCACATAGCCGGCCGAGACGGTGTGCACGAACTTGGCCTGGGCGTCCGGGTTGAAGACCACGGTCCAGAAGTCCGTCATCTCCATGCGCATGGTCTGCCAGTTGAACTCCGCGCCCACCGGGTTCTGCATCCAGCCGTTGGCGATCAGGATCCACAGCGCCGAGAGGTTGGTGCCCACCGCCATCAGCACGGTCACCAGCAGGTGCTGCGTCTTGGACAGGCGGTCCCAGCCGAAGAAGAACAGGCCGATGAAGGTCGATTCCAGGAAGAAGGCCATCAGCCCTTCGATGGCCAGCGGGGCACCGAAGATGTCGCCCACATAGTGCGAGTAGTAGGCCCAGTTGGTGCCGAACTGGAACTCCATCGTGATGCCGGTGGTGACACCCAGCGCGAAGTTGATGCCGAAGAGCTTGCCCCAGAAGCGGGTCATGTCCTTCCAGACCAGCTTGCCGGTCATGACATAGACCAGCTCCATGATCACGAGCAGCCAGACCATGCCCAGCGTCAGCGGCACGAAGAGGAAGTGGTAGAGGGCTGTCACGGCGAATTGCAGCCGGGACAGGTCGACGAGATGATCCGAGATCACGGGCGGACTCCTTGGGGGGCGGTCGGACTGGCCACCGGGGCAGGGCCCGGGGCGATGTGCGCGGCCGCCATGTCGGGATGGACGGGCACCTGGACAGGACGGAAGAACACCCACCACAGCCCGCCGAGCAGGGCGAGCTTGAGCAGCACGATCCAGCTCAGGTGGCGGAGGAGGGGCCTGTCGTTCATGGCCGGTGAGGTATCAAGATGTGTGCCCGTTGCGTCACCCTGCGCAAGTCCTTGTCAATCAAGGGTTTGCATCCCCATGGTGGCATCCGGGTGGGCGCCGGACTGACGTTTCTGGCGGGTGTGACATAGTGCGTGGCAGTCGCTGTCATGACTTTGGCAGCGGCGCCTGCCATGAGCACCGACCAGTCTGCCCCATCGCCCCCTGCGCGCCTGGACGTCCCGGCCGAGCTGGTGTCCTTCATCGAGGGCCTGCCCGAGCCCCACATCCTGTTCGACCGCCAGTACCGCATCGTGGCGGCCAATGCGGCCTACCGCGCGGCCTTCGCCCCGCGGGGCACGGTGATCGGGCGCACCTGCTACGAGGTCTCCCACCACTTCAGCGTGCCCTGCGACCAGGCCGGCGAGAGCTGCCCCCTGGCCCTGTCACGCCGCAGCGGCCAGCGCGAGCGGGTGCTGCACCTGCACCACACGCCGCGGGGCGAGGCCTACGTCAACATCGAGCTGGTGCCGCTGCGCGATGCCCAGGGCGAGCAGGCCTTCTTCATCGAGAAGATGGAGGCGCTGCCGCTGGCGCGGGCCCAGCCCGCCCGCCAGGGCCTGATCGGCAGCGCACCAGCCTTCCGCGACATGCTGGGCCTGGTGGCGCGCGTCGCCCCGTCGGAGGCCAGCGTGCTGCTGCTGGGCGAATCGGGCACCGGCAAGGAGCTGGTGGCCCGCGCGGTGCACGAGGCCAGCGCCCGCGCCAACAAGCCCTGGGTGGTGGTGGACTGCGCCAGCCTGCCCGAGAGCCTGTTCGAGAGCGAGCTCTTCGGCCACGAGAAGGGGGCCTTCACCGGGGCCCACATGGCCCATGTGGGCCTGGTGGAGGCGGCCAGCGGCGGCACCCTGTTCCTGGACGAGGTGGGCGACATCCCGCTGGCCATGCAGGTCAAGCTGCTGCGCCTGCTGGAAAGCGGCACCTACCGCCGGGTGGGCAGCACCGAGCTGCGCCACGCCGATGTGCGCCTGGTCAGCGCCACCCACCGCGACCTGTGCGCCATGGTGGCCCAGGGCCGCTTCCGCGAGGATCTGTATTACCGGCTCAGCACCTTCCCCATCGCCCTGCCGCCGCTGCGCGAGCGCCTGGGCGACCTGCCGCTGCTGGCCAGCGCCCTGCTGGAGCGCCTGACCCCCGGCCGGCCGCTGAGCCTGGACGCCGGGGCGGTGCAGCAGCTGGCTCGCCACCCCTTTCCCGGCAATGTGCGCGAGCTGCGCAATGTGCTGGAGCGGGCGGTGCTGCTGACCGATGGCGACCACATCACCGCCGAGACGGTGGACCGGGCGCTGTCGGTGGGCCTGCTGCGGCGGTCGGCCCCCCTGCCGCCGCCGGGGCCTGTCGCCCAGCCCAGGCCAGCGACCGAGGGCGCCTCGCTGCGCCAGTCCGAGGCCCAGGCCCTGCGCGCCGCGCTGCAGGCCCACCAGGGCAGCCGCGAGGCCCTGGCCGCGGCCCTGGGCATCAGCGTGCGCACGCTGTACCGCAAGCTGCGGGCGCTGGACGAGGACGGCACGTCCGCGGGCTGAGTGCCGTGGTGTGCCGCCACCCTGCGGTCGCTCGGGACTTCTCCGGATCGGACAGGCCATGGACGGCCGGCGCGGCTATCCTCGTGGGGCTGGGCCGATGGGCGTCCCGGCATCCCGTTGGGCTTTCCCTGGCCACCGCAGAAGACACACACATGCCATCCCTGATCTTCCCCGCACCCGTTCCCGCCATCGCCCCCATCCAGGGCAGCGAGCAGGGCTTCCCGATCCGCCGCATCTTCTGCGTCGGCCGCAATTACGAGGCCCATGCCAAGGAGATGGGTTCGGTGGCCGACCGCGAGGCGCCGTTCTACTTCAACAAGGCCTCCGAGGACTATGTCGCCTCGGGCAGTACCGTGCCTTACGCCCCCGGCACCAAGAACCTGCACCACGAGATGGAGCTGGTGGTGGCCATCGGCGTGACGGGCTTCTGCATTGCCGAAGGCGAGGCGCTCAAGCATGTCTACGGCTATGCCTGCGGCCTGGACATGACCCGGCGCGACCTGCAGAACGCTGCCAAGGACAAGCAGCGCCCCTGGGACCTGGGCAAGGATTTCGAGAACGCCGCGGTGCTCTCGCCCATCGCGCCGGCCAGCGCCATCGGCCACCCGGTCAGCGCCGCCATCGAGCTGCGGGTCAATGGCCAGACCAAGCAGTCCTCCAACATCGACCAGATGGTGCACCCGGTGGCGGCCATCATCGCCCACCTGTCGCAGTACTACCACCTGCAGCCGGGCGACCTGATCTACACCGGCACGCCCGAGGGCGTGGGCCCGGTGGTGGCCGGCGATGTGCTCGAAGGCTCGATCGCCGGCGTGGGCACGATCGCGCTGACGATCGGCGCGGCCGAGTGAGCGCCTGACTGCTGGAGGGCGAGGGCGGCCCCGGCACCTGGCCGGCGCCGCCACCCGCTTTCAGCGGTGGTGATAGACCGTGGTCTCGAACTCCACGAAACCCGGGTAGGACACCGCGTCCTGGAAGGGCAGGATCTGGGTGGCCCAGTAGCCCCCGATGCCCGTTGTGCGGTCGATCCAGAAGTAGCTGTTGGCCAGCCCGGCCCACATCAGCGAGCCCGGCGTGCGGCCCGAAGGCGTGGCCTCCCGGTTCACCAGGAAGCTGTAGCCCCAGCCCTTGGGCGTGCCGGGGAAGAAATCCCCGGTGTTGGACAGCGCGGGGATCGAGGTGCTCCAGCCCCCCACCGACAGGCCCAGCGCGCGCAGCCCGTCCACCGACATCGCATCCACCGTTTCCGCCTTCAGCACGCGGCCGTTCGGGCCCAGGCCGCCGTTGAGGATCATGCGGATGAACTTCATGTACTCGCCCACGGTGGCATAGAGGCCGTGGCCGCCCATGTCCATCGGCGGCGGGTCGGGCAGCACGAAGTCGCTCAGCGGCGTGAGCTGGCCGCTGGCCGCGCGGTCATGGATCACCGCGCGCCGCGTCTTCATCGACGGGCTCATCTGGAAGCCGATGTCGGCCATGCCCAACGGCTCGAACAGGCGCTGGCGCATCACCTCGCCCAGGCGCGCGCCGCGCAGCCGCTCGACGATGCGCCCCAGCCAGTCGATGTTGACGCCATAGGTCCAGGCCGCGCCTGGCTCGTGCAGCAGCACCGTGCGGATCGACTCGAAGCTGCTGGAGACGATGGTCGGGATGTCGCGTGCGGTGCGGAACTTCAGGTCGTCCTCGCTGAAGAACTCGTAGCACAGGCCCGAGGTGTGCAGCAGCAGGTCGTTGACCGTGATGCGCCGCTTGGGTGGACGCAGGCGCGGCTGGCCGTCGGCATCGAAGCCCTCGAGCACCTGCAGCGCGTCGATCTCCGGCACATGGTCACCGGCCGCGTCGGCCAGGTTCAGCCGGCCTTCCTCGATCAGCTGCAGGGCCAGCGTCGCGGTCATCGCCTTGGTGGTCGAGAAGATCGCGAACACCGTGTCCAGCGTCATCGGGTCAGGCTGGCCCAGTTCCCGCACGCCGGCGGCGCCGGCATAGATCTCGGTCAGGCGGTCGGTGACCATCGCGACGACGCCGGGCACGCCGCCGTGGCGGTGCACGGTCTGGTGCAGCAGCCCGTCGAGGGCGGTCTGGAGTGTGTGGTGGGTCATGGTGGCAGGTCTCCTTGCGCTCAGCGCATCGCGAAGCCGGGGTAGCCCTGGGCGGCCTGTTCGTCGCACTGGCGGTGATAGTTGCCCACGCCGCCGATGTAGGACAGCAGCCGGCGCGGCTTGCCCTCGACGTTGGAGCCCATGTACCAGGAGTCGGTCTTGACCACCAGCGTCTTGTTGGCAGTCTCGTCGTGATGGGCCACCCACGCATCCTCGAATTCCCGCGTCGGCTCGATCACGGTCTTGCCCTGCGCGCGGGCATAGGCGATGCAGTCGGTCACCCAGTCCACCTGGGCCTGCAGGCAGGTCGTCATGTTGCACAGCGCGGCGGTGGGCGCCAGCGGTGACGCGGTGCTGAACAGGTTGGGATAGCCGTGGATCTGCATGCCCATGGCGGTGCGGATCTCGCGCTGCCACTCCTCCTTCAGCGAGCGGCCGCCGCGCCCGCGGATGTCCACCCGCGTCAGCGCGCCGGAGCCGGCGTCGAAGCCCACGGCCATGATGATGACGTCGAAGGGATGGACCGTGCCGTCGGCGGTCTGGATGCCCTCGGGCACGATGCGCTCGATCGGCGTCTTGCGGCAGTTCACCGTGTGCACGTTGTCCTGCAGATAGGCTTCCAGGTAGCCGTTTTCCAGCGGTACGCGGTGGGTGCCGAAGCCGTAGTCGGTCGGGATCAGCAGCTCGCACAGCGCCGGGTCGTGCTTCAGGCGGTCGCGCATCTTGCGGCGCACGAACTCGGAGACCACCTCGCTGACCGCCTCGTCGAAGAACATCTCCGGGAAGGAGGACAACCACAGCGACAGCGAGCCGTCGTCCCACAGCCGCTCCAGCACAGCCTCGCGCTCGGCCGGCGTCAGCGAATCCCAGGGGGGCGCGTCGAAGTCGTAGTCGAAGCCGGCGAAGGTGCTGCGCACGCGCTGCTTGAGCTCATGGAAGCGTTCGCCCCAGCCCGCCCAGTCCGCCGCGCTGTACTTGGGGTTGCGCATCGGGATGACGTACTGCGGCGTGCGCACGAAGACCGTCATCTCGCCGACCTCGCCCTTGATGGTCTGGATCACCTGGATGCCGGTGGCGCCGGTGCCGATGACGGCCACGCGCTTGCCCTTCAGGTCCACGCCCTCCTGGGGCCACAGAGCGGTGTGCAGGATCTGGCCCTGGAAGCTGGACTGGCCCGGGAAGCGGTCGGTCAGCGGGGCCGAGAGCATGCCCATGCAGCACACCAGGTACTGCGCGTCGATGCGCTCGCCCTGGCGGGTGGTGATGTCCCAGCGCTGGGTGGTCTCGTTGAAGTGCGCGCTGTCGATGCGGGTGTCGAACTGGATGTCCTTCTTCAAGTCCATGCGGTCGGCCACCCAGTTGAGCCAGCGCTCGGTCTCGGGCTGGGCCGGGAAGCGCTCGCTGGGCTGCCAGGCCTTGTACATGGCCTCGTCGAACCAGTACTGGTAGATCTCGGCCTGCGAGTCGAAGCGCGCACCGGGGTAGCGGTTCCAGTACCAGGTGCCGCCGACACCGGAGCCGGTCTCGTAGGCGCGCACGTCCAGGCCCATCTCGCGCAGGCGGTGCAGCTGGTACAGGCCGGCCACGCCGGCGCCGATCACGGCGGCGTCCAGGCGGGTCACGGGAAGGTCGCGGGGTGCATTCATGGCTGTCTCCTTCAAGTCCTCTGGGGGATGGTGGATGCCGGTGGCCTGCGGCCCCGGCGGATCCCTCCAGCGCAAGCCCCGGGCCAGCGCGGCCGGCGGGGTTTTCCTGGGGCGGACTGGTCGAAAACGGCGCAGAAGCGGGCGCCAGAGAACGTTGGAGACAGCCGGCGGGCGGAAGGTGTCCGGACAGGCTGTCCCGGCCGCGGGACAGCCTCGCGCCTTCAGGCGCCTTCAGGACAGATGCGATCCCTCGTCGCCGCCCAGCACCTCGGCCTGCTGGATGCCCAGCTCGGCGAACTTGCGGTACAGCGTGGAGCGGGCCAGGCCCAGCGCATGAGCCACCTGGCTGACGTTGCGGTACTTGCGCAGCATGCCGACGATGAGCTGGCGTTCGTAGTCCCGCACCGCGGCCATGCCATCGGGCGCATGCTGCGGGCCATCGGGCTCTTGCGGGGCGGCGGGCGGCGGGGCCTGCGTCAGTTCGGGCGGCAGGCAGTCCAGGTCGATCGTGCCGCTGGCGCACAGCACCGCGGTCTCGATCGCATTGCGCACCTCGCGGGCATTGCCTGGCCAGGCGTAGCGGCGCAGGGCGTCCATCGCCGCCTGCGTGAAGCGCACGCTCTGCAGGCCATGCTTGCGCCGCATCAGCTCGGCGAACTGCTCGACCAGCAGGGTGATGTCATCCGGCCGCTCGCGCAGCGGCGGGATGCAGCGCTGGGCCACCTTGAGCCGGTAGTACAGGTCGCGCCGGAAGCGGCCCTCGGCGATCAGCTGGGTCAGGTCGCGGTGGGTGGCCGCGATGATGCGGCAGCGGGCCCGGCGGGGCTCGCAGGAGCCCACGCGCTGGAAGCTGCCGTCCTCCAGCACGCGCAGCAGCGCGGCCTGCATGGCCGGTGGCAGCTCGCCCACCTCGTCGAGGAAGAGCGTGCCGTCCTGGGCCGATTCGAAGTAGCCGGCGCGGCCGCGTGGGTCGGCCCCCGAGAAGGCGCCCTTCACGTAGCCGAAGAAGGTGCTCTCCATCAGGTGCTCGCTGATCGCGCCGCAATTGATGGCCAGGTAGGGCTGCTGGCGCCGCGGGCTGCAGGCGTGCACGTGACGGGCCAGCAGCTCCTTGCCGGTGCCGGTCTCGCCGGTGATCAGCAGGTTCACGTCCGCCTCGGCCAGGCGCCGCAGCGCCTCCAGCATGCGCTGGGTGGACGGGTCGCAGGAGACGAAGTCGCCAAAGCGGGTGACCGGCCGCTCGGGGCCGGCTGCGGGCTGGGGTGCCGGCCAGGCTGGGCGCGCCTCGGACCGGAAGACCTTCTGGTAGCCCGCCGGTTTGGCCAGCAGCAGCACCGCGCCGATGGGCGCGCCGGTGCTGGGCGCGGTCACGGCGAGGCTGTCGCACACCAGCTCGCGCACCGCCGCGGCCTCGGTCGGCCAGCGCTCGGCCAGCTGGCGGCAGCGTTCGCTGGGTGTGTGGGCCACCGGCCGCCCGGCCTGGTCCACGGCCAGCAGGTCATCGTGCGGATAGTGGCGGCTGGCGTCGCTGAAGGCGGTCAGCAGCAGACGCCGTTCCAGCTCGCGGTGCAGGGCCATGCGGGCCTGGATGGAGTTGGCCACCGAGACGGTCAGGCCCAGCGCCTGGTCGCGGAAGTCGGCGTCGATGGTGGTGAAGTCCACGATGCCCAGCACCGTGTGGCCATCGGCATCGAAGATCGGGGTGGCCGCGCAGGACCAGCTGTGCCAGCCTTCGCAGAAGTGCTCGGCCGCCAGCACATGCACCGGCCGACCCTTGGACAGCGCGGTACCCACGCCGTTGGTGCCGGCGGTCAGCTCGTTCCACTGAGAGCCCTCGACGATGCCCGAGTGGGTGGCCGCCCGCTCGCGCACCGCCGGGTCGCCCGTGATGTGCAGCACGGTGCCGGTGCGCTCGGCCAGGATCATGATGCCCGGCACGTCCACCAGGAAGTTGCTGACCTCCCGCACGATGGGCACCGAGGTCTCCAGCAGCAGCTGCTCGGCCTCCTGGCGGCGGCGGAACTCCTCGCTGCTCAGCAGCCGGCCGCGGGTCATCGCCACATCCACGCCCAGCGCGGTGCAGCGCTGCCACTCGCCCAGCAGCAGCTCGTGGTAGGTGGTGCGCCGCTCCTCGAGGTCGAGCATGCCGGCGTGGAAGCGCTCCCACAGGCTGCGCACGCCGCGCAGGTCCTTCTGGAAGCCCACATAAGGACTGGCATGGGGCGGACTGGCATCGGGCCTCATTGCGAGCCCTCCTTTCTGTCTCCAAGCCGGATTGGAGCCGAGGGCTTGCGCCGGATCAAGCCGGCCCGCACCCTGATGCCGTGGACGGTGCTGTCCCGAAAACGGGACAGCCGCGGTGGCTCAGACGGGGCCTCTGCGGCCCAGCGCGTCGGCCAGGGGCTGCAGTTGAGCGGCATGGGGCGCCCACTTGGGGGTGCTGCGTGCCACGATGCCCTGGCGCACCGACACCGCGCTGGCGGTGGACACGCCGCGCCGGCTGCGGGCGATGTCCAGCATCGCCGGCTCGAAGTCCAGCCCACAGAAGGCCGTGACCTCGCGCATCACCGCCTCGGGCTGGCGCACCAGGGCCGCATAGTCCACGTCCAGGATGCGCCCGGGCAGCACCCGCTGCCAATGGGCCATCAGCCGCTCGTACTGACGGTGGAAGCTGCCCAGCTCCTGCAGATCGTAGGAATAGGGCGCCGCTTCGTGGAACAGCTCGCGCAGGTTGGAGAAGCCCACCTCCATCGCATCGCGCCGCAGGTGCAGGATGCGCGCCTGCGGCAGGGCCTGGGCGATGAAGCCGATGTTCAGGAAGTTCGAGGGCAGCTTGTCGGTGAAGCAGGCCTCGGGGCCCAGGCGCCAGGCCAGGCCCTCCAGGTAGTGGCGGCCCACCGCGGCAAAGTCCACCCCGGCGGCGGCGCGTTGCACCAGCGTCAGGTCGATGGGGCCGCGGCAGGGGTGGTCGGTGGCCTCGCGCATGGCCACGGTGACGTCGTAGAGCTCGCCCAGGCCCTGCACCTGCGGATGGCCGTGCAGCAACTGCTCCAGCAGCGTGGTGCCCGAGCGGTGCATGCCGACGATGAAGATGGGCACCGGGCCGTCGGCCGGCCGCACCACGGCCGCAGCGCCGGGGATGGGCAGGGCCGTCAGCGCATCCACCAGAGCCACACTGTCCTCGGGGCGGTAATCCAGCAGGGCGCGCTTGGCGCGGCAGGCCAGCATCAGGGCCTGCCAGGCCTCGTCGTGGCGGCCCAGGTCGTCCAGCACCTTGTGCAGCGCAAAGGCCAGCTCAATGGCTGCCTCGCGCGGCACCTGGGGCCGGGTCAGCTGGGCGTGGATGGCGCCGAGGTCGTTGGTCTCGGTCGTCTGGGTCTTCAGCCCGGCCAGCAGCCACCAGGCGCGCGAGACCTGCGGCGCCCGCGCCACGCAGGCCCGCAGCTCGGCCTCGGCCTCAGCAAAGCGGCCCAGGTAGACCAGGGCCTGGCCCCGGGCCACCAGCACCGAGGGGTGGGCGGGCTCGCGGCGCCGCGCCTCGTCCAGCAGGGCCAGCGCCTCTTCGTGCAGGTTGAGGTGGCTGTACTGACCGGCGAAGGCCAGCAGCAGTGGCACCGGCACCCGCGCGGGCGGGCCCAGGCGCGCCAGACAGTCGCGCAGCGCGGGCACCTCGTTGAAGGTGCGCAGCCGGGAGACCAACTGGGCCACCTCGTCCGGCCGGGTGGGGGCGGCCTGGGCGGCCGCCAGTGCATGGGCGTGGGCGTCCCGGTAGCGGCCGGCCAGCGAGGCGATGTAGGACAGCTGCAGCAGCACGTCCGCATCGCCCGGGTGGCGCGCCCGCAAGGCCTCGAAGCAGGCCGTGGCCTGGTCCCACTCCTGCCGGTCCGCGTGGCGTTCGGCCTGCTGGCGCAGGGCCGCGTCGGAACTCATCGCGCGCGCAGGGACCGTGGGGACATCAGGCCGGCGTGTCCGGATCGGTCAGAACGGAATGTCGTCGTCCATGTCGTCGAAGCCGGTGGACGACTTCGGCGCGGGACGGGGGGCGGGGGCCGGGGCCCGCGGCGGGGCGGCGGGGCGGGCGGGCGGACGGCTGTAGCCGCCACCGCTGCCACCGCCCATCTCTTCGTCCATGCCACCGCCTTCGCCGCCGCCCATGCTCTCGCGGCCACCCAGCAGCTGCATGGTCTCGGCCACGATCTCGGTGGTGTAGCGGTCGTTGCCGTCCTTGTCCTGCCACTTGCGGGTCTTCAGGCGGCCTTCGATGTAGACCGGGCGGCCCTTCTTCAGGTACTCGCCGGCGATCTCGGCCTGGCGGTCGTAGAGCACGACCGAGTGCCATTCGGTCTCTTCCTGGCGCTCGCCGCTCTCGCGGTTCTTCCAGTTGCGGGTGGTGGCCAGGCGCAGGTTGCAGACGGCGGCGCCGCTGGGGGTGTAGCGCACTTCCGGGTCGCGGCCCAGATTGCCGATGATGATGACTTTGTTGACGCTGGCCAAGGTGGGGCTCTCCTGTGGGGACGGGCACGGGCAGGGCGTGCAGGCACCCCGGAATTCCCGTCGCTGAAGGGGCGAGATTATCGCCGATCGGCCCGGCCGGCCACCCCTGTCAGGGGGGAGTGTCGTCCGCCTGGGCCAGGGTGGGCAGCAGGGCGATCAGCGCGGCCAGCGCGGGCGTGGGCTGGCGCCCGGCCTGCAGCACCCAGTGCCACTGGCGGCTGATGCGCGGCAGCGGGGCGGCCACGGTCTGCAGCTGGCCGCGGGCCAGATCCTCGGCCACCACCTGTCGCGACAGGCAGGCCAGGCCCAGGCCGGCCAGCGCGGCCTGGCGCAGCGCGGCGTTGCTGCCCAGTTCGATGCGCCGCCGGTAGGGGCCGATGCGCGGGGCCAGGGCCTGGTCGCTGATCTCCCGGGTGGCCGAGCCGGTCTCGCGCAGCAGCCAGACAGCCTCGGCCAGGTCGGCCAGCGTGCTGCCCTGGGCGGCGGCCACGGCGGGCGTGCCCACCACCACCAGCTCGTCCTCCAGCCAGGGCTGGGCCACCAGGCTGGCGTCGTGGTGCGGGCCCTCGATCAGGCCGATGTCCAGCGCGTGGCTGGCCACCGCGGCGCAGATCTGCGCGGTGTTGCCCACCATCACCGTGGTCTGCCAGTGCGGTGCGGCGCGGGGCCGATCGCCCAGAAAGGCGGCCAGCACCGCCGGCACGCCGTGGTCGGCCACCGTCAGGCTGGCGCCAATGCGCAGCGCGGCGCGCTGGGCGTCGCTGTCCTGGGCCAGGCGTTCGATGTCACCGGCCCCGGCCAGCAGGGCCTCGGCCCGGGGCAGCAGGGCGCGGCCGTTGTCGTTGAGCAGCAGGCGCTTGCCCACCCGGTCGAACAGGCGCAGCGACAGCAGGCGCTCGAGCTCCTGCAGCGCAGCGCTGGTGGCCGACTGCGACAGCGCGATGGCCTCGGCCGCCGCGGTGGTGCTGCCGCTGCGGGCCACGGCCACGAAGATCTGCAGCTGGCGCAGGGTGAGGTGCAACACGTCCATGGCGGCACTTTATAACGATTGGATCGATTGATATGACTGAAACTATCTGTTGGACGGGTTGATTCGGCCCCGGAACACTGGCGCATCGCTGTACCGAACCGGAGATCGCCATGTCTTCCCCTTCCTCCACCCTGCCGCTGGCGCCCGGGCGCCTGCACCACGGCCGACGCTGGCTGGGCCGCCATGTCGGCGGCCTGGCCCTGTGTGCCTTGCTGGCCCTGGCGGCCCAGGCCCTGGGCCACTGGCCGGTGTTCGACCACCACGGCATCGGCACGCTGACCCTGGCCCTGCTGCTGGGCATCGTCGCGGGCAATGGCTTGCCGCAGCGCTGGCTGGGCCCGGCCGAACATGGCGCGGCCCTGTCGCGCCAGCGCCTGCTGCGCGCCGGGGTGATGCTGTTCGGCCTGGGCCTGACGGTGCGGGACCTGGCCCATGTGGGCCTGACCGGCGTGCTGCTGGCGGCGGTCATGCTGACCTCCACCTTCGCCTTGGCGGCCTGGGCGGGGCCGCGCTGGCTGGGTCTGGACCGGCCCACGTCCCTGCTGATCGGCGCGGGCAGCGCCATCTGCGGGGCGGCGGCGGTCATCGCCACCGAGCCGGTGGTGCGGGCCCGCAACGGCGAGGCCACGGTGGCGGTCAGCACCGTGGTGCTGTTCGGCACCTTCTCGGTCTTCCTCTATCCGTGGCTGGGCGAGGCGGCGGCGCACTGGGCGGCCCTGCCCCAGGGCGGCACCGGCCTGGGCCTGTACCTGGGCGCCACGGTGCACGAGGTGGCGCAGGTGGTGGCCGCCGGCCGGTCCATGGGGACGGACGTGGCCGGCGTGGCGGTGATCGAGAAGATGGTGCGGGTGATGCTGCTGGCGCCCTTCCTGCTGCTGCTGGCTTCGTCCCGTCTGGTGCGCCAGCCGGGCGAAGGGACCGAGGCCACCGTCCGGCGCGGCCGCCACACCCCCTGGTTCGCCTGGGGCTTCCTGGCCATGGTGGGTCTGCATTCCACCGGCTGGCTGCCCGCGCCGCTGGAGGCCGCGGCCAGCCAGGCCGGCACGGTCATGCTGGCCATGGCCATGACCGCCCTGGGGTTGAACACCCGCTGGGCGGGTGTGCGGGCCGCCGGGCTGCGGCCCCTGGCCCTGGGCACGCTGCTGTGGGCCTGGCTGGTGGTCGGGGGGGCCTTGCTGGTGCGGGGCGCCGAGCTGCTGGGCGGCTGATGGGCCGGGCGGGTCGAACACGCCGGACACACGGTCGGCGACAAGCCCGGCTACAGTCGGGCGCAGAGACCACCGTCACTGTTGACGATGTCGGTGGCCGTCGCGTTCCGACCTTTCCCAGAACGGCCATCCGCCCGCACCGCCATGCTCGCTCGTCTGCACGCCCGCCTGTCCCTGCTCCGCCTGTCCGCCGCGCTGGGCGTCGCCGTCCTGGCCGGCTGCAGCAGCGCCGCCCCCGAGCCGCCGCTGCTGCAGCTGCAGGAGCTGACCAGCGCGCCGCGCTGCAGTGCCGACATGCACTGCCGCACGCTGCCGGTGGGCGCGCGGGCCTGCGGCGGGCCCTCGCGCTACCTGGTCTGGTCCACCCTGGTCAACCGGGAGGAAGAACTGAAGGCGCTGGCCGCCCAGGTGACCGAGCAGGAAAAGGCCCGCAACGCGGCGTCCGGCCGCATGTCCACCTGCCAGGTGCTGGCCGACCCGGGCGCCCACTGCGACTTCGCCATCGGCCAGTGCATCGTCGGAGGCGGGGCGCCGGTCCGTCAGGGCTCGCCGTCCCAGTAATCCAGCGCGTCGGCCGGGCGCTGCACTACCTTTACCCCCGGCGCCCAGGCCATCGCCTTGCCGGAGTCGGGGTACTCGCACAGCTCGGGCCGCTGCTTGGTGCTGATCGACAGGTACTTCAACGGCGCGTCCGAGCTGTTGATCAGGTGGTGCGGGTACTCGGGCCCGGCCGGGATGAAGATGACGTCGCCGGCCTTCACCGGCAGCCGCTCGCCGGCCACCCGCAGCGTGCCGCTGCCCTCCAGGATCACGAACATCTCCTCCTGGGCGTGGTGCAGGTGGTAGGGGCAGCTCTGCGCGCCGGGGGGCACCACGTCCACGCCGCAGCCCAGCTGCAGCGCGGCCGTGCCGTCGGACAGACCGGCGAAGTGCGATTGATACAGCGGCGGGCGTGAGAAGGTCTGGGCGGCGGGGCCAGCCAACGCGTCGTCGATGGAGCGGATCAGTTGCTGGCGCAGGGTGGTGGCATCCATGGCGTCTCCAGGTGAGGGTTCGGCCAGCATAGTCTGATCATCCGCCGTCGGGCAGGGCGCAGCAGGTACCATGACGGGCGATGCCCGCCCCGCTCTCGACCGCTCCCCTCGACATCCTGCAGGAAGTCTTCGGCTACACCGCCTTCCGCGGCCACCAGGCCGCCATCGTGCAGCAGGTGATCGACGGCGGCGATGCGCTCGTGCTGATGCCCACCGGCGGTGGCAAGAGCCTGTGCTACCAGATTCCCGCCATTGCCCGCCACCGCGCCGGCCTGGGCGTGGCCGTGGTGGTCAGCCCGCTGATCGCGCTGATGCAGGACCAGGTCGGTGCGCTGGAAGAGGCCGGCGTGCACGCGGCCTTTCTGAACTCCTCGCTGGACCTGGAGGGCGTGCAGCACGTCGAGCGTGAGCTGCTCTCGGGCCGGCTGGTGACGCTCTATGCCGCGCCCGAGCGCATCACCCACCCGCGCTTCCTGGCCATGCTCGACTCGCTGCAGGAGCGCGGCAAGCTCAGCCTCTTCGCCATCGACGAGGCGCACTGCGTGAGCCAGTGGGGCCACGACTTCCGCGAGGAATACCTGCAGCTGGGCCTGCTGGCCGAGCGCTACCCCGGCGTGCCGCGCATTGCCCTGACGGCCACCGCCGACGAGCACACCCGGGCCGACATCGTCGAGCGCCTGGCGCTGCACAGCGCGCAGACCTTCATCAGCAGCTTCGACCGGCCCAACATCCGCTACACCATCGTCGAGAAGGACAACGCGCGGGCCCAGCTGCTGCGCTGGCTGCAGGACGAGCACGCCGGCGAGGCCGGCATCGTCTACTGCCAGAGCCGGCGCAAGGTGGAGGAGACGGCCGAGTGGCTGCAGGACCAGGGCATTGCCGCGCTGCCCTACCACGCCGGGCTGGACGCCGAGGTGCGCCGCCGCCACCAGGATCGCTTCCTGCGCGAAGATGCGCTGGTGATGGTGGCCACCGTGGCCTTCGGCATGGGCATCGACAAGCCCGATGTGCGCTTCGTGGCCCACCTGGACCTGCCCAAGAACATCGAGGGCTACTACCAGGAGACCGGTCGCGCCGGGCGCGACGGCGAGCCGGCCCAGGCCTGGATGGCCTACGGCCTGGCCGACGTGGTCAACCAGCGCCGCATGATCGACGAGAGCACGGCCGAGGACGAGTTCAAGCGCCTGCAGCGCGGCAAGCTCGACGCCCTGCTGGCCCTGTGCGAAAGCCTGGACTGCCGGCGCGTGCGCCTGCTGCAGTACTTCAGCGAGGAGCGCCCCGAGGGCTGGCGCTGCATGAACTGCGACAACTGCCTGGAGCCGCCCGCCCGCTGGGACGCCACCGAGGCGGCGCGCATGTCCCTGTCCTGCATCTACCGCTGCCACCAGCACTCGGGTTTCGGCTTCGGCTCGGGCCACCTGATCGACGTGCTACGCGGCCAGTCCACCGAGAAGACCCGCCAGCGCGGCCACGAGCAGCTCTCCACCTGGGGCATCGGGCGCGACCTTAGCGAGGCCCAGTGGCGCGGCGTGATCCGCCAGCTGATCGCCCTGGGCCATGTGCTCAGTGAGGGCGAGTACAACACCCTGGCGTTGGGCGAGAGCGCCCGCGCCGTGCTGCGCGGCGAGGTAAAGATCGAGCTGCGCGAGCCCAAGGCACCGACGCCGCGCGGCCGCCGTTCGCGCAGCGGCACCGGCAGCAGCCGCAGCACCGCCGCGCCGGTGCTGGCCACGCTGGACGCCGAGGGCCAGGCCCGCTTCACGGCGCTCAAGGCATGGCGGGCCGAGGTGGCGCGCGAACACAACCTGCCGGCCTACATCGTCTTCACCGACGCCACGCTGCGCCAGATGGCCGAGCAGGCCCCCAGCTCCCTGGCCGAGCTCGGCCAGGTCAGCGGCGTGGGCGCCAAGAAGCTCGAGGCCTATGGCCGCCAGATCCTGCGGGTGCTGGAGGCACAGCCGGGCTGAGTCCTCAGGCACTCCGCCGGCAGGCCGGGTGTGCAGTTTTTGGCGTGTCAGTTAAATCTGATTGTCAATGAAGGTTTGGCTTCTTCATCGCCGGGAGGCGAGGTCGATAGCGGGGCCGTGTGCTGCTGGAGACCGGCGGCACAGACCCGACCGGAGACAAGCCCCATGACCCTTCCTGCCGCCAACCATCCCTGCTGGCAGCGCCTCGCCAGCGGCGGACTGCAGAAGCTCAAGACCCAGCACCTGGGCACCCAGCTGCTCATCAAGCGCCTGGAGCGCAGCCCTGATCCCGTGCCGACCAAGGCGGCCGAGCTCCACGCGTTCTTCACCAAGTGGGAGCGCATTCTCGGCAACGAAGTCCAGCAACTGGCCACCCTGTGAGGCACACCATGAACCAACTGATGTCCATCGAGGCCGCCAGCGAGATGATCCGCCGCGGCCTGCCCCTGAGCGTGGCGGGCCCTGAAGCCGTGCTGGACCGCCTGCCCCACGGCAACTGGATCGGCGGCACCATTCCCTACTTCATGGTCGAGACCGGTGGCGTGGTGGTGCAGGACGAGCGCCTGTTCGTCACCGACCTGTCCGGCCTGGGCCAGGTCCACATCGGCAGCTACGGCCCGGACGAGCTGGCCCGCATCAGCGGTGAGGCGCCCGACAACGGCGTGTCGCTGACCATCATCCCGGCGGCCAGCCCCACGCTGCGCCGCTTTGCGGCCGAGGCCGCCAGCTACGAGGAAGCCTTCGTCAAGCCCACCGTGGGCTGGATCGCCGGCGTGCACCTGAGCGAGCTGGGGCGGGTGTCGCCCAAGGTCTACGAGGGCAGCACCGGCCAGAAGTACGAGGACCGTGCGGTGGTGGCCCATCTGGCGCTGCCGGAAGGCCGGCTGGCGCTGGTCGAGATCGTCAACCTCTTCGAGCCGGATGGTGGCGATCTGATCCGCTTCGACAGCGTGGGCGACCAGGTCGAGACCTGCCAGGTCAATGGCGAGACCGTGCGCCTGGCCGACTACCTGCGCAGCCGCGGTCTGGCCCATGGGCGCTTGCCGCTGGTGGGCGACTTCGCCGGGGCGCACATCAATGTCTCGTTGCAGAAGGTGGGCGAGCACCGCGTGAGCCTGTACGCCCCGGTGTTCCCGGGGGTGGACTACCACGTCGCCAGGCCGGTGGACGACTATGCGGCCGCCTTTCGCGCCGCCCTGGCCGATCGCCAGTTCGACGGCGCGGTGATGTCCTGCAACTGCATCCTGAACTTCCTGTTCGGCGAGCTGGAGGGCAAGGCCATCGGCGGCGTGCAGGGTCCGGTGACCTTTGGCGAGATCGCCTACCAACTGCTCAACCAGACCCTGGTCGTGCTGCGGGTGGTCTGAGCGCGCTGCTCAGGGCGGTGTGGGCAGGGCCCGCATCGCGCAGGCCGAGCGGTCGGCGAACGCGCCACCGGGCAGACCCCAGGCATGGGCGTAGTGCAGTTCGCCCGCCGGATCCAGCACCAGCCGGATCTCTTCGCGGAAGCGCGCGGCCTCTTCGCTCAGTCCGGTGGTGAAGCGCACTTCCCAGCGGCCCTGCGTGTCGGGGGCCGCGTCATGCCTCCCCGCGGGCAGCACGATGCGGTGGCACCAGATGCCGGGCAGCTCGCTCATCACCGGCCACAGGCACAGCTGACCCTCGGCGTCGCGGGCCAGCAGCGTCGCTTCCTCGTGCACTTGGCGACCGTCCGGCAGCCGCAGCGCGCGGTAGCGCAGCAGCACGCCGCGCTCCTCCATCAAGGGCTGCAGCGCCAGCCGTCCGGTGAACTCCTCGTCCTCGTGGTTGCGCCCCAGGCCGCGCCATTGCTGGGGGCCTCGGCTCAGGGCCTGGATCAGGTCCATGTCCTTGTTTCTCCCTCGGTCTGCCGTTCTCTGTTTGGGGGCAGTCTTGAGGCGGCGCGTGGCCGCGGCAACCTCAGCCCTGAGGATGCGGTGCGCCTGCAGAGCGGGTCACTGCCAGCCGTGGCGGCGCACCCAGGCGCGCTTGGCCCATTGCACCCCGGCCATGTAGCCCAGCAGCAGCACAGGCAGCAGCGTGAAGTAGCTGGCCGGCAGGGGCTGCAGCTTCAGCCAGGGGGCCAGCGGCCCCTGGGGCAGCCACAGGGCCAGCACCGCCAGCGCGCCGGTGGTGGCCAGCAGGGCCGGTGCGGCGCGGCTGCCGATGAAGGGCAGGCGCGGGCTGCGGATCAGGTGCACCACCAGGGTCTGGGTCAGCAGGCTCTCGACGAACCAGCCGCTCTGGAACAGCGTCTGCTGGGCGACTGTCTGAGCGCCGTAGCCCCACCACATCAGCGCGAAGGTGGCCAGGTCGAAGATCGAGCTGATGGGGCCGAAGGTCAGCATGAAGCGGCCCAGCTCGTCGGGGTTCCAGCGCTGCGGGCGGTCCAGCAGGTCCGCGTCCACCCGGTCGAAGGGCACGGCCGCCTGGCTGAAGTCGTACAGCAGGTTCTGCACCAGCAGGTGCATGGGCAGCATGGGCAGGAAAGGTAGCAGCAGGCTGGCCGCCAGCACCGACAGCACATTGCCGAAGTTGCTGCTGACGGCCATCTTGATGTACTTGAGCATGTTGGCGAAGGTCTTGCGGCCCTCCACCACGCCGGCGTCCAGCACCAGCAGGCTCTTTTCCAGCAGGATGATGTCGGCCACTTCCTTGGCGATGTCCACGCCCGAGTCCACCGAGATGCCCACGTCGGCCGCGTGCAGGGCCGGCGCGTCGTTGATGCCGTCCCCCATGAAGCCCACCACATGGCCCTGGGCCCGCAGCGCCTTCACGATGCGCTCCTTGTCCTGCGGGGCCAGCCTGGCGAACACGTTGGCCTCTTGCACTGCAGCCTGCAGTGCGGTGTCGTCCAGGGCGGCCACCTGCGCGCCCAGCAGCAGGCCCGTCACCGGCAGGCCCACCTGCTGGCAGACCTGGCGGGTGACCGCATCGCTGTCGCCGGTCAGCACCTTGACCGTCACGCCGTGCGCGGCCAGGGCCTGCAGGGCGGGCGCAGTGCTGTCCTTGGGCGGGTCCAGGAAGGCGACGAAACCCGCCAGGGTCAGCGCGGTCTCATCGGTCACATGGTAGGCCGCCTGGGGCGGTACCTCGCGCCAGGCCACGGCCACCACCCGCAGGCCTTCGGCACTCAGGCGTGCCGCGGTGGCGCGGATCTCGGCCAGCCGCTCGGGTGTGAGCGGCTGTGCCGTCTCACCTTGCCCCTCGCGGGCCACCACGGCCTGGCAGCAGGCCAGCACCTCCTCCACCGCACCCTTGCAGACGAGGCGGGCGGCAGCCTCTGCGGCCGGCGGTTGCAGCACCACCGACATGCGCCGGCGCTGGAAGTCGAAGGGCACCTCGTCGAGCTTGGTCCAGCCACCGCAGGCGCTGGCCAGGTCGCCGCGGGCCAGCAGCGCGCGGTCCATCGGGTTTTTCAGACCGGTCTGGTGCTGGCTGTTGAGCCAGGCCCAGCGCAGCGGGCCGTCGTCGGGGCGGCCCCAGGCATCGATGGCATGCGACAGCGCGATGTGGTCCTGCGTCAGCGTACCGGTTTTGTCGGTGCACAGCACGTCCATGGCGCCCAGGTTCTGGATCGCGTCCAGCCGCTTGACGATGACCTGGCGCTTGGCCATGGCCACCGCACCCTTGGCCAGCGTGCTGGTGACGATCATCGGCAGCATCTCGGGTGTGAGCCCCACCGCCACCGACAGGGCGAACAGAAAGGCTTCCAGCCAGTTGCCATGGCCCCAGCCATTGAACAGCAGCACCAGCGGCACCATCACGGCCATCAGGCGCAGCAACAGGCGGCTGACCTGGTTGATGCCGGCCTCGAACTGGGTGGGCACGCGTTCGGTGCTGGCGGCGTGGCCGGCCAGCGCGCCGAAGAAGGTGAGTGAGCCGGTGGCCACCACCAGCACCGTGGCCGAGCCCGAGACCACGTTGGTTCCCATGAAGACCAGGTTGTCCGCCGCCAGCGGGTCGGTCACGGTCTCCAGCGCCCGGGCTTGCTTCTCCACTGGCAGGCTCTCGCCGGTCATGGCGGCCTGGTTGACGAACAGATCCTTGGCCGTCAGCACCCGCGCATCGGACGGCACCATGTCACCGGCCGACAGCAGCACCACATCGCCCGGCACCAGACGGGCCATTGGCGCCTCCTGCGCCGTCTGGCCGGGACGCAGCACGCTGGCCTGGCTGCTCACCATGGCCTTGAGCGCGTCGGCGGCATGGCTGCTGCGCCGCTCCTGCACGAAGCGCATGCCGGTGGCCAGGGCCACCATGGCCAGGATGACGATGGCCGAGCGCAGGTCCTGCGTCAGCCAGGAAATGGCGGCCAGCGCGGTCAGCAGCAGGCTGAAGGGGCTGCGATAGGCCTGCCACAGGTGTTGAGGCCAGGGCAGCGGCCCTTCGGTGCCGACCTGGTTGGGGCCCACCCGCCGGCGCACCCGCTGGGCCTGGGCTTCGGTGAGTCCTTCGGTGCTGCTGTGCCAGTGGGCCAGGGCAGCCTCTGGCGACAGGCGGGCCGTGCTGCGCAGCGGTCCGCCCACCTGGGCTGCCGCATGGCGGTGCGAGGGGCCACCGACCGCATGGCCCCACCAGATCAGGCGGCGGAAGCGGTGGCCGCCGTGCTGGCGGCGCAGAAAGCGTGCAAAGGCGCCGCGGGGGCGGGGGGGGGCCTGGGGCATGAAATGGGGGGCTCGGTTGGCGACTCAGTCCAGGTAATGCTGATGCACGTAGTGGCCTGGCGCCGGGCCCAGCGTGGCGTCTTCCAGCGGCAGGCGGCCCGGCACCGTGCCGCTGCCATGGCCGATCAGCCACTGGTGCCAGGCGGTCCACCAGGAGCCGTCCTGCGGCAAGGCCTGATCCTGCCAGTCGCTGCAGGTCAGCCAGGGGCCGTCGTCCGGGCGGGTCAGCATGGCGTAGTGGCGGTGCGGGTGGCCGGGTTCGCTGACGATGCCGGCGTTGTGGCCGCCACTGGTCAGCACGAAGGTGATCTCGGTGTCGGCCAGGCGGTGGATCTTGTAGACCGACTTCCAGGGCGAGACGTGGTCCTTCTCGGTGCCCACGACGAACATCGGCACCCGGATGTCGGCCAGCGAGACGGCCCGGCCCTCCACCGGGAAGCGGCCCTCGGCCAGCTCGTTGCGCAGGTAGCAGCGCCGCAGGTACTCGCTGTGCATCACCGCGGGCATGCGGGTGGTGTCGCTGTTCCAGGCCATCAGGTCGTTGGGCTGGTCGCTCTCGCCCAGCCACAGCTCGCGCAGGGCCTGCGACCAGACCAGTTCGCGCGAGTGCAGGTACTGGAAGGCCCCGCCCATCTGCGGGCCGCTGAGGAAGCCGCGCTCGGCCATCATGTCCTCCAGCAGCGCCACCTGCGATTCGTCGATCAGCACGCCCATCTCGCCGGGTTCGGTGAAGTCGGTCTCGGCCGCCAGCAGCGACACCGTCTTCAGCGCGGGCAGCAGGTGGGCCTGCTCGATCTGGCCCGGGCGGGAGAGCGCCGCCGCGGCGATGGACAGCAGCGTGCCGCCCAGGCAGTAGCCGCAGGCATGGACCGCCTCGCAGTCGGGCACCAGGGCCTTGATGGCCGCCAGGTTGTCGAACACGCCCTCGTGCAGGTAGTCGGCCATGTCCAGCAGCGCGTCGTTCTCGTCCGGGTTGCGCCAGCTCAGGATGAACACGGTGTGGCCCTGGTCGGTCAGCCACTTGACGAAGGAGTTGTGCGGCGAGAGATCCAGGATGTAGTACTTCATGATCCACGAGGGGACGATGAAGACCGGCTCGCGCTGCACCGTGGGCGTGGTGGGCGAGAACTGCAGCAGCTCGCTCAGGTGGTTGCGGTGCACCACCCGGCCCGGGGTGACGGCCACGTCGCGGCCAGGGCGGTACTCGTGTTCGGTGGGCCGCACCGGGGCCAGGCCGTGCTGCTGGCGCCAGCCGTCCAGCGCGTTGATCCAGCCGTTGAGCAGGTTGCTGCCCAGGGTCTCACGGGTGCGTTCGCGCACCTCGGGGTTGCCCCACAGGCCGGTGTTGCTCGGCGAGAGCATGTCCAGCCACTGGCGGGCGTAGAAGCGTGCCATCTCCTGGTGGTGCGGCTCCATGCCGCGCAGCCGGGTGGCGTCGTCCCACCAGGCCTCGGCCTCGTGGTAGGCATGCACCACGGGCGCCCAGGGCCAGTGCTTCCAGCCCGGGTGCGCAAAGCGCGGGTCGGCGTCGTCCTCCGGGCGGTTGTGCAGGGTGTCGGCCCACCAGTGCAGTGCGCTCTGCTGGACCGCGGTGGCCAGGCGGGCAGCCTGGGCCGGCTGGCTGGCCAGGTGCAAGGCCCAGTCCATGCCCGCCAGGGCCAGCGAGATGGGCGACAGCCCGCTGCTCATGGGCGCCAGGGCCGCATGCAGCCGGCTGTCGAACTGGGTGGCGGTGCGGCGGGCATGCTCTTCGGCGGTGAGCGCGGGGGTGGCGTTGTCTTTCATGGGGACCTTCATGGGGGCATTCAGGCGGGACGGTCAGAGGCAGAACGGCCAGAAGCCGGGGCGTCTGGCGCGGGCAGGGCCGGCAGGGGCAGGGCCGCACCGCAGGCGGTGAAGACGCGTGACAGGTCCACGCTGGCGGCCTGGCCCAGTTGGGCGCCGTGCCGGGCCAGCCACTGGGTGGCCAGCGCGCGGCCCTGCTCGAACAGCGTCAGCAGGAAGTCGTGCTGCACCATCATCTTGCTTTCGACGGACAGCTCGCCCAGCAGGGCGCCGCCGTCGAGCAGGTGAAAGCGGCTGCGGGCCAACAGCCGGTCCAGCCGGTCGGCTGGCCACCAGCGGCGCCGGGCCCGCTGCTGGGCCTGGGCCAGCAACTGCATCTCGCGCAGAAAGCCGGCCTGCACGCTCATCGCGCTGAGTCGGGCCTGGATGTCGGCCCCGGTCTGGGGTGTCTGCGCATAGTGCAGCGGGTTGAGCAGCACCAGCAGGGTGTCGCGGGCGCGGCCTTCCGCCACCAGCGGCAGCACCGCCGGGTTGGCGCTGTAGCCGCCATCCCAGTAGGCCACGCCGTCGATCACCACCGGGTGGAACAGGGTGGGCAGGCAGGCCGAGGCCAGCAGCACCTCGCAGCTGATTTCTTCCTCGGTGAACAGGCGGGTGCGGCCGGTGTCGGCCTCGGTGGTGGCCACCAGCAGCTTGACCGGGGTCTCGCGGCGCAGACGCTCGAAGTTGAACTGCGCCTGCACCACCTCGCGCAGCGGGTTGATGTCCAGCGGGTTGAAGTTGGCCGGCCCCAGGTGACGGGTCCAGTCCAGGGCCAGGGTCATCCAGGGCACGGCGCCGGTGCCCAGGTTCTGCATGGGCAGCATGCCCACCAGGGCCGGGACGCTGTCGGCCACCGCCTTCCAGAAGCGCCGCAGGCTGGCGCGGGCCCCTTCGGCGCCATCGTCCAGCAGCCCCTGGGCCAGGGCCACCGCGTTCATCGCCCCGGCGCTGGTGCCGCTGATGGCCACCGGGCGGATGCGGCCGTCCTCCAGCAGAGCGTCCAGCACGCCCCAGGTGAAGGCGCCATGGGCGCCCCCTCCCTGCAAGGCCAGGTTGACGGGCAGGGACGACTGGGTGGACATGGCGGGGACTCCTTCAGGCCAGGCCCTGCTGACGCAGCAGGGCAAAAGTGGCGCGGGCGGCAACCCGGCCCTCGTCGGTGGGCACCACCCACACCTCCACCGGGCTGCCGGCAGCGTGGATGGGGGCGACCCGGCCCCCCTTGGCATCGTGGTTGGCCGCGGCGTCGGGCCGGGTGCCCAGCCAGGTCAGCCGGGTCAGCAGGTCCTCACGCAGTTGTGCATCATGCTCCCCGATGCCGCCGGTGAAGGCGATCACGTCCACCCCGCCCAGCACGGCCAGCAGGGCGCCGGCCTCGCGCAGCAGCCGGTAGGTGAACAGCTCGATGGCTTCTTGCGCCGCCGGCGCGTCGCTGGCGCGCAGCGTGCGCATGTCGGCCGACAGACCGGACACGCCCTTGAGGCCCGAGCGCTTGTAGAGCAGGGTCTCGACCTGGTCCACCGTCTGGCCCTGGCGCCACAGGTGCAGCAGCACGCCGGGGTCCACGCTGCCGCTGCGGGTGCCCATCATCAGGCCGTCCAGGGCCGAGAAGCCCATGGTGGTGGCCACCGAGTGACCATCCCGCGCTGCACACAGGCTGGCGCCGTTGCCCAGGTGGGCCATCAGCACCCGGCCGCCGGCGCGCGGCGTGCGGCGTTGCAGCTCGCGCATGACGAACTGGTAGGACAGGCCGTGGAAGCCGTAGCGCTGAACGCCCTGGTCCCACAGGCTGCGGTCGACCGGCAGGCGGTGCTCCACCGCCGGCATGCCGGCATGGAAGGCGGTGTCGAAGCAACCCACCTGGGGCAGGTCCGGCAGGGCCTTCTGCAGCGCGCGCACGCCGGCCAGGTTGTGCGGCTGGTGCAGCGGGGCCAGCGGGTTGAGTTCGGCCAGCGCGGCCAGCGTGGCCTCGTCCAGCAGACAGGGTTCGACGAAGCGCTGGCCGCCGTGGACGATGCGGTGGGCCACGCCCTTGAGCCGGATGCCGGCCTGGCCCAGGGTCTCGACCAGCAGGGCCAGGGCCAGCTCAAAGCGGCCCAGCCCGTCGCGCGCGGGCAGCGGCAGGGCGCCGTGGCCGGCCACGCACAGCAGGGGCTGGCCACCGGGCTCCAGGCCCTGGAACTCGCCCGACCAGACGGCCGGTCCGTGCTCGGCGTAGACGCCGAACTTCAGCGAGGACGAGCCGGCGTTGACCGAGAGCACCGCCGCGTGCCCGCGCAGCACCCGGCTCAGGCCGGGCGGCAGGGCCAGGGCGTCGGCGGCGTTCATGCCTGGGCACTCCGGGCGGCCAGCATGGCTAGCGCGGCCGAGGCCATGCGCGAGGCCGCGGTGTCGGCCCGGCTGGTCAGCGCGATGGGCACGCGCGCGCCCAGCACCACGCCGCAGCTGGCGGCGCCGGCCAGGTACTCCAGCTGCTTGGCCAGCATGTTGCCGGCCTCCAGGTCGGGCACCATCAGGATGTCGGCCTGGCCGGCCACCGGCGAGGCGATGCCCTTGATGCGCGCCGCCTCGGCCGAGATCGCGTTGTCGAAGGCCAGCGGGCCGTCCAGCAGCGCACCGGTGATCTGGCCGCGGTCGGCCATCTTGCACAGGGCCGCCGCTTCCACGGTGGAGGGGATGCGCGGCGTCACCGTCTCCACGGCCGACAGGATGGCCACCTTGGGCTGGGCCACACCCAGCGCGTGCGCCAGGTCGATGGCGTTGCGCACGATGTCGGCCTTGGCCGCCAGGTCTGGCGCGATGTTCAGCGCCGCGTCGGTCACCAGCAGAGGCTTGGGATAGGCCGGCACCTCGAAGCGGAAGACGTGCGACATGCGGCGCTCGGTGCGCAGGCGGTGCTCGGCCAGCACGGCCTCCATCAACTCGTCGGTGTGCAGGCTGCCCTTCATCAGCATGGCCACCTGGCCATCGGCCGCCAGGGCCACGGCCTGGGCGGCGCTGTCGTGGCTGTGGGCGCTGTCGCGCAACTCCACACCCTCGAGCGACAGGCCGCCGGCCGCGGCCACCGCTTCGATGCGCGCGCGCGGGCCCACCAGCACCGGCACGATCAGGCCGTGCTGGGCCGCCTCCAGTGCCCCGCGCAGCGAGCCGTCGTCACAGGGGTGCACCACCGCGCAGCGCACCGGCTCGCCGCCGGCCAGGCTGGCGATCCAGGCCTGCAGCCGGGCCTCGGGGTCGAACAGGTGCATCGTCGGCAGGATGGCGCGCGGGCGCACCACCTTGTCCTTGGGCGCCTTGACCAGGGCCTCGCCGGACACCACCTCTTCGCCAGCCTGGTTGTTCACCACGCAATCCAGCACCACATTGTGGTGGGCGTCGTCCTTGCTGCGCACCGTCAGCGTCACCGTCAGCGTGTCGCCCACCCGCACCGGGCGCTCGAACTTCAGCGTCTGCGACATGTAGATGGTGCCCGGGCCGGGGAACTCGGTGCCCAGCACGGTGGAGATCAGCGCGCCGGCGAACATGCCGTGCACGATCACGCCGTGAAAGCGCGTGCCGTTGGCATAGGCCGGGTCCACATGGGCCGGGTTCACATCGCCCGAGACCAGGGCGAAGGCCTGGATGTCGGCATTGCTCAGCGTGCGCCGCAGCGTCGCGCTCTGGCCGACCTGCAGCTCGTCGTAGGTCACGTTCTCGATCAGGTCGCTCGCGTGCAGGCTTTCGCTCATGGACACATCCGTGCAGAAAAGGGGAAGGAACGGGGAACGGCGCCGGCCTCAGCGTACCGCATGGTCGCCGGCGTCCACATACAGGGTCTGGCCGGTCATGCCGCTGGCGTCCGGCCCCACCAGAAAGGCCACGCAGCGACCGATCTCGTCGAGCGTCACCAGCCGGCGCAGCGGCGCAGTCAGGGCGCTGCGGGTCATCAACTCGTCGAAGGCCAGCAGGCCCGAGGCCGCCCGGGTGGGCACCGGCCCGGGCGAGACAGCATGCACCCGCACGTTCTGTGGGCCCAGCTCCACCGCCATGTAGCGCACCAGGGATTCCAGCGCCGCCTTCACAGGCCCCATCAGGCCGTAGTGCGGCACCGCCTCGTCCGCGCCGATGTAGCTCATGGTCACCAGGGCGCCGCCGGCGGTCAAGTGCGGCTCCATCAGCCGGGCCATCTCGGCAAAGGAATGGCAGGACACCCGCACCGCCTGGTTGAAGCCCTCGGCGGTGCTGTCCACCACCCGGCCGTGCAGGTCGTCCTTGGGGGCCCAGGCGATCGAGTGGACGCCGAAGTCCAGGCCACCCAGCGCGTCTGCCGCCGCGTTCACCGCGGCCTGCAGCTCGCCCGGCTCCTCCACATTGCAGCGCAGCAGCGGCGCGCCGATGCGTTCGGCCAACGGGGCGACGTAGGGCACGGCCTTCTCGTTCAGGCAGGTCAGGGCCACGCGGGCACCGCGCTCGGCCAGCACCCGGGCGCAGCCCCAGGCGATGCTGTGCTCATTGGCCACGCCCAGCACCAGGCCACGCAGGCCGTCCAGGGGGCGGTGGATCGGCGGGACGGGATCGCTCATGACGGTCGCTCCTTGCGGCAGGTCAGACCCTAGTTTGCTGCAGTGCGGCAAAAGCTTTGTGAAAGAAGTGCTCAGCTTTGTCGGCAACAGGGGCTTGATTGATTCAGGTCAAGCGAGAGGGTCGATGTCCGGGCGGGCCGTGGGCTGTCACTGGCGCGTCACGGCAGGCACCAAGACTGCGCCCGACCGATTCCGGGAGTCTGTGATGAACAAGGACGAAGCCGTCAACCAGCTGGGCGCCTCGGCGCCAGGCTGGTCCTCGCTGCTGCAGCCGGCCCGTCTGCGGGCCGCGTTGTGCGCCAACGACCGGCTCAAGCTCTACCTCAGCGTGCTGCAGGCTGCGGCTGCCCATGCCCACGCGCCCCACCAGGCCCTGCTGGACCTGGCCCGCGAGATCGCCGCCGCCGGCATTGGCGTGCGCGAGGAGGCCGAGTGGCTGCACGACCTGCCGGCCACCGCCGCGCTGGAGGGCGAGGCGGTGCGTCTGCCCGAGCTGCCGCGGCTGGCGGGCCAGCTGCACGAGGACCTGGGCGTGATGGCCCGTCCGCTGCTGGCCCAGGCCGATGCCGACCCGGCCCTGGCCGAGCGGGTGGGCGGCTGGCAGGCCCGGCTGCAAGCCCTGGCGGCGGGCGCTTCCCTGCTGGACGAGGCCCTGCTGCGCGCGCTGACCAGCGGCCAGCCCGAGGCCGGCGACAGCCTGCACCGCCTGGTGATGGACCTGCACAAGGCGCTCAACCGCCTGGCCGCCCGCCTGGCCAGCGACAACGTGGCCGGCGCCCATGCCTGGGACCTGGCCACCGATGGCAGCGACCGGCCGCGCATCGAGGCCTTCATGCGCGGGCTGGAACGCACCCGCGCACTCAAGGGCGAGCACCCGGGCCTGGACACCGCGGCCACCCGCGAAGGTGCGCGCCTGATGATCCAGAACGACATCGGCACCAACGACGCCCACGTCATCGTGCTGCAGGTGGACACCGGTGCCGTCGCGCCCAGCATCAGCCTGACCTACTCGGACCTGCACCGCCAGCGTTTCACCTTCTTCCAGCGCCTGCTGGCCGAGGTGGGCGCGCAGTGGGGCCCCACCCAGAGCCGCCAGACCCCCGGCCTGAACGCCGGTGAGGCCTACCACGTGGGCAGCGCCCGCTTCGCGCCGGCCGACGAGGCCGCGCTGCAGCAGATGCTCGAAGGCATCGGCGAGCGCATCGTCTTCCTGATCGACTGGAACCGGGCCCGCAAGCGCCTGCTGCCCTTCGTCGACAAGGCCGCCGCGGTGGCGGTGCTGGACGCCACCGCGCGTCAGCGCGTGGGCCACCTGGCCTGGCTCACGCTGGGCGGCGAGCGCCTGATCTGGAACGCCATGGCCGCCCAAGGGCCCAGCGCCTTCCGCCTGGGCGACCGCCTGGACGAGGTGATGGGCGAGGACGCCGCCGCGGCCTTCCTGGTCGAGGCCCTGGCCCTGGCCGACCGCGCCCGGGTGCAGGCGCAGCCGCCGGCCCTGGTGGCCGACCAGGTGCGCACCCTGCTGGCCCAGCGCCTGCAGGGCCGCCACGGTGGCTTCGAGGACCTGGCCGAACACGCTGGCCTGTGCCACGCCATGGCCCAGGGCCTGCGCGACGCCCTGGCCCACGGTCACGACCGCGACGCCGCCGCCGCCGCCCACCTGGCCGCCCGCGCCAAGACCTGGGAACGCCAGGCCGATCACCTGGTGATGCGTGCGCGCAGCCAGGCCGAGCGCTACCCGCAGTGGCAGCCGCTGCTGCGCCTGCTGGAACAGAGCGACGACGTGGCCGACGCGCTGGAGGAGGCCTGCTTCGTGCTGGGCCTGCGGGCCGAGCAGGCCGGCAGCGCCCCGGCTGCCGTGCGCGAGACCCTGCTGGCGCTGGCCGACTGCGTGCTGGGCGCGGTGCAGGACCACCTCAAGGCCCTGGCCGTGGCCAGCACGCTGGGTCAGCGCAGCGACGCCGCCGACCGCGACGAGTTCCTGGGCGCCTCCTGGCGGGTGCTGCAGGCCGAGCGCCATGCCGACGAGCTGCTGCGCACCGCCCGCCGCGCCCTGGCCCAGGCGGCCCGCAGCGACCCCGACCCGGTGGCCCTGACCCTGGGCAATGAGCTGGCCGCCGCGCTGGAGCTGGCCAGCGACGCCCTGCTGTCGCTGGGCTACGGCCTGCGCGAGCGCGTCTTCCAACGCCTGGACCCGGGCAATGCCTGACCTCACCTCACCGCCCATGTCCGACTTCGATCCCCACGCCCCCTGGCTCATCGGCTGCGGCCAACCCTCGGCCGACACCCCGCTGCCCGGCCCCGAACAGCTGGGCAACAAGGCCCACAACCTGGCCCGCATGGCCGCGCTGGGCTTGCCCGTGCCGCCGGCCTTCGTGCTGGGCACGGCCTGGTGCGCGGCGCCGCAGCCGCCCGGCGCCGACGTCTGGCAGCCGGCACTGGCCGCGCTGGAGCAGGCCAGCGGCGCGCGCTTCGGCGACGACCGGCGGCCCCTGCTGCTGTCGGTGCGCTCCGGTGCGCCGGTGTCCATGCCCGGCATGATGGAGACGCTGCTCAACATCGGCCTGTGCGACGCCACCGTGCCCGGCCTGCTGCGCCTGACCGGCAACCCGCGCCTGGTGTGGGACGCCTACCGCCGCCTGGTGGCAGGCTTTGGCGAGACGGTGCTGGGGGTGCCCGCGGCCGTCTTCGAGGCCGACCTGCAGGCCGCCGCCGGCGGGCGCGACGAGCGCGAGCTGGACTTTGCCGAGCTGCGGGCATTGACCCGCGCCCATCTGATCAGCGTGCGCCGCGCGGCCGGCCAGCCCTTCCCGCAGGACCCGCAGGCCCAGCTGCAGGCCGCCATCGGCGCGGTGCTGGCCAGCTGGCAGGCGCCCAAGGCCCGGGACTACCGCCGCCTCAAGGACCTGCCCGACAGCCTGGGCACGGCAGTGACGGTGCAGCGCATGGTCTTCGGCAATGCCGGCGGCACCTCCGGTGCGGGCGTGGGCTTCACCCGCCACCCCAGCACCGGTGAGCCCCAGCCCTGGGTCGACTTTCTCTTCAACGCCCAGGGCGAGGACGTGGTGTCCGGCCGCCGCAGCGCCCACGGCCATGCCCAGCTGGCGGCAGTGGCGCCGCGGGTGTGGGACCAGTTGCTGGCCGCCACCCGCCAGGTCGAGCGGGCGCTGGGCGACATGCAGGACTTCGAGTTCACCGTGGAGAACGGCCAGCTCTGGCTGCTGCAGACCCGCGACGGCAAGCGCACGCCGCAGGCCCAGGCCCGCATCGCGCTGGACCTGTGCGACGAGGGCGTGATCGACGCCGCCGAGGCCCGCCGCCGCACCGCTGAGCTGGACCCGGCCACGCTGAGCGTGGAGCGGGTGGTGGGCGGCGACGGCAGCGCCCCGCTGGCCGAGGCGATGAGCGCCGCCCACGGCGTGGCGGTGGGCCAGGTGGCGCTGGACGAGGCGGCCGCGCGGCGCCTGGCGGCCCGGGGCCGGCCGGTGCTGCTGGTGCGGCAGGATGCCGAAACCGCGGACATCGCCGCGCTGGAGTTGTCGGTGGGCCTGCTGACCGAACGCGGGGCGCGCACCTCGCACGCGGCGGTGGTGGCGCGCCAGCTGGGCAAGGTTTGCCTGGTGGGCTGCGCGGCGCTGCAGATCGACCCGGCGCGGCGCCGGCTGCATTTCAGCACCCCGGCGGGCGAGGTGGCGGTGGACGAGGGCGAGCTGCTGACCCTGGACGGCCACCGCGGCTGGGTGCTGATGGGCGCGGCCCGCACCGAACGCGAGGCCCCGGCCGAGCTGCTGGCCCGGCTGGCGGTGCTGCGGGCGCGGGCCGGCTGAGGGCGGGGCGCTGGGTCAGGGCGGCGGCGCGCTCAGGCGCCGGCGTCCAGGTTCTCGTCGCGCAGGGCCCGCAGCAGGGCGTCCATGTGCAGGGTGGCGCTGCGCTGGCCGTGGGCGGTCAGCACGTTCTCGCGCTTGAGTTGGGAGATCAGCCGGCTGGCGGTTTCCACCGTCATGTCCAGCATGGCGCTCATTTCCTGGCGGGCCGGCAGCCAGACGGGTTCCTCGTCGTGCTCGGCGAATTCGCTGAGCTTGAGCAGGAGGCGCAGCACCCGGCGCCGGGCCGGGCCGGTGCACAGCTCGGTCAGCCATTCGTCGGCATCGTCCAGGGCGCGCTGCCAGCGCTTCATCATGTCGCGCAGCAGGCCGGGCTGATCCTGGGTCAGTTCGTCCAGCAGGTGGCGCGGCAGGCGGCAGACCACCACCTCGGTGCAGGCCACCGCGTCGGCGGCGTAGCTCTGGCCGAGCATGGCTTCCATGCCCACGGTGTCGCTGCGCCCGGCCAGGCGCAGGATGCGGCGCTCGCCACGCTCGTTGGTGCGTTCCAGCCGCACCACGCCCGAACGCACGGTGTAGGCGGCTTGGCCGGCCTGCTGCATGCGGTAGAGCGACGCGCCCGGAGCCAGCCGGATCTCGGCGATCTGGCCATGGATGTGCTCCAGCGCAGCCTCGTCCAGGGCGCCGAACAGGGCGAACCGGCGCACCCGGCATTCCGCGCACAGGCGGGCCTGAGGGTTGTAGAACGCCGGTTGGAGAGGGATGACTTCGGGCGCGCTCATGGCCCCGAGTATGCCCCGCGCGCCTGGGCTTTCATGCGCGGGAGGCGGGGATCAGCGCTTCTGATCGGCCTTTTGCAGGCGGGCGTGGCTGCGGGGGTTGCCCAGCGCGGCCATCCAGAAGGGCTCCGACTTGTGGGCCTTGTCGGCCAGGGGTTCGAAGCTGTCGCGGGTCTGGCGGGACGGAGATTTGGGGGGCTGGGCGGATTTCTGCATGGCGGTCAGGGTGGGTTGTCGTGTGCCAAGCCTCTCATTGGGGTACGTTCGGGGCCCGGTCGATCTGTCTAACGCGACAGGTCCCAGAAAGGATGACACAGGGAAACCTGGATTTGCAACAAATGCTCACACGGGGGGCGGCCGGCCTGCCGGCCCATGCGGCATCACGGCCACAGTCCGTGCGCTTCGCTCCAGCGGGCCGGGCTGGTTATCATGGCGGGTTGCCTGCAGGACCGCCCATGTCGTCCGTCTCCACGAACCCGAATTCTCCGGCCACCGCCGTTTCCCCGGTGGCCGCCGCCACCCGGATCTCGGTGCGCGGCGCTCGCACCCACAATCTCAAGAACATCGACCTGGACCTGCCCAAGCATGCGCTGGTGGTGATCACCGGCCTGTCGGGTTCGGGCAAGTCCAGCCTGGCCTTCGACACCCTGTATGCCGAAGGCCAGCGCCGCTACGTCGAGAGCCTGTCGGCCTACGCCCGCCAGTTCCTGCAGCTGATGGACAAGCCTGACGTGGACGTCATCGAGGGCCTGTCCCCGGCGATCTCCATCGAGCAGAAGGCCACCAGCCACAACCCGCGCTCCACCGTGGGCACGGTGACCGAGATCCACGACTACCTGCGCCTGCTCTACGCCCGTGCCGGCACGCCCTTCTGCCCGGACCACGGCCAGCCGCTGTCGGCCCAGAGCGTCAGCCAGATGGTCGACGCGGTGCTGGCCCTGCCCGAGGGCACCAAGCTGATGGTGCTGGCGCCAGTGGTGCGCGACCGCAAGGGCGAGTTCACCGAGCTGTTCCAGGACATGCAGGCCCAGGGCTATGTGCGTTTCCGGGTGGACGGGGTGATCGTCGAGGCCCTGAACCTGCCCGCGCTGAAGAAGGCTGAGAAACACGACATCGACGTGGTGATCGACCGCCTGAAGACCGGCGAGGGCATGAAGCAGCGCCTGGCCGAGAGCTTCGAGGCGGCGCTGCGCATCGCCGATGGCCGGGCCATCGGCTACGAGATGGACGGCGGGGCCGAGCACCTGTTCTCGGCCAAGTTCGCCTGCCCCATCTGCAGCTACTCGCTGCCCGAGCTGGAGCCGCGCCTGTTTTCCTTCAACTCGCCGGTGGGCGCCTGCCCGCACTGCGATGGCCTGGGGGTGCAGACCCTGTTCGACGCGGAGCGGGTGGTGGCCTTCCCCAGCCTGGCGCTGGGTTCGGGCGCCATCAAGGGCTGGGACCGCCGCAACGCCTATACCTTCTCGCTGCTGGAGAGCGTGGCCGCGCACTACGGGGTGGATGTGGAGCTGCCCTTTGAGGAACTGCCCGAGGCCTTCCGCCGCGTGGTGCTCTACGGCTCGGGCGAGGAGGAAATCGAGTTCACCTACGAGGCCGAGGGCCGGGGCGGCAAGATGCGCAGCGTCAAGCGCAGCCATCCCTTCGAAGGCGTGATCCCCAACTTCGAGCGGCGCTTCCGCGAGACCGACTCGGCCGCCGTGCGCGAGGACCTGGCTCGCTACCAGAGCGCCAAACCCTGCCAGCACTGCGGCGGCGCCCGGCTGCGGCGCGAGGCCCGCAACGTCTTCCTGCCCGGCACCCTGGCCGAGCGCGGTCAGCCCATCTACGAGGTGGAGCACATGACCCTGGCCGAGGCCCTGGCCTGGTTCGAGCACCTGGCGCTGGAGGGGGCCAAGGCCGAGATCGCCGACAAGGTCGTGCGGGAGATCCGCTCGCGGCTGAAATTCCTCAACGACGTGGGCCTGAACTACCTGAGTCTGGACCGCAGCGCCGACACCCTGAGCGGTGGCGAGGCCCAGCGCATCCGCCTGGCCAGCCAGATCGGCTCGGGCCTGACGGGGGTGATGTACGTGCTGGACGAGCCCAGCATCGGCCTGCACCAGCGCGACAACGAGCGCCTGATCGGCACCCTCAAGCACCTGCGCGACCTGGGCAACAGCGTGCTGGTGGTCGAGCACGACGAAGACATGATCCGCGCGGCCGACTGGTGCGTGGACATGGGCCCGGGTGCCGGCACCCACGGCGGCCAGGTCATGTCGCAAGGCACGCCAGCGCAGATCGCGGCCGACCCGAACTCGCTGACCGGCCAGTACCTGGGCCGGGTGCTGCGCATCGCCGTGCCGGCCGAGCGCCGCCAGCCGATGCTGGACGAGCACGGCCAGCCCCGCATGCTGCGGGTGGTCAACGCGCGGGGCAACAACCTCAAGGGCGCGACGGTGCAGATCCCGGTCGGCCTGTTCACCTGTGTGACCGGCGTGTCCGGTTCCGGCAAGAGCACGCTGGTCAACGACACGCTCTACGCTGCGGTGGCGCGCAAGCTCTACAACAGCCACGCCGAGCCCGAGGCGCACGACGCCATCGAGGGCCTGGAGGCCTTCGACAAGGTCATCAACGTGGACCAGAGCCCCATCGGCCGTACCCCGCGCAGCAACCCGGCCACCTACACCGGGCTGTTCACGCCCATCCGCGAGCTGTTCGCCGAGGTGCCCGCGGCGCGCGAGCGCGGCTACGGCGCGGGCCGCTTCAGCTTCAACGTCGCAGCCGGCTCCGGTGGCGGCCGCTGCGAAGCCTGCCAGGGCGATGGCGTCATCAAGGTGGAGATGCACTTCCTGCCCGACGTCTACGTGCCCTGCGATGTCTGCCAGGGCAAGCGCTACAACCGCGAGACGCTGGAGGTTCTCTACAAGGGCAAGAACATCGCCGAGGTGCTGGACCTGACGGTGGAGGACGCGCATGCCTTCTTCAGCGCCGTGCCGGCCATCGCCCGCAAGCTGCAGACCCTGCTGGACGTGGGCCTGGGCTACATCACCCTGGGCCAGAGCGCGACCACGCTGTCGGGCGGCGAGGCCCAGCGCGTCAAGCTGGCGCAGGAACTCTCCAAGCGCGACACCGGCCGCACGCTCTACATCCTGGACGAGCCCACGACGGGCCTGCACTTCCAGGACATCCAGTTGCTGCTCAAGGTGCTCAACCAGCTGCGCGACGCGGGCAACACCATCGTCGTCATCGAGCACAACCTCGACGTCATCAAGACCGCCGACTGGCTGGTGGACATGGGCCCCGAGGGCGGCGCCGGCGGTGGCACGCTGCTGGCCGAAGGCACGCCCGAGGTCATTGCCGCCTGCCCGGCCAGCCACACCGGGCGCTTCCTCAGGCCGTTGCTGGACGAGGTGCGCTGAGTCCGTCGATCATCAGGGCCCGCAGACCCATGAGGCGCCCCGATGCACGACGACGACACGCTCACCGCCTGGCTGGCACAGGCCTGGGACAGCCATGACCAGGACCCCGCAGCCCTGGCCGATGCCTTGCAGGCTCGGGCCCCGCGCCTGCCTGACGGTGCCGATGGGGCGGAGCTGGTGCGCCTGGCCCGGCATGTGATGCTGGCCCACCTGGCCGACGGCGATCGGCTGCAGGCCTTCATCCATGCCCTGCCCGATCACGCCGGGTTGCAGCAAGCGCGGGCGCGAGCCGGCTGGGCCCTGGCCACCTGGCAGGAGCGGACGCCGGCCCTGGCCCTGGCCGACGAGGTCGCCTGGTCGCTGCTGGGCGATGTGCTGCAGGCCCGCTGCCGTGTCGGCCGGGCCAGCGAGGTGCTGGCGCTGCTGACCGCTCGGGAGGCGCAGGCCTGCGACCACCCCGTGCCCGCCGCACGCCGCGCCTTCGCGGCCAACTGCAACAACACGGCCCAGGCGCTGCGTCTGGGCCCCCGGGGTGACGCGCAAGGCGACGCTGCAATGATCGCCCTGGCCCAGTTGGCACGGCGGGCCTGGCAAGCCGCCGGCGGCTGGCTGGAGGTGGAGCGGGCGGACTACCAACTGGCCTTGTGCCATGCGGCGGCCGGGCAGGGTGAACCGGCGCTGCGCCATGCACAGGCCTGCCTGGACGCCTGTGCCAGCCAGGGAGCCGATGCGATGGAGCGCTTCTTCGCGCACGAGTGCGCGGTGCATGCCGCGCGCAGCGCCGGGCGGCCGGCCGAGCAGCTGGCCCATCGCCAGGCCATGCAGGCGCTGCTGTCGCAGATCGATGAGCCGTCAACGCAGGCCTGGTGCGCCGAGGTCCTGGCCGGCCTGCCATCCTGAACCCGCGTCCGCCTCGGACATGAAAAAAGCCGGCACGGGGCCGGCTTCTCGAGTGGGCTGGCGGGCACTGGGCCCGCCCGCATCACTTCAGGTGGCTGTTGATCAGCTTGGTCATCTCGAACATCGACACCTGGGCCTTCTTGAAGATTTCCTTCAGCTTGGCATCGGCGTTGATCATGGTCTTTTGCGCAGCGTCCTGCAGACCATGCTTCTTGATGTAGGCCCAGACCTGCTTGGTCACCTCGGTACGCGGCAGAGCCTTGTCACCGATGATGGCGGCCAGCAAGGGGCTGGGGGTCATCTCCTTCATGAAGGCGGCGTTGGGGGTGCGCTTCTTGGCCGGAGCGGCCGCCTTCTTGGCGGGCGCAGCCTTCTTCGCAGCCGGAGCCGCAGCCTTCTTGGCCGGGGCGGCCGCCTTCTTCGCGGGGGCTGCAGCCTTCTTGGCCGGCGCCTCCTTCTTGGCCGGAGCCGCCTTCTTCGCAGTTGCCATTTGGATTCTCTCCATCAAAGAAATGTTGATGTGCCGGGCGCGGGCGAAAGCTGCATGAACTCTCGCTTCTCTGCATATCCGCAGCGGAGCCAATGGTAATGCCTGCACAGAGGGCTGAGAAGCCGTTTTCCCTCGTAAAACCCCCCGCGCTCCCTCTGAAATCGGGTTTTTTTGTCGCCCAGCAACGCAGGAGTGCCGCATTCGCGGTCCACGGGGTCTGCACGGCACAATCAACGCATCCCTTTCAAGGAGGCCGAGCTTGATCAAACTCCTCGTTCGCTGGGTGCTGCTGGCGGCGGCACTGGGCCTGGTGGCCAACCTTTACAGCGGGGTCGTGGTGGCCAGTTTCGGCAGCGCGATGATCGCGGCACTGGTGCTGGGTCTGTTCAACACCCTGGTGCGGCCGCTGCTGGTGCTGCTCACCCTGCCGGTCACGCTGATCACGCTGGGGCTGTTCCTCTTCGTGATCAACGCGCTGATGTTCTACTGGGCCGCGGGTCTGCTGGACGGCTTCCGTGTCTCCGGCTTCGGCGCGGCCTTGGTGGGCTCGCTGCTCTACAGCCTGTGCGGCGTGGTGATCGACATCGCGATGGAGCGGCTCTTCCCGCAGGACTGAAGCACGCGCTCGGCGCGCCTCAGTTCTTGTCTTCGGCCTGCTCGCGACGCTTCTCGGCTTCCAGTTCGCGCAGACGCGACTGGATGACCGCGGCTTCCACGTAGTCGGCGTTCGGATCTTCCTTGGCCAGGCGTTGCGCCGTGCGGAAGCGGTCCACCGCGCCGACGGTGTCGCCCTGGGTGGCGGCCACTTCAGCCGCCGCACGCAGCGAACGCAGACGCAGGCCCTGAGCCTCGGCGCTGGAGGACAGGGCCTGCCAGGCCAGGGTGTCGTTCTTGTGTTCGGTGACCCAGGTCTGCAGCGCTTCCATGGCGCGGCGCACCTCGGCCGGCGCGGCCGCGTCGCCGGCGCGCTGCCAGGCCAGGGCGGCATCGGTGCGGGCCAGCAGCACCGGGCGCGAGTCGTCCTTGACCAGCGGGGCCAGCGCGGTGGCCAGGGGCTGGTCGGGGCGGTTCATCGCCACCTCGATCTCCAGGTCCAGCAGGCTCAGATCGCGCAGCGCCGCGGCCTCGTCGGCAAAGTGCGCGCGCGCCAGGGCCAGGGCGCTGTCCGCAATGCGGCGAGCCTGGTCGAAGTCCCGCAGCTTCATCGAGGCCAGGGCCCCGGCATACAGCGTGCCCAGTCGCGCGGTGTCGATGGCGGGGGAGCCCGGCTGGGCTTGCTGCTGCAGCCGGCGCAGCGACATCTCGCCGGTGTCCATCAGCACCCGCGCGCGCGCCTGCATCAGCGCATGCACGGCCACGCTGGGCGGGCGGTGCGAGGGCGAGTCGTTCATGCGCAGGCGGGCGTCACTGATGCGCTCGATCGTCAGCGGGTGGCTGCGCAGATAGGGGTACTGGTTGCTGTCGTTCAGGCGCGAGCTGGCCTCGAGTTTCTGGAACATCTGCGCCATGCCCGAGGAGGCGAAGCCCGCCCGTTCCATCAGCTGCAGGCCGATGTGGTCGGCCTCGCGCTCCATCTCGCGCGAGAAGTTCAGCTGGCCCTGGATGGCCGCCGCCTGGCTGCCCATCACCACCGCATTGGCCGCGTCCACGTTGCGGCTGCGCGTGGCCGCGATCAGCCCCAGCACCAAACCGGCCATGGACAGCATGCTCTGGCGCTTCTGCGCCGCCATGCCGCGGGCGATGTGCCGCTGCACCACGTGGGTCAGTTCGTGGCCCAGCACCGAGGCCAGCTCGTCGCTGCTGCCGGTCATCGCGATCAGGCCCAGGTGCACGCCCACGTAGCCGCCGGGCAGGGCAAAGGCGTTGATCGACTTCTCCCGCACCTCGAAGGTTTCCCAGGCGAACAGGCGGGCGCGGTCGGGCTCCAGGTAGCCTGCGTCCTGAGCGGCCTGCACCAGCGGCTGCCAGATCGACTGGATGTAGTCGCTCAGCACCGGGTCGTCCAGATAGTCCGGGTCCTGGCGGATCTCCATCATGATCCGCTCACCCAGCCGGTTCTCGGCGTTGATGTCCAGGTCCTCGGACACCGAATCGCCCAGCGCGGGCAGGTTGACCTGGGCCTGGGCAACAGGGGCCGCGGCCGTGGCCAGCGCGCCGGCCAGGGCCAGGGCCAGGCCGCTGGGGCGCAGCAGGCGCCACGCCAGGAAAGGGTGCATCGACAAATCCGGTTCCTTCGGGGCGGAGCCCCTGCGTCCTTCACAGACCGGCGTGCCCCGCAAAAGTTCGGCTCGCTATCATCGCACCCCCGGGCCAGCCCACGGTTGCGCCTGCGTTTCTCTTCCTTGCACAGGCCCGCCGATGACCCAACCCCTCACCCATTTCGACGCCGAAGGCCAGGCCCACATGGTGGACGTGGCGGCCAAGAGCGAGACCCACCGCGTGGCCCGCGCCTGCGGCAGCATCCGCATGCTGCCCGCCACCCTGGCCCTGGTGGCCAGCGGCACAGCCAAGAAGGGCGATGTGCTGGGCATCGCCCGCATCGCCGCCATCCAGGCCAGCAAACGCACCGCCGATCTGGTGCCGTTGTGCCACCCGCTGCCGCTCACCCGCGTGGCGGTGGAGTTCGCGCTGGACGAGTCGGCCTGCGCGGTGCACATCACCGTGCAGGCCGAGACCCTGGGGCGCACCGGGGTGGAGATGGAGGCCCTGACCGCCGTGCAGGTGGGCCTGTTGACCATCTACGACATGCTCAAGGCCGTGGACCGCGGCATGGTGATGGGCGACATCCGCCTGCTGGAAAAACGCGGTGGCAAGAGCGGCCACTGGGTGGCCGGCGACCCGGCCTGACCCTCGACCCCGGCCAGGTCACTCCTGGGCTGGCATGAAGCCGCGCCAGGGCACGACATGGGCCGGCGCTTCGCACTGGAAGGGGCGAGGGGTCTGGGTCTCGTCCTCGCAGACGGCGAAGAAGTCATCGGCCGCCGGGTTGCGGAACTCGCGCAGACGCTGCGCCAGCGTGCGGGCCTCGTCCGGGTGGCCCGAGCCATCCAGGGCCCGCGCCCAGGCCATCATCAGGCGGGTGTCCAGCAGCGCGTGGGTGGCCGTCTCGAAGGCGCCCAGGGCTTGTGAGGGCGGCTCGGTGGTGGTGGCCAGTGCGTAGTCGGCTTGGTAGCTGAAGAACACGCTGTGCTGTCCATCGCGGATGCGCTGGGCCAGCGAGGTGGTGGCATCGCCCGGTTGGTAGATCAGCACCACGCGGTAGAAATCCTGCAGTGCGAACAGGGCGCCGGCGGTCATCAGCGCACCCAGCACCCGCGGCGCCCAGGCCGAAGGCGGGGTGGCTGACAGCACGGTGGGCCGGTTCATCGGCGGGCGGCGCAGCGCATGGCCCAAGGCCCAGGCCGTGGGCAGCAGGAAGTAGGCATACCACAGCGGGTACTCCAGCAGGCTGTGCAGGCCGGCCAGCAGCACGATCACCAGTGCGGCGCGTGCCGTCACGCCGGCTTCTGCCGGCTGGGCCAGGCTGCGGCGCCAGGCCAGCACCAGCGCCGCGGTCAGCAGCAGGGCCAGCAGGGCCGCCATCGGCAGACCCAGCTCCACCGCGAACTGCAGCAGCAGGTTGTGGGTGTGGTCGAAGAAGGCCACCGGCCGGTCCGGGAAGGCCGTCAGCGTCCAGGCGAAGTTGAACTCGCCCCAGCCCACACCCGTCCAGGGCTGGGCGGCGATCAGCGACAGCGTGTTCTTCCAGATCGCCCCGCGGGAGGACGACAGGTCCTTCTCGGCCAACCGGGCCTCGCCACCAAAGACGTGGCTGCCTTCGCGCGCCCAGCCCGCCATGCCCGCCCAGCACAGGCCATAGACCACCGGCACCAGCACCAGGGCGATGCGGGTGCGGCGCGACAGGCCCTTGTCCAGCAGGCCCCAGCCGGCCAGCAGCAGCGTGGCCACCATGCCGGTGCGCGAGGCGGTGAGCACCACCGCCTCGATCATCAACACGCCCAGCACCAGCGCCAGGCCACGGTGCAGCCGCAAGCCCCACACCCGCCCGGCCTCGGCCAGCGGCACCAGGGCGATCAGGCCGAAGAGGATGAGTGTGCTGAGGTGGTTGGGCTGGCGCAGATTGCCCACCGCCCGGCCCGGCAGGCCTGAGCGGGCGATCCAGTCGCCGTCCGTCCACTGAGGGGCAAAGACCTGCAGCAGCGCAATGACGCTGCTGAGCACGCCGGCCAACAGCAGCGCGGCCAGCACCGGCCGCAGCAGCGGGCCACCGGCGTCATCTTCCTGTGCGGTGTCCCGCGGCCAGCGGGCCTGGGCGGCCCACAACACCGTGCCGGCGCAGACCATCATCGCGATGGCCGACAGCGCCAGCGACGAAGGCAGGCCGCCGTGCCAGGACCAGAGGGCCTCCGCCACCAGCACGGCCAGCAGCGCCAGGGGCAGCACCACGGCGCCGATGGCACCACGCCCCGGCCGCACCGGCAGGCAGGCAATCAACGCCCCCCATCCGCCCACCGCCAACAACTGGTTGAGCAGCGTGGTGGAGGGGCTGACGTTGCGGGCGAGGAGGACGGGGACGGTGAGGGCGAGGAGGGCGGCGAGAAGGCGTGCCGGTGATGAATTGGGAGCGTGAGGCATGCGTTGGGGCAAAAGGGCCAGGAACCACAGCGGCCGTATTGTCGCCAACCGCATGCCAGTGTTGTCTCACGAAACGCCGGTCGAGCAGCATTTCCCAGAGACGGATGTCTGTTCAGTGGGATAAGCAGATGTAGCGTCCATCTACCCAGAAGCGAGGGAAGATGCGCCCCTGCGTGGGGGGGATGGTCGATGGCTCGGTGCAACCGGGCATCAAACTCCAGCCCAGCGTCACACCAAAGAGCAGTGTGCAAGCGGCGATGGTCCAGCGCCAAACTGCAGAAGTATTTATGCTGGGCGGCGCGCCCTCCGCCTTTGGCCAGAGATGGGAGGCCGCCAAAGCAAGCACCCAAATGTAAGCCAGTTGCGTGTGCGGATAGACCATGGCGCCCGAGAACATCGCGTTGATCGCCAATGCGCCGCAAGCGCCGACTGCCCATGCGTGGTCATGGCGTGCCTTCCATAGCAAAGGCAAGACCCTCCACCCCAGCAGCACCAGCAGCAGCCACCCAGCAAGGCCCCATTCCACCATCCACTGAAGGTACAGGTTGTGAGGATGCAGAATGTCTGTGCGGAGGATATCGGCGTACAGCGGGTTGTGTCGGTCATACAGGCCCCAGCCCTGTCCGCCAATGCCCCACAGCGGTTCGGTCTGTAGATAGCGCCAGCCCAGTTGCAGCAACTCTATGCGACCTGATGTGGTGGCTCGGTCTAACGCCAGTGGCGAAGACGGCAACAGAGCCGTCGCGGTCAAGCCGATGACCGACAGTGTCAAGCCGGCCGCGCCCAATGACAGCCAAGGCCGGCGCCATGTGCCGGCCCCCCAAATCCAAGCGCCGACACCAAAGGCCAGCAAATCGGCCCGTGCTCCGTCCTTGAACCAAGTAGCCACGTACATCACAAGCACAATGCCCGTGAGCACGTGAAGCCCTCGGGACCGAACTTGTTGTGATAGCCAAGGTAGCAGCACGGCCTGGGCTAGCAGATAGTCGTCCAGAAGTCGGATATTAGAGAACTGGGCGGCCGCGAGACCGCCGCCAGTCCACGTTTCCGCCCATGTGACTGCCACGGTGGGCAGCGGGGTGAGCGCCATCACCCATCCTGCCGAAATCCCACTCCGTGGATGCGCCTGTAGGTTGAGCCACAGGGCCAGTCCCGCAATCCACCACATGCCTGTAAGGGCTAACTCCAGGGCGCTGCGATGGGGGTCTGAGCTGTGGATGCAGCCGATCACCAGCATGACCAGCACAGAGGTTAAAGCCCAAGTGGGTGGGTGACGGAGCGGTAACGCTCCGCGTCTCAGCGACAGCGCGGCCAGCAGCAGCCAGAAGGACGCGCCCAATCGCCAAGCGTTGTAAGGCGCTTCCTGGCCGATGCCTGAACCGGACATCAGCCAAATGGCATAAAGCGCGGTAAACAGGTGCAGGAGCATGCCGAGTCGTTCGGGAGGAATGGAAACCTGATTGGGCGCGTGCCCTGGTCGGCTCTCAGCCGGCGTCAACATCGGCCGGACTCGGTTCCCAATCCATGAAGAAGAAAAGGCACCCGAAGGTGCCTTTTTCGAACCCAGCGCCTGGAGATCAGGTCCCAGCGCTGATGTTGTTCTTCTCAATCAGTGCCTTGGCTGCCGCGTTGGTGACCGTGGTCGTTGCAGCCCAGGTGATGTTCGCGTCATTCACTGTCGGGGTGAAGGTAATCGTCTGACTATCCACGTTGGTGCCGATGCCCGTCGCCAAGGTGATTTCAACGACGCCACCGTTGATGGTTGCGGATGTGACTTCCTTGGTGGAAGTGAATGTAGGGATACCCGTTGCGCCGTCAGAGCAGCTAGTGGCAACGCCCCCCGCTTCCTGAATGCACACGCCCACAGCCGTCTTCAGGGCGTCAGCCGAGGACAGTGCATTGCCGACCTTGGCCTTGATGGTGTAGTCCTGGTAAGCCGGCAGAGCGACGGCGGCCAGAATGCCGATGATCGCCACGACGATCATCAGTTCGATGAGGGTGAAACCTTGTTGGACACGCTTCATGGGGAGACTCCTGAAAGCAATTCCGGCGGGAAGGTGCCGGGTGGGTTGGTACGGGAACCATACAGCGAATCCTGTGCCAGCTCTCAAACCGTGCAAAACCACACGTCCGGCAGCGCAGGGTGACATTTCTTGTCAGTGCGGGGCGCCCATTCGCGTAATCCCCATCGGGGGCTGCCGCGTTTTGTCAGCCCGCTTGTGAGGAGATGTTGCGAGCGCGGTCCGTCGGCTTTCGACGGATGGCCGCGCCCGGGCGAGGGCTCAATCCCAGTCCAGCCGGTCGCCCGCGGTGAGTGGGTGCAGCGCCAGGCCGGGCAGGCGCTCGGCCAGGTCGCCCAGCACGGCCGGCATTTCGCCGGGCTTGATGTGGGTGAGGTGCACCCGGGCGCCGGCAGGCACATGGGCCAGTTCGGCCGCCAGGGTGGAGGGGCAGTGGTGCAGGCTGTCGGCGGCCACGCCGCGTTCGGCTTCGGAGAAGGCGATCTCGATCACCAGGTGCTGCACCGGCCGGTTGGCCAGCAGCGGGTGCAGGGCCGGGTTGGGGCCGGTGTCGCCGGTGTAGACCCACCAGCCGTTCTCTCCCTCCACGCCGTAGCCCACGGCCGGCACGCTGTGGCGGGCCGGCAGCACCTCGATGTGGCGCTCGCGCCGGCCCAGCCGCAGGTGCTGGCCGGTGTTGATCTCGTGCAGGCTGAGGACCGGGTGGCGCGGATGCGGCAGGCGGGTGAAGTCCGGCCAGAGCAGGTTGTTGAACACATGCTCGCGCAGCACGGCCAGCGTGGCCGGCAGGGCGTGGACCTGGATGGGCGGCTGGCCGGCGCGGCGGCGCATCACGCTGTCGGCCAGCAGGGGCAGGCCCAGCACATGGTCCAGGTGGGAGTGGCTGAGCAGGATGTGGTCGATGCGGGCCAGTTCGTCCAGGGTCAGGTCGCCCACGCCGGTGCCGGCGTCGATCAGGATGTCGTCGTCGACCAGGAACGAGGTGGTGCGGCAGCCCGCCGCGATCGAGCCGGAGCAGCCGAGGACGCGCAGGCTCATGGTGCGGTGTCCTGCGGGGTGCCCTGCGTCAGGCGGGCGTTCAGCCGTGCGCACAGGGTGCCCCAGGGGGAAGGCACCGTGTCGGCGGCGGGTGCGAAAGAGGGGGCGGCGGTGTCGGGCATGAGGCTGTGCTGCAGGGCCGTCAGATGGGCCCGGGCGATCATCGGATCGTCCCCTCGCGCAGCCTGCAGCGCAAGCACCCAATTCCTCAGCAGGGCCTGCTGCGTCGCCCGGTTTGGGGAGGAAGCGGGCAGCACTGTGAAGACGGTCACACTCTGCTGGCGCCCCTTGACCTGGCATTCGTCCACCTCCAGCCAGTCCAGCGCGGTGTCGAGTTGTTCGCCGCAGGCGGTCCGGGTGCTGCCGGCCACCAGCAGATCCACGCCCAGTTCGCGGGTGAGGGTTTCCAGCCGGGCGGCCAGGTTCACCGCGTCGCCCACGGCGGTGTAGGTGCGGCGCTGGGGGGTGCCCAGGTCGCCCACGCAGACGGTGCCGGTGGCCAGGCCGATGCCGAAGCGCACACCGGGCAGGCTCTGGGCGGCCAGGTGGGCGTTGAGCGGGCCGGCGGCCTGGGCCAGGTCCAGGGCGGCGCGCACCGCGCGCACGGCGTGGTCCGGCTGGGCGGTGGGGGCGTTCCAGAAGGCCATGGCGGCGTCGCCGATGAACTTGTCCAGCGTGCCGCCGTGGCGGTGGACGATCTCGGTGACGGTGCCGAAGTAGCGGTTGAGCACCTCGCGCAGGGCTTGCGGCGGCAGCTGCTCGCTCAGGGTGGTGAAGCCGCGCAGGTCACAGAACAGGATGGTGAGTTCGCGGTTGCTGGCTTCCAGGGCCTGGGTGTCGCCCTGGGCGGCCAGGGCCCGGGCCCTGGCGGGGGGCAGGTACTGCTCGAAGAGCTGTTGCAGGGTGCGGCGCTGCTGCCACTCGTGCAACAGGCCGCGGGTGAGCAGCGCGACCGCGTACAGGCCCCCCAGCAGCAGCGCGCTGGCCAGCGGCAGCACCTGGTCGGCCATCTGCCAGGCCAGGGCCTGGCCCACCACGGCGGCGCCCACCCCGGCCAGGGCGGCCAGGGCCCGCGCCGGGCTGCGGCGGCGCACGGCCCAGGCGACGGCGGCCAGGGTCAGCAGGATCAGCACCGCTTCGTAGCCGGGGGCCCAGGCCGGGCGCTGGGCCAGGTGGCCGCCCAGCAACCCGGCCAGCATCAGGGCATGGATTTCCACGCCGGGCAGGGCGGGGTTGACCGGGGTGGCCCGCAGATCAGCCAGGCCCGGGGCTGAACTGCCCAGCAGCACGAGCTGGCCGCGCAGGCTGCCGGCCGGCAGGTGGCCGGCCAGCACGTCGGAGGCGCTGAGGTAGCGGAAGCTGCCACCCGTGGGGCCGCCCGGCCCCTGGTAAGGCACCCGCCACTGGCCGCGCTCGTCCAGCGCCAGGCGTTGGGGGGCATGGCTTGACGATTGCAGGCGCAGGGCTTCCAGCAGCGGGGGACGGCCGACACCGGCCGGGCGCAGCTCGGGCTGGACCGTGGGCTGCCCCGCGGCCTGCAGGGCCATGGACAGGGCCAGCGAGGGCCAGGCCTGGCCGTCCAGCACCGCCACGCCGGGGACCGAGCGGACGAGGCCGTCGGTGTCCGGCACGACGTTGAAGAAGCCGCCCCGCGGCGCGGCGGCGGCCAGTGTCGGGGTGTTGGCCGCCAGCCCGTTCCAGGCGGGCAGGCCTGTCGGCCGGGGCGGCGGCAGGGCAAACAGGGGCTGCGGGGCCTGGCCGCTGTGCAGGCCGCCGCGGTCGGCGGTCAGGTAGAAGCCGGTGAGCACCGGCCGGTCTTGCCAGGCGCGGGCCAGGGCAGCGTCTCCAGCCGTGGGTTCGGGGAAGACCAGATCCACCCCCAGGGCGGCCACCTGCTGGCGCTGGAGCAACTCGTCGCTCAGCGCGGCCAGGCGTTCGCGCGGCCAGGGCCAGTGACCCAGGGTCTGCAGGCTGGCCTCGTCCAGGTCGACGATGGCGATGTCGGGGTGGGGCGCGGCTGGGCGGCTGCGCAGCTGCTGGCGCCAGTCTTCGGTGGCCTGCTCCAGGCGGGCCAGCAGGGGCAGCGGGGCCAGCAGGGCATGCCAGAACCCCAGCCCGGCCAGGACCAAGCCTGCCCAGTGCGCTGCGGCAGGCCGCGGTACGGCCATCGGGCGCTCAGCCCTGGATGAATTGCATCTGGGTGCCGGCCAGTTCGATGATGTCGCCGTTCTTCAGCGGCACCACGCCTTCACCCAGCGGGCTGCCGTTGATGGTCGGGCGCTGGTCGCCTTCGACATGGGCCAGCACATAGCCGGTCGGGCGCTTGGCGATCGAAGCCACCTGGGTGCCCGGTTTGCCCACGGTGGTGACCGCCTTGCTCAGCAGCACCTCACGGCCGGCGGCGCCACCATTGAGCACCTTGATGGAGGCCGGCAGCATCTGCACGGTGGGCAGGGGCGGCGCGGGCGGGGGCAGGGTGCCCGGACGCAGCACCATGGTCTTCTCGTAGTCGGCAACTTCGGCGCCGATGTACTTGATGCGGTACTTGCCGATCTCGATGACGTCGCTGTTGGACAGCAGCTGCTTCTTGATCGCCTTGCCGTTGATGTAGGTGCCGTTGGTGCTGTTGAGGTCTTCGATGTAGATGTCTTCGCCCACGGCCAGCAGCACGGCGTGTTCGCCGCTGACGGCCAGGTTGTCGATCACGATGTCGTTGTAGGGGCGCCGGCCCAGTGTGGTGCGCTCCTTCTGGATCACCACTTCCTTGAGAACCACGTTGTCGAGTGAAACGACCAGCTTGCCCATGAATGCCTCGTGTTGCCCGTGCGCGGGGCGTTTTCTTCTCGGCGTGCCTTGCCGTGCCAGCCGCGAGTCCTGTTGTTGCGCGTTCGCGTTAATGCAACTTGGCCAGGATGACGGAGATGTTATCCCGTCCGCCTGCGGCATTGGCGGCTTCCACCAGTGCGGCCGCCTGCTCGTCCAGTGAGTTGTTGATCTGGAGCACCTGGGCGATCTGCGTGTCCGACAGCATGTCGGAGAGTCCATCGGAGCACAGCAGGATGGTGTCGCCCGCCTTCACATCATGCGGATGCACCTCGAGAACCACCTGAGGTTCGACCCCAATGGCCCGGGTGACGAGGTTGCGGTGCAGGGCATAGGCGGCCTCTTCCTGGGTGAGCAGGCCGGCGTCCACCTGTTCCTGCAGCAGGGAGTGGTCACGGGTCAGCTGGGCGATGCGACCGTTGCGCAGGCGATACGCGCGGGAGTCGCCCAGGTGGCCGATCCAGACATGCTGGCGCTCGAAAACGGCCGCAACCAGCGTGGTGCCCATGCCGGCATAGGCGGCCACGGTGTTGGCAGCGGTGAAGACCTGGCGGTTGGCCTCCTGGGCGGCAGCGATCAGGGCCCGGGCGACTTCGGCCTCGGCAGGCGCCTGGGTCAGGCTCAACAGCCATTGGCGAAAGGTGTCCCGCATGGTCTTGGTGGCCATTTCGCTGGCCACCTCGCCAGCGTTGTAGCCCCCCATGCCGTCGGCCAGGATGCACAGGCCCAGGCTGGGATCGATCAGGACGGCGTCTTCGTTGTTGTGGCGCGCACGACCGACGTCGAGCGCGCTGCTGTATTCAAGGCGCAGTGGCACGGGGTTCTATCCTGCTGTTGTTCTTGTGGATGGGACCATTGTGGCCGTCCCCCGCGGCCCTGTTGGCCTCACAAAGCCGGGCAATGAGGCGCAATTCACGGGCCAGGGCATGGGCATCGGCATGACGGTCGGCCGGGGACTTGGCCAGCAGGCGGGCCAGCACATCCCCCAGCACCGCCGGCAGTTCGGGACGCCGTGCCAGCAGCGGCGGCGGCGCTTCCCCGGCAATGGCGGCCAGGGTTTCACCCATCGAGCTGCGGTCGAAGGGGCGTTGTCCGGTGAGCAGCTCGAACAGCACCACGCCCAGAGCGTACAGATCGCAGCGGCCGTCCACCGGCACGCCGCTGAGCTGCTCGGGGGCCATGTAGCAGGGCGTGCCCACCATCAGCCCGCTGCGGCTGTTGCCCTGATCGAGCAGGCGGGCGCTGCCAAAATCGCCCACCTTCAGCACGCCGCCAGCGGCCGGGTTGAACAGCAGGTTGCTCGGCTTCAAGTCCCGGTGCACCACACCCTGGGCATGGGCGTGGGCCAGGGCTTCGGCAGTGACTGCGCCGATGCGCAGCACCAGTTCCTCGGGCAGCAGTCGTCCGGGTTGGGCGTAGCGGCTGAGGTCGCTGCCGGGCACCCATTCCATGGCCAGCCAGCCGCAGGGCTGACCTCCTTGGGTGACGATGCCGGCTCCCAGCGTCCGGACGATGGCGGGGTGCTGCAGGCGGCCGGCGGCGGTGGCCTCGCGCAGGAAGCGGTCCGGCGCCTCCTCCTGTGAGCCAAAACGCACGACCTTGAGGGCCACCGGTTCATCGGTGCCGGCCACGCGGGCCTGGTAAAGCTCGCTGTGGTCGCTTTGCGCGCAGAGGCGCTCGATGTGGAAGCCCTCGGTTTCCATCGGCAGCGCGGAGCTGTCGATCATCGAGGACGCCGGCTGCGTACTGGGCGCGACCGGGGCGCGCCCCACCGGCGTCGAAAGCGGCGGCTGTCGGCGCAGGAGCGTGTGCCAGAAACGCGAACGACCGGCCATCTTCGTGCCTTGGGCATCCCTCCGGGTGGTGTTGCAACACATTACCACAGGGGGGCTGCCGGGCCCTTGACTCAGGCGGCCAAGGTCTTGTCGCGAAGCTTGCGGCCCGCCCACCAGCCCGCGGCCAGCACGCCGGCCACCACGGCGGCCTGCAAGCTCCAGCTGGCCCAGGGGCGAGGGTCGAACACGCTGTCCAGGGCCGGCTCGCCCACCATCATCTTGGCGGCGGTCCAGGCCAGCACGCCAGCACCGATGTAGGTGATGGACGGGAAGCGGTCGACCAGCTTGAGCACCACGCTGCTGCCCCAGACCACGATGGGCACGCTGATGAGCAGGCCGATGACGACCAGGTCGAAGGCGCCGTGGGCGGCGCCGGCCACGCCCAGCACGTTGTCCACGCCCATCAGGGCGTCGGCGACGATGATGGTCTTGAGCGCACCCCACAGCGTGGTGGCGCTGCTGCCTTCGTGGCTGTCGCTGCCCTCGCCGGGGACCAGCAGCTTGTAGGCGATCCAGACCAGGCCCAGGCCGCCCACCAGCATCAGGCCGGGGATCTTGAGCAGCCAGACCACCACCAGCGTCATCAGGGCGCGGATGCCGATGGCCCCCACCGTGCCCCAGACGATGGCCTTGCGTTGCAGGTGGGCGGGCAGGCTGCGGGCGGCCAGGGCGATGACGATGGCGTTGTCGCCGGCCAGGATCAGGTCGATCAGGACAATGGCCAGCAGGGCCGAGAACCATTCAGGGGAAAACAGCGGCATGTCGGTCTTTCGATGTGTCACGCGGGTCGGTGAACACCACGGCGGACGGACGGGACATGCCGGACAGGGGCTGCCTTCGAGCCGCCCGCCATGGTGACGGGGGTCGAAGGTCTGGCTCGGCCACCGGGAACGGTGGCTGGCGGGCCGGAGGCTGATGCTTCGTACTGACGACCCGACCGGAAGTGAGCTACTCCCCTTCAGAGCTCAAATTGTGGCACAGGCGCGGAAGGCCTCACTGGCCGCGGGCCTTCAGTGTCACCACGGCGCGACCGATCACCAGCACGAGCAGGGCGCCGATGGCTGCGGCGGCGTAATGAACGGCTGGGATCACCTCGACGGTGGCGCCGGCATGCGAGGCCGGCTGGGTGGGCAGCAGGTGCAGCAGGGCGGGGTCGGTCACGGCCATGCTGCCGGCAATCCAGCCCAGCAGCATGCCGCCCAGCGTGATGACCAGCGGGAAGCGGTCCATCAGCTTGATCACCAGCTGGCTGCCGCCGACGATGATGGGGATGCTGACCAGCAGGCCGAAGATGACCAGCGGCATCTGGTGGGGGCCGCCCGCGGCCTGGGCCGCACCGGCAATGGCGATGACGTTGTCCACGCTCATCACCAGGTCGGCCACGATGACGGTCTTGACCGCACCCCAGAGCTTGTCGCTGCCCTCGATCTTGCCGTGTTCGTCTTCGTCGTCCGGGGCCAGCAGCTTGACGCCGATCCACACCAGCAGGGCCGCGCCGGCCAGCTTCAGGTAGGGAATGGACAGCAGGGTGAGGGCGAAGAAGATCAGCACCACGCGCAGGGCGATGGCGCCTGCCGTGCCCCACAGAATGCCCTTGAGCCGCTGGCTCTCGGGCAGCTTGCGGCAGGCCAGGGCGATGACGACGGCGTTGTCGCCGCCCAGCAGGATGTCGATCAGGATGATCTGGCCCACACCCAGCCAGAAGGGCAGATGCAGCAGGGATTCCAATTCCATGGGGTGCTCAGTCGGGATCTGTGTCAGGTTCCATCCGCCAGTGTAGGCGCATGAAAAAGGCCGCCCGAAGGCGGCCTAGGGGTGGCGCAGAGCCGTGCTTACAGCATGGCCTTGAGCAGCTTGCCCATCTCGGACGGGTTGCGGGTCACCTTGAAGCCGCACTCTTCCATGATGGCCAGCTTGGCATCGGCGGTGTCGGCACCACCGGAGATCAGCGCGCCAGCGTGGCCCATGCGCTTTCCGGGAGGAGCGGTGACGCCAGCGATGAAGCCAACGATCGGCTTCTTCATGTTGTCCTTGCACCAGCGGGCGGCTTCGGCTTCGTCCGGGCCGCCGATCTCGCCGATCATGATGACGGCGTCGGTCTCCGGATCGTCGTTGAAGGCCTTCATCACGTCGATGTGCTTCAGGCCGTTGATCGGGTCGCCACCGATGCCCACCGCCGAAGACTGGCCCAGGCCGATCTCGGTCAGCTGCGCCACGGCTTCATAGGTCAGCGTGCCCGAACGGGACACGACGCCGATGCGGCCCTTCCGGTGGATGTGGCCCGGCATGATGCCGATCTTGATCTCTTCCGGGGTGATCAGGCCGGGGCAGTTCGGGCCCAGCAGCAGGGTCTTCTTGCCGCCAGCGGCTTCCTTGGCCTTCATCTTGTTGCGCACCATCAGCATGTCGCGCACGGGGATGCCTTCGGTGATGGCGATCACCAGGTCCAGGTCGGCCTCGACCGCTTCCCAGATGGCGTCAGCGGCGCCAGCGGGCGGCACGTAGATCACCGACACGGTGGCGCCGGTTTGCGTGGCAGCTTCCTTGACGGAGGCGTAGATGGGGATGTCCGAGAACTTCTCGCCGGCCTTCTTGGGGTTCACCCCCGCGACGAAGGCGTTCTTGCCGTTGGCATAGGCCTGGCAGCCCAGGGTGTGGAACTGACCGGTCTTGCCGGTGATCCCCTGGGTGATGACCTTGGTGTCCTTGTTGATGTAGATCGACATGACTGGATTCCTTCTGGGCGTGCTTACTTGACGGCGGCCACGATCTTCGTGGCGGCTTCGGCCATGGTGTCGGCCGAGATGATGGGCAGGCCCGATTCGGCCAGCATCTTCTTGCCCAGGTCTTCGTTCGTGCCCTTCATGCGCACGACCAGCGGCACCTGCAGGTTCACGGCCTTGCAGGCGGTGATCACGCCTTGCGCGATGGTGTCGCACTTCATGATGCCGCCGAAGATGTTGACCAGGATGCCCTTGACGTCCGGGTTCTTCAGCATGATCTTGAAGGCTTCGGTGACCTTCTCGGCCGTGGCGCCGCCGCCCACGTCCAGGAAGTTGGCCGGATCGCCGCCGAACAGCTTGATGGTGTCCATGGTGGACATGGCCAGGCCGGCGCCGTTGACCAGGCAGCCGATGTTGCCGTCCAGGCTGATGTAGGCCAGATCGAACTTGGAGGCCTCGACTTCCGCCGGATCCTCCTCGTCCAGGTCGCGGTAGGCCACGATCTCGGGGTGGCGGAACAGCGCGTTGGCGTCGAAGTTGAACTTGGCGTCCAGGGCGATCAGGTTGCCCTTGCCGTCACGGTTGAGCGGGTTGATCTCGACCAGCGATGCGTCCGTCTCCATGTAGCAGCGGTACAGGTTCTTGAACAGGGTCACGGCCTGGTCCACGGTGTGGCCTTCCATGCCGATGGCCTTGGCCACCTGGGCCGCCTGCGCGTCGGTCAGACCGGCCAGCGGGTCGATCATCTCGGTGATGATCTTCTCGGGGGTGGAGTGGGCCACTTCCTCGATGTCCATGCCGCCTTCGGAGGAGGCGATCAGGGCCACCTTCTGGGTGCCACGGTCGGTCACCAGGGAGACGTAGAACTCCTTCTGGATGTCCGCGCCCTCTTCGATGTACAGGCGGCGGACCTTCTGGCCTTCCGGGCCGGTCTGGTGCGTGACCAGCTGCATGCCCAGGATCTTCTCGGACAGGGCCTTCACGTCGTCCAGGGTCTTGGCGACCTTCACGCCGCCGCCCTTGCCGCGGCCACCCGCGTGGATCTGGGCCTTGACCACCCACACCGGGCCGCCCAGCTTCTGGGCAGCTTCCACCGCCTCTTGCACATTGAATGCCGGGATGCCCTTGGGGACCGGCACGTCGAACTGGCGCAGGATTTCCTTGCCTTGGTATTCGTGAATCTTCATGGGTGGTCTTTTCGTGAGTTCAGGACGAAAGAGAGGAGCGGAATCCGCGGCCAGCTCATCGACGAAGGGCTGACGGCATCTTCAGGGGCCGCATTTTGCAGTTCAGGAAACGCTTTTACCTGACGAAACCCCAGAATTTCCCGCAGGATCAGGGCTGGCGCTTGCAATCGACTGACATTGCTGCCAGTGCAGGCTAGGCGTTTTCCCGGAAAGCCTTGCACCGTAGCATGCGATGTTGCGGTGCAGCAGGGGGAAAACCCTGTGCCATCGGCGGCAGGGCTGCACCGGACTGGCTCAACATGCTCAGCGGGGTTCGTCCCCGTCGCCACCGAGCACCTGGCGGACAACTTCGCCGCTGAAGCCGCGGGCGGCCAGGAAACGCATCTGACGGAAACGCTCGCGCAGATCCGTTGGGGGTTGTCCAAAGCGCTTCTGCCAGACCTCCCGTGCGCGCTGGAGCTCACTTTGCCGCAGGGTACGCACCGTGTCGCTGTCGAGCTCCAGCCCGTGACGGGAGAGCTCCTGGCGGATGCGCGTCAGGCCCAGGCGGGATGCACGGCTGTTCAGGCGGCTCTCGACGAAGCGCTCGTCGCTCTGGTAGCGCTGGGCCTGCAGCCAGTCCAGCACATCATCCACCTCGGCCGCCAGGGCGTCGGCATCCAGCACGACCGCAGGGTCAGCCGGGGCGCGGGCCGCAAGGGCGGAGGGCTCACCAAAGGGATCGCCTTCCCAGCCGCTGCCCCAGTGGCCTGGTGCCGCCTGGGCAGCGGCCTCGGCGGCCACGTGGACCGCACGTTTGCGTGCATGGGCCAGCAGCTTGGTCCGCAGCTCGGCCCGGCTGTGCTCGCGCCGGGCCAGCAGGGCCAGGGCCTGTGCCTTCAGACTCAGCGGAGCGCGCTTCATGGGCTGGATGCGAGACCGGGCGGCCAAGGCCGCCCGGGTCGGGTGACGTGTGTGCTGACGCTTACTCGGCGGCGCCCGTGGCGGCTCCACCCACCGGGTTCATCTGTCGCACCCCCAGGGCTTCGCGCACCTTGTTCTCGATCTCGCGGGCCAGTTCGGGGTTCTCGCGCAGGAACTCGCGGCAATTGTCCTTGCCCTGCCCGATCTTCTCGCCGTTGTAGGCGTACCAGGCGCCGGCCTTGTCGACCACCTTGGCCTGCACGCCCAGGTCGATGATCTCGCCTTCGCGGCTCACGCCCTCGCCGTAGAGGATGTCGAACTCGGCTTCGCGGAAGGGCGGGCTGACCTTGTTCTTGACGACCTTGACGCGGGTTTCGTTGCCGACCACTTCTTCGCCGCGCTTGATCGAGCCAATGCGACGGATGTCCAGCCGCACCGAGGCGTAGAACTTCAGCGCATTGCCGCCGGTGGTGGTCTCGGGGCTGCCGAACATCACGCCGATCTTCATGCGGATCTGGTTGATGAAGATGACCATGCAGTTGGACTTCTTGATCGTGGCGGTGAGCTTGCGCAGGGCCTGGCTCATCAGGCGAGCCTGCAGGCCGGGCAGCTGGTCGCCCATCTCGCCTTCGATTTCGGCCTTGGGCGTCAGCGCGGCCACCGAGTCGATGACGACCAGATCCACCGCGCCGGAGCGCACCAGAGAGTCGACGATTTCCAGGGCCTGTTCGCCAGTGTCGGGCTGGCTGATCAGCAGATCCTGCAGATTGACGCCCAGCTTCTGGGCGTACTGCGCGTCCAGCGCGTGTTCAGCGTCGATGAAAGCGGCCACGCCACCGAGCTTTTGCATCTCGGCCACGACCTGCAGGGTCAGTGTGGTCTTGCCGGAGGACTCGGGACCGTAGATCTCGATCACCCGGCCGCGCGGCAGACCGCCCACGCCCAAGGCGACATCCAGGCCCAGCGAGCCGGTGGACACCACCTGGATGTCCTCGGGTTGCTCATCCACCCCCAGGCGCATGATGGAGCCCTTGCCGAACTGCTTTTCGATCTGCGACAGCGCAGCCTGCAGGGCCTTGGCCTTGTCGGGGTTCAGGTTGGTGACAGGGGCGTTCATGCGGTTCTCCTCAGTTCAGGCCATTATGGCAGGAGCTGGATATTCGTACAGTAATTTTTGAGGATCATCGAAGGCGCAGGGTTGTCCTGTGCAGGGCCGTGTTGGCGACTGCCTAGAATGCCTCTCCAGGAGAGAGAGCATGCGTATCCTGATTGCCGAAGATGACCAGGTGCTGGCGGACGGCCTGCTGCGTTCCCTGCGCGGGACGGGCTATGCGGTCGATCAGGTGGGCACCGGCTCCGAGGCCGATGCCGCGCTGGCGGCCCACGAGTTCGACCTGGTGATCCTGGACCTGGGCCTGCCCAAGCTGCATGGGCTGGAGGTGCTGCGGCGCATGCGTGCCCGCGGTTGCGCCACGCCGGTGCTGATCCTCACTGCGGCCGATTCGGTGGAGCAGCGGGTCAAGGGCCTGGACCTCGGGGCCGATGATTTCATGGCCAAGCCCTTCTCCCTGCAGGAACTTGAGGCGCGTGTACGGGCCCTCACGCGGCGCGGCCTGGGCACGGCCTCCAGCGTGATCAAGCACGGGCCGCTGAGCTTTGACGCCACCGGCCGTGTGGCCTACCTGAACGACCAGATGATCGACCTGTCGGCACGCGAGATCAGCCTGCTGGAGGTGCTGCTGCAGCGCGCCGGTCGGCTGGTCAGCAAGGACCAGCTGGTGGCGCGCCTGTGCGAATGGGGCGAAGAGGTCAGCAACAACGCCATCGAGGTCTACATTCACCGGCTTCGCAAGAAGATCGAACATGGCCCGGTGCGCATTGCCACGGTGCGTGGGCTGGGTTATTGCCTCGAGAAGATTCCCGGCTGAGGGGCGGCGCAGGCCGATGCGCCAGCACGGCGTCAGGCGCCTGGCCTAGGCTGCACGCACCATGAGGCTGCTCTCGTCCGTCCGCCGCTCCAGTGCTCCGCGTGAGCAGCGCTCGCTGTTCGGCGAGATCCTGGACTGGATGCTGGCGCCGTTGCTGCTGCTGTGGCCGATGAGCGTGGCCCTGACCTGGCTGGTGGCGCAGAACATTGCCGCCCGCCCCTATGACCGCGATCTGGCTCAGCTGGCCCGGGTCATCTCCCGCCAGGTGGCGCTCGAGCTGGCCGCTCACCCCATCGATCTGCCGGTGCCGCTGCCGGAGCCCACCGCGGTGCTGCTGCGGGGCGACGAGGTCGACAAGATCTACTTCCAGGTGATGGACGCGCAGGGGCGGCTGCTGGCGGGCGACGGCGAGATTCCCGTGCCGATCGGGGATCCGCTGCCAGTGGGCGAGGTGGTGTGGCGCGATGCCGAGGTGTTCAGCGAACCGGTGCGGGTGGCGATGCTGCGGCCCACGGCCGAGACCAGCGAAGCCTCGCCGATCGCGCTGGTGCAGGTGGCCGAGACGCAGGGCAAGCGTTCCCGCCTGGCCACCGAGATCATCAAGGGCGTGATCCTGCCCCAGTTTGTGATTCTTCCGGTGGCGGTGCTGCTGGTGTGGTTCGCACTGGCGCGTGGCATCGCCCCGCTCAATGAGCTGCAGCAGCGCATCCGCCGCCGCGAGAGCCACGACCTCAGCCCCATCGACGAGCTGGAGGCGCCCGAGGAGGTGGCGCCGCTGGTGCGCTCCATCAACGACCTGCTGGGCCGGCTGGACCAGTCGGTGGGCGCACAGAAGCACTTCCTGGCCGATGCGGCCCACCAGCTCAAGACGCCGCTGGCGGGTCTGCGCATGCAGGCCGAGCTGGCCCAGCGCGAGATCGACGCTGGCGGCGACGCCCAGTCGGTGCGCCGCAGCCTGGCGCAGATTGCCCTGTCCAGCCAGCGGGCGGCCCACATGGTCAACCAGTTGCTCTCGATGGCCCGGGCCGAGGACGAGGAGCAGTCGCGGCGGCAGCTGCCCTTCGACCTGGCCGACATTGCCACCGAGACGGTGCAGGACTTCGTGCCCAAGGCCTTGGACAAGCGCATCGACCTGGGCTACGAAGGCCCGGCCCCGGGCGACCCCATGCCCACGCTGATGGGCCAGCCCCTGCTGGTGCGCGAGATGGTGCGCAACCTGGTGGACAACGCGTTGCAGTACACGCCGGCCGAGGGCACGGTGACGGTGCGCGTGGTGCCCGATCCCTTTGGCCAGGTGGTGGCCCTGCAGGTGGAGGACAACGGCCCGGGCATCCCGTCGGCCGAGCGCGAACAGGTCTTTCAGCCCTTCTACCGGGCCCTGGGCACCGATGTCGATGGCAGCGGCCTCGGCTTGGCCATCGTCAAGGAGATCGCCGAGCGCCACGGTGCCAGTGTGGACATCGAGAACGCCTGGAGTGGCGGGCCGGTGCCACCGGGCGAGCGTCCGGGCACGGTCTTCACTGTGCGCTTCACGGCCACCCGCGAGACCTAGCCTCAGGGTGTCATCCCCCCTGTTCTTGGGGGTGGGTCCCCTGTCCAGGGGACGGCTCATCCCTTATGGGGATGGTCGGTGCAGGGAGGGATTCCTACGATTGCTTCAGGCTCAAGGGTGCGCCAAAGTCAATCCAACATTTGGCAGTACCCAAGGACCACGCTTTTTCCCGATCGAGGATCTCCTCATGAAGAATGTCCGAGCCTGCCCCCGTCTGTCGGCGCTGCTCCTGTCGGCGATGGCCCTTGGTGCATCGGCTTCCGTGACGACGCAGCGACCCCCTCAGGCGGATGCTCTGCGCGCCGTCCCCATGGCTTCCACGGCTGCTCAGCTGGCGCCGCCCACGGTGCTGCTGCTACAGGAGACCCAGCCCTGGGGATCGGTGGCCAACGAAACCATCCTCAACAATCTGGGGGTGGCTTTTTCCACCGCCACCGCCGACGCGCTGGCCGCGATGTCCGACATCGGGCTCGAACAGTATTCGGTGATCATCGTTTCCAGCGACCAGCCGCAGCCCTTCTATGACACGTTGAAGGCGCAAATGGGCCGGATCAACCACTGGGTGAAGACCGGCCCGCGGACGCTGGAGTTCCATGTGGCCGACCATGGCTGGAACAACGGGCGTTTCACCGGGGTCCTGCCCAAGATGGTGGCCTCTTTCAATGCCCGTGACGACCTGGATGTGGCCGTTCGCCCCAAGTGGCCGCTGATGAAGGGCGTGCCCTCTACCATCAACGGCAGCTCGGCCAGCCAGAATGCCCTGATGGTCCAACCCCCGATCAAGACCATCCTGACCGACACCGTGGGGAACGCGACGTTGGTGGACTACTGCTGGAAGCAGGGACGCGTGATCGCCAGTGGCCTGACCCTGGAGTACGCCTGGGACCACGACTGGGACGCCAAACCCCTGCTGGAGAACATGCTGGCGGCATCGACCTCCGCACCGGGTTGCCAGCACGCCAATTGACGGCAGGCCATGCGCCGAAAAATCGGGCTCCCTTGGGGAGCCCTTTCTCATTGCGGTCTCAGGTCTGGATCAGCCGGCGGCTCTTGGCGATGGACATCAGCATGCCCAGCGCAAAACCCAGGGTGACCATGGCCGTGCCGCCGTAGCTGATGAAGGGCAGGGGGATGCCCACCACCGGCAGGATGCCGCTGACCATGCCCATGTTCACCATCGCGTAGGTGAAGAAGCTCATCGTCAACGCGCCGGCCAGCAGGCGCGAGAAGACGGTGGGGGCCGAGTTGGCGATCAGCAGGCCGCGCGCCAGCACGAAGGTGAAGGCCGTGATCAGGGCCAGCGCGCCCATCAGGCCGAACTCCTCGGCGAAGGCGGCGAAGACGAAGTCGGTCGTGCGCTCGGGGATGAATTCCAGGTGGGTCTGGGTGCCCTGCATGAAGCCCTTGCCGGTGACGCCGCCCGAGCCGATCGCGATCATGCCCTGGATGATGTGGAAGCCCTTGCCCAGCGGGTCGGTGGTGGGGTCCAGCAGCGTGCAGACGCGGTGCTTCTGGTATTCGCGCAGCAGCGGCCAGGTCACGTCGTCCTGGCAGATGCGGTCGGCCGACAGCACGATGGCCGTGACGGCGACCGCGCCAGCCAGCAGCACCGGCAGGATGAGCTTCCAGGACAGGCCGGCGAAGTAGATGACGTAGAGCCCGCCGGAGAGGATCAGGATGGCGGTGCCCAGGTCGGGCTGCTTGACCACCAGCCCCACCGGCACGATCAGCAGCAGGGCCGCGGCCACGAAGTCCAGCGCGCGCAGCTGGCCTTCGCGCTTCTGGAACCACCAGGCCAGCATCAGCGGCATGGCGATCTTCATCAGCTCGCTGGGCTGGATCACGACCCCGACATTGAGCCAACGGGTCGCCCCCTTCTTGGTGATACCGAACAGGGCGGTGGCCACCAGCAGGGCCACGCCAAGCGAGTAGAGCGGCACCGCCAGCTGGGCCAGGCGCTGCGGAGGCACCTGGGCCACCAGGAACAGGATGCCCAGGCCCAGCAGCATGTTGCGACCGTGGTCGGCAAAGCGGCTGCCGTTGTCGTAGCCGGCCGAATACATCGTCACCAGGCCCATCATGCCCAGCACCACCAGGCCAGCCAGCAAGGGCAGGTCGAAGCCGCTGAAGATGGGCTGCAGGCGGCGCCACAGCGAGGGACGCTCGAAGACGACGCTCATCGTGAGGCTCCTGAGGCCACGGGGGCGGCCGGGATCGGGTTGGCGGCCGGACGAGACGCGGAACGGGACGCGGCCGTCGCACCGCTGGCTGCCGGCACCGCGCCCGCCGCGGAGGCGCCGCTGGCGGCCGGCGCGGGGGCCAATCCCAGTGGCATGTCCACCGGGTTGGTGTGAGGCAGCGGCACGTCCTCCACCCGGCGCGGGGTGCCCACCGGCGGGCCAACGGACTTGCCTTCGCGCACCAGGGCGATGTCTTCCTCGCTGGGGTACTGTCCCATCAGCACATAGTCCAGCACGCGGCGCGCAATCGGGGCTGCGGCTGCCGTGCCCCAGCCGGCGTTCTCGACGATCAGGGCCAGGGCCACGCGCGGGTTGTCGCGCGGCGCGAAGGCGATGTAGAGCGAGTGGTCGCGCTGGTGCTCGGCCACCCGGGCGGCGCTGTACTTCTCCCCGCTGCGCATGGTCACGGCCTGGGCGGTGCCGGTCTTGCCGCCGCTCACGTAGGGCGCGCCGGCAAACACCCGCGAGGAGGTGCCGGCCTGGGCCACGCCCACCATGGCGTCCAGCACCAGCGACACATCCTGCGGCTTGAGGGGCAGTGGGGGCAGGGCGTCGGAGGAGACGATGCGCTTGTCGTGCGAGACCAGGTCCTCGACCTCGCGCACCAGCCGGGGCTGGAAGCGCTGGCCGCCAGTGCACAGTGTGGCCATGGCGGTGGCCAGCTGGGTCATCGTGAAGTTGTTGTAGCCCTGGCCGATGCCCAGCGACACCGTCTCGCCGGGGTACCACTTCTTCTGCTCCGGCCGCTTGTAGGTGCGCCGCTTCCATTCGGTGGAGGGCAGCACGCCGGTGACCTCGCCCTCCAGGTCGATGCCCGTCCTGCGGCCGAAGCCGAAGGGCTCGAGCTGCTCGTGGATCAGGTCCACGCCCATCTCCACGGCCAGGCTGTAGAAGTAAACGTTGGACGAGGTGATGATGGCCAGCCGCATGTCCTTGGGGCCGGCGCGGTCGGTTTCGGGGCTGCCGAAAGTGTGGCCGCCGAAGGTGTAGCTCAGGTTGTCCTGGATGACCAGGTGCGGATCGCGCTTGCCCGTGGTCAGCGCCGCCACCGCCATGTAGGGCTTGAACGTGGAGCCCGGCGGATAGGTGCCGCGCAGCGCCCGGTTGAGCAGCGGCTTGTCGATCGATTCGTTGAGCTCGCGCCAGCTGTCGAAATCGATGCCGTCGACGAAGAGGTTGGGGTCGAAGGTGGGCTTGGAGACAAAGGCCAGCACCTCGCCGTTGCGCGGGTCGATGGCCACCAGCGCGCCGCGGCGGTCGCCGTAGAGCTGCTCCACCAGGTGCTGCAGCTTGATGTCGATCGACAGGTGCAGCTCGTTGCCGGGGGTGGGGGGGTGGCTGTTCAGGCGCCGCACCGCGCGGCCGCTGGCGGCGGTCTCCACCTCCTCGTAGCCGGTGCGACCGTGCAGTTCGGCCTCGTAGCTCTGCTCCAGGCCCAGCTTGCCGATGTATTCCGTGCCGCGGTAGTTGGCCAGGCGGTCCTCGTCCCAGTCCTCCATCGCGGTCTTCTCGGCCTGGTTGATGCGGCCGATGTAGCCCAGCAGGTGGCTGGCGGTGTCACCCAGCGGGTAGCTGCGGAACAGCCGGGCCTTGATGTCCACGCCGGGGAAGTGGAAGCGCTGGGCCAGGAAGCGCGCCATCTCCTCGTCGGTCAGCTTGGTGCGGATGGGCAGGCTCTCGAAGCTCTTGCTCTCCTCCATCTGCCGCTTGAAGCGCTTGCGGTCGCGCGGCTGGATGTCGATCAGCTGAGCCAGCTGGTCGATGGTCTGCTCCAGATTGCTCACCTTGGAGGGGGTGATCTCCAGCGTGTAGGCCGTGTAGTTGGTGGCCAGCACCACGCCGTTGCGGTCCAGGATGCGGCCCCGCTGCGGCACGATGGGCAGCACCGCGATGCGGTTGGCCTCGGCCCGGGTGGACAGTTCATCGTGCCGGGCCACCTGCAGCACCACCAGACGGCTGACGAGCAGGCCGAAGCTCAGCAGCACGAAGGCCGCAGCGGCGATCGAGCGGAAGCGGAAGCGCTCCAGTTCCCGCTGGATGTTGCGCAACTCGGTCATGCGGGCACCCGGCTCACAGGACGCGGTTCTTGTCGGGGTCTGGTGGGCGGCGCTGCGGCGCCAGCAGCACCAGGCTGGCCACCGGCCACAGCAGGGTCTGGGCCAGCGGCGCGACCAGCACGCTCCAGCCCGGCCAGCCATCGCCGGCCACGGCACGCACTAGCAGGGTCAACAGGGTGGCCGCGAAGAACGCGGGCGCCACCTGGGCCATCTGGCCGGACAGGCCGAACCACAGCACCCGGCGGTGGATGGCGATGCCGAAGAAGCCCAGCAGGCTGTAGGCCAGCGCGTGCTGGCCCAGCAGCGAGCCGTGATGCACGTCCATCAGCAAGCCGAAGAAGAAGGCGGTGGTGATGCCCACCCGGCGCGGCTGGTGCACGCTCCAGAACACCAGCACCAGGGCCACGAAGTCGGGCATCCAGGGCGTGGAGCCCAGGGGGATCAGGTTCAGGGCCAGGGCCAGCAGCAGCGAGGCCCACAGGAACCAGGGGTTGACCGGCAGCAGCAGCTGGTCCGCACCCCGCGGCATGATGCTCATCGCGGTGCGCTCCCGAACTCGTTGGCGCTGGCGGCCGAGGCGGCGGATGCCGCGGCGCTGGCGGCCGCCACGGCCGCAGCCACGGCGGTGTCGGCCTTCTTGTCCAGCGGCCCCACCAGCAGCACGAAGCGCAGGCCGCCGGTCTTGGCCACCGGGGCCAGGCCGATGTGGGCGAAGCCACCCTCGCCCTGGCGGTTGACCGAGGTGACTGTGGCCACCGGCACACCGGCCGGGTAGATGCCGTCCACGCCGCTGGTCAGCAGTGTGTCACCCACCTTCACGTCGTCGTTGGCGGCCACGAAGCGCAGCTCCATCTGCCCCTCGTCACCGGAGCCGAAGGCGGCGCTGCGGTGTTGGGTGCGGGCGTTGAGCACCGGGATGGTGGCGTCGCGGTCGGCCAGCAGCGTCACCTCGGACGACAGCAGATAGGCCCGGGTCACCTGGCCCAGGATGCCGTGCTCGTTCATCACGGGCGCACCTTCGGCCACCCCTTGCTGGGTGCCGCGGTCGATGAAGATCTTGTGCACGTAAGGGTCAGGAGCCTCGTAGAGCACCTCGGCCACCTGGCTGCGGGGCGGCGTGGCCGGGCGCAGGCCCAACAGGCCGCGCAGCTGGAGGTTCTCCTGCGCCAGACGGTCGGCCCGGCTGGCCTGCTCCGCCTGCGCGGTCAGCTGGCGCTGCAGCGTCAGGTTGCGGGCCAGGGCCTGGTCCAGGCCGCCGAGATAGTCGGCGCTGCCGCCCACCAGGGCCACGGGCAGGCCGAGCACGCGCACCGCCGGCAGCAGGCCGGTGGCCAGGGCGTTGCGCAGGGGCTGGATGAGCGCGAAGCGGTGATCCGCGGCCATCAGGAAGATGGCCAGGGCGGCAGCCAGCAGCAGCCTCGACAGGGCCGAAGGGCCCTGGTGGAAGAACGGCGGCGGGTTGCGGTCGAGCGTGCCGAGCGGCATGGGTGTCGTCCCGGGGCGCGCCAGGCGCCCGCCGGAGTCTTATTCCGAGGTGAAGATCGAGCCCAGGCGTTCCATGCTCTCGAGCGCCATGCCGCAGCCGCGCACCACGCAGGTCAGCGGGTCCTCGGCCACCAGCACGGGCAGGCCGGTTTCCTCGGCCAGCAGGCGGTCCAGATCGCGCAGCAGGGCGCCACCGCCGGTCAGCATCATGCCGCGCTCGGCGATGTCGGCGCCCAGCTCCGGCGGGGTCTGTTCCAGCGCGTTCTTGACGGCGGAGACGATCTGGTTGAGCGGGTCGGTCAGGGCTTCCAGGATCTCGTTGGACGAGATGGTGAAGCTGCGCGGCACGCCCTCGGAGAGGTTGCGGCCCTTGACCTCCATCTCCTTGACCTCGGAGCCGGGGAAGGCGCTGCCGATGCTCTTCTTGATGGCCTCGGCGGTGGGCTCGCCGATCAACATGCCGTAGTTGCGGCGGATGTAGTTGATGATGGCCTCGTCGAACTTGTCACCGCCCACGCGGACCGAGCCCTTGTAGACCATGCCGCCCAGCGAGATCACGCCGACCTCGGTGGTGCCGCCGCCGATGTCGATGACCATCGAGCCCGAGGCCTCGGACACCGGCAGGCCTGCGCCGATCGCGGCGGCCATCGGTTCCTCGATCAGGTGCACCTCGGAGGCGCCGGCGCCCAGGGCGGCGTCGCGGATGGCGCGTTTTTCCACCTGGGTGGAGCCGCAGGGCACGCAGATGATGATGCGCGGGCTGGGCTTGAGCACCGAGCGCGGATGCACCATCTTGATGAACTGCTTGATCATCTGCTCGGTGATCACGAAGTCGGCGATCACGCCGTCCTTCATGGGCCGGATGGCCTCGATGTTGCCGGGCACCTTGCCCAGCATGGCCTTGGCCTCGTGGCCGACGGCCTGGATGACCTTCTTGCCGTTCGGGCCGCCTTCGTGGCGGATGGAGACGACCGAGGGTTCATCGAGCACGATGCCCTTGCCCCGGACGTAGATCAGGGTGTTGGCAGTGCCGAGGTCGATCGCGAGATCGGTGGAAACGTAGCGACGCAGGGAGGCGAACATGGAGGACTCAGGTCAGACGGAGGGCGCGCGCCCGCAGCTGGGGCGCGGCGAAGTCAGCCGCGCGCGCGCCGACCCTGACGGGACGCGGAGCAGGCGGCAGACCGGGATGCGCATGGATGGCGTGGCAATGGACGGGTGTGGCCAGGAGATCTGTCGCAAGAGGCAGAGGCACTGGCCAGCAGCACGGACTGGCGGCACAGGCTTGCAACGTTCACACGCAAACCCATGTGCGGCAGGGCTTCCGTGCGTGTGCAGATAACCGGAGATAATACCTTATGCCCCCCTGACAAAGGGGGCCGGCAGCCCTTAGTTGGGGCTCTGGCGGCTTTGGTTCCGCCCTCCGAATCCACTTGATACACCCATGGCCCTGACCCCTGCGGACGTGAGCCGCATCGCCGAGCTGGCGCGCCTGGAGCTTTCCGGTGCCGAAGCCGATGCGATGCTGGTCCAGCTCAACGACTTCTTCGGCATCGTCGAGCAGATGAGCGCCGTCGACACCAGCGGTGTCGAACCCCTGTACACCCCGCTGTCGGCGGTGATGGACGTGCAGCTGCGCCTGCGCGAGGACGCCGTCACCGAAGGCAACAACCGCGAGCGCAACCAGCGCAGCGCCCCGGCCGTCGATGGCGGCCTGTTCCTCGTGCCCAAGGTGATCGAATGAGCGCGGACCTGCACACCCTGGGCGTGGCCGCCGCCGCCCGTGCCCTGGCCGACAAGACTGTCTCCAGCGTCGAGCTGACCCAGGCCCTGCTGGCCCGGGCCGAGGTCCATGCCGCGCTGGGCGCCTTCCTGCACCTGGACCGCGACGGTGCCCTGGTCGCCGCCCAGGCCGCCGATGCCGCCCGCGCCGCCGGCCAGGCCGGCGTGCTGACCGGCGTGCCGATGGCCCACAAGGACATCTTCGTCACCGCCGACGCGCCCACCACCGCCGGCTCCAAGATGCTCGCCGGCTACCAGAGCCCCTTCGACGCCACCGTGGTGGCGCGCCTGAAGGCGGCCGGCACGGTCAGCCTGGGCAAGCTCAACTGCGACGAGTTCGCGATGGGCTCGGCCAACGAGAACTCGGCCTACACGCCCGTGCAGAACCCCTGGGACCGCAGCCGCGTGCCCGGTGGCTCCTCCGGCGGCTCGGCCGCCGCGGTGGCCGCGCGCCTGGTGCCGGCGGCCACAGGCACCGACACCGGCGGCTCCATCCGCCAGCCGTCCAGCTTCTCGGGCCTCACCGGCATCAAGCCCACCTACGGCGTCTGCAGCCGCTACGGCATGATCGCCTTCGCCTCCAGCCTGGACCAGGCCGGCCCGATGGCCCGCTCGGCCGAGGACTGCGCCCTGCTGCTGTCGGCCATGAGCGGCTTCGACGAGCGCGACAGCACCAGTGCCCAGCGCCCGCCGCAGGATTTCCACGCCCAGATGTTGGCTCCCCGAGAGGGCGCCAGCGCCGCCAAGCCGCTGCAGGGCCTGCGCATCGGCCTGCCCAAGGAGTTCTTCCCGGCGGCCCTGGCTGCGGACGTGGACGGCGCGGTGCGCGCCGCGCTGGCCCAGCTGGAGGCGCTGGGCGCCACGCTGGTCGAGGTCAGCCTGCCGCGCACCGAACTGTCCATCCCGGTGTACTACATCATCGCCCCGGCCGAGGCCAGTTCCAACCTGAGCCGCTTTGACGGCGTGAAGTTCGGTCATCGTGCGGCGAACTACACCGATCTGCTGGATATGTACAAGAAGACCCGGGCCGAAGGCTTCGGCCCCGAGGTCAAGCGCCGGATCATGATCGGCACCTATGTGCTCTCGCACGGCTACTACGACGCCTACTACCTGCAGGCCCAGAAGCTGCGCCGCATGATCGCCGACGACTTCCAGCGCTGCTTCCAGCAGTGCGATGTCATCGCCGGCCCGGTGGCCCCCACGGTGGCCTGGCAGATCGGCGCCCAGGGCGACGACCCCCTGCAGGCCTACCTGGCCGACATCTTCACCCTGCCCGCCAGCCTGGCCGGCCTGCCCGGCATGAGCGTGCCGGCCGGCTTCGGCGCCCACGGCATGCCGGTGGGTCTGCAGCTGATCGGCAACTACTTCCAGGAAGGCACTCTGCTGCAGGCCGCGCATGCGCTGCAGCAGGTGACCGACCATCACCTCCGCAGCCCGGAGGGTTTCTGAGATGAGCAGCCAACCCCAACTCGTGCGTGGCTACGAGGTCGTGATCGGCCTGGAAAACCACGTCCAGCTCTCCACGCAGTCCAAGATCTTCAGCGGCGCCTCGACCGCCTTCGGCGCGGAGCCCAACACCCAGGCCTGCCCGGTGGACCTGGCCCTGCCCGGCACGCTGCCGGTGCTCAACCGCGCCGCGGTGGAGCGGGCCATCCGCTTCGGCCTGGCCGTGGGCGCCAAGGTGGCGCCGCTGTCCATCTTCGCCCGCAAGAACTACTTCTACCCGGATCTGCCCAAGGGCTACCAGATCTCGCAGTTCGAGATCCCGGTGGTGCAGGGCGGCAGCGTGGCGTTCTTCGTCGGTGACCGCCAGAAAGTGGTGCAGCTCACCCGCGCCCACCTGGAGGAAGATGCCGGCAAGAGCCTGCACGAGGACTTCCACGGCCAGTCGGGCATCGACCTGAACCGCGCCGGCACGCCGCTGCTGGAGATCGTCTCCGAGCCCGACATGCGCTCGGCCCAGGAGGCCGTCGAATACGCCAAGACCCTGCATGCGCTGGTCATGTGGCTGGGCATCTGCGACGGCAACATGCAGGAAGGCTCCTTCCGCTGCGACGTCAACGTCTCGGTGCGCAAGCCCGGCGAGCCCTTCGGCACCCGCCGCGAGATCAAGAACCTCAACAGCTTCCGCTACCTGGTGGACGCGGTGCACTACGAGGTGAACTGGCAGATCGACCAGTTGGAAGACGGCTTCACGATCCAGCAGGCCACGGTGCTCTACAACCCGGACAAGGGCGAGACCCGGGCCATGCGCAGCAAGGAAGACTCGGCCGACTACCGCTACTTCCCCGACCCGGACCTGCCGCCGCTGGTCATCGCTCCCGAGTGGGTCGAGCGCGTCAGGGGCGAGATGCCCGAGCTGCCGCGTGCGATGGCCGAGCGCTTTCAGCAGGCCGACGGCCTGCCGGCCTACGACGCGACGATGATGACCCAGTCGCTGGCCTTCGCCCGCTACTACGAGGCCGCGCGCGACGCCTGCGGCCAGCCCAAGCTGGTGGTCAACTGGCTGATGGGCGAGGTGAGCAAGCGCCTGAACGCCGAGGAGCGCGAGCTCCAGGATGCCCCGGTGAGCCCGGCCCTGCTGGCGCAGCTGATCGGCCGCATCCAGGACGGCACCATTTCCAACAACGCTGCGCGTCAGGTTTTCGACGCTCTGTGGACCGGCGCCGGCAGCGACGTGGACGCGGTCATCGAGGCCAAGGGCCTCAAGCAGATGAACGACAGCGGCGCGCTGGAGAAGATCGTCGACGAGGTGATCGCCGCCAACGCCAAGTCGGTCGAGGAGTACAAGTCCGGCAAGGACAAGGCCTTCAACGCCCTGGTCGGCCAGGTGATGAAGGCGTCCAAGGGCAAGGCCAACCCGGCGCAAGCCACCGAGCTGCTCAAGCAGAAGCTCGGCTGAGGCCGCCGATGAGCGAGGCGGGCGGCCCTGGGAAGGGCCGCGCCGCTCAGCGGGCCGGCGTGGTCGGTGCCGGTCGCTGGCCGGCCAGCGCCTCAGGTTCCAGCGAAGCCACCACCTTGCGGCAGACCAGATCGTCCTCGCCCTTGCGCTGCCAGGTGGCGTTGCTGCCGGACAGGGCCAGGCTCACGCCCTGCTTGCCGTTCGTGAAGCGGGCCTCGCGGCTGTCGCGCACACGGCGCAGGGTGTAGTTCTGGCCGTCGAAGGTGACGATGGCATCCCGCGGCGTGAAGGCGGCGCGCAGCGTGTGCGGCGCCGGGCAGCGGTAATCGGTGGGCCCGGCCAGGGCGGTCGCGCTGGCCAGCATCAGGCCCAGGCCGAGGGCCGGCAGCGGCAGAAGGGTGTTGAAACGCATGGTGGGTCTTCAGCGGGACGTCGGAGCGGCCGGTGCCCCGGCATCCACCTGAGCCCCCGGCGGCAGGCCGGCCAGCAGCAGGGCCAGACGCTGGCGCTCGTTGTCGTACTGCAGGTTGATGCGGGCCCGTTCGGCCTCCATGCTGTGCAGCAGGGTGCGCTGCGCCTCCAGGCTGCCGTCGTTGGCGTTGGTGCGCATCTTGAGGTTCTCCGGCACCGCCTTGAAGCCCTGGTTGGCGCGTTCGTTGGCCAGGACCACCCGCTCGGTCTCCAGCTGCGCAATGCGCACCTGGATGGTGTCGATGGCCTTCTGGGTCGATTCCAGCGCGCGCTGGCGCGCCTGGTCATGGGCCGCCAGGGTGGGGTAGCGCGAGAGCAGCAGTCGGTCGTTGCGAACCTGTTCCATCCGCGCCGCCTGGGCCCGGGCCTGGGCCGCGCGCTCGGCGTCCTTCTGGGACTGCTGTTCGGGCGACAGCAGCGGGGGCACCTTCTTGCGCACCGTGCCATCCTTGCCCAGCACGTTCTGCTCCTGGCTCAGGCATTCGGGGATGGGGCGGTCCGAACTCAGGCGACGGCCATTGGCATCCACGCAGGAATAGATGGGGGCGGAGGCCCCCTCCTTGGCCGGTGTCACGGCTTGGGCGGGCGACACCAACAGCCCGGCCACGGAGCCGGCCGCCACGGCGACCGACCGGGCCAACCCGGGGCGAAAGCTCATCGGGGTCGGCCGCGCCATGCTCACACTCCGTAGCGCTGGCGGTAGGCCGCCACCTTGTCGCGGTTGGCGGCCAGGGTCGGGTCGCCGGTGGTGTCCAGGAACTGCATCAGGTCGGCCAGGGTGGCGATGGACAGCACCTTCAGGCCCAGCTCCTGCTCGACGTACTGCACGCCCGAGCGCGGGTTGGCCGGGTCGTCGCTGGCGCGCTCCTGGCGGTCCATCGTGATGGCCACGCCCACCGGGGTGGCGCCGGCCGCGCGGATCATGTCGGCGGCCTCGCGCTTGGAGGCGCCGTCGGTGATCACGTCGTCGATGATCAGCACCCGGCCCTTGACGGGCGCCCCCACCAGCGTGCCGCCCTCGCCATGGTCCTTGGCTTCCTTGCGGTTGTAGGCGTAGGGCACGCTGCGGCCTTCCTTGGCCAGGCCGATGGCCACCGCAGCGGCCAGGGTGATGCCCTTGTAGGCCGGGCCGAACAGCATGTCGAATGCGAGCCCCGAGGCCAGCAGGCGGCGTGCATAGAATTCGCCCAGCCGCATCAGCTTGGCGCCGTCATCGAACAGGCCCGTGTTGAAGAAGTACGGCGACTTCCGGCCGGCCTTGGTCGTGAACTCGCCGAAGCGCAGCACCCCCGCGTCCACCGAGAACTTCACGAAGTCCTGGGCCAGCGGGTCGGTGTGGGTGGTGTTCGTCATGGAAGGGACTTCAATGGGATTCAGACTGGTCACACTCAACCTGAACGGCATCCGATCGGCGGCCAGCAAGGGCTTCATGCCCTGGACGGAGAGTATCGCGCCCGATTGTATGGGGGTGCAGGAAGTCAAGGCCCAGGCGCCCGACGTGCAGGGGAAATACGACACGGTGGCCGGCATGGCCGGGCATTTCCACTTTGCCGAGAAGAAGGGCTACTCCGGTGTCGGGGTGTACAGCCGCCACGAGCCCAGCGACGTCATCATCGGCCTGGGCGAGCCCGAATTCGATGCCGAGGGCCGCTACGTCGAGTTGCGATTCGACAAACCCGGACGCCAGCTCAGCATCATCAGCTGCTACTTTCCCAGCGGCTCCTCGGGCGAGGAGCGGCAGCTGGCCAAGTACCGCTTCCTGGACGTGGTCTACCCGCACCTGCACGCCCTCAAGGGCACGCGCGAGTTCATCCTGGTCGGCGATGTGAACATCGCCCACAAGGAAATCGACCTCAAGAACTGGAAGGGCAACCAGAAGAACAGCGGTTTCCTGCCCGAGGAGCGGGCCTGGATGACCCGCTTGCTGGACGAGGCCGGGGTGGTGGACGTCTACCGCCGCCTGCACCCGGAGACCACCGGCGAGGCCTACACTTGGTGGAGCAACCGCGGCCAGGCCTATGCGAAGAACGTGGGCTGGCGCCTGGACTACCACCTGGCCACGCCGGCCTTGGCCGAGCAGGCCCGTCAGGCGGCCATCTACAAGGACCAGAAATTCAGCGACCACGCGCCGTTGATCGTCGATTACGACTTCGACCTGTGAGGGCGCGTCGGCACTAGCTGATGCCGATGCCACGGCCCACCAAATGGCACATGCAATCTGCGTCCACTGTGCGGTTGACCCGCACAGCTTTGGGATGCAATGTGATGTAAAGTGCTGCATCAAATTCAGCAGGGGCACTGGAGATGCCATCCAAGCGAGGCCGCAAGCCATCTGGTAAGCCACGCGCCGCTAGGGCAACGGCGAGCCTACCCCCTGAGGTTTACTCCACGCTTCAGGACATCGCGCGACAGAAGAAGGTCTCTGTGGCGTGGGTCATTCGCGATGCCGCAGAGCGGTACATCAACGAGCAGTGGCCTCTCTTGGCAGAGTCCCGCTAGGGACTTCCGCTTCTTCGTTCGGGGCACTCTTTGACCAAACCATGTCTTGCGACGCCTCGCCGGCGTCATGTCCTTTCAACAGTTGCAGAGCACTACGGAGCAGATCTGCGCCGCGCAGTTGGGCTCCTCCGTCCTGAACTGAAGTCCGACGTTGCGACGACACTTTGGGACAACCTCTATTCAGTTCGAGCCCGAACTTATAAGACTGCAGGTAGTCGGCCTACCGATGAGTTGGCTGCTTGGCAACTAGTTGCCATCTGGGTCGTAGGCGTGGCCTCCGAAGCTATCTCTGCAGAAGTCGACCTGCGCAGTGCGGAAGACTGGTTCCTCGGGTCTACGACGGCTAAACGACTCAGCGCGGTGGTTAGACCCGCCGTCTTGGCCGAAGTGGAGCGATGCCTCCGCGCGCGCGCCGATGCTCAAGCATATTCAGAACTCCTGCCCTATGTGCTGGACCCACACGGTCAGGCGAGCAGACTGAGTGTCCGACATAAGCCGGAGACCATAGAGGCACGCCAGAAAAAGAAGGAAGAAGGTGTCTTCTACACCCCGCGCGACGTCGCTGACTTCATGGTTCGAAATTCGCTCCAAGGACTCGAAGCTCGTCGCCGGGGCTACACCGCTTTTGATCCAGCTTGCGGCACTGGCGTCTTTCTCCGCTCATACCTGAAGGCCGCGAATTCGACGAGTAGTGACGGTGCGGGAAGCCTTGACTTGGCGACCTCCCGAATTTTTGGTGCCGATATTGACTCCTGGGTGGTGAATGCATCGGCGTTTGTGCTGTGGACGGAGTGCGCGGCAGACATCAGGCAACGAGGCCTCCCGCCGATTTGTGCTTGGCACTTGCTGCGCCTCAATCTTGCCCATCAAGATTCGCTGGCGCTGGACCCCGGGCTGCGCGTTCCCACCATCGCTCCTGGCCTAGCTGTTCGACGCGAGGCCGTTCAATCGCTTGTAGGTGGGGTCTTGCCTGAGGTCAGGTGCTTGACCCGTTTGCCGGCGGGCAACTCGCTGCCATTCAGCGAATTGTTTCCGGAGATCGGCGAGGGTGCTGACCTGGTCATCGGCAATCCGCCTTATGCCGAGATTGGTGAAGGAAGAGACCTTCTTGAGCTGGCTGCAAGGTTTGAGACCATCAGAGCTGCGCCCCGTGTGACAGCCGATATGTATCCGCTCTTTGTTGAGCAGATGATTCGGCTGAGCTCACCCGCCTCGCATGGCGGCGCTATGGTGCTTCCGCTTTCTGTTGGATGCAGCACTGGGAAGCAGTTTGTGGCACTTCGGTCACTTATAGCCAGGACGGCTGGGCAATGGCGCTTTGCGTTCTTTGACAGAGAGCCCCACGCCCTTTTTGGAGAGGACGTCAAGACTCGGAACGCCATTGTCATTTGGACTCGGCAAGAAGCAGAGACCCGCTCAATGATTGCTTCTGGACCGCTCAGGAAATGGCGGGCAGACAGTCGCGCGCAGATGTTGGAATCGATAGCCTTTACACCCGTCGACACAGACATCACTCGAGGGGTCCCAAAGGTTAACGGAACCCTCGAGGCAGTCGCCTTCCAGCAGGCCCACCAAATCACTCGAGTCTTGGAGCACGCTGTCCGAGGTTTCGGGCGTGCCACTCTGCATGAGACGCTCCAAGGGGACGAACGGACAGTCTATGTAGGAGCCACTGCCTACAACTTTCTTAATGTGATGCTCGGTGCTCCAGAGTGGGAACAAAGCGCCGGCACCCTGTCTGAGCACCCGCTGCATGCGCTTTACTGTGCGTCAAGGGAGGATGCAGCAAGGGTGTACGCCCTTCTTGTTAGTCGATTTGCGTTCTGGTGGTGGCATGTAAACGGCGACGGATTTCATGTCTCGCGGGGTAGTCTCTGGACGTTGCCGATTGGGCGCCTATTCGGTTCTCACTCGGTTGATGGGACGTTGGCACAGCTGGGTGAGGCTATCTGGGCCATGGCGCAGCGCAATCCAGTTATCAGCGTGAATCGTGGTCGCACATCGTTGGCGTACTCCACCAATAGCGCTCACTCGACGCGGGACGCTCTCGATGCATTGATCGTCGAGGCGCTAGACCTGGATCCCCGCTTCATCCAGAGTTTGCTCACTTTCACGAGCGGCGTGACCGCTGCAAAGATGCCGGAATGGAACGAGGGCCGTTGCGAGTCCCTTACTGCTGAGGAAAGAACAAGCGATGAGTACACCTACTCCTGAAGACAAAGAGAGAAGCAAGCTTACGAAGGAGGAGTGGCGGGAGTACACAAAGACAGTCTGGGCCATCGCGAACACTTCCCACGATCTTCATCCGGCGGTCTTCCCATTGGAGATCCCGCATCGACTGACCAAGCTCTTCAGCTTCCACGGTGAGACTGTTCTTGATCCGTTTGCTGGCACTGGAACGACCGCTCGGGCAGCGATTCCTTTGGGTCGGCGCGCCATCTGTGTGGACCAGAATCCAACCTACGTCCGCACCATCGAACAAGAGTGCAAAAAGCTCAAGGGACACGATTCGAAGCACTCGGATCCGCTTCTCGTCGTTAACGGCGACAGTCGGAATCTGCACTTCGTGGACACGGGCAGCGTCGGACTTGTAGTCACGAGCCCGCCCTATTGGAACAAGGCGGACTATGGCGACGGCGCCTCAAATCTTGGAGCAATCGAAGGATACGGTGACTTCCTTGAGTCTATCCGTCCAGTCTTTGAAGAGTGCTTTCGGGTCTTGAAGCCCGGCCGAAAGCTGTGCATCGTCACGGCCAACGTCAACCAGCACACCGACCACGGATTGCTCACGTTCCCTCTCGCCACAGACTTCGCAGTGTTGCTGCGTCAAATCGGGTTTGTAATGGTCAATGAGATCATCTGGAACAAAGATGGAACCGGCGGCAGGTGGGGATCGGCAAATGGACAGCGCCCCATCTTCGGAAGCTACCCCTATCCGCCGAATTTTCTCTTCAAGAACGTCCACGAGTACATCCTCATCTTCGCGAAGCCGCCAGCGGTCAAGACCAAGGGGCCAAAGGTTCGGGCCTACCAAGAGTTGATGTCCAACTTTCCAGATGGGGTGGTGCCTTTGCCTGCTTACTCCGCGTCCACAGACTGAGTCCTGCCTGGTTGGTGCGTGACTTCGACCCGCCGAACCAGGTCAGGTCCAGCTCAAGCCCCAGTCTGCATCAGCCCGGCATGTAGCATTGGAGAGATAAACGCACTCAAAACAGCGGAGGTCTCTCGTGTTCTACAACCAACCCCTCGCCACCCGCTTTGGGACAGCGTTCCTGCGGCATGTTGATCAGGTCAATGGCGTGGATCCTTACTGGGATTCACTCGACATTGCAGTGGCCTGGGTCCGAGCCTCAGGGATGGCTCACTTGTCCGCCCATTTCGCGAACTTTCTGCAGCGCGGTGGACAGCTATCTGTGGTGGTTGGAATCGACATCCAAAACACCACCATGGAGGGTCTTCGGGCGCTTCTTGACCTGGGTGCTTACGGACGCATTGAGACCTTCGTGTATCACAATGAGGCGTCGGGAGTCTTTCACCCCAAGCTGTACCTGTTCAGGAATGAGGAGGAGGCTCGTTTGATTGTTGGCTCCAACAATCTCACTCGTTCCGGCTTGTATGTGAACGTCGAGGCAGGACTGCAGGTGGACGTTCCGGTAGATGCCCCGGTGATTGGCCAAGCGCTACATGCACTTGAGTCGTGGAAGGACACCGAGAGTAGGTTAGCAATCCGACTTGACGGAGAACTGCTCGAGCGGCTTGTCCTTGATGGCTACGTTGTCGAGGAGGCGCGGGCACAGGCGGACAGGCCTAGAGGCAATGGCGCTGGTCGTGGTCTTCAAGGTAGGCAACCACTATTCGGGTCTCGTCGGGTGCTACCTCCACCGGTACCTGGTGCCCACCGTGGCGAGGCAGCAGCGGGTCGGGAGGGGGGCCCTGCGGGTGCGGGTGGCGCCGCTATGCCACCTGTTGCGCCTGCAGGAACCGTGCTTCTGATGCGGCTAAGGAAGGCCAATCAGTCTACTCGACCCACTCAAACCCAGATTCCCTTGCGTGTCGCCCACACCTTCTTCGATGGCGTAGCTGAAGTGCAGAGCGCTCATACAGGGGAGCGCCATGGCATTCGCTTTGCACACGCTAGAGGCGGCCTCAATACCCTGAAGCTTGAGATCCCAGAGATGGCGAACTTCGCCCAGCCAGTCGCACGCTTTGAGAGAACGCCAGACGGCGTGGTCTATCAGGTCTATGACAACACCTCAGCACCAGGCCTTCAGATCATGCACTCACTCAATGAAGGCCGGCGGGACAATAGTACCCAGATGTCGATTGCAGACGCCGAACGCGCGACTTGGTGGCGCTCAATCTAACGGCGTTTGAGGCGTCCTTCCTATGTGCGCTTCACCGTCAGAGCGATGCCCATCAATGACATTAGCGACGCAACCTGATTGCTACGGACTTGGAATAATGCAGGTTTTTTGTCGCATTGACTACCACCTGGCCACGCCGGCCTTGGCCGAGCAGGCTCGTCAGGCGGCCATCTACAAAGACCAGAAATTCAGCGACCACGCGCCATTGATCGTCGATTACGACTTCCAGATCTGAACGCCCCAGCGCGCGGGCATGGCCCGCCCCGCAGGTGCTGCCGAACACAGCCCGTCCCGGTTTCATGACCGCGACGGGCTTTTTCATGCGGGGCCCAGTGACCTGCCCCCCCCAGGCCGTACCAATGTGAAGTAGCAAGGGGTCCGCCATTCTGACCTGCCCCCTTCAGCCGCACCAGTGATTCGGTTGGGGTCCTGGGGTTGAAGGTTAATGGATCTGGGCAGGGATCTCGTGACGAGCGGCGTCGCCTGCCTGCTGACGCAGTTGCTCGGCATACCTGGCTGGCGGTATGCGGC
>NZ_JAMXMC010000006.1:313249-381762 GCF_024055665.1 Ideonella oryzae | reverse complement strand
CGAACAGGTCGTGGCCCACGCCAAGGCCATTCGGCCCAGCGCGCGCGGCGAGCTGGAGATCACCGACCTGAACCGGCGCTACCTGGAGGCCGGACAACTGGACGTGCAGAAGTTCGGCCGCGGTGACGCCTGGCTGGACACCGGCACCCACGACAGCCTGCTCGAAGCCAGCGCCTTCGTGCAGACCCTGGAGCGGCGCCAGGGCCTGAAAGCCTGCTGCCCCGAGGAGATCTGCTGGCGCAACGGCTGGATCAGCGACGAGCAGCTCGCGGCGCTGGCCGCACCGCTGGCCAAGAGCGGCTACGGCAAGTACCTGCAGCAGATCCTCAAGGACAAGGTGTTCTGAGCATGAAGGCGATCCAGACGGACATCGAAGGCGTGCTGATCCTGGAGCCCCAGGTCTTCGGCGATGCGCGCGGCTTCTTCATGGAAAGCTTCAACGCCCAGGCCTTCAACGCGCTGGTGGGCCACGCCGTGAGCTTCGTGCAGGACAACCACTCGCGCTCGGCCAAGGGCGTGCTGCGCGGGCTGCACTTCCAGAAGGCCCCGCATGCCCAGGGCAAACTGGTGCGGGTGACGGCCGGCGCGGTGTTCGACGTTGCGGTGGACATCCGAGAGGACAGCCCCAGCTTCGGCCGCTGGGTGGGGGTGGAGCTGAGCGCGGACAACCACCGCCAGTTCTGGATCCCGCCGGGCCTGGCACACGGCTTTCTGGTGCTCAGCGACAGCGCGGACTTCCTCTACAAGACCACCGACTACTACGCCCCGCAGGCCGAAGGCGCGCTGCGCTGGGACGACCCGGACCTGGCGATCGCCTGGCCCGACATCGGCATGGCCCCGCAGCTCTCGGCCAAGGACGCCGCTGCCGGCGCTCTGCGCGATCTTCGTGACCTCTGAACCTGATCCGGACTTGAACCCATGACGATTCTCGTGACCGGCGGTGCCGGCTTCATCGGCAGCAACTTCGTGCTGGACTGGCTGGCGGACCCCGCAGCCGAGCCGGTGGTGAACCTGGACGCGCTGACCTACGCCGGCAACTGCGCCAACCTGGCCTCGCTGGACGGCGACGCACGCCACCACTTCGTGCACGGCGACATCGGCGACCGCGCCCGGGTGGACCAACTGCTGGCCACCCACCGCCCGCGCGCCATCGTCCACTTCGCCGCGGAAAGCCATGTGGACCGCTCCATCCACGGCCCCGGCGCCTTCATGAAGACCAACGTCGAAGGCACCTTCACGCTGCTGGAAGCGGCGCGGGCCTACTGGGGCGCGCTCGAAGGCGAGGCCAAGGCCGCTTTCCGCTTCCACCACGTCAGCACCGACGAGGTCTACGGCAGCCTGAAGCCCAGCGACCCGCCCTTTGCCGAGACCCACCCCTACGAGCCCAACAGCCCGTACTCGGCCAGCAAGGCCGCCAGCGACCACCTGGTGCGCGCCTGGCACCACACCTACGGCCTGCCGGTGCTCACCACCAACTGCAGCAACAACTACGGGCCCTATCACTTCCCCGAGAAGCTCATCCCGCTGATGATCGTCAATGCCCTGGCCGGCAAGCCCCTGCCGGTCTATGGCGACGGCCAGCAGATCCGCGACTGGCTGTACGTGAAGGACCACTGCAGCGGCATCCGCGCCGTGCTGGCCGGTGGCCGCCTGGGCGAGACCTACAACATCGGCGGCTGGAACGAGAAGGCCAACCTGGACATCGTCCAGACGGTGTGCGCGCTGCTCGACGAGCTGCGCCCGGACCCGGCGGGCCCCTACAGCCGCCTGATCACCTACGTCACCGACCGCCCGGGCCACGACCGGCGCTACGCCATCGACGCGCGCAAGATCGAGCGCGAGCTGGGCTGGCGCCCGGCCGAGACCTTCGAGACCGGCATCCGCAAGACGGTGCAGTGGTACCTGGACCACCCGGACTGGGTGGCCGACGTGCAGAGCGGGGCCTACAAGGACTGGGTTGGCACCAACTACGGAGCGCGCTGAGATGACCCTGCCCAAGATCCTTCTGCTCGGCCCCAACGGCCAGGTTGGCTGGGAGCTGCGCCGCGCCCTGGCCCCGCTGGGCCGCGTCATCGCCCTGGGGCGCGAGCACGACGGCCTGTGCGGCGACCTGACCCACCCGGGCGAGCTGGCCGGCAGCGTGCGCATGCTGCGCCCGGACATCATCGTCAATGCCGCCGCCCACACCGCGGTGGACAAGGCCGAGAGCGAGCCGGCCCTGGCCGAGCTGCTCAACGCCCGCGCCCCGGCCACGCTGGCCCAATTGGCGGCCGAGCTGGGCGCCACCCTGGTCCACTACAGCACCGACTACGTCTTCGACGGCAGCGGCGAGCAGCCGCGCGACGAGACCGCGCCCACCGGCCCGCTGTCGGTCTACGGCCGCAGCAAGCTGGCGGGCGAAGAGGCCATCCAGGCCAGCGGCTGCCGTCACCTGATCTTCCGCACCAGCTGGGTTTACGCCGCGCGCGGTGGCAACTTCGCCAAGACCATGCTGCGCCTGGCCGGCGAGCGCGAGCAGCTGCGCGTCATCGCCGACCAGATCGGCGCCCCCACCGGGGCTGATCTGATCGCCGACGTCACCGCCCATGCGTTGCGCGCCCTGGCCCAGCGGCCCGAGCTGGCCGGCCTGTACCACCTGGCGGCCGATGGCCAGACCAGCTGGCACGGCTATGCCGAGCATGTGATCGCCTGGGCCCGGCGCCACGGCCAGGACCTGAAGGTGCAGGCGGTGGAGGCCATTCCCACCAGCGCCTACCCCACGCCGGCCCAGCGCCCGCTCAACTCGCGCTTGGACACCACCCGCCTGCGCGAGGCCTTCGGCCTGCACCTGCCGCCCTGGCAGAGCGGCGTCGAGCGCATGCTGACCGAGTTCCTCGGCGTCTGAACCCGGTGATGCTGCAGGCCTACACCGACATCCTCGTGGCGCCGGTGCAGGCCCTGTTCGCGGCCTTCCACGGCGGGCCGGTGCACCAGGCCGGGCCGCTCTACCCGGACTTCGACCGGCAGGGCCGGGCCCGCCACTGGCGTGGCACCGCGCCGGTGGACGTCTGCCCGCAGCCCCCGGGCGAAGGCGAGCCCATCGATCGCCTGGACGGTGAAGCCCTGTGGGGCGGCTGCCTGGTGAACCACTTCGGGCACTTCCTGGCCGAGTTCATCCACCGCCTGCTGCCGGCCGCCCAGGCCCGGCCCGATCTGCCCATCCTCTACGTCACGCGGCCGGGGCAGGGCGACGAGTCGCTGCCCGGCTTCATCCAGGCCGCCTTCGAACATCTGGGCGTGGCCGGGCGTGTGCGGGTACTGGACCGCCCGACCCGCGTGGCCACGCTGTGGGTGGCGCCGCAGGCCGAATGCCTGGGCGGCCCGCCGCCCGCGGCCGACTACCTGGCGCGGCTGGTCGAGCGGCAGGCGACGTTGCCCGCCATGCCGGCCGGCGACGTGCTGTTCGTCAGCCGGGCCGGGGTGGGCGAGGGCCTGGTCGGCGAGGCCGCGCTGGAGGACTTCTTCGCCGCCCTGGGCGCACGCATCTACCGGCCCGAGCAGCATCCGCTGGCCGAGCAGCTGGCCACCTACCTTTCGCATGCTCGGCTGGTGTTCACCGAGGGCAGCGCCCTGCACGGCTTGCAGCTGCTGGGCCGCATCCCGGGCGAGTTGACCGTGCTGGCCCGCCGCCCCGGCCGCTTCGGCCAGGCCTTTCTGGCGCCCCGTGTGGCGGTGCTGCACCATGTGCCGCTGGCCGGCCCGGCGGTGCATGGCCGGGCGCCCGATGGCCGGGTGGCCGGATGGGAGGGGCTGGTCTATCTGGACACCGCACCGCTGGCCGGGCTGGCTGCCCGCCTCTTTCCCGCGCTCACCGAAGACCGGCGGGCCCAGGCCCTGGCGCAGCTGCAGGACCGGCTGGCGGCCCTGGCCGCGCCGGCCACGCTGGACTACCTGCGCGCCCACCGCGGCCAGCCCCTGTGGCGCGATGCCGGGGCCACGCTGCGCGACCTGGCCCGCACGGGCCGCCTGGACTGGCCGCAGCGGCTGCAGGCCGGCGCGGTGCTGGCGGGGCGGGACGCGGCGCCCGTCTTGCGGCTGACGGGCCCGCTGCCGCCGCTGGCCGCCCCGCGCAGTGCCGAGGCGGCCCCGGCCGGCTGGCTGGCCCTGCTGGGCCAGGTGGCCGACGGGGCGCCCGACCCGGGGCTGTGGACCCTGGCCCAGGCCCTGTCCGGCCGCCCGGCGCTGGACGCCGCCGAGGTGCTGCGCAGCGATGTGCTGACCGGGGCCTGGCTGTGCAGCCTGGGCGCCGGGGCCGGCGAGCCGGTCCGTCTGGCGCTGCCGCGCCCCGAGCCGCTGCAGGACCCGACCGCCGCGGCGCCCTGGATGCCGCTGATCCAGCGACTGGTGCTGCTGCGCCTGGCCGGTGCCGGGCGCTTCAGCTATTCGCTGAAGCTGCGCCTGTCGGCCCAGGACTGGCAGGCCCTGCGCCGTGCGCCGCTGCCGGCCTGGCAGCGCTGCGTGCTGGCGGCGTTCCACCTGCTGCACGAAGGGCGCTGGCCGACCGGCAGCCCGGAGGGGTGGGCCCAAGCCCTGCGGGTGCTGGTCGATCCGACCGCCACACCGCCGGCCACGCCTTCGGACGATCCGCTGGTGCAGCTGCAGCGCCGTCTGGCCGCCTGGATGCAATCGGACCGGCCCGAGGTCGAGGAACGTCTGGGGCGCTGGCTGGCCCGGCGGGCTCACCCGGCCGCGTCGTCGTTCTCGGGCGGCGGGGCCGGCCAGGGCTCGCTGGCCAGCGCGGCAGGCACCGGGTAGCCGAACAGCTGGAAGTCGATGAGGCAGTGGGCCCGCACCTGGGCCCAGGCCGCGTCCGACAGCGTGAGCTCGGTGTTGTGCCGGCTGCGGTTGTGCATGCCCAGCGGGGCCTCCAGTGCCAGCCGCTGCTGCACCTGGGCCCAGTCGTCCTCGGCCGTCTCCACATGGCCGACGAAATCCACCAGCAACTGCTGGCGCTCGTCGCACAGGCTGCGCCACATCGGCTGCGCACCGGCGTCGCGCCAGGTCAGCGGGTGGCACAGGAAGGCGTCGAAGGTCTCGCTCTGCACCGCCGCGCGCACCGCGGCGTAGTGGTAGGGCAGGCGGTTGGGCCAGCGGGCCTCGTCCTCCCAGACGCGGCGCTCGGCCTCGTCCATGGGCTGGGCCTCGGCCAAGCCGCGGGCAAAGGTGTAGAGCGAGCGCAGCCGCTCCAGCGGGTGGCGCACGAAGGCGAAGGTGTACCAGTGGGCCCAGCGCGGCGGCCCCAGCCACTGGCGGGCCTGGGCCGCGCTGGCGTGCTTGTCCAGCCCGATCACCTGCTTGAACACCGACTGCAGCCGCTCGCCGCCCGGGGTCGAGCCCAGCACCAGGTCGTTGGGCGCCAGATGGGCGGCCAAGGCCACCTCGATGCTCGTGCCCGCGCACTTGTGCACATGGACAAAGGCGAACTGGCGGTTGAACGAGAGGATCATGGTGCGGGCAGTCTAGCAACGGGCTTGCGCAGGGCAGGCCACGGCGGCGCTCGCCTATGATGCCTGCGGCCCGGCCTCTTCGCGGCCTCTTTGCTGACCGACACCTTCTCACGCGACCGCTCCCGCATGTCCGACGTCGTCGTCCACATCGGTCTGAACAAGACCGGCACCTCCTCGCTCCAGGACTTCCTGGCCCTGAACACCGATGCGCTGCGGGCCGAGGGCATCTGCTACCCCCGCGCCGGGCGGGAAGGTGCCGCCCACCACGGGCTGTCGGCCTGGCTGGGCAGCCCCGAGGCCGACGCCGATCCCACCGCCAGCCCGGTGGCCCAGGCCCTGCTGGCCGAGATGCAGGGCCTGCCACGGGTCTGGCTGTCTTCCGAGGACTTCCACGCCCAGGGCCTGCGCGGGGCGCGCAACCTGGCGCGGCTGCTGCAGGGGCATTCGGTGCGCATCGTGCTCTACCTGCGCGAACACCTGGCCTACCTGGCCAGCTGGTACCAGCAGAACGTCCAGGCCTCGGCCCTGTCCTGCAGCTTCGCCAGCTTCTGCCACTTCACCCACAAGCCCCTGAGCGAGGTGGCCGACACCTGGGGCCAGGTCTTCGGCCATGGCCAGCTGACGCTGCGCCTGTACGATCGCCGCAGCCTGGTGGGCGGGGACATGCTGCTGGACTTCGCCGCCCAGGTGGGGCTGGGCGGCGATCTGGGCCGCTTCGTGCGCAAGCCTTACGAGAACAACCCCTCGATCAGTGGCAACCTGCTGTTCATCAAGCGCCTGCTCAACACCCTGCTGCCCGCGACGGACGCGGCGGCCATGGTGGGCGAGCTGATGGAGCTGTCCAAGCTGCGGCCGGGCTTCCGCGGCGCGATGCGGGTGGGGCCGGAGCTGGCCGCCCATGTAGCCCGGACCTATGCGGCAGACCGCCGGCAGCTGCGCCAGCGCTGGGGCCTGGACTGGCCCGTGCCGCCCACCGAGCTTGCCGGCTCGCCGGTGCCGGATGTCGCCACGTTGCACGGCGATTGGCAGCGTGTGCAGGCGGCGGCCCGCAAGAAGGGCTTTGCGCTGGCCTCCGCCATGGACTGGCTGCGGCTGGGCGATCTGCGCGCCCTGGGCGGCGATGCGGGTGAGGCCGTGGTCGCCCCACCGGTGGCTGTCGCAGAGCCTGTGCCGCCGGTGGCGCCTGAACCGTCCCCGGGGGCCGCGTCATCCGCCCATGCCGACCCGCTCATGGTGGAGCTGTTGCGCGACCATCTGGACACCGCCTTCTACCGCGCCCAGCTGCCTGCCGAGGAGCAGGGCCTCGACCCGGTCATCCACTACCTCACCCGCGGCGCCGAGCAGGGGCTGGACCCCAGCCCCGCCTTCAGCACCCGGGCTTACCTGACCTGGCACGCCGACGTGCGCGAGGCGGGCATGAACCCCTTCTTCCACTACCTGCGCCACGGGCGGGAGGAGGGGCGGCAGGCCTGGCCCGCGGGGGCCGAGCCGGAGCCCACGCCGGCCCCGGCGGCCGCCCCCGAACCCCCGGTGGCCCCCGACCTGTCGGCCCAGGACCTGTCAGACCTGCCGGTCGACGCCACCCTGGCGGGCCATGTGCTGGCCATGGCCGCCTGTGCCCGCCAGCCTGCGCTGCTGGCGGCTGCACCGGTGCAGGCTGCACTGGCCGAGGGGCTGCCGCCGCAGGCGCGCTGGCTGGCGCTGCTGGGCATGCACCGCTCGGGCACCTCGCTGCTGGCCGGCATGCTGCAGGCCCTGGGCGTCTGGCTGGGGCCGGCGGACGAGCTGCTGGGCCCGCAGCCCGACAACCCCGAGGGCTTCTTCGAGCATCCGGCCCTGATGGGCCTGGACGAGGCCCTGCTCGAGCGGGCCGGCTCCGCCTGGGACGACACCGCGCCCGACCTGGCCCGCATCACCGCCTTGGCCGACGACGCGGCCTGGCAGGCCCAGGCCCGGCTGTGGCTGCGCGGCCTGTGGCGCTCGCGGCCCGAAGGCGCCGTGCTGGCGGCCTTCAAGGACCCGCGCCTGTGCTACACCGCCGGCTTCTGGCAGGCCCAGTGCCCGGCGCTGCAGGGTCTGATCGTGCTGCGCCACCCACTGGCGGTCGCCCGCTCGCTGCGGGCCCGTGGCGGCTACAGCAGCCTGCGCCACGGCCTGGCCCTGTGGGCAGCCCACCACCGGGCGCTGGCCCCCTGGCGGGACCGGGCCGACGTGCCGGTCATCCTGCACAGTGACCTGCTGGCCGCGCCGCGCGCGACCTTGGCGCCGGTGCTGGCCGTCCTGGGTCTGCAGGCCGATGAAGCCCAGTGGACCCAGGCCCTGGCCCAGGTCCGGCCGGGCCGGGTGCACCAGAACCTGGCCACCGACGCCCAGGCCGCACTGCCGGACGAGGTGGCGGCGTTGTGGGCCGACTGGCAGGCCGCTGCCTGGCGGCCGGCCACCTGAGGATTCTGCAGGCCGCTGCCTGGCGGCCGGCCACCTGAGGATTCTGCAGGCCGCTGCCTGGCGGCCGGCCATCTGAGGATTCTGCAGGCCGCTGCCCGACGGCCGGTCAGCTGAGGATCCTGCAGGCCGCTGCCCGACGGCCGGCTCTGTGACGAGCGCTCAGTCCAGCGCGTGCACGTCCGCGCGCAGGGCCGCCAGCGACGGCGCTTCGAGCAGCGCGGGCAGCAGGCAGCGGTGCGGGCCGCTGTAGTCCGGCAGAAAGTCCAGCGTGAGCCCCTGCCGCGCAAAGGCCTCGTTCTCGTAGAGCGCCCGGCCCCCCGGCGGGTTCAGGTAGCGCTGCCCGCCCAGGGCCTGGACGATGGCCAGCACCCGGTCCTGGCCCTTGAGCGCCGGGTCGATGGCCAGGCTGGAGCTGCGCACCAGCGTGGCCGGCAGGCCCAGCAGCCCCGCCACCAGCCGCAGGCTGGCCTCCAGGTGGTCCACCAGGGCGCCCTCCAGCGGGCGCTGCAGGAAGGCGCGCACCGCCTCGGCGGCCTCGCCCCGGGCCTTGGCCCAGCCAGCGTGGCGTGCCAGACGCTCCGCCCACAGGGTGTCGGCCTGATCGGCCAAGCGCAGGTCCTGGATGCGGGTCTCGCGTGCGGCCGGCGCCAGCGGCAGGGTCAGCCACTCCAGTCCGCCCGCCGGGGCCGGCACCTCGGTGCGGTGGACGCGCCCGCGGGCGCGGTGCTGCACGCAGTCGAACAGCACGAACACGTCGGCCTGCGCCAGCAGGCGGAAATAGCCCGCGTAGGGAAAGAAGTAGGGCTGCATCACCGCCACCGTACGGGGGCGCTGGGCGGCGGCGGGAGCGGGCATGGCGGGCGTGAACAAGAGGTGGGGGATGTGCGCAGGATGCCACGGTCCGTCGACAGGGCGGCCCCTACACTATGCGCAGACGGCCGGTTGGCCGGGAAGGCATCGGGACGACATGAAGATTGTGGCGGTGGTGGGCGTGATGGACGAGCGGGACCTGTTGCCCGACTGCGTGCGCCACCTGTACGGCATCGGGGTGGACGAGGTGGTGGTGCGCGATGCCGGTTCCACCGACGGCAGCCTGGACTGGGCGCAGGCCCACCAGGGGCCGCGTCTGCGCTTGGTGCCGGTGGGCGAGGACGAGAAGACCCAGCCTGCGGTCTGGCATGCCCGCGAGCGCGAGATTGCCGAGGCCACCCGGGCCGACTGGGTGCTGCACCTGGACGCCGACGAGTTCTGGCTGCCCGCCACCGGCCGGCTGCGCGACAGCGCGCAGTGGCAGGACGAGACCCTGGACCTGATCCAGGTGCCACGCTACAACGTGGCGCTGGGCCCGGGCGGTTTGGAGGTGCCCTGGCCGCCCACGCCGGCGGTGTACGAGCGGCTGTGGCTGTTCGCCCGCCCCATTCCCGAATTCCGCCAGCACCTGGAAACCCATCCGCTCACGCCCTGGATCACCGGCGTGCCGGTGCCCAAGATCGCGGTGCGCCCGCGCCACCTGGGCAGCCTGGCCGTGGGCTGCCACGACGCTCAAGGACAGCCCGGCCTGCCTTTTTCGCGGGCGGTCTCGCAGGACATCGTCACGGCCCACCTGCCGTTCAGCCACGGCCCGCGCTTTGCCCGCAAGGTGGCCAACATCCGGGCGCTGTTCGCGGCCTACCCGGAGCGCTTTCCGCCCGGCACGGCCTGGCACTGGCGGCGCTGGGCGGCGCTGGAGGGCGAGGCCGCCCTGCAGGCCGAGTTCGCGCTGCAGCAGCTGGCGGCCCCCGAGTGGGCCGAGCTGCAGGCCAGCGGGGCGCTGCAGTCGGCCCGCCAGTTGCTGGCCCGGCAGGAGGCTGCCGCCTGATGCCCATGCCCAGCCCTCCCGCATCGACTCCGGTGCCGGCCGAGCCCGCCCGGCTGGAAGATCTGGCCCTGCTCGGGGGGCCGCCGCTGTTCGACCGCATGCTTTACGTCGGCCGACCCAGCATGGCGCCCGATGCCGAGGTGCATGCCCGCATCCAGAGCGCGCTGGACCGGCGCTGGCTCACCAACGACGGCCCGCTGGTGCAGGAACTGGAGCGTCGCTGCGGCGAGCGCCTGCAGGTGCCGCACTGCATCGCCGTCAACAACGCCACCCTGGGCCTGGAGGTGGCGCTGCGCGCGCTGGGCGTGCAGGGCGAGGTGCTGCTGCCGGCCTTCACCTTCATCGGCACCGCCCATGCGGTGCAGTGGCTGGGGCTCACGCCGGTGTTCGGCGATGTGTGCGACGCCGACCATGGCCTGGACCCGGCCGAGGTCGAGCGTCGCATCACCCCGGCCACCGGCGCCATCCTGGCGGTGCACCTGTGGGGCCGTGCCTGCGCGGTGGAGGCGCTGGAAGCCATCGCCCGGCGCCACGGCATCCCGCTGATCCTGGACGCGGCCCATGCCATGGGCTGCGGCCACGCCGGCCGGCCGCTGGGCTCGCGTGGCACGGTGGAGGTCTTCAGCCTGCACGCCACCAAGGGGCTCAACGCGCTGGAGGGCGGGCTCATCACCACCGGTGACGCGGCCCTGGCCGAGCGCATCCGCCTGATGCGCAATTTCGGCATTCCGGGCGAGGACCAGGTGCGCTGCGTGGGCACCAACGCCAAGATGAACGAGTTCAGTGCCGCGGTGGGTCTGGCCAACCTGGATCACTTCGACGACCTGTGCGTGCACAACCAGCAGCTGCACGCGGCCTATGGCGCGGCGCTGGCCGAGGCACCCGGCCTGCGGTTGATGCAGCCCGAGCCGGGCCAGGCCTTCAGCCACCATTACATCGTGCTGGAGCTGCTGCCCACGGCCACCTTGCACCGGGATCAGCTGGTGAGCCTGCTGCGGGCCGAAAACGTCTATGCCCGGCGCTACTTCCGGCCGGGCTGTCACCAGGCCGAGCCCTACCGCTCGCGCCCGGGCGGGCCGCCGGTGCTGCCGGTCACCGAGCGCCTGGGCCAGACCCTGCTCCAGCTGCCCTCGGGCCTGCAGATCACGCCCGAGGAGGCACACCGCCTGGGCCGGCGACTGGCCTGGTGCCTGCGGCACGGGGATGCGGTGGCCACCCGCCTGCCGCGCATGGCGTGAGCATGCATCCATCCTGGCCCGACCCTTGGCCGCCCGAGCGCGCCGCCCAGGCCGAGGCCCTGCTGCCCATGGCCCGGCTGCGCGAAGGTCTGCTCGCGCCCCGGCCCCAGTTCTACGGCCTGCGGCCGGGCAAGGACGCTCTGGCCGCCGCCCTGGGCGAGCAGGCCCTGGTGGAGGCCTGGATGGCCGCCCTGGGCCAGCCCGGTGCCTGGCGCGCCCGCTGGTGCACGCTGCAGCCCCTGCTGGCCCACGCCCAGGCCCGGGGCTGGCCGGCAACGCTGTTCTCGGCGGGGCGGGAGGTCGAGGTGCCACCTCTGCCCGCCGTGGGGGCGCCGGACCAGCCCGCGGGCCGCTACCGCTGCCGCAGCATGGCCCTGGTGCGCCTGCCCGGTGCGGTGGTCCACAGCAAGTCCAACCTGGTCCGCGTGGGCGAGGTGGCCTTGCTGGACCACCAGGACGATGAACTCGCCCGCGTGCCCTGCCACCTGAGCACCGACGGCGCGGTGCTGGCCCACCGGGACGGCCGGGTGGCCCTGCCGGACCGCGAGGGGCTGGACCGTCTGCCGCAGGCCCTGTCGTTGCTGGGCCTGCATTCCTTCGCCTACGGGCACTGGCTGGAGGAACTGTTCCCCAAGCTCTGGGCCTGCCTGGACGTGCCCGGCTTCGAGGCGGTGACGGTGCTGGTCGACGCCCAGATGCCGGCGCAGCACATGGCCTCGCTGGCGCTGGCCCTGGGCGGGCTGGACCGGGTGCGGGTGCTGCAGCCCGGCCAGGCGTTGCAGGTGGACGAGCTGTGGGCGGTGACCTCACCGCTGTACTACCCCATCGGCCCGGCGCCCGGGGCCGAGGACGGCGTGGGCTGGCATGTGATGGACGGAGACTGGCTGGCGTCCTGCCTGCACCGCCTGGCCGAGCGCTGGCCGGCCTTGCCCGACAGCCCGCACCGCCGGATCTACCTGAGCCGGGCCGACACCCAGCACCGCCGCCTGCTCAACCGCCCCGCGGTGGAAGCCTGGTTCCGCGACCAGGGTTTTGCGGTGCTGGACTGCAACGGCCTGTCCTTTCCCGAACAGCTGGCGCTGATGCGCGGGGCCGAGTGGATCGTGGCGCCGGAAGGCTCGGCCCTGAGCAACACCCTGTTCGCCCGGCCGGGCACGCGCATCGGCGTGCTGGCCGGGCCGCAGCTGGCCCACCACGAGTCCTATGCCCAGGTCACCCAGGCCCTGGGCCAGCGGCTGTGCCTGTGCCTGGGTCGCCAGCCGCGGGCCCTGCGCGAGGGCGAGTACTTCGGCAACTACGAGATCGACCTGGACCTCCTGCCCCAGCTGATCCAGCGCCTGGACCACCCCGCTGCCGCAGCGGCCTGACAATCCGGGCCTGTCGCCACCGAGCCTTGGAATTTGCGCCCATGCCTGTTTACGACCCCCGCAGCGCCGAAGTCTTCGACCTGCTGCACCGCTACCGCCAGTACGACCGCGAGGCCGACTATGTGCGCAGCGTGGTGGCGCGCGAGTGCCCGCAGGCCCGCACCCTGTTGGACGTGGCCTGTGGCACCGGCGGGCATCTGGCGCCGCTGGTGACCCATTTCGACGTGCAGGGCCTGGACCTGAGCCCCGGCATGCTGGCGCGGGCGCGAGCCAAGTTCCCGCAACTTCGCTTCCATGAGGCCTCGATGTGCGACTTCGCCCTGGGCCAGCGCTTCGACGTCATCACCTGCCTGTTCCGCTCCATCGCCGCCATGTCCACGGTGGATGAGCTGCAGGCCGCATTGCGCTGCATGGCCGCCCACCTGAACCCGGGCGGGGTGCTGGTGCTGGAACCCTTCTTCACGCCGCAGACCTTCTGGGACGGCGATGTGCGCACGGCCCAGGTGGAGGGCGAGGGCGTCAAGGTCTGCTGGATGTACCGCAGCGAGCGCCGCGGCCGGCTGGGTGTGTTCCACAACCACTACCTGATCGGGCGCGCCAGCGGCATCGAGCATGTGCAGGAGGACTATCCGCTGGGCTTGTTCGAGCCGCCGGAGATGGTCGCTGCCTTCGAGGCCGCCGGCCTGGCGGTGCGCTTCGATCCGCAAGGCCTGGGGCCGCTGGGCTGCTACCTGGGCCGGGCCCCCGGCACGATGGCGTGAGCGCCACCGACCGGCTGATCGGCACCGACGAGCCGGCAGCCTGGCGTGCGGCCCTGGAGGGCGTGCCGCACAGCTTCTACGCCAGTTGGGACTGCTGCCATGCGGTGGCACGCAACACCGGCCGGCCCACCTGGCTGTACGTGGGCGAGCGCGCCAGCGTGCGGGTGGTGTGTCCTTTCTCGGTGCGCGTGCATGCCGGGGCGGTCGACTGGGTGACGCCGACGGGCTTCTCCGGTTTCGCCAGCAACGGCCCCTGGCCCGGCTTTGCGTCGCACTGGGCGGCCTTCGCCCGGGCCCAGGGGGCGGTGTGCGGCTACATCGCCCAGCATCCGGCGTTCGGCCACCCTTCGCTGGAGGGGGCGGTGGCCGGGGAGGAGACGCTGTACTTCCTGGACCTGCAAGGCGGCCTGGAGGGGGTGTTGGCCCATGCCGGCACCGACCGCCGCCGCGACTGGCGGCGCTGGCAGGAGCAGGGCCACCGCTTCGTCACCGACCGCACGGCGCTGACCGATTTTCTGCAGAGCCAGCACCGGCCCTTTCTGGACCGCATGGGCGCCGGTCGGGCGGCCTACTGGAATGAGGCGGCCCTGGCTGCGTTGCTGGCCGCGCCGGGCGCGGGCCTGCTGGGCACGGCCGAACCCGATGGACGCCTGGTGGCGGCCACGCTGTATGGCTGGACCCCCTGGGGCGCGGAAGGCATGATCCAGGCCGCGCTGCCCGAGGGGCGGGCCCACACCGCGGCCCTGATGCTGGGCGGCATCCAGGATCTGGCCGGGCGCGGCGTGCCCTGGCTCAACCTGGGCGGCGGGGTGCGGCCTGGCGACAACGTGGCGGCGGCCAAGATGCGCTGGCGGCCGCGCGCGCAAGCCTTCCGCCGGCTCAAGCAGGTCTACGACCCGGAACGCTACGCCGCGCTGTGCGCGGTGGCCGGGGTGTCCGCCGCGTTCACCGAGGGCTACTTTCCGGCCTATTACGCAGGGCCGGCCGCGGGCGCGGTCGCCAACCAGTCCGCCAGCCAGGCGTCCAGCCCGGCAGGGTCGATCCGGTAATCGTTCCAGAAGCACCAGAAGGGATGCTCGGTGTGGCGCGGGCTGTCCTGCGCGCAGGGGCCGGTCAGGAAGGTCAGCGACTGCCCCAGCACGGCGGCCGTGGCCCCCAGGTCCAGCAGGGGCTGGGTGTAGGGCGAGGTCAGGATGGCGATCTGCTTGCCCGGGCCGCCGAAGGCCCCCAGCAGTGCGTTCGAGCCCTCCGGGGCCACGATGAAGCGGGCCTGGCGCACCAGGTTGAGCTGTTCCAGGAACGGGTGTTCTTCCGGCAGCACCCGCACGAAGCCATGGGCGGCCAGCACGGCGTCCACCGCGGCGTGGTTCACGATGGCCTTGTGGCGTTCGGGGCGGCGGGCCAGGTACAGACGCTCGATACCGGTCGGGCGATCCAGCGCCTGCCGGGCCCGCGGGCCGATGGTCTGGATCAGCGTGGCCATGCGCAGCGGGGCGGTCAACAGGCGCGCAGCCGCGTCATCGCTGGCCAGCAAAGGGCAGAAGCCGGGGTAGCTGACATTGGGGGCGCACCACAGCCGCCGGACATGCAGGCGCTCCAGCGCAGACATGAGCCGCAGCGGCGTGTCCGCGGGCAGCAGGGCGGTCAGGGCGGTGCGCACCGTGGCCGGGGCGCTGGCGTCCACCAGCACCGGCATGCCACCCGACCAGCCGGCCCGCAGGGCGGTGGCCAGCTTGGGCAGGTACTCGGTCAGCCAATGACCGAAGTCGTGGGCGTGGTGCCCCCCCAGCCAGAAGGCCTCCTCGATCACCGGCGCGGGCTCGGCGCTGTCCATCACCCACCAGTGGTCGGCTTCGGCATGCAGCACCTGGGGGTCGAAGATGAACTGGTCCCGCACCCGCTGGGCTTCGTCGCCTTCGACGTCATGCAGCACCTGGTCGCGCCAGAGCAGCAGCTCGGAGCGCCCGCGCACGTCCACCTCGTCCAGGCAGGTGAGATAGCCGGCGCGGTCGATGACCTCCAGGGGCTGGTCGTCGTGCGGGCCCACCACCTGCAGGCGGGGCAGGGCGTGGACCTGCCCCCCCGGCCAGAGCGGGTGCCAGTGGCGCCCATGGGCCTGGGCCACCTCGCGCAGGGGCCGCACAGGCAGGCGGCGCAGCCGCTCCATGCCGGGCAGCTGGAGCGGCGCTTGCACCGCCGGGTGGGCCGTGGCCACCCCGAGGCGCTCCACCAGGGCTTGCTTGAAGCCGATGGCGGCGGTGAGGTGGCCGTACAGCGGGATGTCCCGCTGCAGCTGGTCGAGCAGATCGTCGATCGGGGTCATGTGCAGAGCCTGGACTCTACACGCGACCCCGGGGTCGGCTGTCAGTCGATCAGACCGAGCTGGCGGATGCGGGCGATCACCTTGTCCGCTGCTTCTTCCGGCGTGCAGTTGCTCGTGTTCACGCGGATCTCGGGCAGCTCCGGCGCCTCGTAGGGCGAGCTGATGCCGGTGAAGTTGGCGATCTCGCCGCGGCGGGCCTTCTTGTACAGACCCTTCACGTCGCGGTCCTCGGCCACGTTCAGCGGGGTGTCCACATAGACCTCGATGAACTCGCCTTCGCCCATCAGGCTGCGGGCCATCGCGCGCTCGGAGCGGAAGGGCGAGATGAAGGCGGTCATCACGATCAGGCCGGCATCCACCATCAGCTTGGACACCTCGGCCACGCGGCGGATGTTCTCCACCCGGTCGGCCTCGGTGAAGCCCAGGTCCTTGTTCAGACCGTGGCGGATGTTGTCGCCGTCCAGCAGGTAGGTGTGGCGGCCCATCGCGAAGAGCTTCTTCTCGACGATGTTGGCGATGGTCGACTTGCCGGCACCGGACAGACCGGTGAACCACAGCACCGCCGGACGCTGGCCCTTGGCGCTGGCGCGCGCGGCCTTGTCCACGTCCACCGGCTGCATGTGGATGTTGTGCGAGCGGCGCAGCGCGAAGTGCATCATCCCGGCGCCGACCGTGTTGTTGGTCATGCGGTTGATCAGGATGAAGCCGCCGGTGTCGCGGTTGTCGGTGTAGGGGTCGAAGGCGATCGGACGGTCCAGCGCCAGGTTGACCACGCCGATCTCGTTCATTTCGAGCTGCTTGGCCGCCAGGTGCTCCATCGTGTTGACGTTCACCTTGTACTTGGGCTCGGTGATCGTCGCGGTGACCAGCTGGGTGCCGATCTTCAGCAGGTAGGGACGGCCCGGCAGCAGGGCTTCTTCGGTCATCCAGACGACGGTGGCCTCGAACTGGTCGGCCACCTCGGCGGGCGACTCGGCGATCGAGATCACGTCGCCGCGGGAGATGTCGATCTCGTCTTCCAGCGTCAGCGTGATGCTCTGACCGGCCACGGCCTGGGGCAGGTCACCGTCCAGCGAGACGATGCGGGCCACCTTGCTTTCGCGGCCCGAAGGCTGGGCGCGCACCCGGTCGCCGGGCTTGACGACGCCGCTGGCGACGAAGCCGCAGAAGCCGCGGAAGTCCAGGTTGGGGCGGTTGACCCACTGCACCGGCATGCGGAAGGGCTGCTTCTGCAGGCGGGCCTCGTCGATCTCGCAGGTCTCGAGGAAGCCCATCAGCGTCGGCCCGCGATACCAGGTCGTGTGCAGGCTGCGCTCGGTCATGTTGTCGCCCTTCAGACCGGACAGCGGGATGCTGGTGATGTCGTTCAGGCCGATCTGCTTGGCGAACTCACGGTATTCCTCGTCGATCTTGCGGAAGATGTCTTCCGAGAAGTCCACCAGGTCCATCTTGTTGATGGCCAGCACCACCTTGCGGATGCCGATCAGGCTCACCAGGTAGCTGTGGCGGCGGGTCTGGGTCAGCACGCCCTTGCGCGCGTCGATCAGGATCACCGCCACATCGGCGGTCGAGGCGCCGGTGATCATGTTGCGGGTGTACTGCTCGTGGCCCGGAGTGTCGGCGACGATGAACTTGCGGCGGTCGGTCGAGAAGAAGCGGTAGGCCACGTCGATCGTGATGCCCTGCTCGCGCTCGGCAGCCAGGCCGTCGACCAGCAGCGCGAAGTCGATGTCACCGCCCTGGGTGCCCCACTTCTTGGAGTCGCTCTCCATCGCGGCCAACTGGTCCTCGAAGAGCATCTTCGATTCGTAGAGCAGGCGTCCGATGACGGTCGACTTGCCGTCGTCGACGGAGCCGCAGGTGATGAAGCGCAGCAGGCTCTTGTTCTCGTGCTGCTTGAGGTACTTCTCGATGTCGGTGGAGATCAGGTCCGAAACGTGGGCCATGGTCAATTCCTTCGAAACTGGTGTGGGGTGTGTAACCCAGTGGCGTGCGCGGATCCGGCTCTGCCGGTCCGCCGCGCGAGCCCCCTCGGGGGCAGCGACCGGCAGGGAGCGTGGGGGCTTAGAAATAGCCCTCTTGCTTCTTCTTCTCCATCGACGCCGAGGTGTCGTGGTCGATCATGCGGCCCTGGCGCTCGGAGGTGCGGGCCAGCAGCATCTCCTGGATGATGTCCGGCAGGGTGGCCGCGGTGGACTCGACCGCGCCGGTCAGCGGGTAGCAGCCCAGGGTGCGGAAGCGCACGCTCTTCATCATCGGCACCTCGTCCGGACGCAGCGGGAAGCGTTCGTCGTCCACCATGATCAGGGTGCCGTCGCGTTCCACCACCGGCCGCTCGGCCGCGTAGTACAGCGGCACGATGGGGATGTTCTCTAGGTAGATGTACTGCCAGATGTCCAGCTCGGTCCAGTTGGAGATCGGGAAGCAGCGGATCGACTCGCCCTTCTGCTTGCGGCCGTTGTAGAGGTGCCAGAGCTCCGGGCGCTGGCTCTTCGGGTCCCAACGGTGCTGCGCGCTGCGGAACGAGAAGATGCGCTCCTTGGCGCGGCTCTTCTCCTCGTCGCGGCGGGCGCCGCCGAAGGCGACGTCGAAGCCGTACTTGTCCAGCGCCTGCTTCAGGCCCTGGGTCTTCCACATGTCGGTGTGGATCTGCGAGCCGTGCTCGAAGGGGTTGATGCCCAGCGACACCGCTTCGGGGTTCTGGTAGACCAACAGGGTCATGCCCAGTTCCTTGGCCATGCGCTCGCGCATCTCGTACATGGCCCGGAACTTCCAGGTCGTGTCCACGTGCAGCAGGGGGAAGGGGGGCGGCGCAGGATAGAAGGCCTTCTTGGCCAGGTGCAGCATGACCGCCGAATCCTTGCCGATCGAATAGAGCATCACGGGGTTGTCGGCTTCGGCGACAACCTCGCGCATGATGTGGATGCTTTCAGCTTCCAGTCGCTGCAGGTGGGTCAGGCTCATGGTGGGTTCCGTGGTGGGCTGTGCAGTGAAGGTGGAGACAGGGGAACGGGGACGGGCCGGGGCGGCGGGTGCCGTGGCCGGAACGGGAGGCGAGGCCCGGGGGGTGATCGCCCCCGCGGCAGGAACCGGGGCCGGCCCCGGCAGGGATTCGGGCTGGGTGCGCGGCAGCGGCGCCACCGGGCAGGTTTGCAGGGACAGCCGGGGTTGGGTGTCGAGCCAGGCACGCATGGCCGGGGCCCGATCCAGGGCCGGGCCGTGCAGCCAGACCCGCCAGGCACCGCTGCGGCAGCGCAGCAGCCGTGCCAGAAAATCGACATAGGTGTCGGCGCTGGCCAGGCGCTCGACCGGCAGCCAGCGCAGGCTGCCCCGGGGCGAGACGGCCAGCACCAGCCCGCCCGGGGCCGGGCGGTCGGGGTGGGTCAGCGTGCCGGCCCAGACCTGCTGGCCCGTGCTCATGCGCACGCCCGGGTCCCATTGGCTGTCCAGCCATTGGGCGCCCTCGGGGTGCTCGGTCGCCAGCTCGCGCAGCGGCTGCAGGGCCAGGCCCCAGCGCTCCAGCAGGCGGGACAGGCCGCGCGGCTGCAGGGCCAGGCCAAAGCGGGTTTGGGCCAGCTTCTGCAGGGCTTGGGCGTCCCACAGCGGCACGCTCAGCCCGGCCTGCTCGGGAGCCAGCGTCAGGGCGGCGTGGCGCAGCTCGGTTTCCTGGGCGAGACTCAGCACCCGGCCCGTGCCGCGTGGCCGGCCGCGCTCGCCCACATCAATGGCGGCCCAGCCGCCCCGCTCGAAGGCCTGGCAGGCCTTGATGATGGTGGGCACACTCAGGCCGGTCTCGTCGCGGATGCGGGCGAGACTCAGACCGTCCACCCGCAACTGGACCGCGCGCCGGCGGCGCGTGTTCAGCTCGTCGAGTTCGGGGGCGGTCTTGGGCACGAAGTGCAGTCATTAAATGTTTTAGGGAGTTTCATTCTGCCACCCGGTCTGCACAATGCCATATCCCTCATATGAAAGTGACGACCATGCAAGAGACCTCCGCCGCTGTCGCCCTGCTGGAGCGCCTGGTGCCCCTGATCCGGGACGCCGGCCGCGTCATCATGGACATTTATGCGACCGACTTTGATGTGACCCAGAAAGGCGATGCCTCGCCCGTCACCCAGGCCGACCAGAAGGCCGAGGAGGTCATCCTGGCCGGTCTGGCCGAGATTGCCCCCGACGTCCCGGTGGTGGCCGAGGAGTCGGTGGCTGCTGGCCGCATTCCGGACGTGAAAGATCGCTTCTTCCTGGTCGACCCGCTGGACGGCACCAAGGAATTCATCAGCCGCAACGGCGAGTTCACCGTCAACATCGCGCTGATCGAGAACGGCAGCCCGGTGCTGGGCCTGGTCTATGCACCGGCCATTGGCCGCCTGTTCGGTGGTGCCCAGGGCGCGGGCGCCTGGCTCGAGGACGAGCATGGCCGCCGCTCCATCGCCTGCCGCCCGGTGCCGGCCGAGGGCCTGACCGTGGTGGCCAGTCGCTCGCACGGTGACGAAACCGCGCTGGACGCCTTCCTGGCCGGCCGCAAGGTGGCTTCGCGCACCAACGCGGGCTCTTCGCTGAAGCTCTGCCTGGTGGCCGCCGGCGAGGCGGACCTGTACCCGCGCCTGGGCCGGACCATGGAATGGGACATCGCTGCGGGCGACGCCGTGCTGCGGGCCGCCGGTGGCAAGGTCACCGTCGTGGCCGATGGCCAGCTGCTGCGCTACGGCAAGCCCGGCTTCGACAACCCCCATTTCGCGGCCGCGGGGCTCTGAACCTTCGCACCCCCATGCCCACGGCGCCAGCGCCCGAAGACCGGCTGAGCCGGCTGTCCTGCGTGGCCTGGCATGGCCGCGGCGTGGGGCGCATCGCCACCCTGCCGGCCCTGCTGGATGGCTGGCGCCTGGTGCCGGCCGCACGCGCCCGGGCCGAAGGCGCCCAGGCGGTGCTGGCCTGGGGGCGCAAGCCCAGCGCCCGGCGCGCCGAGGCCTGGGCGGCCCGCCTGGGCCTGCCGGTGCTGTGGCTCGAGGATGGCTTTCTGCGCTCGGTGGGCCTGGGGGCGGACGAGCCACCACTCTCGGTTGTGCTGGACGATCAGGGCATCTATTACGACGCCCACGGGCCCTCGCGCCTGGAGGCGCTGGTGCGCCTGCCGCTGACCGAGGCGCGGCGCTCGCGCGCGGACGACCTGTGCCGCGCCTGGCGTGGGGCCCACGCTTCCAAGTACAACCAGTCCCGCGAATGGACCGGGACCATGGCCGCTGGCGACGTGCTGGTGGTGGACCAGACCGCCGGCGACGCGTCGATTGCCGGGGCGATGGCTGACACCCGCAGCTTCCAGCGCATGCTGGAGGCCGCACTCGACGAGCACCCGTCCGCCCGCATCTGGCTCAAGGTTCACCCGGACGTGGTGGCGGGCCGCAAGCGTGGGCACTTCGATCGCCTGACCCCCGGGCAGCAGGCCCGGGTGACGGTGCTGGGCGAGCCGGTTCATCCGGCCGGGCTGCTGGCGCAGGCGACGGCGGTCTATGTGGTCAGTTCCCAGATGGGCTTCGAGGCCCTGCTGTGGGGGCGCCCCGTGCGCTGCTTTGGCATGCCCTTCTACGCGGGCTGGGGACTCACCCGGGATGAACTGGTGGCGCCGGCACGGCGCTTGGCGGCGGAGCTGCCGGCCCTGGTGCATGCCGCGCTGGCCGACTATCCCCGCTACGCCGACCCGGAAACGGGCGAGCCCACATCGCCGGAGCGGCTGCTGGACTGGATCGGCCTGCAGCGCCGCCAGCGCGAGCGTTTTCCGGCCGAACTGATGGCCGTTGGGTTTTCGGGCTGGAAGCGTGCCAGCCTGCAGCGCTTCATGGCGGGCAGCCGGATCCGGTCCGGTGCCCCGGCCGAAGCCCGGCGTTTTGCCAGGCCGGTGGTGCTGTGGGGCCGGCAGGCCTGGCCCGAGGCCGCCTCCGGACGGGTGCTGCGGGTGGAGGATGGTTTCCTGCGCTCGGTGGGCCTCGGGGCCGACCTGGTGCAGCCGCTTTCATGGGCGATCGATGGCCGCGGGCTGCATTACGACGCCCGCCGCCCCTCGGATCTGGAGCATCTGCTGGCCGAGGGCCACCTCGACGAAGGGCTGCTCCAGCGGGCGCGCGCCCTGCGGGAGCGGCTCGTGGCTTCGGACCTGACCAAGTACAACGTGGGCCAAGGCGATTGGCGGCGACCCGCCACGGACCGGCCCGTGGTGCTGGTGGTGGGGCAGGTGGAGTCGGATGCCTCGCTGGCCCTGGGGGCGCCCGGTCTGCACACCAACCTCGGCCTGTTGCAGGCCGTGCGGCGCGAACGGCCCGAGGCCTGGATCGTGTATCGCCCGCACCCGGATGTGTCGGCGCGCCTGCGCGCGCCCGGGCAGGACGAGGACACGGCGTCCCGCTGGTGCGACGAGGTGGTCGCGGCGCCGCCCATCACGGCCTTGCTGGCGCAGGTCGATGAGGTGCACGTGCTCACGTCCCTTGCCGGCTTTGAGGCGCTGTTGCGCGGCGTCCGGGTGGTGTGCTGGGGTGTGCCCTTCTATGCCGGCTGGGGGTTGACCGTGGACCGTGTGCCCACGCCGCGGCGGGGACGGCTGCGGTCGCTCGATGAGCTCGTGGCTGCCGCGCTGTTCTGCTACCCCACCTACGTCAGCCGGCGCACGGGGCACTTCACCAGCCCCGAAGGCGCGCTGGCCGAATTGCTGGGCTGGCGCGAGCAGGCCGCGATGGCGCCCGCGCCCGGCCCATGGGCGCGGGGCTGGCAGACGCTGCGCCGTGCGGTGTTGCGTGAATGGGTGGCCTGGCGCCGTCGTCGCGTCGCCAATGAGTGCGAAATTTCACGTTTCGAGTCGAAACCTGGCAGCGACGGCTTACAAGCAGGGGATGGCAAGCCACCGGTCGATCCCTGACACTCCCCCACGTTCTTCGATCCGAACCCTGGTCATGGGCACGGTGATTGCATTTGACGGTGTTCCGTCGCCCGGCCCCGCTCGCCATGGTTCCTTCCTCCCTCCAACAGCTGCTGTCCTGTCATCGCACCCTGCTTCTGCAGGGGCCGATGGGGCCGTTCTTCGCGCGGTTGGCAAGTCTGTTGCGCGAACAGGGCCAGCAGGTCTGGAAGGTGAATTTCAATGGCGGGGATGAACACTTCTTCCCGCCCGGCGATGGGGTGATCCGTTTCGATCGGGCACTGTCGGAGTGGCCAACCCGCCTGCGCGGCCTGCTGAGCGACCTGGCGATCGATGCGATCGTGCTGTTCGGCCAGTCGCGCCGGATGCACGAGATGGCACTGCAGCTTGGCAGGGAGCTGGGGCTGCGGGTGTTCGTCTTCGAGGAAGGCTATATGCGGCCGGACTACGTCACCCTCGAAGTCGGCGGCGTGAACGCCGAGTCTGGGCTGCCCCGTCACACCGGGTTCTATACCGCGCTGGTGCCCGAGCCTCAGCCCACTCCCCGCCCCACGGGTCAGAGCTTCCGTGGCGTGGCCGACCTCGCGATGCGCTACGGCTGGGAAATGTGGCGTGCGCGCCAGCGCTTCCCCCACTACGAACATCACCGCTGCCTGCACCCGGTGCGCGAAGGCAGCCGCTGGCTGCGGGGGGGCTGGCGCAAGTGGCGCAACCGCTGGGCCGAGCGCCACATGCAGGATTTCCTGGCCGCCCGCGAGCAGCACAAGCGCTACTTCCTGGTGCCGCTGCAGGTCCACAACGATGCCCAGGTGACCTGCCATTCCCGCTTCGGCTCGGTGGCCGAGTTCATTGCCGAGGTGATGGCGTCTTTTGCGCAGCATGCGCCGCAGGACAAGCTGCTGGTGTTCAAGCACCATCCGCTGGACCGGCCCTACAACGATTACCGCGGCCTCATCGCCGAGCAGGCACGGCAGCTGGGTCTGACCTCACGGGTGCATTACATCCACGACCAGCACCTGCCCACGCTGTTGCAGCATGCCCGCGGCGTGGTCACGATCAACAGCACGACCGGCCTGCAGTCGCTCTACCACGGCACCCCGGTGGTGACGCTGGGCGACTGCTTCTACGCGGTGAAGGGCATGGTCCACGCCGGGCCGCTGGCCGCCTTCTGGCGGCAGCCGGGGCGGGTGGATCGGGCGCTGTTTCGCAAGTTCCGCGAGCACGTGATCCGCGAAACCCAGCTCAACGCGAGTTTCTACGCCGAGGCCCCCGGCTTGCCGGCCGCGGTTGAGGCATTCAACACCGGCGACAGGCGCCGCCGTGCCTTGGCTTCGTCCACACCCAGCGCGGCGGACCAGGCGGCCAGCTGGTCCTCGCCCACCGCACCCACGTTGAAGTAGGTCGCCTGCGGGTGGGCCAGGTAGAAGCCACTGACACTGGCCGCCGGCGTCATCGCCATGCTCTCGGTCAGGCCCATGTCGATGGCCTCGGCCTGCAGCACCCGGAACATGTCGGCCTTCACGCCATGGTCCGGACAGGCCGGGTAGCCCGGCGCCGGGCGGATGCCCTGGTATTCCTCGGCGATCAGATCGGGGTTGCTCAGCGCCTCCTGCGGCGCGTAGCCCCACAGCTCGGTGCGCACCCGCTGGTGCAGGCGCTCGGCAAAGGCCTCGGCCAGGCGGTCGGCCAGGGCCTTGAGCAGGATGGCGTTGTAGTCGTCATGGGCGGCCTCGAACTCGGCGGCCTTCTTGTCGGCGCCCAGGCCGGCCGTCACCGCGAACAGGCCGATGTGGTCGGCGCCCTGGCCCTTGGGGGCGATGAAGTCGGCCAGTGAACGGTTGGGACGCGGCACGCCGTCGATCACCGGGCGTTCCTGCTGCTGGCGCAGCGGCGCCCAGCGCATCAGCACCTCCTGGCGGGTCTCGTCGCGGTAGATCTCGATCACGTCGTCGTCCACCGTGTTGGCCGGGTAGAAGGCCAGCACGCCGTTGGCCTGCAGCCAGCGGCCATCGATCAGGCGCTTGAGCATGGCCTGGCCATCGGCGAAGACCTTGCGGGCGGTGTCGCCCACCACCGCATCGTCCAGGATGGCGGGGTAGGGGCCGGCCAGGTCCCAGGTCTGGAAGAAGGGTCCCCAGTCGATGCAGTGGGCCAACTCGGCCAGGTCGTAGTGGCGGAATTCGCGCCGACCCAGGAACTTGGGCGCGGACGGCAACAGCGTCCAGTCCACCGGCGTCTTGTTGGCGCGGGCCTGGGCCAGCGTCACCAGCGGGGTCTGCTTCTTGTTGGCGTGTTGCCGGCGCACCCGCTCGTAGTCGGCCTCCAGCTCGGCGATGTAGGCCGCGGCGCGCTCGTCGCTCAGCAGGTCCGAGCAGACACCCACCGCGCGCGAGGCGTCCGGCACATAGACCACCGGGCCTGCGTAGTTCGGCGCGATCTTGACCGCGGTGTGCACCCGGCTGGTGGTGGCGCCGCCGATCAGCAGCGGCATCTGCCGCTCCGCGAACCAGGGGTCGCGCGCCATCTCGGCGGCCACATGCTGCATCTCCTCCAGGCTGGGCGTGATCAGACCGGACAGGCCGATGATGTCGGCCCCTTCGGCCTTGGCCCTGGCCAGGATGTCCTGGCAGGGGACCATCACCCCCATGTTCACGACCTCGAAGTTGTTGCACTGCAGAACCACCGTGACGATGTTCTTGCCGATGTCGTGCACGTCGCCCTTGACGGTGGCGATGACGATCTTGCCCTTGGGCTTCACGTCGCCGCCGGCGTCGGCCAGGGCCTGCTTCTCGGCCTCGATGTAGGGCAGCAGATGGGCCACAGCCTGCTTCATCACGCGGGCGCTCTTGACCACCTGGGGCAGGAACATCTTGCCGGCGCCGAACAGGTCGCCCACCACGTTCATGCCGGCCATCAGCGGACCTTCGATCACGTGCAGCGGGCGCCCGCCGCTGGCATGGATGGCCTGCCAGGCTTCCTCGGTGTCGGTCTCAATGAAGTCGGTGATGCCGTGCACCAGGGCGTGCGAGAGGCGCTCGTTGACCGGCGCGGCGCGCCAGGCCAGCTTGGCGCTGTCGTCCTTGGCGGCACCCTTGACCTGCTCGGCGATCTCCAGCAGGCGCTCGGTGGGGGTCTTGGCCGCCTCGCCCGGCTGCAAGACCGGCGTGCGGTTCAGCACCACGTCCTCGACGCGCTCGCGCAGCACCGGGTCCAGGTCGTCGTAGACGCCGATCATCCCGGCGTTGACGATGCCCATGTCCATGCCCGCCTGGATGGCGTGGTAGAGGAACACGGTGTGGATGGCCTCGCGCACCGGCTCGTTGCCGCGGAAGCTGAAGCTCACATTGGACACGCCGCCCGAGACCTTGGCGCCAGGCAGGTGGGCCTTGATCCAGCGGGTGGCCTCGATGAAGTCCACCGCGTAGTTGTCATGCTCCTCGATGCCGGTGGCGATCGCGAAGATGTTGGGGTCGAAGATGATGTCCTCGGGCGGGAAGCCCACCTGCTCGACCAGGATGCGGTAGGCCCGCTCGCAGATCGAGGTCTTGCGCTGGTAGGTGTCGGCCTGGCCCTGTTCGTCGAAGGCCATCACCACGGTGGCGGCGCCGTAGCGGCGGATCAGCCGGGCCTGGCGGATGAACTCGGCCTCGCCTTCCTTCAGGCTGATCGAGTTGACGATGCCCTTGCCCTGGATGCACTTGAGGCCTGCCTCGATCACGCTCCACTTGGAGCTGTCGATCATGATGGGCACGCGGGCGATCTCGGGCTCGCTGGCGATCAGGTTCAGGAAGCGCACCATCGCCGCCTGGCTGTCCAGCATCGCCTCGTCCATGTTGATGTCGATGATCTGGGCGCCGTTCTCCACCTGCTGGCGGGCCACGGCCAGAGCCTTCTCGTATTCGCCGGCCAGGATCATGCGGGCGAACACCTTGGAGCCGGTGACATTGGTGCGCTCGCCGATGTTGACGAACAGGCTCTGTGCGTCGATCAAGACCGGCTCGAGACCGGACAGGCGCATGGGCGGGGGGGCAAGGAGGTCGGCAGGCATGGCGGCAGCGGCAGAAGAAAGGCGCGGACAACACCCTGGCGGGGGCGGCAGCAGACGCAACTCACCCACGGCACAGGGGTGAGCGTCGTTGAATTCTTCACCAAGCCTGACGCGAAGGCGTGGATCTCACGCTCGCGCTGCAACGCTCCTTGGCAGATGAGGCGAGATTCTACCGGCAGCGCCCCGGGGTGCCCGGGCGCAGGCGGCGGGCTGCCCCGGCGCGGCGGGGGATCCTCAAACATGGGGATGGGGCCACAGCCATTCACCATTTCACACGGAATGCGTGGCGCAAGGGAGGAGGATCCTTCTCCCAGAGAAGTGATGGCGCTAGGCTTCAACTTCCCTTACGCTGCATCCGATTGTTTGTCGTCGTTCCATGGCCTTCCAATTCCTGTCCGCCGATGAGCCCTGGATGATCCAGGCCGCCGAGTTGCTGTGCCGGCCATCGGTGCTGTCCGATCTGCGCAAGTCCGATGCCCGCTGCATCGTGTCTTACATGCGGCCCTGCCGTTTCGAAGACGGGGACGTGCTGCTGCAGGAGGGCGAGCAGGGCGAAAACGCCCACATGCTGCTGGTGCTGCATGGCGATGTGAGCGTGGAGACCTCGGTGATGAGCCGGGAGCAGCCGGTGGTCGTGACCGTGCTGGGCGAGGGGGGACTGATCGGCGAGATGGCGCTGCTCGATGGCTCGCCCCGGGTGGCGACCTGCGTGGCGCAGTCCACCGTCATCTGTGCCAGCCTGACCCGGCGCGACCTGCGGCGGATGATGGACGACGAGCCGGTGGTGGCGGCCCGCCTGCTGGCCAGCATCGGCGAGCGCCTGGCCGAGCGGCTGCGCGAGGCCAACCGCCAGCAGCGTCTGTACCACCAGCTGATGCGGGCCATGCAGGACGAGATCGACGAACTGGGGCGCCAGCTCCAGTGCGTGATCGGAGGCTCGGTGCAGCGGGGCCAGGCCGAAGCCGCCGCCGAGCGAGGCGCTCAGCCGGCCAGCAGCTGGCCGAACAGCGGATCCTGAGGGTGGCGTGGCCGGTAGGGCCGCACCTTCTTTGCAATGGCGGCAATGTGTTCCGGCGTCGTGCCGCAGCAGCCCCCCACGATGTTCAGGAAGCCGGCCTTCGCGAAATCGGCCATCAGGCCGCCGGTGATCTCCGGGGTCTCGTCGAAGCCGGTTTCGCTCATCGGGTTGGGCAGGCCGGCGTTGGGGTAGCAGCTGATGCAGGTGTCCGGGGCGATGCGGCCCAGTTCCTCGATGTAGGGGCGCATCAGCGCGGCGCCCAGCGCGCAGTTCAGGCCCACGGCGATCGGCTTGGCGTGCCGCACCGAATGCCAGAACGCCGCCACCGTCTGACCGGACAGGATGCGGCCTGAGGCATCGGTCACCGTGCCGGAGATGATCACCGGCAGGCGCTCGCCGCTGCGCTCCATCACCTCGTCCAGCGCGAAGATGGCCGCCTTGGCGTTCAGGGTATCGAAGATGGTCTCCACCAGAAACAGGTCCACCCCGCCGTCCAGCAGGGCCTGGGCCTGTTCGGCGTAGGCCGTGCGCAGTTCGTCGAAGCTGATGTTGCGCGCCCCCGGGTCGTTCACGTCCGGGCTGATGCTGGCGGTGCGCGGCGTCGGACCCAGGGCGCCGGCCACGAAGCGCGGCTGCTCGGGCGTGCTGAACTTGTCAGCCGCCTGGCGGGCGACGCGGGCGGCGGCCAGATTCATCTCGCGGGCCAGCGGCGCCAGGTCGTAGTCCGCCTGGGCCACCGAGGTGGCGCCGAAGGTGTTGGTCTCGATGATGTCCGCGCCGGCGGCCAGGTACTGCTCGTGGATCTCGCGGATCACGTCCGGGCGGGTCAACACCAGCAGGTCGTTGTTGCCCTTGAGGTCCTTGGGGTGGTTCTGCAGGGCGGCGTTGCGGAAATCGGCCTCCTGCAGCTTGTAGCGCTGGATCATGGTGCCCATCGCTCCGTCGATGATGACGATGCGCTGGCGCAGCAGGGCCGGCAGGGCGGCGCCACGCGTGTAAGGATGCGGTGCGGGGGAGGTCATGCCGCCATTTTAGGGAGTACGCTCTGCCCCGGCCCGCAGGGGCCTGGATGGCGTCGGGTGGACTGGCTCAAGTTTTCCCGCCGGGTGGCCGAAACAGATCCTGAAGAGGTCGCCATCGGCGTGCGACTTCCTGGGAGGCACAGAATGTCAGCAACGGCGATGGTGGCGGTCGAGGATTTGCGGGTGGGCATGTTCGTCCACCTGGATGTGGGCTGGATGTCCCATCCCTTCCCGCTGTCGAGCTTCAAGATCAGTTCGATGGAGCAGATCGAGGTGATCCGCGGACTGGGCATGAAGCAGCTGCGCTGGAGCCCGGAGCGCAGCGACCCCGAGCCGGTCGCGGGCGACCCCTCCGAGGCGGTGGCGCCCATGGCCGACACGCCCGCCGAGCGCCCCATCGATCCGGCCGAAGCCGCCCGCCGTGCCGAGGCCGCCTGGGTCGAGCACCAGCAGTCCTCCCTGCGCGTCTGCGAGCGCCAGTACATGGAAGCCTGTCGCGACCTGCGCAAGATCACCGACCGCCTGGGCGCCGAGCCGCAGCAGGCCCGGGAGGCCGCCGAGCAGCTCTCGCGCGCCATGCTGGACAAAATGCTGGTGGAGGGTGACCTGTGCGTGCGCCTGCTGGGCGAGCCGCTGAGCGACCGCGCCACCGCCCATGCGATGAACGTCACCGTGGTCTCGCTGCTGCTGGCGCGCTCGCTGCAGATGGCCGAGGCCGACCTGCTGGACCTGGGCACCGGCGCCCTGCTGCACGACATCGGCAAGCTGGCCCTGCCCGAGCGGGTGCGCCTGCCGCGGGATGACTTCAGCACCGCCGAGCATGCGCTGTACCGAGACCACGTGGCCCAGGGCGTCGTCCAGGGGCAGCGCATGGGGCTCAAGCCCGCAGCCCTGCTGGTGCTCGCCCAGCACCATGAATTCGCCGACGGCACCGGTTTCCCGCGCGCCTCCAAGCTGGAGAGCCAGTCGGTGCTGGCGCGGGTGGTGTCCATGGTCAACCTCTACGACAACCTCTGCAACGCGGCCATGCCCTCGCAGTCGCTGACGCCGCACGAGGCCCTCTCGCGCATGTTCGCCCAGTCGCGCAACAAGTTCGACGTGACCATCCTGAGCGGCTTCATTCGCCTGATGGGCATCTACCCGCCGGGCTCGGTGGTGCAGCTCAGCGACGACCGCTATGCCACGGTCATGTCCATCAATGCTGCGCGGCCCCTGAAGCCGCGGGTGCAGGTCTACGACCCCAGCCGCTCCAGCAGCCGCGCGCTGCACCTGGACCTGGAACAGACGCCGGACCTGGGCATTCGCCGCAGCCTGCGGGCCGACCAGTTGCCGGCCGCTGCGGCCGACTGCCTGGCCCCGCGTCTGCGGGTGGCCTATTTCTTCGACGTGGAACCGGTGGCCGCTCCTGCGGATGCGCCGGCCCTGGTGTGATTCCGCACGAACCCGGCCTGCTGGCGGCCCCCGGGTTGCTGCTGGGCGCCGACCAATGGCTGGAGGGCCTGGAGGGTCCGGCCTGGCTGGTCGATGCCAGCGACTGGACGGTCCGCCTGGTGAACCGGCCGGCCCTGGCCTGGCTGGGGTTGGGGCTGGCGCAGTGCCTGGGCCAGCCGGCCGAAGCCCTGCTGCCGGGCCTGGAGGACCAGGTCTTCTGGTCCGAGCTGCGTGCCGGGCACCCGGGCCAGCTGGCGTCGGACACCGAGGTGCTGCGCCCGCAGGGCCTGGCCCAGGTGCACCGCCGCATCGTGCCGCTGGGCGTGCCGGCCCGTGCCTATCTGGTGACCGTGCAGGATCGCAGCCAGGAGGCCCGCGCCGCCAGCGAGCGCGAAACCTTGCTGGCTGAACTGCGCGCCACGCTGGAATCCACCGCCGACGGCATCCTGGTGCTGGACACCGCCGGCCGCATCCGGGCCTTCAACCGGCGCTTCGCCCAGCTCTGGGACCTGCCGGAGGAGGCCCTGGCCGAGCCGGCCGATGCCGCCGTGCTGGACTGGATGCGGCGCTCGGTGCTGCAGCCCGAGGCCTACCAGCAGCGGGTCGACGAGATCAACGCCCAGTTGCTGGTCAGTGGCACCGATGCGGTGGCCCTGCTCAACGGCCGCCTGCTGGAGCGCTACACCCAACCGCAGTGGAGCCAGGGCCGGCCGATCGGCCGGGTCTACTCCTTCCGCGAGCTGGCTCGCAGCCGCGCCACGGCGCCGGTGTCTGCCGGCGCCAGCGGGCTGGATGGCAGCACCGGCTGGCCCAACCGCCACCGCTTCCTGGAGGAGCTGGACGAGGCGGTGCTCCAGGCCCGCGACGACGGCCAGCCGCTGGCCGTGCTGGTGGTGGAGTTCGACCGCCATGCCCTGTTCGCTGCCGACGGCTCGGCCCGGGCCCGTGGCATGGACGAACTGGTGGAGGCCCTGCGCGCCACGGTGCGTGAGCCGGCCCAGGTGGGCCGCCTGGGCGCCGCGCGCTTTGCCGTGCTGCTGCGCCCGGCCGGTGAATCGGCCGCCGAGGCCCTGGCGCGCCGCCTGGTGCAGCTGGCCACCCGTCCGGGGCCGGCCCTGCTGGCCACCGCCGGGCTCAAGGTGCATGTGGGCGGTGCCGTCTATCCGCAGGCCGGCTGGTGCGGCGAGGAGCTGCTGCAGCACGCCGAGAAGGCCTTGCAGCGGGCCCGCGGCGCCGGCGTGGCCGGCTGGGAGCTGCACCGCGGCAGCACCGAGCAGGTGCACGAGGGGCGGCGCCAGCAGCGGCTGGAGCAGGCCGTGCGCGAGGGCCTGTCCAGCACCGCCTTCCGCCTGCAGTTCCAGGCCCGTTTTGCCAGCGCCAGCGGCGAGATCCAGGCCATGGAGGCCCTGCTGCGCTGGCAGGATCCGCAGGAAGGCCTGATGCTGCCGCCGCGCTTCATGCCGCTGGCCGAGCGGGCCGGGCTGATGCGGGCCCTGGACGACTGGGCGCTGGAGCAGGCGGTGCAACAGGCCGTGGCCTGGGCGCACAAGGGCTGGCACCAGGCGCTCACAGTCAACGTCAGTGGCGAGACCCTGGCCGAGCCGGCCTATGCCCGCCGGGTGGCGGCCGTGCTGGCCCATGCCGGCTGGCCGGCGCGCCAGCTCGAATTGGACGTCACCGAGACCGCCCTGCGGCGTGACCCGGAGGCCGCTCTGAGCAACCTCGACGCCCTGCACCGCCTGGGCGTGCGACTGGTGCTGGACGATTGGGGCCTGGACGATTGCGCCCTGAACTGGCTGCGGCGGGTGCCCTTCACCGCGGTCAAGATCGACCGCCGGCTGCTGCGTGCGGTGCCCGACCATGGGGCCGAGGCCGATCTGGTGCGGGGCCTGACCCAGGTGGCCCGCGCGATGGGCCTGCAGGTGTTGGCCGAAGGGGTCGAGCACGAGGCCCAGCGGGCCTTCGTCACCGACACCCTGGGCTGCCAGGGTTGGCAGGGCCTGCTGGGTTCGGCCGCGCTGGATCCCCGCGCCTGCGAGCGGGTGCTGGCCCGCCAGGTCCGGCCCACCGTGGCCCTGGCGCTGCGCTGATCTGTCCGGCGGGCCCCGGGTGGGCACAATGGCGGCTATGCCGCCCGGCTTCGCGGGCGCGCGCCAGCCAGGATCGTCCGCCATGTACAAATTCCGCAGCCAGGCCGCCGCCGACCTGATCATGCTCACCCCCGCCGGCGACCGCGTGCTGGCGCTGCTGGGCCGCGAGCCCGCGCCCAAGGGCATCATCGAGGTCGCCGACATGGCCCAGGCCATCGAGCGTCTGAGCGCGGCGGTGGCCGCCGACGAGGCCGCGCGCCAGCAGGCTCCCACCGACGAGGACGAGGGCGAAGGCCGCCGGCCGGCCGAGGCCGTCTCGCTGCGCCAGCGGGTCTGGCCCCTGGTCCAGATGCTGCGCACCTGCCAGGCGGCCGACGAGCCCGTCGTCTGGGGAGTCTGAACGGTGAGCATGCCCGAGCCCACCCGCCTGATCGCCATTCGCCACGGCGAGACCGAATGGAACGTCGGCACCCGGCTGCAAGGGCAGATGGACGTGCCGCTGAACGCCCGGGGCCAGCAGCAGGCCCGCCGCGTGGGCCAGGCCCTGCAGCACGATGCCCCGCAGGTGCTGGTCAGCAGCGATCTCTCCCGCGCCCGCCAGACGGCCGAGGCCGTGGCCGCCGCCACCGGCCTGCCGCTGCAGCTGGACGCGGGTCTGCGTGAGCGGCATTTCGGCATCTGGCAGGGCCACACCTACCAGGAGGTCGAGACCGGCTGGCCCGAGCAGAGCGAGCGCTGGCGCCGCCGCGAACCCGATTTCGGCCCCGAAGGCGGCGAGACCCTGCAGCAGTTCTTCGACCGCGTGGTGGCCAGCGCCACCCGGCTGGCCCAGGCCCACGCCGGCCAGACCCTGGTGCTGGTGGCCCATGGTGGCGTGCTGGACTGCCTGTACCGCGCCGCCTCGCGCATCGCGCTGAATGCGCCCCGCACCTGGGAACTGCCCAACACCGGCATCAACCGCCTGCTGTGGACGGGCGAGGGCTTCACCCTGGTGGGCTGGGCCGATGTGCAGCACCTGGACGACGAGGCCCGGGACGAGTCGTCCGACCGCGTGGGCCATGCGGCCTGAGCATCCCGCCCGGCCTCAGCCCAGGCGCAGCAGCATCACCCCGCCGACGATCACCCCGGTCCCCATGGCCCGCTGCCAGCCGAAAGGCTCGCGCAGCAGCCAGGTGCCCAGCAGGGCGGCGAACAACACCGAGGTTTCGCGCAGCGCCGCCACCATGGCCACCGGCGCATGGGTCATGGCCCACAGCGCAATGCCGTAGCTGCCCAGCGAGGCGGTGGTGCCCAGCAGCGCCACCGGCCAGCGCCGGGCCGCGTAGGCCCGCACCGGGGCCAGGTCGGCGCGGCGTTGCCACAACACCAGGCTCAGGTAGGGCAGGCCGTCGAAGAGGAAGAGGGCGGCGATGTAGGCGGGCGCGTTGCCGCTCACCCGCACCCCGATGCCATCCACCAGCGTGTAGGCGGCGATGAACAGCGCATTGGTCAGGGCATAGCGCAGCGCGGTGCGCCGCCGGGCCTCGTCGCCCTGGCCGCGCAGGGCGCTGCGCGACAGGCCCAGGATCAGCACCCCCGCGCAGAGGGTGAACACCCCCAGCCAGGCCAGCGGCGAGAGGCCCTCACCGATCAGCGCATGGCTGGCCAGCGCCACCAGCAGCGGCGCGCTGCCGCGCATCAGCGGATAGGTCAGACCCAGGTCGCCATGCCGGTAGGCCCCGGCCAGCGAGGTGTAGTAGCCGATGTGGATCAGCGTGGAGCCCAACACATAGGGCCAGGCGGCGACCGGCGGTGGGCCGAACATCGCCAGCAGCGGCAGGGCCGTCACCGTGCCCAGGCCGTGGATCAGGGCCGTGTCCAGGGCCTTGTCCTGCGAGGATTTGATCAGGGCATTCCAGCTGGCATGCAGGGCTGCGCCCAGCAGCACGGCCAGCAGCACCCCACCGCTGATGTCGAGGCTCATGGGGTCAGGCTGCAGCGGCGCGCGATGGCCAGGTAATGGGCCAGGGACGGCGTGTCCAGGTGGGGCTGCTTGGCCAGGTCGTCCCACAGGCGCAGGCGCAGCGCCTCGGCGGCGTGGGGGCGGGCCTGGAAGGCAGCGGCTTGCGCGGCGTCGAACACGCCGCCTTGCAGTGCCAGGCTGCGCTGCGAGTCGGCCGACAGGGCTTCCAGGTAACCCGGCCGGGTGGCGCACAGGCAGCGCTTGGCGTCCACGTGCAGCGAGATGGCGTCCAGCACCCGGTCGGGGAACACCCCGCGCAGAAAGGGCAGGGCCACGAACTGGTGCAGGTCGTCGATGCCGCGCAGCGTCGGGGTCTCGCCCTGGTCGTTGAGCAGGTGGCCCAGGTCGTGCAGCAGGGCCGCGGTGACGAGTTCATCGTCCGCGCCCTCCTGTTCGGCCAGCCAGGCCGACTGCAGGGCGTGCTCACGCTGGGTCACGGGCTCACCGCTGTACTGGGCGTCGCCCTTGTGCAGCAGGAGCCATTCAATGTCGGCAAGGCTGAGAGACATGGTGGGTGGGTTCCGGGTTCAGGCGCTGCGGCGTGCTGTGCTACGGGGGCGTGCCGGGCGGGGCGCGGTCGCCATGGCTTGCACGGCGCTGGCGCCTTCGGGTGTCAGGCCGTGCTTGACGCGGGTGCGCTCGCGGCTGGCCATCACATGGTCGAACATGGCGCGGCCGGCGGCGTCGACATCGCCGGCGGCAATGGCCTTGACGATCTGCCGGTGCTCTTTGGCGTAGACGGCCATGCTCTCGGGCGTGAGGTTCTGGCGCCGGAACAGCATCAGCTCCTTGGTCAGCTTGCGGTAGACGGCCGTGAGCTTGGCGTTGCCAGCCAGCGTCAGCATGAGGTCGTGGAAGGCCAGGTTGGCCTCGTGGAAGGCGGGCGCGTCGTGGGCCTTGGCGGCGGCCTCCATGGTCTCGACGGCGCGGCGCAACTCGCGCACCTGCGCCACGGCCAGGGTCTGCGCCAGCTTGCGGCCGACGTGGGCGTCCATCAGCGCGCGCACCTCGAAGATCTCCAGGGCCTCCTCGACCGGGATCTCGCGCACGAAGACGCCGCGGTTCTTCTCGGTGCGCACCAGGCCGGCTTCCTCCAGCATGCGGAAGGCCTCGCGCACCGGACCACGCGAAACCCCCAGCTCCTCGGCCAGCGCGGCTTCGGTCAGCTTGTCGCCGGCCTGCAACGTGCCTTCGAGGATCTTGCGCTCGATGGCGGCCTGCACCAGGTTGGCCAGTGAGTTGCACTGAAGCTGTGCGATGGTGGGCGGGGCGGGGGGCTTCGAGCTCATGGTGGAGAAAGTGTAGACGAGCCTCGATGACAGATTGTCAACAATCTGCAATCAAGCCTCTTCAGAATGAACTGGTCCCGAACTTGCTCAAGCGCTGTCACGCGCTTGTCATGTCCGCAGGCCACAAGTCCGTGGTCACTCACACCCTGGAGATAGCGATGAAATTCTGGAAGTCGATCCTGGCCGGCCTGATGGGCGCGGCGCTCTCCGCTGGCGCGCTGGCCGAGAAGACCACGCTGACTGTCTACACCGCCCTGGAGACCGACCAGCTCAAGGCCTACCAGGCTGCCTTCAACGAGGCCAACCCCGACATCGAGATCAAGTGGGTGCGCGACTCCACCGGCGTGATCACCGCCAAGCTGCTGGCCGAGAAGGCCAACCCGCAGGCCGACGTGGTCTGGGGCGTGGCCGCCTCCAGCCTGGCCCTGCTGGACATCAACGGCATGCTGGAGCCCTACGCCCCGCTCAACCTCGACGCCATCATGTCGCAGTACCGTGACAAGAAGACGCCGCCGGCCTGGTTCGGCATGGACGTCTTCGGCGCCACCATCTGCTTCAACACCGTCGAGGCCAAGAAGCGCGGCATCCCGGCGCCCACCAGCTGGAAGGATCTGACCAAGCCCATCTACAAGGGCCAGATCGTGATGCCCAACCCGGCCTCCTCGGGCACCGGCTACTTCGACGTCAACGCCTGGCTCAAGCTCTGGGGCGACGACAACGGCAAGGGCGGCGGCTGGAAGTACATGGACGCGCTGCACGAGAACATCGCCCAGTACACCCACTCCGGCTCCAAGCCCTGCAACATGGCGGCCTCGGGCGAGTACGTGGCCGGCATCTCCTTCGAGTACCGCGGCTACAGCAACAAGGCCAAGGGCGCCCCCATCGACCTGATCTTCCCCAAGGAAGGCCTGGGCTGGGACCTGGAGGCCTTTGCCATCCACAAGGGCACCAAGCACCTGGCCGCGGCCAAGAAGCTGGCCGACTGGGCCTCGAGCAAGGACGCGATGTTCCTGTACGGCAAGAACTTCGCGATCACGGCGCAGCCGGGCGTGGCGCCCAAGCTCAAGGGCATCCCGGACGACTATGAGCAGCGCCTGGTGAAGCTGGACTTCGCCGAGTCCGCGGCCAACCGCGCCCGCGTGCTGGCCGAGTGGACCCAGCGCTACGACGGCAAGAGCGAGAAGAAGAAGTAATTCCGAAGGTGGCATCCATGACGCAGTCCCCGGCCTACCTGACCCTGCAGGGGGTCAGCAAGCGCTTTGGCGGCTTCACCGCGCTGGAGGACATCGACCTGTCCATCCAGCGGGGCGAGTTCGTCTGCTTTCTCGGGCCGTCGGGCTGCGGCAAGACCACCTTGCTGCGCATCGTGGCGGGACTGGAACCCCACAGCGGTGGCACGCTGGTGCAGGACGGGCGGGACATCTCCCGCCTGCCGCCGGCCCAGCGTGACTACGGCATCGTGTTCCAGTCCTACGCCCTGTTTCCCAACCTGAGCGTGGCCGACAACGTGGCCTACGGCCTGGTCAACCGCCGCCAGCCCCGCGCGCGCATCGACGCCCGCGTGGCGGAGCTGCTGGCGCTGGTGGGCCTGCCCGGCAGCGGGTCCAAGTTCCCGGCCCAGATGTCCGGCGGCCAGCAGCAGCGGGTCGCGCTGGCCCGCGCCCTGGCCACCTCACCGGGCCTGCTGCTGCTGGACGAGCCGCTGTCCGCACTGGACGCCATCGTGCGGGTGCGGCTGCGCGAGGAACTGCGCGCGCTGCAGCGCCGCCTGGGCGTGACCACCATCATGGTCACGCACGACCAGGAGGAGGCCCTCTCGGTGGCCGACCGCATCGTGGTGATGAACCAGGGCCGCATCGAGCAGGTCGGCACGCCGATGCAGATCTACCGCGAACCAGCCTCGGCCTTCGTGGCCGACTTCGTCGGCAAGGTCAACCGCCTGCCGGCCATCGCCGAAGGCGATCGCTGGTTCCGCAGCGGTGACTTCCGCTGGCAGTGCCCGCCGGGGCAGGGGGCCGATTTCCGCAGCGGCGCCTCGGTCTGGCTCTACCTGCGGCCTGAAGATCGGGTGCTCGACGGCCTGCCCGCCGACCACCCCGAGGCCTGCGAAGGCCAGGTGCGGCAGGTCGAGTTCCTGGGCGGCAACTGCCTGGCCGAGGTGGACCTGCCCGGCCTGCCCACGCCGCTGCAACTGCAGTTCTCGCTCAACCAGATGGACGAGTACCAGGTGCGCGAAGGCGGCACGCTGCGCTTTGCCCTGCGCAGCGACCGCCTGCGCGTGTTCCCGGCGGTGGCATGAGCGTTCGTTCCCTGTCTGCCGAGGCGGGCGCCGTGGTGTTGCCCGCCGCCCCGGCCCTGCGGCTGCACTGGACAGACTGGCTGGCCCGTGCCGGCCTGCTGGCCCTGGCCGGCCTGCTGGGTGTGGGCCTGATGGGGCCGCTGCTGGCCCTGCTGGGCCAGGCCTTCGAGCCCGGCGTGGTGGACGGCCAGCGCCAAAGCGCCTGGCAGCACTTTGCCGCCTACCTGGGCTCGCCGGCCCTGCTGGACAGCCTGTGGCACAGCCTCTGGGTGTCGGTGCTGGTCACGCTGATCGTGCTGCCCCTGGCCTTCACCTTCGCCTATGCGCTCACCCGCAGCGCCATGCCGGCCAAGGGCCTGTTCCGCACGCTCAGCCTGGTGCCGCTGCTGGCGCCCTCGCTGCTGTCGGCGCTGTCGCTGATCTACTGGTTCGGCAACCAGGGTCTGGCCAAGGAGGTCTGGCTGGCGCTGGGTTTCGACGGCATCTATGGCGCCCCGGGCATCGTGCTGGCCGAGTGCTTCGCCGTCTTCCCGCACACCCTGATGATCCTGGTCACCGCGCTGACCCTGGCCGACGCGCGGCTGTACGAGGCCGCCACCGCCCTGGGCACCTCGCGCTGGCGGGTCTTCTTCACCATCACATTGCCGGGGGCCAAGTACGGCCTCATCTCGGCCGCGCTGGTCACCTTCACCCTGGTCGTCACCGACTTCGGCGTGCCCAAGGTGGTGGGGGGCGATTTCAACGTGCTGGCCACCGATGTGTTCAAGCTGGTCATCGGCCAGCAGGACTTCCAGCGCGGTGCGGTGGTGGCCCTGCTGCTGCTGGCCCCGGCCCTGCTGACCTTCGGCGTGGACCACTGGGTGCAGCGCCGCCAGACCGCCCAGGTCGGCGCCCGCGCGGTGCCGCTGGTGCCGCGCCGCTCGGCCGGCTTCGACGCCCTGATGACCGCCTACTGCAGCCTCATCGCCCTGCTGATGCTGGCGATGGCGGGCATGGCGGTCTTTGCTTCCCTGGTGCGCTTCTGGCCCTACAACCTCGCGCTCAGCCTGGACCACTACACCATGGGTCTGGTGGACGCCGAACTGGGCGACGCGCTCATCAACAGCCTGAAACTGGCCGCGGCCACCGCGCTGATCGGGCCGGTGGTGGTCTTCCTGGGCGCCTACCTGCTGGAGAAGACCCGCGGCTGGCCCGCGCTGCGCCCGCTGCTGCGCCTGATGGCCATGCTGCCCATGGCCGTGCCGGGGCTGGTGCTGGGCCTGGGCTCCATCTTCTTCTTCAACGCGCCGGCCAACCCGCTGCACGGCCTCTACCAAACGAGCGCGCTGCTGGTGCTGTGCACCGTGGTGCACTTCTACACCACCGGCCACCTGACGCTGGTGACCGCGCTGAAGGCGCTGGACCCGGAGTTCGAGGCGGTGTCGGCCTCGCTGAAGGTGCCCTTCACCACCACGCTGAGGCGGGTCACGCTGCCCATCTGCCTGCCGGCGCTCATCGACGTCTCGCGCTACTTCTTCGTCAACGCGATGACGACGATCTCGGCCGTGGTCTTCCTCTACACCCCGGACACCAAGTTGGCCTCGGTGGCCATCCTGAACCTGGATGAGGCCGGCGAGATCGGCCCGGCCGCCGCGATGGCGGTGCTGATCATGGCCACCTCCCTCACCGTCAACGGGCTCTACCTGGCGCTGGGCACCTGGGCCCAGCGCCGCACCCAAGCCTGGCGCCAGCCGGCGCGCTGACGCCGTGCTCCCTTTGTCTTCCCCGCTCCCGCCGCTCACCATGGACCGCGACAACATCCTCCTCACCCCCGGCCCGCTGACCACCAGCCTGCGTACCAAGCTGGCCATGCTCAAGGACTGGGGCTCCTGGGACACCGATTTCAACGCCCTGACCGCGCGGGTGCGCAGCGGTCTGCTGGACATCCTGCACGCCAGCGACAGCCATGTCGTCGTGCCCCTGCAGGGCAGTGGCACCTACAGCGTGGAGGCCGCGGTGGCCACCGTGGTGCCGCGCGACGGTCACCTGCTGGTGCTGGACAACGGCGCCTACTGCAAGCGCATGGCCAAGCTCGCCACCCTGATGGGCCGGCGCACCACCGTGCTGTCCTTCGCCGAGCACGGGCCGGTCGATCCAGTCCAGCTGGCCCAACACCTGGCCGCCGACCCCAGCATCACCCACGTCGGCCTGATCCACTGCGAGACCGGCACCGGCGTGGTCAACCCGCTGGCCGAGGTGGCCGCCGTCTGCGAGGCCGCCGGCCGCGGGCTGATCGTCGATGCGATGAGCTCCTTCGCCGCCCTGCCCATCAATGCCCGGAGCCTGCGCTTCGACGCCCTGGTGGCCGCCAGCGGCAAGTGCCTGGAAGGCGTGCCCGGCATGGGCTTCGTGTTCCTGCGCCGGGCCATCCTGGACGGCTGTGCCGGCCGCAGCCACTCGCTGGCCATGGACCTGCACGACCAGCACAGCTACATGGAACGCACCGGCCAGTGGCGTTTCACCCCGCCCACCCATGTGGTGGCCGCGCTGGCCTGCGCGCTGGACCAGTACGAGGAGGAGGGCGGCCAGCCGGCCCGCCTGGCCCGCTACACCGCCAACTTCGACACCCTGATGGCCGGCATGGCGGCCCTGGGCTTCGACACCTTCCTGGCCCCCGAGCACCTGTCGCCCATCATCGTCACCTTCCATGCGCCGAAAGACCCGCGCTACGGCTTCCCGGCCTTCTACGCCGGGGCCAAGGCCCATGGCTTCATGCTGTATCCGGGCAAGCTGACCGAGGTCGAGACCTTCCGCGTCGGCTGCATCGGGGCCATCGGCCCCAGGGAGATGCAGCAAGCCGTGGACGCGGTGGCCCACACCCTGGCCGGCATGGGCCTGAGCCGGGCGGACTGAAAGCCATGGGCGACACCCTGGCCCTGTTCGACCTGGACCACACCCTGCTGACGGGCGACAGCGACACGCTGTGGTGCGACTTCCTGGTGGCCCGCGGCCTGCTGGGGCCGGACTTCGCCGAGCGCAATGCCGCGCTGGCCGCCGGCTACCGGGCCGGCACCGTGGGGGTGGAGGCCTTCTGCCGCTTCTATGCCGGCACGCTGGCCGGCCGTGCGCCGGCCGACTGGGCACCGCTGCTGCAGGACTTCCTGGGCGAGGTGCTGCGTCCCCGCATCCCGGCTTCGGCCCAGGCCCTGGTGCATCAGCACCGGGCGCAGGGCCACCGCCTGCTGCTGACCAGCGCGACCAACCGCGTGCTGGCCGCGCCCAGCGCGGCCGAGCTGGGCTTTGCCGAGCTGCTGGCCACCGAGCTGGCGCTGGACGGTGCGGGCTGCTTCACCGGCGAGCTGCTGGGCACCCCCAACATGCGCGAAGGCAAAGTGGCCCGGCTGCAGGCCTGGCTGGCCGGGCAGGGCCTGGCGCCGGACGAGGCCGAGCAGGCCCTGGCCCGGGCCTGGTTCTACAGCGACTCGATCAACGACCTGCCGCTGCTGCTGGCCGTGGGCCACCCGGTGGCGGTGGACCCCGACCCCCGCCTGGCCCAGGAGGCGGGCCAGCGCGGCTGGCCGGTGCTGACCCTGGCGCGGGATGCCCACGCCCCCTGAAGAACACACCAGGAACACACCATGCACACCCCCCCCCACACCCTGACTGCCGTGGTCTTCGACTGGGCCGGCACCATCCTCGATTTCGGCTCCCGGGCCCCGATGGGCGCCTTCGTGCGCCTGTTCGAGCAGTTCGGCATCACGCTGACCATTGCCGAGGCGCGCGGCCCCATGGGCATGGCCAAGTGGGACCACATCCGCACCCTGGGCGATCTGCCCTCCGTGGCCGCCCAGTGGCAGGCCCGCCACGGCCGGCCGCTGAGCGACGCCGACGTGGACCGCCTCTACGAGGTCTTCACGCCGATGAACGCGGCCGTCATCCCGGACTTCGCCGACTTCATCCCCGGTGCGCTGGAGACGGTGGCCGCCCTGCGCGCCCGAGGCCTGAAGATCGGCTCCACCACCGGCTACAACCGGCCCATCATGGAGGTGGTGACCCGCCTGGCCAGTGCCGCCGGCTACACGCCGGACAACCTCGTCTGCGCCGGCGACCTGGCCGCAGGCCGGCCCACGCCGCTGATGATGTACCGCTGTTTCGCCGACCTGGGCGTCTGGCCGCCGCACACCGTGGTCAAGGTGGACGACACCGGCGTCGGCCTGGCCGAGGGCCTGAACGCCGGCTGCTGGACCGTGGGCGTGGCCGTCAGCGGCAATGCGGTGGGCCTGTCTCGCCCGGAATGGGAGGCCCTGCCGGCCGAGGCCCAGCAGGCCCTGCGCGAGAAGGCCACGGCGCAGCTGCGGGCCGAAGGGGCGCACTATGTCGTCGACAGCGTGGCCGATCTGCTGCCGGTGCTGGACGACATCCAGGCCCGATTGGCGCGCGGCGAAAAGCCCTGAGCGCCCAGGCGCGCCGGAGGGCCGGCTTGGACTAAGCTCGCGGCCATGGATTTCGATCGCTTGCTGCAGCAGCTGCGCACCCTGGACCCCTCGGTGCTGGACATGCCGCCCAGCCCCCGGCAGCTGCAGCTGGTGCGGGCGGTGCTCCAGGTGGTGCACGATGCCGCCGAGCAGGCCGCGCCGGGCAAGCCACAGCACCTGCCCGGGCTGGGGGCGTTTCGTCACCGTCCGCCGCCGCCGGAAGGCGAGGGCGGCGGCAAGCCCCGGCGCCGGATGATGTTCGTGCCCGATGACGTGGCCCCCCTGCAGGAGGACACCGCCCGGCGCTGGCGTGAAGTGCTGTGCCAGCCCGAGCCGCCGCTGCTGGACCCCCAGGGGCGCTTCGTGGTGCTGTTCTCGCCCAAGTCGGCCTGCTCCAGCGTGGTGATCTGGTTCTTCCATCTGCTGGGGCTGTATGACGAAGCCCGGGCCTACGATGAATGGCCCCACCAGTACCGGCTGCTCCGCTTCTATGCGCGAGAGGACTATCTGGCCGCCCGCGCCACCGTGGGTCCGCAGCAGGTGCAGGTGCTCAAGGTCGTGCGCGACCCGCTGCGCCGGGCTGTGTCGAGCTTTCGCCATGCCGTGGGCCTGGGCTATGCCAACGACGCCATCCGCCGGGCCATCGGTGTCGATGTCCCGACCCAGGGCCTGTCCTTCCGCCAGTTCATCGACTTCCTCGAGACCGAGGACCTGGCCCATTGCGATGTGCACCACCGCGAGCAGTGGCATCCGCTGGAGGCGGTGAAGGCACCGGACATGGTGATCAACATCGACCGCGGGGATCTCTTCTCCGGGCTCAATGCCTTCGAGGCCCGGCTGAGCCTGCCGACCACCGACTTCACCCGGCTGTCCTGGGTGCACGAGCTGCAGGCCACCCGGGTGCCCGAGGCCATCACCGGCGAGCTCGACACGCTCTACCAGCGGCCCCTGACGGTGTCGCAGGCCCGACATGGCCCCTGGCCTTCGCAGCTGCTCTCGGCCGATGCGCGTCAGCGCCTGCAGCGCCTGTACGGCCGCGACGTGATGCTCTACGCCTGAGGGGCGCCTGGGTGCTTCGGTGGGGCTGCGCTCAGTGGCCCAGCCGGAAGACCGAGATCGCCTGCTGCAGCTGCTCGGCCTGGCTCTGCAGGCTGTCGGCCGCCGCGGCCGTCTGCTCCACCAGGGCCGCGTTCTGCTGCGTGGCCTGGTCCATCTCCCGCATGGCCTGGCCCGCGTCGCTCACGCCCGCGCTCTGCTGCTGGCTGGCTTCGCTGATCTCGCCGACGATGTCGTTGACCCGCCGGATCGAATCGACCACGCCCTGCATGGTCTGACCGGCCTCGCCCGCCAGGGCATTGCCTTGCCCGACCCGCTGCACGCTGGCGTCGATCAGGCCTTTGATCTCGCGCGCCGCCTCGGCGCTGCGCTGGGCCAGGGTGCGCACCTCGCCGGCCACCACGGCAAAGCCACGACCCTGTTCGCCGGCGCGGGCGGCTTCCACGGCGGCGTTCAAGGCCAGGATGTTGGTCTGGAAGGCGATGCCATCGATCACGCCGATGATGTCGGCCATCTTCTGGCTGGCCTGGTGGATGTCGCGCATCGTCGCCACCACGTTCTCCACCACGCCGCCGCCCTGCTGGGCCACCGCGCTGGCGGCCTGGGCCAGCTGGCTGGCCTGGGCGGCGTTGGCGGCGCTGTGGCGCACGGTCTCGGTGATCTGCGCCATCGTCGAGGCGGTGCGCTGCAGGTGGGCCGCCGTGGTCTCGGTGCGCTGCGACAGGTCGCTGTTGCCGCCGGCAATCTCGCGGCTGGCGGTGGCGATGGCGTCGCTGGCCTGGCGCACATCGTGCAGCCGCGCGGCCACCCGGGTGCGCACGGTCTCCAGGCTGTGGGCCAGTTGGCCCACCTCGTCCTGGCGGCCCTCATGCACCGTTTGGCTGAAGTCGCCTTCGGCCAGCCGGCCCAGGTCGGCCTGCAGGGCGGCCAGGGGCTGGCTGATGAAGTGGCGTGCGGCCCAGCCCATGGCCACGGCAGCCAGCACCATGCCGCCCCCCAGCACGCCCCACAGCGTGATCAGGTCGCTGCGGGTGCCGGCCATCATCGCGGCCTCGGGGATTTCGGTGACCACGGCCCACTGCCACTTGGGTTGCCAGACCCAGGCCAGGTGGCGCCGCGCCCCGGCCTGGCCCAGGCCCGTGGCCCCGGTCCAGCCGGGCAGGTCGCCAGCGGTCTGCCCGGCGGCCACCGCGCTGCGGATGGCGGCCACCACCGGGGCGTCGGCGCCCAGCCGCTCGCCGGCCTGGGTCAGGCCGAACGCGGCGCCCAGCGTGGGGCCCTCACGCAGGTCCAGGGCATAGGCGCGGCTGTCGCCACGGCCGGCGCGCTGGAAGGCCTCGGCCAGCATCTTCTGCTGCACGGCCATCTCCGAGCCGATGAACAGCGAGCCGATCACCTTGCCGGCCTGCACGACCGGCTCGTAGCGGGTCATGTAGGTGTGGCCGAACAGCACGGCCCGGCCGGTGTAGGGTTGGCCGGCGTTGAGCAGGGCCCAGGCCGGGTGCTTGCGGTCCAGCAGCGTACCCACGGCGCGGCTGCCGTCCTCCTTCTTCAGGCTGGTCACCAGGCGCCGATAGTCGTCGCCTTCGCGCACGAAGACGGTGGCCACCCCGCCGGTCGATTGGGCAAAGGCATCGACGGCGCCGAAATCGTCGTCCAGCGGGATGCCACCCATCATCAACGTGGTCTTGCCCTCGGCCTCACCCGTGGTGAGGAGCTCGGGCGGCAGCTTCTCCTTGAGCAGCGAGAAGCCCTTCCTGGCGGCTTCGCCGCCGCTGGCGTCGACCTCTTCGATGGTGTGGGTCAGGGCCTCGGCGTCGTGGTGCAGGGCCGCCACCTGGTCCTCGTGTTCGCGGGACCACATGTGCGCCGAGAAGGCGCCCAGCAGGACCAGCAGGACCGAGCAGGCCAGGCCGGCGCTCAGCAGGATCTTGGTGCTGACACGCCACTGGGCATGGGCGAACGGGGGCATCTTCATCGCACGTCTCCGTCGAAGGCGGGTGCCCATCGGCGCCATTGCCGACGGGAAAGCCTGTGTTATCGGTGGAAACCCCGAGCGATGAAGTCGGGAAAAGGGCACCGTTCGTCCGGAAATTGCCCCGGCGTGACGTTTTGCCTTATGTCAAGACTGGAAGAGCTCGCCGTCGCGCCCGGGCGGGGTGAGCCCCAGGTGGCGCCAGGCCAGCAGCGTGGCCACCCGGCCGCGCGGGGTGCGCTGCAGAAAGCCCTGCTGAATCAGGTAGGGCTCGATCACGTCCTCGATGGTGTCAGGCTCTTCGCCGATGGCGGCGGCCACGTTGTCCAGGCCCACCGGGCCGCCGTCGAAGCGGTGCACCACCGCCTCCAGCAGCTTGCGGTCCATCAGGTCGAAGCCCACCGGGTCCACGTCCAGCATCTTCAGCGCGCTGTCGGCCATGGCCCGGGTGATGCGGCCATTGCCTTTCACGTCGGCGTAGTCGCGCACCCGGCGCAGCAGGCGGTTGGCGATGCGGGGCGTGCCGCGGCTGCGGCGGGCCACCTCCATGGCGCCCTCCGGGTCGATCGGCGCGTTGAGCAGGCCGGCCGAGCGGGTGACGATGCGGGCCAACTCCTCGGCGGTGTAGAACTCCAGCCGCGCGACGATGCCAAAGCGGTCGCGCAGCGGGTTGGTCAGCATGCCGGCGCGGGTGGTGGCACCCACCAGGGTGAAGGGCTGCAGGTCCAGTTTGATCGAGCGGGCCGCCGGGCCCTCGCCGATCATGATGTCGATCTGGTAGTCCTCCAGCGCCGGGTAAAGGATTTCCTCGACCACCGGGGAGAGCCGGTGGATCTCATCGATGAAGAGCACGTCGTTCTTCTCGAGGTTGGTCAGGATGGCGGCCAGGTCCTTGGGCTTCTCCAGCACCGGGCCGCTGGTCTGGCGCAGGTTCACGCCCAATTCGCCGGCGATGATGTGCGAGAGCGTGGTCTTGCCCAGCCCCGGCGGGCCGAACAGCAGCACATGGTCCAGGGCCTCGCTGCGCTTCTTGGCTGCGCCGATGAAGATCTCCAGCTGTTCGCGGGCCTTGGCCTGGCCGACGTACTCCTCCATGGCCTTGGGCCGCAGCGCCCGCTCCAGGGCTTCCTCCTGCGGGGTGGCGGTGTCGGCCGTCACGACCCGGGCGCTGCGCGCGGGCGGAGGCGGGTGGGCACCGAAGTCGTCGGTCTGGATGGACATACAGTCATTATCGCTGTCGTCCCCGGGACTGACCAAGCGCAATGTGCCCCGGGGGACCGCATGACTAGAATCAAGCCACGATGCTGAGCCTGCTGCGCCATCGCTGCCTTCGCCTGTCCTGGGTCGCCTTCCTGGCGATCTTCGGGCTGGTGTTCGCGCCGACGATCTCGCATGCCGTGGCCCTGGCCACCACCGGTGGCGCCTGGACGGACATCTGCTCGGCCCAGGCCGACGGCGCTCGGGGCGACACCCCGGTCCCCGCCGGCACCCGCCTGCCGGGCGTGGCAGACCACTTCCAGCATTGCCCCTTGTGCGGACTGGGGGCCGCGCCGCTCTTGCCGCCAGGCCCGGCCACCCTCGCCCTGCCGCAGGGCCTGCGGGAAGGCCCGCCCGGGCTGGCCTGGCAGGCACCGCAACCCCTGTTCGTCTGGGCCTCGGCCCAGCCCCGCGCGCCACCGGCTTTCCTCTGACCCGGTCCGGGCATGGCCCGGCCCCTGCGGCGCGCCGCTTCCCGGCGCGTCCCTCATCCGTCAGATGAAAGCTCACCATGGAATCCATCCTGATCACCGCCGCGGGGGCCTCGTCGCCCTGCGCTTCCCCTGACCTGCCTGTGGCGCTGAGCCTGCCCGCCGGCGATACCCTGGCTTCGCCTGACGACGGCTGGCGCCTGTGGCGCCTGACCGAAGGGGCACTGCGCCTGGACCGTTTGGACCGCCTGGATGCGACCGGCGCGACGGGAGGCACCTTCATCCAGTTGCTGCTGCCGGGCGATCTGGTGGGGTTGGAGCACCTGACCGGCGCGGTGGCCTGCTACCGGGCGCGCGCGCTGGTGGCCAGCCGATTGCAGCCGGTGCCCCAGCCGGCCACGCTGGGTGGGTGGCCGACGCTGGCCGAAGCGCTGCGCCAGCAGCAGTGCCGGGGCGAGGATCTGGTGCGGCTGCGCAGCGGCACGGCACAGGAGCGCTTCAAGCACCTCTTGCTGCTGCTGGTGCCCGAGGCCTCGCGCCTGGAGGGCGATGTGTCGGTGTGGCCATTGCCCACGCTCAAGGACATGGCCGCCATCATCGACACCGCGCCCGAGACCGTCTCGCGCATCCTGGGTCACCTGCGCCGCCAGCACCTGCTCGACGACCGCCAGCGCCAGGTCGCCAGCTTCAGCCCCACGCGGCTGCGCGAGGTCGAATGGCCGACCGGCATGACCCGCACCGATCGCAACCCCCGGCAGCGCCGCGCGGCCGATGCCTGGGCGGCCTGAGCCCTTTCCCTTTTTTCACCCCGAGGACCTGACCATGACCCCTGTTCGCACTTCCCCTCGCGCCACCGTTCGCACCTCCCGCTGGATGAGGGCCGCCACCCTGGCCGCCCTGAACCTGGGCTTCGCCACCCTGGCCCTGGCCCAGACCACCGTCGCCGAACCCTGGGTGCGCGGCACCGTGGCCACGCAGAAGAGCACCGGTGCCTTCATGCGCATCACCTCCGCCCAGGGCGGCAGCCTGGTGGGCGTGAGCTCGCCGGTGGCCGGCGTGGTGCAGGTGCACGAGATGAAGATGGACGGCGGCGTGATGAAGATGGGCGCGGTCGACGCGCTGGCGCTGCCGGCCGGCCAGGCCGTCGAACTGAAGCCGGGTGGCTACCACGTGATGCTGATGGACCTGAAGCAGCCGCTGCAGGCCGGCGACACCGTGCCGCTGACCCTGACCGTCAAGAACAAGGACGGCAAGACCGAGACGGTGGAGGTGAAGGCCCCGGTGCGGGCGCTGGGCGCGCCGGCGGGGATGCCGATGGGCGGTGCCTCGGGCGCCATGCCCATGCACGACCACATGCACATGCAGGGGCAGTGAGCGGAGCGGGGTGGCCGGGTCGCGGCCGCCCGCTCAGCCCAAGGCCTTGAGCGCGAGCCGGATGCCCTCGGACACGCCGACGTCGGCCGGCAGCTTCTTGAGCGCCAGGCCGGCGTCCTTCTCGCTGTAGCCCAGCGCCACCAGGGCCTGGACGATGTCGGCCTGGGCGTCGCTGGCGACGCTGGCGCCCGCGGGGGCGCCCAGGTCCGGGCCCAGCTTGCCCTTCAACTCCAGCAGCAGGCGCTCGGCCGTCTTCTTGCCGATGCCGGGCACCTTCTGCAGCCGCACGCCTTCCTGGCGCGAGACGGCGCCGGCCAGGTCGGTCACCGACATGCCCGAGAGCACCGACAGCGCGGTGCGCGGCCCGATGCCGCTGATCTTCACCAGCTCGCGGAAGGTCTGGCGCTCCTCGGTGCTGAGGAAGCCGTAGAGCAGCTGGGCATCCTCGCGCACGACGAAATGGGTGAGCAGCGTGACCTTCTCGCCCAGCCCGGGCAGGTTGAAAAACGTGCTCATCGGGACGTCGACCTCGTAGCCCACGCCGCCGACGTCGATGAGTACCTGGGGCGGGGCCTTTTCCGCCACGATGCCAGTGAGGCGTCCGATCATGGCGTGGGATTATCGTTTGCCGGACAATCCCGGCCCGACTCCTGATTGCGCCCATGCTGCTGCGACACACCTTTTCCCCGCTGGACAACACCCGCCTGTCGCACCTGTGCGGCCCGCTGGACGAGCATCTGCGCCTGCTGGAGGCGGTGCTGCCGGTGACCATCACCCGACGCCAGGGTGCCTTCCGCATCGAGGGCAGCAAGCGCGACGGCGAAAAGGTCCTGGGCCTGCTGACCTCGCTCTACGAGCGGGCCAAGAAGCCCATCAGCGCCGAGACCTTCCAGCTGGCGCTGGACGACGTGCGCCGGGGCGATCTGCCGGCCCATGCGCCCTCGGCGGCGGAAGGCGACATCGTGCTGCACACCCGGCGCGCCGACCTGACCGGCCGCACGCCCAACCAGCTCCAGTACCTGCAGCACATCCTGGCGCACGACATCAGCTTCGGCATCGGCCCGGCCGGCACCGGCAAGACCTTTCTGGCGGTGGCCTGCGCGGTGGATGCGCTGGAGCGCAGCGCGGTGCAGCGCATCATCCTGACCCGACCGGCGGTGGAAGCCGGCGAGCGCCTGGGCTTTCTGCCGGGCGACCTGACGCAGAAGGTGGACCCTTACCTGCGTCCGCTCTACGACGCGCTGTACGACCTGATGGGCTTCGACCGTGTGAGCAAGGCCTTCGAGCGCGGCACGCTGGAGATCGCCCCGCTGGCTTTTATGCGCGGGCGCACGCTCAACCACGCCTTCGTCATCCTGGACGAGGCGCAGAACACCACGCCCGAGCAGATGAAGATGTTCCTCACCCGCATCGGCTTCGGCGCCAAGGCGGTGATCACCGGCGACATCAGCCAGATCGACCTGCCGCGCGGCATGCCCAGCGGCCTGGTAGATGCGGCCCAGGTGCTCAGGAACGTCAAGGGCATCGCGATGACCCGCTTCACCGCGGCCGACGTGGTGCGCCACCCGCTGGTGGCCCGCATCGTCGAAGCCTACGACGCGCAACAGGCCCAGCGCGAACTGCTGGACAAGGCCGAGCGCCGCTGATCTCCCTTCTTCCGACCTGAGCCTGCCATGTCCGCTGCCCTGCCCACGCTGAGCCTGTCCCTGCAGTTCGCCGATGCGCGCCACCGCGACCAGCTGCCGCGCCACACCGTCATCCGCTGCATCCGCCATGCGCTGGCGGCACCGGCCGAGATGACCGTGCGCATCGTCGATGCCGAGGAGGGCCAGGCCCTGAACCGCGAGTACCGCGGCAAGGACTACGCCACCAATGTGCTGACCTTCGATTACGCGCAGGAACCGGTGGTGATGGCCGACCTGGTGCTGTGCGCGCCGGTGGTGGCGAAAGAGGCGCGCGAGCTGCGCATTCCGGTGGCCGAGCACTACGCCCATCTGCTGGTGCACGGCACCCTGCACGCCCAGGGCTGGGACCACGAGACCAGCGAGGAAGACGCCGAGGCCATGGAGGCCTACGAGACCGAGATCATGCTGGGCCTGGGCCTGAAGGACCCGTACCGCAAGCGCCGCGGCGCCTGAGGACGTTTCAGTCTGGCGACTGGCGCGTGCCCAGGTAGCGCTTGCGCCAGAACAGGCCGCCCAGCCCCAGGCCGGTGGCGGCCATCACGCCCACCGCGATCCAGAAGCCGTCCTGCTTGTGGATCAGCGGCAGCCACTCGAAGTTCATGCCGAAGATGCCGGTGATCAGGTTCAGCGGCAGGAAGATGGCCGTCAGCACGGTCAGCGTGCGCATGATGTCGTTGGTGCGCTGACCCACGGCCGAGAAGTGCATCTGCACCGCGGCCTCGGAGGCCTGCTCCAGCCGCCGCACATGGGTCAGCACCCGCTCGATGTGCTCCAGCACGTCCTTGGAGCGCACCCGCAGCAGTTCGCGCTCGCGCTGCCCCGCCGCGTTCTCGGCCGCGGGCCATTCGTCCAGCGCGTCGATCCATTCCTGGATAGCGCTGCGCTGGTCCTCGCTGGTGTCTTCCAGCCGGTGCAGGGCCTCGCGCGACTGCAGGATGATGTGCCAGCCCGCGAATCGGCTGCGCGGGCGCAGCAGCTCGGCCTGCAGGGCGGCGAAGTGCCGGGTCAGCACCCGGCGCAGCTCCAGGTAGCTGTCCACCATGTGGTTGACCATGCGCAGCATCTGCTCGGCCGGGCTGGTGGGCAGGCGGCCGCTGCCGCGCAGGTCCGTCTCGCGCGATTGCTGCGACAGGCGCTGGGCGAAGTATTCGCGCACCAGGCAGTCCTCCGGGTGCACCGTCACCAGCACCCGGTCGAACACCGCGAAGCCCACCGGGCTGGTGTCGATGGCCGAGGCCGGCAGCGGGCCCGCCGGCGGTGGCTTGTCTTCCTCGGGCTGGGCCGGGCGGCTGCCGTTCTGGCCGTTGCCGCCGCCCGCCGCCAGGCGGCGGAACACCAGCAGGTCGTACCAGGAGGTGTCCTCGTAGTGCGAGGGCAGCTGGGGGTTGAGCAGATCGCTCAGGTGCAGGTCCACCAGGCCGGCGCCGGCCCAGCGCTGCAGCTGGCGCTGCAGCATCGGGATGGCGTCCTCGAAGGCCCGGCGGCTGAAGCTCAGCCACAGGTAGCCGGACGGCGGCAGCGCCTCAGGCGGCTCGGACAGGGCGTCCGAGCGCTCGGGCGTGATGTGGAAGACCCGCATCGGCGGCAGGTCAGCCGTGCTGGTGCAGGAGGCGGGCGGCATCCAGGGCGAAGTAGGTGAGCACGCCATCGGCCCCGGCGCGCTTGAAGGCGATCAGCGATTCCATCATCACCTTGTCGTGATCCAGCCAGCCGTTCTGGGCGGCGGCCTTGATCATCGCGTACTCGCCGCTGACCTGGTAGGCGAAGGTGGGCAGGCGGAACTCCTGCTTCACGCGCCAGAGCACGTCCAGGTAGGGCAGGCCGGGCTTGACCATCACCATGTCGGCACCTTCGGCGATGTCCAGCGCCACCTCGCGCAGGGCCTCGTCGCCGTTGGCCGGGTCCATCTGGTAGTTGAACTTGTCGGACTTGCCCAGGTTGCCGGCGCTGCCCAGCGCATCGCGGAAGGGGCCATAGAAGGCCGAGGCGTACTTGGCCGAGTAAGCCATGATGCGGGTGTGGATGTGGCCGGCGGCCTCCAGCGCGTTGCGGATGGCACCGACCCGGCCGTCCATCATGTCCGAGGGCGAGACGATGTCCACGCCGGCCTCGGCATGCGAGAGCGACTGCTTGACCAGGATCTCGCTGGTGATGTCGTTCTGCACGTAACCGTGCTCGTCAATGATGCCGTCCTGGCCATGCACGGTGTACGGGTCCAGCGCCACGTCGGTCATCACGCCCAGCTCGGGCAGGCGGGCCTTGAGCGCGCGCACCGCCCGCTGGGCCAGGCCGTCGGGGTTGAAGGCTTCGGCGGCATCCAGGCTCTTGGCGGCCGGGTGGATGACCGGGAAGATGTCCAGCGCCGGCACGCCCAGTTCCAGGGCCTGCTCGCCCACCTTCAGCAGCTCGTCGATGGACAGGCGCTCCACGCCCGGCATGGAGGGAATGGGCGCGCGACCGGGGACGTCGTGCACGAAGACCGGCAGGATGAAGTCGGCCGGGCTCAGGCGGTGCTCGCGCACCATGGCGCGGCTGAAGGCGTCGCGACGCAGGCGGCGGGGGCGGTTGGCGGGAAACAGAGGGAGGTTCACGGTGATCCTTCGGCGCGCGGGGCACGCGCGGCGCGCGCATTCGTGATGTTTTGCTGACAGCGTTGTATGGTACAGACCCCGACAGGGTGTTACGATCTGTAGTGAGTCGGGCCTCCGGGCCGGGCTCCCTGCTTTTCCTCCCTGAGCAGGTGCCTTCACGTGATGACAGCGTCAAGGCTTTTCAGCCCCGGTCTCCGACCGGGGCTCTTTCTTTGTGGGCTCGGGTTTCAGGTTTTGGTTTCGGTCCCGTCACGGGGCGCGGCTCATAATCCCCGCATGAGCAACCTCTACCTCTGGGTCAAGGCCTTCCACATCATTTTCGTGGCGAGCTGGTTTGCCGGCCTGTTCTACCTGCCGCGCATCCTGGTCAACCTGGCCATGGTGCCGCAGGAGAGCCATGCCGAGCGTGAGCGTCTGCTGCTGATGGGCCACAAGCTCTACCGCTTTGCCACCTTGCTGGCTGTGCCGGCCGTGCTGCTGGGCCTGTGGCTGTGGCTGGGTTTCGGCATCGGCAAGGGCCAGGGCTGGATCCACGCCAAGCTGTTGCTGGTGCTGGGTGTGATCGGCTACCACGTGCATTGCCGCAAGTTCCTGCGCCAGTTCGAGCAGTTTGCCAACCGGCATGACCACCGCTGGTTCCGCTGGTTCAACGAGACCTCGGTGCTGCTGTTCGCCGCCATCGTCATCTTGGTGGTGGTCAAGCCCTTCTGAGGGCCCGGGCCGTGGCGCGACCTGAAGCGGCGCGGGAGACCCTGCCGCAGCGCGGCAGCGGCCAGTTGAGCACCGCGATTCCGTTGGCCCTGCTGTTCGCCGGGCTGATCGTCTACGCCAGCCTCTTCCCCTTCAGCGACTGGAGCTGGCCCAGCCACCTGGGTTGGCTCGAGATCGTTCGGCTGCCCATGCCGCCCTGGCGGGACCGTTTCGACATGGTGGCCAACCTCCTGGGCTATGCACCGCTGGGCATGCTGGTCTACCTGGCCGGGGTGCGCAGTCACCTGCGCTGGCCCCTGGCCTGGATCCTGGCGGCCGGCAGCGCCTCGGCCCTGTCCTACACGATGGAGGTGACCCAGCAGTTCCTGCCCGGGCGCTTTCCGTCGCTGCTGGACTGGTTGCTGAACACGGCCGGGGCGGTGGCGGGTGCGTCCCTGGGCGGTGCCCTGCAGGCCTTGCGCCTGATCGACCGCTGGCAGGCCACGCGGGAGCGCTGGTTCTGGCGCCGCAGCCGGGGGGCCCTGGTGCTGCTGCCCTTGTGGCCGGTGGGCCTGCTGTTTCCGCTGCCGTTGCCGCTGGGGCTGGGCCCGAGTTGGTCGCGCATGCAGGATCAGCTGGTGGACTGGCTGCTCGATGTCTCCTGGGCCCAGGGCCTGCTGGAGTGGGTGAGCGACATCCCGGTGCCGGAGGATCGTCTGCCCGAACCGGTGGAGGCGCTGGGCATGGCCCTGGGCCTGCTGGTGCCCTGCCTGCTGGCCTATTCCATCACCCGGCCGGGCTGGCGCCGCGTCGTCGCCGGCCTGTGCCTGGCGGGCCTCGGTCTGGCCACCACCACCTTGTCGGCCGCACTCAACTTCGGGCCAGTGCATGCCCTGTCCTGGGTGACGCCCGGCGTCGTGCCGGCCCTGCAGCTGGGCGGGGCGTTGGCGGTGCTGGCGCTGCCGGTGTCACAGCGCCTGGCCGCCGCCCTGGGCATGGTGGCGCTGGCCCTGCAGCTGGTGATCGTGGTGCAGGCACCGTCCGACCCCTATTTCGCCATGAGCCTGCAGGCCTGGGAGCAGGGCCGCTTCATCCGCTTTCACGGCCTGGCCAAGTGGGTGGGCTGGCTCTGGCCGCTGGCCACGCTGGCCTGGCTGGGCCTGCGCGTGGCGTCCTCCGAGCGCATGCCGCCCCTGGCCCGGCGCTGACCCTTGCTCACCGTCCGGCCAGACCGGCTGCCTACAATCACGCCATGAGCAGCTACTACCAGCGCCACATCTTCTTCTGTCTCAACCAGCGTCCCAACGGCGAGGACTGCTGTGCCCTGCATGGCGCCCAGGCCGGCTTCGACCGCTGCAAGCAGCAGGTCAAGGCCGCCGGCCTGGCCGGCCCGGGCGGGGTGCGGGTCAACAAGGCCGGCTGCCTGGACCGCTGTGCCGGTGGCCCCGTGGCCGTGGTCTATCCCGAGGCCGTCTGGTACACCTTCGTGGACGAGGCCGACATCGACGAGATCGTCCAGTCGCACCTGCGCGACGGCCAGCCGGTCGAGCGCCTGATGCTGCCGCCCACGGTGGGGCGCTGAAGGATGGCGGGCCTCAATCCGCAGTCGCAGCTCCTGTCCGTGGCCGGACCCGCCGGCCCGCTGGAGGTGGCGGTCGATGCGCCGCAGGACACCGCCCCGCGCGGCGTCGTGGTGGTCTGCCACCCCCACCCCCTGCACGGCGGCACCATGGACAACAAGGTGGTCCAGACCCTGGCGCGGGCCTTCCTGCAGCTGGGCTACCGGGTGGTGCGCTTCAACTTCCGCGGCGTGGGGGCTTCGGCCGGCCAGTACGACGAGGGCCGCGGTGAGGTCGACGACGCGCTGGCCGTGGTCGCGGCCGTGCGCGACCCGGCCCTGCCGCTGGCCTTGGCGGGTTTTTCCTTCGGCGCCTACGTGGCCGCTGCGGCGGCGGCCCGGCTGCCGGCCGACCAGGCCGCCGAGCGCCTGGCCCTGGTCGGGCCGGCCACGTCCCGTTTCCCTGTGCCGCCGGTGCCGGCCGACACCCTCGTCATCCACGGCGAGGCCGACGACGTGGTGCCACTGCAGGCCACGCTGGACTGGGCGCGGCCCCAGGTCCTGCCGGTGGTCGTCGTGCCCGGTGTGGGGCACTTTTTCCACGGACAGCTGTCTGTCCTGAAGTCCCTGGTGACCGGGGCCTGGCACCGCTGAGTGCACAGGGCCCGGCTGGCGGGCGCTTTTCCTTCTCTGTGACCGGAAATTCCATGATCTCTCTTCGCTCCCCCTTGTTCGGTGCCGTGCTGGCGCTGGGCGCCGTGCTGCCGGCCGCTGCGCAGCTGCCGCAACCGCCGGAAATCGCCGCCCACGGCTACCTGCTGCTGGACATGACGACCAACCAGGTGCTGGCCGAGCGCGACGCCGACACCCGCTTCGAGCCGGCCTCGCTGACCAAGCTGATGACCGCCTACGAGGTGTTCCAGGCCCTGCGCGACAAAAAGGTGTCGCTGGACCAGCACCTGTCGGTGTCGCAGCGGGCCTGGGCCGAGCGCAAGGGCGGCGGCTCGCTGATGTTCATCGACACCACCATGCAGCCCTCGGTGGACGATCTGCTCAAGGGCATGATCGTGGTGTCGGGCAACGACGCCGCGGTGGCCCTGGCCGAAGGCACGGCCGGCAGCCTGGACGGCTTCGTCGGCGTGATGAACCGCCAGGCCCAGGCCTGGGGCCTGAAGAACACCGCTTTCAAGAACGTGACCGGGCTGACCGAGGCGGGGCACTACTCCAGCGCCCGCGACATTTCGGTGATCGCCTCGCACATCATCCGCGACTTCCCCGAGCGCTATCCGTATTACTCCATGAAGGAGTACACCTACAACAAGATCCGCCAGGACAACCGCAACCTGCTGCTGCGCCGCGATCCTTCGGTGGACGGCATGAAGACCGGCTACACCGATGGCGCCGGCTACTGCCTGGTGGCCTCGGCCCAGCGCGATTTCCCCAACGGCAAGCGCCGTCTGCTGTCGGTGGTGCTGGGGGCTGACTCCAAGGATGGCCGGGCCACCGAGAGCCAGAAGCTGCTGAACTGGGGCTTCACCCAGTTCGACGCGGTCCGCCTCTTTGACGCCAGCAAGCCGGTGGCCACGGTCAAGGTGTGGAAGGGCGCCAAGCCTGAGGTGGCTCTGGTCGGCCCGCAGGGTGCGGTCTATGTGTCGGTGCCCAAGGGCGAGGGCGACAAGCTCAAGACCAGCATCGAGCGCACCGACCCGCTGGTGGCCCCGCTGACCAAGGGCCAGCGCGTGGGCACGCTCAAGGTGACCGACGCGGCCGGCGCCACCGTGGTCACCGTGCCCCTGGTGGTGGCCGAGGATGTGCCGCTGGCCGGACTCTTTGGCCGCGCCTGGGATGCCATCCGCCTCTGGATCAAGTAATCTGTGGCCCTCTGAGGAGGGCCCATCATGAGTGCACCGCTGCCGGATTTCGTCTGCGATCTCGACGGTGAACTGCTGCCCCTGTCCCAGGCCCGCGTGTCGGTTCTGGACCGGGGCTTTTTGCTGGGCGACGGCGTCTACGAGGCCCTGCCGGTCTATGGCCGGCGCCTGTTCCGCTTTGCCGATCACATGGCCCGGCTGGCCCGCAACCTGGACCGGCTGCGCCTCCCGGCCCCGCACGACGTGGCGGGCTGGGAGGCCCGGGTGCGGCGCCTGGTGGCGGCCCAGCCCTTCGACGACCAGCTGATCTACCTGCAGGTCACCCGCGGCGTGGCCCTGCGCGAGCACGCCATGCTGCCCGACCTGACGCCCACCGTCTTTCTGATGAGTACCCCGCTCAAGCCGGTGCCGGCCGAGTGGCGCCACCATGGCGCGGCCTGCGTCACCGCGCCAGACCTGCGCTGGTCGCATGGCGACATCAAGAGCATCTCGCTGCTGGGCAATGTGATGGCCCGCCAGGTGTCCGTGGACGCCGGTGCGGCCGAGACCCTGCTGCTGCGCGAGGGCGAACCTGGCGGCCCCTGGCTGACCGAGGGCGCCAGCAGCAATGTGTGGATCGTGCAGGAGGGGGCGCTGCTGGGGCCGCCAATGGGGCCGCATGTGCTGCCCGGCATCCGGGTGGGCCTGCTGCGCGAGCTGTGCGAGGAGGCAGGCATCGCTTTCAACCTGCGGCCGATCTGCGAGGCCGACCTGCGGGCGGCTGACGAGGTGCTGCTCAGCTCCACCGGCAAGGAGGTGCTGGCCGTGACCCGGCTGGACGGCGAACCGGTGGGCCACGGCGCGCTGCGTGGCAAGCCCGGCCCGGTCTATGGCCGGCTGTACGAGGCCTACCAGCGGGCCAAGGCGGAACAGGCGGCCTGACGGGCCTCTTGATATTCCACGCGGCACCCCCAACTCAGCCCGCATGATGAACCGCCCCATTCCGCCCGAAGAGTCGCTGATCGAGTACCCGAGTGCCTTTCCCATCAAGGTGATGGGTGCGCATGTCGAGGGTTTCGAGGCCGCCATCGTGGCGGTGGCGCTGCAGTTCGACCCCGAGTTCGACCCGGACAGCGTCGAGCGCCGGCCCAGTGCTGCCGGCAACTACCTGGGTCTGACCATCACGGTCACCGCCACCAGCCGCGACCAGCTCGATGAGCTCTACCGCGCCCTGACTTCGCACCCGATGGTGAAAGTGGTGTTCTGACGCCCCGTGCCCAGCCCGTCAGGGGCTGGGCGGTTCCGCATCGGTCAGCTCCTTGACCTTGTAGGGCGCCGCGTCGTCGCCTGCATCGGCGGCCGCCGCGTACCAGTAGAGCGCCAGCCGGCGGTTGGCGTCCACCCCTTCACCTTTCTCGTACATCGAGGCCAGGATGTACATCGCCCCCAGGTCGCCGGCCAGCGCGGCCTGGCGGTACCACTGGGCGGCCTGGGCCAGGTCCTGTGGCGTGCCCCGGCCCAGGAAGCAGGCCGTGCCCATCTCCAGCTGCGCCTGCGGGCTGCCGGCCTCGGCCGCGCGGCGGTACCAGGCCACCGCCTGCGGCAGGTCCTTCCAGCCCAGGCGGCCACTTTCATACAACTCCCCCAGCGCCTGCTGCGAGGTGACGAAGCCTGCATCGGCCGCCTGCAGCAGCCAGTGCAGGGCGGTGGCCACGCTGGCCTGCGGCACCTCGCCGCGCAGGTGCATGGCGGCCAGGTCGTGCTGGGCCACCGGCTGGCCCTGGCGGGCCAGGACTTCGAAGGACCGGGCGGCCTCGGCCCAGCGGCCCTGGGCGTAGGCGTCCAGCGCCTGCTGCAGCGCGGGGTCGGCCTGGGGCGGCGCCTCGGCCAGATCCTGCGCCGGTGCGGCGCCGCACAGCGCCAGGCACAACAGCGGCACGGCCCAGGGCCATCGCAGGGCGGGGCGGAGGAACATGACCTCTCCTGAAGCAAGCTCAAGCCCGACGATAAGCCTGCCACGGCAAGCCCTCTGCCGCTCGGGGACAATCGGGGGCATGAACCACCGCACCGTGCCCGTGGCCTCCGCGCTGTCCGGCGGGGCCTTTGTGCGCGCCTGGGGCCTGGTGCCCTATGACGAGACCTTCGCTGCGATGCAGGCCTTCACGGCCGCGCGCGGGCCCGACACCCCCGACGAGTTCTGGTGGGTGGCGCATCCGCCCGTCTTCACCCAGGGCGTGGCCGGCAAGGCCGAGCATGTGCTGGGCGCGGGCGACATCCCGGTGGTGCAGAGCAACCGCGGCGGGCAGGTGACTTACCACGGCCCGGGTCAGGTGGTGGTCTACCCGCTGGTGGACCTGCGGCGCCTGGGCATCTACGTCAAGGAATACGTCTTCCGCCTGGAAGCCGCCGTGATCCAGACGCTGGAGCGCTTCGGTGTGATCGGCTTCCGGGTGGAAAGCGCCCCGGGCATCTACGTGAACCTGGCCGACCCGCTGAACGCCGGTTTGCCCGCCGGGCCGCGCCAGGACCCGTTCGCCGGCCTGGGCAAGATCTCCGCGCTGGGCATCAAGGTGAGCAACCACTGCACGTACCACGGCGTGTCGCTCAACGTGGCGATGGACCTCGAGCCCTTCCACCGCATCAACCCCTGCGGCTATGCCGGGCTGGCCACGGTGGACCTCGCTACACTGGGCGTCCACGTCACGCCCGAGGCCGTGGCGGCCGTGCTGATCGAGCGTCTGGCCGCCCACCTGAGCCCGCCCGCGACCGCCTAGCGGCACCTTTCTTCTTCCCGATCCTCACGCAACGCCGCCACCGCGGCAAGGCACTGACGACATGGCCACCGAGAACACCACGCACGAACACAAGACCGGCGCCGCCTACGACGCCTCGGCCAAGCAGAAGGCCGAGGCCAAGACCGCCCGCATCCCGATCAAGATCGTGCCGGCCGAGACGCTGAAGAAGCCCGACTGGATCCGCGTGAAGGCCGGCAGCCCCACGACCCGCTTTTACGAGATCAAGCAGATCCTGCGCGAGCACAAGCTGCACACCGTCTGCGAGGAAGCCTCCTGCCCCAACATCGGCGAGTGCTTCGGCCACGGCACGGCCACCTTCATGATCATGGGTGACAAGTGCACCCGCCGCTGCCCCTTCTGCGACGTGGGCCACGGCCGCCCGGACCCGCTGGACACCGAGGAGCCCGGCAACCTGGCCAAGACCATTGCCGCGCTCAAGCTCAAGTACGTGGTCATCACCAGCGTGGACCGCGACGACCTGCGCGACGGTGGCGCGGGCCACTACGTCGAATGCATCCGCCAGGTGCGTGAGCAGTCGCCCCAGACCCAGATCGAGGTGCTGGTGCCCGACTTTCGTGGCCGCCTGGACAAGGCGCTGGACATCCTCAAGGCCAGCCCGCCGGACGTGATGAACCACAACCTGGAGACGGTGCCGCGCCTGTACAAGGAAGCCCGACCCGGCGCCGACTACCAGTTCAGCCTGACCCTGCTGCAGCGCTTCAAGCAGGAAGTGCCGGGCGTGCCGACCAAGAGCGGGCTGATGGTGGGGCTGGGCGAGACCGACGAGGAAATCCTCGACGTCATGCGCGACATGCGGGCCCACGGCATCGACATGCTGACCATCGGCCAGTACCTGGCCCCCTCGGGCCACCACCTGCCGGTGCGCCGCTACGTGCACCCGGACACCTTCAAGATGTTCGAGACCGAGGCCTACAAGATGGGCTTCACCCACGCGGCGGTGGGCGCGATGGTCCGTTCGTCGTACCACGCGGACCAGCAGGCTGCCCAGGCCGGCGTGATCTGAATGGCCTGAGCGCGTGGGAAGGCGGCGCGACGGCGAAGCCGCCGCCACGCCGCGTTGGCCTCAGAACGCGAAGCGCGCGCCCAGCGAGGCGGTGGCCTTGGGCGCCAGCTGCACACCGTTGACCCGCTGGTAGACCGGCAGCTGGACGAAGCCGTAGAGGCTGGCGTCGGTGCGGAAGTGCCAGCTCAGGCCCGGGCTCAGGTAGGCCAGGGTGCCGCCGGTGCTCACCGGCTCGGCCGCCTCGCCACTGTCGCGGTTGCTTCGGCGCAGATTGAGCTGCAGCTGCGGCGTCCAGGCGCCCCAGCCGTCGTAGTGCACGCCGAGGTTCAGGTTCACGCCGCTGCCGGGACGGTATTGCTCGCGTTCACCCAGCGCAGCCTGGAAGCTGGCCTGGGCGAAGTAACCCCAGTCCGGCGCAGCCTCGCCCAGGTAGAAGGCCCCCAGCAGCAGATCGGTGGTGCCGGTGCCGGGCTGCAGGCCACGGTCGATGTCGGCGGGGCCGGGTTCGGTCGGGTCGGTGGAGTTGCCCGTCTTGTGGAAGCGCCCGGTGGGCAGTTTCAGGCCCAGCGTCAGGCCCAGATTGTGTTCGGGCAGCAGCCCCTGGTAGCGGGCCACCAGGCGGGCATCACCCAGGCTGGACGTGGTGGAGGTGTACTGTTCGCCGCCCGGCCCCGGGGTGACCCCGTCGGAGGCGGTGCCCAGCGTGCTGTGGTGGCGGTGGATGTAGGGCAGTTGCAGGTTCAGGCCCCAGATCCCGTCGGGGCTGTAGTCCAGACCGAGCGTGGCGTACTGGTTGTCGGTGTAGCGCTCGACTTCCATCGGTTCGCCGTCGTGCTGCATCGCTGCGGCATTGGGCCCGGAGATCGTGCCGGTGCCGCTGCGCAGCTGGTTTTGGTTGAGCACGTCGTAGCGCAGGTCGGCGTGCCAGCCGCTGCCGGTGGACAGGCCCAGGGTGTCGATGTCGCTGCTGAGTGTGCAGCCGCAGGCGGCGCAGGCGAGGGCCTGCGGGCTGAGGCCCAGGTTCAGCAGGACGAAGGTGCTCAGGGCCAGCGCGGTGCGTGCCAGGGTGGGGGTGTGCATGTCGGTTCTCGATGCGGTGTGCGCGGCCTCGCCTGTCGCGGACAGGCGGCTGCGCGAACTGGGGCGTACCGCCACCGGAGGAGCGGTGGCGGCGGTCAGAGGCGGGGAAAGACGGGGCGACCCGGAGGGCGCCCGCTCAGGCCACGGGCGGTGGCGCGCGGGCCTGCGCGGCGGGCCAGACGGGCTCGCGGTGCCAGGTTCGCGGCGGGGCCGCCAGGCGGTGGGCCGGGCCAGACGGCGGGGCCAGGGCCAGCAGGCCGGCCGATGGCGGCGATGCCAGTGGCGGCAGCAGCACGCAGGCCAGGCAGTGGTGGTCCTCGTCGGGCAGGTGGCCGGGGACCGGCGTGTCCGAAGGCCCGGCATGGCTGGCCGAACAGATGGTTGCCAGGGCCGCGTCCACATCGGCCCCGGCCTGCGCCAGAGCATGGGTCACCAGCGGGGCCAGCAGGCCCAGCAGGAAGCCCAGGCTGGCAAGCCAGGTGCTCAGGCGCTGGTGGCGGGACGGACGTGGCATGGCGATGGCGGCAGGCGCCGCGATTCTTCCATGGCTGGCCCGGGCCGGCCAGCGTGCGCTGGCCTCAGCCCGTCGCGCGGACGACCGCGTACATCAGGGCGGCGCCCAGGGCGGTCAGGCTGATCAGGCGCAGCGAGGCGCCCGGCCCGGCCTGGGAGTGGGCCTGGGGCAGGATGTCGGCCACGCCGATGTAGAGCAGCACGCCGGCAAAGCCGCCCAGGTAGAGCACCAGCAGGTCCGGCGGCAAGGTGAAGACCAGCGTGGTGGCCGCGCCCAGCACCGGCGCCAGAGCATCCAGGACCAGCATCACCACGGAATGCGAGGTCTTGTTCCGGTGCAGCAGCATCAGGCCCACGGTATTGAGACCATCGCAGAAATCGTGCGCGATCACCGCCAGCGCCACGGTGATGCCCGCGGCGTCGGATACCTGGAAGGCCAGGCCGATGCCGGCGCCATCCAGGAAGCTGTGGCTGATCAGCGCCAGAGCGGAGACCACGCCGACATGGGGATGGGCGTGATGGGCGTATTCCTCTTCGTGCGCGGTGTGCACCAGCACGAATTTCTCCAGGGCATGGAACAGCAGGAAGCCGGCCACGAGGGCGACCATGGGTTTCAGGCCGTTCTCGCCACGCGAGCTGGAGAGTTCAAAGACCTCGGGCAGCAGGTCGAAGGCGACCACCCCGAGCATCACGCCGGCAGTGAAGCCCAGCAGGTGGTGCAGCCGGTCCCGGAACTTCAGGGCCAGCAGGCCGCCCAGCGCTGTCGAGACAAAGGTGAGGAACGACAGGGCAAGCGCGGTCATGGGCAGGGGGCGGGCAATCGGCCATTGTCGCCGAGTGCGAACCGCCATGCCGGCCGGCAGGTCGGCGGCAAAAGGGGCGTTGGGTGTTCAGGCTTCGGCCAGAAGTTGGCCGATCAGCTGGTGCAAGGCGGTGAAATCGGGCTCGCCGACGTATTTCTTGACGATGTTGCCGCGCTTGTCCAGCAGGAAGCTGGTGGGCGTGAGTCTGACCTCGCCGAAGCCTTTGGCGGCTTCGCCGCTCTTGTCCAGTGCCACGAGGAAGGGCAGGTCACGGGTTTTGGCGAAGCCGGCCACATAGTCGGGCTGGTCGTAGCTCATCGCCACGGCCAGGGTCTCATAACCCTGACCTTGGAACTTCTGGTGGGTGCTGACGATCTGCGGCATCTCGTGCACGCAGGTCGTGCAACTGGTGGCCCAGAAGTTCACCAGCACGACTTTGCCGCGCAGGGCCGACAGGGCCTGCTGGCGACCATCGAGCAGCGACACCTTCACATCGGGGGCGGCTTCACGGCTGGAGCAGCCCGCCAGAAGCAAGGGGGCAGCGGCGGTGGAGGCCAGGAGGCCGGCGACAAGGCGGAGGTGCTGACGGCGACGCATACGCTATCCGAGACGATCCAGCGGACGATGCCGCAGTGTAGCCCCGCCGATGCCCCTCAGAGATGGCGGGTGTATTCCGATTCCAGCAGGGCGGTGAGCCGTTCGGACAATGCGTCGCGACCGACGCGGGCGGGGCGCCCCTGGCCAGGCTCGGCAGGTTGCGCGTACAGACCTTCGGCGGCGATCTCGACCCAGACCAGTTGGGGGGCTCGTGCGCTCAGGCGGTGGCGCAGCCGCTCGACCCGCTCTTCACCCAGGATGGCCTCGAACAGGATGCCGTGGGGCATGCTGTCCCGACAGAAGTCCTCGGCTTCCTGAAGGTTGCCCACAAAGTCCACCAGCATGCCGCTGGCACGCAGGGCCTCGCGCACCTCTGCGCGCACATCGCGCTGACCCGCAATCACCAGCCAGTGGCTACCGGCCAGGGGGCGCGAGGCCTGGGAGAGGGCGAAGGCGGACGACAGGTGTTCCGCGTCGTCGTCGCCCACGCCGAAGGCCGTGTCCGGGCTCAGGGTCTGGGGAAAGCCGATCACCACCTGGGTGACGTCTGGCCGCTCCACCCGCTCCAGCCGCAAGTGTTGCGTGCGGGCCATCTGTTCGATCAGGCACCAGGCCAGCAGTTGGTCGCTGGCCTGGGGTTCGTCCCAGGGCTGGGGGTGGCTGGCCGTGAGTTGCAGGCGCGCCTGGGGCGGCCAGTCGCGCATCTCCAGCCGGATGTCCAGCCGATCCTGGGACTGTGCGAGCGCCCAGTCTGTCAGTTGCTGGACGAAACCATGGAGCAGGCTCGGGTCCAGCAGCACGGTGGCTGGGTGCATGGCGCGGTGCAGTTCTACACCCCGCAAGGCGGCCCTGGCCTTTTGCTGGGCCAGCACTTCACGCAAGACGTTGGTGAGCGACACCTCTTCCGGCACCTGATGCACTTCGCCAGCCGCCATGCGGGCCAGTTGCTGGCCCAGCATCCCGATCTGTCGCACCCGCGCCAACCGGGTCTGCAGCTTCTGCAGCTCGGGGGCTGGCGGCAGGCTTGGGCCGAGCTGCTCCAGCTGAGTCTGGACTGCGGAGAGGTGCATGGCCACATCTCCACCCATCTGGCTGATGATCTGCAGCCAGTAGCGTTCGGCGGCGGCGGGGGCCTGGGGTGTCATGGGGACTCTCCGGGTGGGCAAAGGGGGACCGTTGGTGTGGCTTTGATTGTGACAAAGTGCAACTTTCGGCGCAGCGGAGTTTTTGTGGGGTCGCGCGGGGCGACGCCAAGACGAACTTTGTGCCACAGCGCGATGCTGCGCGCTACGCTTCTTGGGGGGACATGCCGGATGCCGGATCGCGATAATGCCGGGCCGATGACGGCCAATCGCTCGTCAATCCCCTTGTTGATGGTCCGGAAACGCACATGCCAGGTTTGCTGATCGTTGCGCACACGCCTTTGGCTTCTGCCCTGCGGGCAGTGGCCGGCCATGTCTTTCCGGAGCGTCTGGACCGGGTGAGCGCGCTGGACGTGGCACCGGACGAGCCCGTCGAGCAGGTGGAGGTGCGGGTCCGCGAGAGCCTGGCCGGCATGTCCGGGCACCCGGTGCTGGTGCTGACCGATGTCTTTGGTGCCACCCCCAGCAATGTGGTTCAGAGGCTGACCGACGGGGTGGAGGTGCGGTTGGTGACAGGCGTCAACGTGCCGATGCTGTGGCGCCTGCTGAGTCACCTGGACGAGTCCTTGGAGTCGTTGGTGGGCCGGGCCGTGGCGGGGGGCAGCCAGGGGGTGATGCAGATCGCTTCGCAGCGACCACAGAACCAGGCCTTAAACTTGCTGACCCATGATCAAAGCCACGCTCACCATCAGCAATAAGCTGGGCCTGCATGCCCGGGCCTCGGCCAAGCTCACCAAGCTGGCCACCAGTTTCAAGTCCGAGGTGTTCATGAGCCGCGGCGAGCGTCGGGTCAATGCCAAGAGCATCATGGGCGTGATGATGCTGGCGGCCGGGCTGGGCTCCCAGGTCGAGCTGGAGGTCGACGGTCCCGATGAGCAGGCTGCTTTCGAGTCGCTCAAGGCGCTCATCGACGACAAGTTCGGCGAAGGGCAGTGAGCGCTGCGCGACCGCGAGAGGTCGCGCGCGCTCAACGCTTCACAATCCGCCCAGGAAGTGGCGGCGGTAGCGGCTGGGCAGATCGCCCAGGCGCATCAGCATCGGCAGATCGGCCGTGTTGAAGTCCGGATCCCAGGCCGGGGCGCCCAGCACCTTTGCGCCGACGCGCAGGTAACCCTTGATCAGGGCGGGCGGTTCCACTGGCAAAGCCTGGTTGAGCTCATCCACAGGCAGCGGGTGCCTGGGACGAACCTGATGCTCCACCGGGGCCAGATGGCTTTGGCTCAGGCGTTGCCAGATGCTGGCAGCAGCATGCCCGCCATCGCGCATGCTGATGCTGGCACAGCCCACCATGGCGTCCAGGCCGTTCTGGTCCATGAACGAGGCCAGGGCCCCCCACAGTGCCAGGATGACGCCACCAGAGCGATGGTCCGGGTCCACACAGGAGCGACCCAGTTCCGCCAGGCGCTCCCGCAGGGGGCGCAGCCGCGTCAGGTCGAATTCGGTGTCGCTGTAGTACCCCCCGGCGCGCCGCGCGGCCCCCGGCGTGAGCACCCGGTAGGTGCCGATGACTTGGGCGGGGCGGTCGTCCTGGGGAAGGCTGCGCACGATCAGGTGCTCGCAGAAGTCGTCGAAGAGATCCACGTCCAGGCCCTCCGGTGTGCCCGGCGGCGGACGCAGGCTGGCCCCCATTTCCTGGGCGAACACCCGGTACCGCAGGGCCTGGGCCTCCCGGACCTCGTCCTGGTGCCGGGCCCACAGCACCTCGAAAGCACCATCGCCTGCCATCGGGGCGGCCATGTTGACCGGTGCCCTGCGCACAGGCACCTGACGCGGGGCGCGGAAGTCCAGCATCCCGATCAGCGGCAGGGTGGGGGTGGGCAGTTCTTTCATGGGCGGGGTATCCTGATCCATGGGAGAGATGCTCTCCAGGGCCGGTGACCGCGGCATGACACGGGATTGACGCTTTGGTGACGAGGTGTTCCGGGCACCAGGGTGATTGAGGCAGGCTGCTACATTGCTGGGCATGAGCATCCAGGTCTTCGGTTTGCCTGTGTCCCGGGGCGTGGCGATCGGCCGGGCGGTCCTGCTGGCCTCCAGCCGCTTCGATGTGACGCACCACTTTGTTGATCCCGCGGACGTGGGGCATGAGGTGGCGCGCCTGCGCCAGGCACGCGATGAGGTGTCGGCCGAATTGATGGCCCTGAAGCGGGAGGTGCCTGAGGAAGCGCACGCCGAGCTGGTGGCCTTGCTGGATGTGCATCTGATGATGCTGCATGACCCGATGCTGACGGACGCCATCGTCAACTGGATCATCCAGCGCCACTACAACGCCGAATGGGCCGTGGCGTCCCAGTTGGAGGTGCTGTCCAGGCAGTTCGACGACATGGGCGATGAGTATTTGCGCGAGCGCAAGGCGGATGTCGAGCAGGTGGCTGAGCGGCTGATCAAGGTGCTGGTCCGTCACCGCAAGGGATTGATGGCGCCGGATGCCCCAGTGGCGGCGCCTCCGCGCGATCAGGCGGGCGAGGAGCCCCTGGTGCTGGTGGCCAATGACATCGCACCGGCGGACATGCTTCAGTTCAAGCACAGCCTCTTCACCGGGTTCGTCACCGATGTGGGCGGGCGGACCTCCCACACTGCCATCGTGGCGCGCAGCATGGACATCCCTGCGGTGGTCGGTGCGCGCGAGGCGAGTCGACTGGTGCGGCAGGACGATTGGGTGGTGATCGACGGCGACGCGGGGATCCTGATCGTCAATCCACCGCCCATGGTGTTGGAGGAGTACCGCTTTCGCCAGCAGCAGTCTGAGTTGGAGCGGGCTCGGCTCAAGCGGCTTCGCAACACGCCGTCGGTCACTTTGGATGGGCAGGCCGTTGAGTTGCTGGCCAACATTGAACTGCCCAGTGACGCGCCGGCGGTGCTGGAAGCCGGCGCCGTGGGGGTGGGGCTGTTCCGCAGCGAGTTTCTGTTCATGAACCGCGGCGGCCACCTGCCTGATGAGCAGGAACAGTACGAGGCCTACCGTGCTGTGGTGACGGCGCTGAATGGGTTGCCGGTGACGATTCGCACGGTCGATGTCGGGGCTGACAAGCCGCTGGACCGGCTCTCGGTTCAGGAACTGAGGCACGAGCACAGTCTGAATCCCGCCTTGGGGCTGCGGGCCATCCGCTGGAGCTTGTCCGAGCCGGACATGTTCCTGCAGCAGTTGCGGGCCATTCTGCGGGCGGCCGCCCATGGCCGGGTGCGCATCCTCGTTCCCATGGTGGCCCATTTGCAGGAGGCGCGGCAGGTGCTGGCGTTGATCGAGCGCGCTCGCGCCAGCCTGGTGGAGGATGGACTGGCCTATGGGGCTGTGGAACTGGGCGTGATGATCGAGATTCCAGCCGCCGTGCTGATCCTGCCCAGTCTGTTGCGCCATTTCGACTTCATCTCCATTGGCACGAATGACCTGATCCAGTACGCGCTCGCCATCGATCGGGCCGATGAGGCGGTGTCGCATCTCTATGACCCCTGGCATCCCGCGGTGCTGAGGCTGATCGCCCAGGCCATTGAGCAGGCCAACATCATGGGGCGCGGGGTGAGCGTCTGCGGCGAGATGGCGGGGGATTCCGCCTTCACCGAGCTCCTCCTGGCCATGGGCCTGCGCAGCTTTTCGATGCACCCGGCCCAGATCGGGTCGATCAAGCAGCGGATCCTGCGCGCTGATGCCCGCGCATTGGGCGCCGCCCTTCCTGCTGTGCTGGAGGCGGACAACCCACAGGAGGTGGGCGGGGCACTGCTGCGGTCCGGCGGAAGCCGTCCGATTCGAGCAGGGCTTGCGTAGATCGCAAAACGTTTGCTACACTGCAAGGCTTCGCTGATCACAGCCGCTTGCGGTTGCAGCGGGGTGAGTCAAGCGAAGCGCGAAGCGAAATCTTCAAAAAGCGCTTGACAAGCAAAAGAGAGCGAATCAAAATTCACCCTCTTCGCTGATGACAAGTCAGCGCGATCGCAAGATCGAACCGGTTGCAAGACCGAGCTCTTTAACAAGTAACAGCCGATAAGCGTGGGCGTTTGAAGGCGAGTGCCAAGAGTCTTAGGACTCGAGGTCTACGGACTTTAAATGCTCATGGAAGTG
>NZ_JAMXMC010000006.1:0-313149 GCF_024055665.1 Ideonella oryzae | reverse complement strand
CCTGATGACCATAGCGAGGTGGTCCCACTCCTTCCCATCCCGAACAGGACAGTGAAACGCCTCTGCGCCGATGATAGTGCGGATTCCCGTGTGAAAGTAGGACATCGTCAGGCTAATATCCGAGTGAAACGCCAGGCTTTGCCTGGCGTTTTTCTTCCCTTAAGGATGAGATCGTGCTATGATCCCATCCTTCAGTGAAGAACTGATCGATCAGCGGATCGAACCGGTTGCAAGACCGAGCTCTTTAACAAGTAACAGCCGATAAGCGTGGGCGTTTGAAGGCGAGTGCCAAGAGTCTTAGGACTCGAGGTCTACGGACTTTAAATGCTCATGGAAGTGAAGTTCACTTCAATTCTTTGAGCGAAATTCAAGATCGAACTGAAGAGTTTGATCCTGGCTCAGATTGAACGCTGGCGGCATGCCTTACACATGCAAGTCGAACGGTAACGCGGGGCAACCTGGCGACGAGTGGCGAACGGGTGAGTAATGCATCGGAACGTGCCCAGTAGTGGGGGATAGCCCGGCGAAAGCCGGATTAATACCGCATACGACCTACGGGTGAAAGGGGGGGATCGCAAGACCTCTCGCTATTGGAGCGGCCGATGTCAGATTAGGTAGTTGGTGGGGTAAAGGCCTACCAAGCCGACGATCTGTAGCTGGTCTGAGAGGACGACCAGCCACACTGGGACTGAGACACGGCCCAGACTCCTACGGGAGGCAGCAGTGGGGAATTTTGGACAATGGACGCAAGTCTGATCCAGCCATGCCGCGTGCGGGAAGAAGGCCTTCGGGTTGTAAACCGCTTTTGTCAGGGAAGAAATCTTCTGGGTTAATACCTCGGGAGGATGACGGTACCTGAAGAATAAGCACCGGCTAACTACGTGCCAGCAGCCGCGGTAATACGTAGGGTGCAAGCGTTAATCGGAATTACTGGGCGTAAAGCGTGCGCAGGCGGTTTTGTAAGACAGAGGTGAAATCCCCGGGCTCAACCTGGGAACTGCCTTTGTGACTGCAAGGCTTGAGTGCGGCAGAGGGGGATGGAATTCCGCGTGTAGCAGTGAAATGCGTAGATATGCGGAGGAACACCGATGGCGAAGGCAATCCCCTGGGCCTGCACTGACGCTCATGCACGAAAGCGTGGGGAGCAAACAGGATTAGATACCCTGGTAGTCCACGCCCTAAACGATGTCAACTGGTTGTTGGGAAGGTTCCTTCTCAGTAACGTAGCTAACGCGTGAAGTTGACCGCCTGGGGAGTACGGCCGCAAGGTTGAAACTCAAAGGAATTGACGGGGACCCGCACAAGCGGTGGATGATGTGGTTTAATTCGATGCAACGCGAAAAACCTTACCTACCCTTGACATGGCAGGAATCCTGAAGAGATTTAGGAGTGCTCGAAAGAGAACCTGCACACAGGTGCTGCATGGCCGTCGTCAGCTCGTGTCGTGAGATGTTGGGTTAAGTCCCGCAACGAGCGCAACCCTTGTCATTAGTTGCTACGAAAGGGCACTCTAATGAGACTGCCGGTGACAAACCGGAGGAAGGTGGGGATGACGTCAGGTCCTCATGGCCCTTATGGGTAGGGCTACACACGTCATACAATGGCCGGTACAGAGGGCTGCCAACCCGCGAGGGGGAGCCAATCCCAGAAAACCGGTCGTAGTCCGGATCGCAGTCTGCAACTCGACTGCGTGAAGTCGGAATCGCTAGTAATCGCGGATCAGCTTGCCGCGGTGAATACGTTCCCGGGTCTTGTACACACCGCCCGTCACACCATGGGAGCGGGTTCTGCCAGAAGTAGTTAGCCTAACCGCAAGGAGGGCGATTACCACGGCAGGGTTCGTGACTGGGGTGAAGTCGTAACAAGGTAGCCGTATCGGAAGGTGCGGCTGGATCACCTCCTTTCTGGAAAAAGCACTCTGCTTTCTTGCGTCCACACTTATCGGCTGTGAAAACACAGTAGTGGTTAATTGGTGAAACGTGCGAGCCTGGAGAAAGCGTCAAGTTGGCGTCCGACTGCCAGGAGACGCAGATGACGCCAGGCGCCGCGCGGCTCCAAAGAGATGCGTGGGTCTGTAGCTCAGTCGGTTAGAGCACCGTCTTGATAAGGCGGGGGTCGTTGGTTCGAATCCAACCAGACCCACCAAGCGTTCTTGAGAGTGATCGAGAGAATGGGGGATTAGCTCAGCTGGGAGAGCACCTGCTTTGCAAGCAGGGGGTCGTCGGTTCGATCCCGTCATCCTCCACCAGGATCTTGGACGATCGAGAATCTGGATTCATCAAGTACTTCCACGCGACTGAAGCGAACGCAAACCTAAGGCATTGAGCTTTAGGTTTGTCTTCGTTGAGAAGGCTGTGTTCTTTAACAATTCAAAGAGTCGAATCAGCGTTGTCGACGGAAAGTTGGTTGGGGGTAAAGGCCTGATCAGCACCGTGCCGTCGGCAACATATGATTGCGTCACCAGACTTCAACTCGAATATGAGTTGTAGAACGGCATAACGCGAATACTCACAAGCTGGTCGTTCTAGCGTGGACGATCAGCACCAGTCCTTGATCGACGTTCTTAGCATTGGACGTCAAAGTTATAGGGTCAAGTGACTAAGTGCATGTGGTGGATGCCTTGGCGATTACAGGCGACGAAGGACGTGATAGCCTGCGATAAGCTTCGGGGAGCTGGCAAATTAGCTTTGATCCGGAGATTTCCGAATGGGGAAACCCACCCTTAGGGGTATCAACATCTGAATACATAGGGTGTTGAGGCGAACCGGGTGAACTGAAACATCTCAGTAGCTCGAGGAATAGACATCAACCGAGATTCCGAAAGTAGTGGCGAGCGAAATCGGAACAGCCTGTGCTCTTTAGCAAGTTTCTTATCAGAACGGTCTGGAAAGTCCGGCCACAGCGGGTGATAGCCCCGTATGGAAAAAGAAGTTTGTGGAACTAGGTGCACGACAAGTAGGGCGGGACACGTGAAATCCTGTCTGAAGATGGGGGGACCATCCTCCAAGGCTAAATACTCGTAATCGACCGATAGTGAACAAGTACCGTGAGGGAAAGGCGAAAAGAACCCCGGGAGGGGAGTGAAATAGATCCTGAAACCGCATGCATACAAAAAGTCGGAGCCCGAAAGGGTGACGGCGTACCTTTTGTATAATGGGTCAGCGACTTACATTCAGTGGCAAGGTTAACCGAATAGGGAAGCCGAAGAGAAATCGAGTCCGAATAGGGCGTCTAGTCGCTGGGTGTAGACCCGAAACCAGGTGATCTATCCATGGCCAGGATGAAGGTGCGGTAACACGCACTGGAGGTCCGAACCGACTAGTGTTGCAAAACTAGCGGATGAGCTGTGGATAGGGGTGAAAGGCTAAACAAACCTGGAGATAGCTGGTTCTCTCCGAAAACTATTTAGGTAGTGCCTCAAGTATTACCGTCGGGGGTAGAGCACTGTTTAGGCTAGGGGGTCATGGCGACTTACCAAACCTTGGCAAACTCCGAATACCGATGAGTACAGCTTGGGAGACAGAGCACCGGGTGCTAACGTCCGGACTCAAGAGGGAAACAACCCAGACCGCCAGCTAAGGTCCCTAAAATTGGCTAAGTGGGAAACGAAGTGGGAAGGCTAAAACAGTCAGGATGTTGGCTTAGAAGCAGCCACCATTTAAAGAAAGCGTAATAGCTCACTGATCGAGTCGTCCTGCGCGGAAGATGTAACGGGGCTAAGCCAGTTACCGAAGCTGCGGGTGCACAGCAATGTGCGCGGTAGGAGAGCGTTCTGTAAGCCTGTGAAGGTGGATCGTGAGGTCTGCTGGAGGTATCAGAAGTGCGAATGCTGACATGAGTAGCGTTAAAGGGGGTGAAAAGCCCCCTCGCCGTAAGCGCAAGGTTTCCTACGCAACGTTCATCGGCGTAGGGTGAGTCGGCCCCTAAGGCGAGGCAGAGATGCGTAGCTGATGGGAAACAGGTCAATATTCCTGTACCGATCAATAGTGCGATGTGGGGACGGAGAAGGTTAGCTCAGCCGGGTGTTGGATGTCCCGGTTCAAGCATGTAGGCGTGCTCTCTAGGCAAATCCGGAGAGCTTAGCTGAGGTGTGATAACGAGTCTGCTTGCAGACGAAGTGAGTGATACCCTGCTTCCAGGAAAAGCCACTAAGCTTCAGCTATTGACGACCGTACCGCAAACCGACACTGGTGCGCGTGATGAGTATTCTCAGGCGCTTGAGAGAACTCTGGAGAAGGAACTCGGCAAATTGACACCGTAACTTCGGAAGAAGGTGTGCCTTTAGTAGGTGAACCTGTACAAGGGGAGCCCAATGAGGCCGCAGAGAATCGGTGGCTGCGACTGTTTATTAAAAACACAGCACTCTGCAAAGACGAAAGTCGACGTATAGGGTGTGACGCCTGCCCGGTGCTGGAAGATTAATTGATGGGGTGCAAGCTCTTGATCGAAGTCCCAGTAAACGGCGGCCGTAACTATAACGGTCCTAAGGTAGCGAAATTCCTTGTCGGGTAAGTTCCGACCTGCACGAATGGCGTAACGATGGCCACACTGTCTCCTCCAGAGACTCAGCGAAGTTGAAATGTTTGTGATGATGCAATCTCCCCGCGGAAAGACGGAAAGACCCCATGAACCTTTACTGTAGCTTTACATTGGACTTTGAACAGATCTGTGTAGGATAGGTGGGAGGCTTTGAAGTACGGTCGCTAGATCGTATGGAGCCAACGTTGAAATACCACCCTGGTGTGTTTGAGGTTCTAACCTTGGCCCGTGATCCGGGTTGGGGACAGTGTATGGTGGGCAGTTTGACTGGGGCGGTCTCCTCCCAAAGTGTAACGGAGGAGTTCGAAGGTACGCTAGGCACGGTCGGAAATCGTGCTGATAGTGCATTGGCATAAGCGTGCTTGACTGCGAGACTGACAAGTCGAGCAGGTACGAAAGTAGGACAAAGTGATCCGGTGGTTCTGTATGGAAGGGCCATCGCTCAACGGATAAAAGGTACTCTGGGGATAACAGGCTGATACCGCCCAAGAGTTCATATCGACGGCGGTGTTTGGCACCTCGATGTCGGCTCATCTCATCCTGGGGCTGTAGCCGGTCCCAAGGGTATGGCTGTTCGCCATTTAAAGAGGTACGTGAGCTGGGTTTAAAACGTCGTGAGACAGTTTGGTCCCTATCTTCCGTGGGCGCTGCAAGATTGAGAGAGCCTGCTCCTAGTACGAGAGGACCGGAGTGGACGCACCGCTGGTGTATCGGTTGTCATGCCAATGGCATTGCCGAGTAGCTAAGTGCGGAAGAGATAACCGCTGAAAGCATCTAAGCGGGAAACTCGTCTCAAGATGAGTCTTGCCGGGGCCTTGAGCCCCCTGAAGAGTCGTTCGAGACCAGGACGTTGATAGGCTGGGTGTGGAAGCGCAGTAATGCGTTAAGCTAACCAGTACTAATTGCTCGTGAGGCTTGACCCTATAACTTTGATGTAAAATGCATCAAGGAACTGGGTGAGAATTCTAGTTATACCGTTCAAGTCGGTAGACGCAATCATCTGATTCACAAGACTCTTTGAATTGGCTTGGCCGCCCAGCACTTCCCAGTGCAGCAACCAGGCAACAAGTTAAGCCTGATGACCATAGCGAGGTGGTCCCACTCCTTCCCATCCCGAACAGGACAGTGAAACGCCTCTGCGCCGATGATAGTGCGGATTCCCGTGTGAAAGTAGGACATCGTCAGGCTAATATCCGAAACCCCGATTGCGCGAGCAGTCGGGGTTTTCTCTTTTGGGGCGTACTCAGGCGAGCATCACGGATGATGTTTGCCAGCTCATTCCACTGTGAGCAGCCCCACCGCCGCGGCAACCGCGGTATTGGGCGCCCCTGGCACCGAGTAGGGCGCGGGCGCCGGCTGTGCCCCGCGCCTGAGGGGCCGGGTTGCAATCCAATGGGCTTGCCGCTCGTCGGTGCTCCTGGCGATGGATGGCGGTATGACCCATCCCGCGCCCATGCGGTGAATGGCCGCGGCATTCTCGAACTGGTCGTACGCCTTGGGCAGGAGGAATTGGGGCACCCCGGCCGCCAGGCCCTGGGCGCAACTGCCGATTCCGCCGTGATGGATGAAGGCGTGGGCTTGTCGCAGCAGCGGCGGCAGAGCCTGCAGCGGCAGGTGAATGACCCCTTCCGCATGAGCAGATCCCTGGGCACTTGGTCTTCGCTCCAGCAGCACACAGGGTCTGCCGGACCGAGCGACCAGCGCCTGCGCGAGACGGCGCGCGCGATCCACGCCATGGGTGTCTGCGCTGCCACCAAAGATCACCCAGGGGGCGAGCGCTGCGGGCGCGTGCGACGGGTCGGCAAGGGGAGTTTCCCATTCGAAGTTTGGAAACCCAGCCTGGCGCAACAGCGCCCTGCGGTGTGATTGCCCCAGGGATCCCGCCAAGTGCCGGGGGATGGGGGCGAACAGGGCATCGTAGAGCGCCAGCCCGCCGTCGGGCGAATGGACCCAGTCTCCGAAGACACTGCCCTCGGGCGGCTTGGCGCCGACCTCCCCTGCCAGCCTGGAAAGCGCATCACGCGCCATCGGCTCCAGCTTCCAACGATCAAGCACATCCCAAGCCATGCGTCGCCACGGCATTGGCACCCAGGAAGGCAGCCGCCAAGGGCCAAGGAACATCGGCTCATCGAGGTTTCGCAGGGCCGCGGGAGACAGGTATGCGGTCCAGAGGCGAATGGGTGCGGTGTCACGGGCCAGACGTGCCCCCACAGCCAGGGGCGAGGCCAGCACGCGAAGAGGCTGCTTCTGTCCGGCGCCATCGCACAACGATCGCAGCGCATCCCAGGTGGGCCGGGCTGCAGGCAGGCACAGATGACGCCAGAACACCCCCAGGCCATCCACCGGGTGCCAGAGCTTCGGGTGGGCCAGGGTTCGCTGATGCGCGGCTGTGTCTGCCACCGGGATGAAGCGAAGACCCGCGCGCTCGGCGTCTGGGCCATAGGGGGCCTGGCTCAGCAGGAACACCTCGTGCCCCTGTTCCGCCAGGGCTCGGCCAATGGCGAGAAAGGGATAGAGATCGCCGGTGCTGCCCAGCGTGGCCAGTGCGAATCTCATCGGCCCGGGCTGCCAAAGCGCTGAAGTCCGCGGTAGTTCACCACCCCGGCCTGCTCGGCCGTTGCCTCGGCCAAACGCTTCGGCCCGGCTGTCCAACTCAGCACATCGCAAGATCCGGGGCGTTCCGTCGCCTGCAGATACTGGAAATGGCAGGCCATCTTGTCTCGCTTGAGCGCGCGGTAGCGCGCAGGGCTGAAGGCCTGCGCCCAACGCGGATTGAGGCACTTGGGTGCGCCCGGCGCAACTAGGTGAACCTCACCGGCGCCGTCCAGGCAGACCCGCGTCGGATCGCTCAGCGCGAAGCAACAGCCGTCGACTGGTGAGCTCACGTCCACCCAGGTGAGCAACTCGCTGGCGCGCAAGCACGCCAGTTCCTCACGGAAGCGCCGGGCCTCCGGCTGGTAGCTCAGCACCGGAATGCACTGACCCAAGGTCAGCAGAGACAGGGTGGGACGCGTGTGCGCGGAACGGCCCTGCCACTGCGGCAGGGCACGTGCCACCACGCTGACCGCCAGCATGCAGCCCGAACTGTGCCCCACCACCATCACCTCATCGATGGCATCGGCTTGCGAGGCCAGCGCCGCCAGGCTGGCCGCATGCTGGTCGATGCGGCGCTCCAGTTCGGGGGTGTGCCCCCGGGCCTGCCGCAGGATGTAGCGCGCGCTGCGCATCAGCCAATCCATCTGCACCCGCGACTGCAACCAGCCAAAGGCCTTGACCAGCGCGGCCAAGCCGCCCAATGCGCCGAGTGCCACCCCCCCCAGGGTCCAGGGCCCCGGCCACCACCGGGCCAAAGCGACCAGACCAGTCCCCCAAGCCACGCCGAGCAGGCCCAGCGCCACCAGACTGAGGGCCGGAAGGGCCAGGGCCATGAAGGCTGGCCAACTGGTTTGCAGGATGCGCCAGAGCGAACCATTGGCCACCATGCGGGCCGTGGTGCCCAGTGTCAGGGCGGCCAGCCGCCAGCGACCCCGGGGCCACTGGGCCCGCACCAGATCGTCCCACCGCAGGAAATGGCACTGGGTCTGGCCCTGCCCTCCCAGGCCGTCTGGCCAGTGCAAGGTCCAGTGGCTCTCATGGGGCCGGTCTCCCTTGCGCCTGGGGCCCACGGTCACCGTGCCATCCGGTCGGGCCGCGGCCGCCGCCATCGCCATCGCGTGGTAGCGTGCCGGCCCCTGGGGATCGAAGCCGCCCAGGTACAGCACCACGCGCCGGCGGACTGGGTGAATCGAAGGCGCACGGGCGGCGGATTCGCTCATCGACCGTGTGCCTTCAGAAGATCGTCTGCCGGTGCAGGCCCTTGGCCAGCACCAGATCCACCACCGGCTGCTCGCGTCGGTTGGCCCGTTCGCAGTGGTTCTTCTGGAAACGATCGGTGATCCAGATCACCGCCCGGGCCCAGCGCCGGTGCCGCATGCGCCAGGCGTGGGAAGACACCGATTCCCAGGCATAGCCGTTGAACAGGGTGGCGTTGACGAAATGGTCCAGCGCACGCACGCCGGCCCGCCCGCGCTCGGTGCGACCCACAAAGCCCACGCAGACCAGCAGCAGGTAGCCCGCCACCGCCAGCGGCACGATCACCGTCATCAACACGAATCCAGCCAAGCGTTCCTTCATCCTGCCTCGCGCGGGAAGATCTTCAGACGGATGCCATTTTCCGCGCGGATGGTGAGCCGGCCCACCGGCTCGGGGGACTCGCCCGGCACCGGCTCCACCCGAACATGGCGGGCCACAAGGGCCAGGATGAGGGCGGCCTCCTGCAGGGCAAAGGCCGCGCCGATGCAGATGCGCGGGCCCATGCCGAAGGGCAGATAGGCCTGGCGCAGCGATTCGCGGGTGCTGGGGGCGTCGGAGGGCGTGTCGCCGGTCGCCTCCTCGCCGGCATAGCGGTCGGGGTCAAACTCGTCCGGGCGGGCCCACAGATCGCGGTGGCGCTGAATGAGCCAGGGCGACACCACCACCGAACCGCCGGCGGGAATGGTCTTGTCCCGCATCGGGCAGGCCTGGGCTGACTGCCGGGCCAGAAAGCCCACCGGCGGGAACAGGCGCAAGGTTTCACGGAAGACGTCCCGGGCCAGCGTCAGATCCTTGATGGCATTGGCGCCCTCGGTGTCCAGCGTCGGCAGCACGCGGCAGGCTTCCTCGTGCAGGCGTTCCTGCACCGTGGGGTCGTGGGCCAGCAGATGCAGGGCCCAGGACAGCGCGCTGGCCGAGGTCTCGTGCCCCGCCAGGAAGAGCATGGCCACCTGGTCCACCAACTCGTCGAAGGCAAAGCCCTCCCCGGTGGCCTCGTCGCGCACGCGCAGCAACGAGGCCAGGATGTCGTCCTCCCCATCCGCACCCGCACGGGCCGCCTCGTAGCGCGGACGGATGTAGGCCTCCAGCAGGCTGCGGATCTCGCGGGCCGCGCCCCGGCTGCGCCGGATCTGCCACCAGGGCCGCAGCCAGCGCAGGCCGAAGAAGGCCGGCATCATCAGGCGCGGCGCCAGGGCCTGGTAGCGCGCGAAGGCGGCGAAGATGCGCTGGGCCCCTTCGCTGTCGAGTGACTGGGACAGGATGGTGCGCAGGATGATGTCGGCGGCCACGTGGGTCATCTCCATCTCCACGTCGTGCACGCCGCCCGGGGGCACCGCGCGCAGCCGCTGCACCATCGCGTCGCCCGCGGCGCGCATGCGCCCCAGCACCTTGCGCACCCGCGCGCCCTCGAAGGAGGGGTTCATCAGCGTGCGCTGCCGCTGCCAGACCTCGCCGTTGGTGGTGAAGATGCTGTCGCCCAACAGCGGGCGCAAAGCCTCGCCCAGCATCTCGTGTTTGGGGAAGGCGTCGGCGTGGTCCATCACCTGATGGACCAGCGCGGGCTCGTTGACCATGTACAGGTCCACGCCCGGCAGATGCACCTCGCCCATCTTCATCCGGTAGCTGCGCTCGTACAGCCCGTCCAGCCAGGAGCGGCGCTTGCTGAAGAACATGGCCCAGACGGAGGGGCGCCGGGCGGCGGGGCGGGGGTAGTGGGGGCAGAAGCGGCTCATGGCGTCTCGGGCAAGGCGGGGCCGCGGTCGCGGGCCTGCAGCGCCTGGTGGCGCTCGGCCAGGGACATGGGGCCCGCGGTGAAGCTCACCGGATCGTAGCCGCCGGGGCGCTCAGGGGCTCTGAGGTAATGCAGATGCAGGGCCTGGCGATCCTGCTTCAGGGCCGCATAGCTGGCCTCGGACATCGTCTGATGGAATCGTGGCGAGGTCGCATGGCACCGCGCCGGGCCACCCGCCTCCGTCCAGGGCGGTACCTGGGCAAATGCCGCCCAATCGGCTGGGGCGGTGAAATCCCACCAGGTCAGATCGGCCGTTTCCGCCAGCCGTGCCAGCTCGGCGCGAAACCGGCTGGCGCGAGGCTGCCAGGCCAGCAGCGGCGTGCAGTGGCCCAGCGTGAGCAGGCCCAGGTGCCGCGCGCAGCGCGGCAGGTCCGGCCCGCGCTGCAGCGCCCGGGCCAGCACCGCAGCCGCCTGGATGGCGCCGGTGCTGTGGCCCACCACCAGCAGCTCATGGGCTGGGTGGGCACGGGCCTGGGCCAGCAGGGCATCGGCCAGCGCATCCAGCCGCGCGTCCAGGTCCGGCAGTTCGCCCTCGCCCTGCGCGCAAGTGAAGGCGTACAGGCGCAGCAGCCACTCGGTGTCCAGCCGGCGCTCCAGCTGCCGCCAGAGCAGCAGGCCTGCCGGCAAGGCCACGGCGGCCATGGTGGGCGGCAGGCCCAGTGCCCAGCACAGCGCCGCACCCACCAGACCGGCTCCAGCCATGCAGGCCAGTGCCAGGCCCAGCGGCAGGTTGCCCAGCCAGAAGCAGGCCGGTGCCGCCGCGCGGATGCGGGCCAGGGTCCGCAGGGCACCCCGGCGCAGGTACATCAGTTGCCAGTCGGCCAGCACCCGGCGCAGCCCGCGGCCCCAATGGCGCAGCACGATGTCGTCCCAGCGCAGCACGGCATAGCGGGTGTGCAGGGTCGGGCCTTGCGCGGGGCGCCAATGCACGTCCCAGACGTCGCTCAGCGTGTCGTGGCTGTGGCGCGGGCCCACGCTCAGTTGCTCGCCGTCCGGTCCTGGCGGGTGCGCGCGGGCCGCCGCCCGGTAGAGGCGGTGGTAGTGGCGCGGTGTCTTGGGGTCGAAGCCGCCCAGGAAAAAGACCAACCGGTGCAGGGGCATGGACCGATTGTGGCGGTAGATGGTCCGGTGGCCCGCCCGCGCCAGGCGGACGCGGCTGTGTTCGGCAAGGCGCGTCTCAGCGCGAGGGGGTCAAGTGCAGCTCGGTGTCGACGCGCCGCACCAGGCCATCACCCACCAGGCCCTCGATCAAGTCCGCGGCCCAGCGTTCAAGATCGCTCGCCCCCAGCTGACGGGCCATGGCGACGAACAGGGGCGTCTGGACGATCCAGCGCTGCAGCCCCACCGCGTTCGCTCCCCCCAGCTCCATCAGATGAAACATCAGCAGGGCCCGGGCCGCATGGCGGGCATGCCGGCGCGGGTTGGCCTCGAAGGCGGACAGCCGGCTGCGGCTGCCGGCCAGGGCCTCGGCCACGTCCTCGAAGGGTTCGCCATGGCCCGGAATGACCCAGCGCGGGGCCAGTTGCTCGATCAGGTCCAGCGTGGCGCGGGTCTCGGCAAAGCCGGAGGCCTCTACCAGCTCCGGGAAGATCACCGCCAGCCGGTTCTGCCACAGCGCGTCGCCCGCGATCAGTGTGCGGGTCTGGGGCTCGAACAGCAGGATCGCGTCGGGGTCGTGTCCTGGCGCCGCCAGCACCTGCCAGTCCGCTGGGCCCAGGCGCAGCGGGCGGCCCGGCACGAGCACCCCGTCGACGGCAAAGCGCGGGCAGTGCTGCCCTGACGGGCGGTAGCTCAGGCGGTCCTCGTCCCAGTGCGCCACCGCCGCATGCGAGGCGGCTGGCACCCGCGTGTGCACCGGCCAGCGGGCCTGCAGCGCGGCATTGCCGCCGCAGTGGTCGGAATGCAGGTGGGTGTTGAGCACCTGCTGCAGCGCGGCTCCGCCCAGGGCGTGGTCCAGCAGCGCCAGGGTGTGCTCGGCGTGGCGAGCGTGGCCGGTGTCCACCACCGTGCAGGGCGCACCTTCGCAGGCCGCGAACACCGTCTGGTTGGCCGACAGCCAGTCGCGCTGCAGCACCTGCAGCCCCAGGGTGGCTGCGGCGGCCGCAAAGGCGCCGCTCATGCCACCACGGCGGCGGCGCCGTGGTCGCGCAGGGCGCGGCGCAGCACCTTGCCCACCGAGGTCTTGGGCAGCTCCTCGCAGAACTCGACCACCTTGGGCCGCTTGTAGGCTGTGAAGTTGTCGTGGCAGTAATGCCGGATGTCGTCTTCGGTGAGCGTGGGGTCGCGGCGCACCACGAAGAGTTTCACCGCCTCGCCCGAATGCGGGTCGGCGATGCCCACCGCCGCGCACTCGCGCACGCCCGGGTGCAGGTTCACCACTTGCTCGATCTCGTTGGGGTACACGTTGAAGCCAGACACCAGGATCATGTCCTTCTTGCGGTCGACGATGCGCACATAGCCCCGCGTGTCCATGATGCCGATGTCCCCGCTGCGCAGAAAGCCATCGGCGGTCATCACCTTGGCCGTCTCGTCCGGCCGGTTCCAGTAGCCGGCCATCACCTGCGGGCCGCGGATGCAGATCTCGCCCGGCAGGCCGGGGGGCACGTCCTGACCGGCGTCGTCACGGATGGCGATGTCGGTGGAGGGCACCGGCAGGCCGATGGTGCCGCTGAAGGTGTTGAGGTCCATGCGGTTGCAGGTGGCCACTGGCGAGGTCTCGGACATGCCGTAGCCCTCGACGATGGGGCAGCCGGTCAGGCGCAGCCAGCGCTCGGCCGTGGCCTGCTGCACCGCCATGCCGCCGCCGACCGAGACCACCAGCTCGGAAAAATCGAGCTTGGCGAAGTCCGGGTGCTCGGCCAGCGCATTGAACAGGGTGTTGACCGCCGGGAACAGGTTGACCCGGTGCTGGCCCAGCGTGCGCACCAGGCCGGCGATGTCGCGCGGGTTGGGGATCAGCAGGTTCAGCATGCCCCGCTGCGTGCTGAACAGCCCGCACAGGGTGAGCGCGAAGATGTGGTACAGCGGCAGGGCGGCCACCATGGTCAGCGGCCGATCCCCCAGCCGGTGCAGCACCGGGCTGAACCAGGCATCCATCTGCAGCACATTGGCCACCAGGTTGCGGTGCAGCAGCGTGGCCCCCTTGGACACGCCGGTGGTGCCACCGGTGTACTGCAGGAAGGCCACGTCGTTGGGGCCCAGCGGCACGCGCTGGAAGGGGTGCTGGCCGCCCTGGCGCAGCGCTTCGGCAAAGCGCAGCACGCGGCGCTTCTCCGTGCTGCCCAGGGTGTGCTCGGGCACCAACTTGCGCACGTGGCGCACCACGAAGTTCACCATCGCGCCGCGCCAGAAGCCCAGCAGGTCGCCCATGGCGCACAGCACCACCTGGCGCACCGGCAGCGGCTCGGTGATGGCCTCCAGCGTGGCGGCAAAGTTCTCCAGGATGAACAGCACCTTGGCGCCCGAGTCGCGCAGCTGGTGGCTCAGTTCGCGCGGGGTGTAGAGCGGATTGATGTTCACCACCACGCAGCCGGCCCGCAGGATGGCGCCCATCACCGGGTAGTACTGCGGCAGGTTGGGCATCATCACCGCCACCCGGTCGCCCTTGACCAGTCCCTGCTGCTGCAGCCAGCCGGCCAGGGCCAGCGACAGGGCGTCGATGTCGCGGTAGCGCAGGCGCGCGCCCATGCACAGGGTGGCATCGCGGTCGGCGTGGCGCTGCCAGGCGTCCTCCAGCAGCGACACCAGCGAGGCATGGCTCTGCTCGTCGATGGTGTGCGGCACATCGGTCGGGTACTGGCCCAACCAAGGGCGGGGCGGGGCAGCGGGGCTGCGCGGGTCAACTGAACTCATTTGGACTCTTGCGTGGGCGGGGCAGCCATCCGGCCGTGCGGTGCCCGGATGGTCGTTCAGGCCCGAGGGCGCGCGCAACGGTAGTTGTCCTATCGGGGCAGGGGGCTGCCCTGCGGCGTGCCACACTGTCGGCATGCGACGACGTTCTCTCTTGCGGCTGGGCCTGCTGGCGTCCCTGACGCTGGGCGTGGCCGGGGCCGGTGTGGCCCTGTGGACGCCGGGGTGGCGGCAGGGCCGCTTCAGCTCTCCCGCGCGGGCACTGTGGCGGGCCGTGGCGCAGGCGGTGCTGGCCGATCTGCTCCCCACCGGGGCGGCAGCGCGCGAGGCCGCGCTGGACCAGCACCTGGAGCGTTTGCAGGCCACGGTGGCCGGCCTGCCGCCCGCCACGCGCAACGAGCTCAGCCAGTTGCTGGCGCTGCTCGACCTGGCCCCCAGCCGGCTGGCCCTGACCGGCCTGCGCCATGGCTGGGGCGCGGCCGATCCGCAGGACGTGCAGGCCGCGCTGCAGTCCATGCGCCTGTCGGACAACACCACCCGCCAGCAGATCTACCACGCCCTGCGCGACCTCACTCAGGCCGCCTATTTCGCCAGTCCCGCCACCTGGGCGGTGCTGGGCTACCCCGGACCGGCCGCCCTGGCCGGTTCCGTCTCACCATGACCGTGGACGTTTCTCCCGTGGCGGATCCGATCCGCGAAGGCCTGGCCCGCGGCTGGAAGGTGCTGGGCGGGCCCCACGGGCCCCTGCCCGAGCGGCTCAGCGTGGACGTGGCCATCGTCGGCACCGGGGCGGGCGGCGGCATCACCGCCGAGCTGCTCAGCCGTGCCGGCCTGTCGGTGGTCATGATCGAAGAAGGGCCGCTGAAGTCCAGCAGCGACTTCCGCCAGCGCGAGGACGAGGCCTACCCCACCCTGTACCAGGAAAGTGCGGCCCGCAAGACGGCCGACAAGGCCATCACCATCCTGCAGGGGCGCTGCGTCGGCGGTTCCACCACCGTCAACTGGACCAGCAGCTTCCGCACCCCGGAGGCCACGCTGGCCTGGTGGCAGACCCATTTCGGTCTGACCGAGTGGGATGCCCGTACCCTGGCCCCCTGGTTCGACCAGGTCGAGCAGCGCCTGGGCATCCAGCCCTGGCTGGCCGCCCCCAACGAGAACAACGCGGCGCTGCGCCGCGGTGGCGAGCGCCTGGGCATCGCCACCCATCCCATCCCGCGCAATGTGCGCGGCTGCTGGAACCTGGGCTCCTGCGGCATGGGCTGTCCCACCAACGCCAAGCAGTCCATGTTGCTCACCACCGTGCCGGCCGCGCTGGACCGTGGCGCGACCCTGCTGGTGCAGACCCGGGTGGAGCGGCTGGAATGGCAGGGCCGCACGGTGCAGGCCCTGCATGGCGTCCCACTGCGCGCCGACGGCACGCCCGACGCGGCGCATCCCATCCGCATCCGGGCCCGCCACGTGGTGGTGGCCGGCGGCGCCATCAACTCGCCGGCCCTGCTGATGCGCTCGGGCCTGCCCGATCCCTTCGAGCGCCTGGGCCGGCGCACCTTCCTGCACCCCGTGCTGCTGTCGGCGGCCCACATGCCCCAGCCGGTGCGGGGCTGGCAGGGCGCGCCGCAAAGCATCTACAGCGATCACTACCTGGACACCCAGCCGCTGGACGGCCCCCTGGGTTTCAAGCTGGAGGTGCCGCCCCTGCACCCGGTGATCTTTGCCTCCACCCTGCCGGGTTGGGGGCCGGAGGCGGCCGGGCTGATGCGCAAGTTCCCGCACACCCAGGTCATGCTGGCGCTGCTGCGCGATGGCTACCACCCGCAGTCGCCGGGCGGGCTGGTCAGCCTGCGGGGCGACGGCACGCCGGTGCTGAACTACCCGCTCAACGAGTACCTGATGGACGGTGCCCGGCGGGCCCTGCTGGCCATGGCCGAACTGCAGTTCGCCGCGGGGGCCCGCGAGGTGCTGCCGGTGCACGAACTGGCCCGGCCCACCTCCCGCTGGGCGGACGCCCAGGCCCAGATCCGCGACCTGCCGATGGAGCCGCTCAAGACCCGCATCGTCAGCGCCCATGTGATGGGCGGCTGCGCGATGAGCGGCCAGGAATCGCTGGGCGTGGTGCGGCCTGACGGGGTGCACTGGCAGGTCAGCAACCTGTCGGTGCACGATGGTTCCCTGTTCCCCACCAGCCTGGGCGTCAACCCGCAGCTCACCATCTACGGCATCGCCGCCCGGCTCAGCAGCGCGCTGGCCGAGCGCCTGTCGGGGCAGCCGGTGTCGCTGCTCGGATGATCGCCCGCTGGCAGCGCCGGGCCCTGCTGCTGGGGCTGCTGCTCTGGGCGGTGCTCTGCGGTACGGCCTGGGCCCGGGGGTATCCCGGGCTGGCGCTGGCCGTCACCGGGCTGGCGCTGGGCTGGCATGCCGCCTGGCTGGGTCTGACCGTGCTGCTGATGCGTCGTGTGCAGCGTGCCAGCGGCGTGGCGCCGCCGCCTGCGGCTCAGTCCTGGCGGGCCTGGTGGGCCGAGTGCCGGGCCGCACCCCGGGTGTTCGCCTGGCAGCAGCCCTTTCGCACCCACGCCGAGCCCGATGTGTGGCCGGCCGAGCCTGCGGGGAGGCCTGGCGTGCTGCTGGTGCATGGCTACCTATGCAACCGGGCCCTTTGGAACCCCTGGCTGCGGCGCCTGCGCGCGCAGGGCATCCCGGCCGTGGCCGTGACGCTGGAGCCGCCCGGGGCCACCCTGGATGGCCACGTGTCCACCCTGCAAGCGGCGGTGCAGCAGCTCTGGCAACGCACCGGGCGGCCGCCGCTGCTGGTCGGCCACAGCATGGGCGGCCTGGCGCTGCGGGCCTGGTGGCGCGCCGACGCCGGGCGCACGCCGGTGTGCGGTCTGGTCACGGTGGGCACGCCCCATGGGGGCACCTGGATGGCCCACTGGGGGCACAGCGCCAGTGCGCGCCAGATGCGGCCGGGTTCAGCCTGGTTGCGTCAACTGGCCGCAGACGAGGTGCGCCTGCGGGCCGAAAGCTCAGAGGCGCCCAAGGTGCTGAGCGTCTTCAGCCCCTGCGACAGCATCGTGTTCCCGACCCAGGCCGCGCTGTGGCCCGGCGGTGAAGCTCTGGCGGTGGCGGGGGCCGGCCATGTGGACCTGCTCCAGCATGCGGTCGTCTTCGAAGCCGTATGCCAGCGGGTGCAGGGCGGTGCCCCCGAAGTGGGCGACGGCCGGTTTTGACGCCCGGCGGCGGGCGCGTTCGCTCCCTGGCCCCGGGTGGAGCAGCCCGGCGGGCCAGAGCCACAGCGGCAGCATCTCCAGCCACAGCAGCGCCCGGCCATCCGCCACCTCGATGAACTGCCAACTGCCCAGCCACCAGGCCCAGGCCGCGAGCACGGCCACCGCACAGAACCCGCCCATGTGCCGGCCCTGCAGCAGCGCCACGCCCTGGCGCACAAAGGCCCGGCGGCAGGCCAGCGTGCCCAGACCCGCCAGGCCCAGGTGCAGCAGCGCGGTCAACAGGCCCCAGGGGCCACCCTGTTCCCGCAGCACCTCCAGCGGGTCCAGGGGCGGCAGGGCACTCAGGCCGGCGGCCACGGCCAGGGCCATGGCGCCATAGAGCATGAAGGTACTGCGTTGGGCAAGTTGGGCGGACATGGTCACCTGGCGGCAAGATCGTTGCGTTCTGCAGCGGCGCGCCGCAGCTTAGCCCGACGGATGTGTCAGGCGACGGCTGAAAATCCCCCGAATGGCGCACACGGCACCAAGCCGGGTCAGTCGTCCAGGGCTTGAAGCCAGCTCAGGGTGGCTTCCGGGGCCATGGTCAGCAGCCGGGCGATGTCGCTCACGTCATCCGGGACGGCGGGGTTGTCCCATCCGAGGCTGGTGTGGCGCGCCAGCCGAACCGCCAGAAGCACATTGCGTACCTGCGGGTCGTTTTCCTTGCGGTCGTCGGTGATGTGCACCAGCAATTCCGGCAGGTGCCAGGTCTGCATCAGGGCCTGCTGCACATCGCCCAGGGCCGCGTGCAGGCATTGCCTTTGCACGGTGCTGCTGCGCAGCGTGCGGTCGGCCTGCTGCAGCCGCTTCATCTCCAGGGCCAGCGTGGGCGCGTTCAGCCACAGCAGCATCTCGGCAAAGTCGTGCAGCAGGGCGGCCAGGTAGATCACCGCAGCATCGTGGTCGCGCCGGTGCAGGGCAAAGGCCAGGGCGAAGCGGCCGGCCCGGTCGGCCCGGTCCAGCACCGCCTGCAGGCCGGCCAGGGCCTCGGGCTGGTCGCCCAGGTGCACATCCACGGTGGGCTGCGGGCCGAAGGTGGCAAAGAAGGGCGTGATGCCGGTCAGCACCAGGGCTTCGCGCAGGGTTTCGGCGTCGTTGTTGCGGCGGTGCCGCTGCACCGTGGCGGTGTAGGCCAGCACCTTGAGCGTCATCAGCGGGTCGCTCATCAACTCGTCGGCCAGCATCCGGGCGTCCACGTCGTCCTGCATCTGGCGCAGTTCCTCCAGCACGGCCGCGGTGTGCGGCAGCACGGGGATCTCGACCAGCTGGAAGTAGCGCACCCAGCCGTCCAGGTCGGACGGATAGCGGGGCGGGGACGGGGTGGAAGACATGGGGCACCCAAACGGTGTGGTCGCCTTGTTATCGGCGTCCCGGGCCGGCGTCTTGAGCGCCGGCCCGGGAAACCCCGGTGGGTCAGAGGCGATCCACCTCCAGCCTACCGATGAACTCGCCGTTCACATAGAGGGCTCCCTCGGGGGCGCCGGCCTGGCCGTGGTACTCCACCAGCGGCAGGTCGGCGGGCGGGGGCAGGCCGCGGGGACGGCGGGCGAGCGGGCGGGGTGCCACGCCGCGGGCGGCCCGGGCCAGGGCCAGCGCCAGGGCGCGCAAGGCCCGGGCGATGAGATGGCGCGGGCCGCGGTCGGGGTGGGCCAGGCCTTGCAGTTGCTCGGGCGTGGCGGCGCGAAGAAGGGTGCGATGCGGGAACATGGGTCTCTCCATGGGCGCGCACCGGCTCAAGGGTGCGCGCGAAAGGGGGGCTCAGGGGCTGTGGGGGTCGGGGCGGGCGTGGGCCAGTTCACGGCGCAGCGCCTGGTGGTGCTGCTGGCGCAGGGCTTTGCCGGACCGGCGGTGCGGGCCGGCCTGGCGCATGCGTGCCGGGACAGCCACCGGATTGCGCGGGGTGCTCAGGGTCAGCTGGATCTTCATGGTCATCTCCTCGGGCCGGGTCTCGGCCATGCCGCGGCCGACCTCGGACGCGCCGAGGAATGGCAACAGCAGTCAGGGGTGGCGCGGCCCGGCCTGCACGGGGCAGGGCCGGAACGGGCCGGTCAACGGTTCGGGAACAGGATCAGGGCCCGCACCAGACGGGCCACCAGGGTGCAATGCATCGGGGGTCCAGAAGGTGGTGGGGCCGGCCGGGTACAACGCGGGGCCGGGGCGGGCGCGGGAACCGGCAGATCGGTTCACCCCGCAGCGCCAGATTCAGGAGTGGCAGAAGCTCGGCGCGTCCGTAAATGATAAACATTTGATTATCTTGCGCAAGAGGTATTTATCTTTTGCGCAACGACAAGCCCACGGCCACCGCCGGCGGGGCGCTGGGCTCAGCGCTTGCCCTTGAGCGGGGCGACGCCACGCTGGCTCTGGCGCCAGAGGTCCTTGTCGCTGGCCGGCGCCGGGGCTGGCACGGCGGCAGGACGCCGCACACCGGGGGGCGGCGACACCGGGATTGCGGCGGCCGCCGTGGGGGGGGCCGCAGGCGTGGGGGCGGGCACCAGCACCTCGCTGAGCAAATCCAGCAGCCGGGTGCGGGCCCGCTGGGGGTGGCGGCGGTAGTAGGTCAGCACCAGGCCGACGATGAAGCGCTCGTCGTCGTCGCGCGGCAGCGGGGATTCGGCCTGTGCGTCGGCCGGCACGGCCGTGGCGCTGCCGCCGTGGGCCTCGTCCATCCAACCGACGGGCTTGCGGCAGTTCTGCTCGAACTGGCGCGCCAGGCGCTCGCCGATCTGGCGCGAGCGGCCCTTGATCTGGCTCCAGTAGCTGGGTTGGATCTGCAGCCGCTCGGCAAAGCGGCGCTCCAGGCCGCGCAGGGCGGCGGCATCGGCATTCTTGACCGTGGCCTGCACGAACTCGTCGAACAACAGCAGGGCGTTGTCCAGACGGATCGCGGCCACGTCGCGGGGGGATTCCATGGGCCGGGATGATAAAGCCCCTTGCCCTGGGCCGACCCCGGCAAGGTCAAGCTGCGGGCAGTGGGCGGTCAGTGGACGCTCGTGGGCTGGCTGACGAAGCCGATCTTGCCCAGGCCGGCGCGCGAGGCATCCGCCAGCGTCTCGGCCACGGCGCGGTAGGCCGCCGCCTCGTCGGCCCGCAGGTGGATCTCGGGCTGCGGCTGGCGCTGGCCCTGGGCCTGCAGCCGGGCCTGGGCCTGCTCGCGGCTGACCTTCTCGCCGTTCCAGTAGCGCTGGCCCTGGGCGTCGATGGAGAAGTCGATCTTGTCGGCCACCGGCGGCACGGGCTGGCTGCTGGCGCGTGGCAGGTCCAGCTTGACGGCGTGGGACATCAGCGGCGCGGTGACGATGAAGATCACCAGCAGCACCAGCATCACGTCGATCAGCGGGACCATGTTGATCTCCGCCACCGGGGCGGCGCCGCCCTTGCGGTCGAACGAAGCGAAAGCCATGTCGGTCTCCTGTGCGGGGGCTCAGGCCATGTGGCCGGCGGCCACCGGGCGCAGCGCCGGTTGGGCCTGGCGGGCAGGGGTCTGGGTGTCGGCGCCGAGGGCCTCGCCCATGGTCAGGAAGCTGTGCAGCTCGAAGGCGAAGGCGTCCAGCCGGCCGGTCAGCACCCGGTTGCTGCGGGTGAAGGCGTTGTAGGCCACCACGGCGGGGATGGCCACGGCCAGGCCGATGCCGGTCATGATCAGTGCCTCGCCCACCGGGCCGGCCACCTGGTCCAGGCTGCCCGCGCCGCCGCTGCCGATGGCCAGCAGCGCGTGGTAGACGCCCCAGACCGTGCCGAAGAGGCCGACGAAGGGGGCGGTGGCGCCCACCGTGGCCAGCGTGGTCAGGCCGGCCTCCAGGCGGGTGGTCTCCTCGTCCAGCACCTTCTTGATGGTGCGGGTGACGAACTCGCTGGCGCTGCCGGCCTCGGCCAGCTTGGCCGCGCCATGGCGCGCATGGTGGGCCTGGGCGTGCAGGGCATGGGCCGACAGGTGCGAGAAGGGGTCGCGCGCACCGTGGGTCTGCAGTTCGGCGCGCACCTCGTCGAGCGTGCTGGCGTTCCAGAACTGGTCCAGGAAGGCCCGGCTGCGGCGGGCGCGCAGGGCCTGGGCCACGCCCTTGGCCACGATGATGGCCCAGGAGGCGATGGACATGAGCACCAGCAGCACCAGCAGGGTGTGGCCCACCGCATCGCTCTGGGCGATGAAGTGGCCGATGCCGGGGGCGGGCGGGGGCGTGAGGGCGGTGGTGGTGGTTTCCATGGCGTGTTCCGGGCGCAGGCAGAGGGGGGTGATCAGGGACTCGGTGGGTGGGGGCTCACTGGAGCTGGAAGGCCAGCGGGGCGATGGCCACCGCCTCGACGGCCTTGCCATCGACGCGGTAGGGCTGGAAGCGGGCGGCGCGCATGGCGTCCAGCGCGGCCTCGTCCAGGCGGGGGTGGCCGCTGGACTGGTGCAGCGTCACCTCGCGCGGCAGGCCGTTCACGTCCACCACCACACGGACCAGGGCGGTGCCGGTCTCGCCCAGGCGGCGCGCGGCCGCCGGGTACGCCAGCCGGGGCATCGTCACGTAGCGCAGGGCGCTGGCGGGCAGGGCCACCGGGCCGGCTGGCGCGGCGGCCACCGGCGGGGCGGGAGGCGCGGGCGGGGCGGGCGTGGTCACCGGGGCGGGGGCCGGCGCAGCCGGTGCTTCGGCCACCGGCGTGGGGGCCGGGGCGGTGGTGGACGTGGGCTGGGGCCGGGGGGCCGCTGTCACCAGCGGGGGCGTGGCGGGCGGACGCGGGCTGGGGCGCGCCGATGGCGGTGGCGGTGGCGGCGCGGCCGGCTCGGGGGCCGGCAGCGCGATCCACTGCACGGCGATCGGGACCGGCGGCCGTGGAGGGGCTTCGGGCCGCGTCCCGATCTGTTGCAGGGCCCAGGCCCCGGCCAGATGCACCAGCACCACGCCGCTGACCAGGGCGCGCCGGCTCCAGGGGCTCAGGTCCTCGACCGGGCCGTGCAGGCACTCTGGCGGCGGGCCGGGCACGGCGGTTGCCGGGGCGCGGCTGGCCTGCGGCGGGACGGGCCGCTGGGGCCGCGCCGGCAGGCGGGGCAAAGAGGAGGTGGACAGGGAAGACATGGTCGGGGTCCGGGTTCAGTACACGTCGCGTCGCAGCCGGCCCTGCTGGCGCAGGGTCTGCAGGGTGGTCTCGCCCAGCGCCTCGGCCAGCACGGCGTCGACGCCGCGGGCCATGCCCTGACGGCTGCCGCACACCAGCAGGACGGCGCCGGCCTCGACCCAGGCGCGCAGGCGGGGGGCTTCGGCCGCGAGACGGTCCTGCACATGCCGGTGCGGGCCGCCGTCGCGCGAATAGACGCGGTCGGTGCGGCTGAGTACGCCGCTGGCCAGCCAATGGGTGATCTCGACATCGCACAGCGCGTCATGGGCGGCCTGCCGCTCGCCCAGCACCAACCAGGCATGCAGGCCCTGCCGCACCAGGGCCTGACGGGGGGAGGCCGGTGTGGTCAGGCGGCGCTCGGCGGCCTGCAGATGGGCGCGCAGGCCGGCCAGGCCGGTGCCGTTGCCGATCAGCACCAGCGGGCGGTCGGCCAGTGCGGGGGGCAGGCGAAAGGCCGGGTTGGGCTGGATGCGCAGGGACAGCGCGCCGCCGCGGGGGCAGTCGCCGGTCAGCCAGCCGGAGGCCGCGCCCACCGAGCCGTCCTCGCGCCGGTGGCGCCGCACCAGCAGTTGCAGACCGGCGCCCGACCCGGGCTCGGGCAAGCCGGCGATGGAGTAGCTGCGGGGCGTGCGGTCGCTGCCCGGCAGGCGCAGCTGCACCAGGTCGCCCGCCTCCCAGGCGGCGGGCGCCGGGCCGTCCATGGGCGGTGCAATGTCGATCAGCCAGACCGGCTCGCCCTGGCTGCCGGGGTTCAGGTGGCGCCGTCCCAGCAGGATCCAGGGGGCGAAGGCGCTGCCCGCGGGGGCCGCAGGGGCGGCCGGGAGCGGGGCCGAGGCCGGCGTGGGGGTGAGCGCCGCCACCGCCGCGAGCCAGTGGCGCATGGCCTGTGGATCGCCCCGGTCCATCAGCACCGGCTCGAACAGGGTTTGGGCGCCGCTGGCGTGCAGCCAGTGCTGCAGCTGCTGGCCGAAGCCGCAGAAGTGGCGGTACTCGCGGTCGCCCAGGGCCAGCACGCCGCAGGGCAGGCCGGCCAGTTCGGCCGGCCGGTCCATCCAGCGGTCCACGAAGCGCTCGGCGTGGTCCGGGGCCTGGCCGTCACCGGCGGTGCTGGCGACGAAGAACACCGGCTGGTGCTGGATCAGCTGGCCCGGGTCCAGCTGGTCCAGCGGGGCCACCCGGGCGGGCAGGCCGCCGGACTCCAGCAGGCGGGCCGTGTCCCAGGCCAGGGCCTCGGCCGCGCCGGTCTGGCTGGCCCAGGTCACCAGGGCGACGGGGCCGGGCGCACCGGGTGCACCGGGGACCAGGGCCGTGGCCTGTGGGGCGTGCTGGCGAAGGCGGTGGCGGCGCCATTGCCACAGGCACAGGCCGATCCAGGCCAGCAGCAAGGCGGCGGCCTGGGCCAGGCGGTGGGGCGGCGTGTGGGTCAGGGCGTCCATGGGCGTGCTCAGGCCAGCAGGCCGCGCAGGGCGGTGCTCAGGGTCTCCCGCCAGGCGGGGTGCTCGGGGCTGGGGCGCTCGGTCCAGAGCACGGGCAGGCCTTCGGCCTCGGCCAGGGGGCGGCCCGCGCCGGGGCCCAGCACCATCAGGGCGGTGGCCCAGGCATCGGCCCACATGGCACTGGGGTGCAGCACGGTGACCGAGGCCACCGCGTGGGTCACCGGCGCACCGGTGCGCGGGTCCAGGGTATGGCTCAGGCGCAGACCCTGTGGGCCCCGGCGCCAGCGCCGGTAGTCGCCCGAGGTGGCCACCGTCAGCCCGTGCAGGGCCACGCGCGTGGGGGGCAGCGGGCAGGCGGTATCGGGCATTTCCAGGTCCACCCACCAGGGCTGGCCGCTGGGCTTGAGCCCTTGGCCGCTGAGCTCGCCGCCGATGTCCACCAGATGGTGGGGCAGGCCGCTGTCGCGCAGCACCGCGCTCACCCGGTCCACCGCGTGGCCTTTGGCGATGGCCGAGAGGTCCAGCCGCAGGCCGCCGGGCTGGATCAGGCGGTGCGTGGCGGCATCCCAGCCCAGCCGGGCCCAGCCGGGGGGCTGGCCGGGCGTTGCCGTGGTGTGGGCGCCCGGCCCGGCCAGCTCGGCCGGGCCGAAGCCCCAGCGTCCCACGGCCGCACCCACGGTGGGGTCGAAGGCACCGGCGCTGCGCCGGGCCACCTGCAGCGCGGTGTCGATCACCAGGGCGAAGCTGTCCGGCAGCACCAGGCTGTCACCGGCGGGCAGACGGTTGAAGCGGCTGATCAGGGCGTCGGCGGCCCAGGTGCTCATCTGGGCGATCACGTCGTCCAGCACGGCCTGGATGGCGCGGCGCAGCGGCCGCTCGGGCAGGCCGGCGCCGGCCCAGACCTGGACGGACCAGCGCGTGCCCATGGTGTCCCCGCCCAGGGTGTGCAGTACCTGGCCCCAGGGCGCGGGCGGGCCCGACACCTCGGCGGGGATCAGCACACGGGCCTGGACCCGTGGCGCGTCGGGAAGGGCGGGGGCGAACATCGGTCGGGCCGGGTCTCAGCGCGGCAGCACCTCGAAGGTGGCGCTCAGGCTGGCGCGCTCCAGGGGCTTGTCACGGGTGCCGCCCATGGCCATGGGGGCGCCGGGCCCGCCTTGCGGCGCCGGGGCCGCGGTAGGGCGGTCGCCGTGGCTGGCGCCCAGCCAGTAGCGGCCCGGGGCGGCCCAGGTCACGCTGAACTGTCCCTGGGCGTCGGTGCTCAGCGTCTGCTCGCCGCGCTCGTAGCGGTAGCGGTTGCCTTCGCGCACCAGCGACAGCTTCTCGCCGGCCAGCGGCTGGCCGTTGAGCAGCAGGGTAAAGCGGGTGCGGTCACCATCGCTGAGGTCGTTCACGGCGTCCAGCGGCAGGACTTCCAGGCCGCGATCTTCGGGGGCGAAGGCGGGCACGGTGGCCTTTTCCCGGCTCACGAAGGTCTGCTGGCGGGCCAGGGTGTGCAGCAGCCCCAGCACCTTGGCCTCGGCCGGCACCTTCTGGGCGAATTCGGCCGGAGTGCCGCGGAAGCGCTGGGGCTTGCCCTCGGCGTCCTGGTAGCTGGCCATCAGGCTCTCGCTGAGGTTGCTGATGCGGTAGGTGCCCTCGGCCGGCAGCTCGATCACCACGCTGTTGAGCAGGGCGGTGGCGCTGCGCTCACCGCTCGGCAGGGGCTTGCCGTCGGGGCCGGTCACGCGCAGTTCACCCCAGGCCAGCGGGCGCTCGGCGATGAACAGGTCGGTGGAGACCGAGGCGTCGAGCACGACGCTCTGGTTGCGGCCGGTCACCAGGGTGGACGAGGGCAGCACCCAGGTGTCGTGGGCCCAGGCGAAGAGGGGCAGGGCGGTGGCCAGGGCCAGCGCGATCTGGCGGGGGCGGGGCAGGGTCATGGTGGGCATCCTCTGCAGGGGCATGGATCAGGGGGCGGCCTTGAGCTGCAGGGCACCCAGTTCATGGGAGCCTTGGGCCTGGGCCTGTTGGGCGGTCTGGATGGGCCAGGTCAGCGGCAGGCGCTGCACTTCGCGGCCGCCGCCTTCGCGGGCGGCTTCGACCACCACGGTGTACTGGCCGGCGGGCAGCCGGGCCAGCGCGGGCAGTTGGTCCAGACGCAGCACCTGTTCGCCCGGTGAGCGGGTGGCGCCGGTCACGCCGTCGGCGGGAACGGTCAGATCCCGGCCCCCCGCGCGCCACCACTGGCGCATGTCGCGCAGCCATTTGGCACCGCCGTTGTTGGCCTTCTTCAGGTCGTACCAGACCGCCAGCTGGGCCGCGGCATTGGGCTGGCCATCCTTCTCGAGCCAGACGGCCACATAGGGCTTGTGGTACTCGGCCACGCTCAAGCGCGGGAGTTCCAGCGTGAGCTGCAGGGTGGCGGCTCCGGCCGAGGCGCTGCCCAGTGTCAGCAGGCCCAGGGTGGTGGCGGTGGCAGCAGTGCGGGGGGTGAGGGGGGTCATTGGCGTGGAGGTCAATGGATGAACAGGAGGACCAGCAGGGCTGGCAGCACGAAACCCGCTGCGGTCAGCGGCCAGGTCAGCGCACGCTGGCCGGCATGGCGGTGCAGGATCAGCAGGCCGGTGATGCAGAACACCAGACAGCCCGCGGCGAAGACATCGAGAAAGGCCCGCCACACGGCGCCTGTGTGGCGACCCTTGTGCAGGTCGTTGAGCAGGGCCAGCAGGCCGCGGTCGCTGTCCTCGAACTCGCTCTCGCCGCTGCTCAGGTCGACGCGCAACCAGGCGTCGCCGCCGGGGCGGGGCAGGGCCAGGTAGAACTCCTCGGCGGACCATTCGGGGGCCAGGCCGGCGGGCAGGCGCAGCCCATGCGACTCGGCCACCCACTGGCGCAACGCCGCGGGCATGGGGGCGTCGCCCCCTTCGCGCGCCGGCTGGGCGGCCTGCACCGCGGCCAGCACCGGGGCGGGCAGCGTGGCCTGCCAGCGGGTGAGCACGGGCTGGGCCTCGATGTCGGCCGCGTGGTTGAGGGTGAAGCCGGTGATGGCGAAGCCCAGCATGCCGATCAGGCACAGGGCCGAGCTGATCCAGTGCCAGCGCAGCAGGGTCTTGAAGCCGTGGGCGCTCACAGCTCGGCCCAGCGGCGCAGCAGGTTGTGGTAATGGCCGGTCAGCTGCAGCACCTCGTCGCTGTCGCCCAACTGGGCGCGCAGGCGCTGGATGGTCTGGTCCAGCTCGTAGAGGGCGGCGCGTTGGCCGGTGTCGCGCACCAGGCTCTGCGTCCAGAAGAAGGCGCAGGTGCGGGCGCCGCGGGTGACGGGCTCGACCTTGTGCAGGCTGGTGGACGGGTAAAGGATGAGGTCGCCCGCGGGCAGCTTGACCTCGTGGGCGCCATAGGTGTCCATCACCACCAGCTCGCCGCCCTCGTAGTCCTCGGGGTCGCAGAGGAACAGCGTGGTGGACACGTCGCTGCGCAAGCGCTGCCCGTCGCCCATGGCCATCACCGAGCCGTCCACATGCAGGCCGTAGCTGCCGCCGCCCTGGTAGCGGTTGAACAGCGGCGGCAGGATGCGGTGCGGCAGGGCCGCCGAGACGAACTGTGGGTGGCTGGACAGCCGCTGCACGATGCGCTGGCCCAGTTCACGGGCCAGCGGGTGGTCGGCGGGCAGCTGTTCGTTGCGCTTGACCTGGGCGCCTTGCGGCCCGACGGTGGCCCGACCATCGGCCCAGGGGGCCTCGGCCAGGGCCTGGCGGAAGTGGGCGACTTCTTCCGCAGACAGGACGCCCGCAATGTGCAACAACATGCCGCGCCGCCTCGCTTCAGAACTGCACGCTGGCCGTCAGCTTGGCCGTGCGCGGCGCGCCCAGGGTGGCGCGGGCGCCGCTGTTGTTGAGCGTGCTGATGTATGCCTTGTCGAACACATTGCCCACGTTCAGCTGCAGCTTCAGGTTCTGCATGACCTGGTAGGACGCCATCAGGTTGGCCACCCAGTAGGCCGGGATCTCCGGCATGTTGGTGACCGACAGGTCGGTGTCGGCGGTGATCGAGCGCTTCTGCTTGGACACGTAATTCGCACCCGCACCCAGCGTCAGGTCGCCCAGCGTGTAGGTGCTCCACAGCGAGGCGGTCAGGTCGGGCGACCAGCGCACACCGCTGGTCTGGGTGTCGTGGGTGCTGTTCCAGACGCCGCTTTGCTTCGTGTCCATCGTCGCCACGCCGGCGGAGACCTGCCAGGCTTCGGTCACGCGCCCGACCAGGCCCAGCTCCACCCCCTGCACGCGGGTCTTGCCGGTCTGCACCGCATTGCCCAGGTCGTCGTAGCTGACCTGGTTCTTGTTCTCGGTGTGGTAGGCCGCCAGGGTCAGGTTCAGGCGCTGATCCAGCAGGTCCCACTTGGTGCCCAGCTCGAACGTGCGGGTCTGCTGCGGGTCCATCGAGGGGTTGTTGGCGTTGGTGCTGGTGGCCGACAGGGCAAAATTGGCACCGCCCGGCGGCGTGGACGCGTTGGCCGCGGCCAGGTAGATGCTGCCGTTGACCGCGGGCTTGTAGGTCAGGCCCAGGTTCCAGCTGCTGAGGTTGTCGGCCAGGCGCAGATTGGTGTTGGCGATGCTGCCGACCGCGTAGCCGGGGTAGGTGCTGCTGTTGCTGCTGGTGACGATGGTGCCCACCGAGGTTTCGGTGTGGTAGCGCTCGAAGCGCAGGCCCGCGTTGAGCTTCCAGGCCTCGTTCAGGCTCAGCGTGTCCAGCACATAGAGCGCGCCGGTGGTGGTCTTGCCCTCGGTGTCTGCACCGGTGAAATACGGCACGCCCAGGTCGTCGCTGGCGTTGGGGTGGTAAAGGTTGGCCGCCGGGTTGCTGATGGCCGCGTAGGTCACGCCGTTGACGGTCTGGGCGGTGCTGCCGGTGCCGCGGGTGAGCTGGCGCTCGTAGATCAGTTCCACGCCTGCCGCCAGGTCATGCTGGATGCCGGCCGTGGTGAACGTGGTGCCGACGCTGGTCTGGTTGGTCAGGATCTCGTTGGTCTGGTCGGTGCGCTGGCGGGTGCGGGCCACGGTCCAGGTCGACGGATCGTCCGCGGTGACCGCGGTCAGACCATTCACGCCGGTCAGCACGCGGTCCATGTGGGTCTGGCCGTAGCGGGTGATGTTGCGCACCGTGGTGCCGGGGGCCAGGTCGTGCTCCAGCTTCACGGTGAACATGTCGGCGTCGACCTTTTCGTAGTCGCTCTTGCTGCCGTAGAAGTTGTGGGTGTCCACCTTGGCGCCGGCAGCCAGGGCGCTGTTGGCGTTGTAGAAGCCGGTCATGCCGATGGTGGGAATGCCGCCGTCGGGCACGTTGTCCTGGTGCACGTGCAGGGCGTATATGACCAGGCGGGTGGGCGTGTTCAGGCCGAAGGCCACGCCCGGGGCGATGGCCCAGCCCTTGTTCTTCACCTCGTCGCGGCCGTCGACGCCGCTGTCCTGGGCCATCACGTTGAGGCGCCAGGCCGAGGTTTCGCCAAAGCCCCGGCCGATGTCGGCCGTGGCGCGCTTCGTGTCGGCGGTGCCCAGGGTCAGCGTGGCGTCGTTGCGCTCGCCACGCTCGGGCAGCTTGCTGATCAGGTTGATGTAGCCGCCCGCGGCGCCGCGGCCCACGTCGGCGCCGGAGGGGCCCTTGACCACCTCGACCTGGTCGACGTTGAAGACGTCGCGGGTGACGGCGCCCAGGTCGCGGATGCCGTCGACGAAGGTCGAGGTCTGGGTCGAGAAGCCGCGCATCTGGAAGGTGTCGCCGGCCGAAGTGCTGCCGTTCTCACCCAGCTGCAGCGTGATGCCCGGGGTGTTGCGCAGGGCCTCGGTGAGGGTGGTGGCGCCCTGGGCCTGCATCAGGTCCTTGGTGATGACCTGCACCGACTTGGGCGTGTCCAGCAGCGGCTGGGTCAGCTTGGGCGAGGCGCTGGTGTCGGCCTTGTAGCCCTCGGCGCTGCCGGTGACGCTGACCGTGGGCAGGGTGGTGGGGTCCTGCGTCGGGGTGGTCTGCGCGTGCAGGGCCAGGGGCAGGCTCAGCAGGGCGGCGCCCAGGCTGGGGGCGGAGGTAGCGGCAAAGGCGGTGGGGCGGGTCGGCGCCAGACGCCGGCTGCGGATGTGGGTGGACATGCTTGGTGGTGGGCAAAGGTGGTGTGGGAACCATCTCGGCATCCTCGAAGCCAGCGGCTGGCGGTGGCTGGCATGTCCTGCTTCGGGGGCCTGAACGTGACGGGCCTGACCGCAGCCAAGCCCGTTTGACAAATATTAATGCAAATGAGAAAGGTTCGCAATCATAAATTCCGGCGGAACCGGGGGCTTGCGGGGCGAGGGGCCGGCACCTCCCGGTGCCGGCGTGGCCAGGCGCGGTGCGCCGGCCGGGCCTTACTGGAAGGCGACCTCGGCGAAGCTGCGCAGCTTGCGGCTGTGCAGGGGGCCCGAGCCGCCGGCGCGCAGCAGCTCAAGCGCGCGGATGCCGATGCGCAGGTGCTGGTCCACCCGCTCGCGGTAGAAGTGGTTGGCCATGCCGGGCAGCTTGATCTCGCCGTGCAGCGGCTTGTCGGACACGCACAGCAGCGTGCCGTAGGGCACCCGGAAGCGGAAGCCGTTGGCGGCGATGGTGGCGCTTTCCATGTCCAGCGCCACCGCACGGCTTTGGCTGAAGCGGCGCTCGGGACCCGGATGCGGCAGCAGCTCCCAGTTGCGGTTGTCGGTGGTGGCCACGGTGCCGGTGCGCAGCACCTTCTTCAGTTCGTAGCCCGACAGCTGGGTGATCTCGGCCACCGCCTGTTCGAGCGCCAGCTGCACCTCGGCCAGGGCCGGGATGGGTACCCACAGCGGCAGTTCCTCGTCCAGCACATGGTCCTCGCGCACATAGCCGTGGGCCAGCACGTAGTCGCCCAGCTGCTGGGTGTTGCGCAGGCCGGCGCAGTGGCCCAGCATCAGCCAGGCGTGGGGCCGCAGCACGGCAATGTGGTCGCTGGCCGTCTTGGCGTTAGAGGGGCCCACACCGATGTTGACCATGGTGATACCGCAGCCGTCCTCGCGCACCAGGTGGTAGGCCGGCATCTGCGGCAGGCGCGGCGGGGGCGAGCCGCTGGCCTGGGCCGCCCGGTCGACCCGGGGCGTCACCACATTGCCCGGCTCGACGAAGGCGATGTATTCGCTCTCGGGGCTTTGCATCAGCTGCCGGCCCAGGCGGATGAACTCGTCGATGTAGAACTGGTAGTTCGTGAACAGCACGAAGTTCTGGAAGTGATCGGGGGCGGTGCCGGTGTAGTGGCGCAGCCGGTGCAGCGAGTAGTCCATCCGTGGCGCGGTGAACAGGGCCAGCGGCTGCGGCTCGCGCGGCCCGGGCTCGTAGGTGCCATTGGCGATGCCGTCGTCCATGGCGGCCAGGTCCGGCAGGTCGAAGTGCTCGGACAGGCGCCGGCGGCGTTCGCTGCTCAGGTGACCTTCCACATGCTCATCGTCGGCCAGCGAAAAATGCACCGGGATCGGTTGCCGGCCCAGCCCCACTTCCAGCCCGATGCCGTGGTTCTTCAGCAGCAGGGCGAACTGCTCCCGGTAGTAGTGGCCGAACAGGTCCGGCCGGGTGAGGGTGGTTTCGTACTGGCCGGGGCCGGCCACGAAGCCGTAGCTCAGCCGGGTGTCGTGGCGCGGGGCCGTGTCCACCTGTACCCGCACGCTGGGGTACCAAGCCCGCACCCGCCCGCCCAGGTCCTGCCCGGCCACGTAGTCGCGCAGCTTCTGCCGCAGGTGCTGCACCTGGGTGTTGTAGAGCTCGACGACGCGGGCCAGGGCCGCGTCGGGGTCGGTGAACTGTTCCGGGGGGATGAAGGGGGCGTCGATCATGGGACGATTGTGGGGCCTGCACATGCAGTGTCGATGGCACCCGCCGGGATGACCGGACCGCCATGTAAACGCGGGTAAGGATGGGCAGGGGCGGCCAACCGAGGATCGGGCCGTGCCGTTGAGAAGGACAGCGCGGGCCCCGACAGGCCTGTCTTTCCCCCTTTCCAAGCGAGGATTTCACCCATGCGAACCCTTCTTTGCCTGACCGTCCTGACCGCGGCCTTCTCCGCATCTGTGGCCCAGGCGGCCGATCCGGCTTCGACGGCGGCCTCCGGGCCGGCGCAGGGCCGGGCCGCGGCGGCCGAGCGTTTCAAGGCGCTGGACACCAATGGCGATGGCAAGATCAGCCGTGAAGAAGCCCAGGCAGCACCGGCCCTGGCCGCGCATTTCGACGAGATCGATGCCAACAAGGATGGGCAGATCACCCCCAAGGAGTTCCACGCCTATCACCGTGAACTGAAAGACAGCAAGGCCTCCGGCGCCAGCGCCGGTGCCAGCGCGGCGGCACCAGCGAGCGCCTTTGCCAAGCTGGACAAGAACGGAGACGGCCAACTGAGCCGGGACGAGGTGGCGGGCCACCCCCGGCTGGCGGCGCAGTTCGATACGCTCGACACCAACCATGACGGCCAGCTGAGCCCGGCCGAGCTGGCCGCTCTGCGCAAGAAGCCCTGATTCCAGACGTCCTGCGCCTTCCGTGCGCGCTGTCAAGCCCTCTAGGGCATGAACTTGGGGGAGAAAACAGGGTTCCTTGCTCTATCGGGGTGGGGGCCTCGGTCCCTAAGATCGCACCATGATCTCCATGGATGGTGTGCCCTCGGTTCTCATCGCGAAGAACCAATCCTGGGTGCGCAAGCAGGCGCAGGCGCTGGTGCGCCATCTGCCTGCCAATGTGGAGCGGGCCGACCTGATCCAGGTTGGGCTGATCGCGGTGGCACAGGCCGCCGTCACCTTCTCATGGGAGGGCGACCGCGAGACCGAGGAAGCCCAGCAGGCCTTCGTGCGCTACGCGCGCATGCGCGTGAAGGGCGCCATGCTCGACGAGCTGCGCCAGATGGACTTCCTCTCCCGTGGGGAGCGCCGGAAGATCAAGATCATCCAGATTGCCCGGGAGCGCCACCGCAGTTGCCACGGCAAGGAGCCATCGCTGGCGGAGCTGACCGAACTGACCGGGCTGGACATGGACGAGGTTCAGGCGCTGCTGCAAGCAGATCAGATGGGGCGCAACCAGAGCAGCCTGGACGATGAGCCCGATGACGCCAGCCACCGCCACCATCCGGCCACCCCCCAGGAAGAGGTCGAGGCGCGGGTGGACACCGGCATCGTGCTGCGCCGCCTGGAGCAGTTCTTTGCCGAACTGCCCGAGCGTGAACGCCTGGTGATCGAGTCCTACCTGGGCGTGGGACTGACGCCGGTGGAGGTGGCCAAGTCCCTCAAGGTCACGCCGTCCCGCGTTTCGCAGATCTACCACTCGGTGGTCCGCAAGGCGGCGGCCCATTTCGCCGAGCCGCCGCGCCAGCGCGCGCTGGACCGCTACCCCGACAAGCAGTCGCAGGCCTTCCAGGAACTCATCTCCCAGCGCGAACGCGACCTGGCCCATTCGCCGGCCGGCAGCTGGGGCGAGCTGATGGAGAAGGTGCTTTCGCGCGCGCCGGTCGACCCTGTCGCTGGCGCCTGAGCCGGCGACACACCATCGCGGGTCGATAATCCCTTCGACCGACTGACAGCGATGGACCCGCGATGAGTTTTCTGGCGATCGATATCGGCAACACGCGGCTGAAGTGGGCGCTCTATGCCTCGCCTCAGCCTGGCGCCGCCGTGATGGCCCAGGGCGCGGTGTTCCTCGAGAACATCGACGTGCTGGCCGAGCAGGACTGGCGCGCCCTGTCCGCGCCGGCGTCGATGCTGGGTTGTGTGGTGGCGGGCGAGGCGGTGCGCCGCCGCGTCGAGGAGCAACTGGAGCTGTGGGATCTGACGCCGCGCTGGGTGGTCCCTTCCGCCCACGAGGCGGGCGTGACCAATGGCTATGACCACCCGATGCGCCTGGGCGCGGACCGCTGGGTGGCGCTGATCGGCGCCCGCGGCCACATGCTTGCGCGCGGGCCGGCGCGGCCGGTGGTGGTGGTGATGGTGGGCACGGCCGTGACGGTGGACGCGCTGGACCGCGACGGCCGCTTCCTGGGCGGGCTGATCCTGCCGGGGCACGGCATCATGCTGCGGGCCCTGGAAAGCGGGACGGCCGGCCTGCGGGTGCCCACCGGCGAGGTGGTGCCGTTTCCGGCCAACACCTCCGACGCCCTGACCAGCGGCGGCACCTATGCGATCACCGGGGCCATCGCCCGCATGCGTCGCCATCTGGCCGAGCACAGCGATGGCGAGGAGCCCATGTTGCTGATGACCGGTGGCGCGGGCTGGAAGGTGGCACCCTATCTGGACATGCCCCACGAACTCGTGGAGTCACTCATTTTTGACGGGCTGCTGCAGATCCAGTCCCACCGCCTGGCCCTGTGAGTTGGCACGGCTGGGTGGGGGATGGTTTTCCACGTAGTGGCTGACCTCGGCCCGCAGTGCGGCCAGTTCCCGCCGCAGCAGCGCCATCTCGTGGCGCATGTCGTGGATGATCTCCCGCTCGATCAGCCGCTCCTCGGTTTCCACCCATTTGGTGGCGATGGCCGCGGTGACCAGCGTCAGCACGCCAAAGCCCAGCAGCACCACGAAGACCGAAAAGATCTTCGAGGCGGCGGTGGTGGGCACCACGTCGCCGTAGCCCACGGTGGCCGCGGTGGTGAAGGCCAGCCACATGCCGTCGGCCAGCGTGGGCGTGGTGGGCTCGAGCCACCAGAAGCCCAGTCCGCAGGCCAGCAGCACCCCCAGTGACACGGTGAGCAGGTAGGTCACGCCGCCGCGCGTGACCAGGTGCTGCTGCGCCCAGACCATGCGCAACAGCGTCAGAAAGGCCACCAGCAGCCGCAGGCCCAGCGCCAGGGTGGAGCTGCGGCTGTCGGGAATGAAGGCGGCCGCCAGCAGGCCGATCACCAACATCACATCCGTCGGGTTGGCCAGCAGGTGGGCCAGCGGACGGCGGGTGTACCAGCTGACATGGGCCAGCGCCGAGCCCACCACCATGGCGGCCACCAGATAGGCCATGTCGGCCAGCTGAGAGGGCCGATCCTGCAGCAGTTCGGCGTAGAAGGCCGGGATGGTGCAGACCAGCACCGCCATGATGGGCCAGCGCCAGGCCTGTTCGAGCCGATGGGCCCGGGGGTTGTCGGCGGCCACCGGGCTCAGGCCCCAGCTGGCGACACGGTCGACAAAACCCTGGGAATCGGATGGGGGCGCGGGCGGAGAAGGCGGGCGTGGCATGCGATGAGCCTAGGGCAGGCGGGCGGCCCGCCGGCTTGCGCCCGGTCAAGCCCCCTCAGAGGATGTAACGCGACAGATCCTCATTGTGGGCCAGCTCGCCCAGCTTCGTGCCCACCGCGGCCGCATCCAGCGTGACCGTCTGGCCGGCGTGACGGGGGGCGTCGAAGCTGATCTCGTCCAGCAGCCGCTCCATCACCGTGGCCAGGCGCCGGGCACCGATGTTCTCGGTGCGCTCGTTGACCTCGAAGGCGATCTCCGCCAGTCGCCGGATGCCGTCCGGCGCGATCTCCAGCGTGACGCCTTCGGTGGCCAGCAAGGCCTGGTACTGGCGCACCAGGTTGGCATGGGTGCTCGAGAGGATGGCCTGGAAATCGTCGACCGACAGGGCCTGCAGTTCGACCCGGATCGGGAAGCGGCCCTGCAGCTCAGGGATCAGGTCGCTGGGCTTGGAGAGGTGGAAGGCGCCCGAGGCGATGAACAGGATGTGGTCGGTCTTGACCATGCCGTGCTTGGTTTGCACGGTCGTGCCCTCGACCAGGGGCAGCAGGTCGCGCTGTACGCCCTGGCGCGAGACATCGCTGCCCTGGGTGTTGCTGCGGGTGGCCACCTTGTCGATCTCGTCGATGAAGACGATGCCGTTCTGCTCGGCGTTGTGCAGCGCACGGGCCTTGATGTCGTCCTCGTTGACCAGCTTGGCCGCTTCTTCGTCGATGAGCTGGCGCAGGGCCTCGGCCACCTTGAGCTTGCGCTGGGTCTTCTTGGCCGTGCCCATCTGCGAGAACAGGCCTTTCAGCTGCTCGGCCATCTCCTCCATGCCCGGCGGGGTGACGATGTCCACATTGGCCCGGGTCTCGGCCAGTTCCAGCTCGATCTCCTTGTCGTCCAATGCGCCTTCGCGCAGGCGCTTGCGCATGACCTGGCGGGCGGTGTTGTCCGGGGCGGGGGTGGCCGAGGCCGCAAAACCGAACTCGGCACCACCATGGCGCGGCGGCGGCACCAGGATGTCCAGGATGCGGTCCTCGGCGGCCTCCTCGGCACGCATGCGGTGGCGCCGGATGGCGGCGTCGCGCTCTTGCTTGATGGCCACCTCCATCAGGTCGCGGATGATGGTGTCCACATCCTTGCCCACATAGCCCACCTCGGTGAACTTGGTGGCCTCCACCTTGATGAAGGGGGCGTCGGCCAGTTGGGCCAGGCGGCGGGCGATCTCGGTCTTGCCCACGCCGGTGGGGCCGATCATCAGGATGTTCTTGGGCGTGATCTCGGCGCGCAGCTTGGGCTCGACCTGTTGGCGCCGCCAGCGGTTGCGCAGCGCGATGGCCACCGCGCGCTTGGCGGCGTTCTGGCCGACGATGTGGCGGTCGAGTTCGGAGACGATCTCCTGCGGCGTCATCATCGAGGGGGTGTCGGTGCTCGTGTCCGTGCTCATTCCAGCACCTCGATCGTGTGGTTCTGGTTGGTGTAGATGCAGATGTCGCCGGCAATCTCCAGCGACTTCTTGATGATGGTCGGGGCGTCCAGTTCGGAGTTCAGCAGCAGCGCCTTGGCGGCGGCCTGGGCATAAGCCCCACCCGAGCCGATGGCCACCAGGCCCAGTTCCGGCTCCAGCACGTCGCCATTGCCGGTGATGATCAGCGAAGCCTCGCGGTCGGCCACCGCCAGCATGGCCTCCAGGTTGCGCAGGACCTTGTCGGTGCGCCAGTCGCGCGTGAGCTCGATGGCTGCGCGCACCAGGTGGCCGGAGTGCTTCTCCAGCTTGGCCTCGAAGCGCTCGAACAGGGTGAAGGCGTCGGCCGTGGCGCCGGCAAAGCCGGCCAGCACCTGGTCATGGTGGAGCTTGCGGACCTTGCGCGCGCTGGACTTGACGACGGTGTGGCCGAGGGTGACCTGGCCATCGCCGCCCAGGGCCACCTGCCAGCGCCCGTCGGGCAACTGGCGGCGCACGCTGAGGATGGTGGTGCCGTGGTAGGTGTGCATAGGTGGCCGTAGGTAGGGATGACTCTCCCAAACACAAGGGGGGTCCAGGCCGAGATGTCACTGCGATGTGGGATTCCCCCGAAAGGGGGACCCGGAACAATGCCGGACACCTTATTGCAGGGAGTTCCTTTTGATACCCCAACAGCGTTCTTTCCGAACCCGGTGCCGGGTGCGTGGGGCCTGGGCCGGCCTGGGCGGGCTGGTGCTCGGCGCCCTGGGCAGCACCCCGGCATTCGCCACCCCGCCACTGAACGACACCGGCTACACGACTTGTGTCGTCAATGGACAGTACACCACCCAGTGCGCGGGCACCGGGCAGGATGCGGAATACGGCCGGGATGCCACCGCCCCCAACAACCGCGATGGCGTGGCGGGTTTCTCCTTCACCAAGGTCTGCCGCAGCGGCGAGGTGGCGGGGCAGGGCAGCTGCCCTGCCGATCCTCCGCGCGGCAGCGGGGAGAACGAATGGGCCTGCACCCTGGACAACGTGACCCATCTGCTGTGGCAGTTGGATGTGGGCACTCAGGTGACCCACTATCCGACCGGTCCCTACAACTACCGTGACTATGTCAAGCAGGTGAATGCCACCGGGCTGTGCGGCTACTCGGACTGGAACCTGCCGGCCACGGCCCAGCTCGAGACCTTGCTGCTGTACACCACGACCTACCCCGGTCCGGCCATCGACACCCGGTGGTTCCCGTCCACCGTGAGCAGCAGGCTGTACTGGGCCCGGGAGGCCCGCATCGACAAGCCTGACGAGTTCTGGGCGGTGAACTTCATGGATGGCACCGTGTATCCCATGAATCGCCAGTACAAGGAATATGCCCGCCTGGTGCACAAGAACCCATGACGAGGAACCTCTCGATGCGAATCCGAACCCTCTGGCCGTTGCTGGGCCTGTGTGCCCTGACCACGCTGCCCGCCGCGGCGGCCCCTTTCGCGCGCCTGCCCTCGGTCAACGGCGTGCCCGAGGTGCTGGACACGGCCACCGGCCTGGTCTGGCGCCGCTGCGCGGAAGGCCAGGCCTGGACGGGCAGCACCTGCGGCGGCACGCCCGTGACCCTCACCTGGCAGGCCGCGCTGGACCACGCGAAGCAGCAGGCCTCGGCCACGCATGCGGCCTGGCGGCTGCCCAACATCAAGGAGTTGTCCAGTCTGGTGGACCGCCAGCACACCTGGCCGGCGCTGGATCCGGTGGTGTTTCCGGGGGCGACCTCGGACAACTACCAGAGCTCCACCACGATGCGTTGGGACAATGACCCGTTCGGGGTGAACTTTGTCAACTTTGCCCTGGGCGAGATCCAGCCCTGGGACTTCCTGGATCTGGCCGCCGTGCGGCTGGTGCGCAACGCACGCTGAGCGGTCTCCGCCCGGGATATCCCATCCCGGGCGCCGGCCAGGCCAGGTCAGATCAGACCTGGCGCAGCTGCACCGGGGCGTGCTCGATGATGCCCATGGCGCGGAACATCAGCGCCACCAGGCGGTGCACCTCGGTGAAGCGGATCTGCCGACCCTCGGCCCGCTTGGCAATGACCCAGTTGAGCAGGTCACCGGCGGCGATGAAATCCACCCGGATCAGCAGCGCACAGGAGATGTGGATCAGCTTGGCTTCACCCAGGCGGCTGTCCAGCACACCCAGCAAAGCGCTGATATCGCCCGAGAGCTGGCCTGAGAGCTCCAGGGTGGTCAGGCTCTGGCTGCCCTCGCCCTCGCCCAGCTCCTGCAGGGTGGTGACGGCCTCGCCGATCACCGACAGCGGAGCGGCCTGGGTGCTGGCGCCAGCCCCATCCAGTCGCACCGCGCAGCGGGTGTTTTCCCAGCTGGGCGGCGAGACCTCGTAGGTGACGCAGTAGTCGATGGCCACCTCGTCGAACTGGTCGGGGCGGTTCACCAGGCGCAAGGCCTCCATGCGCGTCATCCAGTAGGCCGGGTCGGCGTCGCGCATGCCCACCGGGGCGGCATCCTGCAGCACCTGGAACAGCTGGTCCGTGCCCAGCCAGCGCATCTGCAGCGATTGCCGGGCCCAGCCTTGCATCAGTCGGTACAAGCGGGCCGCGGCGTCGGCGTCCAGATGCGCGAGCCGGCTCCAATCCAGCGCCCAGGGCTGGGGCAGTTGCAGGGTCTGGGAATCGAGTTGCCCCACCCCGTCCACATCCAGGTTGGCGGGGCAGACCCAGGCCACCTGAACCTCGCTGGCTTGGCCCCGCGCAGGCACGGCCGTGGCTTCGGCCACCAGCTGGGGCAGCGAATACCACTGCGGCGCCGAGCGCTGCAGCTGCATCACGTAGTCGTTGGTCAGCGTGTCGAAACTGGCCTGCTGGCCGGTGGCGCGGTAGAAATCGAACAGCACCAGCCAGGTGTCGTTGTGGGCGTGACGGATGCCGTGGCTGCCGGTCAGCTGACGCAGTGCCCGCTCGCACAGGGTGAAATCCGCATTGGCAAACGCGATCACCGCCTCGTCCAGCTCCTGGTCGTGGGAGATCTCGCTGACCTCGATGTCCGGCCCTTCCCCCAGGCTGATCGGGGATGTGGCGAGGACAGGGGCCGGCGTCGCGGAGGGCATGGCGGGTGCCGTCGCCTGGCTTGCGGCGCGGGCCGGCGCGGGCTCCAGCGGGGGCGGCAGGGTGTCGTGCAGCACGGGCACGGTGATGCCGGGTGGCAAGCCGGGCGGCAGCTGCTCGCCGCCGCGGGGCAGGCCGGTTTCCTGCCATTCCACCATCGGACGGGTGGCGTCGTCGTTGTGCGTCGGGATGGGGGCCGGTGTGGCCAGCTGCCGCACCGGCGGGCTGGGGGGCGGCAGGGGCGTGTTGAGGGTCGGCGGCGGGGTCACCCCCTTGGGCATGCGGGCCCCCGCGCTGCCGGCGATGCCCACCATCTGGCGCTCGATGGCGTCGATCTTGGCCTTGACGCTGCGGTCGGGGCCGCCGGGCAGCAAGGTGGCCTTGACGTCGCTGTCGTCGATGCGCGAAGACGCGCTCAGGGCCTGGGCCTGCTCGGCATTGAGCCCTTCGCGGCGGATGCGGCGCAGCATGTCCAGCTCGCGCTTGCGGACGAAATCGTTGCGCCGCTTGCGCTCGATCATGGCCTTGAGCTCGGCCTTCTCGATGTCGGCAAACTGGCTGGAGGCCGCCTCGGGCGGTCGGCTGATCAGCTCGCGCGCCGGATGGGCGACCAGCTTGACCATGCGGCGAAACACGCCGTCTCCGTTACCGCTGGCCATGGGTCCTGCCTTGCTGCTGGAGAAAAGGGGACATCAGTCCCCGAACATCTTCTGCTTCATCTCACGGCGTTGCTGGGCTTCCAGCGACAGCGTGGCGGTCGGGCGGGCCAGCAGGCGACCCAGGCCGATGGGCTCGCCCGTCTCGTCACAGAAGCCGTATTCGCCGGATTCGATGCGGGCCAGCGACTGGGAGATCTTCTTGAGCAGCTTGCGCTCGCGGTCGCGGGTGCGCAGTTCCAGCGCGTGCTCTTCCTCGATCGTGGCGCGGTCGGCCGGATCGGGGACGATGGACGTGTCTTCGCGCAGGTTTTCGGTGGTCTGGCCGGCGTTGGACAGCAGGTCGTCCTTCAGGGCCTGCAGCTTGGTGCGGAAGAACTCCAGCTGCTTGTCGTTCATGTACTCCGCATCCGGCATGGCCAGAAGCTCGGCTTCGGTGAGCTCGCCGCCCGCCTTGGTCTTCCAGGCGTTGGCGAGCTTCGGGTCGGCCTTCGTGGCGGTCTTCACTGCATTCATGGGTTCGTGTTCAGGTCGGGCCGGGGGAGGCGCTGGGGAAAAACGGTCGTTGAAACTGGCCGTGGATGCCATGGGCGCGGCAGCGGGACGCGGGGCGGCCGATTTCGCAGCGGCCCCCCGGGCGGAAGGCTTCTTGGCGGTGTCGTCGGCCTCGGGGTCGATGCTCCGGGGCGCCGTTTTGGCCGGTGTCTTGCTCACGGTCGGTCTCCTCACCATTGCGCGAGTGAAAGGGCTTTATACCCTTGCCGAACATGCTGGATGTGGTTCTGCCACCACTTCCACCACGGTCGGGCGCGCGGATTGTAGCCAGCCTGACCGTGCGCGCGGCTTTCACACCGCGCGTCGCTCAGGCGATGCAGCCTTCCAGGCCCTGCAGCAGGATTTCCTTGGGCAGGTCGATGCCGATGAACACCATCTTGCTCTCCTTGGCCTCGCCCGGGGCCCACTTCGGGCCCAGGTCGCTGCCCATGAGCTGGTGCACGCCCTGGAAGATCACCTTGCGGTCGCTGCCCTTGAGGCACAGCACGCCCTTGTAGCGCAGCATCTTGGGGCCGTACACCTGCACGATGGCGCCCAGGAAGTCCTCCAGCTTGGCCGGCGACAGCGGCTTGCTGGTGCGGAAGACGAAGGACTTCACATCGTCGTCGTGATGGTGGTGGTGCGGGTGGTCGCAGTGCTCGCCATGTTCATGGTCGTGATCATGGTCATGGTCATGGTGGTCGTGACCCTCGTCCGCCTTCAGGAAGTCGGGGTCGATGTCCAGCTTGGCGTTGAGGTTGAAGCCCTTGAGGTCGAACACCTCGGCGATGGGCACCTCCCCGAAGTGCACCCGGCGTTGCGGGGCGCGCGGGTTCATGTGCTTGAGGCGGTGCGACAGGGCCTCGATGGCCTCGTCCTTCACCAGGTCGGTCTTGCTGATGAAGATCTGGTCGGCGAAGCCCACCTGGCGGCGCGCTTCCTGGCGGGTGTCGAGCTGCTCGTTGGCGTGCACCGCGTCGACCAGGGTCAGGATGGAGTCGAGCTGGAAGCTCTCGGCCACCTCGTCATCCATGAAGAAGGTCTGGGCGACCGGGCCTGGATCGGCCAGACCGGTGGTTTCGATCACGATCCGCTCGAAGTCGAGCTCGCCCTTGCGGCGGCGCTGGGCCAGGTCCGACAGCGTGCTGCGCAGGTCCTCGCGGATGGTGCAGCAGACGCAGCCGTTGCTCAGCTGGATGATCTGTTCCTGGGTGTCGGACACCAGGATGTCGTTGTCGATGTTCTCCGCGCCGAACTCGTTTTCGATCACGGCGATTTTCTGGCCGTGGGCTTCGGACAGCACCCGCTTGAGCAGCGTGGTCTTGCCGGAGCCGAGAAAACCGGTGAGGATGGTGGCGGGGATGAGGGACATGGAAACAGGACTCCGTGAAGGGGCCGTCGGCAGGGTGTCTGCCTGGGGCCCGCCGTCGATCTTTCGACAATGTTCTGCGGTGATTTCCGCCGTGACGGCACCGCAGAAGGCCGGACACTCTCGGCCATGCCTCAAGACCTGTCAAGTGAATCGAGTATTCTTCGCCTTCCTCCACTGCCGGCACAAGCGACGTGTCCGAACCTCAGCCTAGTCGACCGCCCCGTGGCGGTTCCCACCGGGGTCACCGCCCCGGGATGTCCCATGGCGGCGACCGCCGCACCCTGCTGGAACGGGTGATCGAGTTCATCTCGCCCGGTCCCGATTCCAAGGACGAACTGATCGAGACGCTGGCCGAGGCCGAGCACCGCGAGCTGATCGAACCCCAGTCGCGGGCCATGCTCGAGGGCGTGCTGCGCATGGCCGACCTGGTGGCTGGCGACGTGATGGTGGCCGAGCCCCGCATGGACATGCTCGACATCGATGCGCCCTATGACGAGATCCTGGCCGCCGTGATCGACACCGGGCACTCCCGCTTTCCGGTCACCGAGGGCGACCGGGCCAACATCATCGGCATCCTGCTGGCCAAGGACCTGCTCAAGCTGCAGCGCGCGCCCGAGCTGAACCTGCGCACCCTGCTGCGGCCGGCCGTCTTCGTGCCCGAGTCCAAGGGCCTGAACGAGCTGCTGCGGGACTTCCGCAGCAACCGCAACCACCTGGCCGTGGTGATCGACGAGTTCGGCAACACCGCCGGCCTGATCACCATCGAGGATGTGCTCGAGGAGATCGTCGGCGAGATCGAGGACGAGTTCGACGATGCCGACGCCGAGAGCGGTGTCTACACCCTGGCCGATGGCAGCTACCGCGTGGCCGGCGACGCCAACATTCCCGAGGTCAACCAGGCCCTGGCGGTGCAGTTGCCCGAGGCCGACTTCGACACCGTGGGCGGGCTGGTGGCCCATGAGCTGGGCCGCGTGCCTCGCCGCGGGGAGGCCGTGCAGCTCCATGGCCTGGAGTTCAACGTGATGCTGGCCCGCGGCGGCGCCGTGCGCTGGTTCAAGGTCCATCGTCTGGCACCGGGCGAGACCGCCGCGTGAAGCCCGTGTCGAGTGAAGCCTCCGGGCGCTGGCCGGCCTGGGGCTGGGCCCTGCTGCCGGCCGCGGGGGCCCTGCTGACGGCCTCCACCGCGCCGCTGGGGGCCTGGTTCCTGCAGCTTCCCGCCCTGGCGGTCCTGGCCTGTGCCGTGGGCCGGCTGGCGCCTCGGCGCGCGGCGCTGGCGGGCTGGCTGTTCGGCCTGGGCTGGCTGGTGTCCTCGCTCTGGTGGCTCTACATCAGCATGCACGACTTCGGCGGCCTGGCGCCGCCGCTGGCCGGGGCCGCCGTGCTGCTGCTGGCGGCCTTCCTGTCGCTCTACCTGGCGGCCGCGATGGCGGCGGTGGCCCGCTGGCGCACGGGTCGCCATGCGGTGGACGCACTGCTTTACACCGGCGCCTGGTTGCTGGCCGAACTGGCCCGGGCCAGCTGGTTCACCGGTTTCCCCTGGGCCGCGCCCGGCTATGCCCACACCGACGGCCTGCTGGCGCCGCTGGCGCCCTGGCTGGGGGTCTATGGGTTGACGGCCGTGGCCGCCCTGTGGGGCGGTCTGTGGGGCCAGGGCCGGGCGCTGTGGCGCACATCCGGTGGGCGCGCGCTCGCGGTCCTGGCCGTGGCCCTGCCGCTGGCGGCCGCACTGGCGCCGTCGGACTTCACCCGCCCGACCGGGCAGATCTCGGTCAGCCTGCTGCAGCCCAATGTGCCGCAGGACATCAAGTTCGATCCCAACCGCCTGGCGGGCAACATGCTGGCGCTGCGCGAGCAGGTGCTGGCTGCGCCGGGGCAGCTGGTGCTCACGCCCGAGTCGGTGCTGGCCGTGCCCCAGAGCGACCTGGACCCGGTCTACTGGCAGAGCCTCATCCAGCCCTTCACCCGGGGCGACCGGGCGGTGCTGATGGGCACCTTCCTGGGCGACAACGACCGGGGCTATGTCAATTCGATGATCGGCGTGTCCGCCGCCACGCTGCAGGCCGGGCAGGCCTACAGCTACGGCAAGCGCCACCTGCTGCCCTTTGGCGAATTCATCCCGCCGGGTTTCCGCTGGTTCGTCGACCTGATGCACATCCCGCTGGCCGACCAGGCCCGGGGCCAAAGCGAGGCGCCGTTCGAGGTGGGTGGTCAGCGGGTGCGGCCGCTGATCTGCTACGAGGACCTGTTCGGCGAGGACTTCGCCGACAGCCTGGCCGGGCCGCAGTCGCCCACCGTGCTGGCCAATGCCAGCAACCTGGCCTGGTTCGGCCGCTGGATGATGCAGGACCAGCACCTGCAGTTTTCGCGCATGCGGGCGATGGAGTTCCAGCGTCCGCTGGTGCGCTCCACCAACACCGGTGCCACCGCGGCCATCGACCACCGCGGCGTGGTGACCGCCCGTCTGCCCGCCTGGACGCCCGGGCGGCTGGACGTGATCGTCGAGGGGCGCGAAGGGGTCACGCCCTATGCCGCCTGGCTGGCCCGCTGGCACCTGCTGCCGCTGTGGCTGACGGGCCTGCTGTGTGCCTTGCCCGCCCTGCTGACGCGGCAGCGGCAGTCCAACCGGCTCCCGCAACCCTAAAATGAACGGTTCGCTTCCCTGTTCCGGCTTCGGCCGGGGCGGCCGGAGGCGCCGTTCCAGCCCCTGAATGCCGGCGCAACGACCGGCCTGACGTGATGCTCACCTTCCAGCAACTGATTCTCCGCCTGCAGGACTACTGGGGCAGCCAGGGCTGCGCCCTGCTGCAGCCCTACGACATGGAGGTGGGTGCCGGCACCAGCCACACCGCCACCTTCCTGCGCGCCATCGGGCCGGAGCCCTGGAAGGCCGCCTATGTGCAGCCCAGCCGCCGCCCCAAGGACGGCCGCTACGGCCAGAACCCCAACCGCCTGCAGCACTACTACCAGTTCCAGGTGGTCCTGAAGCCGGCGCCGGCCAACATCCTGGAGCTCTACCTGGGCAGCCTGGAGGCCCTGGGCTTCGACCTGAAGAAGAACGACGTGCGCTTCGTCGAGGACGACTGGGAGAACCCGACGCTGGGCGCCTGGGGCCTGGGCTGGGAGGTCTGGCTCAACGGCATGGAGGTGACCCAGTTCACCTACTTCCAGCAGGTCGGCGGTATCGACTGCAAGCCCATCACCGGCGAGATCACCTACGGTCTGGAACGCCTGGCCATGTACCTGCAGGGCGTGGAGAACGTCTACGACCTGGTCTACACCGATGGGCCCGAGCAGGCGCCGGGCCGCTCCCAAGCCCGCGAGACCCCCTCGGGGGGCAACCCGGCGCGCAGCGGCGGGTCTGGGGGCCGGCTGACCTACGGCGACGTCTTCCTGCAGAACGAGATTGAGCAGTCGACCTACAACTTCGAACACAGCAACGTCGAGTTCCTGCTGCAGGCCTTCGGCGCGCACGAGGGCAATGCCCAGCAGCTCACCGCCGCCCAGCTGGCCCTGCCGGCCTACGAGCAGGTGCTCAAGGCGGCCCACACCTTCAACCTGCTGGATGCGCGCGGCGCCATCAGCGTGACCGAGCGGGCCGCCTACATCGGCCGCATCCGCAACCTGGCGCGCGCGGTGGCCCAGAGCTACCTGGACAGCCGGGCCCGGCTGGGCTTCCCGATGGCCCCCAAGGCCTGGGCCGACGAAGTCACCGCCCAGATCGCAGACAAGGCCGAGAAGGCCGCCCTGGCTGCCGCCAAGAAGGGGGCCTGAACACCATGACCGCACAGACCCTCCTCGTTGAACTGTTCGTCGAAGAACTGCCGCCCAAGGCGCTGAAGAAGCTGGGCGAATCCTTTGCCGGCACCCTGGCCACCAGCCTGCAGGCCCAGGGCCTGGCGCCAGTCGATGCGACCGTGACGCCTTTCGCCTCGCCGCGCCGCCTGGGCGTGGCCGTGAGTGGCGTGCTGTCCAAGGCCGCCGACCGCGCGGTGCAGCAGAAGCTGATGCCGGTGGCCGTGGCCCTGACGGCCGATGGCCAGCCCACCCCCGCGCTGCTCAAGAAGCTGGCCGCCGTCGGTGCCGATGCCTCCGTGCTGCCGCAGCTCAAGCGCCAGCCCGATGGCAAGGCCGAGGCCCTGTTCCTCGACAGTCTGGTGCCCGGCGTGCTGCTGCCCGAGGGCCTGCAGAAGGCCCTGGACGAGGCCATCGCCAAGCTGCCCATTCCCAAGGTCATGACCTACCAGCTGGGCGACGGCTGGAGCGACGTGAAGTTCGTGCGCCCGGCCCACCGCCTGCTGGCGCTGCACGGCGAGCATGTGGTCCATGTGCAGGCCCTGGGGCTGAGCGCCGGCCGCGAGACGCAGGGCCACCGCTTCGAGGCCACCACGCCGGTGGTCACGGTGGACGATGCCGAGAGCTATGCGCGCCAGCTGCGCGAGCAGGGTGCGGTCATCGCCAGCTTTGACGAACGTCGCGCCGAGATCATGCGTCAGCTGCAGGCCGCCGCGGCGAAGGAGGGCCTGCAGCCCATCGAGGACGAGGCCCTGCTCGACGAGGTCACCGGTCTGGTCGAGAAGCCCCATGTGCTGACCTGCCAGTTCGAGCCGGAATTCCTGGCTGTGCCGCAGGAGTGCCTCATCCTGACGATGAAGGCCAACCAGAAGTACTTCCCGCTGCTGGACAGCCACGGCAAGCTGACCCACAAGTTCCTGATCGTCAGCAACATCCACCCGGCCGATCCCAGCGCCGTGATCGGCGGCAATGAGCGCGTGGTGCGCCCGCGCTTGGCCGACGCCAAGTTCTTCTTCGACCAGGACCGCAAGAAGACCCTGGCCAGCCGCGTGCCAGGCCTGGCCAAGGTGGTTTACCACGGCAAGCTGGGCACCCAGGGCGAGCGCGCCGAGCGGGTGCGCCAGATCGCCCACGCCATCGTCAACCAGCTGCGCATGGCCACCGTGCCCTTCACGGTGGAGGCCAAGGACGAGTTCGACGTGCTCGACAGCAAGGCCCAGGAGGCCGCGCTGCTGGCCAAGACCGACCTGCTGACCGACATGGTGGGCGAGTTCCCCGAGCTGCAGGGCATCATGGGCGGCTACTACGCCCGCTCCGAAGGCCTGCGCGACGGCGTGGCCATCGCCATCGAGGACCACTACAAGCCCCGCTTTGCCGGCGACGCGCTGCCGCGCAACCACACCGGCACCGTGCTGGCGCTGGCCGACAAGCTGGAGACCCTGGTGGGCCTGTTTGGCATCGGCCAACTGCCCACCGGCGACAAGGATCCCTTCGCGCTGCGCCGCCACGCGCTGGGCGTGATCCGCCTGCTGGTCGAGAAGCACCTGCCGCTGGACCTGCCGGCCCTGGTGGCCGCGGCCGTGCCGGTGTTCGGTGAGCTGATCCAGAACCCGGCCGAGGCCCTGCTGGGCTTCTTCACCGACCGCCTGGCGGTGTCCCTGCGCGAGCAGGGCTACAGCGCCCAGGAAGTGGACGCGGTGCTGGCGCTGGCCCCGGCCCGCCTGGGCGAGGTGCCGCGCCGCCTGGAGGCGGTGCGTGCCTTCGCTGCGCTGCCCGAGGCCGCCTCGCTGGCGGCGGCCAACAAGCGCGTGTCCAACATCCTGAAGAAGGTCGAGGGCGAACTGCCCACGGCCATCGACAGCGCCCTGCTGCGCGAGCCCGCCGAACAGGTCCTGGCCGCCGCGCTGGCCGAAGTCGCTCCCCAGGCGGACGCCCGCTTCGCGGCCCACGACTACACCGGCTCGCTGCAGGCCCTGGCGGCCCTGAAGGCGCCGGTGGACGCCTTCTTCGAGGACGTGATGGTCAATGCCGAGGACGCGGCCCTGCGTGCCAACCGGCTGGCCCTGCTCAACGGCCTGCATGGGGCGATGAATCGCGTGGCCGACCTGTCCCGCCTGGCGAGCTGAGCCCATGCCGGTCACCGCGCCCAAGCTCATGATCATCGGCCGCGACGGCATCCTCAATCATTTCCGCGAGGACCACGTCAAGGAACCCGAGGAGCTCGAGCCCATTCCCGGCGCGCTGGAGGCCGTGGCCCAGCTCAACCATGCCGGCTGGCATGTGGTGCTGGCCACCAACCAGGGCGGCATCGGCCGCGGTCTGGTGGACATGGCCTCGGTCAACGCGGTGCACCTGCGGCTGATGAAGATGCTGGCCGCCAAGGGCGGCCGCATCGACGCGGTGTTCTTCTGCCCCCATGCGCCGGAAGAGGCCTGCGACTGCCGCAAGCCCCAGCCGGGCATGATGTTCGACATTGCCCGGCGCTACGGCGTGGACCTGAAGCAGGTGCCCATGGTGGCTGACACCCTGCGCGACCTGCAGGCCGCCCAGGCGGCCGGCTGCCCGCCGCACCTGATCAAGACCGGCCGCGCGGCCGAGGTCACCGAGGACGAGCGCCGTCAGTGGGTGCAGTCCGTTCCTGGCACCCTGGTCCATGAGGACCTGGCCGCCTTTGCCCGATACCTGCTCCAGCGCGACGCGGCGCCCAAGCCCGCCCCGAGCGACTCTCAAGGCCACTGAGGTTTTTCATGCAACGTCTGGGATGGGTCCTGCGTTCGACCCTGTTCTTTCTCTGGATGGCCATCACCGTCATCCCCTGGGGTTCCTTCGTGGTGCTGGTGTCCATCGTGCTGCGTGGCAACGCGCTGTACTGGATCTGCGCGGGCTGGCTGCGCGTAGCCCTGTGGGGTGCGCGCCTGATCTGCGGCGTGCGATGGCGCGTCACCGGCATGGAGAACGTGCCTTCCGCGGCCGATGGGCAGGCGGCGGTGCTGCTGGCCTCCAAGCACCAGTCCACCTGGGAAACCTTTGCCTACCCGGCGCTGATGCCGCACCCGCTGTGCTACGTCTTCAAGCGCGAGTTGCTGTGGATCCCCTTCTTCGGGTGGTCCATGGCCCGGTTGGACATGATCCACATCGACCGTTCGCGCCGCACCGAGGCCTGGAACAAAGTGGCCGCGCAGGGCCGACGCATCATGGGCCAGGGCAACTGGGTCATCATGTTCCCCGAGGGCACCCGCATTGCCCGCGGCGAGCGCGGTAGCTACAAGACCGGCGCGTCGCGGCTGGCGATTGCCGCAGGCGTGCCCATCGTGCCGATCGCGGTGAACTCGGCCCGCTGCTGGCCCCGCCGCAGCTTCCTGCTGCGCCCCGGCCTGGTCACGATCTCCATCGGCCAGCCCATCGCCTCCGAGGGCCGGGCCCCGGAGGAGTTGATGCGCCAGGTCGAGGACTGGATCGAGACCGAGATGCACCGGCTCGACCCCGAAGCCTACGCAGCCGGCGCCTGACAGGCGGGGACGGGCGCCCTAGAATCGCCGCCCATGGCCGCCCGTCGTGATGCCGCCCAGCCGGAACAGATGTCCTTGTTCGATGTGATCGACGCGGCATTCCCGTCGCTGGGCCAGATGCTGCGGCCTGCGCCCGTGGCCGGCAGTCCGGCGCCCGCGCGTCCCGCGCCGCCGGTGGCCACCGTGGTCCATGCCCATCCGCTGGCCGATCGTGAGATCCAGTTCGGCGACTGCCGGGTGGCCTACCAGCTGCGCCGCGCCCGGCGCAAATCCATCGGTTTCGTGGTCAGCCCCGACGGCCTGTCCGTCAGCGCTCCACGCTGGGTGGGGCAGGGCGACATCGACCAGGCCCTGCGCGCCAAGTCGGCCTGGATCCTGCGCAAGCTGGGCGAGCAGCGTGACCGTCGCCGCCATCTGGAGGCATCCCGGATCGAGTGGCGCGACGGTGCGAACCTGCCTTTCCTCGGCGAGCCCCTGATGCTGCGGCTCGACCCGCGGGCTGTGGGAACCCAGCTGGTGCTGACGCCGGAGGGCCAGCGTGAGCTGCGGATCGGCCTGGCGCCGGCCGCCGCGGTCAGCCAGATCCGCGACACGGTGCAGTCCTGGCTGCAGCAGGAGGCTCTGCGGCACTTCGAAGGGCGCTGTGCCCATTTCGCCGAGCGCCTGGGGGTCACGTTGCGCCGCCTGCGCCTGAGCGCCGCGCAGACCCGCTGGGGCAGTGCGTCGGCCGACGGCTCGGTCCGCCTGAACTGGCGGCTCATTCATTTCGGCCCGGCGGTGATCGACTACGTCGTGGCGCACGAGCTGGCCCACCTGCGGGAGATGAACCACAGCCCGGCCTTCTGGGACGTGGTGCGCTCGGTGATCCCCGATCTGGACGCCCGGCGGGCGGCGCTCAAGTCACCGGTTCTGCCCCTGTTCGATTGAGTTTTTCCTGATGGGCGATCCTCAAGATTGTGGAGTTCGATCACCCTGACAGGGGATAGGCTGGATGCACGTCAAGCGGCACACTGACCGCATTGCTGTCAACACGTGACTGAAGGCAATTCAGGGAAGGTCACACAGCTCAGCCAGCCAGGGCAACCCGGCTGGCTTTTTTTTGCCTCGCGCGCGCATCAGCCGCATCAGCGGCTGTGCGGGCGAGTTGCCGACAGGCCGGCCGCCGACACGGTCACCCAGAGCGTGCACACGCTGACGGCCCCTGCGGCCAGGATGTCTGGGGTGCGGGCCTCTGGGCAAGGCGGGGTGTCTTCACGTAGACTTGAAATTGACGTTGACGTAAACGTCATTTCTGCCGGTTCTCCGCCATGTCCTCTTTGCCCCGACCGATCCCTGCTGCGCAGCTCGTCCCCGAAGGCGAGCCGCGTCCTGCGCCGGTGAGCTACACCATCACCGAGCTGGCGCAGGAGTTCGAGATCACGCCGCGGGCGATCCGCTTCTACGAAGACCTGGGCCTGCTGCAGCCGCGCCGTGAAGGGCGCCATCGCATCTACAGCCACCGGGATCGCACCCGCCTGAAGCTGACCCTGCGTGGCAAGCGGCTGGGTCTGCCGCTGCAGGACATCAAGCAGCTGGTGGACATGTACGAGACGGGTACCGACACCCGTCCGCAGCTGGAGGCCTTCATCCAGGTGTTGCGAGCCCACCGTCGGCAGCTGGAGCAACAGCTGGAGGACATCCGCGTGACTTTGGAGGAGATTGATGAACATGAGCACAAATGCCGTCAACTCCTGGAAAAGTCGGTGAACGGGGTCGGGGGTGCCGGAGCCTGATCCGCGAGAACCCTGTCAGCCTGGGCAAGCGTGGCTGATTACACTGACAGTCAGTTGATGCACTGCAGCAAAACACCATGAATTTCCAACTGGACGAACTCTTCCAGAAGAACCGTGAATGGGCCGAGGCCACCGAGGCCCAGTCGCCCGGCTTCTTCACCCGCCTGCTCAAGCAGCAGACGCCGCAGTACCTGTGGATCGGCTGCGCGGACAGCCGCGTGCCGGCCAATGAGTTGGTCGGCCTGCTGCCCGGCGAGCTGTTCGTGCACCGCAACGTGGCCAATGTGGTGGCCCAGTCCGACCTCAATGCGCTGTCGGTGATCCAGTTCGCGGTGGATGCGCTCAAGGTGCAGCACATCATGGTGGTGGGCCACTCCAACTGCGGCGGCGTGCGCGCAGCCGTCTACAAGCTGCGCGTGGGGCTGGTCGACAACTGGCTGAGCCATGTGCGCGATGTGCGCGACCGCCACCAGGCCTTTCTGTCGCAGCTGTCGATGGAGCGCCAGGTTGAGGCGCTGTGCGAGCTCAACGTGCTGGAGCAGGTGCGTCATGTCTGCGACACCACCTTCGTCCAGGATGCCTGGACCCGCGGTCAGCCGGTGGTGATCCATGGCTGGGTGTATGGCCTGCACAATGGGATCATCAACGACCTCAACATCACCGCGACCTGTGCCGCGGAGGTGATGCCCGCCTACGACAAGGCCCTGGCGGCAGTGAAGTCGCGCTACCTGGCGGAGTTGGGCACCGGCGTGGCCCACTGAGCTGTTTCCCCTGGAAAGACCGAGACCGTGCCGACGTTCCCGACCCAGCTGAACGACCAGCAGGCCTTCGAGATGGCGAGGGCCCTGCTGGACGGCTTCAACAAGCATTACCGGCTGTTCCGGGAAAGCAGTGCGCAGGCGCAGCAGCGCTTTGAGCAGGCCGACTGGCTGGGCCAGCAGCGGGCCCAGCGGGACCGCATCGTCTTCTACGATCTGCGGGTGGGCGAGGCGGTGGAGCGGCTGCAGACCGAGTTCGGCGCTGGCAGCTTGTCGATGGAGGTCTGGCACCAGGCCAAGCTGCACTACATCGGCCTGTTGATCGACCACCACCAGCCGGAACTGGCGGAGACCTTCTTCAACTCGGTCACCACCCACATCCTGCACCGCAGCTACTTCCACAACGATTTCATCTTCGTGCGGCCGGCGGTCTCCACCGAGTACATCGAGAACGACGAGCCGGCCGCCACGCCGACCTACCGGGTCTACTACCCCTCGCCGGAATCCCTGCACGATGCCTTCCTGCGCATCGTCCACAACTTCCAGCTGCAGCGTCCCTTCGAAGACCTGGACCGGGATGTGGCGGACGTGGTGGCGGCGCTGCGCACCGAGCTGGGCGACTTCCGCCCCCGCGCGAACTTCCAGATCCAGGTGTTGAGCTCCCTGTTCTTCCGCAACAAGGGGGCCTACGTCATCGGCAAGGTGGTCAATGGCTACCGCGAACTGCCCTTCTCGCTGCCCATCCTCCACAACGAGGCGGGCGATGCGCTGGTGATCGACACCGCGCTGATCGGCGAGGACGACCTGCAGATGTTGTTCAGCTTCGCACGGGCCTACTTCATGGTGGACATGGAGATCCCCAGCGCCTTCGTGCAGTTCCTGCGCTCGATGATGCCGCGCAAGCCGCGCTGGGAGCTCTACAACGCCCTGGGCCTGCACAAGCAGGGCAAGAACATCTTCTACCGCGACTTCCTCTACCACCTGCGTCATTCCAGCGACCACTTCCGCATCGCCCCCGGTATCAAGGGCATGGTGATGCTGGTGTTCGACCTGCCCAGCTTCCCCTTCGTCTTCAAGCTGATCAAGGACTACTACCCGCCGCAGAAGGACACCACGCGCGAGCAGATCAAGGGCAAGTACCTGCTGGTCAAGCAGCACGACCGGGTGGGCCGCATGGCCGACACGCTGGAGTTCTCCGAGGTGGCTTTCCCCCTGGAGCGATTCGAGGACGAGCTGGTGGAGGAGATCCGCCGCTTCGCACCCAGCCAGCTGGAGATCTCCGACCGCGACGGCGACGGGCACACCGAGCTGATCCTCAAGCACGTCTACATCGAGCGCCGCATGATCCCGCTGAACCTCTACCTGCAGGAGGCCACGCCCACGCAGCTGGAGGAGGCCGTGGTGGAGTACGGCAACGCGATCAAGGACCTGGTGGCCGCCAATATCTTCCCCGGCGACATGCTGTGGAAGAACTTCGGCGTGACCCGCCAGGGCAAGGTCGTGTTCTACGACTACGACGAGATCGAGTACATCACCGACTGCAACTTCCGCCGCGTGCCGCCCCCGCGCACCGAGGAGGAAGAGATGTCCGGCGAGATCTGGTACTCGGTGGGCCCCAAGGATGTCTTCCCGGAGACCTTCGGGCCCTTCCTGCTGGGCAACCAGGCGGTGCGCCAGGTGTTCATGGCGCATCATGCAGACCTGTTGGATGCCGCCTTCTGGCAGGGCCACCAGGCCCGCATCAAGGCGGGCGATGTGCAGGACGTTTTCCCTTACGACCCAGGCCGGCGCTTTGCCGTGAGGCGCCGCCTGGCCGCCATTGGCGGACACTGATTCACGGCAACCCTAGGAGACTCATATGGCCGAATCCATCGTCATCGCAAGCGCCGCCCGCACCCCCATCGGCGCCTTGCTTGGAGACTTTTCTTCCCTTGCTGCCTGGGAACTGGGCGCGGTGGCGATCAAGGCTGCCGTCGAGCGCGCCGGCGTGCCGGGCGACGCCGTGGACGAGGTCCTGATGGGCAACTGCCTGATGGCCGGCCAGGGCCAGGCCCCGGCCCGTCAGGCCATGCGCAAGGCCGGCCTGCCCGACAGCACCGGCGCCGTCACCCTGAGCAAGATGTGCGGCTCGGGCATGCGCGCCATGATGTTCGCCCACGACATGCTGGCCGCCGGTTCGGCCAACGTGATGGTGGCCGGTGGCATGGAAAGCATGACCAACGCCCCGCACCTGATGTTCGCGCGCAAGGGCGTGAAGTACGGCGCCGCCACCCTGTACGACCACATGGCCATGGACGGCCTGGAAGACGCCTACCAGCGTGGCAAGGCCATGGGCGTGTTTGCCGAGCAGTGCGTGAGCAAGTACGACTTCAGCCGCGAGGCCATGGACCAGTTCGCGGTGACCTCGCTGGCCCGCGCCAAGGCCGCCAACGAGAACGGCAGCTTCGACTGGGAAATCGCCCCGGTGACGCTGGCCGGCAAGGCCGGCGACACGGTGCTCAGCAAGGATGAATCGCCCTACAAGGCCAAGCCCGAGAAGATCCCCAGCCTGAAGCCCGCCTTCACGAAGGAAGGCCGCATCACCGCCGCCACCTCGTCGAGCATCTCCGACGGCGCCGCTGCACTGGTGCTGGTGCGTGAATCCACCGCCGCCCAGATGGGCCTGACCCCGCTGGCCCGCATCACCGCCCACGCTGTGCACGCCCAGGCGCCGGAATGGTTCACCACCGCCCCGGTGGGCGCCATCCAGAAGGTGCTGGACAAGTCCGGCTGGACCGCCAACCAGGTGGACCTGTGGGAAGTCAACGAAGCCTTCGCCGCCGTGACCATGGCCGCGATGGCCGAGTTCAAGCTGCCCCACGAGATCGTCAACGTGAACGGCGGCGCCTGTGCCCTGGGCCACCCGATCGGTGCCTCCGGTGCTCGCATCGTCGTGACCCTGCTGGGTGCGCTGCGCAAGCAGGGCAAGAAGCGCGGCGTCGCGGCGCTGTGCATCGGCGGCGGCGAAGCCACCGCCCTGGGCCTGGAACTGATCTGAGCCCATGCCGACCCTGGGTGAACTGGGTTTGCACCAGCCAGCGCTGTTCGCGCTGGCCGTGCTGGTGCTCAACGCCACGCCCGGGGTCGATCTGTTGTACACGGTGAGCCGCACGCTGGCGGGCGGCTGGCGTCAGGGGCTGGCGGCAGCGCTGGGGGTCGGCGCCGGCTGCGTGGTGCATGCGCTGCTGGCGGCCTTCGGCCTGGCCGCCTTGCTGGCCGTGTCCGCCTGGGCCTTCACCGGGCTGAAGTGGGCCGGTGCGGCCTATCTGGTCTGGCTGGGCCTGGGCATGCTGCGCCAGGCCGCGCGGCCGGCGCCGGTGGCCGCGGCCACCGACACTCCGGCGGTCGCGCGCACCGGGGTGCAGGTGTTCCGCCAGGGCCTGCTCACCAATGTGCTCAACCCCAAGGTGGCCTTGTTCTTCCTGGCCTTCCTGCCGCAGTTCATCGCCCCGCAGGCTCCGCACAAGACCCTGAGCTTTCTGCTGCTGGGCGCCTGGTTCGTGCTGCAGGGCACGCTGTTCCTGGCGGCCGTGGTGTGGCTGACGCAGCGACTGCACCGCGCGGTGGGCGGCTCGGCCCGCCTGGGCCGTGGGCTGAATGCCGCGGGCGGCCTGCTGTTCCTGGGCTTGGCCCTGCGCCTGTCGCGGGCGGAGGTGCCCGCGTGAGTCCGTCCGTGCTGGTCATCGGGGCCTCACGCGGCATCGGCCTGGAGCTGGTGCGCCAGCACCGGGCCGAGGGCCGCGCGGTGCTGGCCACCGCCCGGGATGACGCCGGTCTGGCGCGTCTGCGGGCCCTGGGCGCACGGGCGCTCAAGCTCGACGTGGCCAGCCCGGTCAGCGTGTCCGGCCTGGCCTGGCAGATCGATGGCGAGTCCTTCGACACCGTCTGGTTCTGTGCCGGTGTCTACGGCCCGTCCACCACCGGCCTGCAGCCGCCCACGCTGGCGGATTTCGACCGGGTGATGCACACCAATGTGCTGGGCGCCATGCAGGTGCTGCCCCAGTTGCTGGACGCGCTGGCGCCCCAGGCGCGGGTGGGCCTGCTGTCCTCGCGCATGGGGTCCATTGGCCGGCGCAGCAGCCCCACGGGCTGGTTGTACCGGGCCTCCAAGGCGGCGCTCAACTCGGTGGTCAAGGACCTGTCGCTGGCCCTGGCCGGGCGGGCCCTGTGCGTGGCCCTGCACCCGGGCTGGGTGCGCACCGACATGGGCGGCGCCGATGCCGATCTGGACGTGGCGCGCAGCGCCGCCGACCTGCGGGCCACGCTGGCGGCCCTGACCCCGGCCGACCACGGCCACTTCCTGAACCACGACGGCCGGCCCCTGGACTGGTGATCCGTCGTTCCCAGAACGATTTCCGGAGACAAGAGACATGTTGCTCGACGACGACCACCGCGCCGTGCAGGACGCGGTGCGGGCCTATGTGCAGGACCGCATCGCGCCCCAGGCCGCGCGCTGGGACAAGGAACACCACTTTCCCGCGGCGGAGCTCAAGGGCCTGGCCGAACTGGGCTGCTACGGCGTGGCCGTGCCGCCCGAGTACGACGGTGCCGGGCTGGATTACCTGGCCCTGTCGCTGATCCTGGAGGAGATTGCCGCCGGTGACGGCGGCACCTCCACCGTGGTCAGCGTCAACAACTGCCCGGTCTGCTCCATCCTGATGGCCTGCGGCAACGAGGACCAGAAACAGCGCTTCCTCAAGCCCCTGGCGCGCGGCGACATGCTGGGCGCCTTCTGCCTGACCGAGCCGCATGTGGGCTCGGAGGCGGGCGGGCTGAAGACCACCGCCGTGCGCGACGGCGACCACTACGTGCTCAATGGCGTCAAGCAGTTCATCACCAGCGGGAAGAACGGCCAGGTCGCCATCGTGATGGCCGTGACCGACAAGGCCGCGGGCAAGAAGGGCATCAGCGCCTTCCTGGTGCCCACCGACACGCCGGGCTACATCGTCGCGCGGCTGGAGGACAAGATGGGCCAGCACAGCTCGGACACCGCGCAGATCCTGTTCGAAGGCTGCCGCGTGCCGGTGGCCAACCGGCTGGGCGAGGAGGGGCAGGGGCTGAAGATCGCCCTGTCGGGCCTGGAGGGCGGGCGCATCGGCATCGCCAGCCAGTGCATCGGCATGGCCCGCGCGGCCTTCGAGGCGGCGCTGAAGTACAGCAAGGAGCGGGTGGCCTTCGGCGTGCCCATCTTCGAACACCAGGCCCTGCAGCACAAGCTGGCCGACATGGCCACCCAGATCGAGGCTGCGCGCCAGCTGATCTGGCATGCCGCCAGCCTGAAGGACGCCGGCCGGCCCTGCCTGAAGGAGGCGGCCATGGCCAAGCTCTTCGCCAGCGAGATGGCCGAGCGCGTCTGCTCCGCCGCCATCCAGGTGCACGGCGGCTACGGCTATGTCACCGACTTCCCGGTGGAGCGGCTCTACCGCGACGTGCGGGTCTGCCAGATCTACGAAGGCACCTCGGAAGTGCAGAAGATCCTGATCGGAAGGGCGCTGGTCTGAACCGTGATCGTGTGGGGCGCCAGCGCCCCGTGACGGGCCAGGCCCTGCGCTGGCTGCGGGCCGAAGGCTCGCTGACCATGCACCTGCGCCGGGCCCGCGCACCGCTGACGGTGCAGGTGCTGGGCCAGGCCCGCGAGCCAGCCCGGGCGGAAGACGCCTGGCCGCTGGGCCTGCGCCCGGGCACGGCGGTGCTGGGCCGCACCGTGCTGCTGGTGGGCGATGGCCGGCCGATGGTGCTGGCCCATTCGGTGGTAAGGGCCGCGGTGGCCCGCGGGCCCTGGCGGGCGCTGGGCGGCCTGGGCAGTCGCCCGCTGGCCGAGCTGCTGTTCACCCGCGCCGATGTGGACCGCTCGCCGCTGTGGCAGGCCTGGCTGCCGCCGGCGCATCCGTTGGCGCGCTGGGTGGCACGCACCTGGCAGCAGGCCACCGGCCAGCCCTTCCCGGGGCGGGGCGTGTGGCGGCGCTGGTCCTGCTTCGAGCGCCAGGGCCAGTCACTGCTGGTCAATGAGTTCTTCGTGCCCGGCGAGGTGGCGGCTTGGCCGGCGCGAGCCCGTCAGCGCGCAGGCAGGTACAGGCGGTCGGAGTAGGTGGCCAGCCATTGCGGGCGGAAAGCCACAAAGATCGACACCAGCATGCCGGTCAGGAAGGCATCGCCCCAGGCCGCCAGCCAGCGGCCGATCAGGATGTCGCCCGCCTCGCTGCCGCTGGGCACGCCCTGCACCCACAGGGCCAGGGCGCCGGAGAGCCACATCGCCAGCACGGAGGCGAAGAAGCCCCGGCCCAGGATGTAGACGAAGAGGTGGTGGGGTAGCCAGCGCCGCACCGCCAGACCCAGGCCGAAGGCCAGGCTGGCCGGCACGATGCCCAGCCAGACCAGGCGCGACAGGCCCACGGCCCAGTCCAGGTCGCCCAGCACGGTGGTCAGCAGCGCCACCGGCAGCAGCGACAGCATGGCCAGCGGCCAGCCCGCCATCAGGGCCAGCAGGCAGGCGCCGGACAGCGGCTGCAGCAGCGGCACATGGGACACCTGGTCCGCGCCCCAGAGCAGGGGCATGACCGCACACCAGCCCAGCCAGGGCCAGGGCGGGCCGGCCAGCGGCAGCGCGCGCCAAGGCCTCAGCAGCAATGCCAATGCCATCACGCCCACGACCATGACCGCTTCGAGTGCCATGGCCGGCATCCTAGCCCCCGCGCGGGCCCACCGCGTGACCGCGGTCAATCCGGGCGGACCCCTCCCGCAGCCCGGGGAGGGCAGGGCGGCGCGCTTTGGCGTATCTTTGAACAATGAACACCGAGAGCCGTACCCCGATCGACTTCTACTTCGACTTCTCGTCGCCGTATTCGTACATCGCCAACGAGTGGATTGACGCGCTGGCCGCGCGCCATGGGCGCGTCGTGCGGCGCCGGGCCATCCTGCTGGGTGTGGCCTTCCAGGCCGCCGAGCTCAAGAGTCCGGTGTCCCACCCGATCAAGCGGGACTATGCGCTGCGCGACTTCGCCCGCTCGGCCCGGTTCGAAGGCCTGCCCTACCGCATGCCCTCGACCTTCCCCATTCCCACCCAGAACGCCGCCCGGGTGTTCTGGTGGCTGCAGGAGACCCAGGGGGCCGAGGCTGCCGCAGCCTGGACCCGCAGCGCCTTCCGGGCCTTCTTCACCCGCGACATCGTGCTGAGCGATCCCGCCGCGCTCAAGGCCCTGCTGGTCGAATCGGGCGTGGACGCCGAGGCCGCCGAGGCGGCCTGGAACGACCCGGTCTGGAAGGACCGGCTGCGCCAGGCCAACGAGCAGGCCATCGCTGCCGGCGTCTTCGGTGCACCCTTCTTCGTGATCGACGGCGAGCCCTTCTGGGGCAATGACCGCAAGCTGCAGATGGAGCGCTGGCTGGGCCAGGGGCCGTACTGAGGCGGGCACGGAGCCCCGCCGGCCGCTGGGGGCAGGGTCGCTGCGAGACAATCCGAGGGTCCTGATCTGCTGCTGCCGCGCCGGGCGCGGCCGACCGAGCCATGTCCACCACAGCTCCCCTGGCCGACGAGGCCCCCGATGATGTCCCGCACGAGGGCTATGCTCTGGTGCGCCGGGTGCTGGCCGAACAGGGCCACGGCGCCGCGCCCCGCTGGCTGACCGTGCCGGCCCGCACCTGCCAGGAGGCCGCCGAGGCCCTGGGCGTGTCCACCGGCCAGATCGCCAAGAGCGTGATCTTCCGCCGCAAGGCCGACGACGTGGCGGTGCTGGTTGTGGCCTCCGGCGACCTGCGGGTGGACGAGCGCAAGGTGGCGGCCATCGTCGGCCCCATCGGCCGGGCCGACGCTGCCTTCGTCAAGGCCCGCACAGGCTTCTCCATTGGCGGTGTGTCGCCGGTGGGGCACGCCACGCCGCCGGTCACGCTGCTGGACCGCGAGCTCTTCCGCTTCGACACCGTGTGGGCCGCCGCCGGGCACCCGCACGGCGTCTTCCCGGCCCGCCCGGACGAACTCCAGCGCCTGACCCAGGCGCCGGTCGTCGATGTGATGCAGCAGGGATGAGCATGCGCCCCTGCCCGCCACCGCCTGTGCCGGCGGCGACCTCCGTGCCTTCGCCTTGCATCGGCATCTGCCAGATCGACCCGCGCACCGGCTGGTGTGCCGGTTGCTGGCGCACCCTCGACGAGATCGCGGGCTGGTCGACGGCCGACGACGCACACAAGCGCGCAGTCTGGGCCCTGCTGCCTGGTCGCTGCGCCGAGGCCGGCGGCGATCCTTCGCTGTTCCTGCCGGACGGCGCGGCATGAAGCACTGGGTGCTGCACCTGGACCTGGCCTCGCCCGAGGCCTGGCCTTGCTTCCAGCGCTTGCCCGAACTGCTGGTCGGCCAGCACGGCTGGGTCGAGATCTGCCCGGCCGGCGAGCCGGACCAGGCCCTGGCGCCCCTGTGGCGCCACGCGCTGGCCTGCGGCGAACCCGGGGCCCTGCCCAACCGCTGGCTGGCCGAGCAGGTGCTGTGCGCCGTCTGGCAGGACGCACCGGCCGCCGGCCGTGCGGCCCTGCCGGCGGTCGAACGCCTGGCTCAGGTGCTGACCCCGACCCGCGATCCTGACAGCCCGGCGGTGCGCCAGGAATGGGCGGCGCTGTGCGAGCGCTCGCGCCAGCTGGGCGTGGGCCGCGCACCGCTGCTGCACCGGCCCGCCGATGGCGCCCGCTGGGTGGGCGAGGCCGCGATCTCGCAAGCGGGTCGGGCGCAGGCTCCAGCTCAGGGTTTGTGAGGACCCGACCACGCCCTGGGACTTACCCAGGGATAAACGGCGATTTACCGCATCGCGCAACGGGTCGTCAGGGTTGCAACGGAGTTTGTCAGGATCCGTTCAGTTCGCCGTCAGAGAGGGGTCAGAGCCTCCTCGAATAGTCCGCTCCACGCGCTGCCGATGGGGTGGTGCACGGTGGATTCGAGGAGACGAAACATGGCTACTGTCGCGGTGTCGAACGCACCGATGACCCGGGAAGAGAAGAAGGTGATCTTCGCCTCTTCGCTGGGCACGGTGTTCGAGTGGTACGACTTCTATCTGTACGGTTCGCTGGCGGCCATCATCGCCAAGCAGTTCTTCTCCGGGCTCGATTCGGGGTCGGCCTTCATCTTTGCGCTGCTGGCCTTTGCCGCGGGCTTCCTGGTGCGCCCCTTCGGCGCGCTGGTGTTCGGCCGCCTGGGCGACATGATCGGCCGCAAGTACACCTTCCTGGTCACCATCCTGATCATGGGCCTGTCGACCTTCATCGTCGGCATCCTGCCCAACTACGCCTCCATCGGCGTGGCCGCTCCGGTCATCCTGATCGCACTGCGCCTGTTGCAAGGTCTGGCGCTGGGCGGTGAGTACGGCGGTGCCGCCACCTACGTGGCCGAGCACGCCCCGCACGGCAAGCGCGGTGCCTACACCTCCTGGATCCAGACCACCGCGACCCTGGGCTTGTTCCTGTCGCTGCTGGTGATCCTGGGCACCCGTCTGAGCCTGGGCGAAGAAGCCTTCGGCGCCTGGGGCTGGCGCATCCCGTTCATCGTCTCGGTCTTCCTGCTGGGCATCAGCGTGTGGATCCGTCTGTCGATGAACGAATCGCCCGCCTTCAAGAAGATGAAGTCCGAGGGCAAGACCTCCAAGGCCCCGCTGACCGAGTCCTTCGGCCAGTGGAAGAACCTGAAGATCGTGATCCTGGCGCTGCTGGGTCTGGTCGCAGGTCAGGCCGTGTGCTGGTACACCGGTCAGTTCTACGCCCTGTTCTTCCTGACCCAGGCCCTGAAGGTGGATGGCGCGACCGCCAACATCTTGCTGGCGGTGGCCCTGCTGATCGGCACGCCGTTCTATGTGATCTGGGGCACGCTGTCCGACAAGATCGGCCGCAAGCCGGTGATCATGGCCGGCCTGCTGCTGGGCGCCCTGTGCTTCATGCCGGGCTTCAAGGCGCTGACCGTGGCCGCCAACCCGGATCTGGCTGCGGCGCAGGCCAACGCCAAGGTGGTGGTGACGGCGGACCCGAACGAGTGCTCGTTCCAGTTCAACCCCACCGGCACCAAGAAGTTCACCTCCTCCTGCGACATCGCCAAGCAGATGCTGGCCAGCAGCTCGGTGAGCTATGACTCCGTGGACGGCGGCGGCGCGGCCAAGATCGCCATCGGCGACACCGTGATCGAGAGCTTCTCCGCCCTCGGTCTGCCGGCCGACGAGGCCAAGAAGAAGGAAGCCGATTTCAAGAAGGCCGTGGGCGAAGCCCTGAAGGCCCATGGCTACCCGACCAAGGCCGACCCGGCCAAGATGGACAAGGTCAAGATCGTCCTGATCCTGGCGGTCATGATGATCATCGTGGCCATGTCCTACGGCCCGCTGGCGGCCATGCTGGTCGAGATGTTCCCGACCCGCATCCGCTACACCTCGATGAGCCTGCCGTACCACATCGGCAACGGCTGGTTCGGCGGCCTGCTGCCCACCACCTCGTTCGCGATCGTGGCGCAGACCGGCAACATGTACAACGGCCTGTGGTATCCGATCATCATCGCCGGCGCCACCTTCGTCATCGGCATGCTGTTCGTGCGCGAAACCAAGGACATCGACATCTACGCCGGCGACTGACGCCAGCGCGAGGGTGTTCTCTCACGACCAAGGCGGCCTGCGGGCCGCCTTTTTTATGAGAGGCCCTTTTTCGGGCCGGATGACCATTCCAACCCTCAAGGAGCCCCTGTCATGTGGAAGCTGATCCTCGCCTTCGTTCTCTTCGCCGCGCTGGCCCTGTGGGTCGTCTCCAAGGGTGGCAACCAGCTCGACATGGGGGGCGAGAAGCACGGCGCCGAGGTGCATGAGAGCGCGCCGGCCGCCTCCGACGCGGCCAGCATGGCTCCGGCCGCCTCCGAAGTGGCCAGCGCCGCGTCGAACTGAGCCCGCTCAGCCGATCAACCGGCCGCTGGCATCGAGCAGGGTCGGGTTGACGAACTGGCTGCCGCGGCGGCCGTCGCGGAAGTCCACCGTCCATCCGCCCAGCGTGAGCGGCCGGCGTTTGGCCACACCCTCCAACAGGCGCTCGCGCGTCAGCGGCGTGCCGGCCTCGCGCACCAGCGCCGCCGTGTACTGGCCGGCCAGGTAGCCGGCCAGGCTGATGGTGGAGGGGGGCTCGTCGTAGAGCTCGCTCAGGCGGCTGCGGTAGGTCTCCACCACCGACAGGCGGCTGCGCAGCGGGCTGGGCACCACCTGGGTCAGGATCACCGGCACGCCGCGTCCCGGCGTGAATTGCATCAGCGAGGGCGCGTCCACATCGCCCAAGGCCAGCACGAAGCGGTGGTCGCCGCGCCGGGCCATGGCCTGGGTGAACTGGGCCACCTCGGCGCTGGTGGCCAGGAACAGGATCATCGTGCCGCCGGCCGGCAGGCGCGCGGCCAGCGCGGCCGGCTGGGTCACGCTGCTGCCGGTCAGCCGACGCAGCTTCAGGCCCAGGGACTGGGCCATGGCGCTCACCTCGGGGTCGTAGAGCCGCTGGTCCTCCGGCGTGCTGTAGACCACGATCAGCTCGTTCACGCCCATGCCGTAGGCGCTGCCCAGGGCCTTGCGCAGCTGCATGCTGCGCGAGGCGAAGAGCAGCGCCAGGGTGTCGTCGCCGTCGTGGCGGCCGTCGGCCATCCAGGGCCCCAGATGGGGCAGCTTCAGGCCGCGCTGGGCCAGGCCGTCCTGCACCCGCACGGCCAGCGCATCTCCCACCGTGCCCACCAGCGCGAGGATGCCGGCGTCCTGGGCGATGCGGTCCAGCGCCGCATTCACGGCCGCCGCGCTGCCATCGGTGTTGACGGTCTCCAGGCTGATGCGTGACAGCGGGCGGCCCTTCTGCCCCTCCACGGCCCAGGCCAGGCGCACGCCGGTGGAGTAGTCGCGCGAGAGTTCCTGCTGCGCGACCGACAGGTCCAGCAGCTGGACCATGCGCGCTTCGGTCCGTCCCCCGCCGTCGCCCTTGCCTTGGGCGAAGACGGGAGGGGACAGGGCCAAGCCAGCGGGCAGGGCCCACCGACGCAGCCAGCGTCGGCGGCCCGGATCGGTCGGGTACTGCATGGCGCCGGATTCTCGGCACCGTGCATGTCAGGTCGGCGACAGACCCTGGGCCGGACCGGTGCTTCCGGCCAGGTTGGCCACCGTCTCGCCGATGGCCAGGGCCGCCGTCAGCCCCGGGGACTCGATGCCCAGCAGGTTGACCAGCCCGGCCACGCCATGTTGCGCCGGGCCGTCGATGTGGAAATCGGCGGCGGGTGCATCGGGCCCGCTGATGCGGGGCCGCACCCCGGCATAGGCCGGCTGCAGGCTGTGCGCGGGCAGGCTGGGCCAGTAGTGGCGGATGGCCTCCTCAAAGCCGGCCGCTTCCTCCGGCGAGACGCTGTAGTCGATCGCGTCCACCCAGCGGAAGCTCGGGCCGAAGCGAGCCTGGCCGCCCAGGTCCAGCGTGAGGTGCACACCCAGGTGGCCGCTGTCGGACGGGGCCGGGTAGACCAGGTGGGAGAAGGGCGCCCGGCCCGCCAGGCTGAAGTAGGCGCCCTTGGCGTAGTGCGGGTGCGGCACCCAGGGCGAGTCGGGGCCGAGCACCATCGCGGCCACCTGGCAGGCTTGCAGTCCGGCGGCGTTGACCAGCGTCCGGCACCGCAGGGACATGGGGTCGGCACCGCCGGTGCGCAGGACCAGACCGTCACTGTTGCAGTGTGCCTGGGCCAGGGGGGTGCGCAGCACCAGGGTGGCCCCCGCGGCCTCGGCATCGGCCCACAGGGCCTGCATCAGGCCATGGCTGTCGACAATGCCGGTGCTCGGCGACTGCAGCGCGGCATGGGCCGCCAGCGCCGGCTCCAGGGCCTGCACCGCCGCGGCATCCAGCCACTGCAGGTCGTCCACGCCGTTGGCCCGGGCCCGGGCCCGCAGCGCCTGCAGGGCCGGCACCTCGTCGGGCGCGCTGGCCACCACCAGCTTGCCGCAGCGCCGGTGCGCCACATGGCGCGCCGCGCAGTAGGCATAGAGCAGATCGCGTCCGCGCACGCATAGCCGGGCCTTGAGCGAGCCGGGCGGGTAGTACAGCCCCGCGTGAATGACCTCGCTGTTGCGGGCGCTGGTGGCGGTGCCGACGGCCGACTCCGCTTCCAGCACCAGTACCTCCCGCCCAGCCTCGGCCAAGGCCCGGGCACAGGCCAGTCCCACGACGCCCGCCCCCACCACCACACAGTCCACGTTCTCCATGCCGCCGATTGTGCGTCTTGCGTCTTGTTACCACGCTGCGATTGAACTGCTTGCGGATCTCACGCTTTGCCACATAGAGTCGCCCCGGGCGTGTCATGTACGGACCGTTGGGAGGACGTGCATGCAAGGCAAGACGCCCCACAACCCACAAGAGGAGCCTTCATGTCTCATGTCATGAGCGACACAGCGCCCGGGATGGGCGCTGCGCGTCCGTCGTTGCTGTCCAAGGAGCGCACGGTTGCGTCTCCCGGTTTCAACCGCTGGCTGGTGCCGCCCGCGGCCCTGGCCATCCACCTGTGCATCGGGATGGCCTATGGCTTCTCGGTGTTCTGGCTGCCGCTGTCCAAGGCCATCGGCGTCAAGGAAGCACTGAAGTGCGGCCCCGACGTGGGCTTCTTCCAGCAGCTGTTCACCACGAGCTGTGACTGGCCCATCGCCACGCTGGGCTGGATGTACACCCTGTTCTTCGTCTTCCTGGGCCTGTCGGCCGCCATCTGGGGCGGCTGGCTGGAACATGCCGGTCCCCGCAAGGCCGGTGTGGTGGCGGCGGTCTGCTGGGGCGGCGGCATGCTGTTCTCGGCCCTGGGCGTCCACCAGCACCAGTTCTGGATGATGGTGCTGGGCTCGGGGATCATCGGGGGCGTCGGCCTGGGGCTGGGCTACATCTCGCCGGTCAGCACGCTGATCAAGTGGTTCCCGGACAAGCGGGGCATGGCCACCGGCATGGCCATCATGGGCTTCGGCGGCGGCGCGATGATCGGCTCGCCCCTGGCCGCCGAACTGATGAAGGCCTTTGCCACGCCCACCAGCGCCGGCGTGTGGGAGACCTTTATCGCGATGGGCCTGCTCTATCTGGTGGCCATGTTGCTGGGGGCCTTCGGCTACCGCGTGCCGGCCCATGGCTGGAAGCCCGAGGGTTGGACACCGCCCGTGCAGGGGCAGGCCAAGGCCATGATCACCCACGGCCATGTGCACGTGAAGAAGATCTGGGGCATCCCGCAGTTCTGGCTGGTCTGGATGGTGCTGTGCATGAACGTCTCGGCCGGCATCGGCGTGATTGGCATGGCCAGCCCGATGCTGCAGGAGGTCTTCGGCGGCAGCCTGATCGGTGTGCCGGCCAAGTTCGGTGAACTCGACAAGACCCAGCTCACCGCCATCGCGGGCGTGGCCGCCGGCTTCACCGCGCTGCTGAGCCTGTTCAACATCGCCGGCCGCTTCTTCTGGGCCAGTCTGTCGGACGCCCTGGGCCGCAAGCTGACCTACACCATCTTCTTCGTGCTCGGCGGCGTGCTGTACGCCAGTGTGCCGGCCAGTGCCGGCATGGGCAGCAAGCTGCTGTTCGTGGGCGCCTTCTGCATCATCCTGAGCATGTACGGCGGCGGTTTCGCCACCGTGCCGGCCTACCTGGCCGACCTGTTCGGCACCCAGATGGTGGGCGCCATCCACGGCCGCCTGCTCACCGCCTGGGCCACCGCCGGCATCATCGGGCCCGTGGTCGTGAACTACATGCGCGAGTACCAACTGGGCCTGGGCCTGCCGCCGGACCAGGTCTACAACCAGACCATGTACATCCTGGTGGGTATGCTGGGCGTGGGTCTGCTCTGCAATCTGCTGGTGCGACCTGTGGATCCCAAGCACTTCATGAGCGACGAGGAACTGGCCCTGGAAAAGCGCCTGGCCCGCGAGCGCGACCAGGAAGAGGCCCAGCACGAGCAAGGCAGCCACACCTACCACCGCAGCAGCACGGTGGTGGTGGCCCTGGCCTGGCTGGCCGTGGGGCTGCCGATGGCCTGGGGTGTCTATCGCACCTTCCTGAGCGCGGCCAAGTTCTTCCATTGACCTTGCCGCGCCGCCATCTCAGGTTGTCCGCCGCGTGGCCAGGATCGCCATCACGCTAGAGTGCGAGTTCTGCATGTCCTTGCCGGGGGCCGGACAAGGACGCACACACCAAGGTGCCTGAGATGGGATTCGAACGTCTGGAACTGATCAGCGCGCACGCCTCGTTCGGCGGCGAGCAGCGCTTCTACCACCACGCCTCGCGCGAGATCGGCCTGCCGATGCGCTTTGGCCTGTACCTGCCGCCCCAGGCCCTGGCCGGGCAGGCCGTGCCGCTGCTGACCTGGCTGGCCGGCCTGACCTGCACCGAGGAGACCTTCGCCATCAAGGCCGGCGCCCAGCGGGTGGCGGCCGAACTGGGCCTGGCTCTGCTGACCCCCGACACCAGCCCGCGTGGCGCCGGGGTGAGCGGCGAGGCCGACCACTGGGATTTCGGCGTCGGCGCCGGCTTCTACCTGGATGCCACCCAGGTGCCCTGGTCCGGCCACTGGTGCATGGAGAGCTACCTGCTGAAGGAACTGCTGCCGGAGGTGCAGGCCGCCTTCGGCCTGGCCACTGACCGCCAGGGCCTGTTCGGCCACAGCATGGGTGGGCACGGGGCGCTGACCCTGGCGCTGCGCCACCCGGGTGTGTTCACCAGCGTCTCGGCCTTTGCGCCTATCTGCGCACCCAGCCGCTGCCCCTGGGGGCACAAGGCCTTCACCGGCTACTTCGGGCAGGACGAAAGCACCTGGGCCGTGCACGACGCCAGCGCCCTGATGGCGGCCCAGCCCCGAGCTCCGTACCCGGGTGGTCTCCTGGTCGACCAGGGCCTGGGTGACAAATTCCTGGCCGACGGGCAGCTGCTGCCCGAGGTCTTCGAGGCTGCCTGCGCCGCCGTGGGGCAGCCGCTGACCCTGCGTCGCCAGCCCGGCTATGACCATGGGTATTACTTCGTGGCCAGCTTCATCGAGGACCACCTGCGCCACCACGCGGCCCGGTTGAACCCCTGAGCGTCCGCCCGGGAGGGCTTCTGAAGACTTGATGCCGCTCAAGACGCGGCAGGGCGGGGCGCGCTACGCTCCGACACCTTTTCTTGCAAGTCTGTGGGCCTTTCGATGAACGCTGCTGTCACCCCGGTGGATACCTCCCATGTCGACGCCGGGTTGGCCGGTCTGCTCTCGCGCAGCGGGCTCAAGCCGCTGCAGGTGGCCGGACGCTGGCTGCTGCCCATCGTGCAGGGCGGCATGGGCGTGGGGGTCAGCGCCCACCGCCTGGCCGGCACCGTGGCCGCCGAGGGTGGCGTGGGCACCATCAGCTCGGTGGACCTGCGCCGCCATCATCCGGACCTGATGGAGGCCACCGAAGGCCTCTCCGCCCGTCCCGGCATGGACGAGGACTCCAAGGTCCGCATCAACGCAGCCAATGTCGAGGCACTCAAGCGGGAGATCCATGCCGCGCGCGGCATCGCCGGCGGCAAGGGCCTGCTGGCCGTCAATGTCATGCGCGCCATCAGCGACTACGCCGCCCATGTGAAGACCTCGCTGGAGAGCGGGGCGGACATGGTGGTGGTGGGTGCGGGCCTGCCGCTGGACCTGCCGGACCTGGCCGCCGAGCATCCCAATGCGCTGATCGTGCCCATCCTGTCCGATTCGCGCGGCGTTGCGCTGATCGTGAAGAAGTGGGAGCGCAAGAAGCGCCTGCCCGACGCCATCGTCATTGAGCACCCCCGTCTGGCCGCCGGCCATCTGGGGGCGGCCAAGATCGCCGACCTGGATGACACCCGCTTTGACTTCGAGCGCGTGCTGCCGGAGGTGCGCGACTTCCTGCGCAAGGCTGGCATCGAGAAGGAGATCCCGCTGATCGCCGCCGGTGGCATCCGCACCCATGCGGACATCGCCCGCGTGCAGTCGTTGGGGGCCGATGCCGCCCAGTTGGGCACGGCCTTCGCGGTGACCGAGGAATGCGACGCCTCGCCCGAATTCAAGCGGGTGCTGGCCGAGGCCCGTGACGAGGACATGGTGACCTTCACCAGCGTGGCCGGCCTGCCGGCCCGCGCCGTCAGGACGCTGTGGATGAAGAGCTATCTGGCGGCCGAGCAGAAGCTGCAGGCCGTGGCCCATGCCAAGGCGCGCTGCACCAAGGCCTTCGACTGTCTGGCCCAGTGCGGCCTGCGCGACGGCTTCAAGGACTGGGGCCAGTTCTGCATCGACAACCAGCTGGCGGCCGCCCTGCGCGGCGATCTGAAGAAGGGCCTGTTTTTCCGCGGCGTGGGCGCACTGCCCTTTGGCCAGCAGATCCGCAGTGTGCGCGAGTTGATGGAGCGCCTGCTGACCAGCGACATCGCGCAGGCTGAAGCCGAAGCCCCGGCCCTGGCCGCCCAGTTCGCCTGAGGCGGTCGGTCACGCTTGCTGCATGGCAGACTGCGGGGCTCATCCGCAGGAGCCCGCCATGTCCCAGAACCTTTCCAGCCCATCCCGCATTGCCCTGGTGACCGGGGCGGGCCGGGGCATTGGCCGGGCCTGTTCGCTGGCGCTGATCGAGGCTGGCTGGATCGTGGTGCTGGCCGGCCGCCAAGCCGAGGCGCTGGAGGCCGTGGCCGAGGCCAGCGCCGCGCCCGAGCGGGCCTGCCCGGTGGTGGCGGACGTGCGCGACGAGGCCTCGGTGAAGGACTTGTTCGCCGTCCTCCACGGGCGCTTCGGGCGGCTGGACTTCCTTTTCAACAACGCCGGCATCTTCACCGCTGGCGTGCCGCTGGAGGATCTGCCCCTGGCCGACTGGCAGGCGGCGGTGGACGTCAACCTGACCGGCGCCTTCCTCTGCACCCGCGAGGCTTTCCGGCTGATGAAGGCCCAGGCCCCGCGCGGCGGGCGCATCCTGAACAACGGCTCGATCTCGGCCCATGCGCCGCGGCCGAACTCGGTGGCCTACACCGCCACCAAGCATGCGATGACCGGGCTGACCCGTTCGGCGGCGCTCGACGGCCGGGCCTTCGACATCGCGGTGGGTCAGATCGACATCGGCAACGCCGCCACCGACATGACCACCACCATGGCCAGCGGCATGCTGCAGGCCGATGGCCAGGTGCGCGCCGAGGCCCGTATGGATGTTCAGCAGGTGGCCGACATGGTGGTGCACATCGCCGGGCTGCCGCTGTCGGCCAATGTGCTGTTCACCACCGTGATGGCCACGGCCATGCCCTTCGTGGGTCGGGGCTGATCAGCCCTTCAGGGCGTCCAGCCCCGCGGCCACCTGGGCCACGTCGTAGGCGGTGATCTCGAAGGCCGCCACGCCGGTCGTGGCGTAGGGGTCGCGGGCCACGAAGGCCTCGACCGCGGCCAGGCTGTCGGCACGCATCATCACCAGGCCGCCCGTGCGGTCCTGGCGCCGGGCGGTCATCAGGATGCCGGCGGCCTCGGGGGCCTCGCGCAGGTAGGCGCGGTGGGCCTCCAGCTCTTGCTCCACCTCGGCCAGCGGGCGCGTGTAGCGGATCTGGATCAGGTACATCGGTCGGGTTCCTGCGTCAGGCGCCCGTGGCCGCGATGGCCTGTGGCTCGGGTGCCAGATCGCGCCAGGGCCGGCGGGCGAGTTGCCACAGCAGTGCGGCGGTGAGCACCGGGATCAGGTAGAGCAGGCCGTGGCCCAGGGCTTGCACAGGGGCCGGGGTGTCTTCCAGGAACTTGCGCAACAGCAGCAGGGCGCTCAGGATCGAACACCACATCGCCGTCCTGGCCAGTGCGGGCCGCTCCTTGAGCAGCACCGCGCCACCGGCCAGCAGCACCACCGCGCTGCCGACGAAGACCAGCGAGAACAGCACGCCGGCGATCGGCTGGGCCGGGCCCAGCAGCGATTCCTCGTAGTGCACCGGCAGCCAGGCCAGGCACATCAGCGCCAGACCCAGGGCGAGCTTGCGGGCGCGCTGCGGGGCCAAGGCGTCGGTGAAGCCCTCGGGGTCGCCCGGGCGACGGCGGGTGAAGGGCAGCAGCAGCAGGTAGGCCAGGCCGAAGAAGCCGTCGATCACCATGGTGGTCGGATAGCCCCAGGATTCGATGCCGATGCCCTGCCAGATCGAGCTGTAGGAGATGGCCAGGTTGGCCATGGCCATGTAGGCGGTGAACTGGGTGGCGGCCACGGCCGGGTTGGTCACGTCCATGAAGATGGCGTTGGCCGTGCTGTACATCATGCCGTTGAAGAGGGCATAGGTGAGGGTGGCGACCCAGAAGGCCAGCACCAGAGAGCCCAGCGCGGCGTTGTGCAGGCCGGCCTTGTTGGCGTCGGCGGTGATCCAGCCTTCTCGCTGCAGGAAGAAGGCCAGCACCAGCACCGGTACGCTCATCAGCAGGATGTAGATGTTGAGCGCCTTGCGGCGGTCCACTCGGTCCGAGATGAACCCGCCCAGCACGCAGCCGGCGGCACCGATGACGGTGGACCACAGGTTCAGCCAGGCCACCTGGTCATCCGGCAGGCCCAGTTCCACGGCCAGATTGCTCTGCAGCGCCAGGCCCAGGCACAGGGCCCCCGGCGGCAGCAGGGCCATGCCCAGGCCGGCAAACGCGCCGCGCGTGCCGACGAAGGAGCGGAAGGCGTTGACCACGAAGCTCAGCATCTCGCGCAGGGCCGCATGCAGGCCGCCACCGCGTCTGGCCTCCCAGGCCGGGTCCGGGGCTTCCTTCAGGGGCAGCACCACGAACAGCGTCACCAGCAGGATGGCGCCGCAGACGAAGTAGAAGGAGCTCTGGAAGCCGAACTGGGCCGCCACGAACAGGGCGCCGCTGCCCCCGACCGCCTGGCCCAGGCTGGCGCCGGCGAACATCATGCCGTTGGCCGTGGCGCGCTCATGCTCCTGCAGCGTGTTGACGGCCAGCGCGTCGATGGCCACGTCCTGGGTGGCCGAGAAGACGTTGTGCACCAGCAGGATCAGGGTGAACAGGCCCAACTGACGCGGCAGGTCCAGCATCACGGTGGACAGCAGGGTCAGCACCATCATCACCTGCATGCCCAGGATCCAGCCGCGGCGCCGGCCCAGCCGGGCCGAGGCGAACACGTCCACCACCGGGCCGTAGGCCCACTTGAAGGCCCAGGGCAGGTAGAACGCCCCGACAAAGGCACCGATCTCGGCCGGCCCCACGCCCTGTCGGCGCAGCTGGGTGGCCACCGCGGTGGCGGCAAAACCCAGTGGAATGCCCTCGGTCAGGTACAGCAGGAAGAACGCGGTCAGGCGGCCGCGTGCGGTCGCCAGCAGGTTGGGAAGACGCATCATGAAACCACGGGATGACGCCAAAAATGGTGCGCCACTCTACCCGGTTTGGCACCCCTTCCAGGCCGGCCGCGCGCCTGCGGCCTAGGGATCAGGGGCCGGGGTTGGGGAAAGTCCGGCTGAACCAGTCGCGCAGCATCTTCTGCTCGTAGCGCAGAGGGGTGCTGTCGATCAGCGTGGTGATGCTGTCCTGGTAACCCATGTCCTTGATCTCGGCATCTCCGGCCTGGAGGTCCCGGCCCGAGGCGTCCTTGAGCTGGTAATGCAGGTCGATGCGGGGCCAGCTTGCGGGGGTCATCACGCGGACCTCCAGGCCCAGCCGGGGCGGCGGACGCCAGTCGCCGGCCAGATCGATGTCGCTGACCTGGATGACCAGCGTTCGGTCGGCCGGCAGGCGCTGGCCCAGGCGCTTGAGGCCCTGCGCCAGGGGCTGCAGGACCTGCACGTTCACGTCGCCCTCGACATGGACGTCTGTGTAGCTTTCCGGGTGGAGGAATTCCACCGTCACGGTGCCGGCATGGGCGGCCGGCAGGGCGCCGAGCAGGGGCACAAGCAGGGCTGCCTGGCGCCAGGGCTGTGAACGCATCATGGGGTGTCTCCTGAAGCGGGTGGACGCGAAGTGTCCTCCTGCTTCAACGTCGCGGCCCCGGCTTGGCTGACAGCATCGGCCTCGGGGCCCGCTTCTTCGTCCATCCAGGAGCCCATCAGGGTGTAGGTGACGGCCAGCACCACCGGGCCGATGAAGATGCCCAGCAGGCCAAAGGCCACCAGGCCGCCAATCACGCCAGCGAAGATCAGCAGCAGCGGCAGGTCCGCGCCCTTGCGGATCAGCCAGGGGCGCAGCAGGTTGTCGATGGTGCCCACCACCCCCGACCACAGCAGCAGGCCGATGGCTGCGCCCGTGTGGCCGGACCACAGCAGCCAGCCGCAGCAGCTCAGCAGCACCGGCAGCGGGCCGATCTGGGCGATGGTCAGCAGGAACATGATGGTGGTCAGCACCATGGCACCCGGCACGCCGGCAATGGCCACGCCGATCCCCCCCAGCACGGCCTGGGCGACCGCGGTGACCACCACACCCAGGGCCACGCCCCGGGCGGCATGGGCAGCCAGGTGCACCATGCGCACGCCGCGCTCACCGGCCAGGCGGTGGGCAAAGCGGGTCGCCCCGCGCGCGCCGATCTCGCCTTCCAGGTACAGCACGCCGCAGATGGCCACGGTCAGCAGGAACTGCAGGCCCACCGCCCCCAGGGCGCCGACCTGGCGCAGGGCCGCCTTGGCCAGCGTACCGGCATAGGGGGCCAGCTTGGCGGCCAGGGCCGCGCCGCCGCCCTGAAAGGTGTCCCGCCAAGTTTGGGCCACGCGCTCGCCCACCATGGGCAGGGCCGCCACCCAGGTGGGCGGATTGGCCACCTGGGATGGATCCAGTCCCTTGATCCACTCCAGTGCTTCGTCGGCGTGGCTGACCAGCGTCACGATGGCCAGGGTCAGGGGCACGAACAGGCCCAGCAGCAGCAGCAGCAACATGGCCAGGGTGGCCAGGCCGCGGCGGTTCCCCAGGTGGCGCTGCAGCCACAGCAGGGTGGGCCAGGTGGCCACCGTGATCATGGCGGCCCAGATCAGTGGCGCCACGAAGGGTTGCATCACCCACAGGCTGCCTCCGATCAGGACCAGCAGGGTGAGCACCGACAGCAGTTGCCGGATCAGGTCCGGCGGGCGGTGGGAGGTCATGCGCGACAGGGGAGCCGAGGAGCCCGCAGTATCAGGCAGCCGGGCCGCGCCGGCGTGCTCAGCTGGCGTGCCGCACGTAGATGTCGGTGTCGGGCAGCAGGCGCCGCAAGGTGTCGAAAGCAGCGTCGGCCAGCAAGGCGCCGCCGCAACGCGGGGCCACGGCCAGCGTCAGTTCGGCCTCACCATCGGCCAGATGCAGGGAGCGAACCAGGGCCAGCGCCGAGTTCGTCGTTTCGTTCTGGCCTTGCAGCGGCCCCAGCGCGTGTTCCAGCGCATGCAGCACGCGCTGCACCGTGTCGCTCGGGCCACTCAACGCCGGCACGGTCTCGAGCGGGTGTTCGCAGGCGGAGTGGCACACCGGGCCCATGCTGCTGTGAAAGCAGGCGCCGCAGCCTGCGGACACCTCGGAAAGAGGCTCTGACTTGATGGGGATCATGGACGCCATGACCGAGAGTGTGGGGCCGGACGGCCCGGTTGACCAGTCGGTCGAGACTTGGATTGACGAATATCAAGGCATAACCCCCCGAAGCCAGGGGTCTTGCAAGCGGGGTCACCGACACGAACGTCATCCCGCAACTCTTTGCGCTGGGCCAACTTCTGGCGTTCCGGACGGGCCGATCGGAATGTCAAGACTGTCCGGCGAGCCCCGATTGGCGCATCATCCCCGGCTGGTTTTTTGAACAGTCCGAGACGCCACGCCCATGAGCAAAACCCGCAACGCCGCCCCCCGTCAGGGATCCCTGCTGGATGCCCTGCCTGCCCAGCCGATCAGCGAAGAGGTGCTGATTGAAAAGTACGCCAAAGGCGATGAGCGGTCTCTGGAGGAAGTGCGTGCTCGCATCGCCCGTGCGCTGGCGGCCCATGAGCCGGCCGAGCAGCGGGCCCACTGGGAAGCCCGTTTCCTGGAGGCGCAGCGCCGCGGCTTCGTGCCGGCCGGTCGCATCAACTCCGCCGCAGGTACCGACCTGACCGCCACCCTGATCAACTGCTTCGTCCAGCCGGTGGGGGACTCCATCGCGTCGGACGAGGAGGGCTTTCCGGGCATCTATACGGCACTGACCGAGGCCGCCGAGACCATGCGCCGTGGCGGCGGGGTGGGCTACGACTTCTCCCGCATCCGACCCAAGGGGGCCTGGGTGGGCTCCACCCAATCCAGCGCCTCGGGCCCGGTGAGCTACATGCGGGTGTTCGATCGCTCCTGCGAGACGGTGGAATCCGCCGGCGCCCGTCGCGGTGCCCAGATGGGCGTGCTGCGCTGCGACCACCCGGACATCGAGGAATTCATCCACGCGAAGGACCAGGGCGACCTGCGCAACTTCAACATCTCGGTGGGCGTGACCGACGAGTTCATGAAGGCGGTGCAAGCCAGCGCCGACGTGGAGCTGGTGCACCGCGCCGAGCCGGGCGACAAGCAGAAGCAGGCGGGCGCCTACCAGCGCGGCGACGGCCTGTGGGTCTACCGCAAGCTGCCGGCCACCACGCTGTGGGACCAGATCATGCGGTCCACCTACGACCACGCCGAGCCGGGTGTGCTCTTCCTGGACCGCATCAACCAGGACAACAACCTCAGCTACTGCGAGGCCATCTCGGCCACCAACCCCTGCGCCGAGCAGCCGCTGCCGCCCTATGGCTGCTGCTGCCTGGGTTCGATCGACCTGACGCACTTCGTGCGCCAGCCCTTCGAGGGCGACGCCAGCTTCGACGAGGCCGCCTTCGTCGAGGTGGTGAAGGTGGCCACCCGCATGCTGGACAACGTGCTGGACGTGACCGTCTGGCCGCTGGAGCGCCAGCGCCAGGAGGCGGCCAACAAGCGCCGCGTCGGTCTGGGCTTCACCGGCCTGGGTGACGCCCTGGTAATGCTCGGCCTGCGCTACGACACGCCCGAGGCGCGCGACATGGCCCGCCGCATCTCCGAGGTGATGCGTGACGGCGCCTACAACGCCAGCGTGGACCTGGCGGCCGAGCGCGGTGCCTTCCCGCTGTTCAATGCCGACATGTACCTGTCGCGCGGCACCTTCGCCTCGCGCCTGCCGCAGGCGGTCAAGGACCGCATCCGCACCCACGGCCTGCGCAACTCGCACCTGCTGTCGATCGCACCGACCGGCACCATCAGCCTGGCTTTTGCCGACAACGCCTCGAACGGCATCGAGCCGGCCTTCAGCTGGACCTACACCCGCAAGAAGCGCATGCCCGATGGCGGCTTCAAGGAATACGCGGTGGAGGACCACGCCTGGCGCCTGTACCGCCACCTCAAGGGCGTCGAGGCGCCGCTGACCGAGGCCTTCGTCACTGCGCTGGAGATGAGCGCCGAGGCCCACGCCCTGATGGTGGCCGCGGTCGCGCCCTGCATCGACACTGCCATCTCCAAGACGGTCAACGTGCCGGCCGACTACCCCTATGCCGACTTCCAGGACCTGTACCTGATGGCCTGGCAGAGCGGCCTCAAGGGCCTGGCCACCTACCGGCCCAATGCGGTGCTGGGCTCGGTGCTGAGCGTGGAACCCAGCAGCAGCACGGCCGCGCAGCCCGCGCCGCTGACCACCGACGGTGCCAACCAGCGCCTGAAGCTGGAGAAGCTGCCCAAGCCGGTGCTCACCTCCATGCGCTGGCCGAGCCGGCCGGAGATGCGCGCGGGCAACCCGGCCTGGAGCTACATGATCCAGCACCCGCACGGCGACTTCGCGCTGTTCGTCGGCGAGACCCCGGCCGAGGGGCCGGACGGCGGCCTGTTCGGCAAGAACCTGCCCTTCGAGGTCTGGGTGAACGGCGCCGAGCAGCCGCGTGGCCTGGGCGCGCTGGCCAAGACGCTGTCGATGGACATGCGGGTCAACGACCCGCAGTGGCTCAAGCTCAAGCTCGACGCTCTGGCCACCGTGGCCGAGGAGCGCTCCTTCGAGATGGCCTTCCCGCCCTCGGGCGAGAAGCGCCTGTTCCCGGGCGTGGTGGCGGCCACCGCGGCCGTGATCCGCTGGCGCTGCGAAGAGCTGGGGGCGCTGGAAGAGGGCGGCCCGACCCCGGTGCTGGACGCCATGTTCAGCCGCGAGGAGCCCCGCACCACCACCGCCGGCACGCTGGCCTGGGCGGTCGACGTGGACAACCCCGCCACCGGCGAAGCCTTCACGCTGACGCTCAAGGAGGTGGCCCTGGCCAGCACCGAGTCGGCCTCGGGCTACGTCACCCGCCCCTGCGCGGTCGGCTTCTCGGGCAACTACCCCAAGGCGCTCGACGGCCTGGCCCGCCTGCTGTCGCTGGACATGCGGGTGATCGACCCCGCCTGGATCGGCATGAAGCTGCGCAAGCTGCTCAATGTCGGCGAGCCGCTGGGCCACTTCATGGCCCCGGTGCCGGGTGAGAAGCGCCAGCAGGTCTGGCCCAGCACCGTGGCCTATGTGGCCCGGTTGATCATCCACCGCTACGCCATGCTGGGCGTGCTGGACGACCAGGGCTTTCCGTTGCGCGAAATGGGCATTCTGCAGGCGCCCGCGGCCAAGGCCCATGCGGCTGAAACCGTGACGCCGATGGCCGGAAAGCCCTGCCCGGAGTGTGGCAACAGCACCCTGATCCACAAGGACGGCTGCGACTTCTGCACGGCCTGTGGCTACGTGGGGCAATGCGGCTGAACAGGCGGGCCGGATAAAATCCGACCCTTTTGTTCGCGGGAGTGCGCTCGCCGTACTCCCTCATCCATGCGCCACAACCTCAAGACACGCCTGGGCCGGTGGATTGCCCGCCTCGACATGTACCTGGTGGACCACGGTGCTTTCCGGGCGCTGTACAACAACCTGCACCACCTGGGCGGCGGCATGTACCGCCTGAGCCAGCCCAGCCCGGCGCAGCTGCGGCGCTACCGCAAGACCCTGGGCATCCGCACCGTGCTCAACCTGCGTGGCGAGAACCTGGGCCAGGGTTCCTACGCGCTGGAAGCCGATGCCTGCCGCCGCCTGGGCCTGAAGCTGATCAGCTTCTCCCTGGGCTCACGGCGCATGCCCCGCGTGGACGAGGTGCTGGCCTTGCGCGACGCCTTCCAGACCATCGAGTACCCGGCCATGCTGCACTGCAAGTCCGGGGCGGACCGGGCCGGCCTGGCCTCGGCGCTGTACCGTCACTTCCATCTCGGCGAGCCGATCGAGAAGCTCACCGAACTGAGCTGGCGCTATGGCCATTTCCAGTTCGGCAACACCGGGCGGCTGGACTATTTCTTTGAGGCCTACAAGCGGGCCCATCAGACGCGTCCGATCGAATTCCTCGACTGGGTGCAGACGGCCTACGATCCGGAGGCCCTGCAGGCCGAATACGACCATCGGCGCAAGTCCCGTCTGGGCATCTGGTTCGTCGACAAGGTGCTGCGCCGAGAATGAGCGACTCCGTCCAGGTCTACCGCCGCCTGCTGGGCTACGCCCGGCCTTACTGGCGCACCGCGGCCGTGGCGCTGCTGGCCATGGGCGCGGCCGCCGCGCTGGAGCCGCTGGTGCCCACGCTGCTGCAGCACCTGGTGGACAAGGGCCTGATCGGCAAGGACCCGCAGGCCGGCTGGCGTCTGCCGCTGCTGCTGGCCCTGACCTTCGCCGCCAAGGGCCTGGTGGACTATGTGGCCAACGTGGCCAGCCAGGCGGTGGCCCAGCACGCCATGTCGGATCTGAGGCAGGAGGTCTTCCGCCACCAGACCGGCCTGCCGCTGGCCGAGCACCAGTCGCGCTCCCACGGGCGCATGCTCAGCAGCATCCTCAACGACATCCCGCTGCTCAGCCAGGCCCTGTCCTCGGCCTGGATCATCGTCATCCGCGACACGCTGATCATCGTCGGCCTGACGATCAAGCTCTTCCTGCTGGCCTGGCACCTGACGCTGCTGATCCTGTTGGTGGCGCCGGTGGTGGCGGTGCTCATCCGCGTGGCCAGCCGCAAACTGCGCATCTCCAACGAGACCATGCGCACCCTGGCCGGGCAGCTGGCCGGCCAGCTGGAGGCGGGCCTGAGCGGCGTCAAGGAGCTGAAGATCTTCGGTGCCCGGGACTACGAGTCGGGCCGCTTCAACCAGCTCAGCGAGGACCTGCGGCGCGCCAACATGCGCACGGTGCGGGTGCAGTCGGCCAATGTGCCGCTGGTGCAGGTGCTGGCGGCGCTGGCGGTGTCGGGCGTGATCTTCGTCGTCATGACGCTGTCGGCGCGCAACCTGCTCACGCCGGGCGAGTTCTTCGGCTTTGTCACGGCCATGTCGCTGCTGTTCGAGCCGATCCGCCGCCTGACCAACATCAACGGCACCATTCAGAGCGGCCTGGCCTCGGCGCGTGGCCTGTTCGACCTGCTGGACCAGCCGCTGGAGCCCGAAGGGCAGGGCACGCCGCTGCCGGCCACCACGCCGCTGCAGCCCATCGTCTTCGACCACGTCACCTTCTCCTACCCGGGCCAGGACCGGCCGGCGCTGGAGGACTTCTGCCTGACCCTGCCACCGGGCCAGACCGTGGCCCTGGTGGGCAGCTCGGGCAGTGGCAAGACCACGGTGGCCCAGCTGCTGGCGCGTTTCTACAGCCCGCAGCAGGGCGCCATCCAGTACGGCCCGCACGACATCGCTGCGCTGGAGCTGCGCAGCTGGCGCGAGCAGCTGGCCTGGGTGGGCCAGCAAGTGGTGCTGTTCGACGACACGGTGGCGGCCAACATGGCCTATGGCCGGCCGGACCTGCCGCGCGAGAAAATTCTGGAGGCCGCCCGCGCCGCCCATGCCTGGGAGTTCGTGGAGCGTCTGCCCCAGCAGCTGGACGCGCCCTGCGGCCACAACGGGGTGAACCTCAGCGGCGGCCAGCGCCAACGCATCGCCATTGCCCGCGCCTTCCTGAAGGACGCGCCAGTGCTGATCCTGGACGAGGCCACCTCGGCCCTGGACAACGAGAGCGAGCGCCAGGTCCAGGAGGCCCTGGGCACGCTGGCCCGCCACCGCACCACCCTGGTCATCGCCCACCGCCTGTCCACCATCGAGTCGGCCGACTGGATCGTCGCGATGGACCAGGGCCGGGTGGTGGAGCAGGGGCGCCATGCCGAACTGCTGGCCCGCGGTGGCCTGTACGCGCGCCTGCACCAGTCCCAGGCCCAGGGGGGCGATAGTCCGGACTAATTGGTCACATTCGATCAATCAATCCACGAAATGATCACGGCGGCCTAACATCCCTCCTGTACTGTTTCCCACCCAGCAACCAACACAGAGGAGTGACGCATGTCCCTGATCAACACCCAGGTCCAACCGTTCAAGACCACCGCTTTCGTCAACCGTGGCGGCAAGGGCGAATTCATCGACGTCTCTGACGAAACCCTGAAGGGCAAGTGGTCCGTCCTGATCTTCATGCCGGCGGCCTTCACCTTCAACTGCCCGACCGAGATCGAAGACGCGGCCGACAACTACGCCGAGTTCCAGAAGGCCGGTGCCGAGGTCTACATCGTGACCACCGACACCCACTTCTCGCACAAGGTGTGGCACGAGACCTCCGCCGCCGTCGGCAAGGCCAAGTTCCCCCTGGTCGGTGACCCGACCCACCAACTGACCAACGCCTTCGGCGTGCACATCCCGGAAGAAGGCCTGGCCCTGCGCGGCACCTTCATCATCAACCCGGACGGCATCATCAAGACCATGGAAGTGCACTCCAACGAGATCGCCCGCGATGTCAAGGAAACCGTGCGCAAGCTGAAGGCCGCCCAGTACACCGCCGCCCACCCGGGCGAAGTGTGCCCCGCCAAGTGGAACGAAGGCGCCAAGACCCTGGCTCCCTCGATCGATCTGGTCGGCAAGATCTGATCCCCTCCCGATGACCCAGGGCAAGGCAGGCGCCTCGCCTGCCTCCTACCGTCACCACCGCGAGGGTGCAGAGCCCTCGCGCGGGCCCCTCAGGCCCTGTTGAAAGCGTCCCCGGCCACGTCCTGCGGGTGCTTTCAACGGGGTCGGAACGACCACGCCTGAACACCGCCAAGAAAGGACACCGCCATGTTGGACGACAGCATCAAGACCCAGCTCCAGGCCTACTTCGAGCGCATCACCCAGCCCATCGAGCTGATCGCGAGCCTCGACGACCGCCCGGCTTCGGCCGAGATGCGCGAACTGCTGGGCGAGATCGCCGCCATCGCGCCGGCCAAGATCACGGCCCGCTTCGACGGCCAGGACGCCCGCCGTCCCTCCTTCCAGATCACCCGCGCCGGGGCGGACATGGGCATGCGCTTCGCCGCCATCCCCATGGGCCACGAGTTCACCTCGCTGCTGCTGGCGCTGCTGTGGGCCGGCGGCCACCCGCCCAAGGTCGAGGCCGACGTGATCGAGCAGATCCAGGCCATCGAAGGCGACTTCGTCTTCGAGACCTACATGTCCCTGACCTGCCACAACTGCCCGGACGTGGTGCAGGCCCTCAACCTGATGGCCATGCTCAACCCGCGCATCCGCCACGTGGCGATCGACGGCGGCCTGTTCCAGCAGGAGATCGAGGAGCGCCAGATCATGGGCGTGCCGGCGGTCTACCTCAACGGCCAGATGTTCAGCTCCGGCCGCATGGAACTGCCCGAGATCCTGGCCAAGATCGACACCGGCGCCGCCGCCCGCGATGCCGCCAAGCTGTCCACCAAGGCCCCGTTCGACGTGCTGGTGGTGGGCGCCGGCCCGGCCGGTGCGGCCGCGGCCATTTACGCGGCCCGCAAGGGCATCCGCACCGGCATCGTGGCCGAGCGCTTCGGTGGCCAGACCCTGGACACCCTGGGCATCGAGAACTTCATCTCCGTGCCCGAGACCGAAGGCCCGAAGTTCGCCGCCGCGCTGGAAGCCCATGTGCGCGTCTATGACGTGGACATCATGGCCAACCAGAAGGTGGACCAGCTGGTGCCGGCGGCCCAGCCGGGGGGCTATGCCACCGTCAAGCTCAACAACGGCGCCGAGCTGAGGAGCCGCACCGTGATCGTGGCCACCGGCGCGCGCTGGCGCAATGTCAACGTGCCCGGCGAGCAGGAATACAAGACCAAGGGCGTGGCCTACTGCCCGCACTGCGACGGCCCGCTGTTCAAGGGCAAGCGCGTGGCGGTGATCGGCGGCGGCAACTCCGGCGTCGAGGCGGCCATCGACCTGGCCGGTGTGGTGGCCCATGTCACCCTGGTCGAGTTTGCCGACCAGCTCAAGGCCGATGCCGTGCTGGTCAACAAGCTCAAGAGTCTGCCCAACGTGGAGATCCACGTGAACGCCCAGACCACCGAGATCACCGGCGACGGCCACAAGGTCAACGGCCTGAAGTACAAGGACCGCGTCTCGGGCGAGGAGCACACGGTGGCGCTGGAAGGCGTGTTCGTGCAGATCGGCCTGGTGCCCAACAGCGAGTTCCTCAAGGGCACGCTGGAGCTGTCCAAGTTCGGCGAGATCGTGGTGGACGCCAAGTGCCACACCAGCGTGCCGGGCGTGTACGGCGCGGGCGACGTGACGACCGTGCCCTACAAGCAGATCGTCATCGCCACCGGCGAAGGGGCCAAGGCGGCGCTGTCGGCCTTCGACCACCTGATCCGCACTCCGGCACCTCAGGCCTGAACGATGGCCTGAGTTCTCGGCTCCGCGTTCACTTCAGGCGGCGGGCGGCTCCAGCGGGGCCCCCGCCGCCAGTGCTTTCAGGCAGGCCAGGCACAGGCAGCCGCTGTAGAGCGTGCGCAGCACGGCCTGCAGCTCGGCGCTGAGCGTCAGCGTGCTGCAGGGGCAGGGCGTGCTGTCCTGCACGCCGCAATGGAAACCGCCGCCACACCGCGGGCAACGGTCGGTGGCGGTCGACGAGGTGTCACCGGGAAAGGCCATGGCCCAGTGTGGCACAGGCCCGACGGCGGGCGGGATTGGCGGGGAGTTCCGGTCCACTTGTCCGGTTTGGAACTGGCCCAAGCCACCAAGAATCGTCCGAATTCCACATTGGACCTGGGGTTGCCATGAGCTGTCCTGAAGACCTGGTCGCGCACATGCGCCGGGTGCTGGTTGCCGAGCGGGATCTGCACGATCTCGGCATGACCTGGCGCTGGATCGAGTCCAGCGCCGCCATCAGCTGCCCCCGCGAGGTGGCGCCCATCCTGCCCACGCTGGAGGGCACGCGCACCCGCTTCGAGGCGATGCAGGCCCGGCTGATCACCCAGATGGCCGACGAGACCCTGGCGCAGCTGAGCGACGACCTGGGCGCCAAGGCGCGCTGCGCCATCGACATCCTGGTGCGCAACCTGTACGAGCGCACCGCCGACGTCGGCTTCCTGGCCACCGACGACCCGGTGCGGGCCTTCTGCGCGGCCACCCCGGCACAGCGCGACGCCGAGCGAGCCGTCCTGCTGGCGCGCCTGCGCGAGTACCAGAGCAAGTACAGCGTCTACGACGACATCGTGCTGTGTTCGACCGCAGGCGAGATCCTGCTGCGTCTGTCGGGCGGTGAGGCGCCCGGCACGTCCGATCCGATCGTGGCCGAGGCCCTGACCGCGTCCGCCCATGTGGAACGGTTTGGCCCCAGCGACCTGGCGGCCGAGGGCCAGCCGGCCGCCTTGTGCTACGCCCACCGCATCCAGTCACCCCAGGGCGCCGTCCTGGGCGTGCTGGTGCTGCGGTTTCGCTTTGCCGACGAGATGGTCCGTCTGTTCGCCGAGGCCGGGGGCCGCCAGCAGGTGGCGCTGGTGCTGCTGGACCCGGCGGGTCGGGTCATCGCCAGCAACGACGAGGACCATGTGCCCCTGGGGGTGCACCTGGCCTGCGGGGAAGGCGCTGCGGTGCAGCTGATCAACTTCGCCGGGCGGGAATACCTGGGGCTGGCCTGCCGTGGCACGCCTTATCAGGGCTATCCGGGGCCGGCCGGCTGGCGGGCCGTGGCCATGGTCTCGCTGCTGACGGCCTTCAGTGCGCGGGCCCCGGACGGGACACAGGAGGCGACGCCCCAGGCCGCGACGGCCGATGCCGAGTTGCTGGCCATCCGTGACGACGCCGATGCGATCAACCGCGACCTGCGCCGGGTGGTCTGGAACGGCCGCCTGATGGCGCGCGGCGAGCATGACGACCGCTTGCGGCTCAACGCCGTGCTGCGCCAGGTGGCCGAGGCCGGCGTGCGCACCCGCGCCCGGGTGGAGCAGGCCATCCAGGACATCGGCCACACCGCGCTGGCGCGCGGGCGCCAGCGGGCCCAGGAGCTGGGCCGGCTGATGAGCGACATCCTGGACCGCAACCTCTACGAACGCGCCAACGACTGCCGCTGGTGGGCCCTGTCGCCGGTGCTGCGCCAGGCCCTGGCCCGGGACGACCGCGAGGCGGGGCGTCCGGCCATGACGGCGGTGCTGGAGCACATCAACCGCCTCTACACGGTCTACAGCCGTCTGGTGGTGTTCGACGCCCAGGGCGTGATCCAGGCCCACTCCGGCGAGGCGCCGCCGGGCGGTTTGGTGGGCCGGGCCGTGCCCGAGGCTCTGCGCCGGCAGGTGCAGGGTCTCAACTCGTCGCAGGCTTATGCGGTCACGGGTTTCGAAGACACCGACTGGCATGCCCATGGGCCCACCTACACCTACCTGGCCGCGGTGCGGGACCCGGTGGAGGAGCGCCGCATCGTCGGCGGCATCGCCATCGTCTTTCATGCCGAGCGCGAGCTACGCGCCATCCTGCAGGACATCCTCGGGGACCGTCCCGGCCTGGCCGCTTTCGTCGACGCGCAGGGGCGCGTGCTGGCCCATGTCGGCACCGTCGATCCCGTGTCGGCGCTCACGGGGTTCGATGGCGCCCAGGCCATCGTCACGCAGGGCGATACGCAGCTGTGGTGTGCCCGCGTGGCCGGGCGGGGCTACCGGGAGTTTCGGCAGACCGACGGCTACGACCATGGCGTGCAGGTGGTGGTCGGGCTGTTGCTCGGGCCGGTGGAGCGCCGCCGCCGAGCCTACAGCGACGCCGCCCTGAAGCCCCCGGCCCTGCGGGTGGACAGCCGCAGTCAGGAGCTGGCCATCTTCCAGGTGGGCGCGGGTTGCTATGCCTTGCCCAGCGCGGCGCTGGTCGAGGCCAGGACGCCGCAAGGGCTGGTCAGCCCGCCCCAGGCGCAGGACGCGCGGGCCGGGTTGCTGGAGGTGGACGAGGCGGCCGGCGGTCGGCTGGTCCATGTGCTGTGCGCCCGCCGGCTGTTCGGTGTCTCGCATGCTCCGCGGGCGGGCGATGGCACGGTGCTGGTGTTGCGCCACCCGCGGCAGCCCGAGCAGGCCCTGCTTGGCCTGCGGGTGGACGATGTGCTGTCCGTGGTGGACGCCGACCCGCGGGATCTGGGGCAGGCGCCGGCCGGCTTTCGGCCGTTTGCGCCCTGGGTGACGCACCTGCTGCGCTGCGACACCGCCTGGGGCGAGCCGCTGCTGGTGCAGGTGCTGTCACCCGACGTGCTGCTGGCGCAGGCCGGCCTCGATCTGGGGCGGGTGGCCGCCGCCCCCGGGGCTGATCTCTCGCGGGCGGGTGGCCAGGCGGTGCCCGCCTGGGCCTGAGCGCGGCCGGCGGGTGCGCCGCCTCACTCGGCGCTGGCGTCCTCGCTGACCCGCTGGGCCAGGTGCGCCAGGGCTTCTTCCACCTGGTCCACCAGCACCAGACACAGGTCGCCCGGCTGCAGGCGGCTCAGCGCGGTGTCGATGGCCACGAACTCGCCGTGGATCTCTTCCGTGTGGGTGGTGCGGGGGGCGCCCTTCAGGCCCTGGCGCAGCAGGGCCAGCACCTCTCCATCGGCCCGGCCGCGCTGGCAGGCATCCTGGTAGAGGATCACGTCGTCAAAGGCCTTGCCCAGGATCTGGGTCTGCTCGCGGATGTCCTCGTCGCGGCGGTCGCCCGCCCCGGAGATGACCACCGAGCGTCGGTTGCCCGGCATCGCTTCCACCGCCTGCACCAGGGCGCGCATGGCGTCCGGGTTGTGGCCGTAGTCGGCGATCACGGTGGCGCCGCGGTAGTCCATCACGTTGAAGCGGCCCGGCGCGTTGTCGGCGTCGTTGACGAAGCTGGCCAGACCGGCGCGAATGGCGTCCCAGCTCAGGCCGGCGCCCCAGGCGGCCGCCACGGCGGCCATCGCGTTCTCGACCTGGAAGCCGATCGCGCCGCCCCGGGTCAGCGGGATGTCGGCCAGGGCCACGGTCTCGCGCCAGTTGCCTTCGGCGGCCACGATGCAGCCCTCGTCCACGAAGACGCTGCGCTGGCCCTGGGCACGGTGGGTGGCCAGCACCGGGTGGTGGCGGTCCGCCGCGAAGTAGATGACGCCGCCCGGGCAGGTGGGGGCCATCACCACGCAGTGCGGGTCGGTGGCGTTGAGCACCGCATAGCCCTGCGGGGCCACGTTCTGCACGATGACCCGCTTGAGCACCGTCAGGTCCTCGACCGTGGTGATGTAGTTCAGGCCCAGGTGGTCGCCGGCGCCGATGTTGGTCACCACCGCCACCTGGCAGCGGTCGAAACCCAGACCCTCGCGCAGGATGCCGCCGCGGGCGGTCTCCAGCACGGCGGCCTCCACGTCCGGGTGCATCAGCACATTGCGTGCGCTGCGCGGGCCCGAGCAGTCGCCCGAGTCGGTCTGGCGACCGTCCACATGCACGCCGTCGGTGTTGGTCATGCCCACCTTCAGGCCGCTGGCCGCGAACAGGTGGGCGATCAGGCGGGCGGTGGTGGTCTTGCCGTTGGTGCCGGTCACGGCCACCACCGGGATGCGGCCGTCTTCGCCGGCCGGGAACAGGTGGTCCACGATGGCTTCGCCGACCAGCCGGCCCTTGCCGAAGGAGGGCGTCAGGTGCATGCGCAGGCCGGGGGCCGCGTTCACCTCGACGATGCCGCCGCTCTGTTCTTCCAGCGGCCGGCCGACGCTTTCGCACACCACGTCCACGCCGCAGATGTCCAAACCGATCATCTGGGCGGCGGCCACCGCGCGGGCGGCCACGTCCGGGTGGACCTCATCGGTCACGTCGGTGGCGGTGCCACCGGTGGACAGGTTGGCGTTGTTGCGCAGCACCACGCGACGGCCCTTCTCGGGCACCGACTCCGGGGTCAGGCCTTGCAGTTCCAGCCGGGCCACCGCGATGTCGTCGAAGCGGATCTTGGTCAGCGAGGTGGCATGGCCGGTGCCCCGGCGCGGGTCGGCGTTGACCTCGTCCACCAGCTGGCGCACCGTCTGCACGCCGTCGCCGATGACATGCGGGGGGTCGCGTCGGGCGGCCGCCACCAGCCTGTTGCCGATCACCAGCAGGCGGAAGTCACTGCCCGGCAGGAACTTCTCGACCATCACGTGGCCGATCTCCTCGGCCGCGCGGTAGGCGATCTCCAGGTGCTCGCGCGAGGCGACGTTGACGGTCACGCCCTTGCCCTGGTTGCCGTCCTGGGGCTTGAGCACCACCGGCAGGCCGATCTCCAGGGCCACGTCCCAGGCCTCGTCCACGCTGTCCACCGGGCGGCCGGTGGGCACCGGCACGCCGGCCGCGCTCAGCAGGGTCTTGCACAGGTCCTTGTCCTGGGCGATGGATTCGCTCACGGCGCTGGTGGAGTCGACCTCGGCGGCCCAGATGCGGCGGGCCTTGGCGCCCCAGCCCAGCTGCACCAGCGAGCCGCTGGTCAGGCGCCGGAACGGGATGCCCCGTGCCACGGCGGCATGCACGATGCAGCCGGTGGAGGGGCCCATGCGGAGGTCCTCGTCCAGTTCGCGCAACTCGGCGATGGTGCCGGCCACGTCGAAGCTGCCACCGGCCAGCGCGGCCTGGATCAGCCCTTCGGCGGCGGACAGCGCCTTGCGGCCCACGGCCTCTTCGCTGTACTGCACCACGACCTGGAAGGTGCCGCGCTCCACCGTCTCGGTGGTGCGGGAGAAGGTCACCGGGCAGCCCGCCTGGATTTGCAGCGCCAGGGTGGCGAGCTCGAGCACATGGGCCAGCGAGGCCTGGTCGGGCTGGCGGCGCAGCGGCCCCAGGGCGGGGAAGAGGGCGCGCAGCCGGGCTTCGAAGTCCGGCAGGGTGGTCAGGGCATGCTCGGCCTCGTCGCAGGTGACGATGGCCTCGATGGCGGTGTGGCGGCTCCACAGGTTGGGGCCACGGAGAGCGCGGATGCGGGAGATGTCCATGTTCGGGTCTTGTCCGACGTCGGTGGGCAGGAGACTCAGGCGAGCGGCTGTTCGAAGGTTTCGATGCCGGCGGCGATCAGCTCGGGTGAGATGCCAAAGGCCCAGGCCGTGGCCACGGCGGCCAGCAGGGCCTGCAGGCGGGCCGGTCCGGCCGGTTGGCCGCGGCGGTGCAGGATCTGGCCCAACTCGATGGCCCCCTGTTCGCTGGCACCGCTGCGCAGGCTGACCCGCTGCCCGGTCATCACGGCGGCACGGCCGCCCTGGGCCAGGTGCTCGGTCACGGTGGCGGGCAGACCTTCGGTCCCCTCACGGGCGTAGAACAGCACCTCGCCGTCGCACAGGCTGGCCATCTCGGCGACCCGCGCGTCGTCCCCGTTGAGCACGCCCACGCCATCGGAGAGCACCACGTCGATCTGGGTGCGCAGCACGCGATAGAGCTGGTCGGTCTCGGTGATGTCGTGCCGCGTCAGATCCTCGTGGCCGCCCAGGTCGGTCACCAGGCCGACGTGGCAGCGGTCGTAGGGCAGGCCGTTGTCCAGGATCAGGGCGGCCGGGTTCTCGAACACGGCGGCCTGGGCCTCGCGGTTCATCAGCAGGCGGTGGCAGGCGTCCCAGTATTGCTTGCCGGCCTTCTCGGTGCGGCGGTGGCCCAGGAACAGGCCGTCGGCGCAGGCCAGCGCGGTGGGGCGGCCGCTCAGGTGCAGCAGGCGGGCCACCAGGCGGGCGATGAAGGTGCTGTCGGCGCTGCCCGCCACCCCGACGATGGGGATGCGGCCGGGGCGGGCATCTTCGTCGTCGGACGGGAACAGGTGCTCGACGATTTGCTGGCCCACCGGACGCGGCGTGCCCTCGGCGGGCTTGAGGTGCATCAGCAGGCCGGGGCCGGCATTGACCTCGACGATGGCGCCACCCTGCTCGGCCAGCGGTCGGCCGATGTCCTCGCAGACCAGGTCGACGCCGGCGATGTCCAGGCCCACGGCGCGGGCGGCCAGGCTGACCACGTAGGCCACCTCAGGGTGGACCTCGTCAGTGCAGTCGATGGCCACGTTGCCGTTGCGCTGGACCAGCAGCCGGCGGCCCGCGGGCGGCACGTCGCGCGGGGCGAAGCCCTGGCGCTGCAGGTCCAGACGGATGACCTCGTCCTCTTCCACGCTCAGGCGGTTGAGCGGGTGGTCTTCGGTGGTGCCCCGGCGCGGATCGGCGTTGATCTGGCTGTCGATCAGCTGCACGACGGTGCTTCTGCCGTCACCGGTGATCCAGGCGCTCTCGCCGCGGGCGGCGGCCACGACCTCGCCGCCGACCACCAGCACCCGGTGCTCGTCACCGGGAATGCAGCGCTCGACGATCACCTCGCTGCCATGGCTGTCGGCCAGCGCGAAGGCGGCCTCGATGTCGACCTGCTGGCGCAGGTCCAGGGCCACGCCCCGGCCGTGGTTGCCGTCGCTGGGCTTGACCACCACCGGCAGGCCGATGTCCTGCGCGGCTTCCCAGGCCTCGGCGGCGCTGGCCACGACCTGGCCTTCGGGCACCGGCACGCCGCAGGCCTTGAGCAGCATCTTGGTGAGGTCCTTGTCGCAGGCGATGTTCTCGGCGATCGCGCTGGTCAGGTCGGTCTCGGCCGTCCAGATGCGGCGCTGGCGGGCACCGTAGCCCAGCTGCACCAGGTTGCCGTCGTTCAGGCGGATGTGCGGGATGCCGCGCTCGGTGGCGGCCGCCACGATGCAGGCGGTGGACGGGCCCAGGTAGCAGTCGTCGATGGCCTCGCGCACGGCGGCCACGGCGGCCTCCACGTCGAAGGGCTCATCGTTGATGGCCGCCATCAGCAGGGCGTGGCCCTGGGTCAGGGCGGTGCGGCCGACCTGCTCGTCACGGGCGCGGAAGACCATGCGGTACACCCCGCGCTGCGAAACCGCGCGCGTCTGGCCGAACCCGGTGGGCATGCCCGCGCGGTTGAGCAACTCGATCACGCAATGCTCCAGGATGTGGCCGGCCCAGGTGCCTTCGCGCAGGCGCTGGATGAAGCCGCCCCGCTCGCCGACGCCGCAGTGGTGCTCCTCCAGGGCGGGCAGCAGCTTGAGCAGCCGGTCGGTGAAGCCGGGCAGCAGGTGGGAAGGACAGTCTTCCAACTCGCCGAGGTCCAGCCAGACCTCCATGGCGGGACGGTACGTCCAGATGTTGGGGCCGCGCAGGTAGGTCGTGCGCAACAGCTCGATGGCCTTTTTCTTGTCGCTCATGGGGTGGGAGGACGGGGATCGGACGGATGGAAGGAAATGTGCGGACTGTGGCCGCGACATGACAATTGTGCGCCGTCAAAGGCCTTTGCTGCGTGGCGAGGGCCGGGAAGCTGCACGGTCGGGCTTGGGTCGCGTGGCGGAATCGCTGAAAATCGGCTCACACCATGCACCACGCCCATCCAGAACAAGAACAGCCCGCCGGCGCGCCGGCCGGGGCCATGCCCATGCTGAACCCCGGGGAAAACGTCCTGGCCAGCCTCACGGTTGACCTCACCGAGGACCAGCGCTTCGGCAGCGGCGAGCTGCGGCTGACCGAGCGGCGGCTGCTGGCCCGGGCCCAGGACGCGGCCGATTGGACGGCCTACCCCCTGCAGCCCGGGCTGCAGCTGCGCCACCGGGACCACGCGGGCGTCGGCACGCTGGAGCTGCAGTCGCCCGCGGCACGGCTGGCCCTGTGGCACTTCACCCTGGCGGTCAATGTGCAGGCCATCCGCTTCGCCCGCCGGTTCGAGCAGGTGATGGAGGCGCTGGTGACCGGCCAGGCCGCCCAGGGCGAGGACCCGACCCGCTGCCCGTCCTGCCACGCGCCCCTGCCGCCCGACAGCGACGAGTGCCCGATCTGCACCCGCGAGCTCAACACGCCGCCCTCGACCTGGGTGCTGCTGCGGCTGTGGCGCTTCGCCAGACCCTACCAGGGGCAGCTGCTGGCCGGCTTCCTGCTGATGCTGGCCTCCACCGCGGCGACGCTGGTGCCGCCCTACCTGACCATCCCGCTGATGGACGAGGTGCTGATCCCCTTCCAGAACGGCCAAAAGATCGAGCCGCACTATGTGATGCTGCTGCTGTCGGGCCTGCTGGGCGCGGCCCTGCTGGCCTGGGGCCTGGGCTGGGCCAAGACCTACCTGCTGGCGCTGGTGTCCGAGCGCATCGCCGCGGACCTGCGCACCACCGCCTTCGAGCACCTGCTGGGCCTGTCGCTGGACTACTTCGGCGCCAAGCGCACCGGCGACCTGATGGCCCGCATCGGCTCCGAGACCGACCGCATCTCCGTCTTCCTGTCGCTGCATGCGCTGGACTTCATCACCGACGTGTTGATGATCGGCATGACCTCGGTGATCCTGTTCTCGATCAACCCCTGGCTGGCACTGGTCACGCTGGTGCCGCTGCCCTTCATCGCCTGGATGATCCACACCGTGCGCGACCGCCTGCGCACCGGTTTCGAGAAGATCGACCGGGTCTGGGGCGAGGTCACCAACGTGCTGGCCGACACCATTCCCGGTATCCGGGTGGTCAAGGCCTTCGCCCAGGAAAAGCGCGAGGCCACGCGCTTCAGGGAGGCCAACCAGGCCAACCTGGTCGTCAACGACAAGCTCAACAAGACCTGGAGCCTGTTCACCCCCACCGTCTCGCTGCTGACCGACATCGGGCTGCTGGTGGTCTGGGCCTTCGGCATCTGGCAGGTCAGCCAGGGCCAGATCACGGTGGGTGTGCTCTCGGCTTTCCTGGCCTACATCGGCCGCTTCTACGGCCGGCTGGACTCGATGAGCCGCATCGTCAGCGTGACCCAGAAGGCCGCGGCCGGCGCCAAGCGCATCTTCGACATCCTGGACCATGTGTCCAACGTGCCCGAACCGGCCCAGCCGGTGTCGGCCGAGGGCCTGCGCGGCGGGGTGACCATGGAGTCGATCGGCTTCCGTTACGGCACCCGCTCGGTGCTGCGCGGGCTGGACCTGACGATCCGCCCGGGCGAGATGATCGGCCTGGTGGGCCACAGCGGCTCGGGCAAGAGCACCCTGGTCAACCTGATCTGCCGCTTCTACGACGTCACCGAAGGCACGATCCAGGTCGACGGCATCGACATCCGGCGCTTCAAGGTGGCCGACTACCGCCGCCACATCGGCCTGGTGCTGCAGGAACCCTTCCTCTTCTTCGGCACGGTGGCCGAGAACATCGCCTACGGCAAGCCCGAGGCCACCCGTGACGAGATCATCGCCGCGGCCCGTGCCGCCCATGCCCACGACTTCATCCTGCGCCTGCCGCAGGGCTACGACTCGGTGGTGGGTGAGCGCGGGCAGGGCCTCTCGGGCGGCGAGCGCCAGCGCATCTCCATCGCCCGCGCCCTGCTGATCGACCCGCGCATCCTGATCCTCGACGAGGCCACCTCGGCGGTGGACACCGAGACCGAGAAGGAGATCCAGAAGGCCCTGGACAACCTGGTGCAGGGCCGCACGACGATCGCCATCGCCCACCGCCTGTCCACCTTGCGCAAGGCCGACCGCCTGGTGGTGATGGACCGCGGCGAGGTGGTGGAGGTGGGCCCGCACGACGAGCTGATGGCCCGCCAGGGCCACTACTGGCGCCTTTACGAGGCCCAGGCCCGCCGGGCCGAGGCCGACGAGGACGAGTCGGACCACGACGCGGCCCTGCTGGCCAGCCATCTGCCCCAGCCTGCCGCCCACGGCACGGCGGCCTGAGCGGGAACCACGAGATGACCTCCATGACGTCCGATCTCTCTGTCTTCGAACTCCGGCGCAACGCCCTGGGCCGGCTGGTCTACACCGGCGCCGATGGCGTGGCCCACGAGGGCATCACCCCGGTGCGGGCTTTTCCGCTGTCGGCCCCCGACGAAGGTTTGTCCCTGGTCGCCACCACCGGGCAGGAACTGGCCTGGCTGCCCCGGCTCTCCGAGGTGCCCCAGCCTGCACGGCAGTTGCTGGAGCAGGAGCTGGCGGGCCGCGAGTTCATGCCGGTCATCCGGCGCCTGCTCAGCGTTTCCACCTTCTCCACCCCCAGCACCTGGACGGTGGACACCGACCGTGGGCCCGCCACCCTGGTGCTCAAGGTGGAGGAGGACATCCGCCGCCTGCCCCAGCGCGGGCACCTGCTGATCACCAGCGGGCATGGCATCGTCTTCCTGGTGCCGGACCTCACCGCCCTGGACCGCCACTCCAAGCGCCTGCTGGAGAGATTCCTTTAAGGGAACCGTGGTTTCCCTGTCATTCTTGTCCGACGATCTCGTCGGACGGGGCTGCTTTTGTTTGACGAATGCCCGATGGGATGAAAAGTGAGAGGTTTCTGCTCCTTTCTTTTCTCCTTGGCATGCCGATGTCCACAAGCACACTGGGTGCATTGCTCAACCGCATGCCTGTACCTGTTCAGGTATGGGGGTGCGCCTTGTTCCCAGGCCGGTGCCGAGACATCCAGACAAAGGAAGCAGTCATGTTCCGATCATTGACGTTCAAGAAGAAGATCCTCGCCTTGGGGGGCACCGCGGTGCTGGCCATGGTGCTCATGGCCGTGCTGGCCCTCAACTTGGTGTCGCGCTACATCGAGGATGGCCGTCGCGCCGAGCTGGTGAACGTGGTCCGTTCTGCCCAGTCGCAGATCGAGGGCTTTCGGGCCAAGGCCCAGGCCGGCAAGATGAGCGAAGCCGACGCGCAGGAAGCCGCGCAGGAGGCCTTGCGGGCGGTTCGGTATGGGGACAGCGCCAAGGACTACGTCTACATCTGGGACCTGGACGGGCGCTCGGTGATGCACCCCTTCAAGCCGGAGTGGAAGGGTCAGTCCATGACCGGCAAGATTCCGGACGGCTCCGGCGGCGACCTGATCGCGCGCCTGATCCAGGGGGTCAAGGACAGCAAGGACGGCACCGCCTTCGTCGCGGCCATGTTCCCCCGCCCGGGCCAGACCGTGGCGGTGGACAAGCTGCAGTACGTGATCAAGATTGAAGGCTGGAACTGGATGGTCGGCTCGGGCCTGTACATGGACGATGTGGCGGCCCAGGTGCGTGCGGCGGCCCTCCAGGCTGGCGCGCTGCTGCTCGTGCTGCTGGCGGTCGTGGGAACGGTGGCCTACGGCGTCGGCCGCAGCGTGCTCAAGCAGATCGGCGGCGACCCGGCCGATGCCCAGCGGGCCATGGACGAGGTGGCCCAGGGCAACCTGGCGGTGGCCCTGCCGCCCGCGGCCCCTGGCAGCCTGATCGGCTCCTTGCACACCATGGTGGCCTCGCTGCGTGACACGGTGACCCAGGTGCACCAGTCGGTCGAGAGCATCTCGGTGGCCTCCCGCGAGATCGCCACCGGCAACGCCGACCTGAGCGCCCGCACCGAGCAGACCGCCTCCAACCTGCAGGAGACGGCCAGCTCGATGGAGCAACTGACCGGCACGGTGCGCCAGAGCGCCGACGCGGCCCGCACCGCCAACCAGCTGGCCTCCTCGGCCGCGGGTGTCGCGGAAGAGGGGGGCCGGGTGGTCAACGATGTCGTGCACACCATGAACGACATCAACCATGCCAGCCAGAAGATCGCCGACATCATTGGCGTGATCGACGGCATTGCCTTCCAGACCAACATCCTGGCGCTGAACGCGGCGGTGGAAGCCGCCCGGGCCGGCGAGCAGGGCCGTGGCTTTGCCGTGGTGGCCGGCGAGGTCCGCTCGCTGGCCCAGCGCAGCGCCGAGGCGGCCAAGGAGATCAAGACCCTGATCGGTGCCAGCGTCGAGAAGGTGGAGACCGGCGCACGCCTTGTTGGCCAGGCCGGCAGCACCATGGGCGAGATCGTCTCCTCGGTGCGCCGGGTGACCGATGTGGTGGGCGAGATCACCGCGGCCGCGGCCGAGCAGAGCCAGGGCATCGGCGAGGTCAACCTCGCCGTCACCAACCTCGACCAGATGACGCAGCAGAACGCCGCGCTGGTGGAAGAGTCGGCGGCGGCGGCCGAGAGCCTGCGCGAGCAGGCCCATCGCCTGTCGGAGGTGGTCAGCCGCTTCCGCCTGGGCCATGAGGCTGCGCCGCGGGCGGCCATGGCACCGGCCGCACCGGCCAAGCCGCATCAGTTCGCGGCGCCGAGCCCCAAGAAGCCGGTGGCCAGCGCCGCCAAACCGGTGACCCGGCCTGCGGCCAAGCCGGCCTCCGCGCCCGCGGCACGCGCGGCGTCGGCCCCCGCCATGGCCGCCGCCGACGAGGGCGACTGGGCCAGCTTCTGAGCGAAGCGACCCAGGGCCGGGCGGTGCCCCGGCCCGCTCCAGCGTTGCTGGGCTATGCTGGCTGCGGATCGCCACGATGCCGCAGCCATGACTGTTTCTGACCCCCCCTCGTCCACCGCGCCGGCACGCCCGGCCGACCTCCTGCTGGCCCGCCTGGGCCGTCCGGACGAGGGCTGGCGGCGACGGCTCTACACCATCATCTTCGAGGCCGACACCCGGGCGGGGCGGGCCTTCGACCTGACGCTGATCGGCCTGATTCTGCTGAGCATCGGTGTGGTGATGGCCGACAGCGTGGTGGAGATCCGGGCCTGCTTCGGCACCCTGCTGACGGTGCTGGAGTGGACGCTGACCTTGCTTTTCACGGTCGAGTACCTGGCGCGCCTCTTGTGCGTGCGCCACCCCCTGCGCTACGCGCGCAGCGTCTATGGCGTGATCGACCTGCTGGCGGTGCTGCCCACCTACCTGGCGGTGCTGGTGCCGGGGCTGCACGCCCTGATCGACGTGCGGGTGCTGCGCCTGTTGCGCATCTTCCGGATCCTGAAGCTGGGCGCCTATGTGGCCGAGTACGGCGCACTGGGGGCGGCCCTGTGGGCCACCCGCCGCAAGATCCTGGTCTTCCTGACCTTCGTGCTGATGGTGGCCGTGGTGCTGGGGACGATGATGTACGTCGTCGAAGGGCCGGCCAACGGCTTCACCAGCATCCCGGTGTCGATCTACTGGGCCATCACCACCGTCACCACCGTGGGCTTTGGGGACATCACCCCGAGGACCGACCTGGGCCGGCTCCTCTCATCGATGATGATGCTGCTGGGCTGGGGCACGCTGGCCGTGCCCACCGGCATCGTCAGCGCTGAATTCGCGGCGCGCCGGGGCCAGGAGCCGACGACGCGCCACTGCCCGGATTGCCTCAGCGAGGGCCACCTGCCTTCGGCCCGTTATTGCCGCGATTGCGGGGCCCGCCTGCCCCCCTGGCAGCGCGATCCTGGTTGAAGGGACGGTCCGGGCGACCGCCCTCGCGTGGCCCCCGGCCATCCGGGCGCGGGCCGCGGCCGTCGTGGCGCATCTCGCGCGGCGGGGCCTCGGCGGCTTCCTGCCGGGCCTGGGCCAGCGTGGCCTGCAGCTGCTCGGGCGTCAGGCCCTTGAGGGCGCAGAAATTGGCCTCGGTCAGCGTCGTCTTCTCGAAATCGCGCAGCAGGTGGGCGCGGTCGCGCCGGGCCTGGTCCTCTTCGGCCCGGCGGGCCTGGGTGATGGCGCGGCGCCGGGCCAGCTCGTCCAGGGCGGCCTGGCGGTGCTCGTCGCTGACCGGGTCGGTGGGCTGGCCGTCCAGATCCAGCCGGTGGCTGGCCTTGCTCAGGGCGATCAGGTAGCCGGTGCCACCGGTGTGGCGGCGCAGGACGGCCGAGAGCACGGCCTTGGTGAACACGCCGGGGGCGCGGGCCTGGATGTCGGCCTGCACGCGCAGCTTGATCGGCTTTGGCGCACCCGCGAACAGCGCCGGGAATCGCTGCTTGAGCTGTTCCGCGCATTCGGCGGTGCTCATGGCCGGGGCGGCAGAGGGTGGCGAGACCTCGGCGGGGGCGGCCGGCACCGGGGTGTCCGGGGCCAGGTCGCTGGGGGCCGGTGCGGCGGCAGAAGGGGCCAGGGCATCGGCCACGGGCAGGGTCGGCTGGTCCGCCGCGGGCGGCGTGGGCATCGAGGTCATGGACATCGGGAAATGAGGGACGAAGGCGTGATTGTGCCCATCCTGCCGGGCGCGGTCGAATGGGCCTGTTGCGGCCCCGGGGTGTGCCGGGGGCTCAGGGGGCCGGGGCCTTGCTCAGACGGGCCAGCTTGGCCGCGTAGAGCGAGCGGTCTGCCGGGGTGTCGCCCAGCTCCGCCGCGCGCTGCAGATGGCGCCGGGCCTCGGGCAGGTCGCCCAGGGCCAGGTAGGCCTGGGCCAGCCAGGCCTGCGCCTCCAGGAAGTTCGGGTTGCGGGCAATCTCCTGCTGCATCTCGTCGCGGGTGCGGGGCCAGTCGCCCGCGCGTGCGGCCAGCAGGCCCTCGCGGTAATGGGTGAAGGGGGCCAGGCTCTGCAGGCTGGCCAGCCGCGCCGAGAGGGGTTGGGCCTCCAGCGGCCGGTCCTGGGCCTGCAGCAGTGCCACCAGGTTGCCCATCACCCGGGTGTCCTCGGGAGCCAGGGCCAGCGCCAGACGCCAGGTCTGTTCCGCGGCGGCCGGCAGCCCCCGGCGCTGGTAGACCACGCCCAGGGTGTTGAGGCTGGCCGTGCGCTGCGGCTCGGTGCGCACCGCCGCCTGGGCCCAGGCATAGGCCTCGTCCAGCCGGCCTTCCACCAGGGCCTCGGCCGCCCGGTTGTTCTGGTACATCGCCACCAGGGTGGTCTCGCCCACCCGGCGGGTGCGGTAGCCGCGTGCCCGGTCGCTGGGCAGGAAGTCCACCACCCGGGCCTGGCTCTCGTCGCCCAGCATCACACCGCTGCGCTGGCCCAGCACCAGGTTGACGTGCCCGCTGGCCACGATGAAGTCGCCCGACAGGCCCCAGCTGTCCTCGCCCAGCACCTCCTGGAAGCTGACCGACAGGCCCAGGTCGCGCGCCAGCGTGGCCGACAGGATGACCAGCGACAGGCAGTTGCCGGCCCGGTCGCGGAAGGCCTCGGCGGCGGTGCGGGTGTGGGCGGCGTCGTAGTCGAGCTTCAGGTAGCGCTGGCTGCGCAGGGCCTGGTAGAGGCCCTCCTGCCGCCCCTCCATGTGCAGCAGCACGCTCAGGTCGCTGCGCAGGAAGTGGCGCATCTCCGGCGTCAGGGCAAAGAGGTCGCGGGCGCTGGTGTCCAGGGCCACCGGGGTGAATGCAGCGTCCTCCCAGGGCGGCGCGGGGGGCTGAGAAGACGGGGAGGGCAGGGACGCACATCCGGCCAGACCGATCCCGCTGGCCAGCGCGACGATCCGTGCGGCTCTGGCTGCGATCGCCGAGGCCCCGGTGGTCTGGGGGCGACGTCCCAGGCCGGCAATGGACAAGCGCATGGTGCACTCCCGCCGCGCCCGCCCTGTGCGGGCCAGACCATCGTAGGCGTCCGCTGTCCGGTTCGCAATCCGGGCGGGCGCCCGGGCGTGGCTTCAGCGGAAGGTGACCAGCACCGCGCTGTCGGTGGCGAACACGGCCCAGGCCGGGGCGCCCACGGTGAGTGCCGCAGCCTCGGCATTGGGCAGATTGGCCTCCAGCGCCAGGCCCTCCGCCAGCTGCAGGGTGCAGCTGGTGTGGGTGCGGCCGGGCAGCAGCGCGCCGAGCGTGCCGGCCAGGCGGTTGTGACCGGCCTGCCGCCGGGGGGGCCGGGCCAGCACCTGCACCGACGGGGCCTTGACCAGCGCGTACAGCTCGTCGCCGATCTTCAACTCCATCGACAGGGCCGAGGCCGGGGTGATGGTGGCCACGAAGACATCGCCCTGGCCCAGGTCCAGGGCCACATCGACCAGGCCGCCCCGGTCCGTCAGGCTCTGGACCCGGCAGGCCAGCTGGTTGCGCGCGCTGGTGCGCATGCTCATGCGGCGGATCAGCGTGCGCAGAGCCGGTGCATCGCCCTCGGCCGGCACGCCCGGCAGGCGGTTGAGGATGTCCTGCTGCGAGCTCTCCATGGCGCGGTAGAGGGCCACCAGCTGGCGGGCGTAGTCGGTCAGCTGGGTGCCGCCGCCGCCCGCGCCGCCGGTGGCACGCACCACCAGGGGTTCGGGCGCATGCTGGTTCATGGTGTCCAGGGCATCCCAGGCGGCCTTGTAGGACAGCGGCACCTCGCGTGCGGCGCGGTTGAGCGAGCCCACCCGGTCGATGGCCTCGAGAAGCCGGATGCGGCTTTCGCTGAGCACGGCGCCCAGCGGCGTCTGCAGCGAGATGCTGCCCTTGAGGGCCGGCTTGGCGGCGGGGCGGGCGGAACGTCGGGAAGGGGCCATGGCTTTCGAGGATCTGTGCGGGCGGCGCTCAGGGTTGGTCCGGCTGGTGAGGGGCTGGGCCTGGGTGCAGTCTAGCGGGCTGGGCCTGGCATCAAACCTGCTCGGCCTGTCGACAGCACCAGACAGGAGGCACACATGATCACCGCCGCGATGTTGGGGTCCATCGAAGAGGCCGGCGCGGCTGTGCTGACGCTGACCGAAGGGCTGGAAGAGGGCGAACTGCTGGGCTCGCGCCTGACCCGGGGCGAGGTGACGCGCCAGCTGGGCGTGCTGGCCGCCATGCTGCGCGACCTGCCCGGCAGCGCCACCCAGGCCATGCCGGAGATCGACTGGGCCGGCTGGCGCGGCATGGGCATCGCGCTGCGCGACGAGGGGCCGGCACGCGACGAGGCGCTGTGGTTCGGCGTGCGCTCGCTGGTGCCGGCCACGCTGAGCTGGCTGCGGGTGTACCGCCAGTCCCAGCCCGAGCTGTTCCGCTTCGCGGCCTGAGCCCGCGCCAGCGGGCGTCCGCGCGTCATCCGGCGCGGGGCCCCGTCACGCTGGCCAGCAGGCTGGCGATCACCTCGCCGCCCACGCTGGCCTGCGGGTCCAGCCGGGCGATCTGGTCCAGCAGGGCGCGCGCCTCGTCCGGACGGCCGCTGCGCACCGCGATGAAGGCCAGGGCCTTGAGCGTGAACAACCAGAAGCGCTGCGGGCCGGTGCCCGCGAAGTCGCTCGCACCGGGCGCCACCGCCCGCCAGTCGCCCGGCAGGCCGGCTTGCCGCGCCGCCTCGGCCAGGCCCAGCCGCGCGGCTTTCTCGGCCAGCGCGAATTCCCGCCGGCCGGCGTGGCATTTGTAGAGCAGGTAGTAGACCGACAGGGCCTGCGGTGCGCTGGCCTGCGCGGCCCACAGCAGCGGGGGAATCTCCTCGCGCGGGGCCTGCTGCGCCTGGGCCAGCAGCGGTCGCACGGTGGCGGGTGGCTCGCCGCCGAACAACTCGTCGGCCGCTTCACCGGTGAACAGATTCATCACGTTCTCCTGGGGACCCGTGCACCAAGCAGATTGGGTGCCACGGTCCTCGTCCCCGGGGCGAGCCCGCCGGGGTGTGCGACACGCCGCGTCGAATAGCCGACAAACCACACAGCGTCCCTTGTGCCGGCGGCCAGATGCGGTGGCGCCAAGGCCCTGATGACCACATGGTTTTGTCGGAAATTCGTATCAGATCAAGGACTTGCGAAATTTCTGCGGAGAGGCGCCAGGTTGGCACGCGGGTTGCGACTTGAGGCTTGAACAGCCTTCGGGAGTCGCAACGATGGAAACCGCCAAGCCGATCTATCTGGACTACGCAGCCACCACGCCGGTGGACCCGCGGGTGGTCCAGGCCATGGTCCCCTACCTGTACGAACAGTTCGGCAACCCGGCCTCGCGCAGCCACGCTTACGGCTGGGCCGCCGAAGAGGCGGTGGAGATCGCCCGGGAGCATGTGGCCGCGCTGATCGGGGCCGACCCCCGCGAGATCGTCTGGACCAGCGGCGCCACCGAGTCCGACAACCTGGCCATCAAGGGCGTGGCCCAGTTCCACCAGGCCAAGGGCAAGCACCTGATCACGGTGCAGACCGAGCACAAGGCCGTGCTGGACACCATGCGCGAACTGGAGCGCGAGGGCTTCGAGGTCACGTACCTGCCGGTCATGGCCAACGGTCTGATCGACATGGCGGTGCTGGAAGGGGCGATGCGCCCGGACACCATCCTCGTCTCCGTGATGGCCGTGAACAACGAGATCGGCGTGGTGCAGGACATCGACGCCATCGGCCGGCTCTGCCGCAGCAAGGGCGTGCTGTTCCATGTGGACGCGGCCCAGGCCACCGGCAAGATCCCGCTGGACATGCACAGCCAGTGCGTGGACCTGATGAGCCTGTCGGCCCACAAGAGCTACGGCCCCAAGGGCATCGGTGCGCTGTACGTGCGGCGCAAGCCCCGGGTGCGCATCGAGGCCCAGATGCACGGCGGCGGCCACGAGCGCGGCATGCGCTCGGGCACCCTGCCCACGCACCAGATCGTCGGCATGGGCGAGGCCTACCGCCTGGCCAAGGAGCACATGGCCAGCGAGAACGAGCGCATCCGTGCGCTGCGCGACCGGCTGCTGGACAGGCTTGCCGACATCCCCGAGGTGATCGTCAACGGCGACCTGACCCGGCGCATCCCGCACAACCTGAACATGAGCTTCACCTTCGTCGAAGGCGAGTCGCTGCTGATGGGCATCAAGGGCGTGGCGGTGTCCTCGGGCTCGGCCTGCACCTCGGCCAGCCTGGAGCCCAGCTACGTGCTGCGCGCCCTGGGCCTGTCCGACGAGGTGGCCCACAGCTCCATCCGCTTCTCGATGGGCCGCTTCACCACCGAACAGGACATCGACCGTGCCGCCGCCCAGGTGCGCGAGACGGTGGAGCGCCTGCGCGGCCTGAGCCCCCTGTGGGACATGCACCAGGCCGGCATCGACCTCAACTCGGTCCAGTGGGCCGAGCACTGACCCGACCCCATCTCTTTCAGGAGCACCCCATGGCTTACAGCGACAAGGTCATCGACCACTACGAGAACCCGCGCAATGTGGGCGGCTTCGAAACCGCCGATGAAGGCGTTGGCACTGGCATGGTCGGCGCGCCGGCCTGCGGCGACGTGATGAAGCTGCAGATCAAGGTCAACCCGGCCACCGGCGTGATCGAGGATGCCCGCTTCAAGACCTACGGCTGCGGCTCGGCCATCGCTTCGAGCTCGCTGGTGACCGAGTGGGTCAAGGGCAAGACGCTGGACCAGGCGCTGGAGATCAAGAACACCCAGATCGCCGAGGAGCTGGCGCTGCCGCCCGTGAAGATCCACTGCTCCATCCTGGCCGAGGACGCCATCAAGGCCGCGGTCAACGACTACCGCAGCAAGAGTGGAACCGGCACGCTGGAACAACCCGCCTGCGCCCCGGCCAACGCCTGAGGGCCGGTCGTCCCCGGCTCGCTCCCCCCGAACACACCCCACCCGACACGGAGATTTCCCCATGGCCTGCCAATCCCAGCCCAACGGCGCCGCCAGCAGCTGCAGCAGCACCCCGGCCACGCCGCCGGTGATGCCCGTCTTCGCCGACGGCCAGCCGCCCATCCACATCAGCGACGCCGTCGTCAGCAAGGTCGGCGAGCTGCTGGCCGAAGAGAACGACCCCAATCTGCGCCTGCGCATCTTCGTGACCGGCGGCGGTTGCTCGGGCTTCCAGTACGGCTTCTCCTTCGACGACACCGCCAAGGAAGACGACCTGGAGGTGGCGCGCGGCGCGATCAAGGTGCTGGTCGACGCGATGAGCCTGCAGTACCTGGCCGGCGCGGAGATCGACTACGAGGACAGCCTGGAAGGCTCGCGCTTCGTGATCCGCAACCCGAACGCCACCAGCACCTGCGGCTGCGGCAGCTCGTTCTCGGTCTGAAGGAGACGGCTATGACGCTCAGCGTGACGCCCAAGGCGGCCAAGCAGATCCAGAAGGCGCTGACGCAGCGTGGCGGCGGCATCGGCCTGCGCGTGGCCGTCAAGACCAGCGGCTGCTCCGGCTATGCCTACGCGCTGGAGTTCGCCGACGCGGCCAATCCCGAGGACCAGGTCTTCGAGACCGAGGGCGTGAAGGTGCTGGTCGATGCCCAGAGCCTGCCCCTGGTGGACGGCACCGAGCTGGACTGGGTGCGCGAAGGCCTCAACGAGGGCTTCAAGTTCCACAACCCCAACGCCACGGCCAACTGCGGCTGCGGCGAGTCCTTCGCGGTCTGACAACTTCCGGGAGATCCCACCATGGCGCTGCTGCAAATTGCTGAACCCGGTCGCGCGGCGGCGCCGCACCAGCACCGGCTGGCGGTGGGCATCGACCTGGGCACCACCAATTCGCTGGTGGCCACGGTCCGCAGCGCGGTGCCGGTGGTGCTGAGCGACGAGGCCGGGCGCAGCCTGCTGCCCTCGGTCGTCCATTACGCGGCCGATGGCACGGTGACGGTGGGCGACGCCGCCCGTGCGCTGGCTGCGCAGGACCCATTCAACACCATCGCCTCGGCCAAGCGCCTGATCGGCCGGGCCCCGGGCGACATCGCTCCCGGCGTGGTGCCCTACGCGCTGGAAGCCCTGGGCGAGAGCGCCGTGGGGGTGCGCACCGTGGTGGGCGTGAAGAGCCCGGTGGCCGTGGGCGCCGAGGTGCTGCGGGCCCTGAAGGACCGCGCCGAGGCCGCGCTGGGCGGCCCGCTGGTGGGCGCGGTCATCACCGTGCCGGCCTATTTCGACGATGCGCAGCGCCAGGCCACCAAGGACGCGGCCCAGGCCGCTGGCATCACCGTGCTGCGCCTGCTCAACGAGCCCACCGCGGCGGCCGTGGCCTATGGTTTGGACACGGCCAACGAGGGCGTCTACGTGGTCTACGACCTGGGCGGTGGCACCTTCGACGTGAGCGTGCTGCGCCTGTCGCGCGGCGTTTTCGAAGTGCTGGCCACCAACGGCGATGCCCAGCTCGGGGGTGACGATTTCGACCAGACCCTGGTGGACTGGTTCGTGGCCCAGTGCCCGGCGCCCTGGGGCCCGGCCGATGCCGGCGCACTGCGCGCTGCGGCCCGCCAGGCCAAGGAGGCCTTCTCCGACCAGGAGAGCGCCACCATGACCGCCACCTGCGCGGCGCAGGGCCAGACCTTCGCCGCCTCGCTGGACCGGGCGGCCTTTGATGCCCTGACCAGGCCGCTGGTGGAGCGCACGCTGGGCCCGGTCAAGCGCGCGCTGCGCGACGCCAAGTTGAAGGCGACCGAGGTCGATGGCGTGGTGATGGTGGGCGGCTCCACCCGCCTGCTGCAGGTGCGCCGCGCGGTGGCCGAACTCTTCGGCCGCGAGCCTTACACCGGCATCGACCCCGACCAGGCGGTGGCCCTGGGCGCGGCCATCCAGGCCGACCAGTTGGCCGGCAACAAGGCGGTGGGCGACAACGGCCTGCTGCTGCTGGACGTCTGCCCGCTGTCGCTGGGCGTCGAGACCATGGGCGGCCTGGTCGAGAAGATCATTCCGCGCAACTCCACCGTGCCCACCGCGCGGGCGCAGGACTTCACCACCTTCAAGGACGGCCAGACCGCGATGGCCCTGCATGTGGTGCAGGGCGAGCGCGAGCTGGTCAGCGAGTGCCGCTCGCTGGCGCGCTTCACGCTGCGCGGCATCCCGCCGATGGTGGCGGGGGCGGCGCGCATCCGCGTGACCTTCCAGATCGACGCCGACGGCCTGCTGAGCGTGACCGCTCAGGAGCAGACCACCGGCGTGCAGGCCCATGTCGAGGTCAAGCCCAGCCACGGCCTGGCCAACGACGAGGTGGCCGGCATGCTGCAGTCGGCCATCCAGAGCGCCGAGGCCGACGCCGCCGCCCGCATGCTGCGCGAGGCCGAGGTGGAAGCCCGCCGCCTGCTGGACGCGGTGGATGCCGCCCTGCATGCCGACGGCCACCTGCTGGTGGCGCGCGAGCAGTTCATCATCCTGCGGGCCATGCAGGACGTGGCCGACGGTCTGGCCGAATGCGCCGAGGGCGAAGGCCCGTCGCTGCACGAGCACCGCACGATGCGCGAGCGCCTGCGCCAGGCCACCGAGGGGCTGAACCAGGCCACCACGCCGTTCGCAGGGCGCCGCATGGATGCCCGCGTGCGCGAGGCGCTGTCCGGCCAGCGGCTGGACACCCTGGCTGGCGCCCTGGGCACGGCGCCCGCCGAGCATGGGCTGGCGGCCTGAGCCTTCTTCATCCCTTCCGTTCTGGAGCCGACCATGACCGCCACCCCCGACGCCCTGGCAGACTCCTTCGCCACGAAGCCGGCCAAGCCGCCCACCTCGGTGACGGTGCTGCCGCACCCGGCGCTGTGCCCTGCCGGCGCGTCCTTCGAAGCGCGCACCGGACAGAAGCTGGTGGATGCGCTGCTGGAGCACGGGCTGGCCATCGAGCACGCCTGCGAGAAGGTCTGCGCCTGCGCGACCTGCCATGTGCACATCCGCGAAGGCCTGGCCGGCTTGCCGGCGGCCGACGAGGAGGAGGAAGACCAGCTCGACGACGCCTGGGGGCTGGACGCCCAGTCGCGTCTGTCCTGCTGCGTCAAGCTCAATGGCACGGCGCTGGTGGTAGAGCTTCCGAAGTACTCGAAGAACTACGCGCGGGAGTGAATCCCCCCCGGGGGCTGCGGTGCTGAGGTCGCTCTGCTGAGGGCGTGCCTCGGCGGCGAGCGCTTGCCCGCGTCCGGGAGCGATCAGGTGGTCCTCGCCTGCGCTCGGACGCCCCTCGGGCTGGATGCGCCAGGCCGGCACCGTGGAACTCGCTGCGCGCGCTTGGCGCGCTTCGTTCAGACACCCACGGTGAGTCGGACAGGAAAGGCGCGCCGGCGCGCCCCGGCCCGCCGCACCCATCCCTCGGCACCCTCCACGCCCCCGGCCGCGGGCAAGCGCCCACCGCTGCCCACCGTGGTTGGCCGCTGCGACAGGCTCTCGACCTGAGCCTGCGCCCAGGCTGTCGGCAACGTGACAAAACCCACAGCCGATCAAGTCGCTTGAGATTCGGGAGAAAACTCAATCAAATCAAGCGATTGGCGGTGAATGGATGGGTGGCACACCGCTTGCGTTGAAAGGTCCATCCAACGAGGACGCCGACATGGACACCTTCGACCGGACCTGGCCTTTCACGATCAACGACACCACGCTGCGCGACGGTGAGCAGACCGCAGGCGTGGCCTTCACCGACGAGGAGAAGCTGGCCATCGCCCAGGCGCTGGACGCCGCCGGCGTGCCGGAGATGGAGATCGGCATCCCCGCCATGGGCGAGCACGAGGTCGAGCTGATCCAGGCCATCGTGGGCCTGCGGCTGAAGGCCCGCACCATGGTCTGGGCCCGCATGTGCGAGGCCGACCTGCAGGGCGCGCTGCGCTGCGGGGCCGACTTGGTCCACCTGTCCATTCCCGTGTCGGACCTGCAGATCGAATGCAAGCTGGGCCGGGACCGGGCCTGGGTGCTGTCCAGTGTCATCCGCCATGTGCACCGCGCCACCGACGCCGGTGCGCTGGTCAGCGTGGGCTTCGAGGATGCCTCGCGCGCCGACGACGGCTTCCTGGCCAAGGTGGCCGCGGCCGCCCAGAGCGCCGGCGCGGTGCGGGTGCGCTACGCCGACACCCTGGGCATCCTCGACCCCTTCGAGACGGCCCGCCGCATCGGCGCGTTGCGCCGCGAGGTGGACATCGCCATCGAGATGCACGCCCACAACGACCTGGGACTGGCCACGGCCAACACCCTGGCCGCCTGGCGGGCCGGTGCCACCCATGTGAGCACCACCGTCAACGGCCTGGGCGAGCGCGCCGGCAACGCCGCGCTGGAAGAGGTGGTGATGGCCATGCGCCACCTCTATGGCGTGGAAAGCGGCGTGGACGGCCTGGCGCTGGCCGGCATCTCGGCCCTGGTGGCCCGGGCCTCGGGCCGGCCGGTGGCACAGAACAAGAGCATCGTCGGCGAGGCCGTCTTCACCCACGAGTCGGGCATCCATGTGGACGGCCTGCTCAAGGACCCGCGCAACTACCAGGGCTTCGACCCCGCCGAGCTGGGTCGCCACCACACCCTGGTGCTGGGCAAGCACAGCGGCTCGCACGCGGTCATCGCCGCCTACGCCCAGCTGGGCCTGGCGCTGGAGGCCACCGAGGTGCCCGCGCTGCTGGAGCACATCCGTGCCCATGTGCTGGCCACCAAGCGCCCGCCCGAGAACGCCGACCTGCTGCGTTTCCGCCAGGAAGGCAGCGAAGACCACCCCGCCCTGAACCCCCTGTTGGCCAGTGACCTGGCCACCCGATTGGCCGCCTGACGGACTGGAGACCCACCCATGAGCGACTTCATCCAACAACTCAAGGCCCTGTCCAGTGCCAACGAGTTCCTCGAATTCTTCGGCGTCCCGTACGACGAGCGCGTCGTCAACGTGAACCGCCTGCACATCCTCAAGCGCTTCTACCAGTACCTGCACAAGGCCGAGGGCCTGGCCGGGCTGGACGAGCTGGCCATGTTCCAGCGCTACCGCGAGCTGCTGGTGCAGGCCTACCAGGACTTCGTGCAGTCCGACGCCGCCACCGAGAAGGTCTTCAAGGTCTTCCAGGACGCCGGCGGCCAGCAGCACGTCTCGCTGTCCAAGCTGCGCGACAGCCTGGCCGAGCGCCGCGAGGCCGCGCCCGCCGCCACCCCTTCCGCCAACCTGCGCGCCGCCTGAGCCGCGCCACCTCCACCGGAGACTTCCATGCACATCGTCGTCTGCATCAAGCAGGTGCCGGATTCGGCGCAGATCCGCGTCCACCCGGTGACCAACACCATCATGCGCCAGGGTGTGCCGGCCATCGTGAACCCCTATGACCTGTTCGCGCTGGAAGAGGCCCTGCGCCTGAAGGACCAGTTCGGCGGCCGGGTGACGATGCTGTGCATGGGCCCGCCGCAGGCCGAGGAGGCGCTGCGCAAGTGCATCAGCTTCGGTGCCACCGACGCCATCCTGGTGACCGACCGCGCCTTCGCCGGCGCCGACACGCTGGCCACCTCCTACGCCCTGACCTCGGCGATCAAGAAGATCCACGAGGAGCAGGCGGTGGACCTGGTCTTCACCGGCAAGCAGACCATCGACGGCGACACCGCCCAGGTGGGCCCTGGCATTGCCAAGCGCCTGGGCTGGAACCTGCTGACCTACGTCAGCCGCATCGTCAAGGTGGACCAGGAGAAGCGCCGCATCCAGGTAGAGCGCCGGGCCGAGGGCGGCGTGCAGCTGCTCGACACCACGCTGCCCAGCCTGATCACCATGCTCGAAGGCACCAACGAGATGCGCTTCGCCACCATGGACGACATGCTGCGCGCCGCGCGCTTCCAGGTGCGCAAGTGGAACAAGGACGATGCCGGCATCGAGGACGTCACCAAGATCGGCCTGAAGGGCTCGCCCACCGTGGTGAGCAAGGTCTTCGGCCCGACGCCGCGCAGCGAGAAGGCCGACATGATGACCGTGGCCGACACCAGCCTGAACGACGTCACGCTCAACCTGCTCGACAAGATCTTCACCCAGCACCCGATGCTGGAGCAGGAGATCGTGGACCACCTTTCCGCCTGACCGGGAGTCACACCATGAGTGAAGCCAAACCTGCCCTGAAGCCTGCCGGCCGCGGCCGCAACCTGGAACTGCCCGAGCACCTCAAGAGCTACAAGGGCGTCTGGGTCTTCATCGAACATGACCGAGGCCAGGTCCACTCCGTGAGCTGGGAGCTGATGGGCGAGGCCCGCAAGCTGGCCGACAAGCTGGGCGTGTCGGTGGCCGGCGTGGTCATGGGCGGCCCCGACGAGAAGCTCGACGACTTCGCCCAGGAAGCCTACACCTACGGCGCCGACAGCTGCTACGTGATGCGCGATCCGGTGCTCAAGGGCTACCGCAACGAGCCCTTCACCAAGGGCATGACCGACCTGGTCAACCAGTACCAGCCCGAGATCCTGCTGCTGGGCGCCACCACCATGGGCCGCGACCTGGCCGGCTCGGTGGCCACCACGCTGGGCACCGGCCTGACGGCCGACTGCACCGAGCTGAACATCGACGGCACCACCCGCGCGCTGGCCGCCACGCGGCCGACCTTCGGCGGCAGCCTGCTGTGCACCATCATGACCCTGGCCTACCGGCCGCAGATGGCCACCATGCGTCCGCGCACCGCGCCCATGCCGCGCCGCGACGACAGCCGCACCGGCAGCATCACCGAGGCCACGCTGGGCATGGTGGAGACCGACATCGTCACCAAGCTGCTGGACTTCATTCCCGACGCCAACCGCAACACGGTCAACCTGCCCTATGCCGACGTGATCGTCTCGGGGGGCAAGGGCCTGAAGAACCCGGACAACTTCAAGCTGGTGTGGGACCTGGCCCGCGTGCTGGGTGCCGAGGTGGGCGCCACCCGCCCGGTGGTGCAGGCCGGCTGGGTGGAGGCCGAGCGCCAGGTCGGTCAGACCGGCAAGACGGTGCGGCCCAAGCTCTACATCGCCGCCGGCATCTCCGGCGCCATCCAGCACCGGGTGGGCATGGAGAGCTCGGACGTGATCGTGGCCATCAACACCGACGCCAACGCGCCCATCTTCGACTTCGCCCATTTCGGCATCGTCGGCAACGCCCTGCAGGTGCTGCCGGCCCTCACCAAGGCCTTCGAGGCCCGCCTGGCCAAGCAGATCCGCAAGGTGGCTTGAACCTCATCCCTCAGGAGAACAGCGATGTCCGCTACCAAAGAGAAGTTTGACGCCATCGTCGTCGGCGCCGGGGCTTCGGGCAATGCCGCCGCCTACACCATGGCCAAGGCCGGCCTGAAGGTGCTGCAGATCGAGCGCGGCGAGTACCCGGGCTCGAAGAACGTGCAGGGGGCCATCCTCTACAGCGATGCGCTGGAGAAGATCATCCCCGACTTCCGCGAGGATGCCCCGCTGGAGCGCCACATCATCGAGCAGCGCATCTGGGTGATGGATGACGACAGCTTCATCGGCACCCACTACCGCAGCGACGACTACAACAAGCCGCCCTACAACCGCTACACCATCATCCGCGCCCAGTTCGACAAGTGGTTCTCGAGCAAGGTGCGCGAGGCCGGTGCCCTGCTGGTCTGCGAGACCACGGTGGACGAGCTGCTGCTGGACAAGGACCGCGTGATCGGCGTGCGCTGCGACCGCCTGGGCGGCGAGGTCTATGCCGACGTGGTGGTGCTGGCCGATGGCGTCAACAGCACGCTGGCGCGCAAGGCGGGCTTCCACCCCGAGCTGCAGGCCAAGAACGTGGCCCTGGCGGTCAAGGAGATCCTCTTCCTGCCCGAGGAAGTCATCCAGCAGCGCTTCAACATCAAGGACGAAGAGGGCGTGGTGATCGAGCTGATGGGCAAGGTCACGGAGGGCATGGTCGGCACCGGCTTCCTCTACACCAACAAGGACTCGCTGACGATCGGCATCGGCTGCCTGCTGTCGGACTTCAAGGCCAACCCGAACCGCACCAGCCCCTACGCCCTGCTGGAGAAGCTCAAGGTCCACCCCAGCATCGCCCCGCTGATCGAAGGCGGCGAGATGAAGGAGTACGCCGCCCACCTGATCCCAGAAGGCGGCTACAACGCGGTGCCCAAGATCTACGGCAACGGCTGGATCATCGTGGGTGACTCGGGCGGCTTCGTCAACGCGGTGCACCGCGAGGGCTCCAACCTGGCCATGACCAGCGGCCGCCTGGCCGGCGAGACCATCGTCGCGCTCAAGCAGGGCAACAAGGCGCCCACCGAGGCCAACCTCAAGCTCTACAAGACCAAGATGGACGAATCCTTCGTGATGAAGGACCTGAAGAAGTACAAGGCGATGCCGGATGTGCTGCACACCACGCCGCAGTTCTTCACCACCTACCCCGAGCTGATCAACCGCGCGGCCAAGACGATGTTCACCGTCGATGGCGTGGACAAGAAGACCAAGGAGCGCGAGATCCTCGGCAGCTTCAAGGGCGCCCGCCGCCTCACCGGCCTGGTGAGCGACGCCTTCAAGTTCTGGCGCGCCTTCCGCTGAGCCCGTCCCCCACACCCCCTGACCGGAGAGCGCCATGAGCACTGCTGCTGTCAACGTCGAGAACAAGCTGTTCCAGAACCGCTACAAGGTCGACCACGGTCGGCCGCACATCCAGATCAAGGCCCCCGAGGTCTGCGCCAACGACTGCCAGTCCCAGGCCTGCACCTACGTCTGCCCGGCCTCCTGCTACAAGACCGAGGGCAACCGCACGGTGACACTGATCACCGATGGCTGCCTGGAATGCGGCAGCTGCCGCGTCATCTGCACCGAGCACAGCAACGTCGCCTGGGAGTACCCGCGCGGCGGCCACGGCATCCTCTTCAAGTTCGGTTGATCCATCCATGCAGGACGTTGAAATCTTCCTCGCGCACGCCATCACGCTGGAGCGCGAGGCGGCCCGCCGCTACGAAGAGCTGGCGGCGGCCATGGGCACCGAAGGCAATGCCGAGCTCCGCCGCTTCTTCACCGAGATGGCCGGTTACTCGCGCAAGCACCTGGCCGAGGCCGTGGCCCGCGGCGGCTTCCGCGAGGTGCCCGAGCTGGCGCCGGGCGACTTCCAGTGGCCCGACGGCGTTTCGCCCGAGGTGGCTGACTGGGTGGGCGTCGACGCCTCGCTCGATGCCCGCGGCGCCCTGAAGCTGGCCCTGGACAGCGAATGCCGCTGCCATGCCTGGTACGCGGCCGTGGCCGCCACCACGCCCGATGCCGAGCTCAAGGCCCTGGCCCAGGAGTTCGCTGCCGAGGAGGGCGAGCACATGGCCGCCCTCGAGAAGCGCCTGCACGCGCTGCCGGCCTGAACACCCCCGACACACGCCGCTCGCTGGCAGCTCAGCTGCCGGGCGGCCGCACGACTGGAAAGGAATTCACCATGCCCCGTCCCACCCGCCATGTCTTCGTGTGCAGCCAGCAGCGTCCGCCGGGCCACCCGCGCGGCAGCTGCGCCGCCAATGGGGCATCGCCCCTGCTGCAGGCCTTCTGGGGCGAGCTGCAGAAGCGCCAGGCCTATGAGCAGGTGGCCATCACCTACTCCGGCTGCCTGGGGCCCTGCGATGGCGGCCCCAATGTGCTGGTCTATCCCGAAGCCGTGCTGTACCAGGGCGTGACACCCGCCGACGTGGGCGAGATCTTCGACAGCCACCTGGAAAAGGGCGAGCCTGTGCAACGCCTGCTGGCCTCCGCGGCGACCTGGTGAGACCGGCATTCATGCGGCTGTTTGACTTGGGTCAACCTTCTGGACGGCCCGCCGTTTTCCTGGGTGTTTCCCCCAGGATGCGGCAGGAATCTTGCAGCTGATGTCTCAGGTCAAGCCCGCAAGGCGCCTTGTGCGCCGACACGATGCATGGACTGGATGCCCGCGCGGTGGCATGCACCGCAAAGGCTCGCTGGGGATAGCAGGAGGTGCACCGTGATCAGTCGCATCGCACAGGAACGCTCCCATCTGGAGCTGAGCACCATTTACGAGGTCTGCCGCATCCTCGGCGACTCGCTGGACATCCAGCGCACCTTCCGGGCCGCGCTCAACACCCTGGCCGCTCAGTTGGGCCTGGCCCGCGCGATGATCGTGCTGGCCGATGCCGACGCGGATGCGGACGGCGACGAGGGTGATCTGATCGTCCACAGTGCCGTCGGCCTGAGCCGCGATCAGATCGAGCGGGGCCATTGGTCGGTGGGTGAGGGCGTGATCGGCCGGGTCTATGAATCGGGTCTGCCGGTCGTCGTGACCAATGTGCAGGACAGCGCCGAGTTCATCGACCGCACCGGTGCCTTCGGCCCGCAGGAGGGCAAGCGGCTGGCCTTCATCGTGATGCCGCTGCGCACCGACCAGATCACGCTGGGCGTGCTGGCGGCGCAGCGCGAGGTGGAGGGCGTGGCCCGCCTTTCGGACGATCAGCGCCTGCTGACGATGGTGGCCACGCTGCTGGCCCAGTCGCTGGCCCTGCACCGCTCGGTGGCCGCCGAGCATGCTCGCCTGCAGCTGGAGACCACCCGGCTGCAGAAGGCGCTGAGCCAGGAGGCGCCGCGCCGGCGCTATTCGCTGGACAACGTGGTGGGCCACAGCAAGACCATGCAGCGCGTGTTCGCCGAGGTGCACCAGGCCGCACCCTCGCGCTCCACCGTGCTGCTGCGGGGTGAATCGGGCACCGGCAAGGAGGAGATCGCCCGCGCGATCCACTACCTCAGCCCGCGCAAGGACGCCCCCTTCATCAAGGTCAACTGCGCGGCCCTGACCGAGTCGCTGCTGGAGTCCGAGCTCTTCGGCCACGAGAAGGGTGCCTTCACCGGCGCGGTGGGCGAGCGCAAGGGCCGCTTCGAGCTGGCCCATGGCGGCACGCTCTTCCTCGACGAGGTGGGCGACATCTCGCAGGGCTTCCAGGCCAAGCTGCTGCGCGTGCTGCAGGAGCGCGAGTTCGAGCGGGTGGGCGGCAGCCGGCCGGTCAAGGTGGACGTGCGCCTGATCTGCGCCACCAACCGCGACCTGGAACGCATGGTGCAGCGTGGCGAGTACCGCGCCGACCTGTACTACCGCATCAACGTGGTCAGCATCTTCCTGCCGCCGCTGCGCGAGCGGCGCGACGACATCCCGCCGCTGGTGGCCCACTTCCTGGACCGCTACAACAAGGAAAACCACCGCCACCTGAAGGTGACGCCCGAGGCCATGCAGGTGCTGTCCAACTGCTACTGGCCCGGCAATGTGCGCGAGCTGCAGAACTGCATCGAGCGCACCGCCACCATGGTGCACGGCGAGGCGATCCGCGATCTGGCCTTTCCCTGCAAGAGCAACCGCTGCCTCACGCAGACGCTGCACCACATGGAGAAGGAAGATGCCGTGGCACCCGCCGCCACCATCACCGTCAACAAGGTCGGCCGCCCGGATGGCAGCAGCATCCCGGTCGATGGTCGGCGCGTGCCTGTCCCTGCGGGGCACGGCGACAGCTTCTTCGATGACGAGGATGACGATGACACGGTGATGCGCATCGGCCCCACCGAGCGCCTGACCGATGCCAGCGTGCTGCCCCCGCGTCAGTTCGGCGCCGAGCCGCCGCAGGGCGAGCGCGAGCGCCTGATCTGGGCCATGGAGCAGTGCGGCTGGGTGCAGGCCAAGGCGGCGCGGCTGCTCAAGGTCACGCCGCGCCAGCTCGGCTATGCGCTGCAGAAGCACCGCATCGAGGTTCGCAAACTCTGACGGCGTCGTGGCTTGATCCAGCACAAGGCGGCCCCCGGGCCGCCTTGTGCATTCCAGGGGCTCCGTGCCTTGTCGCTTTTGTCGCGACCGACACAGCCCGGAGGGCATCCGACAAAAAGGCAAGTCCTTGAATCAGAAGGAGAAATTACCTGGCACAGCTCTCGCAATGGAGGGTTCACCTGCCACCACACGAGGTGCTCCATGTCCGCCAACACCACGTTCGTATCGATCGGTGACCTGAAGAAGGGTCGCCAAGCCGTCAGCGAAGTCGTCGAGACCGGAGGGGGCTGCGGCACCACCGGCGGAGACGGCAAGGCCAGCTGTGGCTCATCGGGTGGGCCCGATGACATGCCCGCCGAGATCTGGGACAAGGTCAAGAACCACCCCTGCTACTCGGAAGAGGCGCACCACCACTACGCCCGCATGCACGTGGCCGTGGCCCCGGCCTGCAACATCCAGTGCAACTACTGCAATCGCAAGTACGACTGCAGCAACGAATCGCGCCCCGGCGTGGTCAGCCAGAAGCTCACGCCCGAGCAGGCCGTCAAGAAGGTGCTGGCCGTGGCCAGCGAGATTCCCCAGATGACGGTGCTGGGCATCGCCGGCCCGGGCGATTCGCTGGCCAACCCGAAGAAGACCTTCGACACCATGCGCATGCTCCATGAGCAGGCGCCCGACATCAAGCTGTGCCTGTCCACCAACGGCCTGGCGCTGCCGGACCAGGTCGACGAGATCTGCCAGTACAACATCGACCACGTCACGATCACCATCAACATGGTCGATCCGGCGGTGGGCGAGAAGATCTACCCCTGGATCTTCTACAACCACAAGCGCTACACCGGCTACGAGGCGGCCAAGATCCTGCACGAGCGCCAGATGCTCGGCCTGGAGATGCTGACCGCCCGCGGCGTGCTCACCAAGATCAACTCGGTGCTGATCCCCGGCATCAACGACGAGCACCTGATCGAGGTGAACCGCGAGGTCAAGAAGCGCGGCGCCTTCCTGCACAACATCATGCCGCTGATCTCGGAAGCCGAGCACGGCACGGTGTTCGGCCTGACCGGCCAGCGCGGCCCGACCGCCCAGGAGCTCAAGGCCGTGCAGGACGCCTGCATGGGCGGCGCCAACCTGATGCGCCACTGCCGCCAGTGCCGCGCCGACGCGGTGGGCCTGCTGGGCGAGGACCGCTCCGAGGAATTCACCCTCGACAAGATCGAGGAGATGGAAGTCGTCTACGACCTGGACAAGCGCAAGGCCTACCAGGACCAGGTCGAGGCCGAGCGGCAGGCCCAGGTCGCGGCCAAGGCCGACGCGCTGGCCGCTGCGGCCAACGACGATGGCGTGGACCCGGACATGAAGGTGCTGGTCGCCGTGGCCACCGAAGGCCATGGCAAGGTGAACCAGCATTTCGGCCACGCCACCGAGTTCCAGATCTTCGAGGTCAGCCAGGCGCAGGCCCTGTTCGTCGGTCACCGCCGGGTGGACCTGTACTGCCAGGGCGGCTACGGCGAGGACGAGCAGCTCCCTTCCATCGTCAAGGCAATCAACGACTGCCATGCGGTGCTGGTGGCCAAGATCGGCGCCTGCCCGCGTGACGAGCTGAGCGCCGCCGGCATCGAGCCGGTGGATGCCTACGCCCACGAGTTCATCGAGAAGGCCGCGCTGTCCTGGTTCACCGACTACCGCCAGCGCATTGCCAGCGGCCAGCTCGTCCACCAACCGCGCGGTGACGCGCAGATCCGGCAGGGTGCCTTCACCGGCACCGCCGAAGCGGCGGCCTGAGCCCTTGGCCCGCGCCACCGCCCTTTCCCCAGCCCCCAGCCAAGGAGTCCCATCATGGCCCTGAAGATCATCGCCTCCACCTGCACCGGCTGCTCCGCCTGCGAGCCCGAGTGCCCCAACGTCGCCATCCGTGAGAAGGGCGGCACCTTCATCATCGACCCGGCCAAGTGCACCGAGTGCGAAGGCCAGTTCGACGCGCCCCAGTGCATCTCGGTCTGCCCGGTGGACGGCTGCATCAAGCCGGCATAACTGGCGCACCCGGTCCCGGGGCGAACCCCGGGACCACCCGCCGGGCGGGTGCGTGGGCCGCTTGGGGCGGCCCGGCGCTGGCCCAAGCGGTCCGCCTTTGACTGTCTTTTGAATGACGAGCTGAACATGATCCTGCCCAACGTCACTGTCACGCCCGCTGCGGCCAAGTTCATCCGCCGCATGGTGCGCTTCTCCGATCACCCCGCCGGCGGCATGCGCCTGCTGGTGACGCCGGGCGGCTGCTCGGGCTACAGCGCCGAGTTCTCGGTGCTGGCCGCGCCGATGGACGGCGACGCCGAGCTGATGGTGGGCGACGTGCGGGTCTTCCTGCCGGCCGAAAGCCGCCTGGTGCTCGACGGCGTCACGATGGACTTCAGCGAAAGCCCGACCCATTCCGGCCTGAGCTTCTTCAACCCGGCGGCGGCGCCCTGCGCCTGCTCCAGCTCGGGCGATGCGGCCAAGCCGGCGCAGGCCACGGTCTCGCTGGACTCGCTCAAGCGCCACTGAGACGCGCCCTTCCTCCCCCGCACGAGGCGTCCACCATGACCATCGCCACCACCGGCACCCTGGGCGTGGACTTTGATGACGCCGTGCTGGGCCAGGGCCTGCCCCCGTTGGCCGAAGCCGCCCTGCGCGAAGCCGGCGAGCACCGCGGCGACGCGCCGCGCGCCATGGGCGCCCTGATGCGGGCCCAGGCCCTGGCGCCGGAACACCCCGCGGTGCTGATCGCGCTGTACCGTCACCACTTCTACGGCCACCGCCTCAGCCCCGCCCGCGACGTGGCCCGCCGGGCCCTGGTGGCTGGTGCTGCCGCCCTGGGTCTGCCCACCTGCTGGCGGGATGTGCCGCGCCTGCCGCTGGTGGGCGCACGCGATGAGCCGGTGACCCGCTTCTACCTCTTCACCCTCAAGGGCTACGCCTACCTGAGCCTGCGCCTGGGCGACGACACCGAGGCGCGCGATGCCCTGGCCCTGCTGCGCCACCTGGACCCGGACGACCGGGTGGGCGGCGCCCTGGTGGAAGCGGTGCGCCAGCGCGCGCTGGTGGGGGACGATCCGGACGAGGACGCTCCCAGTGTTCCGCCGGCCTTCGGTGCCGCGGCCTGGGCCCGGCTGGCCCCCCGGCCTCCGGGGGCACACCCTTCGGCACCGGCCTGAAGCGACGCCGCCATGAACGCCGCCGCCCTGCACCCTGTCCACCGTGCCCCCGCGGGTGACATCCCCCTGCGGGACTGGCAGGGCCAGCCGGTCGATTGCGGCCGCTGCCCGCACCGGGCGCTGCGCGACGAGGGCGGCTGCGAGCCCGGCCACAGCTGCATGCAGGACGCCTACGCCCGCCGCATCGACCGCTTCTTCCGCGCCCACCGCGACCTGGCCGGCCAGCACCTGGACCACCCGTACTTCGAGGTCCGGGCCATCGCCGCGCGCTATGTCGACATCTTTCAGCTCGGCCCGCTGCGCCAGGACCCGGACGAGACGGTGCGCCTGCAGGTGGCCCTGCGCGTGCCGCAGCGCCTGCTCTCGCCCATGTGCGACGACCCGCACCGCGAGGTCCGCATCCGCGTGGCCCAGCGCATCGACACGCCCGAGCTCAGCCGCCTGATCCAGGACGCCGACTACGAGGTCCGCACCGTGGTGGCCCGCCGCCTGCCGCTGGCCCTGCTGCCGCTGCTGGCCAGCGACGACGACGAGCAGGTGCGCCGTGTGGTGGCCGAGCGGCTGGAGATGCCCGCGCTGTGGCGCCTGGCCGGTGATGCCTCGGACCGCGTGCGCCGCACGGTGGCCGAGCGGGCGCCGCTGCCCCTGCTGTCGGCCTTCCTGGCCGACCCGGACTGGGCGGTGCGCTGGACCGTGGCTCACCGCGCCGACGCCCGCCAGCAGCGCGACTGGCTGTTGCGCCTGGCCGAAGACGCCGACCCCGAGGTGCGCGCCCAGGCGCAGGAGCGCCTGGCCGAGCCCACCCCCTTGTCCCAGCCTGCAGGAGAGCCCCATGGCGGACATCGCCCGTGACGACGACACCATCGAGATCGCCCTGCCGCCCCGCTTCGAGATGGGCGAGCGGGTGCTCAGCCGCACCGTCATCCGCAACGACGGCACCTACACCGGCAAGGACATCGGCGAGGTGCTGGTGAACAAGGGCGACATCGGCTACGTGCGCTCGATCGGCACCTTCCTGCAGCAGTTCTACATCTACGCGGTGGAGTTCACCGGCTCGGGCCACCAGGTGGGCATGCGGGCCAAGGAGCTCTGCACCCTGGACCACCTGCCCGAGGAGGTGCTGGCGCAGCTGGGCGAGAAGGCCCGGCAGTTGGCCGACCTCCGCTGACCGTCCTCCCACCCTCGTTCACAGGAGTCTCACCATGATGGAACCCGCCCAACCCAAGTACGACTGGGGCCAACGCGTGCGCGCGGTGATCGACCTGGTCAACGACGGCAGCTTCCCCGAGGCCGCCGAAGGCGAGTTGCTGGTGCCCGCCGGGGGCATCGGCGAGATCGTCAACGTCGGCATGCACGCCGAGGCCAATGTACCGGTCTACCTGGTCGAGTTCGGCCCGCGCCGGGTGCTGGGCGTGCTGGAGGACGAGATCGAGCTGGACGTGCCCGGCGCCCCGCGCAGCGCCCCGGCCCCGGCGGACGAGGTGGCGTGATGGCCAGCGCCTCCTGCTCCGGCCGCCCGCCGGGCTCACCCGACGAGCCCCCGCGGCCCGCCGACAGCGGCAGCCTGGTCGCTGGCCAGGTCTTCGTGCTGGACCGGGTGCGCATCGAGGTCGCCCTGGAGCAGCGCAGCCGCTACAAGTACGTCCACCCCCGCGTGCTGCGCGAGGGCCTGGGCTGGAAGGTGGTCAGCCCCAACTGCTCACGCAACATTGACCGCGATGGCGGCGAGATCGACATCGCCTGGCTGGTGCCCACGCAGACGCCCGACAGCGGCGTGCCCGGCGCCTGGCTGCTGCATGCGCGTGACCACGTCCACGGCTGCTGGGTGCTCAAACGTCGCGCGCCCACCCTGGCCGCCGCGCTGGACACCCTGCTGCGCGACGAAGCGCGCGACTACTGGGTCTGAGGCCGGAGAGGGCACGCCATGATCGACCTGGACCACAACGCCACCACCCGTCCGCTGCCGGCCGTGGTGCAGGCCCTGGTGCGGGCCATGGAGAGCGGCTGGGCCAATCCCTCCTCGATGCACGCCGCCGGCCAGGACGCCCGCCGGGCGCAGGCCGAGGCCCGGGCCCGCGTGGCGGCCCTGCTGGGCTGCCAGCCGGCCGAGCTGGTGTTCACCAGCGGCGCCACCGAGGCCAACCACCAGGCGGTGCTGGGGGCGCTGGCCCGTGGCCGTGCGCTGGGCCGCACCCGCCTGCTGCTGTCGGCCGTGGAGCACGCGGGCCTGCTGGGCCTGGCCGAGCGCCTGCGGCGCGAGGGCACGCCGGTCGACCTGATCCCGGTGGATGGCCAGGGCCGGCTGGACCTGGACGCCGCCGCCCGGCTGATCGGGCCGGACGTGGCCCTGCTCAGCGTGATGGCGGCCAACAACGAGACCGGCGTCTGCCATCCGCTGGCCGAGCTCTCGGCCCTGGCCCGGGCGCACGAGGTGCCCTTCCATGTGGATGCGACCCAGGCGGTGGGCAAGTCCACGCTGCGCTTCGAGTCCAGCGGCGCCGACCTCTGGTCCTGCGCGGCCCACAAGCTGCACGGCCCGCAGGGCGTGGGGGCCCTGGTCGTGCGCAAGGGCCTGGCCTGGCCGGCGCTGATAGAGGGCAAGCAGGAGCGCAAGCGCCGTGGCGGCACCGAGAACGGGCCGGGCATCGCCGGCTTTGCCGCGGCGGCGGACGCGATTTCCACCACCTTGAACGAGGACCTGAGCCGCATGAGCGCCCTGCGCCAGACGCTGGAACAGGGCCTGCTGGCCCTGCACCCCGCCGTCGTGCTGCTGGGGCAGGGCGCGCCGCGCATCGCCAACACCGTCTGCGTGCGCTTTGGCGAACGCGATGCCGAGCAGGTGCTGGGCAAGCTGGAACGCGTCGGCGTGCGGGCCAGCAGCGGCGCGGCCTGTGGCGCCGGCAGCACCCAGCCTTCGCATGTGATGCTGGCCATGGGCCTCACGCCGGTGCAGGCCAAGGCCGAGGTCCGCTTCTCGCTGGGGCGCGACACCACGGCCGATGACATCGCCCAGGCCTTGGCGGCGGTGCGCGAGAGCGTGCTGCCGCTGCTGCGCGAGGACCACCCGATCACCCCTGCATTGGCCACGCCGGCCTGACCGAATCTTTTGACCCATCCCCAGGAGTTCCCATGAAAGTCATGATCCGCCGAAGCGCCGCTGGCATCCTGTCCGCCTACGTGGCCAAGAAGGACCTGGAGGAGCCCATCGTCTCGCACGAGAAGCCCGATCTCTGGGGCGGCACCGTGACCCTGGCCAACGACTGGGTGCTGGCCCTGCCGGAGATGCCCGAGGGCACCAGCCTGCCGATCACCGTCGAGGCCCGCCGCCTCTCCGGCGACTGAAGGGGCCCGCCATGAACGCCACCGCCGACGTGAGCCCCCGCGCCGCCTCGCTGTCCGAGGCCATTGCCCTGGCCGACAGCGCCAACACCGTGCGCGAGGCCGCCCTGCTGCTGCGCGAGCGCTTCGCCCCGCTGCGGGTGATCGTGGTCGATGCCTTCGACATGCGCGGCGAGACGCCGGCCGCCGTGGGCCAGCGCCGCCTGCTGTGGGGCGCCGTCAGCGACGGCCACTGCTGGCAGGTCAGCACGGAGCTGTCGGCGCTGTCCGGCTTCTATCTGGCCGACAAGGCCTGAACCCCTCTCCACGAAAGCCGCCGCCATGAACAGCCCCGCCACCCTGGACCCCGAAGCCCACGTCACCCCGGTGCCCGGCGGCAATGCCGAGGGCAGCGACCCCTTCGCCGCCATCGGCGCGGACGGTCTGGTGGCCGACGAGCGGCCCGAGAGCGACGACCTGCTGGGGGACGACTGGATCGTGCTGTCCGATCCCGACCTGTCCGAGCTGGAGCTCAAGCTGGTGGAGACGGCCATGTCCGGCTCGCGCCTGACGGCCGGCCCCATGGTCGAGCGCTTCGAGCAGAGCTTCGCCCGCTGGCTGGGCCGGGCCCACGCGGTGTCGGTGGCCAGCGGCACCCTGGGCACCTGGCTGGCGCTGCGGGCCCTGGGCATCGGCCCGGGCGACGAGGTCATCGCCTCGCCCCACGGCTGGCACCAGGTGGCGCAGGCGGTGAGCCTGGCCGGTGCCACGCTGGTGTTCTCCGACATCCACTACTGGACCGGTTGCCTGGACCCGGTGCGGGCCGAGGCCCGCATCACGCCGCGCACCAAGGCCATCCTGGCCGGCAATGTCAACGGCCACCCGGCGGCCTGGGGCCCGCTGCGCGCGCTGGCCGACCGCCACGGCATCGCCCTGATCGAGGACTCCACCGAGGCCCTGGGCTCGCGCTACCAGGGCCGCAAGGTCGGCAGCTTCGGCGACCTGGCCGTGTTCGACTTCTCCCAGCCCAGCGCGCTGGCCTGTGGCGACGGCGCCATGGTCGTCACCGACGACGAACGCCTGGCCATCGAGCTGCGCTACCTGCGTCAGCGCTCCATCAAGGACCGCAACTCGCTGTCGGTGGGGGCGCGGGTGCCGCTGCAGGCCGGCATCAGCGAGCTGACCGCCGCGATGGGCGTGGGCCAGCTGGCCCGCATCGACGAGCTGCTGGCGCACCGCAAGGTCGTCGAGGCCCTCTACCGCGACCTGATGAACAGCTTCGAGGGCATCAAGCCGCCCTACATCGCCGACGACGTGGACGAGGTGCACTGGATGGTCTGGCAGGTGCACCTGGGCACCCGCTTCACCGCCAGTGCGCGCAAGCAGATCGTCGACGACCTGAACCGCGAGCACATCGAGGCGGCGCCCTTCTGCAAGCCGCTGCACCAGCAGTTCTTCTACCAGCAGCAAGGCTGGAAGCGGGGGGATCTGCCGCTGGCCGAGCGCATCGGCGACCGCGCCCTGGCCCTGCCGTTCCACGCCCTGCTCGACGAGGACGCGGTGCGCTTCATCGTCGGCGCCCTCAAGGACATCGCCACCAACATCGGTGCCGGCGTGCCCATCTACTGACCTGTTGCCTTCACGGGAGACGCCCATGACCTTCACCACCCTGGACCACCTGCCCGACGACGTCGCTGCCGGCCTGCGCACAGGATCACTCTCGCCCTATCTGGGCCCCGGCATGCTGGGCCTGTGTGCCGAGCTGCCGGTGCCGGGCGACCCGCTGGCCCTGGCGACGGTGCTGACCACCCGCAACAGCGTGCCCGGCAAGATCAAGAACCGCCTGACCCAGGCCGCGCAGTTCATCGAGAACTTCAAGCACCGCAAGACCCTGGTCAGCGGCATGGACCTGGCCTATGCCGCGCTGCCGGCGCCCAGCCCGCTGCACCGCTGGGTCGCCAGCCTGAAGACACCGCTGATCGTCGACGCCTGGTACGACGACACGATGCGCGGCGCGCTGAGCGGCCGCAGCGACTGGGCCGAGGTGCAGGGCCTGTCGCAGAGCGAGCACTTCGGCACCTGGTTCGGTTGGTACGGCGCCGATGGCCAGCCGCTGACCGAGGAGCCGGTGGACGTGACCACCGTGTTCTACAAGCCCTGGGGCGGCCACCTGCCGGCCAGCAACTACCTGGTGTCCGACTCGGACCACGTCGAGGTGCTGACCGAGATCGACATCCAGACGCCCATCCCGCCGGTGGTGCAGGCCCGCCGCGCCAGCCTGGGCTTCGTCTTCCTGGGCTGCCGCTTCAACGACCAGCTGCCGCGCACCTTCGCCCGCCAGATCATGAAGCGCTCCGGCGGCCCGCACTACGCGGTGCTGCCCGATGCGCCCACCCGCATGGAGGCCCGCTTCCTCGAGGAGCAGGGCGTCACCCGCATCGCGCTGCCGCTGGCCGAGGTGGCCGCGCAGCTCACCCGGGGCGTGGCCGTCGCGGCCTGAGCCCACTTTCACCCTGACCTCAAGAGGAGAAGACCATGACCACCCTGACCATCCTGCCTTCCGGTGCCACCGTGGACGTGAGCGAAGGTGCCAATCTGCTGCAGACCCTGCTGGCCGCCGGCGAGAAGCTGGTGAGCAAGTGCGGCGGCAAGGCCAGTTGCGGCGCCTGCCATGTGTTCATCAAGGAAGGACGCAAGGGCGTTTCCAAGATGACCTCCGAAGAGAACGCCAAGCTCGACACCCTGGTGGGCGTGGGCAGCAAGTCGCGCCTGGCCTGCCAGGTCAGCATCCTCGGCACCGAGCCGGTGACCGTGGAGCTGCTGGGCGCGCTCTCGGGCTTCTGACCCAGGCTTCTGTCCCCATCCACCCGGTCCGCAGGAGGCCCCATGGACAAGATGCTGGACGTGGCCATCGTCGGTGGCGGCGTGTGTGGGCTGGCGCTGGCGCACAGCCTGCAGGCCCGCCGCCTGGACTGGGCGCTGTTCGAGGGGCGCGAGCGCCTGGGCGGCCGGGTGCTGACCGCCACCGGCGCCCAGGGCCAGCCCCTGGACCTGGGGCCCACCTGGTACTGGCCCGACCACCAGCCCTCGATGGCGCGGCTGGTGGCCGACCTGGGCCTGGAGACGGTGGCCCAGGCCGACGACGGCCAGGTGCTGCTGCTGGACCAGGCCACCGAGCCCCCGGCCACGGTGGCCGTGGCCAGCGCCACCGCGCAGGACGGGGACGCCACCCTGCCGGCCCCGCCCGGGCAGGGCAGCCTGCACGGCGGCGCGCGTCGCCTGGCCGGCGGCATGGGGGCCCTGGTGGCGGCCCTGGCCCGGCCCTTGCCGCTGACCCGGTTGCACCTGGGCCAGACCCTGCTGGCCGTGACCGACGCGGGCGACCACGTGCGCCTGTCCCTGCGCCTGGGCGGGCAGGAACACACGGTGCGGGCCCGCCGCGTCGTGCTGGCCCTGCCGCCGCGCGTGGCCCAGGCCGGCTTGCGCTTCGAGCCAGCCCTGCCCGCCGCGGTGGACGAGGCCCTGCAGGCCCAGCCCACCTGGATGGCCACCGCCGCCAAGGCGGCCGTGGCCTACCCCGATGCCTTCTGGCGGGCCGAGGGCCACAGCGGCAACGCCTGGGTCACCCATGCCCAGGCGGTGCTGGCCGAGGTCTTCGACGCCAGCGGGCCGGCCGGCGCCGCGCTGGCCGGTTTCAGCGCGCTGCCGGCCGCGCAGCGCCCGGCCTTCGCCCGCAGCATGCCGCTGCTGGTGGAAAGCCAGATGGCCATGCTCTTCGGCGAGGCCGCGCGCGATGGCGACCTGCACTGGCAGGACTGGGCCGAGGAGCCCTTCACCTGCAGCCCGCTGGACCACGCCAGCGAGGGCCAGGCCGCCCACCCCGGACCGGGCGCCGCCACCGACACGCTGCAACTGCCGCAGTGGGACGGCCGGCTGCTGTTCGGCGGGGCCGAGACGGCCCAGCGCGGCACCGGCTACCTGGAAGGCGCGCTGGGCGCGGCGGCCCGGCTGCGCCACCTGCTGCAGCAACCGCTGCAAGCGGCCCGCCCGCCCGAGGCCGCCAACGACGCCCAACTGCGCCTGTTCGGCGACTGGGTGGCCGAGCAGCGCGGCCAGGCGGTGCAGCGCTACCGCCAGCGCCTGCACCAGGCCCTGTCGCGCCAACAGGACGCCCAGCTCACCCAGCGCGCGCTGGTGGAGGCGCTGGAGTCGCTCTACGCCGACGCCCTGCAGCGCCTGGACACCCTGCCGCTGCGGGCCGATGCGCCCGCGGACGCCGGCCGGGCGGCCCTGACCCCGCAGGTGCTGGCCCCCTTTCAGGGCCTGGCCGATGCGCTGCTGGTCGAGGCGGTGCACTTCAACAGCAGCTCCTGCGCGCTGTCGAACTTCCCCTTCGAGCACCAGCCCTCGCGCGAGTACCTGGCCACCATCCGGCGCGACCTGGCGGCCGTCTGGCAGGCCTTCGCCCTGGCCGCCAACGACCGCCTGCTGCGCAAGGCGGACGCCGCCACGGGGGCCGCATGAAGCTCGCCCTGGAACGGGCCCAGGTCCAGGCCCTGGCCCAGGCCTTTCCGCGCCTGTCGGGCCTGCAGGACCAGCTGCGCTACACCCACCGGCTGGAGCTGCCCTGGCAGCAGCTGCACCTGGCCGAACTGGACTTCCTGGGCAACCTCTACGAGGTCGAGGGGGCCGTGGGCCGCCACCGCCAGCTGGCCGGCCTGCTGGCCGCGCTGCGCGACGATGGCCCGCGTTTCGGCGAGGAAGACGAGCTGGAGCAACTGCTGCCGGCCCTGGCGCGCTACCTCATCCAGGACGCCCGGCGCGGCTGGCTGTTCGCCACCGCGCCCAACGGACGGGCGGCGGCCTGGGTGGTCACGCGGCTGGACTATGTCTCGGGCTCCAACGAGGAAATGGGCAAGGTGCTCATCGAACTCAAGGCGCTGCTGCGTGCCGGCATTGTCAGCACCACGGTGCGCATCGTCGAGGCCGATCTGCCCGGCCATACGGTGGCCGAGATCCTGGCGGCCAAGGGCCTGCTGAAGGAGACGCCGGCCCTGCTGGCGGCCTACGATGCCATGGCCGAGCGCTACATCGACTGGCGTGGCCGCTACGGCGCGCAGTTCTGCGGCCAGGGCATCGGCTTCGTGGCCGAGGACCCCAGCGCCACCCACCGCGACACCGACTGGACCCGCAAGGACCAGGTGGTGCTCTCGGCCTCGGGCCAGCCCGCGCGCCTGGTCAACGACGAGGGCATCCTGCCGCCCCGCAGCGCCACGCTGGACAGCACCGGCGACATCCTGGGGCCCTATCTGCGCAAGGCCGCCAAGAGCAACCGCTACGCCGCCGAGGACGAGGTGCAGGCCGAGCGGGCCGCCCAGCCCGAGGGCCTGTTCACCCAGCTGCCGGTGCAGGGCTTTCTGTTCCTGTTCCACCTGGAACTGCACCAGCACCTGTGGGTGCATGTGGACGACCTGAGCCTCTACGTCTACCAGCCCGAGCTGAAGACCCGGCTGGTGCTGCCGCCCGAGCAGACCGACCTGATCGACATCCTGACCGCCGAGATGGACGTGCTGATGGACGACATCGTGGCTGGCAAGAGCGGCGGCACCACGGTGCTGTGCGCCGGCCCACCCGGCGTGGGCAAGACCCTGACCGCCGAGGTCTACGCTGAGATCATCGGCCGGCCGCTCTACCGCGTGCACTCGGGCCAGCTGGGCCTGAACGTGGCGACCATGGAGACCGCGCTGAAGGAGGCCCTCACGCGCGCCCAGCGCTGGGGCGCGGTGATGCTGATCGACGAGGCCGACGTCTACATCAAGCGGCGCGACGACAACCTGGCGATGAATGCCGTGGTCGGCGTCTTCCTGCGGGTTCTGGAGTACTTCAACGGCCTGCTGTTCCTGACCACCAACCGCATCGACGACATCGACGAGGCCATCGTCAGCCGCTGCATCGCGCTGATCCGCTACCAGGCGCCCGACGAGGCGGCGCGGGCCCGCATCTGGCGCGTGATGGCCGGCCAGTTCGGCCTGGCGCTGGACGCCGCGCAGATCGACTGGCTGGCCCGCCACTATGCCCAGGCCAGCGGACGTGACATCAAGGGCCTGGCCAAGCTGGTGACCACCTACTGCCACCACAAGCAGGTGGCGCCCTCGCGCGAGCTGTTCGAACGCTGCGCGGTCTTCCGCGGCTTCGAGCCGGGGGGCTGAGCCCCTCGGGGCCTGGTGGGGGGCGCCCGCGCGTGCGCCTGTCCTCTAAAATTGCCGCCTCTTCGCGCTGGCTGGGACTGTGTCCCCGCGGGCGCGTTCTTCGCCATTCGCCCGCATCCCGCCAGCGGCCCATGGTTCACGGCAACGCGAGGGAAGCTCCAACATGGGTGCGCAATGGAAGGCAAAACACAAGGACCTGGCTGCCAACGCCAAGGGCCGGCTGTTCGGCAAACTCGCCAAGGACATCATGATCGCGGCGCGCAACGGCGCCGATCCGGCGGCCAACGCCCGGCTGCGCCTGGTGGTGGAGCAGGCCCGCAAGGTCTCCATGCCCAAGGACACGTTGGAGCGCGCGATCAAGAAGGGCGCCGGGCTGACCGGCGAGGCGGTGCACTTCGAGCACGCTGTCTACGAGGGCTTCGCCCCGCACCGTGTGCCGGTGATGGTGGAGTGTCTGACCGACAACGTGAACCGGGCCGCCTCCGACATGCGGGTGCTGTTCCGCAAGGGCCAGCTGGGCACCTCCGGCTCCGTGTCCTGGGATTTTGACCACCTGGGCATGATCGAGGCCGAGCCCGCCAGTCCGGGCGCCGACCCGGAGATGGCGGCCATCGAGGCCGGGGCCCAGGACCTGGAGCCCGGCGACGATGGCGCCACCCTGTTCCTGACCGATCCGGCCGACCTGGATCTGGTCAGCCGAGCTCTGCCGGCGCAGGGGTTCACGGTGCTGTCCGCCAAACTGGGCTACAAGCCCAAGAACCCCGTCGACCCGGCCAGCCTGAGCGCCGAGCAGCTGGAGGAGGTGGAAGCCTTCCTGGCGGCCCTCGACGACAACGAAGACGTGCAAAACGTGTACGTCGGCCTGCAGGGCTGAGCCCGCCACTTTCCCCTTTTTGACCTCACCACGCACCGCCTCATGACCGACGCCACGCCCACCACCGACCGCCCCGAGCTGCCCGACCACCTGTCCACCGACGCCAAGAGCCCCTTCTTCAACGCCCAGGTGTTCGAGCACGACATCGGCATCCGCTTCAACGGCAACGAGCGCCGCGACGTGGCCGAGTACTGCGTCAGCGAGGGCTGGATCAAGGTGCCCGTGGGCAACAAGGTCGACCGCAAGGGCCAGCCGCTGCTCATCAAGCTCAAGGGCGAGGTCCAGGCCTACTACCTCTGAAACCTCGCGCTTTTCTTGGGCCACAGGGTGGCCGGGCCTGTCTACACTCGGTGCACCTCAGGCTCTGCACCCATGTCCGAGAAGACCGTACCCCTCGCCGGGTCATTGGCATCGGCCTTTGCACCGGCCCTGGCTCCCGCGTTTGACCTGCTGCTCGATGCCGTCTGCATGGTGGACGAGCAGGGGCGGTTCGTGCACGTCAGCGCTGCCGGTTTGCAGATCTTTGGCTACACGCCGCAGGAGTTGATCGGCCGCCGCATGATCGACCTGGTGCTGCCCGAGGACCGGGAGCGCACCCTGCAGGCGGCCCAGCGGGTGATGGCCGGCCAGGCCCACCTCAATTTCGAGAACCGCTACCTGCGCAAGGACGGTCAGGTGGTGCACCTGCTGTGGTCGGCCCGCTGGCTGCCCGAGGCCGGCTTGCGGGTGGCGGTGGCGCGCGACATCACCGAGCGCAAGCGGGCCGAGCAGATCCAGGCCGCCACCTATGCCATTTCCGAGGCGGTGCACCGCGTGCAGGACCTGGGCATGCTGTGCCAGGAGGTTCACCAGAGCATCGCCGCCCTGATGCAGGGCCACAACCTGGCCGTGGCCCTGCACGACGAGGCGGGCCGGCCGCTGTCCTTTCCCTACTGGGCCGACCGGCGCGGGCCCGTCAGCCCGGAGCGTTGGGCCAACCTGAGCGCTTTCTGCCACGAGGTGATCCAGCGAGGCGAGGTGCGCATGGTGCGCCGCGGCGTGGACCCCGAGGCCGACGCCTGGGTCGATCCCGAGCTGCAGTGCCGCGTCGGCGTGCCGCTGTCCACACCCAGCGGCGTCATCGGCGCCCTGGTGCTCAAGAGCTACGGCGACGAAGCCGGCTGCAGCGAACAGGACCTGGCGCTGCTGCAGTACATCTGCACCCAGCTGGCCACCGCCATCGAGCGCCTGCAGCTCTATGGCCGCTTGCGTCACCTGTCCCACCACGATGCGCTGACCGGCCTGCCCAACCGGGCCCTGCTGCGGGACCGGCTGAGCCTGGCCATGGCCCGGGCCCGGCGCGGCGAGAGCTTTCTCTCGGTGCTCTACCTGGATCTGGACCGCTTCAAGGAAGTCAACGACACCCATGGCCACCTGGTGGGCGACCACCTGCTGCAGGCCTTCGCCGACCGGCTCAAGGCCCAGCTGCGGGCCAGCGACACGGTGGCCCGGGTGGGCGGCGATGAGTTCGTCGTGCTGCTGGAGTCCCCCAAGGGGCTGGCCGGCAACCGGGCCGCGGCGGACAAGATCCGCCAGGCCTTTGCACCGCCCTTCGAGGTGGATGGCCGGGTGCTGGCCATCCAGCCCAGCCTGGGGCTGGCGGACTTTCCCGCCGACGGCGAGGAAGAGGGTCAGCTGCTGAGCGCCGCCGACCAGGCGATGTACTCGGCCAAGGGCGCACGGCCCTGAGCCGAGGCCGTCTTCAGGGCTGACTGCCGGCCAGGCCGAACTGCCAGAGCAGGAAGGCCATCAGGTCGGCCTGCTTGGTGTAGGCCTGCTGGGCCGTGCTGCCGATGCCGTGGCCGGCCTGCTCGTCCAGGCGCAGCAGCACCGGCTTGCCACTGCTCGTGCTGACCTGCAGCTTGGCGGCCGTCTTGGCGCTCTCCCAGGTGTCCACCCGCGGGTCGTTCATGCCGTGGATCAGCAGCACCGCCGGGTAGGCCACGCCCTTCTCGATGTGCTGGTAGGTGCTCATCGCCAGCAGGGACTTGAAGTCCTCCGGGTCCTGCACCGTGCCGAACTCGGAGATGTTGGTCACGCCATTGGCGGAGTTCTCCGAGCGCACCGTGTCCAGGCTGCCCACGTCGAAGATGGCGGCGGCGAACAGGTCGGGTGCCTCGGTCACCGCGCGGCCCACGAAGATGCCGCCCGCGCTGGTGCCCCAGATGCCCAGGCGCTTCGGGTGGGTGTAACCCTGGGCAACCAGGTACTTCGCCGCGGCGATGCCGTCCTTCCAGGTGTTGGGCTTGGTGGCCTTGAAGCCGGCGCGGTGCCAGGGGTCGCCGAAGGCGCCGCTGCCACGCACATTCGCAATGGCGATCACGCCGCCGCGCTCGAACCAGGCGAAGTTGCGCGGCAGGAAGTGGGCCTCCTCGCTCAGGCCGTAGGCGCCGTAGCCGATCAGCAGCGTCGGGGCCTGGCCGTCCTTCTTCAGGTCCTTTCGGTGCAGGATGGCCAGCGGCACCATCACCCCGTCGTGGCTGGGGACCATGACCTCCTCGGCCACGATCTCCGGCACGCTGGCCGGCGCCTGCTGGTTGCGCAGGCCGGTGTCACGGGTGCCGCCGTGGGCATCCACCTGCAGCAGGCGCTGCGGCGCCGTCCAGGACGAGGTGCCCACCAGCGTGTCGCCGCCCAGGTGGGCCGGGTTGCCGTTGATCAGCGTGCTGCCGGGCACGGCCGGAGCGATGTCGTGCCGGCCCTGGGCGTCGTAGCGCACCGCGCGCAGCGTGAAGCTGCTGCGCTCTTCGGTCAGCACCGCGTCCTTCTCCAGCTCGAAGCCCTCGAGCACACCGGTGGCGGGCTCGGGCACCAGGGTGCGGGCCTGGGCCTGGGCCTGGTTGTCCAGCGGGACGGCCAGCAACTTGCCGCGCGGCGCGCCCTGGTAGGTGCGCACCACCAGCTCGTTGCCGCGCAGGGCGATGTCGGTGATCTTGTCTTCCGGCCCGGCGATGCGCTGCCAGTCGATGGCCGGGGCCGACAGCGCGGCCAGCGGCGCCGCGAACAGCTTGCCCTCGGGCGATGTGGTGTCGGTGGTGCGGGCCACCATGTAGCCGCTGTCGGGGCTGAAGATCACCTGCGCCACGTCCAGCCGGTCCAGCTTCAGGTCGCGGTTGACGGTCGGGCCGAACAGCGGCCGCGCCTGGGCCGCCTTCTGGCCCACCGTCTGCAGGAAGACCGTGCTGTCCAGGTAGGTCTCGGTGTCCGGCGTGCCGGGTGGCAGCTCGCGCAGCTGGTTGTAGGCAAAGCGCTGGTTGTCCGGCATCCAGCTCACGCCTTCCTCCACCACGCGCGGGATGGGCTCGCCCACGGTGTGTCCGGTGGTGGTGTCCAGCACGTAGAGCGTGGCGTTCTCCGAGCCGCCCACCGAGATGCCGTAGGCCACGTAGCGGCCGTCCCAGGACGGCATGAAGTAGTTGATGGCGTGGGGCGTGCCGCCGGCCGCCCGGGCCAGGGCCTGCGGGTCCACCAGCACCTGTTCGGCGCCACCCAGGCCGCTGCGCAGCACCAGCTTGAACTGGTTCTCGCCCGCCTTGCGCTGCAGGTAGTAGTAGCGCTCACCGGGCATGCGCAGCACCGGGCCCACCGCGTCGCCGGTGGTCCGGGCCAGCTGCTCGATGCGCTGCAGCAGCGGCTGGCGCACCGGGATGGCGTCCAGCGTCTGGCTGGCGTAGGCCGCCTGGGCCCGCATCCACGCCAGGGTCTCGGGCGAACGGGTCTCGAGGTTGCGGTAGGGGTCCACCAGCGTCACGCCGTGCAGGGTCTCGGTCACAGGCTGGCTGGGGGCGGGCGGCGGGGTCTGGGCCCAGGTGGGGGCGATCAGGCCACAGGCCACGGCGCCGGCCGCGATCAGCGGGCGCAGCGCAAAGGTCTTCAGAGGCATGGGAGTTGTCCGCAAGCGGAGTGGCAACTGGGAAGCGACCGATGTTACGACCGGCCGCTTGCCCAGCCGCGCTTCAGTGCCGGCCCACCGGGGTGGCCATGCGCACCGCCCAGGCCGCGGTGGACGCCGCGGTGGCCAGGCCCACCACCGCCAGCCAGCCACCGTGCGCCAGGGCCTGGCTGCCCAGGGCCGAGCCGGCGGCCATGCCGATGAACATGGCAGTCAGCAGCACCGCATTCAGGCGGCTGCGGGCGGCCGGCTCCAGGCTGTAGATCAACGTCTGGTGGGCCACCAGCGTGGCCTGCACGCCGAAATCGAAGCCGATGGTGGCCAGCACCAGCAGCGGCAGCCAGGCCGGGGCGGGCAGCCACAGTTCCAGCGCCATGGCGGCAAAGGACAGGGCGGTCAGGCCGGTGCCCAGGCGGGTCACCCAGCCGGGGCTGCGGCGGTCGGCCAGGCGGCCGGCCAGCGGCGCGGCCAGGGCGCCTGCGGCACCGGCCAGACCAAAGGCGCCGGCCGTGGCGCTGCCCATCTGGTAGCGCTGGAACAGCATGACCGCCAGCGTGGACCAGAAGGCGCTGAAGCCCACCGACAGCAGGCCCTGGGCCCAGGCCGCGCGGCGCAGGGCCGGGTGGCGCTGCCACAGCTGGGTCAGCGAGCGCATCAGCGCGCCATAGCCCAGCGTGGTGGTGGGCGCCAGGTGGGGCAGGCCACGCCAGCTGGCCACGCCGATGGCGGCCACGCCCACCGCCGCCAGGCCGTAGACGGCGCGCCAGCCGAACTGCTGGGCCACCAGGCCGCTGGCCACCCGCGACAGCAGGATGCCCAGCAGCAGGCCGGTCATCACCGTGCCGACGATGCGGCCGCGGTGCGCCTCGGGCGCCAGGCTGGCGGCGGCCGGCACGATGTCCTGCGCCATGGTGGCCATCACGCCCACCACCAGGCTGGCGGCCAGCAGCATGCCCACGCCCGGGGCCAGGCCGCAGGCCAGCAGGGCCAGGGCCAGGCCGGCGGCCTTCAACGTGATCAGGCTGCGGCGGTCGTGGCGGTCGCCCAGCGGGGCCAGCAGCAGGATGCCCAGCGCATAACCCAGCTGGGTCAGCGTGGGCACCAGGCCCATGGTGCCGGTGCTGGCGTGCAGGCTCTCGCCCAGGCGGCCCAGCAGCGGCTGGCTGTAGTAGATGGAGGCGACGGCCAGACCGGTGCCGGTGGCCATCAGCAGCACCAGCGAGGTGGGCAGGGGCGGGTGCTCGGGGCGGGGGGCCGCCGAGGCCAGGGGGGAGGTGGTGGAGGACATGGGGTGTTCCGGGCAGGAGGTGGGGGGCGGGCGTCGCACGGGGCGGCGCGATGGGTTGAATTCTCACCATGCATGAAAAATGCGGTAGTGGGCTGAATTGCAGATTTGCTATACGCTGAGCGTATGAAACAAGCCCCCGCCGGTGCCGACCGCCTGGACCTGCTGCAGACCTTCGTGCGCATCGTCGAGGCGGGCAGCCTCTCGGCCGCGGCCCAGCAGCTGGGCACCACCCAGCCCACCGTCAGCCGGCGGCTGCAGCAGCTCGAGCGCCAGCTGGGCCTGCGCCTGCTGCAGCGCTCCACCCACGCGATGAAGCTCACCGGCGATGGCGAGCGCTGCTTCGAGCATGCCAAGGGCCTGCTCGAACGCTGGGACGCCATCGAAGCCGACCTGCGCGGCGTGCAGGACGCGCCGCGCGGCCACCTGCGGGTGCTGGTGCCCTCGGTCTTCGGCCAGCAGCAGCTGGTGCCGCCGCTGGTGGGCTTTCTGCAGCAGCACCCGGCCGTCACGGTGGAATGGCTGCTGCACGATCGCCTGCCGGACTTCATCGCCGAGGGCATCGACTGCGCGGTGCGCATCGGCCAGGTGGAGGACCCGGGCCTGGTGGCCATCCGCCTGGCCGAGCTGCCGCGCATCGTGGTGGCCGCGCCGGGGTTGTGGGGCGAGGGCCCGCTGCCGCAGACGCCCGCCGAGCTCGCCCGCCTGCCCTGGCTGGCCCTGAACACCTTCTACCGCGACGAGGTGGCGCTGATGCACGCCGGGCGGGGCCAGGCGGTGCGCTTCGCGATCCGCCCGCGCCTGTCCACCGACCACCTCTACGCCCTGTGCAATGCCGTGCGCGGCGGGCTGGGGGCGGGCATCGCCTCCACCTGGGCGGTGGCCGACGACCTGGCCGCCGGCCGCCTGGTGCAGCTGGCGCCGGACTGGACGGCGCCGGCCCTGCCCATCTCGCTGGTGCATCCGCCCGGGCGCTTTCCGCCGGCGCGGCTGCGGGCCTTCATCGCGCTGATGCGCGACTACCTGCCCCAGGTGCCCGGCGTGCGCCCGCCCAGCCGGCCGCCGCTGTCGGTCTGATGTTCAGGCGCTGTCAGGGGCGCAAGGCGCAAACCGCACTTGCGCGCGCAGCCCGCTGTCCGCGCCCGGCGGGCGGTCCAGCACCACCTCGGCGCCCCAGGCGGTGGCGATCTCGCGCACGATGGCCAGGCCCAGGCCGGTGCCCTCGGTGTCGCCGGCCAGGCGGTAGAAGCGCTCGAACACCCGCTCGCGCGCCTCGGGCGGGATGCCCGGGCCGTCGTCGTCCACCGTGAACAGGCCCTGCGCACCTTCGCGGCCCACCGTGATGGTGACGTGGCCGCCCTCGGGGCTGTAGCGCAGCGCGTTGTCCACCAGGTTGGACAGCAGCGCATCCAGCAGGGCCGGCTGGGCCTGCACCGGCACCGGCTGCGATGGGGCCTCGAAGCCCAGGTCGATCTGCCGACGCTCGGCCAGCGCGGCCAGTTCCTCCACCACCCGCAGCGCAGCCGCGCCCAGGTCCACCGTCTCGCGCTGGGTGGCGGCGTCCTGGTGCTCGGCCTGGGCCAGCAGCAGCAGCTTGTTGGTCACCGCCACCAGGCGCCGGTTGCTGGCCTGCATCTCGCGCCACATCGCGTCCATGTCCTCGCGCAGCAGCTCGCCGGGGGCGCGGTGGGCGCGGCGATGGCGGGCGTAGGCGATCTGCGAGGCCTGCATGGCCAGCGGCGTGCGCAGTTGGTGGGCGGCGTCGGCGATGAAACGGCGCTGGGCGTCGATGTGGCGGCGGATCTGCCGCGCGAAGGCGTTGATGGTGTCGGCCACCGGCCGCAGCTCGCGGTGCAGGCGGCGCGCATCCACCGCGATGTCGGCGCGCAGCGCGTCGCGGGTTTCCAGCTGGCGGGCCAGGCGCACCAGCGGCCGCAGCTCGCGCCGCAGGCCGAAGCTGACGAAGGCCGCCGCCAGGGCCAGCGTGACCAGCAGGAAGGCCACCGTCGGCCACCACAGGCGCAGCGCCATGTGGTCGCGGCTGCGGGTGGTCTTGCCCACCGCGATGGTGATGGCCCGGCCGCTGCCGGCCTCGTACATGGCGCGCTCGGTCACCACCGCGCGCAGGGTCTGGCCGTCGAAGGAGGCGTCGTACCACTGGGCCCGGTCGGTGCCCGTCAGATGCCGCGGCCGGGGCAGCGGAAAGCCCGGCGAGCCGGCCAGCAGGTTGCCCTCGGTGTCGGTCACGCTGATGTAGACGCGGTCGCGCTCGTCCGAGGCGAACAGACTCAGGGCCGAGGGCGGCACGCTGGCGGCCACGTCGTTGTCTTCCCAGATCAGCCGGTCCGACAGCACCTTGGCCGAGGCCAGCAGGTCGTGGTCCTGCACATAGTCGGCCACCGTGGCCACCCCCTGCCAGGCCAGCCAGGCGCAGCCGGCCACGCACAGCGACAGCGGCAACAGCAGCCAGGCCAGCAGGCGCAGCCGCAGGCTGGGGGCGGCGGCCGGGGCGGGCATGGGCCTCATTCCTCCTCGCGCGTGCGCAGCAGGTAGCCCACGCCGCGCAGCGTGATGATGGCCGCCCGGTGCCCTTCCAGCCGGCGCCGCAGCCGGTGCACGTAGAGGTCCACCGCGTCGGTGCCGGCCTCGTCCTCCTGGGCGAAGATGCTGTCGTGCAGGGCCTGCTTGCTGACGGTGCGGCCCAGTTGCAGCACCAGGGCCTCCAGCAGCGAGCGTTCGCGCGGCGGCAGGGTCAGGGCCTGGCCGGCCAGCGTGAACTGGCGGGTGGGCAGGTCGTAGGCCAGGTCGCCGCAGACGATGTCGTTGGCCTTGCCCGGCACCAGGCGCCGGATCAGGGCCTTGATGCGGGCCACCAGCTCGGGCACCTCGATGGGCTTGACCAGGTAGTCGTCGGCGCCGATCTCCAGGCACACCACCTTCTGGTCCAGCGCGGCCGAGGCGGTCAGCACGATGACCGGCAGCGCGCTCTGGCGCTCGCGCAGCCGGCGCAGCACGCCCTTGCCCGACAGGCCCGGCAGGTTCAGGTCCAGGATGGCCAGGTCGTAGTGGTGGGCCTGCAGCAGGTGGTCGGCGGCCTGGCCGTCGGCCACCGTGTCGACGATGAAGTCCTGCTGGCGCAGCAGGCTGGCCAGCCAGTGCGAGAGCTCGGTGTTGTCTTCGATCAGCAGCAGCTTCATGACCGCGCGCACGGTAGCAGGGGGCCGCCATGATGCACCGGCGCGGGCCCAAGTCCTTGGCTTGCTTGGGGGTTACGGGTTTCTCACTAGGGTTCGGCGCGCGCCATGAAACCCGGCCGAAAGACGGCCCTGCCTACAGTGGTCCCCAGGCTCCCGGCACAGGGCGCCATCCGACACACCCTCTGGAGACACCTCATGGCCCTTCGTCCTGTCCGTTCCCTGCTGTCCGCCGCCGCTGTCGCGGCCTGCGCGTTCGCGCCGCTGGCCGGCGCCCAGGCCGCCGAGCCCATCACCATCATGGTGGGCGGCATCAACAAGATCATCTACCTGCCGGCCAAGCTCACCGAAGCCCTGGGCTACTTCAAGGACGAAGGCCTGACGGTGGAGCTGCAGTCGCAGCCCGCCGGCGTGGACGCCGAGAACCAGCTCATCGCCGGCGCGGTGCAGGCCGTGGTGGGCTTCTACGACCACACCATCGACCTGCAGAGCAAGGGCAAGGAGCTCGAAGCCATCGCCGTCTTCTGCAAGGTGCCCGGCGAGGTCGAGCTGGTCTCCACCAAGGCGGCGCCCAGCTTCAAGAGCATGGCCGACGCCAAGGGCAAGACCCTGGGCGTGACCGGCCTGGGCTCCTCCACCGACTTCCTCACCCGCTACCTGGCCGACCGCCAGGGCGTGGCCTCCAAGGACTACACCCTGCTGCCGGTGGGCGCGGGCAACACCTTCATCGCCGCCATCAAGCAGGACCGCATCCAGGCCGGCATGACCACCGAGCCCACCGTCTCCGAACTGCTCAAGACCGGCGAGGCCAAGGTGCTGGTGGACCTGCGCACCGAAGAGGGCAGCAAGGCCGCGCTGGGCGGCCTCTACCCCGCGGCCAGCCTGTACGTGCAGAACGCCTGGGCCGACAGCCACAAGGCCGAGGCCACCAAGCTGGCCCACGCCTTCGCCCGCACCATGGCCTGGATCCACACCCACAGCGCAGAGGACATCGCCGAGAAGATGCCCAAGGACTACCAGGGTGGCGACAAGGCCCTGTACGTGAGCGCGCTGAAGGCCTCGCTGCCGATGTACACCACCGACGCCCGCATGCCCGCCGGCGGCCCGGAGACGGTGCTGAAGGTGCTGGCCAGCTACAAGCCCCTGGTCAAGAGCAAGAACATCGACCTGTCCAAGACCTACACCAACGCCTTCCTGGACGCCGCCAAATGAGCACCGCCACCCTGGACCGCGTGGCCTCCCCGGCCATCGCCGCCGGCAGCGCGCCGGCCATCGAGTTCCGCGGCGTCTCGCTGCGCTACATCTCGGCCGACGGCCACGCCACCGTGGCCCTGCGCGACTTCTCGATGGCGGTGGCCCGTGGCGAGTTCGTCGCCATCGTCGGGCCCACCGGCTGCGGCAAGTCCACCACGCTGAACATGATCACCGGCCTGCTCAAGCCCACCGTGGGCGAGGTGCGCATCATGGGCCAGGCGGTGGGCGGCATCGACCCGCGCATCGGCTTCGTCTTCCAGGCCGACGCGGTCTTTCCCTGGCGCAATGTGCTGGACAACGTGGCCGCCGGCCCGCTGTTCCGCGGCGCGTCCAAGGACGAGGCCTACACCCGCGCCCGGGACTGGATCGGCCGTGTGGGTCTGGGCAAGTTCGGCGGGCATTTCCCGCACCAGCTCTCGGGCGGCATGCGCAAGCGCGTGGCGCTGGCGCAGACCTTCGTCAACCAGCCCGAGATCCTGCTGATGGACGAGCCCTTCTCGGCCCTGGACATGCAGACCCGCACCCTGATGCAGGACGAGCTGCTGCAGCTCTGGTCGGCCAGCGGCAGCTCGGTGGTCTTCGTCACCCACGACCTGGAGGAGGCCATCGCCCTGGCCGACCGCGTCTTCGTGCTCTCGGCCCGCCCGGCCACGCTCAAGCGCGTCTACACCATCGACCTGCCGCGCCCGCGGGTCATGTCGCAGGTCCGCTATGACCCGCATTTCGTCGAACTGTCCAAGCGCATCTGGGACGACCTGCGCGAAGAGGTGGTGATCCAATGAATGCCGCAACCCCCCTGACGGCCGCCCTGCCCGCGGCCCTGAGCGACGAGGCCCTGGCCCGTGAATCCGAGGTCGCACAGGCCCGCATCCGCCAGCGCCGCTGGCTCATCATCGGCCTGCGCGTGGCGGTGCTGGTGGTGGCGCTGGGCGGCTGGGAAGTGGCCGCCCGCCTGAAGTGGATCGACCCCTTCTTCTATTCCATGCCCACGATGATCTGGGACCAGATCGTCGAATGGGTGCGCGACGGCACCTCGCAGGGCTCGCTGTGGCGCCAGGTGGCCGTCACGCTGGAAGAGACGGTGCTGGGCTTCCTGATCGGCTCGGTGGCCGGCGTGTTCTGCGGCATCCTGCTGGGCCGCAACAAGCTGCTGTCTGACATCTTCAGCCTCTACATCCAGATCGCCAACTCCATCCCCCGCGTGGTGCTGGGTTCGGTCTTCGTCATCGCCCTGGGCCTGGGCATGGCCTCCAAGGTGGCGCTGGCGGTGGTGATGGTCTTCTTCGTCGTCTTCGGCAACGCCTTCCAGGGCGTGCGCGAAGCCGACAAGTACCTGATCGCCAACGCGCAGATCCTCGGGGCCTCGCCGCGCCAGCTGACCACCGCGGTGGTCATCCCCTCGGCCATGTCCTGGATCCTGGCCAGCCTGCACACCAGCTTCGGCTTCGCCCTGGTGGGCGCGGTGGTGGGCGAATTCCTGGGCGCCAAGGAAGGCATCGGCCTGCTGATCTCGACCGCCCAGGGCGCCTTCAACGCCAGCGGCGTGTTCGCCGCGATGATCGTGCTGGCGGTGGTGGCCCTCTTGGCCGACTTCCTGCTCACCTCGCTGGAGAAGCGCCTGCTCAAGTGGCGGCCGGCGGCGTTCTGACACCGCGCTGGCATCCACCGTCCACAGGGGCCCCTCGGGGCCCTTTTTTCATGGGGCCGCGGCGGGCCGGCACAAAGCGCTTGACCTGGAGTGCGCTCCAACTTCCAGAATGCCGGCCATGGACTCGCTTCTCACCATCGCGCAGGTGGTTGCCCGCACCGGCCTGAGTGCTGACACCCTGCGCTACTACGAGCGCATCGGCCCGCTGGCGCCGGTGGCCCGCGCCGCCGGCGGCCAGCGCCGCTACCGCGCGGCCGACCTGGACTGGCTGGCCTTTGTGCAGCGCCTGCGCGCCACTGGCATGCCCATCCGCGACATGCTGCACTTCGCCGCCCTGCGCAGCCAGGGCGACGCCACTGCCGCCGCACGGCGCGATCTGCTGCAGGCCCATCTGGCCGGCGTGCAGGCCCACATCCGTGAATTGCAGCAGGCCGCCCGGTCGCTGCAGACCAAGATCGCCCATTACGACACCCTGTGCCAACCCAAGGAAGGAGAACCCCATGCCGCCAACAAACGCCCCCGCCGTGCCCGCTGAGGACAGCCGCTACGCACGCGGCCTGGCCCGCCTGAAGGAGATCGACGGCGCGGCCGGCGAGGCCGTGGTGGCCAGCCTGGCCGACATCGCGCCGGATTTCGCCCGCCACCTGATCGAGTTCCCCTTCGGCGACATCTACAGCCGCCCGGGGCTGGACCTGCGGGCCCGCGAGATCGGCACGGTGGCGGCGCTGACCGCGATGGGCACGGTCGCGCCGCAGCTGGCGGTGCACATCCGCGCGGCGCTCAACGTGGGTGTGCGGCGCGAGGAGATCGTCGAGCTCATCATGCAGATGGCCGTCTACGCCGGCTTCCCGGCGGCGCTCAACGGCCTGGCGGTGGCCCGCCAGGTCTTTGCCCAGGCCGAGGCGCAGACCCCGGCGCATGGCGAAGCCGCGCCGGCCTGAACGGCAGGCGGCTTCAGGCCGCCGTCAGGCCACCTTGGGGGCGGCCACCTCGCGCTTGATCAGGCCCAGGCCCAGCGCGGTGACGACCGTGCCGGCCGCGATGGCGGCGGCGTACAGCAGCACATGGTTGACCGCGTTGGGAATGGCCAGCACGAACACGCCGCCGTGCGGGGCCTGCAGGCCGATGTGCCAGAACATGCTCAGGCCGCCGGCCACCGCCGAGCCCAGCACGCAGGGCGGGATGACGCGCAGCGGGTCCCGCGCCACGTAGGGGATGGCGCCTTCGGAGATGAAGGCCAGGCCCAGCACCGCGGTGGCCTTCGCGGCTTCGCGCTCCTCGGCCAGGAAGCGGCTGCGGAACAGCCAGCAGGCCAGGGCGATGCCCAGCGGCGGCGTCATGCCGCCGGCCATGGCCGCGGCCATCGGTTCGGTCACGCCCGAGCCGATCAGCGTGGTCGAGAAGACATAGGCCGCCTTGTTGACCGGGCCGCCCATGTCCACCGCCATCATGCCGCCCAGCACCAGGCCCAGCAGCACCGCGCTGCCCGTCTGCAGGCCCTTGAGCCAGGCAGTCAGCGCCGCCATCACCGCGGCCATGGGCTCGCCGATGACCATCAGCATCAGCACGCCGGTGATGGCCGCGCCCAGCAGGGGCAGCAGCAGCACCGGCTTGAGACCCTCCAGCCCCTTGGGCAGGCGCAGGTGGCGGTTGAGCGCCTGCACGCTGTAGCCGCCGATGAAGCCCGCGGCGATGGCCCCCAGAAAGCCCGCGCCCACCGTGCCGGCCAGCAGGCCGCCGATCATGCCCGGGGCGATGCCCGGCCGGTCGGCGATGGAGTAGGCGATGTAGCCGCCCAGGGCCGGCAGCATCAGCGCGAAGCCCGCCTTGGCGCCGACCTGGAACAGCACCCAGCCCAGCGTGCCCTTGTGGGCGTCGTCGTACACGTAGATGCCGCCCAGCGCGAAGGCCAGGGCGATCAGCAGGCCGCCCGCCACCACGAAGGGCAGCATGAAGGACACGCCGGTCATCAGGTGCTTGTAGGCGCCGCTGCGGCCGGCGGCCGGGGCCGCGGCCGGGCTGGACGATGTGGCCGCCGCAGGGCCCGCGCCGGACCACGGCGTGGCCTCGCGCGCGGCCTGGGCGAAGACCGCGCCCGCGTCGTGGATCGCGGCCTTGGTGCTGGTGACGTACAGGCGCTTGCCGGCAAAGCGCTCGCGCTGCACCTGGGTGTCGGCCGCGATGATGACCAGATCGGCCTCGGCGATGGCCTGGGGGCTCAGCGCGTTTTGCGCGCCCACCGAGCCCTGGGTCTCCACCTGGATGCGGTGACCCAGGGCCTTGGCGCCCTGTTCCAGCGCCTCGGCGGCCATGAAGGTGTGGGCCACGCCGGTGGGGCAGGAGGTGATGGCCACGATGCGCAGCGGCGCGGTGGGCGCGGCGGCCACCGGGGCGGCGGCGGGTGCTGCGGGCGCAGCACCCGGGGGCAGGGCGCCGGCCAGCTGCAGGGCGCGGCGCACCGCGCCTTCGGCATCGGCCAGCACCTCGGTGGGGTCGATGCGCAGCACCGGGGCATGCGTGGGGGCGGGGCTGTCCAGGTCCAGGTCCGAGGCCAGGATGCAGGCCTGGGCCTGGGCCAGCTCGGTCTCGCTCCAGCCGCCCTGGTCGCCCAGCGGGCTCTTGACCCACAGGGCCAGGCGATGGCCCAGGCGCTCGGCCGCGGCCCGCAGGGCCTCGCCGGTGATGAAGCTGTGGGCCGGGCCTGCCTGGCTGGCCGCGATGGCAATGAGTTGGGCCATGCGTGTCTCCGTGATGTCTTTGGGCGGTTCAGATCGGCGTGGCGCGGATGCGCGCGGCCAGTTCGGTGACCTCCTGCCGCGGGGGCAGGCCGGGGGCGATGCGCTGGATGCGGGCGGCCGCGCAGGCCATGCCGAAGACGCCGGCCACCGGCAAGGTCTGGCCGTCCATCAGCGCGGCCAGGGTGCCGGCCACCAGGGCGTCGCCCGCGCCCACCGTGGTGGCCACGGTCACCGCGGGGGCGGCGGCCTGCCAGCGGCCCTGGCCATCGGCCATCACCGCGCCCTGGCCGCCCAGCGAGACGACGATCTGCCGCACGCCGTGGGTCTGGCACAGGGCCTGGGCGGCATCGGCCACCGCCAGGGTGTCGTGCAGGGGCCGGGCCACCAGTTCCTCCAGTTCGGCCCGGTTGGGCTTGATGAAGGCCACCGGCACCACCGGGCCGCGGGCGGGGTCGGCCAGCCGGGCCAGCAGCGTGCCCAGCACCGCGCCGCCGGTGTCGATGACGATCTGCGCGCCGCGCGCGGCCAGGCGCCGTGCCAGGCGTTCCCACAGGCCGGCGTCGGTGCCCGGGGGCAGGCTGCCGGCCAGCTCGCACCAGTCGCCCGGGGCGACGGCGGCGTCCAGGCGCTCGCCCAGTTGCTGCTCGGCGGCCTGCAGGGCTTCGGGGGCCAGGGCCAGGCCGGGCAGGTTGATGTCGGTGCTGTCGCCGCGCTCGGCCACCGCCAGCTTGATGTTGGTGCGGGTGGCGCCGGGCAGGCGCAGCATGCCGTCGGTGATGCCGCGCTCGGCAAAGGCGGCGCGGAAGACCGCGTCGTTGTCGGCGCCCAGCCAGCCGCTGGCGGTCACCGGCCGGCCCAGGGCGGCCAGCACCGCGGCCACGCCAATGCCCTTGCCGCCGGCCTCGGTCTGTTCGCCCAGGGCGCGGTGCACCTCGCCGGGCAGCAGGCGGTCCAGCCGCACCGTCTGGTCGATGGCCGGGTTCAGGGTGATGGTGAAGAGGCGGGGGGCGTTCATGGCTGGGCTCCCTCGGCCGCGTCTTCGCCGCGCAGCGCGGCGCCCAGGGCGCGCACCTCGTCGGCGCTGTCCACGTCCAGCGCGCGCTGGGCCAGGGCCTGCAGCTCGGCCAGGCTGTGGCGGCGCAGCAAGGCCTTGATGGGCCCCAGATCGCCCACGCTCATCGACAGCTCGTCCACCCCCAGGCCCACCAGCAGGGCCGCGCCCAGCGGCTCGCCGGCCAGGCCGCCGCACACGCCCACCCAGCGGCCATGGCGGCGCGCGCCGGCCACGGTGCGTTCCACCAGGCGCAGCACGGCCGGGTGCAGGCTGTCGGCCATGCCGGCCAGCTCGGGGTGCTGGCGGTCCACCGCCAGCGCGTACTGGGTCAGGTCGTTGGTGCCGATGGAGAAGAAGTCCACATGCGCGGCCAGCCGGTCGGCCAGCAGGGCGGCCGAGGGCACCTCGATCATGATGCCCACCGCCACCTCAGGGGCGTCCAGCTCCTCGCGCACCTGGGCCATGCGCTGGCGCAGGGCGTGCAACTCCTCGACGGTGCTGATCATCGGGAACATGACCTGCAGCGGGCCGTGGCGGGCGGCGCGGTAGAGCGCGCGCAGCTGGGGCATCAGCAGGTCGTCGCGGCGCAGGGCCAGGCGGGCGCCGCGCACGCCCAGGAAGGGGTTGTCCTCCACCGGCAGCTGCAGGTGGGGCACCTGCTTGTCGCCGCCGATGTCCAGGGTGCGCACCACCAGCGGCCGGCCGCCCAGGGCCTCCACCATCGCGCGCAGGGCCTGGTACTGGGCCTCCTCGTCGGGCACGGTGTCGCGCTCCAGGAAGAGGAACTCGGTGCGCATCAGGCCCACGCCCTCGGCCCCGGCCTGCAGCGCGCGCTCGACCTGGTCGGCGCGGTTGACGTTGGCGGCGATCTCCACCGTGTGGCCGTCGGTGGTGGTGGCAGGCAGCAGCCGGGTGCGGGCTTCCTCGGCCTGGCGCCGCGCCAGCAGCGCGATCTTGTCGCGCGCCTCGATCAGGGCGGTGGCGCTGGGGGCCACATAGAGCCGGCCGCGGTAGCCGTCCAGGATGGCGGGGGTGCCGGCCTCGGCGGCCAGCAGGTCCGGCCCGCTGGCCACCACCGCCGGCAGGCCCAGCGCCCGGGCCAGGATGGCGGTGTGGGCGGTGGGGCCGCCGCGGGCGGTGCAGAAGCCGCGCACGCGGCTGGGGTCGATCTGGGCCGTGACCGAGGGCGAGAGGTCGTCGGCCAGCAGGATGGCGTCGGCCGGCCAGGCGGCTTCCAGCGTGGCCGCGGGCAGGCCCAGCAGCTGGCGCAGCACCCGCTCGCCGGCGTCCTGCAGGTCGGCCGCGCGGGCGGCCAGCGTGGCGTCGGGCAGTGCGCGCTGGGCGGCCACCCGCTCGCCCAGGGCATGGCGCCAGGCCCAGGCCGCGCCGTGGCCCTGCACGATGCCGCGGCTGACGGCCTGCAGCAGGGCGGCGTCGCGCAGCAGCCCGGCGTGGGCGTGGAAGATGCCGGCCTGCTCGGTGCGGCCGGCCGCGCGGGCCTGGGCCGACAGGGTCTCCAGCTCGGCCAGGGCGGCCTGCAGGGCGCGCTCCAGCGCCTCGGCCTCCAGCGGAGCGCTGCGGTAGCGGTCCTCCACCTCCAGCGCGGCGCCCTCGGCCTGCACCAGGGTGCCGATCACCAGCCCCGGGCTGGCGGCGATGCCGGTGAAGGTCTGGCGGGCGGTGGGCTGCCAGTCGCCCAGCGCGCTGCCCAGGCCCTGGGCCTGGCTCTGGCGCGAGGCCGCCAACTGGGCCTGGCGGGCCTCCTCGTCGCCCAGGCGGACGATGACCGCGCGCAGCGCACGCAGGGCCTCTTCGGCGTCCGGGCCCTGGGCCGACAGGCGCAGCGTGGCACCGCGGCCGGCGCCCAGGCTGAGCAGGGCGGCCACGTTCTTGCCGTCCACCACGGTGCTGCCGCAGCGCACATGCACCCGGGCGGCAAAGCGCTGGGCCGTCTGGGCCCACTGACCGGCTGGGCGGGCGTGCAGGCCGTTGGGGTAGTTCAGCGCCACCTCGCGGCCCAGCGGGAAGTCCTCCAGCGCCGGGGCGGCGGTGGCCACGGCCTCGTCCTCGGCGGTCAGGGCCCGCACGATGTCCTGCGGGTCGCTGGTCTCGACCAGGCGGCGCATCAGGGCCTCGTCGCGCATCAGGCGGGTCAGGCGGCGCAGCACGGCGATGTGCTCGTCCGAGGCGGCGGCGATGGCCACCACCAGCCGGGCCTGCTTGGCGTCGTCGCCCCAGCGCACCCCGGCGGGCACCTGCAGCACGGCCAGGCCGGTGCGCTGCACCAGGTGCTTGTCCTCGATCATGCCGTGGGGGATGGCCACGCCCTGGCCGAGGAAGGTGTTGGCCACCTTCTCGCGCTGCAGCAGGCTGTCCACATAGGCCGGGTGCACATGCCCGGCCTGGGCCAGCACGGCCCCGGCGGCGCGCACGGCGTCTTCGCGGTTGTGGGGGGCGGCCCCCAGGCGGACTTCCACCGGGATCGACATCGCGGTCTCCAATTTGGTATCGATTTCAGAGACGAATTATCGGGGTCGGATTTTCGGCAGGGCAAGCTGCAATGCAGCACAAGCCCGTCATTCAAGGGAAAACGAGCAGTTCCCGGGGCGTGACTCGGCGGTCTCACGCCACCCGGATCGACCTGTTCTGGGGGTTTTGTTCGCCAGAAGTGGGTATCGATACCAATTCGCCCGAGGCGGCGTTACCATTCAGCCGCCATGAAGAAGGAGCCCAGGTGAGCAGCATCAAGGACGTCGCGGCGCGGGCGGGTGTGTCCACCACCACCGTGTCGCGGGTGCTCAGCCAGCCGCAGGCGGTGCGCCCGGCCTTGCGCGCCCAGGTGGAGCAGGCCATCGCCGAGCTGGGCTACCGGCCCAATCTGGCGGCACGGCGGCTGCGGCAGCAGCGGGCTTCGCTGCTGGGCCTGATCGTCTCGGACATCCGCAGCCCCTTCTTCACCGACGTGGGCCGCGCGGTGGAGGACATGGCCTACCGCCACGGCCTGCGCCTGATCCTGTGCAACACCGACGAGGACCCGGACAAGGAACACTCCTACCTGCAGCTGATGGCCGACGAGCAGGCCAGCGGCGTGATCTATTCGCCTACGCTGGAGGGGCTGCGGCGCTTCCGGCCGGCGGCCTGGCCCTTTCCGGTGGTGATGGTGGACCGGGCCCTGCCCGACACCGCGGTGGACCGCGTGCTGCTGGACAACCGCGCTGCGGCCCAGCAGCTCACCGGGCAGCTGCTGGCGGCCGGCTACCGACGCATCGCGCTGCTGGTGGGCACGCACAGCACCACCGGCCAGGAGCGCCAGGCCGGCTACGAGGCGGCCCTGCAGGCGCAGGGCCTGGCGCCGCAGGTGCTGCGGGTGGCGCCCACCCGCGAGGCCGGGGCCCAGGCCGCCGCGGCCCTGCTGGCCGGGCCCGATCGGCCCGATGCGCTGCTGGCCTCCAACGGCCTCTTGCTGCTGGGCGCGGTGCAGGCCATCCAGAGCGCCGGGCTGCGCACGCCGGGCCAGATCGGCCTGGCGGGTTTCGACAACAACGACTGGACGGCGCTGCCCTCGGTCGATGTCACGGTCATCGCCCAGCCGACCTACGACATCGGTCGCACCGCCGCCGAGCTGATGCTCCAGCGCATCGACGACCCGCAGCGGCCGCCGCGCAAGGTGGTGCTGGAAGGGCAGCTGGTGCTGCGCGGCTCCAGCCGCGGGCCGCAGGCCGGCACCCTCTGAACCGCCACCGGGCGGTGGCTCAGTGGATGAACTGCTGCAGGGCCTGCAGCGAGGCCGGGTCCGGGTCGATGAAGCTGCAGTTCAGCCGGAAGCCGTTGTAGGTGCGCGAGAGGATGGTGTGCGTCACCCGGGTCTGCAGGCGCAAGGACACGGGCGGGCGGCCGGCGCGCACCAAGGCGAAGGCCACCTCCATCTCGGTGCCCACTGGCGGGTTGAAGGTGGCGATCAAGGCAATGCCGCTGGGGTCGACTTCCAGGGCATGGACCTCGACCGACTGATCGCCGATGGTGACGGTGGCGACCGATTTCAGGATCCGGCGGTTGTTGAAGCTGGCGGCGAACATGGCGGCAGGGCAGGACAGCGGAACGGGGACAGGGACGCCGCGCCGACGCCCACGGCGGCACGCCCGCGAAGCCTCGGGTCCCGCGCCCGCTGTTCGGGCCATGATACGCATAGACACAGATCGGGCTGACGTGTGGGGAAGTTTTGGGTGATACGTCACACTTCAGCCGGATCTGAGTTCGTCGCGGTGCGCTTCCAGCAGGCCCGGGCGGGGCTGAACCTCGTACTGGTCGAGTTGCTGGTCGGCCGGCGGGACGTTGGCCACCGGGGTTTCGGCGCCCACCCGCTGGTCGCGCTGGCCGTCCGGGCGCAGGGTGTGGGCGCCCAGCGTCACCTCGCTGGGGATGCGGGCCTCCTCCTGCACCACCTCGCGCACCGCCAGCCAGTGCTGCCGGTCGCCATCCGTGGTGGCGGCCCGGGCGCGCTGCAGGGCGGTCTGGGCCTCGGCGGCGCGGGCCGGCATGGCGTAGCGCGCCGTCACCACGAAGTTGACCGCGCTGCCCGCCTCCACCGTGTCCTTCACCTGCTTCTCGAAGCCGTGCAGCATCGAGTCGTCGCGCCGGTTGTTGGCGCCCTGGGACAGGGGCACCAGGTTCTGCCAGGTGGTGCCGGGCCCACCCAGGTTGTGGTTGAGCAGGTGGCCCAGCACGTAATAGCTGCCGCTGCTGCCCAGGCGGTAGCGGCGCTGGTTCAGCCGGGTGTAGGCCTCGGTGTGCAGCCCGCGGTCGGGCCCGCTGCCCTGGAAGCTGCGCTGGCGCGTGAGCCGCAGCACGGTGGCGCTGCTGCCGTAGCCGGCGGTGTTGGTGCCGCCATAGACCGGCAGGGTGGAGGCCGCGCCGTCGCCCGCGGGCATCAGCCGGGCCGTCACCTGGGCCAGCTCGGCCAGCTTGGCGTCGATCACGGCGGCGTGGTCCACCGCGGCCGCGCCACCGGCCGGGGCCGCAGCGCTGGCCGCACCCACCGGGGCGTTGGCCGCCGCCTGGATGGCCGCGTCCAACTCGCCGGCCAGGCGGGTGGCCAGGCTGCGGTCGGCCTGCGAGGCGTGGCTGGCGCGTTCGCTCAGGCGGGCGATGAAGCGCGCATAGCTCATCTCCTCCGAAGCCACCATCAGCTGCGCGCCCCGGCCGCTGCCCTGGATGAACACATGGTGTTCCTGGCCATCGGCCGAGCGGAAGGCCTGGCGGGCCCGCCACCAGTCGCGCAGCCGGCCCACGGCCCCCCGCACCGCGCTGGCACCGCGGCGGGCCAGGTCCAGCACCGCGCGGCCGGCGCGCAGCGCGCGCTCGATCAGCCAGTCGATGGCGGCGTTGACCCGGCTTTGCACCCGCTCGATCATCTGCCCGATGCGCCGGCCCAGGCCGTCCAGGCCCAGCTGGTGGGCCAGGAAGCCGATGGCCACCGGCATGGCCCGGCCCAGCGCGTTCTCCAGGAAGCCGGCGGCCGTGTCGATGCTGCCGCGGGCGATGTCCAGCACCCCGTCCAGCACCCGGCTGACGATCTCCAGCATCTCGCGCAGGTACTGGAAGAAGGACTCGATGGCGTTGTAGAGCGCCACCAGGCTGTTGACCACGGCCATGATGCCGGTCGGGTCCAGCAGGGCGGTGAGCCAGCGCTGCGCGCGGGCGATGACGACCTCGGTGATCCAGCCGCCCACGCCCTGCAGCACCTGGTCCCACAGCCCGCTCAGACGCTCCTGCAGCTCGCGCCACAGCCCGGCCACGCCCTCGGTGGCCAGCACCGAGACGAAGCGCCAGACGCCGGTGGCCAGGTCCAGCATGCGGCGCAGCCGGGCCACCACCTCGGGGCCCACCCGCTCGGCCAGGCGACGGAAGATGTTCTCCACCGTCAGGCCCAGCACCTCCAGCACAAAGCCCAGGATGGACCGCAGCGAGAAGTCGGCCGGCGGGCGGATGCCGGCCTCCTGCAGCTGGCCGAAGAGCCAGCCGGTGACGCCGCCCAGCAGGTGGGTGCCGATGTTGGAGAAGAACAGTAGAAAGCCCGCCTTGGCCGCGCGCAGCAGGTTGAGCAGGAAGCCGATCGGGTTGGTGAGGATGTCGCCGATGGCCCGCGCGGCCTTGGCCAGCACCTGCACCACCAGCTGGGCCGGCAGGCCCAGCACCCGCAGCACCGCCTGGAAGAAGGCCCAGGCCGCGCCCGCCAGGTCGCCGTCGACGAAGATGCGGCGCAGGATGCCCAGCGCGGTGGCCTGCACGCGGGGCCAGAGCTCGGGGTCGCTGAAGAACTGGCCGAAGACCGGGATGCGGGCCAGCACCTGTTCTTGGATGAAGCGCTCTATGGGCTCGCGGATGCAGGCCGGCACCCGTCGCCACACCCCGCCCAGGATCAGCAGCGGCAGCTGCATCAGGTCACCGGCCACGGTGATCAGCTTGTGCACCGTCTCCAGCACCAGGGTGAGGAAGGGCGAGAGCGCGTCGAAGCCCTGCAGCAGGCCGGCGAACAGCGCGGCCACCTGGTCGCGGGCCCAGGCCAGCAGGGTGTCCAGCGCCTCGGTCAGCCAGCCGAAGGCGCTGGCCAGCCAGGACAGCCATTCGCTGGCCTGCAGCCGCCCCACCAGGCCGGTGATCACCCCGGCCACGCCGGCGATACGTTCGCCCAGCCAGGCGCCGGCCCCCTGGATCAGCCCGCGCAGCGCGGCCACCACCGTCTGGATGCCCGGCAGCACCGCGGCCAGGGATTGGCGCGCCGCGGGCACGCCGTCACCGCCTTCCATGCCGGCGGCCGCGCTGTCCAGGCCACCGGCCAGCTGTTGGGCCCGCTCGCCCATCTGCCGCACGAAGGCCGGCGGGATCAGCGCCGCCACCCGCTCGGCCAGGGCCGCCACCGGCTGCCAGACCGGGCGGGTGCGCTCGCGCACCGCATCCCAGGCCGCGCCCGCCTTGGCGCTGAGCCAGCCCACCACGCCGCCGGCACTGCCGGTGGTCTCGTCGCCGGTGGCGGGGCCGAACAGCAGCTCGGAGAACCAGTTCCAGACGCGGGCCGCGGCCTCGCGCACCGGGCGCACCCAGTCCCACAGCCGCCGGCCCAGATCCTGGATGCCTTCCCACACCGCGCCGCCGAAGTTCTGCAGCCACTGCAGGGCCGGCGCACCGAAGTCGGCCCACAGCCGGCTGAAGAACTCGCCGATGGGGCGCAGGAAGTCGCTGAGCTTGTCCCAGGCCACGCCCACCGCCTCGGTGACGAAGGTCTTGAGCTCGCCGATGGCGGCCATCAGCGGTTCGCAGCGGCCGGCGACCAGCGCCGCGGCGATGCCCGCGGCCCGCCGCACCAGGCCGTCGAACAGGGTGATCAGCTGGCGCGGGCCCTCGAAGGGCACCAGGGCCCGCAGGCCGCCGATGAAGCCGTCCCAGGCCCGCGCCACCTGGCGGCCCAGCCAGTGCAGCAGGCCCTCGTCGACGATGGCGCGCACCGTGCGCGCGAACTCGGGCGAGATGCTCTCCAGCAGGCGCCAGCCCAGCTCCTGCACCTTGTCGATGGCCCAGTCGGCAATGTCGCCCAGGGTGCCGGACACGCTGTCGTAGAGGTCGCCCCAGAAGCCGCCGCGCACGGTGGCGGGTGCGTGGGCGGCGGTGCCGGTCGGGGCGTCGCCCGCGCCGCGCTGCTGTGCCACATGGGCCAGCTCATGGGCCAGCAGGAAGCGGCCGGCCGGCTCGCCCGGCTGGAAGCGGCCGCTGTCGAAGGCGATGTGCTCGCCCAGCGCAAAGGCATGGGCGCCCAGGGCCTGGTTGATCCGCGCGGCCCGCGCGCCGGTGTGCAGGCGCACGCCCGACAGGTCCATGCCGAAACGGGCCTCCATCTCGGCCCGCAGCGGGGGCGGCAGCGGCTGGCCACCCGCCTGCAAGGCGTGGAGCTCTCGCTCCAGGGCCTCGGGCAAGGCGGCGTCCTCGTCCGGCGCGGGCGCGTCGGCCGCCGGCGGGGTGGGCTGAGTCGACTGCGTGGTGGCCCGCGGGGCGTGGCCCAGCACCTGGCGCAGCGCCGCCCGCTGGGCCTGGGCATCGCCTGCGGGCAAGGCCACCGGCCCGGCCAGACCCAGGGCGCGCGCGGCCAGGCGGTCGGCCTGGTGTTCGGCCTCGTCCTGTGCGTGGCCCAGCCGCAGCTTGGGTCGCAGCGCCGCCAGGGCCGGCGCGCGTGCGGCGGACACCGGGGGCAGGCGGGCCAGCGTCTGCATGGGGCCCCGCTCAGGGCTGGGGTGCGGGTGCGGGGCTGGGCGCGGGGGCAGGCGACGGTGCCGGGGCCGCGGGCGGCACAGGCCCCGAGGCGTGGGCCGGCGCCGTGGTGGCCGCGCCGCCTCCCGCGGTGTTCTGCTGCCGCCAGGCGATCAGCTCCTCGATCGTCATGCGCCGGCCCTTCTTGTCCAGCGCATAGGTCTCGGCCGGCACCCGCTCGCGCTGGAAGTGGCGGAAGACCTTGACGATGCGGTAGCCCTCGCGGCTGCCGAACACCACCCGCCAGGTGCCCGGCGGGTTTTCCTCCGAGTAGCGGTAGGTGAGGGTGTTGTCGCCGATCTCGTCGCGCAGCACCCGGGTCTCGGCCTGGTAGGCCCGCCCGTGGGCCCGCTCGTACTCGGCCAGGGTGAAGGTGGACGAGCCGATGCGGGCCGCGTAGTTCCGCGTCTCGGCCCGCTCGGTCAGGATGTGGACCATCTGGGTCTTGAAGCCCAGGGCATCCGAGGCCAGCAGGTCGTCCAGGTCCACATAGGCCCGGGTCCAGGTGTCGTGCACCACCGGCTGGAAACCGCTGCCGGGGCTGTCCTCGGTGCGGCCGGCCGAGGTGATCAGGCGCATGGGCAGCACCGCTTCCAGCCCGATCAGGGCCTGCATCTGGCGGTCGAATTCGTTGAGGCGGCCTTCGTCCAGCACCTCGCAGCGCAGCACGCGGCCGTCCAGCGTGTAGTGCAGGGCCCGGGTCAGGCTGTTGAGCCGGTCCACCAGTTCGCCAGCCCGGGCGAAGGCCGAGGCCTCGCCGCGGCCCGGCGGGCGCAGTTCGATGACGCGGCGCAGCGTCTGGCCGGCCCCGCGGCCTTGCTGCAGCACATGGGTCAGCTCGTGGGCCAGCAGGCGGCGCCCTTCCAGCGTGCCGGGGCGGTACTGGCCGGCACCGAAGACCACGTCCGGGCCCACGGCGAAGGCCCGGGCCGACAGGCTGCCAGCCAGCCGGGCGGCCGGGGTGCCGGTGTGCAGCCGCACCTGGGACAGGTCGGCCCCCAGCCGGGGCTCGAAGAACCCGCGCTCGCCCGCGGGCAGCGACTGGCCCTGGCCATGCAGGCCGTGGATGGCCTGGGCCTGCGCGCCGGCCAGCGTGGCCGTGGCGGCGGGCGATGTCCCTGGCGTCTCGCGCCGCCGCAGCGTCTCGTCATGGGCTTCCTCGGCGCAGGCCGTGCATTGGCGTCGCACCGTGGCTTGCGGGCTGGGCGGGGCGGAGCGCGGGGCCATCACCTGCCGGGCCACGGCCTCGGCCTCGCGCTCGTGGGCATCGTCCGGGCTGCCCAGGGTGAGCTGCAGTCGCACCGGGCGGCCCAGGGCTTCCTGCAGGGCGGCGCGTTGCTCTGGCGCCGGGGCGAGCGCAGCGGGACGGCCCGGGCGCCCGGCCGGTCGACCGCGCGCCGGCCGGCGCTGCCATTGGAACTGGCTCATGGGGACCTCCGGATCAGAGGGTCACTGGGGCGGGTTCAACTCGATCAGTACATTCAGGCCGCTTTGGTAGTCGCGGGCCGTGCAGGTGATGTGCGTGTTGTCGGTGTAGCCCTCCAGCACATTGCCGGTGAAGGTGGCGCGCTCGCACAGGGCCATGCCGGGGCGCACGCTGTCGTAGACGTCGAAGTCCCAGGTGTTCCCCTGGCCGATCCAGCTGCCGGCGGTGAAGACGCTGCCGGGCAGCTCGAAGCGGCTCTGGTCCAGCAGCAGCCGGCCCAGGCCGGCCAGGCTCTGGTTCAGCGTGCCATTGGCGTCCACCGCCTTGGGGGGCAGGGCACTGCGCACGCCGCTGAGGTTGACGTCCGCGATCTGCAGGGTGGCGCCGCCGGGCAGCACCACCGGGCTGGCCTTGACCGCGTGCAGTGTGGGTGGGGCGGTGGGCGTGCCCTCCTTCTGGCCATTGAGCATCAGCAGCCAACCCTGCAGCCGGCTGTGGCGGATGCTGCCGCCCACCTGCGTGTCGGCCAGGGCCAGCACGTGGTCCGGCTGGCCGGCGGCCACCAGGCGGGCCAGCCCGTCCAGAGCGGTCTGGATCTGCTCCGCCGAGGCAGTGCCGCCACTGCCCAGGAACTGCGGCAGCTGGCTCAGCTGGGCCACCTGCGGCTCGCCCTGGGCCAGGTAGCGCACCCGCGCGATCAACGGTGCCTTGGGGACGGCCGCCGACCAGGCGCGCCAGCGTTCCACGCCCAGCGCCTTCCAGGCCTCCGCCAACTGGGCCAGGCTCTTGTCCAGCGCCTCGGGCGGAGCCTGTTGCAGCAGGCTCTCCACATGCTTCTGCAAGGTCTTGAGGAAGTCCTTGTCGGATGCACCGGCTCCGCTGGGCTTCCAGCTGAACTTCAGATCGGGGGCCACCCAGGCGGTCCAGTCGCTGGCTTCCCAGTGCAGGGTGGCTGTCTGACCCTCGGCCGAGGCCACCTGAACCAAGGGTGGCCCACCGGGCTGTTCGGCCTGGCGCAGGCCGGTGCAGTCACGCACCGTCACCGTGGCGCCCTGCAGGCCCAGCTGGGCCGCCGGCTGCTTGAAGGTCCAGCCCAGATCCTCCAGCACGATTTCCCCGGCCTGCCAGCGCAGCCGCTGGGCGCCGACGATGATCTGGCTGGCCGCGGCGCTCTCGCCGCTCAGGCGCAGGCTGGTGAGACCGCTGAGGCTCAGGTCCTCGGCGATCTCGTAGGTGCCGGCGCAGAGCTTGAGCCACAGGCTGCCCTTCTTGTCCTCGGCCGCCTGCTTCAGTCGCTTCATCAGCTGATCGCTGTCGCGCACGACGACCTCGCAGCCGCCGCTGTGCAGGCACAGGGCCTTGAGCGCGTCCTGCACCGTCACCACCGAGGCGGCCTTCAGATCGCTGCACAGCGCGGCGTCGCTCTTGTCCAGCGGCACATCGTTGGCGCGCAGGCCGCACAGCAGGGCGTCCAGCACCACATCCACGGTGCTGGGGCTGTTGGCCAGGCCCAGCAGGCTGCGCACGCTGGGCTCCACCGCGCAGGCCGGCGGCGTGTAGTGCACGTTCTGCGCGCCCAGGTTGCACAGCGCGTCCAGGGCCTGCTGCACGTTCTGCGCGCCGTGGAACAGGGTGTTGCACTGCTCGGTGAAGCCCACGTCGGCGGCGCGCAGGTCGCTCAGCGGCGGGAAGGCCAGGCGCCGGCGTTCGGCGTCGGTGGGTGGCTGCAGGCTGCCGTCGTCCAGCAGGGTGCCCAGGCGCAGGAAGTGGTGGCGCACGCCGTGCGGCGGGGCCTGGTGGAGCACCACGTCGCCGCTGGCCTGCACCGCCTCGCGGATGGTGGCCAGCCAGTGGTCGCCGGGCACGAACTGGCGTCCTTTGACGCTCAGGCGCAGGGCCAGGTTCTCGAGGTTGACCAGCAGGTCGTTGCCCACCACCCAGCAGCTGCCGTGGGCCGGGTCGTCCGCCGCCGCGGTGGCCAGGGTCACGCCGCGGTCGCGGCCCTTGACCAGGGCGCCGGTGTCGGTGCGGAAGATGCCGTAGCCGTCCCACTGGCGGGCGAAGGCCTGGGGTTCGTTGGCGCCGGTGGGCACGTTCCAGGCCTCGCGGATCAGCCCGCGCAGCTTGGGCGTGGCGCCGCCCAGGTGCAGGCCCAGCAGGCGCTCGGTGTCGGTGTCGAAGTACTCCCAGACCCAGTCGCCCTGGTCGAAGCCGGGCGGCGGCGTGGCGCTGGCGCAGGCCTCGGCGCCGTTGTCGCGTGACCACTTCAGCGTCACCGTCTTGGCGCCCGGGTCCACATCGTGCACCTCGACGCGGAAGAGGTAGTTGCCCAGCCGGTCGTTCACCGCCACCTGGGCGGCGCAGGGGTTGCAGGGATCGCCGCCGCTGTCGATCTTGCGCAGGGTCAGCGTGGCCAGGCCGTTGCCCATCGGCGGGTTGACGGCCGGGTCCAGCGGGTCCAGCGTGTTGGCGCACCACTTGACCTGCAGCAGGGTCTGGCTGCGGGTGGCGGTGTCGGCCCCGTGCAGGGCCGGGTCCATCAGCTCGGGCCGCTCCAGCGCGGTGACCGGACGGTCCCACACATCGGCATAGAGCACCAGCTTCTTGCCCGGGTAGGGGCCGGCCCAGGGATAGTCGGGCTGGGCCGTCAGGGCGGTCAGGGCACTGCCGGGGAAGCGCGCCAGAACCCCGTCCACGTACAGCACGCCGGGCTGCACCTTGACCTTGCCGCCGTCGCTGGCGTCGGCCACCAGGGCCAGGCCGCCGCTGCGCGGGGCGCCGCTGGCGATGGCGTCGCGCAGGGCCTCGGCCAGCCGGTTCTTCTGCAGGTCGCTGAGCTCGTTCCAGTCGGCGTCCAGGATCATCCGGCCCTGTTGCAGGTAGAGGCCGGAGTAGCGCTGCTCCGGGGCGAAGCTGTCTCGGGAGATCTGGGTGGTCATGGTGTTCGTTCCCTGCGGTGGGGCGGCTGCGTTCAATGGCCCTGCGGGGGCAGGCAGGCCAGCGTGGGGTCGAGGATCAGCAGGGCCTCGGTGCCGGCGGGCAGCACCTCGGCGAGCTTGTCGAGCACGGCGCGGCGGCGCAGCACATGGCGGTCTTCGTGGTACGCCCCCAGCTCGCCGCCGTCCTCGGCCCCGCCCTGGATGGCCGCCGGCGAGGCCGGGTGCAGCACACCGCAGCCGGGCTGGCCGAAGTGGGTGTTCAGAAAGACCGGGTGGGCGGTGGTGCAGTTCGTGCGGATGGCGCACAGGGCCGAGCGCAGGCCCTGGGCCAGCCAGTTCGGGTCGTTGGGGCTCTCGGGGTCCAGCGGGTCCGCGTCCAGCGGCAGGTACCCCAGCCGGCTGTGGCGCACGCAGCCGGCCTCGGGCACGTCGTTGTCCGCCAGGTCCTTGCGCAGCGGCGGCATCAGGATGCAGTCGCTGGCGTTCAGGCGCTCGGCCAGCAGGGTGTCCAGCACGGTCACGTACTCCAGCTGCACCAGGCCGCGGGCGGCTTCCAGCTTGCGCAGCAGGCTGGCGCGGGCATCCACCACCGGGGCCAGGCGCTCGGCGGTGCCGATGTGCAACTGGCGGGCGGCGCAGTGGTCCAGCTCCACCGCGCCCTGGCTGACCTTGAGCTGGTTGTCCAGCCAGAGGTTCTCGAAGCGGTAGACCGCGCGCTCGTCCAGTTGCATCACGCCGCGCAGCTTGACGGGCACGCCGTCCAGCCCGGTCCAGACGTGGCGCACCACCGTCTCGCCGTTCCAGCGGTAGCCCTCTTCGCGGCGGTAGCGCAGCTTCTCGTGCGTGAAGCCGTCCCAGCTGGCCGCCGGTGGCCAGTTCAGGCTCAGCGCATGGGCCGAGCAGTGGCCCTCGGGCGGCGGCAGGAACAGCGGCACGCGGCGCGGGTGGTAGGGGCCGATGCCCAGCTCGGGATCACCCGGCGGACGGCGCAGGTCCACCGTGCGGCGCGAGACATCCTGGTAGCTGCCGGGCAGGCAGGGCACGCCGTGGCGGTGGGCCTGCCACCAGCTGGCGCTTTGCCCACCAAAGGTGCTGGTGTGGGCGGCCGGGTGATCGGGGCCGCAGCGCAGCGCGCGCGAGCCCTGGCGAAGGTCCGGCGTGGTGGCGGGCAGGCCCGGGTGGCCGGCGCGCAGCGCGGGCGTGGCGGGTTCGGGCACGGGGGCCTCGCCATAGCTGCTTTCGGGCAGCAGCGGGCGGTCCACCCGCGGGGTCAGGGCCACGCGCTTCCAGCCCTCGTGCACCTCCACCTCGAACTGGCCCACCGCCTCGGCGATCTGCTCCACCGCCACCCGGGTGCCCTTGCGCTGGCGCCAGGCCACGGCCGAGGCCAGCTCGGCCCGGCGCCCGGCCTCGTCCGGCGAGACCAGGCGCACGTCCAGCAGGTCGGCGATGTAGGGCAGCAGCCAGGGCTGGCAGTGCCGGCCATCGGCCTGGGCATCGGGGAAGGGGTCGACCCGGCGCTGGGCGATGGTGGCCCGGAAGGCATCGAGCAGGCCGCCGAAGGCGCCCAGCAGCTTGTCCAGGTCGCCTTGGCCGCTGCTGTCGGCGGTCTCGGCGTCGCGTTCGCGCCAGACGGCGGGCAGCCAGGCGCGCAGCAGCTCGGCGTAGCGGGGATCGGAGGTGGGATCGCTCACAGGCTGTACTCCTGGTGTTGCAGCGTCAGGGCGGCCAGGTCCAGCAGCAGGCACTGGCGCGGGGTGGGCGTGACCACCATGGGCACGCCGCCCACCTCGACCACCCGGTCCAGCGCGGCGCGGGTGGCGGCGTCCACGGTGATCAGCGCATCGGCGTTCTCCACGCCGGTCACCGACTCGACCACCTGGTAGACCTCGCCGCGGTAGAGCGGCTGGCCCAGGGCGCGTCGGCGCGGCGAGAAGGCCTCGCCCAGCGCGGCGCGCACGGCGGCCTTGACGGCCTCGGGGTCGAAGGCGTCGCTGCGCACCCGCACGGTGACGTCCAGGCCGAAGCGCTGGGTCTGCACGCCGCTGACGTTCAGGGCCACGCCGGGCAGGGCGCGGGCGGCCAGAAAGGCCTGCAGCTCGGCGGCCAGGGCCGGCGTGGGCGGCTCGCCGCCGGCGGCCATCACCACCAGCTCGATGCGTTCGCTGCGCCCGCGCCCGGGCGGCAGGCGAAAGCTCGCCGCCTGCCAGACGCTGGCATGGCCGCGCGCCAGCTGGGCGAAGTCGTCCAGCGAAACGGCTCGGTCCAGGGCCAGCAGGGTGGAGGGGCCGCGCTGGCGCAGGTCCTCGGGGGCCTCGCGGTCGGCCCCGCCGCTGCTGGGCAGGGCCTGCACCAGGCCATCGATCAGCGGGTGGGGCTTGACCAGCTGGGCCAGGGCGCCGGCCGGTAGGTTGCCCGCCAGGCCCACGCCCTGGCGGTAGCGCACCCGCACATTGTTGGCCCCGCTGGGCAGGCGCCGGCCGTGGCGGCCATCGCCGAACTGCAGGCTCAGAAAGCCGTCCTGGTCCAGCCGCACCTGGTAGCGGGCCTCGGCCGGGCCGGCGTCCTTGAGGTTGGCGATGGGCTGCCAGGTCTCGCCCGCCACGGAGAGCTGCAGGTCGGCCCGCACGCCAGCGGCCATCAGCGGGTCGGCCACCCAACTCACCTCGGCCACCGCCAGCGTGAACTGCTGCAGGTTGCGGGTGGCGTCGCCGCTGCCCAGCACGCGCTCGGGACGGGCCACGCCATGGCCGGTCTCCACCACATTGGCGTAGACGACCAGGTTGCCGGCGGTGCTGCCGGTCGGCAGGGCGTCGGCCAGGCGCAGGCGCTGGCCATCGGGGGTGATCTCCTCGACCGTGGTGGCCACGGCGGCGCTGCCGTTGGTCACCACCACCCGGCGGTGCAGGGGCAGGCCGGGTGGCAGGGGCTCGGTGTCCAGCCAGGTGCCGCTCAGCGGCGTGGTGTTGCGCTGCCAATCCTGCACCCGGGCCTGCAGCTTGAAGTGGGCGAACACCGTGCTGCGGCTGAGGAACCAGGGGCCGCCGCCGCGGTCCTCCCAGGTCTTCTCCGCAGTCAGCGTGGCCTGGGGCCGGTCCGGGTCGGCGGCCACGCTGGCCAGCCGGGCCCAGGCCAGCTGGCCGGCGCGCATCACCACCGCCAGGTCGCCGGCGGCGGCCTGCTTGCTGGCGCTGGTCAGCAGCGCGGGGGGCAGATGGCCCTGCACGCTGGCGTTCAGGAAGCTGTCCACCGCCCAGGCGCCGGCACCGGGCGGCGGGGCCAGCAGGGTCTGGGGGTTGAGGAGCTCGAGCTTGGCGTCGCCGGGCACATCGTCGGTGTCGGGGTGCCAGGTCACGCTCAGGGCGGTGTAGCCCGGCCGGTCGTCGGTCTGCAGGCGCTCGCGGCTGGTGTCCACCGGCACGTACTTGGCGTGCAGGCAACGGTAGGTGGGCCAGACCTCGCGGGTCTGCGGGCCGCTCTGCAGCTGGCAGGCATGCGAGAGCCATTGCCCGGCCAGGCGCGACCAGTCGCCCGCCGCATAGACCAGCAGCACCACCGTGCCGTCTTCCTGCACGGTGCGGCGGCGGGTGGCTTCGGCCATGTCGGTCAGCGGCACGGTGACGGGCCGGTCCACCGTGGCACCCAGCAGGCGCAGCGCGCCCAGGGCCTGGGTGAAGACCAGGCGGTCGTCGTGCACGGCCTTGATGCGGCGGTAGCGGGGCTTGTCGTCCACCGCGCGCACCAGCACCAGGTCGCCCGGGGCCAGGGTGCCCGAGGGCACGGCCAGCTGCAGGCTGTGGCCGGCCTCGGCCACGCCTTCGCTGGCCGGGCCGCGCGGGGCCAGCCGGTCCTTGGGTAGCAGGTGGACGAGGGTGTGGCCGGCCGTGAAGTGCAGGGCCGCGGTCTTGGGCACGGCCGGGCTGATGCTCACGCGGCTGCGCCCGTCGGGCAGGGTGAACACGCCTTCGATGCGATGGGCCGACAGGCGATGGAGCTGCGTGTCCTCCAGCACCAGTGGCTCGCCGGCCTTGAGCTCGTCCACGCCGCGGTCCAGCTCCAGCGTGCTGCCGGCCAGCCAGGCCGGGTTGGCCAGGTGGTCGCGGGCGTAGAGGGTGTTGAAGGCGGCGTCGGCGGCCAGGTCGGCCAGGGTCTCGAAGACCCGCGGGGCGCCGCTGGCGGGCAGGTGCTGCACCTGCAGGCCGGCGGCCACCGTGCCGACCAGGCCGGGCTTGAGCTGCAGGGCCAGCGGGGTGGCGGCCGAGGCCGGCGGGCGCGGCGCCTCGTCCAGCACCGCCAGCAGGCGGCGCAGGCTGTCCCACTGGCTGGCTGTGCGCAGATAGCCCTCGTTGGCCTGGGCGTCCAGGTGCACGCCCAGCACATGGGCCGAGCGGGCGAACTGCCGCACCAGCTGCCAGAGCAGGTCGTCGGGGTCGGCGGCGTAGAGCGCGGCCAGGCGCTGCAGCCGTTCGTCCTCGGTCTCGGTGGACGGGTCGGCCGGTGGCGCGGGCAGCTGGGCCCACACCGGCCAGGCGGGGAAGGCCTGGGCCAGGTCGTGGCGCAGCCGTTCCAGCCAGGCGGCACCGTGGCCGTCCAGGTAGTCGAAGCGCGAGAGGCCAGCGCGGTTCCAGCGGGTCAGGTCCGGGGGCAGGGGGTTCGGGGTCATGGCCTCAGCCCTTGCGCCCGCCGTTCAGGCGCAGTGTGTAGAAGCCGCGCTGCGGCCGGTTGGGCAGGTTGTCGCAGACGGCGATCTCCAGCCCCTCCAGCGCGATGCGGCCGCTGGCCGATTCGTCGGGGTAGCGGTCGCCCAGGCGCTTGAAGCGGTTGATGCAGACGTTCTGTACTCCGTCCAGGGCCATCAGCACCTGGTAGAGGTCGCTGGCCCAGAGGTCCTCGCCAAAGCGCAGCCGGCCCGGCGCGAAGAAGCCGCCCGGGCCGGTGCCCAGGGCCCGCTCCACCGCGCGCCGCAGCTCGGACTGGAAGTAGTCCGGGTCGACCTGGATGGCCAGGCCCAGCACGATGCCCACCTCCACCGCGCGTTCCAGCACCACCTCCTGGCCCACCATGCGCCAGTCCTCCAGGTAGGGGTAGAGCACGCTGCGCACGCTGGGCCGCAGTGCCCGCGCGGGCAGGGCCAGGCCCAGCTCGGCGTGGAAGGCCACCGTCTCGGCCCAGACCGCGTCGTTGAGCGCATCGGTGGCCACGCCCTTGTCGATGGGCTCGTCCAGGTCCAGCAGGGCCCAGGGCACCACGGCCACGTGCACGGTGGTCCAGCTGCCGTCCCAGCGCTCCCAGGCATGGGCGCGCAGCACCAGGGGGTGGTCCTCCAGGCGGGCGGCGTAGTCGTCCACCGTGACCATGCGGTGCTGGTCGTGCACCGCGCGCGGGCCGTCCAGCCGGGCCTGGTCCATCTTCTCCGGGTGGTCCAGCCACCAGGCGTCGAAGCGCTGGGCGTCGCTGCGGGTGTCGCCCGCGGCCGGCGGGGCGTCGAAGGGCGGCAGGCCCAGGCGCTGGGCCCGGCCCAGCACGTCATCGCCGATCAGGCTCAACCAGCGCCTCACCGAGGCGGGTTGGCGGGCGGTTTCCAGCCAGCCCTCGGCGGCGGCGCGGTCCATGGCGTCGGAGAGCTGGTCCAGCGCACAGGCCAGCACCTCCACCAGGGCCACCTCCACATCGGCCGGGGTCCAGCGGCTGCGCTCGGGGTAGCGCGCGGCCAGCTCCTGCAGCATGAACAGGCGAAAGCCGTCGTAGTCGCGCTGGTCCCAGTCGAAGTCGTCGCCCAGCGCGGGCAGCAGGTCCGGCAGGTCCACCTGGCGCTGGCCGCAATCCGGGCAGCAGCCCAGGCCGTACTGCACGACGGGGGTCGGGTCCTGGGCCATGTCAGTCCCGCACGGCCGTTCCGAAGGGACTGAGCGCCCCCTCGGGGGGCAGCGAACGCAGTGAGCGTGGGGGCATTTCAGACTCCTCCCAATGTGAAAGTCTGGCTGTCGCGGTGGCCGATGGCCGCCAGCGTGTAGGCCACCCGGATCTGCAGCGTGGCGTCCTCGCCGTCGACCTCGACCTCCAGACTGCGCGGATCGACCTCGCCATGCAGGGCCTCGGCCAGCGAGGCGAGCAGGCGCCGCCGCGTGACCTGCCACATCGGCGAGTCGTTGGGCTCGAAGACCAAGGCCTTCACCCCGGCGCCGAACTCGGGCCGGAATACCCGCTCGCCCGGCAGCGTGAACAGCACCTGCTCGATCTGGTGGCGGATGTGGGCGCTGCGGTCGGCCAGCACGGGGCCGGCCGTGCCCACCCTCAGCGGGAAGGCCAGGTAAGGTGGGTCGACCAGTCGGCGGGCCATGGTGGGTGTCTCCTGGGGTGCTGCGGTGCCGCCGCTCAGGCGGTCATCACCTTGGTGGACAGGCTGCTCATCTCGCCCTGCGGGATGGGCGGGCCCGAGGGACCCATCGCGGTGGGGTGCACATGGGTGGCGAACAGGGTGAGGAAGCTGGTGCCCTTGATGACGGGCTCACCGCCCGAGCCACCGAGCGTGACCTGGTTGGCCTCCAGCGTGACGACGGCGCTGGAGCTGACCTTGACGCCCGAGGCGCTCATCTCGACGGTGTTGCCGTTGGCGTCCTCCAGCTTGGCGCCGCTGCTGTCCAGGGTCAGGGTGTTGCCGTTGGCGTCCTGCAGCACCACCTTGCCGTTCTTGGCGTCCAGCGTCAGCGTGGCGCCGGCCTGGTCGGTCAGGGCCAGGTTGCCGTCCTTGTTCATCTCCAGCTGGGCGCCGCCCAGGTGGGCCAGCAGCACGTCCTCGTCGCCGGACTTGTCCTCCAGCAGCAGGGTGTGGCCCTGGGGGCTGCGCAGCAGCGTGGTGGTGGGCGGGTCCTGCACTTCTTGCGGGATGTCGCCCGCAGCCTGCCAGAAGGTGCCGGTCCAGATCGGGTGGTCCAGGCTGCCGCCTTCGAACTCCACCCAGAGCTGGGCGCCCACCTGGGGTACGGCGAAGAAGCCCTGGTTGGCCAGGCCGCCGCAGGGCAGGCAGGGCAGGGCCCAGTCGGTCTCGGCCTCGCCCAGCAGGGCCGGCACGCGCAGCTTCACGCGGGCCATCTTCTGCGGGTCCTGGTTGTCCACCACGAAGCCGCGGTACTTGCCCCAGGCGCGGCGCTGGGCGTCCCGCTGGGCGATCTGTTGCAGCAGCGCGTCTTGCATCACAGCACCCCGGCCAGCACGCCGCCCAGGCCGGGCAGCGCACCGAGGTTGTCGCCCAGCGCGTTGCGCAGCAGCGTGAAGCGCTGGCGGTAGCCCTGGGCGTTGAAGGTGTGGGTCACGGTGTCCACGTAGTAGGTGCCCGAGAGCCAGTCGCCCAGCCCGTCCACCCCCACCGGCAGGCCGGCCTGCAGCACATGGCCGTAGAGCGTGCCGTCGAGCTCGCCTTCGGCATGCACGCGCTGGATGTCGAGTTCGTTGGCCTTCTGCTGCGCCAGGGCCTGCAGGCGGTTGGCGTCGGCCCCCGCCTCGGCCTGCAGCCGCCAGACGAAGGGCTCCAGCCCGGCGGCGCGGCTGTCGGCCCGCCGGCGGCCCAGCAGCGGCAGGCTCGGGTCCACCGTGGTGGGGCTCACGCTGTCGCCGCTCTCGGCCGGCGCGTCGTAGGCCACCGCGTCGGCCTGGTGGCCGTTGACCTGGGCGGTCAGCGACAGGCAGTTGGTGTCGGCGCCGGCGTAGACCAGCAGCGTGTCCTGCGGGTCGGCCTCCAGCCGCATCGGGCCGAAGTACACCAGGCCTTCGCGGAAGATCAGCTCGTAGCCGTTGAACTCGGCGCGCGACTTCAGGAACTTGATGTCGGTGTCGTCCTGGGCGATGCCCACCAGCCGGTCCTGTCCGCCCTTGGTGTCCGGGTGGGGCAGGAGACCGTAGCCGGAGAGGATCTCCATGAGCAGCAGGCGATCGCTGCTGGGCAGGGTGCTGCTGCCCCAGGTCTTGCGGTGGTGTTCGCGGTCCAGGCGGATGGAGTCGTCCTGGCATTCCACCCGCACCTGGGCGGCGCCGGCGTCCTGCGGCGTGTCGAGCTTGACCTCGCGGATGTAGCCGCGCATGACCTCCTCGGTGCGGTGGCCAAAGGCGGCGTGGATCTCCACCGGGGCCCAGGGCGTCAGCAGCTCGGCGTCCTGCACCGTCCAGCGGCCCAGCTCGTCGCGCCGGGTCTCGAAGGTGAGCGAGGCGGTGGCGGCCTCGGCGCGGCCGCACTGCACCGTGATCTCCAGCAGGAAGGGGTAGAGCGCGCTGATCTCCTGGCCGTTCACCTTGACCAGGCACTCGGCGGGCGCGCGTTCCTTGGCGGAGAGAAAGTCGAGCAGCATGGCCGGCTCCGTTCCCGCCCTCAGTCCCGCGCCCGCGGGATCAGGATGACCTCGCCGGCGCGGGCGGCCATGGACAGCACCGCGGCGTCGTCCAAATCGGGGTTGGCATCCAGGATGCGCCACCACAGCCGCGGGTCGTTGTAGTAATGGCCGGCCAGCAGGTCCAGGCGGTCGCCCTCGCGCACCACATGCTCGATCACGCCGGGGGCCGGGCCGATCTCGCGGGCGCGGGTGCCCTTGCAGCGCAGGCTGCCGTCGGCCGCGGGCTCGAAGCGGCGGGCGTCCTGGTAGCGGGAGTGTTTCAGGAACATCAGAACAGCCCTCCGATGGCGGCGCCGGCGGTGCGGCCGGTGTTCAGGCCCGAGCCGATGAACTGCTGCAGCTTCTCGGCCTGGTAGAAGGGGTTGTTGCCCTCGATCACCTGCAGGCCCAGCTTGAGCGTGGCGCGGTAGGGCACCAGGTTGGGCAGGTGGGCCGATTCGGTGACCTCGATGCTCTTGAGGAAGACCGGCAGGATGTGCCGGCCCCAGACCCACAGCAGCACCGAGGCGCATTGGGCGCGCTGGAAGGCGCGCTGCCCGCCCAGGCCCAGGCTGGCCAGCACCTGCAGGCCGCCGGGGCCCTGGGTCTTGGGCTCGACCATGCTGCGCAGGGTGTCCAGCTCGGGCTGGATGCCGAACTCGGTGGCGATGGGCTCGCCGTCGTTGAGCCGGTCGGTGGCGTCCAGCAGGATCTCCAGGTCGAAGCTCTCGGGTTCCACCGCCACGCCCTGGGCCACACGGGCAGTTTCGGTGGGCAGGGCGAAGTCGTAGCCGCCGCGGGTGGCCGGGGTGCTGCCCAGGGTCAGCGTGACGCTGCGGTTGCGGGTCAGCGTCTGCGGGTTGAAGTCGAAGGCCAGCACCAGCGGGGGCAGGGCCAGTGCGTACTCGACCAGGAAGCCGCGGGTGGGGGAGAGCAGGGGCATGGGGCGGGCTCCGGGTCAGCGGGCGGGGCCGCCCGCAGGGGATGAGGCTGCCAGGGCGGTGTGCACCTGGGCCGTGACGGCCTGCGCCAGGCGCTGGGCAATGGCGGCGTCACTGTGCCCCGCCTGCACCGGCAGGGCGGGCAGCCGCAGGGCAGGCAGGGCCGCGTCGCGCGCCAGGGTCAGGCCGCCCAGGTGCTCGGGCCGGGCCAGGGCCTCGCCCAGCAGGCGGGCGATGCGCGGCGCGCGGGCCTCGAAGCCAGCGGGCAGCTGCAGCGCCAGGTGGTCGATCTCAAGCCTCATCGCGCAGCTCCGGGGGCAGGTGGCGGGCCAGCGGGCCCAGGTCCTGCGGCGAGAGTTCGCGCCCCTCCTTGGCCAGCTCGCGCCAGACGGCATGTGCCACCTGGCCCAGGCCGATGGGTTGGCCCTGGGCGGCGGCCAGGAAGGCCGCGTGCAGGGCCGCGTTGCGGATGCTCCCGCCACTGAGCGCCACGGCCTCGCCCAGCAGGGCCGGGTCCAGGTCGGCGCTGCGCGGGGCCTGCGGCGGCAGCAGCCGGCGCCACAGCTCGGCGCGCGCCGGCGCATCGGGCCGGGGGAACTCCACCACCATCTGGAAGCGGCGGGTGAAGGCCGGATCCAGCTGCTTGCGCAGGTTGGTGGTCAGGATGCAGGGGCCGTCGTGGGCCTCGATGCGGGTCAGCAGGTGGCTGACCTCCAGGTTGGCGTAGCGGTCGCGCGCCTCCTTCACCTCGCCGCGCTTGGCGAACAGCGCATCGGCCTCGTCGAACTGCAGCACCATGGCCTGGCCCTCGGCGGCGTCGAACAGGCGGTTGAGGTTCTGCTCGGTCTCGCCCACGTACTTGCTGACCAGGCGGCCCAGGTCCACCCGGTACAGGCGCCAGCCCAGGGCGCTGGCGATGACGCTGGCGGCCAGGGTCTTGCCGGTGCCCGAGGGGCCGGCGAACAGGGCCACCGGCCCGCCGCGGGCCCGGCCCCCCCAGCGGCCCACCACGGTGTCGCGCTGGGTGATCCACAGCAGGAACTCCTGCAGCATGGCCAGGCGGCTGGCCGGCAGCACCAGGTCGTCCCAGCCGGCGTGGCCGGGCACCGGGCTGGCGCCGGGCGGGGGCGTGGGCTCGGCCGGCCGGCCGCAGACCCGGGCCAGCAGGGCCGGCGCGGCGCGCAGCGGCTGGTAGGGGTCGTCCGCCTCCAGCCGCAGCCAGCCCAGGCGGCGCAGCGGGGCCTCGGGGGCCAGGGCGCGGCGCAGCCATTCGGCCTGGCTGGCGTCCAGGGCCAGCAGCTCCTGCACCAGGGCGCGGCTGGCCCAGGGCTGGGTGGCGCCGGGCTGCAGGCCCTGGAAGGCCCAGCCCAGTCGCGGCTCCAGCTCGGGGGCCAGAGCGCAGACCAGGGCGTCCAGCGCCACCGGCTCCAGGGTGTGGCCCAGCAGGGCGGCCCAGGGGCCGTCGGGCGCGCGCAGCGCATCCACCTGGGCCTGCTGGGCGCGCAGCGGGGCCAGCTCGGCCTCACCCAGGGTCTGGCCGGCGCGCTGGCGCGACAGGCAGGCCACCAGCGTGTCCAGGCGCTGCCATTCCGGGTCCAGCACGGCCAGCAGGGGCAGGTCGGGGCGCGGGGCGTTCATGGTCGGACTCCGCTCAAGCCGCCGAGAGGCTGATCAGCAGCGGGTTGGAGCGCAGCGTCAGCGGCGCGCCGTCGGCCGGCCGCAGCCAGGTGCGTTCGGCATGCAGGGCCCACTGGCCGGGCTGGCTGGTGTCCGGCAGCGGCAGGGCCAGCAGCGGCGCGCCGGCGGCCTGCTCGGGCCAGATGCCGGGGCTGGCGATGCGGGCCTCGGTGACGGCCGGGTGGTCCACCCAGCCCTGGGTCCGGCTCCAGTGCTGCCAGTGCAGCGTCACCGGCATGCCGGGCTGGCCGGCCAGCCACAGCTGCGGGGTGAAGGCCGCCAGCGCCGGGCTGCCGACGACGAAGCCCAGGCTGAGTGCGCACTGCCCGTCCTGCACCCAGGCCAGGGCGGGGGCCCAGTCGGACTGACGCAGGTCCGGCACCATGGCTGGCACGGCGGGGCCGCGGGCGCTGGGAACGGCGGTCTCTGCCGTCAGGGGCGCCTGCACGCCCAGGCCCAGGGCGCCGGCCCAGGGGCCGGCCAGGGTGGGCTGGGCCGGGATGACGGGCAGCAGCGAGACCTCGAACAGGGCCGAGGGGCGGTAGACCGCGTCGCCCTGGGTGGACCAGAGCTGGTTGAGCGCGTCCAGGCCCAGGGGCTGCAGCATGACCTGCAGCTGCACGACGGTGTCGTCCACCGGCACCTGCAGCATCGGCTGCTCGTGGGCCAGGCGCAGCACTTCGCCCAGCAGGCGCAGGTCGTTTTCGCCTTCGCCCACCGAGTCCTCGCCCACCGCGAAGGGCGTGACCAGGCAGAAGCCGCGCACCCAGGCGGTGTCGCCGGGCAGCGTGTCGGGGAAGAGGCCGGCCGGCTCGAAGCGGTAGAAGAAGAGGTTGACCTGGTGGTGCGGGCTGCCGTCGCCCGCGGCGCTGGCCGCACCGGCGGGCGTGCCCAGCACGACGTTGACCTTGCTGCGGTCCGGGCCGTTGAGCGCGCTGTCCAGGTGGGCGCGCCAGGCCTTGCAGACCAGGGACAGCGGGGAGGTGGCCAGTGCCATCGTCGCGTCCTCGGTCTCAGAGCCGCCGCAGGTAGTGGCGGCTCAGGTAGGCGCTGTCCGCCACGGAGGCAGGGCTGCGGGCGGGCGCACCCGCGGCGGGGCCCTGCACCGTGATGTCGATGCGGCCGATGTGCAGCGTGGCGGGGGCGGGCGGCACTGCGCTGCGGGCCGCTGAAGTGGCCGCCGCCGAACTGGCGCCTGGGCCGGTGGGCCGTTGGCGGTCCGTCATCGTCGGCATGTCCTTCAGTGCCTGCGGCGTGACCGGCCACGGGGCTGTCGGTTGGCCCGCCCCGGCCGCGTGGGCGGTGGCCTCCGGGGAGGGCGCCACGTCTGTCGTGGCGATGCGGGCTGCGTGCGCGGCGCCAGGACCATCGAGGCCCTCGGTGCGGAGGGGGCCACCCCGCTCCTGCTGCAGCTCGGCCCAGGCGGCACGCGTGCGCTGCTGCCGTGCCGCGAGCCAGGCCTGCGCGGGGATGGGCCCCGCCGGGGTGGTGGCATCCGGCGGGGCCTCGGATGCCGAGATGAATTCAGAAGGGGCGCCCCGACCCGGAACCCGGCTCAAGTCCGACACATCATGTCTGCTCGACTTCATTGGCGATGCTTCTGCTTCAGAGAGGCTCGTCGACGCAGGGGAGACCTCAGACCTCGGACCGGACATCCAGGATGACCGGCGACCGTGAACTGCGGACCCTGCACGGGCATCCGTCACATCAGACTCTCGTGGCAATGCGGTCATCCCTGTTTCCAGGGTGCTTTCACTTTGTTCATCCTTCACGGAATGCATTGCAGACGACCTCGGTGTGCCCACCTCGGTGCCTGCCGACCAGGGGTCGCCAGTCGGCGGTTTTCCATCCGCTTTCTGGTGTGACGCCTCCCGGAGGTCTGCCGCAGCCACGGCAGCCCCCGCCTTCTGAAACCGGAACACCGTCTGCAGGCCGCCCTCGGGCGGGGCCGGCGGTTCGATGGGGGACTCCTCGGGCGTTTCGCCCTCGGGCAGTGCGGCCGCGCGGCGCACCCAGCCGCCCCGGTCGGTGGACAGGGGGCGGCGCGCGTCGCGCAGGGTGTCGTGGAAGAGACCCATGGTGCGTGCCCTCAGGCCGACAGGCCGCGGGTCTGGTCGATCAGCTGCAGATAGCGCAGGCGGCGCGGCCGGGGCAGGGCCAGGATCTCGGCCTCCGACCAGTGGTAGTGCCAGGCCAGGCGGTGCACCTGCAGCAGCAGGGCGTCGGGCGCTTGGCGCAGAGCGCCGTAGGGGTCCAGGTCGACCGCATGGGCGGTGCCGCATTCGGGGCAGGCGGCCTGCACCTGCAGCACCAGGGCCGGGGCGATGGCGTCCAGCGCGGCTTCGACCCGCGCCGCCCAGGCGCCGATCTGCGCGGGGTCGTGCAGGGGCAGGGTGTCGGGCGCTTCGGCCAGGCGCCGCAGCAGCCAGGCTTCGACCGTGTCGTCGGGTTGGCGGGCCAGCTCCGACAGGTCGGCGCCCACCGGCAGGCGAAAGCGCCGCAATACGCCGTCCTCGCCGGTCAGTTCGGCCCAGGGGTAGCCGGGGCCGGCCTCGGTGACGGGCAGGGCGGCCGTGTCCAGCGCGAAGTCGAAGCGCGCGCCGCAGGCCGGGCAGCGGCTGCTGAGCCACTGCGGGGTGGGTGCGCCGAGGTCCTCGTCCAGGTGCTGGGCGAGCTGGCGCATCAGGAACTGGCGGTCGGCCAGGCACAGGGCCGCCACCCGGCCAGGCAGGGGCGATTCGCCCGCCAGCCGGGCCAGGGCCTGGCTGAGCACCGCGGTCACGGCGCCGGGGGTGTCCTGGGCACCTTCACTCGCCTCGGCCAGGGCCAGCTCCAGCGCCCCGGTGAGCGGATGGAAGGCCCAGTCCCGCCGGCGCTGGCCGTGCTCGACCAGCCCGCCAGGCAGCGGCGGGAGATCGGTGGGGGCAGCCAGCGCATTCATGACGGGAGACGGTCGGGTCCGGGGGCTCAGCTCTCGACCGGCTCGGCCACCGCGGTGTCACGCTGCCAACCTTCGTGCTGCAGCGTGAGGGTCTGGATGCCCACGGTGTTCATCGCGCCGGCGTCCAGCTCGGGCAGGGCCTGGTACTCGGACACCCAGGCGCGGAAGAGCTTGTAGGACAGCGCGACCTGGCCCTGCAGGTTCAGCACGTTGATGACGATGTCCTTGCGGAAGTTCTTCAGGGACATGGCCGCGTCGCCCTCGACGTTGTTGACCAGGTTGGCCCAGCCCTCGAACACCGGGTCGTGCGACAGGCCCTGCTCCAGCGTGACGGGCTCGTAGCTGGTGCCGCCGGGCAGGATGCGTTCCTTGCTCGGGTCCCCGGCGGTGCGCCACTTGATGGCCTCGGTCTTGCGCTTGAGCGCGCCCATCTTCTTGAGCCCGGCCACGGGCTTGCCGTCGATGAGGATCTGGAACTTGAAGGTGCGGTAGGGGTCGTGCCGGTGCGCGTTGACCGGGAACATCGGAGCGGCCATGGGAGGGTCTCCTCAGGGAAAGGACAGGGGCCAGGATCGGCGCGGGTGGGGTCGGCGGGGCGTGTCCCTCAGGACTGGCCCACCTTCTGCTGGATGCGCACGATCACGAACTCGGCCGGCTTGAGCGGGGCGAAGCCGACGATGGCGATGACCATGCCGCGGTCGATGTCGTCCTGGGTCATGGTGTCACCCAGGCCGCAGCGCACGAAGTAGGCGTCCGAGGCCTTCTGGCCCTGGAAGGCACCGGCGCGGAACAGGCCGTCCATGAAGGCGCCGACATTGGCGCGCAGCGAGGACCAGAGCCGGTGGTCGTTGGGCTCGAACACCGCCCACTGGATGCCGTTGTAGATGCTGCTCTCGATGTAGAGCGCGGTGCGCCGCACCGGCACGTAGCGCCACTCGGGGTTGGCCTTGGTGGACAGGGTGCGGGTGCCCCACAGCACCGCGCCGTAGCTGGGCAGCTTGCGCAGGCAGTTCACGCCCTCGGGGTTGAGCTGGTCCTGCTCGCCGTCCTCGACCTGGAACTCCAGGCCGGCCATGCCGCGCACGGTGGCTTCCACGCCGGCCGGGGCCTTCCAGACGCCGCGGGTGCCGTCGGTGCGGGCCCAGATGCCGGCCGCAAAGGCCGAGGGGGCGGCCAGCAGCGTGGTGGACGCGGTGGGGTGGGTGTCGCGGTTGTAGAAGGGGTTGGCGATGCGCACCCAGGGGTAGTAGAGCGCGGTGTAGGTGGAGGTGGGCGGGCTCAGGGCCTGCACCTTGCCGGCGGTGTCCAGCTCGGTGCCGGCCGGCGGGTCCACCAGCAGCATGCGGTTGGCGGTGCTCTCGCAGTGGGTGATGGCCTGGTCGATCACCGGGTTGGCGGCGCCGCTGGGGTCCAGCGTCTGGCCGGGCAGCAGCACGATGTTGACGTCGCGCACCTTGGCCAGGCGGGTGAAGAAGCTGGCGTAGGTGTCGGCCGTGGGGGCGTCGCCATCGCTGCCCAGCGTGAACGCCTGCAGCCCGTTGTCGCGCGGCACCACGTCGCGGGCGCCGTGCAGTTCGGTGCCGCCGTTGCCCGTGCCCAGCTTCAGCAGGGTGGCCAGCGGGCCGGGACGCACCACCACCGCGGAGAAGGCCGTCTTGCTGCCGGAGGCCAGGTGCAGCTTGTTGTCGCCCCCGAAGGTGCAGGCAAAGCCGGTGTAGGCACTGCCCAGGGCCAGCACCTTGGCGGTGATGGCCTGGGTCACGTCGCTGGCGCTGCTGTAGGCGCCGTCGGCGGCCGGGCCCAGCGTGAGGGTCTGCGGGCCCAGGTTGTCGATGTTGAGCGTCAGGCTCATCGTGGGCAGCACGGTGGACCAGTCCAGGCCGGAGAGATCGCCGCTGACGCTCTCGCCGGCCAGATAGTAGGTGCCCGGGTTGTTCTGGAGCTCGGTGGCCAGCTCGGCCCGCAGGTAGCGCGACCCGCCGTTGATCACCACGGGGGCGTAGGCCGGGTCCGAGCTGTCCATCGACAGGGTGGCAAAGCTTTCCAGCAGGGTGTCGGTGTTGCTGGCGCTGTCGTGCAGCAGCACGTCGAGCTTGAAGCGCACGCCACTGGCGGCGGGCGTGGCCTTCACGCGCAGCGCGTTGCCCCAGACCCCGGCGCTGGTGGCGCTCAGGCTCAGCACGCTGGTGGCGGTGGCCGTGCCGCCGCTGCGGCCGGGCAGGGCGCCGGCGGGCAGCGCGGCGGTGTGGGCGTTGTCGGCGAGGCGGGCGATGTAGGCGTCGCGCCCGCCGTTGAGGAAGAAGTTGAAGGCGGCGATGGCCAGGGCGTCGGTCTCGCTGTGGATGCCGCCGAACCGGGCCTTGTAGTCGTCCCAGCTGTGCACCAGCACCGGCTCGCCGATGGGGCCTTCGGTGGTGCCGCCGATCAGCGCGGCGATCGAGGTGGACACCCCTTCGATCGGCTTGGCGCCACTGGGGATCTCTTCCATGTAGACCCCAGGGTGCAGGTAGCTGGGCATGCTGTGTCTCCTGGCAATGGGCAGGGCCTCCGGGACCCGGGGCCGTGCCGCGGTGGATCGGGACGGTGGGTACTGCATGCCGCCAGAAGAACTGCTGGAGCAGGGCGAGCCAGTTGAAGGCGCGTGCTGCTCGTTCTGCTCGTTCCGGCTGACAGGGGGAGATTAGGTGCGCCGGGCCGTGCTGTGGTCTACCCCCGCTTGGGGGGCTGTCCTGTGTTCAGGGGACACACCCGGGATGCTGCAGTGCAGCGTCCTCGTGGGACGGCTTCTTCAGTGGATGACAGGCTCGGCGAATGAGCCTGTTTGGATCACCTTCTGTTACCGCTTCATGTGGTGCCGGTGACGCCGGCGGCGGGCGAGGGGGGCGCAGGGAGCCACTGAAGAAGGCAGCGGTAGAGCTCGTCCGGGGCCACGGGCTTGCCCAGGTGATCGTTCATGCCTGCGGCCAGGCAGCTCTCGCGGTCCTCGTCGAAGGCATTGGCCGTCATGGCGATGATGGGCAGCGCGGGGCCCAGCGTCGAGCGGATTCGGCGGGTCGCCTCCAGCCCGTCCATCTCGGGCATCTGCATGTCCATCAGCACCAGGGCATGGCCGCCTTGCAGGGCCTTGTGCACCGCCTGCGCGCCGGTGGCCGCGAGGTCCACCTGCAGGCCGGCGCTGGTCAGCAGCTCGGTGGCCACTTCCTGGTTGACCTCGTTGTCTTCGGCCAGCAGCACGGTGAACCCCGGGGCCCGCTGACGCAGCAGATCGAGCAGCTGGGCCCGGTCTGGCGCTGGATCGAGGCGGCGGCGCATGTCCTCGGCACAGAGCGCACGGGCCAGCGTGTCGTGCAGGGCCGAGGGGGTCACCGGCTTGGGCAGCACGAGGGTCGGCAGCCCGGCCTCGTCCAGGGCCCGCCGGGCGTCGTCCTCGTCGAAGGCTGTTACCAGGATGCTGGGGGGCAGGGCGTGGGCCATCTCACTGCGCAGGGCCTGCAGGGTGGCGATGCCGTCCATCCCCGGCATGCGCCAGTCCACCAGCAGCACGTCGTGGGGCTGCCCGGCCCGCATGGCCACCACGGCGCGCTCGACCGCATCGCTGCCATGGGTGCTTGCGTCCACCGTCAAGCCCATCAGCGAGAGCTGTGCGCTCAGGGCCTGGCGGGCCTCGTCCAGATCGTCCACCAGCAGGGCGTGCAGCGATGGGCGCGGCAGGCTCGGTGGCTCGCCCAGCGGGGCGCTGGCGCGCGCCAGGCGCGCCGTGAACCAGAAGGTGCTGCCCTCGCCCTCGGTGCTCTCCACGCCGGCTTCGCCACCCATCAGGCGGGCCAGATGGCGGGTCAACGCCAGGCCCAGGCCGGTGCCGCCGTAGCGCCGCGTGGTGGAGCTGTCGGCCTGTTCGAAGGCCTCGAACAGATGGCGCTGCTGGGCCAGGCCGATGCCGATGCCGGTGTCGGTGACCGCAAACCGCAGCAGCAGCGCGCCATCCTCCTCGCCCTCCAGCTCGGCCCGCAGGCGAACCCAGCCCCGCTCGGTGAACTTCACCGCGTTGGACAGCAGGTTGATCAGGGCCTGGGCCAGGTGCTTGGGGTCGCCACGCAGCTGGGCGGGCAGGTGGTCGGTGTCCACGATCAGTTCGAGCCGCTTGGCCGCCGCGGCGGCGCCCACCACCGAGGTGACCCGGGCGATCAGGGCGTCGCGCGCGAAGTCCACCTGTTCGAGCTGGAGCTTGCCGGCCTCGATCTTGGAAAGGTCCAGGATGTCGTTGATGACCTGCAGCAGGTGGTGGGCCGCCACGTCGATGCGGTGCAGACGGTCACGCTGGTGCGTGTCCTGCAGGTCGCGCTCGATCAGGTGGGTCAGGCCGATGATGGCGTTCATCGGGGTGCGGATCTCGTGGCTCATGTTGGCCAGGAAGGCGCTCTTGGCCCGCGTGGCGGCCTCGGCCTGGTCGGCCCGCTGGGCCAGGGCCTGGTTGGCCCGGGCCAGTTCCTGCTCGGTCTGCTTCAGGCGTGAGACATCGGTCACCACCACGATGAAGCCCCGCACCTCGTCGCTCATGCGGTGCGGCACATAGGTGCCCAGGGTGTGGACGGCGGTGCCGTCCGCGCGCGTCAGGGTGCGCTCCAGATCCTGGCGCTCGCCCCGCAGGGCGGCCTCGACGAAGGATTGGTTGCGGGTCAGGAACGCCTCGCCCAGCACCTCGCGCATGGTGTGGCCGATCACCGCCTCGGCCGGCCGGCCCATCCAGTCCAGGTAGGCCTGGTTGGCGAAGCGGCAGCATTGGCTTTGGTCCCAGTAGGCGATCATGCTGGGCACGCTGTCAGCCAGGCGACGCAGGAACTGCTCGCCGCGGCTGAGGGCTTCGGCCAGGCTCTCGGCCCGTTGGCGGGCCAGGGTCAGTTCGGTGATGTCTGTGCAGGCGGCCATGAAGCCGGCATCGGGGATGTCCGGCCGGCGGTCCGGCACCCGCACCACCAGGAAGTGGCCACGGTGACCATCGTGGCGGGTGAGATCAAGCTCGTCCTGCACGGTGTCGCCAGCCAGGGTGCGTTCGATCTGCCGTTGCTGCTGCTCGCGCATCGACGGCCCCATGACCTCGTCGTAATGGCGTCCGATCAGACCGTCGCGCGGACTGCCGAACCACTCGGCAAAGGCCCGGTTGGCAAAGGCCAGCCGCAGGTCGCGCGTCCAGTAGGCCAGCAGCGTGGGCTGGTGGTCGCTCATCAGCTGGGCGAAGGATTCCAGTGCGAGCTTGGCCTGCAGGGCTGCGCTCAGTTCCTGCGTGCGCTGGGCGACCAGGTCCTCCAGGTGGGTCTGGTGGAGCTTGAGCTGCAGGGCCTGCTGACGCAGCTCGGTCACATCGGTGAAGGAGACCACGGCCCCCACGGGCAACGGCTCGTGCGGCTCGAACAGAGGCTCTACATTGGTGCTGATCCAGCGCAGAGGCTGGCCGGGCCGGGTGATGCCCAGCAGACGGTCCCGCTGGGCCTGGCCGCTTTCCAGGGAGACCTGCAGCGGGTTGAGCGCGTCGGGCAGGGGACTGCCATCCAGCTGGACCAGCTGGAACCCGGGCTGCGCCAGGATGGAGTCGGGCCCTGGCTCGGCCGCTGGGCCCAGCAGCTGCACGGCCGCAGGATTGCTGTCGAGCACCCGGCCTCGCGCGTCGCAGACGAAGACGCCTTCGGCCATGGCGGACAAGGTCGAGCGCATGCGGCTCTCGCTCTGCACCAGGGCCCGTCCGGCTTCGCGCCGCCGCTGCTCGGCCCGCAGGGCACCCAGGCACAGGCCGCAGAACAGCAGCCCGGCCACGGCTACCGAGAGCAGGCCGATCTGCCGCAGGTGCAGCGTGCGCTCGGCGTCGGCGGCACGCACCTCCGCACTGAGCGTGTCCAGGCGGGTGCTCAGGTCATGCATCAGCTGGCGGGCCTGCAGTTCCTGGTCGGCCTGGGCCGACTGCCCGCTGTTCCAGATGGTCAGCAGTTCCTCGACGATGGCCTGCAGGGCGCGGGTCTCCTCGGTGCTGTGGCTCAGCTGGGACAGCGGGGCGAGCTCCTCCTGGGCCTGGCGCAACAGGGCCCGCCCCTGCTCCTGCTGCCAGGGGCTGTCCGGCGCTCCGCCCAGGCGCAGGTGCATGGCGCCCAGGAAGAGATCATCGGTGGCCCGCTTGATGTGCAGCAGGCTGTTCGTGGTGCGATGGGCCTCGTTCTGCTGGGCGCGGTCCAGCAGCAGCAGGGTGACCATGACCGCGATCGCTCCCAGCACGGTGGCCAGCAGCCACCGGCGCCCCGCCGTGGTGGCCAGGTCGTGGGGGGTGCTGCGACGAGAGGGCAGGGACGGTTCGAGGGACGTCATGGGGATGTCGGGAGATCCTCGGGGCCCAGGCCGAAGCGGGCCAGCAGGTCCAGATGAGCGGGGCTGCCCAGGTAGCCGGCCAGGGCCTGGTCGATGGCATCGGCCAGCGCGGTGTCGGTCCGGCGCAGGGCCAGGGCGACCTGCTCGGTCGGCGTGCCGGGGCCCATGGCGGGGCGGGCGGCCAGGCGCCCCTCCGAAGACAGGGCCATGGCCCGCACCGTGGGCAGCGACAGGGCCAGGGCGCTGGCCTGCCCCAGCAGCACGGCCGTCTGGCCACTGCGGGCATCGGCCACCGACAGCAGGCCGGCCTCCGGCACCCGGCGTTGACGGAACAGCGTCTCCTCGGCCGAGCCCTGCAGCACCGCAATGCGGAAGCTGGCGCTGGGCTGGACCGCCGAGTAGTCCAGGGTCAGCGACCGGCTCGACAGGGTCAGCCAACCGGGCCGTACCCGCAGGGTGGGGCGGGAAAAGCGCAGCAGGCTGGACCGCTCCGGGGTGATGAACATGCCCGCGGCGATCAGGTCGAAGCGATCGGCCAGCAGGTCGGGAATGAGGTGGTCGAAGCTGGTGAGGATCCACGCCGTGCGCAGGCCCAGATGCCGGGCCACGGCGCGCGCTACCTCCGGCGATTCACCGGTGGGCTGCCCCAGGGGATCGAGCAGTGCATAGGGGGCTTCCAGCGCGTAGCCGACGCGCAGCACGCCGGCTTGTCGCACGCGGGCCAGGGAGTCGTCCTGGCCCAGGTACTCCCACCAGGCCACGGCGCCGCCCGTGGCCAGCACGGCGAAGGTTCCCAACAGAGCTCGTCGTCCGATGCGCGGCATGTGGATCTTGGGCGCTGGGCACAGCGCCTGGGTCTTGGGGGACGCGGCGCCGACCGTCGGCTGCAAGGGCCTGGTCTCGGACGCCGGCCACCCAGGGGTGGCTCATGACCGAGTCTGGGCCGTCAGACGGGGGCTGCGCAGGGGGGGCCTCCTCTATCGGGGGGATGTCCTGCGCGTTCATCGCACATGTGATGCGGCCGGGCCACGAACAGCCTCACTTCTGGCGCGGTTTCTGCTTGGTGGCTGCTGCAACTGCGGACCGGGGGCGCCCCCGAGGCCGCGGTGTGCGGAATGTGGCCAAGCCGACAAGAAGAAGACCCTGCCCATGTCACGCCCGCTTCTTCCCACCTGAAGCGTTGCGCCGGTCCGGCGGCTCCTGTCATGACCTCTTCTTCCTGGCCTTTCCTGCTGTGGCGTCTGGCGCTGACTGCGGCACACCGGGATCCGCCCGGCATTCCCGCGCAGGAACGACCCGCCTGGGCCGAAGTGGCGCTGGGCCTGTCGCTGCAGCCCCTGTCACCCGAGCAGGGCTGGGCCCTGCTGGCCGAGGGCCTGATGGCGCCGCAGCCCGGGCATTTCGTGCAGGCCTTGCGCGAGGGCGGGGTGCTGCGCCAGTGGCTGCCCGAGGTGAACGCCTTGTTCGGCGTGCCCGAGCTGTGCGACCTGCCCACCCCGGTGGATGCGGGCGAGCACCTGCTGGCCCTGCTGAGCGAGACCGCGCGGGCGGACGCGCCCTTGTCCGTGCGCCTGGCCGCGCTGCTGGTGCCCCTGGGCAAGCCTGGCAGCCCGCGCGAGATCTGGCCCAGCCACTACAAGCACGAGCAGCGCGCCCAGGCGATCGTGGACGACCTGTCGACCCGACTGGCCTGGCCCGGGGCCACGCTGGACCTGGCCCGCCTGGCCATCGACGAGATGGAGCGGGTGCACCGGGCCAGCGACCTGCGGGCCGGCGCCATCACGGCCCTGCTGGAACGGCTGGACGCGCTGGGGCGGCCCGAGCGCTTCGAGGACCTGCTGCTGCTGTGCACCTGCGACTTCGCGGCCTACCCCGGCCATCGGCCGCAGGACTACCCCAAGGCCGAGCGCTTGCGCCGGGCGCTGGCCGCCTGCCGCGCCACCCCGGTGGCCGGTCTGGATGCCGAGGCGGCCCAGCTGCGCCGCGCCCAGGCCGTGCACCAGGCCCTGAGCGGCGGCCTGACCGCCACCCTGCCTCCCCAGTCCTGAGATCGGAGCCCCCCATGTACGCCAAGGCCCTGTTCGACATCGTGCACACCAGCGGGCAGCAGGCGCTCAAGCTGGTGGTGGCCCTGGAAGGCGGGGCCGACGAGCTTTTCGCCAGCCCCAACACGCTGGCCGCCATCGAGGACCACCTGCTCAACGTGGCCACCACCCTGGCCCACCTGCCGCCGGTGGTCATGCTGCGCCTGCCCCAGGTGGACTGGACCGGCTGGGGGGCGCTGCTGCAGGCCCTGCGGCAGCGCGACCCGCAGCGCCGCGACATCGTCTGGTACGCCGTCTGCGGTCTGTTGCCCGCCACCCTGGTGCTGCTGGACCAGCTGCGAGCCCAGGAGCCCGACTGGTTCGAGATCCAGTACTGACCTTGGCGGAGGCCGCGCCCTCGACCCCCGCCTGGACGCTGGCGCCGGCGCAGCCGGCCGACCGTGCCGCACTGGCGGCGCTGATCGACACCGTGCTGGCCGCCAGTCCGGCCCTCACGCGGGCCCAGCAGGCCCTGCTGCGCGCCCATGCCGAAGACCACCTGCACGGCTGGCTGGATGCCGCCCAGGCCGGCGGGGTCAGCTGCCACCTGCTGGCCCGCGGTCCGCAGGGCGAGGTGGTGGGCATGGTGCTGGTGCGTGAGCACTGGCAGCTCTGCAGCCTCTATGTGGCGCCGGACTGGCAGGGCCGGGGCCTGGGCCGTGCCCTGGTGCAGGCGGCCTGGCGGGCCAGCCACGGCCGCACCGACCGGCCGCTGCTGCGCCTGGTGGCGGCGCCCGGGGCCGAGGGCTTCTACCGCCGCCTGGGCTTCCGGACGGTGCGCAGCCTGCAGGCCCTGCCGGAGGGCTTTGTGGCGATGGGACGGCCGCTGGACGGTGGCGATCCCTTCACATGAACATGCGAGACTGTTGGCCCGCTGCGCCAGCCCGGTGCGGCACCGTGCTGATGCCTCGCCGTGACCTCTGCTGAATCGCCTGTTGCCACCCCCGAAGACGCCCTGATGTTCGAGCTGGCGCCGGTTTCGCTGTGGCTGGAGGATTTCAGCGGCGTGGCGGCCCTGTTCACCCAGTGGCGGGCCCAGGGCGTGAGCGACCTGCGCGCCTGGCTGCGTGCCGACCGTTCGCGCGTGGCGGTCTGCACCCGCGCCATCCGGGTGCTGCGGGTCAACCGCCGCACGCTGGACCTGTTCGGCGCGGCCAGCCAGGACGAGCTGCTGAGCCAGCTGGGCCGCGTCTTCCGCGACGACATGCTGGACCACCACATCGAGGAATTGGCCCAGCTCTGGGCCGGTGCGCTCAGCTACACCAGCCAGACCGTCAACTACACGCTGGACGGCCGCCGCCTGGACGTGGCGCTGCAAGTGCGGGTGCTGCCCGGCCATGAGCAGGACTGGGCCCGGGTGCTGTTCTCGCTGGAGGACATCAGCGCCCGCGAGCAGGCCCTGCAGGCCCGCCAGCACAGCGAGCGCTACGCCCAGGGCCTGTTCGAGCACTCGCCGGTCTCGCTGTGGGTGGAGGACTTCAGCGCCGTCAAGCGCCTGATCGACGACGTGCGGCTGCAGGGCATCACCGATTTCCGCGTCTTCACCGACGTGCATCCCGAGTTCGTCGAGCGCTGCATGGCCGAGATCCGCGTCGTCGACATCAACCGGCAGACCCTCACCCTGTTCCGCGCGCCGGACAAGGCCACGCTGCTGCACCGCCTGCCCGACATCTTCCGCGACGAGATGCGACGACCCTTCACCGAGCAGCTCATCGAACTCTGGGAGGGCAAGCTCTACCAGCAGCGCGAGACGGTGAACTACGCGCTGGACGGCGAGATGCTGCATGTGCACCTGCAGTTCGCGGTGCTGCCCGGGCATGAGCACGACTGGTCGCTGGTGCAGGTCTCGCTGACCGACATCACCGCCCGCAAGAAGGCCGAGGCCTATCTGGAGTTCCTGGGCAAGCACGACGCGCTGACCCGGCTGCGCAACCGCTCCTTCTTCGACGACGAACTCAACCGCCTGGAGCGCAAGAACGTGCAACCGGTGGCCCTGCTGCTGCTGGACCTCAATGGCCTCAAGCAGATCAACGACGAGCAAGGCCACCGCGCGGGCGACACCCTGCTGCGCCGCGTCGGTGAGGTGCTGAGCCAGGCGGTCGAGGCCCCGTCCACGGCGGCCCGCATCGGCGGTGACGAGTTCACCGTGCTGATTCCTGGCGGCGACCAGGCCGCGGCCGATGCGCTGATCGCCCAGCTGCAGGGCCTGGTGGACATCAACAACCAGTTCCATGCCGGCACGCCGCTGGCCTTTTCGGTGGGGGTGGCCATCTCCCGACCGGGCGAGCGGCTGGAGGCTGCGCTGCACCGGGCCGACAAGCAGATGTACCAGCAGAAGAAGGCCTACTACGAAGGCCTGCCGCACGACCGCCGCGGCCAGGACGCCACGCCGGGCTGAGCTTCGTCCCCGCCTGCCGCAGGGGCTTGCGTCAGATCAAGCCGGGGCAGGGGGCGCGCCACCAGACTTGCCGGCTTGGGCGGGCCAACGGGGGTCCGCGCGGAGCGTTGTCGATGAACACCCCCCACGCGGCCGCCGGCGGGCCGCAGGACTTCTACCAGGATCTGCACCGGGCTTTTGACGCCACGCTGGCGCTGCACCAGGGCCGGCCCGATCTGCTGCCCGCCCTGCTGGTCCAGGCCTTCGACAGCTTCCATGGCAATGTGGCCATCCAGTGCGAGGACGAACCCCCGCTGGCCTGCCACCGTGGCTGCGCCACCTGCTGCACCCTGCGGGTGACGGCCACCGTGCCCGAGGTCATGCTGGTGGCGCGCTTTCTGCGCGCGGTGCAGCCGGCCCTGCAGGCCCGCGGCATCGACCTGGTGGCCCAGCTGCGTGAGGCCAACACCCAGACCGAGGGCCTGGACGAGGCCCGGCGCGTGGGCCTGCGCCAACGCTGCCCCTTCATCGCCCAGGGCGTCTGCGTCATCTACCAGGTGCGGCCGCTGGCCTGCCGCGGCCATGCCTCGCACGACGTGAAGGCCTGCGTGGACGCGGCCCGCGGCGCGCGCGACGAGGTGCCCTACAGCGCCGGCCACCACCTGGTGCGCGCGCTGGTGCAGAACGCGCTGCAATCGGCCCTGCGCGAGGCCGGCCTGCCCTGGGGCAGCGTGGAGCTCAACCAGGGCCTGCTGCTGGCGCTGGACACGCCCGAATCCGAGGCCCGCTGGCTGGCCGGCGAGGACGTGCTGGCCGCTGCCGCGGTGCATGAGGTGCCGGCCGAGGAGATGGCCGCCGCTTTCGACCGCCTGCGCCCGCATTGAGCGCGGTCCCGGGCCGCAGACGCCAGGGTTCCCCCGGAGGAGTCGGCCGCTGGCGCCGACCTAGCATGCTGGCATGGACAAGCTCGATGCCTCTACCCTGCGCGCGAGCCTGGAAGAACTGCCGCACTGGCAGCTGGAAGAGGGAGGCCTGGCCATCCGCCGCAGCCTCCGCTTTGCCGATTTCAACCAGGCCTTCGGCTTCATGACCCAGGTCGCCCTCCATGCGGAGCGGCACGACCACCACCCGGAGTGGTTCAACGTCTACAACCGCGTGGACGTGCGCCTGACCACCCACGACGCCGGCGGCGTCTCCGGCAAGGACCTGGCCCTGGCCCGCCACATCGACGCGGTGCATGCCGCGCTGACCGGGGGCCAGCCATGAAGACCCAACTCCCCCCGGTGCGGCCCGAGCCGCCCACCCTGCACGGCCTGGCCGCCGGCGAGGCGGGCCGCCCGCACAGCGCCGACTGGACCATCCCCCAGGACTGTGCGGCCTACACCCCGGCCGAACACGCCACCTGGGCCACCCTGTTCGAACGCCAGTGCCGGCTGCTGCCCGGCCGCGCCTGCGACGCCTTCCTCAAGGGCCTGGACGCCCTGCCCATCGCGCCCGACCGCATCCCCGACTTCGAGGCCCTCAGCGACGTGCTGATGAAGGCCACCGGCTGGCAGGTGGTGGCCGTGCCCGGCCTGGTGCCCGACGAGGTCTTCTTCGACCACCTGGCGCACCGGCGCTTCCCGTCCGGCCAGTTCATCCGCCGGGCCGACCAGCTTGACTACCTGCAGGAGCCCGACGTCTTCCACGACGTCTTCGGCCATGTGCCGATGCTGATGAACCCGGTCATGGCCGACTACATGCAGGCCTATGGCGTGGGTGGGCTGCGGGCCCAGCGCCTGGGCATGCTGGCCGAGCTGGCCCGGGTCTACTGGTACACGGTGGAGTTCGGCCTGGTGATACAGCCCGAGGGCCTGCGGCTCTACGGCGCGGGCATCGCCTCGTCCTACAGCGAAAGCCGCTTCTGCCTGGACGACCCCTCGCCGCACCGCGTGCGCTTCGTGCTGGAGCGGGTCATGCGCACCCGCTACCGCATCGACGACTTCCAGGAGTGCTACTTCGTGCTGCAGGACCTGGATGAACTTCTGGCGCTGGCGCGGGTCGACTTCGGGCCGGTGTATGCGCAGGTGGCCGGGGCCCAGACCTTCGAGCCCGGTGCCCTGCAGCCCGGCGACACCGTGCTGCACCGCGGCACGGGCGCGTACCATCGCGACCGCCGCCCGCCGCACTGACGCCGCCCCGGGCGGCGCCGGCAGCAGGTCCGGGCGGCGCACGGAGCAGGCATGAGGCAAGGGATCGGTGAAGGCGCCCGCGGGCGTGGATGGGGCGGGCGCACAGGGCTGACCGGTGCACGGGCCCTGCTGGGCGCGTGCTTGCTGGCCGCGGCCACGGTGGCCAGCGGGGCGCCCGCGGCCGCATCCCCGGCCCCGAGCTCCGCAGCCGCTGCGTCCCCGGCGCCGCAGGCCCTGACCCTGCCCCGCCCCGAGGGCCCGCGCCGCGTGCTGCTGGCCGTGCCCGCGCATGCGCCGGCCGGCCCGCGCCCGCTGGTCATCCTGCTGCACGGCCATGGCGGCTCGGCCGCCCAGACCCTGGCCCAGGAGCGCACGGCCGCCCCCTTGTCGCAGTGGCTGGCCATCGGCCAGCGCGAGGGCCTGCTGGTGGCCGCCCCTGACGGCCTGGCCGGCGGCGACCAGAAGTCCGGCTGGAACGACTGCCGACGCGACACCCAGACCAACCCCACGTCCGACGACGTGGGCCTGATCAGCGCCCTGATCGACGAGGCCGTGGCCCACCATGGGGCCGACCCGGCGCGCGTCTACCTGATGGGCATGTCCAACGGCGGCATGATGGCCCTGCGCTACGCGATGGAGGCCGGCGACCGCTTGGCCGGCGTGGCCGCGGTCAGCGCCTCCATGGCCACCGACAGCCGCTGTCCGTCGATCAAGGCGCCGCTGTCGCTGCTGATGGTGGGCGGCACGGCCGACGGCATCGTCCCCTGGGATGGTGGCCCGGTGGGCAAGCGGCAGGAAGGGCGCCGCGGCCGGGTGATCGGGGCCGAGGCCACGGTGATGCGCTGGCGCGAGCGCGACAGCCTGTTCGGCGAGCCGACGCGCAGCGAGTCCTTGCCCCACCGCGATCCGGCCGATCCCACCCGCGCCCAGCGCACCGTCTGGGGCGCCCAGCCCGGCGGCCTGCAGATCGAGCTGCTGCGCATCGATGGCGGTGGCCATGTCGAGCCCAGCGTGGCCCACCGCGTCTCGGCGGCCTACAGCCTGCTGGTGGGCCGCCAGAGCGGCGATCTGGAGGTGGCCGACGAGGCCTGGGCCTTCTTCCGCGAGAAGCGGCGCGGCCTGAGCCGCTGAGTCACCACAGGCCCGGCGGGACCGGACTTCGATCCGTGTTCGCTATGTTGTAAACAATACAACGTGACCGGCCCGATGTCGTGTTGTCAACGCCTTCCGGGGCGTCATGAACGCAGCAGCAGGCCGGTCTTTCCGAGGGAGAACTGGCCTCTGGTGTGATCTCTTGAGGTGGATCGTTATATTGGTATGTATATTGCGCTTCCTCGGTGTCCCCACACTTCACACGAGAGGAAGAGTTCCATGCAGCACCCGAGGATCCTGAACGCCGTGGCCGCGGCCATCGCGCTGACCTTCGGTCTTCACGCCGCGGCCCAGGACGCCGCCACCCCGGTCTTCACGCTGGGCCAGATCAGCGTGGTGGGCCAGACGCCCGCCAGCCCGGCGCTGGCCACCGACACGCTGGATGCCCAGCAACTGCAGGACTTCAGCAAGGACGGCCTGGCCGATGCGCTGAACCTGGTGCCCGGCGTGGCCAGCACCGCCGGCTCGGGCCGGCGCAACGAGGCGCTGATCAGCGTGCGCGGCTTCGACCGCTGGCAGGTGCCGCTGCTGATGGACGGCATCCGCCTGTACCTGCCGGCCGACAACCGCATCGACTTCGACCGCTTCCTCACGCCGGACCTGGCCGAGATCCAGGTGTCCAAGGGCTATGTCTCGGTGCTCAACGGGCCCGACGGCATGGGCGGTGCCATCAACCTGGTGACCCGCAAGCCGGTCAAGCCCTTCGAAGCCGAGGCGCGCACGTCGCTGCTGCTGGGGGGCTCGGGCCAGTACAACGGCAGCACGCTGTACGCCAATGTGGGCACCCGCCAGGAAGGCTACTACCTGCAGGCCAGCGCCGAGCAGCGGGTGGTGGACCAGTGGGCGCTGTCGCACAACTACCTGCCCACCGCCTACGAGGACGGCGGCGACCGCGACCACAGCCACAAGCGCGACTGGCGGGTCAACCTCAAGGCCGGCCTCACACCCAATGCGGTGGACGAGTACTCGCTGAACTTCGTGACCCAGAGTGGCAAGAAGTCCCAGAGCGGCTCGACCGAGGCCGCGGACAGCCAGTGGTGGGACTGGCCCAAATGGGACACCTGGAGCCTCTATGCGCTCACCCGCACCGAGCTGGCATCGGGTTGGGAGCTCAAGACCAAGCTTTACTACAACGCCTTCGTCAACGACCTGCTGGCCTACACCGTCAAGACCGGCGCGCAGAACTGGATCAGCCACTACGACGACAACGCCAAGGGCGCCAGCGCCGAGCTGGGCACCACCGTGCTGCCGCAGCAGACGCTCAAGGCCGCGCTGCACTGGCGGCGCGACGACCACAGCGAATGGCAGACCACCTACGCCACGGACTTCACCGAACCCAAGCAGAACACGGTGGAGGATGTCTATTCCGTCGCGCTGGAGGACAGCTGGCGCTTCGCCCCTGGCTGGCAACTGGTGGGGGGCCTGAGCCGCGACCAGCGCAAGACCCTGGAGGCCCAGGAATACGCCAGCGGCACCGGCCTGTTCGATCAGCCCACCGCCGACAGCCATGCCACCAACGGCCAGGCCGCGCTGCTGTGGCAGTACCGGGCCAGCGGCAAGCTGCATCTCTCGGCGTCGGACCGTACCCGCTTTCCCACCATGTTCGAGCGCTTTTCCTCGCGCTTCGGCGGGGCCATCTCCAACCCGGGGCTGAAGCCCGAGCGCGCGCTCAACCTGGAGCTGGGCATCGAAGACGATCTGAGCCCAGGCTGGCATGGCACGGCCACGCTGTTCCACAGCCAGGTCAAGGACGCCATCCAGTCGGTCAACATCGACTACAACGGCAGCACCTACAGCCAGAGCCAGAACGTGGGCGAGGCCACCTACCGGGGCCTGGAGCTGGCGTTGAGCGCCACCCTCACACCCACCCTGGCCTGGGGCGGCAACTACAGCTACGTGGTCACGTCGCTGGACAACCCCAACGACGACACGGCCCGCCTGACCACCACCCCGCGCAACAAGGCCTTGTTGTGGGCACGCTGGCAGCCCACGCCCGAGTTGAGCGTGATGCCCAACCTGGAATATTCCGGCGCCCGTTGGTCCAGCGCCGCCACAGGCAGCGGCTACACCCGCTTGGGCGCCTACCCGCTGTGGGGGCTGAAGGCGGCGCTGCAGCTCACGCCGACGGTGGAGTTCTCGCTGGCCGCGCGCAACCTGCTGGACCGCAACTACGCCACCACGGCCGGCTACCCGCAGGAAGGTCGCAACTTCGTGCTGACGGCGCTCGGGCGTTTCTGATCGGAGGCCACCCATGACATCCACCTCACGATGGACCCGCCGCGACTGGCTGCGCGGCCTGGCCGCGGGCCTAGCCGGCGGCACCGGTTGGGCCCAGGGGGCCGAGCCGGGCGCCGGCATCGGCGCCGGCACCGTGGTCGTGCTCACCAGCTATGCCGAGGAACTCAGCGTGCGCTACCAGGCGCTGTTCGAGCGCCTGCACCCCGGCACGCGGGTGGAGATCCTCTGGCGTCAGTCGGCCGACGCCCTGGCCTACCTGCGCCGCAGCCGGGGCGAGGTGGATGTCTACTGGGCGCCCGCGCCCGGCAACTTCAGCGCGCTGGCGGGCGAAGGGCGCTTCGCCCCGCTGCAGGCCACGCGGCGCGAAGGTCGGGCGCTGGCCCATGCGGTGGCCGGCCGGCCCATCGACGACCTGCAGGGTCGCTACGCCGCCTTCGAGCTGGCCGGCTACGGCATCGCCTACCACCCGGCGGCGGTGCGGCGGCTGGGTCGGCCAGCGCCCCGGGACTGGGCCGATCTGGTCCACCCCGCCTACGCTGGCCAGATCCAGATCCCCATCCCCGGCCGGATCGGCTTTGCCCCGGTGCTGATCGAGACTCTGCTGCAAGGCTCTGGCTGGGACGCGGGTTGGGCCCTGCTGGCCGCGCTGGGTGCCAACGCCGACTTCGGCGCCGCCAGCGATGCCAGCCCCGGGCCCGACCAGGTGGTCAGCGGCGCGCGCGCGGCGCGGCTGACGATCGACTTCTTCGCCAACCAGGCCATCGCCGGCGGCGCGCCGCTGGCCTTCGTCTACCCCCGGCGCACCGCCTACAACCCGGCGCAGATCGGGGTGCTGGCCGATGCGCCGCACCCGGTGCTGGCCCAGGCCTTCGCGGCGCTGTGCCTGTCCGAGCCGGGTCAGACCCTGCTGCTGCACCCGGACGTGCGCCGGCTGCCGGTGCGGCCGGGCCTCTATGGCGCCCATCCGGACCTGCCGGCCCGGCCCTTCGCCCCCGGCAACCTGGCCTACGACGGCAGCCTGACCCGCGAGCGCAACGGCCTGGTGGCCGCGCTGTTCGACCTGGCCCTGGTGCAGCGCCATGGTGAGCAGGCGGCGCTGTGGGCGGCCCTGCACCGGGCGGAGGCCGCCCGTCCGGGCGCCGGGGCGCTGCGCGAGGCCCGGGCCCTGCTCAGCGCCCCGCCGGTGTCACAGGCTCAGCAGGACGATCCGGCGCTGCGCCAGCGCTTGGCCTGGCCCGAGCGCCGTCCCGGTCAGGACGAACCCGCACCCGACCCGGCCCGCGGCGTGCTGCTCGCCCACTGGGCGGCCGACCGCGACGCGCGGCTGCAGGCGGCACGGCAGATCCTGGCGCGCGAGCCCGCGGCCGGGCTGGCGTGAGGGGGGCGCCGCATGTGCCATGTGCTGATGAAACGGCTGCGTCGTGCGCTGGCCGGGTTGGCGGCGCTGGCCGCCTGTGGTGGCCTGCTGGCCCTGACGTCGGGGCCCGTCCCTGGTACCGGTGCCGGTGCCGTGCTCACCGTGGCCGTTGCCGACCGCGAGGCCTACAGCCGCATCGTCTGGGCGGCCGTGCCGCCCGAGGCCCAGGCCAGCGTGGCCCAGGGCCGTGGCCTGGTGCGCCAGACCTGGGTCGTCTCGCCTTCGCTGGACCCGGGCATCGCCGGTCTGGGGCCCACCTACAACCGGCCGGCCTGCACCGCCTGTCACGCCCGCAACGGCGGCGGCGCCCCCCCGGACAGCCCGGCCGAGCCGATGCGTTCGCTGCTGGTGCGGCTGTCGGTCCCCGGCCAGGACACCCACGGCGGCCCCCGGCCCGAGCCCCGCTATGGCGACCAGCTCAACGAACAGGGCGTGCCCGGCGTGCCGGGCGAGGGCGAGGCCGTGCTGCGCTGGGCCCCGGTGCCGGTGACGCTGGCCGACGGCACGCCCATCACCCTGCGCCGCCCCAGCCTGGCCTTTGAGCACCTGGCCTTCGGGCCGATGGCGCCGGATGTGCTCACTTCCCTGCGCGTGGCGCCGCCCATGTTCGGTCTGGGCCTGCTCGAAGCCGTGCCCGAGGCCGACATCCTCGCCCTGGCCGAAGCCCAACGCCGGGCCGGCCAGGGCGTGGCCGGCCAGCCCAACCGGGTGTGGGATGCGGTGGCCGGCCGCATGGTGCTGGGCCGCTTCGGCTGGAAGGCCAACCAGCCCAGCGTGCGCCAGCAGGTGGCCGGCGCGCTGGCGGGCGACATGGGCATCACCACCCCGGTCTTCCCCATGCCCAACTGCCCGCCGGCGCAGACCGCCTGCGCCGCCTGGGCGGCCGACCGCCACCCTGAGCTGTCCGACAGCGGTCTGGACGCGATGACCCTGTACCTGCAGGCCCTGGGCGTGCCGGCCCGGCGTGAGGCCGATGTGCCGAAGGTGCGCCGGGGCGAGGCCCTGTTCGCCCAGGCCGGCTGCACGGCCTGCCACCAGCCCGTGCTGCACACCGGCCGCTTCGAGGCGCTGCCGGCGCTGTCGGGCCAGGCCATCCAGCCCTACACCGACCTGCTGCTCCACGACCTGGGCCCCGAGCTGGCGGATGGCCGACCGGACTTCCAGGCCACCGGCCGGCAGTGGCGCACGTCGCCCTTGTGGGGCCTGGGCCTGCGCGCGGTGGTGGACGAGCGGGTGGGCCTGCTGCACGACGGCCGCGCGCGCGATCCACTGGAGGCGGTGCTCTGGCACGGCGGCGAGGCCGCGCCGGCCCGCGAGGCGGTGCGCGCGCTCAATGCGGCCGACCGCGCCGCGCTGCTGGCCTTCCTGGCTTCGCTCTAGGCGGGGGGCTGCAGCCGGCTTAGCATGCCGCCATGGCCACCGATGTCGATTTCCTCCAGTTCGTGCTGGACCAGCTGGCGGGCACGCCGGGCATCACCCACCGCAAGATGTTCGGCGAGTACGCGCTCTACCGGCACGGCAAGGTGGTGGCCTTTCTGTGCGACAACCAGTGCTTCCTCAAGCCCACCGAGGCCGGCCGCGCCCTGCTGGACCCGGTGGTGGACGGCTTTCCCTACCCCGGGGCCAAGCCGCACTTCCTGCTGAGCGACGAGCTGGAGGACCGGCAGCGCCTGGCCCAGCTGATCTGCGCCACGGCCGACGCGCTGCCCGAACCGAAGCCCCGGCCCGCCCGCCAGCCGCGCGCCGCCACGGGGCAACGCCCCAAGCCGGCGCGCTGACCCGGCCCGCGGCCGCGGCGCCCGCACTGCCGCAGTGCCTTTTCAGCCGCCGGGCGGCCCGCGGGCCATGGCCCGGTTCCTGCTAGATTCCGGTCAAGAGTAGAAGCGTTCAGTCGCGCAGCCGTCCTCCCCGGAGGCGGCGGCCGGCGGGTCATTGCTCTTGGAGCGGCAGGGTCCTTCGGGCCCCGGCCAAACACTTCAAGAGGCCACCTGCCGGTGGACGCGACCCCCTGTCCCCATTCCCGGGGGCGGTGGACGTGCCGATCGGCACCGTGCCTCCCATCACGGCCCGCACCCCGGGCCCAGGAGCACCGAGATGAACGATCGAGTCAACAACGACACCCTGGACGAACTGAAGCTGGAAGCCCGCATGGGCGGCACCGGCAGCCTGCAGGCGCGCGAGGTGCGCCGCATCGATGTGAGCGACTTCGAGGCCCGCCGCGCCGAGATCACCGAGCAGCTCTGGTCGGCCGCGGTGGAGGTGGGCTTCTTCCAGCTGGTGAACCACGGCATCGACGTGGCCCGCGTGCGCCAGATGTTCGCCGATTCGGCCCGCTTTTTCGCCCTGCCGCAGGACGTGAAAGCCCGGTACCCGATGGCCAAGGGCACCAACGCCGGCTGGGAATACCGCGCCCAGGTGCGGCCGTCCACCGGCACGCCGGACCAGAAGGAGAGCTACCAGATCACCCGCCCGCGCATGGCCCAGCTCTGGCCCAGCGAGGCCGAGCTGCCGGGCTTCCAGGCCGCGGCGCTGGACTTCGAGCAGCGCTGCTGGACGCTGGCCATGCAGGTGCTGTCCTGCTTTGCCGACAAGCTGGGCTTCGCGCGCGACTTCTTCGCCCGTGCCCATGCCTACGATGCGCCCGACTACCAGAGCACCCTGCGCCTGCTGCACTACTTCGCGGTGCCCGAAGGCGAGGCCCTGCCCGAGGGCGTGTGGCGCGGTGGCGCCCACACCGACTTCAACTGCCTGACGCTGCTGTTCCAGCGCAGCGGCCAGGGTGGCCTGCAGGTGCTGCCGGGCAAGGAGGCCGAGGGCCAGGCCTGGACCGAGGTGGAGCCCGCCGACGAGGTCATCACCTGCAACATCGGCGACATGCTGATGCGCTGGAGCGACGACCGCCTGCCCTCCAACTTCCACCGCGTGCGCAACCCGCGCCCGGACGAATACCAGGGCGCGCGCTACAGCATCGCCTACTTCGCCCAGGCCAACCAGGGCGTGGTGGTCGACGGGCCGCAGCACCGGCACGCGCCCATCACCGCGGGCGAATTCCTGACCCAGCGGGTGATGGCCAACTACGGCAAGTACTGAGCAGCCGGCGCGCCGGGTGGGGGAGGGCCTGTGCGGGCCCTCAGCCCACCTGGAACACGTTGACCGTGCGCGAGAGGTTGGCGGCCTGGCTGGACATCTCCTGCGCCACCGAGGCCGTCTCCTCCACCAGCGCGGTGTTCTGCTGGGTGGCGTGCTCGATCTCGGTCATGAAGCCGTTGACCATCAGGATGCCCTCGCTCTGCGAGGTGGTGACCTGGGTGATGTCCTCGATCATGCCGTGGATGCGGTCCACGCTGGCCACGATCTCGTCCATGGCCTGGCGGGCGTGGCCCACCAGCGTGCTGCCGGTCTCGGCCTTGGCCACGCTGGTGTCGATCAGGGTCTTGATCTCCTTGGCGGCCTCGCCGCTGCGCTTGGCCAGGCTGCGCACCTCGGCGGCCACCACCGCGAAGCCGCGGCCCTGCTCACCCGCGCGGGCGGCCTCCACCGCGGCATTGAGCGCCAGGATGTTGGTCTGAAAGGCGATGCCATCGATCACGCCGGTGATCTCGCTGATCTTGCGGGCCGACTGGTTGATCTCCTCCATCGTCACCACCACCTGCGACACCACCTCGCCGCCGCGGGCGGCCACGCCGGTGACCTCGGTGGCGTACTCGCGCGCATGGTGGGCCGATTCGCTGCTCTGCTGCACCGTGGAGGCGATCTGGCTCACGCTGGCGGCGGCCTGCTGCAGGCTGGCCGAGGTTTTCTCGGTGCGCTGGCTCAGGTCCATGTTGCCGGTGGCGATCTCTTGGCTGGTGGAGGAGATCTGCCGGGCCACCGACTGCACCCCGCCGACCAGGCCCGCGACCTTGTCCAGGAAGCTGTTGAACACCGCGGTGACCTCGTGCAACTCGGCCTGGGCGGGCGGCAGCCGGCGCGACAAGTTGCCGTTCTCGGCATTGAGCTCATGCACCGCCTGCTGCATGCGGTCCAGCGGCTGCAGGATGGCCCGCACCGTCACGGCACCCAGGCCCAGTAGCAGGCCCAGGCTGGCGGCGATCACGCCCCAGGTCAGGTGCTGGCCCTGGGCCAGCTGGGCCTCGGTCTCGGTGCGCAGGCTGCCGGCCGTGGCTTCGATGGCATCGCCCGCCGCACCCATCGAGGTCTCCAGCGCGGCAAAGGCCTTGGCGAAGGCCGCTTGCGCGGGCGCCTGATCCGGTTGCGCCAGCGCCGTGCGGGCTGCGGCCAGGTAGCGCTCCGCGTCGGCCCGGGCCGTGTCCAGCGCCGTCAGCGCGGTCGGGGGCAGGGCGTCGATCCGGGCGGCCGCCAGGCTCTTCTGCAACGTGGCCATGTGGCGTTCGCCATCGGCCCGCGCCTCCTTCAGTGCGTCGGCCTCGCCCTTGCCCTGGGCGTCCGAAGCCCCCATCACGTCCGCCCGGATGGCGTCGTGCATCATGTCCGCGACCATCGCGTCGCGCACCGCATCGGCCGTCTGCTGCAGGGCCAGCGTGGCGTGCCGGGCCTGCTCCGCATTGCGGTGGGCCAGGGTGGCCACGCTCAGGGTGGCCATCACGGCCAGCGCCACCAGGGTGTACAGCCGGTGGCGGATGCTCATCTCGCGCAGAATCGTCATGTTCGTCGTCCCTCCATGCGGCCGCCAAGCCGCCACCTGGCGGGTGGGGGGACCACGGACCTCAGGGAAGTCTGAGGCAGGCGTCATCCTCTCAGCCTCTGGAAAAGCGCCTGCGCGCCGGTCAGTTGTGTCGCTCGGGTTGATGGAATTCACGGTGCCCCAACGGGAATCCAGGAGCACGCATGCCTCTTTCGTTCAGCGGCCACTGCCTGTGCGGCGCGGTGGGCTTCCGTGCCCAGGGTCCCAGCCTGTGGATGGCGCATTGCCATTGCCAGCGCTGCCAGCGCGCGCATGGCGCGGCCTTTGTCACGTGGGTGGGCTGGACGACGGCGCAGGTGACTTGGCAGGATCCGCAGCAGGCCCTGCACTGGTACCTGGCGGAGGCCACCGGTGCCGAGCGCGGCTTCTGCCGCCACTGCGGCAGCCCCATGGCCTTCCGCTCACCGCGCTACCCGGGTGAGCTGCACCTGGCCCGCGCCCTGTTCGACGGCCCGCTGGACCGCCCCCCCGAATCCCACGCCTTCCACGCCAGCCATGTGGACTGGGTGCATGTGGCGGAGGAGCTGCCGGTGGATGAGGATCCGCCGGAGGCGAGTTGACGGGGCGTCAGTGTGGCGATTACTTCGCAGGCCAGATCACAGGGCGTGCGTACTGCCGCAGTGCTTCGATGAATGCGTCCCGACAGTCCGGGACGCTGCCATAGACATCGTGTCGCGCCAAATAGAGGGCGTCGTCCAGCTCATCAAACGCGTAGCACGCGTCCTCGGTCATGGCGCAATGGCGGCATACGCGCAGCGCTGTTTGAATGCAGCGCGCCAGATCCTCTGTGGAGGCAATGTCTGCTTCCAGCAGCAAGGCCAAAAGTCCGGGTCCCGCGGACGGGAAGCCGGCACCTTCGGTCAGATCGCGGAGTGCACAGATCAGCGCCGGAGTGGTTCGGTTCAGCGCCATGTCGATGAAGGCTGACGCGGGCTGATCTTCCTTTGCAATCACGGCTTCGGCCCATTGACGCGCATGCTCGGGTGTCAGCAGCCCTGTTTCGATCCCCTTGCAAAAGAAGTCGGCCAGTTCGGCATCGGTCATGGCTTCGATGGCAAGGGCCGCGCCTGCCCGATGGCGAAGCTGGCCTTGATGATCTTGCCAGCCTGAACCTCGTAGATGCAGATCATCTCGACGACGGCCAGGCCGTCGGGGAAGGTGCGCGTCACCAGTTCATGGTCGACCACGATGTTCTCCATCGTGGTCCGGTGCACCAGCCGGGCATGCAGATGGGGATCGCGGAAGCGCTCCTCCATGCGTTGGCGGATGGCCTCGCGGCCCTTGGCCAGCGAGCCCATGTGCAGCATGAACTGCTCGGCATCTTCGCTGTAGGTGTCGAGCCAGGCCTCCAGGTTCCGGGCGTTGTAGGCGTCGAGCTGGGCCTGGACCACCTGCTCGGAGGCGATGGAGAAGGGCGATGGTGGATAGGTCTTCACGGCTGGCTGGCCCTGTGTCTGTGGGGTGTCAGGACCTCGGCGCTGCCGGGGCCTGGCAGCCGGCGGACTGACCCAGGCCCTTGAGGTAGGCGCGCCGGACGGTGCCGGCGACGATGGCCGACGCGACCTCGCGGGCATGGCGCTCGGCGCCGGTGAGCTTACGCACCCAGCCCCGGAAGGGGATGACACCTTCGGTTGTGTTGCGCACTGCGCTGATGGCCGCGTCGCCGGCGGCCCCGGTGCCTTGCTCGAGCAGGCTGGGGTCGTCTTCGCTGCGGGGGGCGTCCAGGTCGGCGCCCAGCACCGCGTCCAGGGCCTGGACGTCGGCGGCCAGGGCTGGGCAGGACCGGTCGGCCGGCAGCGCGTAAGGCGCCTTCTGGGCCGCCTGCAGCAGTGCCGGGATCTTGTCCTTGACCAGGTTCAGGTCGCTCAAGGGGGCGACGGCGGCCTGGGTCAGCCGGGTGTCCGCCCCGGGCTCCGCGGGGGTGGCGGGGGCCGGGCCCGACGAAGCCGGGTGGCTGGGCGTCGATGCGCAGGCCGCGACCAGGGCCGTGAGGGCGAACAGGGGCAGGACTTTCAGGGCGGACATGGGTGGGATCGGGGGGTAGCGACGGATTTCCCGAGGTTACCCCCGCGGGCCGGGGGGCGGGCTTGCGCCAAGTCGCTCAGAACGTCCGCACCACCGGTTCGTCCTCACCGAGGGTGACGGTGGCGCGCCACAGGCGGCCATCGGCGTCGTAGTCGTAGCGGTGCTGCATCTCGATGTCCCCATAGACGCGCTTGTCGATGGCGACCAACTGGCCGGCACCGTTGTAGCGGGCCTCGAACCAGGTGTTGCGATGGCGCAGGTCGGCTTCGGCCAGTTCCTCGGTCAGCGTCAGTGGCAGGCCGGCGCCCCGGTAGGTGAGGAAGTAGCGCAGCGTGTCGCTCATGGTGCGGGGGCTCTCTCGGTCGGGGGCGTGGCCGGCAGGGCGGCGCGCAGCAGCTGGGCCAGGTGACGGGCCTGGCGGCCGGCGCCGTCGTGGATCTGGTGGCGGCAGCTGGTGCCGTTGGCCAGCAGCCAGGTGTCAGGCGTGGCGGCGCGCACGGCGGGCAGCAGCTCGGCTTCGGCCATGGTCATGGAGATGGCGTGGTGCTCGGCCTCGTAGCCGAAGGCGCCGGCCATGCCGCAGCAGCTGCTGTCGATGAACTGCACCTGCAACCCCGGCACCCCGCCCAGCACCTTGCGCAGCGCCTTCATCGCGCCAAAGGCCTTCTGGTGGCAGTGGCCGTGCACCAGCACCGGCGGGCTGGGTTCGGGCAGGGCCTGCCAGGGCAGTTCGCCAGGCTTGAACTCGCGGGCCAGGTACTCCTCCAGCAGCCAGGCCTGTCGGGCCGTGCGGGCGGCCGCTTCGCCCAGACCCAGGGCCAGGTGTTCGTCGCGCAGGGTCAGCAGGCAGGAGGGCTCCAGGCCGATGATGGGCAGGCCGCGCTCGACATAGGGCGCCAGCGCGCGCTGCAGCCGGGTGGCCGCGGCCCGGGCGGTGGCCACGTCGCCCACGGCCAGGGCGCTGCGGCCGCAGCACAGGGGCTCTTCGCCAGCGGGCGGGTGCAGCACGTGCACGCGGCAGCCGATGGCCTGCAGCACCTCCAGCGCAGCCTGGGCGGTGGTCGGGTCCAACTGGTTGTGGAAGGTGTCCACCAGCAGCACCACCTCGCGCGGGCCGGTGCCGACGGGGCCGGTGGGCGCGCCGTCCAGAAAGGCCTGCGCGGCCGGGCGGGGCAGGCTGCGGTCGGCGGCCAGGCCCAGCCGGGCCTGCACCTGGCGCGCCAGCCAGGGCCAGCGCTCACGCAGGGTCATCAGCGGGTTCAGCAGCGCGCGCCAGCGGCGCAGCCGCGGCAGCCACTGGGGCAGCTGGGCGATCAGGCGCTCGCGCAGCGGGCGGGGCGTGCTGGCCCAGCGCTGGGCCAGGGCCTCGGTGCGCAGCAGGGCCATGTCCACGCCGTTGGGGCATTCGCGCTTGCAGCCCTTGCAGGCCACGCACAGGTCCAGGGCCTCGTGCAGGCGCGGGTCCTCGAAGGGGCGCTCGCCCAGCTCGCCGTCCAACGCGGCGCGCAGCATGGCCGCGCGGTGCTGGGTGCTGTGGGTGCCGTCCTGCGTGGCCCGGAAGCTGGGGCACATCACACCCTTGGCGTCGGCGCGCTGGCAGGTGCGGCTGCCGATGCACACCGCCGCGGCCTTGCCGAAGCCCGCGCCGTGGGCCGGCAAGTGGGCATAGGCATCGCCGGCGCCGTAGGCGTCGTAGGCCGTCCAGTCCAGTTGGAGCGAGGGTTCCTGCATGGCGGGCGGGCTCGGTGGCGGTGTCAGGCCGGCGTGTCCAGCACGGCCTTGAGGTTGACCGTGACGTTGTTCTTGATGGCGGCCTGGAAGGGGCAGATGCCCTGGGCGCGCTGCACCAGGTCGTCGGCGGTGGGCTGGTCCAGCGGGCCGGCCAGGTAGACCACCATCGACAGGGCCATGCGGTAGCCGCCCTCGAAGTCCTGGAACTGCGAGAGCTTGGATTCCACATAGCAGCCCTTGACCGGCAGCCTGCCCTGGCGGGCGATGTGGCGCACCGAGTGATCCAGCGCGGCGGCCAGCGCGCCGCCCACCAGCATCTCGGGGTTGGGGCCGGGGGTGGCGTCGGGGGCGCCGCCCATCTCGGGGGGCACGCTCAGCTTGAGCTTGAAAGCGCCGTCGTCGCTCTGCATCTGGCCGCCGCGGCCGCCCTGGCTGAGCATGGTGGTGGCATAGACAAGGTCCATGGTGTGCTCCGTTCAGACGGTCTTGCCCTTGAGCAGGCGGGCCCGCTCGCTGGGCGAGTAGTGGTTGAACAGCCCCTGGGCGTCGGCCGCGCGGCGGTTGGACAGGCGGATGGCCTCGATCTTGCCGGCCGGGGCGATGCGCGAGACGGTCTTCTCCAGCGTGGTGCTGCCGCAGTGCGGGCAGGTGGGGGTGGTGCTGGCGCGCACCAGCAGCTCGAAGTCCGACCCGCATTGCGGGCAGTGGTAGTCGAAAAGCGGCATGGCTCAGGCTCCTGCAACAGGGGTGGATGGGACGCGCTGCGCGGCGGGCGCGGCACAGTGTTCGAGCGGCGAGGCGCAGCCCTCCAGGCTGGCGCGGGCGGTGCTGGCGGGCGTCAGGCCCACCCAGGCATCGACCTCGGCGGTGTCGAAGCCGACGCAGCGGCTGTCGTTGTCCAGGCGCTGCATCAGCGGGCGGCGGATCAGCAGCGGCTCGGCCAGCAGCAGGGCCAGGGCGGCGTCGGCGCCCAGGGCCTCGGGCTGCACCTCGCCGTTCTTCACGCGCGGGGCGGCCCGGTTGAACCACTGGGCCACCGGCAGTGGGGCGAGAAAGGCCAGCAGGCGCTCGCGGGTCCAGGGCTCGGCCAGCAGGCTGCGCACCTGCAGGGTGTGGCCGGCGGCCAGCAGGGCGGCCTTCTGGCGGGCGTTGCCGCCGCAGCCGGGCTTTTCAAAGAAGAGCAGGGCGGTCATGCGGGTCTCCTTCAGGCGGCCTGCCGGGTGGCGTGGCGCAGCAGGCGCAGGCACTCGAGGGTGGCGGCCATGTCCAGGGCGCTGAAATCGTCCTGGGTGCGCTGGTGCGGGTCGGCGCCCAGGGCCAGCAGGGTGGCCACCACCTCGGCCTTGCCGGCCGAGGCGGCGTACATCAGCGCGGTGGCGCCGGTCAGGTTGGCGTGGTCCAGCGGCACGCCGCGGGCGGCCAGCGCGCGGATCAGCCCGGGCTCGCCGTTCACGCAGGCCAGCCACAGGGCGTTGTTGCCGTCGCCGTTGGTGGCGTCCAGCGGCACGTCCAGGGCCAGCAGCTCGTCCAGCACATGGTGGGCACCGCGCCAGGCGGCGTGCATCAGCGGGGTGTTGCCGTGCGGCCCGGGCGCGGCGGGGTCGCTCGGGTCGAAGCCCTGAGTCGTGAGCCAGGCGGCCAGGCCCACGGGCACCGGGCGGGTGGCGGTCGGGGTGGGTGCCGTGGTCGGCGCCGGCGGAAAGACGGCCTGCAGCGGCTGCGGGCCGTACAGCCGGCCCCCGCCATCCACGGCGCTCCAGCCGCCGATCAGGTCGGCCACCTCGGTGAAGCCGAAGTCGGCGAACATGCCGGCCCAGGTCTGGCTGGCGTTGCCGTGGTAGCAGTAGATGAAGACCGGCCGGCTCTTGCGCTCGCGCATCAGCAGGGCTTCGTGGTTGCGGCCGTCCAGCCGCGTGCAGCCGGCGAGGTGGCTCATGGCGTGATGCCGAGCCTCCCGAGCGTCCAGCAGCAGGGCGTCGGGCCGGGCCTCCAGCCAGGCACCGGCCTGGGCCGCCGTCAGGCGGTGAAAAGATCGCTCGTTCATTCGGGGCTCCTGGAGGCGTCGGCCAGGCGCTCGGGCCAGGCCGGCAGGTGGGCGTAGGGCGCGGTGGTGGCGATGCGGCTGTCCGTCAGCGCCCGGCCGATGGTGAAGTGGTAGACCGATTGCAGGGCGGCCTGTGGCGCGGCGGTGGGCGTCAGGCCGATGAGCTGGTGCAGGGCATCGTCGAAAAAGCAGCCGATGCCCGTGCCGGCCAGGCCCAGGGACTCGGCCTGCAGATAGAGCGCCTGGCCCAGCAGGCCGGCTTCCATCAGGCGCTCGCGGTAGGCCCAGGGCGTGGGCAGGGGCTGGAACTCGGCCAGCAGGGCCAGGCCCAGGATGGCGTCCGAGCCCAGGGCCTGGTGGCAGTTCAGGGTGCGCAGCGTGCCGGCCAGGGCGGGGTTGCGGGCCAGGCGCCACAGTGGCACATCGGCCGGCGCCTCGGCCACCGGGGCCCAGTCCATCGAGACCGGCAGCTGGCGGCGCAGCAGTGTGGCCCCGGCTTCGCTGCGCGGCAGCAGGTAGGCGCCCGGCTCCAGGCCGTCCACCCGGTGGGCGAACAGCAGCACATGCACATGGTCGGCCCCCGGCAGGGCGGCAAAGGGCAGGCGCCCGGGCAGCAGGGCCCGCAGCAGGGGCCACAGCGCCGGCAGGTCCAGCCGGGCCTGGGCGTCGAAGCGCTGGGCGCTGCGGCGCCGGCGGATCAGGCTGGCGGCCGGCTCGGGTGCGGCCTGCGGCGAGGGGGTGGTGGCTGGCGGCAGGGGGCCCTCGGCAGTGGCCGCGCCCGCCGTGGGCCGGGTGGCCGCCAGGGTCTGGTCGATCACCGGCCAGCGGTACATCGGGTGCGCGTCCAGCCGGTTGGCCTGGCCCTGCCACAGCGGCTGGGTCAGCCAGTCGCCCGGCAGGGGGGCAGCGGGGGTGTCGGGTGGCCGCAGCTCGAACAGCAGCTCGGGCTCCTCGCGCTCGGCGCCGCCGGGGAAGTCCATGTCGCGGTCCAGACCCAGCCAGGCGGCCAGATCCGCCGCGGCCACCGGGCGGGGCTGCAGCTGCCAGCCCTGCAGCGCGGCGGCATAGGCCAGGGCACCGGTGGCGTGGCCGGCGTCCAGCAGGCAGTAGCGCAGGGCGCGCTCGCCGTACTTCCAGGCCTCGCGCCAGGCGATGCTGCTCAGGGCGATGAAGACCCGCGCCTGCGACTGTGTTGGCGCGGGCGCCGGGCCGGCCGGCAGCGCGGCGCGCAGCTCCAGCGCGTGTTCGTGCGGGGCGTAGTGGTGCACGCCATCGGCCAGGCCGGGCACGCCCTGGCACAGCAGCCAGCCTTCGGTGGGGTGCAGGTTGCCGCTGGAGGGGTTGATGCGCACCGACCAGCGGTCCGGCCCGGCCTGCTTCCAGGCGGCCAGGGCCAGGCTCAGCTCGAACAGCGCGCCCAGGCTGGCCAGGCCGAAGGGTTGGGCCGCCACGGCGCCGGGCCGGTGCAGCGCGTCCCAGGGCGTGGCCGGGTCCTGGGCGAGCAGGGGCAGGGCCTGCAGCGGGGCCCCGCGGTAGCGGCGGAAGGGGTCGGGCTGGGCGTCCCAGTCCAGGGTCTCGGGGCCGTTGGCATAGCGCTCCAGCCGGTGCTTGCTGCGCTCGTGGTAGGCCGCGGTTAGCGCCGTGCGCTGCACGCGCAGGGCTTCGTCGGCTGAGACGATGTCAGGCATGGGGGACCTCCGCCACGCGCTGGGACAGGGCCAGCAGGCCGCTGGTCTGGTCGGTGATGGCCTGGACGGTGACGGGCTGCAGGCGCTGCAGCCAGCGCGGCGGCAGGCCGCTGGCGCCGCAGCGGGCCCCGGCCAGCATGCCGACCAGGGCGCCGGTGGTGTCGGCGTCGTCGCCCTGGTTCACGGTGGCCACCAGCGCGTCCTCGAAGAAGGGGTGTTGGGTCAGATGGTGCAGCACGGTCTGCACCGTGTCCACCACATAGGCGGTGGCGCGGCCGGGGTAGGGCGTGAAGCGGAAGGCCGGCTGGGCCTGCACCCAGGCCGCCGCCCAGCGGGCCGGCAGGGCCGGGTCCTCGCTGTGCAGCAGGGCGCGCAGCAGCTGGCCCAGGCCCAGCGTGGCGGCGTCGGACAGCGGGTGGTGGTGGGTGATGCGGGCCTGGGCCAGCGAGACCTGCTCGAACAGCGCGTCGTCGCCCAGCGTTGCCAGGGCGGCGGGCAGGTTGCGCATCAGCGCGCCGTTGCCGCCATCGCCCTCGTTGGGCGGGCCGGCCAGCGTGCCCTCGTTCACATAGCGCAGGATGCCGCGGCGGCAGGTGTGGCCGCAGTCCACCGGCTTGCCACGCCACCAGCGCACATAGGCCTGGGCGATGCCCTCGGTGAGGGCGGTGTCGCCCGCGGCCAGGCCGCGCAGCGCGCCTTCGCTTCCCAGCAGCAGGGCGTCGCCCAGGGCCAGGCTCATGGTGGTGTCGTCGGTCACCTGGCCGCGGGCCAGGCGCAGCCAGCCGCCGCCCACGATGTCGCGGTGCACACCGTACTGGGCCTGGATCTCGCGCGGACGCATGAACTCGACGGTGGCGCCCAGGGCGTCGCCGATGGCCAGGCCCAGGTAGGCGCCCAGGGCCTTGTCGTAGAGCCGGGCGAAGCGGCTGTCGGTATCAGACATGGACGATCTCCACCTCGACATCGCCGCCCAGGGCCAGCACCTCCTGTTCGCCCTGCAGCACCTGGCCCGGCAGCAGGCCGGGAAAGACCAGCAGCTTGCAGGCCGGCAGGGCGGTGCGAAAGACCGTGTCGCCGAAGCAGCCGGCCTCCGTCGCATCCAGGCTGAAGGAGACCAGGTTGTTCAGGCGCAGCGTGCCCGGGCGGCGCAGCGGGCCGGGGCCCACGCGCTGCTCTTCGCTCAGCAGGGTGCCGCGCCAGAGCGTGATGTGGCGCGCGCCGGGCGCGCTGTGCCCCGGGATGCCGAAGCGCGCCAGGGCCCATTGGCAGAACTCGTACAGCAGGTCGAGCTGCTGGTGGATGTTGTTGTTGTGGTAGCGGCTGGCGGCCTTCTCTTCCAGGTAGCGCACCCAGGCCGGGGAGGGAAAGCGGCCCAGCGGCGCGCGGTGAAAGCGCGGCACCAGGCCGAAGCGGCTTTCCACCCAGCCCTTGAGCACGGCGCCGGCCGGGCCGTTGGCGTCCATGCCCCAGCCCTGCAGCAGCTTGCGCCAGCTGCTGCGCCAGCGCCGCTGTTCGGCCGGGCCCAGGCGGGCCAGCTCGGCCGGGTCGGGCTTGCGCAGGCCGAAGGCGGTGCCCAGGTAGTGGTCGAACATCTCGCGCGCCTCGTTCAGGCTGTCGGCGCGGGCCAGCAGCGCGAAGAGGCCCGGGTGGGCCTCCCGCGTGCCGGCGATGTGCAGGGCCTGCGGATGCGCATGGAAGGCGACGCTGGCCAGCACCGGGGCGGGCACGCCGACCAGGTTGGTGCTGTACCAGCGGTGCGGCTGTTCATCGTCCACCTCGGCCATGCCTGCCCTGCGGGGACATCAGACCGGACGGTTCTCGTACAGGTTGCGCACCGGGCCCATCAGCGCCAGGCCTTCCTCGTAGGTGATCTTCGGGAAGCTGTCGTTGAACTGCAGGGCCTTGTCGGCCACCGCGTCGGTCTTGCCGGCGGTGTCGAGCTTCTTGAGGTCGCCCTTGTTGATGTAGAGCAGCTGCAGCAGCTCGTTGTAGACGGTGGATTCGTCGATCGGCAGGATGTAGAAGGTCGCACCGCCGTACTCGCACTGGTATTTCTTCGAGATGTCGATGTTGTCGACGAAGAGGAAGTACTTGCCGGTGGGTGACAAGGTGTCGCCCAGCACCTCGGCCAGCATCTTCAGGTACTCGAAGCTCAGCAGGAAGCCGGTCAGGAAGGGGATGGTGCTCTCGCCGGCCTGGGCCACGGCGATGACCTGGTCGGAGGACGTCTCCGGCGGGCGGGCCTCGTCGGCCTTCTTGACCTGGAACTTCAGGGCGATGTCACCGCGGAAGCCGAAGCGGCCGGGCTTGTGGGTCGCGGCCTTGAGCACGCTGTTGAGCAGGCGGCCTTCTGACTCGAGGCGGGCGAGGGCGGTTTCCTGGATGGTGGTCATGTCGAACTCCGGGTGGGGGGTGGAACGGTTGCGGCAGGGGAAACAGACACTCCGGCGGCGGCCGCCGACGCATGCGTGGCCGGGGTGGCATGGGGGGCGACTTCCATCGGACGGCCGGGGTGCGGGCGCGTGGCGCCGCCGTCCTCGGTGTTGCGGATGAAGTCGGCGATCTTCCAGAAGGCGGCGTCCAGCTCGGCGCGCAGACCTTCGTCGTCAATGCATTCGGCCAGAGCCTGGCGCATGCAAGCCATCCAGGCGTCGCGCGCGGCGCTGTCGATGGCAAAGGGTTGGTGGCGCCGGCGCAGCATGGGGCTGCCCCGCTGGCCGCTGTAGTCCTTGGGGCCACCCATCCATTCGCACAGGTACTGCACCAGCACGGCCTTGGTATGGCTCAGGTCGGGCGCATGCATCGCGCGGATGGTGGCGGCATCGGGCCGGCTGTCCATCGCGCGGTAGAAGGCGTCGACCAGACGCACCACGGCCGCACGGCCGCCCACACGCGCCCAGTGCGGGTTGGCGGGAGGAGCCGGTCGAACGGGGAGGGCGGGCGTGTTCATGGCCCTGAAGACTGCAAACCCCGTACCACCTGCGCCACCCAGGTTCCAAGGACGTGCGCAGCGGCCGGGTCCGGCATTCGCAAACCCCTGTGTTTCCCTGGGAGAACACCCGCGCCCGGCGCGTTGGCCCGCACGCGCGAGGGCCGCCGTCGGGCCTGCGTCACAGGCCCGACAGGCTCACGTCGCGAACCTGTCTTTGTCGGGTTTCGAACATTCCCTGTCGCGCTGGCTTGTTCGCGGTCAAGACAGCGTTTTCCCAGGAAAAACAAGCACTTGGCGATGCGGCGCAAACATGGCACGGCCGTTGCAATGACGAGGCTGCGCGGCACCCGTGTACGTCCCGACGAGGCTTCAGAAGAAGACCATAGAGGCACCCAAGGCTGCAACGAGATCGCGACAAAAGCATGAGCCCTCAACCTCGGTTTCGCTAGATCACTTACTTGGAGATCGCAATGGCTGCACTTCGTCAAATCGCCTTCTACGGCAAGGGTGGGATCGGCAAGTCCACCACCTCGCAGAACACCCTGGCCGCTCTGGCCGAAATGGGTCAGAAGATCCTCATCGTCGGCTGTGACCCCAAGGCCGACTCGACCCGCCTGATCCTGCACGCCAAGGCCCAGGACACCATCCTGTCGCTGGCTGCTGAAGCGGGCTCGGTGGAGGACCTGGAGCTCGAAGACGTCATGAAGGTCGGATACCGCGACATCCGTTGCGTGGAATCCGGCGGCCCGGAACCCGGCGTCGGCTGCGCCGGCCGCGGCGTGATCACCTCGATCAACTTCCTGGAAGAAAACGGCGCCTACGACGGTGTGGACTATGTGTCCTACGACGTGCTGGGTGACGTGGTGTGCGGCGGCTTCGCCATGCCCATCCGCGAAAACAAGGCGCAGGAAATCTACATCGTGATGTCCGGCGAGATGATGGCCATGTACGCGGCCAACAACATCTCCAAGGGCATTCTGAAGTACGCCAACAGCGGTGGCGTGCGCCTGGGCGGCCTGGTCTGCAACGAGCGCCAGACCGACAAGGAACTGGAACTGGCCGAGTCCCTGGCCAAGATGCTGGGCAGCCGCCTGATCCACTTCGTGCCGCGCGACAACATCGTGCAGCACGCCGAGCTGCGCCGCATGACCGTGCTGGAGTACGCCCCGGACAGCAAGCAAGCCGGTGAGTACCGCACCCTGGCCAACAAGGTGCACGCCAACGCCGGCAACGGCACCATCCCCACCCCCATCACCATGGACCAGCTGGAAGACCTGCTGATGGAGCACGGGATCATGAAGTCCATCGACGAGTCGCAAGTCGGCAAGACCGCCGCCGATCTGGCCGCCTGATCACGGCCCCGGCCCGCACCGGGCGGCGGCGTCCACCGCCGCCCGGTGCCCCAAACCCCTGCGCTGGAACCTGACGGAGCATCCACCATGAGCATCACTGTTGAAGACCGCAAGGCCGAGAACAAGGCCCTGATCGACGAAGTCCTGAAGGCCTATCCCGAAAAGATGGCCAAGCGTCGCGCCAAGCACCTGGGCACCTACGAAGAAGGCAAGCCCGACTGCGGCGTGAAGTCCAACATCAAGTCGCTGCCGGGTGTGATGACCATCCGCGGCTGCGCCTACGCCGGCTCCAAGGGCGTGGTGTGGGGTCCGATCAAGGACATGATCCACATCTCCCACGGCCCGGTGGGCTGCGGCCAGTACAGCTGGGCCGCCCGCCGCAACTACTACATCGGCGTGACCGGTGTGGACACCTTCGTGACGATGCAGTTCACCTCCGACTTCCAGGAGAAGGACATCGTCTTCGGCGGTGACAAGAAGCTCGACAAGATCATCGACGAGATCCAGGACCTGTTCCCGCTGAACAAGGGCATCTCGATCCAGTCGGAATGCCCGATCGGCCTGATCGGCGACGACATCGAAGCCGTCTCGAAGAGGAAGTCCAAGGAATACGAAGGCAAGACCATCGTGCCGGTGCGCTGCGAAGGCTTCCGTGGCGTGTCCCAATCGCTGGGCCACCACATTGCCAACGACGCGATCCGCGACTGGGTCTTCGACAAGACCGATCCGAACAAGCGTCCGGACTTCGTCTCGACCCCCTACGACGTGGCCATCATCGGCGACTACAACATCGGTGGCGACGCCTGGTCCAGCCGCATCCTGCTCGAAGAGATGGGTCTGCGCGTGATCGCCCAGTGGTCTGGCGACGGCACCATCGCCGAGCTGGAGAACACCCCCAAGGCCAAGCTCAACGTGCTGCACTGCTACCGCTCGATGAACTACATCAGCCGGCACATGGAAGAGAAGTACGGCATTCCCTGGGTGGAATACAACTTCTTCGGCCCGAGCATGATCGAGAAGAGCCTGCGCGAGATCGCCAGCCACTTCGACGACACCATCAAGGCCAACGCCGAAGCGGTCATCGCCAAGTACAAGCCGATGGTCGAGGCGGTGATCGCCAAGTACAAGCCGCGCCTGCAGGGCAAGAAGGTCATGCTGTATGTGGGCGGCCTGCGTCCGCGTCACGTGATCGGCGCCTACGAGGACCTGGGCATGGAAGTGGTCGGCACGGGCTACGAATTCGCCCACAACGACGACTACCAGCGCACCACCCACTACATCAAGGACGGCACGCTGATCTATGACGACGTGACCGGCTACGAGTTCGAGAAGTTCGTCGAGAAGGTCCAGCCGGACCTGGTCGGCTCGGGCATCAAGGAGAAGTACGTCTTCCAGAAGATGGGCGTGCCCTTCCGTCAGATGCACAGCTGGGACTACTCCGGCCCGTACCACGGCTACGACGGCTTCGCCATCTTCGCCCGCGACATGGACATGGCCATCTCCAGCCCGATCTGGGGTCTGTCCAAGTCGCCCTTCAAGAAGAAGGCGGCCTGAAGCCCGGCTCGTCCCCTGCCCATCCAACCTGAATCGTCTGGAGCGCCACCATGCCTCAAAACGCCGACAAGGTCATTGACCACGAAATGCTGTTCCGCGAGCCGGAATACCAGGAGCTGTTCAAGAACAAGAAGGAGAACTTCGAGTTCAACCACAGCGACACCAAAGTCCAGGAGATCCGCGACTGGACCAAGTCCCGCGAGTACATGGAGAAGAACTTCGCCCGCGACTCCCTGGTCGTGAACCCGGCGAAGGCTTGCCAGCCCCTGGGCGCGGTCTACGTGGCCAATGGCTTCCACAAGACCCTGTCCTTCGTGCACGGCTCGCAAGGCTGCGTGGCGTACTACCGTTCGCACTTCAGCCGCCACTTCAAGGAGCCGACCAGCTGCGTGTCTTCGTCCATGACGGAAGACGCAGCCGTGTTCGGCGGCCTGAACAACATGATCGACGGCCTGGCCAACACCTACAACCTGTACAAGCCGGACATGATCGCCGTCTCGACGACGTGCATGGCCGAGGTGATCGGTGACGACCTGAACGCCTTCATCAAGACCTCGAAGGAGAAGGGCAGCATCCCGGCCGAATTCGACGTGCCGTACGCCCACACCCCGGCCTTCGTCGGCAGCCACATCACCGGCTACGACAACGCGCTGCTGGGCGTGCTCCAACACTTCTGGGACGGCAAGTCGGGCACCACCGCGCCGCTGACCCGCGTGCCCGATGCGTCGATCAACTTCATCGGTGGCTTCGACGGCTTCGTCGTGGGCAACATGCGCGAAATCAAGCGCATCTTCGATCTGTTCGGTGCCAGCTACAACATCATCTGCGACCCGTCCGAGGTGTGGGACACCCCCACCGATGGCGAGTTCCGGATGTACGAGGGCGGCACGACCAAGGACACCGTCGAGAAGGCCCTGCACGCCAAGGCCACCATCGTGTTCCAGGAGTACTGCTCCGAGAAGACGATCAAGTACCTGAAGGAAAAGGGCCAGGAAGTTGTCGTGCTGAACTGCCCGGTGGGCGTGGCCGGCACCGACCGCTTCATCCAGGCCATTGCCGACCTGACCGGCAAGGACGTGCCCGAGCAGCTGATCAAGGAACGCGGCCGCTTGGTGGACGCGATGGCCGACAGCCAGGCCCACCTGCACGGCAAGCGCTTCGCGATGTACGGCGACCCGGACCAGCTGCTGGGCCTGACCGAGTTCATCCTGGAACTGGGCGCCGAGCCAGCCCATGTGCTGTCCACCAACGGCACCGAGGACTGGGCCGGCAAGGTCCAGAAGCTGTTCGACGCCTCGCCCTACGGTGCCGGCTGCAAGGCCTACCCGAAGCGCGACCTGTGGCACATGCGCAGCCTGATGAACGTGGAGCCGGTGGACTTCCTGATCGGCAACACCTACGGCAAGTACCTGGAACGTGACACCAGCACCCCGCTGATCCGCATGGTGTTCCCGATCTTCGACCGTCACCACTACCACCGCTTCCCCACCTGGGGTTACGAGGGTGCCCTGCGCACGCTGGTGATGTTCCTGGACGAGTACTTCGAAACCCTGGATGCCAACACCATCATCCCGGGCAAGACGGACTACAGCTACGACATCATCCGCTGATGTCCCCCACCGGCCCGCGGCCTGCCGCGGGCCGGTCCCGTTTTCCTGCTTCCCTCCAAGGAGCCCGCGATGTCCGAACGAGTTTGGGTCAAGACCACGCTGGACGGCCGTCCGGTCGAGGTGATCAACGGCTGGATCTGCCTGGCTGGCCAGCCCGAGACCGACGAGATCGTCGTCCTGGAGGAGCATCCCAACCGGCAGGCCATCCTCCAGGCCGTGCCCAATGCCACCCACATGGCCGGCCGCCTGCCGCTGACGCTGGCCGAGGCCTCGGTGGCCCAGGCGGCGCTGCGGCGCCACCATGACTCCTTCGACGGCACGCCGCTGGCGGTGTCCGAGCGGCTGCGCCAGGCGGTCTGGAAGAAGGCCTGCGCCGAAGGCGTGGAATAAGGGGAGGCCGGCCATGATCTTCGTGGTCGAACAACCCGAGTCCGCACCGGCGAACTGCTGGTTCGCTTATGACGCCGACGACTTTCTGCGCAAGGTCTGCGCCCAGGATCCGCTGGAGCCCTGGGCCGTGCACGATGTCATCACCGCCCGCGAGCTGCTGGACCTGAGCGACCGCACGCCCGAGAGCGCCGATGCCCGCAGCGCCTGCCCCGCCGTCTGCGCCCTGGCCGACACCCACGGCTGGGACACCCCGCTGTACCGGGCCGACCACCTGCTGGGGCTGGGCCAGCTGCGGCCCGAACCGGTGACGCCGCTGGACGCCGGCCTGGCCGCGCTGCAGGCCCGCGGCGGTCAGTGGCGGGTCTATGGCCACGAGGACGTGGCCCTGGCGGCGGTGGATGCCCCCGACGCCCTGTTCGATGCGCCCGGGGGCTGGCGCGCCCGCTGGGCCCTGCGCGAGCAATTGATCGCGGTCGAAGTGCTGGCCGACGACTACTGACGCTCTTCAGGGCTCAGGTTTTCAGCTGGCGGGCCGATAGGACGGAGAATCCCGCGAATCTGTCGGGAGGTGCGTGCGTTCGCATATGGCGGACGCCGGTTCCCCTTCCATCGTTTCCCGCATGCTCCGAGGTCTCCTGCTGTTCCTGTGCCTCGCGCTGTCTGGTCTGACGGCGCGGGCGGAGCCGTTCGGGCGCTGGAACAGCTGGGACGACCGCCTGTTCCAGCGCATTGCCAACACCAATGGCGAGCCCAACGACCTGGGCGTGATGACCATGGCCCAGGACACCACCGGCTTCCTGTGGGTGGGCACGCAGCAGGGGCTGGTGCGCTGGGATGGTTACCGCCTGCGCACCTATTCCGCCGATCTGAACGACCCGCATGGCCTGCCCGATGGTTACATCCAGTCGCTGTGGGTCGGGCCGGACGGCACGCTCTGGGTGGGCACGGCCTCCCATGGCCTGGTGCGTTACCGGGCCGCGACCGATGACTTCCAACCCGTGGGCGGCGGGCCGGATGGCCTGCGCCATGTGGGCGTGAATGCACTGGCCGGGGCCCCAGGCCGACAGCTCTGGGTCGGCACCGAGGCGGGCCTGGACCGTCTGGATCCGGTCAGCGGCCGCGCCCAGCCGGTGAGCCTGGGCGGCACGGTGAAGATCGGACAGGTCAACGCCATCCTGACCGACCGCGCCGGTCGGCTCTGGGTGGGCACGGCGCAGGGCCTGTTCCGGGGCAGTGCCGAGGGCGCCGACCTCCAGGCCGTCAGCCTGCCCGGCGTCCCGGCAGGCGACCGACGGGTCAGCCGCCTGCTCGAGGACAGCCGGGGCCGCCTCTGGGTGGCGGTGGACCACCACGGCTTGCAGGTGCTGGACCCCGTCGCCGACACGGTCCAGCAGGTGGACGGCGCCGAACTGCGAGGCCAGGGCCTGCGCGCCGAGAACATCCGCGACATGGTCGACCCCGGCCACGGCCAGATCTGGGTCGGCACCCAGGCCAAGGGCCTGCTGCTGGTGGACGAGGCCACGCTGGCCACCCGCAGCATCCACCGCAACGTCGGCAGCCCCTACGGCCTGGACAGTGACGGCATCTGGTCGCTCTTCAAGGACCGCTCCGATGTGCTGTGGGTGGGCACGGCCCGCAGCCTGCTGCGCCACAACCTGCAGACCAGTTTCGTCCACACCATCCTCGGTGGCGATGGCCCCCGGGACACGCTGCGCAGCGAGGACGTTCCCTCCGTCAACCAGATGCCCGACGGGCGCCTGTGGCTGGGCGTGGGCACCGAGGGGGTCGACATCGTGGACCCGGCGCGCGGTGTGGTCGGGCGCATCCGGGCCGATCCTTCGCGCCCCCGCACCGCCTTGCCCAATGAGTGGGTCACGTCGGTGCTGCCCTTGCCCGCAGGACGGGCCCTGATGGGCACCCGCAAGGGCCTGTACACGGCCACCCTGGACGGCCGGCAGGTGCGCCGCCTGGAGGTGCCCGGGCGCCGTGCCACCGAGGACGCGCAGTACCTGGTGGCGGGCTGGACCGGCTACTGGGTCGGCGGCGGCGACGGCATGTGGCGGCTGACGCTGCCACCCCGGGGGCCGGCGCGTGCGGACACGCCCGAGGCCCAGCCGCCGCTGAGTGATCGCCGGGTGCGCGCCCTGACCCGAGGTTCGACCCATCACCTCTGGGTCGGCACCTCCAACGGCATCAACCTGCTCAATGAGGTGACGCGGGAGGTGAGTCACCTCGGGACCCGCGCGCCGGCCCTGAATCCGGCGCTGGCCAGTGCCAATGTGATGGCCCTGCTGGTGGACCGGCGGGGCTGGCTGTGGGTGGCCACCGGAGGGACCGGGCTGTTCGTCATCGAAGACCCGGAGGGGCTGGCGCCGCGCGTGCGGCATCTGGGCACCGCCCAGGGCCTGCCCAAGGACTTCGTCAACCAGGTGCTGCAGGACGATGGCGGCCAGATCTGGGCCAGCACCGACCAGGGCATCGTCCAGATCGACCCGGCCACGCTGGGCGTGCGCAGCTACGGCGCCAAGGACGGTGTGTCGCTGGCCCTGTACTGGGGCGGCTCCGGCGGGCGCACCGCGCAGGGCGAGATGATCTTCGGCGGCCTGGGCGGCGTCAGCGTGGTGGTGCCCCAGGTGGTGGGTTGGCGTGCCTTCCAGGCCCCGGTGGTGGCCACCGAGGTGTGGGTGGGGGGCAAGCCCCAGCCCCTGGGGGACTTCAACCAGCCCGGGCATCCCGGGCTGCTGCGCCTGCCGCCGGGGGTGCATGATCTGGCGGTGGAGTTTGCGGCGCTGGACTTCCTGGCGCCGTCGGCCAACCGCTATGCCTACCGGCTCACCGGCTATGACGAGACCTGGGTGAACACCGATGCCAGCCGGCGCCGTGCGGCCTACACCAACCTGCCGCCGGGCGAGTACCGGCTGGAGCTGCGCGCCTCCAACGCCGACGGGCTGTGGACCGAGCCGCCGCTGACCATCCGGGTGGATGTGGAGCCCGCCTGGTACCAGCATGCTGCGGCCCGGGTGGCGATGGGGCTGCTGGCGCTGCTGGCCCTGTGGGGACTGCTGCGGGCCCGCACCCACTGGCTGACCCGTCGGCAGCATGAGCTGGAACAGCTGGTGGCCGAACGCACGGCCGAGCTGCAGCAGCGCACCGCCGAGCTGCAGCGCAGCCAGGCCAAGCTGGCGGAGATGGCCTATTTCGATGCGCTCACCGGCCTGCCCAACCGCCGCATGCTGGCCGAGCACTTCGAGCGTCTGGCCAGCGCCGCACGGCGCGAGGGCCGGGGCGGCTTTGCCCTGCTGCTGCTGGACATGGACCGCTTCAAGCAGATCAACGACAGCCTCGGGCATGCCGCGGGGGACGCGCTGCTGCAGGCCACGGCCGAGCGCCTGCGCCAGGCCGTGCGCGAGGTGGACACCGTGGCCCGCATCGGGGGCGACGAGTTCGCCATCCTGCTCTCCGGGCTGACCGAGCCGCAGGCCATCGAGCCCGTGTGCCGTCGCATCGTCCAGGCCTTCGAGGCCCCGGTCATGTTCCACGGCGAGGCCATGCGCAGCAGCCCGAGCTTTGGCGTGGCCTGTTATCCGACGCAGGGGCGCACGCTCGACGAACTCTCCCGCGAGGCCGACCGGGCCCTGTACGAGGCCAAGGACGCCGGGCGCAACACCTGGCGTTTCGCGTCGGCCGACCCGGGCCACTGAGGGCACCCGATCGGCGGCTTCCCCGCGCGTCACCATCAAGTTGTCAGGGTCTTTTTCCGATACCTGAAGACGTGACGTGAACAGTGGAAGGACGCTCGAATGAATGCGCTGAGTCGGATGAAGGTGGGTCGACAGCTTGCCCTGGGCTATGGGCTGGTGATCCTGCTGATGGTCGTCATGGCTGGCCTGACCTTCCGCGAACTGCTGAGGGTGGAGGCGGACAGCCATGTGCTGCTGACCGAGCAGGCCGAGCGCCTGGCCCTGGCCCAGGAGTGGCGCGAGAACATCGTCGTCAACTCCCAGCGGGCCCTGGCCATCGGCGTCACCGCCGACGCCCGCCTGGCCGATTTCTTCAAGGATGCGGTCAAGACCACCACGACGCGCACTTCCGAGATCCAGAAGCGCTACACCGAGATGGAGACCTCGCCCGAGGGTCTGCAAGTCCAAGCCCGGTTGGGCGAGGCGCGCAAGCTGTACCTGGCCGAGCGTGACGCCGTGCTCAAGGCCCAGGGCGATGCCGATGTCCGTCTGGTCGCGGGCCAGAAGTTCCGGGCGGTGGCCGACGGCTACATCGTCGAGGCCACCGAGATGGTGAAGTTCCAGCTGGGCCGCAGCGCCGCGCTGGGCCGGCAGATCGACGCCGAGCTGGCCGCCGCCCGCAACACCCTGTGGGGGGTGACGGCGGTTTGCGCACTGCTGGCGGCGGCCCTGGGCTGGAGCCAGGTGCGCAGCATCACCACGCCGCTGGCCCGGCTGCAGGACGCCGCCCAGGCCATCGCCCAGGGTGACCTGAGCCGCGAAGTGCCGACCCTGGCGGGCGATTCCGAGGCTGCGCGCCTGATGCAGGACGTGGCGCAGATGCAGGTCGCGCTGCGCAACCTGGTCAGCCAGGCCCGTCAGGCGACCGATTCGATCGAGGTGGCCAGCCGCGAGGTGGCCGCCGGCAACACCGACCTGAGCGCCCGCACCGAACAGGCCGCCTCCAGCCTGGAGGAGAGTGCCAGCTCGATGGAGGAGCTCACCGGCACCGTCAAGCACACCGCCGAGGCCGCCCAGACCGCCAACCGCCTGGCCGATGGCGCCGAAACCGTGGCCCAGCAGGGGGGGGCGGTGATGCAGCAGGTGGTGGCCACCATGGATGGCATCCACCAGGCCAGCCAGAAGATCGCCGACATCATCGGCGTGATCGACGGCATCGCCTTCCAGACCAACATCCTGGCCCTGAACGCGGCGGTGGAAGCCGCCCGCGCCGGCGAGCAGGGCCGCGGCTTCGCGGTGGTGGCCGGCGAGGTGCGCAGCCTGGCCCAGCGCAGCGCCGAGGCCGCCAAGGAGATCAAGACCCTGATCGGCGCCAGCGTCGAGCAGGTGGGCAGTGGCTCACGCCTGGTCAGCGATGCGGGGCAGACGATCCGCCAGGTGGTGGACAGCGTGGCGCAGGTGCGCCAGATCGTCAGCGAGATCTCGGTGGCGGCCAGCGAACAGAGCCGCGGCATTGCCGAGATGAACACCGCCGTGTCCCACCTGGACCAGATGACCCAGCAGAACGCGGCCCTGGTCGAACAGTCGGCCGCGGCCTCGGAAAGCCTGCGGCAGCAGGCCGGTCAGCTCGCGCAGGTCATCAGCGGCTTCCGCTTGCCGGCCTGAGCCTGCCCACCGGCCCCGCCAGTGCTTCAGTGCGCGGTGGCCGGGTCGATCGGCTCGTAGCGCTGGCCCTGCAGCAGGGCGATGGGCGAGCGCCAGTAGACGTCGATGTTGTGCAGCGGGTCGGTCAGGATCTTGGTCATCCAGGCCAGGCCCCAGGCCGGGCTGCGCAGGAAGCACAGTTGCAGCGTGCGCAGCAGCACGCCGCCGCTGCCCAGGGCCAGCCACAGCAGGCCCAGGTCGTGCCAGTAGCCGTTGAGGCCCAGCACGCCGACGGTGCCGGTGCTGGGCGTGATCAGACCGAACAGGTCGCGCCGGGCCCACAGCAGCAGCGGCAGCGCCAGCCACACGCCGATCAGGATGGCCTTGCGCCGCATGTTGTAGCCGGCCTTGAAGCCTTCCTTGGCCGCGTAGCTGCAGCCGTTGATGCTGTCGTAGCCCTTGGGCTCGAAGAAGATGTGGCCCGACTGGCGGCTGACCATGCCCACGCACCAGCCGACGATGGCGGCGGCGGCCGGGTCCACGAACAGCAGGCCATAGGCCAGCAGGAAGCTGAAGGCGCTGATCAGGTGCAGCGTCTGGTTGATGCGGCACTGGTGGTAGTAGCGGTGGTCGTCCCAGCGCAGGGTGCGCACCTTGTCGAGGAAGTCATGCACGGTGTGTGGCTCCGCAGAGATTGAAACCCCGCCAGCGTGACCACGCGCTGTGACGGTTGCGGGTCGTCTGCATGACGGCTGCGTGGCACCCGGTGGGCCTCTGCGCCAGATCAAACCCGGTGAGGCCGCCGATGTGGGCTTTGTCGCAAACACGCCAAGGCGCGATCGTCCCGCCACGGCGCCAAGTGCTTGATCTGCCACGGCTTCCGTGGCGCGGCGGGGCTGGCACCGAAGCTGCATAGAGACCGACACCGCACCACGCTTGCACTGCGTCAGGAGGCTCCCCATGTCCGCGTCGCTCAAAGCCAAGATCGCCCAGGTCTTCGATGAACCCGGTTGCGACAAGAACCAGGGCAAGGGCGAGAAGGAGCGCAAGAAGGGCTGCACCAAGCAGCTCACGCCAGGGGCCGCGGCCGGCGGTTGCGCCTTCGACGGCGCCAAGATCGCGCTGCAGCCCATCGTCGACGTGGCCCACCTGGTGCACGGCCCCATCGCTTGCGAGGGCAACAGCTGGGACAACCGGCACAGTGCCTCCAGCGGCTCGCAGGTCTATCGCACCGGCTTCACCACCGACATCAACGAGCTCGACGTGATCTACGGCGGCGAGAAGCGCCTGTTCAAGTCCATCCGCGAGATCGTCGAGAAGTACGACCCGCCGGCCGTCTTCGTCTACCAGACCTGTGTGACCGCGCTGATCGGCGACGACATCGAGGCCGTTTGCAAGCGCGCCACCGAGAAGTTCGGCAAGCCGGTCATTCCGGTCAACGCGCCGGGCTTTGCGGGCCCGAAGAACCTGGGCAACAAGCTGGGCGCCGAGAGCGTGCTGGACTATGTCATCGGCACCGAAGAGCCGGCGACCACCACGCCCTACGACATCAACATCATCGGCGAGTACAACCTCTCGGGCGAGCTCTGGCAGATCAAGCCGCTGCTGGACGCGCTGGGCGTGCGCATCCTGTCCTGCATCTCGGGCGATGGCCGCTACCACGAGATCGCCACCGCGCACCGGGCCAAGGCCAACATGATGGTCTGTTCCAAGTCGATGATCAACATCGCCACGCGGATGCAGGACCGCTACGGCATCCCGTACTTCGAGGGCTCGTTCTACGGCATCTCCGACATGAGCACCACGCTGCGCGAGATCGCGCGGCTGCTGGTGGAGCGCGGTGCCGACCCCGAGCTGAAGGACCGCACCGAGGCCCTGATCGCCGCCGAGGAAGCGCGGGCCTGGGAGCGCATCCGCGCCTACCGCGAGCGCCTGGCCGGCAAGAAGGTGCTCTTGATCACCGGCGGCGTGAAGAGCTGGTCGGTCGTCTCGGCGCTGCAGGAGGCCGGCCTGCAGGTGGTGGGCACCTCGGTGAAGAAGTCCACCAAGGAAGACAAGGACAAGATCAAGGAGATCATGGGCGACGATGCCCACATGATCGACGACATGACCCCGCGCCAGATGTACGCCATGCTGCGCGAGGCCAAGGCCGACATCATGCTCAGCGGCGGGCGCAGCCAGTTCATCGCCCTCAAGGCCCGCATGCCCTGGATGGACATCAACCAGGAGCGCCACCACGCCTTCGCCGGCTACGAGGGCATGGTGACCATGGTGGCCGAGATCGAGAAGGCCCTGTTCAACCCGATGTGGGCGCAGGTGCGCACGCCGGCGCCCTGGGAGCTGGAAGACCCGCTGCTGCGCGAGCAGGACGCGGCGCAGCTGGCCAGCGAGGCGGCGGCGGGCTGAGGCCTTTGTTGCTGGTGGTGGGCTGTTGAAGGGGCTGCCTGCGCAGGGCAGTGGCGGGGGCGGCGGATGGGGCATGTCCCGCCCTCATGTCCCCCGCCCCCGGACGGTGTCCGAGGGCTCCTCCTTGACTTCGGGCGGAACACGCCCCATCCGCCGCTGGCCATCGGTGTGCCCTGTTGACCGGGCCAGTGAGATACGTGTGCCTGGCGTCCTCGCCCTCGCGGACAACTCCGCAGTCAGCCTCTCCGCAGTCCAACGTCTGCAGTGCGATGACCGCAGTTCGCTGACCGCAGTCCGATGATCCCGATCGAACCGTCTCAGGCCGCGTGCAACACCGGCGCCGGTCCCGCCAGGCAGACCCGGTCGCGCCCTTCGCGCTTGGCCTGGTAGAGCGCCGCATCGGCGCGGCGCACCAGGTCCACCTCGGCCACGTCGCTGGGACGCAGCAGGGCCACACCGAAACTGGCGGTCAGTGGCGTCTTCAGCTGCTCATGTGCCCGCAGGGCCAGCGATTCGCGCAGCCGTTCGCAGCTGCGCAGCACGCCCTCCACCGACGGGCTCAGCCAGATCAGCAGGAATTCCTCGCCGCCCCAGCGGCCCACGCTGTCATAGGGGCGCAGCTGCTCGCGCAGGGTCTCGCCAGCCAGGGCCAGGGCGTGGTCGCCGGCTTCATGGCCCTGCAGGTCGTTGATGCGCTTGAAATGGTCCAGGTCCATCATCGCGATGGCCAGGCCGCAGCCGGTGCGCCGGTGCTGCTCCCAGGCCGCTTCCAGCCGCTCCTCGATGGCGCGGCGATTGAGCACCCCGGTCAGGTGATCCACCCGGGCACCTTCGCGCAGTCGGGTCAGCAGCCGGCCCACCAGCAACACCAGGAAGGCGATGTTGAACACGCCCGACATCACCATCGTCAGAATGGCATTGGGCGTGCGGGCCGCGGCCCGCATGGCCTGCAGGTCGGCATCGTCGAGCTCGGTGCGGCCCCACAGCGAGAGCAGGCCCAGCAGGGCGGTGCTCCACAGCGGCGCCAGCAGCACCGTGGTGGTCCAGGCGCGGTGGCTGCGCCGCAAAGGATTCCAGCTGAGCGCCGCATAGGACAGCAGCATCAGCGACAGGCCCAGGCTGTAGGGCACGCCTTCCCAGCGGGCTTGGATGGCTGGTCCCCGGCCCAGCACGGCCACCGCCGCGATGCCTGTGCCCGTGGCCAGCAGCAGGGGCAGACCCCAGCGGTCCAGGCGGGCCCGGCCCGACACGAACACGTCCAGGCCCCTCACCGCCGCGGCAAAACCCAGCACCGAGGTCAGCAGGGCGGCCACCGGCGGGGCCGTGCCTGCGCTCAGGGCCGGCAGGGCCAGGAACACCGAACCCGCCTGCAGGGCCCCATAGGCCATCCAGTGCAGCATGGCCGGGCGTTCCTCGACGATCAGCCAGGCGGCCAGGGCCCATCCCGCGGCATAGAGCGCGAGCTGGATTCCGCACAGGGCTTCGATGGGCATGGTGGGTCTTTTTCCGATCTCACCCTATTTCGGCAGGGTGGGGGGTCACTGAAGGTGTCGGGGCGTGACAGAGGCTGCACAGGTGGACTTTGTCTCAAATCCGCCAATCCCTCGCTCCATGCTCGCCTGATCAGCGGCATCCTGGGCCGCCCAGTTTTCCAAGTGATTGATTTTGCTCACTTTCAGAGCCTGGCACCAAACCTGCGATGCAGCGTCTGAACCCGCTTGTGCAGGAGTGCCCATGGCCCATGTCAGCGAATCCAAGAAGGCGTGTGCGGTCAACCCGCTGAAGATGAGCCAGCCCCTGGGCGCGAGCTACGCCTTCATGGGCCTGCAAAGCTGCATGCCCGTCATGCACGGCTCGCAGGGTTGCACCTCCTTCGGCCTGGTGCTGCTGGTGCGCCACTTCAAAGAGGCCATCCCGCTGCAGACCACGGCGATGAACGAGGTCACCACCATCCTGGGTGGCTACGAGAACATCGAGAAGGCCATCCTCAACATCCGCCAGCGGGCCAAGCCGCAGCTGATCGCCATCTGCTCCACTGGGCTGACCGAGACCAAGGGCGACGATGTGGAGGCCTACATCGAGCTGGCCCGCCAGAAGCACCCGGAACTGGCCGACACCGAGATCGTCTACGTCTCCACGCCCGACTACGTGGGCGCCTTCCAGGATGGCTGGGCCCACGCGGTGACAGCGTTGGTGAAGCACCTGCCCGAAGCCGGCCGCCCCACCGTGGCCGGCCGCGTGGCCGTGCTGCCGGGCGTCCACCTGACGCCGGGCGACCTGGAAGAACTGCGCGAGATCATCGAGTCCTTCGGACTGACGCCGCTGATCGCCCCGGACGTCTCCGGCTCGCTGGACGGCCACATCCCGGACGACTGGCTGGGCACCACCTTGGGCGGCACGCCGCTGGCCGACCTGAAGGCCCTGGGCACGGCCGAACACTGCCTGGCCCTGGGCGAGCAGATGCGCGAGGCTGCCGAGAAGCTGCAGGCGCGCTGCGGCGTGCCCTTCACCCTGTTCGACCGCCTGACCGGCCTGACCGCCACCGACGCGCTGATGCAGCGCCTGTCCGAGCTCTCCGGCCGGCCGGTGCCCGCCAAGTGGCGGCGCCAGCGCGGCCAGCTGGTCGACGCGATGCTGGACGGCCACTTCCACTTTGGCAACAAGCGGGTGGCCCTCGGCGCCGAGCCCGACCTGCTGTGGGACGCGGGCAGCTTCCTGGCCGAGATGGGCGTGGAGCTGTCGGTCTGCGTCACCACCACCCAGAGCCCGGTGCTGGCACGCATGCCCGCCAACGAGGTGGTGATCGGTGACCTGGAAGACCTGGAGCTGGCGGCCAAGGCGGCCGGCTGCGATGTGCTGATCACCCACGCGCACGGCCGCCAGGCCTCTGAGCGCCTGGGCCTGCCGCTGTTCCGCCTGGGCATCCCCATGTTCGACCGCATCGGCAATGCCCACATCTGCCACGTTGGCTACCGCGGCACGCGCAACTTCGTCTACGAGCTGGGCAACCTGTTCATCGACCTGATCCACCACCACCACGCCGACGACTGGCCGCTGCCGGCGCTGTCGCTGGCCGCCGCCCAGGGGCAGGTGGCTGCGGCCATGCCCGGCGTGGCCCATGTGCCGGCCCAGATTCCCCGTGCACGGCCTGCCGACGCGGCGGTGTGACCCTCCCTTCCATCCACCCGAGGAGCCTGCCATGAAAGTGGCTTTCGCAACCCAGGACGAGCAGCGTGTCGACGCCCACTTCGGCTGGGCCAAGCACCTGGCGATCTACGACGTGACGCCCGAGGGCTTCAGCTTCGTGCAGACCTTCCACTTCGGCGAGGACCTGGCCGAGGACGGCAACGAAGACAAGCTCGCGCCCAAGCTGGATGCCATCCACGACTGCGCCATCCTCTACGTGGCGGCCATCGGCGGCAGTGGCGCGGCGCGTGTGGTGGCGATGAAGATCCACCCGATCAAGGTGCCCCAGCCTGAACCCATCCTGGACATCCTGGAGAAGCTGCAGGAGGTGCTCAAGGGCACCCCGCCGCCCTGGCTGCGCAAGGCGCTGGTCAAGGGCCAGGAAGTGACCCACGACTTCGAGGAGTGAACCCATGAACGACGCTGTCGCGACCCCCGCCGCGGAGGCCTCTGACGAGGCCCTGCTGCAGCAGGACCCCTTCATCCGCGAGCTGGTCAAGCAGCTGCGCGCCCAGGACACCCACGGCACCTGGGAAGGCAAGCCCGACCTCAAGCTGCTGGAGCCCTACATCCTGACCGCCGAGCAGCGCAAGGCGCTGCCGATGATGGGCGATCCGGACCCCGAGACCCTCTGGCGCGTGGACCTGTTCCACAACGCCATTGGGCTGTGCATCGAGCGGGCCACCGGCTGCATGGTCAGCCCGATGATGAAGATGAGCCACGAGGGCTTCGGCCGTGCGGTGCTCACCACCGGGCGCCTGATCGTCGTGAACCGCTACCTGCGCGATGTGCACCGCTTCGGCTATGCCAGCCTGGCCAAGCTGGCCGAGGCCGGCAACAAGCTGGTGGCCGAAGGCGTCGGCATGGTCGAGAAGTACAAGGAGGTGGCCACCTATGGCTGACATCGACACCCTCAAGACCGAGGTCAAGAAGCTCAACGCCAAGGCCACCCAGGCCAAGATGGATCTGCACGACCTGTCCGAGGAACTGCCCACCAACTGGGAAAAGATCCTCGAGGTGGCGCAGACCGCCCACGATGCCCACGCCAAGCTGATGGCCGCCCGCAAGGCGCTGGCCGACGCCACCCCCGCCTGAGCCGGAGCCCCACCATGTCCGCCTTTCAAGTCACCCTGCCCAGCGGCGCCGAATGGACGCCCACCTTTGTGCAGGAACTTAACGAAGACAAGTGCATCGGCTGCGGCCGCTGCTTCAAGGTCTGCCCCCGTGGCGTGCTGGAACTGGTCGGTCTGACCGAGGACGGCGAACGCATCCACGTCGATCTGGACGACGACGAGGACGAGGAATACGAGAAGAAGGTGATGACCATCGCGCACCAGGAGTTGTGCATCGGCTGCACCGCCTGCGCGAAGATCTGCCCCAAGAAGTGCTACACGCACGCCGCGGCCGAGGTCTGAGCCATGGCCCAGCCGGCACTGCGCACCGACTTCGCTGACCGCCTGGCCCGCCGGGGCGATGAGGTGGAGGATGTGCGTGGCCTGCTGCTGGCCCATGCCGACCCGGCAGCCGGCCCGGCCGAGATGGCCTGGCTGGTGGCCCAGGCGGTGGCCGTGGCCTGCCTGGGCGACGACCACCTCTGGCAGGACCTGCAGCTGGCCCACCGCGGCGAGCTGGGGGCCCTGCTGCGCCACTGGTTCCCCTCGCTGGTGGCGCTGAACACCGGCGACATGAAGTGGAAGAAGTTCTTCTACCGCCAGCTCTGCCAGCAGGCCGAGATCCTGATCTGCAAGTCGCCCAGCTGCGCCGTCTGCTCGGACCACGCGCAGTGCTTCGAGGCCCCCGAGGACACCGCGGCCGCCCCCATGCCGCTGCCGGCTGCCACCGTGGGTGGCCTGGGCGTGCACCCTCACTGACCCCATCGACCGACGGCGGGTCGGCATTGGCCCGCGGTTTGCTTGTCCTTCGTTATATACGTCAAAATACAGCGAATGTGGCAAACCCTACAGACCCTGGACTGGGCCCCATTCTGGCTCTCGCTGAAGGTGGCGGGCGTGGCGACGGCGCTGGCCTGGTTCTTCGGGGTGGGCCTGGGCTGGGTCTTCGCCCGCACCCAGCTGCCCGGGCGGGGCGTGCTCGAAGCCATCTGCATGCTGCCGCTGGTGTTGCCGCCCACGGTGATCGGCTACGCCATCCTGCTGGCCGCCGGCCGGCGCAGCCCGTTGGGCAGCTGGCTGCACGAGCACCTCGACTACTCGATCATCTTCAGCTGGCACGGGGCGGTGGTGGCCTCGGCCATCGTGGCCCTGCCGCTGGTGCTCAAGTCGGCCAGCGCGGCCTTCGGCCAGGTGGACCACCAACTGGAGGCGGCGGCCCGCACCCTGCGGCAGTCGCCCTGGTCGGTCTTCCTGCGCGTGACGCTGCCGCTGGCCGGGCCGGGCATCGTCGCCGGCACCCTGCTGGCTTTCGCCCGCGCGATGGGCGAGTTCGGCGCCTCGCTGATGGTGGCGGGCTCCATCCCGGGCAAGACGCAGACCCTGTCGATGGCCATCTACGACTCGGTGCAGGCCGGCGAGGACGACATCGCGCTGGCCCTGGTGCTGGTCACCTCGGTGCTGTCGGTCTCGGTGCTGGTGCTGTCGAATGGGTTGCTGGCCCGCAAGAACTGAATGTCCTTTCCATTTCTGGAGGTGTTGTCCATGTCATTCCGTGAAACCGCGCTGCGCCGCCGCTCCCTGGTGAGCACTCTGGGGGCGCTGGCCCTGGGCCTGTCCAGCCTGGCGGCCTCGGCCCAGCAGCTCACCGTCTCGGCCGCGGCCAGCATGACCAATGTGCTCAAGGACCTGGGAGCCAAGTACGAGGCTGCCCATCCGGGCGTGAAGCTGCAGTTCAACTTCGCCGCTTCGGGCGTGCTGTTGCAGCAGATCAGCCAGGGTGCGCCGGTGGACCTGTTCATCAGCGCTGACGAGGCGACGGTGGACAAGGGCATCGGCCAGAAGCTGTTCGATGCCCCGTCCCGCAAAACCCTGGCCACCAACACGGTGGTGCTGATCCTGCCGGCCCAGGACCCGAAGCCGGTGACCGGTCTGGCCGACCTGTACGGCAGCGGCGTGAAGCGCATTGCCGTGGGCAAGCTGGCGAGCGTCCCGGTGGGCCGCTACACCAAGGAATCGCTGGAGTCGGTGCACCTGTGGAACGCGCTGGAGCCGAAGTTCGTCTTTGCCGACAGCGTGCGCCAGGTGCTGGACTATGTGTCGCGCGGCGAAGTGGACGCCGGTTTCGTCTATTCGACCGATGCGGCCATCATGCCCGACAAGGTCAAGGTGGTGATGACGGTGGGGGGCCACAAGCCGGTCACCTACCCGATGATCCTGGTCAGCGACAGCAAGCAGAAGGCCGCCACCGAGAAGTTCGCTGCCTATCTGCTGAGCCCGCCGGCCCAGAAGGTGCTGGCTGCCGCGGGCTTTGGCAAGCCCTGAGGCCGCGAGGGCGGATCGGACCGAGGCAGTACCCGCATGATCGACGTTGACCTGCAGCTGGCCATGGCCGACCGCCACCGGCATTTCGAGCTGGCGGTGCGCTTTGCCAGCGATGCGCCGGTGCTGGCCCTGTTCGGCCCCTCGGGCGCGGGCAAGTCGTTGACTCTGCAGGCCATCGCCGGGCTGATCCAGCCGCAGGGCGGCCATGTGCGCATCGGTGGCCGCACGCTGTTCGATGCCCAGACGCGCGTGGACCTGCCCGCCGCCCAGCGGCGTGTGGGCTACCTGTTCCAGGACTACGCACTGTTTCCCCACCTCACCGTGCTGCAGAACGTGGGCTTCGGGCTGACGAGCTGGCGCCAGCGCCGGCTGCGACCGGCCGACGCCGAGCGCGTGGATGGCCTGCTGGAGACCTTCGGCCTGACGGGTCTGGCCCAGGCCCGGCCGGGGGCGCTCTCGGGCGGCCAGCGGCAGCGTGTGGCCCTGGCCCGCGCCCTGGCCTGCGAGCCCGAGCTGCTGCTGCTGGACGAACCCTTCGCGGCACTCAACCCGATGCTGCGCCAGAGCCTGCGCCAGGAGCTGGCGCTGGTGCGCGAGCGCTGGCGCGTTCCGATGCTGCTGATCACCCACGACGTGGAGGACGTGCTGGCCCTGGCCGACGTGGCCTGCGTGCTGGAGCAGGGGCGGGTGGTGCGCGAAGTGAACGTCCACCGGGGCATCAGTCGCGAGGTGCTGCACGGCGGCCTCGGCCTGTCACCGCCCCCTGTGGAAGACGACCGCACCCGTGCCGTGCGCCGCTTGCTGGCGCAGGCGGGGCCACCATGAGCCCGGCCCTCGCAGGCCCCTGGGCCGGCGGACTGGAGGACGAGCGCCTGCGCGCCCTGCTGCGCGAGGACGCGCCCCACGGCGACCTCAGCACGCGGTCGCTGGGCTTGGCTGGCCGGCCGGCACAGATCCACTTCCACGCCCGAGGGCCGGGGGTGGTGGCCGCCATCGAGGCCGCCACACGCCTGCTGCAGCTCTGCGGTGTGGCCGCCCAGCCCGCCGTGGCCAGCGGCGCGCGGGTGGACGATGGCGCGCTGCTGCTGGCCGGACAGGGGCCGGCCGAGGGCGTGCTGCTGGGCTGGAAGGTGGCCCAGAACCTGGTGGAAGCGGCCAGCGGCATGGCGCGCGGCGCTGCTGCCATCGTGGATGCCCTGCGGGCTGAGGGCTCGGACATTCCGCTGGCCTGCACCCGCAAGGCCCCGCCGGGCACCCACTGGTGGGCGGCGCAGGCCATCGAGGCCGGGGGCGCGGTGATGCACCGGCTGGGGCTGTCGGAAACGCTGTTGGTCTTTCCGGAACACCGGGCCTTGCTGCCGGCCGGCGAGGTGAGCGCGCGCCTGCAGGCCCTGCGCCATCAGCAGCCGGAAAAGCGCCTGGTGGTGGAGACCGGGGACGAGGACGAGGCCCTGGCCCTGGCCCGGCTGGGCGTGGATGTGCTGCAGCTCGAACGCTTCACCCCCGAGGCGGTGGCCCGGCTGCACCAGGCCCTGCGGGCCGAGGGCCTGGCCACGCGCCTGGCGCCCGCCGGCGGCGTGAACCGGGGCAACGCCCTGGCCTATGCCCGCGCCGGGGCCGATTTGCTGGTCAGTTCGGCGCCGTACTTCGCGCCGCCGGCCGAGGTGCAGGTGCACATCGGCCCGGCTGACGCGGCCTGAGGGCGCTCAGGCCGGCGTGCGGAACCAGGCGCGCACCTCCTCGAAGGGGTAGCGGCGCAGCGGCGCGCGCCGGGCCCGGGGCGCCAGCAGATGCAGCGACAGCGGCTCGGCCCAGCGCCACAGATCGGCCCGCAGGCTGCGCGGCCAGCCCACATCGTCGAAGCTGTGCCAGAGCTGCACCAGCCAGATCTCGCGCCCCACCTCGTCCAGCAGCACCGGCAGACCGCCACCGGCCTGCAGCCGGCTGTGGTGCTGGCTGTAGTACAGCGGGCCGCCGCAGGACTCGATCACGAAATCGGCCACCCGGTCGGCCACGCAGTCGAAGCAGTCCTGCACGTCGGCCAGCAAGGGGGTCAGGCGCAGGCGGGTCATGTGGCGGTGCACCAGGCGGCGGATGCCCGCCTCGCCGCACAGGGCCAGCACGCTGTGCGCGGGCAGGGGCACCTCGGGCAGCAGGCAGGGGGCCGCCGTGACGAAGCCGTCCGCGAGCCGGGTGGGCCCGGCGTCCTGCCGCACCGGCCACCGCAGCGTGCGCTGGCAGACGTGGTCACAGGGCTGCCAGCGTGCGGGGACGGGGAGATCGGGTGGAGACTGCGAAGCCATCGGGGGCGTGTGTCGTGTTTGTCGGGTTGGGTGCAGGCCTCAGGCCGATGGCAGCGGGCTGGGGGCGGGATGGGGGCCTTCGCGCACCACCCGGGGGCGACAGCTGTCCAGCCGGTCCGCCCGGTCCAGCAGCGTCAGCCACTGGCCGTTGGACAGACGCCAGGCGATGCGCCGCTCACGCAGCACCGCCACCTCCAGCGGGAACTCGTCGATGTCGAAGCGGTCTTCGGTCACGGTGTGGGTGTGACGCAGGTAGCAGCGCTGCCCTTGCGCATCCAGCCCCACCACCATGCGGGCATGGGCCGGCGCGTCCTCGTGGCTCTCGTAACGGATGGGCGGCACCACCTGCACCGCGTAGTCCGCAGGCAATTCGTCCAGCCAGGCCAGGGGGTCGATGGCGGTTTCAGGCATGACGGGGCCCCTGCGCGGGCCGCAACCGGCGGGCCTCCAGATCGACCTGCACAGCCTGCCCCACGCAGGGGCGCCAGAGTGCGGCCTCGCCGGCCGTCAGCGGCAGGCGCAGGAACTGCCAGCCGGCCAGGGCCAGCACGGCTTCGGCGCCGCCCGGGCGCGGGTGGATGCCCCGCAGGCAGGCGGTCTGCAAGCGGGGGAGGGAGCTGACCTGGGGCATGGGGCCTCCTTGTCGCGTTATATACATGAAACTATAGCGAAACGAATCATGCAATGCCCGTGCCAGTGGATGTCGAAGGTGGTCGCCGCCATCGCGGACCGCGCCGACGCCTGCTTCCTGATGCCTTTCTGACGGGGGTGCCGTTATCGTTGAGGCCATGCACGCATCCCCTTCTTCCGACCCGGGGCCCACCGGGGCGCTCCCGGCCTGGCGCCTGGCGGCGGCACTGGGTCTTTGGCTGGCTGGCTGGGGCGCCTTGCTGCTGGGGGGTGGCCGGCTGGACCTGGCCAACCAGGCGCTGATCCTGCTGGCCTGCGGGGCCCTGGCCGCCGTCTGGCTGCCCGTGGGCCTGAGCATTGCGCTGGGTGGGCTGGGCACGCTGCTGTTCAACTGGCGCTTCGTGCCGCCGCAGGGCACCTTCCGGGTGGATGGGGGGCAGAACCTGGGCCTGCTGCTGGGCATGCTGCTGATCCATGCCGAGGTGGCCCTGCTGCTGGGTGCGCAGCGACGCGAAGCCGCGCGGGCCCGCCGCCATGCCCGCGAGGCCGAGGCCCTGCGCCGCTGGAGCGAGCGCCTGCGCGAGGGCGACGAGGAACCCCTGTCCCTGCTGCCGGAGCTGGGCGATCAGCTGCACCAGGCCTGTGGGGCGGCTGTGAGCGTGATGGCCTGGCCGCCGGGGCCCCGGGCGCCAGGGGCGGAGCCGGCCGGGGGCGACTGGGCCGTCGCGGGCGAAGCCGGCGATGATGAAACCCGCGCCGCCCTGCGTCACACCCTGGCCGAAGCCCGCCCGATGGGGCCGGGCACCGGCTACCACGAAGGGCTTGGCTTCTGGGTGCTGCCCCTGCGTGGCACGCGCCAGGCCTGGGGCGCCGCGGCCCTGCGGGGCGAGGCCGTGCAGGCCGAGGCCCAGGCGCTGCGCCTGCACCTGCAGGCCCTGTGCGACCTGTGGGGTGCGGCCCGCCAGCGGGCCCAGGCGGCGGCCGACGAGCAGGCCGCCCGGGGGCGCGAGCAGGCCCAGGGCCTGCGCAATGCCCTGCTGGCGGCGGTCTCGCACGACCACCGCACGCCGCTGGCCACCATCCTGGCCGCGGCCTCGTCGCTGGAAACCCAGGGCGAGCGCATGGCGCCGGCGCAGCGCCAGCGCCTGGCCCGCACCATCGTCGAGGAGACCGAGCAGCTCGGCCGGCTGACCGACAACACCCTGCAGCTGGCCCGGCTGGAGGCCCCGGGCCTGCAGCTGCGCCTGGACTGGGAATCTCCGGAGGAGGTGGTGGGCGCGGCCCTGCACCGCCTGCGCCGCCGCTGGCCCGAGGCCCGGGTGAGCGGCCGCACCGAGCCCGATCTGCCCCTGCTGCACTGCGACGCGCTGCTGCTGGCGCAGCTGCTCGACAACCTGCTGGACAACGCGCTGCGCCACAGCCCGCCGGAGGCCCCGGTGGAGGTGCTGGCGCGGCGGCAGGAGGGGCGCATCGTGCTGGCGGTGCGCGACCGTGGCCCCGGCGTGCCCGCGGCCTGGCGTGACAAGGTTTTCGAGCCCTTCCAGCGCGGCCCGGATGGGGTCGTGCCAGCGGGCCACCGGTCCGGGGCCGGCCTGGGGCTGGCCGTCTGCCGGGCCATCGCCCGGGCGCATGGTGGCGAGATGCGGGTGCGGCCCCGCGCCCATGGCGGCAGCGCCTTCGAGTGCTGGCTGCCGGTGCAGCCGCAGCCGGCCGGGCCGGAACCCATGGCGACGAACGAGGCCGGAGGCCCGGCATGAGCCGCCGCGTGCTGCTGGTGGAGGACGACCGCGAGCTGCGCAGCACCTGGCAGGCCGCGCTGGCGCTGGAGGGCTTTGCGGTGCGCACCGCGGCCAGCCTGGCCGAGGCCCAGGCCCTGTGGCGCCATGCCGGTGAGGCGCCGCCCGAGCTGGTCATCCTGGACCTGGGCCTGCCCGATGGCGAGGGCGAGGACTTCCTGGCCCAGGTGCGCCGCCAGGGCCAGGTGCCGGTGCTGATCGTCTCGGCGCGCCAGGCCGATGCCCACAAGATCCGCCTGCTGGACGCCGGGGCAGACGACTACCTGGTCAAGCCCTTCAGCGTGGGCGAGCTGCTGGCCCGCATGCGGGTGGCCTGGCGCCACCGCGGCACCACGGTGAACCCCGCGGCCCTGCACTACCGGCACGGCGAGGTCTGCATCGACCTGACCGAGCGGCGGGTGACCCGGGCCGGCGAGCCGGTGCGGCTCACGCCCACCGAGTTCGGCCTGCTGGCCCGGCTGGTGCGCAGCGCCGGCCAGGTCGTCACCCACCGGCAACTGCTGGCCGATGTGTGGGGCCCCGAGGCGGTGGAGCAGACCCAGTACCTGCGCCTGTACATGGGCCAGCTGCGCGCCAAGCTGGAGGCCCAGCCCTCGGCCCCGCGCTGGCTGCTGACCGAGCCCGGCGTGGGCTACCGTCTGGCAGATCCGGCAGATCCGGCCGATCCGGCGGAGCCCGCCGAGGACGCCGCCGCCGGCTGAGGCCCGGATGCCGCTTATGCGTTCCTGATGTCGGCCGGCCCACACTGCCGACATGAGTTCCGACCCACGATCCTCCTCCGGCGCGCCTGCGGCGCATGGCCCGCTGGGCGCCCTGGTGCTGAGCGCCATCGGCGTCGTCTACGGCGACATCGGCACCAGCCCGCTCTACACCATGGCCGAGGTGTTCTCGCCGGCCAACGGCGTGCCGCTGACGGCCGAGGCCGTGACCGGCGCGGTGTCCACCCTGTTCTGGGCCCTGATGTTCGTCGTCACCCTCAAGTACGTGGTGCTGGTGCTGCGGGCCGACAACCGAGGCGAGGGCGGCATCCTGGCCCTGACCGCGCTGGCGGCCCAGGTGGCGGGTGGCCGGCCGGGGCGGCGGGCGGCCCTGCTGATGCTGGGCGTGTTCGGCGCCACCCTGTTCTACGGGGACAGCGTGATCACCCCCGCCATCTCGGTGCTGGGTGCGGTGGAGGGCCTGGTGGTGGTCGCGCCTGGCCTGTCGCATGCGGTCCTGCCGCTGTCGCTGGTGGTGCTGGTGGCTCTGTTCGCCATGCAGCGGCACGGCACGGCCGCGGTGGGGCGGCTGTTCGGGCCGGTCATCGTGCTGTGGTTTCTGACGCTGGGGGGCACCGGCCTGTGGCAGATCCTGCGTGAGCCGGCCATCCTGGCCGCGCTCAACCCGCTGCACGCGGCCCGCTTTCTGGCGGAGCGGGGCTGGCATGTGTTCGCTGCGCTGGGGGCCATCGTGCTGGCGCTGACCGGTGCCGAGGCCCTCTATGCCGACATGGGCCACTTCGGTCGCCGCCCCATCCAGTTGGCCTGGACTGGGCTGGTGCTGCCCGCGCTGGCCCTGAACTACCTGGGTCAGGGCGCGCTGCTGCTGCAGGACCCGGCAGCCCTGGCCAACCCGTTCTTCCACATGTTCCCGCCGGCCTGGCAGCCCGCGGCGGTGGTGCTGGCCACGCTGGCGGCGATCATCGCCTCGCAGGCGGTGATCTCGGGCGCTTTCTCGATGACCCGGCAGTCGATGCTGATGGGCTTTTTGCCGCGCATGGCGGTGCGCCACACCTCGGCCCGTGAGCAGGGCCAGATTTACCTGCCGCTGGTGAACTGGGCCCTGCTGGTGGGGGTGCTGGCGGCGGTGCTGGCTTTCCGCAGCTCGGCCGCGCTGGCCGGGGCCTATGGCGTGGCGGTGACGCTGACCATGCTGATCACCACGGTGCTGGCCTACGTGGTGGTGCGCCGGGCCTGGGGGCTGCCGGCCTGGGTGGTGGGGCCGGTCACGGCCCTGTTCCTGGTGGTGGACGTGGCGTTGTTCGCTGGCTGCGCGATCAAGTTCGTCGACGGGGGCTGGTTCCCGCTGGCGATGGCGGCGCTGTTCTTCACCCTGATGAGCACCTGGCGCCACGGCCGTGCCCTGGTGCTGGAGGCCATTCGCCGCGATGGCCTGGAGCTGGCGCCCTTCGTGCAGGAGCTGGCCGCCAGCACCACGCCGCGGGCCAGCCGGGTGGCCGTCTACGCGGTGGCCGACCCGAGCACCGTGCCGCAGGCTCTGCTGCACAACCTCAAGCACAACCAGGTGCTGCACGAGCGCAACGTCATCCTGAACGTGCGCTTTGCCGACCAGCCCTGGGTGGACCCGGCGCAGCGCGCTGAGGTGGAAGCGCTGGCGCCCGGCTTCTGGCGGGTGCGGCTGCTGTTCGGCTTCATGGAGACGCCCGACGTGCCGCATGCCCTGGCGGCCTGCGCGGCCCAGGGCCTGGACGTGCCGCTGTTCGACACCAGCTACTTCCTGAGCCGCGAGACGGTGGTGCCCACGCCGGGCGAGGGCATGGTGGCCTGGCGCGAACGCCTGTTCGCCGCGATGAGCCGCAATGCCGGCAATGCGGCCGGTTTCTTCCAGCTGCCCGACAACGCGGTGGTGGAGCTGGGCACCCGGGTGCAGATCTGAGCGGAGCCGCTCAGGGCACCAGCACCGCTGCGCCCACCAGCTCACCGGCGCGCAGCTGGCGCAGGGCCTCGTTGGCCTGCGTCAGCGGGAAGACGGTGGTCGTCACGTCCAGCTTCAGCGTGCGGGCCGCGGCCAGGAACTCCTCGCCATCGGCCCGGGTGAGGTTGGCCACCGAGCGGATCTGCCGCTCTTCCCACAGCAGGCGGTAGCGGAAGGCCGGGATCTCGCTCATGTGGATGCCGGCGCAGACCACCGTGCCGCCCTTGCGCAGCTGGGCCAGCGAGATGGGCACCAGCGCGCCCACGGGGGCGAAGATCAGCGCGGCGTCCAGCGGCTCGGGTGAGGGTTCGTCCGAACCGCCGGCCCAGACAGCGCCGAGCGACCGCGCCAGGGCCTGCGCGGCCGTGTCGCCCGGCCGGGTGAAGGCCAGCACGCGGCGGCCCTGCTGGCGGGCCACCTGGGCGATCAGATGGGCGGCGGCGCCGAAGCCGTACAGGCCGATCGCCTGTGCATCGCCGGCCATGCGCAGCGCGCGCCAGCCGATCAGTCCGGCGCACATCAGCGGCGCGGCGTGCACGTCGTCCAGGGCCAGGCCTTCGAGTGAAAAGCAATATTGCGCGTGGGCCACGACATGGGTGGCGAAGCCGCCGTCGCGCCCGTAGCCGGTGAAGACCGGCGTGTCGCACAGGTTCTCCTGGCCGCGCCCGCAGTAGAAGCAGTGGCCGCAGGTGCCGCCCAGCCAGGGCACGCCCACCCGCTCGCCCAGCGCCAGGCCGCTCACGCCCGGGCCGAGGGACTCCACCGTGCCGACGATCTCGTGGCCGGGCACGATGGGCAGGGGGCCGGGCGGCAGGTCGCCGTCGACCACGTGCAGGTCGGTGCGGCAGACGGCGCAGGCCCGCACCGCCAGGCGCACCTCACCGGGGCCGGGTTCGGGCCGGGGGCGGGTCTGGGGGACCAGGGGTTGGCCGATGGCCGGTAGCGTCATCGCGAGCATCGTGTGCACCTCGGGCAGGGCAGGGATGCGGACGATTGTGCGACGTCCCCTCGGGCCGGGGGCTGCGCAGCGTCAGCCGGCGTGGCGCCGGGCCAGGTCCTCGGGGGTGTTGACGTTGAGGAAGGCGGCGCCGTCGTCGAAGGCGACCTCCACCGTGCGGTGGCGGCCCAGCCAGTCGCGCACGCGGCGGCCGCCCTGGCCCAGGTAGGCGGCCAGGTCCTCGCGCAGCGCGGTGCGGGCCAGGCAGAAGACCGGGTGCAGCTTGGGGGCCCAGGTGCCGGCCTCGTCCGGTGCCGGGGCCACGGCCACCGCCAGGTCGGCCTGCTGCGCGGCGACTGCGGCGGCCAGGCGGGCCACCAGGTCGGTTGGAAAGTCCGGGCAGTCGCAGGGCACGCTGGCCAGCCAGGGCGTCTGCGCGTGGGTCATGCCGGTGAGCAGGCCGGCCAGGGGGCCGGGCTGGTCGGGCAGGGTGTCGGGCCACACAGGCACGCCCAGGGCCTGGTAGTGCGCCAGGTGGCGGTTGGCGCTCAGGGCGGTGGCGCCCACCTGCGGGGCCAGGCGCTGCAGCGCCCGGGCCGCCAGGGCCTGGCCGTGCAGGGTCAGCAGACCCTTGTCCTGCCCGCCCATGCGCCGCCCCTGGCCGCCGGCCAGCACCAGGCCGGTGATGGCCTCGCGGGCGATCGCATCCGGCACAGGCGCTCGCTCAGGTGTTCTTCGAGACGGTGATGGTGGGGAACTTGGACGAGAAGTCCTTGGCCCGCTGCGCCACCTTGACCGCCACCTGGCGGGCCACGCTCTTGTAGAGGCCGGCGATTTCGCCGTCGGGCTGGGCGACTACCGTGGGGTTGCCCGCGTCAGCCTGCTCACGGATGGACAGGTTCAGCGGCAGGGCGCCCAGGTAGTCCACGCCGTACTCGGTGGCCATCTTCTTGCCACCCTCGGCGCCGAAGATGTGCTCGGTGTGGCCGCAGTTGGGGCAGCAGTAAACGGCCATGTTCTCGACGATGCCCAGGATGGGCACGCCCACCTTCTCGAACATCTTCAGGCCCTTCTTGGCGTCCAGCAGAGCGATGTCCTGCGGCGTGGTGACGATGACCGCGCCGGTGATGGGCACGCGCTGGCTCAGGGTCAGCTGGATGTCGCCGGTGCCCGGGGGCATGTCCACCAGCAGGTAGTCCAGCTCCTTCCAGTTGGTCTGGCGCAGCAGCTGGTCCAGGGCTTGGGTGGCCATGGGGCCGCGCCAGATCATGGCCTCGTCCTGTGCCACCAGGAAGCCGATGGAGTTGACCTGCACGCCGTGGTTCTGCAGCGGCTCCATGCTCTGGCCGTCCAGCGTCTCGGGGCGCTGGCCCGACAGGCCCATCATCATCGGCTGGCTGGGGCCGTAGATGTCGGCGTCCAGGATGCCGACGCGGGCGCCTTCGGCCGCCAGGGCCAGGGCCAGGTTGACGGTGGTGGTGCTCTTGCCCACGCCACCCTTGCCGGAGGCCACGGCGATGATGTTCTTCACGCCTGGCAGCAGGGCCACGCCGCGCTGCACCTGGTGCGGGGTGATTTCGCTGCGGATGTCGATCTCGACCGGGCCGGCGAGGCCGGCCTGGCGCAGGGCGCCGGTCAGTTGCTGGCGCAGGTTGTCGTGCAGGCTGCGGGCCGGGTAGCCCAGCACCAGCTCGAAGCTGGCGCCTTCGCCGCCCAGGCGCAGGTTCTTGATCTGCCGGGTGCTGACGAAGTCCTTGCCGGTCAACGGGTCGATGACGGCTTGCAGGGCTTGGAGGACGGCGGGTTCGGTCAGGGCCATGGCGTCGGGTGCGCAGCGGTGTGGGTCAAACAGGACGCCAGTCTAGCGAGCCGCGGACACCCGAGTGCCCGGCGGGGCCGAAGCCCCTGCCGGTACCGTGCCGACGCCGCGCCGCTCAGCGCAGGAACAGGCGGTAGATCGGGTTGTCCGTCTCGTCCACGCAGGGGTAGGCCAGGCCGTCCAGGAAGGCCTTGAAGGCCCTCTTGTCCGACTTGGGCACCTGCAGGCCCACCAGGATGCGACCGTAGTCGGCGCCCTGGTTGCGGTAGTGGAACAGGCTGATGTTCCAGTCCGGGCTCATGGCCGAGAGGAAGCGCATCAGCGCGCCCGGGCGCTCGGGGAATTCGAAGCGGTAGATGCGCTCGTCCTCGGCCAGGTCGCTGCGGCCGCCGACCATGTGGCGCACATGCTCCTTGGCCAGCTCGTCGTCGGTGAGGTTGACGGTGGCGAAGCCGTGGCGCTGGAAGCTGCGGGCGATCTTGTCGGCCTCGTCGGGCTTGCTGATCGAGATACCGACGAAGACGTGGGCCTGGCGGGTGTCGGAGATCCGGTAGTTGAACTCGGTGACGCTGCGCGAGCCCACCAGTTCGCAGAAGCGGCGGAAGCTGCCGCGCTCCTCGGGGATGGTGACGGCGAACAGGGCTTCGCGCTGCTCGCCGTACTCGGCCCGCTCGGCGACGAAGCGCAGGCGGTCGAAGTTCATGTTGGCGCCGCAGGCGATGGCCACGAAGGTCTGGCCCTTGCACTTGTGGGTGGCCACGTACTGCTTGAGGCCGGCCACGCCCAGGGCACCGGCGGGTTCGACCACGCTGCGGGTGTCCTGGAAGATGTCCTTCATCGCCGCACAGAGCTCGTCGGTGGTGACACGCACATAGTCGTCCACCAGCTCGCGGGCCAGGCGGAAGGTCTCCTCGCCCACCAGCTTGACGGCGGTGCCGTCGGAGAACAGACCCACGTCGCCCAGCGTCACGCGCCGGCCGGCCTCGACCGAGCGCGCCATCGCGTCGGAGTCGATGGTCTGCACGCCGATGACCTTGATCTCCGGGCGCACGGCCTTGATGTAGGCGGCCACGCCCGAGATGAGGCCGCCGCCGCCGATGGCGACGAAGACCGCGTCGATCGGGCCTTCGTGCTGGCGCAGGATCTCCATCGCGATGGTGCCCTGGCCGGCGATGACGTCCGGGTCGTCGAAGGGATGGACGAAGGTCAGGCCTTGTTCCTGCTGCAGCTCGACGGCACGGGCGTAGGCGTCGGAATAGCTCTCACCAGCCAGCACCACTTCGCCGCCCAGCGCGCCCACGGCGTCGATCTTGAGCTTGGGTGTGGTGGTGGGCATCACGATGACCGCCCGGCAACCCATGCGCTTGGCACTCAGCGCCACGCCCTGGGCGTGGTTACCGGCGGAGGCGCAGATCACGCCGCGCTTCAACTGCTCGGGCGTGAGGTGGGCCATCTTGTTGTAGGCCCCGCGCAGCTTGAAGCTGAACACGGGCTGCAGGTCCTCGCGCTTGAGCAGCACCTGGTTGCCCAGGCGGCGACTCAGGGTGCGGGCCGCGTCCAGCGGCGATTCGATCGCCACGTCATAGACCTTGGCGGTCAGAATTCGGCGGAGGTAGTCGATGCGGCTGGGCGCGGGGCTGCGGGACGGGGTTGCTTTCTGGGGCGCGCGCGAACTGCGGCGCGCCGGGGTGGCGCCAGCCATGGGAATCTCCTGGATGCGGTGAGGGACGAGGGATGTCGCATCGCCCGGCGTGTCCAGGCGATGCCCAAGGACCGCATGGTAGTCGGCCGGAACCGCCCAGAAAAAAGCCCGGAGCCGCGAAGCTCCGGGCTGAATCCACCAATGGAGGAGGTGGAGGAGACAACCGGGGCATTGATCGGTAAACCATCAATGCGATGGCAATCAGTGTACACCCGTGGGATGTTGCGCTGCAATGACGGTGTGTTTTCCCGGATACGGCATGTGACGCAATTCCGGCTTGCCGATAATCGCCGGCCCGGGGGCTCTGCTGGTGCCCGGCTGAACATGAGGAACGACGATGGAGTGCACGATCCACTGGGTGCCGGATGCCGGCATGGCGATGATGGCGGTGACGGGCAGTGGCCACACCCTGGTGATGGATGGCGCGCCGGAAGGTGGCGGACGTAACTTGGCGCCACGTCCGATGGAGACGTTGTTGGCTGGTGCCGGTGGTTGCACCGCCTATGACGTCGTGCTGATCCTCAAGCGTGGCCGGCACGACGTGCGGGACTGCCGCGTGCAGCTCAAGGCCGAGCGGGCCGAGACCGACCCCAAGGTGTTCACGAAGCTGCATCTGCACTTCGTGGTGACGGGCAAAGGCCTGCCGCAGGTGGCGGTGGAACGCGCGGTGGCGCTGTCGCACGAAAAGTACTGCTCGGCCACTGCGATGCTGGGGCGTACCGCGGAGATCACCACCAGTGTCGAGGTGAAGGAGGCGGCCTGAGCCGCCCGCGCTGCCTCAGATGTAGTGCGCGGTGGTGGTCATGACCTTGGCCGCCAGGCGCATGGCCTGACGCATGGGCCAGGGCAGTTCATGGCCACCGGCCGCCTGGGCGGACTCGGCGTGCCGGACTTCGTCGTCCTTCATCTGGGCCACGATGGCCCGCGAGGCGGCGTCTTCCTCCGGCAGGCGTGACAGGTGCTCGGCCAGATGGGCCTCCACCTGGCGCTCGGTCTCGATCACGAAACCCAGGCTCCAGCGGTCGCCGGCCCGGGCGGCCAGGCTGCCCAGGGCAAAGGCGCCGGCGTACCAGAGCGGGTTCAGCCAGCTGCGATGCGTTCCCAGTTCGTCCAGGCGGCGACTGGTCCAGGCCAGATGATCCACCTCGTCCTGCGCAGCTTCGCGCAGGTGCTGGCGCTGCGCGGAAGAACGGCTGCCCAGGGCCTGGGCTTCGTAGAGTGCCTGGGCGCAGACCTCGCCCACATGGTTCACCCGCATCAGGGCGCCGGAAAGGCGCTGAGCCTCTGGCGGCAGGACGGCGGGGGGAAGACCCAGAGCCGGGCTGGTCCGACGCGCCTTCGCACCCCCTGAAACGGTCCGCAACATGGTGTCTGCGGTGCTGATCCAGTCGTCAATCGTGGTGTTCATCGTTGGCCTGTCTTGATCAGCGCCGCCGCGCCTGATCAAAAATCTAGGGAGGGGACTGGTGGAAACACTGATTCCTGGGCTAGGATTATGACAATCCTGCTACAGGCCGATCCCGTTGTGTGTCGGCAACGCCCGCGCCCCGTTTCCGTGGAAAGACTTTGCCAGACGCCGTTGTGCTCTGGTGCAATAGCGTCAGCTTCCGCGATGGGCCGTTCACCCACCTGAGATGTTTCGCAACCGAATGTGTTGCGGACTCTGTTTCTCAGCCTCTTTGTGGTGTGTCGACGAATGCCGGTGGAATCTCTCGTTCTCTCACACTGGAGATAGTTGCAATGAAAAAATCCTTCCTCGCTCTCGCCGTTCTGGGTACTCTGGCCGGCGTGGCTTCTGCCCAATCGTCGGTGACCATCTACGGCCGCGTGGATGAGTCGTTCGCCAAGCCCGTGGTGACCAAGGACAAGCAGATCGCCGACAACGGCGGCGCTGGTGGTAGCCGCCTGGGCTTCAAGGGCACCGAAGATCTGGGCAATGGCCTGTCGGCCGTGTTCCGCTTCGAGCATGGCTTCAATCCTGACACTGGCACCGCTGCCGCGACCCAATTCTGGAACCGCTATGCCATGGTGGGCCTGTCGTCGACCAAGTACGGCACCCTGTCGCTGGGTCGTCTGGAAAACGGCGCCTGGGATGTGATCACTTCCTTTGATCCGTTCGGTGGTGAAACTGGTGCTGAACTGCGTGACACCGGTTCTGCCCTGCGCATCAAGAACTGGGACGCAGGTGCGTTCGGCAGCACGCTGGACAGCCGTCGCATGGACAACTCGGTCCGCTACGACATCGCTTACCAAGGCTTCAAGGGTTCCGCCTCCATCTCGGAAGCGACTGCTGAAGACAAGCCTTACGCTCTGGGTGGCTCCTACACTGCTGGCCCGCTGTACATCGGTGCTGGCTATGAGAAGCTGTCCGACGACAAGGCCAAGATGTGGATTGTCGGCGGCACCTATGACTTCGGCATGGCCAAGCTGTATGCCAACTACGCCGGCGGCAAGACCAAGGCCGACGATGATGTGAAGGGCTTCCTGGCTGGCGTGACCGTGCCCTACGGCGCACTGCTGTTCAAGGCCGGCTACGCCCAGTCCAAGGTGGACGGTGCCGGTACCTACAAGAAGGGTGGCCTGGGCGTGGACTACAACCTGTCCAAGCGCACCAAGCTGTACGCCGACTATGCCCGCATCGCTGGCGATGTGGGTGTGGACAACGGCCCGGCCGACAAGAACAAGAACGGCTACGACGTCGGTATCCGTCACTCGTTCTGATCGATGCGCTGACCGGGTCTTTCCGGTCGCTGCTTCAGAAAGCCGCCCCTCGGGGCGGCTTTTTCATGCCTGTCTGCTTGTGGCAGGTCTCCCTTGTCAGCGGAGACCTCGCCACTCCCGAAATCAGGGAGGTGGTGAGGAGGCCGAGGAGTGGATGGCCGGCGGTGGTGTCTGGTCAGGCAGCACCAAGGGGGCCCGTTGACCGCATGCGCCCAAGCCGCAGCCCGTCACGCAGCAGAGCAACAGGGTCGGGAACAGGGGCCATCGCCTGCGCAGGCACCCTGTCGTGGCTACACTGAGGTCACGTCCTCTGGTGGATGTGCCCGAAAGATTTGTCATGACCATTTCTGTACTTTCCGATTCGGACTATCACCGCTTGGCATCTGGTGTTCTCGGTACGGTCGAAGCCCAGGTCGATCAGTGGCTGGACCAGGACGTGGTGGACATCGACACGCACCGCACAGGCGGTTTGCTGGAATTGTCATTTCCCAATGGCAGCAAGATTGTGCTGAATATGCAGCCGCCTCTGCACGAAATCTGGCTGGCTGCGCGGGATGGTGGTTTCCATTTTCGATTCGATGGCATGCACTGGGTGGGCACGCGGGATGGGCAGGAGTTTTTCGCCAGCCTGTCGCGTCATGTCTCCGCGCAGGCAGGCTGTGCTCTCGTCTTCCTCCAGCCCGTGTGAACCTCGAGGGCAAATCAGCGGAACAGGTCCAGAATGCCCTTCTTTTCGTCCTGTGAAGGGGGCGCCGGAAGGTGTTCGTCGCCGTTCAGCGCGCTCACACCCTGTCCGTTGGCGAATTCTTCGTAGTACCACTCCCCATTCACATTGACCACACCGGCGGGCGGCGTGTACTCGCTCACTGGGGCGCTCTTGATGGCTGTGGTCATGTACTGAATCCAGACAGGCAACGCAAGGCCGCCCCCCGTTTCCCTGGAGCCCAGTTTCCGTGGGGTGTCATAGCCGATCCACACGACGGCGGCCAGGCTGGGTTGAAACCCGGCAAACCAGGCATCCATGGAATCGTTGGTCGTGCCGGTCTTGCCGAACAGGTCCGGGCGCTTCAGTGTGGCCTGTGCCTTGGCGGCCGTGCCGGAGCGGGCCACCTCCTGCAACAGGCTGTCGATCATGAAGGCGTTGCGGGGTTCGATCACCCGCAGACTGTCCCCCGGTGCGGTCAATCGGGTTTCATGCAGAACACGCCCACGGGCATCGGAGACCTTGGCGATCAGCACGGGATCCACGCGGTAGCCGCCGTTGGCGAACACGCTGTAGGCCACTACCATCTGCATGGGGGTGACGGATCCGGCCCCCAGAGCCATGGTCAGGTAGGGGTCGTGTTTCTCCTTCTCGAACCCGAAGCGGGTGATCCAGTCTCTGGCGTAAGGAACCCCGATCGACTGGAGCACACGGATGGACACCATGTTCTTGGACTTGGCCAGGGCGCGGCGAAGCGTCATCGGGCCATCGAAGGTCCCGTCATAGTTCTTGGGTTCCCAGGGCTGGCTGCCCGTCGTGCCGGCATCGAAGAACAGCGGCGCATCGTTCACCACCGTGGCCGGACCGAAGCCTTTTTCCAGTGCGGCCGAATAGATGAAGGGCTTGAAGCTGGAGCCGGGTTGGCGCCAAGCCTGCGTCACATGGTTGAACTTGTTCTTGTTGAAGTCGAACCCGCCCACCATGGCGTGAATGGCGCCCGTGCCGGGGTCCATGGACACGAACGCACCCTCGACCTCGGGCTGCTGGGTCAAGGTCCACAGTCCCTTCCCGTCCTGCAGCACGCGCACGACGGCCCCACGGCGGATCTGGATCTTGGGGTCTGCCTTGTCAGAGAGGCCGGACTGCACGGGCTTCAAGCCATCGCCGGTGATGGTCACGGTCTCACCGGACTGCAGTGCGGCCACCACCTTGCGTTGGGACGCATCCAGAACGACCGCGGCCTTCAGTTCGTCATTGTCCGGATGGTCTGACAGCGCCTCCGCGATGCGCGCGTCCAGTTCCTTGGGGTCTGCGGGCAGGTCGACAAAGGACTCCGGGCCTCGGTAGTGCTGCCGCTGTTCATAGTCCATCAGTCCTTTGCGCAAGGCACGGTAGGCGACGTTCTGCTCGTCGGATCGAACGGTCAGTTGAACCTGCAGGCCGCGGGTGTAGGTGTCCGGACCGTATTCGGCAAAGATCATCTGCCGGGCCAGCTCGGCCACGTACTCGCCGTGGACCGGGATGTTATTGGGCGTGCGGTACACCATCTTCTGGGCGAGTGCCTCATCTCGCTCCTGGGGTGTGATGAAGCCGTTCTCCAGCATGCGATCGATGATGTAGCGCTGCCGGATGGTGGCCCGTTTCGGGTTCGCAATGGGGTTGTAGGCCGAAGGGGCCTTGGGCAGGCCGGCCAGCATGGCGGCCTCTGCGACCGTCAGGTTCTGCAGTGGCTTGCCGAAATAGATCTCACTGGCGGCGGCGAATCCGTGAGCACGTTGCCCCAGGTAGATCTGGTTCATGTAGATCTCAAGGATCTGATCCTTGCTGAGTTGGCTCTCGATCTTCAAGGCCAGCAGTACTTCGTACAGCTTGCGAGTCAGTGTCTTTTCGGTGGAAAGGTAGAAGTTGCGTGCCACCTGCATGGTGATCGTCGATGCGCCTTGGCTGCCAGCAGCGCCCAACTGGGCCACGCCTGCTCGAAGCACGCCCAGGTAGTCGACGCCACTGTGCTGATAGAAGCGGGCATCCTCGATGGCCAGGACCGCGTCGCGCATGACCTTGGGAATCTGCGCAATGGGCGTGAAATGACGTCGCTCGTCGCCAAATTCACCCATCAGCACGCCGTCCGCGGAATAGACCCGGAGTGGCAGCTTGGGCTGGTAGTCCGTGATGGCGTCCAGCTCGGGCAGGGCGGGATAGGCAACTGCCAGGGCGATGCCGCCGCACAGCGCTGCCGTGGCGATCAGCGCACCGATCAGGCCCAGCAGCCAGAGCAGACCGCGGCCCGCCAGCCTGGCCGACCGCGAGGCCAGGCTGGTCGAGGGGAGTTTCTTGGGGGGAGTGTGTTCAGACTCAGTCATGGAGATCCCGGCGGGCGTGCGGGATTATAAAAATCACGGTTCGAATTCCAGGGCGAGTAGCCCTGTCTCAAGCCTGCCTGAGGGTCGGCTGTGCAGGGGGGGATGTAGCGTTTTCTTACCAAACGCGTCGGTGGTGCAACGATCGGTGGCTCGACTTGACCTGAATTCCTTGTTGCGTCAACGGGCTTGCTGCTAGGATTGAAGTGCCTTCTTAACTTTAACGTGGCCATTCTTGGCCGCTGGAGCCGTCTTTCGTGGGTTTTCTAGAACGCCTTGCAGGCCGGAAACATCCTCAGATGATGGGTCTGGACGTCAGCACCTCCAGCGTGAAGCTGGTGGAGTTGGGCCAGACTGCATCGGGGGACTTGGTGCTCGAGCGGCTGGCCAGCGAGCCCTTTGAGAAGGGCTGGATCGTGGATGGCCAGATCGAGAAGTTTGACGAGGTTGCTGACGCGGTGCGCCGTGTGGTGGCACGCAGCGGGAGCCGCAACCGTCAGGTGGTTCTGGCCATGCCGGCCGCATCGGTCATCACAAAGCGGATTGTGCTGCCTGCCGGCCTGAGGGAAGAGGAAATGGAAGTGCAGGTGGAGGCCGAGGCCCACCAATACATCCCGTTCTCCTTGGACGAAGTCAGCCTGGATTTCTGCGTCATCGGTCCCAATGCGAACTCCGCCGGCGATGTCGATGTCCTGATTGCTGCCTCCCGCAAGGACCGTGTCCAGGACCGTCAGGGGCTGGCGGAAGCGGCGGGGCTGGTGCCGGTGGTGCTGGACATCGAGTCGCATGCGTCTCGCCTCGCCATCGGACGGATCATTGCCGCGCTGCCTGACAAGGGCAAGGACGCCCTGGTGGCGCTGTTTGAACTTGGCGCTGACACCACCAGCCTCAAGGTGCTGCGCGATGAAGAACTTCTCTACGACCGTGACCAGTCGTTTGGTGGCTCTCAACTGACGCAACTCATCTCGCGACAATATGGGTTCTCCTATGAGGAGGCCGAGCAGAAGAAGCTCAGTGGTGACTTGCCCGACGACTACGGCCCCACGCTGTTGACTCCGTTTGTGGACAGCCTGGCGCATGAGATCGGCCGTGCGCTGCAGTACTTCTTCACCAGCACCCCCCACCACAAGGTGCATCAGGTGATGCTGGCTGGCGGAACGGCCGCCATGCCGGGGTTGAGTGACAGGGTCAAGGAGGTGACAGGCTTCAATTGCCGCGTGGTCAACCCCTTTGAAGGTATGAAACTGGGACCAGCGGTGCGTGAAGCCAAGCTCAAGCGCGAAGCGCCCTCCTATCTGACGGCCTGTGGCCTTGCGATGCGGAGGTTTGTGCAGTGATCCTCATCAACCTGTTGCCTCACCGCGAGGCAAAGAGACAAGCTCGCAAGCGAGCCTTCTTCTCGACGCTTGGATTGGCTGCGTTGATTGGCGTCGGCGTGCTGATGCTGTGGTACGGACTGCTGCAGCAGATGATCTCGACCCAGGAGGGTCGAAACACGTTCCTGAAAACCGAAATTGCCCAACTCGACCTCAAGATCAAGGACATTGCCGATCTGAAGGCCGAGATTGAAGCCCTCAAGGCGCGGCAGAGCGCGGTCGAGAACCTCCAGACGGACCGGAATGTTCCGGTCTACCTGCTGAACGAGTTGGTGAAACAGACCCCCGAAGGGGTCTACCTGACGGCGGTTCGGCAATTGGGGTCGGTCGTGACGTTGACGGGTAAGGCTGAGACCAACGAAAGGGTGTCCGAGTTCCTTCGGAATGCGCTTTACAACTCGCCTTGGCTCGAGCGGCCCGAACTGGTCGAAATCAAGGCGGCCACTGGCACCGCAGGTCGGGGCAATGACACGCGCAGGCTGTTCGATTTCTCCATGAAGGTTTACATCAAGCAGCCTGCCGGTGCCGCTGACGCGGCCAGCAAGCCCGCTGCCGGCAAGCCTGCTGCTGGCAAGCAGGCGCCCAAGCCGGCTGCATCGTGAGGTTGTGATGGCGGCAAAAGGTAAGAAGATCGACATCGACCTCGCGGCAGTCTTCAAGACGGCGGCGGCCCAGTTCCAGGGTCTGGATCCCAAAGAGCCGGGGCAGTGGCCCTTCCTGCCGAAGGTGGTGGTTTGGGTTTTGGCGACCCTGCTGGTCATCGGGCTGGGGTGGATGGTCTTGCTCAGCGATGAGGCAGATCGGCTGCAGGCCGAGCGCGGCAAGGAGCCCAAGCTCAAGGCGGAGTACAGCCAAAAACTGGCGCAGGCCGTTAATCTGGGTGAGCTGCGCAAGCAGAAGGAGCAGGTCCAGGAATATGTCACCCAGCTGGAAAAGCAGTTGCCGGGCAAGGCGGAAATGGATGCACTGCTCTCCGACATCAACCAGGCTGGCATCGGCCGTGGTTTGCAGATCGACCTGTTCCGCCCGGGGCAGGTGGCGGTGAAAGACTACTACGCCGAGTTGCCGATCGCGATCAAGGTGTCGGGTCGTTATCACGACATTGGAGCCTTCGCTGGCGACATTGCCAATCTGTCCCGGATCGTGACCCTGCACGATCTGGCCATCACGCCGCCGGGGAAGGACAAGGATGGCTCCTCGGGCAATCTGGTGATGGAGGCCACGGCCCGTACCTACCGCTATCTCGATCCCGCCGAAGTGGCGGAGGTCAGGCGTGCCGCGGATGCGAAGAAGAACGGCGCGAAGAAGGGCAAAAAATGAACCCGCGTTCGCTGATTCCGCTGGGTTGCATCGCGCTGATGCTGACCGCCTGCAGCGGTGAAAACGATGACCTCCGGGCGTGGATGGACCAGCAAGCCCAGGCGGCCAAGCCCAATGTCGAGCCCATCGCTCCTCCGCGCAAGTTCGAGCCAGAGCCCTATGCAGGAGCGGCAGGGCAGGATCCCTTTGGCGTTGGCAAGCTGGTGGCTGGCACGCGACTCAACAGCGCGAGCTCGAATGCGCTGCTGGGTGCGGAGATGAAGCGTCGCAAGGAGCCGCTGGAGGCCTATCCGCTCGATGCCATGACCATGGTGGGTACCGTGATCAAGCAGGGGGCCCCCCATGCTTTGCTGCGCGTGGATGGGCTGCTCCACTATGTCAAGGTGGGTGACTACCTTGGTCAGAATTTCGGCAAGATCACTCGAATCACGGAAACCGAAATCGATCTGCGGGAAATCGCGCAGGACGCCTCCGGTGAATGGATTGAACGCACCAGCACCCTCCAGCTTCAGGAGTCGGGGAAATGAACAACAGGTTGGAGTCTCGCAAGATGCGTGCTTGGATTGCCGCTGCCGTGTTGCTGTCCGCAGGCGTGATCGCCCCGGCATGGGCACAGAGCCAGAACATGATCCGTTCCGTGACCGCCAGCCAGCAGGCCAACGGCGAGGTGGTCCGGGTTGAACTCAGCCAACCCTTGGCGACGCAGCCTTCCGGCTTCGTCATTCAGGCCCCGCCGCGCGTGGCCGTGGATCTGCCGCAGGTCGGCAACGGCCTGGGTGTGGGCAATGTTGAAATCAACCAGGGCAATGTGCGGTCCGTCAGTGTGGCCAGCACGGGGGAACGTACCCGCCTGGTGCTCAACTTGAAGCAGACGGCCACCTACCAGACCCGTGTTCAGGGCAATATCCTGACCATTTCGCTGGATGCCGTCGCGTCGTCGACGGCGGGTGGCGGATCGCAGCCGGTTCACTTCGCGAACAGCCAGAATGCGGACCAACTGGCCATTCGCGATATCGACTTCCGAAGGGGGGCCGATGGCTCCGGTCGGGTGATCGTGGGGCTGGCCAGCACGCAGGTCGGTGTTGACCTGCGTCAGCAGGGACAGAATCTGGTGGTCGATTTCCTGAAGTCGACCTTGCCGGAGAGCCTGCGGCGAAAACTGGATGTGTCCGACTTCGGATCGCCTGTGCAGAGCATCACGACGACGCAGAGCGGGGATCGGGTGCGGATGGTGGTGCACCCCACGGGTGCGTGGGAGCACAGCGCCTACCAGACGGACAACCAGTTCGTTCTGGAGGTCCGCCCCGTGCGCATGGACCCGAACAAGGCAGTTCAGGGCCCGGGCTACCAGGGTGAGAAGCTGTCCCTGAATTTCCAGAACATCGAAGTCCGTGCCTTGTTGCAGGTGATCGCTGATTTCACCAATTTCAATGTGGTGACGAGTGACACCGTGACCGGCAATGTCACGCTGCGTCTGAAGGATGTGCCTTGGGATCAGGCGCTGGACATCATCCTGCAGGCCAAGGGCCTGGGCATGCGCAAGTCGGGCAATGTGCTGTGGATTGCGCCGAAGGAAGAGTTGGCCACCAAGGAGCAGGCGGATCTGGAGGCCAAGAAGAAGATCGCTGACCTTGAGCCGGTCCGCACCCAGTCGTTCCAGCTGAACTACACCAAGGCCGAGGAAGTGGCCAAGGCCCTGATCGGTGATTCCACGTCGACCGGGTCCAGCAGCGGCAAGGCCACCCGCATCCTGACGGAGCGCGGTTCCGTGCTCTACGAAACCCGCACCAACCAGCTTTTCGTGTCGGACATCCCGTCCAAGCTGGAAGAGGTGACGATGATGATCAACAAGATCGACATCCCGGTGCGTCAGGTGTTGATCGAGGCCCGTGTCGTCGAGGCTGACGATACCTTTGGGCGTGCATTGGGGGTGAAACTGGGCGCCAGCGATCTGCGAGGCGTCAATGGCGGCATTCCGGGCTACTCGGTGGGCGGCAGCAACTATGTGACCGTCGGCGGCAACTACAACCAGATCGGCTACCAGACCGGGCAGCAGACCACCAATACCGCCTACAACAACACCCAGTTCGTCAGTCTGCCGGCCAACACCAGTGCGTTCACCACCTCCTCGGCGGCATCGTTTGCCCTGTCGCTCTTCAGTGCTTCGGCCAACCGCTTCCTGAACCTGGAGCTTTCTGCTCTGGAATCCGAAGGGCGGGGCAAGGTGGTGTCCAGTCCGCGGGTGATCACGACGGATCAGACCAAGGCCGAGGTGGAGCAGGGGGTGGAGATTCCCTACCAGCAAGCCACGTCCAGTGGCGCGACCTCGGTGAGCTTCAAGAAGGCCAGTCTGCGTCTGGAAGTCACGCCGCAGATCACGCCCGAAGGCAATGTGATCCTGGCCCTGGAGGTCAACAACGACAGCCGTGGCACCGATACCACCGCCGGTCCGGCCATCAACACCAAGCATGTGAAGACGCAGGTGCTGGTGGAAAACGGTGGCACGGTGGTTATCGGTGGCATCTTCACGCAGCAGGATCGTGATGACGTCAACAAGGTGCCTCTGTTGGGTGACATCCCCGTGTTGGGTTACCTGTTCAAGGACCGCACACGCTACACCACCCGCACTGAGTTGCTGGTGTTCATCACGCCCAAGATCGTGACCGACCGGTCCGCCACCCGATAAGAGACAGGCACTGCTCCGCGGCAGGCAGGGAAACAGCTATGCGATATTCGATTTCAATCGCCACGATGATTCTTGTGGGCACGATGTTCACCGGGTGCGGTGGTGGCAGTGATTCCGCAGCCGGAACTCCGGTCATTGGGGGAGGGGATTCCGGCTCCAGTGGAGACGCGGGATCGGCCATCTCCGTGAGCGTCGGGGCCAGCGACCAGATCACGGACGGAGAGACGACCGAGACCTACACCCAAGAGTTCACTGTGCAGGTGGTCGATTCCAAGGGCTACCCCGTCCAGGGGGCGACGGTCACGCCCACATTGTCGTTGCCATACTTTGCCGTTGGCTACTGGACGGCAGGCAGTTCGGCTTGGACGAGAACGCTCACGGACAATCCCTGCGCCAATGAAGACCTCAATGGCAACAACTCGTTGGATGCTGGCGAGGACACCAACCACAACGGGCAGTTGGATCCTCGTGCCGCGGATGCTTCGGTCAGTTGGGAGACCACGCAGAAGACCGATGCCAATGGGCAGGTGAAGCTGCGGATCCAGTATCTCCAGAGTTCCGCAGGCTGGGTGTACTACGGTCTGAAGGTGACAGCCAAGGTGTCCACCACGGAGGGTTCGGCGACCTTTAGCGACTGGCTGGGTATTCCAGCGGCACAGGTGACGGATGTGTCGACCGCGCTGCCTTTCCAGTACAGCCCCTATGGAACCGAGGCATGCGTCACGCCCAGCACAGCGTCTGCATCTTCCGGGTTGTGAGCGTTGACCGGATCTGTTGCTCTGGTCGGCATGCCCGGCAGTGGCAAGTCCACGGTTGGGCGCCAACTGGCCAGGCTGTTGGGATGGCAACTGCTGGATTCGGATGCTGAGATCGAGCGGGAGCTCGGTCACAGCATCCGTTCTCATTTCGAGCAATACGGCGAAGAGAGCTTTCGGGCGCTTGAAGAGGCCATGATTGCCCGGCTGGCGGCCCGGCCCGGTGTGGTGTTGGCCACGGGCGGGGGCGCGGTCCTGCGCGAGGCCAACCGTGTGGCACTCAGAGCCCACGGCAATACGGTGGTGTATTTGCGGGCCGGGGTGGAGGATCTCGTGCGCCGTCTGCGCCACGATACGCAGCGCCCCCTGTTGCAGGATGTCGATCCTGCCATCCGTCTTCGTCAGTTGTTCACCCAGAGAGACCCGCTCTACCGGGCTGTGGCTGACCATGTGGTCGACACGGGCCGCAGTTCGGTGTCGGCCATTGCTCATCTGCTGGCAATGCAGCTGGAACTGGGAGATTTGGGCGGCAACGCTGCGGCGTCTGCCATTCATAAACCTGGCTCCTCTGACGACCCCGCCGACTCCGCTTAAACTGCCACCCATGGTGGAAGTCATTGAGGGCGTGGCAGCGCGAGTGCCCATCGCGTTGGGGGATCGCAGCTACGAGGTGCTGATTGGCGAGGGGCTGATGACCTCGGAGGTGGCCTGGCAGGGTTTGCCTTCCGCCACGGCCGCCGTGGTTGTCACCAACACCGTGGTCGCGCCTCTGTACGCGGAACGCCTCTGCGGCCATCTGCGCCGTCTCTATCCGCGGGTGGAATGTGTGGTGCTGCCAGACGGCGAGAGCCACAAGGACTGGGTTTCCCTGAACCTGATCTTTGACCACCTGCTGGCCGAACACTGTGATCGCAAGACAGTGCTGGTGGCGCTCGGTGGCGGAGTGATCGGGGACATGACCGGATTTGCGGCCGCCTGCTACATGCGGGGCGTGCCCTTCATCCAGGTGCCCACCACCTTGCTGTCTCAGGTGGATTCCTCGGTGGGTGGCAAGACGGCCATCAACCATCCGCTGGGCAAGAACATGATCGGCGCGTTCTACCAGCCTCAGCGGGTGTTCTGCGACATCAGCACGCTGCAAACTCTGCCTGCTCGGGAGGTCTCGGCCGGTCTGGCCGAGATCATCAAGTACGGTCCGATTGCGGATGCGTCGTTCCTGGCGTGGATCGAGGCCAACATGAACGCCCTGGTGGCGCTGGAACCGCAGGCCATCGTGCATGCCGTGCGGCGGTCCTGCGAGATCAAGGCTTCCGTGGTGTCCGCCGACGAGCGCGAGGGGGGGCTGAGGGCCATCCTGAATTTCGGCCATACCTTCGGCCATGCCATCGAAGCTGGACTGGGTTTTGGCACCTGGTTGCACGGTGAAGCGGTGGGCGCCGGACTGGTGATGGCCGCCGACCTGTCGGCGCGCCTGGGCCTGGTGCCCTCCGACTTTGTCACCCGTCTGCGGAACCTGGTGAGCCGCGCGGGCCTGCCAGTGGCTGGGCCGACACTGTCGGCAGACGAGTACCTGCATCACATGCGTGTGGACAAGAAGGCCGAGGCGGGCGACATCCGCTTCGTGCTCATTGATGGCGTGGGCCGGGCTGTGGTGCGTGCTGCGCCGGAAGCGCTGGTGCGTCAGACGATTGCCGCCTGCACGGCCTGAGTGAAGGTGGATCTCGCGCCCTACGCCTCGGACCCGGCGCGCACCCGCGGGCGGCGACAGGCCGAGACGCCTGCGCCCACCCGCACCGAGTTCCAGCGCGACCGTGATCGAATTGTGCACAGCAGCGCCTTTCGGCGCCTGGTCTACAAGACACAGGTCTTCCTGAACCACGAGGGAGACCTGTTCCGCACCCGGCTGACCCACTCGTTGGAGGTGGCGCAATTGGGGCGGTCGATCGCGCGGAGCCTCGGGCTGAACGAAGACCTGGTGGAGGCCGTGGCACTGGCGCACGATCTGGGCCACACCCCTTTCGGACACGCCGGGCAGGACGCGCTGGACGAGTGCATGCAGGGGCATGGCGGGTTCGAACACAACCTGCAGAGCCTGTGGGTGGTGGATCGGCTGGAGCATCGGTATCCCGAATGGGATGGACTCAACCTGTGCTTCGAGACGCGAGAGGGCATCTTGAAGCGCTGCCCCCTGGCCCTGGCCGAGCGCCTGGAGGCCGAGGAGCCGGGTGGGGTCGGGGGACGCTTTCTGAGGGGGCAGCAGCCGAGTCTGGAGGCGCAACTGACCAATCTGGCCGACGAGATCGCCTACAACGCCCACGACATCGATGACGGGGTGCGTTCCGGGCTGCTCTCAATCGAGCAGTTGCAGGACGTGCCGCTGTTCGCTCAGTTTGCCGGCATGGTGGATGCTGCGCATCCCACACTGAGGACGGGCGAGCCCCGCCGCTTTCTGGCGGAGGTCATCCGGCGCATGCTGTCGCAGCAGGTGTATGACGTCATCGACACCACCCGCACTGCCCTCGCGAAGGCGGGCGTGGGCAGTGCGGACGACGTGCGCCAGACCTCGCCTCTGGTGTCCTTCAGCGAAGACATGAAGTGCGCCAGCGCTGAGCTCAAACGGTACCTCTTTCGGCACCTGTACCGTCACCCGCAGGTGATGGCGACGACAGAGATCGGCCGGACGATGGTTCGGGAACTGTTCGCCGCCTACCGGGCAGCACCGATGGAACTGCCACCTGAGCATCGCGGATCAGATGCAGCGCGGGCGGTCGCCGATTACATCGCCGGCATGACGGACCGCTTTGCCTGCCGTGAACATCGGCGGCTCTACGGGCGGGACCTGTTCGCTCTCGCCGACTGATCTTCGCAGCTCCCTGGCTTGGCTAGACTGGCGCCATGGCGCGCCCTCAACGTCTCTTCCTGTCCGGTCATCCCCACCACGTCATCCAGCGCGGTCACAACCAGGGGCCGATCTTCCTGGACGATGAGGACCGTCGCGCCTACCTGCACCACCTGGGCGAGGTGGCCCGCGAATCGCGGGTGGCGGTGCATGCCTATGCCTTGCGGGACGACCGGGTGCACCTGCTGCTGACCCCGCAAACCGACGGCGCGATCAGCCGGATGATGCAGGCGCTGGGCCGTCGCTACGTGGCGGCCTTCAACCGCCGGCATGGGCGCAGTGGCACCCTGTGGGCCGGGCGTTTTGCCTCTCACCTTGTCGACGAGGGGGCGCTGCTGGACTGTCAGTGCTACATCGAAGGGCAGGATGCACCTTTGGTGCCTACGCCTTGGTCGAGCGCAGCGCACCATCTCGGACTGCAGCACGATCACCTGCTCACCCCCCACAGGGTGGTTTGGGCTTTGGGGAACACACCGTTCGAACGCGAGGCGGCCTACCGAGCTCGTCTCGAGCTGGGCCTGTCTGCATCCACACGGACGGCCATCGAGCAGGCGATGCGTCAGGGCTTGCTGCTCGGCAACGACGCGGCCTGGCAGGCTTTGGAACGCGAGTTGCATCGCCCCCTGCGTCCCCGTCCCCGGGGGCGCCCGCAGGGAAGTGGCAGAAAGCACGCCAGCGACTCTGGAACTAATTAATTTGCCTCATCAAAGGTTGATGCAATTAAATGGTGTCTGACACTATTTAATTCCACTTGTCGGCCCACGGGTTTACGCGCAAACTCGCGAAATTCCACGTTTTCTGCCAAGGAGTGCGCCATGACCCAGGCCACCACGGGATCTGCTGTCCGCAGCGAAATCGAAGCACTTGCCGCCGAAGGCCTCTATCAGCCCGAGGCCGAGAAGGACGCCTGTGGCGTGGGCTTTGTGGCGCACATCAAGGGCAACAAGGATCACCGCATCATCGAGCAGGGCCTGAAGATCCTGGAAAACCTGGACCACCGGGGTGCCGTGGGGGCCGACAAGCTGATGGGCGACGGCGCCGGCATCCTGATCCAGATCCCGGACGACTTCTTCCGCGCGGAAATGGCGGGCCAGGGCGTGGAACTGCCGCCGCCTGGCGAATACGGCGTGGGCATGATCTTCCTGCCCAAGGAGCACGCGTCCCGTCTGGCCTGCGAGCAGGAGCTCGAGCGCGCGATCAAGGCCGAAGGCCAGGTGCTGCTGGGCTGGCGTGACGTGCCGGTGGACCAGGACATGCCCATGTCGCCCACCGTGCGCAAGACCGAGCCGATCATCCGCCAGGTCTTCATTGGCCGCGGCCCGGACATCATCGTGCCCGACGCACTGGAGCGGAAGCTCTACGTCATCCGCAAGACAGCCTCGGCCGCCATCCAGCGTCTGAAGCTGACCCACTCCCGCGAGTACTACGTGCCCAGCATGTCGTGCCGCACCATCATCTACAAGGGCCTGCTGCTGGCCGACCAGGTCGGCAAGTACTACAAGGACCTGCAGGACCCGCGCGCCGTCTCGGCCCTGGCCCTGGTGCACCAGCGCTTCTCCACCAACACCTTCCCCGAGTGGCCGCTGGCCCACCCGTACCGGATGGTGGCCCACAACGGCGAGATCAACACCGTCAAGGGCAACTTCAACTGGATGCGCGCCCGTGAAGGCGTGATGAAGTCGCCGGTGCTGGGCGACGACCTGCCCAAGCTCTACCCGATCAGCTTCGAGGGCCAGTCCGACACCGCCACCTTCGACAACGCGCTCGAGCTGCTGACGATGTCCGGCTACCCGCTGGCCCATGCGGCGATGATGATGATCCCGGAAGCCTGGGAGAACCACGAGCTGATGGACGAGCGCCGTCGCGCCTTCTACGAGTACCACGCCTCGATGATGGAGCCCTGGGACGGCCCGGCCGCCATGGTCTTCACCGACGGCAAGCAGATTGGCGCCACGCTCGACCGCAATGGCCTGCGTCCGGCCCGTTACCTGGTCACCGATGACGACCTCGTGGTCATGGCTTCCGAATCCGGCGTGCTGCCTATCCCGGAGAACAAGATCGTCAAGAAGTGGCGTCTGCAGCCCGGCAAGATGTTCCTGATCGACTTCGAGCAGGGCCGCATCGTCGACGACGCTGAGCTGAAGAACCAGTACGCCAGCGCCCGGCCCTACCGCCAGTGGATCGACAACGTCCGCGTGCGTCTGGACGACGTGCCCGCGCCGGCCGATGCCGGTCCGACGGCCTTCAAGGCCGCGCTGCTGGACCGCCAGCAAGCCTTCGGCTACACCCAGGAAGACGTCAAGTTCCTGATGGCGCCCATGGCCATCAACGGCGAAGAAGGCATCGGCTCGATGGGCAACGACAGCCCGCTGGCCGTGCTGTCCGACAAGAACAAGCCGCTGTACAACTACTTCAAGCAGCTGTTCGCCCAGGTCACGAACCCGCCGATCGACCCGATCCGCGAAGCGATCGTGATGTCGCTCAACAGCTTCATCGGGCCCAAGCCCAACCTGCTGGACATCAACGCGGTCAACCCGCCGATGCGGCTGGAGGTGCACCAGCCGGTCCTGGACTTCCAGGACATGGCGCGCCTGCGCAGCATCGAGGCCGAGACGCACGGCAAGTTCAAGACCTACGAGGTCAACATCACCTACCCGCTGGCCTGGGGCAAGGCCGGTGTGGAGGCCAAGCTGGCCTCGCTGTGCGCCGAGGCGGTGGACGCCATCCAGAGCGGCCACAACATCCTGATCATCACCGACAAGGCGATGGACCGCGACAACGTCGCGATCCCCGCGCTGCTGGCGCTGTCGGCCATCCACCACCACCTGGTGCGTGAAGGCCTGCGCACCTCGGCCGGCCTGGTCGTGGAAACCGGCTCGGCCCGCGAGGTCCACCATTTCGCGGTGCTGGCGGGCTACGGCGCCGAGGCGGTCCACCCCTATCTGGCGCTGGAGTCGCTGCTGGCCATGCACGCCGAGCTGCCGGGGGATCTCTCGGCCGAGAAGGCGATCTACAACTACATCAAGGCGATCGGCAAGGGTCTCTCGAAGATCATGTCGAAGATGGGCGTGTCGACCTACATGTCCTACTGCGGCGCCCAGCTGTTCGAGGCCATCGGTCTGTCCAAGGACCTGGTCACCAAGTACTTCCGCGGCACCGCCACCCAGGTGGAAGGCATCGGCGTGTTCGAGGTGGCCGAGGAGGCGCTGCGCAACCACCGCGCCGCTTTCGGCACCGACCCGGTGCTGGCCGCCATGCTGGAAACCGGCGGCGAGTACGCCTGGCGGGCCCGCGGCGAGGAGCACATGTGGACGCCGGACGCCATCGCCAAGCTGCAGCACAGCACGCGCTCGGGCAAGTTCGAGACCTACAAGGAATACGCCCAGATCATCAACGACCAGAGCAAGCGCCACCTGACGCTGCGTGGCCTGTTCGAGTTCAAGTTCGACCCGGCCAAGGCCATCCCGGTCGACGAGGTCGAACCGGCGGCCGAGATCGTCAAGCGCTTCGCCACCGGTGCCATGTCGCTGGGCTCCATCTCCACCGAGGCCCACAGCACCCTGGCCCTGGCGATGAACCGCATCGGCGGCAAGTCCAACACCGGTGAAGGCGGTGAGGACCCGGCGCGCTACCGCAATGAGCTCAAGGGCATCCCCATCACCGCGGGCACCAAGGTGTCGGACGTGGTCGGCAAGGAGGTCATCGAGGCCGACTACGAGATGAAGGACGGCGACAGCCTGCGCTCGAAGATCAAGCAGGTTGCCTCGGGCCGCTTCGGCGTCACCACTGAGTACCTCGTCTCGGCCGACCAGATCCAGATCAAGATGGCCCAGGGCGCCAAGCCGGGCGAGGGCGGCCAACTGCCGGGTGGCAAGGTGTCCACCTACATCGGCCGGCTGCGCCACTCGGTGCCGGGCGTGGGCCTGATCTCGCCGCCGCCCCACCATGACATCTACTCGATCGAGGACCTGGCCCAGCTGATCCACGACCTGAAGAACGTGAACCCCCAATCCGGCATCAGCGTCAAGCTGGTGTCCGAGGTGGGCGTGGGCACCATCGCCGCGGGTGTGGCCAAGTGCAAGGCCGACCACATCGTGATCGCCGGCCATGACGGTGGCACCGGCGCCTCGCCGTGGAGCTCGATCAAGCATGCCGGCACCCCCTGGGAGCTGGGCCTGGCCGAGACGCAGCAGACCCTGGTGCTCAATCGCCTGCGCGGTCGCGTGCGGGTGCAGGCCGATGGCCAGATGAAGACTGGCCGCGACGTCGTGATCGGCGCGCTGCTGGGGGCTGACGAGTTCGGCTTCGCCACTGCGCCGCTGGTGGTCGAAGGCTGCATCATGATGCGCAAGTGCCACCTGAACACCTGCCCGGTGGGCGTGGCCACGCAGGATCCGGTGCTGCGCCAGAAGTTCTCGGGCAAGCCCGAGCACGTGGTGAACTACTTCTTCTTCGTCGCCGAGGAAGCCCGCCAGATCATGGCCCAGCTGGGCATCCGCACCTTCGACGAGTTGATCGGTCGCGCCGATCTGCTGGACACCAAGAAGGCCATCACCCACTGGAAGGCCAAGGGGCTGGACTTCAGCCGCGTGTTCCACCAGCCCGTGGTGCCGGCCGAGGTGCCGCGCTTCCATGTCGATGCGCAGGAACATGGCCTGGAGAAGGCGCTGGACGTGCGTCTGATCGAGAAGAGCCGCGCGGCCATCGAAAAGGGCGAGAAGGTCCAGTTCATGGACGAGGCGCGCAACGTCAACCGCTCGGTGGGCGCCATGCTGTCGGGCGAACTGATCCGCCACCGCCCGGACGGGTTGCCGGACCACACCCTGTTCATCCAGCTCGAAGGCACGGGTGGCCAGAGCTTTGGTGCTTTTCTGGCGCCGGGCATCACGCTGTACCTGATCGGCGAAGCCAACGACTACACCGGCAAGGGCCTGTCGGGTGGTCGCGTGGTGGTGCGCCCCAGCATCGAGTTCCGCGGGGATTCCACCCACAACATCATCGTGGGCAACACCGCACTGATCGGAGCCACCTCCGGCGAGGCCTTCTTCCGTGGCGTGGCGGGCGAGCGCTTCGGCGTGCGCCTGTCGGGTGCCTCGGCGGTGGTCGAAGGCACGGGCGACCATGGCTGCGAATACATGACCGGTGGCACCGTGGTCGTGCTCGGCAAGACGGGCCGCAACTTCGCTGCCGGCATGTCGGGTGGCCTGGCCTATGTCTATGACGAGGATGGCCTGTTCGCCAAGCGCTGCAACACCGCGATGGTGTCCCTGGACAAGGTGCTGCCGGCGGCCGAGCAGGAAGCCTCGGTCGAGCCGGCCATCTGGCACCGTGGCATGACCGACGAGGCCCTGCTCAAGAAGATGGTCGAGGACCACCACAAGTGGACAGGTTCGCTGCAGGCCCGCCACATCCTGGACCACTGGGCCGAGTCGCGCGCCAAGTTCGTCAAGGTCTTCCCGCACGAGTACAAGCGCGCCCTGGGCGAGATCCATGCCGCCAAGGAGGCCGGCGATGTCCTCGCCAAGGCTAAGGGTGAGAAGAAGGCCGAGAAGACGGCGGCCGCTAAGTAACACGCCCCGAACGCGAGGAATCACATCATGGGAAAAGTCACTGGCTTCCTGGAATTTGAGCGCCTGGAAGAGGGCTACCAGCCGATCGAGAAGCGCCTGAAGAACTACAAGGAATTCGTGATCGGCTTGAAGGCCGACGAGGCCAAGGTGCAGGGCGCGCGCTGCATGGACTGCGGCACCCCGTTCTGCAACAACGGCTGCCCGATCAACAACATCATCCCGGACTTCAACGACCTGGTCTTCAAGGGGCGTTGGGCCGAGGCCTTCGCGGTGCTGTCCAGCACCAACAATTTCCCGGAGTTCACCGGCCGCATCTGCCCGGCACCCTGCGAAGCCGCCTGCACGTTGAACATCAACAACGATGCGGTGGGCATCAAGTCCATCGAGCACGCCATCATCGACCGGGCCTGGGACGAGGGCTGGGTCAAGCCCCTGCCGGCCGAAGTGAAGACCGGCAAGAAGGTGGCCGTCGTCGGCAGCGGGCCGGCCGGCATGGCGGCGGCCCAGCAGCTGGCGCGGGTGGGCCACGCTGTCACGGTGTTCGAGAAGAACGACCGTGTCGGTGGCCTGTTGCGCTACGGCATTCCCGACTTCAAGCTGGACAAGGGCCACATCGACCGCCGCGTCGCCCAGATGGAAGCCGAAGGCGTGGTCTTCCGGACGAGCACGCTGGTGGGCGAGATGCCCGCGGACAGCAAGGTCACCAACTGGGCCAAGGACGTGGTGAGCGCCGAGCAGCTGAAGGCTGAGTTCGACGCCGTGCTGCTGTGCGGCGGCGCCGAGCAGAGCCGCGATCTGCCGGTGCCGGGGCGTGACCTGGACGGTGTGTACTTTGCGATGGAGTTCCTGCCGCAACAGAACAAGGTCAATGCCGGCGACAAGCTCAAGGGCCAGCTGCGCGCGGATGGCAAGCATGTCATCGTGATCGGCGGCGGCGACACCGGCAGCGACTGCGTGGGCACCAGCAACCGCCACGGTGCGGCCAGCGTGACCCAGTTCGAGCTGATGCCCATGCCGCCCGAGCAGGAGAACAAGCCTCTGGTCTGGCCCTACTGGCCGATCAAGCTGCGCACCAGCTCCAGTCACGAGGAAGGTTGTGCCCGTGAGTTTGCGATTGCCACCAAGGAGTTCATCGGCAGCAAGGGCAAGGTCACCGGCCTGAAGACCGTCCACCTGGCGTGGAAGGACGGCAAGATGAGCGAGATCCCGGGGACCGAGAAGGAATACAAGGCTGATCTGGTGCTGCTGGCCATGGGATTTGTTTCGCCGGTGGCCTCCATCCTGGAGTCCTTTGGCGTGGACAAGGATGCCCGCGGCAATGTGCGCGCCACCACCGAGGCCGAAGGTGCCTACCGAACCGGCGTGGACAAGGTGTTTGCCGCGGGCGACATGCGCCGCGGTCAGTCCCTGGTGGTGTGGGCGATCCGCGAGGGCCGGCAGGCGGCGCGCGCGATCGACGAGTACCTGATGGGCAGTTCCGTCCTGCCCCGCTGACCGAGGTCAATCTCCCGATGGAGGCGGCGGCCTCCGTGATCCGGTATCCTACGCATTGACTTCCGGCCCGGTGTGGCCTTGCTGCACCGGGCTTTCTTCTGCGTCAACCAAGGTACCGGCCCCAGGGGGGTCGCACTGGCATTTGTCCGACAACCTGATCGAGATCGACCACGTCACCTTCGCCTATGAAGCTGGCGGCAGGACCATCCTGAACGATGTGTCGCTGAACTTCCGGCGTGGCAAGGTGACGGCCATCCTGGGCGGCTCCGGCTGTGGCAAGACCACGCTGCTGCGCCTCATCGGCGGCATGTTCTCTGTGCTGAGCGGCGAGATTCGCTTTGGTGGCGAGGTGGTGAACGCGCAGGACCAGGCGCAGCTCTACCGCCTGCGCCGTCGCATGGGCCTGCTGTTCCAGTTTGGCGCGCTGTTCACCGACCTGGATGTGTTTGACAACGTGGCCTTCCCGTTGCGCGAGCACACCGACCTGCCCGAAGACATGATCCGGGACATCGTGCTGATGAAGCTGCAGGCCGTGGGCCTGCGCGGCGCAGCGCGGCTGAAGATCAACGAAATTTCCGGCGGCATGGCCCGGCGCATCGCACTGGCCCGCACGGTGGCGCTCGATCCCGAGGTCATCATGTACGACGAGCCTTTCACGGGTCTCGATCCGATCTCGATGGGGGTGACGGCCAACCTGGTGCGCCAGCTCAATGACGCCACCGGTGCCACGACCCTGCTGGTCTCGCACGATGTGCAGGAGAGCTTCGCGATTGCCGACCATGTCTACCTGCTGTCCTCTCAGGGCCGGGTGGTGGCCAGCGGTACGCCGGCGGAACTGAGCAGTTCGGACGATCCCGAGGTGCGACAGTTCATCCGGGGTGAGCCGGATGGCCCGGTGCGCTTCCACTACCCGGCCGACCCGCTGGCCCAGGACCTGGGGCTGACCTCATGACTGAACTGCTCCGCCGCATTGGCGCCGCCACCCTGGTCTGGGTGCGCTCGCTGGGCCATGCGGCCTTCTTCTTCCTGGATCTGCTGCGTCATTCGCCGGCTGCCTTGCGCCGCTTCGGGCTGGTGATCGCCCAGATCCATGCGATTGGCAACCGATCGCTGGCCATCATCTGCGCGTCCGGCGCAGCGGTCGGCTTTGTGCTGGCGCTGCAGCTTTACTACGTGCTCAGCACGTATGGCGCCACCAGTTCGCTGGGCCTGGTGATCAACCTGGCCCTGGTGCGGGAACTGGGGCCGGTGGTGGCCGCCCTGCTGTTTGCCGGGCGGGCGGGCACCTCGCTGACCGCCGAGATCGGCTTGATGAAGGCCGGCGAGCAGCTTTCGGCCATGGAGATGATGGCGGTCGATCCGCGCACGCGGGTGCTGGCCCCCCGCTTCCTGGGCGGGGTGGTGTCCATGCCCCTGCTGGCGGCATTGTTCTGCGCCATCGGCATCCTGGGGGCCTACGTGGTGGCCGTGTGGCTGATCGGGGTCGACGAAGGCAACTTCTGGTCAGCCATGCAGTCCCAGGTGGACGTTTGGCATGACGTGGGCAACGGCATGGTCAAGGCCGTGGTGTTCGGCGTGATCTGCACCTTCGTGGCGCTGTACCAAGGCTATGAAGCCGTCGCCACACCCGGGGGCGTGTCTGTCGCGACGACCCGCGGGGTGGTGATCTCCTCCCTGCTGGTGCTGGCCATGGACTTCGTGCTGACTGCACTGATGTTCCGGACGCATTGAGCTGCGGACCGACGACAAGAGAAACGAGATGAACAAGAAGAGTACGGAAATCCTGGTGGGTCTGTTCGTGGTGCTGGGGGCGCTGGCCATGGTGTTCCTGGCCATGAAGGCCGCCAACCTGACCAGCTTCACCAGTGGTGGGGACGGCTACCTCGTGCAGGCCCGATTCGACAACATCGGCGGCCTCAAGCCCCGCGCGCCGGTCCGTTCGGCCGGGGTGGATGTGGGCCGGGTGCGGTCGATCACGCTGGATCCACAGACCTTTCAGGGGGTGGTGACCATGGAACTGCGCAAGGATGTCCAGTTTCCGAAGGACTCCTCGGCCAAGATCCTGACCTCGGGCCTGTTGGGTGACCAGTACGTTGGCATCGAGCCGGGAGCCGACGAAAAGAACCTCGCCGCTGGCGACATGATCAAGCAGACCCAGTCCGCTCTGGTGCTGGAGAACCTGATCGGTCAGCTGCTGTTCAGCAAGGCGGCCGACGCCGGGACGGCGGCTTCGGGAGCGGAGAAATGATACTGCGCACGGGCATCTTGTGGCTGGCGGCCTGCCTGCCGACCGCGGGCGTCTGGGCTGACGAAGTCTCAGCGCCGACAGAAGCTGCGTCGATGGCAGCGGCGGCTTCGTCGCCCGAGGACGAGGCCGATGCCGACGTCCCGACGGTCAACCCGCGCGACCCCTACGAGTCACTCAACCGCAAGGTCTTCGAGTTCAACGACCAGCTCGATGCCCATGTGCTCAAGCCCGCGGCCGAAACCTACCAGAAGGTGGTTCCAGGCATGGTCCGCACCGGGGTGTCGAACGTGCTGGGCAACCTGGGCGATGTCTGGTCGGCGGTGAACCAGCTGCTGCAGGGCAAGCCCGGTCAGGCCGGTGCAATGACGATGCGGGTGATCACCAACACCTTCTTCGGCATCGGCGGCCTGTTTGACCAAGCCACCGAACTGGGCCTGGAACGCCACAGCGAAGACTTCGGCCAGACCCTGGGGCGCTGGGGCGTCCCGCCCGGACCCTACATCGTGCTGCCCCTGCTGGGGGCATCGACTGCCCGTGACACCGTGGCCACGCCGGTGGATTTGTATGCCTCGATGGACACCCAACTGGTCAGCGGAACTTCGGCGACCCTCGGCGTGTCTGCCGTCAAGGTGGTGAACACCCGGGCCAACCTGCTGGGCGCCAGCCAGTTGCTGGATGAAGTTGCCCTCGATCGTTACAGCTTCTTCCGTGACGCCTACCTGGCCCGCCGTCGCAACCAGGTCTACGACGGCAATCCGCCGGACGACGACGAAAACCCCTGACAACAATTTGTCACGTGGGTGCAGGTGCACGCCAGCCCTGCAGTCAGCGTTGAAGAACCACACGGGCTCGCTGCCCGACACACAAGACAAGGAGCGCCATCCATGACGTCCCACACGCCGCTGTTTCCCCGTACCGCCATCGTGCTGACCATCGCGGCCGCCTCGGCTGTATTGCCCACCTTGCATGCCGAGGCCCTGGCGCCCGACACGATGATTCGCCAGCTCTCGACCGATGTCATCGATTCGGTCAAGGGGGACAAGGCCATTCAGGCGGGGGACATCAGCCGCATCAACGCGCTGGTCGATGCCAAGGTGATGCCGGTGGTCGACTTCCAGCGCATGACGGCCTCGGCCGTGGGGCGTTACTGGCGCACGGCCACCCCCGATCAGAAGAAGCGCCTGCAGGACGAGTTCAAGATCCTGTTGGTGCGCACCTACGCCGGTGCGCTCTCTCAGGTGCGTGACCAGACCGTGGCCCTCAAGCCCCTGCGCGCCGCCCCCACCGACACCGAGGTGGTGGTGCGCACCGAGATCCGCGGCCGGGGTGACCCCATCCAGCTGGACTACCGCCTCGAAAAGGACGGTGACGGCTGGCGCATCTACGACGTGAATGTGCTGGGCGTGTGGCTGGTCGAGCAGTACAAGAACAGCTTTGCCCAGGAGATCAATGCCAGCGGCATCGATGGCCTGATCGGCAAGCTGACCGAGAAGAACAAGGCCGTTCCGGCCAAGGGCTGACATGCTGCACCTGCCTGCCCAGATCACACTGTCCGAGGCTCGCCAGGTCCGGGATGCGCTGTTGTCGCAGATGGCCGCTGAAACCGGCCCCGACCTGACCCTCGATGCCAGTGCGCTGGGGCAGGTCGATTCCGCGACATTGGCCGTGCTGTTGGCCTGCCGACGGCAGGCCCAGGGCCGGCGCTGGGTGGTGCGGGGCGCTCCGGCTCAGCTGGCTGACCTCGCCCGTCTCTATGGCGTCGACGGCCTGCTGGGCCTGCAGCCGCCTCAGTCGTCGGGCGCGTAGCGCCGCAGCCTCAGGTTGCGCTTGATCTCCTGCAGCGTGGGCCGCAGCGCCTGGCCCAGGCGCAGTGCCACGCCGGTGGTCAGGATGTCGACGATGGTCAGGTGCAGCAGGCGCGAAACCATCGGGCTGTAGCGGTCGTAGTCCTCCGGATGGTCGGCCGCCAGCACCGTCTGTCCATGCGATTGCGCCAGGGCGGCCAGCGGAGAGCCACTGGCCGTGATGACGATCAGCGTGGCCCCCTTGCGCAGCCCGACTTCGACGACCTCGATGAGATCGCGGCTGCGGCCGGAGTTGCTGATCGCAACGACGCAATCGCCCGGCCGGAGCATGGTGGCGCTCATCAGTTGCACATGGCCGTCGCTCTGGGCGGTGGCGTTGACGCCCAGGCGGAAGAACTTGTGCTGGGCATCCTGGGCCACGATGCCCGAGTTGCCCATGCCGTAGAACTCCAGCCGGCGCTGGCGACGCACGGTCTCGGTCAGCGCGTCGATGGCCTTTTCGCAGGCGGCCGGCGCCGCTGCATTGCGGTACTTCAGCAGGGCGCTGACCGCGTTGTCGACCACCTTGATGATCAGCTCGGCGGCGCGGTCGTCCTCGTCCACGGCCCGGTGAATGAAGGGCACGCCCTCATTCACCACACCCGCCAGCTTGAGCTTGAAATCCGCCAGGCCGTCATAGCCAATGCTGCGGCAGAAGCGCACCACCGTGGGCTTGCTCACCTCGGCGCGCTCGGCCAAGGTGCCCACCGGCAGAGAAGCAAAGCTGCGAGGATCCTTCAGCAACAGGGCTGCCACCCGTTGTTCGGCCGGAGGCAGGGCAGGCAGCGAGGCCCGGATTCGGTCAAGCATGGTTCTGACAGCGTGGGGTGCACGCCGAGGTGAGCGTTCGACCCCTATTGTTCCTCGGCCCAGGCAAAGCCATCGCGCGCGACCAGCGCACTGGCGGCGGCCGGCCCCCAGCTGCCTGCCGCATAGGTGCGCAGCCCGGTGGCATCACGGGCCCAGGCGTCGAGGATGGGCTCCACCCAGCGCCAAGCCTGCTCCTGCTCGTCGCTGCGCACGAACAGGTTCAGCCGGCCGGCGATGGCGTCAAGCAGCAGGCGTTCGTAGGCGCCCACCCGTTCGCTGGGGAAGGCCCGGTCGAAGTCCAGGTCCAGCTTGACGGGCGAGAGCTGCTCGCTGGGACCACTGCCCTTGGCCGCCATCAGGTGCAGCTCCAGTCCGTCCTCGGGCTGCAGCTTGATGACCAGCTTGTTGGGCAGCGAGGCGCTCGGGAAGATCGGGTGCGGCACCTCGCGGAAGTTGATCACGATCTGGGCGTCCCGCGCGGCCAGCCGCTTGCCGGTGCGCAGGTAGAAGGGCACGCCCGCCCAGCGCCAGTTCTGCACCTCGGTGCGCAGGGCGACGAAGGTCTCGCAGAGGCTGCCGGGCGGTACCTTCACCTCGTCCAGGTAGCCGGGCACGGCCTGGCCGGCCACGTTGCCGGCCTTGTACTGGCCGCGCAGCACATCGCGCGCGACGCTCTCGGGCGTGAAGGGCCGCAGTGATCGCAGAACCTTGAGCTTCTCGTCGCGGATCGCATCGGCATCGTTGGTCGACGGCGGCTCCATCGCGATCATGGTCAACAACTGCAGGGCGTGGTTCTGCACCATGTCGCGCAGGGCGCCGGTCTTGTCGTAGAAGTCGCCCCGCGTGCCCACGCCAATGGATTCCGCCAGCGTGATCTGGATGTTGGCGATGCTCTCGCGCCGCCACAATGGCTCGAACAGGGCGTTGGCAAAGCGCAGGGCCATCAGGTTCTGCACCGAAGGCTTGCCCAGGTAATGGTCGATGCGGAAGGCCTGGCGCTCGCTGAAGACGGAGCGCACCACGCGGTTGATCTCCTGCGCGCTGGCCAGATCGTGGCCCAGGGGCTTTTCGAGCACCACCCGCACCTGGGGGCCGTTCAGGCCCACGGCACCCAGTTGCTCGCAGATCACCGGGAACAGGTAGGGGCTGGTGGCCAGGTAAAGCACCGCCGTGTCGGCGCCGCGGGCATCAAGCCACTGCTTCAGGCCGGCATAGTCCTGCGGGTGCGACAGGTCCATGCGGCGGTAGTGCAGCAGCGCCGCAAAGCGGGCGAACTCCTCATCGCTGGGTCGCTTGGAGCTTTCGACCTCTGCAAAGCGGTCATGGATGAACTGGCGGTAGGCCTCGTCGCTGCGGTCGTCCCGGGCCACGGCGAGGATGCGTCCCCCTTCGGGCAGCTTGCCGTGGCGGAAGGCCTGGAAGAGGGCCGGCATCAGCTTGCGCCAGGTCAGGTCGCCGGTGCCGCCAAAGAAGACCAGGTCGAAGGACATGCTGTCGGCCGGTAATTTGGTTACGTCGATCGATGATGCATGACTTGCCGAGGGGGGTCAATTGTGGCCGGAGAAGGGGGATCCCTCCGTCGCCCTTGGGAAAACATCCTTGGGCGTGTCACCAAGTCGGGTTCTAATGGGCGTGTGGCACTTTCCTTGCACGCTTTTCGCGCACCATGAATCAGCTCGAACAACTCAAGGCCTACACCACCGTGGTGGCCGACACCGGTAACTTCAGGCAAATGGCGCAGTACGCGCCGCGTGATGCCACCACCAATCCTTCATTGATCCTCAAGGCGGTTCAGCAAGCTGATTACGCGCCGCTGTTGACGGCGGCTGTGGCGGCACACAAGGGGCGCCCGCTGGACGAAGTGGTGGACCGGGTGCTGGTGCGCTTCGGCCTGGAGATCCTGAAGGTTGTTCCGGGGCGGGTCTCCACCGAGGTGGATGCCCGCCTGTCCTTCGACACCGCGGCCACCATTGCACGTGCGCAGCGTCTGATCGCCATGTACGAGGCCGCTGGCATCAGCCGCGATCGCGTCCTGATCAAGGTTGCCTCCACCTGGGAAGGCATCCAGGCCGCGCGGGCCCTGGAGCAGCAGGGCATCCACTGCAACCTCACGCTGCTGTTCAGCTTCTGCCAGGCGGTGGCCTGTGGGGATGCGGGCGTGCAGCTGATCAGCCCCTTCGTCGGTCGCATCTACGACTGGTACAAGAAGCAGGCTGGTGCCAACTGGGATGAAGCCGCCATGGCGGGGGCCAACGACCCGGGGGTGCGTTCGGTGGCCAAGATCTTCCACTACTACAAGAAGTACGGCATCGCCACCGAGGTGATGGGGGCCAGCTTCCGCAACATCGGCCAGATCCTGGCCTTGGCAGGCTGTGACCTGCTGACCATCAGCCCCGATCTGCTGACCCAGCTGCAGGCCGCCGAAGGGCCGGTGACCCGGGCCCTGTCGCCCCAAGCCGAGGCGGCCGAGGTGCCCCACGGGTGCACCTTCAATGAAGCCCGCTTCCGCTGGGCCCTCAACGAGGATGCCATGGCCACCGAGAAGCTGGCCGAGGGCATCCGCCTGTTTGCCGCCGATGCGGTGAAGCTGGACGCGCTGATCCAGGGGAGCTGAGATGCCGGTGCCCCGCTGCGACGAGACCGCCGCCTGGGCGGCACTGCACCGTCACTTCGAGGACGGCGGTCGGGTCCTGGATCTGCGCCAGGCCTTTGCCAGCGAGCCGCACCGCTTCGAGCGCTTCGGCATTGAGGCGCCGGAGGTGTTCGCCGATCTCTCCAAGAACCGCTGGAGCGAGGCCACCCGGGTGCTGCTGCTCAGCCTGGCCCAGGAATGCGAGCTGACCGAGCGTCGCGATGCGATGCTGCGCGGCGAGCCCATCAACACCAGCGAGGGCCGCGCCGTGCTGCACACCGCACTGCGCGCGCCACGCGGCGAGGGGCCGCACAGCGACGCCGTGCATGACATGCTGGACCGCTTCCTGGCCTATGCCGAACAGGTGCGCGACACCGCCAGCAGCGGCTTCACCGACGTGGTCAACATCGGCATCGGTGGGTCTGATCTGGGTCCGCAGATGGCCGTGCCGGCGCTGGATGCCTGGTGCCATCCCGGCCTGCGCCTGCACTTCGTCTCCAACGTCGATGGGCACGACATCACCCCGGTGCTGCGTCGGCTGGACCCGACCCGCACGCTGTTCATCGTCGCCTCCAAGACCTTCACCACCCAGGAAACCATGGCCAATGCCCAGGTGGCCCGGGCCTGGTTCCTGGCGCAAGGGGGCACCGACCTGGGGCGGCATTTCGTTGGCGTGACGACCAACCTGGACGCCGCAGCCGAGTTCGGCATTCACCGCACCTTTGGCTTCTGGGACTGGGTGGGGGGGCGTTTCTCCCTGTGGAGCGCCATTGGCCTGCCCATCGCCATCGCCATCGGGGCGGAGAACTTCCGGGCCCTGCTGGCCGGCGCCCATGCCATGGACCGCCACTTCGCCGAGGCCCCGCTGGCTCAGAACCTGCCCGTGCAGCTGGGTCTGCTGGACGTCTGGTACCGCAACTTCCATGGCTTCACCAGCCGCTCGGTGGCACCTTATCACCAGGGGCTGCGTCGGCTGCCGGCCTACCTGCAGCAGCTGGAGATGGAGTCCAACGGCAAGCAGGTCGACGCCCAAGGCCGCACGCTGCCCCTGGCGACCAGCCCCGTGGTCTGGGGCGAGCCGGGCACCAACGGCCAGCATGCCTACTTCCAGATGCTGCACCAGGGCACGGACGTGGTGCCGGTGGAGTTCATCGCAGTCAAGCGGCCCACCCACACGCATGCCGACCTGCACACCATGCTGCTGGCCAACTGCCTGGCCCAGAGCCAGGCCCTGATGCAGGGCAAGACGGCAGCCCAGGCCGCCACCGAGCGCGCTCCCACCGCCTCACCCGATCTGCCGTCGGAGGTGCTGGCCCAGCAACGCTGCTTCCCCGGCAACCGGCCCAGCACCACGCTGTTGCTGGAAGAACTGACGCCCCGCGCGCTGGGGGCTCTGATCGCCCTGTACGAGCACCGCGTCTTCACCAGCGGTGCGCTGTGGGGCATCAACAGCTTCGACCAATGGGGTGTGGAACTCGGCAAGGCCTTGTGCAACCAACTGCTGCCAAAGCTGGTCAGCGGAGACACGGTGGGGCTGGACGGCTCCACGGCGGGCTTGCTTCAACGGCTGCGCGGTTGAGAGTCCCGAAGGTGGATGTCACAGGAGGATCCATGGATGCACTGACACGACGGACGGCCCGCGGCGGGCTGAGGCTTTTGCTGGGCGTGGTGATGGCGCTGGCCGTGGGGCTGGCCATGGCCAGCGACAAGCGAGGGGTGGGATTGAAGGATCGCATCGGAGCCCCCCAGTTGCAGGCCTTGAAGGTGAGCTGGTACTACACCTGGACCCCGCAACCCATGAACGACCCGGTGTCGGCCAAGTTCGTCCCCATGGTCTGGGGGGGACGTTGGCTGGACACCCAGATTTCCGCACTGCAAGGCAAGCCTGTGGCGTCCGAGCTGCTGGCCCTCAATGAGCCCGATCAGGTGGGGCAGTCCAACATGTCGGTGCAGGATGCGGCGGCCACCTGGGCCACGCTCAGCCAGTTGGGCACCCGCATCAGCTCGCCCGCCGCGGCCACGCCGCTGGGGGGCTGGGCGCTGAGTTTCGAGAAGCGCGCGAAGGCCTCCAATCTGCGCGTGGACTTCATGGCGATCCACCTCTACGGTCCGCCCGACCCCCAGAAATTCCTGCAGCGTCTGGACGCGGTCTACAAGCACTACCGCAAGCCGATCTGGATCACCGAGTTTGCCGTGGCCGACTGGAGCGCCCGCCAGGCCGGCACCAACCGCTATTCCGAGGACCAGGTCATGGCCTTCATGAAGGCGGTGATTCCCGAACTGGAGAAGCGCTCCTACGTGGAACGCTATGCCTGGTTTGGCGCCGGGCGTGGCAGTGGCAGCGAGGCCGTGCGGACCTCGCGCCTGGTGGACAGCCAGGGGGCACTGACGCCTCTGGGACGCGTGTATGCCAGCTTCTGAGTGGGCTGACGAGGGGACTCGCAGCCCCCACCTGATCTTCGATTTCGGTGGCGTGCTGTTTCGCTGGCAGCCCGCCCAGTTGCTGGCCCGGGTGCTCCCTGGGCGCATCGCTTCGACCGAAGAGGCCGAACATTGGAAGCGCCAGTTCTTCCAGGCCTACCAGGGCGACTGGGGGGCCTTCGACAGCGGGCTGATCAGTGCCGACGAGTGCCGCGACCGCATCGCCGCTCGCACCGGACTGAGCCGGGAGGAGGTGCAGGCGGTGATCGAGGCGGTGCCTCTGGAACTGGAACCCCAGCGGGGCACGGTGGCCATCCTGCGGGCCCTGAAGGCCGCCGGGCATCGGCTGTTCTTCCTCTCCAACATGCCCGAGCCCTATGCCCGTCATCTGGAACAGCACCACGACTTCCTGACCTGGTTCGAGGACGGCGTCTTCTCCGCCCGCGTGAAGACCGGCAAGCCGGGGTTGGACATCTTCCGGCTGGCGCTGGCCCGGTTCGGCGTGGCACCGGGGGATGCGCTGTTCATCGACGACCATGTCGAGAACATCGAGGCCGCCGCGCAGCTGGGGCTGCCGGCCCTGCGCTTCACCTCGCCGGCACGTCTGGCCGAGGATCTGATGGCGCGGGGACTGAATCTGTCCGGCGTGTCCTGGCCCGACGCCACTGCCGGGTCGAGCTGAAGCCGGCCAGTTCGGCGGCCTGTTCGCGTGTCATGCCGCCGGTGTGGGCCTCTCCGGCCAGCACCAGGCGCACCTGCTCGACATGCTGGCGGGGCGACACCCCGGCATGCAGTTGGAACAGCCGCGTCAGGTGGCGCGGGGTGACATGGGCCAAGGCCGCCATCCGCGCCAGGCTCCAGTCCTCGCCCGGGGCTTCGACCACCGCGTTCTGGACGGCATGGACCGCCGGGTGCAGGTGCCGCCGTCCGGCCAGCAGCGGGGAGCGCTCTGGATCCTGCTGCCCGCGGCGGTGGAACACCACCATCACCTGCGCGACGGCTGAGGCCGGTCCTTCCCCCAGCACTTCGGCGATCAGGTGCAGGGCCAGATCAATGCCCGCGGTGACGCCAGCACTGCTCCAGACAGGGCCATCCTGCACAAACACGCGGTTGCCTTGCACTTTGCAGTGCGGCGCCAGCCGGGCCAGGTCGTCCAGCAATTCGTGGTGGGTGGTTGCTTCGCGATGGGCCAGCAGGCCGGCGTCTGCGGCCAGCAGGGCCCCCGAGCAGACGGTCAACAGCCGGTGCGGGCTGGCCGGAGTACCCAGTGCCGGCCCCAGGGTGCGATTCAGCCAGTCTCTCGTCGCCAGCCAGGCGGGCTCCTGCTGAACGACATCCCGGGCCTCGCCGGGGCGCCCCAGCAGCCAGACCCAGCTGGGCGCCGGCAGCGTGCTGGGCAGAGGGGTCAGTCCTTCCAGTGCCAGGCCCACGGAGCTGACGGCCTGCGGGGCCGGGCTGACGAAGTGCATCGCAAAGGACGGCGGCAGGCCTCGGCGGGCGCACTGCTGGTTGGCCAGGCGGAACGCCTCGGCCGGACCGGCCAGGTCCAGCAGCAAGGTGTCGGGCAGCACCACGAACCAGAGGTTCACGGGGTCCCTGGGTGGGCTCATTCGGTTGGATCCCATGGGTAGTCCAGCTGGCGGGCGGTGCGCTGGGCCAGTTCCACACCGGCGCATCGTCGCACCAGGTGCAGGCTCAGGTCCAGACCTGCCGCGATGCCGGCCGAGCTGAGCACCCGGCCGGTGTCCACCCAGCGCCGGTCGGGCCGCAGCCGCAGATGCGGGTGCTGACGGCCCAAGGCCTCGAGGTCCTCCCAGTGTGTGGTGGCCTCGGCATCCCGCAGCAGGCCCGCATCCGCCAGCAGGAAGGCGCCGGTGCAGATGGAGGCCACCCAGCCGGCACCCTGGCCCAGGCTGCGCAGGGTGGCGAGAAAGTCCCTGTCGCGCTGCAGCCCGTCCACCACACCGCCGGGCACGATCAGCAGGTCGGGTGGGGGCGCATCCGGCAGTGCCAGGTCCGGCTGCAGACCCAGCCCGGCCCTGGCGCGCACGGGTCGCCCATCGGGCGAGGCGGTGCGCAGCTGAAAGGGTGGGCGGAAGGACTGGACATCCGGCGCCTCCCGCTGCGCCACCCGGTTTGCCGTGGTGAAGACTTCGTAGGGGCCGGCGAAGTCCAGCAGTTCGACCTCGTCGAACATCAGCAACAGGATGTCCGTGGGGCGGCGGTCCTGCCTCATGCGGCCTCCGCTGCGGCGGCCCGCGCCAGCGCCTGCGTCACGCTGCAGACCGTGGCAAAACGCCCGGCCAGCACGGTCTCGGTCCGTTCACGCAGCTGGGCCGCGGTGATCAGGTTGCCGGCCGGGCTCACCATGTCGAAGGTCAGGGTCGCTTCGGTCACGTAGTCCACCTCCCAGCCCTCGTCACTGGCGTGGCGGGTGGTCGTCTCGCAGCATTGCTCGGTGCGGATGCCGGCCACGATCAGCCGGCGCAGCTTCCGTGCATGCAGCCAGTTGCCCAGCCCCGTGCCGACCAGGGCGCTGTGGCGGTGCTTTTCCACCACCGATGCGGCCTCAAAGGCCGGCAGGCCGGGCAGGGGGCGCACCAGTCCGCTGGCTTGCGCAAAGGGGTTGTCTGCCTGGGCCGGGCCGTCGGTGTGGAAGACCTGGACGATGGGCCATCCGGCGGCTTGTGCGCCTTTCAACAGGCGGTGGGTGGCGTCCAGATAGGCCGGTAGCTCGGCCGTGGACCAATAAGGCCGGGCCGTGAAGGAGGCCTGGACATCGATGAGCAGCACAGCAGTGTCAGGAGAGGACATGGTGATCACCTTGGATGAAGGGCAGTGATCGCCATGGTGTCTGGCGATGTCTTGCGGGTGCAGGCCGTGGTGGGACCAGTTGCAGCCAATTCAGGACATGCCGGGGGTGAATCCTGTGCCGAGGTGGTCGGGGTTGACAGGTCTGAACTCCGCCGTGATGTCGGTTTTGTTTCCCCGTTTGTGCTCAGGGTTTCTCTTCCACCATGCCGACAGGCGCAGTGAAACAGGTCCGGTGTCCGGGCCGGCTGTCGCCACCAGGGAGTTCACATGTCTGTTTCTGCTGTCAGCAGTGGTGCCGTGGATTGGTCGTCCTCGAGTGTGGCCGACACCGCCAAGCAGTTCCATCAACTGGGCAAGGCCCTGCGCCAGGGCGATCTGGATGCCGCCAAGGATGCCTACAAGGACATCCTGAAGAACCCGCCGCCCAACGCCACCTGGAATCCGGATGGTGCCTTTGCGCAGGTGGGCAAGGCCCTGGCCCAGGGCGATGTCCAGGGCGCCAAGTCGGTGGCCGCCGATGCGATCAAGGAACTCCGTGCCAGCCGGCAACCGCTGCCGCCGGTGAGCGACCCGGTGCCGACGGGTGCCGAGAGCATGGCCACCTCGGCAGGCTCGATCGACGTGATGGCCTGAGCCTGCGGGCTTTCCGGCTCAGGCGGCGCTGGCCAGCCAGCGCTCCGTGAGCCGGACCCACAGCGCGGCGCCCTGAGGGATCAGCGCGTCGTTGAAGTCGTAGTGCGGGTTGTGCAGCGTGCATGGCCCCACCTGTCGCGCCGTCCCGTCGTGGGGCGTGCGGTGTTCCCCGCTGCCATTGCCGATCATGAAGTAGGCGCCGGGCGTCTTCTCCAGGAAGAAGCTGAAGTCCTCGGCGGTCATCGCCGGCTCCATCTCCAGGGTGTGGTCCGGCCCGGCCACCTCGCGCATCACGTCGCGCAGGAAGGTGACTTCGCGGTCGTGGTTGACCGTGGGCGGGTAGTTGCGGTGAAAGTGGAATTCGGCCGTCGCCCCGAACGCCGCTGCGGTGTGTTCAGCGATCTCGCCCATGCGGCGCTCGATCAGGTCCAGCACCCCGGTGGAGAAGGTGCGCACCGTGCCCTGGATCTCGCAGTGGTCCGGCACCACGTTCGAGGCCTCGCCGGTGTGGATCATCGTCACCGAGATCACGGCCGTGTCCAGCGGCTTCTTGTTGCGCGTCACGATGGTCTGGAAGGCCTGCACCATCTGACAGGCCACCGGCACCGGGTCGATGCCCAGGTGGGGCAGGGCGGCATGGGCCCCCTTGCCGCGGATCACGATGCGGAACTCGTTGCTGGAGGCCATGATCGGCCCCTTGCAGACGGCGAAGTGGCCGCTGGGGATGCCGGGCCAGTTGTGCAGGCCGAAGATGGCCTCCATCGGAAAGCGTTCGAACAGGCCGTCGGCGATCATCTCGCGCGCGCCGCCGCCGCCTTCCTCCGCGGGTTGGAACACCAGGTACACCGTGCCGTCAAAGCGGCCATGGCGCGCCAGGTGGCGGGCCGCGGCCAGCAGCATGGTGGTGTGGCCGTCGTGGCCGCAGGCGTGCATCTTGCCGGGATGGCGGCTGGCGTGGGCAAAGCTGTTGCGCTCGGTGATCGGCAGGGCGTCCATGTCGGCCCGCAGACCCAGCGTGCGCCCGCTGCTGCCGCGACGCAGGATGCCCACCACCCCGGTGCGGCCCAGTCCGCGGTGCACCTCGATGCCCCAGCCCTCCAGCTGGCGGGCCACCAGTTCGGCCGTGCGGTGCTCCTCGAAGCAGAGCTCGGGATGGGCGTGGATGTCGCGTCGCAGCGCGACGAAATCGTCTGCTTGCGCTTGGAGGTCGGCCAGCAGGGTCATGGGAATCTCCGGGTCGGGGGTCGAGGATCTTAGCCGGGTGTCACTTCAGGTGCGCACGCCGCCATCCCCTGTGAGCATGGTGACTTCCACGAAATGCGAGCCCACGTGGTCCCGGGCGCTGAAACTCAGCGGGAAGCCGCCCAGCTGCAGCGTCCCCAGGCTTTCGAGGCCGCTGACCAGGCCATCCCGCCCGCGGCCGCCACGACTCAGGCCGTCCACCAGCACGCGCGCGGCGATGTAGCCCTCCAGGCTGGTGTAGTTGGGCTTGAGCTTGGGGTCCGCGGCCTTCAGGGCGGCCAGGTAGTCGCGCACGATGCCACTGGTCGTGGAGAAGGGGCTGGGCACCACCTGGGTGACCATCACCCCCCGAGCATCGGGACCCAGGGCGTCGGACAGCGCCTGCGTGCCCACGAAGGACACGTTGAAGAAGGTGCCGCCGTAGCCGGCCTGGCGGGCGGCGCGGATGAAGGCGGCGCAGCTGCCGTAGGCGCTGATCAGCACGATGGCGTCCGGGCGGGCTGCGGTCAGCGTCTTGACGGCGGCGGCCACGTCGCTGCTGTTGCGCTCCACCGTGCCCACGGCCACCGGGCTCAACTGCCGTGATTGCAGCGCCTTGGTCACGCCGTCCAGGCCGGCCTGGCCGTAGCTGTCGTTCTGGCGGAACACGCCGATCTTCTTCAGGCCCAGCTGGGTGAGGTGCTTGACGATGAGCGCCGTCTCGTCCTCGTAGGAGGCCCGGATGTGGAAGACGTTGCGGTTGAAGGGGTTGCGCAGCCCCATCGCGCCGGTCAGCGGGGCGACCAAGGGCACCTTGGCGGCCGTCAACAGGGGCAGCGCCGCCAGCGTGGTGGGGGTGCCCACATAGCCGAACAGGGCGAACACCTCGTCGGACAGGAAGCGCTCGGTGTTGAGCCGGCAGCGCTCGGGCTCGTAACCGTCGTCCAGCGCACGCAACTCGATCTGTGCGCCGGCCACGCCGCCGCTGGCATTGACCTTGTCGAAGACCAGACGGGCGCCACGGTTGAACTGCAGGCCCAGTTGGGCTGCCGGGCCGGTGAGCGCGGCCGACTGGCCCAGCACGATGCGCCCCTCGCGGGCCTGGGCGAGCACCCCCGTGGGGAGGGCTGCGGCCACCCCCAGGGCGGCGCTGCGTTGAAGAACGGTACGGCGGTTGACTGCGTGCATGAACTTCCCTGAACGTGATGCCCTTTTGGAGCTGACCGATTGTTGCAAAAGGTCAGGCGATGTTGACGTTTCGGGCAGGAGGGAACCGCAGGCTTGTGTGACCGGCTGTGACATCATGCCGGGATGAGCCTGACCCGTGATCCATCGGCCGCCACGCGTGTGATCCACGTGGCCTGCCCGCACGACTGTCCCGACACCTGCGCCATCCGCGTGACCGTCGAAGGCGAGCGCCTGATCCGCCTGCAAGGTGAACCCGATCACCCCACCACCCACGGGGCCTTGTGCACCAAGGTTTCCCGTTACGCCGAGCGCAACAGCCACCCCGAGCGGGTGTTGCAGCCCCTGCGCCGCGTCGGTCCCAAGGGTTCCGGGCAGTTCGAGCCGGTGGGCTGGGACGAGGCCCTGGACGACATCGCCGCGCGACTGAAGGCCATCGCCGCGCGCGATCCGCAGGCCATCCTGCCCTACAGCTACGCGGGCACCATGGGCTTCGTGCAGGGCGAGGCCATGGCCGGCCGCTTCTTCCACCGGCTGGGGGCCTCGCAGCTCAACCGCACCATCTGTGCCGAAGCCGGGGCCACCGGGCTGGCGCTGACCTACGGTGCGACCGTGGGCATGCACCTGGAACACTTCGCCGAGAGCCGCCTCATCCTGATCTGGGGCAGCAACTCCATCGCCTCCAACCTGCACTTCTGGACCTATGCCCAGGCGGCCAAGCGGGGCGGCGCCAAGCTGATCGCGATCGACCCGCGGCGCACCGAGACGGCCGAGAAGTGTCACCAGCACATCGCCCTGCGGCCCGGCACCGACAGCGCCCTGGCCCTGGGCCTGATGCACGAGCTGGTGGTGAACGACTGGCTGGACCACGACTACCTGGCCCGGCATGTGGAAGGCTGGCCCGCGCTGCGCGAGCGTGCGCTGCAGTGGCCGCCCGAGCGCGCGGCCGAGGTCTGCGGCATCAGCGCCGACGAGGTGCGCGGCCTGGCGCGCGACTATGGCAGCACCGCCCCGGCGGCCATCCGCCTGAACTACGGCATGCAGCGCGTGGCCGGTGGCGGCAACGCCGCCCGGCTGATCGCACTGCTGCCCTGCCTGGTGGGGGCCTGGCGCCACCGGGCCGGGGGCCTGCTGCTGTCGGCCTCCGGCTGGAACAAGCCCTTCCGCAACCGAGCGCTGGAGCGCCCGGACCTGCTGGCCGGCCGCCAGCCGCGCAGCATCAACATGAGCACCATCGGCGACGATCTGCTGCGCGAGGCCTCGCCCGCCTTCGGGCCGAAGATCGAGGCCCTGGTCGTCTACAACAGCAACCCGGTGGCGGTGGCGCCCGAATCGGCCAAGGTGGTGGCGGGCTTCCGCCGTGAGGACCTCTTCACCGTGGTGCTCGAGCACTTCCTGACCGACACCGCGGACCATGCCGACTACGTGCTGCCTGCCACCACCCAGCTGGAACACTGGGACGTGCACGCCAGCTACGGCCACACCTACCTGCTGATCAACGAGCCGGCGCTGCCGCCGGCCGGGCAGGCGCGCTCCAACGCCGAGATCTTCCGTCAGCTGGCCGCGCGCATGGGCTTTGACGAGCCCTGCTTCCAGGACGACGACTTGAGTCTGGCCCGTCAGGCCTTCGAGGTGGACTTCGACGAGCTGCGCCGCGTGGGCTGGCTCAAGCTGCCGGTGCCCGAGGCACCGTTCGCCGAGGGCCGCTTCTTCACCCCCAGCGGCAAGGCCCGCGCCTGCGCGCCCGGCCTGCCGCTGCCCGACCATGTGCCCAACCACGAGAGCGCCGAGCGCGATCCGGCGCTGGCGCAGCGCTACCCGCTGGCCATGATCTCGCCGCCGGCGCGCAACTTCCTCAACTCCAGCTTCGTCAACGTCAAGAGCCTGCGCGACATCGAAGGCGAGCCGCTGCTGGAGATCTGCGCGGCCGATGCCCAGGCCCGCGGTCTGGCCGACGGCCAGCCGGTGCGGGTCTTCAACGACCGGGGCGAGTACCACTGCGTGGCCCGTGTCAGCCCGCGCGCCCGGCCGGGTGTGGTGAACGGCCTGGGCGTGTGGTGGCGCAAGCTGGGTCGCAACGGCACCAACGTCAACCAGCTGACCCACCAGCGTCTGACCGACCTGGGCGAGGCCCCGTGCTTCTACGACTGCCTGGTGGAGGTGGCGCCCCTGTGAGGGCGGCCTTCAAGATGACGTGGCGACGGCTGGCGCGCTGGGCCGCCTGGGTGGGGGGCTCCGGCCTGGGCGTGCTGCTGCTGAGCCTGGGGACGCTGTGCCTGACCTCCGGCTGCAGCTCGGTCGGCTACCTCTGGCAGTCGGCCGGCGGGCACCTCAGCCTGCTGCACAGCGCCCGACCGGTGAACGACTGGGTGCAGGACCCGCAGACCGATGCCGCCCTGCGCGAGCGCCTGCAACTGAGCCAGCGCATGCGCGACTTCGCCATCCAGGAACTGGACCTGCCCGACAACGGCAGCTACCGGCGCTATGCCGACCTGCACCGCGGCGCGGCGGTGTGGAACGTGGTGGCGGCACCTGAGCTTTCGCTCACCCTGCAGACCTGGTGCTTTCCGGTGGTGGGCTGTGTGGGCTACCGCGGCTACTTCGACGAGGCCGCTGCCCAGACCGCCGGGGACGCCCTGCGCGCCGAAGGGCTGGAGGTCAGCGTCTACCCGGTGCCGGCCTACTCCACGCTGGGCATGAGCAACTGGCTGGGGGGCGACCCGCTGCTCAACACCTTCATCCGCTGGCCCGAAGGCGAACTGGCTCGGCTGATCTTCCATGAGCTGTCGCACCAGGTGGTCTATGCCGCGGGCGACACCGCCTTCAACGAGAGCTTTGCCACCGCGGTGGAGCAGATCGGTGCCCGGCGCTGGCTGAGCCGCTTCGGTGACGAGGCCGCCCGGCGCGAGTACGCCGCGCTGGAGCAGCGGCGCCAGGACTTCCGGGCCCTGACCGGCCGCACCCGGGCGGCCCTGCAGGCGCTGTACGCCAGCCCGCTGGGCGACGAGGCCAAGCGCCAGCGCAAGGCAGCCTTGTTCGCGCAGATGCGGGCCGACTACGCTGCGCTGCGCGACGGCCCCTGGCAGGGCTTCGCCGGCTACGACCGCTTCTTTGCCCAGGCCAACAACGCCTCGTTGGGGGTGCTGGGAGCCTACCTGCAATGGGTGCCGGCCTTCCAGGCCCTCTTCCTGCAGGAGGGGGAGAACTTCCCCCGTTTTTATGCTGCCGTGCAGCGCCTGGCCGACCAGGCCCGGCCTGAGCGTGAACGGGCGCTGCAAGCCCTCATGCCGACGGTGGCCACCAACTCCAAGGAGCCATGACATGTCCGATCTGAAGATGCACCGCGACCACCAACTGGGCCTGGAGCGGGCCCGACAGGTGGCCCAGGACTGGGCCGGCTATGCCGAGAAGAAGCTGGACATGCGCTGCACCGTGCAGCGCGGCAGCGACTGCGACGTGATCGAGTTCAACCGCTCGGGTGTCAAAGGCACGCTGACCGTGACGGCGGAGCGCTTCGACCTGCAGGCCCAGCTGGGTCTGCTGTTCAAGGCCTTCGCCGGCAAGATCGAAGCGGAGACCGGCCGGATGCTGGACGAGGCCCTGGCCAAGGCATCGTCGAAGAAGGCCTGACCGGGCCGGCCGAGCCCGGGCGCCTTGCCGCGGCGCTCAGTCCTTGAGCGATTCGATCAGGTCGATGTAGGCCTGCTTGGCCTGGTCGGCGGTCTGGCCCTTCAGATTGGACCAGGCGTCCCACTTGGCGCGGGCCACGAAGTCCATCATGCCGGGGCGCTCACCCTGCACATCGCCCTCGGTGGCCTGCTTGTAGAGCGAATAGATCTTCAGCAGCGTCATGTTGTCGGGCTTTTCCGGCAGCTGCTTGCTTTCGGCCACGGCGGTCTGGAACAGGGTGGACAGGTCGGACATGGTGGTCTCCAAAACGGAATGAACGTTCGTGCGGATATTAACCAGTCCCGCACCGTTCCGACCCGGCGTTCGTGGGGGCAGCGACACGGGGGGGCGTCCAAGCCGCGGGGGGCTCGCTGCCGGGCTGCTGGCGCAGCTGTCGCAGGGTGTCGCGTGCCTCTGGGGTGAGATAGGGCGCGACCAAGGCCAGGACCTGCCCCACGCCTTCCGTGAGTGTCCGCTCTGCCTGGGGAGCCTCCAGTGCCAATCTTGGGGCCCGCGCGAAGGCAAAGCTGTGCCAGCCATTGAGCACCAGCACCAGGGCGGTGGCGAGGTCGTCGATCTCGGCTGAGTTCATCCCTGCGTCTCCGCCGGTCACCAGCCCTCCCAAGAGGGCCCGGGCCGCCTCGGTCTGGCGCGCCAGCATGGCCTGGACCTGCTGCTCCAGCTGCCGGTTGCGGCTGAGCAGCTCATTGAGGTCGCGCAGCAGGAAGCGGTGCTTGTGCGCCAGCGCCAGCTGGGCCTGGATGCATTGCCAGGCCTCGGTGGTCCGGCGCACGGCCGGGGCCTGGGCCAGCACGCCGTCGAGGGCCTGCAGATCCTCGGCCACCAGCGCATCGAGCAAAGCGTTCTTGGTGGGGTAGTGGTAATGCAGGTTGCCAGGGCTGATGCCCAGTTCGGCGGCGATCCGGGTGGTGGAAATGTTGGGCTCGCCGAAGCGGTTGTAGAGCGCCCGCGCCGCCTCGAGGATGCGCTGGGGGGTGCGGCGGGGCGGTTTGGCGACCATGGCCGGGTCAATCTAGCACCCGGACATGTCGTGGGCCCTTGGCACTCTCCCTAGAATCGCGCCCATGCCCGCCATCAGTTTCCAGGGCGTCACCAAGGTGTACCAGGGAGGGCAGGGCCCGTTCCGGGCCCTGGATGGCGTCAGCTTCGACATCGCCGAGGGTGAGTTCTTCGGCCTGCTGGGTCCCAACGGAGCCGGCAAGACCACCCTCATCAGCATCCTGGCCGGCCTGGCCCGCGCCACCGAGGGCCGGGTCACCGTGATGGGCCACGATGTGCTGAGCGACTTTGCCCAGGCCCGCCACGCCCTGGGCATCGTGCCGCAGGAACTGGTGTTCGACCCCTTCTTCTCGGTGCGCGAGACCTTGCGCATCCAGAGCGGCTACTTCGGCGTGCGCCACAACGACGACTGGATCGACGAGGTCCTGGCCGGCCTGGGCCTGGCCGACAAGGCCGATGCCAACATGCGCCAGCTTTCCGGCGGCATGAAGCGCCGCGTGCTGGTGGCCCAGGCCCTGGTGCACCGGCCGCCGGTCATCGTGCTGGACGAGCCCACCGCCGGCGTGGACGTGGAACTGCGCCAGACCCTCTGGCAGTTCGTCGCCCGCCTGAACCAGCAGGGCCACACCGTGCTGCTGACCACCCACTACCTGGAAGAGGCCGAGGCCCTGTGCGGGCGCATCGCCATGCTCAAACGCGGCCAGATCGTGGCGCTGGACCGCACCAGCAACCTGCTGCACGCGGCCGGCGGCAGCATGCTGCGCTTCAAGACGGACGACGCCCTGCCGCCGGCGCTGCAGGCCCGCGCCCGCGTGACCGGCCGCATCGCCCAGGTGAGTGCGCGCGACGCCGCCGACGTGGAGGCCGTGCTGGCCCAGCTGCGCGCCGCCGGCGTGCGGGTGGAGGACCTGGAGATCGGCCGGGCCGATCTGGAGGACGTGTTCCTGGCCATCATGCAGGGCACGGCCACACCATCGCCCGCCCCGCGCCAGGAGGTGTCGGCATGAACGCCCCCGAACGCCTGCTGCCAGCCCGCCCGACGCCTGAATTCGGCCCGCTGGCCGGTGCCCGCACCCTGTTCTACAAGGAGGTGCTGCGCTTCTGGAAGGTCAGCTTCCAGACCGTCGGCGCGCCGGTGCTGACCGCGGTGCTCTACCTGCTGATCTTCGGCCATGTGCTGGAGGACCATGTGAAGGTCTATGGCCAGATCGCCTACACCGCCTTCCTGATCCCGGGCCTGGTGATGATGAGCGTGCTGCAGAACGCCTTCGCCAACACCTCGTCCAGTCTGATCCAGAGCAAGATCACCGGCAACCTGGTGTTCCTGCTGGTCACGCCGCTGTCGCACTGGGCCTGGTTCCTGGCCTATGTGGGCGCGGCCGTCGTCCGGGGTCTGGTGGTAGGCCTGGGCGTGCTGGCGGTCACTGTCTGGTTCGGCCCGCCCGGCCTGGTGCAGCCGCTGTGGGTGTTGGCCTTTGCGCTGCTGGGCGCGGGCCTGATGGGGGCGCTGGGCCTGATCGCCGGGCTGTGGGCCGAGAAGTTCGACCAGATGGCCGCCTTCCAGAATTTCCTGGTCATGCCCATGACCATGCTGGCCGGGGTGTTCTATTCGGTGTCGACGCTGCCGCCATTCTGGCGGGCGGCCAGCCACTTCAACCCTTTCTTCTACATGATCGATGGCTTCCGCCACGGCTTCTTCGGCGTCAGCGATGTCGAGCCCTGGATCAGCCTGGCGGTGGTGGGCGGGGCTTTCCTGGTGGTCTCGGCGATCACGCTGCGCCTGCTCAAGTCCGGCTACAAGCTCCGGAATTGAGTCCGGAGTGACGGCGGCAAGGGCATATCGGCGATAATCTGCGCATCATGGCCAATCCCACCCCCGCCCAGCTCCACGCGTACATTGCCGCCGGCCTCGGCTGCGATCACCTGGACGTGCAGGGCGACGGCCAGCACTTCTACGCCACCATCGTCTCGCCCGAGTTCGAAGGCCTGTCGCGCGTGCACCGCCACCAGCGGGTGTACACCGCCCTGGGCGAGCGCATGCGCGCTGAGATCCACGCCCTCTCGATGAAGACCCTGACCCCGGCCGAATGGGCCGCCCAGGGCCCCGCCGCCGCGCTGCAGGCGCCGGCTGAACACCGCCATTGACCCTCTCCCGCGGTCCGGACCGTGGGTGATGGGTGACGTCGCGGTGGCGATGGATCCCTTCCCATCCCCCCAGGTTCGGACGGCCCCTTCCCGACCAGACCAATCCCCATCATGGACAGACTTCTCATCCGCGGCGGCCAGCCCCTGCACGGCGAAGTGACCATCTCCGGTGCCAAGAACGCGGCCCTGCCCGAACTGTGCGCCGCGCTCCTGACCGCCCAGCCCGTCACGCTGAGCAATGTGCCCAAGCTGCAGGACGTGGCCACCACCCTGAAGGTGCTGCGGCACCTGGGCGCCAGCGCCGAGCGTGACGCCGAGCGGCCGGACGTGGTGCGCATCGACGCCGGCCCCGTGCACTCGACCGAGGCGCCCTACGAGCTGGTCAAGACCATGCGGGCTTCCATCCTGGTGCTGGGGCCGCTGCTGGCCCGCTTCGGGGCGGCCAAGGTTTCGCTGCCGGGCGGCTGCGCCATCGGCTCGCGGCCGGTGGACCAGCACATCAAGGGCCTGCAGGCCATGGGCGCGGAGATCACCGTGCAGCACGGCTACATCCAGGCCCTGGCACCGCAGGGCGAGGGCGGCCTGCGCCGCCTGCGCGGCGCGCGCATCACGACCGACATGGTCACCGTCACCGGCACCGAGAACCTGATGATGGCCGCGGCCCTGGCCGATGGCGAGACCATCCTGGAGAACGCGGCGCGCGAGCCCGAGATCCCCGACCTGGCCGAGATGCTCATCAAGATGGGTGCGCAGATCGAAGGACACGGCACGCACCGCATCCGCATCTGGGGCGTGGAGCGCCTGAACGCGCCCGAGGGCGGCCACCGCATCGTGCCCGACCGCATTGAGGCCGGCACCTTCCTGTGCGCGGTGGCAGCGGCCGGCGGCGACGTTGTCTTGCGCGACGCCCGTGCCACGCACCTGGACGCGGTGATCGACAAGCTGCGCGAGGCGGGCATGACCATCACCGCGGGCGAGGACTGGATCCGCATCCAGGCCACGGCGCGGCCCAAGGCGGTCAGCTTCCGCACCACCGAATACCCCGGCTTCCCCACCGACATGCAGGCCCAGTTCATGGCCGTCAACTGCGTGGCCGAGGGCGCGGCGCGGATCGCCGAGACCATCTTCGAGAACCGCTTCATGCACGTCAACGAGCTGATCCGCCTGGGCGCGCAGATCGTCGTGGACGGCCACACCGCGATGGTCACCGGGGTCGCGCACCTGTCGGGTGCCACCGTGATGGCCACCGACCTGCGGGCCTCGGCCAGCCTGGTCATCGCCGGCCTGGTGGCCGAGGGCACCACCGCGGTGGACCGCATCTACCACCTGGACCGCGGCTACGACCGCATGGAAGACAAGCTGCGCGCCATCGGCGCCAACATCGAACGCGTGAGCGAAAGGACCGGCGCATGATCACGCTGGCGCTGTCCAAGGGACGCATCTTCGAAGAGACCCTGCCGCTGCTGGCGGCCGCGGGCATCACCGTCACCGAGGACCCGGAGAAGAGCCGCAAGCTCATTCTGCCGACCAACCAGCCCGATGTGCGGGTGGTGCTGGTGCGGGCCACCGACGTGCCGACCTACGTCCAGTACGGCGGTGCCGACATGGGCGTGGCCGGCAAGGACGTGCTGCTGGAGCATGGCGGCGAGGGCCTGTACCAGCCGCTGGACCTGAACATCGCCAAGTGCCGCATGAGCGTGGCGGTGCGCGCCGACTTCGACTACGCCACTGCGGTGCGCCAGGGTTCGCGTCTGCGCGTGGCCACCAAGTACACCCATGTGGCCCGGCAGCACTTTGCCGACAAGGGCATGCATGTGGACCTGATCAAGCTCTACGGCTCGATGGAGCTGGCCCCGCTGACCGGGCTGGCCGATGCCATCGTGGACCTGGTCTCCACCGGCAAGACCCTGCAGGCCAACCACCTGGTCGAGGTCGAGCAGATCATGGAGATCTCCTCCCGTCTGGTGGTCAACCAGGCCGCGCTCAAGCTCAAGCGCACCCGCCTCAAGCCCCTGATCGACGCCTTTGCCTCGGCCATCCAGCCCTGAATTCCCCGTCCTCCGGACCCTTGCCATGACCGCCCTGAACCTGCGCCAGCTCGCCACCACCGCCGCCGACTTCGAGAGCGAATTCGCCCGGCTGCGACACTGGTCCGCAGACACGGACGCGGCCATCGAGCAGCGCGTGGCCGACATCCTGGCCGATGTGCAGGCCCGGGGTGACGCCGCGGTGCTCGAGTACACCGCCCGCTTCGATGGTCTGAGCGCCGACAGCGTGGCAGCGCTGGAGCTGACCCGCGAGGAGTTGAAGGCCGCCTTCGAGGCCATCACCCCGGCCCAGCGCAGCGCGCTGCAGGCCGCCGCGGCCCGCGTGCGCAGCTACCACGAGCGCCAGCTGGCCGCCAGCGGCCAGAGCTGGAGCTACCGCGATGAGGACGGCACGCTGCTGGGCCAGAAGGTCACACCGCTGGACCGCGTGGGCATCTACGTGCCCGGTGGCAAGGCCGCTTACCCCTCCAGCGTGTTGATGAACGCCATCCCCGCCCATGTGGCCGGCGTGGGCGAGATCATCATGGTGGTGCCCACCCCCAAGGGTGAAAAGAACGCGCTGGTGCTGGCCGCGGCCTATGTGGCCGGCGTGACCCGCGCCTTCACCATCGGCGGCGCCCAGGCCGTGGCCGCGCTGGCTTACGGCACCGCCACCGTGCCGGCGGTGGACAAGATCACCGGCCCGGGCAATGCCTACGTGGCCAGCGCCAAGCGCCGCGTCTTCGGCCAGGTGGGCATCGACATGATCGCCGGCCCCAGCGAGATCCTGGTGCTGGCCGACGGCAGCACGCCGCCCGAGTGGGTGGCGATGGACCTGTTCAGCCAGGCCGAGCACGACGAGCTGGCGCAGAGCATCCTGCTGTGCCCGGACGCCGCCTACCTGGACCGTGTACGCGCCGAGATCGAGCGCCTGCTGCCCACCATGCCGCGCCAGGCCGTGATCCGCGCCAGCCTGGAAGGCCGTGGCGCGCTGATCCACACCCGCTCGATGGAAGAGGCCTGCACGATCAGCAACCGCATCGCGCCCGAGCACCTGGAGGTCTCCAGCGCCGAGCCGAACCGCTGGGAGCCGCTGCTCAAGCATGCCGGCGCCATCTTCCTGGGGGCCTACACCAGCGAAAGCCTGGGCGACTACTGCGCCGGCCCCAACCACGTGCTGCCCACCTCGGGCACCGCGCGCTTCTCCTCGCCGCTGGGCACCTACGACTTCCAGAAGCGCTCCAGCCTGATCGAGGTCAGCGCCGAAGGCGCGCAGATCCTCGGCCCCATCGCCGCCGAACTGGCCTATGGCGAGGGCCTGCAGGGCCACGCCCGGGCGGCCGAGCTGCGACTGAAGAACCGAGCCGAACGAGCCTGAAGGACCCGACGCGATGAGCCGCTACTGGAGTGAGATCGTCCGCACGCTGACCCCCTACGTGCCGGGCGAGCAACCGAAGATCGACGGGCTGGTCAAGCTCAACACCAACGAGTGCCCCTACGGCCCCAGCGAGAAGGTGCTGGCGGCGATTGCCGGGCAGAACAGCGAGGCCCTGCGCCTGTACCCGGACCCGCAGGCCAGCGCACTGAAGGCGGCCATCGCCCGCCGCCACGGTCTGGCTGAGAACCAGGTCTTCGTCGGCAATGGCTCCGACGAGGTGCTGGCCCACATCTTCATGGGCCTGCTGCGCCACGAAGCGCCGCTGCTGTTCCCGGACATCAGCTACAGCTTCTACCCGGTCTACGCCAAGCTCTACGGCATCGCCACGCGGGCCATCCCGCTGGCCGGGGACTTCTCGCTGCGGGTGGACGATTACCTGCAGGCGGGGCCGAACGGCGGCATCATCTTCGCCAACCCCAACGCGCCCACCGGCATGCCGCTGCCGCTGGCCGAGATCCGCCGCCTGCTGCAGGGCAACCCCGATTCGGTGGTGGTGGTGGACGAAGCCTATGTGGACTTCGGCGCCGAGTCGGCCGTGGGCCTGATCGCCGAATTCCCGCAGCTGCTGGTGGTCCACACCCTGTCCAAGTCCCGCGCCCTGGCCGGCCTGCGGGTGGGCTATGCGATGGGGCATGCCGACCTGATCGAGGCGCTCACCCGCGTCAAGGACAGCTTCAACTCCTATCCGCTGGACCGCCTGGCCATCGCCGGTGCGGTGGCCGCGATCGAGGACGAGGTCTGGTTCGAGGCCACCTGCCGCAAGGTCATCGCCACCCGCGAACGCATGGTGGCGGGCCTGCAGGCGCGCGGCTTCCAGGTGCTGCCCTCGGCCGCCAACTTCGTGTTTGCCCAGCGCCCGGGCAGCGAGGGCGCGGCCCTGGCGGCCGGCCTGCGCGAGCACAAGGTGCTGGTACGGCACTTCCGCGCGCCCGAGCGCATCGCGCCCTTCCTGCGCATCAGCGTGGGCACCGAGGCGCAGACCGATGCGCTGCTCGCGGCGCTGGACGCCATCCTGGCCTGACCCCCGACCCCACTTTCGGAGCACCCCGCCATGCGCACCGCCCAGGTTTCCCGCAACACCCAGGAGACGAAGATCAGCGTCTCGCTCAACCTGGATGGCACGGGCCAGTCCAAGTTGGCCACCGGCATCGGCTTCTTCGACCACATGCTCGACCAGATCGCCCGCCATGGCCTGATCGACCTGGAGATCACCGCCGAGGGCGATCTGCACATCGACGGCCACCACACGGTGGAGGATGTGGGCATCACCCTGGGCCAGGCGGTGGCGCAGGCCGTGGGCGACAAGAAGGGCATCACCCGCTACGGCCACAGCTATGTGCCGCTGGACGAGGCGCTCTCGCGCGTGGTGGTCGATTTCTCCGGCCGCCCGGGCCTGGCCATGGACGTGAAGTTCAGCGCCGGCATGATCGGCGCGCTGGACACCCAGCTGGTGTTCGAGTTCTTCCAGGGTTTCGTCAACCATGCGGGCGTGACCCTGCACATCGACAACCTCAAGGGCCACAATGCCCACCACCAGTGCGAGACGATCTTCAAGGCCTTCGGTCGCGCACTGCGCATGGCGCTGACGCCGGACCCGCGCTCCGCGGGGGTGATTCCGTCCACCAAGGGATGTCTCTGAGATGAGCCGCCGCACCGTCGCCGTCGTCGATTACGGCATGGGCAACCTGCGCAGTGTGTCGCAGGCCGTGATGCATGTGGCCACCGACAGCGGGCTGGACGTGATCGTCACCGCCCGGCCCGAAGAAGTGCGCGCTGCCGAGCGCGTGGTGCTGCCCGGGCAGGGGGCCATGCGCGACTGCATGCGCGAGCTGCGCGATTCCGGCCTGCAGGAAGCGGTGCTGGAGGCCGCCGCCAGCAAGCCGCTGATGGGCGTGTGCGTGGGCATGCAGATGCTGCTGGACCATTCCGAGGAGCAGGACACGCCGGGCCTGGGCCTGATCCCGGGCCGGGTGCTGCGCTTCCGTCTGGAAGGCCGGCTTCAGCCCGATGGCAGCCGCTACAAGGTGCCCCAGATGGGCTGGAACCAGGTGTCGCAGTCTGCGCCGGGGGGCGTGCGCCACCCGGTCTGGGGCGAGGTCCCCGATGGGGCCTGGTTCTACTTTGTGCACAGCTATTTCACCCGCCCCGAGCAGGCCATCCATACCGCGGGTGAAACCGAGTATGGCGAGCGCTTTACCTGCGCGGTGGCCCGGGATAATATTTTCGCCACGCAGTTCCATCCCGAAAAAAGCGCCGCGCACGGTCTGGCCCTGTATCGCAATTTCCTGCACTGGAACCCCTGAGACGTTTGCCCGAGGTCCGGCCGGTTTTCGGCGTCCTCGAACCCAGCCCGCGGTTTCTGCTCCAAATTCCCTACTCGCGCTCCCCGAGCCATGCTGCTGATCCCTGCGATCGACCTGAAAGACGGTCAATGTGTCCGCCTCCAACAGGGCGACATGAATGCCTCCACCACCTTTGGCGAGGACCCGGCCGCGATGGCCCGGCGCTGGCTGGAGGCAGGCGCGCGCCGCCTGCACCTGGTGGACCTCAATGGTGCTTTTGCCGGCAAGCCGGTCAATGAGGGGGCCATCAAGGCCATCCTGAAGGAGGTCGGGGACGAGATCCCCGTCCAGCTGGGTGGCGGCATCCGCGACCTGGACACCATCGAGCGCTACCTCGATGACGGGCTGAGCTACGTCATCATTGGCACCGCCGCGGTCAAGAACCCCGGTTTCCTGCGCGACGCTTGCACCGCCTTTGGGGGGCACATCATCGTGGGCCTGGATGCCAAGGACGGCAAGGTGGCCACCGATGGCTGGAGCAAGCTGACCGGCCACGAGGTGGTGGACCTGGCCAAGAAGTTCGAGGACTATGGCGTCGAGGCGGTGATCTACACCGACATCGGCCGCGACGGCATGCTCACTGGCATCAACATCGACGCCACCGTGAAGCTGGCCCGGGCCCTGTCGATCCCGGTGGTCGCCTCGGGCGGCCTGTCCAACATGGCCGACATCGAGGCCCTGTGCGCGGTGGAAGGCGAGGGGGTCGAGGGCGTGATCTGCGGCCGCTCGATCTACACCGGCGCGCTGGACTTCTCCGCCGCGCAGCTGCGCGCCGACGAACTGGGTGCCTGAGGCCCCTGCAGGCTGGGCCGCAGGGCCCGGCCGGTGTGGCTCCGCCAGTGGGCCGGCAGTTTCTGCACGGCCGCGCGCGCATCCAGGCCGCGCAGCGGCACGGCCACATCGGCGGGGATGGCCTGGTGGGCCAGCAGGGCCTCGTAGCGCAGGGCGCTCACCCGCAGGAAGGACGCGAAGTTGCCGGCCTCCCCGCGGGCGGCGATCAGCTCGTCGTAGAGCTTCTCGATCAGCTGCACCACGGTCAGCCCGTCACGTCCGGCAATCTCGTCCAGCACGTCCCAGAACAGGTGTTCCAGCCGGATGCTGGTGACCACCCCGTGCAGGCGCACGGAGCGGGTCCGGCTCTCGTAGCTGAGGGGGTCGGCGCCGATGAAGATCTCGCACATGGCCAAGCCTCGCGAAGAATGGGGACGGAGCGGCCACTCTAGGGCAGCGTGCGCGTCCCCGCCATCGGGTCAGGTCTCGATGCGCGTGCCCAGCACCGCCAGAAACTGGCCGATCCACGCCGGGTGGGCGGGCCAGGCGGGGGCGGTCACCAGCTTGCCGTCGGTGATGGCAGCGTCCACCGGGATGCCGCAGTACTCGGCCCCGGCCAGTTCCACCTCGACCTGGCAGGCCGGGTAGGCCGACACGCGGCGGCCCTTGAGCAGACCGGTGGCGGCCAGCAGCTGCGCGCCGTGGCAGACGGCGGCCACCGGCTTGTCGGCGGCCAGGAAGTGGCGGGTGATCTCGACCACCCGGGCGTTCATGCGCAGGTACTCCGGCGCCCGGCCACCCGGGATCACCAGCGCGTCATAGGCCTCGGGCTTCACCTCGGCGAAGCTGGCGTTGAGTGTGAAGTGGTGGCCCGGCTTCTCGCTGTAGGTCTGCGCCCCTTCGAAATCGTGCACCGCGGTGTGCACCCAGTCACCGGCCTTCTTGTCCGGGGCCACCGCGTGCACAGTGTGGCCCACGGCCTGCAAGGCCTGGAAGGGCACCATGGTTTCGTAGTCCTCGGCGTAGTCGCCGCACAGCATGAGGATCTTCTTGGGCATGCCTGTCTCCTGTAGGGGCGGGCGCCACGCGCGCCCGTAAGGCCCATTCTTGGCATGGCCCGGCAAAGCGGGTAACAGCCGGCTGTGCTCTGGCTGTGGAGGGGTCAGCGCCCGAACAGATCCTTCAGGGAGCGCACTGTGTCGCCGATGCTGCGGGCCCTGTCCACGGTGTTGCCCACCTGGTTGACCTGGTCCTGCACGGTGGTGGCTGGCGGCGTGGGCGCCGGGCGGGCGGTGCCGACGGTGCGCGGGTTGCCGGCGCCCATCGGGACGGAACCGACACCCGCTGGCTGGGCCTGGGCCACGATCTCCACCCGCCGGTTGCGCGCTCGGCCTTCCTCGTTGCCGTTGTCGGCCACGGGCTGGCTGGCGCCGCGCCCCAGGGCGTTCAGACGTTCAGGGGCGATGCCGTGGCGGCTGACCAGTGCACCGTTCACGGCCTGGGCCCGCGCGGCCGACAGGGCCATGTTGCTGTCCTCGCGCCCGACGTTGTCGGTGTGGCCGATCACGTCGATGCGCAGGCCGGGGTTGTCCTGCAGCACCTTGGCCAGCTCGGCCAGGGTGGCGTCCGAGCCGGGCTTGAGCTGGCTCTTGCCACTGTCGAACAGGAAGCCGTAGACATCGACCTTGCCGCTGGCAGCCAGCGCCTGGGCGATGGGGCTGTCGCCGGTGATGCCCATCTTGGCGTCGTCCAGTCCCCCATTGTCGATGACGAACAGCCAGACGAGCGCCCGGCCGTCGGGGCCACTGCCGGTGTGGTTCACAGCCAGCGACACCGAAGTGTTGCCTCGCCGAGCAGCCAGGTATTGAATGTCTTGGTGGTAGTTGAGGTAGAGGTCGCGCGCCATCAGCAACTCGCGCAGATCGCCCAGGTTGCCGTCGATGCAAGGGCGTTCGCAGACAAAGAGTTCCTGAAAGCCGCTGCGGCGCAGTGAGCTTTGGTAATTGCGGAAGACCTGAAGGGCAGAGGCCGTTCCGGGAATTGAGTACCTCAGGTAGGTGACTTGACCCTCGACGACTTCTGTCTTGTCGGCGGTGTAGTGACCATTGCCCAGCTTGTACGGTCGACTGAGGAGCAGGCGGGCTTGCTCGTACTCCTTGAAGTCATATTCCTTCATCTCCGCCCCCGGGTAGCGGGCCACCGCGGGGTGGTCCATGCCGGGTTCGTCGGCATGCGTCAAACTGCCCAGCCCGAGCAGGCCAGCGGTCAAAAGTGCGAGAAGCGAAGTGCGGCCCGTGCGTGGGGCCTGCAAGGTCAGCATGTTCAATCTCTCCCTGTGTGTGCAGCGTCTGGTGCGCCGCGCGGCGCATCGTAGCGGCCGGAACCGCGTCTGGACTGGCGCCGCCCACGCAGTGGCAACGCGGTGTAACGGCGGCCAGCGCGTGGCGCCGGGCGGCACCTGCGACAATCGCACCCATGCTCGCCAAACGCATCATTCCCTGTCTGGACGTCACCGGCGGCCGGGTCGTCAAGGGCGTCAACTTCGTCGAACTGCGCGATGCCGGGGATCCGGTGGAGATCGCGGCCCGCTACAACGAGCAGGGCGCCGACGAACTGACCTTTCTGGACATCACCGCCACCAGCGATGGCCGGGACCTGATCCTGCACATCATCGAGGCGGTGGCCTCGCAGGTCTTCATCCCGCTGACTGTGGGCGGTGGCGTGCGCACCGTCGAGGACGTGCGCCGCCTGCTCAACGCCGGTGCCGACAAGGTGAGCTTCAATTCCGCCGCGGTGGCCAACCCGCAGGTCATCCGCAACGCTTCGGACAAGTACGGCGCCCAGGCCATCGTGGTGGCCATCGACGCCAAGCGCCGCACCGGGGACGATCTGGCGGCCCGCGGACCGGGCTGGGACGTCTACACCCATGGCGGGCGCAAGAACGTCGGACTGGACGCCGTGGCCTGGGCGCGCCAGATGGCCGAGCACGGCGCCGGCGAGATCCTGCTGACCAGCATGGACCGGGACGGCACCAAGATCGGCTTCGATCTGGCGCTGACCCGTGCGGTCAGCGACGCAGTGCCGGTGCCGGTGATCGCCTCCGGCGGCGTCGGCGCGCTGGAGCACCTGGTCGAAGGCATCCAGGTCGGCGGCGCCGATGCGGTGCTGGCGGCCAGCATCTTCCACTACGGTACCTTCACGGTGGCCCAGGCCAAGGCCCGGCTGGCCGAGGCCGGCGTGCCGGTGCGACAGTGAGGCCGGCCCAACGACCGGCGCCGCGACCCGCCGCTGGCGGTCGCCACGCGGTGCGCATCATCGGCGGCCAGTGGCGGCGCAGCCTGCTGCCGGTGGCCGACCGCCCGGGCCTGCGGCCCACGCCCGACCGGGTGCGCGAGACCCTGTTCAACTGGCTGGGCCAGGATCTGTCGGGCTGGCGTGTCGTCGATGCCTTTGCCGGCTCCGGCGCCCTGGGCTTCGAGGCCGCTTCCCGCGGTGCGGCCGAGGTGCTGTTGCTGGAGCAGGATCCGGCCATCGTGGCCTCTCTGAATGCTTCCCGCGAGCGGCTGAAGGCCGAGATGCTGCGGGTGCAGCGTTCCGATGCCATCGCCTGGTTGCGCGCGGCGCCGGCTGCCTCGCGCGAACTGGTGCTGCTGGACCCGCCGTTTGCCGCCGGTCTGACGCAGCCCGCCCTGGCGGCTGCGGCCCGGGTGGTGGTGCCCGGCGGTTTCGTCTACCTGGAAGCGGGCGAGCCGCTGCCGGCCGAACTGCCCCCGGGGCTGATGCTGTACCGCCAGGGCCAGGCGAGTGCCGTGCACTTCGCGCTGCTGCAATCCGATCGCCAGAAGGAGGAGACCCCATGAGCGCCGACCGTGATTCCGTGATTGCCGTCTACCCCGGCACCTTCGATCCGATGACGCTGGGGCACCAGGACCTGGTGCGGCGGGCGGCCCGGCTGTTCGACCACCTGATCGTCGCGGTGGCGGCTGGCCACCACAAGCGCACCATGTTCACGCTGGATGAGCGCCTGGGGCTGGCCCGCGAGCTCTGCCAGCCCTACCCGAACGTCGAGGTGGTCGATTTCCGCGGTCTGCTGCGCGATTTCGTCGTGCAACGCGGCGGCAAGGTGGTGGTGCGCGGCCTGCGCGCGGTCAGCGACTTCGAGTACGAGTTCCAGATGGCGGGCATGAACCGCCAGCTGATGCCCGATGTGGAGACCTTGTTCCTGACCCCCAGCGACCAGTACCAGTTCGTCAGCGGTACCTTTGTGCGCGAGATTGCCAGCTTGGGCGGTGATGTTTCCAAGTTCGTGGCACCCTTGGTGCTCGAACGACTCAAGGACCGCGTGGCCCAGCCCAAGGACGTCTGACATGGCCCTGATGATCACGGACGAGTGCATCAACTGCGACGTCTGCGAACCCGAATGCCCCAACCAGGCCATCTCCATGGGTGAGACGGTCTATGTGATCGACCCTGCCCGTTGCACCGAGTGTGTGGGCCATTTCGGTGAGCCCCAGTGCGTGCAGGTCTGTCCGGTGGAGTGCATCCCGGTCAATCCGGCCTTCGTCGAGACGCGCGAGCAGCTGCAACGCAAGTGCGAGGCGCTGCAGGCCCAGGGCGCCGCGGCCGCGGGCACGGCGGCCTGAAGGATCAGCGGCCCCGCGTGGCTGCGCTGGCGGGTTGCGGCTGGCGGGCGGTGTCTGCCTTGGGGGTTGGGCTGCTGGCCGGCAGGGCGGCATAGGCGGCCTGGGCCTTGCAGCGGGTGGCCGCCCGGCGGGCCCGACGTGCTTCGGCCTCGCTCACTGCGCCTGCATGGCGCACTGGCGCCTCGGTGCAACTGCCGGTGGTGCCGGCGGAGGTCTCCGCGGTCTGTGGTGCACCCGATGACGTGCCGGCTTTGCGGGCGACCCGCTCTTCCCGGCGTGCCTTGGCCACGGTCTTTTCATGGGCCAGCCGGTCCTCGGTCATGCCGTCGGCCCACTGGCGGGTCGCCGCCGCGCGTGCCTGAGCCGCCTCCACCTCGGCCGGGCTGGGGCCGGCCGGGAGGTCCACCGGCTTGCCGCCTTCGCAGGGCGTCTGTTGGTAGGTCTGGCCGCAGCGGTAGACCGTGGCCTGGGCGCCGGTGCTGAACAGCAGCGTCAGTGCGCCCAGCAGGGAGAGGACGGTGAGGGGGCGGGCGGTGTTCAAGAGGCCTCGGGCGGTGAAGGGACGGTGGCCGCCCCTTCGCTGCCCAGCCCGGCAGGGCGGGCCGGCTTGGGGCGCGGCGGCTTGGCGTGGATCTTCATCATCGCCTTGTCCATCGCACCGTCAAGCATCAACTCCAGGCAGCGCAGCGATTCGTCCACCGTGTGATCGATGGACAGACGCTCCACCGCCGGCGGCTTGCGCAGCACATAGGCCGCCACTTCGGTTTTCACGCCCGGGTGGCCGATGCCCAGCCGCAGTCGCCAGAAGTTGGGCGAGCCCAACTGGCCCTGGATGTCCTTGAGCCCGTTGTGGCCGCCATTGCCGCCACCCTGCTTGAGCTTCATCTGACCCGGCGGCAGGTCGAGCTCGTCGTGCACGACCAGGATCTCCTCCGGCGCGATCTTGAAGAAGCGCGCCAGCGGGGCCACCGACTTGCCCGAGAGGTTCATGTAGGTCATGGGCTGCAGCAGCCAGACCGGTCCGGCCGGCCGGTTCACCCGGGCCACGAGGCCGTTGTAAGCCCGGTCGGCCTGCAGGCTGCCGCCCAGTTGGCGCACCGCCCGGTCCACCCACCAGAAGCCGGCGTTGTGGCGGGTGTCCTCGTATTCCGGCCCAGGGTTGCCCAGGCCCACGATCAGTCGAATCATGGGGTGGGATTATCCCCGCCGCCGGCCACGGGCACCGGATGCAAGGCCTGGCGGGCGCCGGTCAGCAGGGCCTCGCCGATCTGGTCCATCAGGCCGTGGCGGGAGGCCTGCCCGTCCTCGCCGCTGAGCTTCCATTGGTGCCAGTACAGGGTGACGTCCAGGTGGACCTCCGGCAGCACCGGCAGCAAGGCGCCGCCGGCCAAGAGAGGGCGCGCCAGCAGCTCCGGCAGCACCGACAGGCCCCAGCCCATGGCCGCGGCCCGGGCCACGGCCTCGCTGCTGGGCACGAAGCGTTCCTTCAGTTGGGGGTCCCGCACGCCAAAGGCCTGGGCCACCCACTGGGCCTGCATGTCGTCCTTGCGGTTGAAGGTGACGAAGGGCAGCTGGGCGAAGTTGCGGCGGTTCAAGCCCTGGGGCAGGTGGCGGGCCACGAAGGCTGGGCTGGCGGTGGCCACGTAGCGCATGGCGCCCAGGGCCTGGCAGGCGCAGCCGCGCAGGGCCTGGGAGACGGTGCTGACGCAGCCCAGCACCTCGCCCTGGCGCAGCCAGTCGTGGGTGAAGTCCTGGTCGTCGACGATCAGCTCCACACCGAAACCTTCCTGCAGGCCGCGCTGTACCAGCGGGTCCAGGGCCGGCAGCACCCAGGTGGCCAGGCTGTTCGGATTGACGGCAATCGGCAGGCGCTCGTCGCGGTTCAGTGTGGCGCCCAGTTCGCGGGCGGCGTCGGCCCGCAGGGCCTGCATCTGGCGGGCGTAGCGCAGCAGCACCTTGCCTGGCTCGGTCAGCCGCAGCGGCCGCTCGCGCACCACCAGCACATGGCCGACATTGCTTTCCAGCGAGCGCAGGCGCTGCGACACCGCCGACTGGGTGATGTGCAGCAACTGGGCCGCACCGTCGAAGCTGCCGGCCTCGGCCAGAGCGGCCAGGCATTCCAGGCCGGCGGGGTCCAGGGCATTCATGGGGCTGATGTGTTCATCGAGACATCAGCCAGCCTAATGCTGTTCGGCGCTGTGAGGGCGCGATCGGCATAAAAAAACCCCGCCGCAGCGGGGTTTCGGGGCGGCCGACCCGTCGGTCGGCATCCGGGGGCAGATTACTTCTTGCCCTTCTTGCCCTTCTTGTCGTCGGCGGCCGGCGCGGCGGCCACGACGATTTCTTCTTCCTTCGGCTCGGTCACGGTCACGACGACCGGGTCCTTGGTGCCGTGCTTGACCAGCTTGGCACCGGCCGGCAGCACCAGCTCGGAAACGTGCAGGCTCTTGCCCTTGACCAGACCCGACAGGTTCACCGCGATGAATTCGGGCAGCTGGACGGCCAGGCACTCGATCTCGACTTCGGTGGTGACGTGGTCGACCAGGCACTTGTCGGTCTTCACGGCTTCCGATTCTTCTTCGCCGGAGAAGTGCAGCGGCACCTTCTTGTGCAGACGGGTGGTGTCATCCACGCGCTGGAAGTCGATGTGCAGGATCTGCTGCTTCCAGGGGTGCACTTGATAGTCACGCAGCAGGACCTTCTCGGTCTTGCCGTTGAGCTGCATCGACAGCACGGACGAGTGGAAGGCTTCCTTCTTCAGTGCGAAGAAGAGGGCGTTGTGGTCCAGCTCGATCATCGCGGGCTCACCGGCCCCGAAGACGATGCCGGGCACCTTGCCGGTGTTACGCAGGCGGCGGCTCGCTCCGGTCCCCTGCAGCTTGCGCTCGAAAGCGACGAATTCCATGACATTACTCCAATGAGTCGGGGTGCTCCGCGACCAGAGCGCCCCATTTGAAAAGGCCGCGTCGGCAGATGCCTTCGCAGCCGGCGAAACGGATCAGAAGTTGTTGTTCTGTTCCGAGAAGAGGGAGGTGACCGACTCGCCGTCCGAGATGCGGCGGATCGTTTCGGCGAACAGGAAGGCCACCGACAGCTGGCGGATCTTGGGGCAGGCTTTGCCGGCGTCGTTCAGCGGGATGGTGTTGGTGATCACGACCTCGTCCAGGTGCGAGGCCTTGATGCGCTCGATGGCCGGGCCGGAGAACACCGCGTGCGTGCAGTAGGCGTAGACGTGCTTGGCGCCGCGCTCCTTGAGCACCTCGGCCGCCTTCACCAGCGTGCCGGCCGTGTCGATCATGTCGTCCATGATCACGCAGTTGCGGCCTTCGATCTCACCGATGACGTGCATCACCTCGGAGACATTGGCCTTGGGGCGGCGCTTGTCGATGATGGCCAGGTCGCAGCCCAGCTGCTTGGCCAGTGCACGGGCGCGCACCACGCCACCGACGTCCGGCGAGACCACGACCAGGTCCTTGTAGGCCTTGGCCTTCAGGTCGGTCAGCAGCACCGGGCTGGCGTAGATGTTGTCGACGGGAATGTCGAAGAAGCCCTGGATCTGGTCGGCATGCAGGTCCATGGTCAGCACGCGGCCCACGCCCACGGTTTCGAGCAGGTTGGCCACGACCTTGGCCGAGATCGGCACGCGGGTGGAACGCGGACGGCGGTCCTGGCGGGCGTAGCCGAAGTAGGGGATCACGGCGGTGATGCGGCGGGCGCTGGCGCGCTTGAGGGCATCGACCATGATCAGCAGTTCCATCAGGTTCTCGTTGGTCGGCGCGCAGGTGGACTGCACGACGAACACGTCACGGGCGCGGACGTTCTGCTGGATTTCGACGGTCACCTCGCCGTCAGAGAAGCGTCCGACCGACGCCTTGCCCAGTTCGGTACCGAGGTGGGTGGCGATTTCCTGGGCGAGGGCGGGATTGGCGTTGCCAGTGAAGAGAACGGTGTTGAACAGCACGGTGGGAGCTCCAGGGGGTGGGCAGGCTGTACGTGACGAAGACGAGCGTCTTGCGGTGCGCGGCCGCAGCACGCGCCACAGCCCACAAAGAACGACTGCGCCCTGAAGGCGCAGTCTGATTCTGATGGGTCACGCCACCGGGCGCGACAACAACAATGAAATTTGGCAGGGGAGGAAGGACTCGAACCCTCGCATGTCGGAATCAAAATCCGATGCCTTGACCAACTTGGCGACTCCCCTACACAGGACATGGCCCGAAAGCCACACCCGAAAACCTTTTCAGTTTACCCAATCTTTCAGTGGATGATTGGCCAAACCCCGACACATTCGCCCCACCCAACCTTCAGGCCAAGAGCCTTCCAGCAAGGTCGCCACAGGTGAAGTGCCTGCGTCGGTTTCACTCGCGTCATCACCACCTGCATCAGCAAACACGGCACTGCCAGAACCGGTCATGCGGCTATTGCCAAACCGTTCTGCCAAGAGCCTTGCTGCCTGCTGCACATCGGGGCACAAGGCCTCGGCGGCAGCTTGCAGGTCGTTGCGGCCCCAAAACGTTTCATTCGACTCTTCAGCCGTCTGTCGCGTTTCGCTTTGCCGCTGCAACTCAGCGAGTAAGCCCGCAACTTTGACAGGCTTTGTATCTCTCGTCAAGAGCTCGCTTGAAAATATTCTCTGGGTTGGCAGCCCGGCCGCGGGCTTGAGCACCGCCCAGCGGTTCTCCGGCAGGTCGATCGGGGTCAGGATCTCGCCGATGCCTTCGACGAAGGCGGTGTGTCCGCCCAGAAAGAAGGGCACGTCCGCGCCCAGCGTGGCGCCCAGGGCCAGCAGGCGCTCACGCGGCCAGCGCAGGTCCCACAGCCGGTTCAGGCCCAGCAGCACGGTGGCGGCGTCCGAGCTGCCGCCGCCCAGGCCCGCGCCCCAGGGCACCTGCTTGTCGATGGCGATGTCCACACCCAGCGTGCAGCCGCTGGCCTGCTGCAGGGCGCGGGCGGCGCGCAGGCAGAGGTCCTCGGCCGGCAGCGCCGGGCCCAGGTCGTGGCGCTGGATCCGGCCATCGCTGCGGCGCTCCAGGTGCAAGGTGTCCTGCCAGTTGATCAGCGTGAAGACCGACTGCAGCAGGTGGTAACCATCGTCCCGCCGGCCGGTGACGTGCAGGAACAGGTTCAGCTTGGCGGGGGCGGGCAGGTCGTACAGCGCGTGCAGGCTCATGTCTCGGGTGCGGTGGCGGACGCAGGGAAGGGCGGGCCTCAGTGGTCCAGACGGGCACGCAGCGTCACCACTGGCGGCGCTTCGCGGCGGGCCAGCAGCGTGCCGTCGAGCTTCAGGGCGTGGGTGTCCACCACCCAGCCGAGCTGGCGGAAGCCCTGGGCATCGGCCTCATGTGATGCACCGTTCCAGGGTCGGCCCTGCAGCCAGGCCAGCAGGGCCCCCAGCGGGATGGCCTGGCCCAGCGTGTCTTCGGCCAGGGCCTCCAGGCTGGGGTAGTCGCGGGGGCCGTCGCCGGTCTCCAGCCGCACACGGTCGGCCTCCCAACTGGCGTCGGCCACCACCGTGCCCAGCGGCGAGAGCAGGCGCAGATGGCCCTGGTGCGCATCGCCGCCCAATTCAAAGGCTGCGCTGTGCGACTGGGCCGGCCGGTCGCCTTCGGCCGCCACGGTCACGGCCAGTCGGCCGCTGTAGTCCACCGGCCCGCTGGGCGCGGTGGCGCAGCCGGCGAGCCAGCACAGACCGGCCCCCAGCAGCGCGCGTCGCAGCCCGGCGGGTGTCGGGGGCATGTTCAGAGCTTCACCTTCAGGCGCTGCAGCGTTTCGCGCAGCGCGGTGTTGTCCCGCTCGCGCTGCTGGGCCTCGCGCCAGTAGCGCAGCGCTTCGTCGCGCTGGCCCATGGCCCACAGCACCTCGCCCAGGTGGGTGGCCACCTCGGCATGCGGGCGTGCCGCATAAGACTGCTTGAGCAGCTTGAGCGCCTCGTCGGCCCGTCCCTGGCGGAAGTAGACCCAGCCCAGGCTGTCGAGGATGAAGGGGTCGTCCGGGGCCAGCTCCACGGCATGCTGGATCAGCTTGAGCGCCTCGTCCAGGCGCACGCCGCGTTCGGCCAGCGAGTAGCCCAGGGCGTTGTAGGCCTGAGCGTCGTCGGCCTTGAGGCGGATGACCTCGCGCAGCAACGCCTCCATCGCGTCGTACTGCTTGAGCTGCTCGGCCAGCATGGCCTGCTCGTACACCAGGCCGCTGTCCTCGGGGCTCTGCTTCACGGCCTCACCCAGCAGGTCGAAGGCAGCCTGCTGCCGCCCGGCATCCCGCAGCACCTGGGCCTGGGCCAACAGCCGCGCGCGTGCGTCCGGGTTGCCGCGGGCGGCACCATTCTTCACCAGGGCCAGCCCGGCCTCGACCTGTCCTTGCCGCACCATCAGCGAGGCGCGCCGAACCAGCAGGGCCAAGTCGGTGCGCTCGGCCGGCACCTTGTCGAGCCAGCGGGTGGCTTCCTTGAGCTCACCGAGCTGCTCATGTGCATCGGCCTGGACCACGCAGGCGTAGTCGTAGGTCCGGCGCAGGCGTTCGTCCTGGTTGTCGTCGTCGCTCGCGTCGCCCTCTCCGGCGGCAGGTGGGGCCTGCAGCGCGAAATAGCGGTCCAGGGCCTGGATGCCCTCGCGCGGCTCTTGCAACTCGGTCAGCAGGGCACCCAGCGACAGCCAGGCCTGGGCCATGTCAGGCTGTTGGGCCACGGTCAGGCGCAGCTGGGCCACGGCGTCCACCAGGCGCTGGCGCTGTTCCAGGCTCTGCACATAGGCCAGGCGCAGGGCAGTCAGGGCGTCGGGGCGGGCGAGGTAGTCCTTCACCACGGCTTCGGCTTCCGGCTTGGGCCCCATCAGGTCCAGGGCCAACAGCACCGGACCGGCTGCAGCCGGATCGTCCTGATGGGCCTGCTGCAAGTAACCCATGGCCAGGTCGCTCTGCTGGGCGGCCGCAGCCAGCCGGCCCAGCGAGGTGCGGGCCGCGGTGCGGGTGGCGGGCAGATCAAGATAGGGCGCCAGCGCGGTCTGCCCGACGCTCAGCGCCTGGGCCTTGTCGCGTACGCCGGCCAGGAAACGGGGTAGACCGGCGATCACCGGACTGCGTTCGGCTTCGGGCTGGCGCTCGATCAGCTCCTTGAGCGGTCCGGCCAGCTCGTCGAGCTTCTCGGTGGCCACCAGCAACTGCACCTGGGTGCGCAGGGCCTCGATGGACTGGGGCAGGCTTTGGCGCCAGGCCCTGGCCGCCAGCAGGGCGCGGTCGCCCGAGCGGCCTTGCACGGCAATCTCAATGGCCCGCTGGAAGACCGTGCCGTCGCGCGAGCGGCGGGCGGCATCGAGCATGACCTCGAAACCATCGGCCGGGTGGCCGGTGGAGACCTCCATCTCGCCGAGCAACAGCTCGTAGAACATGGGGGCATCGAGCCAGGAGTTGTTCACCGGCGCGGTCTCGGCGGCTGCAGCGCCCGAGGCAGGCGCCGATGCTGGCACGGTCGCCGGTGCCGGTGCCGCATTGGGCTGCGCCGGGGCCGACACCGCCAGGGCGCCCAGCGCGGCCGACAAGAGCCAGCCCGCCCCCAAACCGGCACGGCCCAGCCAGCGACGCGCAAAGGGCGCAGCGGCAGCATGCCCCGCGGTGGCAGGCAACAGGCGGCGGTTCACCGCGCGGACAAGACGTAGCTTCATCGTCACTCCAAAGGCCGGATGATTCTAGTGGCCGCCCCCGGGGCCTGCCGGCAACTGCCGATAATGGCGGCCATGCCGGAATTGCCTGAGGTCGAGGTCACCCGTCGCAGCGTCAGCGCCCTGGCCGGTGCGCAGCTGCGTGCGCTGGAACTGGGCAAGCCGCTGCGGTGGCCGCTGGGCATCGATCCAACGGAGTTGACCGGCTGCGTGGCCGGCGAGTTCCTGCGCCGTGGCAAATACCTCTGGCTGCCGCTCACGCGGCCGGACGGCCGCAGCGCCGGGGGGCTGCTCTGGCACCTGGGCATGTCGGGCTCGCTGGCCTGGCTGCCGCGGGCCGGCCCGCCCGGCAAGCATGATCATGTGGACCTGCTGACCGACCGGGGCGTGTTGCGCCTGACCGACCCGCGCCGCTTCGGTGCGGTGGTCTGGTCGCCCGCCCTGGACCAGGTGCCCGCCTCCCGCCTGCTGGCCGGGCTGGGGGCCGAGCCCTTCGACGAGCGCTTCACCGCCGCGGATTTCCACCGTGCCTTGCAGCAGCGCCGCTGCGCGGTCAAGCAGGCCCTGCTGGCGGGCGACATCGTGGTGGGCGCCGGCAACATCTACGCCAGCGACGCCCTGTTCGAGGCGGGCATCGACCCGCGCACCCCTTGCGACCGCATCGGGCCAGTGCGGGCGGCCCGGCTGCTGGCGGCCATTCGCCGGGTGCTGGGCGAGGCCATTGCCGCCGGCGGCTCCACGCTGCGCGACTTCAAGGACGCCCACGGCAGTGTGGGCCAGTACCAGGGTCAGGCCCGGGTCTATGGCCGGGCCGGCGAGGCCTGTCCGCGCTGTGGCGCGGCCATCCGGCGCATTGTTCAGGGCCAGCGCGCCACCTACTTCTGCCCGGCCTGCCAGCGGCGCTGAGGCCATGGAGCCGCCGGGGTTGGGGCGTCGAGGCTCGGAATTGGCGGGTCCGGGCGGCTTTCATTCGCTTGCATTCACTTGTGGGGCTGCGGGGGTTTCGCGCTAGCATGCGGCCGTGACGCCGCCCGACGATTCCTCCCTTTCCGACGCCCTGGCGCTGCAGCCCGCACTGGAGCCCCAGCTCGATGCCCTGGCCGACTGGCGCCTGGCCCTGGAGCGCGAGTTGGTTCGCCTGGAGACCTTCCTGGCCCAGAGCGAACTGCTGTCGCCCTCGGCCGCCAGTGCCAGTGAGGCGGTACGCCACCGCCTGGCCACGGACAAGCTGGTCGTCGCCTTCGTCGCCGAGTTCTCCCGCGGCAAGAGTGAGCTGATCAACGCGATCTTCTTTGCCGATGCCGGCCGCCGCATCCTGCCGGCCACGCCGGGGCGCACCACCATGTGCCCGGTCGAGCTGTCCTGGGACCCGGCCGAGCTGCCCACCCTGGATCTGCTGCCCATCGAAACCCGTCGCCAGGACAAGACCCTGGCTGAATGGTCGCTGCAGCGCGACCGCTGGTACCGCATTCCGCTGGACCCGTCGGACGCCGACGGGCTGGCCATGTCGCTGCAGCAGGTCACCCAGACCCGCAGTGTCTCGCGCGAGGACGCGCAGCGTCTGGGCCTGTGGTCCGAGGAACACCCGCAGGACAACCCACCGACCCTGCCCGACGGGCAGGTCGAGATTCCGGCCTGGCGCCATGCGGTCATCAACTACCCCCATCCACTGCTGCAGCGCGGCCTGGTGGTCATCGACACCCCGGGCCTGAACGCCATCGGCACCGAGCCCGAGCTGACCCTGGGCCTGCTGCCCAGTGCCCATGCCGCCCTGTTCGTGCTGGGCGCCGACACCGGCGTGACCCGCTCGGACCTGGACATCTGGAACGACCACCTGGGCGGGCAGGGCCTGTCCTGCTTCGTGGTGCTCAACAAGGTCGACACCCTGGCTGACCCGCTGGCTTCGCCCGAGGAACAGCAGGCCGCGGTGGAGCGGCAGTGCCAGACCACCGCCCAGACCCTGGGCATTGCCCGCGACCGGGTGTTCCCCATCTCGGCCCGCCAGGCCCTGGCCGCGCGGCTGCAGGGCGATGTGGATGCGCTGCAGGCCAGCGGCCTGCCCGTCCTGGAAACGGCGCTGAACCTGCACCTGCTGCCGCAGCGCCAGCGCGTGCTGGCCAAGGCCGTGATCGGCGGCGTGCAGTCCATGCTGGAACACGCCACCCGCGCCCTGCGCGACCAGCGCCGCCAGAACGCCGAGCAGATGCTGGAGCTGCGGGGCCTGCGGGGCAAGAGCGCTGGCCGCGTGGCCCAGATGCTCGACCGTGTGACCGCCGACACCGCCGAATTCGAGCGCTGCACCGCGCGCCTCACCGCCCTGCGTGCGGTGCATGCGCGGCTGCAACACAAGACCCTGAAGGCCCTGGATGCCGACCGCATCCGCGAAGCCATGGCCGGCCTGGAATCTGCCCTGGGCAGCGGCTGGCTGAACCTGCGGGCCCGCGGCGCCTTCGCCAAGATGTGCGCCGGCCTGCAGGCCCAGCTCGACACGGCGGCCTCGCTCAATGCCGAGGCCGCGCAGATGCTGCAGGCCCTGTTCAGCCAGCTCAATGCCGAATTCGGCTTTTCGCTGAATTTCACGCCGGCCCCCGATGTCAGCGCCTTCAAGAACGAGCTCAGCCTGATCGAGCGCAACTACGGGCGCTACTTCAACCTCTCCAGCGCGCTGCGGCTGAACTCGACCGTGTCGAGCGATCAGTTCCACCGGATGCTGGTGTCCAAGCTGCGGGTGGTGTTCGAAAACGCCAGCGCCGAGATCGAGAGCTGGCACCAGGGTGCCTCGGGCCAGGTGGACAGCCAGTTCCGCGACCGCCGCCGGGGCTTCCGTCGCCGTCGCGAATCGCTGGAGCGCATCCAGCACGCCACCGGCGAACTGGAGTCCCGCCTGTCCGAGGTGGAAACCCAGGACAACAAGCTGCTGGAGCAGGCCGACCAGGCCCAGGCCATGGCCGCCCGCCTGCGCCAACGGGCCGAGGTGGGTCCCGATTACCAGGACGAGACCCTGAGCGGCTTGGGTGCGCTGGACCTGGACCTGAGCGAAGCCGAGTTCGTGCACAGTGACCAGGGCCTGTTGCGGCCTGGCGCTGCGGCGTGAGCCGGGACGAGGCCGCGACGGCAGCCCTGGCCCGGCGCCTGATCGACTGGCAGCGGCAGCACGGCCGCCACACCCTGCCCTGGCAGCAGACCCATGACCCCTACCGGGTCTGGCTCTCGGAGATCATGCTGCAGCAGACCCAGGTCAGCACGGTGCTGGGCTACTACGAGCGTTTCCTGACCCGTTTCCCCGATGTGCAGGCCCTGGCCGCCGCGCCGCTGGACGAGGTGCTGGCCCTGTGGGCCGGGCTGGGCTACTACAGCCGCGCCCGCAATCTGCACCGCTGCGCCCAGGCCGTGGTGCAGGACTGGGGCGGTGTCTTTCCGTCTACCGCTGCGCAGCTGGCCACCCTGCCGGGCATCGGCCGCTCGACCTCCGCCGCGGTGGCGGCGTTCTGCTTCGGCGAGCGGGTGGCCATCCTGGACGGCAACGTCAAGCGCGTGCTCAGCCGGGTGCTGGGTTTCGGTGAGGACCTGGCCCAGACCGCGGCCGAGCGCCGGCTCTGGGCCATCGCCGAGGCCCAGTTGCCGCCGGCGGGCGAGGGCGTCGAGGCCTACACCCAGGGCCTGATGGACCTGGGCGCCACCGTCTGCACGCCGCGCCAGCCCAGCTGCCTGCTGTGCCCCTGGCAGGATCTCTGCGTGGCCCGGCGCGAAGGCCGGCCCGAGGCCTACCCGGTCAAGACGCGCAAGCTCAAGCGGGGTCGACGCAGCCATGCGCTGCTCTGGCTCACGCAGGGGGATGCGGTGTTCTTGGTGCAGAAGCCGGCCACAGGCGTCTGGGCCGGGCTGTGGACGCTGCCCGAGTTCGACGATGTGGACACCCTGCAGGCCTGGCTGGCCGAGGGCCCGGGCTCGGGCGAGGTGGGCGCCACCTTCACCCATGTGCTGACCCACCTGGACTTGGTGCTGACGCCGGTGCGCTGTGCCTTGCCGGTGGATTCGCCACTGGCGCAGGGGCCGCTGCTGCGCTGGCCGACGGGCCGTTGGGTGCCGCGCGCCGCCTTGGCCGAGCATGGCCTGCCCGCGCCGGTGCGCAAGCTGCTGGGCACCGACGCGGCCTGAGGCCCGGCGGCACCCGGTGGGGCCTCAGCCCTGCAGCAGCTGCTTGTCGCGCAGGAAGCGGTCCACCAGATCCATGCGGGCGGCCGGATCGGGCAGCTCCATCAACTTTTGCCGCGCGGCCAGCGGGATGGGCAGCAGCTCGCACCAGCGGTTGGCCACCCAGGCGGTGTCGTCCAGGTGCATGGGGCCGCTGCTGTGGCCCTCGCGTGCGGCCAGCAGGGCCAGGGCCCGCGCCAGCGCCTGGGCGGCCGGCTGGTGGGCCGCGGCCAGCGGCAGATGCGGGTCATCGGGCAGCTGTTCGGCCTGCGTGGCCACCCACAGGCCGTTGGCCTGCTCGCTCAGCGTCTGCCAGCGAAAGCGCGCACCGCCCAGGCAGACGGCCTTGAGCACGCCCGGCTGGTCCGAATCGGCGCTGAGCAGCCGGGCCAGCACACCCACGGGCTCGAAGCGCACCGTCTGGCCGGCCTGGCGCACCTCGCTGCCCTGCTGCAGGCAGACCACGCCGAAGGGGCGGTCGGCCACCAGGCAGCGGCTCATCAGGTCCAGGTAGCGCGCCTCGAAGATGCGCAGGGACAGTCGGCCCAGCGGGAACAGCACGGACTGCAGCGGGAACAGCGGGAGGTCGGTGAGGGTCATGGCAGGCCGGCCGTGCCGGCGCGGACAGGTCAGGTGCGGGCGTCGAGTTCGCGGTGGCGCTTGAGCGTGGGCAGGCGAGCCGCGAAGTGCTCGGCCAGGGTCTCGACAAAGTAGACCGAGCGGTGCTGACCACCGGTGCAGCCGATGGCCACGGTCAGGTAGCTGCGCTGGTCGTTCTCGAAGGACGGCAGCCAGCGCGTGAGGAAGCCCTCGATCTGGCCCAGCATCTCGCCCACCTCGGGCTGGGCCCGCAGGTAGTCGGCCACCGGGGCGTCGCGCCCGGTCAGCGGGCGCAGCTCGCGCAGGTAGAAGGGGTTGGGCAGCACCCGCACGTCGAACACCATGTCGGCATCCAGCGGCACGCCGTGCTTGAAGGCGAAGGACTGGAAGACCAGGGTCAGCTGGCTGCGCGAGGCACCCACCAGGTCGCGGATCCACAGGCGCAGCTGGGCGGGCCGCAGCTCGCTGGTGTCCATCACGGTGGAGCGCTCGCGCAGGGCTGCCAGCAACTGGCGCTCCTGCTCGATGGCATCCACCAGGCGTTGGCGGTCGCTGCCCACGCCAGGATGGGACAGCGGGTGCGGGCGCCGCGTTTCGGAAAAGCGCTTGACCAGGGCCTGGGTGCTGGCATCCAGGAAGAGGCTGCGCACCTTGACGCCTTCAGCGGCCAGCTCGTCCATCAGCGGCAGCAGGGCCGGCAGCGAGCTGGCGGTGCGCACATCCACCGCCACGGCCAGGCGTTGCACGCCGTGGGCGGCCTCGACATGAACCAGTTCGCGCAGCAGCTCGGGGGGCAGGTTGTCCACGCAGAAGAAGCCGGCGTCTTCCAGTGCATGCAGGGCCACCGACTTGCCCGAACCCGAGATGCCGGTGACCAGGGCCACCACGCGCTGCGGCCGAGCCGGGGCGGGCGCGTCCGTCTGGGGGAGCGGCTTGGGCGTGTTCATCGTGTGGCCTTGGCGGCGCGTGCGTCCGGCTGGGCGGCCTGCTGGATCAGCTGCTGGGCGTGGGCCAGGCTGGTGCCGCTGGCGCCGCCCAGCATGCGGGCCACCTCGGCCACGCGGGCTTCGCCCTCCACCGGGCTGACCTGGCTCTGGGTCTGGCCCTGGCGGGTGGCCTTGGCCACCACGAAGTGGTGGTCGGCGCAGGCGGCCACCTGGGGCAGGTGGGTGACCGACAGCACCTGCACGCTTTGGCCCAGCTGTTTCATCAGCCGGCCCACTGCATCGGCCACGGTGCCACCCACGCCGGAGTCGATCTCGTCGAAGATCAGCGTGCCGGGGTTGAGGGCCGTGGCCGGACCGCGGCCGCGCTGCTGCGCGGTGGTGACGGCAATGGCCAGCGCCAGGCGCGAGAGCTCACCGCCCGAGGCCACCTTGGCCAGCGGGCGCGGGGCGCTGCCCGCATGGCCGGCCACCAGGAACTCCACGCCCTCCAGGCCGAAGCTCTGCGGGGCGTCCTGCGGCAGCAGGGCCACCTCGAAGCGGCCGCCGGCCATGCCCAGCAGCTGCATGGCCGCACTCACCCGCTTGGACAGATCGGGCGCGGCCTTCTGGCGGGCCCGGCTGGACTGCTCGGCCAGGCGGCGCCACTGCGCTTCGGCCTGGGCCACGGCCCCGCTCAGGGCGTCCATGTCGCTGGCGGCGTCCAGCAGCGCCAGGGTGGCCTGCCACTCGGCACGCAGGGCCGGCAGTTCCTCGGGCGGACGACGGAAGCGCCGGGCCAGGCCCATCCAGGCCGAGAGGCGGGCGTCCAGCTCGGCCAGGCGGTCCGGGTCCAGCTCGGCCCGGGCCAGGTAGGTGTTCAGGCTGCGTGAGGCGTCGTCCACCTGGGCCTGGGCGCCCTGCAGGGCCTCCAGCACCGGCTGGATGCGCGGGTCGAAATCGGCCACCGCCTCCAGTCCGCTCAAGGCCCGGCTGAGCTGCCGACTGGCGCTGGTCTCGTCCTCGTCCAGGCATTGGGCGGCCTGGGCGGCGGCGTCCATCAGGGCCTGACCATGCGAGAGGCGCTGGTGCTCGGCATTGAGCTCGGGCCATTCCTCGGCACCGGGCGCCAAGCGGTCGATCTCGCCGATCTGCCACTGCAGGCGCTCGCGCTCGCTGGCCCGTTCGCCCTCCAGGGCGCGGGCGGCGGCCAGGGCCTCGGTGGCGGTCTTCCAGTCGGCATGGGCCTGGGCCAGCGGGCGCGGGTCCACGCCCGCCTGTTCGTCCAGCAGGGCGCGCACGGCCGCGGGCCGGGTCAGGCCCTGCCAGGCGTGCTGGCCGTGGATGTCCACCAGGTGGTCGGCCACCTCGCGCAGCTGGGCGGCGGTGGCGGCGCTGCCGTTGATGAAGCCGCGGCTCTTGCCCTGGCTGTCGACGATGCGGCGCAGCAGCAGGGTGTCCTCGGCGGCGAAGCCGGCCTCGTCCAGCCAGGCCGCCAGGGAGGGCGGGGGATCGAATTCGGCCGTCACCTCGGCGCGGGCCGCGCCTTCACGCACCCACTGGCTTTCGGCCCGGGCGCCCAGCACCAGTTGCAGCGCGTCGATCAGAATGGACTTGCCGGCGCCGGTTTCGCCCGTGAGCACGGAAAAGCCGGCATGGAACGCCAGCTCCAGGTGGCTGACGATGACGAAATCCTTCAGGGTCAGGTGCTTGAGCATGGGGCCCTCGGTCAGGGTCTCAGACCACACCCTCGTACCAGCGCAGCTTGCGCCGGAGCGTGGCGTAGTAACTCCATCCGCGCGGGTGCAGGAAGCGCATGGCCACGGGCGAGCGACGCACCCGTACCTGGTCGCCTGGCAGCAGGCTGGTCAGGCTGTGCATGTCGAAGCTGGCGCTGGTGTCGCGGGCGGTGACGATGGTGATGCCCACCTCGGCCGAGTCGGGCAGCACGATGGGCCGGTTGGACAGGGTGTGCGGCGCGATGGGCAGCAGCACCCAGCCGCCGATGGACGGGTGCAGGATGGGGCCGCCGGCCGACAGGGCATAGGCGGTGGAACCGGTGGGCGAGGCGATGATCAGGCCGTCGGCCCGCATGTTGGCGACGAACTCGCCGCCCACATCCACCCGCAGCTCGACCATGCTGGTGGTGGCGCCCCGGCCCACCACCACGTCGTTGACGGCCAGGCCGTGGAAGATGCTGCGGCTGTCGCGCCAGACGTCGCCTTCGATCAGGGCCCGGCGCTCTTCCTCGTAGTCGCCCTGCACGATGGGGCCCAGGGCCTCGGCCCAGTCGGTGGAGCGCACATCGGTGATGAAGCCGAGTCGGCCCTCGTTGATGCCCACCAGCGGGATGTTCAGCGGCGCCAGCTCGCGGGCGATGCCCAGCATGGTGCCGTCGCCGCCCACCACCACCGCGATGTCGCAGTGCGCACCGATCTCGGCCGGGCTGAGCGCGCCGTAATCGTGCCAGTCGATGTTCAGCGCCGTGTCCCGGTCCACCGACACCTCCAGCCCCTGCCGCACCAGGAAGGCGGCAATGCTCTCCAGCATCGGGCGGATACCCTGGGCCTGGTATTTGCCGATGAGGGCAGCGTGACGGAACGGGGATGACATGGTGCGGAGAATTACACCACAGGCCCCTGTGACAAGCCGGTGGCGGGCCGGGCATCTCCTTACAATGAAAAGCATGCTGGATGACCGTGCCCGATCGCTGCTGAACACCCTGGTCGAGCGCTACATCGCCGATGGCCAGCCAGTGGGTTCCCGCACCCTGTCCAAGGCCTCCGGGCTGGAGCTCTCGCCCGCCACCATCCGCAACGTGATGGCTGATCTGGAGGACATGGGCCTGATCGTCAGCCCGCACACCTCGGCCGGTCGCATTCCCACGCCCAAGGGCTACCGGCTCTTTGTGGACACCATGCTGACCGCCCAGCCGCAGATGCTCAGCGGCCACATGCCCGACGCCCTGTCGGCCGTGCGCGAGCAGCTGCAGCCCGACCAGCCCCAGCGGGTGATCGCCCAGGCCGCGCAGATGCTCTCCAGCCTGTCGAGCTTCGTCGGCGTGGTGACGGCCCCGCGCAAGACCAGCGTCTTCCGCCACCTGGAATTCCTGCGTCTGGGCGCCCAGCGTGTGCTGGTCATCATGGTGGCGCCCGATGGCGATGTGCAGAACCGCGTCATCTTCACCGCCCGCGACTACAGCGACAGCGAGCTGGTGGAGGCCACCAACGTGCTCAACGCCCACTACGCCAACCTCACGCTGGAGGAAGTGCGTGAGCGCCTGAAGGCCGAGGTGGACCAGCTGCGCGGCGAGATCGCGGTGCTGATGCAGGCGGCCGTGCAGGCCGGCACCGAGGCCCTGGCCGAGACCCAGGAGCAGGTGGTGGTCAGCGGCGAGCGCAACCTGCTGGGCGTGCAGGAACTCAGTGACCTGGGCTCGCTGCGCAAGCTCTTCGACATCTTCGAGCAGAAGACCGAGCTGATGCGCCTCCTGGATACCTCCAGCCGCGCGGAGGGCGTGCGCATCTACATCGGCGGCGAGAGCCGCGTCGTGCCCTTCGAAGAACTCTCGGTCGTTTCTGCACCCTACGAGGTGGACGGCCGGGTGGTGGGCACGCTGGGCGTCATCGGCCCCACCCGCATGGCCTACGACCGCATGATCCAGATCGTGGACATCACCTCCCGCCTGGTGGGCAGCGCGCTGTCGCAGCGCTGAGACCGCCGCCTACAATCCAGCACTTTCGCGCCTGCCCCTGCGGGACAGGCTCGGTGTGGGCCGTTAGCTCAGTCGGTCAGAGCAGAGGACTCATAATCCTTTGGTCCGGGGTTCGAGCCCCCGACGGCCTACCAAACATTCGCGTTCGTTGCCAGAATTTTGCCAGAAATCGGTCGAATCCAAGCGGCCGTTGGCGAACGACGACGGACAGAGCAACGCGCCGACGCGTTGCCAGTTCGTTTGCCGATAGGGGGTTACGTCGCCTTGTTTGGTCCCGAAGTTCTGTGTGGCCGTGCCAGGTTGGCTACGAGAAAAGGGCTTCCCGCCATCGACGAGAAGCCCTGGCATGCCGTTGAGTTGACCCGCCGACGGTAGGACGCAAGGGGTACCGGGCGACCACTTAGCGCTTGGACATCTGAACTCGGATCCAGTCCGAGATCTCGATGTCCACCCAGCGGCTCGCCCGCTGGATCTTGACCGGGGCCGGGAAGTCCCGTGTCTTGATCAGTTCGTAGATCGATGTTCGCTTGAGGGCAACCCGGTCCATGACCTCAGGCAGTGAGATCAGCCTTGGGGCCAATGCGCCGGAGCCGTTGCCCGGGTCGGTTGCACAGGGTGTCGGTTGATCGGGTCTAGGCGGCCTGCGTTGGTCTGTTCCGGTTGCCCGGTCTCTGAGCTGGCGATCAGCTGTGAGCATGGTGCGTGGAAGTGGCCCGGCCTCATGGCCGTTTATGGCTATGAAGAACAGGTGCTGATAACGAAGTGCTCGCCGATATGCCGCGGGATAAGCCATAGCGGCCGAGTGGCAACGAAACGTCTACGGCACACAGCGGTCCGGACCCTGTGCGTCGAGCAGTTGGTTTATCAACGAAGGTTATTCATCTCCAGTCGCGCCAAGTCGGCGCGCCACCTTTCGCCTTCGCGGGCGGCTTGATAGATGAAGCACTTCAACGACCTTACCGCGGCGCTCGGCGCCATCCTGATCAACCGGGCCCAGAGGGGCTATGACTACTGGACGAGCTTTGACCTTGTTGCGGAACGAATGAACGCAAAGGGCGACGAATTGGCCGAACTTTACGGAACTAGGCTTCCTGCTTGGAAGCGCCAGGACCTCAAGCAAAAGGGGCTTCCGACCTGCGCCGCGATCAGCGCTCCTGTGCTGGGTTCGCCGACCAAGCGTGAGTTCATACTGATGGTCACCGACAAGGTTCGTGCAGCCCCACCGGGCTCGGTCTGGCGCCGTGAAGTCTGGAGCGGCCGCAACGTTGCATTCGGTTCGTTTGTGATGGTCAAGGAACCGCGCCTGCGCGGGGATTACGCCTGGACGTGGCGTTTGCAGGAGCACATCTACGAAGGGATCAAGCGCAATTTGATTCGATGGGTGAAGTCTGGCAATACGTCAGCCATCATTGCTGAAACGCAGTCGTGGCTTCGTTGCTATCCCATGTTCGGTGGTGTGCGTCGGCAGTTCCAACGGCTGATCAATTCGGGGAGCAAGCTTTGGGTGGCTTGCCATCGCTCCGCTTGGCCCGGCTTGAGGGCAGATCAACTGCCCATCATGATCGGATTCCGGCCTGATAAGAAGGCGTCTCACGGCTAATTGAGCAAGTAGCTACCCGAGCCAGGCGCAGTACCTATCGTGGGTCTGAGCCTGCAGAACGCTTCGGGGACTGGCTGAGGCTAGAGTGGCGGCAAGGTGGCCGGCGCAAAGGCCTCGACGGCCGCTATGTCTTGGATCCGCGGTGGATCGTCCGGCTGCGAAGCGCCGGTCCACCCGCATTCTCGCCATTCGTCTCGCCAAGCCAGAAGGCACGAAGCAGTCCCTATACGATCCGCCTTCAACGACTCGCTGTAGAAACGCTTGCCGGTGTCCGCCGCGTCGAGCAAGCCGAGGTATACGGTGATTCTCCTCGTCTTGGCGACCTCGGGGGCTGCCAAGCCCAAGTAGGTCTCAAGCAGAGACAGGAATCCAAGCCGCCCGACGACAGGCTTATTGAAGGAGTCGTCGGTGGACGGTCCCTGGCGGGCGTCCAAGCAAAGGCCGAAGGTGACGTGCATTTTCTAATGTCCTTCCCTGAGTCGATCAGCCGCCTCCTCCGTTGGAGCCGAGCTGAGCGAGAGACATCTACGCTTCCTCCCACTGAATGTATCCAGGGGAGGTGGGCGGCGCACCATGGAAGGCCCTAACCGAAAGGTTGAATGTCCGCTTGGGCAGCGCTCCTGTGAACGCAGCCGGCTGACATGGCTCCAGCAGCGGTAAGCTCGAATGCATTTCGCGACTTCCAACGTAAGCGCCATGCACAAACAAGACTTCGAGACGCTCGAGTCGGAGGCAGCCGAGGCCGTTGCGGCTCTTGGGAGGGCTGCTTACGAGCGGAGGGTCGCCGTCACGGTCAAGAGCATCAACTGTCTTTTGACGAACGTCCCCGCGCGTCCCGGCGTTTATTGGATAGAGACCAGCATGCCTTCAGAGCGCCTGCAGGAAGCCATTGGGGCGACCACTGGCAAAGCACGGCGTACGCGGAAGATGCCTCCAAAGGGAGTGAAGCTCATTCTTCAGGAGGGGGATGATGCATACATCGCCTATTCAGGCACTGAAGGAAACCTTCAAAGCAGGCTGGCCCAACACCTGTTCAATCGTGGGAACGCGCAGACCATTAAGCTTGGTTGCGCCGTCGACCTGGCGCCATACAGTGAATACAGCTGGCAGGTCTACTACACGGTCATTGATCAAGCTGTGCTTCGGTACGCTGTTGAAGCGTGGTGGAGGCAAGAAGTCGGTTGGCCGGTGTTCTGCTTGCGCTAGCCAGCACGGGAGTATCCTTCGTCACCCGAAGGGAGCATGGTCGGGCAGCCGGCCTGACCATGAGCGTCGCTGTTCAGAACGGCAAATGCGACCGTCTTTGTCCAGAAGTACTGGTTGATTGAAACCTTGCTGACCGACGTCTCGTATGTTCGTCGTTCCGGCGCTTGTGGCTGTGCCATCGGTAAGACTGAAGGTGGCGGTTGTCGTCTGAATGTGGCGGCCTCTGCGTATCAGCGAACCATGATCAGCATTGTCCCAGCCGTTCCGAGCGGATGAGATCGTCGAACTCCTGTTTTAGCATCACGATGTGACGCGCCAGCAGTGCACTCACAGCTTCTTCTGACGTTGCGAAATCAAACTTCAGCGTGATTGGCCCTGGCTCTTCCTTGAGCCGCGGCGCTCTTTTTAGGTAAGCCTTGCGCATCTTTTCGATGGTTGGCCGCACGCGCGCGAAGGCTTCCGGACTGAGCGTTCGTGAGTCGATGCGAGATACCACCAAATAGCGATCAGCCTCTCCGTCAGCTTTGCCGGTCAGGATTCGCACCATGGTGCGAAGAGCCGGACGATCAGCGTCTTGCGTCGCACGCCACTTCGGCAGCGAGAAATAGAACGCCTTTCTCTTTGGGTCGTGTTCGATATCCGGGAACTGGGTTCTTATGGACTGCAGGAGACCGGCGTACAAAAGCATGGGAATGCAGACGCTCCATAGCCTCTTCCGTTGCATGAAAGCCTGGAACAGTTGCTGAGCGGCCTTCTCATCCAAGGTCTTCGCTCGAGCGTAAATCTTCTCAAGCCGATCTTCCAAGGGCGCCTTGTCCTTGCTCCACTCGCGCATCTTTTCGAAGACATCGCGATGGGTACTGACTACACCCAGCAAATGGTCATCGTCAACGTCGACATGCACAAACGGCGCTCCTTCCGGCTCCAAGACCGACCGAAACTCTCGGAGCGCGGCTTTAGAGTCGTCGCCCAGCCAGGGCGATCTTTCAGCTGCGGAGATTTCATCCACGAGCCAAACATAGTCGAGTCCGATCCAGGAAGGACGCGACGGCGCTTGTCCAAACACATCCAGGAAGACCAGGATTTGTATCCAGCCAGGGTATCGCTCGGCGAGGCTCGTCTCGTACGATTCGAGCTGATTGCGACCTTCTCCGGCACCGTACTTGTTCTCGATGGCGAGCAGCCAGCGCCTTTTCGGGTCGAGCACCAGAACATCCAGAGAACCGCTGCCAAGCTTGACCTCACGTCGGACCAGGCATGAGTCAAACGCCTGTGAGGCGACGTGCGTGGGTGAGAGTTGATGGCGAACCTTCGCGTCAATCGTGGAGTCACCCATGCGACGCCAAGCCTCCCCCAATAGAGCCCGGATGCAAACATCGCCAAGTCCGTGACCCTCGGTCGGGTCGAAGAACCAAGCCAGAAAACGAGAGATTGGCACCTCGCGTGGATAGCAGATGTGTAGCGGGCGCGTCTCGCGGGCGAGATCGAGAAGCCGTAGTACCGCGGGGTCCCCTAGAAATTTGTCTACGCACTCGTGAAACGGCATCCTTCCCCCTATTCAAAGATCTTGACCATGGCACACTTTAAGCCCCGTCGGCTAGGAAATTCCGAGAGTTCAGGTGATCTGGAAGCTATACCGTGGGGCAATATTGTATCGGTGCCCACGTACGCCGTCAGAGAACCTCATTTAGACCGTGGCCGTGTCTCGAAGCGGGGCACCGTGCCATCGCCGGCCATTCTCTGAGTAAATATCTCCTATGAGCCAGCGAAACTCAGTACCTCGGCATGGACGCGCAGGCTACCTTGCGACAATGAGGCCAGCAGAAGTCGCCTATGCGAGGAAGCCTTGGCCGTTCAAAGTGAACACGATGTGGGAGATTCACTCCCACCATACACGGGTGCCTTGCCAATGTGGCGGTGAGTACGCATTCGAGTTCGCGGCGATTGTTGAATGGACCGCAGAGCAAAAGACGGAGAAATTCATCTCCAAGTGCGCCGACTGCGGTGACCGAGTGATGACCGAGTTCGACATCAGTGATCGCAGCCAGGAGATGGACGATCTCGATCGCATGCTGATGAAGAAGTGGCCTCCCGCGTCGAGCGGGCCGTATCCAATGGGTTCGCGCGGCTTCCCAAAATTTGAGGCCGAGGGGATCAAGACGTTCAGCATCTTGGGGCACTGGCAGCTTATTGGCGCTTCCCAAGGCTCGATGAGCAAGGTCTACCTTTGCGCACACCGAGGCGACCCGCGTTCTCTCGCTGTTGCCAAGCTGCCGATCAGCCCAGGCGGCAACGAGGACCACGTTCGCGAATGCCAGTTGCTACTCCTTCTGAACTTCGGGAGACGCAGCCCGCATGTGGTTCGGCTGCTCGAAGTCGAGGCACGGCCCGGCGGAGTGCCGGTCTGGCTATTGGAGTCCGTTCTGCCGGGCCCGAGGGGCTGCGTCACGCTAGCGGACTGGATCTCGGAGTACCGGAATGAGCTCGAGACGCTTCCGGTGCACCAGTGGATCGGGCAGATCGCCACGGGGCTACTCCATTGTGGTGAACTGGTCGAGGGATTCGCGCATGCCGACCTCAAACCAGACAACATCCTCGTCGCGGAAGGATGGATCTGCAAGATTGCCGATTTCGGACTGGCCGGATGGAAGGATCGAGCAGCCACACCCGGCGCGCCGCTGTACCAAGCGCCCGAGCTTGCGAATGGCGTGCTCCCGAATGCAAGTTCCGACATATTCAGCCTGGGCGTCATCGCCTATGAGCTGTTCACGGGGAGGAATCCTTGGGAGGCAGCGTCAAGGGCTTCGATCGATCGCCTCAAGATCGCGATGCGCAGCGGCGTGGTCAATGCGGATCCGAGCGTCCCTTTGATCGTGTTGCAATGTCTCGAGGTTGATCCGGCCAAGCGTCCGACTTTGTTGGATATCCAACAGGCGTTCATGTTTCCAGAGGTGCGAACCTCGCTTGTCGAAGTCGGGGAGGAAGCTTTTGCAGTATTCAGCCAAGGCTTGATCGCGCTCGGCATGCCAGACATGGTCGTCAAGACGATGACCGATGGATCGGCATCGCGCAACGCCGCGACAAGGGTCAACATTGCCGTGGCCTTATCCCAAACGGGATCCCACGATTTCGCTGAAGTGCAGTACGCGCAACTGGCCAGTGAAGGCATCGATGTTGTGGCTCAGCGTGCAGTCAACGACCAACGTCGCGGCCTCCACGAGGCCAGCCTGAATGCACTCCGGCCTCTCATCGCGAAGTCGCCTAATGATGTCGGTCTTCGCATCAACGCATCGGCAGCGTGCAATGACCTTGGGCTTCACCTGGAGGCTCTTGAATTACTGGAGCAAGCGAAGGCGTCTGATCCAGGCAACCCGACTGTCCTTTACCAGTACGCCTATACCTTGATCGCATTGCGCAAATGCTCAAAGGCCAAGGATGCGGTGGACAAGTACAAAAAGGTCGCCGGAGAGACATCGCTTTGGCGGCGTTTAGAGGCTGCGGTCAGAGGTCGTTGTCCCGGCCTATACAAGTCCCGATAGGGGCGTCGCCTAACCCCGCGGCGGCGTCGGGTGGTTCACCGAATCTGTGGATAGTGCGGGGCGTTTGGTAGCGCGGGAACGCTACCGGCATAGGAATGCCTGGGCTGAATGGGCGCGATCCCCAAGCCTGGCTCGTTCACGCATCCGGCGATATCCCCGAAGTGTGATTTCTGCAGCGCGGACACCTCGGTGGGGGCAGACGGGCACTGACCTGCCCCCCCCCAGGCCGTACCAATGTGAAGTAGCAAGGGGTCCGCCATTCAGGAGAATCGCGGACATGAGGAAGAGCAAGGTAAGCGCGGCCCCAAGGCCCTCTTGACGAAGTTCGATCAGATGTCGACGACGTGGCGCAGCAGCGAGAAGCCCACGCGCCAGGTCATGCCGTCGCCGGGGTCGATGGTGGCGGTGCGCTGGTTGATGCGCACGATCACGCCGACGATGGTGTTGAGGTGCTTGTCCTCGAAGGCCACCCTTTCGCCGCAGCGGAAGTCGTTGCGTGTGGCACGTGGTGCCGCCGCTGGCGCCGGCTCGGGTGCCGGCTCGGGTGCCGGAGTGTGGGTACCTTGTGCTGGCGGCTCGATGGCCGTGTAGGGCACGTTCCAGGCACTGCGCGTGCCTTGCTCCTGGATCGTCAGCTGGGTGTCTTTCATCGCGACG
>NZ_JAMXMC010000005.1 GCF_024055665.1 Ideonella oryzae | reverse complement strand
CCTGCTGCGCGGCACCAAGCGTGAAGACGTCGAGCGCGGCCAAGTGCTGGCCAAGCCCGGCTCGATCACCCCGCACACGCACTTCACCGCCGAGGTGTACGTGCTGAGCAAGGACGAAGGCGGCCGCCACACCCCGTTCTTCAACAACTACCGTCCGCAGTTCTACTTCCGTACCACGGACGTGACCGGCGCGGTGGAGCTGCCGAAGGACAAGGAAATGGTGATGCCGGGCGACAACGTGTCGATCACCGTCAAGCTGATCGCCCCGATCGCCATGGAAGAAGGCCTGCGCTTCGCCATCCGTGAAGGTGGCCGTACCGTCGGCGCCGGCGTCGTCGCCAAGATCATCGAGTAATTGCATGACCGGCCGGTCCTGGTGCTCCACCAGGCCGGCTTCATCGCTCTTTACAAGGAACCGTCATGCAAAAGCAAAAGATCCGCATCCGTCTGAAGGCCTTCGATTACAAGCTGATCGACCAATCGGCCCTGGAAATCGTTGACACCGCCAAGCGCACTGGCGCCATCGTCAAGGGCCCGGTGCCCCTGCCGACCCGCATGCAGCGTTTCGACATCCTGCGTTCGCCGCACGTCAACAAGACCAGCCGCGACCAGTTCGAGATCCGCACGCACCAGCGCCTGATGGACATCGTCGATCCGACCGACAAGACCGTCGATGCCCTGATGAAGCTGGACCTGCCGGCTGGCGTGGACGTCGAGATCAAGCTGCAGTAATCCGCTGTCGCACGGGTAGGGTAGTTGCGGCATTCGCCACAACTGCTATACTCGCAAGCTTTTGGACGATTGGCCGCCTTCGGGCGGCCTTTCGTCCACTGTCCGTTTCGGGTGGTGGCATTTCGGTGCAGCTGCCTGAGGCGGAGTACGTCGACCCGGCCAATCGCTGTCGGGTCTGTGAAAAACCCAGCCCTTCGAGCCATTGAGGTCAGAAGGGGCGGAGAAAAACCATGAGTCTGAGCAACCGTCTCGGTTTGCTGGGCCGCAAGGTGGGCATGATGCGCGTGTTCACGGACGATGGCGACGCCATCCCCGTGACCGTGCTCGACGTGTCCAACAACCGCGTCACCCAGGTCAAAACCGTTGAGACCGACGGCTACAGCGCCCTCCAAGTGGCGTTCGGCGCGCGCAAGGCATCGCGCGTGACCAAGCCGGAAGCCGGCCACCTTGCCAAGGCAGGTGTGGAAGCCGGTGAAATCCTGAAGGAATTCCGCGTCGAAGCCACCGTGGCCGCCGAATACAAGGCCGGCACCACCGTGCCCGTGACGCTGTTCGCTGCCGGCGAGAAGGTCGACGTGCAGGGCACTTCGATCGGTAAGGGCTATGCCGGCACCATCAAGCGCCACAACTTCGGCTCGCAGCGCGCGTCGCACGGTAACAGCCGTTCGCACAACGTGCCGGGCTCGATCTCGATGGCGCAGGATCCGGGTCGCGTGTTCCCGGGCAAGAAGATGACCGGTCACATGGGCGACGAGACCGTGACGACCCAAAACCTGGACATCGTCCGTGTGGACGAAGCCCGCCAGCTGCTGCTGGTCCGTGGCGCGGTGCCGGGCGCCAAGAACGGTTTCGTGACCGTGCGTCCGGCCGTCAAGGCCAAGGTCAAGAAGGGAGCCAACTGATGCAACTCGAGCTCCTGAACGAACAAGGTCAGGCCACCTCGAAGGTGGACGCTCCTGACACCGTGTTTGCCCGCGACTACAACGAAGCGCTGGTGCACCAGATCGTGGTGGCCTATCAGGCCAACGCCCGCTCCGGCACCCGCAAGCAGCTGACCCGTCGCGAGGTCCACCACTCGACCAAGAAGCCTTTCCGTCAGAAGGGCACCGGCAACGCGCGTGCTGGTATGACCTCGTCGCCGCTGTGGCGCGGGGGCGGTCGCATCTTCCCGAACACCCCTGACGAGAACTTCTCGCAGAAGGTCAACAAGAAGATGTACCGCGCTGGCATCGCCACCATCCTGTCCCAGCTGGCCCGCGATGGCCGTCTGGCCGTGGTGGATTCGCTGACCGTGGAAGCGCCCAAGACCAAGCTGCTGGCCTCGAAGTTCAAGGCCATGGGTCTGGATTCCGTGATGGTCATCACCGATCAGCTGGACGACAACCTGGCGCTGGCTTCGCGCAACCTGCACAACGTGCTGGTGGTCGAGCCCCGCTACGCCGATCCGCTGTCGCTGGTCTTCTACAAGAAGGTGCTGGTGACCAAGGCTGCGGTGGAACAGCTCAAGGAGATGTTCGAATGAGCGCCAAGTTCAATGAGGGCCGTCTGGCCCAGGTGCTGGTCGCCCCGGTGATCTCCGAGAAGGCCACCCAGGTTGCCGAAAAGCACAACCAGGTCCTGTTCAAGGTCCTGCGCGATGCCACCAAGCCCGAGATCAAGGCCGCCGTCGAGCTGCTGTTCAAGGTCGAGGTCGAGTCGGTGTCCGTCGTCAACGTGAAGGGCAAGGTCAAGCGCTTCGGCAAGAACATGGGCCGTCGGGACCATGTGAAGAAGGCGTATGTCGCGCTGAAGGCCGGCCAGGAGCTCAACTTCTCCGGGGAGGCCGCGTAAATCATGGCAGTCGTCAAAGTCAAGCCGACCTCGCCCGGCCGCCGTGCGGTCGTCAAGGTCGTTCACAAGCACCTGCACAAGGGCGCTCCGGAAGCTTCGCTGCTGGAACCGCAGAAGCAGAATGCTGGCCGCAACAACAACGGCCACATCACGATGCGCCACAAGGGCGGTGGTCACAAGCACCACTACCGCGTGGTGGACTTCAAGCGCCACAAGGACGGTATTCCCGCCAAGGTGGAGCGCATTGAGTACGACCCGAACCGCACGGCCCACATCGCTCTGGTGTGCTATGCCGACGGCGAGCGTCGCTACATCATCGCTCCGCGTGGTCTGGAGGTCGGTGCCACCATCCTGAGCGGCTCGGAAGCGCCGATCAAGGCTGGCAACACCCTGCCGATCCGCAACATCCCCGTGGGTTCGACCATCCACTGCGTGGAGCTGCTGCCGGGCAAGGGTGCTCAGATTGCCCGCTCGGCCGGTACCTCCGTGACGCTGATGGCCCGCGAAGGTGCGTACGCTCAGGTGCGTCTGCGCTCGGGTGAAGTGCGCAAGATCCACATCGATTGCCGCGCCACCATCGGTGAAGTGAGCAACGAAGAGCACAACCTGCGTCAGTACGGCAAGGCCGGTGCGATCCGCTGGAAGGGCATCCGCCCGACCGTCCGCGGTACCGCCATGAACCCGGTGGACCACCCGCACGGTGGCGGCGAAGGCCGTACGGGCGAAGGCCAGGCTCCGGTGTCGCCGTGGAACACGCTGACCAAGGGTTACCGCACTCGCAACAACAAGCGCACGCAGACTTTCATCGTCTCGCGTCGCAAGAAGTAAGGGCTGGACCATGGCACGTTCACTCAAGAAGGGTCCGTTCGTGGACCATCACCTTCAAGCCAAGGCCGAGAAGGCCGTGGCCACGAAGGACAAGAAGCCGATCAAGACTTGGTCTCGTCGTTCGACGATCCTGCCCGACTTCATCGGCCTGACCATTGCCGTGCACAACGGCAAGCAGCACGTCCCCGTGTATGTGACTGACCAGATGGTCGGCCACAAGCTGGGCGAGTTCGCGCTGACCCGCACGTTCAAGGGTCACCCCGCGGACAAGAAGGCCAAGAAGTAAGGAGCACTGACATGGAAACGAAAGCAATCGTCCGTGGTGTGCGCCTGTCGGTGGACAAGGGTCGCCTGGTGGCGGACCTGATCCGTGGCAAGAAGGTGGACCAGGCCCTGAACATCCTGGCCTACACCCAAAAGAAGGCTGCGGGCATCGTCAAGAAGGCGCTGGAAAGCGCCATCGCCAACGCCGAGCACAACGACGGCGCGGACATCGACGAACTGAAGGTCACCTCGATCTACGTGGAGCAGGGCACGACCCTGAAGCGGTTCACCGCGCGCGCCAAGGGCCGCGGCAACCGCATCAGCAAGCCGACCTGCCACATCTACGTGACCGTGGGCAACTGAGGCTAAAGGAAGACCATGGGACAGAAAATCCATCCGACCGGCTTCCGCCTGCCCGTCACGCGTGCGTGGGCGTCTCGCTGGTACGCGAACAACCGCAACTTCGCCGGCATGCTGGCCGAAGACCTGGAGGTGCGCGAGTACCTCAAGGCTCGGCTGAAGAACGCCGCCGTGTCGCGCATCCTGATCGAGCGTCCTGCCAAGAACGCCCGAATCACGATCTACTCCGCCCGTCCGGGTGTGGTGATCGGCAAGAAGGGTGAGGACATCGAAAACCTGAAGGCCGAACTGACCAAGCGTCTGGGCGTGCCGGTGGCCGTGAACATCGAGGAAGTGCGCAAGCCCGAAATCGATGCGCAGCTGATCGCCGACTCGATCACCCAGCAGCTGGAAAAGCGCATCATGTTCCGCCGCGCTATGAAGCGCGCGATGCAGAACGCGATGCGTCTGGGCGCCCAGGGCATCAAGATCATGTCCGGCGGCCGTCTGAACGGCATCGAAATCGCCCGTACCGAGTGGTACCGCGAAGGTCGCGTGCCCCTGCACACCCTGAAGGCTGACATCGACTATGGCTTCTCCGAAGCCAAGACGACCTACGGCGTGATCGGCGTGAAGGTGTGGGTGTACCGCGGTGACCGCCTGGCCAACGGCGAGGCTCCCGTGATCAAGAGCGAAGGCCCCGAAGAGGATCGCCGTCCGCGTCGCAACGCCCGTCCGGGCGCTCCGACCGGTCGTGGTCGTCCGGGTGACCGTGCCCCGCGTGCTGACAAGCCCGCCGAGGCCGGTGCCGCGCCCGCCGCCGTCAAGCGTGTCCGCAAGGCCGCTCCGGCTGCCGAGGGCAAAGGAGAATAAGCATGCTGCAACCATCCCGTCGCAAGTTCCGCAAGGAACAGAAGGGCCGCAACACGGGTGTCGCCACCCGTGGTGCGCTGGTGTCCTTCGGTGAGTACGGCCTGAAGGCAACCGAGCGTGGTCGTCTGACCGCGCGTCAGATCGAAGCGGCTCGTCGTGCGATCTCCCGCCACATCAAGCGTGGTGGCCGCATCTTCATCCGCATCTTCCCGGACAAGCCGATCTCCCAGAAGCCTGCCGAAGTCCGTATGGGTAACGGTAAGGGCAATCCGGAGTACTACGTGGCTGAGATCCAGCCCGGCAAGGTGCTCTACGAGATCAACGGTGTGCCGGAAGAGCTGGCCCGTGAAGCGTTCACGCTGGCCGCTGCGAAGCTGCCGCTGCGTTGCACCTTCGTGGCCCGCCAGATCGGCGCCTGAGAGGAGCATTCATGAAAGCATCTGAACTGCGCGCCAAGGATGTCGCTGCACTCGAGAAGGAAGTCTCCGACCTCCTGAAGGCGCACTTCAACCTGCGCATGCAAAAGGGCACTCAGCAGCTGGGTAACACCTCGCTGCTGGGCAAGACCCGTCGCGACATTGCGCGTGCCAAGACCATCCTGGCCGAGAAGAAGGGAGCCGCTAAGTGAGCGAGACCCAAGCCACCAAGAACACGCGCACCCTGATCGGCCGCGTGGTGAGCGACAAGCGCTCCAAGTCGGTGACCGTGCTGGTCGAGAGCCGCGTCAAGCACCCGCTGTACGGCAAGATCGTCGGCCAATCCCGCAAGTACCACGCCCACGATGAGAAGGGCGAGTACCACATGGGTGACACCGTCGAAATCGCCGAGTCGCGTCCCATCTCGAAGACCAAGAACTGGGTGGTGACCCGCCTGGTCGAGAAGGCCCGTCTGGTCTGATCGAACGTCCAGGGCGTCCGCGCCCTGGGCCCGCAACCGGAAGGTGTGTGCAAGCGCCTTCCGGTTTTTTCGTTTCTCGGCGGTCGACGTGTTGACAACGTCAGACTGGCTGTGGATAATCGTCAGCTTCGCCGGAATAGGTGTGGCTGTAAGTCGGGTTGCTTGTTGAGAGCGATCAGGCAGACCCAGTCAAGGCCGTTTCGGTTTCAGCCCAAGCGGCAGCTGTTGCGCAATCTGTGCGGTGGCTGCAAGACGGGCCCAATACTGACCGCTCGCGCATCGCCAAGGGGGTGAGGCGGGGCGGGAGCAAGTTGGGGAATACACATGATTCAAATGCAATCGCGGCTTGACGTCGCGGACAACACTGGCGCCAAGTCCGTCATGTGCATCAAGGTGCTGGGCGGCTCCAAGCGTCGCTACGCCGGCATTGGAGACATCATCAAGGTCAGCATCAAGGATGCTGCCCCGCGCGGTCGCGTGAAGAAGGGTGAGGTCTACAGCGCCGTGGTCGTGCGTACCGCCAAGGGCGTGCGTCGCCAGGACGGCTCGCTGATCAAGTTCGACGGCAACGCCGCCGTGCTGCTGAACGCCAAGCTCGAACCGATCGGAACCCGCATCTTTGGCCCGGTGACCCGTGAACTGCGCTCTGAGCGCTTCATGAAGATCGTGTCGCTGGCGCCGGAAGTTCTTTGATCGGCCTGGTGCAGAAAGAGGAAACGCGATGAACAAGATTCGCAAGGGCGACCATGTGGTCGTGCTGACCGGCCGTGACAAGGGCAAGCGTGGCACCGTGCTGGAGCGTGTGGATGCCGACCATGTGATGGTCGAAGGTATCAACGTTGCCAAGAAGCACGTCAAGCCGAACCCGATGAAGGGCACGACCGGCGGTGTGGTGGACAAGACCATGCCGATTCACCAGTCGAACGTTGCCATCTGGAATGCGGCTGCCGGCAAGGCGGACCGTGTGGGCATCAAGACCGCTGCCGATGGCAAGCGCGTCCGGGTGTTCAAGTCCACCGGTGATGAGATCAAGGCTTAAGGCGGGGTACCCAGCATGAGTCAACAGCAACAAGCTGCAGTCATCGCCCGACTGCAAGCCTTCTACAAAGAGAAGGTGGTCCCCGACATGATGGCCAAGTTCGGCTACAAGTCGGTGATGGAAGTGCCGCGCCTGACCAAGATCACCCTGAACATGGGCGTGAGCGAGGCCGTGGCTGACAAGAAGGTCATGGACCACGCCGTGGGCGACCTGACCAAGATCGCCGGCCAGAAGCCTGTCGTCACCAAGTCCCGCAAGGCCATCGCCGGCTTCAAGATCCGCGACGGTGTGCCCATCGGCTGCATGGTGACCCTGCGCGGCGCCCGCATGTACGAATTCCTGGACCGTTTCGTGTCGATCGCGCTGCCCCGCGTGCGCGACTTCCGCGGTATCTCGGGTCGTGCCTTCGATGGTCGTGGCAACTACAACATCGGCGTCAAGGAACAGATCATCTTCCCGGAAATCGAGTACGACAAGATCGACGCGATCCGCGGCATGAACATCTCGTTCACGACCAGCGCCAAGTCCGACGAAGAGTGCAAGGCCCTGCTGGCTGCCTTCCGCTTCCCGTTCAAGAACTGAGGTGACACGTGGCTAAACTTTCCCTCAAGCAACGCGAAGAAAAGCGCGAGAAGCTGGTGGCCAAGTACGCGAAGAAGTACGCCGAGCTGAAGGCCATCATCGACAACGCGAACAAGTCGGATGAAGAGCGCTATGTGGCCCGTCTCGAGCTGCAGAAGCTGCCGCGCAACGCCAACCCGACCCGTCTGCGCAACCGTTGCGCCCTGACCGGTCGTCCCCGCGGCACTTTCCGCACCTTCGGCCTGGCCCGTAACAAGATCCGCGAACTCGCCTTCAAGGGCGACATTCCTGGCGTGATCAAGGCCAGCTGGTAATCGAGGCGAATTGGAGAATACGCTATGAGCATGAGTGATCCCATCGCCGACATGCTGACCCGCATCCGCAACGCGCAGGCCGTCGACAAGGTCTCCGTGGTGATGCCGGCGTCGAAGCTGAAGGTGGCCATCGCCCAGGTGCTGAAGGACGAAGGCTACATCGACGGTTTCGCCCTGAAGGGCGAGGCTGGCAAGAACGAGCTGGAAATCGGTCTGAAGTACTACGCGGGTCGTCCCGTCATCGAACGCATTGAGCGCGTGAGCCGTCCTGGCCTGCGCATCTACCGCGGCCGTGACGCCATTCCCCAGGTCATGAACGGCCTGGGTGTGGCCATCGTCACCACCCCCAAGGGTGTGATGACCGATCGCAAAGCGCGCGCTGCCGGTGTCGGTGGCGAAGTGCTGTGCTACGTGGCCTAACGGAAGGAGTCGAGCAAATGTCCCGCGTTGGAAAGATGCCGATCGCCGTCCCGCAAGGCGTGGATGTGAAGATCGCCGCTGACCAGATCACCGTCAAGGGCGCCAACGGCACCCTGGTGCGCCAGGCGCACCCGCTGGTCTCGGTCAAGCAAGAAGGCGCCGCACTGCAAGTGGTTCCGGTCAACGAAACGACCGAAGCCAACGCCATGAGCGGTACCGTCCGTGCGCTGCTGGCCAACATGGTCAGCGGTGTGAGCAAGGGCTTCGAGAAGAAGCTGACCCTGGTGGGCGTGGGTTTCCGTGCCCAGGCCCAGGGCCAGAAGCTGAATCTGCAGATCGGCTTCTCTCACCCGGTCGTCAAGGAAATGCCGACTGGCATCTCCGTGGCCACGCCGACCCCGACTGAAATCATCATCAAGGGCGCAGACAGCCAGGTGGTGGGGCAGCTGGCGGCCGAAGTTCGCGCGTTCCGGCCGCCGGAGCCCTACAAGGGCAAGGGCATCCGCTACGTCGACGAGCGCGTGGTCATCAAAGAGACCAAGAAGAAGTAAGGAGCGACACCATGCTGAACAAGAAAGAACAGCGTCTGCGTCGTGCGCGCCAAACCCGCGCACGCATTGCCAAGCAGGGCGTCGCTCGCCTGACGGTTTACCGTTCGAACACCCACATCTACGCGTCGGTCATCTCCGAGGACGGCGCCAAGGTCGTGGCTTCGGCGTCGACCGTGGAAAAGGAACTGCGCGAGCAGCTGTCGGGCAACGGTGGCAACGCTGCCGCCGCCGCCCTGGTCGGCAAGCGCATCGCCGAGAAGGCCAAGGCCGCTGGCGTCGAGAAGGTGGCCTTCGACCGTGCGGGCTTTGCCTACCACGGCCGCATCAAGGCACTGGCCGACGCGGCGCGCGAAGCCGGTCTGCAGTTCTGATCGCGAAGGAATACAGAAATGGCAAAGTTCACTCCCCGCGCTCAGGCCGAAGGCAATGACGACGGCCTGAAGGAAAAGATGATCGCGGTCAACCGCGTGACGAAGGTGGTCAAGGGTGGTCGTACCCTCAGCTTCGCTGCGCTGACCGTGGTGGGCGACGGCGACGGCCGCGTCGGCATGGGCAAGGGCAAGGCCAAGGAAGTGCCGGTTTCGGTGCAGAAGGCCATGGAGTCGGCCCGCCGCAACATGGTCAAGGTCAGCCTGAAGAACGGCACCATCCACCACCGTGTGGAAGGTGAACATGGCGCCGCCCGCGTGCTGATGATGCCCGCGCCTGCCGGTACCGGCATCATCGCCGGCGGCCCGATGCGCGCTGTCTTTGAAGTGCTGGGCATCACCGACATCGTGGCCAAGAGCCACGGCACGTCGAATGCCTACAACATGGTGCGTGCCACGCTGGATGCGCTGAAGAACCTCACCACCCCGGCTGAAGTCGCTTCCAAGCGCGGCAAGTCGGTGGAAGAGATCTTCAACTGATCGGCCCAGGAGAATCGCAATGACGGAAGCCAAGAAGACCCTCAAGGTCAAGCTGGTCAAGAGCCCGATCGGCTGCAAGCAGTCTCACCGCGAGACCGTGCGTGGCCTGGGCCTGCGTCGCATGAACAGCGAGCGCGTCCTGGAGGACACGCCCGCCGTGCGTGGCATGATCAACAAGATTGCCTACCTGGTCCAGGTGCTGTAAGGCGCCCACCGGTACAAGGAAAAGCAACATGGAACTCAATACCATCAAGCCGGCCGACGGCTCCAAGCACGCCAAGCGTCGCGTGGGTCGCGGCATTGGTTCTGGCCTGGGCAAGACCGCCGGTCGTGGCCACAAGGGTCAGAAGTCCCGCGCTGGCGGCTACCACAAGGTCGGCTTTGAGGGCGGTCAGATGCCCATGCATCGTCGTCTGCCCAAGCGCGGCTTCAAGTCTGCTCTGCTGAAGTACAACGCCGAGATCACTCTGAGTGAGTTGCAGGCGCTGGATCTGGCGGAAGTGGACGTGCTGGCCCTGAAGCAAGTTGGCCTGGTGGCCCAGATCGTGAAGAACGTGAAGGTCATCAAGTCTGGCGAGCTGTCCAAGAAGGTGGTCCTGAAGGGTGTCGGCGCCACTGCCGGTGCCAAGGCCGTCATCGAGGCTGCTGGCGGCCAGGTCGCCTGAGTCTGATCGTCAGAGGATCCCACGCCTGTGGCAACCGCACCCAATCAGCTGGCCAAGACTGGTAAGTTCGGCGACCTGCGTCGCCGGCTGATCTTCTTGCTGCTGGCTCTGGTCGTCTACCGGATCGGGGCGCACATTCCTGTGCCCGGCATCAATCCGCAGCAGCTGCAGTCCCTGTTCCAGGGGCAGCAGGGCGGCATCCTGAACCTGTTCAACATGTTCTCGGGTGGCGCGCTGTCGCGGTTCACGGTGTTCGCGCTGGGCATCATGCCCTACATCTCGGCCTCGATCATCATGCAGCTCATGAGCTACGTGGTGCCGAGTCTGGAGGCGCTGAAGAAGGAAGGCGAGTCCGGTCGTCGCAAGATCACGCAGTACACCCGCTACGGCACCTTGGTGTTGGGTCTCTTCCAGTCGCTGGGCATCGCCCTGGCTCTGGAGGGGTCGCAAGGTCTGGTGCTGGATCCGGGCTTCGGCTTCCGTGTGACCACGGTGGTCAGCCTGGTGGCCGGCACGATGTTCCTGATGTGGTTGGGTGAGCAGATCACCGAGCGCGGTCTGGGCAACGGCATCTCGATTCTGATCTTCGGCGGCATTGCGGCAGGTTTGCCCAACGCCATCGGCGGTCTGTTCGAGCTGGTTCGTACCGGTGCGATGAGTGTCATCGCCTGCCTGTTCATCATCGCGATCGTCATCTTGGTGACCTTTGCCGTGGTGTTCGTCGAGCGGGGGCAGCGCAAGATCCTGGTGAACTACGCCAAGCGTCAGGTGGGCAACAAGGTGTACGGCGGTCAATCGTCGCACTTGCCGCTCAAGCTGAACATGTCGGGCGTGATCCCGCCGATCTTTGCGTCGTCGATCATCCTGCTGCCGGCAACGGTGGTGGGCTGGTTTGCCACCGGTGACAACATGCGCTGGTTGAAGGACATCTCGGGGGCGTTGTCTCCGGGGCAGCCGATCTATGTGCTGTTGTATGCGGCCATGATCGTGTTCTTCAGCTTCTTCTACACGGCGTTGGTGTTCAACAGCCGCGAGACGGCGGACAACCTGAAGAAGAGCGGTGCGTTCATCCCCGGGATCCGTCCTGGTGATCAGACGGCCAAGCACATCGACAGGATCCTCTCGCGTCTCACTTTCGCTGGTGCGATCTACATCACGCTGGTATGCCTGCTGCCTGAGTTCCTGGTCCTGAAGTACAACGTGCCGTTCTACTTTGGTGGCACGTCCCTGTTGATCATCGTGGTGGTGACGATGGATTTCTGGGCCCAGGTGCAGTCTTATGTGATGAGTCAGCAGTACGAGTCGCTGTTGAAGAAGGCGAATTTCAAGGCAAGCTGAACAGGCTACGGTTCAGCGTGGGTTGAACATGGCGAAAGACGACGTCATCCAGATGCGGGGTGAAGTTCTGGAGAACCTGCCCAACGCCACCTTCCGGGTCAAACTGGAAAACGGGCATGTGGTTCTGGGACACATCTCCGGCAAGATGCGCATGCACTACATCCGCATCCTGCCTGGTGACAAGGTGACGGTCGAGTTGACGCCCTACGATTTGAGTCGCGCTCGCATCGTCTTCCGGGCGAAGTGAGTGTTAGAGAAGGTCAAGGAGAAGATCATGAAAGTCGCAGCATCTGTGAAGAAGATGTGCCGCAATTGCAAGATCATCCGCCGCCACGGCGTGGTGCGCGTGATCTGCACCGACCCCCGCCACAAGCAGCGGCAAGGTTGAGCTGAGAGCGAATCCAAGGAAGCACCATGGCACGTATTGCTGGTATCAACATTCCGCCGCAAAAGCACGCGGAAATCGGTCTGACCTACATCTACGGCATCGGCCGTACGACGGCGCAGAAGATCTGCGAAGCGGTTGGCATTCCCTTTTCGAAGAAGGTCAAGGACCTGACCGACAGCGACCTGGAAAAGATCCGGGATGAAGTCGGCAGGCTGACCATCGAAGGCGACCTGCGTCGCGAACAGTCCATGAACATCAAGCGTTTGATGGATCTGGGCTGCTATCGCGGCTTTCGTCATCGCCGTGGTCTGCCGATGCGCGGCCAGCGTACCCGCACCAATGCCCGCACCCGCAAGGGTCCGCGCAAGGGTGCCGCCGCGCTGAAGAAGTGAGCCCGGCTCGAACCGAACATCTGAAGAGATAAAGACATGGCCAAGTCCCCTGCCAACAGCGCCGCGCGGCGTGTGAGCAAGAAGGTCCGCAAGAACGTGGCGGACGGCATTGCCCACGTGCACGCGTCGTTCAACAACACCATCATCACCATCACCGATCGTCAGGGCGGCGCGCTGTCCTGGGCGTCCTCGGGTGGTCAAGGTTTCAAGGGTTCCCGCAAGTCGACCCCTTTCGCGGCCCAGGTGGCTGCCGAAATGGCCGGCCGCGCTGCGCAAGAGCAGGGCATCAAGAACCTGGACGTCCGCATCAAGGGCCCGGGCCCTGGCCGTGAGTCGTCGGTGCGTGCCCTGGCCTCGCTGGGCATCCGGATCAATTCGATTTCGGACATCACCCCGATCCCGCACAACGGCTGCCGCCCTCAAAAGCGCCGTCGCATCTAACTTGCAGTGAGGGCGTTGCCCTCGCTATAATTTAGAGTTACCTGAAACGCCGGCTGCGGAGCGATCCGCCGTCGGCTGTTTCAACTCTCCAGCCCGATGTTGCATGTGCACCAGCTGCCCGTGCCCGTCGGGCGCCACCGTCTGAGCGCATCCAACAATACCCGCCAGACTTGCGTGGTCCGCCGTGCAACTGCCAGTGCAGTTCCCGGTCGGGTCGCGTCAGATTAGACAAAGGACACTGCAGTGGCACGTTATCTTGGCCCCAAGGCGAAACTGTCTCGCCGCGAAGGCACCGACCTGTTCCTGAAGAGCGCTCGCCGCGCCATCAGCGACAAGGCAAAGTTCGAATCGAAGCCTGGCCAGCACGGTCGCACTTCGGGTTCGCGCACCTCCGACTTCGGTCTGCAGCTGCGTGAGAAGCAGAAGGTCAAGCGCATGTACGGGGTGCTGGAGCGCCAGTTCCGCCGTTATTTCGCTGAAGCCGATCGCCGTCGGGGCAACACCGGCGCCAACCTGCTGGCCCTGCTGGAAAGCCGCCTGGACAACGTTGTCTACCGCATGGGTTTCGGTTCGACCCGTGCCGAGGCGCGCCAGCTGGTCTCGCACAAGGCCCTGACCGTGAATGGCGTGGTGGTGAACATCGCTTCGTACCAGGTGAAGGTCGGCGACGTGATCGCCATCCGCGAAAAGGCCAAGAAGCAGCTGCGCGTGGCTGACGCTCTGAAGCTGGCCGATTCCATCGGCCTGCCGGCCTGGGTGCAGGTCGACCTCTCCAAGATGGAGGGTGTGTTCAAGAAGGTGCCGGACCGCGATGAGTTCGGTGCCGAAATCAACGAATCGCTGATCGTCGAGTTGTACTCGCGTTGATGACGATTCGGGCCTGCGCTCGCTCGTGCGCCAGGTCGAACCCCGCTGCGGCATGCCGGTTCCGCGGCGGGCTTTTGTGCTTCCGGCGTGGTCCGTCAGCCTTATCGGTGTAACGAGCCGAGGGTATTGAGAGGAACAGGACTTACATGCAAACCAATCTGCTGAAACCCAAAGCCATCGTTGCGGAGCCCCTGGGTGGCAACCGCGCCAAGGTCACGCTGGAGCCCTTCGAGCGGGGCTATGGCCATACGCTGGGCAACGCGCTGCGTCGCGTGCTGCTGTCGTCGATGGTGGGTTACGCACCGACCGAGGTCACCATTGCCGGCGTGCTGCACGAGTACTCCACCGTCGACGGCGTGGCCGAGGACGTGGTGCACATCATGCTGAACCTCAAGGGCGTGGTGTTCCGTCTGCACAACCGTGACGAGGTCACGCTGGTGCTGCGCAAGGAAGGCGAAGGCCCCGTCAAGGCTGCCGACATCCAGACTCCGCACGACGTCGAGATCGTCAACCCCGACCATGTGATCGCCCACCTGGCCCATGGCGGCAAGCTGGACATGCAGATCAAGGTCGAGAAGGGCCGTGGCTACGTGCCGGGCAACCTGCGCCGCTACGCCGATGAGCCGACCAAGTCGATTGGCCGGATCGTGCTGGACGCATCCTTCTCGCCGGTCAAGCGCGTGAGCTACGCGGTCGAGAACGCCCGTGTGGAGCAGCGCACCGACCTGGACAAGCTGGTCATGGAGATCGAAACCAACGGCGCCATCTCGCCCGAGGAAGCGATCCGTGCTTCGGCCAAGATTCTCGTGGAGCAACTGGCGGTGTTCGCGCAGCTGGACGGCGATGTGCTGACCGGTCTGGGCGAGGCTGGCAGCGCCAAGAGCTCGGCTGTGTTCGACCCGATCCTGCTGCGTCCGGTGGACGAGCTGGAGCTGACGGTGCGTTCGGCCAACTGCCTGAAGGCCGAGAACATCTACTACATTGGCGACCTGATCCAGCGCACCGAGACCGAGTTGCTGAAGACCCCGAACCTGGGTCGCAAGTCGCTCAATGAGATCAAGGAAGTGCTGGCCTCCCGTGGCCTGACCCTGGGCGCCCGTCTTGAGAACTGGCCGCCCCAAGGTCTGGACAAGCGCTGATTGATTGCTTTGGGGACCGGCGGATGCCGGCCCCGTTTGCCGCCCACCCGGGCACTGTGCACACCCCGGTACCTGATCCGGCCGGGGTTCCATAAAGAGAAAGGAAAGCACCATGCGTCACCGTAACGGTCTCCGCAAGCTCAACCGCACGAGCGAACATCGCGCCGCCATGCTGCGCAACATGTCCGTGTCGCTGCTGCAGCACGAAGCCATCAAGACCACCCTGCCCAAGGCCAAGGAACTGCGTCGCGTCGTCGAGCCGCTGATCACCCTGGCCAAGGTCGACACCGTCGCCAACCGCCGCCTGGCCTTCGCCCGCCTGCGTGACCGCGACATCGTCACCAAGCTGTTCAATGACCTGGGCAAGCGCTTCAGCACCCGTCCGGGCGGCTACACCCGCATCCTGAAGATGGGCTTCCGCGTCGGTGACAATGCGCCGATGGCTTTCGTCGAACTGGTGGATCGCCCCGAGGAGGCTGCGGCCGCCGGGGAAGCCGCCGAATAAGGTTGGTCTCGCCGCCCACCGTGGCGCGTCACCTCCCGACAGAAGAAGGGTCAGCCAAGCGCTGACCCTTTTTTCTTGGGGGGTGCGATCCCTGTCAGGAACCCAGGTGCCTCGGCGCCGTCTCAGTGCCCATCATGCTGCAGTCTTTCCTTGCTTGTTTCCGTTCTGGCCCGCTGTGCTGGGGCCTGGCTCTGTTGGCGATCCTGGGTGTTCAGGGGGGCGCCCATGCGGCCGGGGATGACTTCCTCGACCCGGAGCAGGCCTTTGTGCTGGCGGCACCGACCGCACAGGACAAGGCGGTCGGCCTGAGCTTCCAGATCACGTCGGGCTATTACCTTTACCGCGAACATTTCAAGTTCGAAGCAGACGGTGCCACGCTGGGCGAGGCCGCGCTTCCCGCCGGTCAGGTCAAGTTCGACACGACGTTTCAGAAGAACGTCGAAACCTACCATGGGCCGCTGGCATTCCGGCTTCCGGTGCAGCAGGCCCCGGGGCCCTTCACGCTGCGCGTGACCTACCAGGGCTGTGCGGAGGCCGGCCTGTGCTACCCGCCGATCACCAAGGTCTTCCGTGTCTCGCTCAAGGGTTTCGGCGGCGACGACACCGTGCAGGAGTCGGTCGACGGGGCGCTTGCAGCATCGCCTGCGGTCTCTCCCGCCGAAGCCGTCACGCCCTCGCCGATGGCCTCGGCGGTGGAGGCGGGGACGGCGGCGACGCAGGGGGGCGCCAATCGCATCGAGGCCCTGCTCAAGGGCGGGCACTGGTGGGCGATCATTGGCGGATTCTGGGTGATGGGCCTGCTGCTCGCCTTCACGCCGTGCGTGCTGCCCATGCTGCCCATCCTGTCCTCGATCATCGCGGGCAGCGGCGAGGCGACCAGCCGGCGTCGTGGCTTTCTCCTGGCGCTCGCCTATTCCTTGGGCATGGCCTTGCTCTACACGGCCATGGGCGTGGCGGCTGGCTTGGCCGGCGAGGGGTTGGCGGCTGCCTTGCAGACGCCTTGGGTGCTGCTCAGTTTCGCCGGTCTGCTGCTGGTCCTGGCCCTGGCCATGTTCGATGTCTATGAACTGCGCTTGCCGCATGCCCTGAGCAACCATCTCGATGGCATGTCCCGTCGGTTGCCCGGCGGACAGTTCCTGGGCGTGTTCGTGATGGGGGGACTCTCCGCCCTGATCGTCAGCCCCTGCGTCACCGCCCCGCTGGCCGGGACCTTGGTTTTCCTGAGTCAGAGCCGCGATGTGGTGCTGGCGGGTACTGCGCTGTTCGCCATGGCCATGGGGATGAGCATGCCGCTGCTGCTGCTGGGCGCCTCGGCAGGTCATTGGTTGCCACGTTCCGGCGCCTGGATGCACGCCGTCAAGCGCTTCTTCGGCCTGGTGCTGGTGGGGGTGGCCCTGTGGGTCGCGCAGCCCGCGTTGCCATCATCCCTGGCCCTGGCGCTGTGGGCGGGCCTCTTGCTGGTGGTGGGTTTCATGCTGCGCCCCTTCGATGCCCACCCCCACAGCGGCACGCCCCGGGTGTGGCTGCAGCGGGCGGGCGGCGTTGCCGCGCTGGCCTATGGGGTGATGCAACTCGCTGGGGCGGCCTCCGGGGGCTCCGACGCCCTGCAGCCGCTGCGCCATTGGAGCGGTGCGGTGGCCTCGCCCGTGGTGGCCGCACCTGCTCTGGACTTCCGCCGTGTGGCCTCGGTGGAAGAGTTGGACCAGATCCTGCGGACGACAACCCGTCCGGTGATGCTGGACTTCTACGCGGACTGGTGCGTGGCTTGCAAAGAGATGGAGCGCTTTACCTTCAGTGATGGCGGGGTGCAGGCGCGACTGGGCAAGGCCCTGCTGCTCAAGGCGGATGTCACGGCCAATTCCACCCAGGACAAGGCCTTGTTGCAGCGCTTTCAGCTCTTCGGTCCGCCCGGGACGATCTTCTTCGATGCGCAGGGCAAGGAGAGCGGTGTGCGGGCCGTCGGCTTTGAGCCGGCCGAGGAATTTATAAAAACTTTGGAAAAGGCTGGACTCTGATTTGAAAGTCGTGCCATAATTGCAGCTTCAGTCGCGGGGTGGAGCAGTCTGGTAGCTCGTTGGGCTCATAACCCAAAGGTCGCAGGTTCAAATCCTGCCCCCGCAACCAAGCTTCTGAAAAAAGCCCTCGGTGCGCAAGCCCCGAGGGCTTTTTGCTTGGGGCGCCGTCCACGGTGCTCTGGCGGGCGCCCTACAATGCTCCGTTCACGTGTCCGGCCTGGACACCCTATTTGCGCGGTGGGTCGAACAAGCCCGGCCGCGCCTCATGCAGAAGGAATCGAGACGTGTTCATCTCCAACGCCTACGCCGCCGATGTGGCCGCTCCCGCCGGGGGCCTGGCCGGGTTGGCCCAGTACCTGCCGCTGGTGATCATGCTGGTGGCGCTGTACTTCATCATGATCCGCCCGCAGATCAAGCAGCAGAAAGAGCACAAGGCCATGGTCGACAACCTGACCAAGGGTGACGAAGTGGTGGTGGCCAATGGCCTCATGGGCCGCATTTCCAAGGTGGGCGAGAGCGTGGTCCATGTGGAGCTGGCCCAAGGGGTGGAAGTCCAGGTGCAGCGCCAGTCGGTGAGCCGCGTGCTGCCCAAGGGCACGCTGAAGTAAGAAGTAGGACAAGGTCCCCAAGGGGGCCTTCCGGGACGGGGCGGTGGCGCCCCGTTGTCACATGGCGCGGGCCGGTCCCGCGAACTGCCCATGAATCGTTATCCCTGGTGGAAGTACGCCGTGCTGGCCCTGGCGCTGGTCGTCGGCTTGATCTACACCCTGCCCAACTTCTTTGGCGAGGCGCCTGCAGTGCAGGTGTCCAGTGCCAAGGCCACCATCAAGGTGGACTCCGCGCTCGAGTCCCGTGTGGCGCAGGTGCTGGGCGACGCCCAGCTCTCGGCCGACTACATCCAGCTCGAAGGCAACTCGGTCAAGGCCCGGTTCGGGACCACCGATGCCCAGCTCAAGGCCAAGGACGCGCTGAGCAAGGCGCTCAACACCGATCCGGCCGATCCCACCTTCATCGTCGCGCTCAACCTGGTGTCGCGTTCGCCGCAGTGGCTCACGTCCCTGCACGCGCTGCCCATGTACCTGGGCCTGGACCTGCGCGGTGGCGTGCACTTCCTGATGCAGGTCGACATGAAGGCCGCACTGGAGAAGAAGGCCGAGTCGATGACCGGCGACGTGCGCACCGCGCTGCGCGACAAGAACATCCGCCACAGCGGCATCAGCCGCAGCGGCAATGCCATCGTCGTCAACTTTCGCGACGAGCCCACGCGCCAGCAGGCGCTGGCCTTGCTGAACGACACCCAGCCGGACATGCAGTGGACGCCCTCCGCGGGTGCCAATGGCGACCTGGTGCTGACCGGTGAGCTCAAGCCCCAGTCAGCCATCAAGATCCAGCAGGCGGCGCTCAAGCAGAACATCACCACGCTGCACAACCGGGTCAATGAGCTGGGTGTGGCCGAGCCGGTGATCCAGCAGCAGGGGCTGGACCGCGTGGTGGTGCAGTTGCCTGGCGTGCAGGACACGGCCAAGGCCAAGGACATCATCGGCCGCACCGCCACGCTGGAACTGCGCATGGTGGACGACGGCGCCGAGGCCGCCGCGGCCGCCACTGGCAGCGGCCCGGTGCCCTTCGGTGACGAACTCTATGTGGAGCGGGGCGGTGGCCCCCTGGTGGTCAAGCGCCAGGTGGTGCTGACCGGCGAGAACCTGGCCGACGCCCAGCCGGGCTTCGACGACCACCAGCAGCCGGCGGTGCACCTGACGGTGGACGCCAAGGGCGCGCGCATCATGCGCGACATCTCGCGCGACAACATCGGCAAGCGCATGGCCATCCTGCTCTTCGAGAAGGGCAAGGGCGAGGTCGTGACGGCGCCGGTGATCCGCGGCGAGCTGGGTACGCGCTTCCAGATCTCCGGCCGCATGAGCACGCAGGAGGCCAATGACACGGCCCTGCTGCTGCGTGCCGGTTCGCTGGCCGCGCCGATGGAGATCATCGAAGAGCGCACCATCGGCCCGAGCCTGGGGGCGGACAACATCGCCAAGGGTTTTCACAGCCTGGCCTGGGGTTTCGCCGCCATCGCGGTGTTCATGTGCATCTACTACGCCATGTTTGGCGTGTTCTCCACGCTGGCCCTGGCCTTCAACCTGCTGATGCTGGTGGCGGTGCTGTCGATGCTGCAGGCCACGCTGACGCTGCCGGGCATTGCCGCCATCGCCCTGGCGCTGGGCATGGCCATTGACGCCAACGTGCTGATCAACGAGCGGGTGCGCGAGGAGTTGCGTGGCGGGGCATCGCCGCAGGCAGCCATCCACGCCGGCTACGAGCGGGCCTGGGCCACCATCCTGGACTCGAACATCACCACCCTGATCGCGGGCTTGGCGTTGCTGGCCTTCGGCTCCGGGCCGGTGCGGGGCTTTGCCGTGGTGCACTGCCTGGGCATCCTGACCTCGATGTTCTCGGCCGTGATGTTCTCGCGTGGCCTGGTGAACCTCTGGTACGGCCGGCAGAAGAAGCTCAAGGCGGTGTCCATTGGTCAGGTCTGGCGGCCCGACGGTGGGGCTGCGGCCCAGCCGCCGTCCAACGACGTCCGCTGATTTCGCGCCCCGTCTTCCGAGACGCCAAAGACTCTCAAGAGGCTTTCCATGGAATTCTTCCGTATCCGGCGCGACATCCCGTTCATGCGGTATGCGCTGGTGTTCAACCTCATCTCGGCGCTGACCTTCGCGGCCGCGGTGTTCTTCCTGGTCACCCGCGGCTTGCACCTGTCCAACGAGTTCACCGGTGGCACGGTGCTCGAGGTGTCCTACGCCCAATCGGCCGACCTGGCGCGGGTGCGCGCCGTGGTCGAGAAGATGGGCTTCGGCGACGTGCAGGTGCAGAACTTCGGCACCTCGCGCGATGTGATGATCCGCCTGCCCGTCAGCAAGGACGCGAAGCCCCAGGAGCTGGCCGCGCGGGTCTTCACCCAGCTGTGCTCTGCAGAGAACGGTTCGGTGACCGAGCAGCAATACACGACGCCGCAGGGAGAGCAGGGCAGTCGGCGGGCTTGCCAGGCCGCTGCGGCCGAGCCGCTGACGCTGTCGCGCACCGAGTTCGTCGGCCCCTCGGTGGGTGAGGAGCTGGTGTGGGACGGCGGCAAGGCCCTGATCTTCGTGGTGCTGGGCATCATGGGCTATCTGGCGATCCGCTTCGAGAAGAAGTTCGCCGTCGCGGCCATCATCGCCAACCTGCACGACGTGGTCATCATCCTGGGCTTCTTCGCCTTCTTCCAGTGGGAGTTCTCGCTCTCCGTGCTGGCGGCGGTGCTGGCGGTGCTGGGCTACTCGGTCAACGAGTCGGTCGTGATCTTCGACCGGATCCGGGAGGCCTTCCGCAAATTCCGCAAGATGAACACCCATGAGGTGATCGACCACGCCATCACCAGCACCATCAGCCGGACCATCATCACCCACGGCTCGACGCAGATGATGGTGTTGTCCATGCTGCTGTTCGGCGGCCCGACCCTGCACTACTTTGCGGTGGCGCTGACCATCGGCATCCTGTTCGGCATCTACTCGTCGGTTTTCGTGGCGGCGGCCATCGCCATGTGGCTGGGCGTGAGCCGCGATGATCTGGTCAAGGGCGGCGGAACCGGGACGAAGGATTCCGACCCGGGTGACCCCAACGCTGGGGCTGTGGTGTAGAGTCAACGGATCACTGCCCACCTCGCACGCATCGATGCCTGCCGCTGCCGCTGGTCTGCCCACGCTGGACGAAGCCCGCCGCCACTACGTTGACCTGGTCCTGAAAGACCTGCAGCCTCTGCTCGACGCCGCCGTCCGGCTCGCACAGAAGCTCAACGAAGAGCTGGCTGAGCGCGCCATCGCGCAGCAGCGGGCCGACATGCTGCAGTCGCTGGTTCGCCATGGGCGGCAGTGGCTGCCGGAGGTCGCCAAGCAGGTCCGTGAGCAGCTGGCGGCACCGGGGACCGGGCACGCCCTGACGACGCTCAGCGCAGGCCTGAGCACCGGGGGCGGCTTGTCCCTCGTGGACGACGAAACGGTCACACGCAACATCCTGGTGTCGCGCCTGACCCTGGCGTTGCTGGACAAGACCACCTGGGAGTTCGCCGACCTGCGGGCCCGCCTGGGGCAGCTCAGTGGCCAGCCGGATCTGGAAGACGACGATCTTTTCCGTCCCCAGATCATTGCCCGCTGCATGGTGCGGGCCTGGCTCAATGCCGGGATGGATCTGGAGAGCTGGCGTGCGCTGGAGCCGGCCCTGCACAAGGCTGGAGCGGAGCTGCTGGAGGGCGTGTTCCATGAGACCAACGCCTGGTTGGTCGAACAGGGCGTGTTGCCCCAGGTGGATCTGCGCCCCTTCATCCGGCGGACGGAGGGGACCACCACCAGTTCCGTGCCGCTGGACGGGGCCGAGAACCACCGGGCCGGGGTGAGCACAGCGTCACCAGCGGGGCAGTGGGCGGCCTCCGCGCCGTCGTCTTCAGCTGGCGGTGGGCACGGGGCCATGCCTGCGCCGCTCGGGGCCAACATCGCTCGTGTCATGCCCGAGAGCCTTCGGGGCCACGGTGCGGCCGGTGCCGGTCAGGTGCCGGCCCGCGGCCGGGGGCCGGGTCTGACCCTGCGGCCTGGCGTCGACTTTCGCACCGATGCGCCGGCGGGCGACGCGGGCGCCACCGCCGGCGGGCCGGTGGCTGGCCATGCCCCGGGGGGCGGGACGGGTGGCGTAGCACCCGCTTATGACGCCGGCCGCGGTGCACCTCCCGCCACGGGCACGGGCGGGCCGGTGACCGCTCAAGGCGCGGACACGGGCGTCAGCGGCCGGGGCAACCTGGGTGAAGAGACCCGTCTGATGACCCGACAGTCCGATGGCGCGTTGCCGCGTGCGGATGTCGTTCTGCAGCGTTTTGGGGACATCCTGGATCAGCATGTGCCCGGGTTCCGCCAGCAGGGGGGGGCACGCGTGCCTTCTCAGCAGCTGTCCCAGGCCATGGGGCAGGTGCAGCAACGGGTGGCCGCCGAGGTGGCGGCCCAGGCCGCAGGCACCGAAGAGGTCGTCTCGCCTGCGCGCTTGATTGCGGAACTGCGGGAGCGTCAGCAGACCCTCAAGCAGGCGGCCGCCACGCCGGAAGAGCGGGCCACGGTCGAGCTGGTGGCCTTGCTGTTCCAGGCCATCCTGACCGATGAGCGCGTGCCGGCCGCACTGCGGGTCTACTTTGCCCGCCTGCAGATGCCGGTGCTGCGGGTGGCCCTGGCCGAGCCCGACTTCTTCTCCGGGGCTGATCACCCCGCACGCCGGCTGATCGACCGCATGGGCGCCTGCGTGATGGGTTTCGAGGGCAATGCCGACCTGATCGGCACGCCACTGGAAGCCGAGATCCGACGCGTGGTGCAGGTGGTCGAGGCCTTTCCGGACACCGGGCGACGGGTGTTCCAGGCGGTGCTCAACGAGTTCGAGAAGTTCCTGGAGAAGTACTTCCGGGAGCACAACGAAGCGACCAAGGCGGGCGTGTCCCTGGCCCAGCAGATCGAGCAGCGCGAGACGCTGGCGATCCAGTACACCATCGAACTGCGCAAGATGCTGGCCGATGTGCCGGTGCAGGAGGGGGTGCGTGACTTCCTCTTCCACATTTGGGCTGACGTGCTGGCCACCACGGCCGTGCGTCACGGCGCCAAGAGTGGCGAGGTCAAGGCCGTGCGCGAGGCTGCGACCGACCTCATGTGGATGGCCACGGCCAAGACCACCCGCGAAGAGCGCGCCGACGTGATCCGCAAACTGCCCCGTCTGCTGGGCGTGGTGCGTCAGGGCATGGGTGCCGCTGGGCTGGATGCCAAGCGTCAGGAAGATGCCATCAAGGCGCTCAATGCGGCCCTGACAGCTGCCTTCAGTGCGCGCAGCATCAGCATGTCCAACGAGCAGCTTGAGCAGCTCAAGCAGCGTCTGGCGACCATCGAGGAGATGATGCCCGACGATGACTTCGAACTGGACGACAGCTGGGTGCTCGACGAGGCCAACCATCAGCACGAGGGCTTGGAGATCGTGGCCGAGGGGGGCTCGATGCCAGGGCCTTCCATGCTGGCCGCGGCGATGGAGCTCCAGGTCGGCTCGGCCTTCACCCTGGACTTCCGGGGGCGGCATGAGACGGTGCGCCTGGCCTGGCAGGGCATGCACAAGCAGCTCTCCCTCTTCGTGAACCCGCAGGGCCGATGCGTGCTGTTCCAGAAGGCGCGTCTGGCGGCCTTCCTGCAGGCCGGGTTGCTGGTGTCGGTGGAGGACGAACCCCTGACCATGGCCGCCACCCGGGACGCCCTGCGCAAGATCAGTGCGGACCCCGGTCGTCTGGTCCACTGAGTCTGTGGATCGACCTTCCAAGCAAAACGGCTGCCGAGGCAGCCGTTTCGCATTTCTGCAGATGCAGATGCCGATCAGTGGATCAACCGCTCTTCCGGCGCGACGAAGAGTTCGTCGAGGATCAGCGCGTCGGGTTCTTCACCCAGGCTCCAGAACACCATCAGCACGATGATCTTCAGATCGTCCAGATCCAATGGGCCGGTGCCGATGGCCGTGGCCCGGTCGATCACCATTTCACGCAGCGGCGGCGTCAGAACACCTGCCGACTCGAGAAAGCTGATGAACCCGACGGAATCCTCGCCCAGCAGCGACAACTCGCGCGGCTGGTAGATCCGCATGCTGTCCTGCGCAGGCAACCGGATCTGGGCCATTTCCGTGGTGGCGGTCAACCCATCCAGCCAGCTCAGGGCTTCCTGGATCTCATCGGTTTCAAACCCCACTGCCGACAGCTTGCGCGTCAACTGCTCGTGATCCGGGCAGGCGTCGGGCCGCCAGTAGTTCTCGTACAGGTAGACCAGCACATCAAACATGGGCTGACTATAACCGAGCACCGGATGGCCGCCAGCGCGAGATGGGCTCTTCCGGCGCTGGTGTTTGGGGGGTCAACCGCGGCCGCGGCGTTGCAGCAGGCCGCCCGGCATGCGCGCCACCCGCCCCTCCAGTTCCAGGGTCAGCAGGCGGGCCAGCAGCTGGTCCACCGGCCATCCCGAGCGGGCAGCCAGGGTGTCCAGGGTGATGGGGTCGTGTCCCATGGCTTGCAGCAGGGGGTCTTCCTGCGCGTCTGAAGGTGGCGCCTGTGTGTCATCGTGGACGGCCGTTGGCACCACGGGGGCGGGCGAGGCGGGAGGTGGCAGAGCCGTGCCGCCATGAAGCGCCCGGAGGGCATCGATCACTTCCTGCGGCTCCTCGACCAGGGCGGCGCCCTCTCGGATCAGCTGATGGCAGCCCCGCGACTGGGGCGAGAGCACCGAGCCCGGGATGGCCCACACCTCCCGTCCGCATTCGCCCGCCAGACGCGCGGTGATCAGCGAGCCGGATTTCGGGGCGGCCTCGACGACCAGGGTGCCCAAGCTCATGCCTGCGATGATGCGGTTGCGGCTGGGGAAGTGCTCCGGTCGGGGCGGCGCGCCCAGCGGGAATTCACTCAGCAACAGGCCCTGGTCCTGGATGCGATGGGCCAGCGAGCGGTGGCGCGCCGGATAGACCCGGTCCAGCCCGGTGCCCACCACTGCCACGGTGCCGCCACCGCCGTCGAGGGCACCCTCGTGGGCTGCGCCGTCGATGCCCAGCGCCAGTCCGGACACCACCGTGACGCCGGTCTGCGCCAGGGCCCGAGCGAAATCATGGGCCAGGTCGAGTCCCTGGGGCGAGGCGTGGCGGCTGCCCACGATGGCGGCGCAGGGGGTGCGCAGCCAATGCAGCTGACCCTGGCCGTACAACAGCACCGGTGGATCGGCGGCGTTGAGCAGCAGGTCGGGGTAATCGGGATGTCCCAAGGGCAGGAGGTGCCGCAGGGCGGGGGCTTCCTCCAGCCAGCGCAGTGTGCGCTCGGCCAGTGCCAGGCGGTCTTCCGGAGGCGCGCCCAGGGCCTGGGCAGCGGCAGGACCGGCCACCTCCGTCCAGCGCCGCGCATCGGCGCGCAGCACCGCGGCAGGCGAGCCGAAGGCGGCCAGCAACCGGCGCTGGGCTTCGCGCCCCAGGCCCGGGGTCTGGGTCAGGAGCAGCCAATCCAGGCGTTCATCCGCGGCCATCGGGGCTGAAGGGCTGCGCGCCTGCCGAAGCACGGACAGCCGGTTCCGTCAGGGCTGGCTGAAGCGATCCCCGAGCTTGACGGGATCCTGCACGTTGAGGATCAGGGCGTAGGACACCCGCTCGAAGACGCGGAACACGAACAGCAACCCATTGCGCTCATCGGGCAGCTGCAGCATGGCGTGGTCCGGATCGGTGCTGTCCTGGTGCAGGCTGCCTGCCGACCACAGGGCCAGCACGTGGCCCCGCTCGACGCCGTCGCGCAGGCCGCGGTTGAGCGCGACGATCTGGTTTTGACCGGCGCTCAGGTGGTCGCCGTAGAGCGAGATGATCCGACCGGCCAGCGGGCTGGTGGGCGCGTGCGGGGCGAACGGGCTGTAATCCTTGGGGGGCAGGGGGGCGATGCGGTCGCCCACACCGGCCTCTTCCCGCAGCTGGGTGACCAGGAAAGTGGAGGGGACGATGGCGCCCCCTTCCGGTGTCTGGCTCTCGTCGGCGGCACGGACCAGTTCGGCTGCGCCCACATGGCGCGCTTCGAAGCCCAGGATCTCGCCCGTGTCCGGATCGGTCAGCGGCTTGGGTTCACGGAAGATCTGCCAGAGACGGGCGCCGGAGACGTCGCCGCGCACATAGGCCCGGTCACCGCGGCCCAGCATCACCCGGCCCTCCTGGGTGGCGACGATGCGCGGGGCCGTTTCGAGCTCATTGGTCTCGAAGACCACCGCATCGGTCAGGAAGGGGCCGATCAGGCTCATCGGCACAGAGGAGATGGCGTCGCTGGCCAGCGCCTCGGCCCGCACCTGGGGCGACAGCTTGCCGTCCTCGGCCGAAGACACCGGCCGGGCCAGGGTCAGCCGGGCGCGGCCATTGGATTTGTCCAGGTAGAGCACCTGACCGGGATAGATCAGGTGAGGGTTGCGGATCTCCTGCATGTTCATGCCCCACAGCTCGGGCCAGCGCCAAGGCTTGCGCAGGTAGAGCTTGGAGATATCCCACAGGGTGTCGCCCTTCTTGACGGTGTAGGTGTCGGGGGCGCTGGGTGCCAGCTCGGACAGCGGAACACCGGCCTGAGCCACTTCCTGGGCGGTGGCGCGCTGCCCCGGCGTGATGGGGTAGTTGGCACCCCAGGCCGGGACGGCCGTCAGGCTGCCAAGGCCCAGGGCCAGCAGGGAAGCGGAAACGGCGGTGCGAGCAAGCGTGCGGCTCATGTATGGACACTCCCGGGCGATGAGCCGGAAATCGGTGACGGTGCAACAATCCTGTTGTCGAGCCTGCGTGCCTCAAATGCACGGCAAGACCAGACACAGCTCGGGGCAATCATGAGAAAGTCTGGCAAATTCTGCCCCTAAACCCTTGATGTCGCAATGAAATCGGTACGACGAAACTCACGCCCCTTGGCTGGGTTTGAAACCGGACGTTGCACAGATTCCACAGTGCCGGGTCGCTTCGGCCCCTCCATTTCCGTCTTTCCCTGCTTCCATGGCTCAGCTTTCCATCCTTCGCTATCCCGATCCCCGACTGCACACCGTGGCCGCTCCGGTGAAGGAGGTGGACGACCGTCTGCGTCAGCTGGTCGATGACATGCTGGAGACGATGTACGAGGCCGAAGGCGTCGGCCTGGCTGCGACCCAGGTGGATGTGCACCAGCGGGTCATCGTGATGGACACCTCCGAAGAGCGCGACGAGCCCCGGGTGCTGATCAACCCCGAGCTGGTCACCGTCAGCGAGGAGATGATGGTGGGCGACGAGGGGTGCCTGTCCGTGCCGACGATCTATGACGCTGTCCAGCGCCACGCCAAGGTGACGGTGCGGGCTCTGGATCGCAATGGCCAGACCTATGAGATGGCGGTCGAGGGTCTGGCAGCCGTCTGCGTGCAGCACGAGATGGACCATCTGATGGGCAAGGTCTTCGTCGAATACCTCAGCCCGCTCAAGCGGGAGCGCATCAAGGCCAAGATGCTCAAGCGCAGCCGCGAAGAACAGAAGCATCGCTGAGGGGCCGCCATGCTTGAACCCTCTCCGGGCACCGCACTGCGCGTGGCCTTTGCCGGCACGCCGGAATTTGCCGCGGTGGCCCTGCAGGCCCTGCACGACGCCGGGTACGTGGTGCCTCTGGTGCTGACCCAGCCGGACCGGCCGGCCGGGCGCGGCATGAAGCTCTCGCCCTCGCCCGTCAAGCAACTGGGCCTGAACATGGGTGCCCAGATCGCCCAGCCCCGCAGCCTGAGGCTCGACGGCCGCTATCCGGAAGATGCCCAGGCGGCTCGCCTGGCGCTGGAGGCTGCCGCCATCGACGTGATGGTGGTGGCGGCCTACGGCCTGATCCTGCCTGCCTGGGTGCTGCAGTGGCCGCGCCTGGGCTGCCTGAACATCCATGCCTCGCTGCTGCCCCGCTGGCGTGGGGCAGCGCCGATCCACCGGGCCATCGAGGCAGGGGACGCCACCACCGGCATCACCGTGATGCAGATGGACGAGGGCCTGGACACCGGCGACATGCTGCTGGCGATGGAAGAGATCATCCGCCCCGAGGACACCACGGCCACGCTGCACGACCGCTTGGCCGCATTGGGCGGGCGCCTGATCGTCCAGGCCCTTCACCTGGCCCAGGCCCAGCAGTTGGTGGCCGTGCCGCAGCCAACCGAGGGCGTCTGCTACGCCCACAAGATCGACAAGGCCGAGAGCGCCATCGACTGGCAGCTGCCGGCGGCGGTGATCGAGCGCCGCGTGCGGGCCTTCGACCCCTTCCCGGGGGCCAGCTTCGTCTGCGAAGGCGAGGTGGTGAAGCTCTGGCAGGCGCGCTGCCGGCCCGAGGTGCAGGGTGTGCCGGGCACCGTGGTGTCGGTCACGCCGGAGCGCTTCACCGTGGCCTGTGGGCAGGGCGGGCTGGAGATCAGCCAGATCCAGCGGCCCGGCGGCAAGCGGCTGCCGGCGTCGGCCTTGTTGCAGGCCCGTCCGCAACTGCTGGGGGCTTCGCTGGTCGAGCCGGCGCCGCCGGTCTCGCAGCGCCACTGAGTCCGCTGCACTGCGGGCCGGACGGGGCGGGCGGGTTGAACTTCGACCTTCCGTCCGCATCTCAGCAGAACATTCACTGCCGTTCGCCTGAAAAGGACCCACCACAATGTTCAACCTGATGAAGACGGCCGTCCTGATGGCCGCCATCACCGCGCTGTTCATGGTCATCGGCCGCCTGCTGGGTGGCCAGCAGGGCATGGTGCTGGCCCTGCTGCTGGCGCTGGGCATGAACTTCTTCAGCTACTGGTTCTCGGACAAGATGGTCCTGCGCATGTACAACGCGCAGGAGGTCGATGCCCAGACCGCGCCCCAGTTCTACCGTCTGGTGCAGGAGTTGGCGGCCAACGCCGGCCTGCCGATGCCGCGGGTCTACCTGATCAACGAAGACGCGCCCAATGCCTTTGCCACCGGCCGCAACCCGCAGCACGCGGCGGTGGCGGCCACCACCGGCATCCTGCGGGTGCTGACCGAGCGCGAGCTGCGCGGCGTGATGGCCCACGAGCTGGCGCACGTACAGCACCGCGACATCCTCATCTCCACCATCAGCGCGACGATGGCCGGTGCCATCGGCATGCTGGCCAACTTCGCGATGATCTTCGGGGGGCGGGACGAGGAGGGACGGCCCGTCAACCCCATCGTTTCGATCCTGGTCATGATCCTGGCGCCGATCGCGGCCAGCCTGATCCAGATGGCCATCAGCCGGGCCCGCGAGTTCGAGGCTGACCGCGGCGGCGCCGAGATCTCGGGCGACCCGATGGCGCTGGCCAGCGCGCTGCAGAAGATCCATCGCTACGCGCAGGGCATCCCGCTGCAGACCGCGGAAGCCCATCCCGAGACGGCCCAGATGATGATCATGAACCCGCTGTCCGGGCGGGGCCTGAGCGGCCTGTTCTCGACCCACCCCTCCACCGAGGAGCGGGTGGAGCGCCTGATGGCGCTGGCCCAGGCGCAGGGCCGGCGGGCCTGAGGGCGGCGGGGCGTTCTGCGGCCCCGGCGGGGCTCAAGTTCACGGCCGGGCGGGCCGATAAGAGCAGGGAACGGGCGACCGTTCCCTGTTGGCTTTCAAGGTCCCGCAATGCGTTCCGTCCTCTCTGCCCTTGCCGTGCTCGTCCTGCTGTCCGGTTGTGACCAGCTGGGCATCGACACGCCCAAGGTGCAGTCCGAGAAGCGCGAGGCCGAGGGCAAGGCCATTGGCGGCGCCTGCCGCAATGGCGGGCGTGCCATCGAGGATTGCTACCTGCTCAACCGCAAGGCCGACAAGGCCGCCGTCTACGCCGGCTGGCGCGAGATGGACGAGTACATGCGGGAGAACAAGCTCGACGCCGTCACACCGCAGCTCAAGCCGGAAGACCTCGCGAAGCCCAAGCCCAAACCCGATTCGGGCGGCGAGGGCGGTGACGGGAGCCAAAGCACTGCGGATGGCGGCGACGCCACCACCCCGGACAAGGCGGGCGCCCGCGCCTCGCACTGAGGGCCCGGGCGGACCGGCAGGGCCTGGGTCCCGCGGGCGGGCGGCCCTGCCCGATGTTCACTGCTTGGGTGGCATCGACAGAATCCACTGCACCAGTCGACGCGCGTCGGCTTCGGTCACGGCCACCGCATTGGGCGGCATGGCCAGACCGCTCACGCGGCCCTTCCAGTGGCTGGCGTAGGGGTTGGAACCCGTCATCACCGTGTGGGTCAGCGCATCCAGCGCGTCCGGGTTGCCGCGGTACTTGTCGGCCACGTCCTGCCAGTCCGGTCCCACCGGGGCCATGCCGTTGGGGCCTTTGGAGCCCGGCTCGATGTGGTGGCAGGTGAAGCAGCCGCTCTTGCTGGCCAGGGCCTTCATCACGGCGTCGTTGTCATTGGCGGCCAGGGCCGGCTGGGCCAGGGCCACCGGCAGGGCGGCTGCCAGCAGAAGCAGGGATCGGGTCATCGTGTGTCTCCTCGGGGTTGGGGTTCGGTGCGGGCTCAGGCGGCCTGCCACGTCACATGTTGCTTCGCAAAGATCTGGCGCAGGCGGCCATCCTGGGTCATCTGGGCCAGCGCGGCGCTCAGGGCACCGGCCAGGTCCTCGGCATCGCGCTTGACGGCCAGGCCCACGGCCCAGCCATCGCGCGGGGCCTGGGGCATGGGCAGGGGGGTGATCGCAAAACGTGGGTCGTCCTGCAGCACGCTCTGCAGCTCGGAGGCCAGGCCGGCCGCGGCCACCACTTCGCCCTGGCTCAGGGCCCGGGCCGCCTCGGTGCCATCCTTCCATTGGGTGCGCAGGGTGTCTCGCAGCATGCCGTCGTTGGCGCCGATCAACAACCAGCCCGCCAGGGTCTGACCCGGCACGGCCACCGGCTGGCCGACCAGCGGGGTGAGGGTGTCGAGCCGGGGCAGTTCGGACAGCCGCCGCGCAATGGCAACTTTCTCGCGGCAATAGGGGCCGAAGATCAGCGTCTGCGGGTTGGCATCCATCAGCGGCGCGTCCACCGGCACATGCAGCAGCACATCCGCCGGGCCGTAGCCCAGGTAATGCCCCTTCCAAACCATGTTGCGCAGGTCGTCGTTCATGTTTTCATCGGCGGTGAACGGCAGCAGCGCCAGTTTCACCCCGAGCGCGTCGGCCAGGGCTTGACCCACGTCGACGTCGATGCCCTTGCCGTTCTGGTGGAACGGTGGCATGTCGTTGTAGATGCCGACCTTCAGGGTGCCGCGTTCGCGCACCTGGGCCAGCGTGGTGGCCGCGGCAGGCCACATTGGCGCCGTCAGGGCGACGGCGGCCAGGCCGCGCAGCAGGGCGCGGCGGCCAGGGTTCGTGGTGTGCATGACTGGACCTCCGGCCCGCTCAGGGCATGGGCTTTTCGCGGCGGGTTTCGAGGTAGGACTTGATGGTCCACAGGGCCTCTTGACTCAGCACGCCTTCGAACGGCGGCATGTAGACCGCGCCGTTGCGGGTGCGCCCATGGCGGACGGTGGTGATGAAGTACTCGTCCATCTCGGTCTTGCAGGCCTTGCGCTGGTCGGCGTCGGGCATGCCCACGCAGTCGTTGTCCAGGCGGCGCAGGTCGGGGGCGATGCCGCCGGAGATGGCCTCCAGGCCGTGGCAGCGGGCGCAGTTCTGGTTGAAGCCCGAGGTGCCGATCTTGATGGCCAGCTCGTTGCCGCTGAACGGATTCTCGGTGCGCCAGCCCTCGCCCAGGTTGGGCAGGCCAGTGGTGTCGATGGGTTGGGGCGTCACGTCGCCATGGGCCCAGGCGGCCAGGCCGGCAGCGCCCAGGCTGCACAGCAGCGCGCCCATGCGTGCCCAGCGTGCCAAGGGATGGAGTCGGTTGCGGGAAACGGTCGAGGTCATGTGGCTTGTCTCCTGTTGTCGATGTCGGGGTACCGTGCCCTGAGCGAAGGCAAACCATGTGCCATGGCCAAATGCTTCACGCAGGAACAGTTGTTGCACCGATTCCCACCGACCCAGGCATCTGCTTCAATACCTCTGCCACTGAGCGTGGCGCAGGCATGGGCGGTGCGGTCAAGCACCTGTCGGACAGGTCTCTGAAAGCCATCAGAACCTGTTGCAGGAATGAACAGTTCCGCGCTCCTGGAGGACAGATCCTCTCAGGGTTGACCCGGGACAAGACGGAGACAAGCCCGCGTGCGGGCGGCAGGAGAACACACATGACCATGTCGACGGGCAATGCCCCGGCCGGAGACCGGACGGGCGCTTTCGCGGGGGGCTGGACGGCCCCGGTGGCCATGCCGCAGGACCTGGCCCAGGCCCACCTGGAGCGCATCGAGCAGTCCCATCTGCGCTGTGCGGCCCTGGGGCTGTCCCGGGTGGAGCGGCCCGACTACGAGCCCATGCTGCGCGGTGACCTGAACCTGGCCCAGGAGCGCAACCTGCGCCTGTTCAGCCGTGCCGCCCCGGTGATGGAACTGCTGCTCGAGCAGATCGTCAACACCGACAGCATGATCGTGCTGACCGATGCGCAAGGCACCATCCTGCACACGGTGGGCGACGACAGCTTCATGGCCCGGGCCAACAAGGTGGCCCTGTCTCCGGGCGTGAACTGGGCCGAGCAGTCCAAGGGCACGAACGCGGTGGGCACGGCGCTGGTGGAGGAGCGGCCCACGCTGGTCCATGCCGCCGAGCACTTCATGCACATCAACAGCTTCCTGACCTGCTCGGCCGCACCCATCTTCGACCCGCGGGGCAACATCCTGGGCGTGCTGGACGTCAGCGGGGATCAGCGCACCTACCACCAGCACACCATGGGTCTGGTGCGCATGTCGGCCCGCATGATCGAGAACCACTGGCTGACCGATGACAGCGGAGACCGGGTGCGGCTGCATTTCCACATCCGGCCCGAGTTCATCGGCACCCTGCTCGAGGGCATTCTGGTGGTGGGGGCCGATGGCCGCATCCAGGGGGCCAACCGGGCCGCGCTGGATCTGCTGGACATGAGCAGCGCCTCGGTGCGCCTGCACACCCTGGACAGCCTCTTCAACATCAACCTGGGCGTGCTGGTGGACCACCTGCGGGCCCCGCTGGCGCAGCCCATGCGCCTGCAGCTGCCCAACGGCCGCCTGCTGCATGCCAGCCCCCGCGTCACCGGCGCGCTGCAGCGCCTGACGGGCCTGGCCGAGCCCTTGCCCATGGCGGTCCCGCCCCAGGCGATGGAGTCGTCGGTCGAGCGCCAGGCCGTTGCCGCCGGGCTCGACGAACGGGCCCGAATGGAGGCCGGCGCCAACGAGGCCCGGCTCTCCGGCCTGCACTACCTGGCCACCGGCGACGCGCAGATCGAATCGGTGGTGCGCAAGGTGCAGCGCATCCTCAACCGGGACATCCCGCTGATGATCCTGGGCGAGACCGGCACCGGCAAGGAGTTGCTGGCGCGCGCCGTCCACCAGGACTCGCACCGTGCCAAGCAGCCCTTCGTGGCGGTCAACTGCGCCTCCATTCCCGAGACACTGATCGAGGCTGAGCTGTTCGGCTACGAAGAGGGGGCCTTCACCGGCGCGCGCCGCAAGGGGGCCACGGGCCGCATCCTGCAGGCCAACGGCGGCACCCTGTTCCTCGATGAAATCGGTGACATGCCGCTGGGCCTGCAGGCCCACCTGCTGCGCGTGCTGCAGGAGCGCTGCGTCACGCCGCTGGGCAGCCAGAAGTCCATCCCGGTGGACATCTCGGTGGTCAGCGCCACCCACCGCGACCTGCGCGGCATGATCGAGCAGGGCAAGTTCCGCGAGGATCTCTACTACCGCCTCAACGGCCTGGTGGTCCGCCTGCCGGCCCTGCGTGACCGCAGCGACCTTGCGGTGGTGGCCCGGCGCATTCTGAGCACGCTGGGCGTGGGCGGCGACCTGCAGATCAGCCCGGCGGTGATGGCGCTCTTCCTGCGCTACCAATGGCCCGGCAATGTGCGCCAGCTGGCCACGGTGCTGCGCACGGCCGCGGTGATGGCGGCCGGCGAGCCGCAGATCACCGAACAGCACCTGTCGGACGATTTCCTCGACGACGTGCGGCGGCAGACGCCGCCGGCCAGTTCGGCGCAGGAGCCATCCTGGCTGGTGCCGGCGCCGCCGCCCGCGTCGGCCTATGCCGGCTCCGGCATCTCGGAGCCGGTCCCGGCCTGGGGGGCTGCTGCGGCGCCTGCGGCGCGCATGCCGCAGCCCGCTGCGGCACAGACGGCGGCCGAGGCGCCGACCCCTGCGGGGCCGCGCACCCTGGGTGAGGCCGAGATCGACCTGATCCGCGCCGCGGTCGAGGCTGCGCAGGGCAACATCTCCCTGGCCTCCAAGCAGCTGGGCATCAGCCGCAACACCATCTACCGCAAGCTGCGCTGGGCCCAGAAGCCCTGAGCAATCTGCCGGCACGGGACAACCCTGTGCCAGCAACGCCGGCCTGTCACCCGGCTGTCCCACCCTGGTACAGCCTGGACAGATACCCCGCCGGGAGGCGGGGGCCGGCATCTTGTCCGGCATGCAGGCAAACCCGGGGCGTCCAGACGTCCTGGTGGACGAAGCGGGCTGTGGGCTCGGGATGAACCCCTAAGCCCGCCGCAATCTCGGCAAGGGGGCATGGGCTTTGCAAAAGGGAAGGTGTCCGGCGCGGGATGGGCCCGCACCGGAACAAGACCGACCCTGATGGAGACAACCATGACCTGGACCACCCCCGCCTATCAAGACCTGCGTTTCGGCTTCGAGATCACGATGTACATCGCCGCGCGCTGAGCGCAGGCCTGTTCCCGGGGGCGGCTGCCAGGGTCTGCTGACGGCCACTGCAGCCCCCCACCTTCCGAATCTCTCCGGTGTCTTCCCATGAAAATCCTTGTGCTCGGCTCCGGCGCGGGTGGCGGCTTCCCGCAGTGGAACTGCAACTGCGCCCTGTGTGCCGGCCAGCGGCAGGGCCAGATCAGCGCCCAGGCCCGCACCCAGAGCTCCATCGCCGTCTCGCCTGACGGCGAGCGCTGGGTGTTGCTCAACGCTTCCCCGGACATCGGCACCCAGATCCGCCAGCATCCTCAGCTGCACCCGCGCCACGGGCTGCGCCACACCCCCATCGAGGCGGTGGTGCTGATGGATGCGCAGATCGACCACGTCACCGGCCTGCTGGGCCTGCGCGAAGGCCCGCGCATCAACCTCTACGCCACGCCCTGCGTGTTCGAGGACCTGACCACCGGCCTGCCCCTGCTCAATGTGCTGGAGCATTACTGCGGCACCCGCTGGCACATGGTGCCCGTGGGCGCCGAGCAGCAGAGCGCCGAATTCGAGATCCCCGGCTTCGAGGACCTGTCCTTCACCGCCGTGGCCATTCCCGGCAAGGCACCGCCGTATTCGCCGCACCGCCGCGAGCAGGTGGTGGGCGACAACATCGCCCTGCTGATCGAGGATCGGCGCGATGGCCAGACCCTGTTCTATTCCCCCGGCCTGGCCGAGGTGGGCGAGCTGGAGCTGGGCTGGATGCGCCGGGCCGATTGCCTGATGGTGGACGGCACCTTCTGGCGCGAGGACGAGATGCAGGCCGCCGGCCTGAGCAGCAAGCCCGCCGCCGAAATGGGGCACCTGCCGCAGACCGGCCGACCCGGGTGCCCCGGCATGCTGGAAGTGCTGCAGACCACCCTGGCGCGCCGCAAGGTGCTCATCCACATCAACAACAGCAACCCCATCCTGGACGAAGGCAGCGCGCAGCGCGCCCTGCTGACCGCCAGCGGTGTCGAGGTGGCCTACGACGGCATGGAGATCACGCTGTGAACGCCCTGGTTTTTGACAGCGCCCCCCCCGCATTCGACGAACGCGCCCCCTGGGCCTGGACCGAGTTCGAAGCCCGGCTGCGCGCGCGTGAATCGCGCTACCACATCCACCACCCCTTCAACGGCCGGCTCAACCGCGGCGAGCTGGCGCCCTTCCAGGTGCGCGGCTGGGTGGCCAACCGCTTCTACTACCAGGTCCGCATCCCGCAGAAGGACGCGGCCGTGCTGGCCCACTGCCCGGACCGCGAGGAACGTCGCCGCTGGCTCGAGCGCATCCTGGACCACGACGGCCGGGGCGACTACGAGGGCAGCAACGCCGGCGGCATCGAGGCCTGGAGCCGCCTGGGCGAGGCCACCGGCCTGGCCCGCGAGGACCTCTGGAGCCACCGGCATGTGCAGCCCGGCGTGCGCTTCGCGGTCGATGCCTATGTCAACTTCGCCGCCCAGTCGCCCTGGGAAGAGGCGGCCATCTCCTCGCTGACCGAGATGTTCGCGCCCCGCATCCACGCCGACCGCCTGGCCGGCTGGCCCTCGCTGTATCCCTGGATCCAGCCCGAAGGCCTGGGCTACTTCCGCAGCCGAATCCCGCTGGCCACGCGCGACGTGGAGCACGGCCTGGAAGTGGCGCGCCGCTGGTGCAGCACCCGCGCGCGCCAGGAGCGGGCCCTGGAGATTCTGGACTTCAAGCTCGATGTGCTGTGGTGCATGCTCGACGCGATCGAGCGCGCCTACCCCGACGACCTGCCCGAGGAGCGCCGCCCATGAACCCCGCCCTGCCGCTGTCGGTCTCGCCCCGCATCGCACCGCTGTTCCGTCTGCAGTACGAGGCGGCCCAGGAAGCCTGGGTGCTGCTCTACCCCGAGGGCATGGTGCGGCTCAACACGCCGGCGGCCGAGATCCTGCGCCGCTGCGACGGCCAGCGCGACGTGGCGGCCATCATCGCCGACCTGGAGCAGTGCTTCCAGCAGAGCGGGCTGTCGGACGACGTGCAGGCCTTTCTGGGCCAGGCCGGCGAGCGCGGCTGGCTGGTCTGAACGCAGCCTGCTGCAGGACACCGAGATGGCACCCTTCCCACCCGCTGCCCAGGCCTCGGTCAAGCCGCCGTTCTGGCTGCTGGCCGAGCTGACCTACCGCTGCCCGCTGCACTGCGCCTTTTGCTCCAATCCGGTGGACTACGCCCGCCACGACCAGGAGCTCGACACCGCCACCTGGAAGCGCGTGCTGGCCGAGGCCCGTGCCATGGGCGCGGTGCAGCTGGGCTTCTCCGGCGGCGAGCCCCTGCTGCGCGAGGACCTGGAAGAGCTGGTGGCCCACGCCCACGGCCTGGGCTTCTACACCAACCTCATCACCTCCGGCATCGGCCTGACCGAGGCCCGTGCCCGCGCCCTGAAGGAGGCGGGGCTGGACCACATCCAGCTGTCCTTCCAGGACTCCACCCGCGAGCTCAACGACTTCATCAGCTCCACCCGCACTTTCGAGCTCAAGAACAAGGTGGCCGGCATCATCAAGTCGCTGGGCTACCCCATGGTGCTCAACTGCGTGATGCACCGCTTCAACCTGCCGCATGTGGGCCGCATCATCGAGATGGCCGAGCGCATGGGTGCGGACTACCTGGAGCTGGCCAACACCCAGTACTACGGCTGGGCCTGGCTCAACCGCGAGGCCCTGATGCCCACGCGAGACGAACTGCGCGACGCCGAAGCCATGGTCATGGCCTACCGCGAACGCGGGGTCTCGCGCATGAAGGTGCTGTGGGTGTCGCCCGACTACGCCGATGCCAAGCCCAAGCCCTGCATGGCCGGCTGGGGGGCGGTCTTCCTGGTGGTGGCGCCCGATGGCGTGGCGCTGCCCTGCCACAGCGCGCGCATGCTGCCGGGCCTGGACTTTCCCAACCTGCGTGACACCCCGGTGCGCGAGGCCTGGGTCGAGAGTGCGGCCTTCAACGCCTACCGCGGCCAGGGCTGGATGGACCCCACCTGTGCCGGCTGTGACGATCGCCACACCGACCTGGGCGGCTGCCGCTGCCAGGCCTTCCTGGTGACGGGCAACGCCGCGGCCACCGACCCGGTTTGCCCCAAGAGCCCGGCGCGTGGCCTGATCGACGCGGTGCTGGACGGGGCCCGCCACCGTGCCGAGCCGGCCAGTGCACCGCTGCGCTTCGTGCCCGGCGCGGCCAAGGCGGGCGGGCTGGTCTTCCGGGGCGATGCGGCGTCGCTGGCGCTCAGTGCCGACGGCCTGTCGGACCTGGCCTCCGCGCCGGCGGCCGCATGCTGAGCGTGCGCGGCCTGACCCAGCGCTATGGCGCGCTGGTGGCGCTGGATGACCTGAACCTGGACATCGCGCCGGGCAGCTTCACCGCGCTGCTGGGCCCCAACGGCGCTGGCAAGAGCACGCTGTTCCAGGTGCTCAGCGGCCTGTACGCGGCCGACGAGGGCGAGGTGACGGTGGCCGGCTGCTCCCTGGCCCGCCAGCCCTGTGCGGCCCTGGCCCGGCTGGGCGTGGTGTTCCAGCAGCCGTCCTTGGACCTGGACCTGACCGTGCGACGCAACCTGCGTTTTCACGCACGCCTGCAGGGGCTGCTGGCGGCCGACGCCGAGGCGGGTATTGCCGCGCTGGCCCAGCGCTTTCGCCTGACCGAGCAGCTGGATCTGCCGGCGCGAACCCTTTCTGGCGGCCAGCGCCGCAAGGTGGAGCTGGCGCGCGCCCTGCTGCACGGGCCCGCCCTGCTGCTGATGGACGAGGCCACCGTGGGCCTGGACCCACGCTCGCGCCAGGAGCTGCTGGCCGATCTGCAGGCCGGCGTGCGCGAGCAGGGCCTGACCGTGCTGTGGGCCACCCACCTGGTGGACGAGGCGGCCCAGGCCGACCGCGTGCTGGTGCTGCACCACGGCCACCTGCTGGCCGATGGCCCACCCGAGGTGGTCACCCAGCGGCTGGGCGGCCAGACCCTGGAAGCGGCCTTCCTCCGGGCCACTCAGCACTGAGTCGGCGCCGAACCTTCCCGTTGTTGCCCCCGTCCGCGGTTCCCCCCATGCGCTCACCCCATCCCGCCACCGTGCTCACGCCACCGCTGCGCCGCCGCGCGCCGCTGGCCCATGCCGCCGGCGCCATCGGGGCCATCGTCGGCCGGGAGTTGCAGCGCTTCGTGCAGCAGCGTGGCCGCCTGGTCTCGGCCCTGGTGCGGCCGCTGCTGTGGCTGGCGGTGTTTGCCGCGGGCTTCCGCCACGACCTGGGCGCCCAGCCCACCGCGCCCTATGGCGACGCCGTGCCCTACGACACCTATGTGCTGCCGGGCCTGATGGGCATGGTGATGCTCTTCAACGGCATGCAGTCCTCGCTGGCGCTGGTCTACGACCGCGAGATGGGCCTGATGCGCCTGCTGCTGACCGCGCCGCTGCCGCGCCCGCTGCTGCTGGGCGCGCGGCTGCTGGCCGCCGCGGTGCTGAGCCTGGTGCAGGTGGCGGCCTTTCTGGCGGTGGCGGCCGCCATGGGCACCACGCTGCCCTGGCATCCGCTGGCGGCCCTGGGCGGCCTGGTGGCGCTGCTGGTCAGTGCGCTGATGCTGGCCGCGCTGGGCCTGCTGTTGTCGGTCACGGTGCGCCAGCTGGAGAACTTCGCTGGCGCGATGAACTTCGTGATCTTCCCGCTGTACTTCCTGTCCACCGCGCTGTATCCGCTGTGGAAGCTGCAGTCCTCCGGCGCGCAGTGGGTGAGCCGGGTGGCCGAGCTCAACCCCTTCACCCACGCGGTCGAATGGATGCGCTTTGCCTTCCACGGCCAGTCGGCCGGGGCGTCGCCGTGGATCGTGCTGGGCACGCTGGTCGTCTGTTTCGCGCTGGCCTGCTGGGCCTACGACCCGCAGCGCGGTTTGGGGCGGGCCGGTGGCCGGGGGCTGGCGGGATGAGGGGAGAGCGGGTGATCGTGAGCCTGCTGCGCCGCCTGGGCGCCATCGCCCGCCACTGGGTGGCGGCCTGGGTGTCGGTGTGGCTGCTGCTGGCCAGCCTGCCGGGCTGGGCTGGCCAACTGGACGCCGCCGCGCTGCAGGCCCGTCTGCCGGCCCCGCTGGTGCTGGGCGAGCGCGATGCGCAGCTGCCGGTCTGGCCGGTGTTCCGGCCGGAGACCACCTCCCGCTCCCTGGCCGGCTATGTCTTCGAGTCGGTAGATTTCGCGGCGCTGCCGGGCTTCTCCGGCACGCCGGTGGACCTGCTGATCGTGCTGGACCCGCAGGGCCGCCTGGTCGATGTGCAGGTGGTGTCGCAGCATGAGCCGGTCTTCGTCGATGGCCTGGGGCCGGCACCGCTGCTGCACTTTGTCGAACAGTACAAGGGCCTGTCGTTGCGCCAGTCGGTGCGCATCGGTGGGCCGGGGCCGCGCGGCGTGCAGGCCACCAGCGCCAACGTCACCTTCGATGGCGTGGCCAAGGCCACCGCCTCGGTGCGCATCGTCAACCAGAGCGTGCTGTCGGCCGCCTTGCAGGTGGCCCGGGCCAAGATGGGCTGGGCCGGCGGGGCCGATCCGGCCAGCCTGGCCCGGGTGCGCGAGGACCGTTGGCAGCCGATGGATGCCGTCGCCCTGCAGCGCGCGGGCCTGCTCCGCGTGCTGACGGTGGGGGCGGCCGAGGGCGAGAAGGCCTTTGCCGGCAGCGGCGTGGAGCAATCGGTGCCGCCGGGCGCGCCGCCGCTGGCGGAAGTGGCGGTGGCCTGGCTGAGCGCGCCGCTGGTGGGCCGCAACCTGCTCAGCGAGGCCGGCTGGGACCACCTGAAGGGCCGGCTCGACCCGGGCGACCATGCCTTGCTGGTGGTGCCGCTGTCGGGCTACAGCTTCGTGGGCGACGACTTCACCCGCGGCGCCGTGCCCGACCGCCTGAATCTGCACCAGGGCGAGCTCTCGATCGAGCTGCGCGACCTGGACCTGGACGAGCCGCTGAAGCTGCCGCCCGGCTGGAACACGCGCGATGCCAAGGTGATGCGTGTCATCGGCGCGGCCGGCCTGGACCCGGGCCAGCCGCTGGACTTCGGTCTGCGGGTGGTGCGCGTCAAGGGTTCGGGCTTTGTCGAGAAGATCGCCCGCGACTTCACGCTGCGCTACAGCCTGCCCGAGGACCAGCTGATCCGCCCCGAGCCGCCGCAGGCGCCGTGGGTGGCGGCCTGGAAGAGCCGCTGGGTGGACCTGGCTGTGCTGGCGGTGGCGCTGGCCCTGCTCGGCGGCGCGCTGCTGCGGCCCTCGGTGTGGGTGAGCCGGCCACACTGGCTGCCGCGCGCGCGGGTGGGCTTCCTGCTCTTCACGCTGGGCTTCATCGGCTGGTGGGCGCAGGGGCAGCTCTCCATCGTCAACCTCACCGCCTTCATCCAGGCCCTGCGCGAAGGGCGCGGCCTGGGCTTCTTCCTGCTCGACCCGATGACGGTGGCGCTGTGGGCCGTGGTGGCGGTGAGCCTGGTGCTGTGGGGCCGTGGCACCTTCTGCGGCTGGCTGTGCCCCTTCGGCGCCTTCCAGGAGCTGGTGGCGATGCTGGGGCAACGCCTGGGCCTGAAGCCCCGGCGCCTGCGCATGGCCTGGGACCGGCGCCTCAAGCGCCTGAAGTACATCGTGCTGGCGGGGATCGTCGGCGTGGCCGCCGTGGCGCCGGTGCATGGGGCCTGGGTGGACCGGGTGGTGGAGTTCGAGCCCTTCAAGACGGCCATCACCCTGGGCTTCCAGCGCGCCTGGCCGGCGGTGGCCTGGGCGGTGGCGCTGCTGGCCCTGTCGCTCTTTCTCTACAAGGGCTTCTGCCGCTACCTGTGCCCGCTGGGCGCGGGCCTGGCCCTGCTGGGCCAGCTGCGCCGCTGGGACTGGATCGCCCGGCGCATGGAGTGCGGCACACCTTGCCAGACCTGCCGTCACCGCTGCCACTACCAGGCCATCGCGCCCGAGGGCACGGTGGACTACGCCGAGTGCTTCCAGTGCCTGGACTGCGTGGCCATCCACGACGACCCGGCCCGCTGCGCCCCGCTGATCGCCCAGGCGCGCCAGCGGGTGATCCCGATCCGCGCGTTGCCGGCCCAGCGGCCCGGCCGCGCCCCGGCCTGAAACCCCCCGCGAGGCTTGCCATGCGCCGACAACAGTTCCTTCGCTGCGCCCTGGCGACGCTGCTGGCCCCAGGGGCCGTGCCGGCCGCCCGCGCCGCGGCGTCCACCGAGCCCCTGCACTGGGACACCCGTTCGCTGGTGGGCTTCGGCACCACGCTGAGCTTGCAGGCCGCCCACACGGACCCCGCCCGCCTGCGCGAGGCGCTGGACGCCGCGGTGGCCCTGCTGCAGCGCCTGCACGAGCAGATGAACCTGTTCGACCCGGACAGTGCGCTCTCGCGCCTGAACCGCGACGGCCGGCTGGCCCGCCCGCCGGCCGAGCTGCTGGGTCTGCTGCGCCGCGCTCAGGAGATTTCGGCGCGCAGCGGTGGCAGTTTCGACGTCACGGTGCAGCCGCTGTGGGCCCTGTACGACCGCTGCCGCCAGGCCGGGCGACTGCCCACCACCGCCGAGCGTGAGACCGTCCGGGCCCAGGTGGGCTGGCGGGGGCTGCAGTTGGGCGAGGACGAGATCCGCCTGGCGCGGCCGGGCATGGGGGTCACGCTCAACGGCATCGCGCAGGGCCATGCGGCCGACCTGACGGCGCGGCTGCTCCAGCGCCACGGTGTGGTCCACGCCCTGGTCGATGCCGGTGAATGGGCAGCCCAGGGGCGCAACGCCAAGGGCCAACCCTGGACGCTGGCGGTGGCCGACCCGCGCCAGGCCGACGCCTGGGTGGACCGGGTGGGGCTGCAGGGCGCCTGCCTGGCCACCTCGGCGGACAACCCGAGCTGCTTCACGCCGGACTTCCGACACCACCACATCCTGGATCCGCGCACCGGCGATTCGCCGCCGGCCTTGGCCGAGGTCAGCGTGCTGGCGCGCGAGGGCGCGCTGGCCGATGCGCTGACCAAGGTCGTCTTCATGGCCGGGCCGCAAGGCGCCGCGACGGTGGCGCGGGACTGGGGGGTGGGGGTGATGACCATCGACAAAGCCGGTCGCCGCTGGTCCAGTGCGGGTTGGCCCGGGCTCGCGGCCTGAGCCGGCTGTCCCGCTGCGACGCGTCGACCTGGGACACCCTGTGTTCGAGCTTGTAGCAACCCAGGATCTGACGAACGGGGAAACCCGTGGAGTTACAGGCCCTTGCAGTCCCGCAAGGGCCCCGGAATCCGGCCCCGGCCATGGCACGGACATTGCGCTGTTTGACAGCGCTCAATCGCACCGCCAGTCCGGTCCACCGGACGGCGTCCACCCACGAGGAGACAACATGCGACCGACCCTCTTGAACTTGATGATGGCCATCGGCCTGGCTGCCGCCGCCACTTCCCACGCCGCTGGCGTGACCGATCAAATGATCGACACCGAGTCTTCGGCCTCGGGCAACGTGCTGAGCTGGGGCGGTACGCCGCAAGGCCAGCGCTTCTCGCCGCTCAACAAGATCAACACCGCCAACGTCAGCAAGCTCACCCCCGCGTGGGCTTTCTCCTTCGGTGGTGAAAAGCAGCGCGGCCAGGAATCCCAGCCGGTGATCTACAACGGCCGGATGTTCATCACCGGTTCGTACTCGCGCCTCTATGCGCTGGACGCGGCCACCGGCAAGAAGCTGTGGAAGTACGAGCACCGCCTGCCCGAAGGCATCATGCCCTGCTGCGACGTGGTCAACCGCGGCGCTGCGCTGTATGACGACCTGGTGATCTTCGCCACGCTGGACGCCCAGTTGGTGGCCCTGAAGCAGGACACCGGTGAGCTGGCCTGGAAGACCAAGATCGACGACTACGCGGCCGGCTACTCGGCCACCGCCGCCCCCATCATCGCCAACGGCCTGCTGCTGACCGGCGTGTCCGGCGGTGAGTTCGGCGTGGTCGGCCGCGTCGAAGCGCGTGACCCCAAGACCGGCAAGCTGGTCTGGACCCGCCCGACCGTCGAAGGCCACATGGGCTACATGTGGGACAAGGACGGCACCAAGAAGGAAAACGGCGTCTCCGGCACGACCAACCAGACCTGGCCGGGCGACCTGTGGAAGACCGGCGGCGCGGCCACCTGGCTGGGCGGCACCTACGACCCCAAGACCGGTCTGGCCTACTTCGGCACCGGCAACCCGGCCCCCTGGAACAGCCACCTGCGCAAGGGTGACAACCTGTTCTCCTGCTCCACCGTCGCCATCGACGTGAAGACCGGCAAGATCGTCTGGCACTACCAGGGCACGCCCAACGACAGCTGGGACTTCGACGGCGCCAACGAGTTCATCACCTTCGACCAGGATGGCAAGCGCCTGGGCGCCAAGGCCGACCGCAACGGCTTCTTCTACGTGCTCGATGCCACCACCGGCAAGCTGCAGAACGCCTTCCCCTTCGTCAAGAAGATCACCTGGGCTTCGGGCGTGGACCTGAAGACCGGTCGCCCGAACTTCGTGCCGGAAAACCGCCCGGGCGATCCGACGGGCAGCGCGGACGGCAAGAAGGGCAGCGAGGTGTTTGCGGCGCCGGGCTTCCTGGGTGGCAAGAACCAGATGCCGATGGCCTACAGCCCGCAGACCCACCTGTTCTACGTGCCGTCCAACGAGTGGGGCATGGAGATCTGGAACGAGCCGGTGGCCTACAAGAAGGGCGCGGCCTACCTGGGCGCGGGCTTCACCATCAAGCCGCTCAACGAGGACTACATCGGCGCGCTGCGCGCGGTGGACCCCAAGACCGGCAAGATCGTCTGGGAAGTCAAGGACAACGCCCCGCTGTGGGGTGGTGTGCTGACCACCGGGGGCAACCTGGTGTTCTGGGGCACGCCTGAGGGCTACCTGAAGGCCGCCGACGCCAAGACCGGCAAGGTGGTCTGGCAGTTCCAGACCGGTTCCGGCGTGGTGGCGCCTCCGGTCACCTGGCAGCAGAACGGCGAGCAGTACGTGGCCGTGGCCTCGGGCTGGGGTGGTGCCGTGCCGCTGTGGGGTGGCGAGGTGGCCAAGCGGGTCAACTTCCTGGAGCAGGGCGGCACCATGTGGGTGTTCAAGCTGCCCAAGAACTGACCTCTGTCCTGATCCTGACCCTTTGATGACCGGGGAGGGGACCGTGCGTCCCCTCCCCCCGCCGGATGGCCAGCCATCCGGCAGGAGCATGCAGCATGAACTCTTCCTTCTTCTCCCGTCGCGTCTTCATGATCCAGGCCCTGGGTGTGGCCGGTGCCGGCGCGGCCCTGTCCGAATCGGCCCTGGCCGCCCTGCCGGTCAAGCACCTCGAGGAAACCGACGAAACCGCGGTGGCCCTGGGCTACAAGCACGACACGACCAAGGTCGACAGCGCCAAGTTCCCCAAGCACCAGCCCTCGCAGCGTTGCGCGGACTGCGGCTTCTTCCAGGGCGCTGCCGGTGACGAATGGGCCGGCTGTGCCATGTTCGGCCGCAAACAGATCCACGCCAACGGCTGGTGCAACGCCTGGGTCAAGAAGCCCGCCTGATCCTCCCGCCGGTGACCGGGGCCAAGAGCCCTCGGCCACAATGGCGGCATGCATGACGACACCTCCGGGACCCTGCCACTGTGGCGGGATCCCGCGTTTGCCCGGGGCTTCCGGGAACTGGGCAGTGCCTCGCTGGGCATTGGCGCCTGGGGCCTGGTGACAGGCGTGGCCATGGTCAAGAGCGGCCTGGGTGTGCCGCTGTCGCTGGCCATGACCTTGCTGGTCTTTGCCGGCAGTGCCCAACTGGCGGCCCTGCCGCTGATCGTGCAGGGCGCGCCGATGTGGCTGGTCTGGGCCACCGCGGCCTGCGTCAATCTGCGCTTCGTGATCTTCAGTGCCGGCTGGCGGCCGTACTTCGGCCACCGGCCCTTCTGGCAGAAGGTGGCCCATGCCTACCTGGCGGGTGACCTGAACTACGTCCTGTTCATCAAGGCTTACCCCGATCCGGTGCCCCAAGCGGGCCAGTGGCCCTTCTTCTGGGGCGGTGCGGCCGTGAACTGGCTGGCCTGGCAGGGCTTCTCGGTGCTGGGCATCCTGTTGGCCAACCACATTCCCACCGAATGGGGTCTGGGTTTTGCCGGTACGCTGGCGCTGATGGGGCTGACCGGCACCCTGCTGGTGGACCGTGCCACCTGGGTGGCTGGTGCCGTGGCGGCCTGCGCGGCCCTGGCGGCTTATGCCTTGCCGCTCAAGCTCAACATCGTGGTGGCCATTGCCGCGGCGGTGGCTGTCGGCCTGGTGATGGACCACCTGGCCCCGGCCGGTCGCCTGCTGGCCCAGCGCAAGGACCTGTGATGAGCCCGCTGGAGACCTGGCTGACCCTGATCGGCATGACGGTGATCACCATCGTGACCCGCGGCTTCTTCTCGCTGCCGCGGCGCGACATCCCCATGCCCGGCTGGCTGCGCGATGCGCTGCGCTATGCGCCCCTGGCGGCGCTGATGGCCGTGGTGGCGCCCGAGGTGCTGATGGACCATGGCCAATTGCTCCACAGCTGGCAGGCACCGCGGCTGTGGGGCGCGCTGGCGGCCGCCGGCTGGTTCGCCTGGCGGCGCGACATCCTGGGCACCATCGTCTGCGGCACGGCCGTCATGCTGGTGCTGCACCTGGGCTTGGGCTGGGGCGGCTGATCAGCCCCCGGCGGCGTCGAGCTCGGCCCGGGTGGGCGGCTGGCAGCCGGCGCGGCTGCAGTTGAGGGCGGCGGCACGCAAGGCCCGCCGCAGGGTCTGTTCCACCTGGGGGCGGGTCGCCCCAACCGGGTCGGCCAGCCAGTCGGCGAGGCAGGTGCCCCAGAAGGTGTCCCCCGCGCCCACCGTGTCGACCACCTGCACGGCACAGGCCGGCAGGGCGGCACGGTCTCCCGCCACGGTCAGCCAGGCGCCCTGGGCGCCGAAGGTGAGGGCGCCCCGGCGGTGGCTGGGCCGCTGCAGGCGCGGCCACAGGGCCTCGGCCTCGTCCAGCCGGGGGGGCCGGGGGAGGTCCATCAGCACAGCCAGGTCCTCGTCGCTGGCCTTGACCCAATGCGCACGTGCCAGGGCCGCCCAGACGGCCGCGCGGTAGTCCGCCAGGTCGCCGGCCAGCTGCGGGCGCAGGTTGATGTCCAGGCTGATCGTCCAGCCGCGCTGGGCCAGTGCGTCCATCACCGCCAACGTGGCCGCGTGCTGCGGCGGCACCAGCATCAGCGAGCCGGTGTGCAGCACGCCGGGCGGGTGGTCCGCCAGCGCGGCCAGTACCGACGCGGGCGACCAGTCCCGGTCGGCAATGCCCTCGCGGTAGAAGCCGTAGCGGGTGGCTTCGCCTTCGAAGCTCACCACCGCCAGCGCGGTGGGCAGAGCGCTGACTGGGGAGCCAGGGAGGATGCCATCAGCCAGCGCCTGACGCCGCAGGGTCTGGCCGAAGGCGTCGGTGGAGAAGGGCGTCAGCCATCGCACGGCCCGGCCCTGGCGGGCGGCCGCGCGGGCCAGGTTGAAGGGGCTGCCGCCCATGCGGGGGCGCAGGCGGCCGTCGGGCTCGGCAAAGCAGTCCATCAGGCCCTCGCCCAGCACATGCAGGACGGGAGCGGACGGGGCGGCGGCAGGAGGGTGGGGCATGGTGAGCAGGGGGATCCAGCCTCAATATACGAGGCGGTGTTTGGCCTTCCTGGCCAGCGCAGCCAAAATAGCGGTTTCACCCAGGTTACCAACCCACGTCTTCCTCGATACCACCATGAACGTCATCCGTTTCGCCGATCTCGTCGCCCAAGGTCAAGTGGCGGGCCAGCGCGTGTTCATCCGCGCCGACCTGAACGTCCCGCTGGACGACGCAGGCCGCATCACCGAGGACACCCGCATCCGCGCCTCGGTGCCCTGCATCGAGCTGGCCCTGCAGGCCGGCGCTGCGGTGATGGTCACCTCCCACCTGGGTCGCCCGACCGAGGGCGCGTTCAAGCCCGAGGACTCGCTGGCCCCGGTGGCCGCGCGCCTGTCCGAGCTGCTGGGCCGCGAGGTGAAGCTGGTCGCGAACTGGGTCGACGGTGTGGACGTGGCCCCCGGCCAGGTCGTGCTGCTGGAGAACTGCCGCGTCAACGTCGGCGAGAAGAAGAACACCCCCGAGCTGGCGCAGAAGATGGCCGCCCTGTGCGACATCTACGTCAACGACGCCTTCGGCACCGCGCACCGCGCCGAGGGCACGACCTACGGCATCGCCGAGTACGCCAAGGTCGCCTGCGCCGGCCCGCTGCTGGCGGCCGAGATCGACGCCATCACCCAGGCCCTGGCCAACCCCAAGCGGCCTCTCATCGCCATCGTCGCGGGCTCCAAGGTCAGCACCAAGCTGACCATCCTGCAGAGCCTGTCGAGCAAGGTCGACGGCCTGATCGTCGGCGGTGGCATCGCCAACACCTTCCTGCTGGCCGCGGGCCTGAAGATCGGCAAGAGCCTGGCCGAGCCGGACCTGGTGGGCGAGGCCACCGCGGTGATCGAGGCCATGAAGGCCCGCGGCGCCGAGGTGCCCATCCCCGTGGACGTGGTTTGCGCCAAGACCTTCGCCGCCGATGCGCCGGCCACCGTCAAGGCGGCCAGCGAGGTGGCCGACGACGACCTGATTCTGGACATCGGCCCGAAGACGGCGGCCATCCTGGCCGACAAGCTCCAGGCCGCGGGCACCATCGTCTGGAACGGCCCGGTGGGCGTGTTCGAGTTCGACGCCTTCGCCCACGGCACCGAGACCATCGCCCGGGCCATCGCGGCCAGTGACGCCTTCAGCATCGCCGGCGGTGGCGACACCCTGGCGGCCATCGCCAAGTACGGCATCGAGCAGGACGTGGGCTACATCTCCACCGGCGGCGGCGCCTTCCTGGAGGTGCTGGAGGGCAAGACCCTGCCGGCCTTCGAGATCCTGGCCAAGCGCGCGGCCGGTTGACCCTGTGTCCCCCGGGGGCGGCGCATGTCTGCTCCCATGGGTGGAGTAACCTGCCGGCATTCTTCACGGAAACAGGATGGGTTGACATGCTGCCTGCCTTGAACCTCGGGAATCTGGGCCGGCGTCTGATCCAGAGGCTGCTGCCTCTCGTGCTGTTCGCGGCGGCCGGGGTCACCCTGGCCGCCGAGGCCCAACCCCCGGGGGCAGTGAGCGTTGCCGACGGCAAGCAGCTCTTGCGCGATTGCCGACCCTGGGTGCCGACGGGCCTGTCGTTCTACGGGCGCTTGATCCCTTCCCGCTGGGACAGCGATCCCGACACCCTGCAGGCCCGCGATTCCTTTGGGCAGGCCAACATGGATCTGGTGCGGCAGTTCGGGGGGGATGCAGTGCGCTATCAGATCGGCATGCCGTTCCTTGATCCCAAGTCGCACCAATACCGCCCCGACTACCTGGACGAAGTGGCGGCAGCGGTGCAGTTGGCGCGTCGCGATGGTTTCGTCGTGTTCCTGTCGATGCAATGGCAGGGGCGCACTCGCGTGCGAGCCGTTGAGACCATGCCTGGCGCATCCGCCCTGAGGGCCTGGCAGGCCATCGCGCCGCGCTTCAGCCGGGACCAGGGCGTGGTTTTCGAGCTGTTCAACGAACCAGCCAGCGTGACCCGGCCCGACCCGCAGACCTGGGAGCTCTGGCGGGCCGGGCACCAGGCGATCATCGACGCCCTGCGCTCGCAGGGGGTGCCGAATGTCCTGCTCGTGGAGGGCATCAACGGTGGTCGGCTGCTGGATGGGGCGCCGGATCTGAAGGATCCCCTGGGGCAGCTGATCTACGGTGTGCACCCGTACATGCGTCCCGATCTCAGCAATGCGGCGGGCTGGAACCGCTACTTCGGTGATTTCGCGCGTCGCCATGTCGTGGTCGCCACGGAATGGAGCCACTTCGACCGCATGTGCGGCAATGCCTCCCCAGGAGCGGTGCAGCAGCTGCTGGATTACCTGTCTCGATCGGGCATCGGCATGCTGGCCTACGGTGCCGAATCGCCGGACAGCCGTCTGGTGTCCCGTGATGCCCAAGGACGGATCGACCTGACCACCTTCGAGGGGCGGGCCTGCGAGGCGCCCAATGCCGGTCCCGGGCAGGACCTGAAGTCGATGTTCACGCGTCTGGGGCAGGCCTACCGCAGCGCACCGGTGGCCGCGGCCTGCCATCGCCCGTCCCCCTGAAACCGGGAACGGGGCCTGGCGGGGCCCGGGACGGCCCGCCATGAGTGCATGGCATTATGCAGATAATGCATGAGGCGCCAGGATTGCGCCGGAAACCGCTTCCATGGGAATAGATTGTGCGTCCGCTGTCGCGGGTGCCTTCGGCCATCGGGGTCGGCGGCATCCGCGCACCTTTTTGACGCCATCGTTCATGACCAAGCCTTCTCTTTCGCCTGCCGAACAAGCCCTGCGCGACGCTGCGCTGGAATACCACCGCAGCCCCACGCGCGGCAAGATCGCCGTCACGCCGACCAAGCCCCTGGCCAACCAGCGTGACCTGAGCCTGGCGTATTCCCCCGGTGTGGCCTATGCCTGCCTGGCGATCGAAGAGGACCCCTCGCTGGCGGCCGACTACACCTCGCGCGCCAACCTGGTGGGCGTGGTGACCAACGGCACCGCGGTGCTGGGCCTGGGCAACATCGGCCCGCTGGCCGGCAAGCCGGTGATGGAAGGCAAGGGCTGCCTGTTCAAGAAGTTCGCCGGTGTCGACGTGTTCGACATCGAGTTGGCCGAGCACGACCCCGACAAGCTGGTCGAGATCATCGCGGCGATGGAGCCCACGCTGGGTGGCATCAACCTCGAGGACATCAAGGCGCCCGAGTGCTTCTACATCGAGAAGAAGCTGCGCGAGCGCCTCTCGATCCCCGTCTTCCACGACGACCAGCACGGCACGGCCATCATCTCCAGCGCCGCCCTGCTCAACGGCCTGGAACTGGTGGGCAAGAAGATCGGCGAGGTCAAGCTGGCAGTCTCCGGCGCCGGTGCCGCCGCCATCGCCTGCCTGGACCTGATGGTCAGCCTGGGCGTGAAGACCGAGAACATCTTCGTCTGCGACTCCAAGGGCCTGATCCAGAGCGAGCGGGCCGACGCGCTGGCCGGCAAGCTCGATGCATCCAAGCAGCGCTTCTGTCAGAAGACCGCTGGCCGCACCCTGGCCGATGCGGCCAAGGATGCCGACGTCTTCCTGGGCTGCTCCACCGCTGGCGTGCTGACGGGCGAGATGGTCGCCACCATGGCGCGCGACCCGATCATCCTGGCGCTGGCCAACCCCGAGCCCGAGATCCGCCCGGAGATCGCCAAGGCCGCGCGTCCGGATTGCATCATCGCCACCGGCCGCTCGGACTATCCGAACCAGGTCAACAACGTCCTGTGCTTCCCGTACATCTTCCGCGGCGCGCTGGACTGCGGCGCCACCAAGATCACCGAGGCCATGAAGGTGGCCTGCGTGCACGAGATCGCCGCGTTGGCCAAGGCGGAGACCTCCGATGAGGTCGCGGCCGCCTATGCTGGCAAGGACCTTCGCTTTGGCCCGGACTACCTGATCCCCACGCCCTTCGACGCCCGCCTGATCCTGCGCATCGCGCCGGCAGTGGCGCGTGCGGCGGCCGAATCCGGCGTGGCCACCCGGCCCATCGCCGACCTGGACGCCTACCGTGTCAGCCTGAGCCAGTACGTCTACCAGACCGGCATGTTCATGCGCCCGGTCTTCGTGGCCGCCAAGGCCGCGCCGGCCCGGGTGGTCTACGCCGAGGGCGAGGACGAGCGCGTGCTGCGCGCGGTGCAGGAGGTCATCTACGAAGGCCTGGCCAAGCCCATCCTGATCGGCCGCCCGGCGGTCATCGCCATGCGCATCGAGCGCGCCGGCCTGCGCATGAAGGCCGGTGTGGACTTCGAGCTGGTCAACCCCGAGGACGATCCGCGCTTCCGCGAGTGCTGGGAGGCCTACCACCGCCTGCAGGCCCGCGACGGTGTCTCGCCCGATGCGGCCAAGGCGGCGGTTCGCCGCTCCAACACCCTGATCGCCAGCCTGCTGGTCAAGCTGGGGTACGCCGACGCCATGCTGTGCGGGTTGGTGGGCCGCTTCGACGCCCACTTCGACCACATCAGCGCGGTGATCGGCGCGCGCGCCGGCGTCTCGACGATGGCGACGATGAACGCGCTGATCATGGACCAGCAGACCCTGTTCATCACCGACACCTTCGTCAACGAGCTGCCCTCGGCCGAGGAGCTGGCCAGCATCGCCCTGATGGCCGCCGAAGAGGTGCAGCGCTTCGGCCTGCCGCCCAAGGTGGCCTTCCTGAGCCATTCGATGTTCGGCAGCTCCAACCGACCCAGCGCCAAGCGCATGCGTGCCGCGCGCGACCTGTTCGTCGCCCGCGCGCCGCAGATTGAGTGCGATGGCGAGATGCAGGGTGATGCGGCCCTGTCCGAGAGCGTGCGTGATGTGCGTCTGCCGGACTCGACGCTCCATGGCGCGGCCAACGTGCTGGTGATGCCCAACCTGGACGCCGCCAACATCCTGTTCAACGTGCTGAAGGTGTCTTCCGGCCACAACGTCACCGTGGGTCCCATCCTGCTGGGCGCGGCTGCGCCGGCCCACATCCTGACCCCGCAGGCCTCGATGCGCCGGGTGGTCAACATGACGGCCCTGGCCTCGGCCGACGTGGCCGCGGCGCGCGCCACGGCCTGAGGCTGCGCGCGGGGCGCGGGCTGCGGATAATCCGTGGACACGGCGCGGGCATGGGTGCCCGCTGCCGACACACCACAGGAGACTGCCGCCCATGCCCCGTGCCACCAAGATCGTCGCCACCCTCGGCCCCGCTTCCAGTGACCCGGTGGTCCTGGAGCGGCTCATCGCGGCCGGGGTGGACGTGGTCCGGCTGAACTTCAGCCACGGCAGCGCCCAGGACCACATCGACCGGGCCGCACTGGTGCGCGAGATCGCCACCCGCCTGGGCAAGCCGGTGGCCCTGATGGCCGACCTGCAAGGCCCCAAGATCCGTGTGGGCAAGTTCGCCCAGGGCAAGGTGATGCTGGAGCCCGGCGCGCCTTTCGTGCTGGATGCCGCGCGCGGCGAGCCCGGCGACGTGAACGGCGTGGGCCTGGACTACAAGGAGCTGCCGCGCGATGTGCGCCCCGGCGACGTGCTGCTGCTCAACGATGGCCTGATCGTGCTGACCGTGGAGCGGGTGCAGGACGAGCAGGTGCACACCGTGGTCGCCATCGGCGGTGAGCTGTCCAACAACAAAGGCATCAACAAGCAGGGCGGTGGACTCACGGCGCCGGCACTGACCGCCAAAGACATGGAGGACATCAAGACCGCGATGTCCTTCCAGTGCGATTACCTGGCCGTGAGCTTTCCCAAGAACGCCACCGACATGGAGATGGCGCGTCAGCTGGCCAATGTGGCTGGCGAGCCCTGGCGCCACAAGCCGGCCATGATCGCCAAGATCGAGCGCAGCGAGGCCATCCCCCAGCTGGAGGCCATTCTCAAGGCCAGCGACGGCATCATGGTGGCCCGCGGTGACCTGGCCGTCGAGGTGGGCAATGCCGCGGTGCCGGGCCTGCAGAAGAAGATGATCCGCATGGCCCGCGAGATGGACAAGGTCGCCATCACCGCCACGCAGATGATGGAGTCCATGATCCAGAACCCGGTGCCCACCCGGGCCGAGGTCTCGGACGTGGCCAATGCGGTGCTGGACGGCACCGACGCGGTGATGCTCAGCGCCGAGACCGCCGCCGGCCGCTACCCGGTGGAGACGGTGCAGCACATGGCCGCCATCGCCGAGGAGGCCGAGCGCACCGAGGACACCCGGCTGGACGCCCAGTTCAGCGATCGCATCTACGGCCGCATCGACCAGGCCATCGCGATGGGGGCGCTGTTCACCGCCTATCACCTGGGCTGCAAGGCCATCATCGCGCTGACCGAATCGGGCTCGACCCCGCTGTGGATGAGCCGGCACAACATCCACGTGCCCATCTACGGCCTGACCAGCCAGCCCGTGGCCCGCGGCCGCATGGCCCTGTACCGCAATGTGCGGGCGCTGCTGGTGCCCCGTTACACCGAGCGCGAGCAGGCCCTGGCCGAGGCCGAGAACCTGCTGGTGGCCAGCGGCGTGCTCAGGCCCGGGGACACCTATGCCATCACCTGCGGCGAGCCCATGGGCACACCAGGCGGCACCAACATGCTCAAGGTCTGCCGGGTGGGCTGAGGCGGACGGGGGTTCCGCTGGCCGGGATGCCCGCCGCTAGAATTCCGGGGAATTGCCCCGGTTACAGCGCGGTTTCATCCCGTCGCACCGGCCGGCCCCGCCGTCTTGTACCTTTCCTTTTTTCCTCTTCACCGGAGTCGACCATGCCTCTCGTTTCCATGCGCCAGTTGCTGGACCATGCCGCCGAACACGGCTATGGCATTCCTGCCTTCAACGTCAACAACCTGGAGCAGGTGCAGGCCGTGATGTCGGCGGCCGACGAGGTCGGCGCCCCGGTGATCCTGCAGGCCAGCGCGGGGGCCCGCAAGTACGCGGGTGAGCCCTTCATCAAGCACCTGATCCTGGCCGCCAGCGAGATGTACCCCCACATTCCCCTGGTGATGCACCAGGACCATGGCACCAGCCCCAAGGTCTGCGAAGGCGCCATCGGCCTGGGCTTCGGCTCGGTGATGATGGACGGCTCGCTGATGGAAGACGGCAAGACCCCGTCGTCCTTCGACTACAACGTCGACGTCACCCGCAAGGTGGTGGACATGGCCCACAAGGTCGGCGTCACCGTCGAGGGCGAACTGGGCTGCCTGGGCAACCTGGAAACCGGTGATGCCGGCGAGGAAGACGGCATCGGCGCGGTGGGTAAGCTGGACCACAGCCAGATGCTGACCGACCCGGAAGAGGCCGCCACCTTCGTCAAGGCCACGCAGCTGGACGCCCTGGCCATTGCCATCGGCACCAGCCACGGCGCCTACAAGTTCTCGCGCAAGCCCACGGGGGACATTCTGGCCATCTCGCGCGTGAAGGAAATCCACGCCCGCATCCCCAACACCCACCTGGTGATGCACGGCTCCTCGTCGGTGCCGCAGGAGTTGTTGGCCATCATCAACCAGTACGGCGGCAAGATGAAGGAAACCTACGGCGTGCCGGTCGAGGAGATCCAGGAAGCCATCAAGTACGGCGTGCGCAAGATCAACATCGACACCGACATCCGTCTGGCGATGACCGGTGCGGTGCGCAAGTTCCTGGCCGAGAACCCCGACAAGTTTGACGCCCGCGAGTGGCTCAAGCCCGCCCGCGAGGCGGCCAAGCAGGTCTGCAAGCAGCGCTACCTGGAGTTTGGCTGCGAAGGCCAGGGCAGCAAGATCCAGGGCGTGGCGCTGGACGCCATGGCCACCCGCTATGCCAGCGGTGCGCTGGCCCAGCAGGTGCTCTGAGCCCCTTCTTTTGTTGAATGGTGCGCGGCCGGGTCCTTCGGGATCCGGCCGCTTTGCTTGAGGCCCGGCCTAAAATGACCCGTTTTCTCCACTCCTGACCCTGCCATGGCCACCGCGTTGCTCCAGAGCTCCCTGCACTCCCTCCCGTTGCTGGCCCGTGGCAAGGTCCGCGACAACTACGCCGTCGGCGACGATCGGATTCTGATGATCGCCTCGGACCGCCTGTCGGCCTTCGACGTGGTGATGGGCGAGCCCATCCCTGGCAAGGGCGAGTTGCTGACCCGGATGGCGCTGTTCTGGTTCGACCGCCTGGGCCATGTGGTGCCCAACCACCTGACCGGCGAGGCACCCGAATCGGTGGTGGCCCCGGACGAGGTGGCGCAGGTGCAGGGTCGGGCCATGCTGGTCAAGCGCCTGAAGCCGCTGCCGGTCGAGGCCGTGGTGCGCGGCTACCTGGCCGGCTCCGGCTGGAAGGAGTACCAGCAGAGCCAGTCGGTCTGCGGCGTGGCACTGCCTGGCGGATTGAAGAACGCCTCCAAGCTGCCCGAGCCCATCTTCACCCCGGCCACCAAGGCCGAGATGGGCGAGCATGACGAGAACATCTCCTTCGAGCGCATGGCCGAGATCGTCGGCCGCGAGCTGTCGGAGAAGGTCCGCGACGTGGCCATCCGCCTGTACAAGGAGGCGGCGGCCTATGCGCTGACCAAGGGCATCATCATTGCCGACACCAAGTTCGAGTTTGGTCTGGATGCCGACGGCACGCTGACGCTGATGGACGAGGTGCTCACGCCCGACTCCTCGCGCTACTGGCCGGTCGAGGGCTACCAGGAAGGCACCAACCCGCCCAGCTACGACAAGCAGTTCGTGCGCGACTGGCTGGAGCAAGCCACCGTGGATGGCCAGCCCTGGGGCAAGAAGGCCCCGGCCCCGGCGCTGCCGGTCGAAGTGATCGAGCGCACCGCGTCCAAGTACCGCGAAGCGCTGGATCGACTGACCCGCTGAGGCCGGCAGGCATGGCGTCGCGACTGGTCGAGCGGCTGGACGCCGCCATCGCCACGGCGGAAGACCCGCTGCAGCGCGAGTGCCTGAAGGCCGAGCGGGCCGGGGCCCTGGCCCGGCATGGCCTGCTCGATGACGCCCGCTTTGCCCTGGCTGGCCTGCGCAGCCAGGCCCAGCGTCGCCGCAGCCCTCGGCTGACGGCCTGGGTGAGCCTGGTGGACGGGCAGATCGACCATTTCGTGTCGATCACCCCCAAGGCCATGGACAAGTTCCGCCAGGCCCACGCGCTGGCGGTCGAGGCTGGCGAGGTGGACCTGCAAGCCCTGGCCCTGGGCTGGATGGCCACGCTGAATTTCAACGCGTCCCGCCTCCCGGCCATGGCCAGCCAACTGCGCGAGGCCCTGCAACTGGCCTCGCCGCAGAACCACGCGGCCAAGGCTCGCCTGGGCCTGGTGCTGGCCGATGCCCACCGCTTCGCCGGCGACGACAGCCGCTCGCAGCTCTGGTACCAGTTTGCCCGCGAACATGCCATTGCCGAGGGAGACACCTCGATGATGAGCGCGCTGTTGCACAACATCGCAGCGATGCGGGCGGGCCGCATCGGCCTGGAAGACGCCTTCGGCCAGGGAGACATCGAGGCCGCCCACCGCGCCCTGCTCGAAGCGGAATCCACGGCCAACTATGACTGGGGCGCTGGCGCTGCGGCGCTGCAGACCATGGTGCCGCTGCAGGCCCGGGCCCAGTTGCTGGTGGTGCTGGGGCGCTGGGACGAGGCGGTGGCCCTGTTCGACAGCCACCTGGCACGGGCCAAGGTGGAAGGGCTGGCCCATCGCGAGGCCCGCTTCGTGGCGGAGCGCGCCTGGTGCCATCTGCGGCGTGATCGGCCGCGCGAGGCGCTCAAGGACGCCCGCCAGGCGGCCAAGTGCATCGAGGCTCAGTTCGATCCGGATGATTGCGCCGCCGCCCACGCCCGCCTGGCCCGCGTCTGGCAGGGACTTTCGCGCGAGGACGAAGCCCAGCGCCACCAGACCCTGGCCGACCAGGCCCTGGCCGCGTACCGGGCCGAGCAGCAGCGCTGGCGCGAGGCCCTGGCCCAGGCCCTGCAGGGCCTGGCCTGACGGAGCCCTCCGCCGGGCGCAGGCTCAGAACAGCGCCATGCTGAGCTTGCGGCGGTACTGGTCCAGCACCGGGTCGCTGGGCGCCACGGCCGACTTGCCGGCGATCTCCAGCGTGCTGCCCGGCGTGGCCTCGGCCGCCTTGGGGGCCGGCTTGGTCATCAGCTCCAGGATGGCCACGTAGGTCTTGCGCGCGGCCTCGTCCTGCCAGGCCTTGTCGCGCATGATGATCTCCAGCAGTTCGTCCATCGCGTCCGTCAGCTGGCCGGCCACGAACAGGTGCTGGGCCCGCTGGAAGCGGGCGGCGAAGTCGCGCTTGTTGGCGGCAATCGCCGCGTCCAGCGCCGCCAGGTCGGGCGCTTGCTGCACTGCCTCGGCGGCCTCGATCCAGCGCTGCACCGCGGCAAAGCGGCCGTCCGTCATCGCCTGGACGGCCGCTGGTTCGAAGGCCGCGCGGGCCTGGGCCACCCGGGCCGGCTCGGTGCGGGCCAGACCCAGCAGCACTTTCAGATAGTCCAGGCGGGCCACGTCGTTGGACGGGTCGATGGCCACCGCTTCCTGCAGCTTGGCCAGCACCGTCTCGATGTCGTGCTCGCCGCTGGCCAGCAGGGCCTCGGCCTCCTCCACCTCGGCTTCGGCGTCCAGGGCCTCTTCGCTGGGCACGTGCTTGTCCAGGAATTCGCGCACCTGGGCCTCGGGCAGCGCGCCGACGAAACCGTCCACCGGCTGGCCACCGGAGAACATCACGCAGAAGGGGATGGAGCGCACACCGAAGGCCTGGCTCAGCTGGCCGGCGATCTCAGGCTGCTCGTCGCTGTTGAGCTTGGCCAGCACGAAGCGGCCACCGTAGGCCACTTCCAGCTTCTCCAGCAGGGGGCCCAGGGCCTTGCAGGGACCGCACCAGGGGGCCCAGATGTCCAGCAGCACCGGCTGCTGGCGGGAGGCCTCGATCAGCTCGGTCTGGAAGTTCTCGATGGTGATGTCAATCATGGTCTCGGGTTCCTGGGGCCGGTCTGTGGCAGCCTGCGAGAGATAGGGTCGAACACGGGAGAAACAAGGCCAGCCTAAAATCGCGGGTTTGGTGATCGGAGCATCCAGCCTTGAACAGTGCCTCGTCCGTTGCAGCGCCCGTCGTGGGCATCGTCATGGGTTCTTCCAGCGACTGGGAGACCATGAAGGCCGCGGCGCAGATTCTCGCCGAGTTCGGTGTGCCGCACGAGGCCCGTGTGGTCTCGGCCCACCGCATGCCCGATGACATGTTCACCTACGCCGAACAGGCCGCTCCGCGCGGGCTGCAGGCCATCATCGCTGGCGCTGGCGGAGCCGCCCATCTGCCTGGCATGCTGGCCGCCAAGACGGTGGTGCCGGTGCTGGGCGTGCCGGTGGCCAGTCGCCACCTGCAGGGGGTCGATTCCCTGCACTCCATCGTCCAGATGCCCAAGGGCATCCCGGTGGCCACCTTCGCCATCGGCACCGCCGGTGCCGCCAACGCGGCCCTGTTCGCCGTGGCCATGCTGGCCAACCGCGACCCGGCGCTGCGTGCGCAGCTGGAAGCCTTCCGGGCCCGCCAGACCGAGGCGGCACGGGCCATGACCCAGGACCTGGGCTGACGCCATGACCCACCCGATCCGACCCCTGCAGCCCGGGGCCACGCTGGGCGTGATGGGCGGCGGCCAGCTGGGCCGCATGTTCGTGCACGCGGCCCAGGCCATGGGCTACCGCACCGCGGTGCTGGACCCGGATCCGGCCAGTCCGGCCGGCCTGGTGTCCCACCTGCACATCCCGGCCGACTACCTGGATCCGGCCGGCCTGAAGCAACTGGCCGAGGCGGCCGACGCCATCACCACCGAATTCGAGAACGTGCCGGCCCAGGCCCTGCGCACCCTGGCCGAGCGTCGCCCGGTGGCGCCGGCCGGCGATGCCGTGGCCATCTGCCAGGACCGCGCGGCCGAGAAAGCCCATTTCGGCGCCTCCGGTGTGCCCTGTGCCCCCTACGCGGTCATCGAGACCGCCGAGCAACTGGCCGCGGTGTCGCCCGACCTGCTGCCCGGCATCCTGAAGACCGCCCGCATGGGCTACGACGGCAAGGGCCAGGTGCGGGTGGCCAACGCCGCCGAGCTGGCTGCCGCCTGGGCCGAGCTGAAGCAGGTGCCCTGCGTGCTGGAAAAGCGCCTGGCCCTGCAGCGCGAGCTCAGTGTCATCGTCGCCCGCGGGGCCGATGGCCAGCTCGTCCATTTCCCGGTGCAGCAGAACCTGCACCGCGACGGGATCCTGGCCGTGACCCAGGTGCCCGCGCCCCAGGTGAACGCCGCCCTGGCCGCTCAGGCCATCGAACGTGCCGGCCTGATCGCCGCCGAGATGGGCTATGTGGGCGTGCTGTGCGTCGAGTTTTTCGTCGTGGACGACGGGCAGGGCGGCTCGGCCCTGGTGGCCAACGAGATGGCGCCCCGGCCGCACAACTCCGGCCACTACACCATCGACGCCTGTGACCTGTCGCAGTTCGGGCTGCAGGTGCGCTGCATGGCCGGCCTGCCGCTGGTGATGCCGCGCCTGCATTCGCCCACCGTGATGCTCAACCTGCTGGGCGACCTGTGGTTTAGCGAGGGCCAGGAGCGCACGCCGCCCTGGGACCGGGTGCTGGCCCTGCCGGGCGTGCACCTGCACCTCTACGGCAAGACCAGCTCGCGGCCCGGCCGCAAGATGGGTCACCTGACTGTCACCGCGGCCACGCCGGAGGCGGCCACCGCCACGGCCCTGCAGGTCTGCGCGCTGCTGGGCCTGCCGGCCTTCTGAACCATGCCGGTGCTGGACGGTCGCGACCCCGCCGCGCTGCAACGCGCGGCCCAGGCCCTGGCGGCCGGCGAACTGGTGGGCCTGCCCACCGAGACCGTCTATGGCCTGGCGGCCCGGGCCGATGACGATGCTGCCGTGGGGGCGATCTACACCGCCAAGGGCCGGCCGGCCGGCCATCCGCTGATCGTCCACGTGACCGACGAAACCGCGGCCATGGCTTTTGCCGCCGCCTGGCCCGAGCCGGCCCGTCGCCTGGCCGCCGCTTTCTGGCCCGGGCCGGTGACGGTCATCGTGCCGCGCCGCCCGGGGGTGGCCACGCTGTCGGCGGGCGGGCAGGACAGCATCGGCCTGCGCTGCCCCTCGCATCCGGTGGCCCAGGCCCTGCTGCGCGAGGCCGCCGCCCTGGGGGTGCCCGGGGTGTCCGCGCCCAGTGCCAACCGCTTCGGTCGGGTCAGTCCCACCTCGGCCGCCCATGTGCAGGGCGAGTTCGGACCGGACCTGCTGGTGCTCGATGGTGGCGACTGCGAAGTGGGCATCGAGTCCACCATCGTCGACTGCTCGCGGGGGCATCCCGTGCTGCTGCGGCCTGGCCGCCTCACCCGGGCCGAGCTGGAAGCCGTGCTGGGTGAGCCGCTGCGCGAACGCGACGCGGCGGCGCCGCGGGCCTCGGGCACGCTGACCTCGCACTACGCCCCGCGCGCCCGCGTGCGCCTGATGGACGGCGAGAGCCTGCGCCAGGCGCTGTCCGTGCTGCCGGCGCCCGTGGCCGGCCAGCCCCCGACCGTGGCGGTATATTCCCGCAGCGTCCAACCCAGGGCTTCGGTCTGGCCGCTGCGCCCGATGCCGGCCGATGCCGCAGCTGCCGCCCACGAATTGTTCGCGGCCCTGCGGGAACTGGATGCCACCGGCGCGGTACTGATCTGGATCGAGACCCCACCGGCCGACCCGGCCTGGGACGGGGTGCGCGATCGACTGCAACGGGCGGCGGCGGATTGAGCCGCCCGCCCTTCGACTCACCATTGGAGCCAAGATGAAATTCGCATTGCCCGCCCGCCTGTTGCGTGCCCTTGCTGCCGTCGGGTGTTCGGTTGGGCTGCTGGCCTCCTGCGGCGGCGGCACCTCGCACTACGACAAGTTCGTGCCCAGCCGCCTGATCGTGTTCGGCGACGAGTACAGCGCGCTGGTGGACCCCAACAACTCCGGCAACGGTGACCACTACGCGATGAACGCGCTGAACAGCTTGGACACCACCAACGCCACGGTGCTGTGCAGCGACAGCAGCCGCTACAACTGGGTGCAGAGGCTGGCGAGTTACTACGGCCTGACCTTCAAGGAGTGCAACCCGAACAACCTGGCCAGCAGCCGGCTCAATGCGCTGATGCAGGCCCGGTACGGGGCTACCGAACGGGCCGTGGAGGCCCAGTTCAGCGACTTCCAGGGCGACATCGGCCACGATGCCCTGGGCAGCAACGACCTGGTCACGGTGTGGGTCGGCATGAACGATGTCATCGAGATCTACAAGGACAGCGTCACCTACAGCTCCACCGCCGACAAGACCAGCGAAGCCACTGCCCGCGGCGAGAAGCTGGGGCGGCTGATCAACACCATCACCGACACCGGGGCCCGCGTGCTGGTGGCGCAGGTCTTCGAAATGGGCGCCACGCCCTGGGCCAAGCAGCAAGGCTCGTCCGAGGCCAAACTGATGACCAGCCTGTCCGACGCCTTCAACCAGGGCCTGCGCACCACCCTGCTGAACGATGGCAGCAAGATCGGCCTGCTGACCTTCAACGACTCGGTGGCCAACCTGGTGCAGTACGGCAACTACGAGACCACCGAGGCCGCCTGTGACGATGCCCACGTGGCGGACATCGACAACGCCACGGCCGACAGCGATGGTTACCTGGGCGGGGCGGCCAGCCTGTCCACCTGCACCACGGCCACCGTGCCCAATGACAACGCGGCCAAGAAGGATCTGTGGGTCGACGGCATTCACCTGAACGCCTACATTGCCCACTCCACCCTGGGCAGCCTGGCGATCACCCGCGCCACCAGCAACCCGTTCTGACCGTTCGGGAACGCCGGGGTGCCCTGTTCAGGGCCCCGGTGCGTCGTCCATGACCCACTGGGTCAGGGCCTCCAGCGCGGGCCGTGCGCGCCCGGCCTGTTCGTCGTTGACCAGGGCCACCAGCACATAGCGGCGGCCGCTGCGCGAGAGCACATAGCCGGCCTGGGCGGCCGCGTCGCGCAGTGAGCCCGTCTTCAGATGGGCCCGGCCACCGGTGGCGGTCGAGCGCTTGAGCGTGCCATCCACCCCGCTCACCGGCAGCGAACTCATCAGCTCCGACATCACCGGGCTGCGCCAGGCCTGCAGCAGGAGCGTGGCCAGTTGCTGGGCGCTAATGCGGGTCTCGCGCGACAGGCCGGAGCCCTTGTCCACCACCACCTGCGTGGCGGCTTCGGGGCCCAGGCGCTGGGCCAGCCAGCTGCGCAGCGCGGTGCGTGCGTCATCGGGCGTGGCCGGTCGGCTGGGGTCGGGGCGGTCCAGCATGCCCAAGGTCAGGAAGAGCTGCTCGGCCATCAGGTTGTTGCTGAACTTGTTGATGTTACGCACCACCTCGGCCAAGGGCGGCGAGTTCTCCTGCCAGGTCGGCACGGCCTGTGGGGGCACGGTGCCTTCCTTCACCTGGCCGTCTAGGCGCCCACCCATCTCCTGCCAGAGCTGGGCGATCAGCAGGGCGTTGTAACGGGCCGGGTCGGCATAGGCCACCGGCCAGTCCTTCTCGCCGCAGTCGGCCCCCAAGCTGCCCGACAGGCGGATGTGGGCGGGGTCGCTCCAGTCGGGCTGCAGGCCGGCGCGCCAGTCGCCGCAGGGGCGTTTGCTCAGGGGCACCGTCTCGGGCAGGTTCACGCCGGCCAGCCGGGGCTCCGCACTGACCCGTGCGACGCCCTGCTCCAGCATCGGGCTGAAGTGCAGGGTCAGGGTCTTGTAGTTCAGCAGCAGGGCATCCGGCTGCACGTTGTAGGGTTTGCTGGGCTCACCGTCGAAATCGGCCGGCGTGTCGGGCGGCAGCTGCCAGGCGCTGCGGTCCAGCACGATGTCGCCCCGGATGCCGCGCACCCCCCGCTGTTGCAGGTGGTGCAGCAGCAGCCACACCCGCTCCAGCACCAGGCCGGGGTCGCCGCTGCCGCGCAGCAGCACCGAGCCGTCCAGCACGCCGTCATGCACGGGACCGGTCAGATAGACCGGTGTCTGCCAGGTCCAGGCCGGCCCCAGCTGGTCCAGCGCGGCGTAGGTGGTGAGCAGCTTGAAGACCGAGGCCGGGTTGCGCGGGATGTCCGCCCCCAGGCTCCAGAGCGGACGGTCGCTGCCCACCTCCTGCACCACCGCCGACAGGGCTTCGGCCGGAACCTGGGCCCGTCGCAGGGCGGCTTGCACCCCCGGGGGCAGGGTGGGCGCGGCCTGGGCCAGGGGCGCCAGCAGAGGCAGATAGAGCAGGGACAGCCGCAGGATGACGCGGCGCGGGGGGCAGGGCGTTCCTCGCATCGGGGGATCATCGCACGGCTACACTGGCGGCATGCTCCCCCTCGTTCCTTTGCTGCACGGGTCGGCCATCCCGGTCCGGTTCCCGTTCCACCCATGAAGCTGCTGGTGCTGGACACCGCCACCGAGCAGATGGCCGTGGCGGTGGGCAAGGGCGAGGATGCCTGGACGCATGGCAGTGCGGGAGGCGCGCTGGCTTCGGCTGCGCTGGTGCCCACCGTGCTGGCGCTGCTGGCCGAAGGGGGGCTGGCGCTGGCGGATCTGGATGCCATCGCCTTTGGCCAGGGTCCCGGGGCCTTCACCGGGCTGCGCACGGCTGTTTCGGTGGCTCAGGGGCTGGCCTTCGGGGCCGGCAAGCCGGTGCTGGCGCTGGACAGCCTGCTGATCGTGGCCGAAGACGCCCGCGCCCAGGGCGCTTTGGATGACGCCGCCGATGCGCTGCTGTGGGTGGCGATGGATGCCCGCATGGACGAGGTCTATGCCGCGGCCTATCGCCGCGGCGCGGCCGGCTGGGAGGCTGTGGTCGCGCCCCATCTGAGCGACCTGGACACCTTGCAGGCCCGCTGGGGTGCCGCGCCACTGCAGCTGGCAGGCAATGCCCCGGCCGCCTTTGGCGAGCGGCTGCCACTGCCCAGCGGCAGCCGCGTGTGGGGCACGCAGCTCGACCGGGCCGGCGCCGCCCTGCGCTTGGCGCGTGAGGCCTGGGCCCAGGGCCGCGGCCTGCCGCCCGAGCAGGCGCTGCCGGTCTACCTGCGCGACAAGGTGGCCCTGACCACCGCCGAGCGCGAGGCGCTCAAGCAGGGGGCCGGGCGGTGACGAGCGGCGCCGGGACCGCGCCGCGCCTGGCGCCGATGACCGTGTCCGATCTGGACGAGGTCGTCGCGATCGAGCATCAGGCCTATGCCTTTCCCTGGACGCGCGGCAACTTCATCGACTCGCTGGCGGTGGGCCACCCGGCCTGGCTGCTGCGCGGGCCGGCCGACGGGGCGCTCTGGGGCTATTACGTCGCCATGGGCGGGGTCGAGGAGATGCATCTGCTCAACATCACGGTGGCACCGGCCCAGCAGGGCCAGGGCCATGCCCGCCGCATGCTGGACCACCTGGGCCGCCTGGCCCACGCCACCGGGGCGTTGCAGCTCTGGCTGGAGGTGCGCGAGAGCAATGCGCGGGCGCGTCAGCTGTACGAGCGCAACAGCTTTGTCGCCGTTGGGCGCCGCAAGGCCTACTACCCGGCCGTCCAGGGCCGTGAAGACGCGGTGGTGATGTGTCGTCCGGTGAAGACCAAGGATGGCGGGGAGGCCGGACATGCCGTGGACTGAACGCCAGCAGGCCCTGCTCCAGGGCCTGGGCCTGCGTCTCTGGAGCCCCCCGCCGGAGATGGCGGTCGCGCCCGTGCCATCGGAGCCGGCGGCGCTTGTCCAGGCGCCGGCCGTTGCCCCCGAGTCCGCCCCTGCCCCCGCGCCAGCGCGCGCTCCCACACCGGCCATGCCGGCTGCTCCCGTGCGGACGGCGCCACCCGCGCCGTCCACGCCCTTGGCCACTGCGCCGGCACAACCGCTGGTCGCCTCGCCCTCCCAGGAAGGGGGCGTGGCCGCGATGGACTGGCCCGCGCTGCGCGAGGCCGTGGCGGGCTGCCAGGCCTGCGCCCTGTGCGAGAGCCGCAAGAACACCGTCTTCGGCGTGGGCCACACCTCCGCCGAGTGGATGATCGTCGGCGAGGCGCCGGGCGAGCAGGAGGACAAGCAGGGCGAGCCCTTCGTCGGCGCGGCCGGTCAGCTGCTCGACGCCATGTTGCAGGCCATCGGCCTGACCCGGTCCGAGGCCGACGCGGCCCACCAGGTCTTCATCGCCAACACCCTCAAGTGCCGGCCGCCGCGCAACCGCAACCCGCAGCCCGAGGAACTGGCGCAGTGCGCGCCCTTCCTGCAGCGCCAGATCGCCCTGGTGCGGCCCAAGGTGCTGCTGGCCATGGGCCGCTTCGCCATCCAGCAGCTGCTGGGCCGGGACGAACCGATTGGCCGCCTGCGTGGTCAGGTGCACGACTACCACGGCACCCCGGTGATCGTGACCTATCACCCGGCCTACCTGTTGCGCCAGCCCACCGAGAAGGCCAAGGCCTGGGAGGACCTGTGCCTGGCGGTCTCGGTCTACCGGCAGCGGCAGGGCTGAGCCTCGGCCCGGCGGCACCTGCGACCGGGGATAGGCCGATTCGGCTAGACTGATGGCCGGTCGGCAGTTCACCCAGGCGTCGTCGCGCGGTCCTTCCGCGAGCTAAACCTGCCCTGATCCTGAGTCGCTCACGTGTGTCCGCCTCGGCCCTGTGGCCCGGCAGGCTGCGGTGGGAACCGGCAAGCCGACGACCCCCGGCCGCGCGTGCGTGCGCGTGGTCTGCCCGCCGTGGCCCGCACGAGGAGCCGCTTTCATGGCCCGTACCCCGACCCCGCTGGTCATCGCCGACCTGTCGTCCTTCGCGCGCCAACTCGCGCGCGTCCTGGCCGACAGCGCCACGCCGCCCAGCCATCTCCAGTTCCTGAACCAGATCGCCCGCGCCGCGGGCTACCGCAACCTGCAGGCCTTGCAGGCTGGCGCGCCACAGGGGGTGCCAGCGATCGCCGCGGATACTCCGCCTGCGGACCCCGCGCCGGTGGAAGTGGCCCCCGCGCCCCTGAGCGATGCCGCCCGGCGCGCGCTGCTGCAGTTCGACACCGCCGGCCGCCTGCAGCGCTGGCCGGCCAAGTACAGCGTGCAGCGCCTCATCCTGTGGCCGCTGTGGGCCCGCTTCGAGCCCCGGCGCAGCTACACCGAGGCCGAGGTCAACACGGTGCTGAAGGCCGCCAACACCTTCGGCGACCACGTGACGCTGCGGCGCGAGCTGGTGAACCACCGGCTGCTGGCGCGTGAATCCGACTGCTCGGCCTACTGGAAGCTGCCGGCCCGGCCCGACGACGAGGCCCGCGCCCTGATGGCGGCCTGGCGGGAACGCCAGCGGCAGCGCGACGGTGCCCGGGCCCTGGCGCCGGAACGTCAGGCCGCCCGGGCGGCCTTCACGCAGCGGCTCAGGGCTTCGGGGCCTTCTTCGGCCGGGTCCAGCCACCCAGGCTGACCTGACGGGCCCGGGCCACGGTGAGCTGGCCTGGCGGCGTGTCCTTGCTGATGGTGGAGCCGCCACCGATGGTGCCGCCTTCGCCCAGGGTGACCGGGGCGATCAGCACGCAGTTGCTGCCCACATGCACGTCGGCCTCGATCACCGTGCGGTGCTTGTTGGCGCCGTCGTAGTTGGCGGTGATGCTGCCGGCGCCGTAGTTGACCCGCTCGCCCACCGTCGCGTCGCCCAGGTAGGCCAGGTGGTTGGCCTTGGCGCCGTCGGCCAGCGTGCTGTTCTTGACCTCGACGAAGTTGCCGATGTGCACCTCGCGGCCCAGCACCGCGCCGGGACGCAGCCGGGCGAAGGGGCCGATCAGCGCGCCTTCGCCCACGCTGACGCCAGCCTGTTCGCCGTCGATGTGGGTGAAGGAGTGGATCACCGCGCCGGCGGCGATCGTGGCATTGCGGATCACGCAGTTCGCTCCCACCCGCACGCCATCGCCCAGGCTCACCGTGCCTTCGAAGAGGCAGTTGACGTCGATCTCCACATCCTGCCCGCAGGTCAGCGCACCGCGCTGGTCGAAGCGGGCCGGGTCGGCCAGGCGCACGCCGGCCTCCAGCAGGGCCTGGGCCTGGCGGCGCTGCAGGCGGCGCTCCAGGTCGGCCAGCTGGGCCGGGCTGTTCACGCCCAGCACCTCGGTCTCGTCGGCCGCGCTGGCCGCCACCACCGGCACGCCCTCGGCCACCGCCATCGCGACGATGTCGGTCAGGTAGTACTCCTGCTGGGCGTTGTCGTTCTTCAGGGCAGCCACCCAGCGCTGCAGCGCGGCGGTGGGCGCGGCCATCATGCCGGTGTAGACCTCGCGGATCGCACGCTGGGCTTCGTTGGCGTCCTTGTGCTCGACGATGGCCTGAACCTGCGTGCCGTCGGCACTGCGCACGATGCGGCCATAGCCCGTCGGGTCGTCCAGCGTCACCGTCAGCAGGGCCAGGCGCTCGCCGCCACAGGCCGCAGCCAGCGCCTGGGCGGTGGCCGGCTCGATCAGCGGCACATCGCCGTTGAGGATCAGGGTGGTGCCGGCGCTCACATCCAGCGACGGGCTGGCCTGCAGCACCGCGTGGCCGGTGCCCAGCTGGGGCTGCTGGCGCACGCAGCGCACCTCGGGGGCCGTGGCGCTCACATGGCGCTCGACTTGCCCGGCCTCGTGGCCGGTGATGACCAGGGTGCGTTGCGGCTGCAGGGCCGCGGCGCGCTGCAGCACATGCTGCAGCAGGCTTTGGCCGGCCAGGGTGTGCAGCACCTTGGGCCGGGCCGAGCGCATGCGGGTGCCCTTGCCCGCGGCCATGATGACGACGTTCAGCGCCATGAAGGAAATTCCTTGTCCGGGCCATCCGACGGGGATGGCGAAGCAGGAATTATCGGCGCTGGCGACCCCGCCGCCGGGCGGGGTCCGGCGGGTTCAGGGCAGGGTCACGTTCACCGCGTGCGGCTTGCCGTCCACCGCCGGGAATTCCTTCATCGCGGCCAGGAACATGGCCTCGAACAGGCTGCGTCCGCCGGTGGTGCTGCCATTGGTGCTGGCGCGCGACTCGTAAAGCGCGGCCCCGCTCTCGCGGTCGCGGATGAGCACCGCCACCTCGCGGGTGTATTCGGGCTGGTAGTAGCCCCAGCCCCAACCCGGGCCGGCCCAGGGCGTCATGCGCCAGCGCGGGCCCCAGGGGTGCATCCACAGCGGGTCGTCCCAGGGCGAGCGGTCGGCGCGGTCCCAGCGGGCGCCGATCTGCACCAGCACATCGGGCTTCTGGCCCTCGGCGGCGGCGGTGAAGCCGGCGTCTTCCAGGGCCGGGCGGGCCATGTCCTCGAGGTTCTGCTGGTCCTCGGCCTTGGCCTGCTGCGAGGGCAGGCGGTCGAAGGCGTAGGTGCCGACGTGGCGCTCGGCCGGCCAGCTGCCGAAGCTGCTGACCTCGACGTTCATGGTGTTGAAGGCGGCACAGCCGCCCAGGCCCAGCGTGGCCAGCAGGCCCAGCATCACCGCCGGGCGGCCGAGCCGGCGGCAGACATCCATCGCGCGCATCGTGTGTTGCTCCTGTTCATGGAACAGGACGATTGTGGCGCTGGCTCAGAGCTTGTCCAGCCGGATGGTCTGGACTGCGGGTTGGGCCGGCGTGCCGCAGTCGTCGTCCTCGTCGAAGGCCTTGTCGCCCTGCGGATCGGGCCGGCCCGTCGGTTGGAGGCTGGCGAAGGGGTAGAGGTTCCGGTCCATCATGTGCGAGAGCGTGATGTTGCCCATCGCGGTGAACATGTTGTCGATGCGGCCGGGGTACTGCTTGTCCCACTCGCGGATCATCTTCTTGGTCAGCACTCGCTGCAGGTTCTCCTGGTTGCCGCACAGGCTGCAGGGGATGATGGGGAATTCGCGGTGCGCGGCCCAGGTTTCCAGGTCGGTCTCGGCCACATAGGCCAGCGGGCGGATGACGACGAACTCGCCGTTGTCGCTCACCAGCTTGGGCGGCATGCCCTTCATGCGGCTGCCGAAGAACATGTTCATCAGCAGGGTGACGACCATGTCGTCGCGGTGGTGGCCCAGCGCGATCTTGTTGCAGCCCAGCTCCCGCGCCACCCGGTAGAGGATGCCCCGGCGCAGCCGCGAGCACAGGCTGCACATGGTCTGCCCTTCCGGGATGTGCTTCTTGACGATGGAGTAGGTGTCCTGCGTCTCGATGTGGAAGGGCACGCCCACGCCCTTCAGGTAGTTGGGCAGCACATCGGCCGGGAAGCCCGGCTGCTTCTGGTCCAGGTTGACCGCCACCAGCTCGAAGCGGATCGGGGCGCGCTTCTGCAGGTTCATCAGGATGTCCAGCATCGAGTAGCTGTCCTTGCCACCCGACAGGCAGACCATGACCTTGTCGCCTTCTTCGATCATGGCGAAGTCGGCGATGGCCTGGCCCACCTGGCGGTGCAGGCGCTTGCTGAGCTTGTTCATCTCGAAGGCGTGCTTCTTGGCCTTGCGGGCCTCCTCGGCGGCGGCCGCCTCGGCCTCGCTCAGTGCAGGGGCGGTGGTCTCGTTCACGGCGTTCATCAGGCGGGGTCCTTCAGGCCGAAGACTTCGCAGCCCACGGCATCGCAATCGGGGTAGACATCGGGCTTCTCGGTCGAGACCCGGGCGGCGCGCACCTTGGGGTGGGCCAGCATGCGGGCCAGCACGTCGTCGCACAGCGTTTCCTGCAGGTGGATGTGGCCCAGGGCCACCCGCTCGGCGATGGTGCGGCGCATGAAGTCGTAATCGACCACTTCTTCCAGCGCATCGCGCGTGGGGGTGGACTGGGCCAGCGGGATGTAGAGGTCCACGTTGATCAGCACCCGCTGCTCGCCGCGCTTCTCGAAATCGTGCACGCCGATGTTGATGCGCACCTCGTAGTTGCGCAGGAAAAGCCGGCGGCAGTCGCGCAGGCTGGGGTGGGACAGGGCGGAGTGCATGGTCATTCTTTCGGTGGGTGGGCGGCCGGGCCTGTGGGCGCCTGGCGAGCCAGGAACAGCACGTCGCGACCCTGGGCCGCCAGATGCTGGCCACCATCCACGATCAGCGTGGTGCCGGTGATGGCGGGGGATTCGATCAGGAAGCGGACTGCACGGGCGACGTCTTCCGGCGTGGAGGAGCGCTCCAGCGGCGTCATGCGGTGGGCCTGGGCGTATTCCTCGGCGGACATGGGGCCCGACAGCAGTGTCACGCCGGGTGCCACACCGGCCACCCGCACCCGCGGCGCCAGGGCCTGGGCCAGCAGCACGGTGGCCTCGCGCAGCGCGGCCTTGCTCAGGGTGTACGAGAAGTAGTCGGGGTTCGGGTTCCAGAGCTTCTGGTCCAGCAGGTTCACCACGCAGCCCTGGCCATCGCGCTTGGCCACATGGGCGGCCAGGGCCTGGGCCAGCCAGATCGGGGCGGCGGTGTTGGCCTGCCAGTGGCGCGCCAGGTGGGCGCCATCGCAGGTCTGGGCGCTGTCGTATTCGAACAGCGAGGCGTTGTTGACCACCGCGTCCAGCCGGCCGAAGTGGTCCAGCACCTGGGGCAGCAGGGCGCGGCAGGCGGCCTCGTCGGCCAGATCGGCGACCACCACGGCGGCGTGGGCGCCCAGCGCCCGCAGCTCGGTGGCGGTGGCCTCGGCCTCCTCGCGCGAATGCCGGCAATGCACCGCCACGTCATGGCCGTGGGCGGCCAGTTCCAGCGCGATCTGGCGGCCGATGCGCCGCGCCGCGCCGGTCACCAGGGCGACCGGACGGTGAGAAGAGGGGAACTGCGGCGGGGTGGACGGGGATGACGACATGCCAAACCTACAATCTCGCGATGCCAACAAGCGAACCCGACAGTGTATCGGCGGCCCTGACCGCGCGTCTGCGTGCGGTCATCGAAGCCGAAGGGGGCTGGCTGCCCTTCGACCGCTACATGGCCGAGGCCCTGTACGCCCCGGGCCTGGGCTATTACGCCAATGCCAGCCGCAAGTTCGGCTGGCTGCCCGAGAGCGGCAGTGATTTCGTCACCGCCCCCGAATTGTCGCCGCTGTTCGGCCGCGCGCTGGCACTGCAGGTGGCGCAGGCCCTGCAGGCCAGCGGCACGCGTGACATTTTCGAGTTCGGCGCCGGCTCCGGCGCGCTGGCCGAGCAGGTGCTGGACGCCCTGGCCGCCGCCGGCGTGGCGCTGGACCATTACAGCATCATGGACCTCTCGGGCACGCTGCGCGAGCGCCAGGCCCAGCGCCTGGCCCGCTTTGGCGACACGGTGCGCTGGCTGGACGCCTGGCCCGCCGAGCTGCACGGCGTGGTGCTGGGCAACGAGGTGCTGGACGCGATGCCGGTGCAACTGCTGGTGCGCAGCGACGATGGCACGCAGTGGCTGGAGCGTGGCGTGGTCTGGCACGAGGGCCGGCTGGTCTTTGCCGACCGGCCCACCGAACTCGCCATCCCCTTCGACGGCCCGGTGCTGCCCGGCACGGTCACGGAAATCCACCCCCAGGCCGAGGCCTTCGTGCGCAGCCTGGCGGGCCACCTGAAGGCCGGTGCAGCCTTCTTCATCGACTACGGTTTCCCGGAGGCCGAGTACTACCACCCGCAGCGCCACCAGGGCACGCTGATGTGCCACGCCGCCCACCGGGCCGACCCGGACCCGCTGGACCGCCCGGGCGAGAAGGACATCACCGCCCATGTGAACTTCACCGGCATCGCGCTGGCCGCGCAGGACGCCGGGCTGCAGGTGCTGGGCTACACCAGCCAGGCCCGCTTCCTCTTCAACTGCGGCCTGCTGGATCTGATGGCTGGCGCCGACCTGAAGACCAAGACCATGGCGCTCAAGCTGGTGGACGAGCACGAGATGGGCGAGCTGTTCAAGGTGATCGCCCTGGGTGCGCCGGGGCTGGACCTGGACCCCATCGGCTTCACCGAGGGTGACCGCACCCACCGCCTCTGAAGGAAGAACCCGATGCGCTGGATGCTGGTCTTCCTGATCGCCCTGCTGATCTTCAACCGCGCCGGCGAATGGCTGCAGAAGATCGGCCTGGGCCGCCTGCCGGGCGACATCCGCCTGCGCCTGTTCGGCCGTGAACTCTTCCTGCCGCTGGCCAGCAGCGTGGTGCTGGGGCTGATCGCCAGCGTGATCGGGCTGCTGATCTGAGGCCCTCGGCCTGAAGGCGGGGCAGGCGTTCCGCACGCCCGCCCCGGGCACCGTCAGTGGACGGCGCCAGCCTTCAGTTCGCTCACCAGCCGGTTGGCGTGGTAGACCTTGTCCAGGGTCTCCAGGATGGCGCCGGCATGCACGCTGACCGCACGGTTGTCGGCTTCGTCGTACCAGTAGGCGCCGCCCAGCGAACCCAGGTTGCCGTCGAAGATCAGGCCCACCAGCTCACCGCGGCGGTTGATCAGCGGGCTGCCCGAGTTGCCGCCGATGATGTCGTTGGTGCTGACCATGTTGAAGCGCTGCGCCGGGTTGAGGGCCTTCTGGGCGCTCAGCCAGCTCTGGGGCAGGGCGAACGGGTCTTCGCCGGTGGCACGGGCGAAGGTGCCGCCGATCTCGGTGAACGGAGCCACGGGCTGGCCGTTCTTCTTGAAGCCCTGGATCTCGCCGAAGCTCAGGCGCAGCGAGAAAGTGGCGTCCGGGTAGACCGAGGTGCCGGTGCGGGCAAAGCGCACGCGGGCGATTTGCTCGGCCGCGCGGGTCTCCACTGCCTTGACCTCGTTCTCGTGGCGGGCCCGCAGGGCGCGGGCTTCGGCATCGGTGGCCAGGGCCAGGCGGATGAAGGGGTCCTGGGAGGCGGCAATGGCTGCCGCGCCCCCGTCCCACAGGGCCTGGCGCACCTTGGGGTCCCCCAGCGTCGTGCCATCCACCAGCGCCGAGGCCAGCGTCTGCGGTGACTGGCGTCCCAGCACCTGGCGCACCAGCGGATCGTCCGCGCCCAGCCACTGGCGCATCTGGGCCAGCGACCAGGCCAGCTTCACCTTTTCGAAGGCGGGATCGACCGGCCGGGGCGCGAGCAGATGGCGCTGGGTGGCCAGCAGGGCGGCGTCGGCAAACTCCGGCAGGCGCTCGCCGCTGGGCTTGCTGCGTTCGGCCGCCGCACGCACCAGCGTGCGGGCCCAGCCGTAGTAGTCCGTCCAGTAGCCTTGGGCACCTTCGGTGTAGCTCAGGTGGGCTTGGATCTCGCGGTAGACCCGGGTGGCGCGGGCGATGTCGTCCCAGGCGCCCAGCGTGTCCTTCAGTTCCGGCCGACTGGCGGCGAACTGGCGCAGCGCAGCTTCCTCGCTGCGCTTGCGGGCCATCACCTCGGCGTCGCGCAGGGTTTCCAGCTGGCCGTATTGCACCTTGAAGCCGTTCTCGATCCAGCGCAGGGTCTTTTGCGCCAGACGGTTCTGCTCGGTGCCTTCGCTGCCGTACTGGTTCAGCAGGCCGCGTTGCTCGGCCTCGCGCAACAGGCGACCGGGCAGGTCCACGTCGCGCAGGGTTTCCAGCTGGGCCACGGTCAGCAGACGCTGGGTGCTGCCGGGGTTGCCGGCCGTGATCACCAGCTCGCCGGCCTCCGGGCCGTGCGGGTTGAGCGGGAAGAACTCGGGCGTGGCGGCGGGCCGGCCGTTCTCGTACACGCGCAGCAGGCCCATGTCCAGGTCGTAGCGGGGAAAGTCGAAGTTGTCCGGGTCGCCGCCGAAGGCACCGATGGACACCTCCGGCGCGAAGGCCAGTCGCACGTCCTGGTAGCGGTGGTAGCGGTAGAGGTGGCGGGCTCCGCCCTGGTAGAGCGTGACCACGTCACAGCGAACGGTGGCGTCCTGGCCGTTGACACAGGCCGACTCCAGGCGGGCGCGGGTGGCGTTGGCGGCCTCGGTGTAGGCCTGGCCGGTCTTGCCCGCCGTGGCCTGGGCAAAGGCCGCGCTCACGTCGGTGATCTGCTCCAGCCGGTTGAGCTCCATGCCGGGGCACTGGCGTTCCTCCTCGGGCCGTTGGGCGATGAAGCCACTCCGGCGCAGGTCCTGGCCAGGGCGGGAGAGGTCACCCAGGCAGCTGTCCACGCAGTGGTGGTTGGTCAGCACCAGGCCGCCGGCCGAGACGAAGGAGGTGGAGCAGCCGCTGGCCATGCGGGCCGCCGAGTGCATCACCTTGTTCACCCAGGCGTCGTCGGGGGTGAACCCGTATTTCTGGGCCAGGGTGGCCTTGGGCAGGTTGTCCAGGGTCCACATGCCTTCCATGGCGGAGGCGGTCAGGGAGGTGAATGCGCACAAGAGGGTGACGCCCAGCAGCGGGGTGATGCTGGGGCGGTGCCGGAACACGGGCATCGGGAGAGGTCCTTTGTGAGGCGGAAAACAACAGACCCCGCGCAGCAGGTGATGCCGACGGGGTCTGGCAGCAAGGCCTGGCGGATCGAGCGCCAGCAAACCCAGTGTCACATGGATGCACCGGAAAGTGCGGAGTTCCACACTTCCTGCGGAGAACCAGCTCAGATGGCCATGGCCACCGCGTTGGCGCGCGCCATGTGGATGGCATCGCCGATCTGCGGGCCCTTGGCGCCGCGGGCCTGGGCTTCGGCCGCCACCTGGGCGGTGTTCACGTCCAGCCCGGCCTGCAAGGCCTGGCGCAGCAACGGCGCGCTGGGGTAGTCGGCGTGTTCCAGGCCCAGGCGGCCGCGGGCATCGGCCTCGCAGGCCAGCAGGGCCAGCTCGAAGCGTTCCGGCCGGCGAAAGGCGTCGCAGCGTTCCAGCAGACGCAGCACCGCGGCGGCGCCGAAGGTGGCGGCCTGGTGGATGTGGGTGTGCTCGCGCGCGACCACCAGGGCCAGCTCGCTGCATTCGCTGGGCGGCTTCAGCCGGCTGCACAGTTCGCGGGTCAGGCGCTCGCTGCGCGCCTCATGGGCGATGTGGCGGGGCCACTCTTCGGGCGGGGTCGTGCCCTTGCCCAGGTCGTGGCACAGCGCGGCAAAGCGGGTGGCGAGCGGCGCCTGCAGGTGCGCGGCCTGGTCCAGCACCAGCAGCAGGTGGGCGCCGGTGTCCACCTCGGGGTGGAACTCGGCGCGCTGGGGCACGCCCCAGAGCCGGTCCACCTCGGGCAGCAGCCGGGCCAGGGCGCCGCAGTCGCGCAGCACCTCCAGCATGCGGCTGGGCCGCACCTCCATCAGGCCAGTGGCCAGCTCCTGCCAGACGCGCTCGGGCACCAGGGCATCCACCTCGCCGGCGTCGACCATCTGGCGCATCAGGGCCAGGGTCTCGGGCGCGACGGAGAAATCGGGGAAGCGGGCAGCGAAGCGGGCCAGGCGCAGGATGCGCACCGGGTCCTCGGCGAAGGCGGCGCTGACATGGCGCAGCACTTGGGCGGCCAGATCGCGCTGGCCGCCGCAGGGGTCGATCAGCGAGCCGTCCTCGGCGCGGGCGATGGCGTTGATGGTCAGGTCACGACGCTGCAGGTCCTGCTCCAGCGTCACGTCCGGCGCGGCGTGGAAGACGAAGCCGTGGTAACCCGGCGCGGTCTTGCGCTCGGTGCGGGCCAGGGCGTATTCCTCGTGCGTCTGCGGGTGCAGGAAGACCGGGAAGTCCTTGCCCACCGGGGTGTAGCCGGCGGCCAGCATGTCTTCGGGCGTGGCGCCCACCACCACCCAGTCGCGGTCGTTCACTGGCCGCTGGAGCAGGGCATCGCGCACCGCGCCGCCGACGACATAGGCTTTCATAAGGGTCCTGGTCCGATCAGCGTTCAGCGGTGGCGCGCACGCCAGCTGTCCAGCCGGGCACAGCGCTGCCCGGGCTGCAGATAGCCCGGCACCACGGCCAGCAGCGGGCTGGGGGCAATGCCCAGGTCCGCCAGGCCGGGGTGCTGGCCGGTGGCCACATTGGGCACGGTCATCGAGGCCAGGTTGTCCCGGCTCATCAGCGTCTTGCCCGGGGCGAATTCCATGGCCAGGGCCTGCAGCGTGGCCAGCGGGCCAGGCAGGGGCAGGATGGGGCGGGGGTGGCCGCTGGCCTCGCCAGCCAGCCGCACCAGCTCGGCCAGGGTCTTCACCTCGGGGCCGGCGCATTCGTAGACCTGGCCGATGGTGTCCGGCCGTTCCAGACAGGCGGCGATGGCCGCGGCCACGTCGTCCACCCACACCGGCTGGAAGCGGGCGTCCGCCCCGGCCAGGGGCAGGACGGGGAACAGGGCCTGCAGCTGGGCGAAGAGGTTGAGGAAGCGGTCGTTGGCACCGAAGATGACCGAGGGCCGCAGCAGCGTCAGGTCCAGCTCGGCCTCGCGCAGCGCGGCTTCGCCGCGGCCCTTGCTGCGCAGGTAGCGCGAGGGGCCGGCCGGGTCGGCGCCCAGCGCGCTGATATGGACGAGGCGGCGCACGCCTTGGCGCCGGCAGGCGGCGGCCAGTCGGCGCGGCAGGGCCACATGCACCTGTTCGAAGGCGGCTTCGCTGCCATGCAGGATGGCCACCAGGTTGACCACCGCGTCGCAGCCGGCCAGCAGGCGGTCGAGCTGGGCGTCGTCATGCACGTCGGCCTGCAGCACGTCCACCAGGGGCAGGGGCTGCACCACCTGGGCGTTGGCCAGCCGGCGGGTGGGCACGCGCAGGCGTGGCCCGGCCTCCCAGCGGTCCACCAGGGTTTCGCACAGGGCGCGGCCGACAAAGCCGCTGCCGCCAAGAATGAGCACCGATCGCAAGGTCATGTCAGGCCTGAAGCAAGCCAGGGGCCAGGAGGTCAGGGCAGGTCCGCGTCCAGGGCCGGAACCGGCGTGTTGCGCGGCCCGATGCTGGGACCCAGCCGGGCCTTCAGCGACGCGGGCTTTCCGCCCATCAGGCCGGCATAGTAGGTGGCGTTGGACAGCACCTTCTTGACGTAATCCCGGGTTTCGTTGAATGGGATGTTCTCCACCCACATCGCCGGTTCCAGCGCCGGGCCGTCGCGCCAGCGCCGCGGGCGGTTGGGCCCGGCGTTGTAGGCCGCCGCGGCCAGGGCCTGCGAGCCGTCCATGTCGTCCAGCACCAGCTTGAGGTAGGCGGTGCCCAGCTTGAGGTTGACCGAGCGGTCGGCCAGCATGGTGGGCTTGTAGTCGCCCATGCCGATCTTCTTGGCTGTCCACTTGGCGGTGGCAGGCATCACCTGCATCAGGCCGCTGGCGCCCACGCCGGAGCGGGCATCGGTGATGAAGCGCGATTCCTGCCGCACCAGACCGTAGGCGTAGGCCGCGTCCAGGCCGATCTCGCGCGCCCGGGGCAGCAACTCGTCGCTGTGCGGGGTGGGAAAGCGTTGCGCCAGGTCGAATTCGGCGCGGGTCTTCTCGCTGCTGTTGATGCAGCGGTCCCAGATCTCGCGTTCGCAGGCCAGCTGGGCGGCCGACAGCAGCTCGCGGTCACTCAGGCCGATGAGCGAGAAATTCCATTCGCGCACCGCTTCGGAGCGCATGCCGATGCCGAACAGGGTCAGCGCGCGCTGCAGGCCGGGGTGGCGGCGCATCGCGTCGCGCTCGGTAGGGCTCAGGGCCGCGGGGCGGGGCGGCAGGGGTTGGAGGCTGCCCAGGTCCTCGGCGGCCAGCTGGCCGTAGTAGCCCAGCTGTGGCGCCAGCGCCTGCAACAGGGCCTGGCCGTCCTGGCGCTGGGCCTCGCCGGCTGCCCCGGGCTTGGCCAGCGCCAGCAGGGCGCGGGCCCGCCAGTACTGCCACACCGCGTTGTTGCGCTCGTCCACGCCCATGGCGTCGATGCAGCGCAGCACGCCGTTCCAGCGCTCCTCGCCACTGCCCAGGCGCAGCCAGGCGCGGGCCTGCCAGGCCAGGGTGTCGTCGCTCCAGTCCGGGTCGCGGGCCTCGCGCTTCTTCAGGCGGCCCCAGGCCTTCTGGGTCCAGTCCAGGGCCTCGGGCATCAGGGCGAAGGCGGCCTGTCGGGCGGTGACGGCCCAGGCCCAGGCGGCGGCCTCCGCATCCAGGTGCTGGCTCCAGCGGTCTTCCAGTTGCTTGGCGGCCATGGCCGGATCACCGGCGGCCAGACGGGCCAGGGCCAAGGCGGTCAGGCCGTCCTCGCGCCGGTTGCCGCTGCCGGCCTTGCGGGCCAGGTAGCGGGCGGGGTTGTCGAAGATCTCGGCCAGCGGCTTGGCCACACCGTCGCCCAGCAGGCCGGCCACGGCGCGGGCCTGCTTCTGCCGGTTGGCCTCCACCGCCTGGCGCAGCTTGCGCCAGACATCGGTGTCGCTGAACTGGCGGGCGTCGAGCAGGGTCTGGGCCAGCAGCTGGCAGCCGTTGTCGGCTTCCTTCTGGGCCATCCAGGCCTTGCGGGCCGCGTCGGTGACGGGCTGGCCGGACTGCTGCGCCGCGACCAGGGCATAGCAGGTGACCTCGCGGTCGTCGTCCATGCGAAAGCGCGGGTATTCGCGCGCCACGCCGGCCCAGTCGCGGCGTCGACCGAGTTCCAGCAGCCAGTCGTTACGCAGCCGGTCTTCCACATAGCTGCCGGGCCAGCGGGCGTAGAAGGCCTCGACCTCGGGGGCGGAGACTTCGCTGAGCCGGCTGTTCAGATCCCAGTAGTCGATCCAGGGCGTCAGAGGATAGCGGGCGTCCTGTGCCGCGGTCTTCAGCGCGGAGAGCCGGTCCTTGTCGCGCTTCTGGAAGGCCTCCTTGGCCTGTCGGATCAGGGTGTCGTCCAGGTCCTGGGCCGAGGCGGCGGGCAGCAGGCCGGCCGCGCCGGCCAGCAGGCCCAGGGTGAGGGCGGCCAGGGGGCGGAACAGGAAGGAGCGCATCGTTCAAGCACTGTACCGCAGCCCCGCCGCGCACCCGAGGGACAACCCGGCCCCCATCGGGTGTTCTGGGGAGCGTCGGGCCGCCTGGTGTTCAGGCGGCCGGGGCCCGGCGGTAGGGCTCCTCGAAGCCCAGGAAATCCCGCTCCACCAAGGCCTGGGCCACCCAGGCCGCCACGCCCGGGCTGGCCCAGATGCGGTCCATGTAGGCCTGCACGGCCGGGCTGACCGGCAGGGCGTAGCTGCGCAGCCGGGCCACCACTGGGGCGTAGTAGGCGTCGACGATGCCGAAGTCGCCGAACAGGAAAGGCCCGCCGCTGGCGGCCAGGGCTTCGGTCCACATGGTTTGCAGGCGGGCCAGGTCGGCGGCCACAGCCGGCTGTTCGCGCAGCACCTGGGCGCCCACCTCGGGCAGGCTGGCCTCGATGTTCATCGGGCAGGCGTTGCGCAGGGCGCCAAAGCCGCTGTGCATCTCGGCGCACAGGCTGCGGGCGCGGGCCCGGGCGGCTGGGTCGGCGGGCCACAGCGGGTGCTGCGGGAAGCGCTCGGCCAGGGTCTCGGCAATGGCCAGCGAGTCCCAGACGATCAGATCGCCCTCCACCAGCAGCGGCACCTTGCCGGTGGGCGCCAGGGCGCCAACCACGGTCTTGAAGCGCGAGCCGGGGTCGAAGCTGTCGAAGCGGACCAGGGCCTCCTCGAAGGGCAGGCCGAAGTGGGTCATCAGCACCCAGGGGCGCATGGACCAGGACGAGTAGTTCTTGTTGCCGATGTAGAGCTGCATGAGGCGACCTCGGGATGGGATGGCCGCATGCTACGGGCCCGCCCACGCGGCCGGGGTGAATTCCCTGCATCGCCGCCATGCGCGGCCGTCATGGCTGGTTCAGTCGGCGTGGGCCAGGCTGTCGGGGTCGGCGTGGTCGCCAATGGCCTGGCGGGTGGCGGCCGCTTGGTCCAGCACCCAGCGGGTGAAGGCCTGCTGCTCGGGCCGCGGGGGCTGGCTGCCGCCCAAGGGCACCAGCCAGTAATCGTGCTGGCTCCAGAGCCGGCAGGCCGGGCCGAAGGGCTCCACCAGTTCCCCCCGCGCCAGCCCGTCATGCACCAGGGCCAGCCGTGCCAGGGCCACGCCCTGGCCGGCCAGGGCCGCCTGCATCTGCTGGTGGGTGTAGTTGGTGCTGAACCAGCGCTTGGGCTGCAGCCGGTCCAGGCCCTGGGCGGCCAGCCAGGCCGGCCAGGCCAGGGCGCTGGAGTGGGCACTGCCGTCGTCCATCTCCAGCAAGGTGTGCTGGGCCAGGTCGGCAGGCTGCTTCAGCGGGGGGGCATCGCCCCGGGCCACGGCCGCGGCCAGGCCCGCGCCGATGACGGGGCTGAGCACCTCGCCGAACAGCCGGATGGCCGAGGCCGGCGCCCGTTCCGGCCGGCACTGGCGCAATGCCAGGTCCAGCTCCGGGTCGTCCTCGTCCACCAACCGGTCGGAGGCCGAGATGCGGATGTCCACCGTGGGGTGGGCACGCTCGAACTCCACCAGTCGCGGCATCAGCCACAGCGAGGCGAAGGAGGGGAAGGTGGTCAGGCTCACCTGGTGGCGCGAGCGGGCCAGGCGGATCTGCCGGACGGTGACGTCCAGCCGGGTCAGCAGCGGGGCCACGGTGCGCAGCAGGGCCTGGCCAGCGGCGGTGAGTTCGACCTTGCGGGTGCCGCGGGTGAACAGTGGGGCGCCCAGTTCCTGTTCCAGGCCTTTGATCTGGCGGCTGATGGCGGGCTGCGTGAGGTGCATCTCCTCGGCCGCGGCACTGAAGCTCAGGCGCCGGGCCACCGCCTCGAAGCTGCGCAGGCAGTCCAGGGTCAGGGGGCGGTGGCTCAGATGATTCATGCGCGGATGGTATCAATCCAGGGCGTACTCGTCATTGGATCTTCGACGTCGACAAGCCGAAGATACGGGCTGTGGACAGGTTCTGGGAACTGCCACCTTTGAGGAGATTGATGATGAAGCTGCATTCCACGATGAGCCTTGATGGCGTCTGGCGCGGTCGGGCGGGGCAGGCAGGCGAACTGCTGGTGGCCACCGGCCGCGTGTGGCTGACCCGGGACGGCGATCTGGCCGACCATGTGTTGGCCGCGGGCGATCGCCTGCGCTTGGCGGCGGGCGACCGCATCACGCTGGAGCCCTGGGCGCCGGGGCGTGCGCCGGTGCTGGTCTGGCAGGTGCCCGCTCGCCTGCACGGGGTGCGGGCGGTGCTGCGTGCCGGAGCGCGGCTGCTGGCGGGCCAGCTCGAGCGCGCAGCCCGTCGGCTGCAGGCCTGGGCGGGGGATCTGTCGGCCGCCTGAGTGGCTTGCCCGGGCATGGCCCAGGGCCGGCGGTGTCAGCGCACACAGTGGGCGCACAATCGAGGCGTGTTGTTGACGGTGACCCGCCCCACGCCATGACCCTGCCGTTCAAGCTCAACCTCGAACCCTCGCGCGACAAGGCCGTGCTGCGCAAGCAGCTGCAGGCCGAGCGCATGGCCTTGCTGGATCGCCACCAGCGGGCCGCGCACCTCCAGGAGGTGCTGATGGTCTGGCTGATCAGCCGGCCCGAGAAGACGATCGGCGCCTACTGGCCGATCAAGGGCGAGTTCGATGCGCTGCCGGCGCTCTACCGCTGGAGCGAAGCGGCCGAGGCGGGTGAGGAACGCCGCATCGGCCTGCCGGTGATCAACCGCGAGACCAAGCAGCTGACCTTCCACGTCTGGTATCCAGGCTGTCCGATGGAAGAGGATGCCTACGGCATTCCCAAGCCCAAGGACACCGAGGCCTTTCACCCTGAACTGCTGCTGGTGCCCTGCGTGGGCTACGGCCCTGGCGGTGTGCGCCTGGGCTACGGCGGCGGCTTCTACGACCGCACCCTGGCGGCGCTGCAGCCCCGCCCGGTCACGGCCGGAGTGGGCTACACCCACGGCTACGTGCCCTGGCTGCAGGCCGAACCGCACGACATCCCGCTGGACGCCATCCTCACCGACGAGGGCGTGCACTGGCAGCGCGGCGAGGACTGACTGCAATCTGCGCCTGGCGGCATCGTCGCGCTGCAGTGCGCCGGCCATGAAAAAAGGGGCTGCCCTGCGGCAGCCCCTCAAAACATGGACCCTCGAAAGGAGCCCCGCGAGGGGCCCCGGCTTCATCAGAAGCGGTAGCCGACACCCACGCTGAACAGCAGCGGGTCGACGTTGAAGTCGCCGATCTTGGTGCCATCGACCTTGACGTCCACGCCGATCTTGACCTTCTTGACGTCCAGGTTCACCAGCCAGCCGTTGCCGACCGGGATGTCCACACCGGCCTGCACCGCCCAGCCGAAGCTGTTGTCGGAGATGCTGGGCTTCAGGGCCGCCACATCGGCGTTGGTCCAGTGGACTTGGGTGATGCTGGTGTAGTTGATACCGGCACCGACGTAGGGGCGGAAGCCCTGGAAGTTGGTGAAGTGGTACTGGGCGGTCAGGGTCGGGGGCAGGTGGCGGAAAGCGCCGATCTTGACGCCGTCCGACTTGATTTCCTGGTACTGCGGATAGGTCAGGATCAGCTCAGCCGCGATGTTCGGCGTGAAGAAGTAGCTGATGTCCAGTTCCGGGAAAGCCTTGTCGTTGGTCGACAGCTTCAGGTCCGGGGTGGTGGATCCACCGTTGTCCGATTGCAGATAGAGCGCACGACCACGCACCAGCCAGTTGCCAGAATCCTGGGCGGCGGCGAATTGGGGGGCCAGGGCGGCCACGGCGGCCAGGGCGATCAGTTGCTTGCGCATGTGGGGACTCCGTCTCTTCTCTTCAGGTTGCAAAGGGGTGACCATTTCGTTTGGTCTGGCGCTATTGCAACGTGAAGTAGCCGAAGTCAAGCTGAGTCGGCGCAAGCTGCCTGCATCCGCGGGTCGGACCTCGCGATGGACTTGATCCAAGTCAGATCGCTGAGGTGAGGGTGACGCCACCGCGCAACAGTCTGTTGGGTCACCCGCCCAACGCTCAGGACACCAGGCCCAGTTGCTGGCAGAGGGCCAGCGTCGGACCGCTCTGGTTCATCGTGTAGAAGTGCAGGCCCGGGGCGCCCCCGGCGCGCAGGCGCTCGCACAGCGCGCCCACCACCTCCAGACCAAAGGCCTTGATGCTGGCGCTGTCGTCGCCAAAGCTCTGCAGGCGCAGCCGAATCCAGCGGGGGATGTCCGCGCCACAGCTGTCGGCGAAGCGCAGGATGCCGCTGGCATTGGTGATCGGCATGATGCCCGGCACGATGGGCACGTTCACACCCAGCGCCCGCGCCTCTTCCACGAAGCGGAAGTAGGCGTCGGCGTTGAAGAAGAACTGGGTGATGGCCGAGCTGGCGCCGGCGGCCACCTTGGCCGCGAAGGCCTGCAGGTCAGCCTGCGGGCTGCGGGCCTGGGGATGCATCTCGGGGTAGGCGGCCACCTCCAGATGGAAGCGGTCGCCCGTTTCCGCGCGGATGAAGGCCACCAGCTCGCTGGCGTAGCGGAACTGGCCGAAGCCGCCGTAGCCGCTGGGCAGGTCGCCGCGCAGTGCGACGATGCGCTGCACGCCCATCTCGGCGAAGCGTTGCAGTTGGGCGCGGATGGCGTCCTCGCTGGCGCCGATGCAGCTGAAGTGCGGTGCGCCGGCATGGCCCTCGGCCAGGATGGCCTGCACGGTCTGCAGCGTGCCGTCCTGGGTGGAGCCGCCCGCGCCGTAGGTCACGGAGCAGAAGGTGGGCCGCAGCGCGTACAGCGCCTGGCGGGCCGCGGCCAGCTTGGTGACGCCTTCAGGGGTCTTGGGAGGGAAGAATTCCAGGCTGATGGGGGTCATGGGAATGCTCGCAGGGCTCAGGCCGGCTGTTGGGCCCAGACAAAGAACTCGGTGTTGCCGTTGCCGCCCTTGATCGGGCTTTCAAAGTACTTGCGCACCTTCAGGCCGTGGGCCTTGCAGGCCTGCCAGAGGCGGTTTTCCACTTCAATGAAGTGCTTGGGGTCGCGCACGATGCCGCCCTTGCCGATTTGCGCGGGCTGCAGCTCGAACTGTGGCTTGACCAGCAGCAGCAGGTCACCGCCCGGCGCCAGATACTCGACCATGGTCGGCAGCACGTGGGTGGAGGTGATGAAGGACAGGTCGGCGGTGACGAAGCTGAAGCTGTGCGGCGCCTGTTCGGCCGCAAAGACGCTCCCCTCCACATCGCGGGCGTTGATGCCTTCGTAGGCACGCACCCGCGGGTCGGTTCGCAGCTTGGCGCTGAGCTGGCCGTGCCCCACATCCACACCCACCACGCTGGCCGCCCCGGCCTGCAGCAGTGCGTCGGTGAAGCCGCCCGTGCTCTGGCCCAGGTCCAGGCAGTGGCGGCCGCTGACGTCGATGCCGCAGGCCTGCAGCGCGCCTTCGAGCTTCAGCCCGCCGCGCGAGACGAAGCGCAATTCGTCCTGGCGTGTGACTTCGACCTGGGCGTCCTCGGGCACGGCCTCACCCGCCTTGCTGGGCACCACCCAGCCCTTCGGGCCGAGCCAGCGCACCCCCTTGGTCTCAATCAGTCGCTGGGCCGCCGAGCGGGTCGGGGCCAGGCCCAGTTGAAGGATTCGTTGGTCGAGACGCATGGGGTGGGGTGGTGGGGTGGCAAGGAGGGTGCGGGGGCCGCTCAGTAGCGGTAGCTGTCCGGCTTGTACGGGCCTTCGACGGGGACGCCGATGTAGGCGGCCTGCTCGGGCGTCAGCGTGGTCAGCTGGGCGTTGAGCGTGGTCAGCTGCAGGCGGGCCACCTTCTCGTCGAGCTTCTTGGGCAGCACATAGACCTGGCCGGCGGCGTAGTCGTTCGGGCGGGTGAACAGCTCGATCTGCGCCAGGGTCTGGTTGGCGAAGCTGGAGCTCATCACATAGCTGGGGTGGCCGGTGGCGCAGCCCAGGTTCACCAGGCGGCCCTTGGCCAGCAGGATGATGCGGTGGCCGTCCGGGAAGATCACATGGTCCACCTGGGGCTTGATCTCTTCCCACTGGCACTGCTCTTCCAGCTTGGCGACCTGGATCTCGTTGTCGAAGTGGCCGATGTTGCAGACGATGGCGTTGTTCTTCATCGCCGCCATGTGCTCGAAGGTGATCACGTCGCGGTTGCCGGTGGTGGTCACGAAGATGTCGGCTTGGGGAGCCGCCCATTCCATCGTCACCACGCGGAAGCCTTCCATCGCGGCCTGCAGGGCGTTGATCGGGTCGACTTCGGTCACCCACACCTGGGCGCTCAGCGCGCGCAGGGCCTGGGCCGAGCCCTTGCCCACGTCACCGTAGCCGCAGACCACGGCGATCTTGCCGGCCACCATCACGTCGGTGGCGCGCTTGATGCCGTCCACCAGCGATTCCCGGCAGCCGTACAGGTTGTCGAACTTGCTCTTGGTGACCGAGTCGTTGACGTTGATGGCGCGGAACAGCAGCGTGCCCTTGGCGCTCATCTCGTTGAGGCGGTGCACGCCGGTGGTGGTCTCCTCGGTCACGCCGATGATCTCGGCCGACTTGCGGCTGTACCAGGTCGGGTCCACGGCCAGCTTGGCCTTGATCGCGGCGAAGAGGATGCGCTCTTCCTCGCTGGCAGGGTTGGCCAGCACGGACAGGTCCTTCTCGGCCTTCTGGCCCAGGTGCATCAGCAGCGTCGCGTCGCCGCCATCGTCCAGGATCATGTTGGGGCCTTCGCCCGTGGTGCCCTTGGCGCCGAACTCGAAGATGCGGTGGGTGTAGTCCCAGTAGTCCACCAGCGTCTCGCCCTTGTAGGCGAACACCGGGGTGCCGGCGGCCACCAGCGCGGCGGCGGCGTGGTCCTGGGTCGAGAAGATGTTGCAGGAGGCCCAGCGCACTTCGGCGCCCAGAGCCTGCAGCGTTTCCACCAGCACACCGGTCTGGATGGTCATGTGCAGCGAGCCGGTGATGCGCGCGCCCTTCAGGGGCTGGCTGGCGGCGTATTCCTGGCGGATGGCCATCAGCGCGGGCATCTCGTGCTCGGCAATGGTCAGTTCCTTGCGGCCCCAGTCGGCCAGCGAGAGATCGGCCACCACGTACTGTTCGGGGGCCAGGGCGGTCTTGGGCAGTGCAGCGTTCATCGGTTGCTCCATCGGTTCGACAAGCCCGCACGCGGGACCGAAGGAGGACCGGGAGGCGAACGGTTCAGACGTTCGCCCAGGGCTCACCGCGGCACCAGGAAGTGCGGGTGAGCGCCGTTGCAGAAGAAGGGGTTCCGAGCCTGGGGTCCGTCAGTCGACGGGCCTTGCAACGCTCCTCGGAAGCAGGCAGCCAGTGTAGCAGTGGGTCTGCCGCAGCGCGCAGCTTCCGGCCCGGCGCCAGATGTGACAAAGCGGGCACTTGGGCCCGCTTTGTCGTGTCAGGATGCGAGAGGCGCTCAGGCCTGGCTGTCCATCGTGGCCAGTTGGTCCTCGCTCAGACTGGGCACCAGCGAGGGGCGGCCCACGATCAGCGGGTCCACCGGGCCGATGGCCTCCAGGCTCTTCTTGCCGTAGGACAGGCGGTGCAGCACGTAGCGCATGGCGTTCAGGCGCGCGCGCTTCTTGCAGTCGGACTTGATCACCGTCCAGGGCGCATCGGAGGTGTCGCAGTGCAGGAACATGGCCTCCTTGGCGCGGGTGTAGTCGTCCCACTTGTCCAGGCTGGCCATGTCGATGGGGCTGAGCTTCCACTGCTTGAGCGGGTGCAGCTGGCGCTCCTTGAAGCGGCGGCGCTGCTCGCTGCGGCTGACCGAGAACCAGAACTTGAACAGGTGCACACCGTCGCGCACCAGCTGGCGCTCGAACTCCGGCGCCTGTCGCAGGAACTCCTGGTACTGGTTGTCGGAGCAGAAGCCCATCACCCGTTCGACGCCAGAACGATTGTACCAGCTGCGGTCGAACATCACGATCTCGCCGCGGGTGGGCAGGTGCTGGATGTAGCGCTGGAAGTACCACTGACCCTGTTCCACCTCGCTGGGCTTTTCCAGTGCCACCACGCGGGCACCGCGGGGGTTCAGGTGCTCCATGAAGCGCTTGATGGTGCCGCCCTTGCCAGCCGCGTCGCGGCCTTCGAAGATGATCACCACACGCTGGCGGGTCTCCTTGACCCAGGCCTGCAGCTTCAGCAGTTCCACCTGCAGGCGGTACTTCTGCTCTTCGTAGCTGCGGCGCGAGAGCAGGTTCTTGTAGGGATAGTGGCCTTCGCGCCAGCCGACGGCCAGCTCCAGGTCGGGGTCGATGCCGGTGGGGGCCGGCTTGCGGCGCGCGTTGATCTCGCGGCGCAGGGCCTTGAGGTCATCGGGCGAGGCGCCGTCCAGCAGGGCCCGCAGCGGGTCGGTCGACAGGCCGGTCTGCAGCAGCCCACCCACCACTTCAGCCTGCACCACCTGGGCGGCCTCGCGGGCCGCCTCCACCTCCAGCTTCTGCAGCGCGCGGGCGCTGGCCTTGGGCCGCACGCTGCCCACGGCCACGGCCACGGGGGCCGGGGTGCGGGTCTTGCGCTGGCGGGGAACGGAGGTTTCGATGGCGGCCGGGGTTTCGGGAGCGGGGGTGGGTTGTTGTCGTGCCATGGTGTTCTGGGTGGGGGCAATGGACTGATCATGAAACTTTGACCAGGGTGTGACTTGAGCGAAGTCAAGTCGAGGCCAAGGTTGCGGTCAGCGCGCTTGGTGACAATATCGGCCTTCTCCACCAATGCATGAGGTCTGCCATGGCTGTCCGCCCCCTGGGTACCCCGCTGTCCCCGTCTGCCACCCGCGTGATGCTGCTGGGCTCCGGCGAGCTCGGCAAGGAAGTGCTGATTGCGCTGCAGCGTCTGGGCGTGGAAACCATTGCGGTGGACCGGTACCACAATGCCCCCGGTCAGCAGGTGGCCCACCATGCCCGCACCATCGCGATGAGCGATCCCGAGCAACTGCGTCCGCTGATCGAGGCCGAGCGGCCTGACCTGGTGGTGCCCGAGATCGAGGCCATCGCCACCCCGGTGCTGGAGGCGCTGGAGGCCGAGGGCAAGATCCGCTGCATCCCCACCGCCCGCGCCGCACGCCTGACCATGGACCGCGAGGGCATCCGCCGCCTGGCCGCCGAAGAGCTGGACCTGCCCACCAGCCCCTACCGCTTCTGCGATTCGATGGCCGAGTTGCAGGCCGCCATCGACGGCAGCGATGGCCACCCTGCCATCGGCTACCCCTGCATCGTCAAGCCGGTGATGAGCAGCTCCGGCAAGGGGCAGAGCAAGATCGACTCGCCCGCCGACGTGCAGAAGGCCTGGGACTACGCCATGGCCGGCGGCCGCGTGGCCACCGGTCGCATCATCGTCGAGGGCTTCATCGACTTCGACTACGAGATCACCCAGCTGACCGTGCGCGCCGTGGGCGCCTCGGGCCAGGTCGAGACCCACTTCTGCGACCCGATCGGCCATGTGCAGGTCAGCGGCGACTACGTGGAGAGCTGGCAGCCGCATCCGATGAGCCCGCTGGCCCAGCAGAAGGCCCGCGACATCGCCCAGACCATCACCGCCAACCTGGGCGGCCAGGGCCTGTTCGGTGTCGAGCTCTTCGTCAAGGGCGACATGGTGTGGTTCAGCGAGGTCAGCCCCCGCCCGCACGACACCGGCATGGTGACGATGATCACCCAGTGGCAGAACGAGTTCGAGCTGCACGCCCGCGCGATCCTGGGCCTGCCGGTGGACACCTCGCTCAAGAGCCCCGGCGCCAGCGCGGTGATCTACGGCGGCGTCGACGCGCAAGGCATCGTCTTCGACGGCGTGGCCGAGGCCCTGCAAGTGCCCAACTCCGACATCCGCCTCTTCGGCAAGCCCGAAAGCTTCACCAAGCGCCGCATGGGCGTGGCCCTGGTGCACGACGCCGACATCGAGGTGGCCCGGACCCAGGCCAAGCTGGCGGCCAGCAAGGTCAAGCCGCGGGTGGCCTGAAGACGATACCCGGGGTGGCGGCACCGGCTTGCCGCACAGGCGCTGTGCCCTGCCACCCAGACGCCGTGGACAGGGAGCCCGGCTGGAGAACGATCTCGGGCAGTGTCACCTGGGGCAGCTGCGCCTGGCACCAGGCGATGAGGGCGTCCAGCAGGCGCTGGCGACCAGAGGGGCCACGCATCACCAAGGCCTGGCGCACATGGCCCGCCATCAGCCTCACGGTCCGTCCATTGGAGGTGGACTGGCAACGGTAGAGGCCTACATTGCGCAGTGTGGCGGCGGCGGCGAACAGGTCCCAGGCCTCTCGTGCCGAGCAGGGATCGGCCTCTGCGAGCCAGGCGGCGGGATCGGTGGACGGGCGCATGGGATGCCTCCAGGGTTGCGGCAGGGATGCCTGGAATTCGGTCATCCTGCCCCTGCTTGAAGGGCCCGCGGACGGCGCATGTGCTACCAGCTGTGTCCCTCGGGCATGAAAAAGGCCACCCGAAGGTGGCCTGCATGGGCAAGGTGGCCGGCAGCGGCTGCTTACAACCCGGCCGCGGCGCGCAGGGCGGCGGCCTTGTCGGTGCGCTCCCAGGTGAACTCGGGCTCCTCGCGGCCGAAGTGGCCATAGGCCGCGGTCTTGGCGAAGATCGGGCGCTGCAGGTCCAGCATCTGGATGATGCCCTTGGGCCGCAGGTCGAACTGCTCGTGGACCAGGGCGGCGATCTTCTCGTCGGAGATCAGGCCGGTGCCCTCGGTGTAGACCGTGATGTTGATCGGGCGGGCCACGCCGATGGCGTAGCTCACCTGGATCTGGCACTGGCGGGCCAGGCCGGCGGCCACGATGTTCTTGGCCACGTAGCGCGCGGCGTAGGCGGCCGAGCGGTCCACCTTGGTCGGGTCCTTGCCGGAGAAGGCGCCACCGCCATGCGGGCAGGCGCCGCCGTAGGTGTCGACGATGATCTTGCGGCCGGTCAGGCCACAATCGCCCTGCGGGCCACCGATGACGAAGCGGCCGGTCGGGTTGATCAGGAACTTGGTGTCCTGCAGCCATTCCTGCGGCAGCACCGGCTTGATGATTTCCTCGATGCAGGCCTCGTAGAAGCTGGCCTTCATCTTCGTGGCGGTCTCGGACTGGTCCGGGCTGTGCTGGGTGGACAGCACCACGGTGTCGATCGAGTGCGGCTTGCCGTCCACGTAGCGCATCGTGATCTGGCTCTTGGCGTCCGGGCGCAGGAAGGGCAGGCGGCCGTCTTTGCGTAACTGGGCCTGGCGCTCCACCACGCGGTGGGCGTAGTAGATCGGCGCGGGCATCAGCTCGGGCGTCTCGTCGCAGGCGTAGCCGAACATCAGGCCCTGGTCGCCGGCGCCGATGTTCAGGTAGTCGTCGCTGGCGCGGTCCACGCCCTGGGCGATGTCGGCGCTCTGCTTGTCGTAGGCCACCAGCACCGCGCAGCCCTTGTAGTCGATGCCGTACTCGGTGTTGTCGTAGCCGATGCGCTTGATGGTGTCGCGTGCGACCTGGATGTAGTCGACGTTGGTGCCCTCCTTGGCCGTGATCTCACCGGCCAGCACCACCAGACCCGTGTTGGTCAGCGTCTCGGCGGCCACGCGGGCGTAGGGATCCTGCGTCAGCAGGGCGTCCAGGATGGCATCGGAGATCTGGTCGGCGACCTTGTCGGGGTGGCCTTCCGAAACCGATTCGGAGGTGAAGAGATAATCGTTCGCCACTGTGGTTCTACTTTCGGTTGCGTATCAAGGGAGCGTCGTCCAACTCGGCAACCATGGGAGCGGCGAACGCTTTAGCGGCATTTGGTCAGACGATTCTGGAGAATCGGATCTGCAGACAACGGTGGAGAACCGTGCCAATCGCCCCGCAAGTTGTCCTGTTAACTCGGCGATGCCGGAATCTTAGCTGAAGCATGATGTTGTTGCTGCGTTGGGTGTCGCATTGGCCCCTCGGGTTGGTGCAGTTCTGTGGAGCGGTCCTGGGCTGGGTCGTCTGGGCGGCTTCGCCCAGCTATCGCCGCCGGCTGGCGGCCAATGCCCGCCAGGCCGGGCTCACCTCCGCCCAGGCCCGGGCCGCGGTGGCCCAGGCCGGCCGCATGTCGGCCGAGGTGCCCTGGCTGTGGTTCCGCACGGCCAACCGCCCGCTGGGCGAGCTGATCCAGTGGGACGGCGAGGCACTGGTGGAGCAGGCCATCCAGGCCGGCAAGGGCCTGCTGCTGCTCACGCCCCACCTGGGTGCCTTCGAGTTTGCGGCCCGTGGCTACGCCGAGCGTTTTGGCCATCGCCAGCCCATCACCGTGCTGTACCGCCCGGCTCGCCAGGCCATGCTGGCCGAGTGGCAGACCTATTCCCGCACCGCCCCGGGCATGCAGGCAGCGCCGGCCAACCTCTCCGGCGTGCGGCAGATGCTGCGGGCCCTGCGCAAGGGCGAAACGGTGGGCCTGCTGCCCGACCAGGTGCCGCCGGATGGGCAGGGCGTCTGGGTGCCGTATTTCGGCCGCACCGCCTACACCATGACGCTGGCGGCCCGCCTGGCCCAGCAGACCGGCTGCGCGGTGGTGCTGACCTGGTGCGAGCGCCTGCCGCGCGGGCAGGGCTTCGCCATTCATTACCGGGCGCTGCCCCAGCCCCTGCCCGACAGCGGCGAGGAGGCGTCGGCCGCCCTCGTCAACCAGGCCATGGAATGGGTCATCGGCCACTGCCCGGACCAGTACCTCTGGGGCTACAACCGCTACAAGAAGCCGCGCCGCGTCGAAGCGAGCGCCGGAGAAGCCAAAGCATGATCAAGCGTTGGGGATCGCAGGCCATCGTCTTCCTGATGTGGCTGCTGCACTGGCTGCCACTGCCGCTGCTGGCGGCCATCGGCGAGGGCGTGGGCGCGCTGCTGTGGCGCCTGGCCGGCTCGCGCCGCAAGGTGGTGCTCAAGAACCTGGCCCTGTGCTTTCCGGAGCTGGACGAGGCTGCGCGGCGGCGCCTGGCCCGCGAGCACTTCGGTGCCGTGGCCCGCGGCTTCCTGGAACACAGCTACCTCTGGTTCGCCTCGGAAGAGCGCCTCCTGCGCATGGTGCGCATCGAGGGTGACATCCACCTGGCCGAGCGCACCGGCCGGCCGGTCATGTGGCTGCTGCCGCACTTCGTCGGGCTGGACTACACCGCCCCGGCGCTGATGCTCAAGCAGAGCAAGCCGGCCATCACCATCTACCAGCGGCAGAGCAACGCCGTCTTCGACGAGGCCCTGCTCAAGGCCCGGGCCCGCTTCGGACAGGCCCGGCTGTTCGACCGCCAGGCCGGCATCCGGCCGGTGCTGCGGGCCATCCAGAAGGAAGGCGCCGGCTTCGTCAATTTGCCGGACATGGACTTCGGCACCAAGGACGCGGCCTTCGTGCCCTTCTTCGGCGTGCCGGCCGCCACCCTGCTGGCGCCGGCGCGCATGGCCCAGTCCATGCACATGCTGGTGCAGCCCATCGTCGTGACCATGCTGCCGCGCGGCCAGGGCTATGTGGTGCGCTTCTGCGAGGCGCCCGAGGGCTTCGACAACCCCGACCTGCCGCAGGCTGCGGCCGCCTTCAACCGCTGGCTGGAGGCCCGCATCCGCGAGCAGCCGGCCCAGTACTACTGGGTCCACCGCCGCTTCAAGACCCGGCCCGAGGGCGAGGCCAGGATCTACTGAGCGGGCGGCGCGCAGCGCCGTCCTCGGCCTCAGCGCGGGGCCAGCACCGCCTCGACGCGCTCGCGGCGCAGCGTGCCCAGGGCCGGCAACAGTGTGGCCCAGGCGCCGAAACCGGCGGCCTCGCCCAGCTGCCGGGCGGTCTGCTCGGCCTGTGCCAGGGCCTCGGGCGCCTCGGTGGTGGCGGCCGGGGGCAGCGCGTCCTCCCACTCTGCCAGGCGCTGGCGCAGCGTGTCCGACTGGCGCCGTACCCAGTCCTGGGCCCGCACGACGGCCTGCAGCGTTGCGCGCTGGTCGGCCGTGCTCTCCAGACCCCAGCTGCGGGCCTGCAGCACGTCGGGCTGGGCTTCCATGCGGGGCCGCGCAGGCTGGCCGGCCGGGAAGCGCTGGCCGCCGCCGCGCACCGTCAACCCGTCGCGCAGCGCGGGCCATTGGTCCTCGGCCACCGAGAACCAGACGGTGCCGTCCTCGTCCTGCCGGGCCTGCAGCCCGGCAGGGGCCAGGGCGTCGTCCAGGGCCCGCAGGGCCTCGGCGGGCGAGCGGCTGCCCCCCAGCAGCAAGGTCAGTGGCTGGCGCGTGCCCGGCACCGAAAAGCTCAGCGCCTCTCGCTCCGGGCTTTGCAGGCTGGTCTGGTCCAGGCCCTTGATCTGCACATTGCGGCGGGCGCCGCCATCGGCCGTCCATTCGCCCTGGCTGTCCAGCGTGCCGGCGGTGGCCTGGCGGCGCTGCTCCCACAGCGCGGCCACGGCGTCGCGCTGCTGGCGCAGCGAGGCGGGGGCGCCGGTGCCCAGGGCCAGCGTGCGGCTCAGCCCGGTCTTGAGCTCACCCAGGTTGCGGCCCAGCGCGCCCAGGTAGTCCAGGCTCTGCTGGGCGCCGCCCACCTGGCGCTGCCAGCCGGCGGCCCAGCGGGCCACACCGGGGCCGGGCAGGGGGGACTCTCCCGGCGCCGCGGCGGAGACCACGGTGGGCCGAACCGTCCCGGTCAGGGGCGTGGCGCTGCTGCGCTGCGTGGCGGTGCCCGCCGGGGCGGCGGTCCGGGCCAGCGAAGGGTCCAGCGAACGGATCTGCATGTCGCCCAGTGTGCCGTGCACCGCCGATCACAAGGCGTTGAAAAGCGACAGTGTGCTGACCTTGGCGTAGGCTTTCTGCGTGGCCTGCACCGCGGTGGTGTAGCCGTTGAGCAGCACGGCGGCCTGGTTGTAGTCGAGCTGGCCCAGCGTCAGCGCGGCCTGCTGGTTCGACAGGCTGACGTTGGCGTGGCCGGTGTCCAGGGTCTCCAGCATGTTCTGCGCGCCGCCCAGCTTGGAGATGCGGGCGGTCACCGAGCCCATGGTCGCATCCAGCTGCCCCAGGCCGGCGGCCAGCTGGGCCTGCACGGCGCTGTCGTTGACGTTCACGCCCGCCGTGCCCAGGGTGGCGATCATCTGGTCGAGCTGGTTGAGCAGCGGGGCAACCTCGGGCAGGGCCACGTTGGCGGCCTGGGTCACGCCGTTGCCCACCACCACCTGCTGCGTCTGGCCGTTGCCGGTGTAGCTGTAGCGCGCGCCCAGCGGCGCGGCGGCGTTGTAGCTCACGGTGGGGGTGGTGGACGCGGTGCCCGAGAACAGGTAGCGGCCCTCCTGGTCCTTGCTGTTGCTGGTGTCGAGCAGGCTGTCGCGCAGCGTGGTCAACGAGCTGGCCATCGCGGCCACGTCCTCGGCGGTGTTGCTGCCGTTGGGGGCCCACACCAGCAGGTCGCGCACTTCCTGCATGTCGGTGTTCATGCCGTCGAGCAGCGCCTCGTTGTTGCTCAGCCGGGTCTTGAGCGCGGCGATGTTGTCGCGGTACTGGGTGGTGGCGGCATCTTCGCGCGTCAGGCGCGACAGGCGCACGCTGGTCACCGGGTCGTCCGAGGGCTTCTGGATGCGCGCGCCGGTGGACATCTGCTCCATCGTCTGCTCCAGGTGGGCCTGGGCGCGCTGCAGCGCGGTGCTCATGGTGGTGTGGTACTGGGTGCTGGCAATGCGCATGGTCGTCTCCTGGCTCAGCCCACCATCTGCAGCATGGCGTCGAACAGTTCGTTGGCCACCGTGATGACCTTCATGTTGGCGTTGTACATCTGCTGGTACTGCATCAGGTTCACCGCTTCCTCGTCCTCGTTCACGCCGCTGGTGGACTTCCAGTTGGCATCGGCCTGGTCGCGCACGGTCTGCGCGGTGGTCATGGCGGTCTGGTTGGCCTGGCTGGCCATGCCGAGCTTGCCGACCAGCTGGGTGTAGACGTCGCCCAGCAGCACATTGCCCAGGCCGGTGATGCTGACCGGCTGCGACTTCAGCGCGATCAGGGCCTGCAACTGGTCGCTGTTGCCGGGCTCGGTGGCGCTGCCGGAGAAGCCCAGGTCGGCGGCCTTCAGGCTGTGGTCGATGGTCAGCAGCGACGAGGCGCTGGTGGTGTCGATGACGAACAGCGGCCGGCCTGCGCTGCCGTCCATCGCGTAGCCGGCGCTCAGCACGCCGTTGACGCCCGTGGCCAGGCCGCTGGCCATGTCCTGCAGCGACTGCACCATGGGCTTGAGCTGGGTCTGCTCCACCGTGTCCAGGCCGCCCAGCTGCCCGTCCAGGGGCGTGCTGCCGAGCGCAAAGGTCTCGCTGGCGAAGGTCAGTGACATCTGCTGGCTTCCATCGGCCAGCGTGGTGACCGCCAACGTGGAAGCTTGGTGGCCGACCACCAGGGGCTGACCGCCCTTGAGCGACACGTTGGCGCTGCCGTCGGGCTGGGTCACGACCTGCACGCCCACCAGCGAGGCCAGCTTGTCGATCTTCTGGTCGCGCTCGTCGACCAAGCCCGAGGCGTTGACGCCGGTGGCCTGTGCCTCGGCGATGCGCTGGTTCAGGTTGGCGATGTCGGCGGCGTAGGTGTTGGTCTGCGACACCAGGTCCTTGCGTTGCTGGGACAAGGCCTGCTGCTGGCTCGACAGCGTCTGGCGCAGGCTGTTGAAGCGCTGGGCCAGGGCGTCGGCGGCATTGATCACGCTGTCGCGCAGCGGGCTGGAGGTGGGCTCCACGCTGGCTGCGTTGAGCGCATTGAAGAACTTGTCGAGTCCGTCGGCGATGCTGGCCGTGTCGTCGCCCATCACCTGCTCCAGCTGGGTCAGGTAGGGCTGGGCCACGCTGGTCTGGCCCAGCGTCGAGTTGGACTGCCAGAGCTGCAGGTTCTTGTAGCTGTCGCTGAAGCGGAACAGCGAGGGCACGGCCACGCCGTCGCCTGCGGCCGTGCTGCCGCTGCGCGAAGGCTGCACCGAGCGCAGCATCACGCCCTGGCGGGTGTAGCCCTCGGTCATCACGTTGGCGATGTTCTGGCTGGTGGTGTTCAGCGCGGTCTGCGCCGCCACGGCACCGGAGAGGGCATTCGTCAGGAGGGTCATCGGTGGGGCGTCGGTGTCGTTTCTGGAAGGGCTCAACAGGGAAGGGCGACCGGCGGGGCCGGGCACTTAAGCCGGTTGGGCCGGGGGCGGTGCGGTGGGGGTGCCCGGCGCCTGCGGCAGCACCTGGCGCAACAGCAGGTCGGCAATCCCGAACGCGCCCTGCGTGGCCAGTTGGTCGGCCACCATCGTGTCGGCCAGATCCAGCATCTCCTGTCCCTGGCTGTGCCGGTTGCCATCCGGGTCGGACAGGGCCTGGCTGCTGCGGCGCATGTCGTGCAGCATCTGGGCGATGAAGTGGCTCTCGAACTGCTGGGCCGCCTTGCGGGCGGCCTGCTCGGTGGCGGCCTGGCTGTCCAGCGCAGGCCGGATGCTGCCCAGGCCCAGCGGATCGGCGGGGCCGGCGGCGGCCGCGGGGGTGCCGAGGGTGGGGTCCGTCATGGTCAGATCACCTCCAGCGTGCCGTCGATCGCGCCGGCCTGGTCCAGGGCCTGCAGGATGGACATGATGTCGTCGGGCGTGGCGCCGGTGGCGTTGACCGCGTCGATGATGGCCTGCAGGCTGGCACCCGGGGCCCACTTGAACATGCGGCCGCCGCCCTGCTCCACGCTGACCTGAGAACGTGGCACCACCTGGGTCTGGCCCTGGCTGAAGGGGCCGGGCTGGCTGACCTGGGGGTTCTCGGAGATCACCACCTTGAGCGAGCCGTGCGACACCGCGGCTGGCCGCACCCGCACGCCTTCGGTGATGACGACGGTGCCGGTGCGGGAGTTGAAGATCACGCGCGGCGTGGAGGTGCCGGCGTCCACGCGCATCGCTTCCAGCGCGGCGACGAAGGCCACGCGCTGGGTCGGGTCGGCCGGGGCCTGCACCTCGACGCTGGTGGCGTCGCGCGCCGTGGCCACCGGTCCGAAGCGGCGGTTGACGGCCTCGACGATGTTGGTTGCGGTCTGGAAGTGAGGCCGGCGCAGGCTCAGCCGCACGGTGGGGGCCTGGTCGAAGTCGGTCTCGATCTCGCGCTCGATGCTGGCGCCATTGGGCACCCGGCCCGAGGTGGGGGTGTTGATCGTCACGCTGGAGCCGCTGGCGCCCTGGGCCGAGACACCGCCCACCACCACATTGCCCTGGGCCAGCGCATAGACCTCGCCATTGGCCGCCCGCATCGGGGTGAGCAGCAGCATGCCGCCACGCAGGCTCTTGGCGTCGCCCAGCGAGGCCACGGTGATGTCGATGGTCTGGCCCTTGCGGTAGCCCGGCGGGAAGCTGGCGCTGACCATCACGGTGGCCACGTTCTTGGACTTGGCGTCCACGTTGTCTGGCAGCTTGACGCCGAACTGCTTGAGCATGTTGTTGACCGACTGGCCGGCGTACTTCACCTGCGTGCTGTCGCCGCTGCCGTTCAGGCCCACCACCAGGCCATAGCCCAGCAGCTGGTTCTCGCGTTGGCCCTCGATGCTGACCAGGTTGCGCAGCGGCTGGGCGGCCGGCAGCGTGTCGCCCGCCGGGGGGGCGGCCGGCCGGGGCACGGCCTGGGCGGCGGGCAGGGTGCCGCCCAGGGCGGCCAGCAGGGTCAGGAGGCGAAGGGCGGTGGACATCGTGGGGCCTGTGGTGCGCATGCGGGGCGGGGGGGGTCAGAACGGCATCCAGGGGCTGGCGAAGAAGCGGGTCAGCCAGCCGGCGTTGTTGGCCTCGGCGAGGGCGCCGCTGCCGGCGTAGGCGATGCGGGCATTGGCCAGGCGCTGCGACGAGACGCGGTTGTCCGGCGTCACATCGGCGGCGCGCACATAGCCGGCCAGGCGGATCATCTCCTCGCCCTGGTTCAGGTACAGGCTCTTCTCGCCCTGCACCCGCAGCAGGCCGTTGGGCAGCACCTCGTGCACGACCACGGTGATGGCGCCCTGCAGCGTGTTCTGCTGGGTGCTGGCGGCGGTGCCGGAGAAGTCTGTCTTGTTGCTCAGGCCGATGTCGGTCTTGACCGACTTGCCAGCGATCACCGCGGGCGACACCGACACATCGCTGTTCTTGCCGAAGCTGGTGTCGGCCTTCTTGCTGGCCTGGGTGGTTTCGCTCAGCATCACGGTCAGCACGTCGCCCGGGTGGAAGCTGCGCACGTCCGAGGTCAGCGACCAGCCGTTGTCCGGCACGTACACGCCGCCTGCGCTGCCGTGGCGCGGCTTTTCCTGCACCAGGGGCAGGGGATCGGGGGCGGTCAGTTCGGGCGGGCGCGGTGGCTCGACCACGGCGCAGCCGCCCAGCAGCAGTGCTGCCAGGCCCAGCAGGCCGGCCCCGGAGGGGACGGACGGGAAGGACAGGAAGGCGCGCGGCATCATCGTGCGGCCTGCGCCAGGTTCTGCAGCATGTTGTCGGCGGCCGAGAGCACCTTGGTGTTCATCTCGTAGGTGCGCTGGGCCGCGATCATGTCCACCATCTCTTCGACCACCTGCACGTTGGAGCCTTCCAGCGCGCCCTGCTTGAGCTTGCCCAGCGCGTCGCTGCCGGGGTTGCCGGTGGTGGGCGTGCCGCTGGCCACGGTCTCCTGGAACAGGTTCTCGCCGCGGGCCAGCAGGCCGGCCGGGTTGATGAAGCCGGCCAGCTGGATCTGGCCCAGCTCGGTGGGGGCGGTGGCGCCGGCCACCGTGGCGGTCACCAGGCCGCTTTCGGAGATGCTGACACCGGTGGCATTGGCCGGGATGGTGATCTCCGGCTGGATGGCCAGGCCCTGCGCGTTGACCAGCTTGCCGTCGGAGTTGACCTGCAGCTGGCCGGCGCGGGTGTAGGCGGTGTCGCCGTTGGGCAGGGCCACCTGCAGGAAGCCGTTGCCGACGATGGCCACGTCCAGGCTCTGGCCGGTGGTCTGCAGGTTGCCGGTGGTGAAGACCTTCTGCGTGCCGACCACGCGGGTGCCGGTGCCCAGCTGCACACCGGTGGGCGCCTGGGTGCCGTCAGCCTGCTGCGCGCCGGGCTGGGATTCGACCTGGTAGAACAGGTCCTCGAACATCACGCGGTCGCGCTTGAAGCCGACGGTGTTCACGTTGGCCAGGTTGTTGGCGATGGTCTGCAGCTTGGCATCCTGGGCCTGGACACCGGTCTTGCTGATCCAGAGGGCGGGGTTCATGGGGGGCTCCGTTCGGAAGAGGGGGAAGGCGGTTTACTCGCCGCGGATCAGGCGGTTGCCGGTCTGGGTCATCGTGTCGGCGGCCTGGTAGAGCTTCATCTGCATCTCGAAGTCGCGGTTGATCGTCATCGTGGCGACCATCTCCTCGACCGCACCAACGTTGCTGCCCTCCAGGAAGCCGCTGCGCACGCGCACGCTGTCGTCGGCGTCCAGTGGCTGGCCGCTTCGGGTGACAACCAGTCCGGCCGCGTTCTTCGTCAGGTCCTTGCCATCGGCCTGGACCAGCTTGAGCTGGTCGACCGTCTGCATGTCGGTCTCGCCGGCCGGCTGCACGGAGATGCTGCCGTCGCTGCCGATCTCCAGGCGGGTGTAGGGCGGCAGCACGATGGGGCCACCCTGGCCCAGCACCGGCCGGCCGTTGACGGTGACAGCGCCATCGGCATCGACCTGCAGCGTGCCGGCACGGGTGTAGGCCTCGCCGGTGCCGTCTTCCACGGCCAGGTAGCCCGGGCCCTGCAGGGCCACGTCCAGCTCGCGGCCGGTGGATTTCACCGTGCCCTCGCGGGTGGAGACCGCATTGGCCTTGAGCTCGCTGAGGTGGCGCGTGTCGTAGCCGTAGCCGTTCACGGCCTGGCTGGCCGCCAGCTCCAGGTCGGCCCGGAAGCCCGGCGTGTCCAGGTTGGCCAGGTTGTTGGCGTGCACCTGCTGGGCATGCAGCGCGCGCTCCGCGCCGCTCATCACGGTGTAGATCAGGGCGTCCATGCGTCAGGCCTCAGACGGCTTGGAACAGGGCCTGCATCATCTCGTTCTCCGACGAGATGACCTTGGTGTTGGCCTGGTAGTTGCGCTGCGCCGCCATCAGGTTGACCAACTCGCCGGTCATGTCCACGTTCGACTGCTCCAGCGCGCCCACGGCCAGCGTGCCGGACATGCCGACCCCCGGCGCGTCGTACAGCGCGGTGCCCGAGGCTTGCGAAGCCACCCAGCTGGTGTCGCTGGTGGGGGTCAGGCCGTCCTCGTCCGGGAAGGTGGCCAGGGCCAGTTGGGCGATGGCCTGCTTCTGGCCGTTGCTGTACTGGGCGATCACCGAACCGTCCTCGGCGATGGTGGTGCCGGTCAGCGTGCCCGAGGCATAGCCATCGGCGCTGTTGACGCTGTTGGTGGCCTCGCCGGCGTAGAGCGTGGTGCCGGTGTAGTTCACGCCCACCGTCAGCGCACTGGCGCCTGCAGGGGTGCCCAGCGCCAGCGAGACCGCCGCCGTCGGGGAGGTCAGCACACCGTCGGTGCTGAACTGCAGCGTGGTGGTGGTGCCCAGGTCCGCACCGTCCATCGTGTAATGCACGTTCACCTGGTTGGCGCCCGACTTGACGAAGTACTGCGTCAGCGTGTGCTGCTTGCCCAGCGAATCGTAGGCCACCGAGACCATCGAGCTGTTGAAGCTCTGGGCGTCGGTCTTGTCGAAGGGGGTCACCGAGGGCGTGGTCCAGTCGGCCGACATGTTGGCCACGTAGTCCAGCTGGGTCGAGGCCTTGGCCGCGATCTGGCCACTGGGCACGCTGATGTCGCCCAGCGCACCGCGGGTGGCGCTGCCCGGGGTGAGGGCATAGCCCTGCACCTTGCGGCCAGCGCTGTCCACCAGCACGCCGGTCTTGTCCACCACGAAGTTGCCCACGCGGCTGTAGCTCATGCCGCCAGCGTTGTCCTTCAACGCGAAGAAGCCGCGACCCTGGATGGCCGCGTCCAGCGAACGGCCGGTGTTGAGCGTGCTGCCACCCACGCCGATGAACTGGGTCAGCGAACCGATCTCGGCGCCATTGGGGCTGCTGCCGGCCACCACCGCGCTGAAGTTGGCGCGGCTGGATTTGAAGCCGTAGGTGCCAGTGTTGGCGATGTTGTTGCTGATGGTGTCGAGTTGGGTGTTGACGGCGTTGATGCCGGACAGGGCGATTTCGAAGCTCATGGGGAGGACTCCTTCAGGACTTGCCGTTGAACTGGGTGATGTCGGCGGGCGAGACTTCGCCCAGGTGGCTGACGTTGAGCGTCATGCCGCCGGAGGACAGGCGGATGGTCTGGATCTGGCCGGTGACCGCGAAGGTCGGGGTCGCGCCGCTGGCGGTCTCCAGCTTCACGCTGTAGCTGCCCGCGGGCAGTCCCAGCGCTGTCGGGTCGAGAGTGAGGCTGTGCTCGCCTTTGGCCTGGCTGCCGAGCGTGACGCGGTGGGCCTGCTGGTCACTGCCAGTCAGCACCAGCGTCACCGAGGTCTCGGCGCTGTCCAGGCTGTAGGACGCCGGCACCGTCGTGCCGTCGAACTGCAGCTGGCTGGTGGCCACCGTCACGCTGTTGCCCACCTGGTTGCCCAGGGCCAGGGTCTGCAGGCTGTCGAGCAAGGTGTTGGTCGAGGCCGACTGGCTGGACAGCGTCTGCAGCGATTCCATCTGCGAGAGCTGGGTCAGCTGGTTGACGAAGTCGCTGGGGTCGTTGGGCTGCAGCGGATTCTGGTTCTGGATCTGCGCCACCAGCAGGGTGGTGAACAGGTCACTGCCGCTGCCGTTGGCGCTGACCAGCGCGTTGGACAGCGCGCTGGTGCCGGTGGTGGTGCCGGCGCTGCTGCCGTTGAGGGTGGCGGTGGTCATGGTCAGGCGTCTCCCAGGCGAAGCAGCGACTGCTGCATGGAACGGACCCGCCCCAGCACCTCGACATTGGTCTCGAAGGCGCGGGAGGCGGACATCATGTCGGTCATTTCAGCCACCGGGTTGACGTTCGGGTAGAACACCTTGCCCTCGGCGTTGGCCAACGGGTTGCCGGGCTCATAGGCTTCGCGCAGCGGCTCGGTGCTGCTCACCACGTCCAGCACCTGCACGCGGGCACCGGCACCGTTGTCGTGGCCCATCACGGCGGCGAAGACCGGCTTGCGGGCGTGGTAGGCGCCGTCCTCGGTGCCGGCGGCCGATTGCGCATTGGCCAGGTTGCTGGCGATGGTGTTGAGCCGGGTGGTCTGGGCCGTCATGGCCGAGCCGGCGATGGTCGCGATGTCACGGAATGGCATGGCTTACTGTCCTGCGATGGCCTTGGCCAGGCCCTTGAGCTTCATGTTCAGGAAGGTGAGGCTGGTCTGGAAATCAACCGCGTTCTGGGAGAATGCGGCTTGCTCCACCCCCAGCTCGACGGTGTTGCCGTCGGCCGAGGGTTGGTTGGGGACGCGGTAGTGCGCGTCGCCGTCGCTGTCGAGCACCAGGCCGGAGCCGTCCTCCGACGAGGCACCGGCCAGCGCGGCGGCAAAGTCGATGTCGCGTGACTGGTAGCCCGGCGTGCTCTCGTTGGCGATGTTCGCCGCCAGCAGCTGGGTGCGCTGGGCGCGCAGTTCCAGCGCCTGGGGATGGATCCCGAGCGCCTGGTGGAAGTCAATGCTCATGCGGTTCCTTTCGGGTCTTTCGTTCGGGGTGATGGGGTGCCTGCTCGGCAGCGGTGCGGTGGCCGCGCCGACGCTGACGGCCCGGCTGGAGGCGGCCGGCCGGCAGGCCGTGGCCGAGGAGGCCGCGCGCAGCGGCCTGCAGGGCGTGCAGGTCGAGGCCACGGTGGTGGCTTTGCCGCGCACGCCGATGGCCTGCGATGCGCCGCAGATCGAGACGGTCGAAGCGCGCAACCCGGCCCGGCTGCGGCTGGCGCTGGTCTGTCCCGGGGCCACCGGCGCGGCCGCGCGCCAGCTGGTGCAGCTGCGCGCCACGCTGTCGGCCGAGGTGGCGGTGCTGGTGGCCGATGCGCCGGCCAACCAGCCGCTGGGCGAGCAGGCGCTGGAGCTGGCGCGGCGCGACATCAGCACCGTGCCGGACGCCAGCTCCGACCTGTCCCAGCTGGCCACGCTGAGCCCACGCCGGCCGATGCACGCCGGTGAGCTGGTGCGCACGCGGATGCTGGCGGCCACGCTGCTGGTGCGGCGCGGTGACGCCGTGGCCATCCTGGTCCGCAGCGGCCCGGTCGAGGTGCGCAATGCCGGCGAGGCCTTGGAGGCCGGCCGCGAGGGCCAGGTCCTGCGGGTGCGCAACAGCGCGACCGGTCGGGTGATCCGGGCGCGGGTGCTCGGCGAGGGCATGGTGGAGCCGGTGCAGGTCGACACGCCGTCGGCTCCTTAGTTGCCGCCGCGCGACTGGATCTGGCGCGCCAGTCCGGTCAGCTTGGCGGCGTAGGCCGGGTCGGTGGCGTAGCCGCCGCGGGCCAGCGCCTGGGCATAGGCCTGGGCGTCGCCGCCGGTGTTCAGCGCGGCCTGGTAGCGCGGGCTGTGGCGCAGCAGCTGGGCCAGGTCCTGGAACGAGGCCGAGGCATCCGCGTAGGCCCGGAAGCGCGCGGTGGTGCCCACGGCCTGGCCGTTCTCCACCTCGGTGGTGGCGGCCTCGGCCACGGCGCCCTGCCAGCCGGCACCGGCCTTGATGCCGAAGAGGTTGTGGCTGTTCTCGCCGGCCGCGTTGCGCAGCGGCCGCTGGCCCCAGCCCGATTCCAGCGCCGCCTGGGCGCTCAAGATGGCCGGGTCCACGCCCAACTGGGCGCCGGCCTCGGCCGCCATCGGCGCGATCTGGTCCAGGAAGGCCTGACGGGCCGGTGCGTCCACGCTGGCGGTCGGGGCCGCGGCGTCGTCGGCCGGCGTGGGCGCCTGCGGGACCCAGCGGGCGCGGGCTTCGGCGCTCAGCGTGCTCGCGCTGCCTTCCACCGGACCACCGTCGCCGTGGGCAATGTAGTCCTGCACCTCTTGCGAGAGGCTGCGGTACAGGCCGCCGAAGCCGGCGCTGGATCTTGCCGTGCCAGCGCCCAGGCCGGCCGCCGGCGCCGTGGCCGGGGTGGGCGCCAGGGACGGGAACAGGGGGGCCTCAGGCAGGCGCATAGAGATCCCCTTGCGGTTGCAGCAGGCCTTGCATCAGCGTGTGCTGCTCGGCGAGCAGGGCGCAGTTGCGTTGGTTGGCGGCCTTGCAGTCGCGCACCAGGGCCTCCAGCCGCAGCCACCAGGACTGACCGGTGCGGCCCCAGCCCTGGCCCAGGCGCGGGAACACGGCCTCCATGCGGGCCTGCGGGCCGGCCAGGCGCTGGGCCAGGGCCACGCGGCGCTCACGGCGGCCCTCCATCACTTCGACGCAGGCGACGATGCGCTCGCCCAGCGTCTGCAGCGCGCCCGCGTCGTGGCGCAGCGCGCACTGGTACTGCTGCTCCAGCAGATCGCGCAGTTCGTGGACCTGGGTCAGGTCGGCGCGCAGGTCGCGCAACAGCTGTTCGGCGGCTTCGCGCGGCGTCATCCCCGACCTCCATGGAAACGCTCGATCAGGCCGGCCAGGCGCTGGGCGTCGAAGCGGATCTCACCGCGGGCCAGCGCATCACGCACCGCGGCCACGCGGGCGCTGTCGATCTCGGGCATCGCGGCCAGGGCCTCTTGGGCGGGGGCCAGCGTGCCGGCCTGCAGCGGCGTGGCCTCGGCCGCGGCGCCCGCGGCGGGCGCCGGTGCGGATGCGGCAGCCTCGGTGGCACCGACACCGATCGTCGGCGTCAGGGCGGTGGAGCGTTGGGTGATCTTCATGCGGGCCCCTCGGGTCGTTCGCGTCTGCATTTCAAGGCTCCTGGGTGGGAGCCAGGCTTTGATTGACCTGCTCGCGGGCACGCCGCAGCGTGCCGCTGTCGCCGCCATCGCCGCCATTGGCCGCGGGCGTGGCCGGCATGCCGAAGGCCGAGGCCAGGCGGCGGGCCTGCGGGCCGGTCAGCACGACCAGCTCGATGCGGCGGTTCGGTGCGGCGCGCGGGTGCTCCATGTCCAGCGGGGCCTTGTCGGCCATGCCGATGACCTGCAGCACGCTGTCCGGGTGCATGCCGCCGTTGAGCAGGGTCAGGCGCGCGGCCATCGCGCGCTGGTTCGACAGGTTCCAGTTCGAGAAGCCACCCACGTCCACGTTGAAGTAGGGCGTGGCGTCGGTGTGGCCCAGGATCAGCAGTTGGTTGCGGATGCGCGCGAAGATCGGACCCATCTGGCGCAGCAGGCCCGAGAAGCGCTTGTTGAGCACCGCGCTGCCGCGGGCGAACATGCCCTCGCCCTCGGTGTCGTGCAGCATCACGCGCAGGCCCTCGGCGGTCACGGTGGTCTCCAGGTGGCCGGCCAGGCCGGCCTCCTCGGCCATGTCCGACAGGCGCTGTGCCAGTGCCCGCAACTGCTCCGGGTTGTCCAACTGCTGGCGGGCCGGCGCGTCGCTGCCATCGGCGGTGGACTGGCCGCCCTGGCCGGGCACCGGCTCGCGCGAGATCAGGCTGCCGTTGGGGGAGCCGTCGAACTCGGGGACCCGGCCCTGGCTGCCTTCTTCCATGGGGTTGCCCATCACGGCCTGCATGGTCTTCTCGATCTCTTCCTTCTCGCGGGCGTTGAGCAGCCACAGCACGAGGAACAGGCACAGCAGGGCCAGGCAGAAGTCGGCGAAGGCCACCTTCCAGGCGCCGCCATGGCCATCGTCGTGTCCCCGGGCGGAGACCCGCTTGATGATGGTGGGTTCGTGGGACTCGGTCTTAGCCACGCGGGCCTCCCGCCGGTGCCGCGTCCGGGTTCTGCAGCTTGTCGATCCAGCCTTCCAGGCGGGCAAAGCTGGGCTTGAGGTTGAGCTGCACCAGACGGCGGCCGGCGTCGATGGCCAGCAGCGGCGGCTTGCCCGCGACATGGGTGACCAGCACCACCTTGACGGTCTCCAGCGCCTGCAGCTCTTCGCTGACGAGCTGCTTCATCATGTTGCTGATGGGGTCGAGCAGGCCGTAGCACATGAAGATGCCGATGAAGGTGCCCACCATCGCGGCGCCCACGCGTTCAGCGATCTCGCCGGTCCCGGCGCCCTGGGCCACCACGGACATGGTCATCACGATGCCCAGCACCGCGGCCAGGATGCCGAAGCCTGGCATGGCCTCGCCGATCTTGCCCAGGGACTTGGCGGGTTGCGTCATCTCTTCATGGATGGAGTCGATCTCCTGGTCCAGCACGCCTTCGAGTTCGTGGGCGTTGATCTTGCCCATGGCCATCAGCCGGAAGTTGTCGACGATGAAGTTGAGCAGCTTCTTCTCCGCGAGGATCAGCGGATAACGCTTGAACAACTCGCTTTCTTGCGGCGCTTCGACGTGCGCGTCCAGGGCCTTGAGGCCGCCGGCGGCGGTCTGCAGCAGCTCATACATCAGCAGCAGCAGCTGGCGCTGGAACTCCTCGTCGGGTTTCTTGCGCAGCGCGACCTTGCGCACCTGGTGCCACATCTCGGTGAGCACATGGCGCGGGTTGCCCAGCACGATGGCACCGACGCCGGCGCCGACGATGATCAGCAGCTCGGTGGGCTGCCAGATCACGTTCATCTCGCCGCCGTGGATCATGTAGCCGCCGAACACGCAGCCAATGATGAGCAGGATGCCGAGGAGGGATTGCATGGTGGACTCTCGTGGTGCGGGGGGTCAGGCGGCCAGGCGCAGCTTCATCTTCTGCAGCGCCCCCTTGTTGATCTGGCAGATGCGGGCTTCGGTGAGCGCCAGCACCGCGGCAATTTCCTTCAGGCTCAGCTCGTACTCGTAGTACAGCTGGATCACCTGCTGCTCGCGTTCATTGAGGCAGCCCAGGGCCTGCTCCAGGCTGCGGCGCAGCACCAGCCGGTCCTCGGGCGAACACTGGTCGGCCGGGCGCTGCGAGAGCTCGCCGACCATCTCGTCGAAGCTGTCCATCTGCTCGGCGTTCTCTGCCGCCAGCAGATCCTGGTAGGCCTGCGGTGAGAGCTTCAGCGCCTGCAGCACCTCGCCCTCGGTCGGCACGCGGCCGAGTCGACGGGTCAGCTCGCGCACGCCATCGCGCAGGCGGTGGCTGTCCTGGCGCACGCCGCGCGGTCGCCAGTCTTGACGCCGCAATTCGTCCAGGATCGCGCCGCGGATGCGCAGCGTGGCAAAGGCCGGGAAGCGTTCGTCGGGCGGCCCGTAGCGGCGCAGCGCCTCCAGCAACCCCATCAGGCCGATCTGTGCCATGTCCTCGCGGTCCAGCACGGCGCTGGCCTGGGCGTGCAGCTGGCGCACCACCCGCTTGACCAGCGGTGCGTGCTCGAGCAGCCGCTGCTGCTCGCTGCGGCGGTCGGCGGCCTCGGACGGCACCGACCCGGCGACCACCCCATAGGCCGCCATCTCGCTGTAGCCGGCGTGCAGGTCCATGCTCATTCCACGATGAGCTTGCCGATCATCGCCTCGGCGAAGGGCATCTCGTGGTGCTCGGCCTGGTAGGACGCCGCATAGGCCTGGTTCAACCGCTCGGCCAGTTGGTCCACGGTCATCGTGGTGGCCTGAGCCCGGGTCTGGTTGGACAGCGAGCGCACGGCCACGCTGCGCAGCAGCGGCAGGTGTTCCTTGGTGAGCTTCTCGGTCCTGGGCGGGGTCTTGAAGACCAGGTCGACGGCCAGGTAGTGGCTGCCGGTCTCGCCCTCGCCATTGCGCAGCATGACGATGACCTTGTCCAACGTGATGTACTTGTATTCGATCGGGTCGACGGCGGCTTCTGCGGTCTCGGCCGGGTGGTCCTGCGCGGCAGGCCGCTTGAACTTCCACCACGCGGCGGCACCGGCTCCGCCCACCAGCAGCAGTGCGAGTGCGCCGCCGATCAAGAGTTTCTGTAGCTTGCTCATGGCATGTGCGGAGGAGTGAGGGTGGAGTGGGACTCAGGCCAGGGCGAAGCGGGTGCTGTCGTCGGCATCGGTCTCGGCCAGGGCGCGCCCCGGCTGTTGTTCTTCGGAGGAGCGGCCCTGCTGCTGCCGGCCCCCGCCTTCACCCAGGCTGGCCCCTTCGCGCCGCTCGGCCACCTGGACGCTGATGTCACCGCCATGGCGCAGGCCCAGGTCCTGACGCAGGCCCTCGCTGACCTGCTGCAGCTGGCGCACCACTTCGCCGTGGCTGGCGGCGAGTTGGACCTGGAGCCCGCCCGCCTCGTGGCGGATCTGGATGTCGATGTGGCCCAGGCGCTCCGGGCTCAGGCGGATCGTGGCCTGTTCGCTGCGCTGGTCCACCTGCCAGGACAGGCGCTCGCCCAGGGCCTCGCGCAGGGCCTGCGGGCTGTGGGCGCGCAGCGGGTGGCCCGGCACGTCGGGGGCGGTCAGGCCGCTGGCGGCCGGGGCGGCATCGGCCTGCAGCAGCGGGGCAGGGGCGCTGCCCGGGGCCGGCGCGGGGACACTGGCCGTGGCGCTGTCGGCATCGGCGTCGGTGACCAGGGCCGGTGCGGATGCCGCGGCGGGCGTGGCCGGCGCGGGCGATCCCGCGGGCGGCGTGGTGCTGGCCGCGGTGTCCGTGAGCTGCTGCACAAGGGCCTGCGGGGTCTCGGTGCGGGCCACCGGCCGCGGGCTGTTGCCGGGCAGTGCGGGCGGCACGGCGCTGCCGCGGGACGAGGCCACCGTGACGGGCCCCGCGTTGCTGCCGGCGGCGCGGAGCGTGGCTGGATCCGCCAGCGCGGCGACCACTGCCGCAGGCAGTTGGGTCCAGTCCAGCCGCAAGGCGGGGCTGTCCTGGGCGGGCGCCTGGGCCGGGGCTTCGTCCGGGGCCGTGGCCGGGGACGAGGTCGCCGCGCAGGCATCCGGCCCTGCCGCGGCCTCGCCGGGCGAGGCCATGGGGGCGTTCAGCCAACGGGCGAAGTCCAGGCTTTCGGGGGATGTGGACGCGTCGGCCGGGGCCTTGGCACGGTCCTGGGCCTGCTGCAAGGCCTGCTGGAAGCCGGCCGCCGGGGCTTCGGGGGCGCCGGCCTCGGTTGGGGAAGCGGGGGGCGTGTCGGCCGGCAGGCCGAGTGTGGCCGCGTCGGGGGTGGCCCGGCTGCCAGATGGGGCGGCGGCGGATGCGACATTCATGGTTGGGTCTCCAGCGGGTCCTCGAGGTCGGCCATGGCATAGGCCAGCCAGCCTTCGCGGCGTTCAGCCAGGGTTTGCAGCCGCTCGTGCAGCGTGTTCATCGCGTCTTCGCAGGCCGCGCGGGCCCGGGCGTGGGTCTCGCACAGACGGTTCCACGGCGCGCGCTCGGCCTGGCTCCAGGGGCCACTGCGGGCGAGGGCGGGCAGTTCGCGCGCCAGCGCCGCATCGGCCTGGATCAAGACGCGCCAGTCCTGATGCGCGTGCGCCAGGGCCAGCCCGCGGGCCAGCTCGGCTTGCAGTTGTTGCAACCGGTCCTGCCTAGCCATGGCGGGCCTGCACTTCCTGCCAGCCCTGGCGCAGCGTGCCCAGCACCTGCGTCACTTCGTCGACCATGGCAGGCTCCAGCACGATGCCGGCGCGGCAGAGCCGGTCGGCGCAGAAGTCGTACAGCCGCCCCAGGTTGTCCACGACCTCCCCACCCTGGTCGGTGTCCAGCGCGCTGGACAGGCCGTTGAGGATGGCAATGCACTTGTCCAGGCTGCGGGCCTTGAGTTCGTAGCGCCGGGCTTCGATGTGGGCGCGTGCGCGGGCCAGCTCTTCGAGCAGGCCGTCCATCAGGATCAGCACCAGCTGAACCGGTGAGGCCTGGGCGGTCTGCGCGCCCAGGTTGACCGTCTGATAGCTCTGGTAGGCGTCTTGGTACAAGGTCGTCTCTCGGGGTGGGAGGTCGGGGAGGCGCTCAGCCCAGGCTGCTGAGCAGGCTGCTGTTGTCACTCATGCTCGACTGCAGCGTCTGCAGCTGGGTGAACTGGGTGAGGTAGCGCTGGTACATCAGGTTGTATTGGCCTTCCAGCTTGGTCTGGCGCGCGCTGATGTTGGTCTGCTGACGCTGAACGGCGTCCTGCCGGCTCTTGATCAGGCCGTTGGTGCTGTTGGTCCACTGCTTGATCAGCGTCGAGAAGCTGCCCATCACGCCCGTGGGCGCGGTGGTGCTGGCGCTGCCCAGGATGGCGTCCAGGCCGTCGGGGCTGCTGGCCAGCGTCTTCTGCAGCTGGGTCTGGTCCAGCGAGAGCTGGCCGTCGCGGCTGGCGTTGATGCCGTAGTCCATCAGGCGCAGGCCGCCCACCTGCTGACGCAGGATGTTGGACAGGCTGCTGCGCAGGCTGCGCACGCTGGAGTCGTTGGCGAAGGCGCCGGCCGAGGTGGTCGTGGTGCTGCCGCTGCTGCTGGTGCTGATGGCCGTCAGACCGTCCAGGGCCGTGTCCAGCGCGTTGTAGGCGTCGATGAACTTCTGGATGTTGCCGGCGGTGCCGCTCTGATCGCTGGCCACGCTCAGCGTCATCGGCGTGCTGCCGGTGGCCTGGGCCTGGGTCACCGTCAGGCTCACGCCGGCGATGGCGGTGAAGGTGTTGGAGGCCTGCTGCACCTTGACGCCGGTGCCCTGGGCCCCCAGCCACATCACGGCGTCCTGCGCCGCCGCGAGCTGCTTGCCGCCGGTGCTCAGCGCGGTCTTGAGCGTGCTGGCCGGCAGGCCGCTGGTGTCCAGCGTGATGGCGCTGCCCGCACCGGTCTTGCTGGCGCTGAGCACCAGGTTGGTCTGGCTGCCCGAGGTGACCACCATGGCGCTGACCAGACCGCCGTTGCCGGAGGCCTGGTTGATCGCGCGGGCGATCTCGGTCTGCGACAGCGTGCCGTCGCCATCCTGGTCGGCCCCGGCCAGGTTGACGTTGAAGTTGCTGCCATCGGCCAGCTGCACCACCAGCGGGCCGCCCAGCGCCACCGGCACGGCCGGCAGGTCTTCAAAGGCCACCTGGTTGGCCGTGGCGACCTGCTCGACGAACACACTGGTGTTGCCCGGCGTGGCCGTCGCCGACGCGGTGGCGGTGGCGTAGCCGCTGCTGCTCAGGCTGGCGGTGTAGCTGAGCACCGACTTCTTGGTGGTCAGGCTGCCCAGGGCGCTGTTGAAGGCGCTCAGGGCCGACTGCAGCTTGGTCAAGGCCGTCGACGTGCTCTGGGCCTGGGTCGACTGGCTGCTCAGCAGGGTCTGCGTGCCCGACACATAGGCCGAGGCCAGCTGCTGGGCCATGCTGGCGGGATCGATGGTGCTGGTTCCCATGGTGTGGATTCCTGGTTCGGTTGACGGGGGTGACACCGTCAATAGGCGACCGTGCGGGCGCGGAACTGAAGCGTCATGGCGGCGGGCCTCATCCCGCGGCCGCCCGGCCACGCCACCAGACCTGGGTGGCCAGCTCATCCTGCTGCTTCTGGGCCTGCTGGGCCTGGGCCTGGCCCACGCGCTGCTGTTGCCGGTCGTGCACCTGGTCCAGCGCCCGGTGGCGCAGGGTGGCGCCCACCAGGGCCTGCTGGGTCTGGGCCAGCTGGGTCTCGTGCCGGGCCAGGTCCTCGCGATGCCGTTCGGCCAGGTCCAGCACGGCCTCGCGGTAGTGGCCGGCGTTGAGCAGCAGCGAGGGCGACAGAGCCGGCGAGCGCGCTGTCGCTCCCGCGCTGCGGGCCAGCTGCTGCAGCCGCTCCAGGTTGCGGCGGTAGCGCTGCTCGGTGGCCCGCTGGTCGGCCAGCGCGGCTTCCAGCCGGGCGCGCTCGCGCTCGCGCAGGTCCACCAGGGTGCCCAGCTGCCTGAGCTGTCGTTCTTCGCGGGTCATGCCATCAGCTCCAGCAGTTGGCGTTCGACCTCGTCCATCGGGGCGGCTTCGGTCGTGCCTTGTTTCAGGAAGGCCTCCATGCGCGGGTACAGCTGCACTGCGCGGTCGGTCGCGGGGTCGGCGCCGGCCACATAGGCGCCCAGCGGCAGCAGCTCGCGCACCTGGGCGTGGCGGGCGGCCAGTTCCTTGAAGGCGCGGGCGGCCTCCAGCTGCGGCCTGGGGCTCACCAGGCCGGCGCAGCGGCTGATCGACTGGGCGATGTCGATGGCCGGGTAGTGGCCGCGTTCGGCCAGCTCCCGGGTCAGCACGATGTGGCCGTCCAGGATGGCGCGCGCGGTGTCCACCACCGGGTCCTGTTGGTCGTCGCCCTCGGCCAGCACGGTGTAGATCGCGCTCATGCTGCCCTCGGGGTGTTCGCCGTTGCCGGCGCTTTCCACCAGCTGCGGCAGCAGGCCGAAGACCGAGGGCGGGTAGCCGCGGGTGGCCGGCGGCTCGCCCAGGGCCAGCGCCACCTCGCGCCGCGCCATGGCGTAGCGGGTCAGCGAGTCGACCAGCAGCAGCACGTGCAGGCCCTGGTCGCGGTAATGGGCGGCGATGGCATGGCACAGCTCGGTGGCACGCAGGCGCATCAGGGGCGATTCGTCGGCCGGCGCGCAAACCACGACCGAGCGGGCCAGGCCGGCGGTGCCCAGTGACAGGTCGATGAACTCACGCACCTCGCGGCCGCGCTCGCCAATCAGGCCGACCACGACCACGTCGGCCACGGTCTGGCGGGTGATCAGGCCCAGCAGCACGCTCTTGCCGACGCCGGAGCCGGCCATCAGGCCCACGCGCTGGCCGCGGCCCAGCGTGAGCAGGCCGTTGATGGCGCGCACGCCCACGTCCAGGCGTTCACGCACCGGGGTCTTCTTCAGCGGGTTGACCTTGGGAGGGCGGGTCTGCAGAACCTGCTCGCCATCGAGCCGGCCCAGGCCATCGATCGGCTCGCCCAGGCCGTTGACGATGCGGCCCAGCCAGGATGGCCCGATGCGCAGCGTGCTGTTGTCTGTCGCCGGCAGCACCCGTGCGCCGGTGGCCAGGCCATCGGTCTGCTTGAGCGCCATCAGGTAGGAGACCTCGTTGCGGAAGCCCACCGCCTGCGCGTCGATCCAGCGGCCGTCGGCCGCTTCGATGCGGCAACGCTGGCCGGTGTGGAAAGGGCAGCCGGTGCTTTCCAGCAGCAGGCCGGAGGCCCCAACCAGGCGGCCGGTCAGTGTGGCGACGGGCACGGGGTCGAGGTCCACCCGGCGCAGCGCGGCGCCGATCATGCGGCGGCCTCCAGCGGGGCGTCATCGTCCGGGCCCAGCTGGGCCTGCACCTGCGCCATGCAGGCCCCCAGGCGCTGGCGGCAGCCGGCGTCGGCCTCGCGGCCGGCGGCCTGCACGCGGCATTCGCCCGCTTCCAGCGCCGGGTCGGCCCGCAGCTGCCAGCGCGCGGCCCGGGTGGGGTCCAGTTCGCGGATGCGCTCGAGTTCCTCCGGGTTCAGGAAGACCTCGACCTCGTCGTCGCGGGTGGGCGGCAGGGCGGTCAGGGTTTCTTCGACCAGACTGAGCAGTTGCACGGGCTGGAGCGTCAACTCGCAGCGGATGACCTGGCGCGCCACCTTGGCCACCAGGTCCACCACGTCCTGGCGCAGCGCCGCGTGTTCCTCGGCACGCTGCTGGCGCAGCGCCTGCATCAGCGCGTCCACCGGCGTGGCCAGCGCGGCCCAGCGGGCGCGGGCCTCGGCCCGGGCCTGGTCCAGCGCCTGCTGGCGACCCTGGGCCAACCCCTCCTGCAGCCCGTGGGCCTGGCCGTCGGCCCGGCCGCTGGCCAGGCCTTCCTGGTAGCCCTTGTCCAGGCCTTCCTGGAAGCCCTGGGTCAGCGCGGCCTGCACATCCCCCAGGCCCGGGGCCGAACCGGGCTGGGCCTGCGCGAGGACCTGGGCCAGCGGCGGGAAGCGGTAGGGGCGGGCGTGCTTGAGCATCACTCGACCACTGCTTCGGCAAAGAGCTGCACATCGACCTCGCCGGCCTCGGCCAGGGCCTTGACCTGGGCCATGATCTCTTCGCGGGCCTGCTTGACGCGGCTCATCGGCACCGGGCCGCTGCGGCGCATCATGTCCTCGAAGCCCTGCGCCTGGCGGCGCGGCATGGTCTGCAGCACGGCGTCGCGGATGGCGGGCTCGGCGCCCTTGAGCGCGATGGCCCACTGCTCCAGTGGCACGACCTCGATCAGGCGCTGCAGCGTGGCCTCGGTCTGGCGACTGAGGATGAAGAAGTCGTACATGCTGACCTCGATCTCGGCCACCACGGCGGGGTCGTGGGCGCGCAGCAGCTCCACCATGCGGGCGCGGTCGCCCGGCAGGCGGTTGAGGATCTCGGCGGCCTGGCGGATGCCTTCCACCGTGGCGCTCTGGCTGCCCATGGCCTCCAGGCAGCGGTCCACCAGTTCTTCCAGTTCGTGCAGCAGCTCGTGGTCGATCTCGCTCAGGCGGGCGACGTTGATCAGCACGCGGTCCCGGCTCTCGGCGGGCAGGGCCTCGATCACCTGACCGGCCAGGGCCGAGGGCAGGAAGCTCAGGAACACCGCTTGCATGCGCACATGCTCGCGGGCGATGCGTTCGGCCAGCCACTTGGGCGTGGCCCATTGCAGGCGCGCCATCTTGGGACGGATGGCGTCGCCGTAGATGTTGTTGAGCACGCTGTTGGCGATCTCCGAGCCCAGCGCCAGGTCCAGCGAGCGCTTGAGGTAGGAGCGCGAGGCGCCGTGAAGGCCGCTCTGCTGCCGGTAGTCGTCGAAGAAGCACTGCAGCGCGGTCTTCACCGAATCCACCTTGATGCCGCTCATGCGCGACATGACCTGGGTGAGCTCCAGCAGCTCCTCGCGGCTCAGGCAGCGCAGCACCGCGGCGGCAGGCTCCTCGCCGATGCTCAGCATCACGATGGCGGCTTGCTCGACCGGTGTCATGGTGCCGCCCATGGTCAGGGGCGCACCGGTGTCCTGGGGTTCATTCGGGCTGGGCATGCTTTTGCATCCATTGCTTGACGACTTCGGCCACGCGTTCCGGCTCCTTGCCGGCCAGCGTCTTCAGGTGATCGACCAGCACGTCCACCGGGGAGCCGGCGGGCGGCAGGTCGTAGTTCTCGAGCAGGGGCACCACGGGCATCTCGGCGCCGGGGGCCGCGCCGGGCAGCGCGGGCGCGGCCTCACCGACCCGGCCAGGCAGGGCGGCGGCGGGTCCGTGGGACGGGGACGCGTTGCGCTCCAGCTCGGTCAGCGGCGTCAGCCCCGGTGTGGTCGCGGGCAGCAGGCGCTGCTGGGCGGCGCGTGTCAGTGGGCGCAGCACCAGGAAGAACAGCAGCAGGCCGCCCACCGCCCAGCTGGCCCAGTTCACGCCGTCCAGCAGCGTGTCGCGTTCCTGCCACCAGGGCAGGGGGGTGGCCACGGCGGGGAAGGCCAGCGCCGAGACGGTGAGCTTGTCGCCGCGCTGGGCGTCGATGCCCAGGCCGCTGCGCAGGATCTTGTCGATGTTGGCCAGGTCGGCCGGGCTCCAGCCCGTCTTGCTGCCGCCCGGGGCCACGGCGGTGTTGAGCACCACGGCCACGTTCATGCGGGCCAGGCGGCCGCGGCTGCGCTGGATCTGGGTGATGCTGCGGTCGTAGGCGTACTGGCGGCTGGTGGCTTCCTTGCGGGCGGTGGCCGCATCCGACGCGGGCGCCGAGGCGGCCACGGCCACCGGCCGGTTGCTCAGCGAGCCGGGCACGCCCACGGCCAGGCTGTCGCGGTCGGTCTCCTGGCGCATGGCCTCGGTCGTCACCTTGGGGGTCTCGCCGTACTTCTCGTGGGTTTCGCTGACCTTGTCGTTGTCTACCTCGGCGGTGACGCTCAAGCGGTAGTTGCCCGCGCCCAGCACCGGGACCAGCAGGTCCTGCACATTGCGCCGCACCTCGTCCTGGTAGTGGCCGGCGGCCTCGCCCCCCTGGCCGGCCTCGAAGCCATCGCTCAGGTCCACATGGGCCGACAGCAGATTGCCGGCCTGGTCCACCACGCTCACGCGCTGCGGGTCCAGACTGGCCAGGCTGCCGGAGACCAGGCTGATGATGGCGGCGATCTGCTCGCGACCCAGCGTGCGGCCGGGCTTGAGGGCCAGTACCACCGAGGCCGAGCTCTTCTCGCCGTCGTTGACCACGAAGGAGGAGGACTTGGCGATCGACAGGTGCACCCGGGCCGAAGCCACCGGGTCCAGCGTCATGACGCTCTGCGAAAGCTCGCCTTCCAGGCCGCGGCGAAAGCGCATGTCCTGCACGAACTGGCTCACGCCCAGCGGGTCGTCCTTGTCCATCAGCTCCATGCCGGCGGGCAGCTTGGCGGTCACGCCCTTGGCCGCCAGCATCATGCGCACCTGGCCCAGCCTGTCCTGAGGCACCAGCACCTGGCCGGTCTCGGGGTGCAGGCGGTAGGGCACATGCTCGGCATCCAGCACCGCCACCATGTCGCCCACGGCCACGCGCTCGCGCTCGCCGAACACCGGCTTGTAGCTGGATTCGTCGCGCCACAGCAGCATCAGCACCACCGCGGTCACGCCGGCGGCCAGCAGCACCAGGGGCACGAGGTGGCGCAGCAGCGGTGCCAGGGCGGGCGAGCGCCCGGTCAGGCGGTTGCGCCACTGGCCCAGCAGCGGGGTGAGGCTTCGCAGCGTGTTCATGGCGTGCGCAGCCTCACAGCGGGAGCTTCATCAGCTCGTCCAGGCCGCCCATCACCTTGTTGCGCACCTGCATGAGCATGGAGAAGGACAGGCTGGCTTCCTGGCTGGAGAGCATGGCGCCGACCAGGTCATCGGAGCGGCCGCTTTCGACGGACTCGACCTTCTGGGCAGCGGTCTGCTCCTGGGCATCCACCGCGCGCACCACCCCCTGCATCTCGGCCAGGAAACCGCTGCCGGCCGGTCCCGCCGCCTGGCTGGCGTCCGACGCCGACAAGGTGTCCATCGGATTGCTCCGAATGGACGTCAGGTTTGACTGAATATCTGTCAGCTCGCGCTGCAGTGCAACCGACATGTCCATGTTCGTCAGAACTTCCTGAATATTGTTTGGGATGAATACTGAATCAGGTGACCCGCGGCCTGGGTTTGTTTGGCCCGAAGATTAAAGATATTCGAGCGAAGAGAATCCTTACCCTGATATTCAGTCAGGGATGACACGTGTAAGGATTTTCCCAAGCGAGGCGGGCGGGTCGCCCTGTTTTCGTTCTGAAAACTATCTTCGCTGTGGTAACGGCAAGTTCAAAGAAAAGTAAAGGCTGTCCTTGCCCTGTTTCTTCGAGTTATTCGGTCGAGGGGCGTCCGGCGCGGGCCATGGCCGGCGGGCCAGGGCGACCGTGCTGCGGCCGGGGCGGCGGCGATGGGGCGGGCGGGTGGGCGTCGGCAGCATGGAGGCGTCCTTCCGGGGAGGCGATGACAGGGCGGCAGCACCGCGCGAAGCGCCCAGGACGCAAGCGCCGTCACGGGCGTGACGGCGACGACAAACCGGTCCCTGCCAGGCGGCCTGGATGGACGTCCAAGTCTGTCAACGGGCGGAAAAACCCGGCGACAACCGGTTCGGCGGCCCCGCTATCGTGGCCCTGTGTCCAGGGCGACAGACCGGAAGCTTTGCGACCCCGACTTTCGTGCGGGTGTGCCAAGAATGGGTCCGATTCTGAAGGGTTTGTGAAGAAATGCAATCGGAATTGCTGCGGTGCAACAGCGGGCGCCGTGACCTGGTTCACAGAATCGGATGAACCTTTTATGACGCGGGGATGTGTGTTTTCGGGGCATGCCCGCTGGAAATCCGCGCAGCGGCCGCTGCCAGCGCGATGTCGGCGCTGCGACAGACCGATGCTGCAATGCAACGTGAAATACGGCAGAAAAACAGCTGTTGTGCAAGCGATTGCCCGCTGGGGTGCTTCATTAGGATTTGTTCAGGCCGAAATCACGCGGCCTCATCCTTTTTTGCACATTCCATGGTCAATGCATCTTCGACGGCGCGTGCCACTGCCGTGCAGGTGGTCGATCCCCGCTTTCTGGGGCGTCCGGTCCACCGCCTGGCCGACGTGGCCCGGCGTCTGCACGACGATCTCGAGCGCCACTGGATCCAGCCCTTCAACCGGCGCCACCATGCTGGCCTGTCGCTGCAGGCGCTGAGCTTCGGCCCGGTGCGGGCTTCGGCCGAGCGTTGGGCGGCCTACGCCGATGACGACGGGACCCTGCAGTTCACGCTCAGCCGCAGCGCGGCCCTGTGCGTGCTGGGCTACCGCTACGGCCTGGGCCGCGAGCAGCTGCCCGCCGCCTGCGACCCGGCCCAGGTCGGCGAAACCAGCACCGAGGAGCGGCTGGTGCGCCAGCTCGGCGCGCAGTGGCTGGCCGTGCTGCTGGCCCGCTGCCGGGAGGGGCTGGAGGGCAGCCCCTCGGTGGAGTCGCTGCAGCAGCCCAGCTGCCTGGGGGCCGGCCCGGCCCCGGTCAGCGGCTGGCAGCTGAGCTTCGCGCTGGAGGACCTCGAATCCGGCGTGCGCGGGCAGGGGGCCATGGTGCTCGACCTGGTCTGGATGGAGCGCCTGTTCCGCTGGCTCGAACCCCTGCGCCCGCGCCGTGGCCGCGAGCCGCGCGAATCGGCCCGGCCCTTTCCCCACCGCCTGGGCCTGACCCTGACCGCCCGCCTGCTGCAGCAGGAGATGCCGCTGGGCCGCCTGCTGGACTTGCAGGTCGGCGAGGTGCTGCCGGTGCGCCTGGGCGCCACCGATGTGCTGATCGACGACGCCCGGCTCTTCACCGCCACGGTGGCGGAGCGCCAGGGCAAGCTGTGCCTGACTTCCTTTCAAGACGCGGAGTGACCCACCCGATGAATGCCAACGACAAGCTGGAGATGGACCCGATGCTGGGCGATGGTCCCGACCTGATCGACGTGGACATGCCCGAGGTGGCGCAGGCCGCCGCGTCGCCGGCCAAGCCGCGCCGCGACCTGTCCCAGATGATGCGCCGCATTCCCATCACGCTGACCCTGGAGGTGGGCAGCGCGCGCGTCAGCCTGCAGGACCTGGCCGAGCTGAGCGAGGCCTCGGTGGTGGAGCTGGACGCGCTGGCCGGCGAGCCGCTGGTCATCAAGGCCAACGGCACGCCGGTGGGCCGGGCCGAGGTGGTGGTTTCCGGGGACAACTACGGCCTGAAGGTCGTCGAGTTCAGCGGCCTGGACCTGGACCGCCTGCAGGGATGAGCGCCCTGCGGCCATCGCCGGGCCTGCGGGCCTGGGTGCGTCCCCTGCTGATGCTGGCCCTGCTGGCCGGCGCGGCCGCGGCCCAGGCCGACGAGTTGAAGCTGCCCGACCTGGGCGGGGCCGGCCCGTCCGGCGGGCTGACCGTCAAGTCGCAGATCCTGGTCCTGATGACCCTGCTCGGGCTGCTGCCCGCGCTGGTGCTGATGATGACCAGCTTCACCCGCTTCGTGATCGTCCTGTCTCTGCTGCGCCAGGCCCTGGGCCTGCAGCAGGGCCTGCCCAACCGCATCGTCACCGGCGTGGCGCTGATCCTCACGATGCTGGTCATGCGGCCGGTGGGCGACCAGATCTGGAGCCAGGCCTTCAAGCCCTACGACCAAAATCAGATCAGCATGGAGGTGGCGCTCGAGCGCGCTGCGCAGCCGCTCTCGCGCTTCATGCTGGCCCAGACCAGCAAGGCTGCGCTGCAGCAGGTGGCAGGCCTGGCCGGCGACGCAAAGGTGGCCAAGCCTGAAGACCACGCCTTCACCGTCAAGCTGGCGGCCTTCGTGCTCAGCGAGCTCAAGACCGCCTTCCAGATCGGCTGCCTGCTGTTCATCCCCTTCCTGGTCATCGACCTGGTGGTGTCCTCGGTACTCATGGCGATGGGGATGATGATGCTCTCGCCGCTGGTCATCTCGCTGCCGCTCAAGCTGCTGCTGTTCGTGCTGGTGGACGGCTGGACGTTGACCGTCCAGACCCTGGTCAGCAGCGTGCACCCCGTCTGATGCCGACCGAGGAAGGCCGCCCATGCTGACCCCCGAGATCGCCGCCGACCTGGTGGCCGAATGTCTGAAGCTGGTGATGCTGCTGGTGACCGTGCTGGTGCTGCCCGGTCTGGTGGTGGGCTTGGTGGTCAGCCTGTTCCAGGCCGCCACCCAGATCAACGAGCAGACCCTGAGCTTTCTGCCGCGCCTGCTGGTCACCCTGCTGGTGGTGGGCCTGGCGGGGCGCTGGATGGTGGTCACGCTGATGGACTACTGCGTCAGCATCTTCCACCGCGCCGCCGCCCTGGTGGGCTGAGCCGGGCGCCCCATGGAACCCCTGCTGCTCCAGCTGCCCGCGCTGCTCACGGCCCTGTGGTGGCCGTTCTGCCGCAGCCTGGCGGTGCTGAGCATGGCGCCGGTGCTGGGCGAGGCGATGGTGCCGGTGACCGTGCGCATCCTGCTGTCACTGGTGCTGGGTGTGATCCTGATGCCGGTGGCCGCCCAGGGCGCCGTGCCGGTGGACCCTTTCTCGCTGCAGGGCCTGGCGGCCACGGTGGAGCAGGCGGTGATCGGCCTGGCCATCGGCCTGGCGCTGCAACTGGCCCTGGCCGCCTTCCAGGTGCTGGGCTACCTGGCCTCCTCGCAGATGGGGCTGGCCATGGCGGTGATGAACGACCCGCTCAACGGCAGCGCGTCGGACGCGGTGTCCAACCTGGTCTTCATCCTCTGCACCCTGGTGTTCTTCGCGGTGGACGGGCACCTGGTGGTGACGGGCGTGCTGGGCGCGAGCTTCAAGGCCTGGCCGGTGGGCGCGGGCTGGGGCAGCCTGTCGCTGCAGACCCTGGCCCTGCAGGTGGGCTGGGTCTTCTCGGCGGCCATGCTGCTGGCCCTGCCGCTGGTGTTCTCCACGCTGGTGGTGCAGATCGGCTTCGGCTTCCTGAACCGGGTGGCCCCGACGATGAACCTGTTCTCGCTGGGCTTCTCGGTCGTCACCCTGTTCGGCGTGCTGATGCTGTGGGCCCTGATCCCGGCCCTGCCCACGCACTACCTGCAGGCCACCCAGCACACGCTGGACCTGCTGCAGCAGGGGCTGATGCAGGCCAAGGAGGCCCCGCATGGCGGATGAGGCCGGCGACAAGACCGAACAGGCCTCGCAGCAGAAGCTGCGCAAGGTGCGCGAGCAGGGCCAGGTCGTGCGCTCGCGCGACGTGGCCACCGCCATCGGGCTGATGGTCGGCCTCAAGCTGACCCTGCTGCTGATGCCGCTGTGGCTGGCTGACTTCGAGGCCCTGTTCCGCCTCATCCTGTCGCCGATGGATGGGCCGGCGGGCCTGCTCAACCTGGGTTCGCTGGTCTTCCCGGCCGTGATGCTGCTGCTGGTCAAGATGGTGGCCCCGCTGGCGGTCATCCCGCTGGCCATCGTCGCGGGTTCGCTGTGGCCGGGCGGCTGGATCTTCAGTTTCGAGAACCTGCAGCCCAAGCTGGAGCGCTTCAATCCCTTGTCCAACCTGGGGCGGCTCTTCTCCGGCAAGCACCTCAGCGAGTTCGGCCTGTCGCTGTTCAAGGTCGGCGTGCTGCTGGCCGTGCTCTGGCACGTGGTGCGCTCCTCGGTGACCGAATCGTTGCACCTGCAGTCGCTCACGCTGGGGCAGGCCATCGCCACTGGCGCCGGCGTGATGATGGACGGCATTCTCTCGATGGCCCTGGTCTTCGTGCTGTTCGCCCTGGCCGACCTGCCGCTGCAGCGGCTGATGTTCATGCGCCAGCAGCGCATGAGCAAGCAGGAGCTCAAGGAAGAGCACAAGAACAACGAGGGTCGGCCTGAGGTGCGCCAGCGCATCCGCCAGCTGCAGATGGCGCTGGCCCGCCGGGGCGCGCGCAAGACGGTGCCCACGGCGGATGTGGTCATCGTCAACCCCGAGCATTACGCCGTCGCGCTGAAGTACGACGAGAAGCGTGCCCAGGCACCCTACGTGGTGGCCAAAGGCATCGACGAGATGGCCCTCTACATCCGCCAGCTGGCGCGTGAGCACCGCGTCGAGGTGCTGGAGATCCCGCCGCTGGCGCGCGCCATCTACCGCACCAGCCAGGTCCAGCAGCAGATCCCCGCCGCGCTCTACAAGGCGGTGGCCCTGGTGCTGCACCACGTGCTGGCGCTCCAGGCCTTCCACCAGGGGCGGCGCGGCGCCGCGCCCGTCCTGCCCACCGACATCCCGGTGCCGGCCCATCTTTCCGAGATCACGCCATGAACGCGCTGAGCCGATTCCTTGCCGAAGTCCGCCGCCAGAAGGTGGCCACGCCGCTGTTCCTGATGGCCGTGCTGGCCATGATCATCCTGCCGCTGCCCCCGGTGCTGCTGGATGTGTTGTTCACGTTCAACATCGTGCTGGCGATGGTGGTGGTGCTGGTCAGCGTGAGCGCCAAGCGGCCGCTGGACTTCTCCGTCTTCCCGACCATCATCCTGGCCACCACGCTGATGCGGCTGACGCTCAACGTGGCTTCCACCCGGGTGGTGCTGCTGCACGGCCACGAGGGCACGCAGGCGGCGGGCCATGTGATCGAGGCCTTCGGGAACGTGGTGATCGGCGGCAACTTCGTCGTCGGCCTGGTGGTCTTCGTCATCCTGATGATCATCAACTTCGTGGTGGTCACCAAGGGCGCGGAGCGCATCTCGGAGGTGTCGGCCCGCTTCACGCTGGATGCGCTGCCCGGCAAGCAGATGGCCATCGACGCGGACCTGAACGCCGGCCTCATCAACCAGGAAAAGGCCCAGGCCCGCCGCCGGGAGGTGGGCATGGAGGCCGACTTCTACGGTGCGATGGACGGCGCCTCCAAGTTCGTGCGGGGCGACGCCGTCGCCGGCATCCTGATCCTGCTGATCAACATGCTGGGCGGCGTGGCCATCGGCGCGCTGATGCACGACCTCAGCTTTGCCGATGCCTTCCGCCAGTACGCGCTGCTGACCATTGGCGACGGCCTGGTGGCCCAGATCCCGGCGCTGTTGCTGTCCTCGGCCGCGGCCATCATCGTCACCCGCATCAGCGATTCGGGCGACTTCGAGCAGCAGGTGGGCGAACAGTTGCTGGCCAACCCGGCCGTGTTGTTCAGCGCCGCCGGCATGATGGCGCTGCTGGCCAGCATCCCCGGCATGCCGCGCCTGACCTTCCTGGCCTTTGCCGCGCTGCTGGCCTTTGCCGGTTGGCGCATGCATCAGCGCGAACCCCGCCCGGTGGCCGAGCCCGACCAGGCCCTGCAGGGCGCCCTGGTGGTGGAGCGCCCGCCCGAGCTGGACTGGCGCAGCCTGCCGGTCGTCGAGCCGCTGACGCTGACGGTGGGTTACCGGCTGGTGAGCCTGATCGACCAGGCCCATGGCGCACCGCTGACGCAGCGGGTCAAGGGCCTGCGCCAGACGCTCAGCGAGCAGATGGGCCTGTTGCTGCCGGCCATCGGCGTGCGCGACGACCTGGGTCTCAAGCCCACCCAGTACAGCGTGCTGCTCAACGGCACGCCGCTGGCCGGTGGCGAGGTCCATCCGGACCGCCTGATGGCCATCCCCTCGCCGCAGACCTACGGCGAGCTGGACGGCCTGCCCGCCGTGGACCCCGCCTACCGCATGCCGGTGGTGTGGATCAGCCCGCAGGACAAGGCCCATGCGCTGGGCCTGGGCTACCAGGTGGTGGATGTGTCCAGCGTGATCGCCACCCACCTCTCGAAGCTGGTGCGCGAGCAGCTGCCCGAGCTGCTGCGCCACGACGACGTGGCCGCGCTGCTGGAGCGCCTGGGCACGCTGGCCCCCAAGCTGGCCGCGGCACTGGAGAAGGCCCTCAACCACAGCCAGCTGCTGAAGGTCTTCCGCGCGCTGTTGACCGAGGGCGTGTCGCTGCGCGACATCGTGCCGGTGGCCACCACCCTGCTGGAGAACGCCGAGGCCACCAAGGACCCGCTGATGCTGGCGGCCGAGGTGCGTTGCACGCTGCGCCGCCAGATCGTCAACGGCCTGTGCGGGCCGGCGGCCGAGCTCAAGGCCTTCAACCTCAGCGGCGAGTTGGAGAGCCTGCTGCTGGGGGCGCTCAACCAGGCCCGCCAGGGCAATCAGAAGGTGGCGCTGGACAACTTCCCGGTCGATCCTCAGCTGCTGTCGCAACTGCAGCTGAACATGCCCACGGTGCGTGAGCAGATGAAGCAGCAGGCGGCCGCGCCGGTGCTGCTGGTGATGCCGCAGATCCGGCCGCTGCTGGCGCGCTATGCCCGGCTGTTCGCGCCGGGCCTGAACGTGCTGTCCTACAACGAGGTGCCCGAGCAGCGCGAGGTCAGCATCGTCGGCTCACTGGGCTGAGGCTGGCGGGCCCGCGGCCGGCGTTTCGTCGGCCCAGAGTGCCAGGCACAGCTCGGTCGCCACGCGGAACAGCAGCGGCGGCAGCCGGGCGGGTTGCACGCGGCCGGCTGGCGGTGTCCACAGGGCCATGCCCGGTCGCAGCCGTTCCAGCTGACCGCCTTCCAGGCTCAGGCCCAGTCGGGTGATCGGGCCGGCCAGTCGCGGCAGCTGCTGCTGCAGCCGCGTCAGCGCCTCGGGTTCGGCGGCCGCCACGCGCAGATGCAGGCCTGGTTCTGCACCCGGCCCCGTGGCGCCCAGCTCGATCTGCAGCACCACCGGGCCCCAACCCGGCGGGCTGAGCATCAGCCGCAGGGCCAGCAGGTGCGTGCGGGGGGATGGCTGCGGTGGCGCGGCCGCCGGCTCCACCAGCAGCAGCCCCAGGCGCAGCGCGCCCAGCCGCAGCTCAAAGTGCAGCGGCTTCTGTCCGCCCGGCGGGGCGTCGGGGTCCGCGTCGTCTTCGTTTTCGCGGGCCAGCCAGGTCGCCAGCAGGCCCCAGGGCAGCGCGCCGTCGGCGGCGCGCTGGCGCCAGCGCTCGCGCCGCTCGCCGCCGCGCGAGCCTGTCAGCACCTGGTGGCGCCACTGGAAGGCCAGGCGCGTGGCTTCGCCACTCAGGGGGTGGATCAGTCGCAGGATCTCCGCGTCGGGGCGGAGGTCGGCCAGCGCCGCCGGCACAGGGGGGGCGGACCGGTCGATGGGGGCGTCCGCGTTCCCTGGTGCAGGAGGTGGGTCCGCGACGGGGGGCGGGGTGGCCTGCAGCTGCAGTGCCAGCTGAGGACGGGTGCTGACCACGGTCCAGCTCAGGGCGGTGCCCAGGGGCAGGTGGGCCAGCGGCGCATCCGTGGCGGGCAAGCGCCAGACGTGGCCCCCGGCGCCTTGCAGCAGGGCCACGCCGTCCTGCAGCCCGACCAGGCGCAGCAGCACCAGATCGCCAGCACGCCAGGCCGGGGGGGGCCAGCCGCCGGCGCCCAGCACGGGGCGCGGCAGGCTGACGGGGGCAACGCGCTCCAGCGCCATCGGGGCCGCCCGGCTGCGTACGGTGGGTTTACTGCATCAGCGACAGGACCATCTGGGACATGGAGCTCGATTGCTTGAGCATCGAGGTGCCGGCCTGCAGCAGCATCTGCTTGGCGGTCATGTTGGAGGTTTCGGTGGCGTAGTCGACGTCCATGATGCGGCCCTTGGCGGCGGCGGTGTTGGTGCTCATGTTGCCGAGGTTGTTGTAGACGTGGTCCAGGCGGTTGGAAGCCGCGCCCAGGGCCGAGCGCACCGTGCCCACTTCCTTCAGCGCCGTCTCCACCAGGGTGATGGTGGCCGAGGCGCCGATTTCGGTGCCGCTCGTCCAGCCCGAGGCCTTGTAGTTGTTGGTGCTCACCGCCTTGAGGGCGGCGTCCAGCGTGCCGCCGGTCTTCAGGCTGGCCGAGACGTCCACCTTCATGGTCTCACTGGCGCTGGCGCCGATCTGGAAGGTCACGCCGGTGGTGGCGGCCAGCGAACCCGAGGCGGCATCCAGCAGCTTGGAGCCGCCAAAGGAGGTGTTGGCGGTGATGTTGTACAGCTCCTGGCCCAGCGCATCGTACTCGGCCTGCATGGCGGTCTTGTCGTCGGTCGACGAGGTGCCGTTGGCGCCTTCGGTGGCCAGGTCCTTCATGCGCTGCAGGATGTCGGTCACCTCGCTGAAGGCGCCTTCGGCGGTCTGCATCATCGAGATGCCGTTCTGGGTGTTCTTCTGGGCGACGGCCATGCCACGGGTCTGGGAATTCAGACGGGTGGCGATCTGCAGGCCGGCGGCGTCGTCCATGGCGGAGTTGACGCGGTAGCCGGTGCCCAGGCGGGTCATGGAGGCGGTCAGGGCCTTCTGGCTGTTGGCCAGGGCGGTCTGGGTGGACAGTGCTGCGGCGTTGGTGTTCAGGCTGAGCATGGCAAAGACTCCTGGTGGGGTGGTGGGGCCTCGTCGTGACGCCCTCTCATTCACTAGGCGACCGGCTGCCGCCGGGGCTTAAGTGACGGGCATGAAAAAGGCCACCCGAGGGTGGCCTGGCGGCGTGGCGCGCGGGCGCGCGATGTCGCGGGTTTACTGCATCAGCGACAGGACCATCTGCGACATGGAGCTCGATTGCTTGAGCATCGAGGTGCCGGCTTGCAGCAGCATCTGCTTGGCGGTCATGTTGGAGGTCTCGGTGGCGTAGTCGACGTCCATGATGCGGCCCTTGGCGGCGGCGGTGTTGGTGCTCATGTTGCCGAGGTTGTTGTAGACGTGGTCGAGGCGGTTGGAGGCGGCGCCCAGGGCCGAGCGCACCGTGCCCACATCCTTCAGCGCCGTTTCCAGCTTGGTGATGGTGGCATTGGCCGTGGCGGTCAGCTCGGTACCGGTCGAACCGGCCGCCGCGTAATTGGCCGTGGCGGCCAGCAGGTCGGTGCCCAGCGTGGTCATCGAGGTCGAGGCGTCGACCGACATCGTCTCCGAGGCGCTGGCGCCGATCTGGAAGGTCACCGCGCCGCTGCCCAACGTGCCACCGGCCAGCAGCTTGGAGCCGCCGAAGGTGGTGTTGTTCATGATGTTGTAGAGCTCTTGGCCCAGCGCGTCGTATTCGGACTGCATGGCCGTCTTGTCGTCGGAGGACGAGGTGCCGTTGGCCGCTTCGGTGGCCAGGTCCTTCATGCGCTGCAGCATGTCGGTCACTTCGCTGAAGGCGCCTTCAGCGGTCTGCATCATCGAGATGCCGTTCTGGGTGTTCTTCTGGGCGACGGCCATGCCACGGGTCTGGGAGTTCAGGCGGGTGGCGATCTGCAGGCCGGCGGCGTCGTCCATGGCGGAGTTGACGCGGTAGCCGGTGCCCAGGCGGGTCATGGAGGCGGTCAGGGCCTTCTGGCTGTTGGCCAGGGCGGTCTGGGTGGACAGTGCTGCGGCGTTGGTGTTCAGGCTGAGCATGGCAAAACTCCTGGTGGGGTGGATGGGGCCTCATCACGACGCCCTCAGCTGTACTAAGCGACCGGCGGGCGAGCTGGCTTAAACGGCGGACCAAAGAAAAGGCCACCCGAAGGTGGCCTGTGCAGGGAGGGGCGCGCAGGCTTATTGCATCAGCGAGAGGACCATCTGCGACATGGAGCTCGATTGCTTGAGCATCGAGGTGCCGGCCTGCAGGAGCATTTGCTTGGCGGTCATGTTGGAAGTCTCGGTGGCGTAGTCCACGTCCATGATGCGACCCTTGGCGGCGGCGGTGTTGGTGCTCATGTTGCCGAGGTTGTTGTAGACGTGGTCCAGGCGGTTGGAGGCCGCGCCCAGCGCCGAGCGCACCGTGCCCACATCCTTGAGCGCGTTTTCCAGCAGCGTGATGGTGCCGGCCGAGCCGATCTCCGCGCCGGTCGTGGCGGCGGTGGCCGTGGTCTTGTAGGTGGCGCTGGCCAAGCCCAGGGTGCCGCCGTCGTTCGTCAGCCCGGAGACGGCGGCCGACACGTCGGTGGTCATCGTTTCGCTGGCGCTGGCGCCAATCTGGAACGTGATGCCACCGGTCTTGCCCAGCGTGCTGGTGCCGCCGGTCACGGCCGCGGCGTTGGTGCCGGTCGCGAACAGCTTCTGGCCGCCGAAGGACGTGTTGTCCATGATGTTCTTCAGCTCGCGGCCCAGCGCGTCGTATTCCGACTGCATGGCGGTCTTGTCGTCGGTCGACGAGGTGCCGTTGGCGCCTTCGGTGGCCAGGTCCTTCATGCGCTGCAGGATGTCGGTCACCTCGCTGAAAGCACCTTCGGCGGTCTGCATCAGGGAGATGCCGTTCTGGGTGTTCTTCTGGGCGACGGCCATGCCACGGGTCTGGGAATTCAGACGGGTGGCGATCTGCAGGCCGGCGGCGTCGTCCATGGCGGAGTTGACGCGGTAGCCGGTGCCCAGGCGGGTCATGGAGGCGGTCAGGGCCTTCTGGCTGTTGGCCAGGGCGGTCTGGGTGGACAGTGCTGCGGCGTTGGTGTTCAGGCTGAGCATCGGGGGACTCCTGCGGGGTTGCGGGGTCGTCGTTATGACGCCCTCTTCCCCGCAAAGGCGACCGTGCCTGGCGTGAACTTAAATCCGTCGGGCTGACAACGGATAATCCGCACCATGCGTTTGCACTTCACCAAGATGCACGGCGCCGGCAACGACTTCGTCGTGCTGGATGCCACCCGCGCGCCGCTGGCGCTCAGCCGGGAACAGCTGCAGTTCCTGGGCGACCGGCGCTTCGGCGTGGGCGCCGATCAGATCCTGGTCGTCGAGGCCGCGCAGGCCCCGGGTGTGGATTTCCGCTACCGCATCTTCAACGGTGCCACCGGCGACGAGGTGGAGCAGTGTGGCAACGGCTCGCGCTGCTTCGTGCGCTATGTGCACGACCACGGGCTGAGCGACAAGACCGCCATCCGCGTGGAGACGGTCAACAACCTGCTGACGCTGAGCCTGCAGCCCGACGGCCGGGTGACAGTGGACATGAACCAGCCCCGCTTCGCTCCGGCCGATCTGCCCTTTGACCCCACCGGGCTGGTGCCGCGCGAGGTGAACGGCATGCCGCTGTGGCCGCTGGACCTGGGCGGCGGTGCGCAGGCCGGTGTCATGGTTGAAGTGGCGCTGGTGTCCATGGGCAACCCGCACGCCGTGCTGCGGGTGGACGACGTGACCACCGCGCCGGTGGCCGACTGGGGCCCCAAGATCGAGGCCCACCCGCGTTTCCCGCGCAAGGTCAACGCCGGCTTCCTGCAGGTGCGTTCGCGCACCGAGGTGGCCCTGCGCGTGTTCGAACGCGACGCGGGCGAAACCCTGGCCTGTGGCACCGGCGCCTGTGCGGCGGTGGTGGCCGGCATCCGCCTGGGCTGGCTGGATGCCACGGTGGATGTCCACACCCGCGGCGGCGTACTCACCATCGAATGGGCCGGGGAAGGCCATTCGGTCCGCATGACCGGTCCCGCGGTGACCGTCTTTGAAGGAGAGATCGAGCTGTGACGAGCAACGAGAACGGGGTGCAAGGCATCACCGAACAGGACATCGCCAACTACCTGGCCAACAACCCCGGCTTCTTCGAGCGCCAGGCCGAACTGCTGGCCACCATCCAGCTCACCAGCCCGCACGGCCAGCGCGCCGTCTCGCTGCAGGAGCGGCAGATGGAGATGCTGCGCGAGCGCATCAAGGGCCTGGAGCGCAAGATCATGGAGATGATCCGCGCGGGCCAGGAGAACGTGATGATCGCCGAGCGCATGCACCGCTGGACCTGCGCCGTGATGCTGGCGCGCAGCGCGGTGATGCTGGGCGAGGTGCTGGTGGCCGAGCTCAAGCACGAGTTCCTGATCCCGCAGGCGGCCGTGCGGGTCTGGGGCGTGGCCCCGGCCTATGCCCACCTGCCCTGGGCCCAGGGCGCCAGCGAGGACGTCAAGACCTTTGCCGCCAGCCTGTCCCAGCCCTACTGCGGCCTGAACGCCCAGTTCGAGGCCGCCCAGTGGCTGGGCGACGCCACGCCGGCGCAATCGCTGGCCATGATCCCGCTGCGCCTGGGCAAGTCGGCCGGCGAGTGCTTCGGCCTGCTGGTGCTGGGCTCGCCCGACGCGCTGCGCTACCAGAACGACATGGGCACCGAATTCCTGCAACAGGTGGGCGACATCGCCAGCGCGGCGATGGGCCGCCTGCTGCTGGCCGAGTGACACCGTGATGAGCGCCCCCGGGCCGGCCGAGCCATCGGCGGATGCGCCGGATGCGCCGGACGCCGGGCGGCCTCTTCCGGACCCGGTGCTGCGCTACCTGGAGCACCTGCGGGTGGAGCGCCGCGTGGCCGAGCGCACGCTGGTGCTCTACACCGATGCGCTGGGCCGCCTGGTGCGCGGTGCAGCCCGCCTGGCGGTGCCGCTGGAGCGGCTGCAGCCCCACCATGTGCGCATGCTGCTGGCCCAGTTGCATGGTGCCGGCCAGTCGTCGCACCATGCGCCCGGCCTGTCGCCGCGCAGCCTGGCACTGCAGCTCTCGGCCTGGCGCGGCCTGTACCGCTGGTGGGGCCGGCGCGGTGGCGTGGCGCTCAACCCGGTGGATGGCATCCGCCCGCCCAAGGCGCCCAAACCGCTGCCCAAGGCCCTGCCGGTGGACCAGGCCGTGGCCCTGGCCAGCCAGGTGCCCGAGGCCAGCGACCCGGCCCTGGCGGCGCGCGACCACGCCATCGTCGAGCTGCTGTACGGCAGTGGCCTGCGGGTGGGCGAGCTGGTCTCGCTCGACGCCCGGCCTGGCCCCGAGGCCGCCGGCTGGGTGGACGCCGACGACGCCACCGTGCACGTGCTGGGCAAGGGTCGCAAGCGCCGCAGCGTGCCGGTGGGTTCGCACGCGTTGAAGGCCCTGGCCGCGTGGGACGCACTGCGTGGTGGTGTGGCCGCCCCGAGCGAGCCGGCGCTCTTCGTCAGCCAGCGCGGCACCCGGCTGTCGGACAGCCAGGTGCGCAGCCGGCTGCGCCAGCTGGCCCTGGCCGCGGGCCTGCCCACCTCGGTGCACCCGCACATGCTGCGCCACAGCTTTGCTTCGCACCTGCTGCAGTCCAGTGGCGACCTGCGCGCGGTGCAGGAGCTGCTGGGCCACGCCAGCATCAGCACCACCCAGATCTACACCCAGCTGGACTTCCAGCATCTGGCCAAGGTCTACGACGCGGCCCACCCGCGGGCCAAGCGCAAGGACCCAAGCGGCAGCAGATAAGCAAGCCGGATCGAATTCGTTCCGGCCGCGCGGCGGCTTTCCTATCCTGCGGTGCATCGACGCACCACACAGGCAAGGAGAGCAAGGCATGCACCGCACCCCCCGCCGCCGGTCTTCGCCCAGGCCGCCGGCAAGGACGTCTGGTACGTGGGCCTGGAGCCGCCCAAGCCCACCAGTTCGGCCCTGCTGATGCCGGCCGATTCACCGCTGCGCACGCTGGCCGACCTGAAGGGCCGGCGCATCGCCTTCCAGAAGGGCTCCAGTGCGCACTACCTGGTGCTGCGGGCGGTGGAAAAGGCTGGTCTGGCCTGGTCGGACATCACACCGGTTTACCTGGCGCCGGCCGATGCCCGGGCCGCCTTCGAGCGTGGCTCGGTCGATGCCTGGGGCATCTGGGACCCGTATTACGCGGTGGCCGAGATCGACGGCCGGGCCCGGGTGCTGTCCACCGGTGTGGGACTCTCGAGCAACAACAGCTTCTACCTGGCCTCGCGCGAGCTGACCCGGCGCCCGGCACAGGTCCAGGCGCTGCTGGCCGCGCTCAGCGAGGCCGATGCCTGGACCCAGGATCACCTGAAGGAGACGGCCCAGTTCCTGTCGGCCGCCACCGGGGTGTCCCTGGCCGGCACGGTGCGCTTTCTGGATCGGCGGCGCCACGGCGCGGTGCGCCCGCTGGGCCCGGCCGATGTGGCCGACCAGCAGCGCGTGGCCGACACCTTCAGCCGCCAGGGGCTGATTCCCCGGCCGGTGGATGTGGCGCAGGCGGTGTGGTCGGCCGGGCGCACCGTGGCCGGCCGCTGAGCCCGTCACCCGGTCTTCAGACCAGGTGCATGGCCTGGGCCTGGGCCTGCAGTTCCTCGCGGAAGGCCGGGTGGGCGATGGCGATCAGGGCGGCCACCCGCTCGTGCGAGGGGCGTCCGCGCAACTGGGCCACGCCATGTTCGGTCACCACGTAGTTCACGTCGTTCTTGCCGGTGCTCACATGCGTGCCCGGGCTCAGCGTGGGGACGATGCGCGAGACCGTGTCGCCCTTGGCGGTGGAGGGCAGCACCATGATGGCCTTGCCGCCGCGTGAGCGGTTGGCCGCCCGCACGAAGTCGCTCTGGCCGCCGGTGCCGGAGTAGGGCAGGGTGCCCAGGCTTTCCGAGCCGCACTGGCCGAGCAGGTCCACCTGCAGCGTCGCGTTGAGCGACACCAGGCGGTCGTTCTGACCGGCGATGTACGGGTCGTTGGTGAAATCGGCCGGGTGCAGTTCGAAGTCGGGGCAGCGGTCCAGGAAGCGGTAGAGCTTCTCGGAGCCCAGCGCGAAGGTGGCCACCATCTTGCCGGGCATGAAGTTCTTGCGCCGGTTGGTCACCGCGCCGCTCTCGATCAGGCTCAGCAGGCCATCGCCGATCATCTCGCTGTGCACGCCCAGGTCGCGCTTGCCCTGCAGCTGGGCCACCACCGCATCCGGGATGCCGCCGATGCCGATCTGCAGCGTGTCGCCATCCTCGATCAGCGGCGCCACATGGCAGGCGATGGCCTGCTGCACCGGCCCGATCTCGGCCGCCGGCAGCGTGGGCAGCGGGCGGTCGTCTTCCACCCAGGCACTCACCTGGGACACATGCACGCGCGCCGGGCCGGCCGTGCGCGGCACGTTGGGGTTCACCTCCAGCACCACGGTGCGGGCCCGCGCCAGGGCGGCCAGCGTGTAGTCGGCCGACACGCCCAGGTGGAAGTAGCCTTCGGCATCCATCGGCGAGGCCAGGGCGAACACCACGTCGGCCGGCACCTCGCCACGAGCGAAGAGCTGGGGTGCCTCCGACAGGTGGGTGTGGATCAGCGGCAGCCAGCCGGCCTGCGCGCCCGGGCGAGACGGGCCACCCAGGAACATGGACACCGGCTGCACGTGCCCGGCCGTCTGCGGGTCGAAGTAGTCGAAGCGGCGCAGCGGCAGCATCTGCACCACCCGCACACCCTGGAAGCGCTGGCGCCGGGCTGACAGGCCCTCCAGCAAGGCCGGCGGCTCGCCGCAGCCGATGGGCACCACGATCCAGTCGCCATCGCGCACCAGGGCGATGGCGTCCTCCACAGTGGCCCGCAGCCGGGCCTGAGCTTCATGCCATGACATGCACCGATGGTACGGGGAATGTCTTACGCATATCTACGTAAGGGTTGTGGGCGAGCTCAGCCCTTGGCCGCGGCCTTGCGGCTGTGGACCAGGCTGATCGTGCTGCCCGGCTGCCCGTCGGTGGCCTTGACGCCGATGATCATGCTGCTCTCGGTCTTGCTGTCGGTGATGGTCATCGACATGCCCTGGGCGTCCGACTGGTCCATCACCATCTTGCCCTCGGTGCTGCCCTTGAGCTGGGCGCGGTACCAGTCGCTCACCTTCTTGGCGTCGTCAGGGCTGTTCAGCTCCACCTGCAGCATCTCGTTGCCGCCATTGACGAAGCGGCTGCTCTGGTTGGCCACCGGCGTGGCACCGGGGTAGAAGGGAATGCCCAGGTCCTTCTCGCTGATGCTGGCGTTGCCCATCTCCATGTTGAAGGACTGGCCCTTTTCGTCGGTGCCCGCCACCTTCACGCCACCGCCCTGGATGTCCACCTTGGCGTTGCTGCCGTCCTTGTTGATGGTGGCTTCGATCATTTTCTCGGCCGCCTTCTCGCTGGCGGCTTCCTGCACCTTGCCGCAGCCGGCCAGGGCCAGCGGGATCAGCAGGGTGGGCAGGGCGAAGCGGGTGATGTTCAGGCTCATGGTTCCTCCACGGTGTGTTCTGCGGGGCGCATGCTGCCAGCGCCGCGCCGGGCCCGCCATCCCGCACCTGGGTGACATGCCCGGGGCGTGGCTGCAGTTCATCGGCCCGCCCTGCAGTCTGTCGCATCGGGCTCGCCCTGGCTGGGCCCAAGTCCTACAGTGTGTTACGTCACCAGCACACGTCACCAGCCTTCAGGAGAGCCCATGCACTGGGATGACCGCCAACCGATCTACCGCCAGCTGGCCGACCAGCTGGCCGGCCGCCTGCTCGACGGCGAGCCGCGCGAAGGCGAGGCCATGCCCTCGGTGCGCGCGCTCGCCGGCAGCTATCTGCTCAACCCGCTGACCGTGGGGCGGGCGCTGCAGGCCTTGAGTGATGACGGGCTGCTGGAGAATCGCCGCGGCCTCGGTTTGTACGTGCGGACCGGGGCACGCGATCACCTGCGCATGCTGGAGCGGCAACGCTTTCTTGAGCAGGAGTGGCCCCAGCTGCGCCTGCGCCTGCGCCGGCTGGGCCTGCGTCCGGAAGAACTTGATTGGGAGGCATGATGAGTGGCGAACCCCTGATCCGGGCCCGTGGCCTGGGCCTGCAGTACGGCCGCAAGCGCGTGCTCGACGGGCTGGACTTCGAGATCCCGGCCGGCCGCATCGTCGGCCTGCTGGGCCACAACGGCGCCGGCAAGACCAGCCTGATGCGGGCCCTGGTGGGCCTGACCGGCCACGAGGGCGAGCTCAGCGTGCTGGGGCTGTCGCCGCAGCGCCAGCGCACTGCGCTGCTGCAGTCGCTGTGCTACATCCCGGACGTGGCCATCCTGCCGCGCTGGGCCCGCGCTTCGGAGCTCATCACGCTGATGGCCGGCCTGCACCCGCGCTTCTCGGCCGAGCGGGCCCGGCAGCTGCTCAAGCGCACCAGCGTCGGCCTGAACGACAAGGTCAAGACGCTCTCGCGCGGCATGGTGGTGCAGCTTCATCTGGCGCTGGTGGCAGCCATCGACGCGCGGCTGATGGTGCTGGACGAGCCCACGCTGGGCCTGGATGTGCTTTCGCGCAAGGCCTTCTACGAGATGCTGATCGACGAGTGGTGCGACGGCGAGCGCAGCGTGCTGATCTCCACCCACCAGGTGGAGGAGGTGGAGTCGCTGCTGTCGGACGTGCTGATGCTCAGCGAAGGCAAGCTGGTGCTCAACATCCCGCTGGCCGAGGTGGACGAGCGCTTCGTGGCCTACAGCCATGACCCGGCGGTCGCCGATGCGATGGCCGCAGCCCACCCCATCCTGCGCTACCGCCAGCAGGGCCAGTCGGCCGCACTGTTCGACGGGACGCCGCCGCCCGAGGTGCAGGCCCTGGGCCAGCGCATGCGGCCCAGCCTGGTGGACCTCTTCGTCGCGCTCACCCGCGCGCCCGAACTCAACCCCACCATCCCGCGCTGAACCGGAGAACAGACCATGCAGACCTTTCAGACCTTGCTGCTGCGTGAATGGATGCAGCACGGCCGCCGCTGGTGGCTGATCGCCCTGATCCCGCTGGCCATCAGCCTGCTGGCCCTGCAGTTCGGCCAGGTGCAGGTCGGCGAAGAGGATCACGCCGTGGCCACCCTGCTGCTCACTGCCGGCGTCTATGCCGCGGTGATGGCTGGCGTGGGCTGGCTGGTGGCCTACATCCAGTCCGGCGGCATGGCCCGGCGCGACTGGCAGGACCGCAGCATCGAGTTCTGGCGCTCGCTGCCGGTGCCCGACAGCGCCGCCGTGGGGGCCACCGTGCTGATGCACCTGGTGCTGCTGCCGCTGCTGGTGATGGCCCTGGCGGTGCCCAGCGGCCTGCTGGTGGCGCTGATGGTGGTGGCGCGCGGCTTTGGCTGGAGCACCCTGGCCGGCGTGCCCTGGCACGAGGTGGCGGCCGTCGTCGGCGCTGGCGCGCTGCGCCTGCTGCTGGGCTCGCTGCTGGCCAGCTTCTGGGTGGCGCCGGTGGCCCTGCTGACCATGGCCGCGGCGGCCTGGCTCAAGCGCTGGGGCGTGCCGATGCTGTGGATCGCCTGGGGCCTGGGCGGCCTCATCCTGGCCAAGGGCTACGGCCACCCCGAGGTGCTGGAGGCGCTGCAGACCTTCAGCGAGCGCGTGGGCAATGCCCTGCTGCCGCTGCGCCACCGGCAGGACGTGCTGTCCTCCCTGGCCAGCCCGCAGCCGGACCTGCTGCCGCTGCCCGGCCTGCTGGGTCAGGATGCCCTGCAGCGCCTGCAGGAACTGGCCAGCGGCTGGGGCGGTGTGGCGCTGCTGCTCTCCGCGCTGGGCTTCGCCCTGCTGGTCTGGCGCCGCCAGCGCGGCTGAACGCCTTCCCGGCAGGGTCGCGCAGGCGACAATTGCGCCCATGAAAGTGATCCGCCTGCGCGAAGGAAAAGAACGCTCCCTGCAGCGCCGCCACCCCTGGGTGTTTGCCGGCAGCGTGGACAAGGGCAAGGCCGACTTGGGCGAGACGGTGCGGGTGGAGAGCCACGATGGCCGCTTCCTGGCCTGGGCCGCCTTCAGCCCCAACTCGCAGATCCGCGTGCGGGCCTGGAGCTTCGACGAAACCGAGCGCATCGACGCGGCCTTCTTCCGGCGCCGCATCGCCGCGGCGGTGGCCATGCGCCAGCGTCTGGCCATCCAGAGCAATGGCGTGCGCCTGGTCCACGGCGAGGCCGACGGCCTGCCCGGCCTGATCGTGGACCGCTACGAGGACATCCTCTCGGTCCAGTTCCTCTCGGCCGGTGTCGAACGCTGGAAAGCCGTGATTGCCGATGCGCTGCTGGCCGAAACCGCCGCGCTGGGCTGCACACGGCTGTATGAGCGCGGCGATGCCAGCGTGCGCCAGGTCGAAGGGCTGCCGCCCGCCAAGGGCTGGTTGCGCGGCGGCGGTGACACCACCATCACGCTGCGCGAGCATGGCATCCAGCTGACGGTGGACGTGGAGGAGGGCCACAAGACTGGCTACTACCTGGACCAGCGCGAGAACCGCGCGCTGTTCGCCCGGCTGGTCGCCCAGTTCGGCTGCAAGAGCGTGCTCAACTGCTTCAGCTACACCGGGGGCTTCAGCGTCTCGGCCCTGGCCGGGGGCGCCACCGAGGTGGTGAGCGTCGATTCCTCCGCCCCCGCGCTGGCGCGTGCCCACGCCCATGTCAGCCTCAATGGCTTCGACCCGGCCTGCCACACCACGCTGGATGCCGACGTGAACGCCACCCTGCGCCAGATGCTCCAGGACGGCCGCCAGTTCGACGCCATCGTGCTGGACCCGCCCAAGTTCGCCCCCAGCGCGGCCCATGCCGACCGGGCCAGCCGCGCCTACAAGGACATCAACCGCCTGGGCCTGAAGCTGCTCAAGCCCGGTGGCCTGCTGCTGACCTTCAGCTGCTCGGGCGGCATCAGCGCCGACCTGTTCCACAAGATCGTGGCCGGCGCCGGCCTGGACGCCCAGGTGGACGGCTACCTGCTGCAGCGCCTGGAGGCCGCGCCAGACCACCCGACCACGCTGTGCTTCCCGGAGGGTGAGTACCTCAAGGGCCTGGTGATCATGAAGCAGGGCTGAACGCGGCGGTGGCGTTCACGGGCCCCGGCATTCAGAAAATGCTGACAGGTCCGGCACTTCCATAGCCACGGGCTATGCAGGGGCGCAAAACTTTGCATTGGCACAAAGCCACGGAATGGCGCACATTGCCCCTACGCTGCGATGCGGCAGGGGCACCGCATCTGCACCCCCCCTCTCACCTTGACAGGGCTTGTGCATGAACGAGGTCATTTCGGAGGCGGCGTCCGACGGCGGGCGTCAGGGTGGCCGTTCTTCGGCCGAAGATGCGCTGGGCCAATGGCTGGCCCTGGCCGATGTTCGGCTCAACGGGGACCGCCCCTGGGACATCCGGCTGCTGCAGCCGGGCGTGGCCGAGCGGGTGCTGGCCGGCGGCTCGCTGGCGCTGGGAGAGGCCTACATGGACGGCGCCTGGAGCTGTGAACGCCTGGACGAGCTGTTCACCCGCCTGATCCGGGCCCGCCTGGGCGAGGGCATGCACGGCCTGTCCATGGCCTGGCATGTGCTGCGCGCCAAGCTGCTGAACCTGCAGAGCCAGCGCCGGGCCTGGCAGGTGGGACGCGAGCACTACGACCTGGGCAACGACTTCTACGCGGCCATGCTGGACGCCCGCATGACCTACACCTGCGCCTACTGGCAAGGTGGCGATGGGCAGCCCCCGGCCACCACGCTGGACCAGGCCCAGGAAGCCAAGCTGGACCTGGTGTGCCGCAAGCTGGGCCTGCAGCCGGGCATGCGGGTGCTGGACATCGGCTGCGGCTGGGGCAGCTTCATGGGCTTTGCCGCCGAGCGCTATGGCGTGCGCTGCGTGGGCATCACCATCTCCGAGCAGCAGGCCGACCTGGGCCGCCAGCGCCTGGCCCATCTGCCGGTGGAGTTCCGCCTGCAGGACTACCGCGAGCAGGATGAGCGCTTCGATCGCGTCGTCAGCCTGGGCATGTTTGAGCACGTGGGCCACAAGAACTACCCCGACTACATGGCCGTGGCCCGGCGCTGCCTGGCCGATGACGGCCTGTTCCTGCTGCACACCATCGGCCGCAATGACACGGCCGACGGCACCGACCCGTGGATCGACCGCTACGTCTTTCCGAATGGCGAGCTGCCCAGCATCGCCCGCATCGGCAAGGCGGCGGAGCCGCACTTCGTGGTGGAGGACCTGCACAACTTCGGCGCCGACTACGACCGCACGCTGATGGCCTGGCACCGCAACTTCGAAGCCGCTTGGCCGCGTTTCGGCGCCGAACTGGGCGAGCGCTTCTACCGGCGCTGGCGCTATTACCTGTTGTGCTGTGCCGGCGCCTTCCGCGCCCGCGACATCCAGCTCTGGCAGTGGGTGCTCTCGCCCCGCGGCGTGGCCGGGGGCTACCGCCGCGTGTCCTGATCGGCGCGGGCGTCGGCCAGCACCGCCACCGGCACCCGTGGGTCGAACTTGGCCCGCTTGAGCGCGAAGAAGCTCTTCACGTTGCGCACGTTCGCGTCCTGCGTGAACAGGCGCTGGGTCAGGGCCTGGAAGCCCGGCATGTCCGGCGCCCAGACCACCAGCAGGAAGTCCGGCCCCGGCGACACCCTCCAGCACTGCTGCACCAGTGGTTCGTCCACCGCGCGGGCTTCGAAGGCATCCAGGTGCTCGGCTCCCTGGCGGTCCAGCACCACCTCGCACAGCACCTGCAGGCCCTGGCCGGCCAGCGGCCCGCCCAGCAGGGCGGTGAAGCGCTCGATCACCCCGGCCTCCCGCAGGCGCCGCACCCGGCGCAGCGCGGTGGCGGGCGACACATGCGCCGCCTGCGCCAACGCATGGTTGGTCAGGCTGGCATCGGCCTGCAGCAGGTCCAGCAGGCGCCAGTCGGTGGCATCCAGTGGGATGGAATATTCCATATTCGATAAGTCAGTGAAAGAAAATTCAATACATGGCTGATTGAGAAATTTTCCTTCATTTGGTGCTGAAACAAGAAAGCATCTTTGTGTTCGCCAGGCCTAGGATGCCACCCATCGGCCTGCGGGCCGCCCTTCCAAGCGAGCTTTTCATGTGTGGCATCGTCGGCGCCGTCAGCACGGCCAATGTGGTTCCCGTCCTGGTCCAGGGCCTGCAACGGCTGGAGTACCGGGGCTATGACTCCTGCGGCGTGGCCGTCATCCAGGACGGCGCGCTGCGCCGCAGCCGCTCCACCGCCCGCGTGGCCGAGCTGCGCGAGCACATCGAACAGGACGATGTGCAGGGCCTGATCGGCATTGCCCACACGCGCTGGGCCACCCACGGTGCGCCGGCCGTGGCCAACGCCCACCCCCACTTCTCGGGCGACAAGATCGCCCTGGTGCACAACGGCATCATCGAGAACTACGAAGAGCTGCGCACCGAGCTGAAGGCCAAGGGCTACGTCTTCGAGAGCCAGACCGACACCGAGGTCATCGCCCACCTGGTGCACCACCTGTACGACGGCGACTTGTTCGAGGCCGTGCAGCAGACCACGCGGCGCCTCAAGGGCGCCTACGCCATCGCCGTGTTCTGCCGCGACGAGCCGCAGCGCGTGGTGGGCGCGCGTGAAGGTTCGCCGCTCATCCTGGGCCTGGGCGGGGCTGCGGCGGGCGGCGCCAACTACCTGGCTTCGGACGCCATGGCCCTGGCCGGCGTCACCGACCAGATCGTCTACCTGGAAGACGGCGATGTGGTGGACGTGCAGCTGGGCAAGCACTGGATCGTGGCGCGCGACGCCAGCGGCGAGTTCCGCCCGGTGGAGCGCGCGGTGCGCACCGTGCACGCCCACAGCGGCGCGGCCGAGCTGGGCCCGTACCGCCACTACATGCAGAAGGAGATCTTCGAGCAGCCGCGCGCCATCGCCGACACGCTCGAAGGCGTGGAGAGCATCACCCCCGAGCTGTTCGGCGACGGGGCCTACCGCATCTTCAAGGACGTGGATCGCGTGCTCATCCTGGCCTGCGGCACCAGCTACTACTCCGGCTCGGCGGCCAAGTACTGGCTGGAGAGCATCGCCAAGATCCCCACCAGCGTGGAGATTGCCAGCGAGTACCGCTACCGCGACAGCGTGCCCGACCCGAAGACCCTGGTCGTCACCATCAGCCAGAGCGGCGAGACGGCCGACACCCTGGCCGCCCTCAAGCACGCGCGCAGCCTGGGCATGACGCACACGCTGACCATCTGCAACGTGGCCACCAGCGCCATGGTGCGCGAATGCGAGCTGGCCTACATCACCCGCGCCGGCGTGGAAGTGGGCGTGGCCAGCACCAAGGCCTTCACCACCCAGCTGGCTGGCCTGTTCCTGCTGACCCTGGCCCTGGCCCAGGTGCGTGGCCTGCTGAGCGAGGCCGAGGAGGCCGCCCACCTCAAAGCCATGCGCCACCTGCCTTCCGCGCTGCAGGCGGTGCTGGCGCTGGAGCCCCAGGTGGTGGCCTGGGCCGAGGCCTTTGCCCGCAAGGAGAACGCCCTGTTCCTGGGCCGCGGCCTGCACTACCCCATCGCGCTGGAAGGGGCCCTGAAGCTCAAGGAAATCAGCTACATCCACGCCGAGGCCTACCCGGCCGGGGAACTGAAGCACGGCCCCCTGGCCCTGGTGACCGCCGAGATGCCGGTGGTGACCGTGGCCCCGCACGACGCCCTGCTGGAGAAGCTCAAGAGCAACATGCAGGAAGTGCGCGCCCGCGGCGGCCAGCTCTATGTCTTTGCTGACGCCGACAGCCGCATCGAGAGCAGCGAAGGCGTGCACGTCATCCGCCTGCCCGAGCATTACGGCGCGCTCAGCCCCATCCTGCACGTGGTGCCGCTGCAGCTGCTGGCGTACCACACCGCCTGCGCACGCGGGACGGATGTGGACAAGCCGCGGAATTTGGCCAAGAGTGTGACGGTGGAGTGAGGCTCAGTAGTCCCACGCCTCATGCCGCACTGGCAGCCTGTTGAGCTGCTGTCTCAGCTGCTGCCAGTGCGGCAGGTACAGGTCCATCAAGGCGACAAAGTGTGCGTTGTGGGTGGGCTCCAGCAGGTGCACCAGTTCATGCACCACGATGTACTCCAGGCACTCGGCCGGCTTCTTGGCCAGGTCCGTGTTGAGCCGGATGTGGCCTGAAGCTGGCGTGCAACTGCCCCATTTCGTCTTCATGTGCTGCACGAAGACGCGCTGGGCTTTCACCCGCAGCAGCGGCTCCCACCGGGCCAGCAGCGCGGGCACGGCATCCCGCACCTGCTGGCGATACCAGGCGTTCAGCACTTCTTCGCAGCGGGCCCGGTCGGCGCCGGGGCGCACCTGCAGGTGCAGCTTGCGGGGGCTCAGGCTCACAGCGGGCGCGGCATCGGCGTGGCTGATCTCCAGCAGGTAGCGCTTGCCCCACAGGTAGTGGCTTTCCTTGTTCAGGAACTCGCGCGGCGTTTCGCGTTCCTGGGTCTGCAGCTTGCGCTGCTGTGAGCGGATCCACGCCAGCTTGGAGATGACGAACAGGCGGATGGTGTCCAGCGGCATGTGCTGCGGCGCGGCCACGCGCACCTTGCCCGTGGGCGGCAGCACGCTCAGGTGCACATGCTTGATCGCCTTGCGGCTCACCTCGACCTGCAGTTCGCCCAGGTCCAGCACGTCCCGCATCAATATTCCTGCTGAGCCACGACGATGGGGAACAGCCGGTTCACTTCCTGGATGTCCTTGAGCACGTCGTACATGGCCTGTTTGACCGCTTGCTCCTTGGCCACCGTGCCGCGCCAGCCGTCCGGCCGCCTGGCCTTGATGCTGGCGTCCAGCTGCAGGGCCGTGTCCAGTGCCTGGTCAGCAGGCAGCAGCGGCCCGGTGGGCTCTTGGGCCTGGTCCACATGCAGCTGGCCCTTCAGGTTGTTGTACAGCGCCAGCTGACCAGCCGTCTTCAGCTGTGCGGGCGTGTCGTCGGCCTTGCCACCGCTCACCTTCCGGGCCACCTCGGCAATGCGAGCCAGGTAGTCCTCGTAGGCGATGGCCTTCTCCTTGCGCAGGCGGATGATCTCGTCCAGCAGCGCCGACATCTTGGCGAAGTAGGCCGGGTCTGTCAGCTGCTCCCGCAGGATCTTGCTGCGGACGTTGTTCTCGATCGTCTCGGCAATGGCCGTCTGGTTGCCCTTCATTTCACCCAGTTGCTCGGCGATCGCATCGGCAATGCCGGTCTTGACGATCAGGTCCAGCAGCCCCACGCCGTCGAAGGGCGAGATCTTCCGCGGGGCCTGGGCCTCGATGTAGGTGTCGATGAGGTGGCGCATGTCCGCCTCGTAGGGCTTCAGGTCCAGCGTCTCGCCAGCGGCCTGGCGGATGGTCTCGCGCAGGCTCAGGTAGTGCTTCTGCAGGGCCTTCAGCTGCTCGATTTGCTCTGGCGTGTAGCCGGCCGCTTCCAGCTCGTCGGCCAGGTTGGCATAGGCCCGCACCAGGGCCACCACGGCCTTGTACAGCGCCACGCGGTGCGGCTCACGCGCCTTCAGGTCATCGGCCACCTCGGTGTTGCCGCAGAAGTAGTGGATGTGCTCCAGGTCACCCTTGGGCGGTGCCACCGGCTCGCACAGCAGGGCCAGGGCCTCCACGGCATCGTCCAGGCGGGTGCGGCCGGCCTCCAGCCGGTCCTTGATCAGCACCTCGGGCGCTGTGTCGCCGGCGCTGTGGTCCAGCTCGGCGGTGTAGACGGCAATCGCCTTCTCCACCTTCTTGAACAGGTCCTTGTAGTCGACGATGTAGCCGAAGTCCTTGTCCTCGCCATCGAGCCGGTTGGTGCGGCAGATGGCCTGGAACAGGCCGTGGTCCTGCATGGACTTGTCGATGTAGAGGTAGGTGCAGGGCGGCGCATCAAAGCCCGTCAGCAGCTTGTCCACCACGATCAGCAGCTTCATCTGCGAGGGGGCCTTGATGAAGCGCTCCCTCACCTGCTGCTCGTAGGTTTCCGTGCGGGTCTTACCGGGCTCGGCCGCCACGTCCTTCAGCAGCTCGGTGTAGGTGGCGTAGATGAACTGCTTGTCGCTCTCGGTGTTGGCGCCGGTCTCTTCCTTGCTGACATCCGCCGCCTGCGGGTTGTAGGACGTGACCACCGCGCAGCGGCCCGCAAAGCCGGTGTCCCGGGCATTGAACAACTCGAAGTACTTGCAGGCCTCGTAGATGCTGGAGGCCACCAGGATGGCATTGCCCCGCCCATCACCCAGCCGGGGCTTGGTGGCGAAGTCCAGCATGATGTCCGCCACGATCCGGCCCATGCGTGCCTTGGAGCTGAGCACCTTCTGCATCGTGCCCCAGTGCGCCTTCAACTCGCTGCGCTGCCAGTCGTTGAGCCCCCGCGTCTTGGCCTCGAACCAGCGGTCCACCGGTTCCGCGCCCACCAGCTTCTGGTCCACATCGCGCGCTTCGTAGACCAGGTCCAGCACCACGCCGTCTTCCACCGCCTCGGCAAACTTGTAGGTGTGGATGTAGCCGCCGAACACCTCCAGGCTGGTCTGTGCATCGCTCTTGAGCAGCGGCGTGCCGGTGAAGCCGATGAACACCGCGTTGGGCATCATGGCCTTCATCAGCCGGTGCAGCTTGCCACCCTGGGTGCGGTGGCACTCGTCCACGAAGACGATGACCTCGCCCTGGGTGGGGCAGGGCTGAGCCGCCAGGTCGCGCAGGAAGGCTTCGAAGTCCTCCTCCCCCGCCGCCGCACCGCGCCGGCCGAACTTGTGCACCAGCGAACACAGCAAGCGCGGGTTGGGCTGCGCCAGCTGGGCCATCAGATCTCGCCCGCTCTGGCTGCGGTGGATGGTCTCGCCCGCATCCTTGAACACCCGCTCGATCTGCCGGTCCAGCTCATCCCGGTCGGTGATGATGGCCACGCGCGCCGCCGGCCGGTTCTCCAGAATCCAGCGGGCCAGCAGCACCATCAGAATGCTCTTGCCCGCGCCCTGGGTGTGCCAGATGATGCCGCCGCGCCTCTGCTGCACGTGGGCCTGCGCCGCCTTGACGCCAAAGTACTGGTGCACCCGCGGCAGCTTCTTGATGCCGGCGTCGAACAGCACGAAGTCGTGGATGAGTTCCAGCAGCCGGGCCGGGCTGCACAGCTTGGCCAGGTACTTGTCGAGCTTGTAGCCTGTGTTGTCGGCCTCGTCTTCCTTCCAGGTCAGGAAGTACTTTTCCTGGGTCTCGATGCTGCCGTAGCGCAGGCCTTCCGAATCATTGCCCGCCATCACCAGCTGCATGGTGCTGAAGAACCAGGCGTTGAACTCGGGCTGCTGGTTGGACAGGCACTGGCGAATGCCCTCGCCCAGGCCCACGCGGCTGTTCTTCAGCTCCAGCACGCCCACGGCCAGGCCGTTGAGGTACAGCACCAAGTCAGGCCGGCGCTCGTGCCCGCCCTGCAGCGTCACTTCCTCGGCGATGGCGAAATCGTTGTCAGCCGGCCGCTCCCAGTTCACCAGGTGCACCGTCTCGTTCAGCTCACCCGCGGCCACCTTCACCGACACGCCATAGCGCAGCAGCTGGTACACCGCCTGGTTGGCCGCGTAGAGCGTGCGCCCGTGCAGCAAGGCCTCCGAGCGCAGCCTGTGCAGCGCGGCGCTGATGTGCGCGGGGCTGTAGCCCTGGCGCGCCAGGTGGGCCGTCAGCAGCCCCTCCTCGATGCAGTGGTTGCCTGCCCGGGCCGACCAGTTGCCCAGAAGACGGTAGCCCAGCTTCTGCGTGAACAGCGCGATCACGCGCTCTTGGGTGGCGCGTTCGGGCTTGCTGATGGGATCACTCATCCGGCCCTCCCTGGGCGGTCATTCCGTTTTATTGGCCATTATCTGAATTTGGATCATTGCCTATTTCTGTGGCACTGCCACCAGGGCCGGCGGCACAAAGCCCTGGTCGGTCAGGGCCTTCACCACGCCGCGCAACAGCATGTTGTGCGTGAAGCCCAGGGTGTACTGCCGGGCCCCGGGGCGAACGGGCTGCAGCATGCCGCTCTCGACCAGCTTGCGGATCTGGTAGGTGCGCTGGCTGGCGTTCAGGCCGGGCAGGGCTGTTTCCAGGTCGCCCGCCTTCACGGTGCCCGCGCGCAGGGTGGCCTGCAGCACGGCCTCTTCCTGGTGGGTGATGAGTTGGCGCTCGCGGGCGTGGGCCACCGCTGGCAGCAGCACCGTGTTCTGCAGGTGGGTGTAATCGGCCAGGCGGCTGACCTTGGCCAACTCGTCGTGGATGCCGCCCAGCACATAGGTGCACCACTGCTCCAGGTGTTCCGCCTGGCCGGAATCAGCCTGGCTCAACATGCCGTAGTAGCGATGGCGGTCCGCACAGAACACCGCAGCCGGGTTCAACAACCGGCCCGCCGCACTCACCTGGAAGCCGTACTTGATCAGCATGGCGTAGGTCAGCAGTCGCACCACGCGGCCGTTGCCATTGCTGAAAGGATGCACCCAGGCAAACCGGTGGTGGGCCAGGGCCACCTTCATCAGGTCGTACTTGGGCGGATCAGGCTGGTTGATGAAGGCGACCAACTCGGCCATGTAGCCCGGCACCTGCACCGGGTCCGGCGGCAGATGCTGTGCCTGGGCAATGCGCACGGGGCCGCTGCGGTAGCGGCCAGGCGTGCGGTCGCCCTCGCGCTCCAGGCCTTGCACCGTGGTGGCATGCAGGCCGCGCAGCAGATGTTCGCTCAGCGGCACACCCGGCTCGATCGCGTCTTCCACCTGCCGCATCGCGGCTTCGATGTTGTCGATCTCTCGCAGCGCGTCGCTGCCCGACGGCGCGGGCGTCACCCGGGCTTCCACATAGTCGGCCAGCGTCGTGTGGTTGCCCTCAATGCGGGCCGAGGCCAGGCTCTCCAGCAGGTGAAACACCTCCTTGAGCTGGAGGAAGACGGGGGCCGGCGTGGTGCCCCGGATCTCCAGCCGACGCAGGTGCTCCAGATCGGTCAGCACGTCCAGCAGGGGCGAGTCGAACCGGGGGTTCAGCAACTGCAGATCGTGGTGCAGAAACTGGGGCATGGTGATCCAGGATCTTGAAAGGTCCGAGGATCATATCTTCAAAAATTCAGAAAAACTCTTTTTTGAACAACAGGTTGGCGATATATCTGGACGCTCATTAAGTTGAATCTAGCCGTCTCGCAACTGGACGGCACCTGGAGCGCAAGTGCACTTTGTGCACCGGCGGCCAGGGTCGACGAACCTGCGCTCAGGAGGCCACCGGCAGCCGGATGCGGCCGGTCAGCAGGGCCTGGGCCATGGCCTGCTTGAGGGCGCGGGCTTTGGTGAGGCGGGCTTCAAGGGCGGTGATCTCGGCGTCCATGTCGGAGAGGACTTGGGCGATGGCCTTTTGTTCCTCGAACTCGACTGGAGCCCGCACGAGGAACTCCGCCAACTGGCGTTTACCGATTTCAAGAAAGGTACTTCCAGAGCACAGGGCCAACAGGGCCTGCTTCTGAGTGCCAATGAGGTAGTAAAGAAACTCGCCGCTGGTTCCAGCGTAGGGTACGAGGTTCTTGAACCCCTGGTTCGTCGTAAGCGGCACCGAGGCTATTGCGCATTCGCCGATAGTGGCTCTGGATGTCATCACCACCGTGCCCGCGGGGAGAAGTTCGGCAGAGCTCGCTTTCTGGCCCTTCTCGCTCAGAGTACGGGTGGTTTGGGAGATGTACTTGCCGCCTGCCAGTGCCGTGATATCCGTTGGCGTGCACCACGGAATGTCGCCATCCCAGAATTCGGACTGACGTGTACTGGGAGTGCCTCCGCTGCGGATTTCAGCAAGCACGGCGAGGTTGCACTCCGTCCACTTACCGGTGAACCCCGGCAACCGCCGCTTGCCGGTGAGCAGTTCCTGCATGGCGCCTTGCTTGATCTGGCGCTTCTTGGTCAGCAGTTGCTCCAGCGAGTCGATCAAGTTGTTCGCATCCGAGAGAACTTCAGCTATCGCTCGTTGCTCTTCTTCCACGTTGGGAGCGAGTACAGGAAAGGCTTCGAGGATAGCGCGGTCGATCTTCACCATTGAGCCGCTTGAGCCTCGAGCGGTCTTCGCGAAGTAGGAGCGTCCTTTCGGCGCCAGCAGCTGTTCAAGCAACAGGTGCTTATGGATCGTTGACCCCACGCGTACTCGCATCAGCAAGTCCGGGTACGACGCAGGTGCCGGATCGCCGTTGTAGATGCCGGCCAAGCCCACGCGCTCTGGAGTGTTTGATCTACTGACGAGTAGATCGCCGGTGGCGAGGCGGCTAGCGGTAACACGTGGATCTCCTGTAGGAGCGGGCTTTGCTCCCCGCGGGTCATATCCAGAGCTTCCAACAGAAGCAAGGGAGAGGATCCACTCGCCAGTGAAGTGCGTTGGACACACAGGGCTGAAGCCGTTTCGGATCGGCTCAGCCAGGTGATCGCGCAATTCGGATGTACGCCATCCGTCGGGAATGGCACAAGGTGGCACAGACGCCCTACTCATGCGAACCCCATCTTCTCCAGATGCCCCGCCACCCGCGCCTCCAGGTCCGTCACCTGCTGCGCCAGCTCCGGCATCGTCTGCCCATAACGCTCGGCCAGTTCCTTGACCCGCCCGGTCAGCGCCTGGCTCACGCGGTCCAGTTCGCCATGCACGGCCGCACCCAGCGCGGCCATCCACTTGTGGTCCACCACCAGGGTCTTCACCTCATTGGGCGTCAGCGTGGCGTAGCGGGCCAGGGCCTTGGCGTCGAGCTCGGCGTCCAGCGTCTTCATGCGCTTCTTCAGGCCGCTGGCCTGTTCGGACAGGTCCAGCCACTGCTTCAACACCGCCAGTTCGTCGGCCGCATCCGGGTCAGGCCCGATCTCCTTGATGCGCGACTTCACTTCCTTGTCGTTGATTTTGTCGAAGCCGTCGAACGCGGCGTCCGGGCCGCTGTGCTCTTCTTCCAGTTCGGTCTGCTTGGCCAGGGCGCCTTCCAGTTCGGCACCCAGCCGGTCCAGCTCGGCCCGCTCGGCGGCAAAATGGTGCTCCACCAGCAGGGCCTTGGGCACCAGGTCGCAGGCCCAGCCCTTGTCCACCGTCTTGCCCGGCGTGCCATCCTTGTTCTTCCTGGTTTCCAGCACGCGGTGGGGCCGGGCCACCCAGCCGTCTTCGTCCAGCAGGTAGGCATCGTCCTGCATCGTCTCGGCCCAGTAGTCCATCAGGTGCTGGTAGACGGCGTAGGGGTCGATCAGCTTCTGCGCCGAGGGCTGCTGTTCGTAATGGGCCAGCAGGCCTTCGGCCAGTTCGACGATGAGCGCCTTGGGCTGGAAGCCCGGTGACAGGGCCTTGAGCCGCTGGGCCACTGGCGTGCGCCAGGCTTCGAAGTGGCCGGCCATCGCCTGGGTGAAGGCCTGGAACTCGGGGTGCTGATGGATGGTGGCCTTGAGCGCCGCGGGCGGCACCGTCAGGTCCTGGTAGCCCGGCCGGCGGGGCTGGAACAGGGCGGCCCGCAGTTGCGGGCACACGGCCCAGTAGCGGGCCAGGGCCTGCACGTCGGCCTCGGGGATGCCGCCGTTCAGGTGGGCGTCGATGTCCTGGGGGTCTTCCGGCGTGCTGCTGTCGATGTAGCGCGGCAGGTTGAGGTTGAAGTCGTTCTGCTCGATCTCGTCAAAGCCCACCATGCGGGCAAAGCGCGGGTCGCTGTCGTCCAGTGTGTGGAAGGCGTCGACGATGCGGTGGATATCGCGCTCGCGCAGGCGGTTCTTGGGCCCGTCCTTCATGAAGCCCTGGGCGGCGTCGATCATGAAGATGCCCTTGCGGGACGCCGCACCGGCCTTGTCGATGACCAGGATGCAGGCCGGGATGCCGGTGCCGTAGAACAGGTTGGCCGGCAGGCCGATGATGGCCTGGATGAGGCCGCGCCGCACCAGGTTCCTGCGGATCTCGGCCTCGGCATTGCCGCGGAACAGCACGCCGTGCGGCAGGATGCAGGCGGCCCGTCCGGTGCTTTTGAGCGAGCGGATGATGTGCAGCAGGTAGGCGTAGTCACCCTGCTTGGCCGGCGGCACGCCAAAGCCGTCGAAGCGGCCGTAGGCGTCGGCCTCGGGCTGCAGGCCGTTGCTCCAGCGCTTGTCGGAGAACGGCGGGTTGGCCACCACGTAGTCGAAGGTCTTGAGCTGGTCGCCCACTCGGAACTTCGGGTCGGCCAGGGTGTTGCCCTGTTCGATCGCCGCCGTCGGGTTGTGGTGCAGGATCATGTTCATCCGCGCCAGGCCGCTGGTGACTTCTTCCTTTTCCTGACCGTAGAGGGTGACGGGCGTGGGCGCAGCCTCGGCCACCTTCAGCAGCAGCGAGCCCGAGCCACAGGTCGGGTCGTACACGGTGGTGTGGGGTGTGGTGGCGGCCTGGGCGATGCCCAGCACCTGGGCCATCACGCGGCTGACTTCGGCCGGGGTGTAGAACTGGCCCTTGCTCTTGCCACTCTCGGTGGCGAAGTGCCGCATCAGGTACTCGTAGGCGTCGCCCAGGATGTCGTCGCCATCGGCGCGGTGGCGGCTGAAGTCCAGGTCCTTCGATTCGAAGATGCCGATCAGGTTGGTGAGCTTGTCGACTTTCTCCTTGCCGGCGCCCAGCAGGGCGTCGTCGTTGAAGTCGGCCTTGATGCGCAGGCGGTTGGCCTCTTCCAGCGGGCGGATGATCCGCTTGTTGATCTGGTCGCCGATGTCGCTCTTGCCCTTGAGCGCCACCATGTCGGCAAAGCTGGCGCCCGGCGGAATGGTGATCTCCGCGAAAGGCTTGTCCTGGTATTTGTCGCTGATGTACTTGATGAACAGCAGCACCAGCACATAGTCCTTGTACTGGCTGGCATCCATGCCGCCGCGCAGTTCGTCGCAGGAGGCCCAGAGCTTGGAATAGAGGTCGGACTTCTTGATGGCCATCGGGGGCTCTGAGGGCGAAAAAACGGTGATTTTCGCCTTGATGGGCAGACCACCCGCAAGCAGGTGTTCTTTCGCCTGCGCGGCCCTGGGGCGTTGGCGCGGAGGGTGCGATCATGGGCGGGAACAGAAGATGGAGCGGGCCATGAACGCACAGCAGCGGGAATCAAGGACATTTCTCCGGGCCCACGCCTTCCTGCTGTGCGTGGTCCTTGTCGGATTCGCGCGCAGCTTCTACCTGCGCGGGCTGTTCTTCGACAGCCCACTGCATCTGCGTCTGGCGGTCCATGGGGTCGCACTGACGCTGTGGTTCGTGCTGACGGTGGCCCAGGCCTGGTTCGCCGCAAGCGGCCGGAGAAGCCTTCACGCCAGGACGGCATGGACCGCGGTTCTGGTGGTTCCTGCCGTTCTGATCACCGGCGCCTGGGTGAACACCGCCCTGGCCTGGCAGATCCAGTCGGCGCAGGACCCGGAGAACATGTTCATCTGGGCCAACTACATGAGCCTGCTTTCGTTTGCGGCGCTTGTGGTCATGGCGGTGGTGAGGCGGCGGCGGCTGCCTGAGCACCGGCGACTGGTGCTGTTCGCGTCCATTGCGATCATCGGTCCCGCGTTCGCCCGCTTCGCGTTCTGGCCGGTCATCGGGGCGGGGCTGACGATGGCGCCGGCCTTTGCTGGCGCTGGCATGTTGCTGCTCACCCTGGCTGCGGCCGCTTACGACTGGGCCACGCAGCGCCGCGTGCATGCGACGACGCTGGCCGGATTCGCCGCCATTCTTCTGCCGCTGCTGACGGGAACGGCCTTGGCGGTTTCCGGACTTGGCTTCGGGCTGATTCACTGAATCGGATTGACCTGGCCCCCGCTCCGGCTTCAGCTGGGCTTGTTGTTTCCACCGGCCGAACCTGCCTCCATCATCTGACGGTACTTCTCCAGGGCTGCCAGAAGTCCTTCTCCCCATCGGTCCGTTTCAGAGAGCGTGGTGGCGTGCAGATCGGCTGCGTACGCCAGGACGATGTCGAAGCCCTTCGCCAGGTCTTCCTTGGCGGTCGATGATTCGGTCAGGTGCCGACACCATCGGATGCGCGAGGCGGTGATGAGCTTCTCCAGGTTCAGCTGGGTGCTGACAAACCTGATGTGGCCATCGGTGCCGCCGAAGAGCGAGTTGGCGGCGAGAAAGCTCGCAGCGACCGCCAGGAAGGTGTAGCCGTACTGGCCAAGGTGCTTGAATTCGGGTGCGTCGGTGGACCCGAGCAAGGGCAGAAGCAGGCCGACCGATCCGCAGATCCAGGCCCCGAACCGGGTGACACCTGAGACCCACGCCCGGGTCCCGCGTCGGCGGTAGTAGTACGAGACCTCCGCTTCAGCCAGTTGATCCACCGCGGTGAAGAGAACGGACAGCGAGGCGCCGGCATGGGCCTCCGTCCAGTCCAGATCGCGCACCGCTTGCATGAAGGCGTGAAGCCGTCGCGGGTCTTCCGGGCGCAAGCGGCGCAAGAAGCTCTGGAAGCCGTTCATGGCGCGTTTCCTTGGGTGGGCGGATGACTCGCGCAGCCTATCGTTGCGGCCAGGGCCCTGCAAGGTGGATGTGGTCACGGCCATGCCTGCCCGCATCGACCGCTCGATGGGCTGACTGCCGGCGGGCTTGTCTTGGGCATAGGGCATGGGGTGTCTGGACGGTCCGGAGCGATTCATGGCAGTGTTCTGGGACGGCACAAAAACACCTGGGGTTTGCACTCAACTACGCGAGCCCGACCGACTTCTCTAAGGTGACGGAACCACCTGACACAAGGTGATCCATGCCAAAGAGGAGCAACCGATGGAACTTTCCGACATTCGTCATCTGGTCACCGAGCAGACGCTGGCCTTTCTCAGCCTGCCGGAGCACCGGCTGCTGATCGACAACGAATGGGTGGCTGCGCGCAGCGGCGAGACCTTCGAGACCATCAACCCCGCGACCGAGAAGATCGTGGGCAAGATTGCATTCGCAGATGCCTTCGACGTCGATGCCGCAGTGCAGGCCGCTCGACGCGCGCTGGATGATGGCCCTTGGAGCCGCATGCGTCCTGCAGAGCGACAGCGTCTGATGCTGAAGCTCGCCGACCTGATCGAAGCGAACGCCCAAACGCTTGCTGAACTCGAGTCGATCGACTGCGGGAAGTCGGTCGGTCTGGCCCGCGCCGTTGACATGGCATTGGTGATCGAGTTCTTCCGCTACATGGCGGGATGGGCGACCAAGATCGAGGGCACGGTCACGGAGACCTCGGTGCCATTCGCCCCCGGCCAGCAGTTCATGACCTACATCCGCCGGGAGCCTGTGGGTGTCGTGGCCGCGGTGGTGCCATGGAATTTCCCGTTGCTGGTGGCTGCATGGAAGTTGGGCCCGGCCCTGGCTGCTGGTTGCACTGTGGTGCTGAAGCCGGCCGAGCAGACGCCCTTGACAGCGCTGTTCCTGGGCCGTCTTGTCGTCGAAGCAGGCTTTCCGCCAGGTGTGGTGAACATCGTCACTGGCGATGGTCCTCGCACCGGCGCTCCACTGGTCCAGCACACCGGCATCAACAAGGTGAGCTTCACCGGTTCGACGGAGGTGGGCAAGCGCATCGGTCATGCGTCGGTCGACAACATGACCCGGTTCACCCTCGAACTTGGCGGCAAGTCCCCGGTGATCGTGCTGGACGACTGTGATCCCACGGCTGCAGCACAAGGCGCCGCGAACGCCATCTTCTTCAACCAGGGCCAGGTGTGCTGCGCAGGCTCACGCCTGTATGTGCACAAGAAGCAGTTCGACAATGTCGTCGCTGAAGTCGCACGCATCGCGGATGGGATGCGCCTGGGATCTGGCCTGGATGCGCAGGCGCAGGTCAATCCTCTCGTGTCGAAGGAACAGATGCGGCGTGTCTCGGATTACATCCAGACCGGCCTGAATCAGGGGGCCAAGCGCATCGCCGGCGGGCAGGCGCTGCCGGACAAGGGGTTCTACGTTCGCCCCACCGTGCTGGTGGACACAGCGAATGATCACCGGGTCGTTCGCGAAGAGATCTTCGGTCCCGTGCTCGTGGCCATGCCTTACGACGATCTCGACGAGGTGGCAGCGCGCGCCAATGACACCCCCTATGGTCTGGGCGCCAGCATCTGGTCCAACGACCTCTCGCGAGTGCACAAGCTCATCCCGAAGATCAAGGCGGGCACGGTCTGGGTGAACAGCCACAGCATGCTGGACGCCACCATGCCTTTCGGGGGCTACAAGCAATCGGGCATCGGTCGGGACATGGGGCGATCGGCTCTGGACGCGTACCTCGAAACCAAGTCCGTCTGGATCGCCCTGTAATCGGCGGCTGGGCAAGAGGACGTCCGGCAACCTCTGTCTGCACCCCGGGCCACGACTACTGGTCGCGGCCCTGGTTGCGCAGGTACCGATACAGAAGGCCGCGTGAAACGCCCAGCAATCTCGCCGCCTTCGACACGTTCCCGTGGCACTGGTCAAGGGCCTCTTCGATGGCGAATTTGTTGCTGTCCTTGAGCGATGTCGGAGTGGCAATGCGGTCGCAGCCTGACGCAGGCGGCGTGGTGCCGATCAACGCGGGTTCTGGCGAGGCCTCGCGACCGTCGTAATCGACGGCCATCCAGACCGTCAACCCCGTAGGAAGGGTGCGGGGCATGGCGCTCCCCTTGTGCGCGAGCGTCATCAGCGCATCGACATTGAGGCCGAAGACCTCCTCGGACGACGCTTGTCTCGTCGGTACGCGTCCGAAATTCAGCAGCGTCGCGCCGGCGCTGTTGAACCACAGCACCCGACCGGTACTGCCGTTCACGGCACACAGGCCCTCCAAGGGGGTGCGAATCAGGCTCGGGCTGGCTTGGAAGCGCAGCAGCACGTTCGACCTGGCTGAATCCGCCAGAAGGCGATTTTCGATGGACGTCGCGTAGACCAACGCCATCCCCGCGGCGTCGAACTTGAACGGCTCGCCGACGCAAGACAAATCGAGCACCGCGACCACGCTTCCGCTCGCATCGCGGATGGGAGCAGCCGCGCAATGCAGCGATGCCATGCAGCGGAAGAAGTGCTCGGCGCCCCGAACCACGGCGACCTCGCCCGTGCTCGCAGCCAACCCCGGCGCCCCGGTGCCGACTGCCAGCTCACCGATGGGCACGCCGATGCGCGCGACAGTGTGCATGAGGCCCGAACGGCTCGGCTCACGGGACGAGGCATGCACGACCACGCCTTCGCCGTTGGTCAACATGGCGACCGCGCCACTGCCGGCGATGGCCACCTCCAGCTCCGCCAGCGGATCGCGGGCCGCTTCCAGCAAGCGCCGATTCTTCGTCAGCACGGTGGCTGTGCGTGTCTTGCTGATCGGCTCGAATTCGATCCGTTCGTCAGGCTTGCGGCGCGAGCCCATGCAGCGGGACCATGACTGGATCACCGGCTCGGGCACCAGGCCCGACGGGCGCTGACCTTCCTCGAAGAACTGCTCGCGTGCCAATGCTGCGCGATCAGCATTCGTCGCAAAGAAGAGCTGTGATGGTCCTTTGGTCATGGGCGATGGAATCCACAAGGCGCAGCCGTTGGCTTGCCAGGATGATCGCAGTCGCCTTTCCTGGCGATCCTGGGACAAACCCCTTCGGAATCTGTGCTGGGGCGGAACAGTTCGGCCCGTTCCAAGACGGCGTTGCGGCGGAGAAATCTGTACCGCCCCGGCACAGTTTTCGTCAGGGAAAGTCCTCGTGTTTTTCGCTTCTCGTCGGTCCCGTAACTTTCGCTCCGCAAAACGCAGGCTTTGCAAGCAAAACAACTAGGAGACGACAGTGAAGACACCTCTTGTTCTGAGCACGATGGCTGCGGCGGCGGCTCTGATCCTCGTTCCGACGGTGGCCAAGGCGGTCGACGTTGACGCTGGCGATTACACCGCCCTGCCCGCGGGCACGAACCTTGGCCTCGCCTATTACCAGCACGCCACCCGCGATCGCCTGTACTCGCAGGGCAATCGCTTGCCCATCAATCCTGGCCTTGATTCCGATGTCGGCATCCTGCGCGGTGTGCATTTCATGGAGCTCGGTGGCTACGTCATCGATCCTCAGTTCCTGCTGCCGCTGGGTCGGCTGAAGGGCCAGGACGACACGTCTTCGCTCGGCTCAGCCAGCGGCGTCGGTGACCTCATCCTGGCATCGACCTTGTGGTTCAACAAGGCGGGCGAGAAGGAGAACATCGGGATCACGCCGTTCCTCTATCTCCCGACCGGCAAGTACGACAAGAACAGCGCGCTGAATCTGGGCGAGAACCGCTGGAAGTTCGCGTTCCAGGGGGGGTGGATCAAGCCGCTCAGCGACAGCGTCACCATGGACCTGGTGGCGGACGTGACCTTCTATGGCAAGAACAAGGACTTTGGTCCCACCAGCCTGACGATGAAGCAGAAACCGATGATGCAGTTCCAGGCGATGTGGCGCTATCACCTGTCGGCGGCTTCCGATCTGCGCTTCGGACTTTCGCAGTTGACGGGCGGCGAGACGCAGGTGGATGGCGTGAACCAAGACGACAGGACGTCGTCGTCGAAGTTCTGGCTGGGGGGCAGCACCTTCGTCGGCGCCAAGACCCAGCTGCTGGCGACCTATGGCCGAGACATCAGCGTGCGCAATGGCTTCAAGGAAGACAACCGCATCAACCTGCGCCTGCTGCAGATCTTCTGAGTAGCCGGGACCGCAGCAGCGGACACCCCTACTCCGGGATGCCCTCGCCGGCATCCCGCTCCAACGACACGATGAGGAAACCGACTCATGAACAGCATAAGAATCCTGGTCACCGCCGTCTTGGCGTTGACGCTCGGTTGGTCGACGGCGTTGCAAGCGCAGACCCTGGACGATCTCAAGGCTGATGCGCGCACCCCGGGTGATGTTCTGACCTATGGCATGGGCTACAGCAACCAGCGTTACAGCCCGCTGAAGGACATCAACAGGGGCAATGCAGGAAAGCTCCAGCCCGTCTGGGCGTACAGCCTGAACAATCCCCAAGGCCAGGAGTCCCAGCCGCTGATCTATCAGGGGGTCATGTACATCACGACCTCCAAAGACACGATCGCTCTTGACCCGATCACCGGCAAGCAGCTCTGGAAGCAGGATGTCGACTTGCCGCAGGACGTCTTCAAGTACGCCTGCTGCGGCATCATCAACCGCGGCGCTGCCATCTACGACGGCAAGCTGTTTCGCACCACGCTGGACGCCAACGTCGTGGCGCTGGACGCGAAGTCCGGCAAGCAGCTCTGGAAGGTCAAGGCCGCCGACTACAAGGACGGTCATGCCATGACCGGTGCCCCGCTGGTCGCCAACGGGGTGGTGATCACGGGCATCGCTGGTGGCGAGTACGGCACGCGTGGCTTCATTGACGGCTGGGATCCAGCGACCGGCAAGCACCTGTGGAAGTTCTGGACCACGGCCGCACCGGGCGAGAAGGGTGGCGACACCTGGCCTGGCGACACGGCGATGCACGGCGGTGCCCCCACTTGGCTGACTGGTGCCTATGACCCCGACCTCGACCTCGTTTACTGGGGCACCGGCAACGGCGGCCCGTGGAACGCCGAGGCGCGCAAGGGCGACAACCTCTACATCTGTTCCGTGCTCGCGCTGCGGCCAAAGACCGGTGAGTTGGTCTGGCACTATCAGTTCAGCCCGAACGACCTGTATGACTACGACGCGACGGAAGTTGGCATGCTGTTGGACATGAAGGTCGATGGCAAGGCGCGCAAGGTTTTGGCGCAGGCGAACCGCAACGGCTTCTTCTATGTGCTGGACCGCACCAACGGGCAACTGCTCGCGGCCAATCCGTATGTGAAGGTCAACTGGGCGGATCGCATCGACATGAAGACCGGGCGTCCCGTTGAGAGCGAGGTGACCAAGCGGATCCGTGCTGGCGGCACGGAAACCGTGTGGCCCTCCGTCCTGGGGGGCAAGAACTGGTCACCCATGTCGTGGAACCCCGAAACCGGACTGGCCTACGCCAATACGCTGAACATCTCATGGCAGTACACCTTTGCCAAGCCGGAATACAAGCGCGGTGAGTGGTATCTGGGCATGGACTTCAAGGGCGTCGACTTCCCGAAGGACCAGCCGAACGGCTATCTGTCCGCCATCGATCCGCTGACCGGCAAGACAAAGTGGAAACTCGCATGGCCGGGTCAACCGAGCATGGCGGGGACGCTGTCCACCGCAGGCGAATTGGTCTTCACCGGAGCCGCCACGGGCGAGTTCATTGCGGTCGATGCGGTCAAGGGCACCAAGCTGTACGAGTTCAATACCGGCAGTGGCATCGTCGGTCTGCCCATCACCTGGGAGGCCAACGGCAAGCAGTACGTCACCGTCCTGTCGGGCGCAGGCGGTGTCTGGGGCATCCTGGGTGACGAGCGCATGGCCGCCACGCCTGCGGGAGGAATGGTGTGGACCTTCGCAGTCAAGTGAAGATGCTGAGCACGAGTGGCCGGCGCCTGGGGACGTGGGTGCTGGTGTCGGTCACGCTGGGCCTTGGCCTGGGGTGGCAGGGATCGCAGGCCGCGGACACCCCGCCACATCAGCCGCTTCCGTTCACCCTGGAGCAGGTGCAGGCCGGACATGCGCAGTTCGACCGGACGTGCGCGCAGTGCCACGGTCGGAACATGGTGAACGCGGGCACCACGGTCTTCGACTTGCGCAAGTTCCCGGTCGACGAACGGGATCGTTTCTTCAACAGCGTGACCAACGGCAAGGGCAACATGCCCTCGTTCAAGGATGGACTGACCAATGAGCAGATTTCATCGCTCTGGTCTTACGTAGCGACCCGCGGTGGCAAAGAACTTTGACGGGAAATGGGCCCTTCTGGCTGGCCTCGTGTTCGTGTCCGGTTCCTTCGGGGTCGCAGGCGCTGCCGAGCCACTGAAGGTCTGTGCCGCTGAGCAGAACGCGCCGCTGAGCTATCAGGGGCTTGGCGGTCAGATTCGCGGGCTCGACGTGCGCATCGCACAAGCCGCCGCCGCGTTGATGGAACGCGATCTGGTGGTGGTGCCCTTCGACTCAAGCTACGAGAACGAGTCGACATTGGGCCAGGAGGTCAACGCCCTCCTGTCCGCGGGCATCTGTGATGCGGTCAGCGGATTTCCTCTGCTGAGGTCCGACCTCGGGCCGCCCGGCCGCGTGAAGGCGCGCACACCGGACTATCCCGGCGCACCACGGCGGCGTGACAGGCCGTTCATTGCGCTGCGGGAGATCGCCGCAACGCAGGCCTATCAGGGCGTGGCCCTGGGGGCTGCAATGCGAAGTCCTGGGGTGCCATGGGCGTCCTTGTCAACGCTCCGAAGCGAACATCCCGACTGGAAGATCGGGGTCGTCAGCGGAACGCTGGCTGGCACGGTATCCATGCTGTGGCGTCATGGCGCTCTTCAACACCAATTGGTTTCGCTCAACCAGCAGCAGAGCGCGCTGGAGCTGTTGAGTGAAGGGACGGTGGATGTGGCGATGGTGCCGCTCGCCCAATTCGACGGATGGCGTTTGAGCCATCCGAAGTCGCCGCTGGTTCTTGCGGGCTGGCGCCGTTCTCTCGGCGTGAACCTGGGCTTTGCGACCCTGGCGACGAACGAGGCGGTGCGTCTGGCGATCAACTCGACGATCGCCCAGGCCTTGACCCATGGCGACTTGAAGCAATGGGCCAGAGAGGAGGGTGTGACCTGGCAGGCGCCGGAGGCGCCGGACGTGTCGGGTCTGCCCAGCTTGGCGCAGCTTGCCGCCGACGAGCCTTAGGGAAGGTCTGCACAACTCGCAACCCGGCGTGGTGGTGCGCCGAGACGATGGGAATGTGATGCTGCAGCTGGCAGATTCGCCTTGGTTTCCATGCCCGCAGGTCCGAACAGGCCTGCGAACCAGGCAATTTGCCGTGCTGCGGACGCACTCATGCCACCGCTCCGATGAGTTTGCGCCGCGCCATCCACAGATTGGCCAGCGCAAACAGCGTGTGCAATTGCGCCGTGTTCTTGGCCAGCCCGCGGTAGCGCACCTTGATGTGCCCGAACTGGCGCTTGATCACTCGGAACGGGTGTTCGACACGTGCCCGGATGCCTGCTTTGACCTTCTCAAGCTGCTCGGTAAGGGCCTCGATCGGTTTGGTCGGGTCCAGCGTGCGACGCTTGCCCGGGCGCATGGCAATGTTCCAGCTCACACCGGCCCTGGCGTCCGGCCTCTTGTCGGCGCCTCGATAGCCGGCGTCGGCGTAGACCTCGCGGTCGCTCGGGCGTACCAGGCTGTTGGCCTCGGTCACGTCATTGACCGCGCCGCTGGTGCCTCGCACGGTGTGGACCAGGCCCGATTCGAGGTCCACCCCGATGTGGCACTTCATGCCGAAGTACCACTGCTGGCCCTTCCTGCTTTGCTTCATTTCCGGGTCGCGCTCGCCGCTGCTGTTCTTGGTCGAACTCGGCGCAGCGATCAGCGTGGCATCCACCACCGAGCCACCCTTGAGCATCATGCCCTTGGCGCTCAGCAGGTCGTTGACGGTCTGCAGGATCTGCGCGGCCAGCTTGTGCTTCTCCAACACATGCCGAAACCGCAGGATCGTGCTCTCGTCGGGCAGCCGCTCGTCCCAGCCTTCGAGCCCCGCAAACTCGCGGAACACCGGCATGTCGTGCAGCGCTTCTTCCATCGCCGGGTCGCTCAGCGCGAACCATTGCTGCATGAAGTGGATGCGCAGCATGGTCTCCGGCGAGAACGGCGGGCGACCCCGCTTGCCCTCCGGCAAAAACGGCGACACCAAGGCCACCAGATCGGCCCAGGGCACCACCTTCTCCATTTCGTCCAGGAACTCCCGGCGCCGCGTTCGCTTGGTCGTCTGTCCCAAACCCAGGCTGTGCTGCTTCATGGCCCGTATCGTCTCAGCGCTTCACGTTGGCGCCAAGCACCACGGGTTGCGAGTTGTGCAGACCTTCCTTAGCGGAACCAATCTGACCGCTCCCCGGCCGTACCAGTGCTTCGGGTCCTTGCCTGCAGCTCCGACGGCAAAGGGATGGGGGTGGACAGCTGCGCGTCAGGCCGGAGGGCGTCCTGGTCGACCGAGTGGCCCCTGGGCGCCGCGGCCATGCACACCGGGGCCATCAGAACAGTGGCAAGCGGGCGAAGGGGGGGGCGAGGCTTCATCGCATTCCGGTCATGGGTGGAATCAACGTTCTGCTGCCCACTCCGCCGACGTCAGCAGCGCCACCCCTCCCGCCAGGCTCCAGACCCGGCCATGGCCCAGGCGGCGCAGCAGCCGTGCGGCCTGGGCGCTGCGCTGGCCGCTGCGGCAGATGAACAACAGAGGCTGGTGGATCATCTCCCCGTCCACCCGGCTGACCGCTCCCTCCGGCAGCACGTTGAGCAACTGGCTCAGCGGCAGAGCCTGGCGCGGCAGGCTCAGACTCGCCAGGCGGTCGTCGTCCCAGCCTTGTTCGTGGGCTTCGCGCACGTCCACCAGTGTCAGCCCGGGGTGCTGTTGGGCCAGGTCGGGCAGATCGGCGGCGTGCTGCACCAGGCCCTGCACCGGTGCGGCGGCGGGCGGGCGGGTGGGGTGGGCCATGTGGCCGGCCGGGTCCCGGTGTGGCAGGCACAGCGTCTCGGGTGTCAGCCAGGCGGCCAGGGAGGCATCCACGCCGGTGTCGAGTGCGGTGTCCGTCAGCCGATCTCCCACAAAAGCGAAGGGCAGGCGCCCCAGGGCGTCGCGCAGCACATAGCCCCGGCACTCTGGCAGGCGCAGCAGCTGGCGCGGGCCCAGGGCGATGGCGTCCTCGCCCAGCGGCCAGCCCTGGACATCCACCTCTTCGTGCGGACGCAGGGCCGGCGGCAGGGCCGCGCGCAGGGCCTGGGCGGCCGCCCCCGCCACGGGCTCGGGCCGGCGGCTGGTGTGCAGCATGGCGCTCAGGCGCAGCCCCTGGCTGCGCAGCTGCCGGGCCAGGCGCTCGGCCAGGGCCGGCAGGGGGTCGATGACCACCGCGCGCTGGCTGGCGGCGTCGCTCAGCAGGTAGCAGCAGGCCCCCTCGGCACTGAAGCGGGTGATGCCGTCCTGTCGGCGGACGGGCGGGTGCTGGCTGCCATGCAGGCCGTGGGCGCGCAGGGCCTCGCCGCAGGCGCGGATGCGTTCGCAGGCCGCGTCGATGAAGGCATCGTCGGCCAGCGGCCCGAAAGACAGGCGGATGGCCGAGCCGGTCTGCCAGGCGGGCAGGCCCATGGCCTCCAGCACGAAGCTGGGGGCGGCCTGGGCGGCGCTGCAGGCCGAGCCGCCGCTGACGCGCACGCCCGCGGCGTCGAACAGATCCAGCAGCAGGCGCGAGGCCACGCCGGGGACCGAGAAGTTCAGCGTGGTGGGCAGGCTGAGCGCGGCCGGGGCGTTGAAGACCAGGCCGGGAAAGGCCTCGCTCAGCGCCTCCGCCAGGCGCGCACGGTGCTGGGCCAGCGCTGCAGGGGAGGCGAAGGTGTGGCCGTCTTCCAGCGCGGCCAGCACCGCGCCCAGGGCGGCCACGCCGGCCATGTTCTCGGTGCCCGAGCGCAGACCGCCTTCCTGCCCGCCGCCGGCCATCAGCGGGGTGAAGGGGGCGCCTTCGCGCACATAGAGCAGGCCGATGCCCTTGGGCGCGTAGAGCTTGTGGCCGGAGAACGGCGCGTAGTCGATGGGCCGCTTGGCCAGGCGCAGGTCCAGCTTGCCCAGGCCCTGCACGCCGTCCACCAGCCACAGGGCCGGGCTGTCGGCCAGCGCGGCTTCGATGCCGTCCAGATCGCTGATGACGCCGCTTTCGTTGTTGGCAGCCATGGTGCAGACCAGGCCGGCGCGGCCCGCATGCCGGCGCAGCCAGTCCAGCTCGTGGCGCCCCTGCGGGTCCACCGGGATGGGGGCGACCACCAGGCCCAGGTCCAGCAGCCGGTTCCAGTGGTGCAGCGCGGCCGGCACCGCCTTGTGTTCGGTGGCGCCGTAGAGCAGGCAGTCCACATCGTCCCGGCCACGCAGGCTCACCAGCGCCGAGAGCACGGCTGTCTGGATGCCTTCGGTGGCGCCGCTGGTGAACAGCAGCTGTCCGGTCGGGGCGCCCAGCACGCGACGGGCGCGGGCGCGGGTGTCGTCCAGCAGGGCATGGGCGCGCAGGCCGGTGGCGTGGGTGCTGCTGGGGTTGCCGAACTGCTCGCTCATGCAGGCCCGCGCTGCGGCCTGGGCGGCGGGCAGCACCGGGGTGGTGGCGTTGGCGTCGAGGTAGATCTCCATGGGCTGGAGATTCTGGTCAGACCCGCCCGGGAGAAATTGCTGTTCTGGACCTGAGAATGCGTCGCATGGAGAAGAAATATCTCCGATATAGACGGCTCAGGGTAGAAAATTCCAAACAATCCGATATTCAGGGAATCCTGAATCTGGATGGGCTCACTGCTCGTCGGCCTTGAACGACGGGTAGCCCACGCCCTCGGTGGCGTGCATCAGCGCCGCCACATCGGTCTGGGTGTCGTCGTAGCTGACCTTGGCGGTGCGCTTGTTGTAGCTCACCACGGCCTTGCTGACGCCCGGCACCTTCATCAGCGCCACGCGGATGGTGATGGGGCAGGTGGCGCAGTCCATGGTGGGCACGTTGAGCGTGACCTGTCGCTGGGCGGCCCAGCCGGGGGTAGCCAGGGCCAGCGCGGCCAGGGCGCCGGTCAGGGTGAGCAGGGGCTTCATGCGGGGCTTTCAGTAGAACCAGGGCGCCACCAGCGGCAGCAGCAGGGGCACGGCGGTGAGCAGGGCCACCACCCAGAACCAGCGGCGCAGGCCGCGGCGGGTCTGGCCGCAGGCCGGGTCGTCCACTGCGCAGCTCTCGTCCTGGGCAGGGCGGCGGTAGATCTGCCAGGCGGCCAGGCCCAGGGCGAGCAGGGCGCCGCCCAGCAGCCAGGGCGACCAGGGCTCCAGCACCCGCAGCTGACCGATCCAGGCGCCGGAGACGCCCAGCAGGGCCAGGGCCAGCGGGGCCACGCAGCAGCCCGAGGCCAGCAGTGCCGCCAGCCCGGCGGCCAGCAGCGCCCCCAGGCCGCGGGCCGGGGGCGTGGCAGGAAGGCCCTGGCTCACCATCGCGGCGCGCCGCCCGTTCAGGCGGTGATCTCCTTGGCGGTGATCTGGTAGACGAAGGTGTCCGGGGCGTAGGGGTCGCGGGCGCCTTCGGCCGTCTCGGCCTGCGGGTACATGAAGAAGGCCAGCTTGCCCTTCTTGGCGCCGGGCAGGGTGAGGTCGGCGGCGCTGCTGTAGCCCATCCAGTTGCCTTCCCAGCTGCCGAACAGGGCGCGGCGCACCGGGGTGACGATGGGGTGGGCCGGGTCCTTGATCCACTCGGGGGTTTCCTGGCGCATCACCTTGGTGACGTCGGCCGGGTCCATGGCCACCCAGCCGTGGCCCTTCAGGTAGACCTCGGAGCGGCAGTGCTGCGCGCCCTTCAGGCTGGCGGGGTTGCCGCCCAGTTCACGGTAGCCGAAGGCGCTGGGCACCAGGCGGATGCCGTAGATGTCGCGCGCGGGGATGCCGACCGCGCGGCACAGGCCCACGAACAGGGCGTTGATGTCAGCGCACTTGCCCGAGAGGTTGCCGCTTTCCAGCATGGCGCGGATGTCGCCCACGCCGCAGCCGCGCACCTTGGGGTCGCGGTAGGAGCTGACGATCACCCAGTCGTAGATGCGCTGGACCTTCTCGCGGTCGGTGCGGGTGCCGGCCACGATCTGCTGGGCCACCTTGCGCACGATGCCGTCCACCGGAATCAGGTCGCTGGGCTGCACCCAGCGGTGCAGCTCGGCCGGCTCCACGGCTTCGGTGGCTTTGGCCTGCCAGTCCACGCCGCGGTTCTGCGTCTGCACCCGGGTCACCAGGGTGATGCTGGGCTGGGCCACGGCGGCGTCATAGCTGGCGGTCAGGATCTTGGCGCCGGTGTCGCCGTCGGTGCTCATCTGCACCTTGCCGGCGTTGTCGGTCCAGTGCACGTCCAGCGTGCGCTGCCAGCCGTTGTCCAGCGAGGGCACGGGCAGCCACACGGTCGACGGACCCTTGGCATCCTTGAGCGTCACGGTGGTGGTCACGTCAAAGGTGCGCCAGCCCTGGGGCCGGGGATCGAAGTGACGCTCGGCCTCCTCGGCGCGCAGGGCGGGCACGCCCGCGAGCAGCATGGACGCAGAGGCCGATTGGAGGAGGCTGCGCCTCGACAGGCGGGTGGGCATGGGCAAGAGATCCTGTGAGATGGCGTGAAAGAGGCAAAATTTTAGCGATGAAGGCTTCTCCCTCCCGTGAACCCTGTGCTCCGCTGGACCGGGATGCGCCCGACCGCGGCCGGCGCCAGGGCCTGGTGGCTGTCTCGGCGTCCATGGCGCTGACCGCGCTGGGGGCGGTGGGGGCCGCCACGCCCCGGCCGGCGCAGGCAACCACCATGTTGCGCAAGGACTGGTCCCGCCAGCGGCGCACTCCGGCGGTGGACTTGCCACTGCTGGGCGGGGGCCGCTGGACCCTGGTCAGCGCCCGCGGCGAGGCGGTGCTGCTGCACTTCTGGGCCACCTGGTGCGAGCCCTGCCGTGAAGAGCTGCCGCAGCTGGCCGCCATGGCCCGGCGCGCGCGCGCCCGCGGCCTGCAGCTGATGACGGTGGACTACCGCGAGCCGGCCAGCACCGTGCGCAGCTTCCTGGCCCCCCTGGGCCTGGACCTGCCAGTGGCGCTAGACGACGAGGGCGCGGTGGCCAAGGCCTTCGAGGCCCGGGTGTTCCCTTGCACGGTGGGCATCGACCGCACCGGCTGGGCCCGCTTCCAGCTGATGGGGGCGGTGGACTGGGCCGGGGCCGAGGGGCAGGCGGTGGTGGACGAACTGCTGCGCGCCTGAGCCAGACTGCGCCGCTGGGCCAATGCGCAGGCCGCGCTGACGCGGTGGCACGATGGGGCATGACCGTCGTGCGCACCAGCCACAGCCACCCGCTGCAGATCGCCGAAGTGCAGGCCGGGCCGTCCTGGGGCCGCATCGGCATCACCTTCTGCCCCGGCAAGCACGACCATGCCGCGGCCACCGGCGCCTGGGCCCGCGACCTGGGCGTGGACCTGGACGCCATCGCCGCCTGGGGCGCGCAGCTGGTGCTGACCCTGGTGGAGCCCGAGGAACTCACGGCCCTGCGCGTGCCGCGCCTGGGGCTGGAGGTGCAGCGGCGCGGCCTGCGCTGGCTGCATCTGCCCATCGCGGACTTCGGGGTGCCGGCCGAGCCCTTCGAGCGGGCCTGGGTGGCGCAGGGGGCCGAGATCCGGGCCCTGCTGCGCGCTGGGGGCGATGTGCTGGTGCACTGCAAGGGCGGCCTGGGCCGCGCCGGCATGGTGGCCGCGCGACTGCTGGTGGAACTGGGCTGGGCGCCGGACGAGGCCATCCGCGCGGTGCGCCGGGTGCGCCGCGGCGCCATCGAGACCCCGGGTCAGCTGGCCCTGGTGCGCCGCACCCTGCCTCAGCCCTGAGGCCTGCCATGACCCTGCACGACGAGGACCGTGCGCTGCTGGACACCGCGGCGATGCAGCGGGTGGGCGGCGCCTTGGGCAGCCACCCGGCGGGACTTTATGAAGATGCCCGGGGCCGGCGCTGGTACGTCAAGACTGTGGAGTCTCCCGACCACGCGCGCAACGAGTGGCTGGCTGCCCAGCTCTACGCCCTGGCCGGCGCGCCCACCCTGCATTACCACCGCTGCCGCGCGCCGGACCAGGTGGCCACCGCCTGGCAGCCGCTGCAGCGCAGCCGCCTGTCCCAGTTCAGCGAGGCCGAGCGCGTCCAGGCCCGCCACTGGCTGGGCGTGCATGCCTGGCTGGCCAACTGGGACGCTGCCGGCTTCGAGGGCGACAACCAGGGTGTGGCCGCCGACGGCACGGTGCTGACGCTGGACGTGGGCGGCGCACTCCGCTACCGGGCCCAGGGCGACCCCAAGGGCGCGGCCTTCGGCACCCGCGTGGAGGAGCTGGACCGGCTGCGCCAGGAGCCCGACAACCCGCATGCCCGCCGTCTTTTCGGGCCCATGGATGCCGCGGCGCTGCGCGCCGCCATCATGGTGGTGACGGCGCTGCCCGCAGCCATGGTGCGGGCCTGTGTGCTGCGCCACGGTGGCTCGCCCGGGCTGGCCCAGCGTCTGCTGGACCGCCAGGCCGACATGGCCCGGCGCATCGCCGGCTGAGGCCACGCATCGTCAGCCTGGAGGAGCCGGCCCCCACGTTCGAGGGTGGGTGGCCCCGTCAAGGTCGGATGGGCCGATGGCAACATCCGCCGCGCCCGGTCACCGGGTGTTTCAAACAGTCAAATTTCCAAACTGGCGAGGGAGTGGTCATGCAGGATTGGACGGACCCCAAGGAGCGGTCCCTGGGCGCGGTGGCGCTGGTCATCGGGATGCTGGTGTGGCTCGGCCTGGTGCTGGGCACGTTCGGGATCGCCCTGGCGGTGCTGGCGGTGGGCTATCTCATCTACCTGTTCGCGCAGTCGGCGTTGATCGCCCACATCCGTGGCCATGGCGTGGCGCTGTCCGAGAACCAGATGCCGGACCTGTGGGCCGATGTGCAGGCCTGTTGCGAGACCCTGCGCATGCCCCGTTGCCCCGAGGTCTATGTCCTCAACGGCAACGGCGTGCTCAACGCCTTCACCACCCAGTTCCTGGGGCGTCCGTTCGTGGTGCTGTTTTCCGACGTGGTGGACGCCATGAAGGGCCATTCCGATGGCGTGCGCTTCTACCTGGGGCATGAGCTGGGCCACCTGAAGAAGCGCCACCTCACTGGCCACTTCCTGCGCTGGCCCGCGCTGTGGCTGCCCCTGCTGGGGGCGGCCTATTCACGGGCCACGGAGCGCACCTGCGACCGCCATGGCGCGGCCTGCTGCGCCACCACCGAGGGTGCCGCGCGGGCCCTGGTCGCCCTGGCGGCCGGACGTGAACGTTGGGCCGGTCTGAACCTGACGGCCTTTGCCGAACAGGCGCGCCGCACCCGCGGCTTCTGGGCCTCCTTCCATGGTCTGGTGGCCGCCTACCCTTGGACGACCTTCCGCGTGCTGAAGGTGCAGGATGCCTCGGCCCGCATGCCCGCGCGCAACCCGCTGGCCTATCTGCTGGCGCTGTGCGTGCCCCATGCCGGGCGGGCCGGGGCCGGCTTCGGCTTCCTGATGCTGGTGTACTTCCTGGGCGTGGCCGCGGCGGTGGGGCTGCCGGCCTACAAGGACTACCAGGCCCGGCAGGTCCTGAACGTGGCCTATGCGGAGTCCGAGGTGGCCCGCCAGGCCCTGACCGCTTACTTCGACGCGCACCACGAGGTGCCGGAATCGCTGGAAGCCGCAGGCGCGCCCACGCAGACCCGGCATGGCGCCGGTCTGGAGCTGGACACCGACCAGATGGTGCTGACCGTCAGCACGCCCGAGGGCGCCCTGGTGTTCACGCCCCGGCTGGACGCCCAGCGCCGTCTGTTCTGGAAGTGCTCGGCGGCCGAGGGCACGCTGGTGGCCCGCGTGCCGCCGGCCTGCCGCTGATCCCTCAGGCCGGGGCCAGCTGCGCGCACAGCGCGGCGGAGTAGGCCGCCAGCGTGTCGGCCGCGGGCGCCGTGCCATCGGGCAGTGCGCCGTCGGGGCTGAGGTGGCGCCACAGGGCGCGCATGCGGGCATGGTCCTCCTGCGTGCCCTCACCGGCCCGCCAGGCGGCGGCCAGGCGGTCCAGGGCCTGTCGGTCCATGGGGGTGGGCAGTTGCCGCGCCATCTGATCGGACAGGGCCAGGGCCCAGGCGCGGGCGTTCACCCAGTCGCCAAGCACCGGGTCGAACAGCCGGGCCTGCAGCCCGTCGCGGCAGGCCAGGAAGCGGCTGACCTTGGCTTCGGTGACATGGCAGCGCGGCTGCGGCAGCGCCAGCTGCCCGTTGAGCGCCAGGCCGGCCAGCGCGCGGGTCCAGGCGGCCAGGTCCACCGCCCGGTCCACGTTCAGCGGCGTGTCAAACACCCGCACCTCCACCGTGCCGAACTCGGGCTTGGGCCGCACGTCCCAGTAGATGTCCTTGAGCGACTCGGCGATGCCGGTGTCGCACAGCTCCCGCACCAGAGCGCAGAAGTGGGCCCAGTCCCGCAGCGGGGGCAGCGGCCCGCCGTGCGGGTAGATGAGCGGCTCCAGCGGGCGGCAGGCGGCAAAGCCCGAGTCGCCGTGCTGCAGAAAGGGCGAGGCCGCGGACAGGGCGATGAGCAGCGGTGTGTGGGCCTGCAGCACATTGGCCACCCGCACCGCGCTCTCGGCGTCGGGCATGCCCACGTGCACGTGCATGCCGTAGGTGGAGAAGCGCTTGGGCAGGAAGCCGAAGCGCTGGTCCAGCACCTGCGCCCGGTTGGTGGGCGACAGCACCCGCTCGTTCCAGAACTGGGCCACGTGCGTGCCCCCGCCGCGCAGGGCCAGCCCCAGTGTCCCGGCCGCGGCCTGGGCCTGGGTCACCAGGGCGTGCACCTCCTGGCGCAGCGATTCGGCCGCCTGGTGCACCGAGGCATTGAGCTCGATGGTGGCCTGCGTGGCCTCCAGCGCGAAGTGCCGGCCGGTCGGGCTGGCCTGCAGCGCCTCCCACAGGGCCGAGCCCGAGGGGGAGAGCTGGCCGGTGGTGGCCGAGACCAGCTGCAGTTCCAGCTCCAGACCGAGGCTGAGGGTTTCGGAAGCGGCAAAGCGCATGGCGGTCTCCTTCTTGTTCTCGGGGGCCACAGGCTCAGCCGCTGCGCCGGCCCTGGCGCTGGGCGCAGGCCTGCAGGAAGTCGCGCAGCAGCGGTTGGTCGTCGAAGGGGCTGTCGCCACCCCGGGTGGGAAATTCGGGGTGCCACTGCACCCCGGCGATGTAGCTGCCCTCGTGGCAGCTGATGGCTTCGATGGTCTGGTCTTCCAGGCTGCGCGCGCCCACCTCGAAGCCCGGCGCCAGGCGCTGGATGGCCTGGTGGTGGATGCTGTTGACCCAGGTGCGGCGCAGACCGGGGTACACCCGAGCCAGCCAGGAGCCGGGTTCGATGTCCACCGGGTGGTGGTTGCGTTCGTAGATGCCCGGGGCGAAGTGGGTCACCGTCGGCCCGTGCTGGGTGGTCAGGTCCTGGAACAGGCTGCCGCCGAAGGCCACGTTGAGGATCTGCAGCCCGCGGCAGATGCCGAAGACCGGCTTGCGTGCCGCCACGAAGGCATGGATCAGCGCCACCTCGTACTGGTCGCGCACCGCGTCGCCGGCCCACTCGGGCCGCAGGGGCTTCTCGCCATAGCTCTGCGGCGCCACGTCGGCCCCGCCCTGCAGCACCAGCCCATCGAGCGCCGCCGCGTAGGCCTCCAGCTGCAGGGCCTTGCGCGACTGCAGGCTGCCCGAGGCCACCGCCGGCACCATCACCGGCACCGCGTCCTGGGTCATCAGCCACAGGGCCACCGACTGTTCCAGGTAGTGCAGCGTCTTGGTCCACACGCCACCCAGGTCCAGCACCGGGCTGTCGGGGTGGTAGATGCGGGCGGAGACACCGATCAGCAGAGGGGCCGGGGGCTGGGCCATGGGGATTCGACAAAAGGCAGTTCGGGCCTGTCATTGTTCGGCGCTGCCCCGGCGCGCCGTGTAGGACGGGCGCCCGCCGCCGCGTCCGCCAAGATGCCTTTCTCCAGCACCGCGCTCGGGCTTGCGCGGCCCCCGCGCGCTGCGGCGGCCCGCTGCCTACCATCGCCCGATGCTGACCTTCTTCATGACGCCGGGCTCCTGCTCCACCGGCATCCACATCCTGCTGGAGGCGCTGGAGCTGCCCTTCCAGGTGACGGTGCTGAACCTGCCGGCGGGCGACCACCGCCAGCCGGCCTACCTGGCGCTCAACCCCAAGGGCAGCATTCCCGCGTTGCAACTGGACGACGGCCGCGTGCTGACCGAGTTCGGCGCCATCGCCCACTGGCTGGCCCGGCGTGTGCCGCGGGCCCAGCTGCTGCCCGACGATGCGGCGGCCGCGGCCGCACTGATCGGCCGGCTGGATTACGCGGTGGGCACCGTGCACGGCCAGGGCTGGACCCGTGTCTTCACGCCAGAGGCCTACCTGCCGGCCGGCCTGGAGGAGGCCGAATCGCGGCGCTGGACCGAGGCCATCCAGGCCCGAGGCCGAGAGATTGTGCAGGCCGGCTTTGCCGTGCTGGAGCAGGCGCTGGCGGCCGAGAGCCTGGAACGCCGGCTGAACCTGGCCGATGCCGCGCTGTTCTACGTCTTCTTCTGGGCCGAGCACACTGGCCTGCCGCTGCCGCCGCACTGCGCGGCCCACCTGGCCTGGATGCGCCGCATGCCGGTGGTGCAGCAGGTGCTGGCCGAGGAGGGCTATCGGCGCTGAGCGTTCAGTGGTCGATGGCGTCGAGGTCGCCCTCGGCTGCGGCGATCTCGGCGCGCAGCTCATCCATGTCGATCAGCCGGGCCTGCTCCAGCACCTGCTGCAGCTGGGCCTCCGACAAGACGCCGCTCTGGCGGAAGACCAGGATCTGCTCGCGGATGACCATCAGCGTGGGCACCGAGCGGATCTCGAAGGCCTCGGCCAGATCGGCCTGCGCATCGCTGTCGATCTTGCCGAAGAGCATGTCCGGGTGCCGCTGCGCGGCCGCCTCGAACACCGGCGCGAACTGGCGACAGGGCGCGCACCAGGTGGCCCAGAAGTCCAGCACCACGAGGGGATGGGCCTGCAGCGTGGCTGAGAAGTTGTCCTCGTTGAGGTCCAGCACAGACATGGCGGGCTCCCGGCTCAGGCCCGATGGCCCGCGCCACCGACGATCAGGTTGAACACCTCGCGCACCAGGGCCAGCTCCACCGGCGGGTAGCCGCGCAGCGCCGAGATGGGCTTGAACACGCCGCCGGCGGCCTCCAGGGCCGCGGCCGGGGGCTCGAAGGCGGTGCAGCGCAGCAGGTGCACGCGGATCTCGCCTTCGGCGGTCTGCAGGCCCTGGTCGTAGTCAGGGGCCCAGACCAGCTCGCTGTCGGGCAGGGCCAGCGCCTGGGCCATGGCCTGGCGGACGGCTTCGCCGTTGCGTGGCAGGCTCACGGGCCCCAGCGCGGCGCCCTCGGGCAAGGCGCTGGGCCAGAGCAGGCAGCGTTCGGGCCAGCAGGCGAAGTTCAGCGCGGCGCTGTAGCTGTCGAAGTGGCAGAGGATGGCCCGAAAGGGCGCGGGCGCGGTGGCGTCGGTGGGCATGGCCCCTCCTGTGGTGACGCTGCATCCTAGGCGGCGCGGCGCGGCGCTGCGGCTGGCCCGGCACTTGCCCGAGAGAATCGCACAGGTTCATCGCACGTCCGGTGGGTCATCGGGTGGGTCAGCGGATGAGCCTGCACGCTTCTTGCGGTGTTTGCACAGCCTGTCCTGGGATGTCGCATTGCCGACATTCCGGCCGCGCCTTTGTCCCATGCAGCACCTTTCATGCAGGAGCCCGCCCCATGCAGCAGATCGGCATCTTCTTCGGCACCGAGACGGGCACCACCCGTCTGGTGGCCAAGAAAATCCAGGCCCGACTGGGCGAGGCCATCGCCGCCAAGCCGCTCAACGTCAACCGCATCGAGCCGGCGCAGCTGCTGGCCCATGACGCGCTGATTCTGGGCACGCCCAGCTATGGCGTGGGCCAGATCCCCGGCCACAGCGCGGGCTGCCTGGAATCGAACTGGGAGGAGTTCCTGGCCAAGATGCCGGCCGATGTGAGCCTGCGCGGCAAGCGCATCGCGCTGTTCGGCCTGGGCGCGCAGGAGCGCTATGCCGAGCGATTCGCCAGCTCGCTGCGCCGGCTGCACGACGTGCTGCAGGGCTGGGGCGCCGAGATCATCGGTGGCTGGCCCACCGAGGGCTACACCTTCGAGCAATCGGCCGCGTTGGTGGAGGGCCGCTTCGTCGGCCTGGTGATCGACCAGCGCACCCAGGGCATGTTGACGGACGCTCGGCTCGACGCCTGGGTGGACCAGGTGCGGCCGCTGCTGCTGGAACGCCTGCAGCAGCCCCAGGCCGCCTGAGCGCCATGCCCGGCCGGCCGCAGGGGCCCCAGGCGGGGCCGGATGCCGACGACTACCTGCGCCTGTTCGACCGCTGGGATGCGGCGGCGGGGGCCGGGCAGCCCCGCTGGCGGGACTTCGGCGATGTCTACCAGGCGGCCGAGGACGAGCGCTACCGCCTGCTGTTTGAGCAGGTTTGCCATCTGCTGGTCCAGTCCTCGGCCTTCAACCAGGCCATGCCGCAGGAATTCCGCGTCACGGCCCGCCAGTGGCTGGCGGGCGACGCCGCCACCCTGGCCCACATGGGCGAGGTGCAGAACCGGCACTTCATGCTCAGCGATCTGCACGACTATGCGCACCTGAGCCGGGCCACCGGCGCCGGCTGGCGCCGAACGCGGGTTCGCGCGAAGGTCAGCCCGGCCGGTGCCGGGCCACGAAGCTGGCCAGCCGGTCCACGCCGGCCAGCAGCTTCTGCGGGTCGCTCACCGCATGGCACCAGCGCAGCCAGCCATCGCCCTCGGGGCCGAAGGCCGCGCCCGGGGCCAGGCCCAGGCCCACCTCGGCCACCAGGCGCTTGGCCAGGTCCAGCGAATCGGCAAAGCCGTCCAGGCGGAAGAAGGCGTACATCGCGCCACCGGCCTCGGGCACCTCCACGCCGGGCAGGGCGCGCAGCGCCTCGCTCAGCACGCGCCGGGTGCTCTGCAGCTCGGTGCGCAGGCGGGCCACGTCGGGCTCGCCCTGCGCCAGCGCGGCCACGGCGGCGCGCTGCACTGGCTCGAAGACGCAGGAGAAGTTGTATTCGATCAGCTTGGCCAGGTCGTCGGCCAGCACCTCGGGCACCACCATCCAGCCGGCGCGCCAGCCGGTCATGCGCCAGGCCTTGGAGAAGCTGTTGACCGAGACGATGCGGTCACCCGCTTCGTAGCGGCGCAGGAAGGACGGGGCCGAAGCCCGGGCCGGGTCGTAGACCAGGCGCTCGTACACATCGTCGCTCAGCACCCAGATGCCGTGCCGCCGGCAATGGGCCAGCAGGGCGTCCACCTGGGCCTCCTCGATGGTCCAGCCGGTGGGGTTGCTCGGCGAGTTGACGATCAGCAGCCGGGTCTCGGGCGTCAGCGCGGCCAGCAGGCGGTCCAGGTCCAGGTGCCAGCGGCCTTCGGTGGACGACAGCGGCACCCGCACCACCTCGGCGCCCAGCACCCGCGGCATCTCGCAGATGTTGGGCCACAGCGGCGTGACGGCCACCACCCGGTCGCCGGGCGAGAGCAGCAGCTGCATCGTCACCATCAGGCCGGTGTCGCCCGAGGCCACGACGCCGACGCGGGCGGCGTCCATCGGTTGGCCATGCAGGCGCCCCAGGTAGGCCGCGATGGCCTCGCGCAGATAGGGCCGGCCCAGGTTCTGGCTGTAGAAGGTCTCGCCCGCGTCCAGCGACTGCACCGCCGCCGCGCGGATGTAGTCGGCGGTGGGCTGGTCCGACTCGCCGAACCAGAAGGGCAGCACGTCGGACCGGCCCATGGCGCTGTTGGCCACCTCGCGGATGAGCGAGCCGGCCAGCTGGTGGACGGCAGGACGGGCCTGGACGGGAAGGCGGGGGGCAGCGGACATGGACGGGGCCTGCAGGAGATGGCGATGGCCCATTCTTGCAGGCCGGGCGCCGGGCGGCAGGGCGATGGCCGCGGCCCTCAGTGGGGCAGGTAGGCCATGAAGGCCTGCAGCAGCGGTGAACGGTCGTCTCGCCGCCAGAAGGCGCAGGTCTCGACGAAGGTCTTCTCGCCCAACATTGGGCGGTACACCACCCCTTCGCGCCGCAGGGCCATCACGCTGGCGGGCACCAGGGCCACGCCGATGCCACCGGCCACCAGGCTGACGATGGTGTGCATCTGCCGGGCCGGGAACAGGCGTGGGCTGAAGCCGTGGCGCATGCAGGTGGCGACGATGGCGTCGAACATCAGCGGGCCGTAATAGCGCTCGAAGCCCAGGAAGTGCTCCTCGGCCAGCTCGGTGATGTCGATGCTCTTGCGTGAGGCCAGGCGGTGGTGGGCGGGCAGGGCCACCACCAGCGGTTCGCGCAACACCGTCTGCCGCGCCAGCGCCTCGGGCTGTTCGGGGGTGAGGAAGCCGAAGCCCAGGTCCAGGCGGCCTTGCTGCAGGTCCTCCAGGATGCGGTCGGTCGTGCCTTCCTGCAGCGCCACCTTCACCCGCGGGTAATCCTCGGTGAAGCGGCGCAGCGAGGGCGGGAGGAAGGCATAGGCCGCCAGGCTGATGAAGCCCACGGTCAGTGCGCCGACCTGGCCCTCAGCGGTATCGCGGGCCCGACGCTTCAGGGCCTCGGAGGAGGCCAGCGCGGCCCGGGCGTCCTGCAGCATCTCTTCCCCCACGCGGGTCAGCGCAATGCGGCGCGAGGTGCGCTCGAACAGCGTCACGCCCAGCTCGCCCTCCAGCTCCTTGATGGCCAGGCTCACCGGGGGTTGGGACAGGTGCAGGCGCTCGGCCGCACGGCCGAAGTGCAGCTCTTCGGCCACGGCCACGAAACAGCGCAGGTGACGCAGGTCCATTCATTTGCTCCGCAAATCGATCCTTCCGTAATCTAAATTTCCGCAAATCGCTGTCCATTCGTAGAGTTCCTAAAACGCCCGGTTCCGGTGGTGACCCCACCCACCCCAAGGCGACGTTGCCAAGAGCACACAGGAGACACGACATGCCAGAGCGATTCGCGGCGCTACCCCGGCCGCGCACCCTCGTTCACCCCGGCCCGTTCCGGGCCTCCCGCATCGATGCGATGCATGCCCCCCACGGCCGCCATTTCCGGCTGTCGGTGGGCTCGGGACCATCCCTGTACGAGGCCTTGGTCGAGGGACTGGCCGCCCATCAGGTCACCAGCGCGTCGATGACCCTGATCGGTGGCCGCTTCGATCTGCTGACCTTCTGTTTTGCCGGTGAGGACCGCTCGGGCCAGGCCCTGGTGCGCTACAGCGCGCCGATGGTCACCGAGTCCGCCCAGTTCGTCTTCGGCAACGCCACCCTGGGCAAGACGGCCGCAGGCCGGCCCATCGTCCACTGCCATGCGGTGTTCCGCGGCGGGGATGGCCGCATGCTGGGTGGCCATCTGCTGACCGAGCGCTGCCGCGTCGGCACGGCACCGATGACGGTGCTGGCCACCTCGCTGGAGGGCTTCGAGCTGCGGGTGGACGTGGATGCCGAGACCCGCACGCCGCTGCTGCACCCGCTGTCCGCCACCGTGTCGGAGGTGGCCCATGTCTGAGTGCCGCCTGGTCGAAGCCGGTCAGATGGGCCGTGTGGCCTACGGCCGCATCTCCCCCAACGAGGACCTGGTGCAGAGCGTCGAGAAGCTGTGTCTGGCCCAGGGCTTTCGCAACGCCTTCGTGCGCGGCGCGCTGGGCAGCCTGGTTGACGCCTGCATGGAGCAGCACGACGGCAGTGCCCTGGTGGTGCGGGGCCCGGCGGTGGAAATCGTCAGCCTGGCCGGCGAGGTGCGGGCCCAGACCGACGGCAGCCTGCGCGCGGCGCTCACGGGTGTCGTGTCGGACACCCAGGGCCAGGTCTACGGCGGGCCCTTCGTGGCCGGCGCCAACCCCATTTGCGTCACTTTCGAGGTCACTCTCGAAGAGTGGCTTCCTGCCGAGGGCGCCGTGACCGCCCCACCCCTTGAGAACACATGAACGGAGACATCCATGCCTGTTGACAACACACATCCGCCGGTTGCCGTCGTGACCGGTGCGGCCCGCGGGATCGGCCTGGCCATCGCGCAGTGGTTCCTGGCCCACGGCCACCGCGTGGCCCTGCTGGACCGCGACGCCGCCACCCTGGACACCGCCGTGACCACCCTGGGCCATGGCGACGCGGTGCTGGCCCTGCATTGCGACGTGTCAGACCCCGCCCAGGTGGAGTCCGCCGCCCAGGCGGTGCAGGCCCGCTTCGGCCGGGTGGACGCGCTGGTCAACAACGCCGGCGTGGCCATCTTCAAGCCGGTGCAGCAGACCAGCTTTGCCGAGTGGCGCGAGGTGATGGGCACCAACCTGGATGGCGCCTTTCTCTGCAGCCAGGCCTTTGGCGCGCTGATGTCCAAGGAGCAGGGCGGGGCCATCGTCAACATCGCCTCCATCTCGGCGCTGCGGGCCAGCACCCTGCGCGTGGCCTACGGCACCAGCAAGGCGGCCCTGGTGCACCTGACCAAGCAGCTGGCGGTGGAGTTCGGCAACGCCGGTATCCGCGTCAACACCGTCTGCCCCGGGCCGGTGGAGACCGAGATGGCCAAGCTGGTTCATAGCGTGGCCATCCGCTCGGACTACTACGACGCGATCCCGCTGGGCCGCTACGGCACGGTGGAGGAGATCGCCGAGGCGGTGGGCTTTCTCTGCAGTGCGCAGGCCGCCTTTGTCAACGGCCAGTTCCTGGCGGTGGATGGTGGCTTCGATGCTGCCGGCGTGGGCCTGCCCACGCTGCGCCGCACCCAGGCCCAGGCCGCCTGCTGACGTCATTCGGGGAGACACCCATGCGCAATGCTTCCTACATCGTCGGCTGGGGCCACACGCCCTTCGGCAAACTCGATCAGGCCGACAGCGAACAGCTGATCCGTGAAGCCGCCAGCGCCGCGCTGGAAACCGCCGGCCTGGCCCCGGCCGACATCGACGGCATCTTCGTCGGCCACTTCAATGGCGGCTTCCTGCCGCAGGACTTCAGTGCGGCCCTGGTGGCCATGGCCATCCCGGCGCTGCGGCATGTGCCCGCGGTGCGGTTGGAGAACGCCTGCGCCACCGGTTCGGCCGCCATCTGGGCCGCGCTGGATGCCGTGCAGTCCGGCCGCGTGAAGCGTGCGCTGGTGGTGGGCTTCGAGCGCATGAACACATTGCCCACCGCCCAGGTGGGCGACGTGCTGCTCAAGTGCTCCTATGTGAAAGAGGAAGCCAGCACGCCCGCGGGCTTTGCGGGCATCTTCGGTCAGATCGCCCAGGCCTACTTCGAGCGCTATGGCGACCAGAGCGATGCGCTGGCCACCATCTCGGCGAAGAACCACGCCCATGGCATGCGCAATCCGTATGCCCACATGCGGCGCGACCTCGGCTTCGACTTCTGCCGCCAGCCGTCCGAGAAGAACCCTTTCGTGGCCGGTCCGCTCAAGCGCTCGGACTGCTCGCTGGTGTCCGACGGCGCGGCCGCGCTGGTGATCTCGGCGGAGCCGCTGGGCGGTGCGTCGGTGGCGCCGGTCCGGTGGCGCGCCCGCGCCCAGGTCAACGAGTACCTGCCGCTCTCGCGCCGCGACCCCACCCGCTTCGAGGGGGCGGCACTCGCCTGGCAGCAGGGCCTGGTCCAGGCCGGCCTGGGGTTGGACGATCTGGACTTCGTCGAGACGCACGACTGCTTCACCATGGCCGAACTGCTGCAGTACGAGGCCATGGGCCTGGCACCGCAGGGGCAGGGGGCCCGCGTGGCCCTGGACGGCGTGACCGCCCGCGACGGCCGCCTGCCGGTCAACCTCTCCGGCGGGCTCAAGTCCCGCGGCCACCCCATCGGGGCCACCGGGGTGTCCCAGCACGTGATGGCGGCCATGCAGCTCAGCGGCCGCGCCGGCGACATGCAGAAGGCCGACGCCCGCATCGGGGCCGTCTTCAACATGGGCGGCGCCGCGGTGACCAACTACCTCAGCGTGCTGGAGGCGGTATGAGTCAGGCCCAGGTGATGAACCTCGCCACGCTGCTGTCGCAGACCGCGGCGCAGTTTCCGGATCGGCCTGGCCTGATCCAGGGCGCCGTCTGGTGGAGCTGGCGCGAGATCAACGCCCGCGTGGATGCGATGGTGGCGGCACTGCGCGCGCTGGGCGTGCAGCAGGGCGACAAGCTGCTGGTCCAGTCGCGCAACAACCGGGCGCTGTTCGAGAGCTGCTGGGTGGCCTTCCGCCTCGGGGCCGTCTGGGTGCCCACCAACTTCCGGCTGACGCCGGCCGAGGTGGCCTACCTGGGCAGTTCCAGCGAGGCCACGGTGATGCTGGCCGAGGACTGCTTCCCCGGCCATGTGGACGCGGTGCGCGCGGCCTCTTCCGGCCTGCGCCATGTGGTCACCATCGGCCAGCCGCGCGCCGGTGAACTGTCCTACGAGGATCTGGTGCGCACCCACCTGGGCGCGCCCACGGCGCCGGCCACCGTCACGGCCGATCAGCCGCTCTGGTACTTCTACACCTCGGGCACCACCGGTCGGCCCAAGGCGGCCATGCTCACGCACGGCCAGATGGCTTTCATCGTGACCAACCACCTGGCCGACCTGGTGCCGGGCCTGACCGAAGAGGACACCACCATCACCGTGGCCCCGCTGTCGCACGGTGCCGGCATCCATGCCCTGCTGAACGTGGCGCGCGGTGGCGCCAATGTGCTCTTGCCCAGCGAGAAGCTGGATCCCGCGGTGTTCTGGCGCCTGGTGGAGCAGCACCGGGTCACCCACCTCTTCACCGTGCCCACCATCGTCAAGATGCTGGTGGAGGACCCGGCCGTGGACCAGGTGGACCACAGCGCGCTGCGTTACGTCATCTATGCCGGCGCGCCGATGTACCGCGCTGACCAGCGTCTGGCGCTGCAGAAGCTCGGCCCGGTGCTGGTGCAGTACTACGGCCTGGGCGAGGTGACCGGCTGCATCACGGTGCTGCCGCCCGCCATGCATGCGGTCGATGACGCAGACGCCCATGCCCATGTCGGCTCCTGCGGCCGCCCGCGTACCGGCATGGAGGTGGCCATCCTCGATGCCGCGGGCCAGCCGGTGCCGGCGGGCACGGTGGGCGAGATCTGCTGCCGCGGGCCGGGCGTGTTCGCCGGCTATTTCAACAACCCTGAGGCCACCGCCAAGGCCCTGCGGGGAGGCTGGTTCCACACCGGCGACCTGGGCCGTCTGGACGCGCGCGGCCTGCTCTACATCACCGGTCGCGAGTCGGACATGTACATCTCCGGTGGCTCCAATGTGTACCCGCGCGAGGTCGAGGAGGTGCTGCTCACCCACCCGGGCGTGGCCGAGGTGGCGGTGCTGGGCGTGCCCGACCCCAAGTGGGGCGAGATCGGCGTGGCTGTGGTGGTGCGCCGCGCAGAAGCCCTGGACGCCGAGGCTCTGCTGGCCCACCTGGAGGGCCGCTGCGCCAAGTACCGCTGGCCCCGCCAATTCTTTTTCTGGGAGGCCTTGCCCCGCTCCGGCTACGGCAAGGTCACGAAGAACGACATCCGCAGGCAGCTCGTTGCACGCGGAGAGATCGAGGATCCCGCCATGACCTGATGACCCCCAGGGACAGGCCACACACACGGACCTTCAGAGTCCGGCCCTTCCAACAACTCGGAGACAAACCATGACCCTCACCCGTCGCCAGGTGCTGCAAACCGCAGCCGCCGCCTCTGCCGCATCCGCCCTGACCGTGGGCCCCTGGACCGTGGCCCGCGCCGCCAAGGCAGAGTTCAGCTACAAGTACGCCAACAACCTGCCGGTCACCCACCCGATGAACATCCGCGCCAAGGAAATGGCCGCGGCCATCCTGGAGGAGACCAAGGGCCGGGTGGAGATCCAGATCTTCCCGTCCAGCCAGCTCGGCAGCGACACCGACATGCTCAGTCAGCTGCGCTCGGGTGGCGTGGAGTTCTTCACCCTGTCCGGCCTGATCCTGTCCACCCTGGTGCCGGCGGCCGCCATCACCGGCGTGGGTTTCGCCTTCCCTGACTACGACGCCGTGTGGAAGGCGCTGGACGGTGAGCTGGGCGCCTATGTGCGCGGCCAGATCAACAAGGCCAACCTGGTGGTCATGGACCGCATCTGGGACAACGGTTTCCGTCAGATCACATCGTCGACCAAGCCGATGAACACCGCGGCCGACCTCAACAACTTCAAGATCCGCGTGCCGGTCTCGCCGATGTGGACCTCGATGTTCAAGGGCCTGGGCGCGGCGCCCACCTCGATCAACTTCGCCGAGGTCTACTCGGCGCTGCAGACCAAGGTGGTCGATGGTCAGGAGAACCCGCTGGCCATCATCGACACCGCCAAGCTCTACGAGGTGCAGAAGTACTGCGCGATGACCAACCACATGTGGGACGGCTTCTGGTTCCTGGGCAACCGGCGGGCCTGGGAGAAGCTGCCGCCCGACCTGCGCGCGGTGGTGGCCAAGCACATCAATGCCGCCGGCATGAAGCAGCGCGCCGACGTGGCGAGCATGAACGCCTCGCTGATGAAGTCCCTGGGTGAGCGCGGGCTGAGCTTCAGCCAGGCGCAGACGGCCACCTTCCGCGAGAGCCTGAAGAAGGCCGGCTTCTATGCCGAGTGGAAGGCCAAATTCGGTGCCGACGCCTGGGCCATCCTGGAGCGTTCGGTCGGGAGCCTGACATGAGCTGGGCGGCGCATTCGGTTCCGGTGGCCCACGGGGTTGCCTCCGAGGCGCCGCCCGCCCATGCCGGCGCGCAAGCCCTGCTCAGGGCCTGCGAGCGTGGCCTGGGCAGGTTGGTCGACGGCGCGGCGGGCCTGCTGGTGCTGGCGGACATCGGGGTGCTGCTGGCGGGCGTGATCGCCCGTTTCGTGCTGCACCAGCCGCTGGTCTGGTCGGACGAGCTGGCCTCCATGCTGTTCATCTGGCTGGCCATGCTGGGCGCGGTGATCGCCCTGCGACGCGGCGAGCACATGCGCATGACCGCGCTGCTCTCCCGCGCAGCGCCCCACCGACGGCCGCTGTTCGAGGCCCTGGCCCTGTGCGCGGCCCTGGCCTTCCTGGCCATGGTCATCGGCCCGGCCTGGGAATATGCCTCCGAGGAACAGTACATCACCACCCCGGCGCTGGAGGTCTCCAACCTCTGGCGCGCGGCCGCGCTGCCCACCGGCATCGCGCTGATGATGGTGTTCGCGGCCCTGCGCCTGCTGCGCGAAAGCCCCTGGCGGGCGGCGGCCAGTGCCGTTGCCGTGGTCGGCGTGGTGGTGGGCGCATTCTGGCTGGGCGGCAGCCTGTTCGAGGACCTGGGGCGCTGGAACCTGCTGATCTTCTTCGTCGGGGTCGGCGCGGGCTGCGTGTTCGCGGGCATTCCCATCGCTTTCGCCTTTGGCCTGGCCACCTTCGGCTACCTGGCCCTTGGCACGACCACGGCACTGCCGGTCATTGTCGGCCGCATGGACGAGGGCATGTCGCACCTCATCCTGCTGGCGGTTCCGCTCTTCGTGTTTCTGGGCCTGCTGATCGAGATGACCGGCATGGCCAAGGCCATGGTGGGCTTCCTGGCCGGGCTGCTGGGCCATGTGCGCGGCGGCCTGTCCTATGTGCTGATCGGCGCGATGTACCTGGTCTCGGGCATCTCGGGCTCCAAGGCGGCGGACATGGCGGCGGTGGCACCGGCGCTGTTTCCCGAGATGAAGGAGCGCGGGGCCAAGGAGGGCGAGCTCGTGGCCCTGCTGGCTGCCACGGGGGCGCAGACCGAGACCGTGCCGCCCAGCCTGGTGCTGATCACCATCGGCTCGGTCACGGGGGTGTCGATCGCCGCCCTGTTCACCGGGGGCCTGCTGCCCGCCCTGGTGCTGGGGCTGGTGCTGTGCGCCGTGGTCTGGCGGCGCTATCGCCACGAAGACCTGAGTGGCGTGAAGAAGACGCCCTGGACCGAGGTGGCCCGCCTGGGGGCCATCGCCCTGCCGGCGCTGGCGCTGCCCTTCGTCATCCGCGCTGCGGTGGTGGAGGGTGTGGCCACCGCCACCGAAGTCTCGACCCTCGGCATCGCCTATGCGGTGTTGGCCGGCCTGCTGGTCTACCGGCAGTTCGACTGGCGGCGCATCGGTCCCATGCTCGTGGCCACGGCCTCGCTGTCCGGTGCCATCCTGCTGATCATCGGCACGGCCACCGCCATGGCCTGGGGCCTGACCCAGTCGGGCTTTTCCGGCGCGCTGGCCCAGGCCATGGGCTCACTGCCCGGCGGGGCCCCGATGTTCATGGCCGTGTCCGTCGTGATCTTCGTCATCCTGGGCTCGGTGCTGGAAGGCATTCCCGCGGTGGTGCTGTTCGGCCCGCTGTTGTTCCCCATCGCCCGTGCGCTGGGCATCCATGAGGTGCACTATGCGATGGTGGTGGTGCTGTCCATGGGCCTGGGCCTGTTCGCGCCGCCGCTGGGGGTGGGCTACTACGCCGCCTGTGCCATCGGCCGGGTGCACCCTGACGAGGGCATCCGCCCGATGCTGGGCTATGCGTTGGCGCTGCTGGTCGGCACCATCGTCGTGGCGGCGCTGCCCTGGCTGTCCATCGGCTTTCTCTGAGGGCGGGGGCGCCCCGCCTTCAGGCGGGCGTGCCCAGCCGCCGCTGCAGCGCCCGCATCAGCACGCCCAGCAGCGGCAGCTTGGCGTACAGCTCCTCGGCGGCGTCCCAGTAGTCGCGGTGCACCGAGACCCGGCCGTCCGGGGTGTAGAGCAGGTGGCTGGCACCGCGGATGGTCCAGCGCTCGGGCTGGCCGCGGCGGGCGAAGTGGAAGTCCCAGGTCAGGAAGGCGTCGTTGCCTTCCGTCACCGCCACCCGCACCTCGAAGCGTGGGGCGGCCAGGGCCTGGAACATGTGGGCGAAGATGCGGCCGATGGCGGCCTGGCCGCGCACCTCGTTGAAGGGATCCTTGAACAGGGCCTCGTCGTCGTAGAGCGCCAGCAGGTCTGGCACGGTGTCGGGCCGCAGGGCCTCGTAGGCGGCTACCAGGCGGGCGGTGCGGGGATCGGTGATGGGACGCGGGGGCATCGGTTCAGACTCCGGTGGCCCGACGCACCAGGGCGAAGTACCAGGCGTCGGGCAGGCCGCGCAGCAGCCGCACCCAGCGGGTGAAGCGGCGCGGGAAGTTCATCTCGAAGCGGCCCTGGGCCCAGCCCTGCAGCATGGCCTCGGCAGCCTGTTCGGGCGTGATCAGCGCCGGCATGCGAAAGGCGTTCTGCGCGGTCAGCGGCGTCTCGACGAAACCCGGGTTGACGATGGACACGCCCAGGCCGCGCGGGCGCAGGTCCAGGTACAGGCTCTCGGCCAGGTTGTTCAGCGCCGCCTTGGTGGGCCCGTAGGCCAGTGACATGGGCAGGCCGCGGTAGCCGGCCACGCTGCCCACCAGGCTGAGGTGGCCGCGGCCGGCCGACAGCAGCAGGGGCAGCACCGCATCCAGCAGGTGCAGGGCGCCCTGGTAGTTCACCGCCAGGTGGCGCTGCATCTCGGCCAGGTCGAAGGCGGTGGCGCTCTGGGCCTTGTAGTGGCCGGCGCAGAACAGCACCAGGGCCGGCGCACCGCCAGCGGCCTCGGCCACCCGCGCGGCGGCCTGTTGCACGGCGTCGGCATCGGTCACGTCCAGCGGCAGGGCCAGGCTGCCCGGATGGGCCCGGGCGAAGTCCTGCAGCGCGGCGGCCTGCCGGGCCGAGACGATGACCCGCGCGCCGCGCCGGTGCAGGGCCTCGGCCAGTGCGCGGCCGATGCCCGAGGAGGCGCCCACCAGCCAGACCCAGCGTCCGGCCCAGTCGGTGATGCGGGGGTTCAGGTCCCGTCCCAGCCAGCCCATGGTGTCAGTCCTTGTGGTCGCTGGCCTGGCTTGCAGCCTGCGCCGGTTTGGTGAAGGCCAGGGTCACGTCGCCCAGGTGGAGGCCGAATTTGCTCATGGCCGAGCGGTTGAGCACGGTGGTCTCGTCCATGCGGTACATCCAATCGTCGAACTCGACGTTCCAGACCCGGCCGTCCACCGGCAGGGCCAGGGTGTAGGTCCAGTGGAAGGCGTTGCCGGCGCTCTCGCCGCGGGCCTCGCCCACCACGTCGTCGGCCCGGCCCACATAGCGCCCGTCGCCCAGGTGGCGCAGGTGCCAGACGCGGCGCTGGGTCGTGCCGTCGCTGTAGCGGAAGTGCTCGTCCAGCGTGCCTTCCTCGCCCTGCCACTGGCCGGTCATCTGCACCGTGAAACGCTTGACGACGCGGCCCGAGCGGTCGGTGAACAGGCCCTGCGCGGTCAGCGGGCCGTTGAGGTACTCGCGCAGGTCCAGCACGGGCTTTTCCTGGGCGTAGTCCTGCACGCTGGGCCCGGCGCAGCCGCTCAGGCCGCTCAGGCTGGCCAGCCCGGCGCTGGCCGCCAGGGTCAGCAGCGCGCGGCGCGGGGCTCGGGGAAGGGGGCGTTTCATGCGGTGTCTCTCCAGGTGGGGTGGCGCTGCTCGGCCCGCCACAGCAGGGCCAGGGCGGCCAGCTTGAGCAGCAGGGGCAGGCCGCCGTAGGCCCAGGCCAGAGCCTGCAGGCCGTTGGCGTCGTGCGCCGCGGGGACGCCAGGCGCGCCAGGTTGGTAGCCGGCGGCGGCCAGCAGCGGCAGCGCCAGGCCGGCGGCCAGGGCCAGGTTGAGCTTGGTGGCACAGGCCCACCAGCCCAGGTAGCGGCCCTCGCCCTGCTGGCCGGCGCCGGCCTGGTGGATCACGCCGGTCAGCAGGGCGCCGGGCAGGGCCAGGTCGGCCCCCAGGGCCAGGCCGCTGGCCAGGCAGATGACGGCGAAGAAGGGGCCGTCGCCCGCGCCCAGGGCCGGGGTGCAGGCAAAGGCCACCATGCTGGCGGCCATGCCGGCGCGCCAGGTGGGCGACAGGCCCCAGCGCCGCACCGCCCGCACCCACAGCGGCAGGCCCAGCGCGGCGGCGCCGAAGTAGATCAGCAGCAGCAGGGGCTGCAACCCGGCGGCCTGCAGGCGGTCGGCCACGAAGAAGGGCAGCAGCGTGGCCGGGATGGCGCTGGCCACGCCGTTGAGCATGAAGACCGCCAGCAGGCGGCGGAAAGCGGCGTCGCGCCAGGGTGAGGCGGCGGTCGTGCGCGACGGGGCTTGCAGCGTTCCGTGCTCGGCCGGCACGGTCGGCAGCGCGGCCGCGCCGGGGCGGCGCACCAGCCAGCCCAGGCCGAGCAGGCCGGCGCCCAGGGCCACGGCCAGCACGGCGCTGGTCCCGTCCAGGCCCAGCCAGGCGGGCAGGGCGCTGGCCAGCACCACGCCCAGCAGGGTGGCGCCTTCGCGCCAGGCGCTGACCTGGGCCCGCCAGGCCGGCGCGCCGCCCCAGCGCGTGCCCCAGGCCTGGTGCAGGATGGCCACGCCGCTGTAGGCCAGGGTGCAGGCCAGCAGCGTCAGGCCCAGCCAGGCCAGGGTGCCGGAGGCCGGCCCGCGCGGCGGGTGCCACAGCGCGGCAAACGCCAGCGCCAGGGCCAGGGCGCCGCCCGCCGCGGCCTGCCAGGCCGGGCGCAGGCCGCGCTGGAACAGGTGGTCGGCCCAGCGGCCCAGGGCCGGGTCCACCACCGCGTCCAGGCCGCGGGTGGCCAGCAGCACCATGCCCAGGGCGGCCAGCGGGGTGCCGGCCTTGGTGGCGTAGTGGTGCGGCAGCGTCACGTAGAGCGGCAGCGAAACGAAGGCCAGCGGCAGGGCCAGCGCGCCATAGGCCAGCCCGGTGCGCCAGGGCAGGGCGGCGGGGGCGTGCGGCGTGCTCATGGTGCAGGCAGAGCCGGAGTCGGGTTCAGCGCGCCAGGCCCAGCAGGGCGTCGCGCAGCGCGGGGGCGGAGGTCTGCGGCGCCAGCCAGATGCCGAAGAACAGCCGGGCGTATTCGGCGTCGCGGGTCTGGGCGGTGGGCTGGCCGTTGTGGAAGAAGCGCACCTCGCCGCGGCCATCGGTCAGGCCCAGCAGCCGGTCCTGCGCGGCCACGTCCGGGAAGGCCTGCTTCATCAGGGCCAGCCACTGGTCAGCCTGGGCCGCGCTGAAGGGGCCCACGCGGCGCATCTCGGCGATGGAGCGTTCGGCGATGGCCTCGCCCTCGAGCTTGCGGTCGTAGGCCAGCTCCAGGCCGAAGGGCTGCTGCGCGTAGCGCTCGGGCTGGAAGCCGGGGGCCACCCACAGCCGCGCCTCGTAGACCCGCAGGCCGAAGAAGCGCAGCACGCCGCTGCCCAGCAGGCGGGCGGTGGGCAGCAGGGGCCGGAGTTCGGCCGGGGGCATCGGCGTCGGTGCCGGGGCGGCGGTCTGGGCGAGGGCGGTCATGGGGGGGCTCAAGGTGACGGGCAGGGTGGCCAGCATGCCGGCCATATGGGCCATATGGGCCATATGGGCCAGGCTCTGACGCCGGGTGCAGTGCGGGGATGGTGCGGCCGTCATGGCAGGGGCTTGCGCAGCGTGAACTGGATGACGTCGGTGTTGCCGGTGTCGAAGGCCGCCTCGCAGTAGGCCAGGTAGAAGGCCCAGATGCGCTGGAAGCGGGCGTCGAAGCCCAGGCGCTGTACCGTGTCGATCTCGCGCAGGAAGGCCTCGCGCCAGCGGCGCAGGGTCTCGGCGTAGTCGGGCCCGAAGGCCAGGCGCTGCTCGACGATGAAGCCGGCGCGGCGGGCCTCGGCCTCGAAGGCCGAGGGGCTGGGCAGCAGGCCGCCGGGGAAGATGTACTGCTGGATGAAGTCGGTCGAGCGCACATAGCGCTCGAACAGGTCGTCGCGGATGGTGATGGTCTGGATGCAGGCGTGGCCGCCGGGCTTGAGGCAGGCGCGCAGGGTCTCGAAGTAGCCGCGCCAGTATTCGCGGCCCACCGCCTCGAACATCTCGATGGAGACGATGGCGTCGAAGGGCGCGTCCGCGTGGCGCTCGGCCAGGTCGCGGTAGTCCTGGTAGCGCAGCTCCACCTGGCGGCCCAGGCCCAGGGCCTGCATGCGCGCCTGGCCCCATTGCAGCTGCTCGCGCGAGAGGGTCACGCCGGTGACGTGGGCGCCGAACTCGCCGGCGGCGATTTCCGCCAGCCCGCCCCAGCCGCAGCCGATCTCCAGCACCCGCGCGCCGGGCGTCACCCGGGCCTCGCGCAGGGCACGGCGCACCTTGGCCTGCTGGGCCGCCTTGAGGTCCACGCCGCGCGGGTCGCGGCCCTCGAACCAGGCTGCGCTGTAGCTCATGGTCGGGTCCAGCCACAGGCGGTAGAAGCTGTTGCCCAGGTCGTAGTGGGCGTGGATGTTCTTGGCGCTGCCGCTGCGGGTGTTGCGCCGCAGCAGGTGGCGCAGCCGGTAGGCCAGCGCGCCCCACCAGCGGCCGTAGATGAGGCCCTCGATGTGCTCGCGGTTGCGGATGCACAGGCGTAGCAGGGCGGCCAGGTCGGGGCTGTCCCAGTCGCCGTCGATGTAGCTTTCGGCCAGGCCGATGTCGCCGGCCTTCAGGGTGCGTTCGAAGACGGCCCAGTTGTGCAGCACCATGCTGCCGCCGGGTTGGCTGCTGGCGCCGCTGCCGGGCAGACGCTGCACCTGGCCATCGGGCAGCTGCAGGTCCAGCCGGCCCTGGGGCAGGCGCGCCAGCAGGTTCAGCACACGGCGGGCGGCGGCGGGCGTGGCGCCGGGCACGGCCGCGGAGCGGGGGGAGGTCGCGGTGGTCGTGTTCATCGGGTGACGAAGTGCTCGGGGGCGGCGGGTTTGCCGAAGAAGGGCACGCGCTTGCGCCAGAGCTGCAGCGCCTGCCAGTGGATGCGGGCAATGACGCCCAGGGTCATCAGCGGGGTGCCGAAGCAGGCCCGGCGCACGCTGGCCGGGCACAGGGCCTCGAGCCGGCCGCCCACGCTGGTCTGCAGCAGCGGGCCCTGGGCGTCGTCCAGGTCCACCCGCACCAGGGTGTGGGGCGGGTGCTGTGCATCGCCCGCGTGGCGCTCGAAGCGGAAGCGGTAGGCCCCTTCGACCCGGCAGAAGGGCGAGACGTGGAAGACCTTGCGGGCATGCTGCTCGCGGCCCCAGGCCAGGTCCGGGCCGGCCAGCAGGTAGGCGTGGCGCTCGCCGAAGGTGTTGTTGACCTCGGCCAGCACGGCGGCCAGCGAGCCGTCGGCCCGGTGCGCGTACCAGAAGCTCACCGGCTTGAAGACATAGCCCAGCACCCGCGGGAAGGTGTGCAGCCAGACCTCGCCGTCGGCGTCGCTGATGCCCTCGCGCGCCAACAGGTCCTCGAACCAGGCCAGCGCGTCGGGGCCGCCCTCGCCGTGGTCGCAGTCATGGAAGCTCAGCCAGCCCCAGCGGTTGCGCCGCAGCGCGGCGTGCGGCGTGGCGCGCAGGCTGCGCAGCGGCAGCAGCAGGAAGTAGCTGGGGTAGCGGAAGGCGTGCTCCACCGGCCGCAGCCGGCGGTGCCAGACGCTGCCGAAGCCGATCAGCGGCTGCGCGGCGGCGGCGGTGTTCATGCGGCCCCCTGGGCGGTGTCGGCCGTGTCGGGCCAGCCGGCCAGCGCGCGGCGCAGGCCGTCGGCGGCGTCGGTGCCGGCGCGCAGGCCGTCCTCGTGGAAGCCGTAGCCGCACCAGGCGCCGCAGAACCAGGTGCGGCGCCGCCCCTGCAGGGCCGGCACGCGGCGCTGGGCCTCGATGGCGGCCAGGTCGAACACCGGGTGGCTGTATGAGATGCGCTGGTGCACCTGGCGTTCGTCGATCGGGCGGGCCGGGTTGAGCGAGACGATGACCGGGCGCTCCCAGGGCAGGGGCTGCAGGCGGTTGATCAGGTAGTGCAGGCAGACCTGGGTCTGTTCCTGCTGCGCGCTGGCGGCGCGCTCGTAGTTCCAGGCCGCCCAGGCGGCGGGGCGAGTGGGCAGCACGCCGGTGTCGGTGTGCAGCACGGCCTCGTTGGGCTGGTAGCGGATGGCGCCCAGCACCGCGCGCTCGTCGGCGCTGGCGTCCTCGCCCAGCAGGGCCAGGGCCTGGTCGCTGTGACAGGCCAGCACCACCGCGTCGAAGTGCTCGCTGCCGTGCGGGGTCTGCAGCACCACGCCCTGGTCCAGGCGCTTGAGGCCCAGCACCGGCGTGTTCAGACGGGCGTCGGGCAACTGGGCCACCAGCCGGCGCACGTACTGGCGCGAGCCACCACGCACCGTGTACCACTGCGGCCGGTCGGTGACCTGGATCAGGCCGTGGTTGTGGCAGAAGCGGATCAGCGTGGCCACCGGGAAGCGCAGCATCTGGTCGGTGGGGCAGGACCAGATGCAGCCGATCATCGGCAGCAGGTAGTCCTCGCGGAAGGCCGGGCCGAAGCCCTGCGCGTCCAGGAAGTCACCGATCGAGGTGGCCAGTTCGGTCTCGACCTGGCGCCGGGCCAGGTCGGTGGCCAGGCGGTTGAAGCGCAGGATCTCGGCCAGCATGTGCCAGAAGCGCGGCCGCAGCAGGTTGCCGCGCTGGGCGAACACGCTGGACAGCGAGCTGCCGCTCCATTCCAGGCCAGGCCGGCCGTCGGGCCGCGGCACCTGCACCGAGAAGGACATGTCCGAGGCCGCCACCTCCACCCCCAGCTCGGCGAAGAGCTGGGTCAGCAGCGGGTAGGTGCGCTGGTTGTAGACCAGGAAGCCGGTGTCCACGCCCTGGTGGACGCCGTCGAGCGCCAGGTCCACCGTGTGGGCGTGGCCACCGAAGTGGCGGCCGGCCTCGAACAGGGTGACCTGCAGCGGCGGCTGGCCGGCCTGCGGACGGCTCAGTCGCCAGGCGGCACCCAGGCCGGCAATGCCGGAACCGATGACAGCGACACGGTGCATGTGAAAGACTCCCTGGGTTGAACTCATCAGATCAATGTTTGAACTGATGAGTTCAAAATATAACCGTTTGGTATCAATTTTGCACTATCGGGTATTGCGGATGCCCTGCCGGGTCTAGAATCCGACCCATGGGAGCCCGTCCGTCGATCCGAGAGCAGATGCAGCGTGTGCGCGAAGAGGCCATCGTGGCCGCCGTGAACCGCCTGCTGGCCACCAAGGGCTATGACGCGATGACGGTGGACGAGGTGGCCGCCGAGGCCGGCCTGGCCAAGGCCAGTCTCTACAAGCTCTTCCCTTCCAAGGAAGACCTGGCCGGCGCGGCCATGGTGGGCGTGCTGGACCGGGCCCTGGCCTTCGTCGATGGCCTGCGGGCCCAGGCCGCCGAGGCGGCGCAGGCCGGCCAGCCGCTGAGGGCGCTGGACCAGCTCAAGGCCGTGACCCGCTGGGCCATGCAGACCCAGCTGGAAGGCGAGATGCCCACGCTGCCGGCGCAGAACTCCCACCTCAGCGCCGCGCTCCAGTCCAACGACGAGTACATGGACCGGCTGATCGCGCTGAGCAACCGGCTGAGCATCTGGATCACCGAGGCCCAGACCGGCGGCCAGCTCAACCCGGCCTTGCCGGGCGAGCTGGTGCTCTATACCCTGTTTGCCCGGGCCTGCGATCCGGTGGTGGCCATGCTCAAGGAGTCCGGCCAGTACACCCATGCGCAGATCCTCGACTGGGTCACGTCGACGACCTTCGACGGCATGGCCCTGCGCTGACCTGAACGCCCAAAGGACCGCCATGAGCCCCGCCCAGCGCCTGCCCGCCCGCAAGACCATTCTCGGGGTGGACACGCCCATCCTGCGGGCCCTGCCGCACCGCGAGCGCCGCATGGTGGGCGCCTGGTGTTTTCTGGACCACCTGGGCCCCACCCAGTTCGCGCCTGGCGACGGCATGCATGTGGGCGCCCACCCCCACATCGGCCTGCAGACCTTCACCTGGATGATCGAGGGCGAGGTGCTGCACCGCGATTCGCTGGGCAACGAGCAGGTCATCCGCCCCGGCCAGGTCAACCTGATGACGGCCGGCCACGGCATCTCCCACACGGAGGATTCCGCCGCCGAGGGCGCGCGCATGCACGCGGCCCAGCTGTGGATCGCCCTGCCCGACGCCGAGCGCGAGCGCGCACCGGCCTTCCAGAACCACCCGGTGCTGCCGGTGCGCCCGCTGGGCGACTGGCAGGTGACGGTGCTGGCCGGCAGCGCGCTGGGCGCCACCTCGCCGGCCCAGGTCTTCACGCCGCTGGTGGGGCTGGAACTGCTGGCCCCGGCCGCGGGCGAGGTGCGGCTGCCGCTGGACCCGGGCTTCGAGCACGCGGCCATGGTGCTGGAGGGCGAGGCCTGGGTGGACGGCGAGCGGCTGGATGCCGACGAACTGCTTTACCTGCCCCCCGGCGCCGACGGTGTGAACCTGCGCAGCAGCGGGCCGCTGCGCCTGCTGTGGCTGGGCGGCCAGCCCTGGGCCGACACGCCCATCCTGCTGTGGTGGAACTTCGTCGGCCGCGACCAGGCCGGGCTGGAGGCCGCGCTGGCCGACTGGAACGGCGACAGCGGTCGCTTCGGCACGGTGCGCCCGGGCAGCCCGGCCCCGCGCCTGCTGGCGCCCGCGCTGGCGGGCGTGCACCTGAAGACCTGAAGGGTCGATGTGGGGGCCGGTCAGGCCCCCAGCAGGGCCTGACCGCAGACCCGCAGCCCCTGGCCGTTGACGCCCGCCGCGCCCGGCTGGGCCAGGAAGGCGATGGCCTCGGCCACGTCCTGCGGCTGGCCACCCTGCGACAGCGCGTTCATGCGCCGGCCCGCCTCGCGGATCCCCCACGGGATGCGCGCCGTCATTTCCGTCTCGATGAAGCCCGGGGCCACCGCATTGACCGTCATGCCCGGCGCGGGCGCTTGGCGGGTCCGCGTCGCCACATAGCCCAGCAGCGCGGCCTTGCTGGCCGCGTAGTTCGTCTGGCCGCCGTTGCCGGCGATGCCGCTGATGGAGGACAGGCAGACCTCCCGCGCGCCCGGCCGCCACAGGCCGGCGGCGTCCAGCGCCGCGTCCAGGCCCAGCACCGCGCGCAGGTTGACGGCCAGCACCGCGCCCCACTCGGCCTCGCTCATGCGGGCCAGCGTGCGGTCGCGGGTGATGCCGGCGTTGTGCACCACCACGTCCACCCCGCCCGTGGCCTGCAGCGCCGTCACCAGGCGGGCGCCGGCATCGGCCGCGGTGATGTCCAGCGCCAGGGCCTGGCCGCCCAGGCGCCGGGCCAGCGCCTCCAGGGGCTCGCCGGCCGCCGGCACGTCCACGCACAGCACCCGCGCACCTTCGGCGGCCAGGCGCTCGGCGGTGGCGGCACCCAGGCCGCGGGCCGCGCCGGTCACCACCGCGGTGCGCCCGCCCAGACCGTGGCCGGCGGGGATGGGCGCTGCCGCCAGCCGCAGCGTGCGGCCCGAGACATAGGCGCTGCGCGGGCCGCCGAAGAAGGCCAGCGGCGCCGCCAGGCCGGCCTCGGCCCCGGGGTCCAGCCACAGCAGGTTGGCGGTGGCACCGCGCCGGCCCACCTCCTTGGCCAGGCTGCGCATGAAACCCTCGCACGCCTGGGCCGCGGCGGCGGCCTCGGGTTCGGCCAGCGTGTCGGGCGCGCGGGCCAGCAGCAGCAGGCGGCCACCCGGCCGCAGCCGGCCCAGGCCGGGGGCGAAGAAGCGGCGCAGTCCGTCCAGCGCGGCCACCGTGGCCAGGCCGGTAGCGTCGAAGACCGCCACATCCAGCGGGCTGCTGGGGCCACCGGGGTCATTGGGGCCACTGGACCTGGCGGCGTCCAGCAGGTCCACGCCCAGGGACCGCAGCGCGGTCTCGGCCGCCTGCAAGGTGGGCGTCACGCCGGTGCCGCCCAGCGCACTCTGCCGGCCCGCCAGGGCCTCGGCGCGCAGCGGGCCGGTCTCGCGGGGCAGGGCCTTGGGGCTGGGCAGGCCCAGGGCGCGGATCACGGGGCCGCTCCAGCGGCCGGCGGCAAGGGTGATCAGGCGGTCGTTCGGGGCGGGCATGGGCAGGGCGGGTTGGATGGGCGCCGCCATTGTGGGGGCTGTGGCAGGCTGTGCAGGCCCAGACCCAGCGCGACCAGGGCGGTGCCCAGCAGCTCCTCGGCCTGGGGGGAGTGGCCCTGCAGTGCCTTCACCACCATCACCGACACCGGCACCACGTTCAGGAACAGCGTGCCCACCGCCGGACCCAGGCGCCGCACCCCGGTGTTGAAAGCCAGCATGGCTGCCACTGTGGGCACCAGGGCCAGGTACAGCAGGGAGGGTGAGAGGCTGCCCAGCACGGCCAGCGTGGGCAGGGTGGACAGGCCCAGGGCCGTGAGTCCCAGGGCGATGGCCAGCATCCATGGCAGGGCAGCCAGCGCGGTCAGGGCGGTGTATTCCAGCGGGCTGAGCTGGGTGAAGGCGGCGGTGCCCCGGGTGTAGACCACCCAGCCCAGCGTGGCGGCGAAGGTGATGGCATCACCCCAGAGGGCATGCGGGCCGGCGCTGCCCGGGGGCGCCGGGCTCCAGAGACCGGCCACGGTGGTTACGCCGGCCAGGGCCAGTGCGGCCCCCAGCAGGGCGCGGCCCGTGGGACGCAACCCGTCCAGCCACCAGCGCAGGCCCAGCGTGGTGAAGGGCATGGTGGCCATGATGACCGAGCTGTGCGAGGGCTGCGACAGGCGCAGGCCATAGAAGCACAGGGTGCTGAACAGGCCGTAGCCCCCCAGCCCCAGCAGCGTCAGCTTCAAACCGTGGCGGCGCAGCGCGCCCCAGGGCACCGCGTCCTGGCGCAGCAGCAGCATGGCCCACGGCAGGCAGGCCAGGCCGTAGCGGACGACGGTGAGCCAGACCGGATCCAGCTGGGTGACCATGGGCTTGGACACCAGGAACATGCTGCCCCAGGAGGCTGTGGCCAGCAGCAGCGCGGCCACGGCCCAGGGGGCCGAAATGGGGTTCATGGCGACTCCTCGCATGGGAATGAACAGGGCGCCAGTCTGGGTGGCGGCCGAGGCATGGGTCCATTCGTTTCGGCGGAGCGGGGTCTTCGGAAAATCAAGATACGCGCCTGGCGCCGCCCGCGGAGAATCGCCGCCCATGGAGATCTACCAGCTCAAGACCTTCGTGGCGGTGGCGACCGAGGGCAACCTGACCCGCGCGGCTGAGCGGGTCTTCACCAGCGCCCCGGCCGTGAGCGCCCAGCTCAAGGCCCTGGAGGAAGAGTTGGGGGTCCGCCTGTTCGATCGCACCCCACGCGGCATGTCGCTCACCCTGGCAGGTCAGCGTTTGCTGACAGAGGCGCAGCGCACCCTGGCCGCTGCGCAGGCCATGCAGGTGGCGGCCGCGCAGATCCGTGGGCAGGTGCGTGGGGTGGTGCGCATGGGCACGGTCAGCGACCCGGTGGCGCTGCGCCTGGGCGAGGTGTTCGTTCGCCTGGCCGAGGCGCATCCCCAGGTGGCGTTGCAGCTGCGTCAGGGCATCTCGATGCAGGCGATCCAGGCGGTGCGCCGGGGCGAACTGGACTGCGCCTGGGTCCTCAGCGAGCACGAACAGCTGGAAGGCCTGGATCTCCTTCGCTTACAACCTTGTCAGGTTGTTGCAGCGTTGCCACAGCGGATGGCGGATTCAGGCATGCCTGACAGCCTGACTGCCCTGGTGGGACTGCCCTGGGTGGCCACGCCACCCGAGTGCGGCCTGCGGGTGCAACTCGAGCGCCTGTTCGCCGCCGCGGGGGCCAGCGTGCCTGGCGGGGTGATGGCCGACACCGAGGGGGCGTTGCGCAGCATGGTGGTCAGCGGGCTGGGCGTGGGGCTGATGCGCCGCGACCAGGCCCAGGCGGCCGAGCGCGAGGGCCATGTCCGCATCTACCCCGGCTGGGAGGGGCAGACCTGGCTGTGCTGGGTCAGCTCGCCCGAGGCGCTGTCCATCCCGGCGGTGGCGGCCGTGCGAGACACCGTGGCCGAGCTGTGGGGCGCCGACGCGCGGCCTTGAAGACCGCCGCTCAGAGACGCTCTGGCCCGCCCCGGACTGGGGCTCGGCGGGGGCCTTGCATAGGTCCAAATATGACCTAGCGCAAGTCGGCAAAACTTTGCAACTTATTCCGACACGTTAGCCCCGTCAATGGAGCTAACCAGCGCAGCGCCTACAATCTAGGTCAAGTACCAGTATTGCGGCACATCAATCATCGCCCCCTGGCCTCGTGCGCCAGATCAATAGGGTGGACGGTATGCCGCAGGGCCAGCCACATGAACCGGAAGCATCAACCGCGCCAGTCGCTCTGGCGCCTGGGTGACGTCTGCGCCGTGCGCGCAGGCGCGGCTGCGTTCGGCCCGGTGGCAGCGTGGCCGCCTGGTGCCGAGTCCCCGGCCGGTCCGCCGTCTGGGGTGGAGGCATCCGCCTCACCGGGCTGATGCCGGGCTGGCGCCTGGTGCGCCGGTCCTGCCTCCCGAACGCCGGCTGCTCCCGGCACCGATCGTCCTGCCGCCCTGCGGTTCCCGAATCTTCCTCAACCATCCAGTCGTATGACGATTAACTCAAGACCCACCCGCTGGTTGGGCGCTGGCACAGCCCTGCTGGCCACGCTCCTGTCGGGCTGCAAGGGCGGCATCCTCGACCCGAAAGGGCCGATCGGTGCCGACGAGAAGTCACTGATCCTGACCGCCACCTTCCTGATGTTGCTGGTGGTCGTGCCGGTCATCCTGATGACCCTGGTGTTCGCCTGGAAGTACCGGGCCAGCAACAGCGCGGCCGTCTACACCCCCAAGTGGGCCCACTCCACGAAAATTGAAGTGGTGGTCTGGACGATTCCCGTCGTCATCGTGATCGGCCTGGCCATCCTGGCCTGGGAAACCACCCACAAGCTGGACCCGTACCGCCCGCTGGATTCGGCCAAGACGCCGATCAAGGTGGACGTGGTGGCCCTGAACTGGAAGTGGCTGTTCATCTACCCGGACCTGGGCATCGCCACGGTCAACCAGCTGGCCTTCCCCAAGGACACGCCGGTCAACTTCCGCATCACCTCCGATGTGGCGATGAACTCCTTCTTCATCCCGCAGCTGGGCGGCCAGATCTACGCCATGGCCGGCATGGAGACCAAGCTGCACCTGCTGGCCAACGAGGCCGGCAGCTATGACGGCATGTCCGCCAACTACAGCGGCGCCGGCTTCTCGGGCATGAAGTTCAAGGCCATCGCCACCGAGACCCCCGAGGACTTCCAGGCCTGGGTGGCCAAGGTCAAGACCCAGGCCACCCCGCTGGATGCCCAGGCCTACCTGGCGCTGGCCCAGCCGAGCGAGAACAACCTGCCGGCTTACTTCACCGCCGCGGAGCCGCGTCTGTTCGACGCCGTGATGCACAAGTACATGGCAGGCCGCCAGTCGCTGGCCGCCACTGACGACGACCTGAAGCTGGCCGCGCTGAGCAAGGCGCTGTGCGAGCCTGTGGCCGCCACCAAGGAGTAACGCGATGTCGACGTTTTTGGGCAAGCTGAGCCTGGACGCCGTCCCCCTGCACGAGCCCATCATCATGGGCACGCTGGCCGGGGCCGGTCTGATGGGGCTGGTGATCGTCGCCCTGATCACCAAGTACGGCAAGTGGGGCTACCTGTGGAACGAGTGGCTCACCTCGGTGGACCACAAGAAGATCGGCGTGATGTACATCATCGTCGCCATGGTGATGCTGCTGCGCGGCTTCGCCGACGCCGCGATGATGCGGGGCCAGCTGGCCATGGCCACCGGGGGCAACCTCGGCATCTTCCCGCCGGAACACTACGACCAGATCTTCACCGCCCACGGCGTGATCATGATCATCTTCATGGCCATGCCGTTCATGACGGGCCTGATGAACATCGTGGTGCCGCTGCAGATCGGCGCGCGTGACGTGGCCTTCCCGTTCCTGAACTCGCTGTCGTTCTGGCTGCTGGTGGCGGGCGCGGCGCTGGTGAACCTGTCGCTGGGCGTGGGCAACTTCGCCCGCACTGGCTGGGTGGCCTACCCGCCGCTGGCCGAGCTGGGCTTCAGCCCGGACGTGGGCGTGGACTACTACACCTGGGCCCTGCAGATCTCCGGCATCGGCACCACGCTGACCGCGGTCAACTTCCTGGTGACCGTGTGGAAGATGCGAGCCCCCGGCATGAAGCTCATGCAGATGCCGATCTTCACCTGGACCTGCACCTGGGCCAACGTGCTGATCGTCGCCTCGTTCCCGATCCTGACCGGCGCCCTGGCCATGCTGAGCCTGGACCGCTACCTGGGCTTCCACTTCTTCACCGCGGATGCCGGCGGCAACGCGATGATGTACCTGAACCTGTTCTGGGCCTGGGGTCACCCTGAGGTGTACATCCTGGTCCTGCCGGCGTTCGGCATCTTCTCGGAAGTGGTCTCCACCTTCACCGGCAAGCGCCTGTTCGGCCACACCTCGATGATCATCGCCTCCGGCGTGATCTCGGTGCTGGGCTTCATGGTCTGGCTGCACCACTTCTTCACGATGGGCTCCGGCGCCGACGTGAATGCCTTCTTCGGCATCGCCACGATGGTCATCTCGGTGCCCACCGGCGTGAAGCTGTTCAACTGGCTGTTCACCATCTACCGCGGCCGTCTGCGCTTCGAACCCCCGATCTTCTGGATCCTGGGTGCGATGGTGACCTTCTCGATCGGTGGCATGACCGGCGTGCTGATGGCCGTGCCGGGTGCGGACTTCGTGCTGCACAACAGCCTGTTCCTGATCGCCCACTTCCACAACACCATCATCGGTGGCGCGGTGTTCGGCTACCTGGCCGGTTTCGCCTTCTGGTTCCCCAAGGTGTTCGGCTTCAAGCTGAACCCCACCCTGGGCAAGGCCGCGTTCTGGTGCTGGCAGGTCGGCTTCTTCATCGCCTTCATGCCGCTGTATGCCCTGGGCTTCATGGGCATGACCCGTCGCCTGAACCACACCGACAACCCGTTGTGGACCCCGTACCTGTACGTGGCCGCCGTCGGTGCCGCGCTGATCGCCCTGGGCATCGCCTTCCAGCTGCTGCAGCTGGCCGTCAGCCTGATGCAGCGCAAGCAGGCCCAGGCCCTGGACCTGTCCGGCGACCCCTGGAACGGTCACACCCTGGAGTGGTCCATTTCCTCGCCGCCTCCGGCCTACAACTTCGCCGTGATCCCCACGGTGCATGACGTGGACGCCTGGACCGACATGAAGGAAAAGGGCGTGGCCTACCAGCAACCGGCCAAGTACGCGCCGATCCACATGCCCAAGAACACCCCCTGGGGCGTGGTCATCGGCCTGTTCACGCTGGCCATGGGCTTCGCGCTGATCTGGCACATCTGGTGGCTGGCCATCGTGGGCTTGCTGTGCATCGTGGCCGGCGTCCTGGGCCGTGCCTACGACCCGGACAAGGACTTCTACATCCAGCCCGACGAGATCCTGGCCACCGAGAACGCCCACCTGGCCAAGGTGCGCGCGGCCCAGGCTGGTGTGCAACCCCAGGCCGACGGCCAGGCCCTGCCCGGCAGCGCCGGCGTGGCCACGGCCTGAGAGCGAGTGAACCGACATGAGCACCTACGTTGCTGAGCACGCGCACGGCGCGCACGACGAGCACGAGCACCACGACACCGGTTCCCAGACGGTGCTGGGCTTCTGGCTCTACCTGATGACCGACTGCATCCTGTTCGCGACGGCGTTCGCGGGCTATGCAGTGCTGTACCGGAACGTGGCCACCGGCCCCATGGGCCGCGAGATCTTCGACCTGCCCTATGTGATGGTGGAAACGGCGGCCCTGCTGCTGAGCTCCATCACCTACGGCTTCGCGATGATCGCCGGGCACAAGAAGAACAAGTCGGGCGTGCTGGCCTGGCTGGCCCTGACCTTCGTCTTCGGCGCGGTCTTCATCGGGATGGAAGTCAACGAGTTCCACCACATGATCGAAGAGGGCCACGGCCCGCAGGTCAGCGCCTTCCTGTCGGCCTTCTTCGGCCTGGTGGGTCTGCACGGGCTGCACGTGACCTCCGGCCTGATCTGGATGGCGATCCTGATGATCGAGACCGTCAAGTCCGGCCTGAGCGACCGCCTGATGACCCGCCTGAGCTGCCTGAGCCTGTTCTGGCACTTCCTGGACATCGTCTGGATCTGCGTCTTCACCGTCGTCTACCTGAAGGGAGTGCTGTGATGAGCGCCGCTTCGCATGAACACGCCGCCGAGGACCATGGCAGCGTCAAGAGCTACCTGGTCGGCTTCGCGCTGTCCGTGATCCTGACGGCCATCCCGTTCTGGATCGTGATGAGCGGCCACTTCACCGCCTCGGCGGCCACGGCCGGCATCCTGATCTTCGCGGTGGTGCAGATCCTGGTGCACCTGAAGTACTTCCTGCACCTGAACTTCACGACCGAATCCGGCAAGGTCAACACCTTCTCCTTCGCCTTCACGGCGATGGTGATCGTGCTGCTGGTGGGTCTGTCGATCTGGATCATCACCACCGCCGACGCGCTGATGCTGCGCTGAGCGAGGCCGACTTGAAGCTCAGCCGTTACTTCCAGGTCACCAAGCCCGGCATCACCGGCGGCAACCTGATCGCCACCTTCGGCGGCTTCCTGCTCGCCAGCCAGGGCCACGCCCTGGACTGGGGGCTGATGCTGGCCACCGCGATCGGTCTGTCGCTGGTGGTGGCCTCGGGCTGCGCGATCAACAACTGCATCGACCGCGACATCGACAGCCGCATGGCCCGCACCCAGAAACGGGTGCTGGTCACCGGCGCGATGAGCGTGCGGGCGGCCTTCGCGCACGGCCTGGTGCTGGGACTGGCGGGCTTCGCCACCCTGGCCATCTGGACCAATGCGCTGGCCACGGCCTGCGCGGCCTTCGGCTACTTCATCTACGTGGGCGTCTACAGCCTGTGGATGAAGCGCCGCTCGGTCTACGGCACGGTGGTGGGCAGCCTCTCCGGCGCGGTGCCGCCGGTGGCAGGCTACTGCGCCGCCAGCGGTCGCTTCGACACCGGTGCGCTGATCCTGCTGCTGATGTTCTGCCTGTGGCAGATGCCGCACTCCTACGCCATCGCGATCTTCCGCTTCAAGGACTACGAAGCGGCGCAGATCCCGGTGCTGCCGGTGGTGCGCGGCATCTCCGAGGCCAAGCGCCAGATCGTGCTCTACATCCTGGCCTTTGCCGCGGCGACCGTGCTGCTGGTGGTGGGCGGCTACGCCGGCTACGGCTACCTGGCGGTGGCGGTGGCCACCAGCCTGTGGTGGCTGAAGATGGCGCTGGCCGGCTACCAGCCGGCGGTGGACGACCGCCGCTGGGCACGACAGGTCTTCCTGTTCTCGACCGTCACCATCTCCGCCCTGAGCGTGATGATGGCGATCGATGGCCAGGTGCCGGCCCACGTCGGCTGGGTGCTGTGATGCCAGGCTGAACCGCGGTTCGGCCATGAAAAGGGGCGGTCCTCGGACCGCCCTTTGTTTTTGGGGACTGCGCTGGTGGTGGCTTCAGCGGATGGCCACGCCCCAGGGCAGCTTGCCCACCGGGATGTCCTTGATCTTCTCGTTCTTCGTCAGGTCGATCACCGACACGGCGCCGGAGCGGCCGCAGGCGACGTAGAGCTTCTGGCCGTCGGGGGTGAGCGCCATGTTCCAGGGCCGCTGGCCCACCGGGATGGTGGCCTGCACCGCCAGGGTCTGGGTGTTGATCACCATGACGTTGTGGTCGCCGCCGTTGGAGACGAAGACCCGCTGGCCGTCCGGGTGCACCACGATGCCGTTGCTGCGCAGGCCGACTTTCACCTGGCCGACGATCTTCCAGCTGGCGGTGTCGATCTTGTAGACCTCGCTGGCCGTTTCGGCCGCCACCCAGGCGAACTTCCCATCGGGCGAGAAGCCCATGCCGCGGGGCCGCGCGCCCACCGGGATCTGTGCCACCTCGCTGCGGCTGGCAAAGTCGATCACGTCCACCGCCTCGCCTTCCTCGGCGCTGACGATCACGGTCTTGCCATCGGGCGAGAACACCGCGTGCTCGGGGTTGCGGCCCTTGACCTTCACCTCGAACACCTTCTGCCGGGTGCTCGTGTCGATGAACATCACCTCGTTGCCTTCCTCCACCGCCGCGGCCACCCAGCGGCCATCGGCCGAGATGCCGGCGCCCTCGGGCGAGGTGCCCAGCGGGATGCTGCCCACCAGCTTGCCGGCCACCAGGTCGACCACGTTCAGCGCCCCGGCGGGCTGGTCGGTCACGAAGGCGGTGCGCGCATCGGGTGTGACCACCGTGCCGCGGGGCTTCTTGCCGGCCGGGATCTCGGCGACCACCGTGTCGGTCTGGGTGTCGATCACGCTGAGCGTGCCCGAACCCTCGTTGGGCACATAGGCGTGGGGTGCGGCCTGCGCCGCCGCGCACAACGCAGTCGCCAGCGCGGCGGTCAGGAGATTCAATCGGAGCATGGCCATTCCTTGTGCAGCCGAGGGGCTGCCGCTTGCGTCACAGTGTAGAAATCCGAGGCTCCGCCTGGTACGGGGCGGAACCCTGGGCGCAGGCCCATCAGGGGGATTCGCCCCGTACCAGAATGGAGCAACTCCGTGCTTGCACGTTCAGAAAGCCTGTCCATGACGAACGCTTCCTCACCGCCCTATGCGCTGCATTACTGGCCCACGCCCAATGGCCACAAGATCACGATGATGCTGGAGGAACTGGGGCAGCCCTACGAGATTCACCCGGTCAACATCAGTGCCGGTGACCAGTTCAAGCCCGAGTTCCTGGCCCTGTCGCCCAACAACCGCATGCCGGCCCTGGTGGACCCGGCCCCGGCCGATGGCGGTGAGGCGCTGAGCCTGTTCGAGTCCGGCGCCATCCTGCTGTACCTGGCGGAGAAGCACGGCGCCTTCCTGCCCACGGACCTGCGCGGCCGCAAGGCCGTGCTGGAGTGGCTGTTCTGGCAGGTGGGCGGCCTGGGCCCGATGGCCGGGCAGAACCACCACTTCGGCACCTATGCGCCGGAGAAGATTCCCTACGCCATCGAGCGCTACGTCAAGGAGACCAACCGGCTCTACGGCGTGCTGGACCGCCGTCTGGCCTGGGTGCCCTTCGTCGCCGGCGAGGCCTACACCATCGCCGACATGGCGATCTACCCCTGGATCGTGCCCTGGGAGCGGCAGCAGCAACGCCTGGCCGACTTTCCGAACCTGTCGCGCTGGTTTGCCGCCGTCGCGGCCCGGCCGGCCACGGCCCGGGCCTACGCGGTGGCGCAGAGCGAGCCCTTCAGCGGCCGCTCCGCCGTGACCGAGGCCGGCAAGAAGCTGCTCTTCGGGCAGACCGCCGCGTCGGTGGCACCCCGGCCCTGAGGCCGGGACCGGCCCCTGTTTCAGCGGTGGCCGGGCTCCATCACGGCGGCCAGCGCCTTCTCCAGTTCCGTGCCGATCGCCTCGAGCGCCCCCTGAGGGGCCGGCGCCTGGGGGGATGCCGGGGTCTGTGGTGCCCCTGCCGCTTGGGCGGCCGGCTCGGTCGCCGCCATCGCCTCGTCGATGTGGCGCTGGCGCAATTCGGCCTCCAGGATGTGCTGTTCGATCAAACGGTCCACTGGGCTCATGATGCCTCCGCAAGAACGGGTTTGCAGGCCCACACCGGTGTGCAAGCTGCGCACCAGGTGTGGCGTGGGGGCCGCGGCGGAGTCAGGAACCCCCCGGCGGCGGCGACAATTCCCACCATGCGTTGGTTCACTTTTCCGCGGCGTCGGTTCCTGCGTGGCCTGTCTGTCACCTTGCTCTGGGGGGCGGGGTTTTCCCAGGTGCTGGCGGCCTCTCCCCCAACCGGGCCCGCGGCGTCGGTGGACCTGGCGGACCTGACCACCACCGAGCTCCAGGCGCGTCAGCAGGCTGGCGTGGACACGGTGCTGGTGCCCATCGGGGCCACCGAGCAGAGCGGCCCGCACATGGCGCTGGGCAAGCACAACGTGCGGGTCCACTTCCTGGCCGGCGAGATCGCCCGGACCTGGGGCCGTGCCGTGGTGGCGCCGGTGCTGGCCTATGTGCCCGAGGGCACGGTCACGCCGCCCCAGGGCCACATGCGCTTCACCGGCACCATCTCCATTCCCACCCCGGTCTTCGAAGGCGTGCTGGAAGGCACGGCCCGCAGCTTCCACCAGCATGGCTTTCGCCATGTCGTCTTCCTGGGCGACCACGGGGGCTACCAGCACAGCCTGGAGACCGTGGCGAATCGCCTGAACAAGGAATGGAAGGGTGGTGCGGATGGGCCAGCCGTGATCGCCCTGACCGGGTACTACCGTGCCGCCGAGGACTTCGACGGCATGCTCAAGGCCCAGGGCTTCTCCACCGCCGAGATCGGCCTGCACGCCGGCCTGGCCGACACCGCGCTGATGATGGCGGTCGATCCTTCGCTGGTGCGTGTCGACCGTCTGCGCACCGCCGGCGTTGACCATGGGGCGGATGGCGTGCGGGGCCAGCCGGCGCGCGCCACTTCTGCGCTGGGTCAGCCCGGCATCCGCCACATCATCGACACTTCGGTGGCGGCGCTGCGCGCGCAGCTGCCGTCTCCTTCCACCCCTTCCCATTGACCGGTTGGTCGGTTTCCATTCCCAGGACCTTCTCTTGATCTCCTCGACCGTCTCCACACGCCGCCGCCTGGGCTGGGCGGGCGCACTGATCGGTGCCACCGCTGCCGTGGCCGCCCTGTACGCCCATGCGGCCGCACCTGCTGCGGTGCCCACACCTGCGCCGACGCCCGCCACCGTGCCCGGCATGCCACGGGTGGTGAATCCGGCCAACCTCTACAGCGAAACCGCTTCGGGTCATCTCAGCCCGGCCCTGCAGGGCGATCTGCAGCGGGTCTATGTGCCCAACCTGCGCGGCAACAGCGTGTCGGTCATCGACCCGGCCACGCTCAAGGTGGTCGACACCTTCAAGGTGGGCCGCGGGCCGCAGCACATCGTGCCGTCGTGGGATCTGCGCACCCTCTGGGTGGCCAACAATGCCGAGCGCCGCACCGACGGCAGCCTGACCCCCATCGACCCGCGCACCGGCAAGCCGGGAGAGTCGATCGAGGTGGACGATCCCTACAACCTGTACTTCACGCCCGACGGCAAGTCCGCCATCGTCGTGGCCGAGGCCCGGCACCGCCTGGACTTCCGCGACCCCAAGACGCTGGCGATGCAGTACAGCATCGACGTGCCGCAGTGCGGCGGCATCAACCACGCCGATTTCTCCATCGACGGGCGCGAGGCCCTGTTCACCTGCGAGTTCCAGGGCAGCGTGGCCCGGATCGACCTGGTCAACCGCCAGGTGCTGGGCTACCTGAAGCTGAAGATGCCTTCGACCCGTTTCAAGGCGGCCGGTCCGGTGGACGGTGGCCCGCCGGGCAGCGAGGTCTGCTCGGCCCAGAAGGGCATGCCGCAGGACATCCGCATCTCGCCCAATGGCAAGCGCTACTACGTGGCCGACATGGAGGCCGATGGCGTGCACGTGATCGATGCCGCCACCTTCACCGAGGTTGGCTTCATCGCCACCGGTGTGGCCGCCCACGGTCTGTACCCCAGCCGCGACGGCAGCAAGCTCTACGTGGCCAACCGCGGTTCGCACAAGATCCACGGCAAGCCCAAGGGTGCTGGCAGCGTCACCGTCGTCGATTTCGCCAGCGAGAAGATCGTGGCCCAGTGGCCCATTCCCGGTGGTGGCAGCCCCGACATGGGCAATGTGAGCGCCGATGGCCAGTGGCTGTGGCTGTCAGGCCGCTTCGACGACGTGGTCTACCGCATCAACACCAGCACCGGTGTGGTGGACAAGGTCAAGGTCGGTCAGGAACCGCATGGCCTGACCGTCTGGCCGCAGCCGGGCCGCTATTCGCTGGGCCACACCGGCAACCTGCGCTGAGCGGCACTTCGCTGAAACGACCATGAAAAAGGCCCGACACCTCACGGTGCCGGGCCTTTGTTTTCAGGCGCCGGGAAGGATCAGGCCGTCTGTTCGGCGTCGATGGCCGAGGTCTTCTTGGTGTCGCGCATCAAGAGGTTGACCAGCAGGGTGCAGCCGATCACCGCGGTGGCGTACCAGTAGAAGCCCGATTCGTGGCCGCCCTGCTTGAACCACAGGGCGATGTACTCGGCCGTGCCGCCGAACACCGAGACCGCGAAGGCGTAGGGCACGCCCACGCCCGTGGCGCGGATGGCTGCGGGGAACAGCTCGGCCTTCACCACCGCGTTGATCGAGGTGTAGCCCGAGACGATCAGCCAGGCGCAGGCGATCAGCGCGAAGGCCTCCCAGGGACCTTGGGCGTGCTGGATGGCGGTCAGCAGCGGTACCGTCAGCAGGGTGCCCAGCAGGGCGAAGCCCACCAGCAGCGGGCGCCGGCCGATCTTGTCCGACAGCATGCCGTACAGCGGCTGCAGCAGCAGCGCGAAGACCAGGCTGGCGGCCGAGACGGCGGTGGTCTGGGTGTCCGTCAGGCCCACCGACAGCTTCAGGAACTTCTGCATGTAGGTGGTGTAGACGTAGAAGGCCAGCGTGCCGCCCATGGTCAGGCCGACCACGATGGCGCATTCGCGCGGGTACTGCATCAGCTGGCGCAGGCCGCCCATCTTCTGGCCGCCCGAGCGGGCCTTGGCCTTCTCGAAGGACGCCGTTTCCGGCAGGTCGCGCCGCATCCACAGCGCGGTCAGGGCCAGGCCGGCGCCGACGAAGAAGGGGATGCGCCAGCCCCAGGCCTTGAGCTCCTCGGGCGTGAGCAGCAGGTGCTGCAGCACCAGCAGCAGCACCAGGGCGGTGAGCTGGCCGCCGATCAGCGTGACGTACTGGAAGCTGGCGTAGAAGCCGCGGTGCTTGGAGGTGGCCATCTCCGACAGGTAGGTGGCGCTGGAGCCGTACTCGCCGCCCAGGCTCAGGCCCTGCAGCAGGCGGGCCAGCAGCAGCAGCACCGGAGCCAGGGCGCCCACGCTGGCGTAGGTGGGCGAGCAGGCGATCAGCAGCGAGCCGCCGCACATCAGCAGCACCGAGGCCATCAGCGCGGTGCGGCGGCCCAGGTGGTCGCCGATGTAGCCGAACAGCAGGCCGCCGATGGGACGGATGAAGAAGCCCAGCGCGAAGATGCCCGCGGTGGACAGCATCTGGGCCGTCGGGTCCTCCTTCGGGAAGAAGGACGAGGCGAAGTACAGCGCGAAGGCCGAATAGGCGTAGAAGTCGTACCACTCGACCAGGTTGCCGATGGAGCCGACGATGATGGCCTTCAGGCGCTTGAGCGAGATGGCCTCGTCGGCGGCCGGGGTGGTGGACGGCGCCGGCACGGCGCCGGCGCTCAGGGTGGTGGCGGGGGGCATGGGTTTGTCTCCTCGGTGCATCAAACGCACGTCCGCCCCTGCGGCCGTGCCTGGGTTCGAGTGTGTCGAGTCGGTGGCGTCGGGGCATCCGCAAGCGCGCCCGGGGGACTCTGCGTAGATTTACGGAGGAGGGCGCCTGCCGCCGCCCATCTGCCAAGATGCGGGGTGTCCATGTCCGCCACCGCGTTCCCGGCCGTTCCAACCGCACCGCTCCGCCAGCGCCGCTGGGGGCGCTGGGTCCTGCTGCTGGTGTTGGCGTCGGTGCCGGTGTGGCTGGCCGGCTGGTGGGCCGAGCGGCACGAGACAGACCAGCGTCTGGCCGCTCTGCATTCGGCGCAGGAGTTGCACGCCCTGGGCCTGCGCGGGGTCATCGGCAAGTACAGCTACCTGCCGGCCGTGGTGGGGCGCCAGCCGGCCGTGCGGGCCCTGCTGGCGGCGCCGGGCGATGCCGTCCTGCGCGAACGGGTGAACGAGGATCTGGCCGAGATCGGCCGCCGGGCCGACGCCCTGGCCGTCTATGTGATGGACCCGGCCGGCAATGCGCTGGCGGCCAGCAACGCGGGGACGCCGGAGAGCTTCGTCGGCCGCAACTACGCCCGCCGGCCCTACTTCACCCGCGCACTGCAGGGCGGCACCGGCCTGTTCTACGGGGTGGGCCTGACCACCGGCCACCCCGGCCTGTTCGTGGCCGAGGCCATCCGCGCGCACGGGGCTGTGCTGGGTGTCGTGATCGTCAAGCTGTCGCTGGACAAGGTGGCCGCCACCTGGGCCCGTGCGCACGACCCGGTGCTGCTGCTGGACGAGCATGGTGTGGCCTTCCTGGCCACCTATGCCGACTGGCGCTACCACACCACCCGGGCGCTGACGCCGGCCGACGAGGCCGCCCTGCGCGACACCGAGGCCTACGGCCATGGCACGGTGCTGAGCCCCATGCCCTGGCGGACCCAGCCGGCCAAGGCCGAGGGGGCCTTCGTCTTGCGCACCCGCGTCGATGGGCGGTCCCGCAGCTTCCTGGCCCTGGCGCAGCCCCTGCCCGACTATGGGTGGACGCTGGCCGTGATGACCGACCGCGACGAGATCCTGCAGGTGCGCGACCAGGCCTGGGCGATGGCGGCCCTGGCCATGGCGCTGCTGGTGATGGGCGGGCTGTACTGGCGCCTGCGCGAGCGCCGCTATGCCGAGCAGCGCAGTGCCCGGCGCGAGCTGGAGCAGCGCGTGGCCGACCGCACCCGCGAGCTGCAGGAGGCCCAGGCCTTCCGCCATGCGATGGAGGAATCGCTGCTGGTGGGCATGCGGGCACGCGACCTGGACGGCACCATCATCTACGTCAACCGGGCCCTGTGCCAGATGACCGGCTACGAACCCGAGGAACTGCTGGGCCAGCGCCCGCCGTACCCCTATTGGCACCCGGACGATCTGGAGAAGCACTGGAGCGACAGCAACGCCTCGCTGGCCGGCCAGGCCGAGCGCAGTGGCTTCGAGTCCCGCGTGCGGCACAAGGCCGGGCACGACGTGGTCACCATGGTTTACACCGCGCCGCTGATCGATGCCGACGGCGTGCAGCGCGGCTGGATGAGCTCGGTGGTGGACATCACCGAGCAGAAGCGGGCCGAGGAGCGCCAGCGGGCCCAGGAGGCCCAGCTGCAGCGGGCGGGTCGCCTGGCCAGTCTGGGCGAGATGGCCTCCACCCTGGCCCACGAGCTCAACCAGCCGCTGATGGCCCTGTCCAACTTCGCCGCCGCTGCGCAGGCGCTGTCCCAGGGCGGGCCGCCCGACCTGCTGGTGCAGAGTCTGCAGGACGTGCGGGCCCAGGCCCAGCGGGCCTCGGAGATTGTGCGCCGCATCCGCGGCATGGTGCGCCAGGGCAGCGGCCTGGCCGAGCGCTTCGGCGCGGATGAACTGGTGGACACCGTGCTCGGCTGGCTCAAGCCCGAGATCACCGCCCGGCGCGTGCGCATCGGCCGGGCCCTGCCGGCCGGCCTGCCGCCGGTGCTGGCCGACCGCGTGCTGGCCGAGCAACTGCTGCTCAACCTGGTACTCAACGCCCTGCAGGCGCTGGAGGGGCAACCGCCCGAGCGGCGACGCATCGAGCTCAGCGCCCGGGCCGATGGCGCCCGGATGCTGTTCAGCGTGGCCGATCATGGCCCCGGCGTGGCGCCGGCCCATGCAGAGCAGCTCTTTGCCCCCTTCTTCACCACCAAGGCCGAGGGGTTGGGGCTGGGCCTCAAAATCTGCCGCACCATCGCCGAGGCCCATGGCGGTGCGCTGAACTGGCACCCGCGCGAGGGCGGTGGCGCCGTGTTCGAATTCAGCCTGCCCCTGGCCCCCTGATGCTCAGATCCCTGTCATGACCGCCGCGCCGAAAGTCCAGCTGCCCGTCTATGTCGTCGACGACGACGAGGCCGTGCGCCGCTCGCTGGTGATGCTGCTGTTTCCGCAGGGCCTGGCGGTGCAGGGCTTCGAGAGTGGCGAGGACTTCCTGGCTGCGGTGGACCCGCAGCAGCCGGGCTGCGTCATCCTGGACCTGCGTCTGGGCGGCCTGAGTGGCCTGCAGGTCTTCGAGGCCCTGCGGGCGGCCCGCAGCCCGCAGGTGGTGCTGTTCCTGTCCGGCCATGGCGACATTCCCACCGCGCTGGCGGCCGTCAAGCAGGGCGCCTTCGACTGGGTCGTCAAGCCCGACACCGGCGCGCTGCTGGCCAAGCTGCCACCGGCCCTGGCCGAGGCGGCCGAGCGCGCCCAGGCCCGTGGCCTGTGGGCCGGGCTGACCCCGCGCGAGCGCGAGGTGGCGCGCTGGGTGGCGCTGGGCTGGTCCAACAAGGCCATCGCCCGCGCCCTGGTGCCCGAATGCAGCCCGCGCTCGGTCGAGACGCACCGGGCCAACCTGTTCGCCAAGCTGGGCATCGGCAACGACAACGAACTGGGTCGCTGGATCGCCCGTTTCGAGGCCGTGCTGCCCTGACGGGTGGCGCGCGGGGCCGGCTTGTGCCAAGCTGGCCCTTGAAGCGACGGCCGCTGGCCGCCATCTCTGCGGGAAGAGGACACACAGCGTGGAATTCAAGGATTACTACCAGATGCTGGGTGTGGCGCGTGACGCCAGCCCGGAGGCCATCAAGAAGGCCTACCGGCAACTGGCCCGCAAGTACCACCCCGACGTGAGCAAGGAGCCCGACGCGGCTTCCCGCATGAGCGACGTCAACGAGGCCTATGCGGTGCTGTCCGACCCGGAGCGCAAGGCGGCCTACGACAAGGTCGGCCAGGGCCACGAGGGCGGCGAACACTTCACACCACCGCCGGGCTGGGACAGCGGCTACGAGTTTTCCGGCAGCGGCTTCGAGCAGATGGACCCGGGCGAGTTCAGCGACTTCTTCTCGCAGCTCTTCGGCCGCGCCGGGGCCGCGCGCCACCAGGCCCGCCGGCCTGCAGGCAGCGGCCGGGGCGAGGACCGCCATGCCCGCATCGCGCTGGACCTGGAGGACGCCTTCACCGGGGGCCTGCGCCACCTGACCTTGCAGCACCCCGAGGTGGATGCCCAGGGCCGGGTGCAGATGCGCGAACGCGTGCTGGAGGTGCAGATCCCGCGCGGCGTGCGGCCGGGCCAGTTCATCCGCCTGGCCGGGCAGGGCGGGCCGGGTCAGCCACCGGGCGACCTGCTGCTGGAGGTGGGCTTCCGGCCCCATCCGCAGTTCCAGGTGGAGAACGGCGTGCTGGTGGGCCGGCTGCCGGTGGCGCCCTGGGAGGCGGCGCTGGGCGCCGTCGTGCCGGTGGCCCTGCCCGATGGCCACACGCTCAAGGTGCGGGTGCCGGCCGGCGCCCAGGCCGGGCGGCGCCTGACGGTGCGGGGGCGCGGTCTGCCCTCCGCCACACCGGGCGACCTGGAGCTGGTGGTGCAGGTGGTGCTGCCCAGCGGGCTGGAACCGCGGGCCAGGGCGCTCTACGAGCAGATGGCGCGGGAGCTGACGGACTTTGATGCGCGCAAGGTGGCCACGGCCGAGGCCGAGCGCGGGGAGACACCGACATGAGCCGACACATCACCACCTTCGAGGCTTGGCTGAGCCTGGACGAGTTCTGCCGGGTGGGGGCGCTCTCGCCCGACTGGGTGCGCTCGCGCCTGAGCAATGGCCTGCTGCAGGCGGTGGCCGGCGAGGCCGCCGAATGTTTCGACGCGGCCATGCTGCAGCGGGCCTGCCGCATGGCCGCGCTGGAGCGCGACTTCGACGCCGTGCCCGAGCTGGCCGCCCTGGTGGCCGACCTGGAAACCGAGATCTCCCGGTTGCGCGCTCGGCTGCAGCATCTGGGCTGGGAGGACGCGTCCGAGACCGACGCACAATGAGCCCACAATGCCGACCATCGGCGCGCCGCTGGCCCGCCGCCCCCGCACCCCACAGGAGATGACCATGACCCGCCTGGCCGACGCCAAGGACACGCCCGCCACCCCCGAGGACAGCACCCGCCTGGAGGACCAGTTCACCAGCAAGTCGCGCACCGTGATGGTGTTCGGCGAGATCAACGAGAAGCTGGCCCAGCTGACCTGCCGTCGCCTGCTGGCCCTGGCCACGGAGTCCGACAAGCCGATCACCGTGCTGATCTGCTCGCCCGGCGGCCATGTGGAGGCCGGTGACGCCATTCACGACATGATCCGCTTCGTCAATGCGCCGGTGTACGCCGTGGGCACCGGCTGGGTGGGCAGCGCTGCGGCGCACATCTACCTGGCCGCGCCGAAAGAGCGCCGCCTGTGCCTGCCCAACACCCGCTTCCTGATCCACCAGCCCGCGGGTGGCGCCGGCGGCCAGGCCACCGACATCGCCATCCAGGCCGAGCAGATCATCCGCACCCGCGCCCGCATCGCCAAGGTGATCGCCGAGCAGACCGGCCAGCCGCTGGACAAGGTGGCGCAGGACATCGAGCGCGATTTCTGGATGAACGCCGAGGAGGCGACCGGCTACGGCATCGTGTCGCGCGTGATCCAGACCCAGGCCGAGCTGACCCAGCTGCAGGGCTGAGTCGTCCGCCGTTCAGGCGGGCAGCGCGGCCGGTGCCCAGAGCTGGCGCTGCAGCAGCTCCAGCAGATGGGCGGCGCTGGCCAGCGGCTCGGCCCCACGCCAGCGGGCCACCAGTGCGGTGGCCGGCAGCGGCGGCAGGCCCTGGCGCACCGCCACCAGGCCCGGCTGGGCCATGCCCCGCAGCAGCGGGGTGACCGCCAGCCCGGCCGCCACCGCGTGGCGGATGCCGGTGGCGCTGTGGCCGGTGAAGCGCAGCGCCGGCTCGATGCCGGCCTGGGCCAGCGCGGCCAGGCCCGCCACCCGGAACACGCAACCCTCCTGGAACACCGCCAGCGGCAGCGGCCGCTGGTGGGCCGCCTCGCTGCCCTCGCCGCTGAACCAGACCAGGGCCTCTTGGCGCAACACCCATTCACCCTGACCGGCCGGCGGCTGCGGCGCCCCGGCGCCCACCCGCTTGACGATGGCCAGGTCCAGCTCACCGGCCTCCAGCGCCTGACCCAGGCGCACCGACAGGTCGCTGCGCAGGCTCAGCGTGACGCGCGGGCAGGCCTGGGCAAAAGCCTGCAGCACGGCCGGGAAGGCGTCTTCCATCAGCTCCTCGGGCAGGCCCACCCGCAGGTGGCCGGACACACCGGGGGCGGTGAACAGACTGCAGGCCTCGTCGTGCAGGCGCAGCAGACGGCGGGCGTAGTCCAGCAGCGCGCGGCCTTCCTCGGTCGGCCCGTTGAGCCGGCCCTGGGCCCGGTCCAGCAGGGGCTGGCCCACCTGTTCCTCCAGGCGCTTGACCTGCAGGCTGACAGCCGACTGGCTGCGGCCCAGGCGCTCGGCCGCGGTCGAGAAGCTGCCGCTGTCGGCAATGGCCACCAGGGTGCGCAGCAGGTCCAGGTCCAGGTGTCGCGGGTTCATCATTCGAATCATCAATGATGAGTCGATAAATATCAACTTTGAAAATGTTGGACCTGCCTCTAAGGTGTCGTCCATGGACACCACCCTCGCCCCTTCCTTGAGTCGGCCCGGGCCTTCGCCCTGGGCCCTGGCGGCCGCCGGCACGCTGTTCAGCTTTCTGTGGGCCTCGGCCTTCATCGCCGGCAAGATCGGCTTCACGGCCTGCGGGCCGCTGACCCTGCTGTCGCTGCGTTTCACCTTGGTGGGCGGGGGGCTGGCCATCATGCTGGCGCTGCAGCGGCGTGGCCTGCGGGTCTCGGGCCGGGCGGTGCTGGCCGGGCTGCTCAGCAACGCGGTCTACCTGGGCCTGGCCTACAGCGGCATGACGCATGTGCCGGCGGCACTGACCGCCATCATCGTCTGCACCACGCCGCTGCTGGTGGTGGCCCTGGGCGCCTGGCTGGGGCGCGAGCGCCTGGGCGCGCGGGCCGGCTGGGGCCTGGCGCTGGCTTTCGGCGCGGTGCTGCTGATCATGGGCCAGCGCCTGCACCTGGACGGGCTGGCGCCCTGGGCGGTGGGCCTGATCGCCGCGGGCACACTGGCCCTGGCGCTGGGCACGCGCTTGAACCAGGGCGTGGCCGGGCGGGAAGACCCCTGGCAGGTGGCCTGTGCCCAGCTGCTGGCCAGCGGCTTGGTGCTGCTGCCGCTGGCCTGGGCCACCGAGGGCCTGCAGGTGCACTGGGGTGCGGCCTTCTGGGGCAGTCTGCTCTACCAGGCCGGGCCGGTGTCGCTGGGCACCACGCTGATCCTGCTGTGGCTGGTGCGCCAGGGCGGGGCCAGCCGGGCCAGCAGCTTCCACCTGCTCAGCCCCTTCTTCAGCATCGCGCTGGCGGTGGGGCTGCTGGGCGAGCGGCTCTATCCGCTGGACGTGCTGGGCCTGCTGCCCCTGGTGGCGGGCATGGCCCTGGTGCTGCGCCGGCCCGCACCCGCGCGGCGATGACCTTGAGACCGATCGGTCTTCAGTCCCGCCGCTGCAGCAGGCGTACGTGCATGGGCCGCAGGAAGTTCGCACCGTCCGGCCCCAGATGGGGTTGGAAGGCGGCGCGCACCTCGGCCACCCGGTTCGCGTCCAGGTAGTGGCGGGCGAAGCTGGGCCGCATCATGCGGGCTTCGAAGGTCTCGAAGCTGTCGAAGTGGGCGGGCGTGTCGAAGCGCAGTTCGGCCACCTGGGCCCAGGTGCCGGTGGTCAGGGCCTCGTCCAGCGCGTGCTGGGCGGCGGTGCGCACGGGCCCCTCGTCGTTGAAGAGCCGCACGATGCGGTTGAGCGGGCCGGCATAGACCGGCTCCGACACATAGAGGTGGCCGCCCGGCTTGAGCACCCGGGCCACCTCGGCCAGTGCCGTGCCCATGTCGTGCACCGGCACGTGGTGCAGGGACTTGAGCATCAGCGCCAGGTCGAAGCATTCGTCGGGCAACGGAATGGCCTGGGCGCCCGCGCTGAGGAACTGCAGGCCGGCCACGGGGGCTGCGGCCAGGTTCTTGTCATGCTGCAGGCGGTCCACCTCCAGGCCGGTGACCTGGCTGCCGGGGTGGCGGGCCAGCAGGTCGCGCGCCAGCCGGGCTGCGCCGCAGCCCAGTTCGACGATCTTCCGACCCGCCAGCGGCACCAGGGTGGACAGCACCTCGAGTTCATCGGTGACCAGCAGGTCGGAGCGGATCGGCGGCAGGGCAGTGGGAGAGGCGGTCATCGTGGGGGCGGGGCGAGTTCAGGGAATTTGAATGCGTGCTTCAACGCGCGACCCGCACCGCACCGGCCGGGCCTGCCTAGACTGTTCCACAGATTCCCCCCTTCCGGGTGCGCTGCCGCAGGCGTTCGCATCCATCCCCACCAGGAGTTTTCATGAGCAAGATCGTCATCGTCTTCCACAGCGGCTACGGCCACACCAAGAAGGTTGCCGAGGCCGTGGCCGCCGGCAGCGGCGCCGAGCTGCTGGCCATTGACGCCGAGGGCAACCTGCCCGAAGGCGGCTGGGACACGCTGGCCGCCGCCGACGCCATCGTCTTCGGCGCACCCACCTACATGGGCAGCCCGAGCTGGCAGTTCAAGAAGTTCGCCGACGCATCCTCCAAGGCCTGGTTCACCCAGGCGTGGAAGGACAAGGTCTTCGGCGGTTTCACCAACAGCGCCAGTTTCAACGGCGACAAGCAGGTCTCGCTGATCGCGCTGCAGACCCTGGCCTCGCAGCATGGCGGCATCTGGGTCAGCCTGGGCCTGCTGCCGGCCAACAGCAAGGCCGCCACCCGCGCCGACGTGAACAACCTGGGTGGTTCGGTCGGCCTGCTGGTGCAGTCGCCGTCGGACGCCAGCGTGGAAGAAATTCCCTCGGGTGACCTGGCCACCGCCAAGCTCTACGGCGAGCGCATCGCCGCCGTGACCGCCAAGCTGCGCGGCTGATCCTGACGCGGCGGCTGTCGCGCCTTCAGGGTGCGGCGGCTGCTGACGCCGTGCCGCTGGCCGGGAGGCCGGCCGGCGCGGCACCATTGGCGGCGCCCGGCACCGGAGCCACCGGCCCGTCGGTGGTGAAGCCGACCACGAAGTGCCGGGTTTCGCCAAAGCAGGAGCCCGGCAGGCCGACCTTCTCCTCGTACTGCAGGTCCACCCGCTGTCCCATGGCCTTGCGCAGGCCCTGGGCCACCTGCTCGTCGTGCACCGTGAAGAGGAACTTCTCGGACACCGTGCCGGGCAGGGTGACCATGGCCAGTTCGCCCTCCCAGGTCTTGCAGATCCAGCCCTTGTGCGAGAACTTCTGCAGGTAGCCGGCGCGATCCCCGGTGGAATAGCTCCAGTGCCAGAAGAAGACGAGGGACAGCACCGTCAGAGCGACCAGGACGAGCGGGACAAGCAGGAGTTTCTTCATCGCGGGAGGGCGCCCACCAGGGCATGAACGCCGCGGTGCTGCGGCGCTGTTCATGTTGGCACAGCCGTGCGGCTCGGCCAATGACAGAACAGCCGGCACGGGGCCGGCTGTGGTGTGGGTGCTGCGGGCAGGTGACTCAGTTGCCCGGCAGGATGCCCGAGGTCGAGCGGAACAGCCCCTCCGAGCAGGCGCTGCACCAGGGCGGCTGGTCGCCCGTGGCCTTGCTGGGGTCGAAGCGGTTGTAGAACACCACCGGGCCGTTGTCGGTGATGTAGACCTCCGGGTCCATGCGCACGCGCAGGCTGCTGTCGTCGCTGACCTTCCACAAGGCGGCGTTCTTGGGGTTCACCGTGCTCAGCCAGATCGAGGACGGGAAGCCGATGGCGGTGTCGGTCAGGGCCAGCGACACGTAGGACTTGCCGTTGTAGATGAACGGCTCGGGCGAGGCCACCGTGGTGCCCGTCGGCATGGCAATGGTGTTGAACAGCGTCCAGGTCGACACGCCGTCGCCGTCCTTGTCCATCATGCGGTAGAAGCGCAGCTGGTTCTCGTTGACCGTCGTCATCAGCACCAGCTTGCCGCTGAACTCGGGTGCGGACCACATCCAGGGCACGGTGCGCAGGTCCTTGTCACCGTCGTCGGTGGTGATCTGGGTCAGCTTGCCGCTGTCCATCTTCAGCATGAAGACCTGCTTCACGCCGTTCACCTCCTGCGAGTAGACCAGTGCATTGGCACCGCGCACGAAACGCACGGACACCGGCTTGGGCGTGGCCTTCATGCCCTTGATCTGCTTCTCGCTGGTGTCGTCGTTCAGGTAGCGCCAGTAGTGGCGGTTGTACTGGTCGACATAGCTGATGCGAGGGGTGGCATCGCCCTCGTCGTCGCTCGCATAGGGGGCGTTGCGCGGCAGGTCCGGGCCCAGCACCGACACCGTGTTGACCGAGCCATCGCCGTTCAGTTGGGCGTAGGCCAGCCGGGCGGACTTGGCGGACGGCGTCTGTCCCGCCACGAACTTGGTGTAGACGATGTGGTCGCCGGTGGACGTGGAAATCCACTCCGGGCCATTGGTGGTGACGCTCATCTCCGCCGGGGTGATGGCGTCGCTGTCGATCAGCTTGTAGGTGGGGTTGAGGATGTTGCCGGTGGCCGGATCCACCTTGCCCACCCACAGGTGGCCCTGGTAATCGCACCAGGTGAACATGCTGCGGGACTGGCTGAACTCCGAGTCGAGCAGATCGACACGGATGTTGGCCAGGATCTCGTTGGGCGCGTAGCCCGTGACGGGCACGGTCGCGGCCTGGGTGTTGGTGATGGCCAGAACGGCCAGACAGGCTCCGGTCATCCCCTTCAGAGGGCCGGAGAAGAAGAAAGGAAATGTGAGTTTCAAGATCTTCGCCTTTGCCCGAGGGCATGAACTTCGGGATACACCTGTCCCTAATTTTCACATTCACCTGTGACAGCCCTATCCCTAAACCGTGATACGACCCGCCCCGGTGGGCTGTGAACTATGCACGGCAAGACCCGTGCCAATTCATGGCAGACGAAAGCCCGTAAAGTGACCGCATGAGCATGAAATACCTTCACACCATGGTGCGCGTCACCGAGGTCGAGCCCTCCCTGCACTTCTGGCGTGATGCGCTGGGCCTGGAAGTGGTGCGCCGGGACGATTACCCCCAGGGGCGCTTCACGCTGATCTACCTGGCTGCCCCGGGCGACCACGCCGCCCAGATCGAGCTGACGCACAACTGGGACCCCGAGGCCTACACCGGTGGCCGCAACTTTGGCCATGTGGCCTACGAAGTGCCAGACATCTACGCCGCCTGCGCCCGGCTGCAGGCCCAGGGTGTCACCATCCTGCGCCCGCCGCGTGACGGGCGCATGGCCTTTGTGCGCTCGCCGGACCAGATTTCGGTCGAACTGCTGCAGGCAGGCAGTGCGCTGCCCCCGGCCGAACCCTGGGCCTCGATGCCCAACACCGGCACCTGGTGAGCGGGGTGGGGGATCCCGCGCGAGAATGGCGCACCGCGTCGGCGACGTGGTGCCTCCGGCCCTGATCCTTCCCCGCCATGAACTACCCTGACTTCAATCCCGCCTCGCCCAACACCCCGCTGAGCGATGCCGAACTCCAGCAACTCGACGAGTTGCTGGCCTCCCTGCCCAGCGAAGCGGCCATGAACATCGAGGGCATGGACGGCTATCTGAGTGGCTTGTGGCTGCTGCCGGGGGTGCTGGAGCGCCTGGGCACGGCCCAGTGGCTGCCCCTGGTGTGGGGCGGTGATGGCGAGGAAGCCGCGCCGTTTCCCAGCCAGCGTCAGCGCAAGAACACCACGGTGCTGGTGCTGCGCCATCTGCAGGCGCTGGCCTGCCAGTGGCGGGACGATCCCGAGCAGTGGGAGCCCATCTTCAGCGTGGCCGAAGGCGACGAACGCGACTGGGTGGATGCCCGGGACTGGTGCACCGGCTTCCTGCAGGCCACCGATCTGGCGGCCGAAGACTGGGAGCCGCTCTGGGACGACCCGGCGATCGGGCCTTTGCTGGTGCCCATCGCGCTGCTGGGCGGCGAAGCGCAAGACGGCAACGAGGCTGCGGACCTGGACGATCCCGAGGTGGTGGATTCACTCAGCCGCAGCGTGCCCGCTGCGGTGCTGGCGCTGCTGGAGCGGCGCAGCGGCGCCTGAGCGCTGCAAGCCGGGTCGCGGCCGGCCGCGGGATCAGAGACCGTCCAGGCGATCCGGCTCGCGCAAGGCCAGCGTGTGGGCCGCAGCGGGTGGTTCGTAGGGGTCCGTGGTGAGGGCGCCCTGGACCACGTCCACCCGGTAGTAGCCGGTCCGAGGGCGTTGGTTGAAGTCGAACTGCTGCCCGGCATCCAGCCGCCAGACCTTGTAGCCGGCATAGCTGACGGGGTCCGCGCCCTGGTGGCAGCTTTCCGAAGGGCGGTCGGCCAGCACCATGTAGGCCGTGTCGCCATGGACGGTGCCCAGGCCGTTGCGGTCAATCACCACGGCCGCCCCCTCGTTGATGCCCAGACCCCACGCCTGGGCCGTGTGGCCCACGGCCAGTTGCCGGCACAGAAAGGCCATCATGCGGCCCATCCGGTCGCGCTTGACGAAGTGGCTGTCGGTCAGCGTGTTGCGCAGGGCAGACCAGTCGAACAAATGCTCGCTGAAGCTGACGTTGTCCCGGTAGGGCTCGGCCAGCGCCGAGGGTGAGGTCACGCTGCCCTGGCAACCGTCGTACACCGCCAGCGAGCCCTGGATGGCCAGACCGGCGCTGCCGCCGCCGGTGCCACCGCCGCGCTGCACCACCTGGCGCACCGCCGCGGGCAGCGGGCTGTCGCGCCAGTGCATGAAGTTGCACTGGTCGCCGCCGCGAAAGTAAACCACCTCGGCCCGCCGGATCGCGTCGAGCACGGCGGGGTCAGCGGCGTCCTGCGGCTGGCGGATCACGATGGTGGTGCAGGAGTTGACCTGGTCCAGCCCCGTGATCGTGCGGCATTCGCCTTCCCAGTCGGGGTAGCTGGCCCCCAGCACCACCACATCCAGCCGATCGCCCGAGACCTGGCGCAGGAAGGCGGCAAACGAGGCGCTGTCCGGCGGACCATCGCCCTTGAGGTAGAGGGCCGGGCCGCGCAGGGCGGCCACCGCGTTTTCCGCAGCGCCGAGCCGGTGCAACACCAGGCTGTCTCCCTCGGCCTGGGCCAGGCCCAGGCTCAGCCATCCGAGGGTGGCGCAAAGCAGTCGGCGCCAGCTGCGGCAGGAAAGGCTCGGCAATCCAGGCATCGTGTCCTCCAGGGGTGGGCAGTCGGCGAGGGGCCCCGGGACACGCCCGGGCCATGGGCGACACCAAGCAAGGATCAGACCTGAATCTGACCGTTCTGCGACAGCCGATGGGGCCGAAAGGACAGTTCAGCGCATCCGGGCGCCGGGCACCAACAAGGTGACGTCCTCCAGGGCTTCGGCCACGCAAGGCAGCACCTCGCCCTCGGCGCGTTCCTCGGCGCTCAGGCCGGGCCAGTCGATGCGGTAGCGAACCGCGCCTGCCAGCAGGTGGCAGCGGCAGGTCCGGCAGGTGCCGTTGCGGCAGGAGCGGGGCAGGCGGATGCCCGCCGCGTCGGCCGCCTCCAGCAGGCTTTGCCCCGCGGGGATGGGCACCACGCGGCCCAGCGGCTCGATGCGCAGGTGCACGACGGGCGGCAGGGCGTCAGACATGCCGGCACTGTAGCCGCCGCGGAACTCCTTAGACTGTGACGTCTGCGTGACCCGACAGAACACGACAAAGGAGACATGGATGAATGCCCCGACGGACACATTGGCGCAATGGCCCCCGGGCGGCCCCTGGCCGGATGACAGCGCGCTGGCCGGCACCCGGCGCGCGGCCAGCGTGCTGCTGCTGCGCGATGCCGAGGGTGGCCCGCAGGTGCTGCTGCTGCGCCGGGCTGTGCGCGATGGCGACATGCGCAGCGGGGTCTGGGTGTTTCCGGGGGGCGTGCTGGATGCGGCCGACCCGGGCTTGCACGACCGCGCGCTGGGCCAGGACGCCCAGTTCAGCCAGCGCATGCAACTGCCCTGTCGCGGCCTGGACTACGCCATCGCCGCGGTGCGTGAGTGTTTCGAGGAAGTGGGGCTGCTGTTGGCCGAGGGGCCGGACGCTGCCCTGCGACAGGCGCCCGTGGTCCGCCCGGGCCTGCAGGACGGCCAGTCCTTTGCCGATTGGGTGCGCCAGGCGGGGTTGATGCTGGCCGTGGACCGGCTGGTCTACCTGGCCCACTGGCTGACGCCTCTGGGTATGAAGCCCCGTTTCGACACCCGTTTCTTCCTGGCTCGGGCGCCGCAGGGGCAAGACGCGCAGGCCGACGCAGGCGAGGCACTGGAGCTGGCCTGGATGACGCCCGACCAGGCTCTGGCGGCGGGCCTGCGCATGCTGCCGGTCACGCGGGCCCTGCTGCAGGGGCTGGCGGCCCATCCCACGGTGGACGCGGCCTTGGAGGCGGCGCGGCAGGCGACGCGCGTTCAGCGCCAGTTCCCGCGCCTGGGCCAGGACGCCCAGGGCAAGCGCCCCGTGCTGCCGCATGAACTGCCTTATGCCGAGATCGGCCGCCTGGACCCGGAGGGTCGCGGCGATGTGTGGATCGCGCTCACGCCAGAGCGCGTCGTCACGCTCTCACCGCGCGTGCAGCGCATCACCTGCGGCAATGGTTCGATGATGACCGGCCCAGGCACCAACACCTACCTGATCGGCTCGCCCGGTCACCACGAGGTGGCGGTGCTGGACCCGGGGCCCGAGGATGCCCACACCGAAGCCCATCTGCAGGCCGTGCTGGCCGCGGCGGGGGCCCGGCGCATCACCCACATCCTGGTGACGCACACCCATCCGGACCATTCACCGGCTGCCCGGCGGCTGCAGGCCCTGACCGGCGCGCGCCTGGTCGGCCTGCCGGCCCGGCACGCCGAGTGGCAGGACACGGCCTTTGAGCCGCATGCGTCGCCCGAGGACGGGCAATGCTGGCCCCTGGGCGAGGACTGCACGCTGCGGGCGGTGCACACGCCCGGACACGCCGCCAACCACGTCTGCTGGTGGCTGCAGGAGGAAGCCCTGCTCTTCACCGGCGACCATGTGATGCAGGGCTCCACCGTGGTGATCAACCCCCCCGACGGCGACATGGCGGCTTACCTGGCCTCGCTGCAGGGGCTGAAATCGCTGCCGTTGCAGTGGCTGGCCCCGGGGCACGGCTTCCTGATCGAGGCGCCGGCGAACGAGTTCCAGCGCCTGATCGACCACCGGCTGGCCCGGGAAGCCAAGGTGCTGGCCGCCCTGCGCGACCGATCCGGACCGGCCCCCCTGGCCGAGTTGCTGCCCCAGGTCTACGGCGATGTGCCCGCGGCGCGGCACGCCGTGGCAGAGCGCTCGCTGCGGGCCCACCTGCTCAAGCTGCAGGCCGAGGGCCTGGCCACCGAAGCCCAGGGGTGCTGGCAGGGCGTTTGAATTCCGGGGCCTCTTGAAAAAACGCGGAGCGCCCCCACATCACGCGTTTGAAGCCCGTGCAGGGCCCCATTCCATTCCCACAGACCCAGAGTTCACGCAACGATGAGCAAGCAAACCCATGCCTTCCAGGCCGAGGTCAAGCAGATCCTCCACCTGGTCACCCACTCGCTGTACTCCAACAAGGAGATCTTCCTGCGGGAGCTGGTGTCCAACGCCTCGGACGCCTGTGACAAGCTGCGCTACGAGGCCCTGGACCATCCCGAGCTGTACGAGGACGCGCCCAACCTCGAGGTGCGGGTGTTCTTCGACGCCGAGGCCAAGACCCTGACCATCCGTGACAACGGCATCGGCATGAGCGCCGAGGAGGCCGCGGCCCATCTGGGCACCATCGCCAAGAGCGGCACCCGCGACTTCATGGCCAAGCTCTCAGGGGACCAGAAGAAGGACGCCAACCTGATCGGCCAGTTCGGCGTGGGCTTCTACTCCGGCTTCATCGTGGCCGACCGCATCACGGTCGAAAGCCGCCGCGCCGGCCTGCCGGCCGACCAGGCCATGCGCTGGAGCAGCGAGGGCACCGGCGAGTACGAGCTGGAAGCCATTGCCCGGGCCGAGCGTGGCACCGACGTCATCCTGCACCTGCGTGACGAGGAAGCCGAGTTCCTCTCCACCTGGCGCCTGAAGGCCATCATCAGCAAGTACAGCGACCACATCTCGCTGCCCATCCTGATGAAGCAGGAGACCTGGGACGCGGAGGCAGCCAAGCAGGTCGTGACCGACGAGTGGGAAACCGTCAACAAGGCCGCGGCCCTGTGGGCCCGTTCCAAGAGCGAGGTCACCGACGCCGAGTACCAGGACTTCTACAAGCAGATCAGCTACGACAGCGAGCCGCCCCTGGCCTACACCCACAACCGGGTGGAGGGCCGCAGCGAGTACACGCAGCTGCTCTACATCCCGAAGAAGGCGCCGATGGACCTGTGGAACCGCGACAAGCGTGGGGGCGTGAAGCTCTACGTCAAGCGGGTCTTCATCATGGACGACGCCGAGGCCCTGATGCCGGCCTACCTGCGCTTCGTCAAGGGCGTGATCGACTCGGCCGACCTGCCGCTCAACGTCAGCCGCGAACTGCTGCAGGAAAGCCGCGACGTGAAGGCCATCCGCGAAGGCTCCACCAAGCGGGTGCTGGGCATGCTGGAGAGCCTGGCCGACAGCGACAGCGCCGAGGACAAGGCCAAGTACGCCGACTTCTGGAAGGAGTTCGGCGCGGTGCTCAAGGAAGGCGTGGGCGAAGACTTCGCCAACCGCGAGCGCCTGTCCAAGCTGCTGCGCTTCGCCTCCACGCACGCCGACGAAGGCGTCTCGCTGGCCGACTACGTGGCCCGCATGAAGGAAGGCCAGGAGGCGATCTACGTCATCACCGCCGACAGCCTGGCTGCCGCCAAGAACAGCCCGCAGCTGGAGATCTTCCGCAAGAAGGGCATCGAGGTGCTGCTGCTGACCGACCGTGTGGACGAGTGGCTGCTGTCGCACCTGCACGAGTTCGAGGGCCGCATGCTGCAGAGCGTGGCCAAGGGCGCCGTGGACCTGGGCCAGCTGCAGGATGAGGAGGAGAAGAAGAAGGCCGAGGAAGTGGCCGAGACCTTCAAGCCTGTGTTGGAGCGCCTGAAGGAGGCCCTGAAGGGCCGCGCCAAGGATGTGCGCGTCACCACCCGGCTGGTCGACTCGCCCGCCTGCGTGGTGGTGGAAGAGGGCGACATGAGCGCCCACCTGGCGCGCCTGCTCAAGCAGGCGGGACAGGCCGCGCCGGACGCCCAGCCCATCCTCGAGGTCAACCCCGAGCACGCGCTGGTCAAACGTCTGGCCGACGACCCCCGTTTCGACGATCTGGCCCAGATCCTGTTCGACCAGGCCCTGCTGGCTGAAGGCGGTCAGCTCGACGACCCGGCGGGCTATGTGCAGCGCGTGACGCGCCTGCTGGCACCGGCGGCCTGAGGCCGCTGGCCGGGCAGCGGATCAGGGCGTGGCCCGTTCGCTGCCCGTGGCATGCAGGAAGAGCTCGGCCAGCTTGCCCTGCACCTGGACCGAGGCGCGATGGTAATCGCTGGCCAGCAACTGGCGAGCGTCCTGGGGGCGGCCCTCCTCGACCGCCCGCAGCACCGCACCCGCCATCAGGTGGAAGCGGGCATGGGCCGTGCGCACCGTGTCGAGCAGGGACTCGCCCTGAAAGCCCTGGCAGCCCGGGCCGTGCAGCCACTGGCCCAGCACGCAGCGGTCGTCCGGGCTGACGTCCGCAGACCGCAACTGCTCCTGCGACTCTCCGTTCACCACGGCCTGCAGCCGTCCCTTCCACGCCTGATGGGCACGGATGGCGGCGGCAAAGTCCAGTCCGCCGATTTCGCCCTGGCCGGCCTCTTCCGGGGGGTGGGTGGCCATCAGGCTGGACGACGTGCCCTCCGCGTCTTCGGGGGCTTCGCTGCGGCTGCGCCCGGCCAAGGCCCGGATCCATGCCGTGAACTTCATCATGTGTCCCCTTGTCGCCTACGGTAGGAGGTATTGCCATTGATCCTAATGCAGATTCTGCAGGCGGTCGATTTGTTCGCGTGGATCGTGAGGCCCTGGCCAATGCCTCGCCAGTCCTCCCGGATTCGACGACCCGGCGGGGCCTTGGGTCGGTCATTGCCGGTCGCGGGCCGTTCTCTGATGCGCTGATGCATCTCCCCTCCAACCACTTTGAGGGTGCGCTGCGATAGCCGCTAACATGAGGCGGCTGGAGATCGAGATGGTCTCTACGCAGATACAACATCTACAACCCCAGGGGAGGTGATTCATGCGCATTCACAATGGGCGGAGCGCAGTCGCGCTCGTTTTTTCCGCGTTCCTGCCAGTGGCTCCGGTTTGGGCTGCGAGCGATTGGGACAACTATCAGGGCAATGCTCAGCACACGGGTTTCGTGGCGCAGTCCTTCAAGCCTGCCAAGTTCCGCCAGGTTTGGCAGTGGACCAGCCCTCACGCCGCTGACGGCGTCATGCGGTTCATTAACCCTGTCACCATGGCTGGTGGCTTGATCGCAGTCACGGACGATGACTATTTCAGTCCGCAGGCGCTTTATGTGCTCGATGAATTGACGGGCCAGGTGCAGTGGGCGCACGAGTTCCCTGCTGACACACCTGCACTGAATCCGCCCACTTTGCACGACGGGCATGTGAGTGTGGCGACCAGTGGGCATGAAGCGACCTACATGCATCAATTCGATGCCCAGTCTGGAGCCTTGCTATGGAAGACGCCGTTTTCCGCCCAATGGGAACACTATCTGGCACCTCTCGTGGGACGGGGAACCGTGAACACCAACGGTGGCTATTACGGGGGCCTCTACACGTTCAAGTCCAAGACGGGGGTGCAGCGCAGCTTCACCTCCTTGCCCCAGGTTGACCTGTACACACCCGCCACCGATGGTGTGAACAACTATGTGTATGCGGGTGACGCCCTCTACATCATCAATCGTGATAGCGGCGCGGTGACCAGTATCGTGGATCCAGCGCCTTCGTACACCGGTGGCTACAGCTATATCGGCGCACCGATCGTGACCCAGAGGCAGCGCGTGCTGGCGCTGAGCGGTGAGAACTTCAGTGGGCGTGCCTCAGCCAGTACGGGCGGCTACTACGACCGTTCTGTGGTCAGCTTCGACTTGCAAGGCAAGACCCTGGAGTGGCGCAGTGCCGACCTTTACACCACGCAGCCGGCGTTGGCAAACGGCTTGGTTTTCGCGGGGAGCCGCACGCCGCTGCGTTTGGCAGCCATGGATGAGACCAGTGGTCGGGTGCAATGGTCTTGGACCCCGACCGACGGGGCAAGTCAGTTCTGCCGCAATGTGATCGCCACTAAGACCCATGTGTTCGTGAGCACGGACAGAGCCGTGCACGCGATTGATCTGAACACCCATCAATCCGTCTGGTCCATTCCCATTCCGGGTGAGCTGGCGCTTTCTGCGACCGGCACGCTGACGATCAATGAGGGTTGCGGGGAGAGCACTGGCCGCATGGTGGCCGTCCGCCTCAAGTGACGCTGGCCCATCAGGCCAACTCCGCCATCCGGTCGATCTGCTCGCGCAGTTCGTTGGCCTGCTGGCTCCAGTAGGACGGGCTAGCGAACCAGGGGAAGGCGATGGGGAAGGCGGGGTCCTCCCAGCGTTCGGCGATCCAGGCGCTGTGGTGGATCATCCGCAGGGTGCGCAGCGGCTCGATGAGCAGCAGCTCGCGGTCATCGAAGTCCATGAAGTCGCGGTAGCCGTCGAGCAGATGGTCCTGCGCGGCCGCCACGGCCGCACGCTCGCCAGGCAGCAGCATCCACAGGTCCTGGACGGCGGGGCCCGTGGCGCAGTCGTCCAGATCCACCAGGTTCGGGCCGCTGAAGGCCCCTTCCTCGCGCCACAGCACATTCCCGGGGTGGCAGTCGCCGTGCAGGCGCAGCAGCCGGGCCGGTGAATGACGGTCCATCACGGCGTCCACCAGCGCCAGAGCCTGGGCGCTCAGCCGCACCCAGGCGTGGTCGATCTCGGGATCGACCCGCCGACTGTCGATCAGGCGTTGGCGAGGCGCGTGCCCGAGCGTCGCGCTGTCGATGCGGCGACGGTGCACAAAGCGGTCGCGCGCACCGATCACATGGAGCCGGCCCAGCAGCCGGCCCAGCCGGCGCAGCACCTCCGGGTCTTCCAGTTCCGGCGCGCGACCCACGCGCCGCTCACTCACCGAGAAGCGGAAGTCCTGGCCCTCATCGGTCGTGACATGGGCCAGCGTGGGGGTGGCAGGGGAGAGCTGCAGCGGACCCGTGCTGTCCAGCGGATGCAGCACCAGCGGCGGCACCACGGGCAGATCCGCCTGCGCCAACTCCGCGGCGAAGGCGTGCTCCTCGGCGATCTGGGCATCGGTCCAGCGGCCGGGGCGGTAGAACTTGGTCACCACCACCCGGCCATCGTCCAGGTGGGCCTGCCAGACACGGTTCTCGTAGGAGTTCAGCTGCAGCAACCGGCCATCGGGCGGCAGGCCGGCCAGATGCAGGGCTTGCAGGACGGTCGCCGGATCGAGTCCGGCAAAGGGTGGCGAAGCGGGCATCGGCGCATGGTACGCCGCGCCCGCCGGCGAACTCACTCGGCGATGGCCGACTCGCGTTCGTCCGACAGCTTGCGCGGGGGCCAGGCCAGATCGGCGCCCATCCACGAACTCAGCAGTTGCATGAACTGGGCCTGGCTCTTGACGCTGTAGTCGAACTCGGCGGCTTGGTCCGACATCAGGGCTTCCAGGCGGGTGCCGAAGCTCTCCGGCGGCAGCTTGAGACGAGCTTCGGAATCCGAGCCTTCGCGCTCCACCGTGGCGCCGGCCTTGCGCGCGATGCGCAGCATGGCGGTGTTCTCGGTCAGGGCGTGGATGATCATCGTGTCCACCCCGCGGATGCGGGCTCGCAGCACGGCGTGGTCAAACAGCCGGGCGCCATAGCCTCGGCCGCGGGCATGGGCGGCCACCGAGACACCGAACTCCGCCAGGTTCGAGTCTGTGCCACCCTCGGCCAGATAGGCCACATGGGTCATCGCGATCAACTCGAGCTTCCAGTTGAACACCCCGGCGATGTCGTCGCGCAAGAAGTTCAGCGACGCGACATAACGCGCGATCTGGGTGTCGCTGGCGGCGTAGCCGAAGCGCAGGTAGCGATCCGACGGCGACAGCGCCAGCAGGTGTGCGAGCACATCGGGCCGGTTGGCCTCGCTCAGTCCGCGGATGGGGATCCAGCGGTTGCGGACGGCGGTGCGGGGGGAGGGCAGGGTGTTCAGGGTTTGCATGGCCATCTTCAGGCGTGACAGGCCTGTGTCAGGTCTAGGGTTTACCCGGACTGTACAGGGTTTCCACGGATTCTGCAGTGCAGTCTGCACGGCTTCTGCCGCTTCAATGACTTGTTTGGCCCGGCCGGGTTGGGCTATACTTTCCGGCTTTCCCGTTATCGGCGGGGAGAGTGGCGCCTGTTTCGAACACCATCCAGCATGGCTTCGACCCGGGTTGCACGGTGGGTCTGAGAGGCTGCCGGGAACGTCGCTGCGAGGCGGTTCCTTTTCCAAGCAGTGCCGAAGACACGTCGCGTGGCCACTCGCACAGCCGTTTCTCCTGTTCTCTGAGACTCTCATGAAGACCTTCAGCGCCAAGCCGGCCGAGGTGGTCCACGAGTGGTTTGTGATTGACGCCACCGACAAGGTGCTCGGACGTGTTGCCAGCGAAGTGGCACTCCGTTTGCGCGGCAAGCACAAGGCCATCTACACCCCTCACGTGGATACCGGCGATTTCATCGTCATCGTCAATGCAGACAAGCTGCGTGTGACGGGCAACAAAGCCAACGACAAGGTGTACTACCGTCACTCCGGCTTCCCGGGTGGCATCTACGGCACCAAGTTCAAGGACATGCAAGCCAAGCATCCGGGCCGCGCCCTGGAAAAGGCCGTCAAGGGCATGCTGCCCAAGGGTCCGCTGGGCTACGCGATGATCAAGAAGCTGAAGGTGTATGCGGGCGACACGCATCCGCACACCGCCCAGCAGCCCAAAGCGCTGGAAATCTAAGGAGCGGTGATGATCGGTAATTGGAACTATGGCACCGGCCGTCGCAAGTCGTCGGTGGCCCGCGTTTTTCTGAAGAAGGGCACCGGCCAGATCGTCGTCAACGGCAAGCCCGTGGGCGAGTACTTCGGCCGTCAGACCTCCATCATGGTGGTCAAGCAGCCCCTGGTGCTGACCGAGAACGTCGAAGCTTTCGACATCAAGGTCAACGTCGCAGGTGGCGGTGAATCCGGCCAGGCCGGCGCCGTGCGCCATGGCATCACCCGTGCCCTGATCGACTACGACGCAGCCCTCAAGCCCGCGCTGAGCAGCGCCGGCTTCGTGACCCGCGACGCCCGTGAAGTCGAGCGTAAGAAGGTCGGTCTGCACGGCGCCCGTCGCAGGAAGCAGTTCAGCAAGCGCTGATCGATCCCCTGGTGGCTGCGCCCGGCGTGGCCACCCTGGATCAAAAGGCCGTTCCAGCCTGTGCGTTGGGCGGCCTTTGTCGTTTCTGGTGGGCCGCGAGTGCGTGGCCCACCAGAAACGGCCAAACCCGCGCCCCTGGCAAGGACATGGGCCGGCATGGGAACATGCAGGCCTGCGCCTTGAAAGCCGCCGCGGCGCCACCACCTGTTCGGTGCCGCGCCGCCGGGTGGCCGGGGCGCCCGCATCACCTCGAAGGACATCCGAATGACCGCCGTCGCCGAGACCCAAGCCCTTGCCAGCACCGAGATGCCGGCCCCCATCATCTTCACCGACAGCGCCGCGGCCAAGGTGGCCGATCTGGTGGCCGAGGAAGGCAACCCGGACCTGAAGCTGCGCGTGTTCGTGCAGGGCGGCGGCTGCTCGGGCTTCCAGTACGGTTTCACTTTCGATGAGATCGTCAATGAGGACGACACGGAGATGAGCAAGAACGGCGTGACCCTGCTGATCGACGCCATGAGCCTGCAATACCTGGTTGGTGCCGAGATCGACTACAAGGAAGACCTGCAAGGCTCGCAGTTCGTGATCAAGAACCCGAACGCCAGCACCACCTGCGGCTGCGGTTCGAGCTTCTCGGTCTGAGCGCCGGCTGCACTTTCGCGCCACAACAGGCCGCCTTCGGGCGGCCTGTGTCGTTTCAGGCGGGATGCAGCGCGCCCAGCACCCGCAGGCCCCGGGCACCCGTGACCTCGGGCCGGTTGCCCGGTTGCCGGTGCAGGAAAGCCCAGGCCAGCCAGGCGAAGGCGGTGGCTTCCACCTGCAGTGGTGGCAGGCCGGCCGCGTCGGTGCTGGCCACGCGCACCTGCGGCAGCAGGGCTTGCAGGCGGTGCATCAGGTCGCGGTTCAGGGCGCCGCCGCCGCAGCAGAGCAGCGTGGCGGTGTCGGGTGCCTGGGTGCGCAGGGCGTCGGCGGCACAGCGGGCCGTGAATTCGGCCAGCGTCGCCTGCACATCCTGCGGCCTCAGTTCGGCCGTCAGACGGGGCATCAGCCAGGCCGGATTGAACAGGTCGCGACCGGTGCTCTTCGGAGGCGCGACGCGCAGAAAGGGTTCGTCGAGCAGGCGTTCCAGCAGCGCCTCGTCCACCTGGCCGCCAGCGCTCCACCGCCCGTCCGCGTCGTAGGCCAGCCCTTGTTCGCGCTGGATCCAGAAGTCCAGCAGGGCGTTGCCGGGGCCGCAGTCGAAGCCGCGCACCGGGGCGGCGTCGCCCGCGGCAGGCAGCAGGGTCAGGTTGGCCATGCCGCCCAGGTTGAGGGCGGCCGCGGCGGTGGTCTGGCCGCCGAAGACCATGGCGTGGAAGGCCGGCACCAGCGGCGCGCCCTGGCCGCCCGCCGCCACGTCACGGCTGCGGAAGTCGCTCACCACGTCGATGCCGCAGCGCTCGGCCAGCAGGGCGGGCTGGTTGAGCTGCAGCGTGTAACCGGTGCCGTCGAACTCGCCGGGCCGGTGGCGCACCGTCTGGCCGTGCGAGCCCACGGCCCGCACCGCCTGCGCCGGCACGTCGCCGATCGTCAGCAGCTCGCTCACCACGTTGGACTGCACCTCGGCCAGGGCATTGCCCGCCAGGGCGCCGCGGTGCAGTTCATCGTGCCCACTCTGGTTGAGCGCGAGCAGCTCGTCGCGCAGCACCGTGGGGAACGGGCGGTGGGCGTGGGCCAGCACGGTGGGGCGCCCCTGCCCGTCGAAGCGGGCCAGCACCCCATCGACGCCGTCCAGCGAGGTGCCGGACATCAGGCCGATCAGCAGCTCGGACGTGCCCATCGGCCCGTTCAGGCGTTCACTCGAAGCGACCGGGCATGCCGCCCAGGTCGGTGGCCAGGTCCAGTTCGGACTTGAGGGTCTGGGCCAGCTGGGCGAAGCGACCGCGCTGCGCGCCATCCAGGCGGAGGGTTTCGGAGGCCTTGGCCACCGCCACCGGGTCCTTCTGCTCGCCGTGCAGGCGGAACTCGAAGTGCAGGTGCGGGCCGGTGGCCCAGCCGGTCATGCCGACGTTGCCGATGGCGTCGCCCGCGCTGACATGCTGGCCCTTGCGCACGCCGATGCGGCTCAGGTGGGCGTACACCGTCATGCGGTCGCCCGAGTGCTGGACCATGATGACGTTGCCGTAGCCGTTCTGCACGCCGGCGAAGGACACCACGCCATCACCCACCGTGCGCACCGCAGTGCCGATGGGGGCCGCGTAGTCCACGCCCAGGTGCTTCTTCCAGATGCCCAGGATGGGGTGGAAGCGCATGGCGAAGCCGGAGCTCACCCGCGAGAAGGCCACCGGACTGGAGATGAAGGCGCGACGCTTGCTCTCGCCGTTGAAGTCGAAATAGCCGCCCTTGCCGACACCGGCATACCAGAGGGCCTGGCGGGCCTGGCCGGCATTGACGAACTCGGCGGCCAGCACCTTGCCGCTGCCCTGGCTCCAGGGCACGGCTTCGCCGTCGGCGGTCAGGGTTTCGAAGACCACGCGGAAGGTGTCGCCCTTGCGCAGGTCGCGGCGGAAGTCGATGTCGTTGCCGAAGATTTCGGCCAGCTGGGTGGCCACGGCATCGGGCAGGCCGGCCGCGTCGGTGGCGGCGAACAGCGAACTCTGGATGGTGCCGCTGGCCAGGCGCGGGGTTGACTCGAGCTGCGCCTGCTCCAGGTGGGAGACGTAGCGGCCATCGTCCTGCCGCTCCACCCGCAGGCGGGCGAAACGGGGGCGCCCGTTCTCGTCATCGGCGGTGGGAAAGCGGGCCACCAGTTCGGTCAGTCGGCCATCGGCGTCCTTGCCGACGGTCACCATCTTGCCCGCGCCACCCTCGAACAACCGGCGACCGATCGGGTCGTTGCGGATCCAGGCGGCAGCGGTGGCGTCTACCACGCCCAGCCGGCGCAGCAGGGTGTCGGCGGTGTCCGCAGGGCGGGTCGTTTCGGTGCGGTGCAACACCAGCGGGGCGCCGGCCAGGGCTTCGAGCTGCGGCGCGATGGCTTCGGGCGTCACGTCCTCGACGATCTGGCGGCGGGGCAACTGGGCTGCATCCGGAGCCAGCGGCGCAATGCCGAAGGCGGTGACGCCGGTGCCAGCGACCAGGGCCAGCACGGCGGCGGCCACGGCGCGGGGGTGTTGTCGGAGGGAGTGGGAGGCCGAGGCGAGGGCGCTTTGCAGCGAGGCCAACGGAAAACGGGAAAACGGGCCCAACAAGCTCAAGGTTCTGCCGGGGCGGGGCCCCGTCCGGAAAGTCAGCGATGTGGTCAGGCGGTGGGTGGCGCTGCTCCCTGAAGCGGCATCAACCCCGTGGCCTGATACGAACCAGCCTGCGCGGACGACGCCGTCCTGGCGCAGGCTGGGGCGACCTCTCCGGCACTCTGTGGACTCCCTCGTAGAATCGGGCGTTTTGCGCCCGGGCTTGGCCACGATGCCGGTCAGCAACCGATCGGTCGAGTATAGCAAGCCGACCTGTGTCCCAAGGGCGATTCACCCCGCTTTGAACCCACCATGTCCGACCTTGATGCAGCCCAGGCCCCGGCCGGCGCCGTGCCCTCCGATCTCCCCTTGAGCGACCGCGTGCAGGAGGCCCTGGCCATCAGCCTGCGCGGCTGCGCCGAGCTGCTGCCGCAGGCCGACTGGGTGAAGAAGCTCCAGCGCTGGGAGGCCACGGGCGTGCCGCTGCGCATCAAGTTCGGCATGGACCCGACCGCGCCGGACCTGCACCTGGGCCACACGGTGGTGCTCAACAAGATGCGCCAGCTGCAGGACCTCGGCCTGGCGGTGATTCCGTTGATCGGCGACTTCACCACCACCATCGGTGACCCGTCGGGCCGCAACAGCACCCGCCCGCCGCTCACCCGCGAGCAGATCGAGGCCAACGCCAAGACCTACTTCGAGCAGATCCGTCTGGTGGTGGACATGGACCGGGCCGAGGTGCGTTGGAACAGCGAGTGGTGCGACCCGCTGGGCGCGCGCGGCATGATCCAGCTGGCGGCCAAGTACACCGTGGCCCGCATGCTCGAGCGCGAGGACTTCACCAAGCGCTTCCAGAGCGGCACCGCCATCTCGGTGCACGAGTTCCTCTACCCGCTGATGCAGGGTTACGACTCGGTGGCGCTCAAGAGCGACCTGGAGCTGGGCGGCACCGACCAGAAGTTCAACCTGCTGATGGGGCGCCACCTGCAGGCCGAGTACGGCCAGGAGCCGCAGTGCATCCTGACCATGCCGCTGCTCGAAGGCCTGGACGGCGTGGACAAGATGTCCAAGTCCAAGGGCAACTACATCGGCATCACCGAGCCGGCCAACACCATGTTCGCCAAGGTCATGTCGGTCAGCGACGAGCTGATGTGGCGCTGGTACACCCTGCTGTCCTTCCGCTCGGAGGCCGAGATCGCCGCGCTGAAGGCCGAGGTCGAGGGCGGGCGCAACCCGCGCGACGCCAAGGTGGCCCTGGCCAAGGAGATCACCGCGCGCTTCCACAGCGCCGCCGCAGCCGAGGCTGCCGAGCAGGACTTCGTCAACCGCAGCAAGGGCGGCATCCCGGACGACATCCCCGAGGTGGCACTCAGCGGTGCCCCGATGGCCATTGGCGCGCTGCTGAAGGCCGCCAACCTGGTGGCCAGCGGCAGCGAAGGCCTGCGCATGGTGGAGCAGGGTGGTGTGCGCATCGACGGCACGGTGGTCAGCGACAAGGGCCTCAAGGTCGAGGCCGCCACCTTCGTGCTGCAGGTGGGCAAGCGCAAGTTCGCCCGCGTGACCCTGGGCTGAGGCCGGTTAACCTTGCGGCCTGCCGCCCGGCGGGTCCGGGCCTTTGGCTCCTGAAAGGAATCTTTCCATGATGCGTCTGTCGTTTGCCGCCGGTGCCCTGGCACTGTCCCTGTCTTCCCTGGCCCTGGCGGCCGACCCGGCCCCCGCCGCGCCGGTCACCACCGCCAGCGGCCTGGTCTTCCAGGACATCAAGGTCGGCACCGGCCTGTCGCCCAAGGCCACCGACACGGTGAAGGTGAACTACCGCGGCACGCTGGCCGACGGCACCGAGTTCGACAGCTCCTACCGCCGCGGCCAGCCGGCCGAGTTCCCGCTCAACCGCGTGATCCCCTGCTGGACCGAGGGCCTGCAGCGCATGAAGGCCGGCGGCAAGGCCAAGCTGACCTGCCCGCCGGCCATCGCCTACGGCAGCCGTGGCGCGGGTGGCGTGATCCCGCCCAATGCCACGCTGACCTTCGAGGTCGAGCTGGTGGCCATCACCAACTTCTGACGGACTGACCATGCTGGCGGTGATCCAGCGGGTGCGTGGCGCCCGGGTGGAGGTGGCTGGCCGGGTCACCGGGGCCATCGAACAGGGCTTGCTGGTGCTGGTCTGCGCCGAGCCCGAGGACACGCCGGCCCAGGCCGACAAGCTGCTGGACAAGCTGCTCAAGCTGCGCATCTTCAGCGACGACGCCGGCAAGATGAACCGCAGCGTGCAGGATCTGGACGGTGCCGGCACTCCCGGCGGCCTGCTGCTCGTCTCGCAGTTCACGCTGGCGGCCGACACCCGGGGCGGCAACCGGCCCAGCTTCACCGGCGCGGCGCCTGCGGCGCTGGGCCAGGCCCTGTATGACCACCTGGTGGCCCAGGCCCGGGTGCGTCACCCGCAGGTGGCCACCGGCGAGTTTGGCGCCGACATGCAGGTGCACCTGGTCAACGACGGCCCGGTCACCATCCCGATGACCGTGCGCTGAGCGCGGCGCCCCCGTCTTCCGAGAGGTCTCCCATGGTTTCCATCGTCCGATTCGACGTGCCGGCCCAGGCGCCGGTGATCGACCAGCCGCGCGAGGAACGCCGCGAGGTGGGCGCCCCGCTGCGCTCGACCTGGACGCTGTATGAAAGCGGCCCCGAGGGCCTGTGCGCCGGCATCTGGGACTGCGAGCCCGGCCGCTGGCGCATCGAATTCGGCCCGGCCGAGCACGAGTACTTCCACGTCATCGAGGGCCAGGCCCGGCTGCACGGCGAGGACGGCACGGTGACCGACATCGGCCCGGGCCAGGCGGTGATGATCCCGCCGAACTTCCGCGGCTCCTTCGAGGTCCTGCAGACGCTGCGCAAGCACTTCGTGATCGTCGAGAAGTGATCACTCCTCGTCGGCGGCGGCCGACAGGCGTTTCTTCACCTCGGCCAGCAGGTCGCGCAGTTGGGCGCTGTCGCGCAGGCTGCGGGGCTGCCATTCGGGCGTGCGGGCCAGCCGCCGGGCCAGCGCCAGGTTCAGGGTCGCGCCGTCGGGCGAGATGGCCACGTCCTTCAGCAGGGCCTGGCCCTGGCGCTCGAAGCGTCCCTCGCGTTCGTTCAGGCCCAGCGCACGCAGTTCGCGACGCAGGCGCTGCAGGGCCTCGTCCGGGCGGAAGGCCGGGGGCTTGAGGAAGTCGGGGTTGAGGTCGAAATCGTCCATGACGCGATCATGCCCTCAGCGGCCTGCGGCCTCCAGGATCTTGCCGGCCAGGGCTTCGTAATCGCCGCCGAAGTGGTGTCCGCCGGTCAGTGGCAGGCGCCGGGCCTGGGCCGGGCTGAGCTCGGGGCACAGCGAGTCCTTTTCGTTCTCGCCATAGACGCACAGCGTGTTGCTGGCCGAGAGCTTGCGGGCCTCGGGGGCGATGGGCCTGTCGCCGCTGGGCCCGATCCAGTTGCTGACATGGAACTCGAACGAGGCCTTCTGCCCCGGCCCCAGCAGGGCCGCCAGCTGGACCCGGGCCCGGGTGCCGGCGGGCAGGCGGTTGAGCGCAAAGGGCAGCACATCCGCCCCTTGCGAGTAGCCGATCAGGATGACCTTGCTGCGGCCCCAGCGGGCGGCGTAGTAGCGGATCACTCGGTCCAGGTCGGTGGCCAGGCCTTCGGGGGTGCGCTCGCTCCAGAAGTAGCGCAGCGAATCCAGCCCGGCCACCGGCACGCCTTGGGCCACCAGGGCCTTGGCAATGCCCTTGTCGATGCTGGCCCAGCCGCCGTCGCCGGAGATGAGCACCGCGAAGGTGGTCTGGCCGCGTCCGGCCGGGGGCGTGCCGGCACCGTCGTCGGACGTGGGCACCTCGACCAGCGGCAGGTCGGACAGCTGGCTGGGGGGCGGCCCCAGCGGCACCTGCCTGACGGCCAGGGCCGCCCAGGCGGCATCGAAGCCCGCGGGCAGACCATTGCCGGCCGCAGGCCCACCAGCGCCCAGCCATTTGGCCTGCGGCACTTTCTGCACGAAGGCCTGGGCCTGGGCGCTGGTGCAGCCCTCCTCCCCGCCGCCCAGGGCCATCCAGTGGCTGGCCAGCGCGGCCGGGGCGGGCTGCAGGTCCACCCCGGGGCCGTCGGCCGCGGTCTGCCATTTCAGGGTTGGGCCCCCGCACATCGGCGGGTCCAGCGGCAGGCGCGGGCAGAAGCCCAGAGACAGGCCACCGGCAAAGGTGCCTGCGGGCGTCTGGGCCAGGGTGGCGTAGGTGACCGCTGCCGCGGGTCCCGTGCCCACCAGCAGGGGCAGCAGGTAGGCGGGCAGCCGGTCCTGGGCCTGGATGCTGCGCGAGAGGTTCTCGAAGGCGCCGCCCGGGTAGGTGCACTTGCCATCCTGGGCCGCCAGGCGCTTGTAGAACGGGGGCAGTGGCACGCTGGCCACCATGGCGCCAGCGGCCACCATCCGGTCGGCCAGGGCCTGCCCGGCGGGGCTGGGGCCCTCGGCCTGGTTCTGCAGCAGCAGCACGAACTGCTGGGGGGGGCCTTCAGGGCGCTGCACCCGCACATTGTTGAACAGGCCATGCGCAACCGTCTGCGGTGGCGGCGCCGCGAAGGCGCCGCCACCGCACAGGAGCAGGCCAGCGGCACACAGGGCCGATCGGCCGGGGGAAGAGAATCGCAATGGGTTCGGGAACATCAGGCGTCGGTCTCGTCGGGGTGGCCGCCAATCAGTCCTGCGATGTCGGCCAGTGCGAACACGGGGGCCAGCCCGCCTGGCGTGGCCAGGTAGCGGGCTTCCCAGCTGGGTTCGAACTTGTCCTTGAAGCTGCGCAGACCGCGGAAGCGGTAGAAGCGGTCCCCGTACTTGTACAGCAGACGGCCCAGCCGTTGCCAGCGCGGTGCCTGGCGCCGCTCGGCCATGCCAGCCAGCGGTGACATGCCCAGGCCGAACCACTGGTAGCCCTCGGCCTGCAGATAGAGCATGACCTTGGCGAAGAGAAAGTCCATGGTGCCGGGCGGCGCCTCGGGGCCGTGGCGCATCAGGTCCACACTGGCCTCCTCGCGGCAGGCCGTCACCTGCAGGTTGGCGAAAGCCACCAGCCGGCCATGCTGGCGCACCAGGGCCACGGGCAGCTGGCGCAGGTAGACCGGATCGAAGCGGCCGACCGAAAAGCCTTTTTCACGGCCCTGCTGCGCCTGCAGCCAGGCGTCGGAAATGGACTTCAGCTCGGGCAGCAGAGCGGGTACGGCGTCGGCCGGGACCACTTCGAAGCTCAGCCCTTCGCGTTCGCCGCGGTTCACGCCGGCGCGCAGATTGGCCCGCTTGCCGCCCTTGAGGCTGAAGTCCGGCAGGCTGACCTGGGCGTACTCGCCGAGCTTGATGGCCTGCAGTCCGCAGTCCAGGTACAGCGGCAGGTGGGCCGGGCGCACCTGGTAGAACGCCGGCCGGCCCCCATGGGCATGGGCCAGTTCGATGAACTGCCAGACCAGGTCGGCCCATTCCCGGCGCTCGCCAAAGGGCCCGAACAGCGACACCCAGGTGCGCCCCTGGCGCCCGTACATCAGGAAGCTGCGACCGGTGGGCGAGAACAGCAGGTGCTTGTCGCCCATCAGCAGGTAGCAGCCTTCCGCCCGCAGGCCGGCCTGCACCATGGCGGCCGCCCGCGCCAGTTCTTCCGGCGTGGGGGGCGTGAGCGTGCTGGCGCGGGGCCGCAGCAGCTGCCACAGCCCCAGCGCCAGCGACAGCAGGGCGATCGCGGTCAGGGCGCGCAGCGAGCGCGGTGCCTGGCCGTCCAGCTCGAACTGCCACCACAGGTGGTTGCTGTAGGCCACCTGCTTGTAGGCGAAGAACAGGATCCACAGACTGGCCAGCAGCACGCCGGCCAGGCCCAGCAGCCATTCGGGCTCCAGGTGCTGGGCGAACAGCGAGGAGGGCCGGTCGAACTGGCGGCGCGAGACCACCAGCAGCACCGCCAGCGTGATGAGCAGGGCCGCCTCGTTCAGCGCGATGCCCTTGGGCCAGGCCAGCACCGCCGCCATCAGCGAGAGCCCCAGGGCGGCCCACCAGGCCGCGTCCAGCCGGTGCAGCAGCCCGCGGGCCACCACCAGCAGGCCCAGGCCGGCCACGCTGCCCAGGAAGTGCGAGGCCTCGATCAGCGGCAGGGGCACGTTCAGCGCGGCCAGCACTTCGCGGGCGTCGCGGGTGAAGGGCGTCACGCCGGAGACCACCAGCCAGAGGCCGGCCACCAGGGTCAGCGCGGCCAGCAGACGCGGGCTTTGCCGCACCGCCGCCCGGCCCATCGGGGCCATGGCTGCCGGGCGCAGTTCGTAGGCCACCAGCAGGCCGCTGGCCAGCACCAGGGGCAGCACGTAGTACAGGCCACGGTAGAGCAGCAGCGCGCCCAGCAGCTGGGCCGTGGGCAGGTGCGGGCCGGCGGCCAGCAGCATCACCGCCTCGAACACGCCCACGCCCCCGGGCACATGGCTGACCAGGGCGGCCGAGATGGCCACTGCGTAGAGCGCCAGGAAGCTCAGCAGGGGCAGCGGGTTCTCGGGCAGCAGGCACCACAGGGCCAGGCCCGAGGCGCTCAGCTCCACCGCCGAGATGGCCAGCTGGGCCAGGGCCAGGCCGGCCGGCGGCAGGCGCAGGCCCACATGCCAGCGTCGCCCCGGGCCCCAGCGCCAGGCCAGCACCCGCTGGCGGTGGCACAGCCCCACAAAGGCCGCCAGGGCCAGCAGCAGGGCCACGGCCAGACCCTGCAGGCTGCCGGCCGACAGGTGCAGCAGGGGGGCGATGGTGGGGGCGCCCCAGAGCAAGCCCAGGGCGCCGAAGGCCAGCATGCCCAGCAGGAAGGCCACAGTGTTGAAGCCGATCACCCGTGCGATCTGGCCAGGCTCCAGCCCGGCCTGGGTGTACAGCCGCATGCGCACCGCGCCACCGGACAGCGGGCCCAGGCCGATGGTGTTGGACAGCGCGTAGGCCACGAAGGCCGTGAGGGCCACCGTGCCCCGCGGCACCCGGGCGCCAATGTAGCGCAGGGCCGAGGCGTCGTACTGGGTGAGGGTGGCGTAGCTGATGGCCGTGGCCAGCAGCGACCACAGCAGCCAGGGCCCCGGGGTCTGGCGCACGGCGGCCATCACTTGGCCGTAGCGCACCTCCTGCAGCAGGTGGGCCAGCGCCGTGCCCACCAGGGCGGTCAGCAGCAGGCCCAGGCCCGCCAGAAGCCAGGGGCGCCAACGCTGCCAGCCATGGCCCCAGCGCGCCAGTGGCACAGGGGCGTCGTCGCAGGGCTCCGGAGCAAGTGAGGCCACGCTGGCTGGGGTCATGGAAGTGAGGCACCGGTTTTACCCCAAGTCACGTCAGGCTGCCGGGAGCGGGTTGCCAGTCTTCGGCGGCTGGCGCACCATCGACCAACACACCACAAAGGGACGAGGACGATGATGACCCCCAACCGACGTGACTGCGGCCGCTGGGCCCTGGGCGGCTTGCTGAGTGTGGCTGCCGGCCTGCCGGCCCGGGCTGCGCTGTTCAGCCCGGCCGACGCCAGCCTGGGCGTCAAGACCGCGCTGGAGCGGGGGGCGGGCAGCGCCGTGGCGCTGCTGGGCCGGCCGGACGGCTTCCTGGGCAACCCCCAAGTGCGCATTCCGCTGCCCGGGGCCCTGAAGGAGGCGGCGCAGATGCTCAAGTTCACCGGCCAGCAGAGGCGGGTGGACGATCTGGTCACCGCGATGAACCGGGCGGCCGAGGCGGCGGTGCCGGAGGCCAAGACCCTGCTGATGCAGGCGGTCAAGACCATGTCGGTGGACGACGCGGTGGGCATCGTCCAGGGCGGCGACACGTCCGTGACCGACTTCTTCGCCAAGAAGACGCGGGCGCCGCTGACCGAGCGCTTCCTGCCCATCGTCACCCAGGAAACCGAGAAGGTGGACCTGGCCAGCAAGTACAACGCCGTGGCGGGCAAGGCCAGCAGCTTCGGTCTGGTGGCCAAGGAAGACGCCAACATCCAGCAGTACGTCACCCGCAAGGCGCTGGACGGGCTCTACCTGATGATCGGCGAGGAAGAGAAGAAGATCCGCCGCGATCCGGTGGGCACCGGCAGCGCGATCCTGCAGAAGGTCTTCGGCTGAAGGCCGGCCGGGCCGGGGCTGTCCCCCGGCCCAGCCCATCACAGCGCCGCGCGGAAGATCGCGCAGACCTCGTCGAAGGTCGGCTGCACCGGGTTGGTCAGGCCGCAGGCGTCCTTCATGGCGTTGGTGGCCAGGATGGGAATGTCGGCCTCCTTGGCGCCCAGGCTGCCCACGCCGGCCGGGATGCCCACGTCGGCGCTGAGCTGGCGGATGGCCGTCAGGCAGGCCTGGGCCGCCTGGGCTTCGGTGAGCAGCGCGGTGTCCACCCCCATGGCCCGGGCCACATCGCCCAGCCGGCCGGCGGCCACGCGGGCGTTGAAGGCCTGCACATGGGGCAGCAGGATGGCGTTGCACACGCCGTGCGGCAGGTCGTAGAAGCCGCCCAGCTGGTGGGCCATGGCATGCACATAGCCCAGCGAGGCGTTGTTGAAGGCCATGCCGGCCAGGAACTGGGCATAGGCCATGGCCTCACGCGCGGCCGCATCCTGGCCGTGCGCCACGGCCGTGCGCAGGTGTTGGCTGATCAGCGTGACGGCCTTGAGGGCGCAGGCGTCGGTGATCGGGTTGGCGGCGGTGGAGACATAGGCCTCGATCGCGTGCGTGAGCGCGTCCATGCCGGTGGCGGCGGTCAGGCTGGCGGGCATGCCCATCATCAACTCGGGGTCGTTGACGGACAGCACCGGCGTGGTGTGCTTGTCCACGATGGCCATCTTCACGTGCCGGCTGTCGTCGGTGATGATGCAGAAGCGCGTCATCTCGCTGGCCGTGCCAGCGGTGGTGTTGATGGCCACCAGTGGCAGCTGCGGCTTGGCGGACTTGTCCAGGCCCTCGTAGTCGGTGATGCGGCCGCCGTTGGCCGCCACCAGGGCGATGCCCTTGGCGCAGTCGTGCGGCGAGCCGCCACCCAGCGAGATCACGAAGTCGCAGGCGTTGGCCTTGAGCAGGGCCAGGCCGGCCTCCACATTGGCCACATTGGGGTTGGGCTTGACGCCATCGAACACCACCGAGGTGACGCCGTGCGCGCCCAGCAGCTCGGTCACCTTCGCCACCAGGCCGGTGCGCACCAGCGGGCCGTCCGTCACCACCAGGGCCTTGCGCCAGCCTTTGGACTGGATGTCGGCGGCGGCGTCCTTCAGGCAGCCGGCGCCCATCAGGTTGACGCTGGGAATGAAGAAGGTGGTGGTGCTCATGGCAGATTCCTCGCAACGGGGTTGGACGCCGACCGGTCCCGTGTGGGGGCCGGCCGGCGGGATGGCGAGCAGTCTGCGAGCGGGGTGCCTGGGCCGCGTTGATGCGCGTCAATGTGGCACTTCGGGCGGTCAGCGGGGGCGCCGGTCCTCAGCGGGTGGCGCGGTGGCTCAACCGGTTCAGCCAGGGCGTGATCAGCAGCAGCAGTACGCCCGCGCCGATGGAGGAGCTGAACAGGAACACGAAGGGCGGGATGCCGCTGCCGGCCAGCAGGCTTTCCAGCGCGCCGGCCAGGTAGTTGGCCACGCCGATGCCGGCCAGCCAGACGCCCATCAGCAGGCCCACCAGCCGGACCGGGGCCACCTGGGACACCATGGCATAGCCAACCGGCGAGAGCATCAGCTCGCCGAGTGTGTGCAGCAGGTAGACGCCGGCCAGCCACAGCGGGCCCACCGTGCCCAGCGCCTCGGCCCGGCTCTGGGCTGCGGCCATCAGCACGAAGCCCAGGCCCAGCACGATCATGCCCAGGCCCATCTTGGCCGGATCCGGCAGGGCGAAGCGGCTCTGGTCCAGGCGCAGCCACAGGGCCGAGAACAGCGGGGCCAGCCCCATGATGGCCAGCGGGTTGATGCTCTGGAACCAGGAGGCCGGGATCTCCCAGCCGGCCAGGTGGCGGTCGGTCTGCTGGTCGGCAAACAGGCTCATTGAGCCGCCGGCCTGCTCGTAGCCCATCCAGAACACGATGACGAACACGGTGGTGATGGCGATCACGAGCATCGCCGACCACTCGGCCCGGGTGAGGGGCTGCGCATCCTGCCCGCGGCTGGGACGCTTGAGGCCGAGGAACACTGCCGCCAGCAGCACCAGGCCGGCCACCAGCTTGGTGCCCGCACCCAGCGATGCCCACAGCGGCGCCAGCAGGTGGCCGGCATCCAGCACCGCCAGCACCAGCGCCAGGCTGCCCACGGTCCACAGGGCGATGCGCGGCAGATCGGCCCAGCCGATGGGCGCCTGGCCTTCGCGCAGGCCGGCCCGGCCCAGCAGGTGCTGGCGCCACAGCAGGGCGATGATGCCGAAGGCCATGCCCACGCCGGCGCTGGCAAAGCCCCAGTGCCAGCCCAGGCGCTCGCCCAGGGTGCCAGCCACCAGGGGCGCGAGGAAGGCGCCCACGTTCACGCCCATGTAGAAGATGGTGTAGCCGCCGGCGCAGCGCGGGTCGCCCGGCTCGTACAGCATGCCCACCATCGAGGTGCTGTTGGGCTTGAAGAAGCCATTGCCGACGATCAGCAGGCCCAAGGCCACGTGCAGCAGCGGCTCGAAGGCCATGGCGAAGTGGCCCAGCATCATCACCACGCCACCGATGACCACGGCCAGACGGGTACCGATCCAGCGGTCGGCCAGGTAGCCGCCCAGCAGCGGTGTGAGGTAGACCAGGCCGGTGTAGAGCCCGTAGAGCTGCAGCGCGTCGGTGCGCGCGTAGCCCAGGGCGTTGACCAGGTAGAGCACCAGCAGGGCGCGCATGCCGTAGTAGCTGAAGCGCTCCCACATCTCGGCCATGAAGATGACCTTCAGTCCGGGCGGGTGTCGGGTGACGGTGGCGGAGGAGGCCGAATCCGAGGCGGTCGTGCCGCCGGCCAGATGGGGAGAAGACGCAGAGGAAGACATCCGGTGTGTGTGGTGTCGGGACAGGGGCGCCCTGGCGCCGGGTGGGCGCGGGGCGAAACCGCGTATTTTCGCTGCCCGGCAATGCCAGGCGCGGGGCGGGTGTTCCCGCGCGCCGTCCATGCCGCCGGATGGACGTTCCATGTCCTGCTGCCGTCATTTCGTCGCAGCGGGCTGGCCCGCCGGGCCGTGGGCCGCGAGCATGTGCTCAGGACAGGACATCCCGAGCAAGGAGCGTGTGCGATGACGAAGCCAGGATGGCGCCAGCCGGCCTGCAAGGCCCTGCTGGTGGTGGGCGGGCTGGTGGCCGGCAGCCTGGCGGGCACAGCCGCCCAGGCGGGCTGGAGCGCCGGCGTGACGGTGGAGCCCGAGGTGACGGTGGCCCAGGTGGGCCTGCCGGCCTACCCGGGCGCGCAGCGTTTCCGAGACCCGGACGGCGACGACAGTGCGGTGGACCTCAAGCTCTGGGGCGGCTCGCTGGGCCTGCGGGTGGTGGCGCTGAAGTACGCCAGCCGCGACAGCCTGCCCCAGGTGGCGGCTTTCTACCGCCAGGCCCTGGCCAAGCTGGGCCCGGTGCTGGACTGCACTGCGGGCAGCACCCAGCGCAGCAGCCGCACCGCCACCGGCCTGAGCTGCCAGGACGACCACCCCGAGCCGGGCCATGTGCTGCTCAAGGCGGGCAGCGCTTCGCAGCAGACCGTGGTGGGGGTGGAGCCGGGGCCGGATGGCACGGTGCGCTTCGACCTGGTGCGCATCGAGGCGCGCGGCTTCACGCCCTGAGGCCGAGGCCGGCGCCTCAGCGCCCGTTCATCGTGCCCGCGTCCACATGGCCGGCGGGCACATGCGAGGCCGCGTTCTCCACATGGCGGGTCTGGTCGTCGAAGAAGAAGTCGGGCTCGAACTCGGCCAGGAAGGGGCCCTTGTCCCAGCCGCCGAGGAACATGGCCTCGTCCACCGGCACCTGCCAGGCCATCAGGGTGCGGATGGCGCGTTCATGCGCCGGCGCGCCGCGGGCGGTGACCAGTGCGGTGCGCAGGCCCATGCCGGTTTCGGGCGTGCTCTGGCGCAGCCGGGTCAGCGCATCCAGCAGGGGCTTGAAGGGGCCGGGCGGCAGGGGCCGGGCGGCGCGCTCGATCTCGTGCTGCTGGAAGGCTTCCAGGCCGTCGCGCTGGAAGACCTGCTCGGCCTCGTCGGAGAACAGCACGGCGTCGCCGTCAAAGGCGATGCGCAGCTCGTTGGGGTGGGCGTCGGAGGCCCGGCTGGCATGCGGCAGCACCCGTGCGGCCGGCACGCCCGCGGCCAGGGCCGAGCGTGCATCGGCCTCGTTGGCCGACAGGAAGAGGTGGGCCTGCAGCGGCCGCAGGTAGCGCCAGGGGCTCTCGCCACGGGTGAAGACGCCGCGCTCCAGCGTCAGCCCGTGCGACTGGGCCGAGCGGAACACCCGCATGCCCGAGACCGGGTCGTTGCGCGAGAGGATGACCACCGCCACCCGGGGCCGGTCGCGGTTGAAGGCCAGCAGCTTGTTCACCAGCGAGAAGGCCACGCCGGGCGCGGCGGGCTCGTCCAGGCGCTGCATCTGCAAGGCCATGTAGGCCTGGTCGTCGCCAGTCTCGAACAGGCGGTTCTCCTCCTCGAAGTCGAACAGGGCGCGCGAGGAGATGGCGACCATCAGTCGGTCGTTGGGCAAGGCGGCCATGGTGTGCTTGAGCGGGGCTTCAGGGGGAGATCAGCGCGGGCCGGGCGTGCTGCCGCCCTTCATCAGCGCCATCGCGGTGCCGATCAGGCCGGCCACCTCGCCCATGTGGCCCGGCACGATCATGCTGTTGTTCTTCTGGGCCAGCTGGGCATAAGCCTCCACCGCCTTCTCGGCCACCTTGAGCTGCACCGCCTGCTCGCCGCCCGGGGCCTGGATGGCCTGGGCCACCTGGCGGATGGCCAGCGCGGTGGCTTCGGCCACGGCGACGATGGCGGCGGCCTGGCCCTGGGCGTTGTTGATCTCGGCCTGGCGCTGGCCCTCGGAGCGAGCGATGAAGGCCTCGCGCTCGCCGGTGGCGATGTTGATCTGCTCCTGCTTGCGGCCCTCGGAGGCGGCGATCAGCGCGCGCTTCTCGCGCTCGGCCGTGATCTGGGCCTGCATGGACCGCAGGATCTCGGCCGGCGGGGTCAGGTCCTTGATCTCGTAGCGCAGCACCTTGACGCCCCAGTTGGCGGCGGCCTCGTCCAGCGCGCTGACCACCGCGCCGTTGATCTGGTCGCGTTCCTCGAAGGTCTTGTCCAGCTCCATCTTGCCGATCACCGAACGCAGCAGCGTCTGCGCCAGCTGGGTGATGGCGAACACGTAGTTGCTGGAGCCGTAGCTGGCCCGCATCGGGTCGGTCACCTGGAAGTAGATGATGCCGTCCACCTGCAGCTGGGTGTTGTCCTTGGTGATGCAGACCTGGCTGGGCACGTCCAGCGGCACTTCCTTGAGCGAATGCTTGTAGGCCACCCGTTCGATGAAGGGGGTGACGAGGGCCAGGCCGGGTGTCAGCGTGCGGTCGTACTTGCCCAGGCGCTCGACCACCCAGGCGTTCTGCTGGGGCACGATCTTGACGGCTTGGCTGACGAAGATGGCCGCGACGACCAGCAGCACGAGGGCGATTTCCATGGGGAGGTCCTTGTGTGGAAGGGGAGAGGAATCAGGCCGCGGGGTGCAGCGGCACCAGCACCAGGCCGGTGGCCTCCACCGCGCTGATGCGGTGCGGGCCGGGTTGGCCGGCCTGGCCATGTTCGAGGCGGGCGTTCCACTGCGTGCCCCGGTGGTCGACCCGGGTGGTGCCATCGGGGTTCCAGTGCCGGACCTGCACCGTGGCGCCGATGTCCAGGTGCAGGTCGCGGTTCTGCGCCGCGGGGGCGCCCTGCGGGTGGCGGCGGCGCCGCCAGTGCAGCAGGGCCGTGGCGCCGCCGCCCACCACCGCCGCGGTCACCACCTGGGCGGTGGACCCCAGCCCCGCGTGGGCTGCCAGCGCGGCCGCGGCCGTGCCGACGGCCAGCATCAACAGGTAGAAGGTGCCGCTGGCCAGTTCCAGCGCCACCAGCACGCCGGTGGCGACCCACCAGCCGGTCGAGGCCGTGAAATCCATGGTGTTGCATCCTCGCGGTGAACCGGGCCCCAGTGTAGGGCCGCGGTCCGGTGGGGAGCTGGACCGGCTTCCCCGCGCTGTTTCCGGGACCGGGTGCACCGGATTCGGGCACCCTGTCTGACCGCGGAGATCTCACCATGCCCCAAGACTGGCACCTTCTGTTGGCGTCCTACTGGTCCGGCCCCCGGCTGGACATCAACCTGCTCGTGTTTCTGAACCTGGCCGGCGCGCTGGCGCTGGGGGCCCTGGTCGGCTACGAGCGCTCCTTCCGCGGCCGGGCGGCCGGCATGCGCACCTACGGTCTGGTCTGCATGGCCTCGGCCGCGCTGACGGTGATGACCGGCTATCCGGGCGCCTGGTATGGCGGCTTCGACGGCACGGCGGCCCTGCACGCCGGCGACCCGACCCGGGTGATCCAGGGCATCGTCACCGGCATCGGCTTCCTCGGTGCCGGGGTCATCATGAAAGACGGGCTGACGATCAGCGGCCTGACCACCGCGGCGTCCATCTGGGCGGCCTCGGCCATCGGGGTGCTGCTGGGCGTGGGTCTCTATGCCGCGGCCATCCTGCTGGCGCTGCTGTGCGCGGGCACCATGATGTGGGGCGCCAAGGTGGAGGCCTGGCTGCCTTCGCACCATGCGCTGGCTGTCACGGTGCAGCTCTCAGCGGGCGCCGCGTTGGACGCCACGGCGCTGGATGCCTTCTTGCGCGGACTGGGCTACCAGCTGGCGCCGGGCTCGCTGTCGCTGCGCTGCGAGGCCGGCCTGACCGAATGGCGCTTCGTGGCCGTGATCCAGCGGCGCAGCGAGGCCGCGCCGCTGGACGCCCTGGCCCAGGCCCTGGGCCGGCAGGCCTGGGTGGGCGGCTACACGCTGGCGCCCGCCCGCAACTGAGGCGGGGCAGGTCAACGTGCCTGCCGCCCTCGGCCCTTCAGTGCACGAAGCCCATTGTGGTCTTGCGGCTGCTGCCGGCCGCGGGCAGGTCCTTGAGCAGCAGGGTGCCGCGGCCGTCCAGCCGGGCGTTGCCGAAGGCCGTCATCCAGGCCCGGCGCATCTCGCGCGGGGCCACCTCGGCCAGGCGGTCCAGCACCGCGTCCGATGGGCTTTCGTCGAAGCGCTCGCCCCAGGCGTGGGCGGCGCGGATGGACTGGTAGAGCCGCCGGGCGATGGCGCGGGCGGCCTCCAGGTCGGGCATCTGCACCTCGTAGACGTTCATCCGGTTCAGGATGGGCTCGGGAATGCTGCGCTCGTCGTTGGCGGTGGCCACCCAGATGACCTGGCTGGCGTCGATCGGCACTTCGGCGAACTCGTCGGTGAAGCTGTGGGCGGTGTCGTGCTCCAGCAGGCTGTAGAGCGCGCCCAGCGGGTCGTAGGCATGCTCGCCGCGGGCCTTGTCGATCTCGTCGACCACCATCACCGGGTTGGCGTACTGGCCGTCCACCAGGGTTTCAAAGACCTTGCCGGGCCGCGCGCCCTTCCACTGGCTGGAAGCGCCCGAGAGCACCCAGCCGGCGGTCAGCGCACTCATGCTGATGAAGCCCATGCCGGTGCCCAGCAGCTGGGCCACCTCGCGGGCGAAATGGGTCTTGCCCACGCCGGGCGGGCCCAGCAGCAGCATGGGGGTGATCTCCAGCGCGTCGCGGCTGTCCTCCACCAGGGCGATCTGGCGCTTGAGGTCGTCCAGCGCCTCGTGGAAGTTGGGCAACTCGTCGTAGAGGTGGTCCATGGCCGGCAGGCCGGCGGGCTTGACCTGGAAGCGCTCGGGACCTTTCTCGAGCATGCGCTCGTAGGTGCTGCGCAGGTGTTCATGTTCCCGGTCGGGCAGCTTGGCCAGGCGCTGCTCCACCTCGTTGACGCGGTAGACGCTGCGCATGCGGGCGATCGGGATCGATCCACCCTGAACGGTCATGAGCTCGTGAGATGTGGACATGCAACCTCCATCCAATCAGGCACCGGCCGCCCCGGTGCCTTCATTGCAGCAAAGCACGTTCCGCCCCAAGCTGCGATCAGCGGCCGGATGCGGGCTCAGTTGCCGCTTTAGCAAAACCCGGGCCCGGGTGTCGTCGGGCCATTTCCCGGTTTTTCCACCGATCGGGACCCGATGGCCTGTGAAGAATGGTGTGTTCTGCCTTCGTGCGTTTCGTCCCATTCCTTCCAGGAGACTCTCCATGTGGCTTCAGAACGTGACCATCGGCCGCCGCTTGGCGCTGGTCCTGTCCGTCATCCTCGGCCTGTCGCTGCTCAGCGGCATTGCCAGCGTCCTGATGCTGCGGGACTTGGGCCGGGAGGTCGGCACCATGGTGGACGACCAGCTGAAGGTGGAGCGCGCCGGTGAGGCTTGGCTGAACAACACCTCCGCGGGGGTGCAGCGCGCTGCGGCCATCGCCAAGAGCAGCGACCCCAGCCTGGTGGCCTACTTCGCCCCAGCCAGCGCCAAGGCCATCGCCGAAACCAACGATCTCCAGAAGGTGATTGAGGTCGCCATGGACACCGAGGAGGAGAAGACCGCGTTCTCCAAGGTGACCGAGCTGCGCAAGGCCTACCTGGCTGCGCGTGAGCAGGTCAGCCAGCTGAAGAAGGCCGGCGACGTCGAGGCCGCGGCCAAGCTGTTCAGCGAGCAGTTCGAGCCCACCTCGACGGCCTATCTGGCCGGGGTGCAGAGCCTGGTCGGCCTGCAGCGGCAGACCTTCGACGCCTCGGCCGCGCATGTGCAGGCGCTGCGTGTGCGGGCCACCGCCGTGCTGGTGGTGATGGGGCTGCTGTCTGTCGTGATCGGCTCGGCCCTGGCCTGGCAGCTGACCCGCAGCATCACCGTGCCGCTGCGCGAGGCCGAGGTGGCCGCGCAGGCCGTGGCCCGGATGGACCTGAGCCAGGCGGCCCGCCGCCATTACGCCCGTGACGAGACGGGCCAGCTGATGCAGGCCATCGACGCGATGCGCGAAGCCTTGCGCAAGACGGTGCACGAGGTGCGCCGCGCGGTGGACAGCATCTCGACCGCCAGCACCCAGATCGCCACCGGCAACCAGGACCTGAGCGCCCGCACCGAACAGACCGCCTCCAACCTGGAGGAGACCGCCTCGGCGATGGAGCAGCTCACCAGCACGGTGCGCAACAGCGCCGACGCCGCGGCCCAGGCCAACCAGCTGGCCACTTCGGCGGCCGACGTGGCCCAGCGTGGTGGCGCGGTGGTGGGCGAGGTGGTGGCCACGATGACCGATATCCACCAGTCCAGCCAGAAGATCGCGGACATCATTGGCGTGATCGACGGCATCGCTTTCCAGACCAACATCCTGGCGCTGAACGCGGCGGTGGAAGCCGCCCGTGCCGGTGAGCAGGGCCGTGGCTTTGCGGTGGTGGCCGGTGAGGTGCGCAGTCTGGCCGGCCGCAGCGCCGAGGCGGCCCGCGAGATCAAGGCGCTCATCGGCGCCAGCGTGGAGCGGGTGGAGGCTGGCTCGCGCCTGGTCGGCGATGCCGGCAGCACCATGTCCGAGATCGTGGCCAGCGTGCAGCGCGTGACCGACATCATCGGCGAGATCAGCTCGGCCACCCGCGAGCAGAGCCAGGGCATCGGCCAGGTCAACCTGGCGGTGACGGACCTGGACCGCATGACCCAGCAGAACGCGGCCCTGGTCGAGCAGTCGACCGCCGCTGCCGAAAGCCTGAAGGACCAGGCCGGCCGCCTGAGCGGCATGGTGTCGACCTTCCGCCTGGAGGCCTGAGCGCGGGTCTGCAACGCCTCGGATGCCACGATCAGCCGCCCCCCGGGGCGGCTTTTTCATGGAGCGGCACGGGGGGCGATTTCCAAGAATGGCGCATGCCCCGGCTGCGCCTTCCCTCCAACCGCTGGCTGATGTTGCTGGCCGCCACGGCGGCCACCCTGCTGGTCCTGCAGGCCCTGCTGTTGCAGCGGCTGGCGCAGGCGCGTCCGTCGGCGCAGGCCCGGCTGGCGGCCGCCGTCCAGGTGGCTGAGGGCGTGGCCCAGTGGCAGGCGGCCGCGCCTGCCGGCCTGATGCGCGAAGCCGTGGCCGCCCTGAGCGCGGATCCCGATCTGGCCCGCACGCTGATTCAGTCCAGCCGCGCGCACCAGCGCTTGCCGGCAGGGGTGCAGGCCCAACTCGACTTCGAGGAGCAGGCCTGGCAGGCCGAGACGCTCCAGGCTCAGGCGCAGTACCGGGCGGCCTGGCAAGCCTTGCGCCTGGCGCGCCAGGCGGGCGAGGCAGCCCCAGCGCTGGCCGCACGCTACACGACGGGGCTGGACAGCGCGGCCACCGCCTTTCTCGCCCGATTGAACGCGTGGCATGCCGCCGAGCAGGCCCGTCTCGCCGAGGTCCGGGCCGCGGCCCAGGGGGTCGACCGGGCCTGGCGTCGCGGGTGGGTGCTGGGCCTGATCTGGGCTGGCCTGCTGGCGCTCTCGCTCTCGGCTTTGCTGCTGCGCGGCGCACCGCAGCAGGCATGGCGCCGGCTCCGTCAGCCTCGCCGCCTGGCCGCTGGAGGGGCCGTCGCCCCAGTGGGCCAGCCGCCCAAGGCGCTGCTGATCGGCCGTTGGGCGGCCCTGGTCTCGGTCCAGTTTTTCCTGCTGGCCGACCAGCTTTGCCGCAGCACCGACCAGTGGGCCGATGGTCTGCAGTGGCTCGGCGCACTGCTGGAACGGCTCACCCTGCGCTGAGCACACCGGCCTGGCGGGCTGGTGGCGGTCTCACTTGACCCAGGTGTTGAGCTGGATGATGGGCAGCAGCACGGCCAGCACGATCAGCATCACCACGCCGCCCATGGCAACGATGAGCAGCGGCTCCAGCAACGTGGCCACGGCCAGCGCGCGGCGCTGCACCTCGCTGCCCAGCTGCCGGGCGGCACGGTCCAGCATCACCGGCAGCTGGCCGGTCTGCTCGCCCAGTCGGGCGAACATGGCCAGCAGGCCGGGAAAGCGCTTCTTGGCCGCCAGGGCTGAGGCCAGCGGCGCGCCTTCGCGCACCTGCACCAGGGCGTCCATCGCATCGGCGCGCATGGCGTGGTTGCCCAGCGTCTCCGCGGCGGCCTGCAGGGCCTTCAGGATGGGCACGCCCGCGCTGGCGAGCATGGCCAGCGTGCCGGCGAAGCGCGCGGCGTTGTAGCCGCGCGAGAGCCGGCCCACCAGCGGCACCGTCAGGATGCCGGCATCGAAGCGCTCCCGGAAGGCCGGGTTGCGCAGGGCCACCATCAGGCCACCCAGGCCCGCGGCGATCAGCACCAGCACCAGCAGGCCCCAGTGCCGCACGAAGCTGCTGATGGCCAGCATGGCCACCGTCAGGCCCGGCAGCGCATGCTTGCCGTTGGCGAAGACCGAGGCCACCTGCGGCACCACATAGCTGACCAGGAAGGTCACGATGACCACCGCGATCAGCGAGACGATGGCCGGGTAGAGCATGGCGCCGATCAGCTTGGCGCGCAGGGCTTGACGCTCTTCCAGGTCGTTGGCCAGCCGGTCCAGCACCGGGCCCAGTGCGCCGCTGGCCTCGCCGGCGGCCACCACGGCGCGGTAGACGTCGTCGAACTCGCGCGGCGCGGTGGACAGGGCGCGGGCAAAGGGGCTGCCGGCGTTGACCTCGCTGCGCAGGTGGGCGATGAGCTCGCGCTGGCGTGGCTCCTCGGCTTCGTCGGACAGGGCGGTCAGCGCCCGCTCCAGCGGCAGGCCGGAGCTGACCAGCCCGGCCAGCTGCCGGGTCCAGACGGTCAGGCCGCTGCTGGTGAAGGCCCGGCGGCCGCGCGGCATCATGGACCGGCCGCCGCCCGCCTCGGCCATGGCCACCGCGGTGACGGCCAGCGGCACCAGGCCCTGGCCCCGCACCAGGGCGCGTGCGGCCTTGGCGTTGTCGGCCTCGACCAGGCCGTGCACCGTCTTGCCGGCGTCGTTGAGGGCCTCGTACTTGAATGCGGACATGGTGGGGTGGGGCTCAGTCGCGGGTCACGCGCAGCACTTCTTCCAGCGAGGTGATGCCCTGGGCCACCAGGCGCTCGCCGTCCTCGCGCATCGAGCGCAGGCCATGGCCGCGCGCAGCCTCGACGATCGCGCTCTCGGCGGCCTGGTTGTGGATCAGGGCCTGCACCGCCGGGTTCACCACCATCAGTTCGTAGACGCCGGTGCGGCCCTTGTAGCCGCTGCCACCGCATTCGGGGCAGCCCACGGCCACCCAGCGCGGCTGGCCATCGGGGCCGGGCTCGCCGGGCTTCTTGCAGTGGGTGCAGAGCTTGCGCACCAGGCGCTGGGCCTGCACGCCCAGCAGGCTGGAGCTGAGCAGGAAGGGCTCCACGCCCATGTCGATCAGGCGGGTGACGGCCGAGGGCGCGTCGTTGGTGTGCAGCGTGGCCAGCACCAGGTGGCCGGTCAGCGAGGCCTGGATGGCGATCTGCGCGGTCTCGAAGTCGCGGATTTCGCCGATCATGATCACGTCCGGGTCCTGGCGCAGGATGGCGCGCAGGGCCTTGGCGAAGGTGAGGTCGATCTTGGCGTTGACCTGGGTCTGGCCGATGCCCGGCAGCTCGTACTCGACCGGGTCCTCCACCGTCAGGATGTTGGTGGTGGCGGTGTCCAGCCGGCCCAGGCTGGCGTACAGCGTGGTGGTCTTGCCGGAGCCGGTCGGGCCGGTCACCAGCACGATGCCGTGGGGCTGGTGCACCAGGTGGTCGAAGGCGTTGAGCACCGCACCGTCCATGCCCAGGCCTTCCAGCGTGAACTTGGATTCGGTTTTGTCGAGCAGCCGCAGCACCGCGCGTTCGCCATGGGCGCTGGGCAGGGTCGAGACCCGCACGTCGATGGCCTTGCCACCGATGCGCAGGCTGATGCGGCCGTCCTGCGGCAGGCGCTTCTCGGCGATGTCGAGCTCGGCCATGATCTTCAGCCGGCTGATCAGCGCGGCGTGCAGGGCCTTGTTGGGCTGCACCACCTCGCGCAGCGTGCCGTCCACCCGGAAGCGCACCGAGCTGCTGCGCTCGTAGGGCTCGATGTGGATGTCGCTCGCGCCGTCCTTGGCCGCCTGCGTCAGCAGGGCGTTGAGCATGCGGATGATGGGCGCGTCGTTGGCGGCCTCCAGCAGGTCTTCCACCGCCGGCAGCTCCTGCATCATGCGGGAGAGGTCCACCGCGCTCTCAACCTCGCCAATCACCGAGGCCGCGCTGCCCTCGCCGCCGGCATAGGCCTCGGCCAGGCGGCGGGCCAGGGCCTCGGCCGGCAGGGTCTCGAGCTGGTCCACCGCATACAGGCGCAGCACCTCGCCCAAGGCGCTGCGCGGGCTGCTGTCGGCGCAGTGCAGCACCAGGCGCTGGCCGTCGTCTTCCAGCAGCAGGGTGTTGGCCTTGGCGAAGGCGTAGGGCAGGGGGTGTCGCTGGCCCATGGTGTCAATTCGTGGTGGCAGGGGCCGAGGCGCTGTCGGCAGGGGCCTGCGGCGCGTCGAAGGGCTGGGTGACCAGCGGGGCCGCCGGCACCTTCTGACCGGGCTGGCGGGCCGGCAGCACCGGGGCGCTGTCCACCGGCAGCAGGATGTCCTTCTCGGGCTGGGCGTTCTGCTGCACGGCGCGGATGGCGTCGTAGCGGTCCACCACCAGCTTGTCCATCGAGGCGTTGTCCCGGATGATGACCGGGCGCAGGAACAGCATCAGGTCGGTCTTGGTGCGGGTGCGGTTGTCGCTGCTGAACAGCCTGCCCACCAGCGGGATGCTGCCCAGCAGCGGCACCTTGTTGTCGGCATCGCCGTACTCGTCCTTGAGCAGGCCGCCGAGCACCATGGTCTGGCCATCGTCCACCACCACGGAGGTCTCGATCGAGCTCTTGTCGGTGATGGAGCTGCCGTCCGAGCGCAGGGTGGAGTTCTCCTGGTAGACCGTCATGCGGATGGTGCCGCCCTCGCCGATCTGGCTCTTGATGCGCAGCACGATGCCCACATCCTTGCGCTCGACCGTCTGGAACGGGTTGACCGAGTTGCTGCTGCCGCCGGTGTTGGTGTAGCTGCCGGTGACGAAGGGCACGTTGGAGCCGATGACGATCTTGGCTTCCTCGTTGTCCAGCGCGACCAGGTTCGGCGTGGACAGCACGTTGGCGCCGGTCTGGGTCTGCAGGAAGTTGGCCAGGGCGCCCAGCGTGAAGGCGCCGTTGATCTTGTTCAGGATGCCGATGTTGATGCCCTGGTTCAGGGACGCGGCGGTGCTGGCGCTGCTGGAACTGCTGGAACTGGTGCTGGTGCCCGTGAACTGGGCCAGGGTCAGGTTGGCAATGTTGCCGGTGCTGCCGTAGTTGGTGCCGACGTACCCGATGGTGTTGTTGCTGGTGCTGCCCAGGATGCCTTGCCACTGCACGCCGAACTGGGCTGCCTTGGCGGCATCCACCTTGACGATCATGGTTTCGACATAGACCTGCGCGCGGCGGGTGTCGAGCTGGTCGATCACCTGGCGCATCTGGCGATAGACCGGTTCCGGGGCCGAGATGATCAGCGAGTTGGTGGCCGGGTCGGCCTGGATCTGCCCGCCGGTGGAGACCGAGGCGGTGGCGCTGACCGGGGTGGTCGAGGCGCTGGACAGCGCGCTGGTGGCGCCACTGCCGTTGCTGTTGCCCAAGCTGCCTGGGTTGGTGGCCGTGGCGGTGGGGCGCGTGCTGCTGCCACCCGCACCGGTGAGCCCACCGGTGCCGGCCGTGCTGCCGCCGGATCCGCTGGCCGCGGCTGCGCCGCTGGCCATCGCGGCGCGCAGCACCTCGGCCAGGCGCACCGCGTCGGCGTTCTTCAGGTAGACCACCCAGATGTTGCCGGCCGGGCCGCCGCCGGGCACGGGGCGGTCCAGTTTGTCGATCAAGGCCTTGGTGGCCGCCATGCGGGTGGGGTTGGCGGCGCGGATCACCAGCGCGTTGGTGCGCGGCTCCACCATGATGGTGGTGGCGCTGCCACTCTGGCCCACGGCCGCGGCGCCGGGCGCATTGCTGGCGGCCACGTCGCTGAGCTTCTGGATCAGCGGCGCCAGGTCCGAGGCCATGGCGTAGCGCACCGGCACGATCTCGATCTCCGAGGCGGCGGGCTGGTCCAGGGCGGCGATGATCTTGCCCAGGCGCTGCAGGTTGTCCGCGTAGTCGGTGATGACCAGGGTGCCGTTGCTGGGGTTGGCGTTGATGGTGTTGTTGGCGCTGATCAGCGGACGCAGCACCGCCACCAGGTTGTTCGGGTTCTCGTGGTTCAGACGGAAGATCTGGGTGACCACCTGGTCGCCATGGGCCGTGGGCGTGCCCACGGTCACGGTGCCGGCCTGCAGCTTGGCCTCGGCCTCGGGAACGACCTTGAGCAAGCCGGCGTTCTCGACCACGGTGAAGCCCAGGCCGCGCAGGGCGGCCAGGTAGCTGCGCCAGGCCTCCAGCGGGGGCTGCGGCTTCTCGCTGGTGACGGTGATCTTGCCGCGCACCCGCGGGTCGACCACGATCTGGCGGTCCAGCATGGTGCCGATGGCGCGCGAGACGGCGTCCACGTCGGCATCGACGAAGTTCAGCGTCACCGGGGCGCGGGCCCGGGTGGCGGGCATCGGCGGATCGTCACCCGCGGCGCGGCCCGACAGCGGTGCGGCCAGGCTCAGCGACAGGATGAAGGCCAGGGGCTTCAGGCGGGGCTGCGGTGCGGCCACAGGGCCGCGCGGTGCGTGGTGGTTCAAAGAGCTCATGTTCACCCGATGGAAATGATGGACCGCGCCCCCTGGCGCCGGCCGATGATGTTCAGCAGATTGTTCAGGACCGGTTCCTGACCCGCCGCGGCCTGGGCCTGGCCCTGGAAGTGCAACTGACCCTGGCGCCATTCGCCCTGCCCCTGCAATTGCAGCGCCCCTTCCAGGGTCTGCAGGCTGACCCGGGCCGGTCCGCCGGGCTGGCCAAAGAGTTGCAGCCGGTAGCTGCCCAGGCTGTCCAGCGGCACCAGCCGCGAGGAGGCCTGCAGCAGCTCCGCTTGGGCCTGCCCCTGCAGGGACCAGCCGTTCGGGCCGGACAGCAGGGTCAGACCGTGGCTGCTCAGGCGCAGCTGGCCATCCGGGCGCAGCGTGTTCCATGGTGCGCCCAGGCCGATCAGCCAGCTCGCCGGCCACTGGCCCAGCAGATCGCCGCTGGCGGTCTCGATGGCCACCTGCTGCTGGCGCCAGCCGGCCTGCCAGCGCAGCGTGAAGGGGCTGGCGGCGCAGCAGGGCTGCGACAGGGTCAGGCTCAACCCGTTCCAGTGCATGCCCACCCGCCAGTGCAGCCGGGAGGGCAGCACCGAGGCATCCTGGCTGCCCGGGCCACCGGTGAGCACCGGCAGCGCACTGCCGTTCCACCAGGGGCCTTCGGCCTCGGCCAGCTGCAGCCGGCCTTCGGTGGCGCGGGACACCAGACCGGCCAGCCAGGCGGCCGGCACGGTCATCGGCAGGGCCAGCAGCAGCCCCAGGGCCGCCCCCGCCCAGGCCCAGGCACGCGTGCGGGCCTCCGGCCGGGCCTCGGGGGCACGGCGCGGGGCGCCAAAGCGGGGACGAAAGGCGGGGGGCGTGCTCACGGCTGTCCCGGCAGGGAAACGACGACACGGCCGCTGAAGTGGCCGGTGCCATCGCGCTGCAGCTGCAGCTCGATCGGGCGGGTGCGGGCGCCCTGGCGGGCTTCGCCCAGCCAGGTGCGCAACTGATCGGGGGAGGCGGCCTTGAGGGTCAGGGTGGCCCGGTCGCCCACGATGGCCAGCTGGCCGGCCGCACCCAGGCGCTGGGTGGCCGCCTGCAGGGCCTCGGTGGCCTGCGCGGCGGTGATGGGGCTCTGACCCTTGAGCTGCTGGGCCTCGCTGGCCAGGCGCTGCATCTGCAGCCACTGGGCTTCCAGGACTTCGGCCTGCGGTGGCACCTCGCGCCAGGTCTTCCAGACCGGGCGGATGAAGATCGCCCACAGCAGCAGGACGCCCAGGGCGGCCAGCATCGCGCTCACGAGGGTGCGCTCGCGCGGGTTGAGCGTCTGCCAGCGGGCCTGCAGAGGCACCAGTGCGGATGCCAGGGACGGGCGGGCGGTGGTGCTGCGGTCGTTCATCGGGTGGCCTCGTCCGAAGGGGCGGTCGGGTTGGCCGGGGCGCGGCCCAGCGGACGGGCAGGGACGTTGGCTGGCGGCGGGCCGGAGACATCCACCTCCTCCTCGTCGCTCTGGGGCGGCACGGCCGCGGGTCGGGCACCGGGCGCCGTCGTCGGTGTGGGCCGCGGGCCGGCGGCCGGAGGCGTCTGCGCGGCCGAGGGCGGAGGCATCGCGCCCGGGCGGGCCTTCACGATGCTGGGGCCGTTGGCCGAGGGCTCGGCATCCAGGCCCAGGGGCAGCAGGCGGCTGCGGAAGCCGTCCACCTCCGGTGGCGACCAGCCGGGGCTGGTCAGTGTCAGGCGGCCCGGTTCGAAGTGCAGGGCGCTGGCCGGGCCACGGCCGGAAGGCCAGGCGACTTCGGCGGCCGCCAGCAGGGGTTCCAGATCGGTCTCGCCCGGTTTGCCGGCCGTGGTGCGCAGCAGGTCGATTTCCTTTTGCATCTGCACCGGCGCATCGATCACGGCCCGCACCTGCGGGAAGGTGGTCTGCAGCAGGGCCGTCATGCTTTGCTGGCGCAGGGCCAGGGCATGGCGCTGCTGCCAGGCCCAGACATTGGCGCCCACCAGCTGTACCAGCAGCAAGGCGGCCAGGCCGATGCGGGCCGGACGCCAGCGCGGGCTGCGCCACAGCGGCAGCAGCTTTTCGCGCAGGGCGCGGTGGCCGCGGCGCTGGGCGGCCAGGTCGAACTGGCGCAGGTTCCATTCGCCGGCGGCGGCCTGCATCAGCCATTCGCCCAGGGACAGGGCGGCCACCGGGGCGCCCGCCAGCTCGGCGGCCTGGGCGGCAGTGTCCGGCGCGGCGGTCCAGTGCACGCTGTCTTCAGCCGGTACGGTCTGCAGCAGGCTGCGTGCGCCCGTCAGCGGCACGCACACCGCGCCCTGGGCATCGCGCCAGGCCAGCTGGGGGTGTTCCGGGTCGCCCCAGACATGGGCGGCGGTCACGCCGTCTGGACGCCAGCCGGGCACCACCCGGTCCAGGGTCTGGCCGCTGGGTTCGAGCCGGGCGATCTGGCCGCGCAACCAGCCGCGGTTGACCGCCGCCACCCACACCGTTTCGCCGCCGCGCGCCTGGGGGGGCAGGGCCAGATGGAGGTCGGCCTCGTCATCCAGCAGGGCCTCTTCCAGCAGCCCGGCCAAGGCCTGGCGCAGGCGCAGGCCAGAGGCCTTGGGCAGCGTGATGCGGTGCCAGCTGATGTCGCCCGGGGCCAGCACGGCCACCCGCTGGGTGGCGGCAGGCAGCTCGGCCAGCGGGGCCCGGCCGCTGCGGGTCAGGTGGATGCCATCCTGGCTGAAGGCGAAGTCCAGCTCCTCGGCGGACGGCACGTCGGCGGTGTCGGCACCTGGGGCGGACAGCCGGGGGGAGGCTGGCAACTGGACGATCAGAAGGGACATGGGGTGAAGGCGACAGGGCAGGAAGGCCGGACGGGCGGGGCCAGCGTCCTATTGTGGCTTGGTCCGGGTGGGGCTTGGATGCATCGCTTGGGGGGTTTTACACGGGGACGCGCTCGCGCCAGAGCACGCGCACGTTCAGCCCACGGCGCTGCACGAGCGAGACTTCGCGCAGCACCGAGTCCTCGTAGCGCAGCTGGCCCGTCACCAGGAAGTAGCTGCTCTGGGTCCCCACGTTCTGGCCGCTGAGCTTGACCTTTCCGCCCAGCAGGCTTTGAGCGGTGCTGATCTGGTCGAAGCCTTTCTTGAGGGTCTGTCGCTGCTGCACCAGGCGCTGGGCACTGGCACGGTCCAGGCCGTCGATGGCGGCCATGAGGACCTCGGGCGGGGCAGTGTTGATGTTGACCGGCGTGCGTTGCGGCAGGATGACGACATAGGGTTCGAGCTTGGCCAGGGTCGCCTGGTCCAGGCCCAGCCAGCGCAGCTGGGCCACGCGCTGCACCCGCACCGGTGCACCGGCCTGGACCTTCTGGCCCTCGTCGGCCAGGTCCTGGGCGTCGCTGGCGGCCTGCATGGCCTCGCCGATCTGGGTGGCCACGCCGGCCGGCAGGCCCAGCAGGTCGCACAGCCGGGCAAAGATGACCAGTTCGGCCTGGTACATCTTGGTGTCGTCGGTGGCCAGGTTCTGCAGGTTGTAGCGGGCTTGGGCGTCGGCGATGTCTCCCGAGAGGAAGGCGTCGATGTCGGTGTCGGTGTTGTCCTTGTCGGTGGACAGGAAGGTGGACAGGCGGATCTCGGCCAGACCGGTGGCCCAGGGCTCGGTCAGGGCATCGGTGCCGCCTTCGCGGGCATCCTCGCGCAGGATCAGCCGAGCCCAGTCCAGCGCGCCGTCCAGCAGCCAGGACGACTGCACTCGGGCGCGCTCGGCGCTTTCCACCTCGATGGCCCGCCACTGCTGCCACACCATGCCGGCGGCCAGCGTGGCCACCAGGGTCACGATGACCATGGCCAGCAGCAGGGCCGCACCTCGCTGGGGATGGCGGGTGGGGCGGCGCATCAGTGGTCTCCTGCCAGCTGCACGTCGCGGGTCAGCGTGCCGGCCGGCAGCCGCAGCACCAGCCGCACGCCCTGGGGCAGCTGGTCGGCGTCTTCGTCGTTGGAGGTGTCGGGCGGGGTGGGCGTGCCCTCGCCCTCGCCCCCGGTGCCCGGATTCGTTGGCGGCGGGGCGACGGGGGCCGCCGCGTTGCTGCGCCCCGCGCTGGACTGCGCATTGCTCCAGGTGTTGTCGCCCTCGCGGTAGTAGTAGACCTGCCACTCGGAGAGCTGCCCCAGCATGGGCAGTGCGCTCTCGCGGATGCCCGACCACTGCTGGCTGCGCAGCCACCACTCCTGCAGGTCGGTCACCCGGCTGGAGGGGGGTGAGGCCCAGCGGTAGAGGGTGTCCCCCTGCAGCATCCAGACCACCAGCACGAGGCCGTCCTTGGCGCGGCGGGTCAGGCGCAGGGCCGCACCGTCGTACTTGAGGGCCGGCACGCCGGGCGTGCGCTGCAGCTGGGCCAGATCCTGCTCCCACTGGTTGACGGTGGTCGACAGCACCAGGATCTGCTGGGCGTTGCCCTGTGCACCGTCACGGGAGCGCACCAGGGCGTCGATGCCGCGCCAGGCCATCATGGCCAGCACGGCCATGATGAACAGGGCCACCAGCACCTCGACCAGCGTGAAGCCGCGCAGGCGAGGGCGAGGGTGGATCAGGGCAGGGTGGGAGCAGGGGCGCATCAGTAGCGTGACAGGACGGTGGACAGGGTCACCAGGTTGACTCCTGCTTCGTCGGTGATCACCACATCCGCACGGCGGAAGTTGGGGTTCAGGGTGGCCTGCACCTTCACTGTGTTCGTGAAGGTGCGGCCCAGTTCCTCGCATTCACCGCTGCTGGTGCCGATGTCCGGGTATTGCTTGGCGAGCTTGATGCTGGTCAGCACATTGGTGGCGCACCATTGGCTCAGCGTCACGTCGGACAGGCGTTGGGCGTTGCCCAGCAGAGAGCCGGCGGCCCGGCTGCCGGCCGCCAGCGCGATGGCCACGATGGCCACCGCCACCAGCACCTCGACCAGGGTGAAGCCGCGTCCGGTGGCATGAAGAGGGCGGCGCGGGTTCACGGGGTGGGCTTCCCTTCTGGCTCGGCCAGCGGCGCAAAGGCGCTCAAGCCATCGGTGGCCAGCACCACGCGGCGCTCGCCCAGGCTCAGCACCACCCGTTGGGCGCCGATGACGGGCTCCGGCCCCAGTACCAGCGAAGGTGCTCCGATGACCTCGGCATGGGTGTCCTCGTCCAGCCAGCGGTCGGGCAGGTGGACGGTGTCGGGCAGGCCGACGAAGCGGAAACCGGGCTGGTCGGGCAGGGGTTGCCAGTCCACCTCCACACCCATCGCGCGGGAGCGGGCGCGGGCCCCTTCGAGCAGGGCCGACAGACGGACAGCTTCTTCATCCAACCGGGCTGCGGCGCTGTCACGCAGCGACAGCGAGGCCATGCCCACCACCACAGCCAGCAGGGCCACCACCACCATCAGCTCCAGCAGCGTGAAACCCCGTTGCCGGCGTTGAGCGTGGGCCATGGACCGATGCCGACGGATGACGATCGCTTACTGCCAGGAGCCGATGTCGGCGTTCACACCTTCGCCACCGGGCTGACCATCGGCGCCCAGGCTGAACACGTCGATCTCGCCCTTCACGCCCGGGTTGGCGTATTGGTAAGCCCGGCCCCAGGGGTCGTTGGGCAGTTTTTCCACATAGGGGCGCCAATTGGACGGCACCGGGCTGGTGGTCGGCTTGCGGATCAGGGCATCCAGACCCTGCTCGCCGGTGGGGTAGCGCTGGTTGTCCAGCTTGTAGAGCTTGAGCGCCTGCATCAGATTGCCGATGTCGGTGCGCGCCGCCGTCACGCGGGCGTCATCGGCACGGTCGAGCACGTTGGGCACAATCAGGGCAGCCAGCACGCCGATGATCACCAGCACGACCATCAGTTCGATCAGTGTGAAACCGGCCTGGCGCAGCCGCTTCATCGGCTGCTGGGGAAATGTCACAGACATGGTGGTCAACGTGGCCGGAAACGGCCAGGGTTCTCAGTGTGGGCATGCATCATAATCGTCCGATGGCGTCGCGTTTATTAACGTTCGTGGTGTGGGCCCTGGTGGCCATGAGTGGTCTGTTCTGGGGGCTCAAGCTCTTCGTGCGTGCGCAGGGTCTGCCTGCCACGGCCCAGGCCGCAACGGCGGGCGTGCCGCAGGGCGGTAGCCTGGCCCGCGTGCTGGGCACGGTGGCGGTGGCGGACGACCAGGAAGAGGATGCCGGTGACGGCCGCTTCCAGTTGCTGGGTATCGTGGCGCCGGGCGGCAAGGCTTCGGACAGCCCGCAGGGCGTGGCGCTGATCTCCGTGGGCGGGCAGCCGGCCCGGCCCTGGCGCACCGGGGCTGTGATCGAGGGCGACACCGTGCTGCTGTCGGTCAGCAAGCGCTCGGTCGAACTCGGACCCAAGGGCGGTCCGGCCAGCACCTCGCTGAGCCTGCCCGACCCGAACACCGTGCAGCGTTCCGCCGTGCCGAACGGGGCGGCAGTCCGCACGCCACGGGTGGGCCTGCCGGGGCAGCCCCAGGTGCTGGGCCAGGGCCTGCGTCAGGAGTCGGCCGGCCAGACGCCGCCGCCCAACCCTCAGGACGGTCAGGAAGAAGAGTGAGCCTCTGCCGCCTGGCAGGGCGGTGGCATCTCCGGCACGAAATCCCAGCCGAAGGGGCCGTCCCTCAGCTGGGCGCTGCCGTCTCCGGTCGGACAGGTCGGGGTGGCTGATCTTTGCCACTGCAGGTGGACCGCAGCACCGTCGCTGCGCCAGCGGTGGAAGTTCAGATGCAGCCCCGCCGGGGCCTCGTAGCGGAACACCACGCTCCAGCGGTTGCCGGAGCGTTGCAGCAAGGTCAGTGTCGAGCCGTCGTGGTCCGGCTGTCCGGGCCGGATGGCGACCAGCAGATGCCCGTCGGGGGCTGGTCGTGGCGGGGCATCCAGCCCGAGGCTCTGGCCCGATGCCGCATTGACCAACAGCAGTGCGGGACTGTCGGCAGGGGACAGGCGGGCCACCAGCCAGGTGCCGCTGCGGCCCACCGGTCCCAGTGCCCGGTAATGCGACTGGGCACTGTCCTCCAGCCGGATCTCCGACGCCCCGGGCGCCTGCAGCCGCAGCAAGGCTCCCTGCCGGATCGCCCAGGGGGCTTTGCGTGCATGGGGCGCCTGCAAGGCTTCGGTCTCCAGGGTCGCCAGGCAGCGTTCCGGGTTGGTGTCCCGCTGGCAACGGGCCCAGCCGTCGGCAGGGTCGGCCGGTGAGGCTGCGCCACTGGCCCCAGCTGCCAGGGCCAGGCTCCAGCCGGCCCATGCGCTTGCCGCGTTCTTGATGCCCAGGCGCCGCATGTCAGTCCTCCTGTGCCCGATTCTGCACGGCCCGGGCGGTCTCGCAAGCCGGGGCCGGGGCCGCGCCGGTTTCAGCGGGCCGGGTCGTCCGGGTCCAGGAAGCGGGCGGGGCGCTTCTCGTTGAAGGCGGCCAGGCCCTCTCGGTGTTCGGCCGAAGGGGCATAGGCGTAGTGCGGCTCGCGGTCGGCGCGCTGGCTGGCCGGGCCCTGGGTGAAGTGGCGCAGGGCCTGCTTGTTCAGACGCATGGCCTGGGGGGACAGCTCGGCGATGCGCTGGGCGGTGCGCCAGGCGTCGGCGGCCACCTCGGCATCGGGCAGCACCCGGGTGACCAGGCCCCGCAGCCGGGCCTCCTCGGCACTGAGCACGCGGGCTTCCAGCAGCAGTTCGCGCAGCACCGTCTCGCCCACCACGCGGGCGACGATCTCGATCTCACGCGGTGCCATCGGGAAGCCCAGCTTGGCGATGGGCACGCCGAAGCGGCTGCCCTGGCCGCACAGGCGCAGGTCGCAGCAGGCGGCGATCTCCAGCCCCCCGCCGATGCAGGCGCCCTCGATCTGCGCGATGAGCGGCACGTCGCAGGCCAGCATGGCTTCCAGCGCCGGGGCCACGATCTCCTCGTGGAAGTCGGCCAGCGTGGCCGGGTCGAAGCGGAAGCGCGGGAATTCCTCGATGTCGCCCCCGGCGACGAAGCTGCCGCCTTCGCCCTGCACGATGAGAGCCCGCGGCGGGCGGGGCTGGGTGCGGATGGCGTCGAAACCGGCCCGCAGGTCGCGCCACATGGCGATGTCCAGCGCGTTGAGCTTGCCGGGGTGGCTGATGATCACCCGGGCAATGCCTTGGGCATCGGCCGGATGGAAGTGGATGTGTCCGGGCATGGGGAAGCGGCGATGGGGGGCGGCGCTGACAGGGCCGCGATGCCGCATTTCACCACGCGGGGCCACGGCATCGGGACTATCCCGCGGAGGACGCCACAAGCCGGGGGCACCCGCTCAGAATCGCTCGGCCTCCAGCCAGGAGGCGATCACAGGGAGCGACACGATGAACAATGGAACGAACGGCCGCGGTTGGCTGCGGCCACTGGTGCTGGGCTGCGCCTGCGTGGCCACGCTGGGCACGGCATGGGCGGGCGATGCGGCCTTGCCACCCGGGGTGCGCGGGCCGGTGACGGTGCGGGTGACCGATGGGGTCAGCGACGACCTCCTGACAGCCGGCCTGGGCAAGACAGGGCTGATGGGGGCCACGCCGGCCTACGTCGATCCCGCCCACCCGACGGCCAGCGAGCTGCGGCGCAACGCCATCTACACCAACTACCGGGCCCTGGTGGACATCACGCCGCTGGGCGGCATGGGGGTCTTCTACGGGCCCAACATCGACATCCACGGCCAGGACACCCTGGGCGAGGGCAAGATCGCTGGCACGGAAACCACGGCCTGGGCCGACGACGGCAGCGGGCGCCGCAATGTGACGCTGATGGTGCAGCTGCCGGTGGGCTTCGACCCGGACCATGCCTGCATCGTCACCGCCACCTCCTCGGGTTCACGCGGCATCTACGGGGCCATCGCCACCGCCGGCGAGTGGGGCCTCAAGCACGGCTGCGCGGTGGCCTACACCGACAAGGGCTCGGGCAACGGCTACCACGACCTGATGACCGGGGTGGTCACCTCCCGCGAGGGCCTGCCGATGGACGCTGCCACGGCGGGCACCGAGGCCTTGTTCCGGGTGCGCGCCCCGGCCGACCGGGTGGCCGCCTTCAACGCGGCCCTGCCCAACCGCATGGCCTACGAGCATGCCCACTCGCGACAGAACCCGGAGAAGGACTGGGGCCAGAACACGCTCAGCGCCGTCCGCTTCGCGCTGTACGTGCTCAACCAGCAGTACGCCGGCAGCCGCCACTTCACCCCGGCCAACACCCTGGTCATCGCTTCCAGCGTGTCCAACGGCGGCGGTGCGGCGCTGGCCGCGGCCGAGCAGGACACCGAGGGCCTGATCGACGCGGTGGCGGTCAGCGAACCCAACGCCCAGCCCCGGCCGACCCCGGGTGTGCAGATCCGCCAGGGCAGCGCGACCGTGCCGGTGACCGGCCTGCCGCTGATCGACTACTTCACGCTGGCGGCGCTCTACCAGCCCTGTGCCCTGCTGTCCTCGCGCACAGGGCTGTCGATGGACCCGGCCTTCTGGCCGGCGGCCTACACCACGTCGGCCCAGCAGCGCTGCACCGGCCTGGCCGAGCGTGGGCTGATCACGGGCGACACCGTGGCCGCCCAGGCCGACAGTGCCTGGGACGTGCTGCTGGCCCATGGCTGGACACCGGAGAGCGCCTTCCTGCAGCAGTCGCATTTCCGCCTGGCCACCAACGCGATCGCGGTGACCTACGCCAATGCGCTGGGGCGCTTTGGTGCGCTGGACGACCTGTGCGGCTACAGCTTCGCCAACACCGATGCCAGCGGCCTGCCCATTGCCCAGTCACCGACAACCCAGGCCGGGTTGTTCGCCAGCGGCAATGGCATTCCGCCGACCTCGGGGGTGAACGTCGTCTACGACGGTTCGGTGGGCGGACCGCGGCTGGACTTCCTGTCCACCTCGCCCAGCACCGGCCGGGCTGACTTCGGCCTGGATGGGGCGCTGTGTCTGCGCGCGCTGGCCACCGGGCAGGACGCGGTGCGTGGCGCGGCGCTCACTGGGGAGGCGGCGAGCGCGGCCGCACGGGTGAAGGCCGGCGTGGCCCAGGTGCAGCTCGGTGCCCGTCTGCACGGCAAGCCCACGGTGATCGTGGCGGGCCGCAGCGATTCCCTGCTGCCGGTCAACCATGCGGCCCGGGCCTATTTCGCCCGCAACCAGCGGGTCGAGCCCGGCAGTCCCACGCGCTACATCGAGGTGACCAACGGCCAGCACTTCGATGCCTTCATGTCCTATGGACCGGCCCTGGGCTACGACACCCGCTTCATTCCGCTGCATGTGTACTTCAACGCGACGTTGGACGCGGTCTGGGCCCACCTGACCACCGGCGCCCCGCTGCCGGGCAGCCAGGTGGTGCACACCGTGCCGCGTGCCAGCAGCAGCACGGCGCTGTCTGTCCAGAACGTGCCGCCGATTGCCGCTTCCCCGGCACCCGCGGCTCAGATCGTCTTTGACGGCCGGACCTTGGTGGTGCCGGACTGATTCTGCAGCGCACACAAAGAGAAAGGGGGGGGACCGCAAGGTCCACCCCCTTCTTTGCGTTGGCAGGGCCGATCTGAGTCAGGGGGCCCGCACGGTGATGTGCAAGGTCACCTTGGCGGTGGAGTCGGACGCCGACGTGATCGTGTAGACCGCAGTCTGATCCGCCCCTGTGCCGTTGGTCAGCGACACCGTGTAGGCGCTGCTGGTCTTGGTGACGGAGGACTCCGTCAGACCGTTGAGCGTGCTGGTGACCACGATATTGCCGTTGTTGTCGCTGGCCATGGCCACCACGTCGCCGGACGAGACCACGATCGTCCGATCGTCACCCGCCGCATAAGGGCTGGTGGGAAGGGCCAGGCCATTGATGCTCACGTCAACGGCGAAGTCCTTGGGCACGATGTCGAACTTCAGCGTCAGGCCACCGGTGGTGGCGCCCTGCGGGGTGATATTCAGCACGGCCTCGGTGGCGCTGCTGCTGACCAGCATGGCGTTCCAGCTGTGGTTGTCGCTGTTCACATAGCGGGCCAGGCCATCGCCCAGGTCGGCCGTGACGTTGATCGGCAGCGTGGGCGAGCCGACGGCGACCCGGTAGCCGGTCGGGATGCTGTAGGTCTTGACGTCTCCGGCGGTGGCGGTGTCCGTCTGCACCACGGTGCTGCCGTCGCTGGTCAGGATCTGCAGATTGACCGTCAGTGCAATCTGGTCGAGCACCACATTGATGGTCACCGCCTGGCTGCTGTCCGAGGCCGACTTGGCGGTCAACGTGAGCACCGTCGGCGCGGTGCTGCTGAGCGTGGCCGACCAGGTGTTGGCGGTCTTGGTGTAGCCGCTCTTGGTGGCGGTGCCCAGGGATTCGTCTACCTGGAAGGACACATTGCTGTTCAGGGTCAGCGACTGGCCCGAGCTCATGTTGACGGTGGTGGCCTGGCCGGCCAGCAGCGGTGTGGCGGTGACCGAGACACCATTGACCAGCACGCCGACCTGCAGCGGTGCCGCGGCCACATGCACCACGAAGGTGGCGACCCGCGTGCTGTCACCCTGGGCGGTGGCGGTCAGGGTGACCGTGGTCGCCGTGCCAGCACTCAGGGAGGCCTGCCATTCGGTGCTGGACTTGCTGATGTTGCTGGCGCTGGCCGCCCCCAACGCGGAGGCGAAGTTGACCTTGATGGTGCTGTCCAGTGTCAGCTGCTGGCCCGAGTTGAGGTTGAGCTGGTAGGTTTGGCCGGCGGTCACCGGGCTGTTGGTCACCAGCACGCCGTCCACAGAGGCCGTGACCGCCAGCGGCTTGGGATCGATCACCACATGGATGGTGGCCATCAGGCTGTTGTCGGCATTGGACTTGACCACCAGCGTGGCCTCGGACGAGCTGGCGCTGGCCAGGTTGGCCGACCAGTCGGTGGACGTCTTGGTGTAGGCCGACTTGCTGGCGGAGCCCAGGCTCTCATCCACGACCATGGCCACCGTGCTGTGCAGGGCGACCTGCTGGCCGGAGCTGATGGTGACGGTATAGCTCTCGCCGGCGAGCACCGGCGCGGCGTTCTGGGTGACGCCATCGACCTTCACGCCGACCTGCAGGGGGGTGGCGGCGATCAGCACATGGATCTGGGCGCTGCGGCTGCTGTCGCCGTCCACGGCGGCGGTGAAGGTGACCTCGGTGTCCACGGCGCTGGTCAGGGTACCCTGCCAACCCGTCTTGGACACCAACCGGTTGGCCACACGGGCGTCGCCGAAGTCGCTGGTGAGATCCAGGTTCACGTTGGACTGCAGGGCCACAGTCTGGCCCGACTGGATGCTGAGCGAGTAGTTGCCGCCGCTGCCGACTGCGGTGGCGGTCTGGGTCACGCCGTCCACCACCACATTGATGGCCAGGGGGGTGGGTGTGACGTGCAGCACCACGGTGCGGGTCTGGTCGGGGTAGTCGCGCGAGGTCACCAGCAGGGTGACGTCGTCTTCCACGGCGCTGTTGACCAGGCCGACCCAGGAGGTGCTGGTCTTGGTCAGCGAGGTGAGGGTGGCCTGCCCGGGGGATTCGACGACCGCCACATCCAGGCTGCTGTCCATCGCGACCGTCTGGCCGGACTGGATCTGCAGCGTGGTGGTGCCGCCGCTGGTGGTGCCTGCCGCGGTGCTGCCATCGACCGACAGGCTCAGCGACAGGGTCGGGTTCTCGGCACGACCGCCCCCGCAACCCGCCAGCAAGCCCAGCAACAACAGGCCCGCCAGGCCCCCTCGCAACAGTCGCAACAACATGGGTCTTCCCGCACTGATCCGCAGAACCCGTCGGCAAGTCGCCAACGGTCGTGTTCGGAGGACATGAGCCTCCGGCGCGCAGTGTAGGGGGAGACCCCAGGCTTGGGACTCCCTATGTCGTCGGACGAGGTGTCGCCAGGCTGTCCTCGGGCGTCAGCCCGGGGCCAGGTCCCGACGGGTCCGCCAGGGCATGGAACAGGTAGCCGATGCCGCGCACGGTGTGGATCAGGCGGGGCGAGCGGGGGTCGTCGTCCAGCTTGTGACGCAATCGGGACACCAGCAGGTCGATGCTGCGGTCCAGCTGCTGGACGCCCAGGCCGCGGGACATGTCCAGCAGCTGCTGTCGGTTCAGGGTGCTGCGCGGGTGTTCCAGAAAGGCCTGCAGCAACGCGCATTCCGCCTCGGACAGGGGCACCTGCAGCCCGGTGGGGGCCACCAGCGTGCGGCTGTCGGGCTCCAGTTCCCAGTCACCGAAGCGCACAGCCGACGCCGAGGGAATGGCCGTGGGGCGGGCACGGCGCAGGAGAGCATGCACCCGGGCCCGCAGCTCCCCGGGGTGGAAGGGCTTGTCCAGCACCGCATCGGCCCCCAGTTCCAGGGCCACGGCCCGGTCAGCCGCATGGCTGGCGGTCAGCAGGACCAGCACCGGGGGCGCGCCACCGCTGTCCCTCAGCAGCCGCAGCTGTACCCAGGGGTCCGGCCCCCGACGCAGCCGGGTTTCCGGTGTCGCCACCAGCAGGTCGAAGCCCCGCCGTCCGCACTGCGCAATGGTGCCGATGTCATCGCTCACTTCGACCTGGTGCCCCCGCTGCAGCAGCGTGCGGGAGATCGCCTCCTGCGCTTCAGGGTCGGTGTCGACCACCAGGATGCGGGCGGGACGCTGGGGCGATGGGGTGTGGTCGGACATCATGAGCCAAGGATGGGGAAAACCTGGATACGAAGCCTAAGGCCTGCCTCGGGGGCTTGCCGAGGGATCTGGGGGTACGTACGGCCGCGTTTTACACGTCCTTTACATTGCGACACCTGGGCGGGCCCCGCCGGCACCGGACTGGCAATGACCAGGCGCTCACCGGGTGGGCCTGCCCCGTGTCAACATAGACGGTTGATCCCTGTCCACGGCCCTTCCTCCACGCCCTGCCTGCCATGTCTTCCGGTCTGATCCACATCCGCGGCGCCCGCCAGCACAACCTCAAGAACCTGGACCTGGACATCCGCACCGGCGAGATGACGGTGGTCACCGGCCCCAGCGGTTCGGGCAAATCCAGCCTGGTGTTCGACACCCTCTACGCCGAGGGCCAGCGGCGCTATGTCGAGACCTTCTCGGCCTACGCCCGCCAGTTCCTGGACCGCATGGACCGCCCGGCGGTGGACAAGGTCGAGGGCGTGCCCCCGGCCATCGCCATCGACCAGACCAACCCGGTGCGCACCAGCCGTTCCACGGTGGGCACGATGACCGAGCTGAACGACCACCTGAAGCTCTTGTTCGCCCGAGCCGCCCAGCTGTTCGACCGCCAGACCGCGTTGCCGGTGCGGCACGACAACCCCGACACCATTTACGCCGACCTGCAGGCCCGGGCCGCGGCGGCGGGTGATCCGAGGTTGGTGCTCACTTTCCCCGTGGAGTTGCCCGCCAACACGACCGCCGAACAGCTGGAGCAGTGGCTGGCGGCCAGCGGCTTCAGCCGGGTGCAGGCCGAGCGCGTGGTGGGTGAGAAGAAGCTGCTCGACGTGGTGGCCGACCGGCTGCGCCTGGGCAACGCCGAGCGTGCCCGGGTGATGGAGGCCATCGAGCTGTCGCTCAAGCGTGGGCAAGGGCGACTGACCGTCTATGCCCTGCAGGAGGGGGGTGAGCCTTCACTCTGGAAGTACAGCACCGGCCTGCATTGTCCGGAAAGCGACCTGCGCTACAGCGAGCCCCAGCCGGCCCTCTTCAGCTTCAACTCCGCCTATGGCGCCTGCGAGACCTGCCGCGGTTTCGGCCGGGTGATCGGGGTGGACTTCGGCCTGGTCATTCCGGACGAGAAGAAGACCCTGCGCAACGGCGCCATCAAGCCGATGCAGACCCCGGCCTGGAAAGAATGCCAGGACGACCTGGTCAAGTACGCGGGCGACGCCGGCATCCCGCGCGACACCGCCTGGAACCAGCTCACCCCGGCCCAGCGCGAGTGGGTGATCGAGGGCTCGCCGAATTGGGCGGGCAACTGGCACAAGCAGTGGTACGGCGTGCGCCGCTTCTTCGAGTACCTGGAGAGCAAGTCCTACAAGATGCACATCCGGGTGCTCTTGTCCAAGTACCGCAGCTACACCCCCTGCGCCGTCTGCGGCGGCGCCCGGCTGAAGCTCGAGGCCCTGCTCTGGCGCGTGGGCTCCAAGCCTGATGCCGACGCGGTGCTGGCACCGGAAAAGCGCTTCCTGCCCCAGGGCGTGGGCTGGAGCCGGGCCCAGCTGGAGGGCCTGCCCGGCCTGTCCCTGCATGACCTGATGCTGCTGCCGCTGGAGCGCCTGCGCCGCTTCTTCGACCAGCTGACCCTGCCGGACGCGCTGCGCGACGAGGCCTTCAAGCTGCTGCTCGAAGAGGTGCAGCACCGCCTGAAGTACCTGTGCGACGTGGGCCTGGGCTACCTGACCCTGGACCGCCAGAGCCGCACCCTGTCCGGCGGCGAGGTCCAGCGCATCAACCTGACGACCGCGCTGGGCACCTCGCTGGTCAACACCCTGTTCGTGCTGGACGAGCCCTCCATCGGCCTGCACCCGCGCGACATGAACCGCATCGTCCAGGCCATGCACCGCCTGCGCGACGCCGGCAACACCCTGGTGGTGGTGGAGCACGACCCGGCGGTGATGCTGGCGGCCGATCGCCTGATCGACATGGGCCCCGGCCCCGGCGAGAAGGGGGGGCAGATCGTCTTCGACGGTGCGCCCGAGCAGGCCCGCGAGGCCGACACCCTGACCGGTGCCTACCTGGGCGCGCGCAAGTCGGTGGGCATGGGCTTCCGGCGCTTCGTCGAGCCTGGCACGCCGCGCCTCATCCTGGAAGGCGCGCGGCAGAACAACCTGCAGAACCTCTCGGTCGAGTTCCCGCTGCAGCGGCTCACCGTGGTCACCGGCGTGTCCGGCTCCGGCAAGAGCACCCTGGTGCAGGACGTGCTGGTGCCGGCCCTGAACCGCCATTTCGGCCATGCCACCGAGACCCCGGGCCTGCACGACCGCCTGCTGGGCGCCGACCTGCTGGCCGACGTGGCCTTCGTGGACCAGTCGCCCATCGGCAAGACGGCACGCTCCAACCCCGCCAGCTACGTGGGCGCTTTCGACGAGATCCGCAAGCTCTTCGCGGTCGCCCCGCTGGCGCAGGAGCGCAAGTACACCGCCGGCATGTTCAGCTTCAACGCCGGTGACGGGCGCTGCCCGACCTGCGGTGGCTCGGGCTTCGAGCATGTGGAGATGCAGTTCCTCTCCGACGTCTACCTGCGCTGCCCCGACTGTGACGGCACGCGCTACCGCGCCGAGATCCTGGACGTGAAGATCGAGCGGGCCGGCCGCAGCCTGTCCATCGCCGACACGCTGGAGCTGACCGTCAGCGAGGCGGTGCAGTGCTTTGCCGCCGACCGCGAGGTGGTGGCCAAGCTGCAGCCCATCGTCGACGTGGGCCTGGACTATGTGCGCCTGGGCCAGCCGGTGCCCACGCTCTCGGGTGGTGAGGCCCAGCGCCTGAAGCTGGCCGGCTTCCTGGCCGAGGCGGCGGGCCGGCCGCGCCAGCCGGTGGCCAAGAAGGGCACGCTCTTCGTCTTCGACGAGCCGACCACCGGCCTGCACTTCGACGACATCGCCAAGCTGATGCGCGCGCTGCGCAAGCTGCTGGACGCCGGCCATTCGCTGCTGGTGATCGAGCACAACCTGGACGTGATCCGCGCGGCCGACTGGCTGATCGACCTGGGTCCCGAGGGCGGCGACGCGGGTGGCGAGGTGGTGGCCGTGGGCACGCCGGACGATTTGCGCGCTCACCCCACGTCCCACACCGGCGCGGCCCTGCGCGACTATGACGGTGCCCTGCATGCCGGCGAGAAGAACGCGGCCGACAGCGGCAGCTACCTGGGCCGGGTGGTGCGCGAGAAGCGGGCCGAGGACGAGGCCATCCGAATCATCAACGCCCGTGAGCACAACCTGAAGTCGCTCAACGTCGACATCCCACGGGGCAAGTTCAGCGTCATCACCGGCGTGTCCGGCTCGGGCAAGAGCACGCTGGCCTTCGACATCCTGTTCAACGAGGGCCAGCGCCGCTACCTGGAATCGCTCAACGCCTATGCCCGCTCCATCGTGCAGCCGGCCGGCCGGCCCGAGGTGGACGCGGTCTGGGGCATCCCGCCCACGGTGGCCATCGAACAGCGTCTCTCGCGCGGGGGGCGCAAGTCCACCGTGGCCACCACCACCGAGGTCTGGCACTTCCTGCGCCTCTTGTGGGTCAAGCTGGGTCTGCAGCACTGCGTGCACGACGGCGCGCCGGTGATGCCGCAGACGGCCGAGAGCATCGCCGCCCAGCTGCTGCGCGACCACAAGGGCCAGCACATCGGCCTGCTGGCGCCGCTGGTGGTCAACCGCAAGGGCGTCTACACCGACCTGGCCAAGTGGGCCAAGGCGCGCGGCCACACCCACCTGCGGGTTGATGGCGAGTTCCTGCCGGTGGACCCCTGGCCGCGGCTGGACCGCTTCAAGGAGCACACCCTGGAGCTGCCGGTGGGCGACCTGGTGGTGAGCCCGGAGAACGAGGCCGAGTTGCGCCGCCTGCTGGCCCAGGCCTTGGATGTGGGCAAGGGCGTGCTGCATTTGCTGGCCCCGTTGGACGGCCTGGCCCAGGCGCTGGAGGACGGCGATTCCACGCTGGGCATCGGCAGCGTCAAGGTCTTCTCGACCAAGCGGGCCTGTCCGGTCTGCGGCACCAGCTATCCCGAGCTGGACCCGCGCATGTTCAGCTACAACAGCAAGCACGGTTGGTGCACCAGCTGCGTGGGCACCGGCCTGGCGCTCACCCGCGAACAGCGCAAGGCCTTCGATGACAGCGTGCGCGACGAGGACAACCGCGGCCGCGAGCAGAGCTTCCCCAGCGAGGAGCCCGAAGTCGAAGGCCTGGCCGGCGAGGCCTGCCCGGACTGTCATGGCGCCCGTCTGAACCCGATGTCGCGCGCGGTCAGCTTCCAGGGCGAGGGCATCCACGAGGTGGCTCAGTGGTCGGTCACCCAGACCCGGGCCTGGATCGAGGGCCTGAGCACCGGCGGGGCGATGAGCGCCCGCGAGCTGGGCATCGCCCGCGACGTCATCACCGAGATCCAGGGCCGGCTGGCCTTTCTGGAAGAGGTGGGCCTGGGCTATCTGACGCTGGACCGCGCCGCGCCCACGCTGTCCGGTGGCGAGGCCCAGCGCATCCGCCTGGCCGCGCAACTGGGCAGCAGCCTGCAGGGCGTCTGCTACGTGCTGGACGAGCCGACCATCGGCCTGCATCCGCGCGACAACGGCATCCTGCTCAACGCACTGCACCAGCTGGGCCAGAACGGCAACACCCTGGTGGTGGTGGAGCACGACGAGGACACCATCCGCCGGGCCGACCACATCATTGACATCGGCCCTGGCGCCGGCAAGCGCGGCGGTCGGCTGATCGCCCAGGGCACGGCGGCCGAGCTGGCGCAGCAGCCCGACTCGGTGACTGGTCGCTGCCTGGCCCATCCGCTGGTCCACCCGCTGCAGGCCCGGCGCGAGGTGACCCGGGCCACCCCGGCCCTGGAACTGCGCGGCGCCCGCCTGCACAACCTGCAGCAGGTGGACGTGGACGTGCCGCTGGGCCGGCTGGTGGCGGTCACCGGCGTGTCGGGCTCCGGCAAGTCCACGCTGGCGCGCGACGTGCTGCTGGCCAATGTGGCCGCGCTGGTGGCGGCCAAGGGCCGCAAGAACGACGAGGCCGCGGCCCAGTCCGTCATCCTGCAGGGCTGCAAGAGCCTGAGTGGCTGGGGCGGGGTGGACCGCGTGCTGGAGGTCGACCAGACCCCCATCGGCAAGACGCCGCGCTCCTGCCCGGCCACCTACATCGGCTTCTGGGATGCGATCCGCAAGCTCTTCACCGAGACGCTGGAGGCCAAGGCTCGCGGCTACGCCGCGGCCCGCTTCTCCTTCAACACCGGCCAGGGCCGCTGCCCGGCCTGCGAGGGGCAGGGCATGCGCACCATCGAGATGAGCTTCCTGCCCGATGTGAAGGTGCCCTGCGACGTCTGCCACGGCCAGCGTTTCAACACCGAGACGCTGGCAGTGACCTGGCGCGGCAAGAGCATCGGCGACGTGCTGAAGATGGAGGTGGACGAGGCGGTGGAATTCTTTGCCAGCATGCCGTCCATCGCCCACCCGCTGCAGCTGCTCAAGGACGTGGGACTGGGCTACCTGACCCTGGGCCAGCCCAGTCCCACGCTGTCCGGCGGCGAGGCTCAGCGCATCAAGCTGGTGACCGAGCTGACCAAGGTGCGTGACGAAGTGGGCCGGCGTGGCCAGAAGGCGCCCCACACCCTCTATGTGCTGGACGAGCCCACCGTGGGCCTGCACATGGCGGACGTGGAGCGCCTGATCCGCGTGCTGCACCGGCTGGTGGACGGCGGCCATTCGGTGGTGGTGATCGAGCACGACCTGGACGTGATCGCCGAGGCCGACTGGGTGCTGGACCTGGGGCCCGAGGGTGGCACCGGCGGGGGCCGGGTGGTCTGTGCCGGCACGCCAGAGGCGCTGGTGAAGGCCGGCACCCACACTGGCCACGCTTTGAAGCCGGTGCTGGCACGGCGCTGAGCGGGCCGGGGCCGGGTGATCTCGGCCTCAAGCTGGCGGCTGGGCTGCCGATGTCATGAAATCGATCCGATTTCCAGGGGCTGGCCCCTGCACCCGTTCACCCCGCCATGCGTGTCTGCTCCCTCGCCTCCGTCCAAAACTGCATCGAGCTCGGCCAGCCGCTGCAGTTCAGCGTGCGCGACGAGGGCCATCTGCTGTTGCTGGCCAAGGGGCAGGTGATTGCCGATCAGCGTCAGCTGGAGGATCTGTTTCGGCGTGGCGCCCTGGTGGAGGTGGACGAGTTGGCGGGCCTCAAGCCCGTGGCCCGTCGCAGTGCGCCCGTGCAGCGTCCTGCCGCCCTGTCCCAGGCCTGGGACCGCTGTGGACTGGAGATGCGGCAGTTGTTCAGCACCGAATCCTCGGCCTTGGCCGTGGCGATCGATGCGGCCACGGATCAGATCCTGACGCTGATCCAGGCTGCCCCCGAGGTGGCGCTGTCCCGGGTGGTGCGGCAGCCGAGCAGCGGCGGGGGGCACTACGGGGTGCGCCACTCCATCCATGCCGCCACGGCCTGTCAGGCTGCGGCACGGTTCCTGGGCTGGAGCGACACCGACCAGCGCCGAGCGTTCCAGGCCGCCTTGACGATGAACATCGCCATGGTGGACCTGCAGGCTCGGCTGGCCACGCAGGTCTCACCACTGACGGTGCGCCAGCGCGAGGCCATCCATGAACATCCGCACCGTGGGGCCCAGATGCTGGTGGACGCCGGCATCCAGGACGAGCTCTGGCTGCAGGCGATCCGTCTGCACCACGAGCAACCCGATGGCTCAGGCTATCCGGCGGGTACCTCCGAGAGCAATGAGCTGGCGGAGATGCTGCGCTTTGCCGATGTCTACACCGCGCGCCTGAGCGACCGGGCCGACCGCCCGGCGATCAGTGCCCGCCAGGCGGGGCGGGAACTGCACCAGATGGCCGATGCGAGCCCCCTGGCGGGTGCGCTGATCAAGGCCTTCGGCATCTTCCCGCCGGGCAGCGTGGTGCGCCTGGTCAGCGGCGAAATGGGGATCGTGGTGCGCAACGGCGAGAAGGCCTACCACCCGCACGTGGCCATCCTGACCACGACCAGCGGCGAGCCCCGCCTGTCCCCCCGGCTGGCAGACACATCACGCGACAGTCATGCGGTGTCGGCCCTGCTGCCGGCCCATGCCATGCCCATGCTGATCAGCGAGGAGACGATCGCCGGCTTGATCGCCGCAGCCTGAACCGCGCCAAGAAAAAAGCCCGCCAGGTGGCGGGCTTTCAGTGCGGTCGCGGAGCGACTCAGGGGGTCGGGGTGGCGACCACGTAGCTTTCGGTCACGCCGACGTTGGTCGTGCTGGAGCGGTCCGGGCCGATGGCACCCACACCCATGCCGCGCTTGGCGAAGGCGGTGGCCCAGATCATGAAGTCGGCGTCGTCGGTGGCATCGGCCACCGACAGGATGGCGTCGCGCGCTTCCAGCATGGTCGGCGCGTTGGGCGTCATCTTCAGACCGGCGATGATGTAGTCCTGCACCTTGCTGCGGGCCTGCTTGAAGGTGTAGCGGCCGTCTTGCAGGAAGCCGGCATAGGCCTCCCACAGCACGTTGGCCCAGATCTCGCCGGTGTTGTGCACCTCGGCGTTGCTGACGCCATCCTGGCCGAAGGCCAGCGGGGCGCTGGTGGGCAGGGCCACACCGTTCTGGATGTGCTTGAAGGTCAGCGGGTTCTTGGCGAAGTCCGTCGAGTAGGGCGCGCGGCGGATGCCGAAGTAGTAATCGCCCAGCACATAGCTGCCCACCGAGTACGCACCGTTCCAGGTCGGGTTGGTCTTGACCTGGGTGTCGTCCTGGCGCACCTGCAGCAGCATGGTGTTGAAGTCGCTCCAGCCTTCGCCCATGCCCTTGCCCTGGTTGCTGGACAGGCCGCTGCCGTTGCCGACCAGGCGGTTGCTCACGTAGTGGAAGAACTCGTGGGCGATGATGCCTTCGTCGATGGTGCCGTCCAGGTCATGGGTCGGCTGGGTCCGCTGCATGTGGACCGACACCGGCGCCGGCGAGGCCTTGATGGCATTGCCGTCGTCCAGGGTGACCATCATCGCGGGAATGTTCACCACCGTGACGTCGTCACCGGCCATGCCGATGGGCGAGCCGGCGACGTTGTTGACGATCACGGCACCGACGGCGCCGGCGTCCTGGGCCATCTTGGCCTTCGAGACGAAGCTGCAGCTGCCGCGGTCGATCAGGGCGATCTTGCCAGCCAGTGCCGCCCCATTGATGGGGGCGGTGCAGGCGTCGGTGGTCGGGGCGGTGCCGTCATCCACCAGTTGCAGCGTGCCGGTCAGGTCGAAGCCCTGGGGGCCGAAGGCGGCGGTGCCGAAGCTCAGCTTGCCGGCCAGCGAGGCGGGATCCAGCACCTGGAATTCACCCGTGCTCAGGCCGTCGAAGAGGTACATCTGCATGCGCGGCGAGCCGCCGTCGGCCGGGGTCGACATGTTGGCGTTGTTGCGGCCCGAATAATCCTGGCCTTCGGCCAGGATCGGGTCACCCTCGACGCCACCACGGCCGTAGTTGCTGGCCTGGGCGTTGCCGGCGGCTTCGTCGAAGCCGTGGTCGTACCAGAAGTCATGCAGCCAGTTGTTCATGTAGAACAGGTTGACCACGGCCGCGTTCTTGGCCGGCGTGGTACTCGGGTCCACGTCGCCCTGCAGCGGGTAATCGAAGGTGTTGGCGGCCGTGGTGCCAGCCATCAGGTCGCCGCGGCTGGGCGAGTAGCCGTTGGGCGAAGCCAGGTCCAGATAGGCCTTGACGTTGTTGCCCGAGGTGGACGTGGCGCCATTGGCCAGCCAGGCATCCTGGGTGGAGATCTTGTTGCTGGCCGACTGGGTGATCAGGCGAGACGCCACATCCTTGCGCGGCACCGACTTGGTGTAGTCGAACTTCTTGAACGGTTCCATGCCGTTGCCCAGCGGCGAGTCGTACGGCACGCCGTACTTGTCGGCCAGCATGCGGTAGGTGTAGGGCGTGGCGGTCTCGTAGGTGGTCAGGTTCTTGCGGAACAGCACGCTGCCGTCCTCGGCCGAGACCACGTAGCCATAGTCGAGCTGGCGGGCACCATCGCGGGTGGCAGCCGAGAGTTCGATGTAGTAGCCGGGGACGACCTTGCCGTTGAGTGCGTAGAGCACCGGCTTCACTCGCGGATCGGCTTCCAGCTGCAGATCGCCTTGGCCGGCCGGCCGGGCCCAGGTGCGGTAGGCTCCCTTGGTGGCGCCGGCGGTGAAGTTGCCACCGACCTTGCCGCCCAGATTGCCGAAGGCCTTGACGATGGCCTGGGGGGCGCTCAGCGAGTACTTGGCAGCGCCGATGCTGTTGGCATCAGCCTGCGAGGCGAAGTAGCCGGCGATGGCGACCAGGCGGTTGTTGCGGTCCATCAGCACGCTGATGTCGCGGTTGAAGACCTCGACACCACCGACGCGCTGGCGGAAGCGCTGGATCACGGGACCGGTACCGGTGTCCTGGTGGTCGAACAGGCGCGCATCGCTGATGGCGCCCTGCGACAGACCCAGGGCGCTGGCGTGGCGGGCCAGGAAGTGGCGGGCGGTGGCCTCGCGCAGGGCCTGACCGGTCAGGCTGCTGCGCAGGGTGGAGGTGTTGTTGTCCTTCTTGGCCCACAGGAAGGTGACGCCCAGTCGGCTGTCGTACTGGCTGCGGAAGCCGAAGCGCGACACCTGCGTGTCGGCCGTCTGTCGCAGCGAGGCAGGGGCCGCCTGCCGGGTTTGCAGGGCGGCATCGAAATCGGGCAGATCACCCGACTTGAATTGGGCGGATAGGGGGGACGCTGCTGGCGCAGCCAGGCTGCCGGCAGCCCACAGTGCAGCGATGGTTCCCAGGACAAAGTGACGCATGGTTCGGAACTTCCAGAAAGGAGCGCTGCGCGACCACCCGGTGGGACGTTCGCGCTGGCCACACCGCTTCCGCGCCCCGATCCGGGCCCGAAAACGAACGAAGGACTTTGATTCTCAGCGTTGCGCTTTGTTTCTGGGCGATGAACGCGCCTTCGGATTAGGGGTGGTCAATCCCCGATGCGCCAGCGTCGCCAGCGCCAGGCCAGCAGGCCCAGGACGACCAATCCGTACACCGCGACCTCGGCAAAGTCGTTCTTGCCGGCCTTGACCCAGAAGAAATGCAGGAGCGCCGCCAGGGCGATGCCATAGACCGTCTTGTGCAGGTCCTGCCAGCGGCGACCGCCCATGGCCCGGATGGCGGCGTTGAAGGAGGTGGCCGCCAGCGGCAGCATGGCCAGCCAGGCGGCCGTGCCCACCAGGATGAAAGGCCGTTTGGCCACGTCATGGACCAGGGCGGGCCAGTCCAGGCCTTGGTCCAGCCAGGCGTAGGCCAGCCAGTGCAGCGTGCCGTAGAGGAAGGTGGCTACCCCCAGGTTGCGGCGCCAGCGGGCCAGAGCGTGCCAGCCGGTCCAGCGGCGCAGGGGGGTGATCAGCAAGGTCAGGCACAGCAGGCGCAGGGTCCAGTCGCCCAGGCCCCGGATCAGCGCCTCGGCCGGGTTGGGGCCGAGGGTGTCATGGAAGCCGCGCCAGACGAGCGAGGCGGCGGGCGCGGCCAGCAACAGCCACAGCACCGGCTTGGCCGCCGGGTGCAACAACCAGCGCTGGATCATCAGTAGTACTTCTTCAGGTCCATGCCGGCATAGAGCGAGCCCACCTGGGCTTCGTAGCCATTGAACATCAGCGTCGGGCGCTTGCGGGCGAACAGGCCGTCCTCGCCGATGCGGCGCTCGGTGGCCTGGCTCCAGCGGGGGTGGTCCACATGGGGGTTCACGTTCGAGAAGAAGCCGTACTCCTGCGGCGCTGCGCGGGTCCAGCTGCTCACGGGCTGCTGCTCCACCAGGCGGATCTTCACCAGGCTCTTGGCGCTCTTGAAACCGTACTTCCAGGGCAGGACCACGCGCACCGGTGCGCCGTTCTGCTTGGGCAGCGCCTCGCCATACAGACCCATGGCCAGCAGGGTCAGCGGGTGCATGGCCTCGTCCAGGCGCAGCCCTTCGCGGTAGGGCCAGTCCAGCACGCCCGAGCGCAGGCCGGGCATCTGCGCGGGGTTGGCCTGCGAGACGAACTCCACGTACTTCGCATTGCCGGTGGGCTCGACCTGCCGCAGCAGCTGGGACAGCGAGTAGCCGATCCAGGGGATCACCATGGACCAGCCTTCCACGCAGCGCAGGCGGTAGATGCGTTCTTCCAGCGGCGCCAGCTTGAGCAGATCGTCGATGCCGAAGGTGCGCGGCTTTTGCACTGCGCCTTCGATCGTCACCGTCCAGGGGCGCGTCTGCAGGCTGTCGGCCAGGCGGCCGGGGTCGCTCTTGTCCGTGCCGAACTCGTAGAAGTTGTTGTAGTGGGTGAGGTCGTCGTAGGACGTGGGCTTGTCCATCACGAGGGCCCCGGCCACGCTGGAGCGACCGGCGCTCAGCCTGGGCAGCTTGCCGGGCCCGGCGAGGCCTTGTGCCCGGGCCGCCGGGCTGGACAGACCGGCCAGACCCGCGCCCGCCACGGCCGCGGTTTGCAACCACTGGCGGCGGCTCCGCCAGACGTCTTGGGGGGTGATTTCCGAGGCAACAGGGTGCTGGAAACCGCGGTCTTTCAGGGGGTGCATGGCGAATCCTCGTGGAGGGCGGCTGGGCCGCCGTGGCAGGGCTTCTCCATGAGTCGCGCCGGCCGCCCGAACCTTACGATCGGGCGGGGCTGGACAAGTTCACGCGAGGTGCTGCCGCAGGAAGGCCAGCGTGCGCTCCATGGCCTGGGCGGCGGCCTGGGCGTCGTAGCGGTTGGTGGGTACGCGGTGCGGATCCACCTGGGTTTCGTTGGCAAAGGCGTGCATCGCCTCGTAGGTGTGGAAGCTGGTCGGCACGCCGGCGGCCTTCAGCTTGGCTTCCAGCGCGGGCACGGTGGCCACCGGGAAGAAGGCGTCCTGGGTGGCAAAGTGGCCCATCACCGCGGCGCGGATCTTCGTGGCGTCGATGTACTCCAGCGGTGGGAAGCCGTACCAGGTCACCGCGGCCGCCAGCTCCGGCGAGAAGCAGGCCGACAGCAGGGTCAGCGCCCCGCCCATGCAGTAGCCGGTCACCCCCAGCTTGGCGCTGCCGCTGGCCTGCAGGTGCAGCACGGCGCCCCGGATGTCCTGGCTGGCCGCATCCGCGAAGTCCAGGCCGTTCATCAGGTGCTCGGCCTCCTTGGCCTCGACCGTGGCCTGGCCGCGGTACAGGTCGGGCACCAGCACGCGGTAGCCCGCACGGGCGTAGGCATCGGCCACACCCTTGATCTGGTCGTTCAGTCCCCACCATTCCTGGATCAACACCAGGCCGGGTGCGCCCTGCGGCTGGGCGGGCTCCACCAGCCAGCCCTGGGCGGCTTGTCCATCGGGGCGCTGGAACGTGATCATCTGGCTCATCAGCAGGTCTCCGGCTTCGGTTCGGTCACAAGGTGCCGTAGGAGTGCAGGCCCGACAGGAACATGTTGACACCCAGGAAGGCGAAGGTGGTCACCACCAGCCCGCTCAGGGCCCACCAGGCCGAGGCCACGCCGCGCAGGCCCTTCATCAGGCGCATGTGCAGCCAGGCCGCGTAGTTCAGCCACACGATCAGGGCCCAGGTTTCCTTCGGGTCCCAGCTCCAGTAGCCGCCCCAGGCTTCGGCCGCCCAGAAGGCGCCCAGCACGGTGGCGATCGTGAAGAAGGCAAAGCCCACGGCAATGGCCTTGTACATCACGTCGTCCATCACCGTCAGCGTGGGGGTTTTGGCATTGATCGGGCGCCGCAGGGACACCATCAGGGCGAAGAACAGCGCCGTGCCGCCGATCAGACGCACGGCCTTCCAGGCGGCGTCCACCGGGGCATCCGGGGCGCTGGCCAGGGCGGCGTAGCCGGCGATGCCCACGGCGAGCACGCCGGGCACCGCCACCAGGCCCGTCCACAGCGCGCGCGGGGGCGATTCCTTGAGCAGGCAGGCCAGGCCGACCATGGCGGCCAGGGCGAAGGTGCCGTAGCCGATGAAGTTGGCCGGCACGTGCAGCTTCATCCACCAGCTCTGCAGGGCCGGCACCAGGGGCTGGATCTCCTGGGCATCGCGCACCAGGGTGTACCAGAGCAGGAAGCCGACGGCGGCGCTGACCACCAGCATCACGAAGGGGCCCAGCGTGCGGACTTTGTAATGGGCTTCGTAGTACAGGTAAAACAGCGTGGTCAGCCAGCTGAACAGGACGAACACCTCGTAGAGGTTGCTGACCGGTATGTGGCCGATGTCCGGGCCGATCTGGTGGCTTTCGAACCAGCGCACCATGGTGCCGGTCAGTGCCATGAACACGGCGGTCCAGGCCAGGCCGGAGCCCACCTTCAGGCCCAGCGCGTTCTCGCCGCCCTGGCGGGTGAAGAAGCCGATCCAGTAGAAGAGGGTGCTCATGTAGAAGAGCACGCTCATCCACATGATGGCGCTCTGGCTGGCCAGGAAATACTTCAGCAGGAAGACCTTGTCGCCCGCCGCCAGGTCGGCACCGAAGTTGTCCAGGTGCTGGTTGTAGAGCGAGATGGCCAGCAAGGCCGCCGCACCCACGCCCAGGCTGAGCGTGCGCAGCGGGCCCCAGAACCAGCCCAGGCCGATCAGGCTGGGGACGGCGCCCAGCAGGATGCCGCGCTCGTACACGTCCATCGAGCTGCCGTAACGCTGGAAGGCGTAGCCGGCGCCCAGCACGATGCACAGGGCATAGAGCCAGTCATAGGCGCCGCGCTGGCTGAACCAGCCGGGCTTGCCGACCGCGAGGGTGGTGGTGGTCATCGCGTGGTGTCTCCGGAAAGGGCAGACGGGCCGAGAAGGTCCTGCCGCAGGGCGTTGAAGTCGGCATCAATGTCCAGTGTGCGGCGCGGGGTGGACATGGCCATGAGAATGCGGGTGCGTCCGTCGCCGACCGGGCTGAGCCAGACCCACAGGCGACGTTCGCGAATGTAGAGCATGGCGAAGACGCCCAGGATCAGCAGCACCGCCCCCAGGTAGACCAGCTTCTTGCCGGGGGCGCGGGCCACCTGGAATACGCTGGCTTGGACCTGGTTGAAGCCGCTGAGTTGCATCATCAGCGGCGCCGGGTAGAAATAGCTGTCGGACAGGGCCATCACGGCCTGGGTCATGAAGGTCTGGGTGCTTGCGTCCGACTGGAGCGGGGCCAGACCGTCCGCCTGTCGCACCAGCTGCTCCAGCTCGAACAGCGAGCCGTTGAGGATGCGCAGCAGCACGTCAGCCACGCGCTGGCGGTCGGCTTCAGGCACCGTGCCCTCGATGAACTGGCTCATCGCGGCCAGACCGCCCGGGACCGCGTTGGCCTTGGCCGCCTTCTCGGCGCCGGCGAACAGGGCCAGGGCGCGCTCGCCGGTGATGCGCAGCTGGTCGCGCATCTCGGGACGGTCCGCGGGCGTGGCACTGTCCGCATAGCGCTGGGCGGCCTGGCTGCGCAGGGCCGGGTCGGCCAGGGCGCGGCGCAGGTGCAGCCAGCCGTTCATGCTGTTCTGGTCGTCGACCGGGATGCGCAGGTAGCGGAAGTTCTCGTCGGCGGCCTCGCGCACACCCATCACGAAGACACGCTGGCCATCGATCTCCAGCGGCAGCATGTAGTTCTGGAACTCGCGGGCCTGGCCGCTGGCATCGCGCAGCTTGTAGGTGAAGGACGGGCCGACGTTGTGCAGCTGCTTCTTCTTGTCCGGGTCGACGCCAGCACCCAGGTGCTTGTCCAGCGTGCTGCCAAGGTCGACCTTGCGCACATCCGTGCCCTTGCCGTCGGCCTGGCCCAGGTTCTCGACGTTGATGACCCGCAGGCTGGTCAGCTCCAGGGTGTACTTGTCGCTGCCGCCACTGAGCGGCAGGTTGTCGCCGATGCGACCCTTGAACACCAGCGGCGGGCCGTTGCCCGCGAGCGGCTGGGCCGTCAGTTCCAGCAGTGAGCCGCCGTCTTCGAAGCTGCTCTGGTAGATGGCCACGCCGCGATGGAAAACCGGCTCGTTGACCTTGACCATGGCCTCCGTGGCGGCGCCGGTGTCGTGGTCATGCAGCACGATCTTGCTGGCGAACAGCTTGGGCATGCCGGTGTCGTAGTACTCGACGATGAATTTCTTGAGTTCGACGTCGAAGTCCAGGTCCTGCAGCACGATGCCGTTGGGCATGCTCAGCACCGCGGTGCCGGCGCGCCCTCCCTCGGGCACGAACAGGTTGCCTCGGAAGGTCGGGTTGGTGGGCGGCAGCCGGTGTTCGGGGGCGACATCCTTGATCAGGCCCCCCCCCTCGAAGGTGCTTTTGCCGGTGAACCACATCTGGGCCCGCACGACCAGGTCGCCGTCGAACAGGCCGCCCAGGCACACCAGCACCACGGCCGAGTGGGCGGCCAGGTAGCCGATCTTGTTGAGCCGGCCCTGACGGGCGGCGACCATCGTGCCGTCTTCGCGCACCTGGGCCCGGGCCTGCCAGCCGCGGCGGGCCAGCACGTCGGACACCTGCTGGAGCGCCGCCTCGCCATTCACCGGCAGTTCGCCCTCGGCCCGGTGGTGGAAGGCCTTGAGCGACTGGGCCCGCACATGCTCCTTGAAGCTGCGCAGGTCGTTCAGGATCTTGGGCGTGTTGCGCGCGATGCACAGGCTGGTCGACAGCACCAGAAAGCCCAGGATCAGCAGGAACCAGGGGGCGCTGTAGACGTTGAAGAGGTGGAAACGGCCGAAGACATCCGCCCAGAAGGGCCCGAACTGGTTGATGTAGTTGTTCAGCGGCTCGTTCTGCTTGACCACGGTGCCGATGACCGAGGCGATGCAGATCACGCACAGCAGCGTGATGGCAAAGCGCATCGAGGACAGCAGTTCGAGGCTGTCGCGCCAGGCACGTTGGGGCAGGGAGGGCGAGGCTCCGTGGGAGGCGGTCATGCGGCGATTATCCGGGGCCCGTGGGGCCAACAAGACAAAGGCCGGTCATCGACCGGCCTTTCAAGGGGAATTCAGGAAACCTTCAGCCTGCATCGGCTGATTCGGAGCGGTCTCAATGCAGGCCGGCCACGTAGTCGGACACGGCCTTGATCTCGGCGTCGCTCATGCGGCCGGCGATGTCCATCATCTGCGGGCTGTTGGTCCGCGCGCCACCGCGGAAGGCGGTCAGCTGGGCTTCCACGTACTCGGCGTGCTGACCACCCAGGCGCGGATACTGCACCGGGATGCCGGCCCCGCTGGGGCCATGGCAGCCGGCGCAGGCGGGCACCTTCCGCTCAGCGATGCCGCCGCGGTAGATCTTTTCGCCCAGGGCCACGGTGTCCTTGTTTCTGGCGGCGCCAGCCACAGGCTTCTTGCTGGCGTAGAACGCGGCCACGTTTTTCATGTCGACCTCGGTCAGCGGGGCGGCCATGCCGTTCATGATCGGGTTGACGCGCTTGCTGGCCTTGAACTCGGTCAATTGCTTGACCAGGTACTCGGGGTGCTGACCCTGCAAAATGGGGTAGGTCGCCAAGCCACGGGTGCCATCATTGGTGTGGCAGGCGCCACAGGTCACGGCAATCGCTTGACCGCGGGCCAGATCCGGCTTGAACGGGGCCGCAGCTTCGGCGGCATGAACGGAACCCGCCATCAGGGCTGCGAGCACGAGGGAACTGGCGAACGCGACAGGAGACTTCATTCGGAGGGCCTCGGGGATTGTGGAATTTGTGGGTGTTGGCATGTCAGCGCAAGCCAGCAATCAAACCAGGGAATTCTAGAATGTGCCATGCGTGAAACCTCCAGCCAAAGTCGTTCGGATTTGTCCGAACTCAAACACCCTGCATTGGCCTGGGCTCACAGTGCTCGTTTCCTGACCACGGCCAGCCAGCTTGACCAGCTCCCGCCCGGGGACTTGGGAGAGATCGCTTTTGTCGGCCGCAGCAATGCCGGCAAGTCCACCGCGATCAATGCACTGGCCCAGCGGCGACAGCTGGCGTTCGCCTCCAAAACCCCGGGGCGCACCCAGCATATCAACCTCTTCGCACTGGGGCCGCGCGACGCCCCCGATGCCTACCTGGCCGACCTGCCCGGCTACGGCTACGCCACCGTTTCCCGGACCGAGAAGGTGCGCTGGCAGAAAGTGATGGCGGACTACCTGGAGGTGCGCCGCAACCTCAACGGCGTGGTGCTGCTGGTGGACAGCCGCCTGGGGCTGACACCACTGGACGAGCGTCTGCTGGAGTTCGTTTCGCCGCGGATCAACACCGGTGAAGTCAAGCTGCTGGTGGCGCTGACGAAGGCAGACAAGCTCAACCGCCGCGAGCAACAGGCTGCGCTGGCGGCCGTGCAGGAGCAACTGGGTGCGCGCGTGAGCGAACACGCCGACGTGGGCATGCTGCTGTTCTCGGCCACCAAGCACCAGGGCCTGTCAGACTTGGCCGAGACGATCCACGGCTGGGTGCATCCCCAGGCGAAGCCGCCCGAGGCTGAGACCTCGACAGGCGAGGCAGACGAGGCAAAGGATTTGCCTGCCTGAAGACCGGAGATGAGGGCAGAAGACCGATCCTGCCCCTCTCTGTCAGGGCCGGCCGATGACCAGGGCCAGCCCGGCTTCGCCCCGCGGCGCCCAGGTCAGACCCAGGTACATGGGGCCCAGCCCGGTATCCGCCCCCAGGAACACACTGCCACCATAGCGCAGGCCGGTCAGCCGCAGGTCGCGGTAATCCTGCCAGGCGTTGCCCGCCTCGACGCTGGTGCCCACAAAGAAGCCCCGGGCGAAGACCGGCGTTTCGGCCAGGCGCATGTACCAGTTCAGCCGGCCGAACACCAGGGCGTTGCCGCTGACCTGCCCCGGCTGGTAACCGGACAGTTGCTGGAAGCCACCGAGGCTGTAGCGGCCCACGGTCGAGGCCGAGGCGGTGTTGGCTGCCTTCATCTCGCCATGGAGGGTGATGGTCTGTCGTCCCCAGCTCGCGGCACCGGTGACCTGGCTCTCGACCCAGGCCAGGTTGTGGCTGTCGCCGCGCTCGTGGCGGGTCCCGACCAGGGCGTCGGTCTCGAAGCGGTAGCCCCGCTGGGGAAAGTTGGCGTAGTCGAGCTGGTCCACCACGACGCGTCCGCGCAGCCCCATTTCCTGCCAGGTCTCCTGCGTGTTGATCAGGGTGTCGGCGCCGCCGGCCAGCAGGGGGTCGCTGCGGGTGGCCTCGTAGACGGGGCCGACCCGTACCTCGCCCAGGTTGCCCCAGGGCTGGCCCAGGTCCAGCCCGATGCGCAGTTGGGAGCGGCGCAGCTCGCCGATTTTGTCGCCCCCATTGCTGTTGAACACCGAGAGCTTGCGCCGCTCGCCGTCGGTCCATCCCGAGACGAACCAGTCATCGGACAGGCCAATGTTCCAGTTCAGGGGGTGGTAGAGCTCGGTGAACAAGCGCGGGACCTCGCCGATCTGCGCGATGCTGCGCCATTCCGTGCCATTGGGGGTGAGCCAATGGCGGTTCAGCGAGAGCTTGATGTTGAAGGCGCTGTTGCCGCTGAAGTCGGTGGAGAGGTCCAGGCCGGCGTTCAGGTAGGTGGGGCCCCAGGGCTTGTCTTCCAGGGTGAAGAGCAGGCCGTCGCCGCGCTCGTCGTGCACCAGGTGGTAGTCGGCCTGAACGTAGTCGCCACTGGCTGCCAGGTAGCGTGCATCGCGCTCCGCCTTGGCCGGATCGAAAGGCTCGCCTGCCTTGCTTTCCAACTGGGGCTGAAGCCGGCCCGGGTTGGTCGCCGTGGTGCCTCCGAAGGCCACGAAGTCCAGTTGCGTGGGGGGCAGGCTGGGGGACTGGGTCGCCAGTTGCCAGTCCGCATACTGCACGTTGGGGGTTGCCAGAGCAGTGAGACGGTCCGTACTGGCACGGGCCCCCGCCTCGCCGATGTCGATCAACTGGGCGACCTTGTCAAAATCACCGGAGGTGAGCGTGCCCAGCTCGGGCTGGATCAGGATGTCGCGGGGGCCCAGCGAGTCCAGGCTGTGCCGCACATTCTGCTCGGTCAGGATGTTGATCATCTGGGCGGTGAGCCCGATGGCGGAGTTCAGGGTTTCCCGGCCGGCCAGGGGCGTGCCGATGTTGACGACGATGACGATGTCGGCGCCCATCGCGCGGGCCACGTCCACCGGCACGTTGTCCACCAGTCCGCCATCGCCCAGGATGCGGCCGTTCACCTCGGTGGCGGGGAACACCCCGGGCACACTCATGCTGGAGCGCAGCGCCGTGGCCAGGTCCCCCCGGTCGAGGATGACCGGTCGTCCGGTCTCCATGTCGGTGGCCACCGCGCGGAAGGGGATGGGCAGACGGTTGAAGTCGCTGATCTCCTGGGCCGGCAGGGTGTAGCGTCGCAGCAGGGCGTCCAGGCCCCGGCTGGAGACGGCGCCCTGGGGGGCGCGGAACTCCCCATCGCGCCAGCCGAGTTCCACTGCGGTGCTGAGTTCGAAATCCTGCTCCTTGCGCCGCTGTGACAGCTCTTCCCGGCCCACCCGGGTGGAGAACAGGCTGGTCCAGTTGATTTTCTTGAAGGCGGCCTCGATCTGGTCGGCCTTCATCCCGCTGGCGTACAGCCCGCCGATGATGGCCCCCATCGAGGTGCCTGCGATCACGTCGATCGGAATGTGCTGAGCCTCCAGCACCTTGAGGACACCCACATGGCTGATGCCGCGGGCACCACCACCGGACAGCACCAGGCCCACGCGCGGGCGCTGTCCGGCTGCGGGCGTGGATGCGGCCGATGCCGCAGTGGCTGGTGGGAGTGGTGGTGTGAGAGCCGCCGCGCTCCAGGCGGCGGCATGGAGGCTGCCCAGCAGCAGGGCGGTGGTCAGAAGGCGGGGCATGGTGGTCATTGTGGCCTGGGCCAAGCATGAAAAAGGCCACCCGAAGGTGGCCTCTTGTCTGGCTTGCGAGAGCAGGGTGCTCAGGCAGGACAGCTTACATGTCCATGCCCATGCCGCCCATGCCACCCATGCCGCCGCCCGGCATCGCGGGGGCTTCTTCCTTGGGGGCTTCCGCGACCATGCATTCGGTGGTCAGCATCAGCGAAGCGACGGACGCGGCGTTCTGCAGCGCGGTACGGGTCACCTTGGTCGGGTCCAGGATGCCCATCTCGATCATGTCGCCGTAGGTGTCATTGGCAGCGTTGAAGCCGTAGTTGCCCTTGCCGGCCAGCACGGCGTTGATCACCACGCTCGGTTCGCCACCGGCGTTGGCCACGATCTCGCGCAGCGGGGCTTCGATGGCCTTCAGGACCAGCTTGACGCCAGCGTCCTGATCGGCGTTGTCGCCCTTGATCTCGCCAGCGGCCTGACGGGCACGCAGCAGGGCCACGCCACCACCGGCCACGATGCCTTCTTCCACGGCAGCGCGGGTGGCATGCAGCGCGTCTTCCACGCGGGCCTTCTTCTCCTTCATCTCGACTTCGGTCGCGGCACCGACCTTGATCACTGCCACGCCGCCGGCCAGCTTGGCCACGCGCTCTTGCAGCTTCTCACGGTCGTAGTCGGAGGTCGCTTCTTCGATCTGGATGCGGATCTGCTTGACGCGGGCTTCGATGTCGGCGGCAGCACCGTTGCCATCGATGAGGGTGGTGTTTTCCTTGCCCACTTCGACGCGCTTGGCCTGGCCCAGGTCGGCCAGGGTCACCTTCTCCAGCGACAGGCCCACTTCCTCGGCGATCACCTTGCCACCGGTCAGGATGGCGATGTCTTCCAGCATGGCCTTGCGACGGTCACCAAAGCCCGGCGCCTTGACGGCCACGACCTTCAGGATGCCGCGGATGGTGTTGACCACCAGCGTCGCCAGGGCTTCGCCTTCGACGTCTTCCGCGATGATCAGCAGCGGACGGCCGGCCTTGGCCACGGCTTCCAGCGTGGGCAGCAGGTCGCGGATGTTGCTGACCTTTTTGTCGTACAGCAGGACAAACGGGTTGTCCAGGATGGCCGACTGCTTTTCGGGATTGTTGATGAAGTAGGGCGACAGGTAGCCACGGTCGAACTGCATGCCTTCGACGACATCCAGCTCGTTGTTCAGGCTCTTGCCGTCTTCGACGGTGATCACGCCTTCCTTGCCAACCTTGTCCATCGCCTCGGCGATGATGCCGCCGACGTCGGAGTCGCTGTTGGCCGAGATGGTGCCGACCTGCGCGATTTCCTTGGAGGTGGTGGTGGCCTTGGAGGCCTTCTTCAGCTCGACGACCAGGGCGGCGACAGCCTTGTCGATGCCGCGCTTGAGGTCCATCGGGTTCATGCCGGCGGCCACGTACTTCATGCCTTCGCGCACGATGGCCTGACCCAGCACGGTGGCGGTGGTGGTGCCGTCGCCAGCGTTGTCAGAGGTCTTGGAAGCGACTTCCTTGACCATCTGGGCGCCCATGTTCATGAGCTTGTCTTTGAGCTCGATCTCCTTGGCGACCGACACACCGTCCTTGGTGACGGTGGGGGCGCCGAAGGAGCGCTCGAGCACGACATTGCGACCCTTGGGGCCCAGGGTGACCTTGACCGCATTGGCCAGGATGTTCACGCCTTCGACCATGCGGGCGCGGGCGTCAGCGCCGAAGACGACGTCTTTTGCTGCCATTTGGGATATCTCCGAATTCAGTACAGGATGGATGGGCGGTGATCAGGAAGGATCAGATGATCACTTCTGGATCACGGCGAAGAGGTCTTCTTCGCGCATGACGAGCAGTTCTTCGCCATCGACCTTGACCGACTGGCCCGAGTACTTGCCAAACAGCACACGGTCACCGACCTGAACGTTCAGGGCCACGAAATCGCCCTTGTCGTTGCGCTTGCCCGGACCCACGGCCAGCACTTCGCCTTGGTCAGGCTTCTCGGCGGCGTTGTCGGGAATCACGATGCCGGAAGCGGTCTTGGTCTCGTTTTCCAGACGCTTGACGATCACGCGATCGTGCAACGGACGAAGTTTCATTGCATCTCCTTGGAGCATGGACAGTCAAATGGGAAGGAGGTCGGGGTGCACCGGGCACCTGCCTCGTTCCTTCAGTGAACGTGCAACCCCTCTCTGGGGGTCGCGTTTGTTAGCACTCTCATTGGGTGAGTGCTAAGACACATTATAGGGATGGCTTGCCGGCTTTCAAGAGCCGCCCCGCGTCCGCCTAGGGGTCTTACTTCGCGCGTTCGCGGCTGATCAGCGCGAAGGGCACGAGGATGGGGGCCAGCACCACGTAGTAGAGCAAGGTCACCCCATTGGCCGCCGTCGAGACGGGTGACACCAGGGCATTGGCCACCTGCTCGCTGCGCGGCTGCTCGGCCTGGATCTCCACCGTGTAGGGGTGGTTGAGGGTGGTGCGGATGCGGTTCGCTTTGACCGTGCCCTGGAGATAGCGCTGGCCTCCCACATGGCCAGTCAGACGCAGCCGACCCGGCTCGGTCGGGTCGGCCTGAAAGCCCATCGCCAGTGCCTGGGCCCGATCGGCGTCGTCAAGGCCGGAAGGCAGGATCAGGGCATAGTCGCCCTCGGTCCTGCCATCGGCCGACACGGTGAAGCGCCCCAGTTCGCCCTCCATCCGGGCGTGCAGGGGCGACTCGAGAGCGGCCACCAGGGCCTGCGGGGTGTCGAAGATGTAGTGGTGGTGCTCGCCGATGACCACCAGGTGCTGGCGGTCCTGCGAGAGCAGCAGCGAGCTGAGGGTCTCGTGGTAGGTCTTGAGCACCAGCGGCTCGGGCTGTGCGGTGGCGCAGGCGGCCAGTACACCGGCGGCCGCCAAGGACAGCAGCAACTGTCGGCGCTGCAGCAAGGGGTGTCCGTCACTCATTCGGGCGTCTCCTCGCTGGGCTCGGCCCCGCCGTTGGCGGCCACCCGGTAGTTCTCGCTGGCCCAGGCGCCGAAGTCGTGGCCCTGGCAGCGGGCGCTGCAGAAGGGACGGTAGGGGTTGGTCGGGCCGAACACCGTCCGCTCGCCGCAGGACGGGCAGGTGACGTTGATTGGCGCGCGCGGGGTCGCGGTCGTCGGTGGGTTCACGGTCTCAGGCGCAGAGCGAGAGGTCAAAGGCCGCATCCTGCCCGAAAGGCTTCAGCCGGCCCTCGGTATCAGCCCGCATCAGTCGCACGGACACCATCAGCCGGTGACCGCTGATCTCCGGCACCAGATCCAGCGATTCGTCCAGCCGCAGGCGCAGCAACTGGTAAGTGCGTCCCTGCGGCAGGGGCTGCTGGTACTGCCCACCGGTTGCCACCACGCGGTGCGGCACGCCGCTGTCGCGCAGCAGGCGCAGCAGGAGGTCCAGTCCATTCTTCATGGGCCAGAGCGAGTCGATCCAGCGGGCCAGGTCCTGGCGGCGGGCTTCGGCCGGGTGCTGCTGCCAGGCGTAATAGGCCGGCAGGTCGAACTCGCAGGTGCCGCCGGGGATGCTGATGCGGCTGCGGATGCTCATCAGCCATTCGTTGGCGGTGAGCGCCTGACCGGCCTTGCCGGCCTGGTTGTTGAGGGCCTGGTAGCCCTCATCGATCTGGCCGATCACCTCGTCCAGCGCGGCTTCAGAGATGTGCGGGTTGCCACGGTAGCCCAGCAGCACGCTGCGGTGGCGGTCCAGTTCCTTCAGGATGTCGGACTTCAGGTCGGCGCGCGAGGCCACGTCCATGATCTCGAAGACGGTAACCAGGGCGAAATGATGGTCCACGGGTTCGTCACGTGGCACCAGCAGAGTCAGCCGCTTGAACAGGTGCTCAAGCCGCAGCATGGTGCGAATGCTCTCGTTGAACGGGTATTCGTACAGGACCAAGGTGGGGCTTCCAGGCGGGTGGGATGCTGTGTCGATTGTTTCACAGCCGGGCTGCAGCCGGCACACCGAAGAATCCAAGCATCCACAGGGCATCGAGCTCGCCCGCGAGTTCGTCCAGGGCCAGACCGTCGTTGACGACGCTCGCATCGGCCGCGGCCCGCCGCTCAGCCCGGCTGGCCTGCTGCTGGATGACCTGTTGCACCTGGGCCCGTGGCCAGCCGGACCGTGCCTGGACCCGAGCCTGCTGTGTCGCCTCACTGCAGTCCACCACCAGCACGCGGTCCACCTGCCGGCGCCAGCGGGCACCGGCCTCCACCAGCAGGGGGACATCGAAAACCACGGGGTGGGCCGGATCGGCGGTCTGCGCCTGCCGCTCGGTTTCCAGGCCGATCAGCGGATGGAGGATGGCTTCCAGCTTCAGCTTGGCATCCGGCTGGCCGAAGACGAGTGCACGCATGCGGGCCCGGTCCAACGCCCCCTGGCTGTCGATCATCTCGGGTCCGAAACGGGCGGCGATCTCCGGCAGCGCCGCGCCCCCGGCGAGGGTCAGGGCGCGGGCGATCGCGTCGGTGTCGATGACGCAGGCGCCTCGCTGGGCCAGCATCCGGGCCACTGTGCTTTTGCCGCTGCCGATGCCGCCGGTCAGACCGATGCGGCGCGCCCGGGTCATTGTCCGATCCAGCCCAGCACCCGGTCCAGCCCCGCCAGCATCACGACCAGGCCGCCGCCAGCCAGGAAGGGGCCGAAAGGCACGTAGCGCCCCTCCCTCAGGGCGTTGCTGAGCTTCATGCCGATGCCCACGAACGCGCCGATCACCGAGGCCATCAGCACGATGGGCAGGATGGCCTGCCAGCCCAGCCAGGCGCCCAGGGCGGCCAGCAGCTTGAAGTCGCCCTGCCCCATGCCTTCCTTGCCGGTGGTGAGCTTGAACAGCCAGTACACCGACCACAGCGAGAGGTAGCCCGCAGCCGCCCCGCCGATGGACAGGGCGATCGGCAGGGTCCAGCCCAGGGCAGCGGCGCACAGACCGGCCCACAGCAGGGGCAGGGTGAGGCTGTCGGGCAGCAGGGTGGTGTCCCAGTCGATGGCGGTCAGGGCCACCAGGGTGGCCGCCACGCCGCACCACAGCAGCACGGCCGGCTGCGGGCCCATGCGCCAAGCCAGGCCGGCAAACAGCAGACCGGTGACCAGTTCCACCAGAGGGTAGCGCGCCGAGATGCGGGTGCCGCAGGCGGCACACCGACCGCGCAGCCGCAGCCAGCCCAGCAGAGGGATGTTCTCGTGCCAGCGAATGGCGTGGCCGCAGGCCGGGCAGCGCGACGCCGGCTTGGACAGGGACAGGGGGGGCAGCCCCTCAAGACGTCGTGTCAGCTCCAGCGCGGTGGGCGCCAGGGGCTTCGGGACCGCATCACCAAAGGTGCGCTGCCAGGAATCGGCGTCCGACAGTTGTGCCGCCACATCGGCCCACCATTGCCGCTCCATCATGCGGGGCAGCCGGTGGGCTACCACGTTCAGGAAGCTGCCCACGCACAGGCCCAGCAGACCCAGCACCCAGGGCGAGAGCCACCAGCCCAGGGTTTCGGTACCACCCACCATGCCTCAGACCACCTGACCCAGCTTGAAGATCGGCAGGTACATGGAGACCACGATGCCACCGATGAGCACGCCCAGGATCACGATGATCAGGGGCTCCATCAGGGTGGACAGGCCCTTGACCATCTCGTCCACCTCTTCCTCGTAGAAGTCGGCCGCACGGGAGAGCATGTCGTCCAGCGCGCCCGATTCCTCACCGATGGCGGCCATCTGCAGCACCATGTTCGGGAACACGCCGGTGGTGGTCATCGACGGGGTGAGGGCCGTGCCGGCCGCCACGTCGCGCTGGATCTGCTCGGTGGCCTTGGCATAGACCGCGTTGCCGGCGGTGCCGCCGACCGAGTCAAGCGCTTCCACCAGCGGTACGCCTGCCGCGAACAGCGTGGAGAGCGTGCGCGTCCAGCGGGCCACCACCGACTTCATGATCAGCTCACCGAAGATCGGCATGCGCAGCAGCAGCCGGTCCATCACCATCTGCATCTTCTCCGAGCGCTTCCAGGTGCGGAAGAACATGTAGCCGCCACCAAAGATGGTGCCGAAGATGGCCCACCAGTAGTGCACGAAGAAGTCGCTCATGCCCATGACCAGCAGGGTGGGGGCCGGCAGATCGGCGCCGAAGCTGGTGAAGACCTGCTTGAAGGCCGGGATCACGAAGATCATGATCACTGTCACCACCACGAAGGCCACCACCAGCACCGAGACCGGATAGATCATCGCCGACTTGACCTTCTGCTTCAGTGCCAGGCTCTTCTCCTGGTACATGGCCAGGCGGGCCAGCAACTGCTCCAGGATGCCGCCGGCTTCACCGGCCTCGACCAGGTTGCAGTACAGCGCGTCGAAGTATTGCGGGTGCCGGCGGAAGGCCGAGGACAGGGCCGTGCCGGTCTCCACATCGGCGCGGATGTCGAGCAGGAGGCGGGTCAGCCGGGCGTTGACGCTGCCGCGGGCGACGATGTCGAACGCCTGCAGCAAGGGCACGCCGGCCCGCATCATGGTGGCCAGCTGCCGCGTGAAGACGGCAATGTCCTTGGGCTTGATCGACTTGCCACCGGAGGTGCGGCGCTTCTTGACCTTGGAGACCATCACCCCCTGGCGGCGCAGGCTGGCGCTGACCGCGGCCTCGCCCCCGGCGCGCATCTCACCGCGGACGATCTTGCCGTTGCGGTCCTTGCCTTCCCATTCGTAGGTGAAGTCCTTGACGTTCTTCGCTGCCGCTGCAGTTGCCATTGAGCCTCCGACCGCTCCCGACGGTTGATGGATGAGTGTGTTCTGTTGCCGCGTTCGTTTGCGACTCAGTCGTTGGTGGCCGCAATCACCTCTTCAAGGGTGGTGACCCCCAGCTTGACCTTCACCAGGCCGGACTGTCGCAGGTCACGCACACCTTCGCGCCGCGCCTGCTCGGCCAAGTCCACGGCCGAGCCGTTGCTCAGGATCAGCCGCTGGATCGTCTCTGTGATGGGCATGGCCTGGTAGACACCGACCCGGCCACGGTAGCCATTGTTGCAGGCCGAGCAGCCGACGGCCTTGTAGGGGCGCCAACTGCCGTCCAGATCGCTTTCCTCGTAGCCCGCCCGGATCAGGGCATCGCGCGGATAGTCCACGGGTTGCTTGCAGCTCTCGCACAGCCGGCGCACGAGGCGCTGTGCGGTGATCAGCAGCACGCTAGAAGCGATGTTGAACGGGGCGACCCCCATGTTCAGCAGGCGGGTGAGCGTGGAGGGGGCGTCGTTGGTGTGCAGTGTGGACAGCACCATGTGGCCAGTCTGTGCCGCCTTGATCGCGATGTCGGCGGTTTCGAGGTCCCGGATTTCGCCCACCATGATCACGTCCGGATCCTGCCGCAGGAAAGATTTCAGCGCGCTGGAGAAGGTCAGTCCTGCTTTGTCGTTGACGTTGACCTGGTTGATCCCCGGCAGGTTGATTTCCGCCGGGTCCTCCACGGTGGAAATGTTCACGCCAGGCTGGTTCAGGATGTTCAGGCAGGTGTAGAGCGACACGGTCTTGCCTGAGCCGGTCGGGCCGGTCACCAGCACCATGCCGTAGGGGCGGTAGACGGCATGGAGCAGCCGTTCCTTCTCGGCCGGCTCGTAGCCCAGTGCCTCGATGCCCAGCTTGGCGCTGGAGGAATCGAGGATACGGATCACGATCTTTTCGCCGAACAGCGTGGGCAGCGTGCTGACACGGAAGTCGATCGACTTGCTGCCGAAGCGCAGCTTCATCCGGCCGTCCTGGGGGACGCGCTTCTCCGAGATGTCCAGGCGGGAGATCACCTTGATGCGCGAGGCCAGCTTGTCCTTGATCGCCAGCGGAGGCTGGGTGATTTCGCGCAGTTCTCCATCGACGCGGAAGCGGACGCGGTAGTGGAACTCGTAAGGCTCGAAGTGCAGGTCGGAGGCCCGCATGTTGATGGCATCCACCAACATTTTTTGCAGGAAGCGCACCACCGGCGCGTCCTCCACCTCGGACACCACGTCGGCCGGCGGAGCGTTCGCGCCAGCGTCCTCTTCCGTGACTTCGAAATCGAAGTCTGCCGCACTGATGGCCTCCAGGGCCTGGTTGGCCGACCCGGTTTGTCCGTCGATCAGCTTGCTGAGCTTGTCGTGCTCGACCACCACCCACTCAGGCGACAGCTGGGTGGCGAACTTGATGCGCTCGCTGGCCTCCTGGTCCGTCGGATCAACACAGGCCAGGAACAGTCGGCTGCCCCGCTTGTTCAGCGGCAGGACGTGGTACTGCCCGATCAGCTTGGCGTCGATGATGTTCTTGGGCAGGCGCTGAACATCCACCGCATCCAGGTCCAGCAGGGGAACCGCGAGCGCGGAAGACAGCGCATGCGCCAGTTGGGCCGGACTGAGTTCGCCCGACCCCATCAGCTCGCTGATGAAGGAGACCTTTTTCTCCTTCGCGCCGCGCACCAGTTCCTCGGCACGTGCTGCCGCCAGCTTGCCGCCATGGACAAGCACGCGCGCCACGCCGGAAAGCGTGGGCTTTGAAACATCAGTGATAGTGTCCACGGGTCACAGCAGGCCGGCTGGGCAGGCCAACACCTTGCTCGGCGCAAAATCAATGGCACATGATGACGCAAAACGGCCGCGTTCTGTCAACGGCGCTCGCTTCCGTGGCAGGTGGGGACCGAATTTCCACAGAAATGGCGGCTCCAGGCGACAAAGTGTGTCCGTGCGTCACGGCAGGCGTCACCGGGCGGGGACCGCAGAAAGCACAAAGGCCACGGAAGTCCGTGGCCTTTGTGCATGTGCCTGGTCGGGGTGAGAGGATTCGAACCTCCGGCCTCTACGTCCCGAACGTAGCGCTCTACCAGGCTAAGCTACACCCCGAAGAAGTCGATGGAGCCAAAGCCACCACCGCTCTTGGTGATCTGTTTTTTTCGGTTTCTTTGCCAGCGCTTTTGACTGCGTTCGACTCAGAAAGACCGATCAACTGATCGAGCAGGAAATTCTAGCAAGATTTTTTGGGCAAGGGAAGGGGGTAGGGTGGCGATGCTTTGCTGGGCCGCTTCGGCCTCCTGCCGCGCGGCCTGGCGTGTCACCTCCAATGCCCCCGTGCGATGGACGATGGCCACGATGTCACGCAGTCGCTCCACCTCGCCATGCTCAATGGCGTGCCGGATCACCTGGCGTTCTTCGGCGCTGCCGCGCTGCATGGCCGCCAGCAGAGGCAGGGTGGGTTTGCCTTCGCGCAGATCGTCACCCACGTTCTTGCCCAGGGTGGTGGTGTCCCCCTGGTAGTCCAGCAAGTCGTCCACCAGCTGGAAGGCGGTTCCCAGCGCGCGCCCGTAGCTGGCGCAGGCCTCTTCCGTTTCGCGGGGTGCGCCGGCGAGCACCGCGCCCAGACGGGCGCTGGCCTCGAACAGCTTGGCGGTCTTGTAGCGGATCACCTGCAAATAACTCTCCAGGGCCACATCGGGCTGGTGCATGTTCATCAGCTGCAGCACTTCGCCTTCGGCGATGACGTTGGTGGCCTCGGCGAGCACCTCGAGCACGCGCAGGTCGCCCACCGAAACCATCATTTCGAAGGCCCGGGAGTAGAGGAAATCGCCGACCAGCACGCTGGCGGCATCGCCGAACACGGCATTGGCCGTGGGGCGGCCGCGCCGAAGCATCGACTCGTCCACCACATCGTCGTGCAGCAGCGTGGCGGTGTGGATGAACTCCACCGTGGCGGCCAGTTCATAGTGATGGTCGCCTTGGTAGCCCAGGGCCTGGGCAAACAACAGCACCAGCCGCGGCCGGATGCGCTTGCCGCCGGCATTGACGATGTAGTGGCCGATCTTTTCAATCAAGTCCACTTCTGACCGCAGTCGCCTCTGGATGGCCTCGTCTACCCGGCGCATTTCCAGGGCCATCGGATCGGGGTCGGTGGCCGCATGGTGGACCTGGGCGAGCGAGGGGGTCATGGAGACACGGGTGGCGAGGCACGGGACTGGAGCGGGCCATTATAGGAAGGTGGGCCCGTCCCCGTTGGTCATGGGCCGCACAAGCTGGCATTCTGGGGGGCGGCATGCTATGATGCCAAGCTTCGCCTGGGAATGGGCCCGGGCGGGATTGGTGTTCCGGTTGTGCTGCGCGGCGTTTGTCGCGGACCACCCCGGCTCACCTTTGAGCAAAAGGGCACATATGTACGCGGTCGTAAAAACCGGTGGCAAGCAATACAAGGTTGCTGCCGGCGAAAAGATCAAGGTAGAACAGATTGCTGCGGACGTTGGCCAGGAAATCGTGATCGATCAGGTACTGGCCGTGGGTAGCGGCGCGGATCTGAAGATCGGGACCCCCCTGGTGAGCGGCGCCACGGTCAAGGCAGTGGTGGTGGCTCATGGCCGTCACGACAAGGTCCGCATCTTCAAGATGCGCCGTCGCAAGCACTACCAGAAGCATGGCGGTCACCGCCAGAACTACACCGAGCTGGAGATCAGCGCGGTCAACGCCTGATCCGGGCATCAGAAGGAGTTCTGAACCATGGCACAGAAAAAAGGCGGCGGTTCCACGCGGAACGGCCGTGATTCCCAACCGAAGATGCTGGGCGTGAAGGCATTTGGTGGTCAAGTGGTTTCGGCCGGCTCGATCATCGTGCGTCAGCGCGGTACCAAGTTCCACGCTGGCAACAATGTCGGCATGGGCCGCGACCACACGCTGTTTGCGCTGGTCGAGGGCACCATCTCGTTCGCCGTCAAGGGCGAGCACGACCGCCACACCGTGAACGTGACGCCGCTGGCCTGAGGCCTGCGCGTCCTGTTTGCCTTCGGGCAGACCGCCAAAGCCCCGGCACGCCGGGGCTTTTTGTCTTCTGGCCACCGCCGCGCTGGCGGGGCCGCCCGGCATCGCGGGAGCGGTGCATCCTCTCCGATACCATCGAGGCACCATGAAATTCGTTGACGAAGCCACCATCGACATCGCCGCCGGCAACGGGGGCGCAGGCTGCGTGAGCTTCCGCCGCGAGAAGTTCATTCCCTTCGGCGGGCCGGATGGCGGCGATGGCGGGCGCGGCGGCAGCGTCTATGCCGTGGCCGACCGCAATCTCAACACGCTGATCGATTACCGCTACCAGCGACGCTACGACGCCCGCAATGGCGAGGGCGGGCGCGGCGCGGACTGCTTCGGCGCCGCCGCGGAGGATGTCGTCCTGCGCATGCCGGTGGGCACCATCATCACCGACATTGAAACCGGTCGCGTGCTGGCCGAGCTGATTGAACCCGATCAGCCGGTGCTGCTCGCCAAGGGTGGCGACGGCGGCTTCGGCAACCTCCATTACAAGAGCGCGACCAACCGCGCGCCGCGCCAGCACACGCCGGGCTGGCCGGGCGAGCGCTACAAGGTCAAGCTGGAGCTGCGCGTGCTGGCCGATGTGGGCCTGCTGGGCATGCCCAATGCGGGCAAATCCACGCTGATCGCCGCCATCTCCAACGCCCGGCCCAAGATCGCCGACTACCCCTTCACCACCCTGCATCCCAATCTGGGGGTGGTGCGGGTCGGGCCGGAAAAGAGCTTTGTCGTGGCCGACATTCCCGGCCTGATCGAGGGCGCTTCCGAAGGCGCCGGTCTGGGCCACCTGTTCCTGCGCCATCTGCAGCGTACCCGGTTGCTGTTGCACGTGGTGGACCTGGCGCCCTTCGACGAAGGCGTCGACCCGGTGCAGCAGGCCAAGGCCATCGTCGAGGAACTGCGCAAGTACGACGACGGCCTGCATGCCAAGCCCCGCTGGCTGGTGCTGAACAAGCTGGACATGGTGCCTGAAGACGAGCGCGCCGCGCGGGTCAAGGATTTCGTCAAGCGCTACAAGTGGAAGGGGCCGGTGTTCGAGATCTCGGCCCTGGCGCGCGAAGGTCTGCAGCCGCTGCTTCATGCCATCTGGGACCACGTGGCGGCCCAGCAGGAGCTCCCGCCGCCTGAGCGTGATCCGCGCTTTGACGAGGTGCCCGGCGAGGCCGGCCATGAGTGAGGCCCTGCGCCAGGCCCGGCGCATCGTCGTCAAGGTGGGCTCCAGTCTGGTGACCAACGAGGGCCGGGGCGTGGACGCCGAAGCCATCGGCAACTGGTGCCGCCAGATGGCTGCGCTGGCCCACCAGGGACTGGAGGTGGTCATGGTCTCCAGTGGCGCGATTGCCGAAGGCATGAAGCGCCTGGGCTGGACCAGCCGTCCGACCGAACTTTCCGAGTTGCAGGCTGCCGCAGCCGTGGGGCAGATGGGCCTGGCCCAGATGTACGAGAGCCAGCTGTCCCGCCATGGCATGGGCAGCGCCCAGGTGCTGCTCACCCATGCCGATCTGGCCGACCGCGAGCGTTACCTGAATGCCCGCTCGACCCTGCTGACCCTGCTGGGCTTGAAGGTCATCCCGGTCATCAACGAGAACGACACCGTCGTCAACGACGAAATCAAGTTCGGCGACAACGACACGCTGGGCGCTTTGGTGGCCAACCTGATCGAGGCCGATGCCTTGATCATCCTGACCGATCAGAAGGGCCTGTACTCGGCCGATCCACGCAAGGACCCCGACGCCCGCTTCATCGACGTCGCCCAGGCCGGTGACCCGGCCCTGGAAGACATGGCCGGCGGCGCCGGCTCCCGTGTGGGCACCGGCGGGATGATCACCAAGGTGCTCGCGGCCAAGCGTGCTGCGGGCAGCGGTGCCAGCACGGTGATCGCCTGGGGCCGGGAGCCGGATGTGCTGTTGCGTCTGGCGGCGGGCGAAGCCATCGGCACCGCCCTGGTGGCTGGCACGGCCAAGACGGCAGCCCGCAAGCAGTGGATCCTGGATCACCTGCAGATCCACGGCGCCGTGCGGATCGACGCCGGCGCGGTGGCCAAGCTGACCCGGGAAGGCGCCAGCCTGCTGCCCATCGGTGTGACCGCCGTCGAAGGTGATTTCCAGCGTGGCGACGTGATTGCCATCGGCGACGCCCAGGGCCAGGAGGTGGCCCGCGGGCTGGCCAGCTACTCCAGCGCCGAGGCGCGCCTCATCGCGCGCAAGCCCTCGTCACAGATCGCCGGTCTGCTGGGGTACACCCACGGCACCGAACTGGTCCACCGCGACAACCTCATCCTGCGCTGAAGCCGGCTGAGCCGCCAGGTCGCAGAAGTCGCCTCCCAGAGGGGGGGCATCCCGACGCCCATCGCGGCCATGCGGGCGGACGCCGCCGCGCAGATAGCGGTTCGGATGATGGGACACCTTGGGCAGGAAGCGCGCCAGTTCGGTCAACGCCAGTTGGTAGACATCCCGCTTGAACTCGATCACCACGTCCAGTGGCACCCAGTACTCGTTCCAGCGCCAGGCGTCGAACTCGGGATGGTTGGTGGCGCGCAGGTTCATGTCGCTGTCGCGCCCGCACAGGCGCAGCAGGAACCAGATCTGCTTCTGGCCCTTGTAATGGCCGCGTGCGTCCTTGCGGATGAAGTTCTCGGGCACGTCGTAGCGCAGCCAGTCACGGGTGCGTGCGACGATCTCGACATGCTCGGGCCGCAGCCCGACTTCCTCGTGCAACTCACGCAACATCGCCTGCTCAGGCGACTCGCCGTACTTGATGCCCCCTTGCGGGAACTGCCAGGAGTGGGTGCGCAAGCGCTTGCCCCAAAACACCTGATTGCGGGCGTTGAGCAGGATGATGCCGACGTTGGGCCGATAGCCTTCCCGGTCGAGCATAATCAAACCCCTGATTTTGAACTGAAATCAATATAGCACCGGCCGTGCCAGCTGCGGAGCTTCTCGCTAACCCGCAGGCCGCGGTCAGGCTGCAGAGCCCCCCATGAAAGCCTCCCAGTTTTTCATTTCCACCCTCAAGGAAGCGCCCGCCGATGCGGAAGTGGTCAGCCACAAGCTGATGATGCGTGCCGGCATGATCAAGCGCCTGGGCGCTGGCATCTACAACTACATGCCCATGGGCCTGCGGGTGATCCGCAAGGTCGAGGCCATCATCCGCGAAGAGATGAACCGTGCCGGTGCGGTGGAGCTGCTGATGCCGGTGGTGCAGCCCGCCGAGCTGTGGCAGGAGACGGGCCGCTTCGACAAGATGGGGCCGGAACTCATGCGGGTCAAGGACCGGCATGACCGCGACTTCGTGATCCAGCCGACCTCGGAAGAGGTGGTGACCGACATCGCCCGCCAGGAGCTGCGCAGCTACAAGCAACTGCCCAAGAACTTCTATCACATCCAGACCAAGTTCCGTGACGAGCGCCGTCCCCGCTTCGGCGTGATGCGCGGGCGCGAGTTCACGATGAAGGACGCCTACTCCTTCGACCGTGACGTGCCCGCAGCGACCCTCAGCTACCAGACCATGTTCGATGCGTACAAGCGCATCTTTGACCGCTTTGGCTTGCAGTACCGTGCTGTGGCGGCCGACACGGGCGCCATTGGCGGCGAGATCTCGCACGAGTTCCAGGTCATTGCCGAGACGGGGGAAGACGCCATCGTCTACTGCCCGGGCAGCGATTTCGCAGCCAATATCGAGCTGGCCGAAGGGGTGCCCTTGCTGTCCCAGCGCGCTGGGGCCACGCAAGCGCTGGCCAAGACGGCCACGCCGGGCAAGAGCACCTGCGCCGATGTGGCAATGCTGCTAGGCTTGCCGCTGGCGCAGACCGTCAAGTCGCTGGTGTTGGCCACCGATGAGCTAGACGAACGGGGCGACATCAAGAAGACCACCGTGTGGCTGCTGCTGTTGCGCGGCGATCATGATCTGAACGAGGTCAAGACTAGCAAGGTCGAGGGCCTGAAGGCGGGCTTCCGCTTTGCCACCGTGGCCGAGATCGAGGACCACTTCGGCTGCAAGCCGGGCTACCTGGGGCCCATCGGCCTGAAGAAGCCGGTGAAGGTGATCGCCGACCGCACCGTGGCCCGCATGGCTGATTTCGTCTGCGGAGCCAACGAGCCTGACTTCCACCTCACCGGGGTCAACTGGGGCCGGGATTTGCCTGAGCCCGACGTGGTGGCCGACATTCGCAACGTGGTCGAGGGTGATCCGTCCCCCGACGGCCAGGGCGTGCTGGCTATCCAGCGCGGGATCGAGGTCGGCCATGTGTTCCTGCTGGGCACCAAGTACTCCAAGGACATGAATGCCACCTTCCTGGACGAAACCGGCAAGCCGCAGCTGATGGTCATGGGCTGCTACGGCATCGGCGTCACCCGCATCCTGGGCGCGGCCATCGAGCAGAACCACGATGAGCGCGGCATCATCTGGCCGGCTGCCATCGCGCCGTTCCAGGTGGCGATCTGCCCGATCGGTTACGACCGTTCGGTCGAGGTGAAGGCCGCGGCCGACGCGCTGCACCAGGAACTGCTGGACGCCGGGATGGATGTGATCCTGGACGACCGCGGAGAGCGTCCGGGCGCCATGTTCGCCGACTGGGAGTTGATTGGCGTGCCGCAACGCGTGGTCATTTCCGACCGCGGACTGAAGGAAGGTGCCTTGGAAGTGCAGGGCCGCCGAGAGGCCGAAGCCAGCAAGGTGGCGCCGGCCGAAGTGGGCGCGTTCGTGAAGGCGCGCCTGTCGGCATGACCGCTCGTGGCGCCGGCCCCAGCGCGGGCCGGCGGGTTTGCCTGCTGGGCCTGGGGAGTCTGTTGCTGCCCGCCTGGCGTCCTGCCTGGGCGGGGGCCCAGGTCGAGGAGCAGCTGGCCGATGCTGTCCGCACGGCACTGTCGGCGGCCGTGGCCGACAGTGCGCCTCCCAAGCCCCGCTTTGACCAGATCGAGGACCGACTGGCCTACCTGCGTTGGCTGGGGACGATGAGCGACCGCCTGAAGCGGCAGAAGTCCGAGTTGCAGACCCGCGTGGAGTTTCTCGAGACACTCTGGTACGAGAGCAAGCGGGCTGGACTGGAGCCGGCCCTGGCGCTGGGGCTGGTGCAGGTGGAGAGCAACTTCCGCAAGTACGCCATCAGCGTGGCCGGCGCCCGCGGCTACATGCAGGTGATGCCTTTCTGGATGCGCCAGATTGGCAACGGGGATGTTTCCCGTCTGTTCCACATGCAGACTAATCTGCGCTTTGGCTGCGTGATCCTGCGTCACTACCTGGACGTGGAGCAGGGCAACCTCTTCATGGCGCTGGGCCGCTACAACGGCAGCCGCGGCCGGGCCGAATACCCGAACATGGTGTTGGGCGCGCGCAAGCGCTGGCTGCCGACCGTCTGAGCGGTCGGGCTCAGAGCCCAGTCCAACGGCGAGGTTGGCCCCGGCCCACGCCGGTCAGCTCGATCACCCGCTCCACCGTGTCGTCCACCAGCTCGGCGATGCTCTGGGGGCGGTGGTAGAAGGCGGGCAGCGGCGGGAAGACGATGCCGCCCATCTCCGTCACCGCGGTCATGTTGCGCAGGTGGGCCAGGTTGAATGGGGTTTCGCGCACCATCAACACCAGACGCCGCCGCTCCTTGAGCGTCACGTCCGCGGCGCGCGTGAGCAGGTTGTCGCCAAAGCCATGGGCGATGGCCGCCAGCGTCTTCATCGAACAGGGCGCCACCACCATGGCGGTGGTGGGGTGGCTGCCGCTGGCAATGCAGGCGCCCACGTCGCCCAGGGCATGGACCTCATCGGCCAACTGTTCCAGCGCGCCGCGATCCAGGCCCAGCTCATGGTGCACATTCAGCACCCCGGCCGAGGTGACGACCAGATGGGTGTATACCTGCAACTCGCGCAGGCGCTCCAGCAGACGCACGCCATACACCGCGCCCGAAGCGCCGGTGATGCCCACCGCGACCCGCGGCGGAGCCGATGACTCCACGGTCAAGGCCGCAGATCCTCAGGCTGCCAGCATGGGCTGCAGTTCGCCGGTCTGGTACATCTCCATCATGATGTCCGAGCCGCCGACGAATTCGCCGTTCACGTACAGCTGGGGGATGGTGGGCCAGTTGGCGTAGTCCTTGATGCCCTGGCGGATTTCCTCATCCTCCAGCACATTCACCGTGGTGATGTCGGTCGCGCCGCAGGCCTTCAGGATCTGGATGGCCCGGCCCGAGAAACCGCACATCGGAAACTGGGCGGTGCCCTTCATGAACAGAACCACCTTGTGGCCCTTGACGAGTTGGTCGATGCGTTGCTGAACGTCGCTCATGGCTGTCTCTGCTTCTGCTGTCCGGACATGGGTCACCGTGACCCATCGGTCCCGGTGTCGTATGGCAGATTTATACGTCAAGCCGACGCTGCCGGTGGCGAAAGCCCGGCAAGGCCCCGGGACGCGCCCAGGAAAAGTGCCGGTTTGGGTTCAGAAGCGGTAGGACAACTGCACCTGCATCACCGGTGTCAGCTGCATGCGGTCCAGCAGATCACTGCCCTGCAGGCCGGTGGCGGGACGCAGGCCCTGGGCCAGCAGCCCCAGGTCGGCGCTCAGGCTCAGGCCGCTGCGAGCCCACCAAGCGGTGTAACCCATGCCCAGGTAAGGGGTGGGGCTGTGATCCAAGGCACGGGTGCCCGGCGTGGACAGCAGCGAGGGGCGGGTCAACACAGGCTCAGTCCCCGCGGGCATGGGAGCGCCCAGGGCCAGGGAAGGTGGGCCGAACAACAGGGCGCCGGTGGCGCGCAGCCCGCCGCCATCGCCCACCTGGCCCAGGCCCAGGTACCGGTCACCCGACACGCTGGCAGCCCCCAGGCCCAGGCGCGCACCTTCGAGGGACGCGGACCAGCCGATCGGCTGGCTCACCGTGCTGATGCGCAGCTGCCATTGGGGCCAATGGTCTTCCGGATGCAGGCCATCGCCCACCGTGGCGGCACCACAGGTGGCCACCCACAGGGCACCCACCATGAAACCCAGGACTTTGCGCATGATCCAGTCCTCCATCACAGCTGCCCGGGCGCCTTCGAGTCGGTGAAGGCACTTGCATCCGGTGACATTGATGCTACGCCAGCAGCAGCTTCTTGCGCACTGAAATGCGGGCGGGAAAACGCCTTGTTTCAGGCCAAGTCCCGCTCGGCCCGAGCGGGCCAGCGGCCACCGGTGCATCGGTCCACGCCGGCGAGATCCTGGCGGGTCTGAACATCGCGGAAACCCGCTTCGGCCAGCAGGCTCCGCACTGCCTTGGCCTGGTCCCAGCCATGTTCGAACAGCAGCCAGGCCTCCGGGCGCAGGTGGGACGGCGCATCACGCACCAGCGCGCGCAGGGCGTCCAGTCCGTCCCCTTCGGGGGTCAGCGCCTGCCGCGGCTCGTGGCGCAGCGCCGGCAGGTGGGGATCGTCACCTGCGATGTAGGGGGGATTGCTCACCGCCAGATCGAAGGTTTTGCCTGCCACCGCCTGCCACCAGTCGCTCTGCAGAAAACGCACGGGCAGCGCCAGCCGCTCGGCATTGGTCCGCGCCACCGCCAGCGCATCGGCGCTGGCATCCAGGGCCGTGACATCGGCCGCGGGCCAGCGGTGACGCAGGGCCAGCGCGATGGCGCCGCTGCCGGTGCCCAGGTCGATGACCCGTGGGGATGTCGCTGCCATGCCCACCAGGCATTCCAGTGCCCAGTCGACCAGCACCTCGGTGTCCGGCCGGGGCACCAGCACCGCCGGGCTGACCTGCAGCCGCAGGCCGTGGAACTCCCGCTCGCCCAGCAGATAGGCCACCGGTTCGCCGTCCAGCCGGCGCTGAACCAGGGCTTCGAAGCGCTGCTGCTCGCCTGTGGGCAACGGAGCATCGTCATGGGCGATCAGCCAGCTGCGGTCGTGTTGCAGTACATGGCCCAGCAAGAGGTGGGCGTCGACCCGATCGATCCCGGCCTGCAGGGCCTGGCGCAGGGCCTGGGCAACGGTCAGGGCCTGGCTCATGCGCCGGTCTCCAGCGCGGCCAGCTGCTGCTGGGCGCGGGCGACCTGCAGAGCCTGGATCAACTCGCCCAGGTCACCGTCCATCACTGCACCGAGCTTGTAGAGCGTCAGGTTGATGCGGTGGTCGGTCACCCGGCCCTGGGGGAAGTTGTAGGTGCGGATGCGGTCGCTGCGGTCGCCCGAGCCCACCAGGGCCTTGCGGGTGGCCGCCTCCTTGGCCTGACGCGCGCTGCGTTCCCTGTCCTGCAGCCGGGCCTGCAGCACGGCCAGGGCCTTGGCCTTGTTGCGGTGCTGGCTGCGGTCGTCCTGGCATTCGGCCACCAGGCCGGTGGGCAGGTGGGTGACGCGGATGGCGCTGTCGGTCTTGTTGATGTGCTGTCCGCCGGCGCCGCTGGCGCGGAAGGTGTCGATGCGCAGCTCGGCCGGGTTGAGCGTCACCTCGGCCGCCTCGTCGGGCTCGGGCATCACCGCCACCGTGCAGGCGCTGGTGTGGATGCGGCCCTGGGCCTCGGTGGCCGGCACCCGCTGCACGCGGTGGCCGCCGGACTCGAACTTCATCCGCTCGTAGACCCGTGTGCCCTCCACGCGGACGACGATTTCCTTGTAGCCGCCCAGGTCGGAGGCGCTTTCGCTCATCACCTCGCAGCGCCAGCCTTGGCGCTCGGCAAAGCGCAGGTACATGCGAGCCAGGTCGGCCGCGAACAGGGCGGATTCCTCGCCCCCGGTGCCGGCGCGGATCTCCAGGAAGGCGTTGCGGGCGTCGTCCGGGTCGCGTGGCAGCAGGGCGGTCTGCAGCTGGGTGTCCAGCGTGGCCAGCTCGGCCTGGGCCGTGTCCACCTCATCGCGGGCCATCTCGGCCATCTCCGGGTCGTCCAGCATCTCCCGTGCGGCGGCCAGATCAGCTTCGCGCTGGGCGAAGCGCTGGTACAGCCCCACCACCTCGGCCGCCTCGGCCTGTTCGCGGGCCAGCTGCCGGTAGCGGCCCATGTCGGCGGTGACCTGGGGGTCGGCCAGCAGGCTGTCGAGTTCGGACAGGCGCATGGCCAGGCGCTGGAGCTGCTGGCGCAGGGATTCGTTCATGGGCGGGGGCTCCGCAGAGGAGCCGGGGGAGGCGAGGACGGACGGCGGCTTGCTGCACGGCAGGCGTGCAAAGCAAAGGCGTGCAAAGCGGCAGGACGGCCGCTAATGCCCGTTGCCGGCCGGGTCGCGCGGGCTGTTGCGCAGGAACAGACGCGAGACCACCTCGGCCGTGTGCTGGCGCTGCTCTCCTTCGGAGGCGTGCAGCTCGGCCAGGGCGCCGTGCAGGATCTTCTGGGTCAGGCCGCGGCTGAGGGCGTCCAGCACTTCGTCCACATCACCGCCGCGGGCCAGCAGCTTGCGGGCGCGGGCGATTTCGGCGGCGCGCCAGTGGTCGGCCTGCTGGTTCAGGGCCTGGATCAGCGGCACGCTGGCGCGCTGGTCCAGCCAGTGGCTGAAGCTCTGCACGCCGGCATCGATGATGGCCTCGGCCTGGGCCACGGCGGCTTGGCGCTTCTCGGTGGCCGTCTGCACCGCCTGGGTCAGGTCGTCCACGGTGTAGAGATAGACGTCCGAGAGCTGGGCGACCTCGGGTTCGATGTCGCGCGGCACGGCCAGGTCCACCATGAACATCGGGCGGCGGCGGCGGGCCTTCAGGGCCGATTCCACCGCGCCCAGGCCGATGATGGGCAGGCTGCTGGCAGTGCACGAGATGATGGCGTCGAACTCGTGCAGCCGGCTGGGCAACTCGGCCAGGCGCAGGGCCTGGGCGCCGAAGCGGGTGGCGAGTTTCTCGCCACGCTCCAGCGTGCGGTTGGCCACGGCCATCAGCCGGGGTTCGCGGGCGGCGAAGTGGGTGGCCACCAGCTCGATCATCTCGCCGGCGCCGACGAACAGCACCTTGATCTGGCTGAGGTCTTCGAACAGCTGGGCGGCCAGGCGCACCGTGGCGGCGGCCATGCTGATGGAGTGGCTGCCGATCTCGGTGGAGGTGCGGACTTCCTTGGCCACCGAGAAGGAGCGCTGGAACAGCTGGTGCAGCGTGGTGCCCAGGGTGCCGGCTTCGTCAGCGCCGCGCACGGCCTGCTTCATCTGGCCCAGGATCTGCGGTTCGCCCAGCACCATGGAATCCAGGCCAGAGGCCACGCGGAAGGCGTGCCGGGCCGCCTCGCGGTTCTCCAGCACATAGGTGTGGTCCTGCAGGTGCATCTCGGAGACGCCGCCGCGCTCGGCGAGCCAGGCCAGGGCCGGGCCGACCAACTCCCGACCTTGCTCGGGGGTGGCCGAAGCCACGTAAAGCTCGGTGCGGTTGCAGGTGGACAGGATGGCCGTTTCCGGTGTCGCCCGCCGCAGCGCGTCGCGCAGGGCCTGCAGCGAAGGGGTCAGCTGCTCAGGCGCGAACGCGAACCGCCCGCGCAGATCCAGCGGGGCGGTGTGATGGTTCAGACCGAGCGCGATGACACTCATGTTGCCGATTATAAAATTCGACTTCCGTCCCCGCACTGGGGACGCCCGGCGCAAATGCGGCGGATTTGACAACCATCAAGCGAGAGGCTGGTCGACATGGGTCCCCTGGACGCTTTGTGGCACCTGTTGAACTTCTTCGGCCCGGCCCTGGGCGTGGGGCTGGCGGTGACGCTGCTGGCCAAGCTGATCTGGTGGCGTGAGCTCAAGGCGGTGTCTTTCCAGACCCTGGCGCTGTGGTGTGTGGCCGTCGGAGCCATGGTGCTGGTGGCGGGACTGGTGATTTTCGGTCGGGATGGCCGCATGGCCACCTATGGCGCCCTGGTGCTGGCGATGGCCCTGACGCTGGGCTGGCGCGGCGGCCTGCTGCGCCGCTGAGCGCCCGGCCGGCACCGGGCCGCCTGGGCGAAGTTCAGGCCGTCACGCGGTCGCGCACCAGCACCTCGGCCCGCAGCGAATGCGGGAAGGCCTCGGTGATGGTCACGTCCACCATCTGGCCAATCAGGCGGGCGGTGCCGGCGAAGTTGACGATGCGGTTGCACTCGGTGCGGCCCATCAGCTCCTCGGCATTGCGGCGCGAGGGGCCCTCCACCAGGATGCGTTGCACCGTGCCCACGCGGGCCGCGCTGATGGTGCGCACGTTCTCCTCCAGCCGGGCTTGCAGGCGCTGCAGCCGGGCCAGCTTGACCTCCTGCGGCGTGTCGTCGGGCAGGGCGGCGGCCGGGGTGCCGGGGCGGGCGCTGAAGATGAAGCTGAAGGAGGCGTCGAAGCCGACATCGTCGATCAGCTTCATGGACTTCTCGAAGTCCTCGTCCGTCTCGCCCGGGAAGCCGACGATGAAATCGGTCGACAGGCTGATGTCCGGCCGCACCGCGCGCAGCTTGCGGATGATGCTCTTGTATTCCAGCGCGGTGTAGCCGCGCTTCATGGCCGAGAGGATGCGGTCTGCGCCATGCTGCACCGGCAGGTGCAGGTGGTTGACCAGCTGCGGCACGCGGCCGTAGACGTCGATCAGGCGCTGGCTGAACTCGTTGGGGTGGCTGGTGGTGTAGCGGATGCGCTCGATGCCGGGGATCTCGGCCACGTACTCGATCAGCAGCGCGAAGTCGGCGATCTCGCCGCTGTCGCCCATGGCACCGCGGTAGGCGTTGACGTTCTGGCCCAGCAGCGTCACTTCCTTGACACCCTGGTCGGCCAGGCCGGCAATCTCGGTCAGCACGTCCTCGAAGGGGCGCGACACCTCTTCACCCCGGGTGTAGGGCACCACGCAGTAGGTGCAGTACTTGGAGCAGCCTTCCATGATGGAGACGAAGGCGGTGGCGCCCTCGACCCGGGCCGGCGGCAGGTGGTCGAATTTCTCGATCTCGGGGAAGCTGATGTCCACCTGCGGGCGGCGCTCGGCCTGGCGCTGGGCGATCATCTGCGGCAGGCGGTGCAGCGTCTGCGGGCCGAAGACCAGGTCCACATAGGGTGCTCGCTCGATGATGGCCGCGCCTTCCTGGCTGGCCACGCAGCCGCCCACGCCGATCAGCACGCCCTTTTCCTTCAGGTGCTTGACCCGGCCCAGGTCGGAGAAGACCTTCTCGGCGGCCTTCTCGCGGATGGAGCAGGTGTTGAACAGCACCAGGTCGGCCTGCTCCACGTCGTCGGTGGGCTCGTAGCCTTCGGCGGCGCGCAGCACGTCGCTCATCTTGTCGGAGTCGTACTCGTTCATCTGGCAGCCGAAGGTCCGGATGAACACTTTCTTGGTCGTCATGGCGGGGTCTCCTCCGGCGGGCGCCGGGGCGAAGGTCTGCGCGCAAGGGCAGCGTCAGACCGCAGTCGAAAGGGGGAGTGGCGGCTCAGGACGCCGCCGGGTGGGCCGGAGCCGGCCTCAGGGCTTGGTCCAGGTCTGGGCCGCGGCGTCGAAGGTCCAGCTGCGGGCCTGTTCCAGCGTCATCGGCCAGGGCCGCTTCTCGGCCTCGTCGTCGCGCAGCAGCCAGACGTCAAGCACGGTGCCGGAGTTCATCTCCACCGTGTAGTTCACGACGAAGCGCTGGCCGGTCAAGGTACCGGGCAGCTTCATCATGTTGTCGGTGCCATGGATGCGCGCGCCCGGGGCCAGGCGGGCGGACTCGCCGTTGAGCAGGATCTGCGGCGGCGCGCTGAAGTTGATGACGCCACGCAGCGCGTTGGCGGGGAAGGTGCGCGTCATCCAGGCCTGAGCGACCAGCGGGGTCAGCAACAGGGCGGCGGGGCCCGCCAGCAGGCGACGGCGGGTCAGGCAGGGAACACAGCGGGGCATGGTGTGGATCCAGAGGCTGTGAAGCAGTGGGGCCCGATCGAGTGATCTGGCGACCGAGCCAATGAAAAGGCCCGAGCATTTTGCAATGACTCGGGCCAGTATGTTCTGGTGGCGCTTCAGGGATTCGAACCCCGGACCTGCGGATTATGATTCCGTCGCTCTAACCGGCTGAGCTAAAGCGCCAAGAGCCCTCTACTATAGCATCGAGTTTTTTCTCGCGTCAACACTTTTTGTCGATCAGGGGGCGAGACCGGCCCTCAGCTGGATGGCAATGGCGGCCGCCTGCCCGAAGGAGAGCCGTTCGACCGCGTCTTGCAGGGCGGCAAAGGTGTCGGGCGCCAATTGCTGGCGAAGGGCCGGGGCGAGCTCGCGGAACCGCGCCAGCGCCCCCAGGTCCTGGGCCTCCAGCAGATCCAGCCAGGCTTGAAGGATGGGGGGGGGCAGGGCGGGGGCGGAGGCTGGCGCCGCCGGGGCCTGCCCGTCCGCCTTGCGCAGCGCGGCCAGGGGGGGGGCAGCCTGCTGGTTCAAGCGCCCCAGCGCCTGGGCCAGGGCCTCCAGGGCTGGACGCAAGGAGGCCTCCGGCCCACCCGAGCGGGCCAGCGCTTCGGCATCTCCGGCCAGCTGCTGAACCACCTTGGCGCTCAGCATGCCTGCGCTGCCGCGCAGCTTGTGCAATCGTGCGGCCAGGGTGGTGTTCTGGGCGGGCTCGGCCGTCGGCGCCTGGCGCAGATCCTGGTATTCCTGCAGCAGGCGTTCCAGCATGCGCAGGAAGACGGCGGGATCGGGGCCGATGCGCTCGGCGGCTTCGCGGGTGTCGATGTCCGGCAGGCGTGGCCAGTGAGGTGGCGTTGCGGCAGCATCGGCCTGGCGCCGCTCCACCGGCCAGGGGGTCCCTTGGCGGGATTCCACATGCCGCCTCAGCAGGCGGATCAGGGCATGGGGGTCCAGCGGCTTGCTGATGAAGTCATCCATGCCGCTGTCCAGCGCGCGCTGGCGCTCGGCCACCAGCGCGCCTGCGGTGAGTGCGATGACCGGCAGATCCTTGAGACCCATGTCCTGGCGCAGGCGGCGTGTGGCCTCGTTGCCGTCCATCACCGGCATCTGCACGTCCATCAGCACGGCGTGGAAGCCCAGAGGGGACTGTCGCAGCAGGTCCAGTGCCTCCTGTCCGTTGCCGCAGGTGGTCACGTCGGCACCTTCGCGCTGCAGGATGCGCCGGGCCACCTCGAGGTTGATGTCGCTGTCGTCCACCAGCAGCAGTCGCATGCCCGGCAGCCAGCAGGCGCCCGCGGCATCAAGGCGGGTGGACTGGGTGACCTTGTCGAGCCGGTCGCTGCGCCGGGCCACGGCCGCATTGACGGCATTGAAGAGCTCCGAATGGGACACCGGCTTGCCCATCGTGCCATCCACCAGTTCGCTGGTGGGCAAGGGTGCCTGGGCGCTCAGGAGAACCGAAGGCGGCAACTGCTGGCGGCCAAACTCCTGCCCCAGTTCCTCCAGCACCTCCAGGGCTGTGGCGTCGGCCAGGTGCAGGTCGGCCACCAGGGCGTCCGGAGGGCGCTGGTGTTGCAGCCGCTCCCGCAGCCGTGCGCGCAGCTGTTGGCCGGAATCCACGGTTTCCGCGCGCCATCCCAGGGACCGGGCCATGGCCGCCAGGATGTTGCGGTCGGTGCCCAGGTCGTCGGCGATCAGCACCTCCAGGGCCTGGTTCATCGGCCGCTCCGAGGGTGGCTTCGCAGTGCCGTCGCGGGGCAGCCGCAGGGGCAGGGTGAGCCAGAACGTGCTGCCTGCGCCGCTCTGGCTGCGCACGCCCACCTCGCCACCCATCAGGCCGGTCAGGTGGCGCACGATGGACAGACCGAGTCCGGTCCCGCCGAAGCGGCGGGTGGTGGAGGCATCGGCCTGCGTGAAGGGGGCGAACAGGCGCGCTTGCACAGCCTGCGGGATGCCCATGCCGGTGTCGGTCACTTCGCAGCGCAGGACGACGCGTTCGGGGCCGTGCTCGAGCGCGTGGATGACCAGCTCGATCCGCCCGGATTCCGTGAACTTGAGGGCATTGCTCAGCAGGTTGGTGAAGATCTGCCGGATGCGCTGGACATCGCCCTGCAGCTCGCGGGGCACCTCGGCGTCGGCCTCCAGGGTCATCACCAGGCCTTTGGCCTCGGCCTGCGGGGCCATCCATTCCCGCAGTTCGTGGAGCAGTTCGTCCAGGCGGAAGGGCGCCTCATCCAGGGTCATCTCGCCGGCCTCGATCTTCGAGACGTCGAGCACGTCGTTGATCACGCCCAGCAAGGACCGGCTGGCCATCTGGATCTTGGACAGGCAGGACCGCTGTTCACTGTCGAGCTCGGTCTGCTCCAGCAGGTAGGACAGGCCGATCACGGCATTCATGGGGGTGCGGATCTCATGGCTCATGTTGGCCAGGAAGGCTGTCTTGGCCGCACTGGCGGCCTCGGCCGCTTCCAGGCGCAGCAGGGCCTGGTCGGCGGCGCGCCGGGCCGTGATGTCCTGGATGGCGCCCAGCAGCCGGACGGGCGGGCCGGCGGGCTCCTGTGGACCGGCGTCGGGCTCGCCCACGCTGCGCACCCAGATGGTCTGACCGTCCGCGCGCCGCAGCGGGAGTTCCAGATCCCAGCTGCGGCCGTGTTCCGTGGCCTCCCGGATGGCCTGTTGCATGGCCGTGCCCGCTTCGCCAGGATAGAAGGCCAGGGCCTCCTCGAGGCTGGGCTGGTGGTCTTCGGCCACGCCGTGGATCTGCCGGACCTGCACGGTCCAGTCCAGTTGTCCGGTGCCCAGGTCCAACTGCCAGCCACCCACCCCGGCCAGCCGCCCGGTGCGCTCCAGCAGGGCCTGGCTCTCGGCGAGGCGCCGCTCGGCATTCTTGCGTTCGGTGATGTCGGTGCGGATGGAGATGAAGCGCTCGATGCGTCCCTGCGCGCCGACAAAGGGGGCGATGATGCTGTCCACCCAGTAAGGCTGTCCCTGCTTGGTGTGGTTGCAGACCTCGCCGTGCCAGGGGTGGCCGCTGCTGACCGTGCGCCACATCGCCTGCCAGAAGGCCTGCGGATGGTGGCCGGAATTGACGAGGCGGTGGGTCTGCCCGATCAGTTCCTCCCGGCTGTAGCCGCTGATCTGGCAAAAGCCCTCGTTGACGTCGATGATGCGCCCGGCCCGGTCCGTGACGGAATAGAGGGCGTGGGACTTGATGGTGGACAGCAGCGCCTCGTTCTCGCGCAGGGCCTGGCTCAGGCGCAAGCGGCTCTCGGCCTGCTCGGTGACGTCGTGCACCAGCACGTAGAAGCCGCGAACCTCGCCGTCCTGGATGTCGGGCAGGTAGTGCGCCAGCAGGTGGACCAGGCCCTGGCCGCCCGGTGCGGGCATGCTGCGCTCGAAGGTCTGCGCCTGGCCTTGCAGGGCCGCCTCGATCTGCGGGCGGTCCTGTTCAAAGCGGTCCGGTCCCAGCAGATCGCCCAGGCGCTGGCCCGGCAGCCGACCGGGGTCCACGCCGAACCAGCGCTGATAGGCCTGGTTGGCAAAGCGGTTGATCAGCTGGTGGTCCCAGTAGCCGATCATCGAGGGCACGGCGTCCAGGATGGTCTGGAGATCGCGCCGGGCCGCCTCCAGCTGGGTGGTCCGCTCCAGCACCTCCTGCTCCAGCCGGGCATTGAATTCGCGCAGATTGCGCTCGACCAGCTTGCGCTCGCGGATGTCGCGGATCGTCTTGGCCAGGCCGACGATGTGCCCCTGGGCGTCGGTCACGGCCGACAGGGTGATCGACACATCGACCCATTGGCCATCGCGCTGATGGCACTGGGTGTCGAAGGCGGGCAGCCGTTCCCCATTCAGCACGCGGGCGCGGCGCCGGTCCTGCTCCTCCAGCCCCTCGATCGGTTCCAGCAGCCACGCCGCATGGCGTCCCGCCACCTCGCTTTCCGCATAGCCGAAGATCTGCTCGGCGGCACGGTTCCAGCTCACGATCCGACCGTCCAGCGTCTCGCCGATGATGGCGTCGCTGGAGTGCTCGATCAGCGTGACCAGCTGCGCCTGCAGCACACGGGCGGTCGCCTGCCGCTGGCGGCCCACCACCACACCCCAGGCCACTGCCGCCAATGCCAGCGACACGGTCAGGCCGGAGCCGAGCACCAGCCAGACCGGGGTGAGGTGCAGGCCCCGCACAAAGCCCGGCGGGGCGGCCAGGGAGATGTCCCATTGACGGCCATACACCGTCCGGACCAGGGTCTGCTGGAGCTCGGGGTGTGTTCCCGCCTGGCCGGTCTGGAAGAACGGGGTGTGCTCCTCGGCCCCCTGGTCGCGCAGGCTGACGGCGAAGTTCTCGCCGCGCCAGTGGGTGCTGCTCAGCAGCTCGTCCAGGGAGAGCGGCGCGAAGGCCCAGCCCAGGGTGGCCGCCTCACGTTGCTCGGGGCTGTCCAGCGAGGCCTCGGGTCGGTAGATCGGCAGCAGGAACAGGAAGCTCTGGTGCGCCTGACCGCTGGCCTGCAGCAGGGTGATGGGCGCGGTGAGACGGGCCTGTCCGGTGCGCGCGGCATCCAGGGCGGCGGCCCGGCGCCGGGCCTCGGAGGCAATGTCCAGACCCACGGCGGCCCGGTTGCGCGCCTCCGGCTCGATGTACTCGATCACGGCCAGCGGGCCGTCGTGCGGGGCCAGTTGCTGGATGCCAGCGCCAGGGCCGCGTTCCTGGCGCATGCGTGCCAACAAACGCGGCAGATCCGCCGGTGCCAGTCGGCGGATGAAACCGTAACCCCGCACGCCGGAGAATTCCTTGTCGATGTCACGAGAGGCGGCATAGGCGCGCAGGCGGGGCAGGCTGATCTGCCATTCCCCGGTGGCCAGCACGGCCCCACGCAGGCCCCGCAGGCCGTACTCGTAACTGCGCACCCGGTCCGTCAGGGCATCGGCGAGCAGCTGCGAGCGGATGGCGAATTCCGCTTGTGCAAAGGCCATGTTGTGGCGCTGCCATTGCCACGCCGTCAGGGCGGACAGCAGGGCACCCGCCAGCAGCAGGGCGAGCGGCCAGCGCCAGATGGGTGGGGGCGGCCTCATGGTCTGGCCTGCATGGGCGGTGCCATGGCGCCGGGCCTCAGGCCTGTGGCGCCGATCCAGGCGGCCGGCTTGACGGGAAGGTCAGCGCCATCGTCGTGCCCTGCTCTGGCGCACTGCGGACTTCCAGCCGGCCGCCCATGGCCTGCACCAGTTGCCGCGTCAGGGCCAGGCCGATGCCGTGGCCCTGGCCGGAGCGGCCCAGGCGGTTGAAGGGCTCGAAGAGATGGGCCTGCTGGTCGGGACTCATGCCCGAGCCCTCATCCGTGAAGTGCAGGACCGTCAGGTCATCCTGGCGGGTCGCCCGCACGGTCAGGAGACCCGCGCGGCGGTTGTACTTGATGCCGTTGCTGCCGAGGTTGAGCACGCATTGCTTGAGCCGGTCGGCGTCTCCCAGGATCCACAAGGGCGTGGCCTCGACCTGCAGTTCGATGCGAACCTGGCGCTCGGCCGCCTGGGTGCCCAGGGCGGGCAGGGTGTCCTGCAGAAGACCGGTCAACTCCACCGGCTCGGATTGGATCTGGAACTGCCCGGTTTCGAAGCGGTTGACGTCCAGCACGTCGCGCATCAGGGCCTGCAGCATTCTGCCGGCGGTGGTGATCTGCTGGAGCCGCTCGGCCTGCTCGGGCGCCAGGGGATGCGGGTCGTCCAGCGCCATCAGCTGCGCGAAACCCAGGATGCCGTTGAGCGGGTTGCCGATCTCGTGGGCGAAGTAGGACAGCATCAGGGTCTTGGTGCGGCTGGCCGTTTCAGCCGCCAGCTGGTCGCGTCGGGCCTTTTCCGCCAGCTCCTGGCCACGCAGGTCGCGCAGCCAGACGGTGGCGAGCTTGTCTCCATCCTGGCCGAGCTGGACATGGACCACCTCCACGGGTACCGGTTCGCCACGGGGCGCGGGCAGCAGGGCACGCAAAGACCGGTGCGGTCCTTGGGCCAGCGCCTCGGGGGGCACCCACCGCAGCAGGGGTTGCCCCAGCAGCTGCTCCTCGTCCACCTGCAGCAGGCGGCAGACGGCCCGGTTGGCCAACACCACGCGCCCCTGCGCGTCGGCGGTCAGCAGCGCCTCGGGGGCCGCAGCGAGGATGTCCGCCATGCGGTCGTCGCCCAGCCGTCGCCAGTGTTCCCGCTCGGCCAGCAAGGCCGCATCGGCCTGGCGCCGGCTGCGCAACAGGCTGCGCAAGCGGGCCTGGAGCACCGAGGGGATGAAGGGCTTGGTGATGAAGTCGGTTCCGCCGGCCTCGAGTGCATGGGCTTCGGTCTCCGGGTCGGCGTATCGGGTGACGAACACCACCGGCACCGAGCGCAGGCGGGGCAGGGCCTGCAGGCGCTCGCACAGCTGCAGGCCATCCTGGTCGGGCATCTGGATGTCCAGCAGGATCAGATCGGGTGGATCGGACTGGGCCAGCTGCAGGGCCTGGGCACCATCGCTGGCCAGCAGGAGGCGGGCCCCCATGCCATCGAGGGCGCGTCGCATCACTTCCTGGGCGATCACGTCGTCGTCCACGATCAAGATGGTGGGGGGCGGTGGCGCGCCCGCAGGGGCGGGACGTGACCCGGCCTGCTGCACGGCCGAGGCCGCCAGGCGGCGGGCCCGGAGCTGGGCACGGATGCGGGCGATCACCTGGGAAGCGACTGGCGGCTTGTTGACGAAATCGGCCGCACCCAGGTCCAGTGCGGCCGCTTCGATGCGGGCGTCGTGGTGGCTGGTCAGGAAGATGATCGGGATGGGGGAGAGATCGGGGTCTCCTTTCAGGCCCCTGCACACGGCAAAGCCGTCCAGGCCCGGCATCTCGGCATCCAGCAGGATGAGGTCCGGGTGCTGCTCTCGGGCCAGGCGCAGCGCGTCCGTGCCATTGAGCGCAAAGCGCACACGCCCCTCATCGGCCAGCATGCGGCCCAGGACCTGCACGGTCTCCGAGTCGTCATCCACCAGCAGCAGCAGTGGTTTGGACATGGCGCTCCCTGGTTCTTGTGGACGTCCGTCCTGCCATTGTGGAGTTCTTTACTGGGAAATAGAGGGGGCCCCAGGGAAATCCGCAGGCCGACATCCTCAAGTTGTTCACGCCGGAGCGCCTGTCGGCCCCTTTCCGGGCATGGGGCGGGCCCTCAGTGACAATACGGGCATGTTCAGTTTCTTCCGCAAAAAGGCCGCGCCGCCGGCGCCGACCGTGGAGGCGCCCGCCGAGTCCACCCCGGTCCCTGCGCCCGCACCCGCCGAGGCACCACCCACGCCTGAGCCACCGGCCGCTGTCGCCCAGACCGCGGTGACCGAGCCAGCCGTCCCGTCCCCCGTGGCGGCAGAGGCGGCGCCGGCCCCTCGACAGGGCTGGCTGTCCAAGCTCAAGGCGGGGCTGGCTCGCACCGGCTCCAGCATTGCCCAGGTCTTCACCGGCACCCAGATCGACGACTCGCTCTACGAGGAGTTGGAGTCGGCCCTGCTGATGGCCGATGCCGGCGTCAAGGCCACCGAGCACCTGCTGGCCGACCTCAAGCGCCGCGTCAAGGAGGCCAAGGCCACCGAGCCGGCGCAGGTCAAGGCCCTGCTGGTGGACGCGGTGGCCGAACTGCTGGCCCCGCTGGAGGCGGCGCTGACCATCGGCCGCCACCCGACCACGGTGATGATGGTGGTGGGCGTCAACGGCGCGGGCAAGACCACCAGCATCGGCAAGCTCACCCGCTACCTGGCCGAGCACGACGCCAAGGTGCTGCTGGCCGCGGCCGACACCTTCCGTGCCGCGGCGCGCGAGCAGCTCTCGGTCTGGGCCGGTCGCAACCAGGTTGAGATCGTTTCACAGGAGGGGGGCGATCCGGCCGCGGTCAGCTTCGACGCGGTCAACGCCGGTCGTGCCCGCGGCTGCGACGTGGTCATTGCGGACACCGCCGGCCGCCTGCCCACCCAGCTCCACCTGATGGAGGAGCTCAAGAAGATCCGGCGCGTGATCGCCAAGGCCGACGCCAGCGCCCCGCACGAGGTGCTGCTGGTGGTGGACGGCAACACCGGCCAGAACGCGCTGGCGCAGGTCAAGGCCTTTGACGAGGCCCTGGGCCTGACCGGTCTGGTGGTGACCAAGCTGGACGGCACCGCCAAAGGCGGCGTGCTGGCGGCCATCGCGCTGTGGGCGCGCGAGCGTGCGGCCGGCCCGGTGCCGGTCTATTTCATCGGCGTGGGCGAGAAGCTGGAGGACCTGCAGACCTTCAGTGCGCGCGAGTTCGCGCAGGCCCTGCTGGACTGAGCCCGCACAGCGATCCAGAAATGCAAAAGGCCCCATGCGGGGCCTTTTTTCATGGGGCGGGGGCTCAGCGGCCGCCCGGCATGCCCGGGGGCATCATGCCCTTCATGCCACCCAGGCGCTTCATCATCTTCATGAGGCCGCCGCCCTTCATCTTTTTCATCATGCCCTGCATCTGGTCGAACTGGTTGATCACCCGGTTCACATCCTGAACCTGCACGCCCGCACCCTGGGCAATGCGGCGCTTGCGGCTGGCCTTGCTCTTGTGGTCCAGCAGCAGCGAGGGCTTGGTGCGCTCCTTGGCGGTCATCGCGCTGATGATGCCCTCCATGCGGCGCATGTCCTTCTCGGCCCGGTCCATGTCGGCCTGGCCGGCCTTGGCGGCCATCTGCGCGGGCAGCTTGTCCATCAGGCTGGACAGCCCCCCCATCTTCTTCATCTGGCTGATCTGCGACAGGAAGTCGTTGAAGTCGAAGCCCTCGCCGGACTTGACCTTCTCGGCCAGCTTCTGGGCGGCCTCCAGGTCCACACCCTTCTGGACCTCTTCCACCAGGGCCACGATGTCGCCCATGCCCAGCACGCGGCCGGCGTGGCGATCGGCGTCGAAGACCTCCAGGCCGTCGATCTTCTCGGAGACGCCGGCGAACTTGATCGGCGCGCCGGTGATCTGCCGCACCGACAGCGCCGCACCACCGCGCGAATCGCCGTCCAGCTTGGTCAGCACCACGCCGGTCAGGGGCAGGGCCTCCTTGAAGGCCTTGGCCGTGTTGATGGCGTCCTGGCCCTGCATCGCGTCGACCACGAACAGGGTCTCGACCGGGTTCAACGTGGCGTGCAGCTCGCGGATCTCGGCCATCAGGGCCTCGTCGATCGCCAGCCGGCCGGCCGTGTCCACCAGCAGCACGTCGAAGTAATGCTTCTTGGCGTAGTCCAGCGCCGCCAGCGCGATGTCACGCGGCTTCTGGTCCGGTGCAGAGGGGAACCACTCCGCGCCGGCCTGGCCGGTCACGGTCTTGAGCTGCTCAATGGCGGCCGGGCGGTAGACGTCGGCCGAGACGGTCAGCACCTTCTTCTTGCGCTTCTCGATCAGCAGCTTGGCCAGCTTGGCGGTGGTGGTCGTCTTGCCCGCGCCCTGCAGACCGGCCATCAGGATGATGGCGGGCGGCTGGGCATTGAGGTTGATGTCGGCCACGCCCTCGCCCATGGTGGCGGCGAGTTCCTTGTGGACGACCGAGACCAGGACCTGGCCGGGGTTGAGCGAGCCCACCACCTCCTGGCCCAGGGCCTTTTCCTTGACCCGGGCGATGAAGTCCTTCACGACGGGCAGGGCCACGTCGGCTTCCAGCAGGGCCATGCGCACTTCGCGCAGCATGTCCTGGACGTTCGATTCGGTGATGCGGGCCTGGCCGCGCATGGTCTTGACCAGGCGCGACAGGCGGTCGGTGAGGGTGGTGGCCATGGGGTGTGCGCTCCTTTGCGTTCCGGCACGGAAGGCGGATGGGGGCGCCGGTAAACTGTGGCGATGATTTTAGCCGCCGACCCCCCCGCCGCTTCGACGACGCTGGCCACGGCGTTGACTGTGGCCGCCTACCTGCTGGCCACCTTGCCCGCCGCGCCCGAGCGCCGCTGGCCCCTGCAGGCCCTGGTGGCGGCCTGGGGGCTGCAGGCGCTGGTGCTGATCTCGGACGCCTGGCCGGGGGGCGATGGCCTGCCAGGCCTGCGCATCGGGTTTGCGCCGGTGCTCTCGCTCACGGTCTGGCTGGTGATCGCCATCCACGGGCTGGAAAGCCGCATGCTGCCGGTGCCGCGTCTGCGGCGCACCCTGGCGGCCACCGGCGCGGTGGCTGCGGCCCTGGCCTGGATCTTTCCGGGCGAGCTGCATGTGGTGGCCCATTCCCACTGGGCGCCGCTGCACTGGCTGCTGGGGCTGTGTTCCTATGGCCTGTTCGGCGCCGCAGTGCTGCATGCGCTGCTGCTGGACAACGCCGAGCGTCGCCTGCGCCGCGGCATTGGCACTGGCAGCGGCACCTTCGGCGTGCCGCTGATGCGGCTGGAGCGGCTGACCTTCCGCTTTGTCGAGGCCGGCTTCGTGGTGCTCACGCTGGCGCTGGCGCTGGGTCTGAGCTCGGCCTACTGGCGCTGGGATCACAAGACCGTGCTGTCCCTGTTGGGCTGGGCCACGCTGGCGGCGCTGCTGATCGGCCGCCGGGTGCGGGGCTGGCGAGGCCACCTGGCCACCCGCTGGCTGTATGCCGGCGCCCTGTTGCTGTTGCTGGCCTATGTGGGCTCCCGCTTCGTGCTGGAGGTGGTGTTGCAGCGCGCCGCCGGCTGAGGTCGCCCATGGCCAGGATCCTGCTGTTGCTGGGCTTGCTCGTGCTGGCTCTGTTCTGGGCCTTTGGCCGGCGCCGGGACGGGACAGGCCAGGCGCCGGGCGGGCGCGATCCCGTCGCGCCATCGTCCGGGCCCCAGCCCATGGTGGGCTGTGCCCACTGTGGCCTGCATCTGCCGCAGGCCGAGGCCGTGCAGGATGGTGAGGGCCGCTGGTTCTGCAGCGAGGACCACCGGGCGCGTGGAGGGCGGGTGTGAGCCGGCCCCGCTCCGGCCCGCGTGCGGCCAAGGAGGCCGCCCGTGACAGTTCCTGGTTTGGCAGCTCGGTGGCCTTCACCGAAGAGAACGATGCGGCCGATGATGGCCCCTTCTGGGCCGCCCGGGTGCGCCGCCTGCTGCAGGGGGGGCGTGCTACCCAGCGCCGCATCTACGCCACCTACCTCTTCGCGCGCGCGGCCCTGGGGCTGGGCCTGGTGGGCGCCCAGGGCCTGCTGAACTGGCTGAGCGGACGCAGCCTGGGCGAGGTGTTCTGGCTGGCGGGGCTCTACGCCGGCCAGGCCAGTCTGCGGTGGTGGTGGTGGAAGCGCCGGGCCGCCCAGGCCCAGCGCCTGACGGCCATGCACTGGTGGAGCACCATCGGCGTGGACGTGCTGCTCTTCGGCGGGATGCACTGGCTGGACACCAGTTCGGCCCTCAACTACGGGGCACTGCTGGTGCTGCCGGTGCTGATGGCCGGCGTGCTCAGCACCCGTCTGCCGGCCCTGGCCACGGCCTCGGCCGTCACGCTGCTGTTGCTGGTCACCGCCTTCCACAAGGGCCTGCAGGGGGGCGATCTGCCGGGCCTGCTGTCCCAGGCCGGCCTGGCCGGTGCGGGCCTGTTCATGATCTCCCTGGTGTCGGGTCAGATGACCCAGCGCCTGGCCCGGGAGGAACAGGCGGCCCGCGACAGCCTGGAACTGGCCTTCCAGCAGGCGGAGCTCAACCGCCTGGTGATCGACGAGATGTCCGACGGGGTGCTGGTGGTGGACCGGGCCGGCACCGTGCGTGCGGCCAATCCAGCGGCCCGGGCGCTGCTGTCTGACCAGGGCCACTGTCCGGCGCCGCCGTTCCCGCTGGGGCAGGAGCGGGGTTGGCGTGCGCTGCGCGATGCCGTGCTCCGGGCCTACGAGGCCGGCCACTGGCCGCCGGAAGGGGTGGATCTGTCGGTGGCGGCGACCGGCGAGATGCCTCGTTCCATCCGGGTGCGGGCGCGTTTCACCCGCGGCGTGCGGCTGACGTCCGAGGCCTTGCCAGGCCGGTCGGGCAGCCAGCAGGAGGTGCTGGCCGTGCTTTTCGTGGAGGAGCTGCGGCAGGTGCTGGCGCGCCAGCGGCAGGACCGCCTGGTGGCCATGGGTCGCATCTCCGCCGGGGTGGCGCATGAGATCCGCAATCCGCTGGCGGCGGTGGCGCAGGCCAATGCCCTGCTGCAGGAGGATGCCCTGCGGGCCGACCAGCAGCGGCTGGTGCGCATCATTGCCGACAACGTCGAACGCCTGCGCCGCATCGTCGACGACGTGCTGGAGGCGGCTCCCGGCAGCAGCACGCCCTCGCGCAGCCTGGACGCCGTGGCTGAAACGGGCACCATCGTCAGCGAGTGGGCCCACACGGTGGGCCTGAGCCTGGGCGGTGCCAGCCGGCTGAAGGTGGAACTGCCGACCCAGGCCCTGGGGGTGTCCTTCGACCCGGACCACCTGCGCCGCGTGCTGGTGAACCTGCTGGACAACGCCCTGCGTCACGCCAGCGAGCAGCCGGGCTCGGTGCTGCTGCGGCTGGAGGCTCTGGAAGGCGACTTCGTGCGCCTGACCGTGGCCAATGACGGCCAGCCCATTCCCCCGGAGGTGGAGCCCCATCTCTTCGAACCCTTCCACAGCACGCGCAGCCGCGGCACGGGCCTGGGCCTGTACATCTGCCGGGAACTGTGCGAGCGTCACGGTGCCCTGATCGACTATGTGCGCCTGCCCGGCGAGCGCCGCTGCAACCAGTTCATGGTGGTGATGCGGCGCGATGTGGTCCCCGACGAGGCCAGACTCCACCTATGAACGAATCCCATTCGACCGGCCGCGTGCTCGTGGTCGACGACGAGCCCGACCTGCTGACGCTGTACGAGCTCAGCCTGCTGCGCGAGGGACATGAGGTCGAGACCGCGGCCAGCGTCAGCGAGGCCTGGGGCCTGCTGCAGCAACGGCACTTCAGCCTCGTCATCACCGACATGCGCCTGCCCGACGGCAGCGGCATGACGCTGATGCACAAGCTGGAAGAGGCGCACCGACCGGAAAAGATCATTGTGATCACCGCCTACGGTTCGGCCGAGAACGCGGTGGAAGCCCTCAAGGCCGGCGCCTTCGACTACCTCACCAAGCCGGTGGACCTGCGGCAGTTCCGCTCAGTGGTGGCGGCCGCGTTGGGCCGGGTGGCCACCCCGGTGCCGCCGGCCCAGCCGGCCGGGCCCCTGTCGCAGTCCGCGCTGGCTCGGCTGGTGGGCCGCTCGGCGGCCATGGGCGAGGTGCGCGTGCTGGTCGAGAAAGTGGCGCGCAGCATGGCCCCGGTGCTGGTGCAGGGCGAATCCGGCACCGGCAAGGAACTGGTGGCCCGCGCCATCCACGAGGTCAGCCCGCGCTCGGGCCAGGCCTTCGTGGCGGTCAACTGCGGCGCCATCCCGGAGCATCTGCTGGAGGCCGAGTTCTTCGGCTACCGCAAGGGCGCCTTCACCGGTGCTCAGGAAGACCGTGCCGGCTTCTTCCAGGCCGCGCACGGGGGCACCCTGTTCCTTGACGAGATCGGCGACCTGCCACTGGCCATGCAGTCCAAGCTGCTGCGGGTGATCCAGGAACGCGCGGTGCGGCCTGTGGGCGCGGTGAGCGAGACGCCGCTGAACGTTCGCATCGTCAGCGCCACGCACAAGGACCTGGCAGCCGAAGTGGCGGCCGGGCGCTTCCGGCAGGATCTGTTCTACCGCCTGAACGTCATCCGCATCGAGGTGCCGCCCCTGCGCGAGCGCCTGCAGGACCTCGGCGAGATCTGCCAGGCCCTGCTCGAACGCATCGCCCGCGATGCCGGCGTGTGGCCGTCGCCGCAGCTGTCGGCGGAGGCCCGCGCCCGCCTGCAGCGTTACCACTTTCCCGGCAATGTGCGTGAACTGGAAAACCTGCTGCACCGTGCCGTGGCCCTGAGCACCCACGAGGTCATCGAGGCGGGCGACCTGGGGCTGCCGGATACCTTGCTGGGCGATGGGCACGGTGATGGCGAAGCGCCCGCCATGCCTGTTCTCGCACGGCCGGCGGCATCGGCTCCTGTCGAGGATGCTGGTGCCGAGCCGCTGCCGACGGATCTGGCCGCCTACCTTGACGAGGTGGAGCGGGCCATCCTGGTGCGGGCCTTGCGCCAGCATGGCTTCAACCGCACGGCCGCGGGCGCCAGCCTGGGCCTGTCACTGCGGCAGATGCGCTACCGCATGGCCCGCCTGGCCATCACCGAAGGGGATGACGGGCCGGCCGCGGAGACACCATGAACCCTGCTTCAGCACCAGGGGGTGGTGAGGGTTGGCAGGCCGGGTGGTGGTGCGGGGCGCAGGCCGTGCCGTCGCCGAATTTCGGCCCCCGCCCGGCGGGTGTGGCCATCGACCTGGTCGTGCTGCATTCCATCAGCCTGCCGCCGGGCGAGTATGGCGGTGACGGCATCGTCCGCCTGTTCACCAACACGCTGGACTGGTCGGCTCATCCGTACTACGAAGGGATCCGCGGTCTGGAAGTCTCGGCCCACTTCGTGATCCGGCGCGATGGCCAGCTGCTGCAGTTCGTTTCCTGTGACGACCGGGCCTGGCATGCCGGGCGTTCGGCCTGGCAGGGGCGCGAGAACTGCAACGACTACGCCATCGGCATCGAGCTCGAAGGCCTGGAAGGCGAGCCCTTCGAGGTGGTGCAGTACGAGGCCCTGGCACGTCTTCTGCAAGCCGTGGCGCGAGCCTACCCGGTGCGCGCCGCCATGGGGCATGAGCATGTGGCACCCGGTCGCAAGCGTGACCCGGGTCCGGGCTTCGATTGGTCTGCCGTTTCGACCCGCCTGGCCGCTCTCGGCTGGGACTGGCCGCCGCGGACCACCGCACGCTGAGTCACGGAGTCGCTGCAAAGCGGCATCAGGGTTCGACGCTATCTGTAGTGCTTGAACAGGGCTGCGACCCCAGATATAGTGTCCAGCGTGATAAGCTCTTAGCTTGGACATCCTGACATGCAACACCGACTCGGTTTGTGCCTGACCTGCGCGAGCGCCCTTTGCGGGGTGCGCGGTCAGGAACACCCCTCCACCGAGCGCGGCATGAACACCGGGATCCGACGAAGTCGAGCCGTCGCCACGGGCTGAACCTCCCGCGGCGACCTTTCTTTTTTCAATCTTTGTTTTTCAGCGACGCCGCGGCGCCGCAGGGGATTCCTTTTCCCTGATGGCGCCTGGAAAGCCGCACACCAAGAACTTCACCGAGGGGAATTCATGCAAGCTGTTGCCACCAGCACCTCCGAGTCCACGATGACCGCCCGTCCGGCGGCACCCGCCGAGCAGCGGGATGCGGGCGCCTTCCAGGGCTACCAGATCATCCGTCGCAATGGCGCCGTGGTCTCCTTCGAGCCCAACAAGATCGCCGTGGCCCTGATGAAGGCTTTCCTGGCGGTGCATGGCACCCAGGGGGCGGCTTCGGCCAGCGTGCGCGAGATGGTGGAGGCGCTGACCGAGGCCGTGGTGCGCGCGCTGATGCGCTCCCGTCCGGGCGGTGGCACCTTCCACATTGAAGACGTGCAGGATCAGGTCGAGCTGGGTCTGATGCGCGGTGGTCACCATGAAGTGGCGCGTGCCTACGTGCTGTACCGCGAGCGCCGCGCGCAGGAGCGCGCCAAGGCTGGCCAGGCTGCCGAGGCGGCCCTCGTCCACACCCTGACCGTGACCGACCGTGGCCAGCGCGTGCCGCTGGACGAAGGCAGGCTGCAGGGCCTGATCGAATCGGCTTGCGCCAACCTGGGCGCCGATGTGCGGCCCGAGCCCATCCTGGCCGAGACCCGCCGCAACCTGTATGACGGCGTGCCCATCGACGAGGTGTACAAGGCCGCCATCCTGGCGGCCCGCACCCTGATCGAGAAGGAGCCGGCCTACACCCGCGCCACCGCGCGTCTGCTGCTGCACACCATCCGCAAGGAGGTGCTGGGCGAGGAGGCGACCCAGGCCGAGATGGCCCAGCGCTACGCCGAGTACTTCCCCAAGTTCATCAAGAAGGGCGTGCAGGCCGAGCTGCTGGACGAGAAGCTGATGCAGTTCGACCTGGCCAAGCTGGGCGCCGCACTGCAGGCCGACCGTGACCTGCAGTTCGATTACCTGGGCCTGCAGACCCTGTTCGACCGCTACTTCCTGCATGTGGACGAGCAGCGCATCGAGATGCCGCAGGCCTTCTTCATGCGCGTGGCCATGGGCCTGGCCCTGGGCGAGATCGACCGCGAAGCCCGCGCGATCGAGTTCTACAACGTGCTGTCGACCTTCGACTTCATGTCCTCGACGCCCACGCTGTTCAACGCGGGCACCCGCCGCTCGCAGCTGTCGAGTTGCTACCTGACCACGGTGGCCGATGACCTGGACGGCATCTACGAGGCCCTGAAGGAGAACGCGCTGCTGTCGAAGTTCGCCGGCGGCCTGGGCAACGACTGGACCAATGTGCGCGCGCTGGGCTCCTACATCAAGGGCACCAACGGCAAGAGCCAGGGCGTGGTTCCCTTCCTGAAGGTGGTCAACGACACGGCCGTGGCGGTGAACCAGGGCGGCAAGCGCAAGGGCGCCGTCTGCGCCTACCTGGAGAGCTGGCACCTGGACATCGAAGAGTTCCTGGAGCTGCGCAAGAACACTGGTGACGACCGCCGCCGCACCCACGACATGAACACCGCGAACTGGATTCCGGACCTGTTCATGAAGCGGGTGATCGAGGGCGGTGACTGGACTCTGTTCAGCCCCTCGACCTGCCCGGACCTGCACGATCTGATGGGCGCCGAGTTCGAGCGCGCCTACACCGCCTACGAGGCCAAGGCCGATCGTGGCGAGATCAAGCTCTTCAAGCGCATGCCGGCCAAGGACCTGTGGCGCAAGATGCTGACCATGCTGTTCGAGACCGGCCATCCCTGGATCACCTTCAAGGATGCCTGCAACGTGCGCTCGCCGCAGCAGCACGTGGGCGTGGTGCACTCGTCCAACCTGTGCACCGAGATCACGCTCAACACCAGCGATGACGAGATCGCCGTCTGCAACCTGGGCTCGGTCAACCTGGCCCAGCACCTGAAGGACGGTGCCAACGGCAAGGAGCTGGACCTCGACAAGCTGAAGAAGACGGTGTCCACCGCCATGCGCATGCTGGACAACGTCATCGACATCAACTACTACGCGGTCAAGAAGGCACGCGACTCCAATCTGCGTCACCGTCCGGTGGGTCTGGGCATCATGGGCTTCCAGGACGCGCTGTACCAACTGCGCACGCCTTACGCCAGCCAGGCCGCGGTGGAGTTCGCCGACCGCTCGATGGAAGCCGTCTGCTATCACGCCTACTGGGCCTCGTCCGAGCTGGCCGCTGAGCGGGGTCGTTACTCGACCTACCGCGGCTCGCTGTGGGACCGCGGCATCCTGCCGATCGACTCGATCGAGCTGCTGGCCCAGCAGCGTGGTGGCTATGTGGACGTGGACCGCAGCACGACGCTGGACTGGGATGCGCTGCGCGCCAAGATCGCTCGCGACGGCATGCGCAACAGCAACTGCGTGGCCATCGCCCCGACCGCGACCATCTCCAACATCATTGGCGTGGATGCCTCGATCGAGCCCTGCTTCGGCAACCTGTCGGTCAAGTCCAACCTGTCGGGCGAGTTCACCGTGGTCAACGAGTACCTGGTGCGCGACCTGAAGGTACTGGGCCTGTGGGACAGCGTGATGGTCATGGACCTCAAGCACTACGACGGTTCGCTGCGCCGCATCGACCGCGTGCCCGATGAGCTCAAGCAGCTCTATGCCACCGCCTTCGAGGTCGAGACGCAGTGGCTGGTCGAAGCGGCAGCGCGCCGCCAGAAGTGGATCGACCAGGCCCAGTCGCTCAACATCTACATGGCCGGCGCCTCGGGCAAGAAGCTCGACGAGACCTACAAGCTGGCCTGGGTGCGTGGCTTGAAGACCACCTACTACCTGCGCACCATGGGCGCCACGCATGCGGAGAAGTCGACCATCTCGGCTGGCTCGCTCAATGCGGTGCCGATGGGTGGCGGTCAAGGTGGCCTGTCCGCGATGGAAGCCGCTGCAGCACAGGCTCAAGCCGCGATGGCCGAGGCTGCTCCCGCGACCGACATCAAGTTCTGCGCAATCGACGATCCGGGCTGCGAGGCCTGCCAGTAAGCCGCGATGGTGAAGCGCATGCCCCAACGGGTTTGCAGTGGCATGTGCTTCAAGTCGGTTCGTGGTGCGCGATGGCGTGATCACTGCTGCATTCCGATGCAGTGCTGCAACATCGCTGTCGCGCGTCTGTCAAGAAGTGCTTGGTGTTCCAACACAACACTCCGATAATTCGCCCCATAGGAAACACGCCATGCTGGTCTGGGAAGACGACGTTCGTACCCCGCCGAATCCTGCTCAACGTCCCGCGCCTGAAGCCGAACTCGGCCTGCGGACTGTGACTCCGTCGCCGCTTCAAACCGCGACGGCTGCTGTGGCCTCCACCCCTTCTTCTGCTTCTGCAGATGCCAGCGCTGCCAGTTCCGTGTTCGCCAAGAGCACCCGCCGCGTGAACGTGGCCGACAAGCGCATCATCAACGGCCAAACCGATGTGAATCAGCTGGTGCCGTTCAAGTACAAGTGGGCCTGGGAGAAGTACCTCGCCACCTGCGCGAATCACTGGATGCCGCAGGAAGTGAACATGAGCCGCGACATCGCGCTCTGGAAGGACCCCAACGGCCTGAGCGAGGACGAGCGCCGCATCATCAAGCGCAACCTCGGCTTCTTCGTGACCGCCGACTCGCTGGCCGCCAACAACATCGTGCTGGGCACCTACCGCCACATCACGGCGCCCGAGTGCCGCCAGTTCCTGCTGCGCCAGGCCTTCGAAGAGGCAATCCACACGCACGCCTACCAGTACATCGTCGAGAGCCTGGGCCTGGACGAGAGCGAGATCTTCAACGCCTACAACGAAGTCCAGTCCATCCGCGACAAGGACGAGTTCCTGATCCCGTTCATCGACGCGATCATGAACCCCGGCTTCAAGACCGGCTCGCTGCAGAACGACCAGACGCTGCTGAAGTCGCTGATCGTGTTCGCCTGCCTGATGGAAGGCCTGTTTTTCTACGTCGGCTTCACGCAGATCCTGGCCATGGGTCGCCAGAACAAGATGACCGGTGCGGCCGAGCAGTACCAGTACATCCTGCGCGACGAGTCCATGCACTGCAACTTCGGCATCGACCTGATCAACCAGATCAAGCTCGAGAACCCGCAGCTGTGGACGACCGAGTTCAAGGCCGAGATCCGGGCGCTGTTCGAGAAGGCCGTGGACCTCGAATACCGCTACGCCGAAGACACCATGCCGCGTGGGGTGCTGGGCTTGAACGCCTCGATGTTCAAGGGCTACCTGCGCTACATCGCCAACCGCCGTGCCACCCAGATCGGTCTGGATGCTCTGTTCCCGAACGAGGAAAACCCGTTCCCGTGGATGAGCGAAATGATCGACCTGAAGAAGGAGCGCAACTTTTTCGAGACCCGCGTCATCGAGTATCAATCTGGTGGCGCACTGAGCTGGGACTGAGCGGCCTGGAGGCCGGGTGGACACGGGGGCTCAGACGCTGAGCCCCCGCGGCAAAGCCACCCATTTCTTCCGGTTGTCGGTTTCGGACAGCGAGAGATCAAGATCCCCAGCCCGTCCGCCAGGCCACAGAAGCTTGGCGACGTGCTGTCTCCCCATTCATCGCACCGGGGGAGCCCCGGCTTGCCGGGATAACACCGCGGGCGATGGATCGCCGGGCTGTCTCGAGCGGCACGGTGTTTCTGCAACTTGATCAAGGAGTTTGAAATGGCAACTGCGAAGAAGGCGGCTCCGGCCAAGAAGGCCCCGGCCAAGAAGTCCACCCCGGTCAAGCCGGTGGTGAAGGCGACCGCGAAGAAGGCGGCCCCGGCCAAGAAGGCCGCTGCTCCGGCGAAGAAGGCGGCTCCGGCCAAGAAGGCAGCCGCTCCGGCGAAGAAGGCGGCCCCGGCCAAGAAGGCAGCCGCTCCGGCGAAGAAGGCGGCTCCGGCCAAGAAGGCAGCCGCTCCGGCGAAGAAGGCGGCTCCGGCCAAGAAGGCAGCCGCTCCGGCGAAGAAGGCTGCGGCTCCGGCCAAGAAGGCGGCCGCTCCGGCGAAGAAGGCTGCGGCTCCGGCCAAGAAGGCGGCTGCTCCGGCGAAGAAGGTCGCTCCGGTCAAGAAGACGGCGGCGAAGAAGGCTGCGGCTCCGGCCAAGAAGGCGGCTCCGGCCAAGAAGGCGGCGGCCAAGAAGGCCCCCGCCAAGCCTGCCCCTGCGGCCCCTGCCCCTGCTGCGAGCGCTGCCAAGACGGCCCTGAGCCCGACCGCGGCCTGGCCCTTCCCGACTGGCAACAAGCCCTGAGGATCGCGTCAGGCGGCCTGTGCCGCCTGTGCGAGACGGAAAGCCCGGCCTGGCCGGGCTTTTTTTATGGGCAGCGTGGGCGTCAGGCCAGGCCCAGGGCCGCGTGCTCGATCGGGTGGTTTTGACCACCGCGGTGGGCGATCTTCAGCGCACCCAGGCGGTTGCCCAGGGCCACGCACCGGTCCAGCGACCAGCCTTGTTCCAGTCCGAACAGCAGCCCGCCCCGGAAGGCATCGCCGCAGCCGGTGGGATCGACCAGGGCCGATGCTGCCACGCCCGGCACGCGCTGACATTCGCCCTGGACCCACACATCCGCCCCCTGGTCGCCCAACGTGACGACCAGGCCCGCCAGGTGTGAGCGAGAGATGTCGGCCAGCTCCTGTCCGACGCGGTCACACAGCATGCGGGCCTCGTAGTCGTTGACGGCCACCCAGGTGGCCTGGGCGATGAAGGCCTTGAGCTCGTCACCGTTGAACATCGGCAAGCCCTGACCCGGATCGAACACAAAGGGGATGCCTGCGGCTTGCAGGTCACGGGCGCGTCGCAGCATGGCCTCGCGCCCATCCGGTCCGATGATGGCCAGGCGGATGTCCTGCCGTGTCGGCAGGCCGATCTCGTGGGCCCGCTGCATTGCACCCGGGTGGAAGGCGGTGATCTGGTTGTTGTCCCGGTCGGTGATGATGATTGCCTGCGCGGTGTAGTCGTCGGCAACGCGCAGCACGCTGGCGGTGTCGATGCCCAGCTCGCCGAAGCGGTTCAGGTAGGCCTGACCGTCGTTGCCCAGGGCGGCCAGCACCACCGGCTCGCCGCCGAGTTGCCGCAGGGTGTAAGCGATGTTGCCGGCGCAGCCGCCCCATTCGCGGCGCAGCGTGGGCACCAGGAAGGACACGTTCAGGATGTGCACCTGGTCGGGCAGGATCTGGTCGGCGAAGCGGCCGGGAAAGTCGGTGATGGTGTCGAAAGCCAGCGAGCCGCAGACGAGACAGGCCATGGGGGTTCCTTGGTGGGCGAGCGCAGGGCTCAGGGGTAGAACACTTCCAGCGCGTAGCCGGTGACTTTCAGCGGCGCCACATCCAACCGCACCTGCGCATGCCAGCTGCCCTCGCTGGGCAGCGTGGTGTCTGTGGCGCCCAGTTCGGCCGGACTGAGCACCCGGCGGGCCAGGGTGAGGCCGTCGTCAGAGGTCAGGGTCAATTCGAGTGAGGGGCGCCGCACCGGCCAGCCGGCCCGGTTGCGCAGCTCGGCCGTGATGGTCAGCTCCCCAGGCACCTCGGTGGTCTGCAGCTGGCTGCTGTCGAGCACGATCTGGTCGAGGGCCATGGGGGCGCCCACCTCGCAGCCGACGGTGCCGCACAAGGCTGCAAGATAAGGGCGGCTGGCCGGCCAATGCGCAGCCAGCAGGTCCCGACCCTGCAGGGTCAGCTGTCCGCCCAGCGCCAGCAGCAGCAGCGCACACAGAACCGCCAGGAGTGCGCGGCGGACCCGGCGGGCGCCTTGCACCTGTCTATCGGCCTGCTGCAGAAAGCGCGGCACCACGGCTTCGGGCTCGGGGTTGGCCTCTTCTGGCGTCAGGGCCTCGCGTTCCCAGGGTTCGGGCAGTCGACTGGCGCCGAAGGGGGCGGCCAATGCGTCGGTGTCGGGCGCGTCCACGCTGTCGTCTCCACCATCGCCGGGCAACTCGTAGCCGGCCGGCGGTGTGGGTTCGGCGCTTGCCTCCTCATTGGCCCCAACTTCGGGCTCAGGCTCGGGTGCGGGCTCAGCGGGTGCGGCAGGCGCGGGGGGCGGCGGAGAGGGGAGGGTGACTGGCGCCGGTGCGGGCGGAGAAGGAAGGGAGGGCGCGGGAGGAGGGGGCGGCGAGGCGAGAGGGGCCTCTTCCGGCGTGGGTTCGGGCGGGGGCGGCGAAGCCTCCAGGGGGCTGGGCTCGGTGGCCGCAAAGGAGGGCGAAGGGGCGTCTGCCGGTGTGGGGGTGGGGGCTGGCGACGGACTGTTGTCCAGATCGAACAGGCTCTCCAGGGCGTTGAAGACCTCGTGGCACTGGCCGCAGCGCACCCAGCCCTGGGACACCTTGAGCTGGTCCTGGACAACACGGAAAACCGTGCCGCAAGCGGGGCAACGCGTAGCCAGACTCATGGCGGCGATGATGCCATGGGTGTGCCCTGCCGCCCGGGCTCAGGCGCGTGCAGCGCCCATCAGGATCCAGCCGTCCTCACGGTCCAGCACCTGCAGGGGCAGCCAGGGCGCGTAGGCTGCCTGGAGCTCTTCGGCCTGCCTTTCCAGGATGCCGGCCAGCACCAGGTGACCACCCGGGCGCACATGCCCGCACAGCAGCGGCGCCAGCAGCTTGAGCGGCGTGGCCAGGATGTTGGCCAGCACCAGCGGGTATTCGCCCCGGGCCAATTCGGGCAAACCGGCCTGCACCGTGACGCCATTGGCCTGGGCATTGGCCAGGGTGGACTCGACCGCGGCCGGGTCGATGTCCACCGCGTCGACCGCCCGGGCGCTGTGCAGGGCGGCGGCAATGGCCAGGATGCCGGAGCCACAGCCATAGTCCAGCACGCGGTCCCAGCCAGCCGCCCGGGTGGGCGCCTGTCGGGCGATCCAGCGCAGGCACATGCGGGTGGTCGGATGCGTGCCGGTGCCAAAGGCCAGGCCCGGATCCAGGCGGATCACCTCGCGGGCCTGGGCAGGTGGCTCATGCCAGCTCGGCACAATCCAGAAGCGCTCGGTGATCTCCACCGGCGAGAACTGGGACTGGGTCAGTCGCACCCAGTCCTGCTCGGCCACCGGCTGCAGGGCCTGCACCCGGAGGTCGACCGCCCAGTCCTGGGCCAACAGCAGGGTGGCGGCCTGGGAAGCCTCCTCCTCGGTGTTGAACAGGGCCTTGAGGGTCGAGCGATTCCAGCCCGGCCGGGCCGCGGGCATGCCCGGCTCACCGAACAGGGCCTTCTCTGCCTCGGTGTCGGCGTCCGCGTCCTCGACCGAGACGGAGAGGGCCTCCAAATCGTTCATCAGGGCTTCGGACACCGGCTCCACCAGCGTCTCCGGTGCGCTCAGCACCAGTTCAAACATCGCCACCAGCGGTTCCGATCAGCGGTTGTGGCTGGACAGCCAGCCTTCCAGGTAATGGATGCTGGTGCCGCCTTGCACGAACTTGGCATCAACCATCAACTCGCGGTGCAGCGGGATGTTGGTCTGGATGCCTTCGACCACGGTCTCGTTCAGGGCCATGCGCATGCGGGCCAGGGCCTGCTCGCGGGTGTCCCCGTGCACGATGACCTTGCCGATCATCGAGTCGTAGTTCGGCGGCACGAAGTAGTTGGTGTAGGCGTGGGAGTCCACCCGCACCCCCGGGCCGCCCGGCGGATGCCACATCGTGATGCGGCCCGGCGAGGGCAGGAAGTTGTACGGGTTCTCGGCATTGATCCGGCACTCGATGGCGTGGCCGTGCATCTGGATCTGGCGCTGGGTGAAGGGCAGCTTCTCGCCAGCCGCGATGCGGATCTGCTGCTGGACGATGTCGATGCCCGTGACCAGTTCGGTCACCGGATGCTCCACCTGCACGCGGGTGTTCATCTCGATGAAGTAGAACTCGCCGTTCTCGTACAGGAACTCGAAGGTGCCGGCTCCGCGGTAGCCCATCTTCTTGCAGGCGGCGGCACAGCGGTCGCCCACCTTCTCGATGACGCGGCGGGGAATGCCCGGTGCCGGCGCTTCTTCGATGATCTTCTGGTGGCGACGCTGCATCGAGCAGTCGCGTTCACCCAGCCAGACCGCGTTGCGGAAGGTGTCGGCCAGCACCTGGATCTCCACATGGCGTGGGTTTTCCAGGAACTTCTCCATGTAGACGGCCGGGTTGCCGAAGGCCGCACCAGCCTCGGTCTTGGTCATCTGCACCGCATTGACCAGGGCGGCCTCGGTGTGGACCACTCGCATGCCGCGGCCACCGCCGCCGCCCGCGGCCTTGATGATCACCGGGTAGCCGATGGAGCGGGCGATGCGGATGATCTCCTTGGGATCCTCCGGCAGGGCCCCTTCGGAGCCGGGCACGCAGGGCACACCGGCCTTGATCATCGTCTGCTTGGCCGACACCTTGTCGCCCATCATGCGGATGGACTCGGGGGTCGGGCCGATGAAGGTGAAACCGCTCTGCTCCACCCGTTCGGCAAAGTCGGCGTTCTCTGAGAGAAAGCCGTAGCCGGGGTGGATGGCCTCGGCGTCGGTCACCTCGGCGGTCGAGATGATGGCCGGCATGCTGAGATAGCTCTGCGCGGAGGGGGCCGGGCCAATGCACACGGCCTCGTCGGCCAGACGCACATACTTGGCATCCCGGTCGGCCTCGGAATAGACCACGACCGACTTGATGCCCATCTCCTGGCAGGCCCGCAGGACGCGCAGGGCGATTTCGCCCCGGTTCGCGATCAGGATCTTCTTGAACATGGTGTTCCGATCACTCGATCACGAACATCGGCTGACCGAACTCGACCGCCTGGCCGTTCTCGACCAGGACTTGGCGGACCGTGCCGGTGACTTCGGCCTCGATCTCGTTCATGATCTTCATCGCCTCGATGATGCACAGGGCTTCACCCGACTTGATGCTGCTGCCCACTTCGACGAAGGGCTTGCCGCCAGGGGTGGAGGACGCGTAGAAGGTGCCGACCATCGGCGACTTCACCACGGTGCCCGTCACGGCGGGAGCGGCCGGGGCTTCGGCGGGCGGCAGGGCGGCCGGGGCGGCAGCGGCGGCGGGCGCGGCGACCGGCATGGTCATGACCGGCGCGGCGAAGGTCGCTCCACCGGACTTCACGATGCGCACCTTGCCTTCGTTTTCGGTGATCTCGAGTTCAGCGATGTTGGACTCCGAGACCAGGTCGATCAGAGTCTTGAGCTTGCGCAGGTCCATGGGAAACAGTGCTCCTGTCGATGGGAGATGCCCGCGGCCCGGGTGGGGCAGGGGCAACACGGGGGGGGCAACCGGGCGCGAGGGTCCAGGTGTCATTTGATCGGGCGATGAGTCCCGAAGTCCGTGCATTATGGGGAAACAGCCGATATCCGTCAGCTTCGCCCCCTATCTTGAACTGGGGTGTCCGAGGCTGTCGGATCGCTGTGCGAAGCCGGCATTGTCGCACTTTGCCAGCATGTTTCCAGATGATCTGGCTGTCATGCCTCAAATTGCCGTGCAATCAACCCGGGTCGGATCTCAGGGGGGCGTCTGGTCTGTTCAGGCCCGCGGCAACCACTGAGCCAGTTCATCCGGCGTCGCGGCACCCAGTTTGCGCCAGATGATCTGCTCATCCGATGACAGCAGCAGTGAAAACGGCAGCCCCCCATTGGGATTGCCCAGGGGCCGCAGCATGGACAGGCCGGCCACACCCAGCACCCCGACCGGGTAGTGCACCGGGGTTTGGGCCAGGAAGCCCGCCACGGCCTCGCTGCTGTCCAGAGCCAAGCCCAGCACCTGAACCCGGGGCCATTGGCGGGATGCGGCGTCCAGCGCCGGCAGTTCATGCACGCAGGGCGGGCACCAGGTGGCCCAGAAGTTCACAAGCAAAGGGCGTTCCAGCCATTGGGCAGGGTCCAGTGCGGGTCGTCCGGGGGGCACGGGCCAAGCCTGGTGACGCAGCCGGTGCAGCAGTTCTGCCTCTTCGGGCGGGCCGTCCGTGGCGGATTGCCTTCGCCACCACCAGCCGCCTGCCAGGCCTGCGGCGCCGGCAGCCGCTGCGCCGGCCAGCCAGCGACGTCGGGCGGGCTTCATGCGGCGTCCTCCTGCAGGCGCTGGCGCAGCGCCTGGGCATCGCCTCGCCAACTCCGACCGCGGCCGTCCGGCCGCAGGGCGCCACGCAGGTCGTCGTGGTCATGCACCACGAAATGCAGGGTCACCGGTTCCGGCAGCTCCCGGCTGCGATCGACCGTGCTCAGAACCACCGTGTCCGGGTCGTCACTGCCACTGTCGAAATCCAGGCCCTCATTCAGGAAGGCGATCTCGGCGCTCTTCGGGTCATCGCAGTAGAGGTCGATCACGATGTTGGACAGCCGCGTGGCGGTGCCGCGCCAGACCGCACCGCCCAGGTGCGGCCGGAAGACGGCGAGCCGCTCCATCCAGCGCAGGGCCAGCTGGCGCAGCGCCCGCAGTTCGGCCGGCTGGGTGTCGGCGCAGAACAAGGCGATGTACTCGCGCACCGCATCCTCCACCTGCTCGTTGCTGGGCAGCTCACCCTGCCGGCCACCGCGGCGACCCAGGTCGCGGGCCGCCTTGCGCTTGGCGCTGGGGTACTCCAGTCCCTCGTCCACCACCAGCCGGGCGGCTGTGGCAGCGATCTCCTCGCTCAGGTCCGGGTTCATCGGCGCGCTCCTAGGGCAGGTCCACCGCGCCCATCCGGGCCTGGATGATGGCCGATCGGCCGCTGACGTAGGCGGAGCCGGGGTTTTTCTCGAAACGCTTGGGGGCCGGCAGCATCACCGCCAGCCGGGCCGCGGCGGGCGGTGACAGGTGCGCCGCGTCCACATGGAAATAGTGGCGGGCGGCGGCCTGGGCCCCAAACACCCCTTCGCCCCATTCCACATTGTTCAGGTAGATGGTGAGGATGCGCTTCTTGCCCAGCACAAACTCCAGCATGTAGGTGATCAGCGCCTCCTGGGCCTTGCGCAGCACATGTCGCTCGCCGGAGAGGAACAGGTTCTTGGCCAGTTGCTGGCTGATGGTGGAGCCGCCCACCACCTTGGCGACCACCTGCTTCGCGGGCGCAGGGGCGCCAGCCTTGGCGGGCTTGCGTTGGGCCAGGCGGTCGTTCTGGCGGTCGGCCCGGGCTTCCGCGCGCTGGTTTTTCTGCCAGGCGCCCTCGATGGCATCCCATTCAATGCCGCTGTGCTCGGTGAAGCCAGCGTCCTCGCTGGCGATCACCGCGCGCTTGAGCGAGGGCGCGATGCGTTCGTCGTCCACCCACTCCTGGGTCCAGTCGATCTGGTGCTGCTCGGTCAGCAGGCGCCAGGCCTCGCTGCGCTGGAAGGTGGTGGACTGGGGGGCGACCACCAGCATCAGGGCGATGCGCAACAGGAAATACAGCTGCAGCGCCAGCAGGGACAGGGCCAGCAGGGCGAACAATCGGCCCAGACGGGCGCCGAGCGCGTTCATCTCAATGTCCTTGTGTCGCGTCGACTTCGGCCCGCAAGGTCGCCAGCACGCCGGCCGTCGGGGGACGCACACCCCGCCACCAGGCGAAGGACTCGGCGGCCTGCTCGACCAGCATGCCCAGCCCATCACGCCCGATGGCGCCGTGGCGGGCCGCCCAGGCCAGGAAGGGGCGGGCGGCAGGGCCGTACATCAGGTCCAGCGCCAGGGCGCCGGGCCGCAGCACCGTGGCCGGTACCGGGATTTCGCCGCCACCCAGGCTGCTGGCGGTGGCGTTGAGCACCACGTCAAAACCGGTGCCGGGCGCCTCCAGGCCGCTGGCCAGCAGGTCCACGCCATGGCGCCGGGCCAGGGCGGCGTGGCCGGCGGTCAGGGCCTGGGCTTTGTCCAGGCTGCGGTTGGCCAGCACCAGCTGGACCGGCCCTTCGGTCAGCAAGGGGCCCAGCACGCCCGCCCCGGCGCCACCGGCGCCGATCAGCAGCACGCGCTGCCCGGCCAAGGGCACGCCGGCGTTGGTCACGATGTCGCGCACCAGCCCCACGCCGTCGGTGTTGTCGGCCAACCAGCGGTCGCCGTCGCGCTTGAGGGTGTTGACGGCCCCGGCCAGCTCGGCGCGCTCACTACGCTCAGCCGCGGCCTCGAAGGCTTCGAACTTGAAGGGCACGGTGACGTTGCAGCCCCGACCACCCTGTTCGGCAAAGTCCGCCAGGGTCTGGGCGAAGCCGTCCAGCGGGGCCTGCACCCGCTCGTAGCGCAGGGCCTGGCCCGTGGCGGCGGCGAAAGCGGCATGGATGGCGGGTGAGCGGCTGTGGGCCACAGGGTGGCCGATCACCGCGTAGAGGTCGGTGGGGACGGTCATGGGAGCGACTCAGGGGCGCGCCGAGGTTTCGGCCGTGGCCTCGAAGCCCTCGTTGCGGGTGAAGCGGAAGCGCGAGGTGACCACGATCTGGTCGGCCTGCTTGCGCATGGCGTCGGTGAAGTCCCCAAAGGGCGAGGCGGCGCGGGCGATGGCCAGGGCGCGCCGGTTCAGCAGCTCCGACTTGGAGGCCTGCACGATCTCGGCATCGACGATGCGGCCCTGGGCATCGATCGTGATGTTCATGATCAGCTCGCCGTAGAGCTTCTGGCCCTTGTATTCGGGGAAGTCGCGCGTGCCGCGCTCCTCGATCCGGCGGCGCAGCTTGTCGTAGTAGACCGCATACACCTGGCCTTGCGTGGCCGGGCTGATGTAGCGCTTGCGCGGTCGGGCGTTCTCTTCATTGATGCGCTTCTCGATCTCGGCGAGCGTGCGCAGCATCTGGCGGCGACGCTCTTCGCGCTGGGCCTGGTCAGGGGTCTGGACCGGTCGCGTCGGGTCGGGCACCGGCAGCAGGGCGATCTGGCGGCGCAGGTCGGCCAGCAGCTGCTGTTGCTGGGCCTGCATCTGGTTGATCTGCTGCTCCGCCTCGTCGGTGTCGATGCCCAGGCTGTTCAGCTCGGAGGCCGGCAGCGGCGAGGTGGCGCGGCCCTGGTCCTGGTTTCCGCCGCCGGCCAGGTCGGCCTGGGCGATGGCCTGGGCCTTGACCGGCTTCTCGCTGGAGCGGGCATTGACCAGGATGACTTCCAGCGGCGTGTCCTCGAATACCCGGTTGAAGCGCTCTGGATCGACGAAGCGGATCGTCAGCAGCACCGCATGCAGGGCGACCGAGATCAGCAGCGTGCTTTGCAGCAGGGTCGGGGGCCAGGGCAGCTTGGGCGGTCGCATCGGCGCAGCAGGGCGGAGGAACTCAGGCGGCGGGGGCGGCGGGTGGGGCGTCCTCGCCGGCCTCGTCGAGATTGATGGCCAGGGTGAGACCGGTGGCCGGCGCGTCGTCCTCGCCCTCGCTGTCCTCCGCCTCGGCCGGGGCGGCCTCGTCGTCCAGGCGGGCGGACAGGCTCGCGTGCAACTCCAGCGTCAGCAGGTCCATGCCGGTGACGCGCACCCGCACCCGGGTGCCGCGCGGGAAGCTCTCCGTGCCCAGGGCGCGGAAGACCAGCGGCAGGGTGTCGGCCCGCACCAGACCATCCTTGAGCACGGCGGCGTCCAGCTCGGTCACGCCCTGCTGCTCGATCCAGCGCAGCGTCCAGAAGCGCTCGATGGCGGACTGGAAGCCGTTGTAGGCCGCATAGGCGCCGTCAAAGCCCGAGATGACCGAGAACAGCGTCGCATCCTTGGGCTTGAAGGGGGCGGCCAGCGCCGCGGTGCGGCCATGGCGGGCGCAGGCGATGATCTGCCACTGGTTGACCAGGTCCACGTAGCGGCGCAGCGGCGAGGTGGCCCAGGTGTACTGCGCCACGCCCATGCCCGCGTGCGGCAGCGCCTTGGTGCCCATGCGCACCTTCACGCCCGGGGCCAGGCTGGCCTGGCTGCGGTAGATGCCGGGCACGCCCAGTTCGGCCAGCCAGCCACCCCAGGTGCTGTTGGCCAGGATCATGGCTTCGGACACGATCAGGTCCAGCGGGGCGCCGCGTCGGCGCTCACTGATGCGCACCGTCTCGCTGCCGTCGGGCTCGCCGCTGTTGCCATCCAGGCGGAAGTTGTAGTCCGGCCGGTTGAAGTTCTCGGGCTTGCCGCGCACCACCTCGCGCGCGGCCTTGAGCTGGCGCGCCAGGCTGAAGCAGAAGGCCAGCTCGGCCGCGAAGGGGTAGTCGGCCACCGCCTCGCCGCTCAGCGTGGCCTCGGTGATGACCTCGTCGAGCTGGTCATGGCGCAGGTTGGCGGCGATCGGCACCCGCTCGAGCCGGGTCTCGCTTTTCTTGACCGCCAGCGTGGCTTCGTCCAGCGTCACGTACAGGCTGACGGCCGGGCAGTCGCGGCCCTCGTCCAGCGTGTAGGCCTGCACCACCGCGTCGGGCAGCATGGTCAGCTTCCAGCCGGGCATGTAGACGGTGGACAGGCGCTCGCGGGCCACCTTGTCCACCGGCGAATCCGGCAGCACGGCCAGGGCCGGCGCGGCGATGTGCACGCCGAACACCACCTCGCCCGAGCCCAGGCCGGTGACCGAGAGCGCATCGTCGATTTCGGTGGTCTGCGAATCGTCGATCGAGAAGGCCTGCACCGGGGCCAGCGGCAGCTCGTCGGCAATGGCCGGCGCCTCCAGTGGCGGGAAACCCGTGCCCTTGGGGAACTGCTCGAACAGGAAGCGCCGCCAGTGGAACTGGTAGGGGCTGGTGATGGCGCCGGCGTCCTTGAGCAGGTCCAGCGGGGCGCGCTGGCTCTGCTTGGCGGCGTCCACCACGGCCTTGTATTCGGGGGCGTTCTTGTCCGGCTTGAACAGGATCTTGTAGAGCTGCTCGCGCACCGGAGCCGGGCATTGGCCGGACACCAGCTCGGCGGCCCAGCCCTCGATCTGCGCGGCCAGCTGCTTCTTGCGCTCGATGGCCAGCAGGGCGGCCTTGATGGTTTCTTCTGGGGCCTTCTTGAACTGGCCCTTGCCGGCACGGCGGAAGTAGTGTGGGGCTTCAAACAGCCGGAACAGCGCGGCGGCTTGCAGCTCAGGCCCGGCGGAGGCGCTGAAATAGTCGCGCGCCAGATCCGCAAAGCCGAACTCGCCCTCGGGGGCGAATTCCCAAGCCAGGTCGAGGTCGATCTCGCCGGCCTTGGCCTGCGCGGCGGCGATCAACTCTGCCGGCTGCGGCTTGTCAAAGCGCAGCAGCACGTTGGCATTCTTCACCTTCACGCGCTTGCCCGAGTCGAGCTCGATCTGCATCGAGCTGTCGGCTTCGGACATCACACGGCCGGCCAGGAATTTGCCAGCATCATCGAACAGGGCGTACATCACCGGCGGATTGTCGCCGATGGGCGGGCCGTGCCGTCAGCCGGTCGCTTCCAGAAGTTGCAGTGAGCGGACCATGTAGGCCAGCGGCGCCTCGAAATTGCTCAGCGCGTGGTCGCTGCCTTCGATCAGCAGGCGCGGTGCGCCGGCATAGCGCGCGGCCATCTCGCGCCAGTCCAGCACCTCGTCGCCGGTGGCAATGACGGGGAAGTAGCGCTCGGCCCGGGTGAGCTGCGCGGGGGTCATCTCTTGCAATTCGCCGATGAACTCCTCGCGGAAGTAGAAGCGGTCCAGCGGGTTGTGCCAGGCGGTCTGCTCGCCGATGTGGCGGGCCAGGTCCCGCGCCGGGTTCACCGCGGGGTTGAAGAGCACGGCCGGCCGGCCCAGGCGCTCGGCCAGCACCGTGGCATAGAAGCCGCCCAGCGAACTGCCCACCAGCACGGCGCCCTCCAGTGGCCAGTCGCGCACCAAGTCCAGGGCCAGCGCGATGGCCTCGCGGGGGGAGGGCGGCAGCTGCGGGCAGCAGAGGTTCAGATCCGGGCGGTGGGCATCCCGCCAGGCGGCCACCGCACGGGCCTTGGCCGACTGGGGGGAGGAGCGGAACCCGTGCAGATACAGCAGATGCGAGGGAAGCATGGGATCAGTGTAGGCGCGATCTTGAGGTACAAGAGCCGCTTGCCGCTGCCCGGCCCGACCCCGGCCGCTGTGGCCCTCCTTCCCGCCCAACCCGGGCTTCCGTCCCTGATGTCCATGCCTCAGCCTACTTCCTCTTCCGCCGCGCCGGCCACGGCGTTCCGACCCGTCCGCACCGTGCTGGTGAGCGCCCTGATGGGGGCCCTCGGGGCGATGGCCCAGGCCCAGCCCGGCACGCCGGAGCCCGCCGCAGCGGCCAGTGCGCCCGCCGCGGCCGCGCGGCCGGACCCGAACGCCCCCAAGCCGTTCGACGAGGTCGTCAAGGATGCCCAGCGCACCGAGGGCTTTTTCCCGGTCTGGCGCAAGGACGACAAGGTGTGGCTGGAGATCCCGGCCGAGCGCCTGGGCCAGCCCTTCCTGCTGACCGCGGGCATCAACCAGTCGGTGGGCGAGCGCGGTCTGTATGCCAGCCAGATGGGTCCGGACTGGACGGCCGAGTTCCGCATGGTCGGCAAGCAGATCCAGCTGATCGCGCTGAACACCGCCTACCGCCCCGGGGCAGACAAGGCCTCCCAGGCCGCCGTTCGGCAGGCCTTTGCCGAAAGCCTGCTGGGCGCCGCTCCGGTGGCCAGTGCGCCGCACCCGCAACGCAAGAGCGTGCTGATCGATGCCGGCTTCCTGCTGTCCGACATCGTGGGCTACTCGACCCAGCTGGAAGCGGCCTTCCGCCTGCCCTACGGCCTGGCCCGGGGCGAATCCTCCTTCGAGTCGGTGCGGGCCGATGAGGGCCTGACGACGCTGAACGTGCGCCTGCTCTACGCCACCCCGCGCCTGCCGGCGCCGCCGCTCACCCCGCCGCCGGTGCCCACGCCGCCGCCGCCGGAGACCACGCCCGATCCGCGCAACTTCTTCGTCGGTGTGACCTACAGCCTGGCCAAGCTGCCCGAGCAGCCGATGGCGCCCCGTCTGGCCGACCCGCGCCTGGGCTTCTTCACCGAAGACTTCACCGACTTCAGCGGCGACCTCAAGCCCAACCAGCGTGTGCACTACGTGGACCGCTGGCGCCTGGAGAAGAAAGACCCGGCGGCCGAACTCTCCGAGCCGGTCAAGCCCATCACCTACTGGCTGGACAAGAACATCCCCGAGCGCTACCGCGCCACCATCACCGCGGGCATCCTGGAGTGGAACAAGGCCTTCGAGAAGATCGGCTTCAAGAACGCCATCGTGGTGCGGCAGCAGCCCGACGATGCGGACTTCGACACCCTGGACGCCGGCCATGCCTCGATCCGCTGGTTCGTCGGCGCCGATGTGGGCTTTGCCCGCGGCCCGAGCAAGGCCGACCCGCGCTCCGGCGAGATCCTGGATGCGGACATCGCCATGAGCGACGTCTTCGCCCGGGGCGCCCGCCGCACGCTGGCCGAGGACACCGACGGTGCGAAGGCTCAGGTGCTGCGGCAGGCCACCCAGGCGGCCCAGTCCCTGGTGCTGGGCGGCGGCCGGGGCGACGAGGAACGTTGCAACTACGCGCAGGAGGCGGCCGAGCAGATGGGCTTTGCCCTGGATCTGCTGGAAGCCCGCGGCGACATCGCGCCGGACAGTCCTGAGGCCGAGGCCTTCGTGCAGGCGGTGATCAAGGACGTGATCACGCACGAGGTGGGCCACACGCTGGGCCTGAAGCACAACTTCAAGGCTTCTACCACCGTGACCCGCGAACAGCTCAAGGACCCGGCCTGGACGGCCACCCACGGCATCTCCGGTTCGGTGATGGACTACAACGCCTACAACCTGTCGCTGCGCAGCGAGGCGACCTCGTCGATCACCAACACCACGCTGGGCCCTTACGACTACTGGGCCATCGAGTACGCCTACAAGCCCATCGCACCGGGGCAGGAGGCCCAGGAGCTCGGCCGCATTGCCAGCCGCAGCACCGAGCCGACCCTGGCCTATGCCGACGATTCGGATGCCGAGGGTGGCCCGGTGGGGGGCATCGACCCGCTGGCCAACCGCTTCGACCTGGGTGACGACCCGCTGGCCTGGTACAGCCGGCGCATGGAGCTCTCGCGCGAGCTCTGGACCCGGGTGCAGGCCCGTGGCGCGCGGCCGGGCGACGACCCGTTGCGTGCGCGGCGGGTGCTGCTGAGCGGCTTCCGCCAGCTGCGCAACATGCCCGAGATGGTGGCCAAGTACGTGGGGGGCATGCAGACGCTGCGCGACCTGCCGGGCACCACCGACCGGCCGGCCTATCAGCCGGTGGCGCCGGAGCGTCAGCGTCAGGCGCTCAAGCTGCTGGCCAAGGATGTCTTCAGCGTGGACAGCTTCAGTTTCCGGCCGGAGTTCCTGTCCTCGCTGTCGCCCGACTACACCGAGTGGGAGCGTGCCAAGCCGGTGAGCATCCCCTCGGTGGTGCTGCAGCTGCAGACCCAGGCGCTGGACAAGCTGATGTCGGCTGGCACGGCGCAGCGCCTGCTGGAGCTGCCGAACTACCTGAGCCCGGCGCAGCGCCCGGGGGCGCTGTCGCTGGACGAGGTCTATGCCACCTTGCAAGCCAGCGTGTGGAGCGAGCTGCAGAGTGGCCGCGAGATCGAGCCGATGCGTCGCAGCCTGCAGCGCGAACACCTGCAACGCGTGGTGGCCATCCTGACCAAGGGCGGCGCCAAGCTGCCGGCCGATGCGGCCAGCCTGGTGCGTTGGCATGCGGTGAAGCTGCAGGCCCAGCTCAAGGCGGCAGCAGGGCGTGGCAGTCTGTCGGTGGCCTCGCGCGCGCACCTGGCCGAGAGCCTGGGCACGCTGACCGAAGCGCTGCGGGCCGTGATGGACCGCAGCTGACCGGATGGAGCAGGGACGGGGCGCGGGTCGGCCCCGTCTTCTTCAGGCGGTCTTCTGGGCCAGGGCGGCGAGCAGCTTCTCGTGGATGCCGCCGAAGCCGCCGTTGCTCATGCACAGCACATGGTCGCCCGGGCGGGCGACCTTGACGATGGCGACCACCATCGCGTCGATGGTGTCGCAGACCTGGGCCTGGGCGCCCATGGGCGAGAGGGCCTCCCGGGCGTCCCAGCCCAGGCCGCCGCTGTAGCAGAAGGCCAGGTCGGCCTCCTCCAGCGCCCAGGGCAACTGGGCTTTCATGGTGCCCAGCTTCATGGTGTTGCTGCGCGGCTCGAAGGCAGCCAGGATGCGATGGTCCAGCCCCACCTTGCGGCGCAGGCCGTCCAGCGTGGTGCGGATGGCAGTGGGGTGGTGGGCGAAGTCGTCGTAGACCTTCACCCCGCCCGCCTCACCCCGCAGCTCCAGGCGACGACGCACGTTCTGAAAACGGCCCAGCGCGGCGGCGCTGACCTCGGGCGCCACGCCCAGGTGCTCGGCCGCCGCGATGGTGGCCAGCGCGTTGAGCTGGTTGTGCTCGCCCAGCAGGCTCCATTCCACGCGAGCGATCTTCATCGCGCCACGCAGCACGTCGAAGGCATGGGGTTCACCGCGCGCGCGCAGCGCGCCCGGATCTTCCTTGCGGGCGCCAAAGCGCTGCACCTGACTCCAGCAGCCACGCGCCAGCACCCGCTGCAGGGCTTCCTCGCGGGCGTTCACCACCAGGCAGCCGGTGGAGGGCACGGTGCGAACCAGGTGGTGGAACTGGGTCTCGATGGCGGCCAGGTCCGGGAAGATGTCGGCGTGGTCGTACTCGAGGTTGTTCAGGATGGCCGTGCGGGGGTGGTAGTGCACGAACTTGCTGCGCTTGTCGAAGAAGGCCGTGTCGTACTCGTCCGCTTCGATCACGAAGGCGGAACCATTCCCGAGCCGGGCTGAGACGCCGAAGTTCTGCGGCACGCCGCCGACCAGGAAGCCGGGCTGCAGGCCGGCCTCTTCCAGCACCCAGGCCAGCATCGAGGTCGTGGTGGTCTTGCCGTGGGTGCCGGCCACGGCCAGCACATGGCGGCCTTGCAGCACATGCTCGGCCAGCCACTGCGGGCCGCTGGTGTAGGGCAGGCCAGCGTCGAGGATGGCCTCCATCAGCGGGTTGCCTCGGGTGACGACGTTGCCCACCACGAAGAGGTCGGGCTGGAGCGAGAGCTGCTCCGGGCCGAAGCCTTCGATCAGGTCGATGTCCAGGGCCCGGAGCTGGTCGCTCATCGGCGGGTAGACGTTGGCATCGCAGCCGGTGACGGTGTGGCCGGCTTCGCGCGCCAGGGCGGCCAGGCCACCCATGAAGGTGCCGCAGATGCCCAGGATGTGAATGTGCATGGCAGGGGAAAGGTGGCGCGGGCGGGCGATGCCCGCGCGGGTTCAGCAGGTGAAGCTCTGTCGGCCAGCCCACTCATCCCCGGGGACGAGGGTGATGGGATCGCGCACGCAGGCGGCTTCGACGCAGAGCATGTGCCGCCAGTCCTCTGCGGGCAGGTCTGTCAACTTGGACACACCTTCGGAGCCGGGGTTCCAGACCACGACATCCTCGAAGTCGCTCAGGCTGATGCGCAGTTTGCGGCCCAGTTCGCGCAGGATCAGCTGGCGCGGGGCCTGGTGGTAGACGCGGTCGATGGCGCCGATCACCGCGGTGACGTCGCCCCACTGGTCGCCTTCCACGCCCAGCAGTGCGTCCTCGTAGTGGCAGCCCTGCAGGCCTTCGAGCTGGGCCTTCTCGACGTTCTGGCTGCGCAGGTAAGTGTGCAGTGCAGCGTGGAAGTCGAAGGGGGTCTCACCGGTGTTGGTGATGCACAGCTCGATGTCCAGGTCGCGCCCGGCCACGCTCACCGTCACCTCGGCGGTGAAGCCGTGGGGCCAGTGGGTGCGGGTGGCCAGGTCGTCGGTGAAGCGCAGCGTCGCGATGGCGTGCTCGCCCCGCACCACCACTTGCACCGGCGTCCAGCTGCGGGTGCGCACCAGGCCGTGGCGGGGCAGCGGGCCGCGCTCGTTGAACTGCGGGAAGATCACCGGCACGCCCCCGCGCACCGAGGCGCCTACGCCGTAACGGGCGGTCGGGGACAGGTAGAGCTGCTCTTCGCCACCGGCCGGCACCCAGGACACCAACTGCCCCCCGTGCAGCAGCACGGTGGCTTGTGCACCGTCGGGCGCGCGCAGGTGGACGGCGGGTTGGCCGCGGAACTCGGTCAGACGGATATCGCTCATGCTGAGGCCAGGACGTCCTTGGCGGCGGCGAGGGTGGCGTCCAGGTCGGCGTCGCTCAGCGCGGCGCTGGTGAAGCCAGCTTCGTACAGCGCCGGAGCCAGGTAGACGCCGCGCTCCAGCATGCCGTGGAAGAAGCGGTTGAAGCGGGCCTGGTCGGTGGTCATGACCTGCTGGTAGTTCTGCGGTAGCTCGGGCATGAAGAAGAAGCCGAACATCCCGCCTTCGCTGTCCACGCTGAAGGGCACGCCGGCGGCATCGGCCGCGGCTTTCAGGCCGGCCATCAGGCGCCGGGTCTTGGCGTGCAGGGCCTCGTGGAAGCCCGGCTTGGAGATCTCCTTGAGCGTGGCCAGACCGCAGGCGGTGGCCACCGGGTTGCCCGACAGGGTGCCAGCCTGGTAGACCGGTCCCAGCGGGGCCAGGTGCTGCATGATGCGCCGGCTGCTGGCGAAGGCTGCCAGCGGCATGCCGCCGCCGATCACCTTGCCGAAGACCGAGATGTCGGGTACGAAGCCGGGGATGGCCTTGGCATAAAGGCTCTGGGCCGAGCCCAGGGCCACGCGGAAGCCGGTCATCACCTCGTCGAAGATGAACAGCGCGCCATGCTGGTCGCACAGCTCGCGGATGCGCTTCACGAAGGGCACGCTGGCGCGCACGAAGTTCATGTTGCCGGCGATCGGCTCGATCATCACGCAGGCGATCTCGTCGCCGTGGGCTTTGAAGGCGGCCTCGATCTGTTCGACGTTGTTGTACTCCAGCACCAGCGTGTGCTGCACCACCTCGGCCGGCACGCCGGCGCTGGTGGGGTGGCCAAAGGTGGCCAGGCCCGAACCGGCCTTGACCAGCAGGGCGTCGGCGTGGCCGTGGTAGCAGCCTTCGAACTTGATGATCTTGCTGCGGCCGGTGGCCCCGCGGGCCAGGCGGATGGCGCTCATGCCGGCCTCGGTGCCGGAAGACACCAGGCGCACCTGCTCGATGCTGGGCACCAGGCCGATGATGGCCTCGGCCAGCTCGACCTCACGTTCCGTGGGGGCGCCAAAGCTGAAGCCCTCGCGGGCGGCCGACAGCACGGCCTCCAGCACGGCGGGATGGCCGTGGCCCAGGATCATCGGGCCCCAGGAGCCGATGTAGTCGATGTAGCGCTGGCCGTCGGCATCCCAGATGTAGGCGCCTTCGCCGCGGGTGATGAAGCGGGGGGTGCCGCCGACGGCGCGGAAGGCGCGCACCGGCGAGTTCACACCACCCGGGATGGACTGTTGGGCCCGTTCGAACAGTTGGACATTAGTGGACACGGCGGCGGCCTCCGGGCGCGGCAGGGGGTTCATCGGGAAAGCTGGGGGTGGGTCCGGGCGGATTTGGCGCGGGCTCGCCCTCGGCGGCTGTTTCCTCTTCCGGGGGCAAGGCCCAGAAGAATCGGTCGGGAATGACGTGGCCCATGCCGGGGCGGAAGCCGGCATCCAGGCTCTGGTCCAGGAACTGCAGGGCTTCGCCGGTGGCGGCCTGGATCTCGGCACCCACGGCCAGCAGGGCGGCCAGGGCGGCGGACAGGGTGTCGCCCGCACCGACGAAGCTGACGTCGAAGAGCTCGAACTTCTCGCCGGTCAGGGCCCCCTGGGCCGAGGCCAGCACGTTGTCGATGAACTGCCCGGCCTTGGCCGGCAGCATCACGCCGGTTACCAGCACGTAGCGGGTGCCGTGCTCGGCGGCGGCCACGGCCAGTTCGCGCGGTGAGGCTGGGCGCTCCGACTCCCATTCGGGCAGCAGGAAGTCGGTCAGCGTCTTGTGGCTGCCCACCAGCACCTCGGTGGCCGGCAGGATCAGTTCCCGGAAGGCATCCAGGTAGCTCTGGTGCTCGTCCTCCTCCAGCCAGGACAGGTTGGGCAGGTAGGACACCAGGGGTAACTCGGCATAGTCCGAGAGGATCTCGGCCACGGCGCTGACGTTCTCGGCCGAGCCCAGGAAGCCAACCTTGAAGGCACTGGCGGTGACATCCTCAAGAATGTTGCGGGCCTGTTCAACTACCGCGTCGCCCTCGATCAAGTGCTGGTCGAAGACTTCGGCCGTGTCGCGCATCAGCAGCGTGGTCACCACCGGCAGGGCGTGGGCGCCCATGGCCGCGATGGTGGCGATGTCACCTGCCACGCCGCCGGCGCCGCTGGGGTCGCCGGCATTGAAGCTCATCACGCAGGCGGGCGTTGCGCCGGCGTCCTGGGCGGTGCCATCGGGAGTGGAGGCGTCGGGGGGGGATTCAGTGTTCATGGCAGGGACCGGTCGAAGAAATAGGCAGTGGGCAGTCCGGCCGACGCGGGATCGTAGGATGAGTCGGGATGATGTTGCGCAAGTGTCGATAAAACCTTGTCGTAACCTAGCATCCCCTCGCTATACTCGGACGGATTGTAGTGATCTGGCTTGGATACCGTGAGCGAAAACACAACCTGGATGTGTCTCATCTGCGGATGGATATACGACGAGGCTGCCGGTGATCCCGAGCATGGCATTGCCCCGGGGACCAAGTGGGCGGACGTGCCCATGAACTGGACCTGCCCCGAGTGCGGTGCGCGCAAGGAAGATTTTGAGATGGTTCAGATCTGAGCTGCATCGCGATGTGCGAGAGGCAGGACGGTCAGACCCGTTGGGATGTAATTCGTTAAGGGGCGCGAGGTGACCGATTTGGGTCTGACGCAAACTGCGTCGCCAACCACCCGGGTACTGGTGATTGACGACAGCAACACCATCCGGCGCAGCGCGGAAATCTTTCTGCGCCAGGGCGGGTACGAAGTGATACTGGCCGAGGACGGTTTCGATGCCTTGGCCAAAGTCAATGATTTCGAACCTGATCTCATCTTCTGCGACATCCTGATGCCGCGGCTGGATGGCTACCAGACCTGCGCCATCATCAAGCGCAACCCCCGGTTCGCCCAGGTGCCGGTCATCATGCTGTCCTCCAAGGACGGGGTGTTCGACAAGGCCCGCGGTCGCATGGTCGGCTCCGACGATTACCTGACCAAGCCTTTCACCAAAGACCAGTTGCTGCAGGCGGTGGCGCATTTTCGTGCGCTGGCCGTGCAGCGGTGATGCCAGCCGCGGCCGGGGCGACCATTGAGGTGTGCCTTGCCGTGGCGGTGCTGTTTTGCAGGGTAGCTTCATGAGCATCCAGAACATCCTTCTCGTCGACGACTCGAAGACCGAGTTGCATTACCTCTCGGACATGCTGACCAAGCGCGGCTTCAGCGTCCGGACGGCCGAAAGCGGCGAGGAGGCCCTGCGCCGCCTGTCCGAGGCCAAGCCTGACCTGATCCTGATGGATGTGGTCATGCCCGGCACCAACGGCTTCCAGCTGACCCGCACCATCACCCGCGATCCCCGCTATGCGGATGTGCCGGTGATCATGTGCACCAGCAAGAACCAGGAGACCGACCGGGTCTGGGGGCTGCGCCAGGGCGCACGCGACTATGTGGTCAAGCCGGTCGATGCCGATGACCTGATGGCCAAGATCCAGGCTCTGGGCTGAGCAGGCGGCGATGTCCAACAAGGAAGCGCTGCGAGAGCTCCAGGTTCGGCTGGCCAACCGACTGCAGGCCGCTCGCGAGCGGCCCCGCGAAGCGGGCTGGCTGGCGGTGGAATGCGCGGGAGCCGGTCTGCTGCTGCCCTTGGGGCAGGCTGGCGAGATCCAGTCCCTGCGGGAAATGGCCCCGGTGCCCCACGCCGCACCCTGGCTGGTCGGGGTGGCCAACGTCCGCGGCCAGCTCAATGCGGTCATGGACCTGGCCGCCTTTCTGGGCCTGCGGGAGCGGGGTTCGGGTGCACGTACCGGGCAGCTGGTGGTGTTCAACCCCGGGCTGCGGGTCAACTCGGCCTTGCTGATCGACCGTCTGGTCGGTTTGCGCGACAGCGATCAGCTGCAACGCGTGACCGAGGAGACAGGGCCTCGTCCGGCGTTTGCCGTGCGGCAGTGGCGCGATGGCCAGGGCCGTGTCTGGGATGAACTGGATCTGGCGGCGTTGGTCCAGGATCCGCTTTTTCTTGAAGTGGCTGCGGGTTGACGTGGCTGTCCTGTCGTGATTCGAGGCATTCCCTGAGAGGATGAGATGAGCCTGCTCGATCAGTTGAAGAACAAGTTTGCCGCCCGGTCGGCCTCTCAAGAATCCGATGCCGTGGAGTCTCCTGCGCCTGCGGGATCGACAGGGGCGGATCACGAGGTTGATCGCCTGCTCGAGCAGATCGATCAACGCCTGGAGCAGTCCGCCGGAGGGGCTGAAGCCCCGTCCCCGGCGGCGGCCTTGCCGCCGGAGGCCGAGGATCCTGGCCTGTCCCAGCTGCCCCCGGATGTCTCCACCTTTGGCGAGGAGTCTTCGGGGCTGCCGCTGATCGGCCGTCGTCCCCTCTACGAGCAGCAGCGTCTGCTGCTGACGATGGTGGGTGCGGGCGCGGCGATCTTCGTGATCACCGGTGCCCTCTCGCTGGGTGCCGCCAACCGCCAGGCCAGTCAGCTCTCGGCCACGGGTCAGGCGCTGATGCAGTCGCAGCGGCTGGCCAAGTCGGTGTCCCAGGCACTGGTGGGCAGTCCGGCGGCCTTCCCGGAAGTGCGAGAGAGCGGCCAGGTGCTGGCCCGCAACCTGCGCGGCCTGGCCAAGGGCAACGAGGATCTGACCGCCGTGGGCGGTGGCACCCAGGACGTGCTGTCGCCGCTGCTGCCGCTGGTCGACCGCGCCGAGAAGAACGCCGGTGTGGTGCTGGCCCAGCAGACCGTGCTGACCCAGGTGGGGCAGGCGCTGCGCCTGATCAACCGCCAGTCCTCCGACCTGCTGGAAACGGCCGAGACCGTGTCCTCGCTGAAGCTGCAGGGCAACGCCTCGCCGGTGGAGATCTCGGCCGTGGGCGAGCTGGTGATGCTGACCCAGCGCATCGGCAAGAGCGCCAACGAATTCCTGACGCTGGAGGGTGTGAGCCCTGAGGCCGTGTTCCTGCTGGGCAAGGACCTGAACTCCTTCCGGGAGATTGCCGACGGCCTGCTGCGTGGCAATGCCGAGTTGCGCCTGCCCGGCACCAAGGACGCCGCCACCCGCGAGCGCCTGGAACAGCTCATCTCGCAGTACGAAGAGACCCGGGCGCAGGCCACGGCCATTCTGGGCAACCTGCAAGGCCTGGTGGCTGCGCGCGAAGCCCAGAACGCCATCGTGGCGGACTCCGAACCGCTGCGTAAGGGTTTGGAGCAGGTGCAGCGCAGCCTGGAAAGCGGTGGCGGCCTGAGCGCCGGCTACCTGATCGCGCTGCTGGCCTCCGCCGCGGCCATCCTGGCCGGCGGTGCGGGTCTGCTGCGACTGTATGTGCGCAACCAGGCCTTGCGGGCCCAGCAGGCCGAAGCCCAGCGGGTGGCCGCCGAGGACCAGGAGCGTGAAGCCAAGCGCGTGAACGACGCCAACCAGGCGGCCATTCTGCGGCTGATGAACGAACTGCAGACGGTGGCCGAGGGCGACCTGACCCAGCAGGCCACGGTGACCGAGGACATCACCGGCGCCATCGCCGACTCGGTGAACTACACGGTGGAAGAGCTGCGCTCCCTGGTGGCCCAGGTGCAGGGCACGGCGGCCCGGGTGACGGAGACCACGCAGCAGGTGGAGCAGACCTCCACCGAACTGCTGGCGGCGTCCACCGAGCAGCTGCGCGAGATCCGCGAAACCGGCGAGTCGGTGCTGCAGATGGCCGTGCGCATCAACCAGGTGTCGGCACAGGCCCAGCAGACGGCCGCGGTGGCCCGTCAGTCGCTGGAAGCTGCGGACTCCGGCCGCAAGGCGGTGGCCGACACCATCGACGGCATGAACACGCTGCGCGAGCAGATCCAGGAGACCTCCAAGCGCATCAAGCGACTGGGTGAATCCTCGCAGGAGATTGGCGAAATCACCGAGCTGATTTCCGACATTACCGAGCAGACCAACGTGCTGGCGCTGAACGCCGCCATCCAGGCGGCCTCCGCCGGTGAAGCGGGTCGGGGCTTCTCGGTGGTGGCCGAAGAAGTGCAGCGGCTGGCCGAACGCTCGGCCGATGCGACGCGACAGATCGCGGCCCTGGTGAAGACCATTCAGACCGACACCCAGGACGCTGTGGCCGCCATGGAGCAGTCGACGCAGGGCGTGGTGCAGAACGCGCAGCTGTCCGACGCGGCCGGTGCGGCCCTGGTCGAGATCGACCGCGTGACGCGCGAGCTCTCCGAACTGATCGACGGCATCTCCCACGAGGCCCGCAGCGAAGCGGAGTCCGCCAACGTGGTGGCGGCCAACATCCAGCACATTTTCGCCGTGACCGAGCAGACCGGTGAGGGCACGCGCTCGACCGCACAAATGGTTCATGACCTGTCGCGATCTGCCGATGAACTGCGTCAAACGGTGGACCGTTTCAAGATTGCCTGACCTTGCAGCAGGCAGCACGGCAGCCTGAGGGACGACATAGGAACCCGGCACGACCATGGATTCAACTCACGATCAAGAACTGCCGGGGGACCTGAGCGCACTGGCCTGGGTCCAGGATGAACTCCGCAGGACGCTCGACAACGCGCACAAGTCCCTGCGCCGTCAGCTGCGCAACCAGGAGTTGCAGCCGGCCGAGGTTCCCGCGCCGGCGTCGCACCCGGCGTTGCAGCAGGCGCGCAACCTGATCCACCAGGGCGTGGGTGCCCTGGAACTGATCGGGCAGGTGAGCGCGGCGCGCGTGCTGCGCGCCAGCGAGCAGGTCGTCCAGCGCATTGACCGGGGTGAGCTGGTCTGCGAGGCCGGGCCCGTCGAGGCGATCGAGAAGGCGTCTTTCGCGGTGCTGGATTTCCTGGGCCGGCAGCTTGCCGGTCGGGCGCCGTCCGAACTGGGCCTGTTCCCGCAGTACCGCGAGGTCATGACCCTGGCCGGTGCCGAGCGCATCCATCCCTCGGACCTCTGGGAAGCCATTCCGGTGCTGCCGGCGGCGGCGCCCTCGGCCGCCACTGCGCCCGATCCGCGTGTGCGCCAGGCGGTGGAAGCCCGTTTGCTGAAGTACCTGCGGGGCGATGTGGCCGCGGCCCGCCGCATGAGCGATGCCTTTGCCCAGCTGGGCGAGCGCACCGAGGGCCGGCTGGGCCTGGCCTGGCGCCTGGCCTCGGGCTTCTTCGAGGCGCAGGCTCAGGGCCTGCTGCCACCCGATCTGCTGGCCAAGCGCCTGGCTTCGCGCCTGCTGGTGCAGCTGCGGGCCGTGGAACGGGGCGCGCAGGACTGCCCGGACCGGCTGCTGCAGGATCTGCTGTTCTTCTGTGCCCGCGCGCGCCGCGACGACGCCCAGGCCCCGCGTCTGTCCCAGGTGGCACGCCAGTGCGCCCTGCCTGCGCTGGACGGTGCCGACTACGAGCACAGCCCGCTGGGACGCTACGACCCGGCCCTGGTGCCTCAGGCCCGTCGCCGCGTGGCCGCCCTCAAGGAAAGCTGGTCGCTGGTCGCTTCGGGCGAACTGGCCTCTCTGGCCAGCTTGCACGAGCAGACGGCCCAGGTGGGTGAGTCGATCCGCCACATCTACCAGGATGGCGAGCGGCTGGCCCAGGCCCTGCAGACGGCCACCGAGAGCGCGGTGCAGGCGGGGCGCGGTCCCTCGCCGGAGCTGGCCATGGAAGTGGCCACGACCTTGCTCTGCCTGGATGCCTCGCTGGACGAGGCCGATCCGGAGCACCCGGACCTGCAGGATCGCATCCAGCAGGTGGCCCAACGGCTGGAGGTGGTGACGGCCGGTGGTTCGGCGCCGCCGCTGGAGCCCTGGGTCGAGACGCTGTACCGCGACGTCTCCGACCGTCAGTCCATGGGCAGCGTGGTGCAGGAACTGCGTGCCACGCTGGCCGAGATCGAGCAGCAGCTCGACCGCTTCAACCGCAATACGGACGAGCGCGACGCGCTCACGCCGGTGCCCAACCAGTTCAACGCCATGCGTGGCGTGCTGTCGGTGCTGGGCCTGGACCAGGCGGCCCAGGCCGTGCAGCGCATGCGTGATGACGTGGCCGCCGTGTTGGCCCAGGATGCCGATGCCTCCCGTGCCACCGAGCAACTGGCTGACAACCTGGGGGCTCTGTCCTTTCTGATCGACATGCTGGGCGTGCAGCCCCAGCTGGCCAAGGCCCTGTTCCGCTTTGACCCGTCCACTGGCCGCTTTGCCGCCCTGATGGGCCGCGCGAAGTCGGCGGCCAAGCCGGTCGACGTGGAGCCCGCGCTGATGGACCAGGTGCAGACCCTGGCCCGCAGTGCCGAGCAGGAGGGGGTCTCGACCGAGGACCTTCATCGCCACCTGGAAGGCCTGGCCGACCAGGCCGTGGCCGCCGACCAGTCCGATGTGGCTCAGGTGGTGAGCCAGGCCCGCGAGGCGCTGGCCCAGGCACAGGACGCGCAGGCCGAGGAAGCCGCGCGGGCGGATGTGGTCCAGGCGCTGTCCGCCCTGGCCACGCCGCCGGCTCCGCCTGCGACGTTGCCGGTGTCGGCGCCCGCAGGCGACGACGATGACGACATGCGCGAGATCTTCCTGGAAGAGGCGCGCGAGGTGCTCGAACAGGCGCGGGAAGGCCTGGCGGGCCTGCGTGCGGACGCCAGCGATCTCGAGGCGATGACCACGGTGCGCCGGGCTTTCCACACACTCAAGGGCAGTTCCCGCATGGTGGGTCTCATGGCCTTTGGCGAGGCGGCCTGGTCCTGCGAGCAGCTCTACAACGCCCGTCTGGCCGAGGCGGTCGTGCGGGCCGACGAACCGCTGTGTGACTTCACCGGACGCGCCCTGGACCAGTTGGAAGACTGGGTCGGCCGGATCGCCGAAGGTCAGGACGACGCCCCCCAGGGCGCCGCGCTGATGGCCGAGGCGCAGGCGCTGCGTCTGGGAGCACAAGGCGCGGCTGTGGCAGCGGCGCCTGCCCAGGAAGAGCCGTCGGCCGTGCCGGCGGTCGAGATGCCCGAGGTTTCTGAGGTCGTGGACCCGTCGGCGGCCTGGGCCGCGGCCACCATGCCCCTGCCGATCCTGGACGAGGCGCTCACCGAGCCGGCGTCCCCGACGCCCGAAGTGGATCCTCATCTGATCGATCTGGACCTGGATCTGGATGCCGGCACGGGGCCCGCGATGGCCATGCCCGATCTGGATCTGGACCTCAGCTTCGATGCGCCTGAACCCCCCCAGGCTCCGGGCGAGGCGCCAGACCGTCTGTCGCTGCTGGAACTGCCGTCGGATCTGCGGGATGTGGTGGCCACCGGAGAGGTGGAGAACGAGCCTCCCACCACCATCGAGCCTTCGCCGGATCTGACCGGCGGGCTGCCGCCCTCCTGGTCTGACACCCAGATGGACGAAGCCCCTGAGCTTGCGGCGATGCCCCCGGCCCCGCCCCGCGAGGAGCCTGTTCTCCTGGAAGCCTGGGTGTCCGAGGAACTGCACGAGCGTGTGAACGGTCTGCAGGAAGAGGGGGCGCCCTCCGAGCCGGGCATGCTGCCGGAGACACCGGCCGAGGTGTCGTCCGGCCTGTCTGCTCCAGAGGCGGGGCCGACCGAGCCGGTCTGGGCCGAAACCGCTGCGGGTGCGATGCCCACGCCCGAGGTGGAGCCGTCGGAACAGGTGGAGCCCAGCGTGCAACGCTCCGAGTTGCCGGCCGGGCCTGCGGAGGCCGCGGCGCCGCCGGAGGATGACGCAGAGCGCTACAAGGTGGTGGGTCCGCTGCGCATCCAGATCGCGCTGTTCAACATCTACCTCAATGAGGCCGACGAGCAGTCGCGCCGTTTGAGCACCGAGCTGTCGGAGTGGCAGCTGGAGCTGGACCGTCCGGTCGGCGAGACCGCGGTCGCGTTGGCCCATTCCCTGGCGGGCAACTCCGCCACCGTGGGCTTCCAGGACCTTTCCAGCCTGGCCCGTCGGCTGGAACATGCGTTGGAACGATCTCACGCGCGCGGCCGTGGCGAGGCGGTCGAGGCCACGCTCTACCTGGCGGTGGCCGAAGAGATCCGGCGCCTGCTCCATCAATTCGCCGCCGGCTTCCTGAAGCCGGTGCAGGCCGAGATCCTGGAGCAACTGAGCTCGCACGAGCATGACGAGGTGCAGCTGATCGAGCGTCTGGCGGCCCTGGAAGAAACCGCGCAGTCCGATGGGGAAGAGCGCGGAGAAGCCGATGAGGATGCTGATCGGCCGGTGACGTCCTTTGCGGCGCTCAACCCGCTGGGCGAGATGAGGTTCTCAGCCCTGGAGCATGCCGAGCCGTCCCCCACGGCTGCCGCGGCCCCGGTGCGTGCCGAGCCTGCGGGGGCAGCCACCCTGCTGGGCGAACAGATCGAGGCGTCCGACGCGATCGATGCCGAGCTCTTCGACATCTTCGTCGAAGAGGGCGCTGAACTGCTGCCTCAACTGGCCGAGCACCTGCGCCTGTGGGAGGCCCAGCCCGATCAGATGAATGCCGGCGTGGCGGCGATGCGGGCCCTGCACACCTTCAAGGGGGGCGCACGCCTGGCCGGCGCCATGCGCCTGGGCGAAATGGCTCACCGGCTGGAGACCGCGATCGAGCGCCACATGGCCCGAGGCCAGGTGGAGACCGGTGCGATCAGCCAGCTGTACCAGGGGGTGGACCAGCTGGCCGAAGAGTTTGCCCGCCTGCAGGCCGGTGGCTTCGAGTCCCTGCCCGAGCCGGTGGAGGCACCGGTGGCTCCGCCCGAGCTGGAGCCGGTGGCGACGGAGAGTCTGGCGCAAGCCCTGTCCTCGGAGCCAGAGCTGGACGAGATCTCGCCCGTGCCGGTGTCCGATGAGGGCGCCGCTTCGGCGACACCCGCCGTGCGGGTGGACTGGTCCCGTCTGGCCAAGGGCTTTGCGGTCGCGGGCCATGCTCCGGCCGATCTGGGCACGGCCGCCGAGCTGGCCGCCGGCAGCGTGCGTGTGCGTGCGCCACTGCTGGACCGCATGGTCAGCCATGCCGGTGAAGTGGGTATTGCCCGTGCCCGCATGGAGGCGGACGTCGGCCAGATGCAGGGCAGCCTGCGTGAGCTGACCGACAACCTGGAGCGTCTGCGCCGCCAACTGCGCGATCTGGAACTGCAGGCCGAAACCCAGATGGCCACCCGCATCGAGGCGGCGCGCAGTTCGCAACAGTCCTTTGATCCGCTGGAGATGGACCGCTTCACCCGGGTGCAGGAACTGACCCGGATGATGGCCGAGTCCGTGTCCGACGTGGGCACCGTGCAGCGCAGCTTGCTGCAGACCTTGCAGGACGCGGAAGACCAACTGGCCATGCAGGCCCGTCTGGCGCGTGACCTGCAGGACGATCTGCTGCGGGCCCGGATGGTGGAGTTCGACACACTGTCGGACCGCCTTTACCGCGTGGTGCGCCAGGCGGCCAAGGAAACCGGCAAGCAGGTGCGGCTGAACTTCTCGGGGGGCGGGATCGAAATGGACCGGGCGGTGCTGGACCGCATCGCGCCGCCGCTGGAACATTTGCTGCGCAATGCCGTCGTGCATGGCATTGAGCCGGCTGGCCTGCGCGAGGCGCTGGGCAAGCCGTCCGTGGGCGGCATCGATGTGGTGGTGCGCCAGAGCGGCAATGAAGTGCAGCTGGACGTGCGCGACGATGGCGCGGGTCTGAATCTGGCCCGCATCGCCGAGCGGGCGACGGCGGCCGGCCTGCTGACCGCCGACAGCCGTCCCACCGAGGCCGAGCTGGCTTCGCTGATCTTTGCGCCGGGTTTCTCCACGGCCGACGAGGTGACCGAGCTGGCGGGGCGCGGGGTGGGCATGGACGTGGTCCGAACCGAGGTGACCGCGATGGGCGGCCGCATCGAGACCGCCAGCACCTCCGGGCAGGGCACCGCCTTCCGCATGCTGCTGCCGCTGACCACCGCGGTGACGCAGGTGGTGCTGATGCAGGCCGGCAGCCAGACCGTGGCCGTGCCCTCCACGCTGGTGGAAACCGTGCGGCGCGTGCCCGCGGCCGAGATCGAGCAGGCTTATGCGCAGGGCGTCCTGCGCCATGGCGAGGAGGATCTGCCCTTCTTCTGGCTGGGATCGCTGTTGCAGGACGCGCTGCGTGGGTCCGCCGAGGGCCGCACCCTGCCCGTGGTGGTGGTGCGCAGTGCAGACCAGCGCGTGGCCATCCACGTCAGCCAGATCCTGGGCAACCAGGAAGTGGTGGTGAAGAACCTGGGACCGCAGCTCTCGCGCTTGCCGGGTCTGGCCGGCATGTCGGTGCGCGCCAGTGGCGAGACCGTGCTGATTTACAACCCGGTGGCCCTGGTCGCGGTGTACGGTGCCGATGTCCGTGCACAGCTCCAGGCGGCCACGCAGGGCGCCGGGCCGGAAGTGCTGGTGCCGGTGGTGCAGCCGGTCGAGCCCGAGGTGAAGGCTCCGCTGGTGCTGGTGGTGGACGATTCCCTGACGGTGCGTCGGGTCACCCAGCGGCTGCTGCAGCGCGAGGGCTACCGCGTGGCCCTGGCCAAGGACGGTCTGGAAGCCCTGGAACGCCTGGCCGAGGAAACGCCGGTGGTCATGCTGTGTGACATCGAGATGCCCCGCATGGACGGCTTTGACCTGATGCGCAATGTGCGTGGGGACGTGCGGCTGGCCTCGCTGCCGGTGATCATGATCACCTCGCGGATTGCCGAGAAGCACCAGGAACACGCCCGCGAACTGGGGGTCAACCACTACCTGGGCAAGCCCTACGACGAAGACCAGTTGCTGAAGCTGGTGCAGGGCTATGTGCAGGCCAGGGTGGAGGCCTGACATGGGCGTTGGCGCGGCCGGGCCCATGGGTGCAGCGGTCGCGTCGACGCCGGGTCTTCTTGCCGCGCCATGACCCAGTTGCTGGAGCAGTTGGCGGCCCTCACCGGGCTGCGGGACCGGGATGCGCTGGACGCGGGCCTGGTCGCCGCCGTCGCCGACCTGACCCGGGCCCGGCGGGTGGCGGTGCATCGCGTGGTGGGCGACGAAGGCGCACAGCGCTGGCTCACGCGGGCACAACGCGGAGAATCTCCCCATGTGCCCGCCCTGGTGCCCTTGTGGACCGACAGCGGTGACCAGCCGGCCCTGGACGAACAGCCGGCCTGGCGGGACTGCCTGCTGACGGGGCGCCCCCGGGCCTGGCGGGCCAGTGACAGTCTCAGCCTGTTCCCCTTGCCTGGGCAGAACGGACAGGGTGGGGTGGTCGAGGTGGTGACCGAGCGGCCCCCCACACCGGCCCAGGTGCGGGGCGTCAACGCCGTGCTGGCCGTGGTGCGCAACCAGCTGGGCCTGCTGGACTACAGCGAGCGCGACACCCTCACGGGCCTGCTCAACCGCAAGAGCTTCGACGACTCCTTCTACAAGGCTGCCATCCAGCCTGTGCAGGACCTGTTGCCGGACGGACAGACGGAGCGGCGCCAGACCGCTCCGCCCCGTTACTGGCTGGCGGTGCTCGACATCGATCACTTCAAGCAGGTCAACGACAACTTCGGCCACGTCATTGGCGACGAGGTGCTGCTGATCGTTTCCCAGCTGATGTGCAGCACTTTCCGCTACTACGATCAGCTCTACCGCTTCGGGGGCGAGGAGTTCGTCGTGCTGCTGCGCTGCACGACCGAGGAAGATGCCTTTCTGGCATTCGACCGCTTCCGTTCCCGGGTGGCCACCCACAACTTCCCGCAGGTGCATCGGCTCACGCTGAGCATCGGTTTCACCGATGTGCGTCCCGGCGACACCCCGGTGGCCGCCGTGGAGCGGGCGGACCGGGCGGTCTACTACGCCAAGAACCACGGCCGGGACCAGGTCCGCAGCCTGGAGGCCCTGGTCCGCCAGGGCCGGCTGGTCGACGATGACAAGTCCAGCGAGGTGGAGTTCTTCTAGAACGCCTCGGCAGCCTCAGGGCGCGGGTTTGCCGCGTTCCTTCACCACGGCATAGCGCGCCAGGGTGTGCTGCCGCGCCACGGCGTGGTCCACGATGGGCAGCGGGTAGTCCGCCTCCAGTCGCAGCCCGGCCTCGGCCAACTCCAGCGGGCGCGCCTGCCAGGGGGCGTGGATGGCCGTGGCCGGCAGCTTGGCCAGCTCGGGCACATAGCGCCGGATGAACTTGCCCTCGGGGTCGAACTTCTCGCTCTGGGTCACCGGGTTGAAGATGCGAAACCAGGGCTGGGCGTCGCAGCCGGTGGAGGCGGCCCACTGCCAGCCACCGTTGTTGGCGGCCAGATCGAAGTCGTTGAGGTGCAGGGCGAACCAGGCCTCGCCGCGCCGCCAGTCAATGCCCAGGTCCTTGACCAGGAAGCTGGCGCTCACCATGCGCAGCCGGTTGTGCATGTAGCCCGTCTGGGCCAGCTGGCGCATCGCGGCGTCCACCAGCGGGTAGCCGGTGCGGCCCTGGCACCAGGCCTCGAAGTGCGCGTCGGCCGTCTTGCCGTGGTCCCAGTGGATGGCCTCGTATTCGGGGCGGAAGGCGTGGCCCACCACATGCGGGTGGTGGTGCAGGATCTGGTGATAGAAGTCGCGCCAGACCAGTTCGGACAGCCACACCTCGGCGCCCCGCGAGCCACCTTCCATGCGTTGCCAGGCCTCGCGGGCCAGGCGCCGGATGGACACCGTGCCGAAGCGCAGGTGGGTGCTCAGGTAGCTGGGGCCCTTGACGGCCGGGAAGTCGCGTGCGTGGTCATAGGCGTCGATGCGGTCGAGGAAATCGGCCAGCAGTTCCTGGGCGCCAGCCGAGCCCGAGGGCAGGCGCAGGCGGTGCAGGTCGGTGCGTTGGAAGTCGATGTCCTGCAGCTCTGGCACGCCGCTGGCCGGCCCCAGCAGTGTCTGCGGCCACGGTGCCAGTGCGCCGGCGTGGCGTGCCACCGGATAGGCCTTCAGGTAGAAGGGCGTCAGCTTCTTCAGCCAGGCGTTCTTGTACGGGGTGAAGACCGAGAACGGCGTGCCGCCGGCCGTCATCACCTCGTCCCGCTCGAAGACCACCTGGTCCTTGCTGGTGTAGAAGGACACGTCCTCGCCAGCCAGCGCGCCGCGCACGGCGGCATCCCGGGCCAGGGCGTCGGGCTCGTCGTCGTGGTTGGCATACACGGCCTGCACGCCCAGCGTGCGGGCCATGTCGGCCACCACCTGGCGGGCACGGCCGTGGCGCACCACCAGCCGCACGCCATCGACGCCATGGGACAAGCCCAGGGCCTGCAACTGGTGGTCCAGGTCCACCAGGCTGTCGCGGATGAACTCCACCCGGCGGTCCTGCCGGGGCAGGGGGGCCAGGATGTCGGTGTCGAAGACGAACAGGCAGAACACCTGTCGGGCGGCTCGGCAGGCCGCGTACAGGGCGGCATGGTCCTCGGTGCGCAGGTCGCGCCGGAACCAGACCAGGGCACGGTCGAATCGGGTCGTCATGGTGTGAGTGTCGCGGCATTTGCCCGACCGGGGGGAGCCCTGAAATAGAATGCGCGCCATGGCGGCGGACGGCATCAACCTCACCAATCAGTTCCTGATCGCGATGCCGGGCATGGCGGACGAACGCTTTGCCGGCTCCGTGGTCTACCTGTGCGAGCACAACGACCAGGGCGCCCTGGGCCTGGTGGTGAACAAGCCGGTGGACATCAACCTCGGCGAACTGTTCGAGAAGATCGACCTGGCCCTGGGCGACACCGCCCTGGCCGAGCAGCCGGTGTACTTTGGCGGCCCGGTGCAGACCGAACGGGGCTTCGTGCTGCATGACGCCGGCGCGGCCGACGAGGGACCGGTCTACAGCTCCACCCTGAACGTGCCCGAGGGCCTGGCCATGACCACCAGCAAGGATGTGCTGGAGGCCATCGCCCGCGGCGAAGGCCCCCGGCGCGTGCTGGTCACCCTGGGCTACAGCGGCTGGGGTGCGGGCCAGCTGGAAGACGAGCTGGGCCGAAACGGCTGGCTGACCGTCCCGGCCGATCCGGCCATCATCTTCGACACCCCGGTGGACGAGCGTTACATGAAGGCGCTGGCCCTGCTGGGTTTCGATCCGCGCATGCTTTCGCAGGAAGCGGGGCACGCATGAGCGCTGGTGGCCTGTCCACCTCGTCGTTCCTGGCGTTTGATTTTGGCGAGAAGCGGGTGGGTGTGGCCACCGGCTCGGGCCTGATGCGCCAGGGGCAGCCGCTGCGCACCGTGGCCGCCCAGGGCGACGCCCGGTTTGCCGCCATTGCCGAGCTGATTGCGCAATGGCAACCTGATGCGCTGGTGGTGGGCGTACCGTTCCACCCCGATGGTGCCGAGCATGAAAACACCCGCCGGGCGCGCAAGTTCGCGCGCCAGCTGCATGGGCGTTTCCGTCTGCCGGTCCACGAGGTGGATGAGCGCTACACCACCACCGAGGCCCTGTCCTCGGGCGCCGCCGATGCCGACGCCGCGTCCGCCGCCATCATCCTCGACCAGTTCTTCCGGGAGCACCCCAGCCCATGAGCAGCCTGTCCCTCGATGCCGAGGCCCTGTACGTCGAATTGCGCCAGGGCGTCAAAAGTCTGTTGAAGCCCGAACTGTCCCTGGTGGGCATCTGGTCCGGTGGCGCCTGGCTGGCCGAGCGCCTGCAGGCCGACCTGGGCCTGCCGGGCGCGCATGGAGTGATCTCCAGCACCCTGCACCGCGATGACTTCGGTGCCCGCGGCCTGGCCAGCACCGCCGATGCCACCCAGCTGCCCTTCGCCATCGATGGCCGGCACATCCTGCTGATCGACGACGTGCTCTACACCGGCCGCACCATCCGGGCGGTCATCAACGAGCTGTTCGACTTCGGCCGGCCCGCCAGCGTGCAGTTGGCGGTGCTGGTGGACCGGGGCGGGCGCGAGCTGCCCATCCAGCCGGCCTTCGCGGCTGCCCGCGTGACACTGCCGGCGGCCCAGCGCCTGTCGCTGGCCCGCACCGACGGCAGCGCCTTCACTTTCACTCTCCAAGAGGAGCACTGAATGCTCTCCAAGCGCAATCCGCAGCTCAACCAGCACGGTGAGCTGGTCCACCTGCTGACCACCGAGGGCCTGCCCCGCGATGTCATCCACCACATCCTGGACACCGCGGGCACCTTCCTGTCGGTCAATGACCGGGAGGTGAAGAAGGTGCCGCTGCTGCGTGGCAAGAGCGTGTTCAACCTCTTCTTCGAGAACAGCACCCGCACCCGCACCACCTTCGAGATCGCGGCCAAGCGCCTGTCGGCCGACGTGGTGAACCTGGACATCGCCAAGTCCAGCACCGCCAAGGGCGAGACCCTGCTGGACACGGTGGCCAATCTCTCGGCCATGCACGCCGACATGTTCGTGGTGCGCCACAGCGAATCGGGCGCGCCCTACCTGATCGCCCAGCACTGTGCGCCGCATGTGCATGTGGTCAACGCCGGTGACGGCCGCCATGCCCACCCCACCCAGGGGTTGCTGGACATGTACACGATCCGCCACTTCAAGAAGGACTTCACGCAGCTGAGCGTGGCCATCGTCGGCGACATCGTTCACTCGCGCGTGGCCCGCTCGGACATCCACGCCCTGACCACGCTGGGTGTGCCGGACATCCGCGCCGTCGGCCCCAAGACCCTGGTGCCCGGCGACCTGGCCGGCATGGGCGTGCGGGTCTGCCGCGACCTGGCCGAGGGCATCCGCGGCGCCGACGTGATCATCATGCTGCGCCTGCAGAACGAGCGCATGAGCGGCGCGATGCTGCCCAGCGCTGGCGAGTACTTCAAAACCTACGGCCTGACCGACGAGAAGCTGGCGCTGGCCAAGCCCGACGCCATCGTGATGCACCCGGGCCCGATCAACCGCGGCGTCGAGATCGACTCGCCGGTGGCCGATGGCACCCACAGCGTGATCCTGCCCCAGGTCACCTTCGGCATCGCCGTGCGCATGGCGGTGATGTCCATCATCGCGGGGAACGAAGCATGAAAGTCCTGATCCGCAACGGCCGCGTGGTGAACCCGGCCACCGGCCGTGATGAGCGTGCCGACATCGCCGTGGCCTCGGGCCGCATCCGAAGCGTCGGCGGTGTGGCCGCCGACTTCACGCCCGACCGCATCATCGAGGCCGAGGGCTGTGTCGTCTCGCCCGGCTTGGTGGACCTGTCGGCCCGCCTGCGCGAGCCCGGCCACGAACACGAGGGCATGCTGGAGAGCGAGCTGAACGCCGCGGCTGCCGGTGGCGTCACCAGCCTGGTCTGCCCGCCCGACACCGACCCGGCCCTGGACGAACCCGGCCTGGTGGACATGCTGAAGTTCCGTGCCCGCAAGCTCAGCCTGTGCCGTCTCTTCCCGCTGGGGGCGCTCACCCGCGGCCTGGCCGGCGAGTCGTTGACCGAGATGGTCGAGCTGACCGAATCGGGCTGCGTGGGCTTCTCCCAGGCCGAGGTGCCGATCGGCGACACCCTGGTGCTGTTGCGTGCCCTGCAGTACGCCTCCACCCACGGCTACCCGGTGTGGCTGAGGCCCCAGGACGCCAGCCTGGGCAAGGGCGTGGCCGCCAGCGGCGCCGTCGCGACCCGGCTGGGCCTGTCGGGCGTGCCGGTGGCCGCCGAGACGATCGCCCTGCACACCCTGTTTGAGCTGGTGCGCGCCACCGGCGCCCGGGTGCACCTGTGCCGCCTGTCCAGCGCGGCGGGCGTGGCCCTGGTGCGCCAGGCCAAGGCCGAGGGCCTGCCCATCACCGCCGACGTCAGCATCCATTCGCTGCACCTGACCGACGTGGACATCGGCTACTTCAATTCGGCCATGCGCCTGAGCCCGCCGCTGCGCCAGCAGGCCGACCGCGACGCGCTGCGCGCCGGTCTGGCGGATGGCACGATCGACGCCCTGGTGTCGGACCACACGCCGGTGGATTCGGATGCCAAGACCGTGCCCTTTGCCGAAGCCGAGCCGGGTGGCACCGGCCTGGAGCTGCTGCTGAGCCTGGCGCTCAAGTGGGGCCAGGACAGCGGCCTGTCGCTGGCCGACACGCTGGCGCGCATCACCAGCAAGCCGGTGCAGGTGCTGGGCGAATCGCTGGGTTCGCTGGCCGGCAGCGCCGGGCAGATCGTCGAGGGCGGCGTGGCCGACCTCTGCGTCTTCGATCCGGCGGCGGTCTGGCAGGTGAGCCCCGCCGTGCTCAAGAGCCGCGGCAAATCCACCCCCTTCGACTTCAGCCACTGCGGCATGGCGCTGCCGGGCCAGGTGCGCGCCACGCTGGTGGCGGGCACCGTGGCCTATCAGGCGCGCTGAGTCCGTGCCGGGGAAGTTGTTGCGCCTGCCGCTGGCGCTCTGGCGCCTGGCGCGGTTGGCGCTGCATCTGCTGCACGGCATGGCCATGGTGGCCCTGCGCTTTCGCCATCTGGACGCGAAGGGCCGCCAACCCTACATGCAGTGGTGGAGCGGCAGGCTCATCCGCCTGATCGGGGCCCGGCTGGACCTGCAGGGCGCCCCGCGTCCGGGGGCCACGCTGTTCATCGCCAACCATGTGTCCTGGCTGGACATTGCCAGCATCCATGCGGCCTGCCCGCAGGCGCGTTTCGTCTCCAAGGCGGACGTGCTGCGCTGGCCGCTGCTGGGCTGGCTGATCCGCCACGTCGGCACGCTGTTCATCGAGCGTGAGCGCAAGCGCGACGCGTTGCGCGTGGTGCATCAGATGGCCGAGGCCCTGCGCCAGGGCGATTCGGTGGCGGTCTTCCCGGAAGGCACCACCGGCCCCGGGCCGCAGGTGCTGCCCCTCCATGCCAACCTGCTGCAGGCGGCCATCGCGGTGGAGGCGCCGGTGCAGCCCATCGTGCTGCGCTACAGCGAGCCGGGGCAGGTCTTCGGCACGGCGGCGCAGTACATCGGCGACACCACGCTGATCGGCAGCATCTGGAAGATCATCAGCGCCCGCGGGCTGGTGGTGCATGTGCACTTCCTGCCGGCCCAGGGCACGGCCCACGCCGACCGGCGGGCCCTGGCGGAGCATCTGCAGGCTCAGCTGCAGACCGTTCTGGATCAGGCCGCAACGGCCTGACCGCAGACTTCAGCCGCCGCTCAGGCCTTGCCCTGGCTGGCCACGGCTGCGGCGGCCTTGGCCACCGCCTCGGCGTCGCCCAGGTAGTAGTGGCGGATCGGCTTGAGGTTGTCGTCCAGCTCATAGACCAGCGGCACGCCGTTGGGGATGTTCAGGCCGACGATGTCCTGGTCGCTGATGCCGTCCAGGTACTTCACCAGGGCGCGGATGGAGTTGCCGTGCGCCGAGATGATCACGCGCTGGCCGCTCTGGATCGCCGGGGCCAGCACCTCGTTCCAGCAGGGCATCACGCGGGCCACGGTGTCCTTCAGGCATTCGGTCAGCGGCACCTGCTCGGGCTGCAGCTTGGCGTAACGGGCGTCCTGGCGCTGGCCGCGGGGGTCATTGGCCTCCAGCGCGGGCGGCGGGGTGTCGTAGCTGCGGCGCCAGATCAGCACCTGTTCGTCGCCGTACTGCTTGGCCATGTCGGCCTTGTTCAGGCCCTGCAGGCCGCCGTAGTGGCGCTCGTTCAGACGCCAGTCCTTCACCACCGGCAGCCAGATGCGGTCCATCTCTTCCAGGCAGTAGTTCAGGGTGTGGATCGCGCGCTTGAGCACCGAGGTGTAGGCGACGTCGAAGTCGTAACCCTCGGCCTTGAGCAGCTTGCCCGCGGCCATGGCCTGGGAGATGCCGGTGGGGGTCAGTTCCACGTCGGTCCAGCCGGTGAAGCGGTTTTCCAGGTTCCAGGTCGATTCGCCGTGGCGGATCAGGACAAGCTTGTGCATGGCTTTCGAGATCGGTTGCGGCTGCCCGCGGCAGCCAGGGTGGGGAAAGGGCGCGAAGCCCTCGATTCTATAATTCGCGGCCTTTCACTCCCCCTGGAATTCCGCCCCATGAGCAGCAACGTCCAATTCCTGATCGACAACTGGGTGCTGGTGGCCGCAGCGGTGGTCTCCGGCACGCTGCTGCTGCGCCAGTCGCTGGCAGGGGCCACGGGCCAGGGCATCAGCCCGGACGAGGCGGTGCGCCTGATGAACCGCGAGAAGGCCGCGGTGGTCGACGTCTGCGAGCCCGAGGAGTTTGCTGCCGGGCATGTGATCGGCTCGCGCAGCATCCCGCTGGCCACGCTGGGCAGCGCCCAGAATCTGCCGGCCAACAAGGAGCAGCCGCTGATCGTGGTGTGCGCCTCGGGCATGCGGGCCACCCGTGCGGCGGCGCAGCTGCGCAAGCAAGGCTATGCCCAGGCACAGGTGCTGCGCGGTGGCATGAAGGCCTGGCGCGAGGCCGGTCTGCCGGTGGAGACCGGTGCCAAGGGCAAGGCCTGACCCAGGCCCGGACTGGCGTCCCGCTGTGCCTCGCAGTGGGGTACCGGCTGGGGTAAGACCCTGCGGCAGCAGGCCTTTGTGCCGGCGCCCACAATGGCGACCCTGATCGAGTGAATTCTGCGAGTCCCGCCATGAACAAGGTGCTGATGTACACCACCCAGGTCTGCCCCTACTGTCTGCGCGCCAAGGCCCTGCTCAAGCAGCGCGGCGTCGAGGCCATCGAGGAGATCCGGGTGGACCTGGACCCGGCCCAGCGCGACACCATGATGGAGCGCACCGGGCGCCGCACCGTGCCCCAGATTTTCATCGGCGACACCCATGTGGGCGGCTGTGACGACCTGATGGCGCTGGACCAGCGCGGTGGCCTGATGCCCCTGCTGCAAGGGGCCTGAGCCGGGTCACGGGGGCGCCACGCCCCTGCGCCATAATCGGCGGCCTCACGGCCCGCCACCATGCCGGTGGCGGGCCCGGTTTTTCTGAAAGTGACCCATGGCCGACCAAGATCAGAACCCCGTGTTCCAGCTGCAGCGCGTCTACCTGAAGGACCTGTCGCTGGAGCAGCCGAACTCCCCGCAGATCCTGCTGGAGCAGCAGCAGCCCCAGGTCGACATCCAGCTGAACATGGGTGCCGAGCCGATCGCTGACGGCGTGTTCGAGGTGACCGTGACGGCCACCGTCACCACCACCGTGGGCGATCGCACCCTGTTCCTGGTCGAGGCCAAGCAGGCCGGCATCTTCGAGATCCGCAACGTGCCGCAGGACCAGCTGCAGCTGCTGGTCGGCGTGGCCTGCCCGCAAACCCTGCACCCCTACCTGCGCGCCATCGTCTCCGACGTGTGCATCCGCGCCGGCTTCCCGCCCATCCTGCTGCCGGAAGTGAATTTCCAGGCCATGCTGGAGGCCCAGCAGGCGCAAGCCCAGGGCGCGCCCAACTGAGTCTGAATGCCGGCTGAGGCCAGGATGCAGATTTCCGTGTTGGGTGCCGGTGCCTGGGGCACCGCATTGGCCATTGCCGCGGCGCGCCGCCATGCGGTGACGCTGTGGGCCCGCGACCCGGCCCAGGCCCAGGCCCTGTCGGCCGACCGGGCCAACACCCGCTACCTGCCCGACCGTCCCTTCCCGGACACCCTGGTGGCCACGGCCGACTGGTCGGCCGCGGTGGACCACGCGCAGGGGGAGGGGCTTTTCGTCGTGGCCACGCCGATGGCGGCGCTGCGGGGCACGCTGGCCCGCCTGCCGCACGACGCCCGCGTGCTGTGGCTGTGCAAGGGCTTCGAGGCCGGGACCGGTCTGCTGGGCCACCAGATCGCCCAGGAACTGCTGCCCAAGGCGCAGTGCGGTGTGCTCTCGGGCCCCAGCTTTGCCCAGGAAGTGGCGGCCGGCCAACCCACCGCGCTGGTCGCGGCCAGTGCCGATGTCGGCCTCACCCGCCTGGCGGTGCAGGCCTTTCATGGCGGCTCGCTGCGCGTCTACATGTCCACCGACCCGGTGGGCGTGGAGGTGGGCGGCGCCGTCAAGAACGTGCTGGCCATTGCCACGGGCATTGCCGATGGCATGGCCCTGGGCCTGAATGCCCGCGCGGCCCTGATCACCCGCGGCCTGGCCGAGATGAGCCGCCTGGGCGTGGCCATGGGCGCGCAGGGCGAGACCTTCATGGGCCTGACCGGTCTGGGGGATCTGGTGCTGACCGCCACTGGCGACCTCTCGCGCAACAGGCAGGTGGGCCTGGCCCTGGCCGAAGGTCTGACGCTGGAGCAGGCCCTGGCCCGGCTGGGCCATGTGGCCGAAGGCGTCTACAGCGCCGCCACCGTGGTGGCACGCGCCCGCGTGCTGGGCGTGGAGATGCCGCTGGCCGAGGCCGTCAACGAGGTGCTTCAGGGCCGTCTGACCCCGCTGGATGCGGTGCAGCGCCTGATGCACCGCGACGCCCGCATGGAGGCCGAGGGGTTCTGAACCTCGGTCTTGCCCGCGCGTCCGTCAGACGGCCCCCTCGAAGCCGCACTGCCGCCAGGCTTCGAACACCGACACCGCCACCGCATTGCTCAGGTTCAGGCTGCGCTGGCCGGGTCGCATCGGCAGGCGCAGTCGCTGCTCGGGGGCAAAGCGCTCGCGCAGGGCCACCGGCAGGCCGGCCGTTTCCTGGCCGAAGACCAGCGTGTCGCCCGCCTGCCAGCGCACCTCGTGCGGGCGGCGGGTGCCATGCGTGGTGAAGGCGAAGCAACGGGCCGGATCGGGCTGCTCGGCGGCCAGGAAGGCCTCCCAGGAAGCGTGCCGCTGCACCGGGGCGTACTCGTGGTAGTCCAGCCCGGCCCGGCGCAGCAGCCGGTCTTCCATGTCGAAGCCCAGGGGTTCGATCAGGTGCAGGGCGCAGCCGGTGTTGGCCGCCAGACGGATCACATTGCCGGTGTTGGGCGGGATCTCGGGGTGGACGAGCACGATGCGGAACATCCCCGCATTGTCGCTGCTGTCGACTCCCGACTCAGTGGGCCGGGCGATCGGGCCGCGAAGGCGCCGGGGTGCGGGCCAGGGCCCAGGCGCTGACCTCACGGGCGCCTGAACGCAACAGCAGATCGGCCGCCGTGGCCAAGGTGGCGCCGGTGGTCATCACATCGTCCACCAGGGCCACATGGCGCCCCGCCAGCCGGCTCGCCAGGCGGGGGTGGACCACGAAGGCGTCGCGCAGGTTGGCGCGCCGCGCGGCCGCGTCCAGGGTGGTCTGGGCCGGGGTCTCCCTCCAGCGCTGCAGGCCATCGGCCTGGGCGGGCAGGCCCAGTTCCCGGGCCAGACGCCGGGCCAGCTCCCAGGCCTGGTTGTAGCCGCGCTCGCGCAGGCGCCGGGGGGACAGGGGCACCGGCAGCAGCAGGTCGGGCCGCAGCTCGTCTGAGGTGGCCAGCAGCGGGCCCAGATGATCGGCCAGGGGCCGCACCAGCACACTGGCCAGCTCCGGTGCATGGGCGAACTTGAAGCGCGCGATCAGCCGGTCCCAAGGGAAGGCATAGTCCAGGGCCACGACCGTGCGGGCCATGGGCGGGGCGTGCAGGCTGCAGGCGCCGCAGGGGCTGCCGGCCTCGGCCAGTGCCAGGCCGCAGCGCACGCAGCGGTGCCGCGGTGGGGCAAAACGCGCCCGGCAGGCCTCGCACAGCCCGCCGGCACACCAACTGTGGCAAACCAGACAGGGGGCAGGCCAGCGGCGTGCCCATGCCAACCCTGCATGGGCCACGGACTTGGCGAACTGCAGGGGTGCGACCGGCATCGGCTCAATATACTGCCGGCCATGTCCGCGCCCGCGTCTGCGTCCCCGTCCTCCTTCCCCCCTTTCGCGGACCTTCCTGCCCCGTCCGTCCGTCTGGATCCTGCCGCCGTGGCGCGTATCCGGGGGCGCCTGGCTGCGGCTGAAGCGCCTTCGTGGCTGCACCAGGAGGTGGCCCGCCGGATGGCGGAGCGGCTGTCGCTGATCCGGCTGACGCCCGGCCAGGTGCTGGACTGGTCGCTGGACGCCGGCCCGCCGGCAGAAGGCATGCGGGCGGCCTATCCCAAGGCCACGCTGCAGCAGGTGCGGCCTGCGGGTGAAGTGGCGCCCACCGCACCTTGGTGGAAGCGCTGGTGGGGCGGCGGTGCCCCGGTGCCGGTGGTGCCAGAGGCGGTGGCGTCTGGCGGCGCGGGTCTGGTCTGGTCCAACATGGCTCTGCAGTTCGAGAACGACCCGCCGGCCCTGTTTGCCGCATGGCGCCGCGCGTTGGGCGTCGACGGCTTCGTCATGTTCTCCACCCTGGGGCCGGGCTCCCTGCCGGAGCTGCGCGCGGTCTATGCGGCCGAGGGCTGGGGCGAGCCCCATGTGCCTTTTGTGGACATGCATGACCTGGGCGACATGCTGGTGCAGGCGGGCTTCGCCGATCCAGTGATGGACCAGGAGACCCTGACCCTGACCTATGGCAGCGCGGAGCAGCTGCTGGCCGAGTTGCGCAGCTGGGGCGGCAATGCTGCACCGGGGCGCATGCGCGGTCTGCGCGGCCGGGCCTGGCGCGAACACCTGTTGCGGGCGCTGCGTGCGCGGGCCGATGCCCAGGGCCGCATCCGGCTCACGCTGGAACTGGTCTATGGCCACGCCTTCCAGGCCCCGGAGCGCGGCCCCGCCGTGGCCGCTGAAACCGCGGTGGATCTGACCACCATGCGGCGCATGCTGCGCGAGCAGAAGCCACCCCGCTGACCCCGCGGCGCAGACCGTCGGGCAGCGGTATCTCAGGGATTCAACCGTGGCGCATATGGGAGGCTCAATCACTGAGCCGTTTGAGGAAATACCCATGCGTCATGGTGTTTTCCATGGCGTCAATCGACTTCCTGGGTCGATCTGGATCAATCCCTAGCAGCACACTCGGCCATCGCGTTTGAGTAGAAACGCTCTCCCTTCGGTGAGCACGGCTGCCCTACGCTGGGGCTCGCCGGATGAGCTTGATCGTTCGCAAGCCAATTGCGACGCACCGGCACCGCAACGGGACACCCGTCACCATGGGGATGTGCAGCATGCTGGGCAAGACCGCGGGATGGACAGGGGGCGCCGCCCTCTTGTCAATGTGGGGAGGCCGGATGGCCTGGGCCGCCGATGGCGCGGTTCAGAGCCTGCCAGGCGGGCCGGCCGTGCGCCAGATGGATCTGGCGCCGCCGGCCACGCAGATCGCGGCGGACGTGCAGTCGCTGCACTACGGTCTGCTGGTGGTGTGTCTGCTGATCTTTGTCGCCGTCTTCGGTGTGATGTTCTATTCCATCCTGAAGCACCGCAAATCGCTGGGGGCCAAGCCGGCCAATTTCCATGAGAGCGTCAAGGTCGAGATCGCCTGGACGATCGTCCCTTTCATCATCGTGGCCTGCATGGGCTTTGCGGCCACCAAGACGGTGGTGGCGCAGAAGGACACCAGCAATGCCGACCTCACGATCAAGGTCACCGGCTACCAGTGGAAGTGGGGCTATGAGTACCTGAAGGGCCCTGGCGAGGGCATCCAGTTCCTCTCCACGCTGGACCCGGCCCAGCGCCAGATGTCCGACGCGGGCAAGCCTTCAGGCGACGACTACCTGCTCAAGGTGGACCACCCCATGGTGGTGCCGGTGGGGCAGAAGGTGCGCATCATCACCACGGCCAATGATGTCATCCACTCCTGGATGATCCCGGCCTTCGGCGTCAAGCAGGACGCGATTCCCGGCTTTGTACGTGACACCTGGTTCCGCGCGGATCGCACGGGCGACTTCTACGGGCAGTGTGCCGAACTGTGCGGCAAGGAGCACGCCTACATGCCCATCCATGTGCGGGTGCTCAGCGCCGACGACTACGCACAGTGGGTGGCCGGCGAGAAGAAGCGTCTGGCCGAACTGGCCGACGATCCGAAGAAGGTGTGGGAGCACGATGCCCTGATGGCCCGTGGACAGCAGGTCTATGCCGGCAACTGCGCGGTGTGTCACCGGCCGGATGGCAAGGGCGGCGGGCCGGTCAAGCCCCTGGATGGTTCGGCCAAGGTGCTGGACGCCGACCATCTGGTGCAGATCCAGGTGCTGCTGCACGGTCAGAACAACGTCATGCCGTCGTGGAAACAGCTGTCCGACACCGAGATCGCGGCCGTGGTGACCTTCACCAAGAACAACTGGAGCAACCAGACCGGCCAGACCGTCCAGCCTTCGGAGGTGACCGCTGCGCGTGCGCAGTGAGTCTCGAAGCCCTCTTGCGATCCACGCGTCCCGTCCAGGAGCCACGATGAGCGCAGTCCTTGATGCCCATGGCCATCCGGCCCACGATGCCCATGACCATGCCCATGGGCCCACCCCCGGCTGGCGCCGCTGGGTCTATGCCACCAACCACAAGGACATCGGCACGATGTACCTGCTCTTCAGCTTCACCATGCTGATGATCGGGGGCGTGCTGGCGCTGTGCATCCGCGCCGAGCTGTTCAAGCCCGGGCTGCAGTTCTTCAACCCCGAGCTGTTCAACCAGTTCACCACCATGCATGGGCTCATCATGGTGTTCGGGGCCATCATGCCGGCCTTCGTCGGCTTCGCGAACTGGATGATTCCGCTGCAGATCGGGGCCTCGGACATGGCCTTCGCGCGGATGAACAACTTCAGCTTCTGGCTGCTGATCCCCGCGGCCCTGCTGTTGGTGAGCTCCTTCTTCATGCCCGGAGGTGCACCGGCCGCGGGCTGGACGTTGTATGCACCGTTGACCCTGCAGATGGGCCCGGCCATGGACGCCGGCATCTTCGCGATGCACATCATGGGCGCCAGCTCCATCATGGGGGCGATCAACATCATCGTCACGGTGCTGAACATGCGCGCGCCGGGCATGACGCTGATGAAGATGCCGCTGTTCGCCTGGACCTGGCTGATCACCGCCTACCTGCTGATCGCGGTGATGCCGGTGCTGGCCGGCGCCATCACGATGACGCTGACCGACCGCCACTTCGGCACCAGCTTCTTCAACCCGGCTGGCGGCGGCGACCCGGTGATGTACCAGCACATCTTCTGGTTCTTCGGTCACCCCGAGGTCTACATCATGATCCTGCCGGCCTTCGGGATCGTCAGCGCCATCATCCCGGCCTTCGCCCGCAAGAAGCTGTTCGGCTACACCTCGATGGTCTATGCCACCGGCTCCATCGCCATCCTGTCCTTCATCGTCTGGGCCCACCACATGTACACCACCGGCATGCCGGTGACGGGCCAGCTGTTCTTCATGTACGCGACGATGCTGATCGCCGTGCCCACGGGCGTGAAGATCTTCAACTGGGTGGCCACCATGTGGCGCGGCTCGATGACCTTCGAGACGCCCATGCTGTTCGCGGTGGGCTTCCTCTTCGTCTTCTCGATGGGCGGCTTCACCGGCCTGATCCTGTCGATGGCGCCGGTGGACCTGCAGCTGCAGGACACCTATTACGTGGTGGCCCACTTCCACTACGTGCTGGTGGCGGGCTCGCTGTTCGCCATGTTCGCCGGCTACTACTACTGGGCGCCCAAGTGGACCGGGGTGATGTATTCGGAGACGCGCGGCCGCATCCACTTCTGGGGCTCGCTGATCTTCTTCAACGTCACCTTCTTCCCGATGCACTTCCTGGGGCTGGCCGGCATGCCGCGTCGCTATGCGGACTATCCGATGCAGTTCGCCGACTTCAATGAAGTCGCCTCGATCGGCGCCTTCGGCTTCGGTTTCATGCAGGTGTATTTCTTCCTGGCCACCGTGCTGCCGATGATGCGCGGGCGCGGCGAGCCGGCACCGGCCAAGCCCTGGGAGGGCGCCGAAGGCCTGGAATGGGAGGTGCCCTCGCCGGCGCCCCACCACACCTTCGAAACCCCGCCGAAGCTGGACGAGACCGCCACCCGCGTGGTGGGATGAGGGGGTGGACATGGCCACCTTGACCCCCTCCCAGCGGCGGGCCAATCTGCGGCTGGCCTGGACGCTGGCGGCCGTGGCCCTGGTCATCGGCCTGGCCTTCGTGGCCAAGATCATCTGGTTGCACGCCTGAGCCCGGAGCAGGACATGTCCCTCGCCGCCCGAGCCCGCCAAGACCAGCTGGTGATGCTGGGCAAGCTGCTGGTCATCGCCGCGCTGATGTTCGGCTTCGGCTATGCGCTGGTGCCCATCTACCGGCACATCTGCACGGCCCTGGGCATCAACGTGCTGTCGCTGTCCGAGCGCGGCGGCAGTGCGGCCCAGGCCGCACCTGCCAACACCCAGGTGGACACCAGCCGCACCGTGACGGTGGAGTTCGACGCCAATGCCCGCGGCCTGTGGTCCTTCAAGCCTGAGGTGCGATCCCTGCAGGTGCACCCGGGGCAGATGGCCACGGTGATGTACGAGTTCACCAACACCCAGCCGCGCACACTGGCGGCCCAGGCCATTGCCAGCTACGCGCCCAGCGTGGCGGGCAACTACTTCGAGAAGCTCCAGTGCTTCTGCTTCAACGAATACACGCTCCAGGCCGGCGAGTCCCGGCGCTGGCCGGTGGTGTTCTATGTGGACCGCAAGCTGCCGCACGATGTGAGCACCATCACGCTGTCCTACACCTTCTTCGAGGTGGGCGGCAAAGTGCCCCCCGCGCCAGGAGGCGGCACATGAGCCCCCAGACCCATGGCCGCGATGGCAGCTTCTGGCAGACCGTGCGCCTGGTGGCCTGGTCCTTCTTCGGCGTGCGTCGCCGGACGGACCAGGAGCAGGACCTGCGGCGGGTCAAGCCGCAGCATGTCATCGTGGCCGGCCTCGTGGGGGCGGCCTTGTTCGTGGGCCTGCTGCTGCTGCTGGTGAATTGGGTGGTCGACAGCGGCGCTTCCCACTGACGGGTTCTGGACGAGACACACACGCTATTCGCAACGAGGAGAGCAGACGATGTCCGCAGCGAACGATTCACACGGCACGCCGTACTACTTCGTGCCCCAGCCTTCGCGCCATCCGGCCCTGGGGGCGCTGGCGCTGTTCCTCATCGCCTTCGGTGCCGCCCAGTGGATCAACGACCTCAGCTGGGGCCGCTATGCGGTGCTGGCGGGCTTTCTGGTGCTGTTCAGCGTGCTGTTCCAGTGGTTCGGCGACGCGATCCGCGAGAGCGAGGGCGGGCAGTACTCCCAGCGCATCGACGCGTCCTTCCGCTGGAGCATGAGCTGGTTCATCTTCTCGGAGGTGATGTTCTTCGCGGCCTTCTTCGGCGCCCTGTTCTGGGCCCGGGCGCATGTCATCCCCGCCCTGGGCAGCCTGGACAACCAGCTGCTGTGGCCGGACTTCAAGGCCGTCTGGCCCAGCGAAATGCCCGGTGCGACGGGTTCGCCCGCGGGCACGGTGGCCCCGTTCGAGACCATGGGGCCCTGGCCGATCCCGACGCTCAACACCGCGCTGCTGCTGACCTCGGGCCTGACCATCACGATGGCCCACCACGCGCTGCTGGCCGATCGGCGGGGCACCTGCATCGGCTGGATGTGGCTGACCGTGGCGCTGGGTGCCACCTTCCTGGGCTTCCAGGCTTACGAGTACATGCATGCCTATCACGAGCTCAACCTGAAGCTCACGTCCGGCATCTACGGCTCCACCTTCTACATGCTCACCGGCTTCCACGGCTTCCACGTGCTGCTGGGCACGCTGATGCTCACGGTGATCACGCTGCGCCTGATGAAGGGCCACTTCAGCAGCAAGCACCACTTCGGCTTCGAAGGCGTGGCCTGGTACTGGCACTTCGTGGACGTGGTCTGGCTCGGCCTGTACTTGGTCGTCTACTGGATGTGAGTCGGCCATGCACCGCAACACCCCCAGCTTGCACGGGCTCGCACCCGCGCTTGGCGCGGGGGAGGGGGCGCGGCCTTCAGCGGGTGAGGGGCAAGCCGGTCGGATGGATCCAGCCCAGGGCCCAGGCCCCCAGCACCGCCAGGAACAGGGCAATGGACAGGCCGATGCGCCAGGCCAGGGCGCGGGCCATCTGCCGGCCGCGTTGGCCGCCGTCGTCCTCGGGGCGACGGCGCAGCATCAGCAGGCCGGCGGCGGCCAGGCTGCCCAGGATGGCCAGCAGGGTGGCGATGATCAGGATCTTCATGTCCGGCATTCTTCTCCCGTCCCGGTGCCGGGCGCAGGAGGGCTTGCCCGGAGCGACCCGTTCACACGGCGGGTTCTGGTGCTGCTGGCGGCGCTGACGGTGGCCGCGGTGACGGCCCGTCTGGGCCTCTGGCAGATGCACCGTGGCCAGGAGAAGCGGGCTCTGCAGGCCGAGATGCTGGAGCGTGCCGAGGCGCCCGTGCTGAGCCCGGAGGCCCTGGCGCGCAGCCCTCTGGCCGCCCAGGGACAGTGGTACCGACGGGTCACCGTTCAGGGGCGCTGGCTGCCGGTGGCGCCGGTGTTCCTGGACAACCGTCAGATGGATGGCCGGCCGGGCTTCTTCGTGCTCTCGCCCCTGCAGCTGGACCGCGGGGATGTGGTGCTGGTGCAGCGTGGTTGGGTGCCGCGCGATCAGCAGGACCGCAGCCGGTTGCCGGCCCTGCCGCTGCCCGAGGGGGAGGTGTTGGTGTCGGCCCGCGTGGCGCCCTGGCCATCGGCCCTGACCGCCTTGGGGGCGGATGCCCCCGGCCCGATCCGTCAGAACGCCGATCCCGAGGCCCTGGCCCAGCTCTGGGGGCCTGCGCTGTTGCCCTATTCGCTGCAGCAGCTGGCGCCTTCTCCCGTGGCCGCCGGTGCGGCTGCGATGGCCGAGCAAACCTTGCAGCGGCGTTGGCCGCAACCCGCGCTGGATGTGCGCAAGCACGACCTGTACGCCGTCCAGTGGTTCTTGTTCTCGTCGCTCACCGTGGGGTTGTATGTCTGGTTCCAGCTCATTCGCCCGCGCCTCGCACGCCACACCGCCTGAGCCGCTGACGCTCACCGTGCATGGCCTGCCTGGCACTGCGCCGGCCGAGGGCCGTTCGCCCTCCCGCTGGAGCGGGCGCTTCACGCTGCTGCTGGTGCTGCTGGCCTGCGCAGCCCCGGTGGTGGCCTCCTACTTCACCTATTACGTGCTGCGGCCCCAGGGGCGCAGCAACTATGCCGAGCTGATCCAGCCTTCGCGCGGCCTGCCGGCCGACCTGCCGCTGCAGACCCTGGACGGCCGTGCCGTGGCGCCCGCAGCCCTCAAGCGCCAGTGGCTGTTGACGGTGGTGGCCCCTGGCGCCTGCGATGCGGCCTGCGAGCGCATGCTGTTCGAGCAGCGGCAGCTGCGCGAGATGCTGGGCCGCGAACGCGACCGGGTGGACAACCTGTGGCTGGTGACCGACGACGCCCCTGTGCGGCCTGAGGTGCTGCAGGCACTGACCCCGGGCACCTGGGTGCTGCGGGTGCCGCCTCAGGCCCTCGCGCAGTGGCTGCAGCCTGCGCCCGGGCACGCCTTGAGCGAGCACATGTACGTGGTGGACCCGATGGGCGAGTGGATGATGCGCACCCCGCCCCAGCCGGAGCCCAAGCGCTTTCACAAGGATCTGGAGCGGCTCCTGAGGGCGTCGGCCTTCTGGGACCGTCCCGGGCGGGAGGTGGGGCAATGATGAACGCGACACCCGTGGACTGGAGCCCGGCCCTGGCCCTGCTGGCCGGCTCCGGCAGCGTGACGTTGCTGATCCTGCTGGGCTTGGCCTGGCGCTGGCGCGGTGCCAGCCGGCGCCAGCGTCTGGCCGCGCTCACCACGCTGGCCCTGTTCCTGACGGTGGACCTGATCGCCTTCGGCGCCTTCACCCGCCTGACCGATTCCGGCCTGGGCTGCCCGGACTGGCCGGGCTGCTACGGCGAGGCCAGCCCGCTGGCGGCGCGTGCCGCCATTCATGCCGCTCAGCAGGCCTTGCCCAGCGGTCCGGTCACCTGGTCCAAAGCCTGGGTGGAGATGACCCACCGTTACCTGGCCATGGTGCTGGGCGGCCTCATCCTGACCCTGGCGGTGGCCAGCCTGCGTTGGCGCCGCGAGCTGCCGCACTGCTGGCTGTGGCCGCTGCTCACGCTGGGCTGGGTCATCGTGCAGGGCCTGTTCGGTCGCTACACCGTGACCTGGAAGCTCTATCCGGCCATCGTCACCCTGCACCTGCTGGGGGCGCAGCTGCTGCTGGCCTTGCTGATGATCCAGCACCGGGCCTACCAGGACCAGGCCCTGGCCCTGGGGCGGGGCCTGCGCACGGCGGTGGGGGGCGTGCTGGCCCTGGTGCTGGCCCAGGTGGCCCTGGGGGGCTGGGTGAGCAGCAACTATGCGGTGCTGGCCTGCCAGGGCTTTCCCGCCTGCAACGGCCAGTGGTGGCCGCAGGCGGATTTCGCGCAGGGCTTCACGCTGCTGCGCGAACTGGGCCGGGCCCACCATGGCGGCTACCTGGGCTGGGAGGCCCTGGTGGCCATCCACTGGGCCCACCGGCTGATGGCCGCGGTGGTGGCCCTGGCCATCGCCGCGCTGGCCGTGGCCTTGTGGCGGCGGGGGGCGGCTTATCACCGTGGCGCGGCCATGCTGGCCGGCCTGCTGACCCTGCAGGCCCTGACCGGCATCGGCAATGTGGTGCTGCAGTGGCCGCTGGCGGGAGCGCTGCTCCACTCTGTGGGCGCGGCAGCCCTGGTGGCCACGCTGGTGGGCCTGCTGGCGCGCCGTGAGCCTCGTTCCGTCACTGTCCCGCAGGCGGCCGCGCGGCCGGCCTGGCGGGCGCCGCGAGAGGTGGTGCTGTCATGAACACCCAGGCCCTTTCTGCCCCCACCGCGCTGGTCCGCTGGCGCCACAAGTGGCGTCAGTTCCACGCCCTGACCAAGCCGCGCGTGGTCCAGCTGATCGTGTTCTGCGCGGTCATCGGCATGCTGCTGGCCAGTCCGGGCTGGCCGGACTGGCAGGTGCTGCTGGCCGGCACGGCCGGCATCTGGTGGGTGGCCAGTGCGGCCGCGGCCTTCAACTGTCTGGTGGAGCGCGAACTGGACCGGCGCATGCAGCGCACGGCCTGGCGGCCCACGGCCCGGGGCGAGCTGTCGCCGCGGGAGACGCTGGCTTTCTCGCTGGCCCTGTGTGCCCTGGGCAGTGCGGCGCTGCTGCTGTGGGTCAACGCGCTGACCCTGGCGCTGACCCTGGCCACCTTTGTCGGCTACGCGGTGGTTTACACCCTGTGGCTCAAGCCGCGCACGCCGCAGAACATAGTGATCGGCGGGGCCTCCGGGGCCATGCCGCCGGTGCTGGGTTGGGCTGCGGTGCGGGGCGACGTGGGGCCCGAGGCCTGGCTGTTGTGTCTGATCATCTTCCTCTGGACGCCGCCGCACTTCTGGTCCTTGGCCTTGTATCGGATGGAGGACTATCGCCGGGCTGGCCTGCCCATGCTGCCGGTCACCCACGGACCCGAGCTGACCCGCCTGCACATCTTCCTCTACACCGTGGTGCTGCTGGCGGGCACGCTGATGCCCTTCATCTACGGCATGAGCGGCTGGATCTACCTCGTGAGCGCGATCACGTTGGGGTTGTGCTTCATGGTGTATGGTTTCCGGCTCTGGCGGCAGTACAGCGAGGCGCTGGCCCGCCGCACCTTCTGGTTCTCGATCCTGTACCTGTCGCTGCTGTTTGCCGCGCTGCTGCTGGACCACTACATCAGCCCCTGGCTGGGGCCTTCCTGATCCGATCATGACCCTGTCCCGCCGTCACGCGCTCCTGGCCTCTCTCTCCACGCTCACCCTGGCCGCCTGTGACGGGCAGGTCTTCAAGAGCGGCGACGTGCCGGCCCATGCCCCCTTCAAGGGCATCGACATCACCGGCGCCACCTACGCCCGCGAACTGCACCTGACGGACATGAACGGCCAGCCGCGCACCCTGGCCGACTTCAAGGGCAAGGTCGTGGTGGTGTTCTTCGGCTATGTGCAGTGCCCGGACGTGTGTCCCACCACGCTGGCCGAGCTGGCCGCCGTCAAGCAGCAGCTGGGCGAGGCCGGCAAGGAGGTGCAGAGCATCTTCGTCACCGTGGACCCGGAGCGCGACACGCCGGAGATCCTGAAGGCCTACATGGGCAGCTTCGGCGGCAGCGACTTCCTGGCCCTGCATGGCACGCCGGAGGAAACCGCCGCCGCCGCCAAGGAATTCAAGATCTTCTACGCCAAGGTGCCGGGCAAGACCGCGTCGAGCTACACCATCGACCACACCGCGGGCTCCTACCTGTTTGACCGCGCGGGCCGGGTGCGGGTCTTCAGCCGCTACGGCGCAGGCCCGGAGGCCCTGGCCGCGGACCTGAAGATCCTGCTGGCCGAGAAGGCCGTAAGCGTGGCCCCAAGGCCGTATTGACCCACCCACGCTGATCACCCGAGCATGCGTCCACATGCAAGCCTGTGGACGCACCCCAACCTGGAGCGGCGAGCGCGTGCTCAAGACGAACGCGCGCGGCCGTCACAACTACTTGCCAGAGTTCAAGCGCTGGATCGTCGAGCAGGCGCTGCAGCCTGGCATGTCACTGGCTGGCC
>NZ_JAMXMC010000004.1 GCF_024055665.1 Ideonella oryzae | reverse complement strand
GTTCGCAGGCCTGTTCGGACCTGCGGGCATGGAAACCAAGGCGAATCTGCCAGCTGCAGCATCACATTCCCATCGTCTCGGCGCACCACCACGCCGGGTTGCGAGTTGTGCAGACCTTCCCTAGGCGACGAGCTCCCTTGAATGCCTTTCCGGAGACGGCCGGCATAAGCGCATAGTTGATTGCGCTCTTGTCCGTACTTGCGTCGATGTGGGGGTTGGCCTTCAGGCTTTCACTGAGGCCGATTCCTCGATCCAAGATCGCAACCTCTGCTCTTCCCTTGGTTGGCCAATACTGAGCACATATAGAGAACCTATCTACGTTGGCATGCTCGACCACATTTCTCATGATCTCGCGAACTGAATAAGATAATGTCTCAAAGACATCCCCTTGGTCTGTGCCGAGCAAGGTCTCGGCCAACCTCTTGCTCTGCGACTCGACCTCATCACCGACGTCCCTGCCAGTGATTGCAGCTTCCCTTTGAAGAGCTTCAGTTCTAAAGTGTGTTACAGGGATGTAGGATCTGCTTCCTTGCGCCTCCCCCGGCTCTCTTCCAAAGTCTAGCCCAAAGGACTTGAAGAACCCCATGTGACCTGCATAGGTCATGTGCTCAAAGTTGCGACAAGAGATTTTTGCTTCAGGATGATTTGTCACGAAGCGCTCAAGTTCGCTAGCGATAACAAGCATTCCAAACGGTTCAACAGTACTTGTCTTCGAAAAATCGAAGATGATCTGGTCAGTTGGTCCCTGTGCTTGGAGCAACTTGCAGAACGGATAGACCGTAAAGAGGGTTAGCGACTCGGGAACTCGGATGATGGCTAGAGATATTTATTCATTATGGCCGATGCTCGAAACGAGCCGTGTGACCTAGATTGCCGGGATATGCTTTGAATGATGCAGAGTGACATTAATAGTGCCGGGTCAAAAGTGTCAAGGCCAACTTGGGGTGATCCAGGTGCCTGCTTGGCAGACGCGAAGGGGCACGGTTGCACCCAGTGTGCTGACTGCGCATTGATCAGCGCCCAAACAGCCCCTTGATCATCTGCCCCACGCCTTCCACCACACCGCCCACGCTCACGCCCAGGGCCTGGGCCAGACCGGTGGCGAAGCGTTGGGCCAGGCTGTCGTTGACCGAGAAGTTCGGGTCGTCCAGCCGCCCGTCGAGCGTGAAATGCACCTCGATGTGGCCCTTTTCGGCCAGGGTGTTGAGCATGGCCTGGCGACCGGCGGTGCCAAAGCGGTCCCACCAGCCGCTGCCATGGCCCAGTTCCAGGCCCTTCAGGGCCACGGTGCCGGGGGCATGCAGGTGGTTGGCCTTCACGGTGGCTTGCAGGCTCAGGTCCAGCCGACCCTGGCGCACGCCGCCCGCGTTCACCGTGAGCAGATAGGGCTGCAGCACCCTCAGGTCCACGCCTTGCACCTGCGCCTGGATCTGTGCATCGTGGCTGGACGGGGTGAATTCGCCCCGCAGGTTCAGCGTGCCGTCCTGCGTCACAGGGGTTTTGGCACCGGCGCCCTGGCTTCCCCCGCGAACCTGGGCCTGCAGTTCCAGGCCGATCGCCTGGTTCAGCGCCGGCAGGTGCAGGTTTTGGACCTGGGCGCGCAGATCGGCCAGTTGCACCTGGTGGGGCTGGCGCAGGGCGGGGCGGAAGGAGTCGTCGTACAGGTCCACCTGCACGCCTTGCAGCGTGATGGTGTCGATCACCAGGGCGTCGCCGGTCTCGGCGGGCGGCGCGGTGGAAGCGGGTGTCGAGGCTGGCGTGGTCGCCTTGCGGGACGACGGGCGGGCGCCGGCTCCTTGGTTCGGATCACTGTGGCGGGTCGGGTCGGCCGGCTTGTCCAGCAGGCCTGGCAGCAGGCGCAACTGGCCCTGGCGGTTGCGCAGCAGGCTGATGTGGCCGTCTTCCACCTCGATGCGACGGATGCGCCAGGGCCCGGACCAGAGGCTGTCCAGTGCCGGCTGCAGCCAGATGCTGCGCGCCGAGAGTTCCTCGGCATCCGGCCAGCCCCGCGCGGCGGCCAGGCGCAGGCCGCTGATGGTCACACCGTTCCAGCCTACTGTGATGGCCTGCACCTGGGCCCGCGGCCCCAGGGCCTGCGCCAGGCGGGCCTGCAATTGCTGCAGGGCCAGCCGCCAGGCCCACCAGGCTCCCCCGATCAACACCATTCCTGTGAGCGCCGCCACCAGCAGGCGGCGCTGTGTCCTCGACATCTGCATGGGTCCGATTGTCCCCAAGCCGGCCGGGCGGTGGGGCGGCCGCGAGAATGGCCGCATGGAATGTCTGCACCTCACCCCTGCCACGGCCGGCGGTCTGTTTCCGCCCTTGCCCTGCGCCATCGAGGCCTTGCCCTTGCTGGGGGTGGACTTCTCCAGTGCGCCCAGCCGTCAGAAGCCGGTGGTGCTGGCCGGGGGGCGGCGCGTGGGTGCGGTGGTGAAGTTGGACGCGATCGAGCAATTCAGTGCCCTGCCGGCCCTGGCGGAGCGCCTGGCGGCACCTGGGCCCTGGCTGGGCGGCTTCGACCTGCCTTTCGGTCTGCCGCGCCCCTTGCTGGAGGCCTGGGGCTGGCCCCTGGACTGGGCGGAAGCGATGAGCCGCTATGCCCGGACCCCGCGGCCGGAGTTGCAGGCAGCTTTTGCGGCCTTCTGTGCGGCGCGGCCGGTGGGCCAGAAGTTCGCCCACCGGGTGTGCGACGGCCCGGCCGGGGCCTCGCCCAGCATGAAGTGGGTGAACCCGCCGGTGGCCTGGATGATGCACGCAGGCGTGCCGCTGCTGCGGGCTGCGGGGGTCACCCTGGTGGGGCACGAGGCGGGTGACCCGGAACGGCTGGCCCTGGAGGCCTACCCGGGCCTGCTGGCGCGGGCCGTGCTGGGCCGGCGCAGCTACAAGAGCGATGAGAAGGCCAAGCAGACGCCGGAGCGGCTGATCGCCCGCAAGGATCTGGTGGATGCGCTGGAGCAGGGCCGTCAGCCCTGGGGCTTGCGCCTGCGGCTGTCGCACGCCCAGCGCGAGGCGCTGGTGGAGGATGCGCGCGGTGACACGCTGGATGCGGTGCTGTGCCTGCTGCAGGCCGCTTGGGGGGCGGGCCAGCCGCGGGGCGGCTGGCCGGAGGATGCCGATGCCCTGGAAGGGTGGATCCTGGGGGCCGGCACGGTGCCGGCCGCCTGACTCAGTTGCTGCTCAGGCTGATGGAGGCCACGCCGTCGGTTGACACATCGGTGGCCGTGATGGTGGCCTTGCTGCCGATGGTGCCGGCGGTGTCGATGGCGACGCAGTCCTTCTCGGTGTAGCTGCCGCCGCTGACATAGCCAATCTGGTTGTTCAGGCAGAAGTAGGCCTGGCCGCCGCTGGACTCCAGACTCCAGGCGACGCTGCCAGTGGCCACCAGCGCGGCGCCGGCCGAGCAACTTTCATAGGTGTTGAAGGACGCCAGCGTGCCACCGTTGCCAATCCTGGCGTTGGCCACGGGCAGGGCCGATTGGGTGGACACTTCGCAGTAGCCGTCGCTGTCCACGCTGCCCATGTAGAGCAGGTTGGCATCCAGGTACCAGTTGTTGCTGGCACTGCTGGTCGACCCGGCCAGGGTGACGGTGGTGGTACTTTGCAGCACGTGCGCGTTCACGCTGTTGGCCGGGAAGACCGCGTCGGCGGCCGGGTTCAGCGCCAGGGTGGCGGTGGTTGCGTAGCTGCTGGTCCCGCCGGAGGTGGGCTGGTAGGTGGTCGTGCCGCTGAGCGCCCAGGCATGGCTGCCCGTGCTGTAGAGCTTGTTCCACGCGGCTTGCGTCGCGTAGGTGGTGGTGGAGCCGGCATCTTCACTGCCACCGCCACCACAGGCGCTCAGAACGGCGGCGGCCAGCACCGCCATGGAGATACTGCAGAAACGCTTCATGGGCCCTCCCTGGGCACGCAGTCTGAAAGACCCCATGCTAGCGCGTCTGTTCTGTCAGGCCTTGGGCCGCATCAGGGTACTTTTGCCGAACAGGCTTTCGATGAGGTCCACCGCCACCTGGGCGGTCTTGTTGCGCACGTCCAGGGCCGGGTTCAGTTCCACCACGTCCAGGCTGCCCATGCGGCCGGTGTCGGCAATCATTTCCATGCACAGCTGGGCTTCGCGGTAGGTCGGGCCGCCGGGCACCGTGGTGCCTACGCCAGGGGCGATCTCGGGGTCCAGGAAGTCCACGTCGAAGCTCACGTGCAGGTGGGTGTTGGCGTCCAGCGTGGCCAGGGCCAGTTCCATGGCGTGGCGCATGCCCATCTCGTCGATGTAGCGCATGTCGAACACTTCCAGGCCCTGCTCGTGGACGAAGCGCTTCTCTCCCGGGTCCACGCTGCGGATGCCGATCTGCCGCACCCACTTGGGGCTGATGGCGGGCACCTGGCCGCCGATCTCGATCAGCTCCCGGGGCCCGAAGCCGCACAGGCAGGCCACCGGCATCCCGTGGATGTTGCCGCTGGGGGTCAGGGCGCTGGTGTTGAAGTCGGCGTGGGCGTCCAGCCACAGCACGCGCAGCTTCTTGCCGGTGTCGCGGCAATGGCGTGCCACCGCGCTGATCGAGCCCAGGCCCAGGCAGTGGTCCCCACCCAGCAGAACGGGCATGCGGCCGTCCGTGAGCTCCTCGTACACGGCGTCGTGCACCAGGCGGTTCCAGGCGGCCACCTCGGGCAGGTGGCGGTAGCCGTCGGTGGGGGGCTGCCAGGGGTTGGCCGGGCCGGAGAGGTTGCCCCGGTCCTTCACTTCCAGACCATGGCCTTCGAGGATGGGGCCGATGTTCGCCACGCGCAGGGCTTCTGGCCCCATGCTGGCGCCCCGCGCGCCGGCACCGATGTCGGTGGGCGCGCCAATGAGGGTGACTTTGTTCAGCATGGCGCGATTGTGCGTTGCCATGCCGGGTCTGACCAAGGTGGGGCTTCGCCCACCCCCCTCACGCCAAGGGCCTCGTGCCCCGTGCGGCTCAGCGGCCGCCGCTCTCCACGTGGGTGCGGCCGTCCAGCTGCAGGCCGTAGTCCTGCACCAGCGCATCCCAGGCCTCCTCGGCCGTCTCCACGTAGCGGAAGAGCTTCAGGTCGTCGGCGTGGATCATGCCGGATTCGACCAGCCAGTCGAAGTCGATCAGCCGGGTCCAGAACTCGCGCCCGAACAGCAGGATGGGGCGCCGCCGGCTCTTGCCGGTCTGCGTGAGCGTGAGGGTTTCGAACAGCTCGTCCAGCGTGCCGAAGCCGCCGGGGAAGCAGGCCAGCGCCACCGACCGCATCAGGAAGTGCATCTTGCGCAGCGCGAAGTAGTGGAACTGGAAGCACAGCTCCGGCGTGATGTAGGGGTTGGGCTCCTGCTCGTGCGGCAGCACGATGTTCAGCCCCACGCTCTTGCCGCCCACCTCGTGGGCACCGCGGTTGCCGGCCTCCATGATGCCGGGGCCACCGCCGGTGCAGACGTAGATCGGCGTGGTCAGCTCGCGCGAGCGCTCGGTCACCAGGGCCGCAAAACGCCGCGCTTCTTCGTAGAAGCCGCTCATGCGGTGGCGGGTCTCGGCCTGGCGTACCGCCTGCTCGTTACCGCCGGCGCGGGCCTGCTCGAGCTGGGCCTGGGCCTGCTCGGGCGAGGGGATGCGGGCGCTGCCGAAGATGACGATGGTGCTCTGCACCCCCTGTTCCTGCTGGACCAGCTCGGGCTTGAGCAGTTCCAGCTGCATGCGCACCGGGCGCAGGTCGCGCCGCAGCAGGAAGTCGTGGTCGGTGAAGGCCAGCTGGTAGCTGCTCTCCGGGCCACTGTAGGGCGAGGGTGTCTTCTGCAGCGCGGCTTCCTCTTCGGCCGACGGGAAGCGGGGATCAGTCAGTCTGGGGGCCATGGTGGACAGCGTGGAAGGTGGATTCAGTGGACGGCGCCACACACCGGGCAGCCCGGTTGGCGGGGAATGCGGATCTCGTCCCAGCGCATGCGGCGGGCGTCAAGCATCTGCAGGCGGCCGGCCAGTGACGTGCCGACACCCGCCAGCAGCTTCAGGGCCTCGGCAGCCTGGGTGGCGCCGATGATGCCCACCAGGGGCGCGAACACGCCCATCGTGGCGCAGCGCACCTCTTCCACCGCGGCGTCGGGCGGGAACAGGCAGGCGTAGCAGGGGGCCTCGGGCTGGCGGCAGTCGTAGACGCTCACCTGGCCGTCGAAGCCGATGGCCGCGCCGCTCACCAGCGGGCGCTGGTGGCGCACGCAGGCGGCGTTGACCAGCTGCCGGGTGGCGAAGTTGTCGCTGCAGTCGAGCACCACGTCGGCTTGGGGCACCCACTGGTCGAGCAGGGCGGCATCGGCCCGCTGCACCAGTGCGTCGACCCGTGCCCCGGGGTTGAGCGCCTGGATGGCGGTGGCGGCCGAAGCCACCTTGGGTTGGCCGATGCGGTCCTGGCTGTGGGCTATCTGACGCTGCAGATTGGTCAGGTCCACCGTGTCGGGGTCGACCAGGGTGATGCGACCCACGCCGGCGCTGCCCAGATAGAGCGCCACAGGGGAGCCCAGGCCGCCGGCACCGATGACCAGGGCATGACCGGACAGGAGCCGATCCTGGCCCTCGATGCCGATGTCATCGAGCAGGATGTGCCGCGAATAGCGCAGCAGGTCGTCGTCGGTCACGCGGGGGCGGCCGTGGTGCCGGGAGGGGTCAGTGCACCGTGCTGGCGTCGGCCTTGCGCTCGGACATGTTCTTGCTGACCATCACCGGCTTGCCCTGGAGCTGGTTGAGCGCCTGGGTCAGCTGGAAGTCGTCGGTGCTGCCGAACTCCGGCAGGGGCTTGACCGAGTTCTTGTCCTTGGCCAGCTGCTCTTCGAGCTTCTGGCGGGCTTCCTCGCGGGCCTTCTCGCGATCGGCATCTTCCTTGGCTTCAGGGCCATTGGCCAGGTGCTTGTCGAGGTCGGCCTCGCGGGTGCGCAGGGCGGCGAAGACATTGCCCTCGGCGGTCTCGTCGAGCCACACGTCGGGCACGATGCCCTTGGCCTGGATGGAGCGACCGCTGGGGGTGTAGTAGCGGGCGGTGGTGATCTTCAGCGCGGTTTCGGCCGAGAGCGGGCGCACCGTTTGCACCGAGCCCTTGCCAAAGGTCTGGGCGCCCATCAGCGTGGCGCGCTTCTGGTCCTGCAGGGCGCCGGCGACGATTTCGCTGGCCGAGGCCGAGCCTTCGTTGACCAGCACCACCATGGGCACCGACTTCAGCGCGGCCGGCAGCTTCTTGAGCGGGTCGCTGCCGCCACGGCGCAGGTAGTCGTCCGGCGTGGCGCGGAAGGTGGCCTTGGATTCGGGGATCTGGCCGTTGGTGCTCACCACCACGGCATTGGCCGGCAGGAAGGTGGCGGCCACGGCCACGGCGCTTTCCAGCAGGCCGCCCGGATCGTTGCGCAGATCCAGCACCAAGCCCTTCATCTGCGGGTTCTGCTTGAACAGCTCGTCGAGCTTGCGGGCGAAGTCGTCGACAGTGCGGTCCTGGAACTGGGTGATGCGGATCCAGCCGTAGCCCGGCTCGATCATCTTGGCCTTCACGCTCTGGACGTGGATCTCCTCGCGGGTGATCGTGGCCGGGAAGCTGCGGTTCTCGTTCTTGCGGAAGATGGTTAGCACGACCTTGGTGTTGGGCTCACCGCGCATGCGCTTGATGGCCTCGTCCATGGTCAGGCCCTTGACGGCCGTGTCGTCGATCTTCGTGATCAGGTCGCCGGACTTCAGGCCGGCGCGGAAGGCAGGGGAGCCCTCGATCGGGGAGACGATCTTGACCAGGCCGTCTTCCATGCCGATCTCGATGCCCACGCCGACGAAGCGGCCGGAGGTGCCTTCGCGGAATTCCTTGTAGGACTTCTTGTCGAAATACTGGGAGTGCGGATCCAGCCCGGCGACCATGCCGGAGATGGCGTCGGTGATCAGCTTTTTCTCATCGACCGGCTCGACATAGTCGGTCTTGATCATGCCGAACACGGCCGCCAACTGCTGCATCTCTTCGAGCGGCAGGGGGCCGTAGCTGTTCCGGGCTTCGGCCGTGAACTGGATGGTGGTCAGCGCGCCGGCCACTGCTCCCATCGTGAGCAGACCCACCATCTTCAACTTGGCACCCATGTGTGACGTCCCGCTTTCTATGCACGCAGGCCAGCAGTATAGAACTGACCACCTACCTTCAGAGCCGGATATGGCCGGAAAGTTGCAGGGATTTGGGGGGCTTGGGGCCCGCTTTCAAGCGGCTTTGCGGGTAAGCGAGGACTCACGCGCGGCATCGGCCCGGAAGGGGCGGCGCCAGGGGCCCGGCAGTAATCTCACTCCCCAGGGGAACTGGTGAGAGGGCTGCAGAGTTGCCCCCAAAGTTGCCCCCACGGTGGGTCTGCTGCAATTGGACGACTGCGGACTACTACGGACAATTATGGGTGAGATTAGCCCGCCGCCGGCCTGCTGACGATGGGCAGCCGCGAGATTGCCGATCTGCTCCATTGCCGCCACGACAGCGTGAAGCGCACCGTGGAACGCCTGACCGAGGTTGAGGTGTTGGTCCGTCCACCAATGGTGGATGAACAGCTCTCGGACACCCTGGCCCAGACCCGCGCCCTGGTGGATGAAATCCAAACTACCGGTATCCCGGCAGTTGTGGGGAGTCCCGCACCAGCCGGTCTTCTGGCTGCGCAGCGCTCAAGCCCGCGCCTTGGCAGATGAGATTGAGAACTCTGCAGATTTGCAGGGTTCGTCGGCAGTCTTTACCCGCGAGGGAGCGGCCGGCGGAACCTGCGTCATGAAGGAACTGGTCTACGCCTATGCCATGTGGATCAGCCCTGCCTTTCACCTGAAGGTGATCCGGGCCTATGACGCCATGCAGGGGCCGGCCGCGCCGATGGTGCCCACCACGATGGCCCAGGCTCTGCGTCTGGCGGCCGAGCAGGCTGAGCGGCCACAAGAAGCTCGCTGGGAACAGCTGGAAGCCCTTGGGAAGATGCCCCCAGACTTGGGGGCATGTCTGCGTCGCCTGAATGATCTGCACCGGGCCAGCGGCGGCCATCCCAGCCATCGGCCCCGGCGCCTGGGTCCGCAACAAGCAGACCCAGGCGCTGGTCGCTGAAATCACCGATGCGGGAATTTCCGCATCGGGACCTGTCGAGGCCCCCAAGGGGGGATCGGAGAACAGGGCACCTACGGCGCCACGCTGGCGCCGGCGGCGGTCCAGATGCCGCCAGCCATGGCGCGGGCCAGGCTCAGGGCCAGGCTCAAAACCCGATCAAGAGCACCCCGGCACGACAGATTCCGACGCCATCGGCGCCCAGCTGTCCAACGCCCGCAGCGATGCCGGGGATGCCCTGCATTGTCCTTTCGCAAGCCTGAAGCCGGCAACTGCGGCTGAAGCCGGAACGCTTCAGGGAGGGCCGGTGCTGGCGCTGTTGAACGGCCGCCGTGCATAGGGTTTAGCCAGATCGGGCCACGTCGCGACAGTTGTGGACATGGACCCCGAACTGATCAGGCCGGCTGCGGCGGCCACGCGCTACTCGCTGAGCCGGCGCACGCTTGGCCGCCGCATGAAAGACGATCCCACGTTCCCGCGCCCCATCAGGCTGGGGAGTCGGGTGGTGTTGTTCAAGCGGTCGGAGCTGGATGCCTACTTCGAAGGCAAGCGGGGCACTGTCACCACTGTCACAGAGGAGACCTCAGGTCATGGCAGCTGAAACGATCCGAGGCTTTCAACCGGCGCGGCGCGCCAAGACCTCGCCCATGAAGCCGCGCGCCAGCGCATGCCCGACCTGCGGCTTCGCCAATGGAGGCTTGGTGCAAGGCCCTGGGACGGGGACGTCCGATGATGTGGAGGACGAGGTCCCCAACGGCTCTTACATCATGCCCGCCGACAGCACGGCCGCCGTGGGGGAGCCCACGCTGTCAGCCATGGGGCGCGGCAAGGTGCCGGTGGCCTTGAGCGCCGGCGAGTTCAAGATGCCGCCCGAGCAGGTGTATGCGATCGGAGTGCAGGCCCTGGACCAGATCAAGAACGCCACCCACATGCCGGTGGCGCCCGCCGGCTTCGTCCCGATGGCCAGCGTCATCGCCGAGGAGGTCGGTGAAGGTGAAAAGGGTCAGCCGCGCTACTTCTTCGCCGACGGGGGGCTGGTGGACGATGGGCGCTCGGTGCGTGGCTTCGCTCTGGGCGCACCCTCAGTCGGTCCCGGGGATGGCCTGCATGCGGCCAGCAACCTGGGGGCTCAGGGCGCGGCGCCATCAGCCCCTTCGCCCACCACCAGCGCCAGCATCGGTGTTCAGACGATGCCGGGCCGAGGGACCAACCCCAACGACCCGCGGCGCCTTGATGCACCTGTCCAGGATGGGGCAACCCAGGTGCGTGGCCTGCCTGGCGTCTACCGGGCGGGCAACAGCTACGGCGACAGCACCCAGGCGGCGATCGACGGCGCCGCGCCGCGCGGTCTGCCGACACCCCAGAGCCAGGCGGCGGCCACCAACCTCGCCGCCCGCTCTTCTGGTGCGCCCGCCGCGGCGCTGCAGACCAGCCAGCCGGCCGGACCGGTGGGATTCTCCGCGCCCGGGGGCGCCGTGGGCATCGGTTCCGACTGGCGCCGCCAGAAGGACCTGGAGAACGCAGCCACCGCGGCCAGCTCCATCCTGAACACCCGCAAGTGGGGCGGGCCCGGCGCTGAGAACAACCCGGAAGTGCAGGCCTATCAGGCTGCGCTGGCGCAGGAGTCCGCCCGCCAGCGCGGCGCGATGAGCGCGCAGGAGGCCGCCATGCACGAGAGCGGAGCCACCCAGCGCGAAGGGATGCAGCAGGCAGGCGAAGACGGGCGGTCGCTTCTTCAGCTGCAGCTGGCCGCCGCCCGTGAGCAGCGGGCCGTTCAGCAGCAGGCCGACCAAGTGGCCATCGAGAGGGCCCGGCTGGGCATCGATGCCACTCGCGCTGCTGGCGCTGGTGTCCCGAGCGGTTACCGCGTCAAGGCCGACGGCACGGGGCTGGAGTTCATCCCGGGCGGCCCAGCAGACCCCAACACCCCCAAGGGTCGCAACAACCTGACCGACACCCAGGCCAAGGCCCTGCAGTTCGGCACCCGCATGCTCGAGTCCGGCAAAGCCCTGGATGCTCTGGCTGCGGCAGGCGTTGAACAACCGGGCTATCTCAAGCTCAAGCGCATGGCGGATTCCGTGGGTGCCGGGGTGGCGGCCAACTGGACCCAGACACCACAGCAGCAGCAGGTGGAGCAGGCCCAGCGGGACTTCGTGAACGCGGTGCTGCGCCGGGAGTCGGGGGCCGCCATCAGCGAGTCCGAGTTCCAAAACGCCCGCCGGCAGTACTTCCCCCAGCCCGGGGACAGCTCGGAGGTGATCGTGCAAAAGCGGCGCAATCGCGAGCTGGCCACGCAGGGCATGTTGGCCGAGGTGCCCGACCATCAGAACCGAGTTGGCCAGGTGGTATCTGCGGCCGATCAGGCGGCCAGCGCTGCCGGCGGGCAACAGGCCCAGCAACAGGCGCCGCTACAGCAGCGCGCGGTGACCCGCACCGGCACCCACAACGGCCGAAAGGTCGTCCAGTACAGCGATGGGAGCATCAGCTATGCCGACTGACCAATCCACACCATCCGCGCCGGGCATCGATCCCTCCTCCGTGACCTGGGATCAGCCCGCCCGGGCGCAGGCGACGTCCATCGACCCGGCGCACGTGACATGGGATGCAGCCCCTGCGCAGGGGCCGAGTGCCTCAACGCCCGAGGCGGCCCAGAAGCCCGAGCCGGGTCTGGCTCAGCAGCTGGTGGGTGCCGGCAAAGAGCTGGGGCGCCAGGTGGGCCTGACAGCCCGCTACGGCCTGGAAGGTCTGGGCCAGGCCGCCGAGGTTGTCACAGAACCCATCCGCAAGCTGGTGACCGATCCCGCCATGCGTGCCCTGGGTGCGCAGGAGGGGCGGCCCCTGGGCCAGACAGCTACCGAGCTGGCCGATGCGATCGGTCTGCCCAAGCCTCAAGACGCCACGGAACGGGTGGTGGGCGATGCCACCCGATTCCTGGCCGGAGGCGCGGGCATGGCCGGCGCGGCGGGGAAGGTGGCTCAACTGGCCAAGCCCGGGATGCTGCAGTCCGCGGCACAGACCCTGGCCGCCAACCCCGCCGAGCAGATGGTGGGCGCTGTCGGTACCGGTGCTGGCGCTGGCGTCTCCCGGGAGGCTGGCGGCAATGACGCCATGCAACTGGGCGCGGGTCTTGCCGGCGGCTTGACCTTGGGGGGTCTGATGCAGGCGGCCCGCTCCGGCGTTCGCTCGGCCAGCGTGCTCCTGCCTGCCCGCACACAGCGGATGGAGCAGCAGATCGGGCAGGCCCTGGACCAGGCGGGCGTGAACTGGGCCGAGGTCCCCGAGTCGCTGCGGCAGGGACTGCGCGCCGAGGTGGAGCAGGCGCTGGGCACAGGCCAAACCCTGGACCCCGGGGCAGTCTCTCGGCTGCTGGACTTCCAGCGTGTCGGCGCCACGCCCACCCGGGGCATGCTGAGCCTGGATCCGGTGCAGATCACCCGCGAGCAGAACCTGGCCCGCATGGGGGCGAACGCCAGCGACACCGGGCTGCATGGCCTGGCCCGCGTGCAGAACGAGAACAACGCCGCCTTGATCGACAGCCTGAACCGTCTGGGGGCGGGGGGCGCAGGCGATGCCCATGCGGTCGGCACCCAGGCGATCGACACGCTGCAGCGCGGCCTGGATGCCGACCGGGCCGCCGTTGGCGTGCTGTACAGCCAGGCCCGAGACAGCGCTGGCCGGAGCTTCCCGCTGGACGGGAGCGCCTTCACCAGTCGGGCCAACAGCCTGTTGGATGAGGCACTGCTGGGCAGCGCGCTACCGCCTTCGGTGGGGCAGCACCTGAACCGCATTGCCGCAGGCGAGGTCCCCTTCACAGTCGACTACGCGGAGCAGCTCAAGACCGCCATGGGCCAGCTGCAGCGGGCCAGCAGTGACGGGCAGACCCGCATGGCCCTGGGGCTGGTGCGGCAGGCGCTGGACGAGACCCCCGTGCTCGGACTCGGCCAGGGCAGTCCTGCGGCCGGGGTTCAGGCCGGCGAGCAAGCCGTGGAGGCCTTCAACCGGGCCCGGCTGGCGAACCGGGACATGATGCAGCGCGTGGAGGCCATCCCGGGCCTCAAGGCGGTGTACGAAGGCACCGCTGCGCCGGATGACTTCGTGCAGCGCTACGTCATCAGCCGCGGCGCCAAGGTGGAGGACACCGGGCGCCTGGCCAGCGAGTTGCGCCGCAGCGATCCGCAGTCCCTGCAGGCCGTGCGGGGGAGCATCGCCGCGCACCTGAAGACGGCCGCCATCGGCGCCGCGGCTGACGAGACGGGGAAGTTCAGCGCCAGCGGCTACAACCGGGCGCTGATGGCTCTGGGCCCGCGCAAGCTGGGGCAGTTCTTCAGCAAGGAGGAGGTGGCCCAGCTCAAAGCCGTCGGCCGGGTGGCGCAGTTCGCCACAGCTCAGCCGGTGGGTTCCGCAGTGAACAACAGCAACTCCGGCGCGCTCCTGGCCGGGCGAGGCCTGGACCTTCTGGACCGCCTGGCGTCCAAGGTGCCGCTGCTGGGTCTGGGTCCAACCGTCTCTGGGTTCGCCAGGAACGTGCAGCAGCGCCAGGCGCAGAACATCGCCCCGGCTCTGGTGCGCAAACCGCTACCGCCGCCCCGAGGGCTGCCCGCTGTGACGCTCGGGACCTTGATGGCCAGCCAGGGGGAGTCCGCGCGATGACCGCCACCGTGGAGATCACCAGCACCCAGCGCGTCTATGACGCCGTGGTCGACCTGCACGCGCTGGAGCAGGTCGCCACCCGTGAGACGGTGGCCAGGCTCACGGGGTTGAAGCTGACGGTCGTGGATGACCGGCTGCGGGCCTTGGTCGATGACCAGAAGCTCAAGCGGGTATTGCGTGGCGTCTATGTGCCTGTGGAGACGCACCCGCCGGCCCGCGACATCAGCAAGACCATCCTGTCCGACGGCCGGGTGAAGATCGAGATTGGCGACGAAGTCTTGACCCTCACCCCACGGGAGGATCGCATGCTGTCCAGTCTGATGGCCGGCACGGCGGCCCAGGCCATCGCCATTCAGACGGGCAACACCATGGTCCAACTGGGTTCGGATCTGCACGTACTGATGCGGGCCGCTGAACTTGCCGTAAAGACGCGGCGCTGATCCTGGCGGCATCCTCTGGAGGAATGGGACCCGTCCCGGCGCCTCTGGCGCTGGCCGCAGCAGCCCGGGAAACCTGAAAAAACCTGAAACCGGCTGGCGCTGGACGCACCGATCTTGGCGGGTCTGCCGTGGCTCTGGAGCCTGTCAAAACTTGACGTCCGGACCTGTCCAAACCTGACCTTCCCGTCGCGCCCTTACTCTGGAGGACCCCGGGGGGCTTGCTCTCCTGTGTGTGGTTCGGGCACACTGCCCTCAACCGCTGCACATGCAGTGGCCACCGACGAAAGTCGGCAGGTGTGGAAGCCTGGAAAACACAGGCGCGCGGCCGCCTCAAGTGCGGCTTTTTCTTTGCGCGTCAACGTCTGGTGCCCCGGTTTTCTACGGCGGCCCGGACGGGTGGCACCTTTGTGTGCGCCGGTCCCTGTGTTCCGGTCTTCCAACGCCCGTCTTGGGCCGCCACCCCCGTTTGGAAGCGGGGGGTGCGGTTGCTGATGACCGCAACACAGGAGCCAACAAACACCATGGCTGGTAACCCCCTGGGCGCCGCTGCGCCCATTCCCACCCCAGGCGCCACATCGCGCCCCTTCCACCGCGTTCCCGCGTCCACCCGCACCCGTCGCTTGCAAGGCGTCTGCTTGGCCGGTGACCTGATGCTGAGCGTCTACCGCTCGCGCCAGGCTGGCGATCCGACGCCGGTTTCCATCGCGCTGCAGGATGCCGACGGCGAGCGAATCAGCCGCCTCACGGTGGTCCAGGCCCGCGCGCTGGCGCAGGCCATCGACCTGGCCGCCTATTCCGCCGAGTCCGCCCGCAAGACGAGCTCCACCGGGGAGGAGACAGCATGAGCACCGGACAACTCCAGAGCCTGAACCTGGCCATCAGTGATCTGGTCAGCCTGTCGGTGATGGCAACGGGCCTCGTCCGGGAGGTTGAGGCCGGCAGCACCATCAACGCCCACCACCTGGGTTCCTTGGTGCGCGCCATGGCGGATCAGATCGAGGGTGTGCACATCAAAGCCGATGAGCTGCTGACCGCCGCGATCGATGCAGAGCCCTCCACCAGCGCCAGCGGTGCACCGGAGGCCGCATGAACGCCGCGGCACTCGAAGGTGTCACCCGGGCCGTGGGTGATGTGCTCAGCCTGTCCATCTTGGCCACCGAACTGGTGGGCGAGGCCGAGGCCGGCGACACCGGCCGCATCCATCGGCTGGGCGCCGTGCTGCGGGCCTTGCAGGCCCAAGCCCAGGCCGCTCACGGCCAAGCCGATGCGCAGTGGATGGCCGCCCATGCGGCCGAGGTCCAGTACCGAATCCGAAAGGGCTGAGATGACGATGCGAAGGAAGATCCGCGCCGCCCTGGGCCGCGTGGTGCACGTGGCCGCTCGCGTGGTGGCCGATCAGGATCAGGCCATCGGCCTGTGGTGCGTGCTGTGCCTGGTGGCGCTGCCGCTGGTGCTGGCGCTGCCTGCGCAAGGGGGCTTGTCATGAGCAAGAAGACCTTTCCCCCACTGAGAACCGCCGATCTGGCTGACCTGCTGACGGGCCTGCTGGACCGGGCCGAAGAGAACCTGTCGGATGCGGACCTGCAGGCTCTGCGCCTGTGTGGTGACGGCGGCGTGGCGATGACGGAAGACCTGGCGGCCCTGATGAGCGCGCTGGCGGTGCAGGTTGCCGGCGACGAGACCCCGGATGGAAGCGTCCCGGTGACTGGCGCCTTCCTGGACGGGCGCAGCTTGTCGAAGCTGCTCTTCAGCCTGTCCAACCTGGCCCAGCAGGCCAACGCGATGCTGCTGGCCGCCCGCATGGCAGAGAACATGACCATCCCGCATCGGCGCGGTCACGCCGCGCGCGGCACAACCTCAACTCAAGGAGTTTCAGCATGAACAAGAAGTCCAACATCAAGCCATCGGAGATCACCCTGCCGTCTGTGGAGCAAGTGATGTCCCTTGCGTGCTCGCTGATCGAGGGGCACCTGGCAACGTGCGCTGACCTGATCAGCAAGGCCGACAGCGGTCCCTGGCGGTACGACGTTCGTCACGCGCTTGCGGGGGTGTCTCAGACCGTGGCCAGGCTCCAATCCGAGCCGAGGCCGGGGCGGCTTGAGTTCCAGCAGGCCTGGTGCCAAGCCATCAGCGTCTTGCGCCTCGCGGCCGGATCGATTCCGGAGCGTGGTGGGCTGGTGTTTGAGAGCCTGAGCGAGGCGGCAGGCATCATGCGGGCCATGGATCACGCCATGGAGTACCTGGACCCCACCATCGACCTCGACTGATCGCCCAAGTTATGCCCCCGATAGGCCCGCGAACCGAAGAGAGGGCTCCTGATCCTCCTGCCGGGGCACCCTCTTCAGGATTGCGCAGCAGGAGCGCGCTTTGATCGATAGCAGCAGAACCTACGGCGCGGCCACGGCCCGGCGAATTTGGGAGTTGCTCCCCCTCCTGGGAGAGCCCGGCTTGATGGTGTTCCGTGAAGACACGGGCGTTCATCTCGCGCCAGATCTTGAGGCGACGCTGTGGTTCTCGCCAGTGTGGCGTTGGGGTCCTCAGTGTGAGCTGAAGCAGGCTGACCCGCGAGAGGCTCCATTGCTGCCGATCCCATTCGACGGACGAAAGCTGGCGGCCTTTCTACTGCATCCAGCTATCTCGGCTTCATTCCCAGATCCACCCTCAGCTGCGCATTACCTGCTGGATCTGCTCACCTCTGTGGAGGACTCCGTTTGCCGCTGTGCGGTCGAAGAGGCCACAGCTCTGCTGGAACAGGCATTCGATGCCCTTGGACCAATGGCATCAACCCGTTGGCGCGACCTGGATCGATCCGATGCAGATTCGACCCCGACAGAGCAGATGCAGGCGGACAGGCGACGGTCGGAAGACGAGGAAATCGACTGGCTCAATCGCATGGTGCGAGAGATGTTCTCTGGGGGCTGTGACAAGAGGCCCAAGGGCACCGCGACCGTCATCGAGCAGAGGGGCGAGCTGATCCTGCAGACGCTGGAGGAACTCGGCCACAACCCCTTGGAGCTGCCACCGTATGGGCCGGGCAAGGGTGGGGCCAAGCAGGCTGCCTGGGAGCGGTTGAGAAGCAGTCCGAAATGGAAGCGCCTTCTTGGCGACGTCCAGGCTGAGCGGAAGGCCTTTGAAAAGGCATGGGGCAACCTCCTGGCTGGCAAAAAAATCAAAAACACAGCGTCCTGATCCTTCTCCCCCTCAAAAAAAGTGCCGGGGGATAGTTGCAGGGGAGAAGAACGGTCGTTCAACGATGCCGGACATCGCAACACGATGACAGCGCATCATGGACGGCAACGCACTGAAGAGGAATCTGACGCTCCAAAGCCTCGCCTTCGCAGGCAATGACGACGCTTTGGTGCCAGGGGCTTGGCTTGATGCGCAGGGGGGCTTCAGCCGGTCCACACGCTACGCACTGGCTGCGCGGGACCCTGATTTCCCGAAGCCCATTCACCTGTCGACGCGCTGCGTTCGCTACCGCGCCGGCGATGTGAAGCAGTGGCTCCAAGCCAAGGCTGAACGCGCTGCTCAAGCACAGAAGGGCGAGTGATATGCCTCGTGCTGATGTTCAGCGGCCGCTGGCGCTGGAGTCCGGCGGCGCCCAGGCTGACCTCAGTCCTGCGGCGAGATCGGCATTGAAGCGGCTGTGGGAGATTCGCCAGGAGATTGCGAAGAGATACCCCGCTCCCCGAAACCTCATCTCTGGTGCCGACCGTGCCAGGAATCTGCTCGCTGATCTGGCCAGCGCTCCCAATCCGCACGCTGCCTCGCAGCTGACGCACACCGCGCTTCTCGACGAATTCCGAGATCGTGCTGGTATCGAAGGCTTCGCCGACATCTTGGCCCCGGTGCTCTCGAAAGGGGTGCGTCGCACCTGCCAGGTCCCGGCTGCTCGCCAGCACCGACGCGGATGTGGGAGAACCGGGAGGTGAGCGTTCGCTGCATCTCAGCCGTTCTCGAGCATTCCCAGCACGCTGGCACGGAGCTGCTGATGCTCGTCGTGCTGGCCGACTACTCCGATGACGAGGGCAACAGCTACCCCTCTGTTGCATCTCTGTCGCGCAAGTGCCGCATGCAACCCCGGAATGCGAACTACATCCTCAATGCCCTACAGGCCAGCGGCGAACTGCGCGTTCTGAAGAACGAGGGCCCGAGGGGCACCAACCGCTACCGCATCATGCTCTCCCAACTTGGAGCCTCACCCCTGCAAGGCAGTGCACCCCTGCAACGCAGTGCACCCCTGCAACGCAGTGCGCCTACCCCTGCAATGGAGTGCGCGAAACCCCTGCAACCCATTGCAGACGAACCGTCATTGAACCGTCAGGAACCGTCAGTTGCGCGCAAGCGCGCAGCTTCGGGTTTCGACGCTTCGCTGATCGACCTCCCGGAATGGCTCCCTCGCGAATCCTGGCAGGCCTGGGTGGCTGACCGCAAGGAGCGCCGCAAGCCGATCACCCAGCGCGCCGCCGATGCCCAGATCAAGGCTCTGGACGGCTACCGAGCTGAAGGCCACTTACCGGCCGCTGTGATTGCCAATAGCATTGCTGCGGGCTATCAGGGGCTGTTCCCTCCCAAGCTGGCGGAAGGGGCACGCACCCAGCGCCAGCGGGGCGGTAATGACCTGCTGGACTGCGACCACGTCTTCGAAGGCTCCCATGAGCGCGCGTGAGCAGATCCACCGGCCGTGGAGCCAGGAATCCGAGCAGGCCGTGTTGGGCGCCCTGATGCTCGCCCCTGATGCATGGTGGCGTGTAGCGGATTGCCACCTTGAGGCCGACCACTTCTTCGACAGCCGGCACCGTGCCATCTGGCGGGCCGTGGCCGACCTCAACGCCCTCAGCCAGCCCGTGGACCAGGTGACCGTGCTGGAGCGCCTGCAGGCCGCTGGCCAGGCCGAGGACTGCGGCGGCTTGCCGTACCTGACCGAGCTGGCCCAGTCCGTGCCCAGCGCCGCCGGCGTGAAGCGCTACGCCCAGACCGTGATCGACAAGGCGACCCGCCGTGCACTGGCCCAGGCGGCCGAGCAGATGCTGGCGCTGGTGGGCGAGTCCGACGACGCCGATCAACTACTGGACCGTGCGGCGGTCCTGTTGGGTGGTATCCAGCGCACCAAGGCAGCGGCAGAGCCTCGATCCATCTCCGACCTGGCGGCGGCCCGCATCGACCATTGGCAGGCACTGGGAGCCGGCGAAACGACCCCGGGAGTACCGACGGGGCTCGATGGCATCGACAGCGCCCTGGGGGGCGGATTCAAGCCTGGCAAGGTGGTGGTGCTGGCGGCCAGACCCTCGGTGGGCAAGTCCTCCCTGGCCGGGCAGATGGCGCTGAGCGTGGCGGCCCGGGGGCAGCCGGTGCTGATGCTGAGCCAGGAGATGCCGGCCGGCGAGCTGGTGGACCGCTGCGCGGCCAACCTAGGCCGGGTGTCCATGGATGCGCTCACCACCGGGCGCTTCGTGGATGAAGACTGGTCCCGGATGGCCGAGGCGGCCGAGGCCATGAACCGGCTGCCGCTCTTCATCGACGATCAGCCAGCGCTGACCCTGCTGGATATCCGGGCCAAGGCGCGTCAGGTCAAGCAGCGGCGTGGGCTGGCGCTGGTGGTGGTGGACTACCTGCAGCTCTGCAGCAGCACCAGCACCAATGACAAGCGGCACCATCAGATCGAGCAGATCAGCCGAGGTCTGAAGCAGCTGGCCAAGGAACTGGACGTGTGCGTGCTGGCGCTGAGCCAGCTCAACCGCTCCACAGAGGGCGGCGAGCCCCAGTTGCACCACCTCAAGGAGTCTGGGGCGGTGGAGGAGGACGCCGACACGGTGATCTTGCTGCACCCATTGGCCCGTGAGGTCGATCGGGCACTGACCGTCTTGGCCAAGGTCGCAAAGAACCGACAAGGCCCGCGCGGCCGCATTGCGCTGAAGCTCTACGGCGAGCACCAGCTTTGGGAGCAGTCCGCCGCGGACGTTTCACCACGAAAGGAACGGGATTGAGCGAGCCCGGCAAGGTGCTTTCATCTGGGAACACAGTGCGATGAATGCCCCCGCGGGTCACGCCTCAAGGCAAGGATTGCGCCGCTGAGTGCGCTCAACTCTCGAGCCAGTAACTCTTCGCGGCCTTGCGCGCGGCCGCCTTCACCTCCCCACTGCAGGAGCTGTCAGCGAATGCCTGAGCAATCTTCTCTCCCAGGTGTTCTTTCCCGTCCCACCCATCCCGAACCGAAAAGATGGCTGCAAAGGCTGTTACCGCCATGACCTCCTGTCCCGGCCACCGTCCGCCACAGTGGTGTTCAAACCAGTGCTGTTCGGTGGAGATCCGTTCGGCCAGGTCAGATGGGTCAACCGTCTCCAGATCCTTGAATAGGCCTTCCCAACGCCTCTTGGCGACAACGAAGCTGTCTAAGACAGAGGTGTCCCCGTTCATCAGCCGTTCGGTCGTGTAGTGCATCTCTCTTCCTCCTCGATTCAGAGTCCAGAAGCCTAAGGGCGGCGCACACCGCCTGGCGTTGCTCTATCCCTCTTGTTTGGTACGGACGGACTAGCAATCTGACATCAGGCGCGCCTTGACCTCAGTGGCCTGACGTTGCCCAGCCGCTTCCCGTCCAGGTAGTCGGCCCACCACTGCATCAGCTTGGCCCGGCCAGCCAGGTAGGTGGACCGGTGATAGGCGGCCCGCACCTCGTTGCGCTCCACATGGGCCAGCTGCCGCTCGATCACGTCAGGGTCATGCCCGCATTCGTTCGCCACGGTGGAAAAGAGCGCCCGGAAGCCGTGAGCGGTGGCAATGCCCTTGTAGCCCATGCGGGACAGGGCGCTATTGAGCGTGTTTTCCGACAGCGGCTTGCCCGGGTAGTAGGGGCTGGGGAACACCAAGCCGGCGGCCTCGCCGTGGGGTCGGATAGCCTCCAGCAGCGCTACCGCTTGGCGCGACAGCGGAACCAAATGTTCGGCCTTCATCTTCATTCGTTCGGCCGGGACGCGCCACCGGGCGGCTTCCAGGTCGATTTCTTCCCACATGGCGCCGCGGAGCTCGCCGGGACGCAGGGCAGTGAGCATCAGCAGGCGCAGGGCGTTGGCGGTGGCGGCGTCGCCTTCGTAGGCGTCCAGCCTGGTCAGGAAACCGGGCAGTTCGGCCTCGGGCAAGGCTGCCCGGTGGGTCACCTTGCGGGGCTTGAGCACCTCGTTGGGGACAACATCCAGGGTTGGATTTGTCTCGATGAGCTCTTCCCGCACGGCGTACCGAAAGACCGCCTTGATGCGCTGCAGGGTGCGCGCGGCGGTCTCCCCCGCACCGCGAGCCTCAATCTGGCGCACCACCTGCAGGACATGTTTGGCCCGAATGTCTCCGACGGGCATTGCCCCCAACTCTGGGAAGACATCCGCCTCTAGGTTCGCCCTGAGCCGCTCCAGTGTCTTGGGCGTCCAGCGGGCGGCCTGGTGATCCATCCAGTCTTCTGCCACGTGGCGTAGGGAGGTGGCCGCCTCTTGCTGGGCCTGCTTCTTGGCGGCCTGCCGTTCGCTGGAAGGGTCGACACCTGAGGCGAGCAGCTGGCGGGCCTCGTCGCGCCTGTCCCGGGCTGTCTTCAGCGAGGTGTCTGGGTAGGTGCCCAGGGAGATCCGCTTTTCCTTGCCGCCAAAGCGGTACTTCAGGCGCCACCACTTGCCCCCAGCGGGCGAGACCTCCAGATAAAGGCCGCCACCGTCGAAGAGGCGCAGTGTCTTGTCGCCAGGCTTGGCGTTGTGTGCAGCGGTGTTGGTGAGCGGCATCTTGGGGGCAACTCCAAACTGAGTTCGGGTCTGGCCCCCAATGTTGCCCCCACTTGCCCCCGGATGTAAACGGACGATCCTGGACGATTCCAGACAACGAAGGCAAGAAAAAGCCCCGCTCACCTATGAAAGTGGCGGGGCTTGGATGTTCTGGGATGTCCAGGATTGTCTGAATGTGGCGCCCCCGGCAGGAATCGAACCTGCATCTGAGACTTAGGAGGTCCCCGTTCTATCCATTGAACTACGGCGGCATGCCAGCCTTTGATTGTGACATGTGCCAGGACTCTTCAGTCCCAGCGCCAGGACCAGATGGCGTCCACGGCGTTGTCCTCGCCGGACTGGGCCCGCAGCGTGAAGCGCTGGGCGGCGCGGTAGATCAGCTGCCAGTTGCCGGTGGCGGCGTTGATGCTGCGTTCGTAGCCCACGTACCAGCGGTTGCTGAGCTGCTTGCCGACGTTGAAGATGGTGGACTGCACCGTGGCGCCGGAACTGGTGGTGCTGGTGTCGTGGCGCATGCCGAAGTCGGTCAGGCCGATGGCACCCAGCACCTTGTCGGTGGGGCTTTCACCGTCGCCGGCCAGCAGCGCCAGGGCGGCGCGCTGCAGCAGGGCGGTGTCGGCCTCGCCCAGGTTGTCGGGTGCGCGGCCCATCACCAGCCAGCTCAGGCGTTCGGTGTCACTCATGTCGGTGTCGCTGGCCAGCCGCACCCGCGGGTTCAGGGCAGTGCCGGTGATGGCCACACCGACGTTCACGTCCAGGTTGGGGCGGGCAGCGTAGATGTCCAGTCGCGGGTCGTCCATGGGGCCGCTGAACATGATGTCCCCACGCTCGATGCGCAGGTTCTGGCCGTAGGCCTTGTAGGTGCCGCGCACGGTGCGCACCGTGCCGTTCAGGGCCAGCCGGCCCTGCGGATTGGTCAGCTTCAGCGTGCCTTGCAGCGAGGTGTCGATGCCCCGCCCCTTCAGGCGCAGCTGCTTGCCCAGGTCCAGGGCAAGGTTCAGGCGGCTGGTGCGCTTGGGGGTGTTGCCGTTGGTGTCCTGGTTGCCGTTGCTGGTCTGGCTGCCGGCGATCACAACATCGTCCGACAGCGTCGGGCCATCGCCTCGGCTGAGGTCGATCAGCCCTTCGTCGATGCCGATCTGGCCGTCCAGGGCCAGCAGGTCCTTGTCGAGTTGCAGGGTGGCTTGTCCGCTGGCGACGATGCGTCGATCCAGCCGACCGATGGCGCGGAAGTGCTGCGCCGTGATGCCCACACGGGCCTGCGGGTGCTCGCCCAGCTCGGCCTGGCCCGTGGCTTCGATCCAGCCGTCGCCGCCGCGCAGCTTCAGGGTGTCGAGCTGGGCCTGGCTGCCCTCGAGCCTCAGCTTCAGGACGCCTTCGCCCAGCTCCACGCCCTGCAGGGCATTGCGCAGGCTCAGCCCCTGGCCTGTGACCTGGCCTGCGACCTGAGGGGCACCCCAGCGCCCGTTGACCAGGCCCTGGGCCTGGAGGTTGCCACCCAGGCGCCAGCCCGCGGGCACCCAGGACGCCCAGGCGCCCAGGCTGGCCACCTGCAGGTTGAAGCTGCCTTGCAGGCTGGCCTGCTCGTCCGGCCACAGCCGTTCGGGGGCGGTATGGGCCGTCAGCGCGCCGCCCAGCACGCCGAGGTGGCGGCCTGCCAGCCCCTGGGTGAACTGCCAGGTGCCCTCGTGCGCATTGAGCGCCAGGCGCAGGTCGCTCAGTTCCAGCGGCAGCCGGCCAGGGGTGGACAGCAGACCGTCCTCGTCGATGCTCAGGTCCCCGCTCCGGCGTTCCATCACCAGGTCCAGGCTCAGCTGCCGGTCCCAGGCCAGGTCCAGGCTGGCGCCCAGCTTCAGGTCGCCGGCCCACATCATGTCGGGTTGTGCCTTGGCCAGCAGGGGCGCCACCGTCAGCGGATCGAGTCGGGCTTTCAGCAGCAGGTGGGGCGGGTGGGCCTCGCTGCCGGCCTGCCAGTCGGCCTGGGTCCAGCGCAGGGCAGCCCCGCCCGGCAGCTCCAGGGCGCCTGGCGCGAGGGTGGCTTGCGCCAGCTCCCCGGTGGCCGAGCGGCGCAGTGTCGCCTGCACGCCGTGCAGGGCCAGCCAGGGCTGGCCGCTGCCATCGGCACTGCGCAGCAGCGCCTCGCGCAGGGTGCCCTGCCAGTGGCCGCCATCGGTGTCGCTCTGCCAGTGGCCATCGAGTTCGGCACTCAGCTGGGCCCGACCGCCGCCGCGGTTGCCCGCCAGGCGTTCCAGCCAGGCGGGTGGGCGCAGGCTGCTGTCGGCCCGCAGGCTCAGGTGGTGGTCGCGCGGCGAGCCCCCCAGGCGGCTTTCCAGGTGGGTGATGCGCCGCTCCCCCTGTTGCAGGCCGTCGAGCTGCAGGCTGGCTTGCAGGGGCGACGAGGCGTCCAGTCGCCCCTGGCCGTTGAAGGTCAGCTGTTGCAGCTTCAGGGGCCCGGCCTGCAGCCCTTGCAGTTTGGCCTGGCCTTGCCAGGCCGGGGCCTGGGCCGAAGGGCTGAGCCGGGCCTGGGCTTCCAACTGGCCAGCCTGCGGGGCCCAGGCGGACAGCGCGGGCGACAGCCGAAGCCAGGGGGCCAGGCTTTGCAGATGGGGCAGTTTCAGGTCGATCTGCGCGGTCGAGGCCTCCGGCGCCTGCAGCCGGCCTTGCCATTGGGCCTGCAGGCGTCCATCGTCCAGTTGCAGGTCCGCCAGGGCCTGCTGCTGCTCGCCGCGTTTGTCGATGTCCAGCCGGCCTTGCACGGGCACCCCGGCCATCACGCTGGGGTGCACCACCAGCTGCAGCTGCCCGCGCAGCGCGTTCCACAGGGCCATGGGCTCGGGGGGCACGGTCTCCGGCAGACTGCCCTGGGTGTCCAGGTCCATCACCAGACGTTGCGGCGCCCGCCGCCATTCGCTGTCGGGCTCGCCAGGCCACCAGGTGCGCAGGTCCAGGTCCTGCAGATGGCCTTGCAGCCGCCACTGCCACAGGGCCGAGGGCTGCCGACGCGCTTCGCCCACCAGGCGGGCCTGGGCCTCGCCGGCCTGGAGCTGCAGGGTGCGCAGCGTCACGGCATCCCGTGCGAACTGGCCGTCCAGCAGCAGGCTGGCGGGCAGCTTGTTGCCGGCGCCGGTCTGCAAAGGGCCCTTCAACTCCGTGGCCAGGGTCAGGCGGGGGGACGGCGTGCCCGCGCTGGCCGCGCCTGGCGAGGGCAGGCCGTCGGCGTGGACGGTCAGCGGGCCGCTCAACTGCATGGCCGGCAGGCGCGGGTCCAGGGCCGCCGGTTGCCACTGGCTGATCTGCAGGGTGAGGTCGGCCAGGCCCTGTCCGCCTTCCACCCGGTAGCGGCCCTCTCCGGTCCAGCGCCCGGCCGCGCCCTGGGCATTGGCCCACTCCAGCGTCAGGCGGGTCAGGGTCAGCGTCTTCAGCGGCTGCGGGGTGCCTGCCAGCGCCAAGCTGGCTGAGCGCAGCGGCAGCAAGCCTTGGTCCCAGCGGCCGGGGCTGTGGTTGGCGATGTCCAGGGTGGCTTCGGCCGGCCGGTCCAGCCCGGCGCTGCGCAGCACCACCTTGGCATCCAGCCGGGTCCGGGGCGCCTGGCTGCTGAGGCTGGCCAGGTCCAGGGCCTGGGTCTGGAGGCTCAGCGCGCCCAGTGGCCAGGCCGCGAACGGCATCAGCTGGGTCTGCAGCTCGGCGTGGGGGGCGGGTCCGTTGGCATGGGGGGGCTGGCCATCGAGCCGGGCCTGCAGCTGCAGGTCCTGGAGCGGGCCCTGCAGCTGCAGGCTGGCCTGCCAGGGCATCCAGCCGCCGTTGCCGGGCAGGCTGCGGGCCTGCAGGCGGGCGTCCACGGCCAGGTTGCCATGGGTGCCGATGCGGGCCTGGCCTTGCAGGCTCAGGCGGTCGGTGGCCAGGTGCTGTAGGGTGATGCTGTGTTGGCGGCCCCGCTCAGCCCCCAGGGCCACCTGGGCCTGCAGGTCCAGCAGGGCGGGCAGTTGGTCGATCTCCAGCCGGGCCACGGTCAAGCGGGCCACGTCCAGGTCCAGCGGCAGCCCCAGGTTGGTGGGTGGGGGACTGGGCGGTTGGCCGGGGCGGGATTGCCAGCGCAGATCTTGCGCCGCCACCTGGCCGACGGTCAGGCGCAGCCAGTTGCCCGGGCGCGCGCCGGGCTGGGTTCGCAGGCCATCCAGGCGGAGGTTCTCAATGTCCAGCGTGCCGCTGGACAGGCTCAGGTGCAGCTGCCGGGCCTGGAAGCGGCCGCCGGCCAGCGAGCCCTGGGCTCCGGTCACCGTCAGCCCGGGCACCTGGGCCAGGGCCCAGTCCAGCCCGGCTTCGCTGCGCCAGACCCAGGTGCCCAGGCTGCCCAGTCCCAGCAGGCCGGCCGCCGTGGCGACCACAGCACCGATGGCCAGGCCCCGGCGCCAGCGGCGCGGCACCGTGCCGGGCGTCGGCGGGGGAGGCAGGTCGGTGGGCGCGTCGGACATGGTCGTGCTCAGAAGGCGATGCCCACGTTCAGGTGGATCCGGCCCCGGTGGTCTTCCTGGCCCCAGGCCCAGTCCACCGCCAGCGGGCCGACCGGGCTGCGCCAGCGCACGCCCAGGCCGTAGCCCAGGGCAGGCTTGAGCTCGCTGATCTTGTCGGCCGCCCGGCCGGCGTCGACGAAGAGGGCGCCCCAGACCGAGGGCAGGCTGTCCGAGATGGGGTGGGCCACTTCGACGCTGGTGGTGAACAGCATGCGGCCGCCGGTGATGCCGCCGTCCGGGGTGCTGGGCGCCAGCGTGCGGTAGGCATAGCCGCGCACCGAGTTGTCGCCGCCAGCCCGGAAGCGCAGGCTGTCTGGCACCTGCACGCCCGCGGGCGTGAGCACCTTGCCCAGCTCCAGCCGGCCCTGGGTGTACCAGCCTCCCACCGGCCAGTACATCGTCAGCCGACCATAGGCGCGGCCGAAGACGCCGCGGCGCGTGGCGCTGCCATCGGCCAGGCCGGAGCCGAACTGGGCGCTCAGCGTGTAGCCGGTGGTCGGCAGCAGCACGCTGTCCACCTTGCGCCAGGTGCGGTCGGTGTCGGCCGAGATGGCCTTGAGGGTGTCACAGTTGATGTACTGCCCGCCGTCGCGGGTGCATTCCTTGGAGGTGTCGAGCTCCAGGTAGTCCAGACGCTCGACCACCGGGTGCTCGGTGGAGCGGCCCACCCGCAGGCGCTGGGAGATCACCATGTCCTCGTCGGTGAACTGGCGGTCCACCTGGCCGCCCACCAGGTCGCGCTGCAGGTGCTCGTTGAGGTAGGTGGACAGCTCCCCGTTCCAGGACTGCTCGCTCTTGCCCCAGACAAACTTGTTGGTGGCCGTCACCGGGTAGCCGAACAGCTGCCGGTGCACATGCTCCAGGCTGGCCCGCGGGCCGGTGGAGGTGCTGATGCCCAGCGCGGTGGTGGCGGTCTGCAACTGCGATTCCTTCACCTGGACCAGCACCGTGGCGTGGCCGGCTTTGTCGAGATCCGGGTCCATGCTGACCGTGACCTGGTCGAACAGGCCGGTCTTGCGCAGGCGTTCCTGGTAGTCCTGCAGCCGGGCCTCGGTCAGGGGCGTGCCCTGGGGCAGGCCACTCAGGCGGCGGATGCGTTCGGGATCATGGCGCTGCAGGCCGCTGACCTGCACCTCGCCGGCCCGGTAGAGCGGGCCACTGTCGGCCACCACGAAGACGCGGACCTGGTTGGTTTGAGGGTCCACCTCGGCGGCGGTACCGGCCCAGCTGGCCGCGCCATAGCCGGCCGAGCGCAGGGTGGCGATGACGGCCGTCTTGGCGCTGCCCCAGGCGTCTTCATTGAAGCGCGCACCGGTGGGCAGCGCCCATTGCTGTTCCAGCTGCTGGCGCAGGGCACGGGCGTCGGCCTGACCCTCTTCGGCCAGGTCGTAGAGCTCGCCCTGGATTTGCAGGGTGACCCGGCCGACGCGCACGGTCGGCCCGGGTTCCAGGGTCAGGGTGACCTGCAGGGGCTGGGCCCCGCCACCTTCGAGCTGGGCGATGCGGGCCTGGGCGTTGAAGTAGCCTGCCGTGCGGGCCAGCTCCTCGGCCTGGGCCGGGGCCGCGGCAATCAGGCGCGACCACTCGGCGTCGCTGAGGCTGCCGGCTTCCGGCAGCTTCAGCGCGCGGGCCAGGTCCAGGTTGTTCTCCAGCAGCGCGCGCAGCTCGCCCGGGGCGTTCACGGTCAGGCGGGGCAGGGCCGCGGCGGGCGCCGGAGTCGCCTCGGATGCGGCGGACGCAGCCTCGGCGGGGGCGGGGGCGGATGCTGTCGCGGAGGGCGCGTCGGCGGCCTCCTGCGCCCAGGTGGCCAGCGGCCCCAGGGCCAGCGCCAGGACGGGCAGCCAGGCCCGGCCCCATGGAGCCAGATGCAGCGGAAAAGCGCGGGTCAGCAGGGCCGGCTCCTCACTTGCTGAGCATGCGCATCGCGCCTTCCAGGCCGGCCAGCGTGAGCGGGAACATGCGCTGCTGCATCAGCCGCTGGACGATGGCGACGCTCTGCCGGTATTCCCATACGGCGGTGGGCTCCGGGTTGATCCAGACGAACTTCGGGAAGGCGTGGGTGAGACGCTGCAGCCACTCGGCGCCGGCTTCGTCGTTGTTGTACTCGACGCTGCCGCCGCGCTGCAGGATCTCGTAGGGGCTCATCGTCGCGTCGCCGACAAAGATCAGCCGCCAGTCCTTGTTGTACTTGCGCAGGACATCCCAGGTCGGGGTCTTCTCGTTGTAGCGGCGCCGGTTCTCCTTCCAGAGGAAGTCGTAGACGCAGTTGTGGAAGTAGTAGAACTCCAGGTGCTTGAACTCGCTCTTGGCGGCGGAGAACAGCTCCTCCACCTGGGCCACGTGGTCGTCCATCGTGCCGCCCACGTCCATCAGCAGCAGCACCTTCACCTTGTTGTGGCGCTCGGGCACCATCTGGATGTCCAGCATCCCGGCATTGGCGGCGGTGGCGCGGATGGTGTCGTCCAGCGCCAGTTCCAGGTCCGAGCCTTCGCGGGCGAAGCGGCGCAGCCGGCGCAGCGCCACCTTGATGTTGCGGGTGCCGATCTCGCGGCTGTCGTCGTAGTCGGCGAACTCGCGCTTGTCCCAGACCTTCACCGCGCTGCGCTGCCGGCCCGGCCCGCCGATGCGGATGCCGCGCGGGTTGTAGCCGCCGTGGCCGAAGGGGCTGGTGCCGCCGGTGCCGATCCACTTGTTGCCGCCCTCGTGGCGTTCCTTCTGCTCTTCCAGGCGCTTGGCCAGCGTCTTCATCAGCTCGTCCCAGCCCAGGGCCTCAATGGCGGCCTTCTCCTCGGGGCTGAGTTCCTTCTCCAGCACCTTCTTGAGCCAGTCCAGCGGAATCTCCTGGCCGAAGTCGGTCAGCAGTTCGACACCCTGGAAGTAGGCGGCGAAGGCCTGGTCGAACTTGTCGAAATGGGCTTCGTCCTTCACCAGCGTGATGCGGGCCAGGTGGTAGAACTCGTCCACCGAGGGGCCGATGACGCCGGCGCGCAGCGCCTCCAGCAGCGTGAGGTACTCCCGCACGGAGACGGGCAGCCGGGCAGCGCGCAGCGTGTAGAAGAAGTCGATCAGCATGGATGGGCAGGGCGGCGCTCAGCCGCCACGGGAGGCATTGTGCCCGCGGGCCTTCTTGCCGGCCTTGTCCGCGCGGTGGGCCGGGTCATGGCGCCGCAGCCAGGCGAAGAATTCCTCGTACCAGAGCCGGCTGTTGCGCGGCTTGAGCACCCAGTGGTTCTCGTCCGGGAACCAGAGCAGCCGGGCGTCCACGCCGCGCTGCTTGAGCGTGTTGTAGTAGGCCAGGCCCTGTTGGTCGGGCACGCGGTAGTCCAGCGCGCCGTGGGTGACCAGGGTGGGCGTGGCGAAGGCGCCGGCAAAGGCGTGCGGGCTCTGCGAGGCCACCTTGGCCGGGTCCTCCCAGTACCAGGCGCCCAACTCCTTGGCATGCCAGCTGAAGGCATCGTCGGCGAACATGGCGGTCCAGTCGTAGCAACCGGCATGGCAGACATAGGCGGCGTAGCGCCCCGGCGCCACATGCCCGTTCATCCAGGCCACCATGTAGCCGCCGTAGCTGCCACCGCTGGCGAACACGCGCTTCTTGTCCGCCCAGGGCTTCTTGAGCAGCCAGTCGGTGGCGGCCTCCACGTCCTGCAGCTCCAGTTCGCCCCAGCGGTGGGTGATGGCATCCAGGAAGGCATGGCCGAAGCCCGAGGAGCCGTGGTAGTTGACGCTGGCCACCACGTAGCCCTGGGCGGCGAACAGCTTCCAGCACCAGCGGTCATGCCAGCCATCGCCCGGGCCAGTGTGCGGGCCGCCGTGGATGGTGTGCAGCACCGGGTGCTTCTTCTTCGGGTCGAAGTCCGGCGGGTAGTGCAGCCACATCTGCACCGGCTCGCCCAGCGCACCGGTGAACCAGACCTCCTCGGTGCGGCCCAGGTCCAGCGGGGCCAGCAGGGCGTCGTTGAAGGTCTCGATGCGCCGCGCCGGCTCGCCCGCGTGCCGGGCGTGCAGGCGCGCGGGGTGATCGGCCGTGTTGCTCAGGCTCACCAGCGTGCGGTCGGCCTGGTCGAAGGCGCTGACGGTGCCCCCGGCCACCAGGATCTCGGCCTGACGGTCGGCCAGGTCGAAGCGCCAGAGGTGGCAGCGGCCCTTCTGCTCGGCAGTGAAGAGCACGGCCTGGCCATCCGCGGACCACTGCAGCGGGGCGTGCACCTCGTGGTCCCAGTCGGCGCTCACCACCTGCCAGTCATCGCTGCGCCGGTCTAGCACCGCCAGCTGACAGGGCATGGTGTGCTTGAGGCCCTGGTGCGAGGCCCGAAAGGCGATGCGCTGGCCATCCGGGCTGTAGCGCGGGGTGCTGCAGTCCCAGCCGGCATCGCGCACCCGTTCACGGAAGCTGTGCTTGCGCAGGTTCAGCTCCACCAGGGCGTTGCGCGCGTCGACGGACTTGGGCTGGCCGGGATCGAAGGCAAAGACGATGTGCCGGCCGTCGGGTGCGATGTCGAAGGTGGTGGCGTCCGGCTCGAAACGGCTGAGCTCGTAGTCGCTGCCCTCGAACAGGTCGGTGACCTTGCCGCTGGCGATGTCCATCACGTGCAAATGGGGCACGCGGCCCTGGGGCAGGTGGTGGTCCCAGAAGCGGTAGGCCATCTCGCTGGTGACGTAGCCGCTTTCCTTGCGTTCCTTGAAGGCCTTGAACGCCTTGGCCTGAGCCTTGGGGCCCTTCAGCTCGGGCCAGACCCAGCTGATGAAGGCGATGCGTTTGCCGTCCGGAAACCAGCGGAAGGCCTCGATGCCGGTGGCCACCTCGCCCACGCGGCGGGCCTCGCCGCCGTCGGGCGGGATGACGTAGAACTGGGGCGTGGCGTCCTTCTGGCCCTGCTGCTCGCGCTGGGCCACAAAGCCGATCCACTGGCCGTCCGGGCTGAAGCGGGGTTGGCCGTCCTTCTCGCCGCATTGGGTCAGCGCCCGTGGCTGGCCGCCCAGGGTGGACAGCAGCCAGAGCTGGCTGCGGGCCTTGTTCTCGGCCATGTCGTGGGTGGTGACCGAGGCCACCGCCTGGGCGCCGTCGGGCGACAGGCTGGGCGCACCCAGGCGCGCCAGCTGCCACAGGGTGTCGATCGTGAGGTGCTTGCGGGAGGTCTTGGCCACGGGATCTCCGGGAAGTTCAAGGGCAGCAGGGACAGGGTCGCTGTCCCCACCGGCAGCCGCGGGGCTGGCCTCAGCGCGGTCGCGCCAGCAGCCAGCTCAGATGGGCCTTGACCTCCGGCCATTCACCGGCGGTCAGGCTGTACATCACGGTGTCGCGCACGGTGCCGTCGCGGCGCAGCGCATGGTGGCGCAGCACACCGTCCTTCTTTGCGCCCAGGCGCTCAATGGCACGCTGGGAGGCGAAGTTGTAGTTGTCGGTGCGCCAACCGACCAGCTGTGCGCCCAGGGTTTCGAAGGCATGCGTGAGCAGCAGCAGCTTGGCCGTGGTGTTGACGGCGCTGCGCTGCACCGAGCGGGCGTACCAGGTGTAGCCGATCTCCAGCCGGTCGATGCCGGGCACGATGTCGTGGTAGCTGGTGCTGCCCAGCACGCGGCCGCTGGCGCTGTCCAGCACGGCAAAGGGCAGGCGGTGGCCGGCGGCCTGGCCGGCCAGTGCGGCCTCGATGTAGGTCCGGGTCTGCTCGGGCTCGGGCACCGAGGTCACGCGCAGCGTCCAGAGCTCACCATCGGCGGCGGCGGCCTTCAGGCCGGCCTCGTGGGCCAGGGTCAGGGGCACCAGGCGCACCGGCGCCTGTGCCAGCGTCACGGGTTGGACGTTCAGCATCGATCGGGACTCAGCGGTGGTTGCGCTGCATGGCCAGCAGCTTCTCGAACAGGCTGATGTCCTGCTCGTTCTTCAAGAGCGCGCCCACCAGCGGCGGCAGGCTGCTGCTCTCGTCGGTGCTGCGCAGGGCGTCCAGCGGAATGTCCTCGGCCACCAGCAGCTTGAGCCAGTCGATCAGCTCCGACGTGCTGGGCTTCTTCTTCAGGCCCGGCAGGTGGCGCACCTCGTAGAAAGACTTCAGCGCGGCGGCCAGCAGTTCTTGCTTCAGACCGGGGAAGTGCACATCGACGATGCGCTTCATCGTGTCCGGCTCGGGGAACTTGATGAAGTGGAAAAAGCAGCGGCGCAGGAAGGCGTCGGGCAGTTCCTTCTCGTTGTTGGAGGTGATGAAGACCAGCGGCCGGTGCTTGGCGCGGATGGTCTCGCGCGTCTCGTAGCAATGGAATTCCATGCGGTCGAGTTCGCGCAGCAGGTCGTTCGGAAACTCGATGTCGGCCTTGTCGATCTCGTCGATCAGCAGGGCCACCGGCTCCTCGGCCTCGAAGGCCTGCCACAGCACGCCCTTGACGATGTAGTTGCGGATGTCGCGCACCTTCTCGTCGCCCAGTTGGCTGTCGCGCAGCCGGCTCACCGCGTCGTATTCATAGAGGCCCTGGTGGGCCTTGGTGGTGCTCTTGATGTGCCATTCCAGCAGCCGCAGCCCCAGGGCCTGGGCGGCCTCCTCGGCCAGCATCGTCTTGCCGGTTCCGGGCTCGCCTTTGACCAGCAGCGGGCGCTTGAGGGTCATGGCCGCGTTGACGGCCAGCATCAAATCGTCGGTGGCGACGTAGCGGTCGGAACCTTGGAATTTCATAGGGGAATCCGGGGGGCGAAGGGGGTCCGGGCCAGTATATGCTCGCCCCCGATCGATCCCGTTCTAGGCATTGGCATGGGCCCTGAAGAGGCCCTGACTGGAGGCGACATGACGTGGAGACTCAAGGCGGCGCTGCTGGCCGCCTCGCTGATCGTGGCGGCGGCACCGGCGAGCGCCCAGGCGCTGGCCGGGCGGGCCGAGAACGGTGCCCGCATCAATGCGATGTGCATCGGTTGCCACGGGATCGAGGGCTACCGGGCCAGCTTTCCGCAGGTCTACCACGTGCCGATGATCGCCGGCCAGAACCTCAAGTACCTGTCGGCCGCTCTGGAGGCTTACCGCAAGGGCGAGCGCAAGCACCCCACCATGCGCGGCGTGGCCGGCTCGCTGAGCGACCAGGACATTGCCGATCTGGCGGCCTACTACGCCACCCTGGGCAAGCCGCCGGCCACCGAGCCGCCGGCCCAGGTGGCGTTGCCGGCCGAATTGAAGGACAAGCTGGCGGCCTGCACCGCCTGCCATGGGGCCAATTTCAACAACACGGTGGATGCCAGCTACCCGCGGCTGGCCGGCCAGCACCGCGACTACCTCTACCAGGCCCTGAAGGCCTACCAGACGCAGAACCACGCGCTGGTGGGTCGGGGCAACGCCATCATGGTGGGCATGGCGGCCACCCTGGACGATGCTCAGGCACGGGCCATCGCCGACTACCTCTCCGGTTTGCCCGGCGATCTGCGCACCGCGCCACAGCCGATGCTGCACTGAGGGTTGGCCCAGAGCCGCTTCCCCTCAAGTCCCTGCGACCAGGGACGATATTCCGGGGAAGGCGTGGGAGGAGACGACACGCCGACAACCTGTTGGCGCGAATCGACCACCATGAGCAAAAGAACCATTCCGGTGACCCAGGTTCGGCTGGGCATGCACATCCATGCGCTGGAAGGGCCCTGGATCAGCCACCCCTTCTGGAAGACCCGGTTCGTGCTGACCGATCCGGAGGATCTGCAGAAGCTCGTGCACAGCGGCGTGCCCGGGGTGGTGATCGACGTGTCCAAGGGGGTGGATGTGCAGGAGGCGGCCGAGCCTCCGGTGGCGCCTCGGGCCGCGGCTCCCGCACCTGCGGTGGTGGCGGTCCCGCCGGCGGCCCCCCGCAAGGCCTCCGGTCCGCCGCCCGAGCCTTCGTGCTCGATGGCCGACGAACTGAGTCAGGCCAAGGCCATTTACCGTCAGTCGCGCGAGCAGGTGACCTCGATGTTTGCCGAGGCCCGGCTGGGCAAGGCCATCGATGCCGAGGAATGCCTGCCGCTGGTCAACGACATCGCCGACTCGGTCTTCCGCAACCCGGGCGCCCTGGTCAGCCTGGCCCGGCTGAAGACGCAGGACGACTACACCTACATGCATTCCGTGGCGGTCTGCGCCCTGATGGTGGCCCTGGGCAAGCAATTGGGCCTGGATGAGGCGGCCTGCCGGGAGGCGGGCCTGTCCGGCCTGCTGCACGACCTGGGCAAGGCGGTGATGCCGCAGGATGTGCTGAACAAGCCCGGCAAGCTCACCGACGACGAGTTCACCATCATGAAGAGCCACCCGGTGCGGGGCTTCGAGATGCTGCAGGAGGCCCGCGGTGCGCCGGAAGGCGCGATGGACGTCTGCCTGCACCACCATGAACGGATCGACGGCACGGGCTATCCCCACAAGCTGCCCGGTGACAAGCTGAGCCTGCTGGCCCGCATGGGCGCGGTGTGCGACGTGTACGACGCCATTACCTCCAACCGGCCCTACAAGGCCGGCTGGGACCCGGCCCATTCCATCGCCCAGATGGCCGGCTGGAAGGGGCATTTCGACACCGTGGTGTTCCAGGCCTTCGTCAAGAGCCTGGGCATCTACCCCGTGGGTTCGCTGGTCAAGCTCAAGTCCGGCAAGTTGGCGGTGGTCACCGAGCAGAACCCGAAGAACCTGGTTTCACCCTTGGTGAAAGTGTTCTTCTCGAGCAAGTCGCAGCTCCACATCACGCCGACGGTGCTGGACCTGTCCCAGTCCAACGACCAGATCGTTTCGCGCGAGAGTCCCGAGGCCTGGGGCTTCAAGGACCTGGACGCCCTCTGGGCGGGCGACCTGCCCAAGCGCTGAGGGGCGGCCGTTCCCGGCGAGGTCTCAGCGGGTGGCCCGCTGACGCACCGCGTCCAGGTAGGCGTGGCCATCGGGCGGCAGCCCGCTGCGCTGCGAGGCCCAGACCATCTCGCCCAGGCAGTCCATCACCTCGTGGTGGGCGTCATGCAGCGATTGGCGCCGCGCCGCCAGCAGTTCCACGGCCTGGCGGATGCCGTGGGGCTGGTCGATTGACACCTGCTCGCTGATCGTCAGGTGCATGGCCAGGTGCAGGAAGGGGTTGGTGCGGCCTTCCTGTACGTCGTAGACCGCAGCCAGGGCGGCGTCCACGTCCGACAGATCGCCATGGTATTCCGGGTGCTGGTCGACCCAGCCGGCGGCCAGGGTCTCGATCGGGGTGAGGACCTGGCCGGCGCGCTGTTTGGCCAGGACCTCGCAGAAGAAGCGGCGGACGTCGTGTTGGGAAGGCTGAAACATGGCCTGGATTTTCGCCCCAACAGCGCCCGCCCGCGCCTGTGGGGCTTCAGAGCGTGACCGTGCCTTCGATGACCGTGCTCACGTCGCCACCGATCCAGACGCTGTCGCCTTCCTGCGCCACATGCACCCGGCCGGCGCGGCCCAGCTGCGAGCCTTGAGCGGCCACGTAGCGGGTCGGTGCCAGGCCTTCGCCGGTCAGCCACTGGGCCAGTCCGGCGTTGAGGCTGCCGGTCACCGGGTCCTCGTCAATGCCGATGGGGGCGACGAAGCCGCGGACCTCGAAGTCCGTGTCCTCCCCGGCCGCCTGAGGCGCGACGACGCCCACCTTGGCCAGGCGCTTGAGCGCGAGATGGTCAGGCTGCAGGGCGCGCACGGCGTCGGCATCGGCCAGCAGCAGAGCCAGCCACTGTGGTCCGTTGTCCAGCCAGCGTGCCTTGCGGACTTGGTCGGTGTCCAGGCCCAGGGCCTTCACGACCTGGGCCAGTTGCACGGGTTCCACCTCGGTCATCCGGCAGGGCGGGGCCGCAAAGGCCAGGCGACTGCCCTCCCGACGCACCCGCACCAGGCCCACGCCACACTGCTGGATCACCTCGCCCGCCTGCTTGGGCCGGCCGCCGGCCAACAGCCAGGCCTGGCAACTGCCCAGCGTCGGGTGGCCGGCAAAGGGCAACTCGCCGCCGGGGGTGAAGATGCGCACCCGGTAGTCGGCCGCCGGGTCGGTGGGCGGCAGCAGGAAGGTGGTCTCGCTGAGATTCGTCCAGCGGGCCATGGCCGCCAGTGTGGCGTCGTCCAGGCCCTCGGCGTCGTGGATCACTGCCAACGGGTTGCCCCGCAAGGCGGTGCCGGTGAAGACATCCAGCTGGTGGAAGCGGCGAGCGCGGGGGGCGTTCATGGCGTGCCGGCCTGCAGGGCCTCTTCCAACGCTTGATGCACCACCCGGCCCAGGGCCGCCACCGCCTGGCGGATCTCGTCCGGGCTCAGCGTCACGAAGGACAGGCGCAGCGTGCGGGCATCGGGCTGATGCGCGTAGAAGGGCTCACCCGGCACGAAGGCCACGCCGGCAGCCACGGCCTTGGGCAGCAGGTCCATGGCGCGGCAGCCGGCCGGCAGGCGCAGCCAGAAGAACATGCCACCCTCCGGCTGGGTCCATTCGGTGCCGGCGGGCATGGTCTCGCGCAGGGCCTCGGCCATCACGTCGCGCTGGGCCTTGTACTGCGCCCGGATCGTCGGGATGTGGCGCTCCAGGAAACCGTCCTTCACCACTTCATAGACCACCCGCTGGTTGAAGCCGGGGGTGTGCAGGTCAGCGGCCTGCTTGGCCTGCAGCAGCTTGGGGGCCAGGGCCGGCGGTGCCACCACATAGCCCAGGCGCAGGCCCGGGGCCAGCACCTTGGAGAAGGAGCCCAGGTAGGCCACGCCTTCGGCCCAGCGGGACGCCAGCGGTGCCGGCGGCGCCTCGTCGAACCACAGGTCGCCGTAGGGGTTGTCTTCGACCAGCGGGATGCCGGCGGTCTGGGCTGCCTTCACCACCGCCTGGCGGCGGGCTTCCGGCATCACCCGGCCGGTGGGGTTCTGGAAGTTGGGCAGCACGTACATGAAGCGCGTGCCCGGTGCGTCGTGCGGCAGGCGGGCGATGGCCTCGGGCAGCGCGCCCTGGCCGTCGCTGGCCACGCCGGCAAAGATCGGTTCGAAGGGGGTGAAAGCCTGTAGCGCGCCGAGGTAGGTGGGGGTCTCCACGGCCACCGGGGCACCCGCATCGACCATCACCTTGGCGATCAGGTCCAGGCCCTGTTGAGAACCGGTGGTCATCAGCACCTGCTCGGCCTTCACGTGGGTCATGCCTTGGGCGCTCAGGCGCTCGGCCACCCACTCGCGCAGGGGGCCGTAGCCCTCGCTGGCGGCGTACTGCAGGGCGGCCTGGGGTTGCTCGGCCAGCACCCGGGTGGTGGCCTCGCGCATCGCTTCGACCGGGAAGGTGGAGGCGGCCGGCAGGCCCCCTGCCAGCGACAGTACCCCCGGCAACTCGGTGAGCTTCAGGATCTCGCGGATCACCGAGGGGTTGAGTCGTGCGGCGCGCTGCGCCATGTGCCAGGGAGAAGAGGGCGAGGTCGAGGGGCTCATGCGTGTGTCTCCGGAGCGATGGCCGGCCGGGCCGGTCGTGAGAGGGTCAGTGTAGGCCGGCAGGCAATACAGATACAGTACAGTTTCCCGATGCACCGAGGGTTCTGTACTGGTGGGTGAGGTGACACAGTGAGCGAGCGTGACGAATGGCGTGAGGCCGCGGCTGCCGGAGCCGGCTTGGATGGTGCATCTGCCCTGGGCGGGCTTTCGCGCGGAGGGGGCAGCACCCTGACCGAACAGCTGGCCGAGCACTATGCCCAGCGCATCCGCCAGCGCCTGCTGGCGCCGGGCACGCGGCTGCCTTCGGTGCGGGACGCCGCGCGCCGGCATGGCGTCAGCCCGCACACCGTGGTGGCGGCCTACGACCAGCTGCTGGCCCAGGGCCTGGTGGAGGCCCGGCGGCAGCGCGGCTTCTTCGTGCGCGACCGGCGCACGCCGGAGCTGCGGCCGGCCATGCCGCGGGCCGCGCCCGCCGGGCCGCCCCTGCCGCCGGTGGATGCCACCGCGCTGATCCGCGGCATGTTCCACAGCGGCACCGACCAGCCCGCGCCCGGCCTGGGCACCTTGCCGCTGGAGTGGTTGGACCCGGCCCTGATGAGCACGGCCCTGCGCCGCGTGCTGGGGCAGACCGAGGGCGCGCTGGCCCTGCAGTACGGCCAACCCGCGGGCGATCTGCGGCTGCGCCAGGCCCTGGCGCTGCGCCTGGGCGGGCTGGGCCTGCAGGCCTCGGCCGATCAGATCGTCACCGCCACCGGCGCCACCCATGCGCTGGACATCGTCTCGCGTGCGCTGCTGGCCCCCGGGGACGCGGTGCTGGTGGACGAGCCGGGCTGGGCGGTGGAGTTCGCCCGCCTGACCCAGCTGGGCATGCGCCTGCTGCCGGTGCCGCGCGGCGCCGACGGCCCGGACCTGGCGGTGCTGGAAACCCTGGCGCGCGAACACCGGCCGCGGCTGTATGTGACGATCTCGGTGCTGCACAACCCCACGGGCAACTCGCTCACGCCGGCCGGGGCCTACCAGCTGCTTCGACTGGCCGAGCAGCACGACTTCCGGGTGGTGGAGGACGACACCTACGGCGAGCTGGCGCCGGCCCATCTGCCGCGTCTGGCGGCGCTGGATGGCCTGCAGCGCACGCTCTATGTCTCGGGCTTTTCCAAGATCCTCACGCCGGGCTGGCGGGTGGGCTTCGTGGCTGCGCCCCCGTCGCTCATCGAGCGCCTGATCGACGTGAAACTGCTGTCCACGCTGACCACGCCGGCCATCCTGGAGCAGGCTCTGGCCTACTGCCTGGAACAGGGCAGCCTGCGCCGCCATGTCGAGCGGGTCCACGCCCGGCTGGACGCCGCCCGCCAACGCTCGGTACAGCTGGCGCTGGCCCATGGCTGCCGCTTCGTCACGCCGCCGCAGGGCCTGTTCGGTTGGGTGGACACCGGGGTGGACACCGAAGCCCTGGCCCAGCGCCTGCACGACCAGGGCTGGCTGCTGGCGCCAGGGCATCTCTTCCACGCCAGTCGCCGGCCCAGCACGCTGATGCGCATCAACTTCGCCACCAGCCAGGATGCGCGGTTCTGGCGGGCCTTTGATCGGGCTTGCGGACGCTGAGGCTCATTGGATGAGCCCCCTGATTGGGGGAGAGCCTCGTCCATTGGGTGGAGGGCGTGCTCCGCGCCCTTGTGGATTGGCAGCGCCGGGGCGCCGCAGCACCATCCCGGTACCGGTCGGCGGCCATTGCGTCGCCGATCGGTCACGTGGTGCCGGCATTCCGCCCGGCCCATGCCCACAAATCAGAAATCAGTGAGGAAACCGCCATGAAACTCCAACACACCATCTTCGCCGCGGCCCTGGCCTTGATTGGCACCGCCTCGGCCCAGGCTGCCACCTTCAGCGCGGTCTTCGACGGCTTCTGCGACGGTGTCAGCATCACCGTCAGCAACGGTGTGGCCTATGGCAGCGAAACCGGCTGCGTGGGCGGCGCGGCGGTGGGCACCAAGGGCAGCGTGAAGAAGCAGGGCAAGGCCTACACCCTGAGCCTGAACCACCTGCCCAACGCCGTCTACGTGCTGAACATCGACACCCCGACCTGGACCATCTATGCGGCCGATGGCTCGGTGGTGGAATCGGGCACCTACACCGTGGGCAGCGTCCCGGCCGAGGGCCTGGCCCAGCAGCCGGTGTCCGGCAAGCGCTGAGTTCCCGCGCGGGGAGCGTTCCCCGCATGCCATCCGGCCGGCAGGTTCGCCCTGCCGGCCTTTTTCATGGGCTTGGGTGGTCAGCTGGTCAGCTGGCCAGCGTCGGCAGGGCCACCAGTTCCTCGGTCTTCAGCACCCGCAGATGCCATTCGCCATCGTGCAGGGCCAGACCGTGCAGTTCGATGCTCTTCTGCGTCTGCAGCAGGCGCGCCAGGTAGGCGATGATGGCCGGCTCGATGACCTGGCCGGGCACCAGCACCGGGATGCCCGGCGGGTAGGGCACGATCTGGTCGCAGCAGACGCGGCCGTTGAGGGCCGCGTTGGGCAGGCCGCTGTCGTCCAGCACCGGCAGCTTCTCGCCGGCCTCGTAGAAGGCGTCGCGCGGCAGGCAGGCCAGACGGGTGAAGCGCGGTGCCTCGGGCATGCGGCCGTAGGTCAGCGGCGGGCGGCGGTCCTTGGCCAGGCGCAGCATGGCGTCGAACAGGCGCGAGACCTTGCTGCGCGTGGTGCCGATGGTCAGCAGCAGCGTCAGCGTGTTGTGCGTGTTCTTCTCGACCTGGATGTTGTAGCGGTTGATCAGCTCGTCACGCAACTCGTCTGCGCTCCAGCCGCTGGCCGAGATGTCGATGGTCAGCTTGGTCGGGTCCAGGCGGATGCCGTCGTCCTTCACCTCGGCGGGCAGCAGGTCGTCCAGCTCCAGCACGCGAAAGGCGCCGGTGGCGTTGATCTTCTCGCGCAGCTCGCGGGCGTAGCGCAGCGAGCGGTCCAGCAGCCGGTAGCCCTCCATCACCGCCTGCTTGCGCGCCACGTCCAGGCTGGCGATCAGCGTGTACTGCGGGCTGGTCGAGGCGTGCATGTTGAAGTTCTCGCGGAACAGGTGCTCGTCGAAGCACGGGTCGTTCACGTGGATCATGCTGGCCTGCGAGAAGGCCGACAACACCTTGTGTGTGCTCTGGGTGGCGTAGTCGGCGCCGCATTCCAGCGCGGTGGGCCGCAGCTCGGGGTGGAAGCGCGCATGGCCGTACCAGGCCTCGTCGACGATGACCTTGATGCCTGCGGCATGGGCCAGCGCGATGATGGGTTTCAGGTCGTAGCGCAGGCCGTCGTAGGTGCAGCTGGTGAGGATCAGCACCTTGGCTTCGGGGTGCGCGTCGATGGCCGCGCGGATGGTGGATTGCGGCACCGGGCCGAACAGGCCGAAGTGGCGGTTGACCGAGCTGTCCAGGTAGACCGGCCGCGCGCCCGAGAGGATCACCCCGTGGTGCACGCTCTTGTGGCAGTTGCGGTCCAGCAGAAGGGTGTCGCCCGGGGCCAGCAGGCTCTGGAAGATCACCTTGTTGGAGGTGCTGGTGCCGTTGGTGGCGAAGTAGGTCTTGCGCGCCCCGAAGGCCTTGGCCGCCAGGCGCTGGCTCTGGGCGATGACGCCGGTCGGGTGCAGCAGCGAATCGAGTTCCGGCACGCTGACCGAGAGGTCGGCGCGCAGCATCTCCTCGCCGACGAAGTCGTAGAAGTCGCCCACCCAGGGGCTGCCCTTGAAGGAGTCGCCACCGCCGTGGCCGGGCGTGTGCCAGCTGTCCTTGGCCTGGGCCACGTAGTCGCGCAGCGCGTCGTAGAACGGGGTGTCGGCCTTCTCGGCCACCTCGGCGGCCAGGATGCGGAACCAGCCGTGGAAGTCCAGCTCGCTGCGAAAGAAGTAGCCGTCCACTGCATCGCTGGCCAGCTGCTCGACCAGCAGCTTGTCGCTGTCGTCTTCCAGCAGCATGTAAAGCGACAGCTCGGGGCGGGCTTCGATGATCTGCTGGGCGGTGCGCACCGCGCGTTCGCGCTGGCGGGTGTCGGCGTTGCGCTCGCCGTGGTCGATCAGCACCACCTGCAGGTCGGCGCCCTTGGTCTCGGTGGACAGCACCGCCTGCAGAGCCTGTTCGTCGCAGGGGCAGCTCAGGGCCCGCAGGCCGTAGGGGTTGTCCAGCCGCTCGGCGGCGGCGTTGAGCCCCCCGACCACGGCCTCGCGCCAGGCTTCATCGGCGCTGACCACCAGCACCTGCGTGACGGGCTTCATGAGAGGCGACTCCTGCAATAGAACGACCCCGGGGACCCACCATGGGTCACAGGGCAAACAGCCAGTGTAGCGAGCGAGCGACCGAGAAAGATTCGGCAAGCAGGCGCTGGCCTAGGGGGTTGTCCCGGGGTTGTCGCCCTCGGTGGCGGCATGCCGCCGGGCCTGCAGCAGGGCCTCGCGTTCCTGGGCGAACAGGGTCTCCAGCTGCTGACGACCGGCCTTGGCCATGGCCAGCAGCCGGGCCTCGTCACCGAAGTGCGGCGCCGACTCCTGCAGCTGCGCGATGCTGTGGCGCCGAAAGCGCTGGGCCAGGGTGCGGGCCTGGTAGGGCCGAAAGCCCAGGGTCTCCAGCACGCTGCGCCCGCTCATCAAGGCCGAATCGAGGGTCTCACGTTCGATGTGCTGCACGCCGCGCCGGTGCAACTCGAACCAGTGCTGCGCATTGCGGGCCCGCACCACCAGGATGAGCTGGGGGAAATGTTCGCGGGCCATGTCGACGATCTCCAGGCACTGGGCCATGTCGTCCACCGCCACCACCAGCGTCGTGGCCTTGTCGGCCCCGGCCATGCGCAGCAGGTCCAGGCGCCGGGCATCGCCATAAAAGACCCGCCAGCCGAACTTGCGCAGGCTCTCGACCTGGTCGGCATCGTGTTCCAGCACCGTGGCCTTGAGGCCGCTGGCGTAGAGCAGGCGGCCGACGATCTGGCCGTAGCGGCCAAAGCCCGCGATGATCACTGGCGCGTCCTGCTCCTCGCTCAACTCACTCAGCGGCGCCTGGTCCGGCTGGCAGGCCGCGCGGCGCGTCGCCACCCGGTCGGCCACCAGCAGCAGCAGCGGGGTGAGCAGCATGGTCATGGCCACCACCGCGATCAGCAGCGAGGCGGTGCGCGCGTCGATCACGCCGCGCTGCTGGGCCGCCTGGAAGACCACGAAGCCGAACTCGCCGCCCTGGGCCAGCAGCACGATGAAGACCGGTCGCTCGCCCAGGGGAATGGGCATCACCCGGGCCATCACCCACAGCACCAGGGCTTTGAGCCCCAGCACCGCCACCACCAGCAGCAGCACGATGAAGGGCCGGTGCAGCACGACCGAGAAATCGATGCTCATGCCCACCGCGATGAAGAACAGGCCCAGCAGCAGGCCCTTGAAGGGCTCCAGGTCGGTTTCCAGCTCGCGGCGGTATTCGCTTTCGGCCAGCAGCACGCCGGCCAGGAAGGCGCCCAGGGCCATCGACAGGCCCACCGCTTCCATCAGCGCGGCGGTGGCCACCACCAGCAGCAGCGCGGCGGCGGTGAAGATCTCGGGTGTCCTGCTGCGGGCGATCCAGCGCAGGGCCGGGCGCAGCAGCAGGCGGCCGCCCAGCACGATGCCGGCGATGACGGCGACGGCCTTCAGCGCCCCCACCCAGCCCTGGCCCGCCTGATGCTGGCCGGCCATCAGCGGCACGATGGCCAGGATGGGGATGGCCGCGATGTCCTGCAGCAGGGCCACGCTCAGCACGCTGTGGCCGGAGGTGGTGCTGGTGAGGTTGCGCTCGGCCAGCACGCCCAGGCCGATGGCGGTGGAGGACAGGGCCAGGCCCAGTGCGACCACCAGGCCCAGGTGCCAGTCCACCCCGGCCAGCATGGCCACGCCGGTCATCAGCGCGGCCGAGGCCAGCAACTGCACGCTGCCCCAGCCGAAGATGGGGCGGCGCAGGGCCCAGAGCCGGCGCGGCTCCAGTTCCAGCCCCACCAGGAAGAGCATCAGCACCACACCGAATTCGGCGAAGTGCAGCATGTCCTGGGCATCGGTCACCAGGGCCAGGCCCCAGGGGCCGATCAGGATGCCGGCGGCCAGGTAGCCGATGATGGCGCCCAGGCCGGCCAGCCGGGCCAGCGGCACGGCCAGCACGGCGGCGCCCAGATAGACCAGGCTTTGCAGCAGCCAGCCGTGGCCGAGCGTGGTGGCGGCGTGGGGCAGGGCGTCGGCAGCGGTCATGGCTTGCGGTGGGGGCGGTCGTCGTCGGGCACCTCGCAGCCGGCTTCGGGCGGCAGGTCCTCCAGCTCGGGCCAGGCGGGGTAGCGGGCCAGGCGGTCCGCGAACAGGGCGGCGTGTTCCCGCACGGCCTCGTCGCTGACCCGGTGGGCGCCATGCAGCACCAGCGGCGGCAGAAAGCGCATGCCGGCCACCCGGGCCGTCTGCGCCATCGGGGGCCAGAAGTCGTCGATGAAGTGCTGGTTCTGGCCGGCCGGGTGGTAGGCGGCTTCGACGCCGCCGGTGCTCACCACCAGCCACAGGTCCTTGCCCTCCAGCGCGGCGCCACCCATGCCGTAGGCCCAGCCGAAGCCGAACACCTCGTCCAGCCAGAGCTTGAGCAGGGGCGGCATGCTGTACCAGTGGAAGGGGAACTGCCACACCACCAGCCGGGCCCCGGCCAGCGCCGCGCGTTCGGCGGCGACGTCGATCAGGTAGTCGGGGTATAGCGCGTACAGGTCGCGCAGCTGGACCCGTTCGGGCGGGAGGTCCTGGGCGGCCTGCAGCAGGGCCTGGTTGACGCGGGAATGCTCCAGTCGGGGATGGGCGGTGAGGACAACGATTTCGGCCATGCTGTCGCTACCATACCTTGGTTTGCAGCACGGAGGAGTCACGATGCAGGTCATTGCGATCGCCAATCCCAAGGGCGGGGTGGGCAAGAGCACGCTGGCCACCAACCTGGCCGGTGCCCTGGTGCAGCGGGGGCACACGGTGGCCCTGGGGGACTTGGACCGACAGCAGTCGGCCCGCCAGTGGCTGGACCTGCGGCCCGCCGCCGCCCGCCCCATCCAGGGCTGGCGGCTGGACGATGCCGGTGACCTGGCCTCCCCGCCCAAGGGGGTGGATCGGGCGGTGGTGGACACCCCGGCGGGCCTGCACGGCAAGAAGCTCAGGGCCGTGATGGCCCAGGTCGATCGCCTGCTGATTCCCCTGCAGCCCAGCCTGTTCGACATCCAGGCCATCCACGGTTTCCTCCAGGAGATGGCCGAGCTCGAGTTGACCAAGAGGGTCCAGATCGGCCTGGTGGGCATGCGGGTCAAGGACCACACCATCGCCCAGGACCGTCTGCAGGAGTTCCTGGCCACGCTGAAGGCGCCGCTGGTGGCCACGCTGCGAGACACCCAGAACTACGTGCATCTGGCAGCCCACGGGCTGACGCTCTGGGACGTGACACCCAGTCGGGTCGAACGTGACCTGGATCAATGGGGCCCCTTGCTGCAGTGGTGCCAGGACCGCTGAGTTCCCCAGACCCGCCGGGAGATGGATGCGTGTTGACGTGTGTTTCCTTACACTGAGGGCACAACAACAACTTCGGGCGCATGCGCAGTTGCGCTGCTGCCCACGCTGGGAGCCATGCATATCCTGTTGGCTGACAACCATCCCCTGATCCTCTGGGCCTTCCAGGCGTTGCTGGAAGACATCCGGCCGGGGGTCACGGTGCGCAACGTCTGCACGCCCGCCGAACTGAGGGAGGCCATGGCCCACGGTGGCGCCTGCGGTCTGGTGCTGCTGGATCTCCAACTGGGCGCGCCCGGTGAGGGCTATGCCCTGCTGGCCGAACTGCGGATCAACCACCCCGAGGTGCCCGTGGTGGTGTCCTCTGCCACCGACCACGCAGCCGATGTCATCCAGTCCATCGATCTGGGCGCCTGTGGCTACCTGCCCAAGCGGATGAGCACCGGCGCCCTGGCCGATGCGCTGCGGTTGATCCTGGACGGGGGCATCTTCGTGCCGCCCATGGGACTGCCCGATCCCCTGTCCACCCGGACCTCGCTCCAGCCTGCCGCAGGCACCGGTCATGGTGAGGCGGTGCCTTACCAGACCCTGCCTTCCTTCGAGACGCTGGGGCTGACCCCTCGTCAGGCTGATGTGCTGAGCCTGCTCTTGCAGGGCAAGCCCAACAAGGAAATCGCCCGGCGCCTGGGGCTGTCCGTGGAGACGGTGAAGGACCATGTGCAGGCCGTGCTGCGGGCCCTGGGGGTGAATTCGCGCACGCAGGCGGTGCTGGCGGTCAGTCAGCTGGGCGCCAAGCGCAACGGGCCGGCCGCGGTCACGCCCCTGCGCTGAGCCGCGCCGCGGCGCCAGACCTCAGGTGGGCTGGTAAGCCAGGCGCACGTAGATCGGCGCGAAGGCTTCGGCCTGGGTGATCTCAAGCAGGCGCTCGCGGGCCAGTTCCAGCATCGCGATGAAGGTCACCACCACCACCGGCGAGCCCTGGCTCACGTCGAACAGGTCCTGGAACTCGACGAAGCGCTCGCCCTGCAGGCGGCGCAGCACCACACTCATGTACTCGCGCACCGAGAGCTGCTCGCGCGTGATGCGGTGGTGCTGGTTGAGCTTGGCGCGCCGCAGGATGTCGCGCCAGGCCTCCTGGATGTCGACCAGCGAGACTTCTGGAAAGCGGGTCTGGATGGACTGCTCGACATGGACCTGCGCCCGCAGGAAATCGCGCCCCATCACCGGCAGGCTGTCCAGACGGGCCGCGGCCAGCTTCATCTGCTCGTATTCGAGCAGCCGGCGCACCAACTCGGCCCGCGGATCCTCGGCCTCTTCGCCGTTCTCGCTGGGCTTGGGGGGCAGCAGCATGCGCGACTTGATCTCGATGAGCATGGCCGCCATCAGCAGATAGTCGGCCGCCAGTTCGAGGTTGTGCGCCCGGATCTGATCCACATAGGTCAGATACTGCCGCGTGACATCCGCCATCGGGATGTCGAGGATGTTGAAGTTCTGCTTGCGGATCAGGTAGAGCAGTAGATCCAGCGGCCCCTGGAAGGCCTCCAGGAAGACCTCCAGCGCATCCGGCGGGATGTAGAGGTCGTTGGGCAGGGCGAACAGCGGTTCGCCGTACAGGCGGGCCACCGCCACCCCATCCACCATGGCGGGGGTGTCCACCTCGGGCGCCACCGGCGGCGGCAGCTCGGTGACCGGCCCCATCGCCTCCGAAGGGATGGGCGGTTCGGGCAACTCGGGCGGGAGGGCGTCGGGGAGCGGCTCGTTCACGTCAGCCCGCGTTGGGCCACACGGCTCAGTGGCCGTGGGTCTGGTAGACGTAGGGCTGCTGAGCCACGCGGGAAGCCTTGAACTCGGCCTCGGCCTCGCGGTCCTGCGGGCGGTCCCACAGCAGGCCACGGCCGGCACGCTGCTCGGCCTCCAGCGACGGGCGCTTGGTCTTGAGCTCGTCGATGAACTGGGTGATCTCGGACTTGTAGGGCTTCCAGAACAGCGGCATGGCAGGAACGGGCGCTCGCGCGCCTTCAGTGTCGGCAGGAAGCCCGGATTCTAGCGGGGCGCGGTGTCAGCTGGCCTTCACCCGGTACCAGTAGCGGTAGGCCGTCACGAAGCCCAGCTGGGCGTAGAGCGTGCGGGCTGCGGTGTTGGCCTCCACCACCTGCAGGTAGGCGTGGTGGGCGCCCTGGGCCGCAGCCCAGCCCAGCAGTTGCTGGCACAGCGCACGGGCCAGGCCCTGTCGGCGGGCGTCGGGCGCGGTGGCCACATCGAACAGGCCGGCCCAGCCCTGGTGCCGCACCGCCAGACCGACGCTGCGCGGGTCATGGGCGGGCCACACCGTCGGTGCACAGGCATCCGTGATGGATTGCAGCATGGCCAGGTGGGTGGCCTGACCCGGGCCCAGCTTGCCGGACACGGACTGGAAGGCTGCCAGCCAATCGGCCCAGGGCCGGGTGGCGGGGGCGGGGCCGCCGCTGTCTGCGGGACCGAGTGGACGCCAGAGCACCAGCGACGGGTCCACCCGCCGGTACCCGCGCTGCGCCAGCGTGGCGTCCAGGGCGGGTTGGGGGCCGGGCTCGGTCAGCCGGAAGATGGCCGGCAGGCCCTGCCCAGCGTAATGGGCCTCGATGGCATCCAGATCGTGCGCCGCCAGGGCCTGTGCCGACAGGTCAGCATTGGCCGAGTTGGCACGCTTGGTGTAGCCCTGGGCCGTGCGCAGCCGCCAGCCGGCATGGTCGGCTTCGGACAGTGCGGGCCAGGCGGCCCAGGCGGCGGCTTCCAGGGCGGCCCAGGTGGGCAGGTCGATCGGTGCTGCGGGGTCGGGGGGCGCCATGGGTCGATGGTAGGTCACTGTCATCGCGCCTGCCTGGCGCTGCGGGCAGAATCTGCTGCAGCCTGTTTTCTGCTGCATGAGGGGCCTGACCGTGTTCGAGATCGAATTGAAGTTCCAGGTGCCAGCGGGCGCCGAGGCCGCGGTGCGTCGCGCCGTGGGCACGGCCCAGGCCCGTCGGCAGCGGTTGCGGGCCCGCTACCTGGACACGCCGGACCGCCGCCTGGCGCGGGCGCGGGCCGCGCTGCGCCTGCGTGACGAAGGCGCCCACTGGGTGCAGACCTTCAAGGCCGAGGGCGACAACCCGATGCAGCGGCTGGAGCACGAGGTGGTGTTGCCCGGTGGCGAGCTGCCGCCGGACCCGGATCTGGCGCGCCATGCCGACACGCCCGCGGCCGCTGCCCTGGCCCGCGCCCTGGGCATCGGCGTGCTGGCGGGCGATGGGCAGGCACAGGGCCTGGCGGTGCATTTCGAGACCGATATCCAGCGTCTGAGCCGGGTGGTCCGCCTGCCCGGGGGCGCCCGGGTGGAGCTGGCCTTCGATGTCGGCATGATCCGGGCGGGCGGGCGCGAATGGCCGGTGTGCGAACTGGAGTTCGAGCTGGTGCAGGGCGAGCCGGCCGATCTGCTGGCCCTGGCCCGGCGCTGGGTGGACCGCCACGGTCTGTGGCTGGATGTGCGCAGCAAGGCCGAGCGTGGCCACCTGCTGGCGGCCGGGCGCTGGGCCTCGCCGCCGGCGCGGGGTGAGGCGCCTGTGCTGCGCAACAGCCAGCGGCCTGAACGTGCCCTGCAGTCCTTGCTGCGGGCGGCCCTGGGCCAGGTCTTGGCCAATGCCGCCGTGCTGGCCGATGCGGCGCTGCCGGCGCTGGGCGAGCGGGACGAGTACCTGCGCCAGTGCCGCATCGGCCTGCGCCGGCTGCGCACCGTGCTGCGCGTGCTGGTGCCCCCTGAGGCCGCGGGCCTGCAGGCCGACCCGGCCTGGGAGGCCGCGCTGGCCGAGGTCTTCCGCCGACTGGGCCTGCAGCGCGACCGCGACGCCCTGGCCCAGGGCCTGCTGCCGGCGCTGCAGGCGGCCGGCGCCCCTTGGACGGACGCCTTGCAGCCCACCGGTGCGGACGTGGACGTGGGGGCCGAACTGCGCCACCCCGGCTTCACCCGACTGCTGATCGCCCTGCTGGCCTTTGTCCAGACCCCGGGGGGGCTGCCTGCCGGGACCGCGGACCGGCCTTCGCTGCGGCGCTGGATGCGGGCCTGCCTGGCGCCGCTGCACAAGCAGGTGCGGCGCGATGCCAAGGCCTATGCCGCCCTGGACGAGGCGGCCCATCACCGCTTGCGCAAGCGCGTCAAGCGCCTGCGCTATCTGCTGGAGATGAGCGCCAGCCTGTGGCCGGCCAAGGCGCTGGCCCGCCATCTGGCCGCGCTGCGCGAGGCCCAGGATGCCCTGGGCTCCGAGCACGACCAGGCGCTGGCACAGGCCCTGTTCGCCCAGGCGGCTGAGCAGGAGCCTCGGGCCTGGTGGGCGGTGGGCTGGCTGCAGGCTCAGCGCCAGACCCAGGGGTTGCGATGTGACCAGGTCCTGCAGGCCTTGCGTCGAACCGACGCCGCCTGGGACTGAGCGCCTTCAGCGGCCGGCCGGGGCCAGCGCCGCTTCCAAGGTGGGCCACAGGTGCAGCGGCCCCAGCTCGTCGGCGAAGCCTGAGCGCTCCAGCAGCGACAGCGGCGCTTCGGCGGCCCGGGCCAGGTCCATCGTGATGCCACGCCGCTGCAGGGCCTGCTGCAGCTGGTGCAGGGCCTCCAGGCCGGAGGTGTCCATCGCCACCAGGCGGTGCAGGTCCAGCACCACGCGCTGGGTGCCTTCGGGCAGCCGGGCCGGCAGGTCCTCCAGCTTGTCCACCGCGCCGAAGAACAGCGCGCCGTAGAGTTCCATCACCTGCACCCCGGCGGGGGCCTGCGCTGGCGTGCTGGGCCGGACCTGGAACAGCGAGCCCATGCGCACGATGAAGAAGGCGCAGGCCGAGACCAGGCCCACTTCCACCGCGACCGTGAGGTCGAAGACCACCGTCAGCACGAAGGTGCCCACCAGCAGCAGGCGGTAGGGCCAGCGGAACTGGCGCAGCCGGGCGAACTCGCGCCACTCGCCCATGTTCCAGGCCACGAACAGCAGGATGCCGGCCATGGCCGCCAGCGGAATGCCCGCGGCCAGCGGCGCGGCCACCAGCACGATGAGCAGCAGGGTGGCCGCATGGACGATGCCCGCCAGCGGCGTGCGACCGCCGGCCCGCACATTGGTGACGGTGCGGGCGATGGTGCCGGTGGCCGGGATGCCGCCGAAGAAGGGGCTGACGAAGTTCGCCACGCCCTGGGCCATCAGCTCCTGGTTGGGGTCATGGCGGGGGATGTCGGCGGCGTTGTCGGCCACCCGGGCGCAAAGCAGGGATTCAATGGACCCCAGCAGGGCGATCGTCACGGTCGGGATGAACAGCTGCTTGGCACTGTCCCAGGACAGGGCGGGCAGCTCGAAGCCCGGCAGGCCCTGGGGAATGCCGCCGAAGCGGCTGCCGATGGTCTCCACCGGCAGGTGCAGCCCGCGGGTGAGCAGCGTGGCGCCCGCCAGCGCCACCACCGTGCCGGGCAGGTGGGCGGCCACGCGCCGCAGGCGGTGGTGCCAGCCCAGGCGAACGCCGACTGGCATGGTGTAGCTCTTGGGCCAGACGACCACCAGGGCCAGGCAGCCGCCGGTCAGCGCCAGGGCCCAGGGGTTGATCTGTCCGGCGTGCTCGGCCAGGGTGCGCAGCTGGGCGAAGAAGTCGCCCGGCATCTTGGCGATGGGCAGGCCCAGGGCGTCCTTGAACTGCGACAGGCCGATCAGCACCGCGATGCCGTTGGTGAAGCCGATCACGATGGACACCGGGATGAAGCGCACCAGCGCCCCGAGCTTGAACAGGCCCATCGCGAACAGCAGCACGCCGGCCAGCGAGGTGGCGATCAGCAGGTTGGCCAAGCCGTAGCGGTCGACGATGCCGTAGACGATGACGATGAAGGCACCGGCTGGGCCCCCGATCTGGACGTTGGACCCGCCCAGGGCGGAGATCAGGAAGCCCGCGATGATGGCGGTGAACAGCCCGGCTTCGGGCTTGACGCCGGAGGCGATGGCAAAGGCCATGGCCAGCGGCAGGGCGACGATGCCCACGGTGAGGCCCGCGCCGAAGTCGGCGACGAGCTGCTCCCGGCTGAGCCCTTTCAGTGCGGTCAGGGCGCGGGGGCGGAAGGGCTGCAGGGCAGCCCGCAAGGTGGCCAGCGGCATGGAAACTCCGGAAGGGAAGGGAAGGAACACAGGTCGGTCAGGACCTGTGCCGGAGGACCGCAGTGGTGCAGGCGCACGAAGAAGCTGCGCCGCCGCGAGAGGCGGCGGACCTGCGACACTTCGTGGGCATGCGGGGGAGGCATGGGGGTGATTGTCCGCGCCCGCCCCACCGCCTCACAAGGGGGAAAGACACGATGAGCGCCACCGAGATGGCATCCGATGGCCAACCGCGCTGCCGCTGGTGCCTGGCCACGCCGGAATACCTGGCCTACCACGACCGCGAGTGGGGCTACCCGGTGATGGACGACCGACGCCTGTTCGAGAAGCTGTGTCTGGAGGGGTTCCAGTCGGGCCTGAGCTGGCGCACCATCCTGGCCAAGCGGGAGAACTTCCGCGCCGCCTTCGACGGCTTCGACTTTCATGCCATGGCCCGCTATGGCGAGGCCGACGTGGCCCGGCTGCTGGCCGATGCCGGCATCGTGCGCCACCGCGGCAAGATCGAGGCGGTGATCCACAACGCCGGCCGGGCCCAGGCCCTGGCCGAGGAGGTCGGCTCGCTGGCGGCCTATTTCTGGGGCTACGAACCGGTGGGCGATGCACTGGCCTCGCCGCAGACCGTGTCGGTTTCGCCCGAGTCGATCGCCCTGTCCAAGGACCTGAAGAAGCGGGGCTGGAAGTTCGTCGGCCCGACCACGGTCTATGCCTTCATGCAGGCCATGGGCCTGGTCAACGACCATGCCGAGGGCTGCGTGACCCGCGCCGAGGTGGCACGGGCGCGGGCCGCTTTCCAGCGGCCCGGCTGAGCCGGCGGGGCGGGCTGCTTAGCGAACCCGCATGCCCGGCTGGGCGCCGGGGAAGGGCTCCAGCACGAAGATGCCGGGGTGGGCCTTCTCGTCGGCGTGGCTGGCGGCCAGCACCATGCCCTCGCTGAGGCCGAACTTCATCTTGCGCGGGGCCAGGTTGGCCACCATCACGGTCAGCTTGCCTTCCAGGTCCTCGGGCTTGTAGGCGCTCTTGATGCCGCTGAAGACGTTGCGGGTCTGGCCTTCGCCCACGTCCAGGGTCAGGCGCAGCAGCTTGTCGCTGCCCTCCACAGGCTCGGCCTTGACGATCTTGGCGATGCGCAGGTCGACCTTGCTGAAGTCGTCGATCTTGATCTCGGGGGCCAGCTCCTCCCCGCCGGGGATGAGCTTGGGCGCCGGCGGCGGGGCCAGCAGTTCGTCGAGCAGCTGCGCGTCGACGCGCTGCATCAGGTGCTGGTAGGTGCCGATGGTGTGGGCGCCCAGCGCGCGGCCGATGTCCTCGAAGTTCATCGGTGCGACCTGCAGGAAGGCTTCGACCTTCTCGGCCAGGGCCGGCAGTACCGGCTTGAGGTAGATGGTCAGCAGGCGGAAGGCCTCGATGCAGGTGCTGCAGACGTCGTGCAGCACCGCGGCCTGCTCGGGGTGCTTGGCCAATTCCCAGGGCTTGTGGGTGTCGACGTATTCGTTGACCTTGTCGGCCAGGGCCATGACCTCGCGCAGGGCCTTGCCGTACTCGCGCTCCTCGTAGAGCTCGGTGATGGCGGCGCGCTGGGCGCGCAGCGCGTCCAGCAGGCTGCGGCCTTCCACGCCCAGGTCGGCCGAGAGCCGGCCCTCGAAGCGCTTGGCGATGAAGCCGGCCGCCCGGGAGGCGATGTTGATGTACTTGCCCACCAGGTCGGAATTGACCCGGGCCATGAAGTCCTCGGGGTTGAAGTCGATGTCCTCGACCCGGCTGTTGAGCTTGGCGGCGATGTAGTAGCGCAGCCACTCGGGGTGCATGCCCAGCTCCAGGTACTTCAGCGGGCTGATGCCGGTGCCCCGGCTCTTGCTCATCTTCTGGCCGCCGTTGACGGTGATGAAGCCGTGCACGTTGATCTTGTCGGGCGTCTTGCGGCCGCTGAAGTGCAGCATGGCCGGCCAGAACAGGGTGTGGAAGTAGGTGATGTCCTTGCCGATGAAGTGGATCTGCTCCACCGCCGGGTCGGCGAAGAAGGCGTCGTAGTCGATGCCCTTCTTGCCGAAGTAGTTCTTGAGGGACGCCAGGTAGCCGATGGGGGCGTCCAGCCAGACGTAGAAGTACTTGCCCGGGGCGTCGGGGATCTCGATGCCGAAGTAGGGCGCGTCGCGGCTGATGTCCCAGTCGCCCAGACCACCCTGGCCCTCGTCGTCCTTGGCGAACCATTCCTTGATCTTGTTGAGCACCTCGGGCTGCAGGCGGCCGGGGGTGTGGGTCCACTGCTCCAGAAACTCGACGCAGCGCGGGTCGGAGAGGCGGAAGAAGTAGTGGTCCGAGGACTTGAGCACCGGGGTGGCGCCCGACAGGGCCGAGTAGGGCTTCTTCAGCTCGGTGGGGGCGTAGACGGCGCCGCAGACCTCGCAGGAGTCGCCGTACTGGTCGGCCGCGCCGCACTTGGGGCACTCGCCCTTGATGAAGCGGTCGGGCAGGAACATGCCCTTGTCCGGGTCGAAGAACTGCTCGATCGTCTTCACGTCGATCAGTTCGTGGGCCCGCAGCGCGCGGTAGATGTCCTGGGCCAACTGGTGGTTCTCCGGGCCGTCGGTGGAGTGCCAGTTGTCGAAGGCGATGTGGAAGCCGTTCAAGTACTGCGGACGGCCGGCGGCCACCTGGGCCACGAACTGCTGCGGCGTGATGCCGGCCTTCTCGGCGGCGATCATGATCGGCGCGCCGTGGGCGTCGTCGGCGCCGACGAAGTGCACCTCGGACCCTTGCATGCGCTGGAACCGCACCCAGATGTCGGCCTGGATGTACTCCATCATGTGCCCGATGTGGAAGGGCGCATTGGCGTAGGGCAGGGCAGTCGTGACGAAGAGCTTGCGGGTCATGTCAGTGCGTTTCGCGTCGAAACCGGCATTTTAGGATCCCGCACCCGGATACTTCACCCCGTGGACAATGAGCATATGAACACCCCTCTGCAATGGCTGCCCGCCCAGGGCGACCCGGCCCAGCTGATGGTGCTGCTGCACGGCGTGGGCGACAGTGCCCAGGGCATGGCCCCGCTGGCGGCTCAGCTGCAGCGTGCCTTTCCGCAAGCGGCCATCGTGGCGCCGGATGGCTTCGAGCCGCTGGATGTCGACCCCTCCGGCCGGGCCCGGCAATGGTTCTCCATCGCCGGGGTGACCGAAGACAACCGCCCGGCCCGGGTGGCCGAGGCCTTGCCGGCCCTGGCCGACTGGCTGCGCCAAACCCAGGAACGCCTGGGCGTGGGGCCGGCCGCCACCGCGATCTTCGGCTTCTCGCAGGGCGCCATCATGGCGCTGGAACTGGTGCAGTTGCACGACGGCCTGGCCGGGCGGGTGTTGTCCTTCTCGGGCCGTTATGCCGCCCTGCCTGAGGCGGCACCGGCCCTGACCACGCTGCACTTTCTGCACGGCGGAGCCGATCCGGTGATCCCGGCCCAGCATGCACGCGACGCGATCGAGCGCCTGGCGGGCCTGCAGGGCGACGCCACCATCGACATCGCCGAGGGCGTGGGTCACGAAATCAATGGCCATCTGCTGCAATGCGCCCTGCACCGGCTGACCAGCCACATTCCCCACCGCACCTGGGCCGAGGCCCTGGGCGCGGCGCCGGCGAGGCCCCGCGCGGGCCAGCCTGACGAGGATGCCGATGACGACGGCGCCTGCGTGCCCTGAACCGAGAGAGCCCCCGAATCCCTTGCCATGCTGTTCCTGATCTCGCCTGCCAAGACCCTGGATTACGAAACCCCAGTGCCGACCGAGGTCGCCGCCCTGGCCACCCGGCCCCGCTTCGTCAAGGAAGCGGCCGCCCTGATCGAGGTGCTGAAAACCAAGAGCGCCCAGGACATCGCCTCGCTGATGGACCTGTCTGACCCGCTGGCCCAGCTGAACGTTGCCCGCTACGGCGCCTGGTCGACCCGCTTCACCGAGCGCAACAGCAAACCGGCCGTGCTGGCCTTCAACGGCGATGTGTACGAGGGCCTGGCCGCCGCCAGCCTGGGCACCGAGGACCTGGCCTGGGCGCAGCAGCACCTGGTCATCCTCTCGGGTCTGTACGGCCTGCTGCGGCCGCTGGACCGGCTGCAGCCCTACCGGTTGGAGATGGGCACGGCGCTGGCCACGCCCGGCGCGAAGAACCTCTACGGCTACTGGGGCGACACGCTCAGCCGCACCCTCAACACCCAGCTGGGCCCGGACCTGGCGCCGGTGGTGGTCAACCTCGCCTCGCAGGAGTACTTCAAGGCGGTGGACCGCAAGGCCCTGAAGGCCCGGGTGGTGGACTGCCTGTTCGAGGACTGGAAGGGCGGGCAGTGGAAGGTCATCAGCTTCCACGCCAAACGGGCCCGGGGGCTGATGGCGCGTTTCGCCATCACCCACCGCATCACCCGGGTCCAGGCCCTGGAAGGCTTTGACAGCGAGGGCTATGCCTTTGACGCTGGCGCCTCGGGCCCGGACCGTCTGGTGTTCCGCCGCAGGGAGCCGGCATGAGCGCGCAGGCCATCACCCCCGAGCTGCGGGCCTGGATCCATGAGCAGCTGGAAGCGGGCTGCCGCACCGAGGACGTGCTGCAGTCCATGCAAGCCAGCGGCTGGGAGCGCTCGGTCGCCCTGTCAGCCCTGCAAAGCGTGCTGGCCACGCTGGACACGGCCGCGCAGAGCGAGGACGGCCTGCCCCGCATTGCGCTGGAAGGGGCGGTCAACCGCCTGGTGCTGCCCGATCGCACGGTGGACGTGCTGCTGTCGATGACGCTGCCCCGTGTGGTGGTGCTGGGCGGCTTCCTGTCCGACGAAGAGTGCGATGCCCTGGTCGCGCTGGCGGCCGACCGCCTGGCCCGCTCCGAGACGGTGGTGGGCGACACCGGAGGCAGCGAGGTCAACAGCGCCCGCACCAGCGAGGGCATGTTCTTCGAGCGCGGCGAGACCGAGCTGTGCGAGCGCATCGAGGCCCGCATCGCGGCGCTGGTGGGCTGGCCGGTCAGTCACGGCGAAGGCCTGCAGGTGCTGCGCTACCGTCCCGGTGCGCAGTACCTGCCGCACCACGACTACTTCGACCCGGCACAGCCTGGGGCCACCTCCATCCTGGCCCGGGGCGGGCAGCGCCTGGCCACCCTGGTCATGTACCTGAACACGCCGGAGGCCGGCGGTGCGACGACCTTTCCCGATGTCGGGTTGGAGGTGGCGCCGATCAAGGGCAATGCCGTGTTCTTCAGCTACCCGCGCCCGGATGCCGCCACCCGCACCCTGCACGGTGGCGCGCCGGTGCAGTCGGGCGAGAAGTGGGTGGCCACCAAGTGGCTGCGCCAGCGCGAATTCCGCTGAACCCCGGTTCCGGGAGGCTCAGAACCCTCGGCTGAACCACCAGCCGACCCAGCTGGCCGCGGCCGAGACCACCAGGTTGGCGGCCACCGGCAAGGCAAAACGGCCACCGCCGGCCGAGGCGGCCACGGCGGCCCGCGACAGCGAATTGGCGGTGATGACCGCCACCACGCCGACCTTGGCGGTGGCGATGTCGATGTCGCCGCTGCTGTAGAGGCCGCCCAGCGCCGCGGCGCTGGCGTGGGCATCCACCACCGCGGACAGCGAGGCGCTGGCCACCACCGCTTCCGGCCCCAGCCAGTGGGAAGCGGCCCGCACCAGGGCGGCGATCAGTGTCAGCGCGCCGGCCACCAGCAGGGCCTCCTTCATCTGCAGCACGCGGGCGCCCTTGACGGGTTGCGTGCCGGACTGACCCACACCGTTGTGGCGGATCAGCAGGCCGGTGCCCGCGGCGGCCACCAGCGTGCCCATCAGGGCGGGCGGCAGCAGGTGAAAGGCCAGCTGGGGTGACTGGGTCAGCAGGATCAGCTCGGCCTGCGTCCAGGTGGCCACGGTGGAGGCCACGGCCGCGGTCAGTGCCGCCTGGGGCGGCAGCTCGCCGTGGCGGGCCTTGGTGCCCATCGAGGCGATGGTGGCGGTGCTGGAGACCACGCCCCCGAACACCCCGGTGAGCACCATGCCGGCGCGCTCGCCGAAGGCGCGCAGGGCGATGTGACCGGCGGCCTGCATCACCAGCAGCAGCAGCACCAGCAGGGTGATCTGGCGCGGGTTGAGGCCGCCCAGGGCCGGCAGCGGCCCAGGCGGGATCAGCGGCAGGGCCACCAGGGCCAGGGCAGCCAGCATCAGGCCATCGTGCAACTCGGCTTCGGTCAGCACCCGGGTGGAGAAGCGGTGCAGCTGCGAGCGCGAGGCCAGCACCATGGCCAGCACCACCGCCAGACCGCCGCCCTGCAGCGGCGCCACCGCGCAGAGCACGCCGATCACATAGGTGGTGAACAGGGCCAGCTCGGTGGTCACCCCGGGGTCGCGCTGCAGGCTGCGCAGGTAGGACACCACCGCCAGCGCCACCACCAGCACGCCGCCCAGCAACACCAGCATGGGCTCATCCAGCTGGCGTGAGAGCGTCTGGGCCAGGGCCCCCAGCAGGGCGGTGACGGTGAAGGTGCGGATGCCCGCGGCATTGCGCTCGCGGCTTTCGCCCTTGCGGCGCTCGCGCTCCAGCCCGACCAGCAGACCGGCGCCCAGGGCCGCGGCCAGGCCCTGCACCAGGCCCTGCACCAGGCCCGGGATCTGCAGCTCGCCTGCCATCAGGGGGTGAAGCGCCCGCCAGCCGGTGGCACGCGCACCGGCCACTGCAGTTCCCGCGCGACCCGCTGACGCAGGGCGTCGGCCGCTTCGGGCTCGCCGTGCACGATGAAGGTCTGGCGGGGCGGCGGGCTGGCCTGGCCCAGCCACTTCATCAGTTCGTTGGCATCGGCATGGCCGGAGAAGCCCTCCAGGTGGGTCACCGGGGCGCGCACCGGCACCCATTCGCCGTGGATCTTGACCTCGCGGGCGCCGCCCACCAGGCTGGCGCCCCGGCTGCCACCGACCTGGAAGCCGGCAAAGACGATGTGGTGCCGGTCGTCCGGGGCCATGGCCTTCAGGTGGTGCAGCACCCGGCCGCCGGTGGCCATGCCGCTGGCCGAAATGATGACCGCTGGCAGGTGGGCGCCCGTCTGCGAGCGCACCAAGCGCTGCGACTGGGCCGGGGTGGTGACCAGGTGCACGCCATCGCACAGCTGCTGCATCTCGCGCTCGGGCACGCGCAGCTGACGCCGGTACTTGCGGTACAGCGCCGTGGCCTCCACCGCCATCGGGCTGTCCAGGAAGATGGGCAGGTGCGAGGGGATCTCGCCCTGGGCCTTCAGGCGCTGCAGCACCAGCAGCAGGGCCTGGGCCCGGCCGACGGCAAAGGCCGGCATCAGCACCGAGCCGCCGCGGCGGATGCTGGCGTGGATGATGTCGGCCAGCACGCCGGCGATGTCCTCGCGCGGGTGCAGGCGGTTGCCGTAGGTCGATTCCACCAGCACCACGTCCGCATGGTCCAGCGGGGTGGGCGGCTTCATCAGCAGGTCGTTCTGCCGGCCCAGGTCACCGGAAAACAGCAGGCGCTCGCCTTCGCACTCCAGCACGACGGAGCAGGCCCCCAGCAGGTGGCCGGCCGGACGCAGCGTGAACTGCAGCGGGCCCTTGCCGACGGCACGCGGGCGGTTCTCCGGCACGGCCACCATCTGGCCGATCGCGCGCTTGGCGTCGGCCTGGGTGAACAGGGGCAGGGCCTTGGCGTGGCGGCTGTAGCCGTAGCGGTTGGCCCGCCGGGCGTCCTCTTCCTGCAGATGCGCCGCATCCAGCAGCAGCACCTCGGCCAGGTCCCGGGTGGCGGGGGAGGTGTAGATCGGGCCGCGCCAGCCATGGCGCACCAGCACCGGCAGCCAGCCGCTGTGGTCCAGGTGGGCGTGGCTCAGCAGCACCGCGTCCGCGGCCAGGATGTCTGGCGACGGCGGCTGCCAGTTGCGTTCGCGCAGCACCTTGAAGCCCTGGAACATGCCGCAGTCCAGCAGCACCCGTTGGCCACCCCAGGTGACCAGGTGCCGCGAGCCGGTGACGCAGTCGGCTGCGCCGAGAAAGTCGATTTGCATTGTCGAATCCATGGAATGGACAAATGCCCCACCAGGGGGCATTTCGGGTCCGTCAATGCGGATGATGGCACGCGGCCGCAGCGCCGGGCTCCGGCCGCGTCAAGTGCAGATCAGAAGCTGGTCCAGTCGCTGTCGTCCTGACCCGTGCTCAGGGCCGGTTCGGGCGCCGGGCGAGGTGGTGCGGCGGTGGGGCGGGGCTTGGCGGACGACGGGGTCAGCTTGGCCTGCGTGGGGTGCGAGGGGCGTGCCGCGGGGCTCTGCGCGGTTTTTGCCGAAGCAGCCTGCTGGGCCTTCATGGTCTTGCGCAGGGTCACGGCATCGGGGGTGGACGTGCCCGTGGTCCCGGCTCCACCCTTGAGCTGGAAGACGGAGACGGAGGACGCCACCTCGCCGGCCTTGTCGCGCAGCGTCGAGGCCGATGCGGCAATCTCTTCCACCAGGGCGGCATTCTTCTGGGTCAGGCTGTCCATGTCGGAGACGGCCTGGTTGACCTGGTTGACGCCCAGCATCTGTTCCTGCATGCCATGGCTCAGCTGCAGGATGAACTTGTGGACCTCGTCGATTGCCCCGCGGGCGGAATCCATGGCCGAGCGGGCGGCCTCGGTCTGTTGGCTGCCGGTGCTCACCTGATCGGCCGAGGCCTGGATCAGGCCGCGCACCTCGCGGGCGGCGACCGAGGTGCGCTGGGCCAGCGCCCGCACTTCGCTGGCCACCACCGCGAAACCGCGGCCCTGCTCGCCGGCACGGGCGGCTTCGACCGCGGCGTTCAGGGCCAGGATGTTGGTCTGGAAGGCGATGCTGTCGACCACCTGGATGATGTCGGCGATCTTGCTGGACGCATCGCTGATGTGGGCCATGGTGGCCGAGAGGGCCTGCACCGCCTCGGCACTGTGGTCGGTCACGCTGCGGGCGTTGTCGGCCCGCTGGGCCGCCTGCTGTGCCATGTCGGTGCTCTGGCGGATGGTGCTGGTGATCTCCTCCATCGACGAAGCGGTCTCTTCCAGGTTGCTGGCCTGGGCTTCGGTGCGGGCAGAAAGATCCTGGTTGCCTTCGGCGATGACGCCGGTGTCGCGGGTCATCTGCACCACCCCGTTGCGGGCGTCGCGCACGATGGACATCAGGTTCACGTTGAGCTGGGCCAGCGCCTTCGTCAGGTGACCGATCTCGTCCGTGCGGTCGCTGCTGATGGTCTGGGTCAGGTTGCCACCGGCAATCTGGTTGGCAAAGCCGACCAGCCGCATGATCGGGGTGGCAATCAGCTTGCGCAGATAGCTGGAGCCGATCAGGCCCAGCACGCCGGCCGCAGCGATGCCGGCCAAGCCTTCGCCCCAGCTCATGTGGGGAAGGCCTTCAGCCTCGTACTCACCCAGGAAGAAGCTGATGACGCTGATCAGGCCGGTGGTCAGGGCCACCTTACCCCGCAGGCCGGGACGCAGACGGTGGGCGAGACGGGCCAGCCCCCCGGTGCCCAGCACCTGCCCGCGGTGCAGGCACAGGCTGGAGCGGCCTGCCTTGGCTTCTTCGCGCATGCGGGCATAGAGCTTTTCGGCGCCCTCCACGGCGGTTCGCTCGGGCTGTGTACGCACCGACATGTAGCCGGTCACCTTGCCGCCGGCATCAATGAGCGGGGTCACATTGGCCATCACCCAGTAGAAGGACCCATCCTTGCGGCGGTTCTTCACCAGGCCCGACCAGGGGTACCCATGCTGGATCGTCTCCCACATGTCCCGGAAGGCTTCCTCGGGCATGTCCGGGTGCCGGATCAGGTTGTGGGGCTGCCCCAGCAGTTCTTGTCGGATGTAGCCGCTCACCTCGATGAAGGCCGCATTGCAGTAGAGGATGCGTCCCTGCAGATCGGTGGTGGACACCAGCGTCTCCCCCTCGGGGAAGGGGTATTCGTGCTGGCTGACGGGCAGATTGGTTCGCATGGGGGTCCCTGAGTGGCTCGCTGACGGCAAACACGGTGTCATCACCTGCGCATGGGTCCAGCCACGTATACGGTCGTGGGCGTGGCCGAGGTGGTCCGCATTGCATGGGTGAATGCCCGTATTACAAACGCAGATATCGGATGGTGAGCGCCAGAATTGACCCCAAGACTCCTCAGAATTTTCTGAACTCGGCCATGAAAAAGCCGCCCGAAGGCGGCTTTTTTAGGCAGACCAGGCTCAGCGCCCAGAACGCGGCGGGCGCGAACCGCCCGGCGTGGCGGGGCGATCCCTGCGACCGCTGTCGGCGCTGCCCTGACCCTGGCGCTGGCCTTGGCGCGCTCCCTGGCCGGGGGCACGGGCCTGGGTGCTCTGGCCGGGCTGCCCTTGGCGGCCGCGACCGTCGCCACCGCCCGGGCGTCCGGAACCACCGCGGCCCCCACGGCCGGCGGTACCCACGCCGATCGTCATCCGGCGGCCCAGCACGATGGGCTCGGCCTTTTCACCGGCCGGCGGCTCGAAGCCCGGCACCACGGCCTTGGGGATCTCGCGCTTGATCAGCTTCTCGATGTCGCGCAGGAACTGCTCTTCGTCCACGCAGACCAGCGAGACGGCCTCGCCCTGGGCGCCGGCGCGGCCGGTGCGGCCGATGCGGTGCACATAGTCCTCGGGCACATTGGGCAGCTCGAAGTTGACGACGTGCGGCAGCTGGTCGATGTCGATGCCGCGGGCAGCGATGTCGGTGGCCACCAGCACCTGCAGCGTGCCGGCCTTGAACTCCGACAGGGCCTTGGTGCGGGCGCCCTGGCTCTTGTTGCCGTGGATCGCCATCGCGCTGATGTCTTCCTTGTTCAGGAATTCGGCCAGGCGGTTGGCGCCGTGCTTCATGCGGGTGAAGACCAGCACCTGGTGCCAGTTGCCCTGGCGGATCAGGTGGGCCAGCAGTTCCTTCTTGCGCTCGCGGCCCACCGGATGAACCTTCTGGGCGATCGCGTCGTTGGTCTGGTTGCGGCGAGCCACCTCGATGAGGGCCGGCTGGTTCAGCAGCCGGTCGGCCAGGGCCTTGATGTCGTCGCTGAAGGTGGCCGAGAACAGCAGGCTCTGCTTCTGCTTGGGCACGATGGCCAGGACCTTCTTGATGTCATGGATGAAGCCCATGTCCAGCATGCGGTCGGCTTCGTCGAGGATGAGGATCTCGATGTGCGACAGGTCCAGCGTGCCTTGCTGGTGGTGGTCCAGCAGGCGGCCCGGGGTGGCCACCAGGATGTCCACGCCTTTGCGCAGGCGGTCGATCTGGGGCTGCATGCCCACGCCGCCGAACATCACCATGCTGGTCAGCGGCAGGTACTTGCCGTACTGGCGCACGCTTTCCTCGACCTGGGCGGCCAGTTCGCGGGTGGGGGTGAGGATCAGGGCGCGGATGGCGACGCGGCCGCGCGCATCGCGCTTGGAGCCGGCAGCGGCCAGGCGGTGCAGGGTGGGCAGGGTGAAGCCGGCGGTCTTGCCGGTGCCGGTCTGGGCGCCGGCCATCAGGTCGCCGCCCTTCAGGACAGCGGGAATGGCTTGCGCCTGGATCGGGGTGGGTTGGGTGTAGCCCTGTTCGCGCACGGCGCGAACGAGCGGTTCGGCCAGGCCGAGAGAATCAAAACTCATGGAGGCTCTGTGGGAGCAAGAGACCGGACCGTCGCCCGCTGAGCGGGGCGACCAGCAAGGAGCCGGTGGAGTAGAGGAGGGCACACCCGGGAGGGATGGGCCGGCGCCAGAGGCGGCGCGGAGGCTGCCGGGCTGGTGCGGGCAACTACTGGTGAGCAGTGTAGCAGGCCACTCCGGCGGACGGGCCGGAATCGCGTCGGAGCAGGACCGCCTTTGCCCCTTGTTCCGACCTGCCCCCCTAGTGCGACAGTGCGGGGCCTGGAAGGGCGCGGTTACATTCACTTCCACAGCCCCGTTCAGCCGGGCTGCGCGTCACCATGCCTTTGCTGCCCATCAACCTGCCCCGAATGTTCGCTCGCCTGCGCAGCTGGTGGGAGTGCCGCTTTGCGGGCGAAGGTTGCGGGCGCACGCCCGCGACGGATGGCCTGCCGCCTGCGCCGGTGATCGGCGAGGTGAACCCGGCACGGGACGATGCGTCGCCCGATGTGCTCTGGGACCTGGATGCCCAGGGGCATCTGGTGCTGGGGGCCGAGCGCCTGGCGGTCTGGCTGGGTCTGCCGGTGCAGCGCCTGCAGCAGGCGTCCTGGCTGGATGTGCTGGAGACCGCGCAGCTGGAGTCGGATCCCGTCGTGCCGGGGGTGCGGGCGATGCGGGCGGCCATGGAGCGCGGCAAGCCTTTCCGGGATCTGCTGTTGCAGCTCAAGGGGGCCGAGGGGCCGCGCTGGTGGCTGGTGTCGGCCAAGCCGCTGCAGGGCGTCGCCGGCGAGTGGCTGGGCTGGCGCGGCATGGTCAGCGATGTCACCCAGGACCGCCTGCAGCGTCCCACGCTGGGCTACCTGGCTCATGTCGATTCGCTGACGGGTCTGGCCAACCGGATGCAGCTGCACGAGCGGCTGACGCAGGTGCTGGCTCACCGGGGCGATCCGCCGCGCCGCAGCGGGCTGATCTTCCTCGATCTGGACAACTTCAAGTCGATCAACGACGCGCTGGGGCATTCGGTGGGCGATGCCGCCTTGCGCCTGGTGGCCAAGCGCCTGCAGTCGGTGCTGCGCAAGGCCGATCTGGTGGCCCGTCTGGGCGGTGATGAGTTCGCCGTTTTGCTGGACGATGTGCGCAGTGACGAGGAGGTCTACCAGCTGACCCGCCGCCTGATGCAGGTGGTCAATGCGCCGGGTGAGGTGCAGGGCCGGCTGGTCCATCCCTCCGCCAGCATGGGCGTGGCCCTCATTCCGGACCATGGCGACACGGTGGACGAAGTGCTCGGGCATGCCGACCTGGCGTTGAGCGCCGCCAAGGAGCGCGGCCGCGGGCGCTGCGAGTATTTCGCGCCCTGGATGGGTGAACGCAGCCGGCGGCAGGTGCTGCTGGAGCGCGAGCTGCGCGAGGCGCTGGCCCGTGGCGAACTGAGCCTGGCCTGGCAGCCCTGGGTCTCCATCGAAGCCTGGGAGGTGGTGAGCGCCGAGGCCCTGGTGCGCTGGGAGCACCCCACGCTGGGCTGGGTGCCGCCGTCCGAGTTCATCCCGGTGGCCGAGAGGTGTGGCCTGATCGGCGACATCGGGGCCTGGGTGCTGCAGCGTGCCTGCCAGGAAGCCCAGACGGTGCTGGGCGATCTGCGGATCTCGGTGAATGTCTCGCCGGTGCAAATGATGCACGCCGGTCTGGTCGATGATGTGCGCCGGGCCCTGGCGCAGTCCGGCCTGGGCCCTGAGCGGCTGGAGGTCGAGATCACCGAAGGTGTGATGCTGGACGCCACGCCCACGGCGATGAGCAATCTGCACCAGATCAAGGCGCTGGGCGTGCAGATCGCGCTGGATGACTTCGGCACCGGCTATTCCTCGCTGGCCTACCTGCGGCGCTTCCCCTTTGACACCCTGAAGATCGACCGCGCCTTCGTGCGCGAGTTGCTGGGCTACCCGGATGCCCGCGCCATCGTGCGGACCATCGTCGAGTTGGCCCGTCTGCTGGGCATGCAGACCGTGGCCGAGGGGGTCGAAGAGGCGGCTCAGCTCGATGTGCTGCAGGAAGCGGGCTGCACCGCGGTGCAGGGCAACCTGTTGGCCGAGCCGGTGTCCTCCGAGGCCCTGCGTCGGATGATCGACGGCTGGGATGTGGGCACCCGTCCCATGCCGGTCGATGCTGTGACGGCCCGGGGTTCCGCTTCGGCCCAGATGCCGCTGGGCTGGCCGTCCGCGCGATAATCCAGGGTTGACCGGGCCAGCCGCCGCTCCGAGGCGGGCCAGCCCCCTTCCATTCTTCTCGTGCTGGCAGCCCTCGCAGGCCGCCGGCCACCGGCTTGTGCAGCCGGCACCTCCACTTCAGGACAAGCAATGGCGCAATACGTCTTCACCATGAACCGCGTCGGCAAGATCGTGCCGCCGAAGCGGCAGATCCTGAAGGACATCTCCCTGTCCTTCTTTCCCGGCGCCAAGATCGGCGTGCTGGGCCTGAACGGCTCGGGCAAGTCCACCCTGCTCAAGATCATGGCGGGCCTGGACAAGGACATCGAGGGCGAAGCCGTCCCGATGCCAGGCCTGAAGATCGGCTACCTGCCGCAGGAGCCCCAGCTGGACCCCGAGCAGACCGTGCGCCAGGCGGTCGAGGAAGGCATCGGCGGCGCCCTGGCCGCGCAGAAGCGGCTGGAGGAGGTCTATGCCGCCTATGCCGAGCCGGATGCTGATTTCGACGCCCTGGCCACCGAGCAGGCCGAACTGGAAGCCATCATTGCCGCGGCCGGTGGCGAGAACACCGACCATCTGCTGGACATCGCCGCCGACGCGCTGCGCCTGCCGCCCTGGGACGCCAAGATCGGCCCGCTGTCCGGTGGCGAGAAGCGTCGCGTGGCCCTGTGCCGCCTGCTGCTGTCCAAGCCCGACATGCTGCTGCTGGACGAGCCGACCAATCACTTGGACGCCGAGTCGGTGGAGTGGCTGGAGCAGTTCCTCAAGCGCTTCTCCGGCACCGTGGTGGCCATCACCCACGATCGCTACTTCCTGGACAACGCCGCCGAGTGGATCCTGGAACTCGACCGCGGCCACGGCATCCCCTACAAGGGCAACTACTCCGACTGGCTGGAAGGCAAGGAAAAGCGCCTGGAGGCCGAGCAGAAGGCCGAGGACGCCCGCGCCAAGGCCATGAAGCAGGAACTGGAGTGGGTGCGCAAGAACGCCAAGGGCCGCCAGGCCAAGAGCAAGGCGCGTCTGGCCCGTTTCGAGGAGCTGAGCGACGTCGAATACCAGAAGCGCAACGAGACCAACGAGATCTTCATTCCCGTGGCCGAGCGCCTGGGCAACGAAGTGATCGAGTTCAAGAACGTCTCGAAGAGCTTCGGTGACCGGATGCTGATCGACAACCTGTCGTTCAAGGTGCCGGCGGGTGCCATCGTCGGCATCATCGGCCCCAACGGCGCCGGTAAATCGACGCTGTTCCGCATGATCCAGGGCGTGGAGACGCCGGATTCGGGCGAAGTCAGCATCGGCAAGACCGCGCAGCTGGCCTTCGTCGACCAGAGCCGCGAAGGACTGGCTGCCGAGAACACCGTGTGGCAAGACGTCTCCGGTGGCCTGGACAACATCGTGGTGGGCAAGTTCGTGATGCCCAGCCGCGCCTACCTTGGACGCTTCAACTTCAAGGGCAATGACCAGCAGAAGCTGGTGGGCAGCCTCTCGGGGGGTGAGCGCGGCCGCCTGCACCTGGCCAAGACCCTGGCCCAGGGCGGCAACGTGCTGATGCTGGACGAGCCGTCCAACGACCTGGACGTGGAAACCTTGCGCGCGCTGGAAGATGCCCTGCTGGAGTTCGCCGGCTCGGCCATGATCATCTCCCACGACCGCTGGTTCCTGGACCGCATCTGCACCCACATCCTGGCCTGCGAAGGCGACTCGCAGTGGTTCTTCTACGACGGCAACTTCACCGAGTACGAGGCCGACAAGAAGAAGCGCCTGGGTGAAGAGGGCGCCAAGCCGCACCGCCTGCGTTTCAAGGCCCTCAAGTGAGCGCCTGAGCCTTGGCGCGCCCCGGCTGCGGTCGGGTACGCCATGAAAAAGGGCCACCCCGCGGGGTGGCCCTTTTTCATTCATGGACACAACACATCCCTAGTTTGCAGGGCATGTGGGCGTGATGAACGTCGCGTTTAGGTCATGTCATCAGTTTGACCATGGCCTGTGGTGGGCCAGTTTGGACACACTCCCGGCCCGGACGCTCCAGGGAACAGAACCCGCGGAGGCGTCCGTCCATAACAACTCAAAGGAGTGATTCCATGTCCCAGTTCCGTCTGGTCCGTCCTCTCGCTGCGCTGACACTGGCCGCCCTGGCCGCCGGCTGTGCCACCACCACCCATTTCGCGTCGGAGCCCGCCGGTGCGCAGGTCCGCTACAACGGCGACGTGATCGGCACGGCACCGTTCGACAAGTCCATCCAGGACCAGTTTGGCTGGTTCAGCGTGTACCGCTTCACCGCCAGCCTGGAGGGTTATGAACCCCAGACGCTGGAGTTCAGCGAGCGCACGCCGCTGGACGCCGCCAACGTCGTGCCCGCCCAGGTGCAGTTCACGCTGAAGAAGTTGGCGACGGCGGCAGAAGCGGCTTCTGCACCCACGGCTGTGCCGGCGGCAGCGGCATCCGGGGCATCCGCCCCGGCGCCGGCGGGCAGCACGGCGTCCTGACGCCGTCGTGGGGTCGCCGGGGGCTCAGGCGCCCAGCGGCTCCGTGCGGGTCATCAGCCAGGCCAGGGCCTCGCCGTCCAGGCCGGGGGCCAGGCGCGCGCGCACCATGGCGTGGTACTGGTTCAGCCAGACGCGCTCGTCGTCGCGCAGCAGGGCGCGGTCGATGCAGCGGGTGTCGATGGGGCACAGGGTCAGGGTCTCGAATTCGAGGAAGGGCCCGAACTCCGAGGCCGGGGCCTCGACGTTGAGCACCAGGTTCTCGATGCGCACGCCCCAGCGGCCCGGGCGGTAGAGGCCCGGTTCCACCGAAGTCACCATGCCCGGCTGCATGGCCATGTCGGCGGTGGGTACCGCCTTGCTGATGCTCTGCGGGCCTTCGTGCACGTTCAGGAAGTAGCCCACGCCGTGGCCGGTACCGTGGCCGTATTCCAGGCTCTCTGCCCACAGTGGCGCGCGGGCCAGGGTGTCCAGCATGGGGCTGGGCGTGCCCAGCGGGAAGCGGGCGCGCGACAGGCCCAGCGTGCCCTTGAGCACCAGGGTGAAGTCGCGCTTGTGCTCGGCGCTGAGCTGGCCCACCGGCCAGACTCGGGTGATGTCGGTGGTGCCGCCCAGGTACTGGGCACCGGAGTCGATCAGCAGCAGGCCGTTGCCCTCGATCACCGCATGCGACTCGGGCGTGGCCCGGTAGTGCGGCATCGCGCCGTTGGCGTTGAAGCCGGCGATGGTGGGGAAGGACAGGCCGACGAAGCCGGGCTGACGTGCTCGCTCGGCGCTGAGCTTCTCGTCGATGGTCAGTTCGGTGATGCGTTCGCCACGCGCCATCGCGGCCTCGAACCAGGCGTAGAAGCGGCACATGGCCAGGCCGTCCTGCACCATGGCCTCGCGGATGAAGGCCGCCTCCTCGGGTGTCTTGCGGCCCTTGGCCAGGGTGCTGGGGTTGGTCGCTTCCACCACCTTCACGCCTGCGGCCACGGCCTCGCGCAGGCCCAGGGTGACGCGGCGCGGGTCCACCAGCAGGGTGCTGCCGGCCGGCAGGGCGGCCAGGGCGGCGGCGGCCTGGTCATAGTCGGCCAGGTCGATGCCCTCGGCCGCCAGCGTGGCCGTCAGGGCCGCGTCTACCTTGCCGGTGCCGACGAACAGCGTGGCGCGCGCCGGGCCGATCAGCAGGTGGGCCAGGAAGACGGGGTTGTAGGCCACGTCGGCGCCGCGCAGATTGGTGATCCAGGCGATATCGTCCACGGTGGAGACGAAGTGGTGGCCGGCGCCGTGCGCAGCCATGCCGGCGCGCACCGCGGCCAGCTTGGCCGGTCGGCCTACGGCGGCATGCGGGGCGCGGTGTTCATAGACGGCAGCGGCCGGCAGGCCCGGGCGGTCATCCCAGGCGGCGGCCAGCGGGTCCCCACCGGTGCGCAGGGTGAGGCCTGCGCGTTCGCAGGTGGCACGCAGCTGCTGCGCCGCGGCCAGGCCCAGCACCTGGCCATCCACGCCCAGGGTCTGGCCGGGCTGCAGGTGGCTGGCGATCCATTCCAGGTGGTTGGTGGCGGCGCCGGTCTGGATCTTTTCCAGCGCGATGCCGCTGCCTTCGAGCTCCACCTCGGCCTGCACCCAGTAGCGGCTGTCGGCGAAGACGGCGGCGTCCTGGGCGGTCACCACCAGGGTGCCCATCGAGCCGGTGAAGCCCGAGAACCATTCGCGGCCCTGCCAGTGCGCCGGCAGGTATTCGGAGATGTGCGGGTCGCTGGAGGGCACCAGCACCCCGTCCAGGCCGGACTGGGCCATGGTCTCGCGCAGACGGGCGATGCGCAGGCGGGCGGCAGAAGTGCGGGTGTCCATGGGGCGGCTCCAGAAGCGAAAAGGGGAAACGTCCATTCTAGGAAAACCACCCGTGAACAAATCTCGGTCCGCGACGCGGTTTTCTTCACAAACTGGTGCGCAGGGACCAGATCTCGGGAAAGAGGACGACGTCCAGCATCTTGCGCAGGTAGCTCACGCCGCCGGTGCCGCCGGTGCCGCGCTTGAAGCCGATGACCCGCTCCACCGTGGTGAGGTGGCGGAAACGCCAGAGACGGAAGGCGTCCTCCAGGTCGGTCAGTTCCTCGCCCAGCTGGTAGAGGTCCCAGTGCTGCTCGGGATGGCGGTAGACCTCCAGCCAGGCCGCCTGCACTGCCTCGCTGGCCGCGTAGGGCTGGGTCCAGTCGCGCTGGGTGTGGCTGTCGGGCACCGGCAGGCCGCGGCGGGCCAGCAGGCGCAGGGCCTCGTCGTACAGCGAGGGGGCGCGCCAGGCCGTCTCCACGGTCTGCAGCAGGTCCGCCCGGTGGGCATGGGGCTGCAGCATGGCCGCGTTCTTGTTGCCCAGCGTGAACTCGATGCAGCGGTACTGCCAGCTCTGGAAGCCGCTGGACTGCGCCAGGTAGGGCCGGATGGCCGAGTACTCGGGCGGGGTCATGGTGGCCAGCACATCCCAGGCATGCACCAGCTGCTCCATGATCTTGGAGACCCGGGCCAGCATCTTGAAGGCCGGCTGCAACTGGTCGCTGCCCACGTGGCGCACCGCGGCGCCCAGCTCGTGCAGCATCAGCTTCATCCAGAGCTCGCCGGTCTGGTGCTGCACGATGAACAACATCTCGTTGTGCTCGGGCGAGAGCGGGTGCTGGGCGCCCAGGATCTCGTTCAGGTGCAGGTAGTCGCCGTAGCTCATGGCCCGCGAGAAGTCGAGCTGCGCGCCTTCCTGGCGGACGATCTCGGCGCCGCACGGTGTCTCGGGCGCGGGGTGATGGGGGCACGTCATGTCAGGTCACCGCCGCACGTTGGTTGAAGCGCGCCTCGCGCCATTCGCCGCTGTCCAGCACGGTGGCCAGCGCGGTGACGGCGTCGAAGACATCGACGAAGCGGGTGTAGAGCGGGGTGAAGCCGAAGCGCAGCAGATCCGGCGCCTCGGCCGTGCCCTGGCCGGCGCGGAAGTCGCCGATCACACCGCGGGCGATCAGCGCGGCCATCACCGCGTAGCCACCCTCGTTGCAGGCCAACGAGACCTGGCTGCCGCGCTCAGCGTCGTCTTCGGGCGAGGCCAGCGGCAGGGCATGGGCGGCGCAGCGCTCGCGCACCTGCGCGATGAACAGACGTGAGAGCTGCAGCGACTTGGCCCGCAGCGCGGCCATGCCGCCCAGGGGCTCGGCCGCCAGCAGGGTGTCCACCCCAACCTCCAGCGCCGTCATGGCCAGCACCGAGGGCGTGCCGCACAGGTAGCGGGCGATGCCCGGCGCGGGCTGGTAGCCGGTCTCGAAACGGAAGGGCGCGGCGTGGCCCATCCAGCCCGACAGCGGCTGCCAGAAGCGCTCGGCATGGCGGCCATGGGCCCAGACGAAGGCCGGCGCGCCGGGGCCGCCGTTGAGGTACTTGTAGCCGCAGCCGATGGCGAAGTCGGCTTGCGCGCCGTTGAGGTCCACCGGCACCGCGCCGGCCGAGTGGGCCAGGTCCCAGAGGGCCAGCGCGCCGGCGGCATGGGCCAGGGCGGTGGTGCGGGCCATGTCCAGCATCAGCCCACTGCGGTAGTTCACCTGGGTCCACAGCAGCACGGCCACGTCCTGGCCGCGGGCCAGCCGGGCCTCCAGCGCGTCTGCGGTGGTCAGCTCCAGCGTCAGCCCGTGTTGCGCGCACAGCGACTGGGCGATGTAGAGGTCCGTGGGGAAGTTCTCGGCGTCGGAGAGCACCACCCGGCGCGCGGGGGCGTCGGCGCGGGCGATGGCCAGCGCGGCGCTGAGCACCTTGTAGAGGTTGACCGAGGTTGAATCGGCCACCACCAGCTCGCCGGGGGCGGCACCCACCAGGCGGGCGATCTTGTCGCCCACGCGCTGGGGCAGGTCGATCCAGCCGGCGCTGTTCCAGCTGCGGATCAGGCCATCGCCCCATTCCTGCTGGATGGCGCTGGCCACCCGGGCCGGGGTGGCGGCGGGCAGCACGCCCAGGGAGTTGCCGTCCAGGTAGATCACGCCCTCGGGCAGGGCGAACTGGGCCCGCAGCGGGGCCAGGGGATCGGCGGCGTCCAGCGCCGCGCAGTCGTCTCGGGTCAGGGTCATGGGGTCACTCATGCGGGGGTCGGGGTCAGAGTTCGCGCAGCACGGCGCGCACAGGGGAGGCGTCGGCCTCGGTCAGTTTCAGCGGCAGGGCGATCAGCTCGTAATCGCCCTCGGGCACGGCGTCGAGCACCAGGTTCTCCAGCACCCGCAGCCCGCGCCGCCGCAGCACCTGGTGGCTGTCCAGCGTCTTGCTGTCGGCCGGGTCCACGCTGGCCGAGTCGATGCCCACCAGCTGCACGCCCTGGTCGGCCAGCCATTCGAGGGTCTGGGGCGCGAAGGCCGGCAGGGCGGTGTCGAAGTGGTCCTGCGGCATGCGGGCATAGGTGCGCACCAGCACCCGCGGGGGCAGGCCCTGCGCGGCATGGCGCAGGTGCTCGGCTTGCACCAGCGGGCCGCAGCCAATGGCGTGGATCACGCGGCAGGGGCCCAGGTAGGGGGCCAGGTCCAGCGCCCCCACCGCCGCGCCATCGGGGCTGTAGTGCAGCGGGGCGTCGGCATGGGCGCCTACATGGGGCGAGAGGGTCAGGGTGGCGACGTTGACCGGGCAGCCCGGACCGAGCGTGGCGGCCCACTGCTGCTGGTAGGGCGTGTCGCCGGGGAAGACCGGGGCGGCGCGGTGCACCGGCGGCGAAATGTCCCACAAGCGGCGGCTGCGCACCGGGGCGTTGGAGGGGGTGTCTGACATGGCGGCGAACAGTAGCGCCGCCCGGGCGGGCGTGGTGTCGCTTGCTTCCAACAGGGCAGGGAATGTCCCGAGGGGCGCCGAGGGTCAGTCCAGCGGCGGCAGGCCGTGGCGCTGGCGGGCCCGGCGGCAGGCGTCGTCGCCGCGGCCCAAGGGCGCGAGCATCCCGAACTCTCGGCAGGGGCCGGGCCGCCATTCGTAGATGCCGCAGCGGGCATCCACACCCACCTGGCCGCTGAGCGCCGCACAGCGGGGCTGGGCGTGGTCGGTGCCGCGCATGCGGCAGAGGTGCTCGGTCAGGTTCACGGCCAGGCCATCGGGCACGCAGCCGCCCTCGCTCATCAGCTCCTCGCGGGCAAAGTCCACCCGGAAGCTGGCGCAGCAGGCGCCGCAGCGCACGCAGGGGTTGTCCGCTTCGCTGATGGCCCCGCTCATGGCTTCATTCCTGGGCCTCGGTGCCCTGCTGCGGGGCCCGCACCACGGTGACGGTGCAATCGCATTCGGCCACCACCTGCGAGGAGGTGCTGCCCAGGTAGCGGCGCAGGGCCGACTGGCCACGTGCGCCCATCACGATGTGGTCCACCTGGTTGCGTCGGGCGAACTCGACGATGGCGGCGGCCGGGTCCGGCGCTTCCAGCACATGGAAGGTCAACCGGCCCTCGTCGAAGAACAGGGCCTTGGCGATCGGGTGGGCCCAGTGCTTGATCTGCACCAGCTGCTTGACGTGCCGGCTCTGACCGGACTTGTCCACCAGATCGTCCATGCCGATGCGGGCGGTGCGCATCACGCTGACGCAGGCCAGACGGGCGCCGGGCTCGGTCTTGACGATGCGCTGCACCGTGTCGCGCAGTTGGTTGGACAGGGCCGGCGTGGCCTCGGTGTCCACCGCGGCCATGATGATGGGGTTGCGGTGCACCTGTTCGGCCACGGTGACCGGACGCTGGTCCGGCTCCGAGCCCAGGGCGAAGAACCAGCGCTTGAGCCGCTTGAGCGTGGAGGCGCCCTGCAGCTTCTCGGACCGGCGGGTGAGCGGGATCTGGGCCGGGGCCTGCAGGTCCAGCGAGAGCTGGGCCGCGCTCTGGTAGCGCTGGTCGGCGTTGACCTCCAGGCATTTCAGGATGACCTCCTGCAACCAGGGCGGACAGTCCTTGCGCAGGGCACGCGGGGGCACCGGGTCCACATAGAGGCGCTTGCGCAGCCCGCGCACGCTGTTGGGGGCGCCGAAGGGGCGCTCGCCGGTGGTGAGGTGGTAGAGCATGACGCCCAGCGCGAAGAGGTCGCTGCGGGGGTCGCTGCGCACGAACTGCACCTGCTCGGGCGACATGTAGGGCCCGGTGCCCATGGGCAGCGTGAACTCCTCGTCCAGCAGATCGGGCAGCTGGTCGTGGCGCGAGAGGCCGAAGTCGACCAGCACGGCCGTGCCGTCCGGGCGGAAGAGGATGTTGCTGGGCTTGATGTCCAGGTGCACCACATGCTGTCGGTGCAGCTCGTGCAGCGCGGTGGCCACCCGCTCGCCCACCTCGACGATCTCGTCAAAGGGCAGGGGCGCCTCGTCCAGCCGTGGCCGCAGCGTGGGGCCGGGGATGTGCTCCATCACGATGTAGGGCTGGCGGGTGAAGTCGCCCTTGGCGATGAACTTGGGCACATGCGGACCGGACAGGGTCGGCATGATCATGCGCTCGACTTCGAAGCCGACGATGGTGGCCGGGTCCTCGCCACCCTTGATGCGCGGGACCTTCATGATCAGCGGCAGGGCTTCGGGACCGTCGGCCGGGTTGCCATCGGCCTGTACCCGGCGCACCCGCCACAGCGTGGCCATGCCACCCCGGTGCAGAGCCTCTTCCAGCCGGAAGCCGTCGATGATCTGACCCGGCTTCAGCGGGCTGTTGCCACCTTCTGCGACAGGCTCTTCCGCGGGGAGGGGGGCTGCCGTCGCTTCATTGGCCATGGATCAGCCGCTCCGCCAGGCGTGCCGGCAGACCGGCGTCGAGGATCTTGCGCGCCGCGGTGTCGTGATCGTAGGGCACGCGGTGGAAGGTCAGCGACTGCTCGGCCAGGTCGAACATGGCGTAGCAGGCGGCGGGGTTGCCGTCGCGCGGCTGGCCGGCCGAGCCGGGCACGATCAGCCATTGGCGGATGGGCGGGATGGGGATGGCCACACCGGGCGAGGGCACGAAATCACCCGCCTTGCCGGTGCCCGACAGGTGGAACAGCTTGGGCTCGTGCATGTGCCCGCAGAAGGTGTAGTGGCAGGTCGTGGCATGCAGGCTGCGCACCGCTTCCAGCCGGCCCTGGATGTACTCCCATTCCGCGGGGGCAAAGGCGTTGGCATGCACGAACAGCATGTCGCCCTCGGTGTGGGACAGGGGCCGGGCGGAGAGGAAGGCCAGCTGCTCGGGTGTGAGCTGGCCGCGGGTCCATTCGACGACCTGGCGGGCATCGGGCCGCATGGAGGGGGAGATCTCGGTGGCCACGCCGGCATCGTGGTTGCCGCCCACGGCGATGGCGCCCTGGTCGACATAGCGGCGCACGGTGTCGATGACCCAGCCCGGGTCGGCACCGTAACCCACATAGTCGCCCAGGAAGGCGTAGCGGCCGGCGCCCTGGGCCTCCGCGTGTTCCAGCACGGCCTGCACGGCCTCGCGGTTGGCGTGCAGGTCGGTGATCAGGGCCAGCTTCATGGTCTTGTCGTTGTCTCCTGCCGCCACTGTGCGCCCAGGCGCTGACGCCGGACTGATGCCCGGCGCCAGGCGGGCTCAGGATTTACCCGATGCGGCCGAGCAGCAGGTATTCCATCAGGGCCTTCTGCACGTGCATGCGGTTCTCGGCCTCGTCCCAGACCACCGATTGCGGGCCGTCGATGACATCGGCGGTGACCTCCTCGCCACGGTGGGCGGGCAGGCAGTGCATGAACAGCGCATCGGGCTGGGCCGCGGCCATCATCTCGGCGTCGACGCACCAGTCGGCAAAGGCCTTCAGGCGTTCGGCGTTCTCGGCTTCGTAGCCCATGCTGGTCCACACGTCGGTGGTGACCAGGTGGGCGCCGCGGCAGGCGTCCAGCGGGTTCTTGAAGACCTTGTAGCAGCCGATGTCGCGCACGCCGGCCACCGCCGGGTCCACCTCGTAGCCCGAGGGGGTGCTGACATGGACCGTGAAGCCCAGGATCTCGGCGGCCTGCAGCCAGGTGTTGGCCATGTTGTTGCCATCGCCCACCCAGGCCACCACCTTGCCCTTGAGGCAGTTCAGGTCGTAGCCGCTGGCGTTCACCGGGGCACGGTGCTCCAGGTAGGTCAGCAGATCGGCCAGGATCTGGCAGGGATGGAACTCGTTGGTCAGGCCGTTGATGACCGGCACGCGCGAGTGGGCGGCGAAGCGCTCGATCTTGCTCTGCTCGAAGGTGCGGATCATCACCAGGTCGACCATGCGGCTGATGACGCGGGCGCTGTCCTCGATCGGCTCGCTGCGGCCCAGCTGGCTGTCGCCGGTGGTCAGGTGCACCACCGAGCCGCCCATCTGGTACATGCCGGCCTCGAAGCTGACGCGGGTGCGGGTGCTGGCCTTCTCGAAGATCATGGCCAGGGTGCGGTCGGTCAGCGGCTGGTACTTCTCGTAGTTCTTGAAGCGCTGCTTGATGACGCGGGCGCGCTCGAACAGGTAGGCGTACTCTTCGGCCCGGAAGTCCTTGAATTGCAGGTAGTGGCGCATGAGGCTGTAACCCGGTTTCATGCCTGGGTCTCCGAGAGGAAATTCTGGATCAGCGGAACGAGGATGGACAGCAGTTCATCGGCGTTTTCGCGGCTGAAGATCAGCGGCGGCAGCAGGCGCACCACGCTGTCGGCAGTCACGGACAGCAGCAGGCCGGCCTCCATCGCGCGGGTCAGGATGGCGCCGCAGGGGCGGTCGAGCTCGATGCCCAGCATCAGGCCTTCGCCACGCACGTCCTTGACGCCCGGCACGTCGCCCAGTGCGGCCTGCAGGGCGCTCTTGAGGTAGCCACCCACCGCGCTGGCGTTTTCCAGCAGGCCGTCGGCCGTCATGATCTGCAGGGTCTCGATGCCGGCGCGCATGGCCAGCGGGTTGCCGCCGAAGGTGGTGCCGTGGTTGCCCGGGCCCAGCACATTGCGGGCCTTGGGGCCGGCCAGCACCGCGCCCACCGGCACGCCCGAGCCCAGGCCCTTGGCCAGCTGCATCACGTCGGGCTGGATGCCGGCCCATTGGCAGGCGAACCACTTGCCGGTGCGGCCGATGCCGCACTGCACCTCGTCGAGCATCAGCAGCCAGCCGCGCTCGTCGCAGAGCTGGCGGACCTGACGCAGGTAGTCCCATTGGACGGGGCGGATGCCGCCCTCGCCCTGGATGGTTTCCAGCATCACGGCCACCACGTTCGGGTGCGTGCCCGCGGCGTCGCGCATCGCGCCGATGTCGTTGAGCGGCACGCGCACGAAACCTTCGACCAGCGGGCCGAAGCCTTCCTGCACCTTGACGTTGCCGGTGGCCGACAGCGTGGCGATGGAGCGGCCATGGAAGGCCTTGTCCAGCACGATGATCTCCGGGCGTTCGATGCCCTTGTCATGGCCGTACTTGCGGGCGATCTTCAGCGCGGCTTCGTTGGCTTCCAGGCCCGTGGAGCAGAAGAAGGCCACGTCCAGGCCGGAGCGCTCGCACAGCAGCGTGGCCAGCTGCTCCTGCAGCGGGCTTTCGTAGTAGTTGGAGCAGTGGATCAGCTGGCCGATCTGGGCCTGCAGGGCCTCCACCAGCTTCGGGTGGGCGTGGCCCAGGGTGTTGACGGCGATGCCGCCCAGCGCGTCCAGGTAACGTCGGCCTCGGGTGTCCCACACTTCGCAGCCTCGGCCGTGCGACAGTGCCACAGGCAGCCGGCCGTAGGTGTTCATGACATGGGGCATGGAGGCGGACATTCTCAGATCTCCGGGTGGATGACAAAAAAGAAAAGGCTGGTCACACCCTGTGCCGCAGCAAGGGGTGTCGCGCCAACCTGCCCGAATTCTAAGGTTCAAGCCGCGGGGCGGGGGGGATGAATCTGTGGCCGGGACCTGCTGCCGGAGGGCCTCGGCCGTGGCGAGAGGATGAGCACTTCCCTGGGGCGCTCGGGTGTTTTCGCTGCATTGCGTCAAGAGCAAGGCAAAATCAGCCCCCGCGCAATTCAGTTGCGGTCGGACTGCCCCGGGATAGACAGCGGCTCGCAAGCTTCTGTTCCTACCATCGCCGATCGATCGACACGCTCTCCATGACCACCAAGCCCCGCGAATTCTTCATTCAGGGCCTCACCAAAGAAGGCCGAACATTCCGACCCAGCGACTGGGCGGAGCGGCTGGCGGGGGCCATGTCCTGCTTCCGGCCGGGCGGGGCGAAAGCAGGCGGGATTGGCGCCTTCATCGGCTACTCGCCTTATTGCGTGCCGCGGGTGATCAATGGCGTGAAGTGCGTGATCGTCAACGAGGCCCTGAGAGGCATCGAGCCCATGGCCTGGGATTTCGTGATGAACTTCGCCCGCGACAACGGCTTGCAGGTCACCGAGGCCTGCCTGCTGCCGGAAGACGGCGCGCCCAAGAAGGCGTCCTGAGCGACGTCAGCGCTGTCCCAGCGCTGGCCGCTTGACCGGGTGGCATGGCCATGAAAAAGGCCCCGCACTGCGGGGCCTTCTTGTCGTCCACCTGGATGTAGATGTCAGGCGGCCAGGGCCTTGACCTTGGCGGACAGGCGGCTCTTGTGACGGGCGGCCTTGTTCTTGTGGAAGATGCCCTTGTCGGCGATCGAGTCGATCACGCCCTGGGCCGTCTTGAACAGTTCGGAGGCCTGGGTCTTGTCACCGGCGGCGACAGCCTTCAGCACGTTCTTGATCGAGGTGCGGAACTTCGAACGCAGCGACGAGTTGGCGGCGTTCAGCTTGACGTCTTGGCGAGCGCGCTTGCGGCCCGATGCCAGACGCACGGTGCGCTTCTTGGCTTTGGAAGAGGTTGCCATTGCTTTTAGTTTCCAGGTGGGAAAGACCATCGAGTATAGCGGATTTTTGACAGCGCTTGCAAGCTCCGGCACGGGTTTGCCCGCAGGGGCCGGCAGGGCCTTCCTATAATCCGCCACCCTGTTCAGCCGCTGCCCTGGGGCCGGCCCGTCCATGAATCTTCTCAAGGCCGCGTCCACGGTTTCCATGTGGACCCTGCTCTCCCGCATCACCGGTCTGGTGCGGGACCAGCTCATCGCCGCCGGTTTTGGCGCCAGCGCGCTGACCGACGCCTTCAATGTGGCGTTCCGCATTCCCAACCTGCTGCGACGGCTGTTCGCGGAAGGTGCGTTCTCGGCGGCCTTTGTGCCTCTGCTGGCGGCCACCCGCGAGCGCGAAGGCGACGAAGGTACGCACGCCATGGTCAATGCCGTGGCCACCGTGCTGTTCTGGGTGCTGTTCGTGACCTGCGTCGTCGGCATCGTGGGGGCCCAGGGGGTGGTCTGGGCCTTTGGAGCCGGGTTGGAGGAATTCGATCTGGCGGTGGTGATGACCCGCTGGATGTTCCCCTACATCGGCTTCATGTCCCTGGTGGCGCTGGCCGCGGGGGTGCTCAACACCTGGAAGAACTTTGCCGTGCCGGCCGCCACGCCGGTGCTGCTCAATGTGGCCATGATCCTGAGCGTGGTCGGCCTGACGCCGCTGCTGCGGCGCGTCGGGATTGCGCCCATCCATGCCCTGTCGGTTGGCGTGTTGCTGGGCGGCATGTTGCAACTGGCCATCCAGGTGCCGGCCCTGCGCCGGCTGGGCATGGTGCCGCGCATCGGCTGGCGCAAGGGCGCGCTGACGCAGGCCTGGCACCACCCGGGGGTGCGCCAGGTGCTGCGGCAGATGGCGCCGGCCCTGCTGGGGGTGTCGGTGGCGCAGCTGTCGCTGCTGATCAACACCCAGATCGCCTCCCACCTCGGTCCGGGTGCCGTGTCCTGGCTGTTCTATGCCGACCGGCTGATGGAGTTTCCGACCGCGCTGCTGGGTGTCGCCCTGGGGGTGGTGCTGGTGCCCGGGCTGTCGGCGCTGCAGGCACGGGGCGACCACGAGGGCTACTCCGGTCACCTGGACTGGGGCCTGCGGCTGGTGGCCCTGCTGGCCATTCCCTGCGCGATCGCGATGCTGGTCTTCGCCAAGCCGATGGTGGCGGTGCTGTTCCATTACGGCCGCTTCAGTCCCGAGGCCGTGGACATGACCGTCATGGCCCTGCGGGGTTATGGCGTGGGGCTGCTGGGATTGATCGGTGTGAAGGTGCTGGCGCCGGGTTTCTTCGCTCAGCAGGACCTGCGCACCCCGGTGCGCATCGCGGTCATCGTGCTGGCCTGCACCCAGCTGATGAACCTGGTGTTCGTGCCCTGGCTGGGGCATGCCGGTCTGGCCCTGTCGATCGGCCTGGGGGCCATGGTCAATGCGGCCTGGCTGCTGTACGGCCTGCGGGCCCGGGGGCTGTACCGGGCGTCACCGGGCTGGCCGGTGTTTCTGCTGCGCCTGCTGCCGGCCAATCTGGCACTGGGGCTGTGGCTGGGCTGGACCACCCACGCCGTCGACTGGCTGGCCTGGCGCAGTCATGTGCTGCTGCGGGCCGGGATGCTGTTCGGGGTCATCGGCGTTGGTGCGGTGATCTATTTCGGTCTGCTGTGGCTGGCCGGCCTTCGGCCCCGAACCTTTCTGAGGCGGGCCTGAACCCGCCTGGCGCTGCGCCTACACTGAGGAACCATGAGCCTTCCGATGCGCTTTGAGGCCCCCAGTGCGCTGGAGTACTTCGCCGCCCTGGTGGCCGAGGACGCGCATCTTCCACTGCTGGAGGCGGCCGCGCTGCTGGGCCAGGACGCCGACCCGGGCCTGGACGTGCAGGCCGTGCTGGATGAGGTGGATCGGCTGGCCCAGCGCTTTTGCGGCCGCCTGCCAGCCGATGCCGCGCCGCTGCACCGCCTGCGCATGCTCAACCGCTACTTCTTCCACGAGCTGGGGTTTGGCGGCAACGCGAACAATTTCTACGACCCGCAGAACAGCTATGTGCACCGCGTGCTGGAGACGCGTCGCGGTATTCCGGTGTCCCTGGCCGTGCTCTATGTCGAGCTGGCCACCCAGGCCGGCCTGCCGGCCCTGGGGGTGTCGTTCCCGGGGCATTTCCTGGTGAAGCTGCACCTGCCGGCGGGCGAGGTGCTGCTGGACCCGCTGGACGGGCGATCGCTGTCCCGCGAGGAACTGGAGGAGCGTCTGGAGCCTTTTTGCCAGCAGCGCGGCCTGGTGGGGGACGATGCCGTGCCCTTGGGCCTGTTCCTGCAGGCCGCCAGCCCGCGCGACATCCTGGCGCGCATGCTGGGCAACCTCAAGTCCATTCACCGCACGGCCGGGGATCCGGTGTCCGGCCTGGCGGTACAGGAGCGGCTGGTGCGTCTGGTGCCCGAAGCGTGGGAGGAATGGCGCGATCGGGGGCTGCTGCTGGCAGAACTCGGGCAGTGCCAGAGGGCGGTCGACGACCTGGCGCTCTATCTGCGCGAGGTGCCGGAGGCCGACGATGCCGACGGCATTCGCCAGCAACTGCGGCGGCTGCGCGAACAGCCGCCGCCGCGCTGGCATTGAAGTGATCCGGGGCGCAGCCCTCTACAATGCAACATTCCGCCGGGCCCTGCAGCCCCGCCCCTGCCGGGCTTCATGCGGTTCCCCTCCCGCAGGGATGTGTGGCCCGCGGGCCCACGGCGATGATGAGCCCGGCCCCCGATGTTTCCTGCCATGCCTCTGATGTCCTCTTCGCGCAACCGGTTTCCGCCGCACGTCTGCTGCGCGGGCGCTGCGCCCCGGGTGAGGGAGTCCGTGTGAGGCAGTTGCCCCTGGCCATCGGCCTGGAGACCGAGCAGGATTTCGACGCCTTCGTGGTGGGCGACAACGCGCTGGTGGTCGACAGCCTGCGCCATGCCGTGCTGCCCGGGGCGCCGGTCTATCTGCACGGCCCCGGCGGCGTGGGCAAGACCCATCTGCTGGCGGCCTGGGCCCACCAGGTGCGGGAGCAGGGCGGCCGCGTGGGCTGGTTCGACGCCGAGGATCCGCTGGACTGGCCTTTCGACGAAGGCTGGTCGCTGATCGTGATCGACGGCGCGGAGCGGCTGGACCCGGCGCGCCAGCATGCGGCCTTCATGCTCTTCGTCGAGGCCGCCACCCACGGCATCCAGGTGGCTGCGGCCGGGCGCCTGCCGCCGGTCAACCTGGAGGTGCGGGAAGACCTGCGCACCCGCTTCGGCTGGGGGCCGGTCTTTGCCGTGCAGCCCTTGCCCGACGCTGCGGTGCGCCAGGTGCTGGCCGACGAAGCCCGGCGCCGCGGGCTGCGTCTTTCGCCCGAGGTGCTGGACCATCTGTTGACCCATTTCAGCCGTGACCTGGGCTCGCTGATGGGGCTGCTGCAGCGGCTGGATCGCTTTTCGCTGGCCCAGGGGCGGGCCGTCACGGTGCCTTTGTTGAAGAAGATGCTGGCCGAAGCGCCGGAGACCCTGGAATGAAACTGGCCCTGTTCGACCTGGACGGCACGCTGCTGCCCACCGATTCCGACCACGCCTTCGGCGAGTTCATGGTCACCCTCGGCTGGGTGGACGGCGAAACCTGGCGTCGACGCAACGATGCCTTCTTCGCCCAGTACCAGGCCGGCACACTGAACCTGGGGGAGTATGTGGCTTTTGCCACCTCCGCCTGGCGCGACCGCTCGCTGGCCGAGGCTGAGGCCGCGCGCGAGCGCTTCATGCAGGAGGTGATCGGACCGGCCCTGCACGAGCGCGCACGTCGGCTGGTCAACGGCCACCTCGAGGCCGGAGACCTGGTGGCTGTGGTCACGGCCACCAACGAGTTCGTGACCCGGCCCATTGCCAGTGCCTTCGGTGTGGCGCACCTGCTGGCGGTGGAACTCGAGCGAGACGCCCAGGGTCGTGCCACAGGCGCCATCCGCGGGGTGCCGACCTTCCGGGAAGGCAAGGTCACCCGGGTGGAAGCCTGGCTGGCGGCGCTGGGCCACCGCTGGGACGATTTCGAGGATGTGCTGTTCTACAGCGATTCCACCAACGATCTGCCGCTGCTGGAGAAGGTGCGCTCGCCCATGGCCACCAACCCCACACCGGCCCTGGCCAGCATCGCGCAGGAGCGCGGCTGGCCCATCCTGAACCTTTTCGAGACGCCATGATCCGCAAAATCATCGACAAGCTGCTGGGCAAGTCCGGCGCACCGTCGGGCAAGTCCGCCATTCCCCAGGGTCGCCGGGTGGAGATCCCGGCCAGCGAGCACGGCATCGATCCGACGCTGCTGGACGACCGCGCCGTCAAGGTGGTCAGCACCCTGCAGCAGGGCGGCTACGAGGCCTACATCGTGGGTGGTGCGGTGCGCGACCTGCTGGTGGGCCGGCGCCCCAAGGATTTCGACGTGGCCACCAATGCCACGCCCGAGCAGGTCAAGTCCCTGTTTCGCCGCGCCTTCATCATCGGGCGGCGCTTTCGCATCGTGCACGTGGTGTTCGGTCGCGGGCGCGAGCACGAGGTGATCGAGGTCTCCACCTTCCGCGCCTACATGGACGCCAGCGCAGCCGAGCAGGTGGAAGGCAACGAGAAGACGTCCAAGAGCGAGATGGCCGGCAAGAGCCATGTGGTGGATGCCAGTGGCCGGGTGCTGAGGGACAACGTCTGGGGCCCGCAGATCGAGGATGCGGCGCGGCGCGACTTCACCATCAACGCCATGTACTACGACCCCGCCACCCAGGTGGTGGTGGATTACCACGGTGGCCTGAAGGACGTGCGGGCGCAGACGCTGCGCATGATCGGCGACCCGGCCACCCGCTACCGCGAAGATCCGGTGCGCATCCTGCGTGTGGTGCGCTTTGCCGCCAAGCTGGGTTTCAAGCTGGAGGCCAAAACCGAGAAGCCGCTGCGTGAGATGCTGGGCCTGCTGGCCAATGTGCCGGCCTCGCGCATGTTCGACGAGATGATCAAGCTGCTGCAGACCGGCCATGCCTTGGCCAGCCTGGAGCAGATCCGGCGCTTCGGTCTGGACAAGGGCGTGTTCCCGGTGCTGGACGCGGTGCTGCGCCAGGCCACCCCCGGCAGCGTGCGCGAGAAGTTCCTGACCCTGGCACTGGCCGACACCGATCGCCGGGTGGGCGAGGGCAAGCCGGTGGCGCCCAGCTTCCTGCTGGCTTGCATGCTCTGGCATGACGTCCAGGAAGGTTGGCAGCGCCTGAAGGACGGTGGTGAGCATCCCACGCCCGCCCTGGCCCAGGCCATCGACGCCGCCTTTGATGCCCGTATCGGCGACATTTCGGGCCGTGGCAAGCTGGCCACCGACATGCGCGAGATCTGGATGATGCAGCCGCGCTTCGAGCGCCGCGGCGGCAGCCAGGCCTATGGTCTGGCCGAGCAGCCCCGCTTCCGCGCCGGCTTCGACTTCCTGCGGCTGCGGGCCGACATCGGCGAAGTGCCGGTGGAACTGGCCGAGTGGTGGGAGGACTTCTCCCTGGGCAACGACGAGGAGCGTGAGGCCCTGGTGCAAAGCGTCAAGGATGTGCCACGGCCCAAGCGTGGCCGTGCACCGCGGCGCGAACGGGCCGAAGGGCCGACTGAGGCCGGTTCCGTGCCGGCGATGGAGGCGCAGGCGGACGAGGCAGGCGAGGGAGAGGCTGCGGGCGAGTCTGGCGAGACTGGTGAGACGACCGCCCCCCGCAAGCGCCGGCGCCGTCGACGCAAGCCTTCCGGCGGGGCTGCCCCCGTGGCCGAATGACGGCTTGGGGCTCCCCGCAGCAGGGGGCCTGCTCCGCCTTCGTCGGCCTGGGGGCCAACCTGGGGGATGCCGCCGGGATGTTGCGCGACACGCTCGTGCAACTCGGTCGGTTGCCCGACACCCGCCTGCGGGCGGCCTCCTCGCTCTACCGGACGGCGCCGATCGACGCAACGGGGCCAGACTACGTCAACGCCGTGGCCTGGCTGGAGACCGGGCTGGCGCCCGGGCGCCTGCTGGATCAGCTGCAGTTGCTCGAGCGGGGCGCAGGGCGGGAACGTCCCTACCGCAACGCGCCCCGGACCCTCGATCTTGACCTGCTGCTCTATGGCGACCAGGTCCAGGACGATCCGGCCCTGACCCTGCCTCATCCTCGCATGCATCTGCGTGCCTTCGTGCTGGTGCCTTTGGCGGAGCTGCGGCCGGAACTCACGGTGCCAGGCCGGGGCGCGCTGTCCGAGTTGCTGAGGGCGCTTGATCCACAGCCGATCGCTCGATTGGCGTGAAGTGCGCACGTCTGGCGCAGGGGGGTCCCGCTTGGGGCGCGCATGGGCTCGCATACAATCGTGGAATGACACACCGATGACATGTCGGTGACAGATGCGACGCCACGGAGCCGGCTGGGGAAGATCCCGACTGGAAAACGCCGTGGCGTTTTGTTGCGCCACGTCGGCGCATGCCCGTGTCCGGAACGGACACCGACGCTACCCGCGCCCGAGAGGAGTTCCGAATGTTCTTCGGCAAGCTGTTGCCCCGTGATGGCAACTTCTTTGAGCTTTTCAACGATCACGGCCAGTACATCGTCGAGGGCGCGCGTGCCTTTGTGTCGATGATCCAGTACTACAACACCCCGGATCTGCGAGAGAAGTACGCCAGCGAGGTGGACATCGCCGAGCGAGCGGCCGACAAGGTGACAGCCGAGGTCAATCGCCTGTTGCATCGCAGCTTCATCACGCCGCTGGACCGCGAGCAGATCCACAGCCTGATCAACGCCATGGACGACGTGGTCGACCTGTTGCAGGACTCCTGCGAGGTGATGGCGCTGTACGACGTGCAGCACATCACCGAGGACGTGCAGCGCCTGGGCGACATCTCCCTGCGCTGCTGCGAGCGGGTCGCGCATGCCGTCACCCTGCTGCCCCGCTTGGCCGAAGCCGAGGTGACCGAGGCCGCGCTCAAGACCTGTGAAGAGATCGACCGGCTCGAGTCGGATGCCGACCGGGTGATGCGCAGCGCCATGTCCCGTCTGTTCCGCGAGGAGAACGATGTGCGCGAGCTGATCAAGCTCAAGGCCATCTACGAGCACCTGGAGACCATCTCCGACCTGTGCGAGGACGTGGCCAACCTGATCGAGGGCATCGTCCTCGAGAACTCCTGATCGGGTGACCGGGCATGCAAGCAGGTTCCATCGCCCTGTGGTTCGTGGTGCTGCTGATCGTCCTGGCGTTGCTGTTCGACTTCATGAACGGCTTCCATGACGCGGCCAACTCCATCGCCACGGTGGTCTCCACCGGGGTGCTCAAGCCTCAGCAGGCGGTGTTGTTCGCCGCCATGTTCAACGTCATTGCCATTTCCATCTTCCATCTGAAGGTGGCCAGCACCATCGGCAAGGGCATCGTCGAGCCGGGCATCGTGGACCACCATGTGGTGTTCGGGGCCCTGATCGGTGCCATCTTCTGGAACGTGTTCACCTGGTGGTACGGTATTCCGTCCTCCAGTTCCCACGCGCTGATCGGCGGCATCATGGGGGCGGTCATCGCCAAGGCCGGGCTGGCCAAGCTGGCCTGGGCGGGCATCGGCAAGACGGTCCTGTTCATCTTCCTCTCGCCGGTCCTGGGCTATGTGCTGGGCTCGCTGATGATGGTGCTGGTGTCCTGGATCTGCCGGCGCACGCCACCTCGCAAGGTGGACCGCTGGTTCCGCCGCCTGCAACTGGTGTCGGCCGGCTTGTACTCTCTGGGCCACGGCGGCAATGACGCGCAGAAGACCATCGGCATCATCTGGATGCTGCTGGTGGCGGCCGGCTATGTGGCCAGCGATGCCACAGCGCCGCCGAACTGGGTGATCTGGTGCTGCTATTTCGCCATCGGCATGGGCACCATGTTCGGCGGCTGGCGCATCGTCAAGACCATGGGGCAGCGCCTGACCAAGCTCAAGCCGGTCGGTGGCTTCTGCGCCGAGACGGGGGGCGCCGCGTCGCTGTTCATCGCCACGGCATTGGGCGTGCCCGTGTCCACCACCCACACCATCACCGGCGCCATCGTCGGTGTAGGCTCGGTGCGCAGCACCGGGGCCGTGCGCTGGGGGCTGGCCAGCAACATCGTCTGGGCCTGGATCTTCACCATCCCGGCGGCGGCCTTCGTGGCTGCCGTGTTCTACGGCTTGAGCACGCTGCTGTTCTGAGCAGGCCGAGTGGGGGGTGCGACCGTCACTGGCGGTGCGGCCTCCCACTCGAAGTACTTCTGGCCCGCAAAGGCCAAGGTGCCCAGCAGCACGGTGGCGCCGGCCATCAGTGCCAAGACCACCCCGGCCACCGTGCCCCAGTGGCTGGCGCCGGTGTCCGCGCCGTGCCGGGCTTCCCACTGGGGGGCAGGGGTCAAGCCGGTGAGGATGGCCTCCAGCGCCGCTACGGACAGGCTCAGGCCCAGCAGGGGCACCAGCAGCCATGACAGACGGTCGTCCAGTCCCAGGTCGCGCATGCGCAGCACACCATAGAGCCCCAGCAGGGTGGGCGCCGGGTACAGCAGCGCCCAGGTTCGGCCCGGACCTCCCAGCCACCAGCGGTGCAGTCCCAGCGCCCCCGCGAACAGGGTCAGCCACACAGCCTGGGTCTTTGAACGCGCGGAAGTCATGGTGGGATTTGGAAACCTGCCGTGTTGCTGCTTATAATCGCAGGTTTCGGTCACGACTGACGATTGGTTTTGTCGGTGTATCTACGGGGCCGAATCCTGTCAGCCTGTTGTGCTGGCCCTTTGGCTGCCAAACCCTGATGTGTCTCCAGGGCCCGGTGGTCGACTTTCAGAATCTAAGGAACGACAAAATGGTCGTGATTCGTCTGGCTCGCGGCGGCTCCAAGAAGCGCCCCTTCTACAACATCGTCGTCGCTGACTCGCGCGAGCGCCGTGATGGCCGTTTCATCGAGCGCATCGGCTTTTACAACCCGATGGCCAAGGACGGTGAAGAAGGCCTGCGCGTGGCCCTGGACCGCCTGACCCACTGGGAAGCTGTGGGCGCCCAGCCCTCCGAGACCGCCCAGCGCCTGTTCGCCACGGCGAAGGCCAAGGCCACCGCCTGACCTGGCGTGGTGTCAGGGTCCGGTGTGCATTCCTCTGCATCCATGATGGTGAGCGAAGACACGCCGGCCTGGCCGGATGATGCGATCGAAGTCGGTCGCATCATCGATGCCTGGGGCATCAAGGGCGGGTTCAAGGTCCAGGCCTTCTCCGCTGATCCCCAGGCCCTGTTTTCCTCCCGGCGCTGGTTCCTCAAGCGGACTGACGCTGGAACTTCCCGTTCCGGGCCTGCTGTGCCCGCACGGACGCCACTGCCCGGGCTGCTGAAGATCACGCAGGCCAAGGAGCAGGGCGAGTACGTGGTCGCCATGGCCCAGGAGGTGCCCGACCGCAATGCGGCCGAGGCACTTAAGGGCGCCAGCGTCTTCGTCTCGCGCAGCAGCTTCCCGACGGCGGATGCTGATGAGTTCTACTGGGTCGATCTGATTGGCCTGGATGTCGAGAACCGTGAGGGCGTGTTGCTCGGCCAGGTCCAGGACCTGATCGACACCGGCCCGCACTGCGTGCTGCGCGTGCGTCGCCCAGACGCCGCAGCCGATGCCAAGCCTGACGAGGCTGAGTGGCTCATTCCCTTCGTGTCCGCCTATGTGGACCGGGTGGACCTGCCCGGTCGCCGCATCGTGGTGGACTGGGGTCTGGATTACTGAGCCCGTGGGCGCTGCCTGACAGCGCAGGCGGGCAGGGGGCTTGCCTGCATGCGCTTCGACGTCGTCACCCTCTTTCCCGATCTGTTCGAGCCTTTCCTGCTGCAGGGCGTGACCCGGCGTGCCTATGCTTCCGGGCAGGTGGATGTGCGCCTGTGGCCCCTGCGCGAGCATGCCGAGGACAACTACCGCCGGGTGGACGATCGTCCCTACGGTGGCGGCCCCGGCATGGTGATGTTGGTGGAGCCGCTTGAACGCGCACTGGCGGCCGTGCGTGCCGACCGTGGCTCGGCCGGCCCAGTCATCCATTTCAGCCCCACCGGCCGGGTGATGGACCAGGCCCTGATGCGCGAGATGGCCGTCGGTGACGGGGCCATCCTGCTCTGCGGCCGCTACGAAGGCATCGACCAGCGCTTCCTGGATCGGCATGTGGACCTGGAACTGAGTTTGGGTGACTTTGTGCTTTCGGGCGGCGAGTTGCCCGCGCTGGCCCTGCTGGATGGCGTGACCCGCCTGCAGCCCGGGGTGCTGCACGACGCACGCTCCCATGAACAGGACAGCTTCGAGGATGGGTTGCTGGACTGCCCGCACTACAGCCGGCCCGAGGTGCTGCACACCGAGGCGGGTGACCTGCCGGTGCCGGCGGTGCTGCTGTCCGGCCACCATGCCCAGATCGAGCGCTGGCGCCGCGAGCGTTCGCTGGAACTGACGGCGCGTCGGCGACCGGATCTGATCGAGGCTGCCCGAGCGCGGGGTGTGTTGAGTGCGGCGGACGAGCGCTTCCTTGCTTCGCTTGTGGTATGATGATCGGCTTTTCGATCCTCTGCCGGGCGACAAGGTGACTGGAGCCGCGTGTCCAGTCACTGAACCAAGCCAAGTCCCAAGCGCCGGCAAGATCTTTCAGGAGAACCTCGTGGATCTGATCCAAACCCTCGAGCAAGAAGAAATTGCTCGTCTGAACAAGACCATCCCTTCTTTCGCCCCCGGCGACACGGTCATCGTGAGCGTGAACGTGGTGGAAGGCACCCGCAAGCGCGTGCAGGCCTATGAAGGCGTGGTGATCGCCAAGCGCAATCGCGGCCTGAACAGCAGCTTCATCGTGCGCAAGATCTCCAGCGGCGAAGGCGTGGAGCGTACGTTCCAGCTGTACAGCCCGCTGATCGCCTCGATCGAAGTCAAGCGCCGCGGTGACGTTCGCCGGGCCAAGCTGTACTACCTGCGCGAGCGTTCGGGCAAGTCGGCCCGCATCAAGGAAAAGCTGTCCTGATCTTCGATCAGGGGAAGTTTCCTCTCGCAAAGGCCGCCCTCGGGCGGCCTTTGTGCTTTCTGGCGTAAGCTCGGCGGCCCATGACACCGATTCCCGAACGGCCCGCTGCCATTCCCCGCCCCGTGCTGGGCGATCCGCGCGCGGTGCCCGTGATCGGCACGGACGCCGATCTGCCACCGCTGCCGGCGCACCGCCTTGCACCGGGCTTCCTGCGGGAACGTCTGGCCCTGGCCGAAGGGCGCGTCCCCCATCTGCCCGGCGACGGCGTCTGGGTGGGATGGGGGCCGGATCGGGATCCGACCTCGGCCGGCGTGCTGGTGCCGCTGCGGCAGGACCCTCAGGGTCTGCAGGTGCTGCTGACCCGCCGCACCGAACACCTGCGCCACCACGCCGGGCAGATCAGCTTCCCCGGTGGGCGCAGCGAGCCGGGCGACGCAGATGCGGTGGCCACCGCGCTGCGGGAAGCCCAGGAAGAGATCGGCCTGGACCCGGCGCTGTCCGAGGTCCTGGGGCGCATGCCGGTCTATACCACGGTGACCCGCTTCCAGGTGACGCCGGTGGTGGCGCTGCTGCCGGATGCGCTGAACCTGCGGCCCGACCCGGCCGAGGTGGCCGAGGTGTTCCAGGTGCCGCTGGCCTTCCTGATGAACCCGGCCCATCACCGGCGACATCAGGTGACTGTGGAGGGGCAGGTGCGCCGCTTCCTGTCCATGCCCTGGTTGTCGCCGGATGGCCGCGAATACTTCATCTGGGGCGCCACGGCGGCCATGCTGCGCAACCTCTACCACCTGCTGGCCGATTGATATTGGGGGATGGCTGTTGCGTTGCCGCGAGTGGCCGTCTCCGCAGTGCGGGTCCATGGGTATCATCGAGCGCGATGAGCTTCTTTGCCGTTCTCTTTGCCCTGATGCTGGAGCAGATCAAGCCGCTGCCCCGCGACAACTGGGTGCATGACGCGCTGGCATCCTGGACCCGCTGGGCTGGCCGCAACTTCGATGCAGGGCGGCCACTCCATGCCCGCATCGTGTGGGCGGTGACGGTGCTGGTGCCCGCCGGTCTCGCTGCCTTGGTCCATGCGCTGATCAGCCACTACAGCTTCTTCCTGGCGCTGGCCTTCGACGTGCTGGCCATCTACCTGACCCTGGGTTTCCGGCAGTTCAGCCACTACTTCACCGACATCCGTGAAGCGCTGGAGCGGGGCGACGAGGAGCATGCGCGCCGCCTGCTGGCCGAATGGCGCCATCTGGACGTCAGCGAGCTGCCTCGCACCGAGCTGCTGCGCCATGTGATCGAGCATTCCCTGCTGGCCGCGCACCGCCATGTGTTCGGCGTCTTCTTCTGTTATGTGGTGTTGGCAGCCTTGGGGCTGGGCCCGGCCGGTGCGGTGGCCTATCGCATGGCCGAGTTCGCCAGCCGTTACTGGACCTTCGAATGCCGGTCCATGGGCGTGGCGGTGAACGAGCGGCTGCGCGATCTGTCCCAGACCCTGTTCGGACTGATCGACCATGTCCCCGCCCGCCTCACGGCCTTCGGCTTTGCGGTGGTGGGCAACTTCGAAGAAGCCGTCGCCGGCTGGCGGCGTGACGCTGGCCTGTGGAAGCGGGCCAACGAAGGCATCATCCTGTCGGCCGCCGCGGGCGCCGTCGGGGTTCAGCTGGGCGGGGCGGCGCCCCCGGGCGTGACCCCGGACCGTGCTGCCGCCAGTTTCTCGGCCGGACCGGAAAGCGAGGAAGCCGAGGCCACTGGCTCGACGCCCGGCCTGGTGCCCGAGCTGGGACACCTGGGCAGTGTGGTGGGCCTGGTGTGGCGCTCGGTCATCCTCTGGATGCTGCTGCTGGCGCTGCTCAAGCTGGCCAACCTGCTGGGCTGAGGGCGGGCTGGGCCGCGGGAGCGGCCGGGACGGGCGTCAACCGGGCCGCTGGCCCGCCTCCAGCTCGTCCCACAGGGCCTCGTACAGCCGGTAGCGGTTCGGGCTGATCTCGCCGCGGTCCAACGCCTCGCGCACACCGCAGCCTGGCTCGTGCCGGTGGGTGCAGTTGTAGAAGCGGCAGTGGCCCAGCTGGGCGCGCAGATCCGGCATCAGCTCGGGCAGGCGCTGCGGCGTGATGTGCATCAGGCCGAATTCCTGGAAGCCTGGTGAGTCGATCAGCGCGCCGCGGACCTGGCCTTCCACCGCATCGCCCAACCAGTACCAGGTGGTGGTGGTGGTGGTGTGGCGTCCGGCGTTGAGGGCCTGGGAGATCTCGCCGACCTGGGCCTGGGCCTGGGGCAGCATCAGGTTGATCAGGGTGCTCTTGCCCATGCCGCTGGGGCCCAGCACCAGTGTGGTGTGGCCGGCCAGCACCGGGGCCAGCAACGCCAGGGCCGCGTCGGGCTGGGCCTTCAGCGAGGTCTCCAGCACCGTCAGACCCATGGCCCGGTAGGGGGCCAGACGCTCGCGGGCCAGGTCGCCGGTGGGCAGGTCCACCTTGTTGAGCAGCAGTACGGCGCGGATGCCGGCGTCCTCGGCCGCGATCAGCGCCCGGTTCAGCTGCGATTCGCTGAACATCGGCTCGCCGGCCAGCATGATCAGCAGCTGGTCCAGGTTGGCGGCGAAGGACTTGCTGCGCCATTCGTCCTGGCGCATCAGCAGGTTGCGCCGCGGGCTCAGGGCCTCCACCACGGCCTCGTCCCCGGCCGGGGCCCAGCGCACCCGGTCGCCCACCACGCAGGCGCTCTTCTTGCCACGCGAATGGGCCAGCAGGCGTTCGCCCTCGGGCGTCTCGATCACCACATGGCGGCCGTGCGAGCCGACCACCAGCGCTTCCTGCAGCGCACCGTTGGCACCGCCCTTGGCGGCACCGCCCCGGGACGGGCGCTTCATGCGCGGGCCAGCGCGGCCAGGCGCTCCGAGGCCGGTGGGTGCGAGTAGTAGAAGCGGGCGTACAGCGGATCGGGCGTCAGCGTCGAGGCGTTGTCTTCGTAGAGCTTGAGCAGGGCCGAGGACAGTTGCTGGGGGCTGGCCTGGCGGCAGGCATAGGCATCGGCCTGGAACTCGTCACGCCGCGAGAGCTGGGCCATCAGCGGTCCGACGAAGTACAGGAAGGGCGGTGTGGCGAGCAGGAACAGCAGCAGGGCCAGCGCGTGGTTGGGTGCCAGCAGGTTGGGCTGCACGCCCAGGCCTTGGTAGAAGGCCGTCTGGCCGGCACACCAGGCCAGCAGGGCCAGGCCCAGCGCGCTCAGGCCGATCACCAGCGCCATGCGCCGGCGCACGTGGTGGTGGCTGAAATGGCCCAGCTCATGGGCCAGCACGGCTTCCACCTCGGGCGGTTGCAGGCGTTCCAGCAGGGTGTCGAAGAACACCACCCGCTTGGCCCGGCCCATGCCAGCGAAGTAAGCGTTGCCGTGAGCGGAACGGCGGCTACCGTCCATCACAAACAGGCCCTTGGCCTGGAAGCCGCAGCGCTGCATCAGGGTCTGGATGCGGTTGGCCAGCTCGGCATCGGCCAGCGGGGTGAAGCGGTTGAACAGCGGCGCGATGACGGTGGGGTAGAGCACCTGCATCAGCAGCATGAAGCCGGTCCACAGGGCCCAGGCCCACAGCCACCAGAAGCTGCCGGTGGCCTGCATCACCCACAGCACGGCCGCCAGCAGCGGCAGCCCCACCAGGCCGCCCACCAGCAGGCCCTTGGCCTGGTCGCCCAGGAACAGGCCCAGGCTCATGCGGTTGAAGCCGAAGTGCTGTTCGATGCGGAAGGTCTTGTACCACTCCAGCGGCATTTCCAGCAGGGCGCTGATCAGGCCGAAGGCGCCAAACAGGGCCAGCTGGTAGACCATCTCGCCGCCCCAGGGCAGCACCGCGTTGCGCAGCTGGATGTTCAGGGCGTCCAGGCCGCCCAGCAGGGTCCAGCCGACCAGCACTGCGGTCGAAAAGCTCTCGCTGAGCATGCCGAAGCGGGTGCGGGCGATCGTGTAGTCGGCCGCGCGCTGGTGGGCGTCCAGCGGGATGGTGGCATCGAAGGGCGCGGGCACCTGGGCGCGGTGGGCGTGCACGTGGCGCATCTGGCGCGAGGCCAGCCAGAGCTTGATCGCCAGCGACAGCATCAAAACGGTGCAGAAGGCCAGCGAGACGTGAAAGGCTTGCATGGGGCGGCAGTGTATGTTGTCGGACAATGCGGCAGCACATCGACCGAGTGAAAGCCATGACCGAAACCACGCTGAGCAAGAGCGAGAACAACCTGATCTGGATCGACCTGGAAATGACCGGGCTGAAGCCGGAGTCCGACCGCATCATCGAGATCGCGGTGGTCGTGACCGATCCGCTGCTGACCGTGCGGGTGGAAGGCCCGGTGTTCGCCATCCACCAGAGCGACGCGACGCTGGACGCGATGGACGCCTGGAACAAGGGCACCCACGGCAAGAGCGGCCTGATCGACCGGGTCAAGGCCTCCACCATCGACGAGGCCCAGGCAGAAGCCCGGATGATCGAGTTCCTGGCGGCCTATGTGCCGGCCGGCAAGAGCCCCATGTGCGGCAGCTCCATCTGCCAGGACCGGCGCTTCATGGCGAACACCATGAAGGGCCTGGAGGCCTTCTTCCACTACCGCAACCTGGACGTCAGCACCCTCAAGGAGCTGGCCCGCCGCTGGAAGCCCGCGGCGCTGGAGGGCCTGGTCAAGGCCAACAAGCACACCGCGCTGGCCGACATCCACGAGTCCATCGACGAACTCCTGCACTACCGCAAGACCTTCCTGGCGGTGTGAGGCGGGCGGGCTGAAACCGTCTCAGGCCTGGGCCGCCATGGCCTGGGCGGCTTCGCGCACCAGCTCCGGTCCGCGGTAGATCAGGCCGGTGTAGACCTGCACCAGGTCCGCGCCGGCGGCCAGCTTGGCACAGGCGTCGGCGCCGCTCATCACGCCGCCCGCGCCGATGATGGGGAAGTTCGGGCCCAGGTGGCTGCGCAGCGCGCGGATCACCTTGTTGCTGGCCTCCTGCACCGGCCGGCCCGACAGGCCGCCGGTCTCCTCGGCATGGCGCAGGCCCTTGACGGCCTCGCGGCTGAGCGTGGTGTTGGTGGCGATCACCCCGTCCAGGCGGTGCTTCTGCAGCGTGGCGGCGATGACCGCGATCTGGGCCTCGTCCAGGTCCGGGGCGATCTTCAGGAACAGCGGCACCCGGCGCTGGTGCTGGTCCATCAGCTCGCGCTGGCGGGCGGTCAGCGCGCCCAGCAGGGCGTCCAGGGCCTCGTCGCTCTGCAGCGCACGCAGGTTCTTGGTGTTGGGGCTGGAGATGTTGACCGTCACGTAGTCGGCATGCGGGTAGACGCCAGCCAGCGCGATCAGGTAGTCGTCCACCGCGTTCTCGATGGGGGTGACCGCGTTCTTGCCGATGTTCAGGCCCAGGATGCCGCCCTTCTTGCGGAAGCTGCGTGAGCGCTGCACGTTCGCCACGAAGGCTTCCAGCCCGTCGTTGTTGAAGCCCATGCGGTTGATCAGCGCCTCGGCCGAGGGCAGGCGGAACATGCGCGGCTTGGGGTTGCCCGGCTGCGCCTTGGGCGTGACGGTGCCCACCTCGACGAAGCCGAAGCCCATGGCGCCGAAGCCGTCGATGGCGCGGCCGTTCTTGTCCAGGCCCGCGGCCAGGCCGATGCGGTTGGGAAAGCGCAGGCCGGCCACCGTCACCGGATCGTCCACCCGCTTCTGCGCCCACAGGCACTGGGCCGGCGTGTTCTGCAGCCGGGCCAGGGTGTCGATGGTCAGTTCGTGGGCGGTCTCGGCGTCCAGGCTGAACAGGGCGGTGCGGGAGAGGGCGTAGGGGAGCAGGGACATGGGCGGCAGGGATGGGGAAATTCGCCCCCGATTGTCCCAGATGCCCATGCCCGGGCGCGGCTTCAGGCCTGGGGGACGGCGATAATGCCGGCCATGACGCAAGACGAACTCAAGGCCCTGGTCGGGCAGGCGGCGCTGGCCCATGTGGTGCCTGGCAGCATCGTGGGGGTGGGCACCGGCTCCACCGTCAACTGCTTCATCGACGCCCTGGCGACGATGAAGGACCAGATCCGCGGCGCGGTCTCCAGCTCGGTCAAGAGCACCGAGCGCCTGCAGGCCCATGGCATCCCGGTGCTGGATTCCAACACCGTCGAATCGATCCCGGTCTACATCGACGGGGCCGACGAGATCGATCACCAGGGCTGCATGATCAAGGGCGGTGGTGCTGCGCTGACGCGCGAGAAGATCGTGGCCGACCTGGCCGAACGCTTCGTCTGCATCGCCGATGAATCCAAGCTGGTGGACGTGCTGGGCGCTTTCCCGCTGCCGGTGGAGGTCATTCCGATGGCGGCAGCCCAGGTGATGCGCCGCTTTGCCAAGGTCTACGGCGGCACGGCCACCGTGCGCGAAGGCGTGACCACCGACAACGGCAATGTCATCGTCGATGTGCGCGGGCTGAAGATCACCGACCCGCTGGCGATGGAGGCCGAGGTCACCTTGTGGCCGGGCGTGGTCACCGTGGGCATCTTCGGCCGCCACAAGGCCAAGGTCTGCCTGCTGGGCACGTCCCAGGGCGTGCGCACGCTGGACTTCTGAGGCCGCTCACCTTCGGTGACCTTCAATCGGTCGCCGTGCGGCTGGCGGCCCGTGCTGCCCGCGCGATGAAGCGCGCCGGATCGATCGCATCCATCAGGCTGGACGCCAGCGGCACCGGGGCGCCGGTGATCCAGGCGGCCAGCACCTCGCCCAGCAGCGGCGCCAGCGTGATGCCGCGGGAGCCCAGGGCGCTCAGCACATAGAGGCCCGGCACCCGCGGCACCATGCGGGGCTGTTCCTGCCGATGTGCGCCCTCTCGCTGGGTGGCCGGCAGCGGCACCGGGCCCACCAGGGGCAACCGGTCGCCGCAGGCCAGGCGCCAGCCCACGCGGCCGGTCAGCGCGCCTTGTTCCATGGCCGTGGCCAGCAGGGTGTCGCGCCGGGCTTGTTCCTCGGTATCCGGGGTGCGACCCAGCAGGCGGCCCCACTGCCCCACATTGCTCAGATGGTCGGCCAGGCGCAGGGCGGGGTCCTCGTCGTCGGGCTGGCTGGTGGCGCCGCACAGCAGGCCACCGCCAGCCTCGTCCGGCAGGCCAATGCCGTAGCCGCCGCTGGCCAGCGGGTGCCGGGGGGCGGGCAGATCCAGCGCGGCCGCCAGCTCGGCCGACAGGCAGCTGACCTGGCCGCGGCTGCGCACCCGGGGCCAGTCGTCCACCCCGGTCCAGCGGCGCAGCAGGGCCAGCCCATCGGCCGCCCCGGCCACCACCACCACATCGGCTTCGGCCAGCACGGCGGCGGGGCCGCTCGCCTCGGTCGCGCCCAGGGCCTGCCAGCCGCCGCCTTCGCGCGGGGCGAGGGCTTGCACATCCTGCTGGCTTTGCACCGTCACGCCGGGGCTGTCCAGCCAGGCTCGCACCAGATCGGCCGGGCAGGCCCAGCCGCCCTGCGGGTACCACCAGCCGGGGCCCGCCGGGGCCAGGCCCAGCGGCTCGGCCGCCTCGTCGCGGGAGAGCGGCTGCAGGTAAGCGGCGGGCAGACCCAGTGCCCGTACGGCCGCTTGCAGCTGGGCCCAGTCGGCCGGGTCGCCCCCACCGCGCCAGAGGCCCTCCGGGTTGCCGGCCACCACGCCGCGGGCCACCAGCGGGGCGATGAGCTGGTGGGCCCGCAGCGCCGCCGCACGCAGCAGCTGGGCGTGGACGCCGTCGTGCGCGTGGGCCACGCCGTGGAACAGGCCGGCCCGGTTGCCGGAGGTTTCCTGGGCGGGCGCGGCGTGGCGCTCCAGCACCGTCACCGACAGGCCCTGGGCGGCCAGCGCCCGGGCGGCTGCGGCCCCGGCCAGGCCAGCGCCGACGACCAGGGCGCTATGGGCCTGCACAGCCGCCCGGCGGCCCGGTGGGATGCTGCTTGCCAGGGCCTGGGCCGGCCGGGGATGGCGGCGCGCCACCAGCATGTCGCGCTTGCTGCCGAAGCCCGGGGCTCGCTCCAGCGCAAAGCCGGCGCCCTGCAGGCCGTCGCGCACCGCGCGCGCGATGCTCCAGGTGGCGGCGGTCACGTCCGGGGTGCCCAGGCGGGTGGCGTGGCGCAGCAGGTGGGCGTCCCACATGGCCGGGTTCTGCGCGGGGGCGAAGCCATCCAGGTAGCAGGCGTCCACCTGGCCGCTGAGCTCGGGCCACCAGGTGGCCACGTCGCCCAGGGCCAGCAGCAGGCGCACCCGGCCATCCTCGAAGTCCAGCACATGCAGGTCTGGCGTGGCGGGCGGCCATTGGGTCAGCAACTGGGCCGCCAGCGCGGGGGCCGGACTGGCGGCATGGGCGCGGGCCAGGTCCTCGCGCCGGGGCGGGTGCTTCTCGATCGACACGAAGACCAGGCGCTCGCAGCGCTGCGGATCGTCACGCCAGGCGGCCCAGGTGGCCAGGAAGTTGTTGCCCAGGCCGAAGCCGGTTTCCAGGATCACGAAGCGGTCGCGGCCCTGCCAGCGCCCGGGCAGGCCGTTGCCCTGCAGGAAGACGTGCCGTGCCTGGGCGAAGGCACCGTCGCGGGCGTGGTAGACGTCCTGAAAGCCCGGCGCCCAGGCCAGGCCATCGTGGCCGGGATGGTCGAAGTCGATCTGCGCTTCGACGATGGCTTCGGTCTTCATGCCGTGGGGGCCCTGTCCGCGCAGGCCGCCCGCGCCGCCAGCCAGCGCAGCAAGCCGGGGCGGGCTTCGGTGAGCTGCCGGTAGGCCAGCACCGCGGGGCTCATGCTGGCGAGGGCGTCGTGCAGGCGCTGCGCACGGGCTGGCGTGTCCACCGCCTGCGCCAGGGGCCGCACGGCCACCCGGATGGTGAAGACGGCCTGGCCCCGCTCGGGCAGCGGAATGAAGGTCTGGCGCTCGCTGCGGAACCAGGTGTGTTGGCTCAGTTCGGCCTCGTCCAGTTCGGCCGGCCAGGGGGCCGGTGGGGTGCGTTGCGGATGGGCGTCGAGCCCGGGGTGGCGGGTCACGTTCCAGACGAAGCGCTCCCAACGCTGCGGGGCAGTGACCAGCTTCATCAGGTGCTCGCCCGCGGCCACCAGCACCGCGTTGTCGGCCACCGGGGCATGCACTTCGGCGAAGTGGCGGCCGATCTTCTGGCGCGGATCCCAGTGCGAGGGCAGGGCCACCGCCAGCCAGGGCAGGCTGGCGCGCCGACCATCGACGATGGCCAGATCTTCCTCGATGGCCAGGCTGAACAGGGCGGCCTGGCGCCAGGGCGCGGGCAATGCGTTCAAGCACAGGCCGACCTCGACCGAGCCGACGGGTGTCAGCCCATGCACTTCACCCGAGGCATCGACCGACCAGCCCAGGTGCCGTGCGTGGAGTTGACCGGTCGGGGTGAGCGTGAGGGCCTGGGGGTGTTCAGCAGCGGCTTGCGCCATGGCATGGTGCAGAGCGGGGGCGGGATCAAACCCGGGCTCGTTCTGCAAGGCTTGGTCGGGCTGGCTTCGCAGCACAGCCAGCTTCTCTCGCAGATGGGGTGATGCCGGGTGGGTGGGCGTGAACTGGGGGCAGCCCTCGGTCAGCTTGCGCAGCCCGGGCTGCATGCGAAACGGGGCGGTGACAGCGTGCTCGAAATCGAAAGGCATGGCAAACGGACAAACGGCAAGGCGATCGCCCAGAAAAATGGGCACCCGAAGGTGCCCATCATCATGCCGGCAAACCCGGCACCACCGTGTTGGCGCGGATCAGACGCGCTTGCGGTATTCGTGGGTGCGGGTGTCGATTTCGATCTTGTCGCCGTTTTCCACGAACAGCGGCACGGAGATCTCGAAGCCAGTGCCCTTCAGGCGGGCGGGCTTCAGGACCTTGCCCGAGGTGTCGCCCTTGACGCCCGGCTCGGTCTCGATTTCGCGCACGACGCTGGTGGGCAGTTCGACCGAGATGGCCTTGCCGTCGTAGAACACCACTTCCACCGGCATGTTGTCTTCCAGGTAGCTGATGGCGTCGCCCATGTTCTCGGCTTCCACCTCGAACTGGTTGTAGTCGGTGTCCATGAACACGTACATCGGGTCAGCGAAGTAGGTGTAGGTGCATTCCTTGGTCTCGAGGATGACCTGCTCCATCTTGTCGTCGGCCTTGAAGACGACTTCGGCGCCAGAGCCGTTGAGCAGGTTCTTCATCTTCATGCGCACGGTGGCGGCACCGCGGCCCCCGCGGCTGTATTCGGTCTTCAGAACGACCATCGGGTCCTTGCCCTGCATGATGACGTTGCCGGCGCGGATTTCTTGAGCGAGCTTCATGGTGAGATTCCGTTGGTGGCGGCGCCATGCGTGCTGCGCAGCCCAAATTTTCGCAAAGCGTTGGATTTTAGCGCTTTTCCATGACGAACCCGAGGAGCTGTCGGGTCAGAGAAGGCTGCACGAGCAGTCGGGCACGCCACGCCCGGGTCCAGTCCTGCCACTCCGCCAGGGCGGGCAGGGGCGGCCAGGCCGAGCTCGCCGGTGTCAGGCCATTCCAGGCCTGCATCAGCCTGGTGACGGCCTGGGCCAAGGCCGGCGGCGCGCCATCCAGGTGGCGGCGCAGAAAGGCGGCCAGCTTGTCGGCATGCACGCCGTCCTCCTGCGGATAGATCTGCCAGAGGAAGGGGCGGCCCGCCCACTGGGCCCGCACGAAGGAGTCCTCGCCCCGCACCAGGTTGAGGTCGCAGGCCCAAAGCAGCCGGTCATAGTCGGGCTGGGTCAGCCAGGGCAGGGCCTGGCGCCGCAGGCCGGGGGGCAGGGGCAGGGCCTCGCTCAGCGCAGTGGCAGGACCGGGGGCGGTCAGCAGCAGGGTGGGCGCGTCGGCCAGTGCGGCCAGCAGGGCAGGGAGGCGCTCCTGCGGGTAGCAGAACAGGCTGACCAGCCGCTCGCCCGGCTGCGGTGCGATGCCCTGGGCGGCCAGCCAGGTGGGCACGTCGAAACGGGCCTGTTCGGCCAGCAGACCGTCCTCGCGCAGCAGACCGCCGGTGGCGGGGGTGAAGCCGGGGTAGAAGAACCACTTGTCCAGTCCGCAGCGCTGGGGCGAGCGCAGGCGGTGCGAGCGCTCGACATAGTCCTCGGCGCTCAGGTACTCCAGGTTGACCCACACCGGTGGACGGGGGGCGGCGGCCATGCGGGCCACAAAGGCCTCCGGTGGGTCGCAACCGAAGGCCTCCACGACGACATCGCCCGGCTCCGGCAGCGGGGTGTCCGATGTCCAATGCAGCAGCGCAACCTGCGGGTGACCCTGCGGCGCCATCCAGCGCAGGGCCGCGGGGTCATCCACCCACAGGCGCACCCGCTGGCCGAGTTCGGCCAGATCGCGCGCCAGTCGCCAGCAGACGCCGAGGTCACCGTGGTTGTCGATCACGCGGCAGAAGATGTCCCAGCGCCACGGGGCGGACGAGGGCAGGGCGGGTGTGACAGCGTGGAACATCGGCGGGATGATAGGGCGGCACAATGCGCACCCGATGAGTGACCAGCCCTCCCCCCCTGCAGCCCCGGCGGACGATGCCGGCGAGGCCGCCCGTGCCCGCGAGGCCGTGCAGGCCGCCCAGGCGGCGCGCGAGCGCCTGCTGGCCGAGGTGGCGGCCCTGCCACCCCTGCCGGGGGTCTACCGCTACTTCGATGTGCAGGGCAACGTGCTCTACGTGGGCAAGGCGCGCGACCTCAAGCGCCGCGTCTCCAGCTATTTCCACAAGGACCATGGCGGCACCCGCATCGGCCTGATGGTCACGCGCATCGCGCGGCTGGAAACCACGGTGGTGCGCAGCGAGGATGAGGCGCTGCTGCTCGAAAACAACCTGATCAAGACGCTGAACCCCAAGTTCAACATCCTGTTCCGGGACGACAAGAGCTACCCCTACCTGAAGATCACTGGCACCCGCGGCGGCGAGGCACCGGGCCAGCCGGCCGCCCAGCGCTACCCGCGGGTGGCCTACTACCGCGGCGCGGTGGACCGCCGCCACCGCTACTTCGGGCCCTACCCCAGCGCCTGGGCGGTGAAGGAGACGATCCAGATCCTGCAGAAGGTTTTTCGCCTGCGGACCTGCGAGGACACGGTGTTCAACAACCGTTCGCGGCCCTGTCTGCTGTACCAGATCCGGCGCTGCACCGGCCCCTGCGTGGGCTTCATCTCGGCCGAGGACTATGCCCGCGACGTGCGCGACGCCGAGCGCTTCCTGCTGGGCGAGCAGCAGGCGGTGGTGGACGAGTTGCAGGCCCAGATGATGGCCCACGCCGAGGTGCTGGAGTTCGAGAAGGCGGCGGAGCTGCGCAACCGCATTGCCGCGCTGGCCAAGGTGCAGCACCAGCAGTCGGTGGAGGAAAGCAGCCTGAGCAGCAGTGGGCGCGACGTGGACATCCTGGCCGTCAAGGTGGCCGGTGGCCGCGCCTGCGTGAACCTGGCCATGGTGCGCGGCGGCCGCCACCTGGGCGACCGGGCCTTCTTCCCCACCCATGTCGAGGAGGCCACGGCGCTGGCCGCCGACGAGGCCACGGCCCTGGACGACGCCGGCGAGGAGGTCGCGCTGCCGGAGGACCCGGCCGAGGCCGCGGCCCTGCTGCTGCGCCGGGCCGAGACCCAGGTGCTGCAGGCCTTCATCGCCCAGCACTACCTGCACACCGCGCCGCCGCCCCTGCTGGTGCTGAGCCACCCGATCGACGAGGCCCTGCTGCTGGCCCTGGGCGAGCAGGCGGGCAGCAAGGTCAATGCGGTGCATCAGCCGCGCGAGCAGCGGCGCATCTGGCTGGAGATGGCGGTCAAGGGCTGCGAGCTGGCGCTGGCGCGCCTGCTGTCCGAAGAGGGTTCGCAGCGCGAGCGCACCCGGGCGATGGTGGACGCGCTGGACCTGGCGGTGGAGGACCTGGACAGCTTCCGCGTGGAATGCTTCGACATCAGCCACACCGCGGGCGAGGCCACCCAGGCCTCCTGCGTGGTCTACCAGGACCACAAGATGCAGAACAGCGAGTACCGCCGCTTCAACATCGAGGGCGTGACCGGTGGTGACGACTACGCCGCCATGCGCCAGGTGCTGCGCCGTCGCTACGAGAAGCTGGCCGCGCTGGCAGCCGAAGGGCCGATCCCGCGCGACGCCAAGCAGCGCCTGCCGGACCTGGTGCTGGTGGACGGCGGCCGTGGCCAGGTGGCCATGGCGCGTGAGGTGTTCCAGGAACTGGGCCTGGAGCTCTCGCTGATCGCCGGCGTGGAAAAGGGCGAGGGCCGCAAGGTGGGCCTGGAGGAGTTGGTCTTCGCCGACGGCCGCGAGAAGCTGGCGTTGCCGCCGGACTCTGCTGCGCTGATGCTGATCGCTCAAATCCGCGACGAGGCCCACCGCTTCGCTATCACCGGCATGCGGGCCAAGCGGGCCAGCATCCGCACCGGTGGGAGCCGCTTGGAAGACATCCCCGGCGTGGGGCCGAAGAAGCGCGCCCGGCTGCTGCAGCGCTTCGGTGGCGTGCGTGGGGTGACCGCGGCCAGCGCCGATGATCTGGCCACCGTGGAAGGCATTTCGAAGGAACTGGCAGAGGAGATCTACCGTGCATTGCACTGAACACACTGTTGCTGGAAGGCGTTTTGCCCGACGTGCGCTGGCCTGGAGCATGGCCACCGTGGCCATCCTGCTGGCCTCCTGCGGTGCGCCGACGCCGCAGTCGCCATCGGGCGCTGGCGGCGCGCCAGGGCGTCCTGCTGCGCCAACGGTATCCCCCCAGGCGCCCGCCCGCAGCTGGGCCGAGTACCAGGTGCGTGCGGCCCAGCGCATGGTGGCTGCCAATCCCGATCGGACCTACATGGGGCCGGTGGATGAGCCGCTGCTGGCCATCCCCGTGCTCGAGATCGAACTGAAAGCGGACGGGGAGATCGCCCGCATCAACGTCAAGCGCGAGCCGCGCCAGGCCAAGGACACCATCCAGCTGGCCATCGACGCCGTGCGGCGGGGCGCGCCGTATGGCGACGTGCGTCAGCTGCCCAAGCCCTGGAAGTTCACCGAAGTGTTCCTGTTCAACGACGACCGTCAGTTCAAGCCGCGCACTTTGGACGATTGAGTCGCGTCCTGCATCAGGGCGACGCAAGCAATTGCAGGCAGAATCCAGTCATGTTCTTCACCATCCCCACCCTGCTGACCTGGGCCCGCATCGTGGCCATTCCGCTGATCGTGGGGGTGTTCTACCTGCCGGTGGATCCGGCCACCCGCAATCTGGTGGCCACTGTGCTGTTCGTGGTGGTGGCCCTGACCGATTGGCTCGACGGCTACCTGGCGCGGCGCTTGAACCAGAGTTCGGCCTTCGGGGCCTTTCTGGATCCGGTGGCCGACAAGTTTCTGGTTTGCGCCTCGCTGTTGATTCTGGTGCAGATGGACCGGGTCAATGCCCTCATCGCATTGGTCATCATCGGGCGGGAGATCGCCATCTCGGCCCTGCGCGAGTGGATGGCCCAGATCGGCGCCTCGCGCAGCGTGGCCGTGCACATGATCGGCAAGCTCAAGACCACGGTGCAGATGATTGCCATTCCCTTTCTGCTGTTCGACGGCGAGCTGTTCGGAGTGGTGTCCACGCGCCTGTGGGGGACGGTGCTCATCCTGGGGGCCGCGGTGCTGACCATCTGGTCCATGGTGTATTACCTGCGCAAGGCCCTGCCCGAGATCCGCGCCAAAGCGCGTTGATCCGGCATGGCCCGGCGTGATCTGCGGTGCCCCCCGTGATCACATGGGCCTAGAATCCGGCCCCTGCTTGACACCGCGGCAGCCGGCCGATGTAATCGATTTTTCCGCCATGGCGGACCACACCGGATACCGGCATTGCTGTGTTCAGGCACCCTGCGGCGATGCCCTCGAGGGAGTATTGTTTGTGAACAAGACAGAGCTGATCGACCTCATCGCCCAGCAGGCGGACATTTCCAAGGCTGCGGCCACGCGGGCGCTGGAGGCCATGATCGGCGGTGTGCAAACCACCCTGAAGAAGGGCGGCAGTGTGTCGATCGTTGGTTTCGGCACCTTTGCCGTGACCAAGCGCGCGGCGCGCACCGGGCGCAACCCGCGCACGGGCGCCGCCATCAAGATCAAGGCGGCCAAAGTGCCCAAGTTCCGTCCCGGCAAGGGCCTCAAGGACGCCCTGAACTGATTCATCTCTGATGTCCGGCGGGTGCTTAGCTCAGTTGGTAGAGCGGCGCCCTTACAAGGCGTAGGTCGGGGGTTCGAGCCCCTCAGCACCCACCACCGTCGGCACGCGCAAGTCATTGGCTAGAATGCCGCGCGGCGTGTGCGTAAAGCCCTCGAAGGCGAACCCCGGTTCGCCTTTGCTGTTTCTGGCCTGCGGCGCTTTCTCTCAAGGCGGAGCTTCATGTTCGATTTCGTCCGTTCGCACACCCGCTTGCTGCAAGGCATGCTGGTGCTGTTGGTCTTTCCCTCGTTCGTCTTTTTTGGCGTGCAGGGCTACTCCCACTTCATGGACCAGGCGGCCGCCACGGTCGCCTCGGTGGACGGGCAGCCGATTCGCCAGAGCGAACTGGATGCGGCCCACCGCCAGCAGGTGGAACGTTTGCGACAGCAGATGCCCACTCTGGATGTGAAGCTCTTCGACACGCCGGAGGCCCGCCAGCAGACGCTGGACGCGCTGGTGCGCGAGCAGGTGCTGCGTCATGCGGCCCAGAAGGAGAACCTGGTGGTGCCGGACCTCCGCCTGCAGCGCCTGTTCGTTTCCGATCCGGCCTATGCGGCTCTGCGCAAGCCCGACGGCAGCGTCAACAAGGAGTACCTGGCTGCCCAGGGCATGAGCGTCGGCCAGTTCGAGGAGATGCTGCGCACCGAGTACAGCTTGCGTCAGGTGCTGGGCGGCGTGACGGGCTCGTCGCTGTCCGGGCAGACCGCGTCGGTGGCCAACGCGAACGCCCTGCTGGAGCAGCGCGAGGTGCAAGTCCAGCACTTTGACGCCAAGGACTACCTGGCCAAGGTCAACCCCAGCGATGCCGACATCGATACCTTCTACAAGGCCCATGCTGATCGCTTCCGCGCGCCGGACGAGGCCAGCATCGAGTACGTGGTGCTGGACCTGGATGCGCTGAAGAAGCAGGTCACGGTGTCCGACGACGACCTCAAGAAGTACTACGAGCAGAACATCAGCCGCTACACCACGCCGGAAGAGCGCCGCGCCAGCCACATTCTGATCGGCGTGGCCAAGGATGCGGCAGCCGATGTGCGTGCCAAGGCCAAGGCCAAGGCGGAGTCCTTGCTGGCCGAGGTCAAGGCACACCCGGACAGTTTTGCCGAGGTGGCCAAGAAGAACTCGGAGGATCCGGGCTCGGCCGCCAAGGGGGGTGACCTGGACTTCTTCGCGCGCGGGGCGATGGTCAAGCCCTTCGAGGATGCAGCCTTCGGCATGAAGGTGAACGACATCAGCGGGGTGGTGGAGAGCGACTTCGGCTATCACATCATCAAGCTCACGGCGGTGCGTGGTGGCGAGCGCAAGCCCTTCGATGCGGTGCGCGCGGAGATTCAGGACGAGGTGGCCAAGCAGCTGGCACAGCAGCGCTATGCGGAGGCTGCGGAGCAGTTCACCAACCTGGTCTATGAGCAGAGCGACAGCCTGCAGCCGGTGGTCGACAAGCTCAAGCTCAACAAGGTGATGGCGGTGGTGCAGCGCGCCGCGGCGCCGGGCGCCACGGGCCCCCTGGCTTCCTCCAAGCTGCTTGACGCGGTGTTCAGCGTTGACGGCCTGCAGAACAAGCGCAACACCGAGGCGGTGGAGACCGGCGCCAACCAGCTGGTGTCGGCGCGTGTGGTGAGCTACCGCCCGGCCCATGTGCGCGACCTGGCCGAGGTGCGCCCCCAGGTGCTGGAGCAGCTGAAGGCCGATCAGGCCGCCGCGGCCGCCCGCAAGGACGGAGAGGCCCGTCTGGCCAGCCTGAAGCAGAACCCCGCCGAGACCCTGGCGCAGACCGTGCTGCTGTCCCGGGCGCAGATCCAGGGTCAGCCTCGCCAGGTGGTGGACGCCACGCTGAAGGCTGACCTCGCCAAGGGATCGGCCTTGGTGGGTGTGGACCTGGGTGCCCAGGGCTATGCCGTCCTGAAGGTGGTCAAGCGCGTGCCGCGCGCTGCGGATGACGCCGACCTGGCGCGCGCTAAACCCTACATTGCCCAGGCACTGGCTCAGGCGGAGGAAGCGGCCTACTACGACGCGCTGAAGCGTCGGCACAAGGTGGAACTCAAGCCGCTGCCTGCGGCCGCGGCCGCAGCGTCATCCGCGTCAAACTGATTGCCATGGTCCGATTCGTCGGGCTATAATGCGCAGCTTACGGTGGTGGCTGTAGCTCAGTTGGTAGAGTCCCAGATTGTGATTCTGGTTGTCGTGGGTTCGAGTCCCATCAGCCACCCCACCCGAACAGCATGAAAAAGGGCCCTGGAGAAATCCGGGGCCCTTTTGCTTTTAGCGCTTTGGCTTGGGCTTGCATCGGCCCGCCGTCGGTGACTTCAGGCTTCAGGTGTGCTCACGTGCGGGATCTGGACTTCGCAGATCGTGCCGTGCGGGCGCCGTGTGCGCCAGGCCACGGTGCCGCCCAGGCTCTTGGCCCGCTTGCGCACGCCGCCCAGGCCCAGGCCGGCCGACCACTTGGCGGGGTCAGTGCCCACGCCGTCATCTTCCACCAGGATGGTGAAGGTGCCCTGACGCAGCTGGCAGGCGACATGCACGCGGCTGGCCTTGGCATGGGCGATGACGTTGCTCACCAGTTCGCGCAGCACGCGGGTGATGGCCGACCACTGCATCATCGACAGGGTGATCTCCTGGTCGTATTCGGCTTCCCACTCCAACTGGCAGTGCACCGCCTCCAGGCGCAGCGTGATGTCGGTCTTCCATTCCGCCGAGGCGAGTGCCAGCGGATGGCTCTTGGCCGCCAGACCCCGGGTCAGGGTCTTCAGGTCCTGCAGCGTGTGGCGGATGTACTCCTCCATCTCGGTGCTGGGGGCCTTGTACATCAGGGTCAGCAGGCGGGCGCCGATGTCGTCGTGCAGATCCTGGGCGATCCGCACACGTTCTTCGCTGCGGCCTCGTTCGACGGCGCGGTCGTGGGCCAGTGCGCGCATGAGCTGCTCCAGGATGCGATCGGCCAGGCGGGCGTCCTCCAGTGCGAACAGGCGCTTGCCCCGCTCTGCGAAGCGAAGCACCACGGAGCCACGCATGGACGGGCCGTCCACCAGGTTGGGCAGGGGCACCACCAGCGCGGCGCCATTGCCGATCACCATGCTTTGCTTGCTGCGGGTCTCGGTGCGTTCGGTCTCGAGAGGCTCGAACACATTGCGCAGCAGCTCGATCATGCGGTCCGCAGCCCGTTCGGGTCGAGCCTCGACCTCGCGGGCGATGCGGTAGAGGTGCTGGAACATGCGCTCGGTGGTCAGCGCCCGCGCGCCCATCATCTGCCCGACCAGCCACTGACGTAGCGCGGCGTAAGCGCCCAGTGCCAGGAACAGAGAGAGCGTGAGCGAGGTGAACTGGCTGAAGGAGAAGACCGCGACGAACAGCAGGTCGACCGAGGTGGCCACGGTGCTGATGCCGGCCAGCATCGCGAACTCGCGCATCACGTTCTGCGAACGCGAGATGAATGGCACCAGCAGGATGATCGAGGCGAAGAAGACGCTCCAGATCACCGGGCCGACGGTCGCCACGGGCTGCACTTCCGGAGGAAGCATCGGCATCAGCGACACGGCGACCGTCAGCAGGGCCAGGGTGGCCAGCGTCACCATCGCAAAGCGTCGCACGACGATGGCGAATGGATGGGGCGAGCGGCGGTGGACCCAGCTCAGCAAGGCGATGCAGGTCAGGCCGTCGGCGATCAGCAGGCCCTGGCTCCACCACCACTCGTTGATCAGTTGCCCACGGACGGCAAGGGCAGCATAGAGCGCCGTGGCCCCCCAGGCACATGCCGCCACCCACAGCCGGCCCGGCATGCGCACCGGGTGCATGGCCGCAGCCTGGACCACGGCAGCGCCGGTCACGGCGTCGAGCAGCACCCGGACCAGGCTTTCATGGGCCACCATGGACGAGGGCAGGGCCATGGCCGGGACCGCCGCCACTGCCGAGATCAGCAGCTGGGCGGCCTGGGCATGGGCCATGATCGCGTACAGCAGGTTGCGCGGGTTGGGTTGCACCAGCGGGACGATCCAGCCCACCAGGAACAGCACCATGCCGAAGGCGCTCATCAGCCAGAACATGGCCCCCAGGCCGGCGTAGCCGCGGGGCTTGGGAAGCAGCGTCACCTGCGAGGCGTCGCGAAAGCGCAGCGTGATCTGGCCCGCTTCCAGGGCCCGGGCGGTGGCCAGGCGCACGGCCTGCATCTTTTCCCGGCTGGGGTCATGGCTGATCCAGCGCGCCGAGTGGGCCATGGCCAGCACGCCGAAAGGCATGACCTGCCCGTCGGCCGTCACGATGGCTTCCAGCTCCTTGCCCAGCGAGCCCTTGAGCTCAGGCACGCTGGTGTCGGCCAGTTCCAGATACCCGTCTGCCGAAGCGCGCCACTGCGCCGCCACGTCGGGGTTGTTGGCCATCACGCGGGCCAGCAGGAAGATGGTCAGGCAACCGATGATGGCGGCGGCCAGCAGCGCCTGGCGTCGCCATCCGATGCGGCGCAAGCTCAGGTCACCGAGGCCTCCCAGCGGATCGGTGTCCGGCGTCTCGTTGGCGGTCCAGGTGGGAGCGTCGGTGGAATCAGACCAGCCGCGGGACATGGAAAGGCCCGGTCCCGGTCAGACCAGGCCTTGCTTGCTGGCCAGCACGGCTGCCTCGGCTCGGCTGGAGACGTTGAGCTTGCGGTAGATGGACTTGATGTGGTCGTTGACGGTGAACCACTTGATGCCCATCAGGTTGGCGATTTCCTTGATCGTGAAACCCTTGCTCAGGTAGGTGAGCACCTCGATCTCCCGCGGGGTCAGGTGGGGCATTTCGACCTGGCGCTCGATCGGCACGGGCGCCTTGCCGGCCGTGCTGCTGCTGGGCACGTTGGCGCTGAAGGACACCGTGGGAGCGGCAGCTGGTGGCTCTGTCGGCGCCGGGCCGCTGCCCAGGCGGAAGTGGGTCAGCAGGCGGCGGGCGATTGCAGGGGACAGCGGGGGCTGGCCCAGCACGATCTTGCGCAACTCGTCCACCAGCACCTCGAATCGGTCTTCCTTGAGCAGGTAGCCGTCCGCCCCGCACTGCAAGGCGGGGAAAAGATGCTCGTCGTCCGAATAGAGCGTGGTGACCACCTTGGTGGCGGGGTACTGGCGCAGCTCGTCGAGCAACTCCAGCCCGTTGCCGTCCGGCAACTCCAGGTCCAGCAGCATCAGCTTGAACGGGTCGGTGCCGTGCAGGCCGCCAGGGCCCGTCAGGGCAATCTGGGCGCGGGCCGTTTCGAGGTCACCGGCTTCGGTGATGGTGATGGGGTCGCTGAAGCTCTCCCTGAGCACGCGAGAGAGAAATTCCCGTGCGACCGGGTTGTCTTCGAGGATCAACACCTTCACTGACATGGAACGACCTTTACAACCTCAGCACCAGAGGAAAAACCTCACACCCGCCCATGCTAGCAGTTCAATCTGCCACCGCAGGAGCTCCCGTTCGTGGGATCAGCAGATTTCGTGCCGGACCGCCTGAGGGCCTGCCTACAATCCGCCCGCATGAGAATCCTGATCGCCAACGACGATGGTTATCTGGCACCCGGGCTGGCGGCGCTGGTGCAGGCTTGCGAGGGGCTCGGGCAGATCGACGTGATCGCGCCGGAGCAGAATGCCAGTGGCACCTCCAATTCGCTCAGCCTGCACCGTCCGCTGTCGGTCTACGAGGCCCAGTCGCCCGCGCAGAAAGGGTTCCGCTACGTCAACGGCACGCCTTCGGACAGCGTGCACATTGCCCTGACGGGCCTGCTGCCTGAACGGCCCGATCTGGTGCTCTCCGGCATCAACCAGGGGGCGAACATGGGCGATGACACCCTGTATTCCGGCACGGTGGCGGCAGCCATGGAAGGCTTTCTGTTCGGCGTGCCGGCCATCGCCTTCAGCCAGGCAGAGAAGGGATGGATCCATCTGGACGCGGCCGCCCGCACGGCCCGTCGGGTGGTCGAGTCGGTCCTGCCGCTGCTCGTCCAGGGCGGCGAGAGCAGGCCCTGGCTCCTGAATGTGAACATCCCGAACCGGCCCGATGCAGACCAACTGCCCTGGTCCACCACCCGGCTGGGACGTCGGCACGCCAGCTCGCCGGTCATTGCCCAGACCAACCCCCGCGGTGAGCCGATCTACTGGATCGGTCCGGCCGGCGATGCGCGTGAGGCGGGTGAGGGGACCGACTTCCACGCGGTGGCGCAGGGGCGGGTCTCCATCACGCCGCTGCAGGTGGACCTCACCGATCACGCCATGCTGTCCACCTGGCAGCAACGCTGGCCGCGGGCGGAGGGGCCGTGACGGCCGATTCCCGCCCCAAGGGGCGTTTCCCGGCGGCATTGAAGCCGGTGGCTGTGGCGCGTGCGACTGCCGCCAAGGGGCCGCCGGAGCCCCTGCGGCCCCAGCGCCTGCTGGCCGAAGCCGCCCGCGACGCGCGGCGGCTGACGCCGGCCTCCGGACTGGGGCTGGACACGCCCGCCATGCAGCGGCGCATGGTGGAGCGCCTGCGGCAGGATGGTGTCCATTGCGAGCCGGTGCTTCAGGCGATGCTGGCGGTGCAGCGGCACCACTTCGTCGACTCGGCACTCGCTGCGCAGGCTTATGAGGACACCAGTCTGCCCATCGGGCTGGGGCAGACCATTTCCAAGCCTTCCGTGGTGGCGCGGATGATGGAATGGCTGTTCCTGGGGCCCAACGCGCGTCGGCACGGACACCTGGGCAAGGTGCTGGAGATCGGGACCGGCTGCGGTTACCAGGCGGCCCTGCTGGCCCAGGTGGCCCGGCAGGTGATTTCCATCGAGCGCCTGCAACCCTTGCATGAGCTGGCCCGGCGCCAACTGGCCCGGCAACCCGCCATGCACATCCAGCTGCTCTATGGCGATGGCATGCTGGGGCATCCGCCCAGGGCACCCTATGACAGTATCGTGTCTGCCGCCGGGGGCGATGACGTCCCGTCAGCCTGGCTGGCACAGTTGGCGGTCGGTGGGCGACTGGTGGCACCAGCCAGGTCGCCCGATGGGCGAGGGCAGGTGCTGGTGGTCATCGACCGCACCGAACAGGGCTTCCATCGCGCCGTTGGCGAGATGGTTCAGTTCGTCCCCTTAAAATCCGGGGTCTGTTGACCTCAGGGAAAAGCACACACCATGACTTTGTTCCGTGGGTACCGCTGGACAGCTCCAGCCGGCCTGCTGCTGCTGGCCGTTCTGGCCGGTTGCGCCTCCCCCAAGTACCAGGCCCCGGTTGAGGACCGCTCCGCGAGCCGCACGGCTGCGCATGCGTCCGCCGAGGCCGCCAAGCCCGTGGCCCCGGTGGAAGCCAAGCCGGGCACCTACATCGTCAAGCCCGGTGACACGCTGATGCGCATCGCGCTTGAGACCGGCCAGGCCTGGCGTGATCTGGCCAAGTGGAACAACATCGACAACCCGAACGTGATCGAGGTGGGTCAGGTGTTGCGGGTGGTCCCGCCAGGCTCCGAACCGGGTGTGGCTTCGGCCAAGCCTCTGGCTCCGGCCAAGGTCGAGACCAAGCCTCTGGATGGCAGCAAGCCTGCGTCGGCTGCGTCCGCGGCCGCTTCGGCCGGTGGCAACGCAGCGTCGTCGGCGTCGGCCCCTGCCCCCGTGGCGGCCAAGGAGGCAGACGATGACATCCCCTGGGGCTGGCCTGCCGGCGGTCCGGTGATTGGCGGTTTTGACGAGAGCCGCAGCAAGGGCCTGTCGATCGGCGGCAAGGCCGGTGATCCGGTCTATGCCGCAGCCGATGGTCGCGTGGTCTATGCAGGCAACACGCTCAGGGGCTATGGCAACCTGATCATCGTGAAGCACAACGCCAACTACCTCAGCGCCTACGCGCACAACCAGACACTGCTGGTCAAGGAAGACCAGACGGTGCGCAAGGGCCAGAAGATCGCCGAGATGGGGGCCAGCGATTCGGACAAGGTGCAGCTGCACTTCGAGATCCGCAAGCAGGGCAAGCCGCTCGATCCGGCCAAGCTGCTGCCGTCGCGCTGAGCGCATGCCGCCTGTTCAACGGCCGCCTTTGGGCGGCCGTTTTTGTTGGAGGGCCGGTGAGGCCGGCACCGGGATAATGCAGGGCATGACACAGAAGGATGAATGGCTGAAGATCGAGTCGCTGGACATGGAGGCCCAAGGGGTCGCCCACAACAGCGAGGGCAAGGTCGTCTTTGTCGAGGGCGCGCTGCCCGGCGAGGAAGTTCAGGTCCAGGTCGGCAAGCGCAAGAACCAGTGGGAGCAGGCCAGCTACGTGGCGCTGCGCCATGAGAGTGCCCAGCGGGTGCGCCCGGGTTGCCCCCATTTCGGCCTGCATGCTGGCGCCTGCGGGGGCTGCAAGATGCAGCACCTGGAGGCCTCGTCCCAGGTGGCGATCAAGCAGCGCGTGCTGGAGGACAACCTGGCCCACCTGGGCAAGGTCAAGCCCGAGCGTGTGCTGCGCCCCATCGAGGGCCCCACCTGGGGTTACCGCTTCCGCGCCCGCCTGTCGGTGCGCTATGTGGCCCGCAAGGAGACGGTGCTGGTGGGCTTCCACGAGCGCAAGTCGCGCTACGTGGCGGACATGAGTGTCTGCCCCGTGCTGCCGCCGCATGTGAGCGCCATGCTGGTGCCGCTGCGCGGGCTCATCGGGCGGATGCAAGCGCGGGACACGCTGCCCCAGATTGAGCTGGCCATTGGCGACGGCGTGACGGCGCTGGTGCTGCGGCACCTTGAGCCTCTGTCTGAGGGTGATCAAGCGCTTCTGCGGGCTTTCGCAGCCGAGCAAGGCGTGCAATGGTGGCTGCAGCCCAAGGGGCCGGACACCGTGCATCTGCTGGATGCCGACGGCCCCGAGCTGGGCTACAGCCTGCCCGAGTTTGGTCTGCGCATGCCGTTCAAGCCGACCGACTTCACGCAGGTCAACCACCAGATCAACACCGTGCTGGTGGGGCGGGCGCTGCGCTTGCTGGACGCACGGCCGGATCAGCGGGTCATCGACTGGTTTTGCGGCCTGGGCAACTTCACCCTGCCGATTGCCACCCGTGCGCGGGAGGTGTTGGGCGTGGAGGGCAGCGAGGCCCTGGTGCAGCGCTCCCGCCAGAATGCGCAGCGCAACGGCCTGTCAGGCCAGACCGCCTTCGAGGCGCGCAACCTCTTCGAGATCACGCCGGACGATCTGGTGGCGTTCGGGCGGGCCGACAAGTGGCTGGTGGATCCGCCGCGGGAGGGTGCCTTCGCCCTGGTCAAGGCGCTGGCCGACCTGCAGTCCGCACCGCGCCCTGACTGGGCACCGCCGCAGCGCATCGTCTATGTCAGCTGCAATCCGGCCACCCTGGCGCGCGACGCGGGGCTGCTGGTGCATGTGGCGGGCTACCGCTGCGTGGCAGCCGGGGCCGTGAACATGTTTCCCCACACCGCCCATGTGGAGAGCATGGCCGTGTTCGAACTCGCTTCGGCGTGACCGGGCCCGCGGGCTGCGCATGAGAAAGGGGCTCCTCGGAGCCCCTTTTCTGTATCAGCCTGGGAGTGTCATTCCCGGTCGCCGCCGAAGATGCCCAGCAGCATCAGCAGGTTCTGGAAGATGTTGTACAGGTCCAGGTAGATGGCCAGCGTGGCGGTGATGTAGTTCGTCTCACCGCCGTCGATCACGCGCTTGATGTCGAAGACCATGAAGGCCGAGAACACCGCGATGCACAGCACCGACAGGGTCAGCATCAGGGCGCTGGACTGCAGGAACACGTTGATGATGCCCGCGGCCAGGATGATCAGTGCGCCCACCATCAGGAACTTGCCCATGCCGGACAGGTCGCGCTTGATGGTGCTGGCCAGTGTGGCCATGCCCAGGAAGACCAGGGCCGTGCCGCCAAAGGCGGTCATGATCAGCGAAGCACCGTTCGAGAAGCCGAGCACGAAGGCCAGCAGTCGCGACAGCATCAGGCCCATGAAGAAGGTGAAGGCCAGCAGGAAGCCCACACCCGCGGCGCTGTTCTTGGTCTTCTCGATGGCGAACATCAAACCGAAGCTACCGCCCAGGAACACGACCAGGCTGAGCACCGGCGACATGGCCGTCACGATGCCTGTGGCCACGCCCAACCAAGCGCCCAACACGGTGGGGACCAGCGACACCGCCAGCAGCCAATAGGTGTTGCGCAACACCCGCTGGCGCTGCGACGCCAGCGAGCCTGTGCCGGCATAGCCGGTATAGGTTTGCAGGCCTTCGTTCATGAAACCTCCGATGGTGGAATGAGAAGCGGCCGAAACCAGCCGTCACAGGTGGACCCTGTCCGGACAGTTTAGTTCCTCCGCAGTCGAGGGGGCTCTGTGCGGCCCGCCGTTTCGGTGGTCAGGGTTTTCGCGGTGAGTGGATCCGGACCCCCTAGAACGGAGAGGCGAAACGAGGGGGTGTGGCATTGAGGCCTCTGAAGGTGGCTCCTAGACTCATTTGGTGACACTGGTGTTTCTAGGAGGAGTCTGAATGTCAATTCAAATGTTGGCGGTGCCCAAGCCCTTGCTGTGCGTCTGCCTGCTGGTGCTGTCCGCTGCGGCGGCCGCCCAAGGCGAAGCCGAGGGCATGCGGGTGGCCAAGGATCCGGTCACCGGACAGTGGCGTGCCGTGACGCCCGATGAGGCCAAGGCGCTGGGTGCGACCGCGGCGGGAACGAACGCCCTGCGCGCTGCGGGTGGCAAGTCATTGCGCTCGTTGAAGGCGCCTGCAGCCAGAGGCGTGACTCTGGGTGCCGAGCACCTCTCGAGCATGCGGGTGGCCAAGGACGCGCAAGGGCATCTGGTCGAAGAGTGCGTCGAAGGGGATGAGGCCCCAATGGCCGCACCGATGACGCAGTCGCAACCGCAGGGGGCAGAAATTGAATAAGCCGTTCAACCGCAAGCGGGCACTGGCCCTGCTGGGCCTGAGTCTGGGGTGCGCATTCAGCGCTCAGGCCGTCAAGATCAAGATCGTCAATGCCGATCTGCCGGGCGTGGGGTTCAACGACACCACCCCTGTGGCGCCGGTGGGTGGCAACGAGGGCACGACGCTGGGCGCGCAGCGCATGAACGTCTACCTCAATGTTGCGAAGAAGTGGGCCAAGCACCTGCCTGAGGGCGGGCCGGACATCCTGGTCAATGCTGATTGGCCGGCGTTGACCTGCAGCTCCACCAGCGCCACGCTGGGGTCGGCTGGCGCCAACAGCGTGTGGCGTGACTTTCCCAATGCCCCCTACCCGGGGACCTGGTACTCGTCGGCGCTGGCCAACACCCTGGCGGGCGCGGACCTGGACGAGGGCACCGAGCCGGAGATCAATTCCCACTTCAACGTCAATCTGGGGCAGCCTGGCTGCCTGGATGGCACCAGCTTCTACCTGGGCCTGGATGGCAATGCGCCGTCCAACACTGTCAACTTCGCGGTCGTGCTGATGCACGAGGTGGGTCACGGCCTGGGCTTCCAGGCGCTGACCAGCGGCAGCAGCGGTGCGCGCATCAGCGATGGCGTCAATGCCTATCCGGCCCAATGGGAACGGTGGATGTATGACAACACCGCTGGCAAGACCTGGCTCGACATGACCGATGCCGAGCGCAAGGCGTCGGCCGTCAATCCGCGCAATCTGGTGTGGGTGGGCGCCAATGTGACCGCGTCCGTGCCGGCGGTGCTCAAGAAGGGTACGCCCGAGCTGCTGGTGAAGTCCACCGAGAACCCGGCCATTGTCGGCACCTATCAGGTTGGGGCGGCCAGTTTCGGACCGACGTTGGCCACCCGCATCAAGGCCCCCATCGGGCGGGTGATCGACCAGGCCGATGGCAAGACGGGCCTGGCCTGCAACCCGCTGACGGGTGACAACGCGGCTCTGGTGGCGGGGCGCATCGCGCTGGTGGATCGCGGGACCTGTGCCTTCACCATCAAGGTGAAGAACGCCCAGGATGCCGGCGCGGTCGGGGTGATCGTGGCGGACAACACAGCGGGTGGCCCGCCGGCCGGCATGAGCGGTACGGATGCCACCATCACCATCCCCTCGGTGCGCATCACCCTGGATGACGGTGCCAAGCTGAAGGCCGTGCTGACAGGTGATGTGCGGATGAGTGACAACGTCAAGGGCATCCTGCATGTCAACAAGGACCAGTACGCCGGTGCCGACGCCCAGGGGCGCGCGCTGCTGTACACGCCCAACCCCTACCAGTCGGGCTCGTCGGTGTCCCACTACGACACCATCGCCTTCCGCAATCTGCTGATGGAGCCGGCGATCAACAGCGACCTGCCGGTTTACCGGGTGACGCCGCCCAAGGATCTGACCTTGCCGCTGCTGCAGGACATCGGCTGGTGATCCGGGCCCGACCTGCCGCTTCACGCGGCAGGTGGCCAGACCAGGCGCGGGCTTCCCGCGCCTTTTTTGCGCCCGATTCCAGGCGGCGGGAGGTGGCTTCCTCCCCTGAATGAGGGGGATGGGCTACAATAGACAGGTTTACCCTAAAACAAAGCCACCCAGCGAAACTCCGTTTCCGATCTGTCCTCGCCGAGCCCGGCACCCGTGCCCTCCAGTCCCCTGGATGGCTCGCAGTGCGGTTCAGGTCACGGGCTGGGTGCGCGAAAACCGGAGTGTTCCCTTGCTGCCCGTCCTGCCCCCCGCAATCCTTGCACTCGCAGACGGCACGGTCTTTTCCGGCACCTCGATCGGCGCAGCCGGTCACACAGTGGGTGAGGTGGTGTTCAACACCGCCATCACCGGCTACCAGGAAATTCTCACCGACCCGAGCTACTGCCGGCAGATCGTGACCCTCACGTATCCGCACATCGGCAACTACGGCGTCAACGACGAGGATATCGAGGCGCCCAAAGTCCATGCCGCTGGCCTGATCATCAAGGACCTTCCGGTCCGACTGTCCAACTTCCGCGCCACGCGCTCGCTGCCGGAGTACCTGGCCGCTGAGGGCACGGTGGCCATCGCCGACATCGACACCCGCCGTCTGACCCGCGTGCTGCGCACCAACGGTGCCCAGAACGGCTGCATCATGACCTTTGCGGCCGGTCACGCGGTCTCCCAGGCTGACATCGACGAGGCCATCGCCCGGGCCAAGGCCGCGCCCAGCATGGCCGGTCAGGATCTGGCCAAGGTTGTCAGCGCGGCCGCACCGTTCGAGTGGACCGAGACCGAATGGCGCCTGGTGGGGGAGGATGGCAAGCCCGGCTACGGGACCCAGACCCAGCCGCGCTTCCATGTGGTTGCCTACGACTTCGGCGTCAAGCGCAACATCCTGCGCATGCTGGCCGAGCGCGGCTGCCGCGTCACCGTGGTGCCGGCCCAGACGCCGGCCGCCGAGGTGCTCAAGCACCAACCCGACGGCGTCTTCCTGTCCAACGGCCCCGGCGATCCCCAGCCCTGCGACTACGCCATCGCCGCGGCCCGCGAACTGATCGAGTCTGGCGTGCCCACCTTCGGCATCTGCCTGGGCCACCAGATCATGGCACTGGCCTCCGGGGCCAAGACCTTCAAGATGAAGTTCGGCCACCACGGCGCCAACCACCCGGTCAAGGACCTGGACAGCGGTCGCGTGTCGATCACCAGCCAGAACCACGGCTTCGCGGTGGACGCTGACACGCTGCCCGCGAACCTGCGCCCCACCCATGTGAGCCTGTTCGACGGCACGCTGCAGGGCCTGGCCCGCACCGACAAGCCCGCTTTCTGCTTCCAGGGCCACCCGGAGGCGTCGCCGGGGCCGCACGACATCGGCTACCTGTTCGACCGCTTCATCGGTCTGATGGAGCAGAAGGCTTCCTGAGGACAGTGCCTCCCGCGCCTCGGTGTGGGAGGCAAGGACAGACAGACAACCATGTTCGGCATCACCGACCCCCTGACCTACGTGCTCGGCGTGATCTTCATCATCCTGCTGCCGGGCCCCAACTCCCTCTACGTGCTGTCCGTGGCGACGCGGCGGGGTGTGCGGGCAGGGGCTGCGGGGGCGGCGGGCGTGTTCCTGGGCGATTGGGTGCTGATGGGCCTGACCATCGCCGGGGCCGCCACCTTGCTCAAGGCGGCGCCCGCGCTGTTCTGGGTCATCAAGTCGGTCGGTGCTGCCTACCTGTGCTGGATCGGGCTGCAGTTGCTGGTTTCCGCGCTGCGGCCGAAGGCGGAACAGGCGGGCGAGGCCGATCAGCCTGACCATCCATTCAGCCGTGCCTTGGTCATCAGCCTGCTCAACCCCAAGGCCATCCTGTTCTACCTGTCCTTCTTCCTGCAGTTCGTCGATCCCGCCTACCCGCACCAAGCCCTGACCTTTCTGGCGCTGGGCGTGATCCTGCAATTCTTCAGCGTCCTCTACCTGACGGCGCTCATCCTGGTCGGTGCCCGCCTGGCGGCAGCCTTCCGTTCGCATCGCCGCGTCGCCAGCCTCACCCGCGGCAGCGTGGGCACCCTGTTCCTCGGCTTTGGCGCCAAGCTCGCCACCGCCAGCCTCGGTTGAGGCCCGACCCGACCTGACAAGCCATGCCAAAACGTACAGATCTCAAGAGCATCCTCATCATCGGCGCCGGCCCGATCATCATCGGTCAGGCCTGCGAGTTCGACTACTCGGGCGCCCAGGCCTGCAAGGCCCTGCGTGAGGAGGGCTACAAGGTCATCCTGGTCAACAGCAACCCGGCGACCATCATGACCGACCCGGCCACGGCCGATGTCACCTACATCGAGCCCATCACCTGGCAGGTGGTCGAAAAGATCATCGCCAAGGAGCGGCCCGACGCCATCCTGCCCACCATGGGCGGCCAGACCGCGCTGAACTGCGCGCTGGACCTGCACAAGCACGGCGTGCTGGACAAGTACCAGGTGGAGATGATCGGTGCCAATGAGCACGCCATCGAGAAGGCCGAGGACCGCCAGAAGTTCAAGAACGCGATGACCAAGATCGGCCTGGATTCGGCCAAGTCGGGCGTCGCGCACACCCTGGAAGAGGCCTGGGCGGTGCAGAAGCAAATCCAGGCCGAGGTTGGCGGCACCGGCTTCCCGATGGTGATCCGCCCCAGCTTCACGCTGGGTGGCACCGGCGGCGGCATCGCCTACAACCCCGAGGAGTTCGAGGAGATCTGCAAGCGCGGCATCGACCTCTCGCCCACCAACGAGCTGCTCATCGAAGAGTCGCTGATCGGCTGGAAGGAATACGAGATGGAGGTCGTCCGTGACAAGGCGGACAACTGCATCATCGTCTGCTCCATCGAGAACCTGGACCCGATGGGGGTGCATACCGGTGACTCCATCACCGTCGCGCCGGCCCAGACGCTGACCGACAAGGAATACCAGCTGCTGCGCAACGCCTCGATCGCCATCCTGCGCGAGATCGGCGTGGATACCGGCGGCTCCAACGTCCAGTTCTCGATCAATCCGACGAACGGCCGGATGATCGTGATCGAGATGAACCCGCGCGTGTCGCGTTCGTCGGCCCTGGCCTCCAAGGCCACCGGCTTCCCGATCGCCAAGATCGCCGCCAAGCTGGCGGTGGGCTACACGCTGGACGAGCTGAAGAACGACATCACCGGCGGCATCACCCCGGCCTCGTTCGAGCCCTCGATCGACTATGTGGTCACCAAGATCCCGCGTTTCGCCTTCGAGAAGTTCCCGGCGGCCGACCCCCACCTGACCACCCAGATGAAGTCGGTGGGCGAGGTGATGGCCATGGGCCGCACCTTCCAGGAATCGTTCCAGAAGGCACTGCGTGGCCTGGAGACCGGCATCGACGGCCTGACCGAGCGTTCGACCGACCGCGAGGAGATCGTCGAGGAGATCGGCGAGCCCGGTCCCGAGCGCATCCTGTTCGTGGGTGACGCCTTCCGCCTGGGCATGACCCTGGACGAGATCCACGAAGAGACCGCGATCGACCCGTGGTTCCTGGCCCAGATCGAACAGATCATCCAGGCCGAGAAGGCGCTGGACGGTCGCGTGCTGGACAGCCTGAGCCGCGACGAGATGTTCTTCCTGAAGAAGAAGGGCTTCTCGGACAGGCGCCTGGCCAAGCTGTTGGGCACGCACCAGCACGAGGTGCGGGCCAAGCGCCACGCGCTGGGCGTGCGTCCGGTCTACAAGCGGGTGGACACCTGTGCCGGCGAGTTCGCCACGCAGACGGCCTACATGTACTCCACCTATGACGAGGAGTGCGAGGCCAATCCGTCGACCAAGAAGAAGATCATGGTGCTGGGCGGTGGTCCGAACCGGATCGGCCAGGGCATCGAGTTCGACTACTGCTGCGTGCATGCGGCGCTGGCGATGCGTGAAGACGGGTACGAGACCATCATGGTCAACTGCAACCCGGAAACCGTTTCGACCGACTACGACACCTCCGATCGCCTGTACTTCGAGCCGGTGACGCTGGAAGACGTGCTGGAGATTGTCGACAAGGAGAAGCCCACTGGCGTGATCGTGCAATACGGCGGCCAGACCCCGCTGAAGCTGGCGCTGGACCTGGAGCGTGCCGGCGTGCCCATCATCGGCACCTCCCCCGATTCCATCGACGTGGCCGAAGACCGCGAGCGTTTCCAGCAACTGCTGCACACCCTGGGCCTGAGGCAGCCGCCCAACCGCACCGCGCGCACCGAAGAGGCTGCGCTGCTGCTGGCCAAGGAAATCGGCTACCCGCTGGTGGTGCGTCCCTCCTACGTCCTGGGTGGCCGGGCGATGGAAATCGTCCACGGCGACAAGGACCTGGAGCGCTACATGCGTGAGGCGGTGCGGGTGTCTGAAAAGTCTCCGGTGCTGCTGGATCGCTTCCTGGACGATGCGATCGAGGTCGATGTCGACTGCATCTCCGACGGCGAAGCCGTGATGATCGGCGGCATCATGGAGCACATCGAGCAGGCGGGTGTCCACTCCGGTGACTCGGCCTGTTCGCTGCCGCCGTACTCGCTGCCGGCCGCCCTGCAGGACGAACTGCGCCGCCAGACCACCGCGATGGCGAAGGCCTTGAAGGTGATCGGCCTGATGAACGTGCAGTTCGCCATCCAGGGGGACGTGAACAACGGTGAGGCCGTGGTCTACGTGCTGGAAGTGAACCCCCGCGCCTCTCGCACGGTGCCCTTCGTCTCGAAGGCCACCGGCCAGCAACTGGCCAAGATCGCCGCACGCTGCATGGCCGGGCAGAAGCTCCCGGATCAGAAGGGTCTCAACGGTGAGCCTCCGCACGAGGTGATTCCGCCGTACTTCAGCGTCAAGGAAGCCGTCTTCCCCTTCAACAAGTTCCCGGGTGTGGACCCCATCCTGGGCCCGGAGATGCGTTCCACCGGCGAGGTGATGGGCGTGGCCTACACCTTTGGCGAGGCCATGCTCAAGAGCCAGCTGGGTGCCGGCAGCCGCCTGCCCAGCAAGGGCACGGTGGTGATCACCGTGAAGAACAACGACAAGGACCGGGCGGTGAAGATCGCCAGCGAGTTGGTCGACCTGGGCTTCAACGTGGTGGCGACCAAGGGCACGGCCGCGGCCATCGCGGCGGCCGGGGTCCCGGTCAAGGTGGTCAACAAGGTCAAGGATGGCCGGCCGCACATCGCCGACATGATCAAGGCCGGTGAGATCCAGCTGGTGTTCACCACCGTGGACGAAACCCGCACCGCGATCGCGGATTCCCGCTACATCCGCACTGCGGCGCTGGCCAACCGGGTGACCTACTACACCACCATGGCCGGCTGCGAGGCCGCCACCGAGGCGCTCAAGCACGGCAGCGGCCTGCAGGTGCTGTCGCTGCAGGAACTGCACGCCTCGCTGGTCTGATCCGGCCTGTGACAAACCCGCCCGGATCCGGGCGGCTTGTGTTCTAGAATTTCATCTCAGCAATCCGCCGCTCGCGCGTCGCCTCTGGCCCGCGCCGCGGCGGATTCGTTTTGTCTGCCAAGGAGTGCCAGGATGGCTACCATTCCCCTGACCAAGCGCGGTGCGGAGAAGCTCAAGGAAGAGCTTCAGCGGCTCAAGACCGTCGAGCGCCAGGCCGTGATCCAGGCCATTGCCGAAGCCCGTGCGCAAGGCGATCTGTCCGAGAACGCCGAGTACGAGGCCGCCAAGGACAAGCAAGGCTTCATCGAGGGACGCATCCTCGAGATCGAAGGCAAGCTGGCGGCGGCCCAGGTCATCGACCCCTCGTCGTTGGACGCGGGTGGCCGGGTCGTGTTTGGCTCTACTGTCGACCTCGAGGACGAGGATTCCGGGGCCGCGGTGACCTACCAGATCGTCGGAGACGACGAGGCGGACCTCAAGTTGGGCCTCATCTCCATCAGCTCGCCGATCGCGCGGGCCCTGATCGGCAAGGAGGCTGGCGACGTGGCCGAAGTCCATGCCCCGGGTGGCGTGCGCCATTACGAGGTCGTTGGGGTGCGCTACCTGTGACGCCGGTCGCCCGCATCATGGCGCTGCTGCCGGCTCTGTGGGCGGGCGTGCTGCTGTGCGTGGCCGGTCTGGCCACCCCGGCGCCCTTCGCCGTGCTGGACAAGGCGGCTGCGGGCCAGGTGGTGGGCCACATCTTTGCCCGCGAGGCGCCGCTGAGCCTGCTGCTGGGCATGGCGCTGCTGCTGGCGGCCCGGCGCAGTGCCCTGGCCCGTGCGGTGTGGGGGCAGGGCAGCCAGTTCAGCCTGGACATGGGGCTGGCGCTGGGCACTCTGGTCTGCACGGTGCTGGGTTACTACGTGCTGCAGCCCATGATGGAACTGGCCCGGCAGGGCCAGCAGGGGGCGCTGAGCTTCGGTCAGCTGCATGGGCTGAGCTTCAGTCTGTTCGGGCTGAAGATCGTGCTGGTGCTGGTGTTGGCCTGGCGTGTCGGGCCGGTGGTGGCATCCCGAAGCTGAAGCCTGGAAAGAAAAAGGGGCCAACCGGCCCCTTGGTGATTCTCGATCCAGGTCAGTCCTGGCTTTGTGCGCGCTTCTTGCTGCTGACGGTGCGCTTCTTGACCCGCTTGATGGTGCCACCCGCAGTCACGCGCTCGTTGCCGAATACCTGCACCTTCTTGATGGTCGGGCGGCCGGTGCCATTCTTCGGGAAGCTCACCAGCTTGACGGTGCGGGGTCCGGGCATCCGGTCCTCGCGTTCCGCCGTCTGCTTGGCTGGCAGGGGCCGCCAGAGCACCAGCAGCTTGCCGATGTGCTGCACGGGGGCGGCATTGAGTTCGTCGGCCAGTTGGGCCAGCATGGCTTCGCGGGCCGTGCGATCGTCGGAGAAGACCCGCACCTTGATCAGGCCATGGGCCTTCAGGGCGGCATTGGTCTCCTTGACGATGGCGGGGGTGAGTCCGTCGGCACCGATCATGACGACCGGGTCGAGGTGGTGGGCTTCGCCGCGCTTTTCCTTGCGGTCCGCGGGCGTCAGTTGAATCGCAGGCATGTTCGTATTATCCCTTCAACATGAAGACACAAACCAAGAGCAAGAAGGTCAACAAGGCTTGGCTGCACGACCACGTCACGGATCCCTATGTGCGCATGGCGCAGAAAGAAGGGTTCCGGGCCCGTGCCGCCTACAAGCTCAAGGAGCTGGATGAGGCTTTCCATCTGGTGCGGCCAGGTCAGGTGGTGGTGGACCTGGGGGCCGCGCCAGGGGCCTGGAGCCAATACCTGCGTCGCCGTTTCGCGCCCAAGCAGGCCGGCGTCGGCGGCGCGGCAGTAGGGGAGCTGGACGGCACGATCATCGCGTTGGACCTGCTGGACTTCGAGCCGATCGAGGGGGTGACCTTCATCCAGGGCGACTTCCGCGAAGACAGCGTGCTGAAGCAGCTGGAGGAGGCCCTGGCGGGTCGCCCGGTCGACCTGGTGGTTTCGGACATGGCGCCCAATCTGTCGGGCATTGCCAGCGCCGACGCGGCCCGCATCGAGCATCTCGTTGAGCTGGCGGTCGACTTTTCCAGTCAGCATCTGCGCCCGGATGGAGCCCTGGTGGCGAAGGTGTTTCACGGGGCAGGTTACGATGCCTTGGTTCAGTTGTTCCGGCAGGCTTTCAGGGTGGTCAAGGTCCACAAGCCCAAGTCCTCGCGGGACAAATCGTCAGAAACCTTTCTGGTCGGAATGGGTCTGAAACGCGCTTGAGAGGTTTTGCTCTGTCGAATAAGCACGGAGGATGCCTCTTGGTCAAGAGGGTGGGCCTCTTGAACGGACTAGAATCGACCCCATCTACGGTGAGAGAACCGTGCCGGACGACATGACGGGCGGCAGCGTGCAATGGATCTTCTGAAGGAGCCGCGGTGAACAATCAATGGATTTCCAAGATCGCCGTCTGGTTGGTGATCGCCCTGGTGCTTTTCACCGTGTTCAAGCAGTTCGACCGCGTCTCCGTGCAGGGGCAGCAGGTCGGCTACTCGGAATTCCTGCAGGAAGTCCGTGACAAGAACATCAAGAGTGTGACCATCCAGGATGGGATGGGCAGCATCGACATCACCGCCACGACCACCGACGGTAACAAGATCCGGACCACCGGCACCCTGCTGGACCGCGGTCTGACCGGTGACCTGATCAACAACGGCGTCAAGTTCGATGTGCGCCCGCGCGAAGAGCCCTCGCTGCTGACCAGCCTGCTGGTTTCCTGGGGCCCGATGCTGCTGCTGATTGGCGTCTGGATCTACTTCATGCGCCAGATGCAGGGCGGCGGCAAGGGCGGGGCCTTCAGCTTCGGCAAGTCCAAGGCCCGCATGCTGGACGAGGCCAACAACTCGACCACCTTCGCTGACGTGGCCGGCTGCGACGAGGCCAAGGAAGAGGTCAAGGAACTGGTCGACTTCCTGAAGGATCCGCAGAAGTTCCAGAAGCTGGGCGGCCGCATTCCGCGTGGCGTGCTGCTGGTGGGCCCTCCGGGCACCGGCAAGACGCTGCTGGCCAAGGCCATCGCCGGCGAAGCCAAGGTGCCGTTCTTCAGCATCTCCGGCTCCGACTTCGTGGAAATGTTCGTCGGCGTGGGTGCGGCCCGCGTGCGCGACATGTTCGAACAGGCCAAGAAGAGCGCGCCCTGCATCATCTTCGTCGATGAGATCGACGCCGTCGGCCGTCACCGTGGGGCCGGCCTGGGCGGTGGCAACGACGAGCGCGAGCAGACCCTCAACCAGATGCTGGTCGAGATGGACGGCTTCGAGACCAACCTGGGCGTGATCGTGATGGCGGCCACCAACCGGCCGGACATCCTCGACCCCGCGCTGCTGCGCCCGGGCCGCTTCGACCGCCAGGTCTATGTGACCCTGCCGGACGTGCGCGGCCGTGAGCAGATCCTGAATGTGCACATGCGCAAGGTGCCGGTCGGCCAGGACATCCGGGCCGACATCCTGGCCCGTGGTACGCCGGGCTTCTCCGGTGCCGATTTGGCCAACCTGGTCAATGAAGCCGCCCTGTTCGCCGCCCGCCGCAATGGCCGGGTGGTCGAGATGGTCGACTTCGAGAAGGCCAAGGACAAGATCATGATGGGCCCCGAGCGCAAGTCCATGGTCATGCCCGAGGACGAGCGCCGCAACACCGCCTACCACGAGGCTGGCCACGCTCTGGTGGCGCGTCTGCTCCCCAAGACCGACCCGGTGCACAAGGTCACGGTCATTCCCCGTGGCCGTGCCCTGGGCGTGACGATGCAGCTGCCCGAAGGCGACCGCTACAGCATGGACAAAGAGCGCATGCTCTCGACCATCTCCGTGCTGTTTGGTGGCCGCATCGCCGAGGAGGTCTTCATGCATCAGATGACCACCGGTGCCAGCAACGACTTCGAGCGCGCCACGGCAATTGCACGCGACATGGTCACCCGCTACGGCATGACCGATGAACTCGGCCCCATGGTCTACGCAGAGAACGAGGGCGAGGTTTTCCTGGGCCGTTCGGTGACCAAGACCACCAGCATGTCCGAGGAGACGATGCGCAAGGTGGATTCGGTGATCCGCCGGATCATCGATGAGCAGTACGCCGCCGCCCGCAAGCTGATCGAGGACAACCAGGACAAGATGCACGCCATGGCCAAGGCCCTGCTGGACTGGGAGACCATCGACGCCGAGCAGATCGAGGACATCATGTCCGGCAAGCCCCCGCGCCCGCCCAAGGACTGGACCTCGAGCAACAGCAAGTCGGGCAGCGGCCCGACGCCGCCGGTCAACACCGACGGTGCGCCTGCCGCCGCCTGAGGCGGACTTCCTCCACCTTCAACGGGGCCTACGGGCCCCGTTGCCTGTTTCTGAACCGCCATGTTCTGGCAGACCGCCCGTTTCCGCATCGATCTGAGCCGCCCTCATGTGATGGGCATCGTCAACGCCACGCCGGATTCCTTTTCCGATGGGGGGCAGTTCTTCCGGCCCGAGGACGCCTGCGCGCGCTGCGATGCCTTGGTGGCGGAGGGCGTGGACATCCTCGACATCGGGGGGGAATCGACACGCCCTGGCTCGGTGGCGCCTGATTGGCGGGAGGAGTTGAGCCGGGTGCTGCCGGTGGTTCGCCATGCTGCGGGCCTGGGCGTGCCGGTTTCTGTGGACACCAGCCAGCCTGAGGTGATGCACGAGGTGTTGGCGGCCGGGGCGGACATCATCAACGATGTGCGCTCGCTGGACCGGCCTGGGGCCGTGGATGTTGTCCGGCAGGACCCGCAGGCCGGGGTCTGCCTGATGCACCGGCAGGGCGAGCCGACCACCATGCAGCAGGCACCGCGCTATGCCGATGTGACCGCCGAGGTGCAGGCCGACCTGGCGCGGCGCCTGGGGGGACTGGTGGCGGCCGGTGTGGCCGCGGAGCGGGTGGTGCTGGATCCGGGCTATGGCTTCGGCAAGACGGACGAACACAACATCACCCTGCTGCGCCAGCAGCGGCAGTTGCTGGCCTTGGGGCGGCCTCTGCTGGTGGGGTGGTCGCGCAAGCGCACCCTGGGTCAGCTGACGGGACGCCCGGTGGACCAGCGCCAGGCGGCCAGCGTGGCGGCGGCTCTGGCGGCCGTCACGCTGGGCGCCCGCATCGTGCGGGTGCACGATGTGGCGGCCACGGTCGATGCCCTCAAGGTCTGGCAGGCCGCTGGCTTGTCAGACCTTGAAGGCGTGTGCTCGCACTGAACACTTCGAACAACGACAACGACGAATCTGACATGGCACGACAGTATTTCGGCACCGATGGCATCCGCGGCACCGTGGGCCAGTTCCCGATCACCCCCGATTTCGCGCTTCGACTGGGGCATGCCGTGGGGCAGGTGTTGCAGCGTGTGGCCAGCGGGCGGCGCCCCACGGTGCTGATCGGCAAGGACACGCGGATCTCGGGCTACATGCTGGAGTCGGCGCTAGAGGCCGGCTTTGCCTCGGCTGGCGTGAACGTGCTGCTGACCGGGCCGCTGCCCACGCCGGGGGTGGCCTACCTCACCCGGGCCCTGCGTCTGGACCTGGGGGTGGTGATCAGCGCCTCGCACAACGCCTTTCCCGACAATGGCATCAAGTTCTTCAGCGCCAAGGGTGAGAAGCTGCCCGACGCCTGGGAAGAGGCCGTGGAGCGGGCTCTGGAGGAGCCGCCGGCCTGGGTGGATTCGGCGCGCCTGGGGCGGGCACGGCGTCTGGACGATGCGCAGGGGCGCTATGTCGAGTTCTGCAAGAGCACGGTCAGCGGCGAGCTCAATCTCAAGGGCCTGAAGTTCGTGGTCGACGCCGCGCACGGTGCGGCCTACCAGGTCGCACCGGCGGTGTTCCACGAGCTGGGCGGCGAAGTCACGTCGATCGGTGTGGCGCCCAATGGCATGAACATCAACGCAGGCGTCGGAGCCACGTCGCCGGCGGCTCTGGTGGCTGCGGTGAAGGAGCAGGGCGCCGATTACGGCGTGGCGCTGGATGGCGATGCCGACCGCCTGCAACTGGTCGACCGCGAGGGCCGGCTCTACAACGGCGACGAACTGCTCTATGTGATGGCCATGGACCGCAAGGCCCAGGGTGAGGCTGTGCCGGGCGTGGTCGGGACGCTGATGACCAACATGGCGGTCGAGGTCGCCCTGGCTGATCAGGGCATCGAACTGGTGCGCGCCAAGGTGGGTGACCGCTACGTGCTGGAGGAACTGGCCGCCCGCCGCTGGTTGCTGGGCGGGGAAAGCTCCGGCCATCTGCTGGCTCTGGACCGGCACAGCACGGGTGACGGCATCGTCAGCGCCCTGCAGGTGCTGCAGGCCGTCCAGCACAGCGGGCGCAGCCTGCAGGCCTTGCTGGAGGGCGTGAAGCTCTACCCGCAGGTGATGATCAACGTCCGGCTGAAGGACGGCGAGGATTGGCGGCAGAACATCCGCCTGGCCGACCTCACCCGGCAGGTCACGGCGGACCTGGGGCGGCAGGGGCGGGTGTTGATCCGGGCCTCCGGGACCGAGCCGGTGCTGCGTGTCATGGTCGAGGCCCGGGAGGAGTCACAGGCCCGCAAGGCTGCCGAAGCCTTGGCGGCCGCAGCACGTGGTGATGCCTAAGTTGCTGTTCCGAAAGAGAATTTCTGCTATTTTGACAGTTTTGTGACGGATTCGTGGCGCCAAGGGCCTGGTTGTCACGCGTCACGAACATGTCACAAAGCCTTTCTACAGTGCACGCATGGCCGGGGATGCCTCCGGCTTCACTGACGAAAGGTCTGTCTCATGGTTTCTTCTTTCGTTCGCTTCACCCTGGCGGGTGCCGCGCTGGTGGTGGCAACCGCCGCTTCGGCCCAGGACGTGACGGGTGCTGGTGCCTCCTTCCCGGCCCCGGTGTACGCCAAGTGGGCGGATGCCTACAACAAGGCCACCGGCGCGCGCATCAACTACCAGTCGGTGGGCTCCGGCGCCGGCATCAAGCAGATCAAGGCCAAGACGGTCGACTTTGGCGCTTCCGACATGCCGCTGAAGGACGAGGACCTGGCCAAGGACGGCCTGCTGCAGTTCCCGACCGTGATGGGCGGTGTGGTGCCGGTCGTCAATATCGCCGGCCTCAAGCCGGGTCAGCTGAAGCTGACCGGCACCGTGCTGGCCGAGATCTTCCTGGGCAAGGTCACCAAGTGGAATGACCCCGCCATCGCCGGCCTGAACGCCGGTGTGAAGCTGCCGGACGCCCAGATTGCCGTGGTGCACCGTGCCGATGGTTCCGGCACCAGCTTCCTGTTCACCAACTACCTGTCCAAGGTCAGCCCGGAGTGGAAGGAAAAAGTGGGTGACGGCACTGCCGTGAACTGGCCGGCGGGTGTCGGTGGCAAGGGCAACGAAGGTGTGTCGTCCTACGTGCTGCGCCTGCAGAACTCGATCGGCTACGTCGAGTACGCCTACGCCAAGCAGAACAAGATGACCCACGCCGCCCTGAAGAACAAGGACGGCCAGTATGTTCAGCCGGATGACATGACCTTCAAGGCCGCCGCTGCGGGCGCTGCCTGGGACAAGTCCTTCTACCAGGTGCTGACCGAACAGCCGGGCAAGGAGTCGTGGCCGATTTCCGGCGCCACGTTCATCCTGATGCACAAGGTGCAGGGCAAGCCCGAGCAGGCCGCGGCCGCGCTGAAGTTCTTCGACTGGTCCTACGCCAACGGCGACAAGATGGCCGCCGACCTGGACTACGTGCCGATGCCTGACGCGGTCAAGGGCCTGATCCGCAAGGAATGGGCCGGCATCAAGGACGGCGCCGGCAAGACGGTGACCGTCAAGTAATCAGGGCTGCCCCCTGCCAGCAAGTGCCGGCTGTCCTCAGGGCAGTCCGGCGCTTGCGCGCACCCACGGAGCTGTGAACGTGACTGCTACGATGCCTGCCAATCCCCTGTCCAATGATGGTGCGATGGCAAAGACTTCTCCTGCCGGCAAGCCGGCACCGCGGCGCGTCCGCGTGCCCTGGGCGGACCGCCTGTTTGCCATGGCGGCGCTGGGTGCCGCCTGGCTGACCCTGGCCCTGTTGCTGGGCATCCTGTTGTCACTGTTGGCCGGCGCCATGCCCGCCATCCGCGAATACGGCCTGTCGTTCCTCTGGCGATCCGAATGGGATCCCGTCGGAGACCAGTACGGCGGCCTGGTGATGATCTACGGCACGCTGATGACTTCGTTCATTGCGTTGCTGATCGCGGTGCCGGTGAGTTTCGGCATCGCCCTGTTCCTGACCGAACTCTCGCCTCAGTGGCTCAAGCGCCCGCTGGGGGTTGCGGTCGAACTGCTGGCCGCCGTGCCGTCCATCGTGTACGGCATGTGGGGCCTGCTGGTCTTCGGTCCGCTGCTGGCCACCTGGGTGCAGCAGCCCCTGCAGAATCTGTTCGGCAGTGTGCCGGTGCTGGGCACACTGTTCTCCGGTCCACCCGTGGGTCTGGGCATGCTCTCGGCCGGCATCATCCTGGCCATCATGATCATTCCCTTCATCGCCTCGGTGATGCGGGACGTGTTCGAGGTGACGCCCCCCATGCTCAAGGAGTCGGCCTACGGGCTGGGTTCGACCACCTGGGAGGTGGTCTCCAGGGTCGTGCTGCCCTACACCAAGACCGGTGTCATCGGCGGCATCATGCTGGGCCTGGGCCGGGCGCTGGGCGAAACCATGGCGGTCACGTTCGTGATCGGCAACATGAACCAGCTGTCCTCGATCTCGCTGTTCGAGCCGGGCAACAGCATCACCTCCGCGCTGGCCAATGAATTCGCCGAAGCGGGTGAAGGCCTGCACCAGGCCTCGCTGATCTACCTGGGCCTGGTGCTGTTCTTCATCACCTTCGTGGTGCTGGCCCTGTCCAAGCTGCTGCTGATGCGGCTCAAGAAGAACGAAGGGAGCCGCTCGTGAGTCTGGCTGCACTCGACGCAGGCCGCATGCGCCTGCACAACCGCCGCAAGCGTGTCAACGCGGTGGCGCTGACGCTCTCGCTGGGAGCCATGGCCTTCGGCGTGTTCTGGCTGCTGTGGATCCTCTGGGAAACCTTCCGCCTGGGCGTGGGGGGGCTGACCTTCTCGGTGTTCACCGAGATGACCCCGCCACCGCAGGCCGAGATCGGCGGTCTGGCCAACGCCATCTACGGCTCGCTGATGATGGTGACGCTGGCCACGGCGATTGGCACGCCCATCGGCATGATGGCCGGCATCTATCTGGCCGAGTACGGCAAGGACAACTGGCTGGGCCGCATCACCCAGTTCATCAACGACATCCTGCTGTCGGCGCCTTCGATCGTGATCGGCCTGTTCGTCTATTCGGTGGCCGTGGCGCCGATGAAGACCTTCTCCGGCTGGGCTGGGGTGATCGCCTTGGCCCTGATCGTCATCCCGGTGGTCATCCGCACGACTGAGAACATGCTGAGCCTGGTGCCGCATGCGCTGCGCGAGTCGGCCTATGCCCTGGGCACGCCGAAGTGGAAGGTGATCCTGTCGGTCACGCTGCGCTCGGCACGCTCGGGTGTGGTGACCGGTGTGCTGCTGGCTCTGGCCCGCATCTCGGGCGAGACGGCGCCGCTGCTCTTCACCGCGCTGTCCAACCAGTTCTGGACGTCCAACCTGGGCCAGCCGATGGCCAGCCTGCCGGTGACCATCTTCAAGTTCGCCATGAGCCCCTACGAGAACTGGCAGAAGCTGGCCTGGGCCGGCGTTTTCCTGATCACGATGGGCGTCCTGACGCTCAACATCATCGCGCGGGTCTTCTTCCGCAAGCAACAGTAATCCCTCACAGGCAGACGTCATGGACGCAAAAGTCGATACCAGCGTGACCGAGAAGGCCAAGATCTCGGTGCGGGACCTGAACTTCTACTACGGCAGCTTCCACGCGCTCAAGCACATCAACCTCGAGATCCCCGAGAAGAAGGCCACCGCCTTCATCGGCCCGTCGGGCTGCGGCAAGTCCACCCTGCTGCGCACCTTCAACCGCATGTTCGAGCTCTACCCCGAACAGCGCGCCGAAGGCGAGATCCTGGTGGACGGCGAGAACGTGCTGGACAGCAAGCTGGACGTGTCACTGATCCGCGCCAAGGTCGGCATGGTCTTCCAGAAGCCCACACCGTTCCCGATGTCGATCTACGACAACATCGCCTTCGGTGTGAAACTGTTCGAGAACCTCTCGCGCGTCGAGATGGACGAGCGAGTGGAGTGGGCGCTGAAGAAGGCCGCGCTGTGGAACGAGGTCAAGGACAAGCTGGGCCAGAGCGGCTCGGGCCTGTCCGGCGGCCAGCAGCAGCGCCTGTGCATCGCCCGTGGCATCGCCATCAAGCCTGAGGTGTTGCTGCTGGATGAGCCTTGCTCGGCGCTGGACCCGATCTCCACCGGCAAGGTCGAGGAGCTCATCACTGAGCTCAAGAGCGACTACACCGTGGTGATCGTCACCCACAACATGCAGCAGGCCGCCCGCGTGTCCGACTACACCGCCTACATGTACCTGGGCGACTTGGTTGAATTCGGCCCCACCCGTGAACTCTTCATGAAGCCCAAGAAGAAGGACACGGAAGACTACATCACCGGCCGCTTCGGCTGACCGGCCCGCTGCGGAATCCCAAGAGGATCACGACCATGACGGACAAGCATCTCTCGACCCAGTTCGACGCCGAGCTCAGCGCGGTGTCCACCCGCGTGCTCGAAATGGGCGGCCTGGTGGAAGCCCAGGTGGCTCAGGCCATCTACGCCCTGACCAACTACAGCGCCGAGACCGCCAGCCAGGTGTTGGCGATGGAAGAACGTGTGAACCAGCAGGAGGTGGAGATCGATGCCGACCTGTCGGCCATCATCGCCCGCCGCCAGCCCACCGCGCGCGACCTGCGCCTGCTGATCGCCATCTCCAAGACCATCGGCAACCTCGAGCGCGTGGGCGACGAGGCCGCTCGCATCGCCCGCACGGTGCAGCGTTTGATCAACACCGGCGTTTTCAGCCGCCTGCGCCTGCCGGTGTCGGACGTGTCCTTCGAGGCCACGCTGGCCACGGCCTCGCTGCGCAAGGCCCTGGATGCCTTCGCCCGCCTGGACACCGTGCAGGCTCTGGAAGTCATCAAGAACGACAACCAGATCGACCAGGAATTCGAGGGGATGATGCGCAAGCTCATCACCTACATGATGGAAGATCCCCGCACCATCTCGGCCAGCATCGACCTGGTGTTCGTGGCCAAGGCCATTGAGCGCGTGGGTGACCACGCCAAGAACCTGGCCGAGCAGATCATCTACATCGTCAAGGGCACGGACGTTCGCCACAACCCGGTCGAGACGGTCGAGACCGTCGCCCTGACCCGCAACTGAGCCCGGGAGGAACGAGATGCCTGCCGTGCTGGTGGTTGAAGACGAATCGGCGATCGCGGAACTCATCGCCATCAACCTGCGCCACGCAGGCTTCGAGGTGACGCTGGCCGAGAACGCCGACCAGGCCCAGATGGCCGTGGACGCGGTGCTGCCGGATCTGGTCTTGCTGGACTGGATGCTGCCAGGCCAATCCGGCGTGGCGCTGGCCCGGCGCTGGCGTGGCGAGGCCCGCACCAAGGAACTGCCCATCATCATGCTCACCGCCCGTGCGGATGAGAGCGACAAGGTGGCCGGATTGGATGCGGGTGCCGATGATTACCTGACCAAGCCCTTCTCGACCCAGGAACTGCTGGCCCGCATCCGGGCCGTGCTGCGCCGCCGGGTGCCCGAGGCGCTCGACTCTGCGGTCGAGGTGGGTGGCCTGCGCCTGGATCCGTCGACTCGCCGGGTCAGCCGCAATGGCGTGGATCTCAAGCTGGGACCGACCGAGTTCCGCCTGCTCCACTTCCTGATGACCCACCCCGAACGGGTGCACAGCCGCGCCCAGTTGTTGGACCGTGTCTGGGGCGACCATGTGTTCATTGAGGAGCGCACGGTCGATGTGCATGTCAAACGCCTGCGTGAGGCACTCACGCCGGCGCGCTGCGCCCAGATGATCGAGACGGTCCGGGGGGCGGGTTATCGCCTGACCCAGCAGGTCGCGGTGTCCTCCCACTGAGGACGGCGGACCACAGGGCAACAGGCGAAGGGCGAGAGCGGCATGTTCTGGTTGGCACCGAGGGTGCTCTTGATGGTCCTGGCTGTGGCTGGGGCCGCCACGGCGGGGGCCTGGGTTCTGGCCGATTCAGCCTGGGCCCTGTGGGGCGCAGTGGGCGGGGCCGGCCTGGCGAGTGCTCTGGTCTGTCTGGTCGACAGTTGGCGCGGGGTGCGGCTGCTGCGCTGGCTCAGTGGTCACCAGGACACCGATGCCCCGGTCATGGGCGGTTTTTGGGGCGAACTCTCCGCACGGGCCGAGCGGGTCATCCGCAAGCGTGAGAGGGACACCCGGCGCGAGCAAGACCAGCTTCAGCAGTTCCTCAACGGCATCGAGGCCTCGCCCAACGGGGTGCTGATGCTGGACGCCGGCGAGCAGATCGAATGGTGCAACCAGATGGCGGCCGATCATCTGGGGCTCGACGCTCACCGGGATCTGCGCCAGCGCATCACCAACCTCGTTCGCGCACCGGCCTTTGTGGCCCACCTGCATGCCCGCAACCACGAGCAGTCGGTGCAAATTCCTGCGCCGGGTGGGACCGGCCTGATTTCCATCGTCGTGCGTCCCTATGGCGAAGGGCAGCGCCTGCTGCTGACCCAGGACGTGACGGCCCGCGAACGCGCGGACAAGACCCGGCGGGATTTTGTGGCCAACGTGTCGCACGAAATTCGGACGCCACTGACCGTGCTCGCCGGCTTCGTCGAAACCATGTCTTCGCTGCCACTGACCGAGGTGGAGCGGCAGCGGGTGCTGGGGTTGATGGCCCAGCAGACCCGGCGCATGCAGTCCCTGGTGGGCGACTTGTTGGCCTTGGCGCGGCTGGAAGACAGCCCGCGCCCCCCGACAGACCAATGGTGGCCCCTGGCCCGCGTCGGCGCAGCGGTCGAGGCCGAGGCCCGTGGGCTGTCGGCCGGGCGACATCCGCTGGAATTCGACTGGGGCGTCTGGCAGGTGGCCGGCAGCGAAGTGGAACTGCAGAGCGGCATCGGCAACCTCGTCAACAATGCCATCCGCTACACCCCGGAGGGGGGCACCATCCGCGTGTCGACCGTGTCGCGGGTGGACGGCGGGCTGGAGATTCGTGTGAACGACAGTGGCGCAGGCATTGCGCCGGAGCACCTTCCTCGGCTGGCCGAGCGCTTCTACCGCGTGGATGGGAGCCGTTCACGCGAGACCGGTGGCACTGGTCTGGGCCTGTCCATCGTCAAGCATGTGGCGCAGCGCCACGGCGGCGAGTTGCGCATCACCAGCGAACTCGGACACGGTTCGTGCTTCACGCTGGTGCTGCCAGCGGCCCGGGTGCAGGCCCTGTCGCAGACGCAGCCTGCTGAACCGGTTTCTTTCTGAGCAGGCAGTCAGTCCCGGCCACCCGCCGAGGGGCTTTCAGGGGGCTGCCCGATAGAGGGTGAAGTACTCACGGCCATCGACCGGTCGTCGGATGCGGGCCACCTCAGTCCAGCCTGAAGGCGCCTGCGCCAGCGAGGGGGTGCGCGTCATGACCAGCAGGAATCGGCAGTGCAGGCTGGGTTCGGCCGCAGCATCCAGCGCATAGCCACCGAACACCTCGAGGCCGGCCAGGTGGGTGCGGCTGAGGTCCGGTGCCCGGATGCACTCGCCCGCGGGCACGAAACGGGCAATGCGCTGCACCAGCGGACGCGTGCTGCGGGCGTAGTCCACCACGGGCAGGAGCAGGGTCATCGTGAGCAGCCAGGTCAGGGCCACGCCACTGGCCGGCAGCACCAGGCTCTTCCAGAGTGGATGCCGATGCCGTGAGGTGCGCCAGCGCACCAGCCACAGCCAAGCCAGTGTGCCCGCGATGGCAAAGGCCAGATGAACCGGCGAGAAGGAGGGCTCGAATCCAGGTGCCAGGCGTTGCAGATGCTGCAGGGGCTTCGGGGGCAGGTTCAGCTGGATGGAGCTGTAGATCACCCAGACAGCCAGGGCAGAGACACTGAAGAAGAAGACCGAGAACCAGTCGATTGCCGCGCTGGCGCCGCGCTGAAGGGTGGGCAGCGAGAAGGCCGCCAGGATGGCCATTCCGGGCACCGCCAGCAGCAGGGCCCGGTCCGAGCCACCCATGGCGGCCGACGCCACCAGACCGACCAGGACGCTGCCCAAGGGGATGCTGATGTGCCGCTGTGTCCAGTGGCCGCGCCAGCGCCAGAGCGTCCAGGCGGACAGCGGCAGTGTGGGCCAGGTGAACCACAGGAGCAGGCGGGCAAAGCCCGCCCAGGCACCAGCGTCCAGATGGGTTTCGATGCGCCACTGCCAGGCATGGGTGGCGGTGGCGGCCGCCAGTCCGAGCACCATGCCGGCGATCAGCCAGGGCACCATCTTGCGCATGGCCGGATAGCGGGAGTGGGGGCTGATCAGCACCGCGATCAGGCCCATGCCCAACGACATGCTGGGCGCGCCGGACAGGGCCAGCGCGGGCAGTGCGACGATGACGGCCAGACGGGCTGTCCAGATCCCCCCTGGAGCTGCCGCCAGGGCCCAGGTGAACAGGGCCACCAGACTCAGCTGCATCAGCTCCGGCGTGGTTTCATGCCCCAGCTGCAGCAGGCCCAGCGTGCCGATGGTGGCCAGCAGGGCGCCATCGGCCAGCGTGCGGGCATAGCCGACAGGATCGGCTTCACCGCCGAAGGCAAAGGGCAGCGGCTGGGCCGCATCGGTGCGGGCCAGGTGGTACGTGGCGTACCAGATCAGCCCCAGGGTCAGGGCCAGCAGCAGGGCGAAGGGCAGTCGCGCCGCCAGGGCTGGGTCCATCCACGGCCCCAGCAACTGGACTGACCAGGCGCCCAGCCAGTGCGGAAGCAGCGCGGTTTCCGGTGGCAGGCCCCCCAGCGAGGGTGCCCACCAGTCCATGCGGCCCTGGGCCAGGCCCCACATGTAGCCGTAGGCCGTCAGGTCAGCGTTGCGCCATGGATCCCGCCCGAACAGCCCGGGCAGCAGGTAGGCGGCGCAGAACAGCAGCAGGGCGATGCGTGGCAGGCGCTCGACGGCACGCTGCGGGACGACGGCAGGGGTCGGAAGGTTCACGGGTCAATGATGCCAAACAGGCTTCGGCCACAGGGTTGGGACCGACGAAAAAAAAGGCAGCCACAGGCTGCCTTCTTGTTCCGTGTTCGCACGGGAGGGGCCGCCACATGTGCGGCCCCGCGCCATCACTTCTTGCTGAGGTGGGCGAACTTGTTGCGGAACTTCTCGACGCGGCCGCCCAGCGTGTCGACGCTCTTTTGCTGGCCGGTGTAGAACGCGTGCGATTCGCTGGAGGTTTCCAGCTTGAACAGCGGCAACTCGCGGCCGTCGTCCATCTTGACCATTTCCTTGGTCGGCGCGCACGAGCGCGTCACGAACTTGAAACCGTTGGACAGGTCCACGAAGCAGACTTCGCGGTAGTTCGGGTGGATGCCTTCTTTCATGGCGCTTCGCAGGCGTTTCCGCCTTCCTTCATCGCTGGTGAGCCGGGAGCCACGTGACGCCCCATGCCCCACGCACTTTCCGACAGCGGAAAACTCTAGATTATAGCGCAGAGATACCGCGCTGCGCCAGCGACTCCAGGCCGCTGGCGGGTGGCCTCATCAGCCGCCCCGACGCATCATGTCGAAGAAGTCGAGGTTGTTCTTGGAGGCCTTCATCTTGTCGAGGACGAATTCCATCGCCTCCATCTCGTCCATGTTGTAGAGCAGCTTTCGCAGGATCCACGTCTTCTGCATGATCTCGGGCTTGAGCAGCAGCTCTTCGCGCCGGGTGCCCGACTTGTTGATCAGGATCGAGGGGTAGACGCGCTTCTCGGCCATGCGGCGATCCAGGTGGATTTCGCAGTTGCCGGTGCCCTTGAATTCCTCGTAGATCACCTCGTCCATCTTGGAGCCGGTGTCGATCAGCGCGGTGCCGATGATGGTCAGCGAGCCGCCTTCCTCCACATTGCGAGCGGCGCCGAAGAAGCGCTTGGGGCGCTGCAGTGCGTTGGCGTCCACACCGCCGGTCAGCACCTTGCCGGAGCTGGGCAGCACGTTGTTGTAGGCGCGGGCCAGGCGGGTGATCGAGTCCAGCAGGATGACCACGTCCTTGCCCAGTTCCACCAGGCGCTTGGCGCGTTCGATCACCATCTCGGCCACCTGCACATGGCGGGCCGCGGGTTCGTCGAAGGTGGAGCTGATGACTTCGCCGCGCACGGTGCGCACCATCTCGGTCACTTCTTCCGGCCGCTCGTCGACCAGCAGCACGATCAGGTGGATCTCAGGATGGTTGGCCACCAGCGCGTGGGCGATGTGCTTCATCATCATCGTCTTGCCGGTCTTGGGCTGGGCCACCAGCAGTGCGCGCTGGCCTTTGCCGATCGGGGCGATGAGATCGATGATGCGGCCGGTGATGTTCTCGTCGGCCTTCAGGCCGTCACGCTCGAGCTTGAACGCCTCTTTCGGGAAGAGGGGCGTCAGGTTCTCGAACATGATCTTGTGCTTGTTCTCCTCCGGGCTCAGGCCGTTGACACGGTCGACCTTCACCAGGGCGAAGTAGCGCTCGCCATCCTTGGGCACACGCACCTCACCCTCCACCAGGTCACCCGTGTGGAGGTTGAAGCGGCGCACCTGGCTGGGGCTCAGGTAGATGTCGTCGGTCGACGCCATGTAGCTGGTGTCGATCGAGCGCAGGAAGCCGAAGCCGTCGGGCAGCACTTCCAGCACGCCGTCACCGAAGACCTGTTCACCGGCCTTGGCGCGCTTCTTCATGATCGCGAACATCAGCTCCTGCTTGCGCAGACGAGCGACGTTGTCGATCTCCAGCTCCTCACCCATCGTGATGAGTGCGGAGACGTGAAGCGCCTTCAATTCAGAAAGATGCATCGGGGGTCACCCTTGGGGTGGAACGCCACGGGGGCAGGGGCACACGGACCTGAATGAAAACTCTCAGGGACCGGCTCGCCTCAGGGCAAGCACCTTGTCGCGACCATCAGGGCGCGATGCTCGTGGAAACGGTTGGAGGGGGCGGGGGCCGTGAATCTGGCGTGCCAGGGAGCCGGTGGGCTCCGGACGCTGCGGCCTCAAGCCTGTTTGCAGCCACGGGGCGGCCTGAATTCAGGCCTCACCCCGGTGCGACAGGCGAGATTATAGATGGCTCTCGAGGAATTGGGCCAGTTGGGCCTTGGACAGGGCGCCCACCTTGGTGGCAGCCAGCTGGCCATCCTTGAACAGCATCAGGGTCGGGATGCCGCGGATGCCGAATTTGGCCGGGACATCGCGGTTCTCGTCGACGTTCATCTTGGCGATCTGCAGACGCTCGCCATATTCCTTGGCAGTTTCGTCCAGGATGGGGGCAATCATCTTGCAGGGGCCGCACCATTCGGCCCAGTAGTCCACCAGGACGGGCTTGCCGGACTTCAGAACGTCAGCTTCGAACGAAGCGTCGGAGATGTGCTTGATCAGTTCGCTGCTCATGGAAATTTCCTAAGGGGGCTTCAGCCTGGCAGCGAAACGCTGGGCCCGCAGGGCGGCCCCAAGGGCTTCGTCAGCTGAAGTGCGAGAGATTCTGACACATCCGCTTTGGGCGTGCCGGAGGCAGGGCCAGCCCCCGCAGCACATCGTGGCGTGGAAACTGGTGGGGGTTTGACCGGTACATCGGGCGCTCGCCCGGCCAGGAATGCATTTCCAATCGGATCCAAACAGCCGTCTTTCCGATGTCCAGCGCCGCCAGTTCCTCTCAAGACTCCGCTTCGCCCAGCCGGTCGGCGTCGACCGCCGGGGCGGGGCGCATGTTCGGGCGCTTTCAGCTGCTCGCCCTGCTGGGCAAGAGCGAGCGCACGATGATGTGGGCGGCAGTGGACACACGCCAGCAGCAGGACTGCATGCTGGCCATTCCCCGCAAGCAGCCCGATGGCGAGGCGGCCCAGGCTTGGCAGCGGGCGGTCCGCAAGGGCGCGCGCCTGGAGCATCCCCATCTGGCCCAGGCCATCGAGGTGGGCGAGCATGAGCGCTGGCCCTATGCCATGTACGACCGATCGGCGGTGGCGACCTGGGCCGAGCGTTTCAGCCGGGAAGGCTTGCCGCCGACCGATGTGGCGGCCTGGGTGGCCGGTGTGGCGCAGGGACTGGCCTACGCCCACGAGGCAGGCGTGGCCCACGGCGACATCCAGCCCTGGATGTTGGGGCTGACCGATGCGGGCACGCCGGTGCTGATGGGGCTCGAAGTGGCCGGGCGAGATACCTGGGCGGCCCGGGACGGTGCGATGCAGGAACTGAGGGCCGTGCGGGAGGCCGCGGAGCGTGACGTGCTGGCCCTGGGCCTGGTCACCTACCAGGCCTTGGCTGGCACGCCTGCCCTGGACGAGCCCGATGTGGGCCGCGTCATCGCCCGGATGCCGCCTGCGGGCAATGAGATCGTGCGCCTGCCCTGGGCACTGTCGCGCCCCGTGCCGGACGCCCTGCGTGCCATCGTCAACCGGGCGACCGACCGGCAGCCGCGCCACCGCTATCACAATGCCCGGGTTCTCCAGGGGGCCCTGGAAGGCTGGCTGCGGACCCAGGCAGAGAGCGACGGCCCGCTGGCCCTGCTGATGGACCGCATCCAGTCCGCAGGGGTGCTGCCGGCCCAGCCCGGTGGCGCCGAGCGCGTGGCCCATCTGGCCCTGATGGACAACAGCCGCACCAGCGAGCTGGCCGATGTGGTGCTGGGCGACATCGCCCTCACTTTCGAATTGCTTCGCCTGGTCAACAGCGCCCAGGTCAGTGCGGAAGGACCGGTGCTGATGCTGCGCCGGGCCATCGCCATGCTGGGCCTGGAAGGCGTGCGCCGTGCCGCCCTGGCCCTGCGCCGATGGCCGGGTTCCATGAACGAGTCCGCCGCGGTCGAGATGGAACAGCTGATCGCGCGCGTGCACCGTGCCGGACGCCTGGCCGTGCGTCTGGCGCCGGCCGGCTACGACAGTGAAGTGGTCTACCTGATTGCGCTGATGCAAAACCTCGGACGGCTGGTGGTGCAGTACCACTTCCCGGAGGAAGCCCACCAGATCCGCCGGCTCATGCAGCACATCGAAGGCGCGCCGGGCGAACAGGCCCAGCCCGGGCTGTCCCCCGAGGCCGCCTCCTATGCCGTGCTTGGCGTGGACACCGAGGAACTCGGCTTGGCTGTGGCCCGGCACTGGGGGCTCGACGGCAGCGTGCTGCGCATGATCCGCCGCGTCGCGCCCTCCGAGGCCCATCGTGGCGCTGAGGACGACAGCGACGTGCTGCGCTATGCGGCCAGCTGCGCCAACGAGATGGTCGACGCGGCAAGCCTTCCGCCGCAGCGCGCCCAACTGGCGCTGAAGCAGGCCGCGCAGCGCTATGTCCGCGTGCTGGGCCTTTCCAGCAAGGAGCTGGCCGAGGCCTTGCAGGCGGAGATTCAGGCCTCGGCCGATCCGGCATCCCTGAAGTTGCCCGAAGGCGCGACCGCCGCCACGCCGCAGCGTGCCGCGACCAGCGAGACCCAGACCGCGGCATGACCCTTGTCCGGCAGCCTGTGGGCGGCTGGGATAAGCTGCCGTGAATGTCCCTGCCCACCTTTCCGGCGCTTGCTGAAGCGGCGCCGACGCCGCGCCTGCGCGATCAGGCCGACTACCTCCGGCTCCTGGCCACGCGCATTGCAGGGACGTCCGCCAACCAGATGCTGATGGTGGCGCTCGGCTGGCAGATGTACGACCTGACCCGCAGCGCCTGGCAGCTGGGTCTGGTGGGCTTGGTGCAGTTCGTGCCCGCCTTGCTGTTCACTCTGCCGGCCGGGCACCTGGTGGACCGCCATGACCGGCGCCAGCTGCTGGCCTTGAGCCTGAGCCTGCAGTGCACCGTGGCCTTGGGTCTGATGTTGGCCAGCCTGGGGGCGGCGCTGAGTGCCGGCTGGATCCTGGCCTTGTCCGTGCTGCTGGGGATGGCCCGCGCGGTGCAGATGCCCTCGCTGCAGGCCCTCACGCCCACCTTGGTGCCGTCGTCCCTGCTGGCACGCGCCGTGGCCACCAACAGCTCGGTGATGCAGGCTGCCGTGGTGCTGGCGCCGGCCCTGGGGGGCGTGCTGTACGGGACGGGGCCGGTTCTGGGGCAGCGCCTGCAGACCCTGTGGCCGCTGGGCCCCGAGTTCTGGGGCGCGGCCATGGTCTACGGCGTGTCGCTGCTGCTGCTGCTCGGTGCGATCAGTGCGGTGCTCAGCATCCGTCCTCGGCCCGTGCCGCCGCGGGCTCCTTCGCCAGGCTGGCGCGAGTTGACCGCGGGCATCCGCTTCATCCGTCATCAGCCGGTGATGCTGGGCGCCATCTCACTGGATCTGTTTGCCGTGTTGCTGGGCGGGGCCACGGCGCTGCTGCCCATCTTTGCCCGCGACATCCTGCACAGTGGCCCCGAGGCTCTGGGGCTGCTCCGTTCGGCCCCGGCCCTGGGGGCCGTCGGGGTGGGGCTGTGGCTGGCGCGTCGTCCATTGCGCCGCCGCGCTGGTGTGTGGCTGTTGGTCGCCGTGGCCCTGTTTGGCCTGGCCACCATTGCCTTCGGCCTCTCACGTTCCTTCTGGCCGGCTTTCCTGGCCCTGGCCGTCACCGGCGCGGCCGACATGGTCAGCGTGGTGATCCGTCAGACCCTGGTGCAGCTGGAGACGCCTGACGAAATGCGCGGCCGGGTGTCGGCGGTCAACTCGGTGTTCATTGGCGCCAGCAACCAGCTGGGCGAATTCGAATCCGGGGCCACGGCCGCGCTGCTGGGGCCGGTGGGGGCCGTGGTGGCCGGCGGCATGGGCACCCTGCTGGTGGTGGCGCTGTGGTGGCGCTGGTTTCCGGCCCTGGCCCGGCGCAACAGCCTCACGCTGACCTGAGGTCGACGCCCTCGCCATGGGGCGGCCTTGCATGCCCCACATCCCGTGCGTCCCACACGGTGGTGGGTCCGGGGCTGTCGAGTTGAAGCACACCATGCCGCTGTTTGCGCAGGGCCGTGAAGCTCCACCAGGGGCGCGGCGGCCCGCCCTCCATGAAATCGACGATGGCCATAAAGGTGTCGAGTACGCAGGGATCCTGCCGTGAGCCGGTCAGCGCCTCCAGGCGGCGGTACAGGGCCAGAGGGTCCTGCCCGCGCAGGTCCTGGGGGTGGTGCAGGCCCAGGGCCCGCAGGTCGCCGGCCATGGCCGGGCCCACATTGGGCAGTTGCTCCAGCGTCTGGCAGTCTTCGGCCCGGGTGGCCTTGGGGCGCTTGATCATGGCGTGGGGCGGCTGCGCAGCAGGTTCAGATCAGCATGTTCTGCCGCACCAGACCGACGGCAATGCCTTCGATCTGGAAATCCTCCACCTCCGGGCCCACCACGATGGGCTGGAAGTCGGGGTTCTCGGGCAGCAGCTCAATGCCATGGCGTCCGCGGTGGAAGCGCTTGACGGTGACCTCGTCGTTCAGCCGTGCCACGACGATCTGGCCGTTGCGGGCGTCGGGCGTCTTCTGCACGGCCAGCAGGTCGCCATCGACGATGCCGGCGTCGCGCATGCTCATGCCCTTGACCTTCAGCAGGTAGTCGGGCTTGCGTGGGAACAGGCTGGCCTCCAGCACATAGGTCTGGTCGATGTGTTCCTGGGCGAGGATGGGGTGGCCGGCCGCCACACGTCCCACCAGCGGCAGGGTGAGCTGGGCCAGGCTGGGCAGGGGCAGGGCGAACTGCTTGCCGCGGGCCTCGTTGAGGGCGCGTAAAGTCCGCGTCTGCAGGCGGATGCCCCGCGAGGTGCCGCCCACCAGCTCGATCACGCCCTTGCGCGCCAGGGCCTGCAGGTGTTCTTCGGCCGCATTGGGCGACTTGAAGCCCAGTTCGGCGGCGATCTCGGCCCGGGTGGGGGGCGCGCCGGTGCGCTCGATCGTGCTTTGCACCAGATCCAGGATCTGCTGCTGGCGGGCGGTGAGCTTGGGGCTTTCCATGTTGGCGGGCCCCGCGGTGAACAGGGCTGAGGTTGCATCCAGTATCTGTATTTTTATCCAGACCTTTTCGAAATGCCAAGCACTACTTCTGCGCGCACCGTCATCCTGGGCACCGGCGGCACCATCGCTGGGCGGTCCCGGGCGGCCTCGGACAACGTGGGCTACCGCGCCGGCGAGGTGAGCGTGGCCGATCTGTTGGCCGCCGTGCCAGCCCTGGCCGGCCATGCGCTGGAGGCCCGCCAGCTGGCCCAGATCGACAGCAAGGACATGGACCATGGGCTGTGGCAAGGCCTGGCCCAGGCGGTGGCCGAGGCGCTGGCGCGTGAGGACGTGCAAGGCGTGGTGATCACCCACGGCACCGACACGCTGGAGGAGACCGCCTGGTTCCTGCACCGGGTGCTGGCGCCTACCAAGCCGGTGGTGCTGACCGCGGCAATGCGGCCAGCCTCGGCGCTGATGCCCGATGGCCCGCAGAACCTGCTGGACGCCGTGACGGTGGCCGGCTGGCCTGGCGTCCACGGGGTGCTGGCGGTGGCGGCAGGGCGGGTGATGGCTGCCGAGGATGTGCGCAAGGTCCACGGCTATCGCGTGGACGCCTTTGCCACCGACGAGGCCGGCCCGCTGGCGCTGGTGCAGGAAGGCCAGCTGCGCGTGCTGCGGCCCTGGCCCCAGGCCGGCGCGGACGAGGCCGCACGGCTGGCCCAGGCCATCCGCCAGCCGGTGGCCCAATGGCCGCGGGTGGACATCGTGGTCAGCCATGCGGGCTGCGACGGCGCCCTGGTGCCGGCCCTGGTGGCGTTGGGCGCCCGTGGTCTGGTGGCCGAGGGCACCGGCAACGGAACGCTGCATGCGGCGCTAGAGGCCGCCCTGCGCACCGCCCAATCCCAGGGGGTGACCGTGCTGCGCGCCAGCCGCTGCTGGGCCGGTGGCGTGGTGGGCCAGCCGGAGGGCGCCTTGCCCTCGGCCGGCCTGCTCACCCCGGCCAAGGCCCGGGTGGAGCTGCTGCTGCAGTTGCTGCTGCAGGGCTGATCAGAACTGCTGGTTCTGGAAGGTGCTGCCCCCCAGGTCGGCGTCATCGAAGGCGAAGACGAAGAACTGGTTGGGGTTGGACAGGCCGTTGACGACCGGCAGGAAGTCGTTGTCGTTGGCGATGTACAGCGTGTGCTTGGTCTGGCCGTTGACCACCACATCCTGACCGAAGGCCAGGCCTTCGAGCTTGGCGGGGATCTGGTCATCGGTGATGCCGGCGGCGTTCAGCGTGGCACGGATGTCCAGGAACAGGGACTTGGCCGGGGCCTTGGCCAGCAGAGCGTCCTGGCCGGACAGCTGGCTGACGTCCTCGGCGTTCGTCAGGTCCACCTTCCAGATCTGCTTGACCGAGGCGGTGCTGCCATCGCCCAGGCCCTTGCCGTCGCGCTCGAGCACCAGCAGCACCTTGCTGTTGACCGCCAGGATCTCGCTGCTGTTGTAGGCCTTGCTCTTGGCCGGAATGTAGTTGTCGTAGGCGTACTGCTTGACCTTGCCGGTCGAGACATCGATCCAGACGATGCGGTTGGCCCGGCCGCCATCGCCGCCGTCCTGGATCAGCGGGCTCTGCATGAAGCCGTAGAGGTGCTTGCCCTCGGGCGTGATGGCCAGTCCTTCCATGCCCTTGTTGGCCACGCGGCCGTGCGTGTTGCCGCTGATCTCGGCGCTGCCCATGGACGACAGGTTGCTCACGGCGAAGGTGCCGGCCGGCAGGCTGAAGACCTGGGTGCGCTTGCCGGTCTTGCGGTTGAATTCGTAGACGTAGGGGCCGTACTCGTCCGAGATGAACACGTTCTTGCCATTGCGCGAGACGCGGATGCCTTCCGGGTCCAGGCGGGCGAAGCTGCTGTCCAGCGAATTGGCGCCGGACGCGAAGTTGTCCGAGCGGCCGGAGAAGTACGCGCGGCCGGCCACCGGGCCCACCGGGGTCGCGGGGCCGTAGCTCAGGGCGCTGCCGCTCCACAGCAGCGTGGTGCCGGTGAGCGTGGCCTGCACGGCGTAGGGCAGGCTGCCGCCCACGGCCGGTTGCAGCTTCAGGTCCAGGGTGTGGAAGCGGGGGATCCAGCTGGTGGTGTCGTCCACGGTGCTGTTCCAGGCCACGGCGTTGGGGCCGCGGTCACCCAGGGCCAGGAAGGTGGTGCCACCCGCCCAGGCCAGGCCCGAGCCGATGCCGCCGAGCAGATTCGCTGCCTGGCCGTTCTCCAGCGTGTTGGTCAGGCCGCTCAGGTCCTGGTCCAGCGTCAGCGCGCCGCGAGCGATCAAGGTGACGGCGGCATGGGCGGGGGCCAGCGCGGCGGCGCAGGCCAGGGCAACAGCGCCCAGGGAACGGACAAACATGGGGACTCCTCGAACCTTGTCGTTGATGAATGCGGATGCGCAGCGGCCCGGCGGGCAGGCCATGACGGTTACAAGTCTTGACAGCCCGCGTGACGCCGGCGTGACATCCACCCCCCTAGATCAGAGGCTCGAACCCCGCTCCTTACAATGCCGTGATGAGCTTTGTTCACCTGCGCCTGCACACCGAATACTCCGTCGTCGATGGCACCTTGCGGATCGACGATGCGGTGTCCGCAGCCCAGGCCGACGGACAGCTGGCCCTGGGCATCGCGGACCTGGGCAACCTGTTCGGCGCCGTCAAGCACTACAAGGCCTGCCGCGGCAAGGGCCTCAAGCCGGTGGTGGGCTGCGACGCCTGGATCGAGCCGATGGACTGCGCACCCGACGCGCCGCCGGGGCGGCTGCTGTTGCTGGTGCAGGATGTCGCGGGTTACCACAACCTGTCTGAGTTGCTGGCCCGTGCCTGGACACGCAATGTCCAGCGCAACCAGGCCCTGCTGCGCTGGGACTGGCTGCAGGAGCTGGGCGAAGGGCTGATTGCGCTCTCCGGCGCCGAGTTCGGCCCGGTGGGCCAGGCCTTGCTGGCGGGGGATGTCGGCCGGGCCCGGCAGGCCGCCCAGGCGCTGTCCGAGCTCTTTCCCGGTCGTTTCTACATCGAGCTGCAGCGCGGCGGCCTGCCGCACCACGAGGCGCTGGTGCGTGCCTCGGTGCCCTTGGCGGCCGAATTGCAACTGCCGGTGGTGGCCACCCACCCGGTGCAGTTCCTCACCGCAGACGACTTCGAGGCCCACGAGGCCCGCGTTTGCGTGGCCGAGGGCGAAACGCTGGCCAACCCACGCCGGGTCAAGCGCTTCTGCCAGGACCAGTACTTCAAGTCGCAGGCCGAGATGGCGGCGCTGTTCGCCGACATTCCCTCGGCGCTGGCCAACAGCGTGCGCATTGCCGCGCGCTGCAACCTCACGCTGGTGCTGGGCAAGAACTTCCTGCCGGACTTCCCCACCCCGCTGCTGCCCGATGGCAGCCACATGCCCATCGACGACTTCCTGCGCCAGGAATCCTACGAAGGCCTGGAGCAGCGGCTGGAGTTGCTGTTCCCCGAACCGGCCGAGCGCGAGGCCCAGCGGCCCGCCTATGTTGAGCGGCTGGAGTTCGAGCTCAACACCATCCTGCAGATGGGGTTCCCGGGCTACTTCCTCATCGTGTCGGACTTCATCAAGTGGGCCAAGGCCAACGGCTGCCCGGTGGGGCCGGGCCGGGGTTCCGGTGCGGGCTCGCTGGTGGCCTATGTGCTGTCCATCACCGACCTGGACCCGCTGAAGTACAACCTGCTGTTCGAGCGCTTCCTGAACCCGGAGCGGGTGTCCATGCCCGACTTCGACGTGGACTTCTGCCAGAGCAACCGCGACCGGGTGATCGAGTATGTGAAAGAGCGCTACGGCCGCGAGGCCGTGAGCCAGATCGCCACCTTCGGCACGATGGCCGCCAAGGCCGCGCTGCGCGACGTGGGCCGGGTGCTGGGCATGGGCTTCGGCCATGTGGATTCCATCGCCAAGCTGATCCCGGCGCCGCCGGGCAAGCATGTGACGCTGGCCAAGGTGCCCGAGAAGCCCAATCCCAAGCTGGTCTACGCCCGCCTGGAGGCACCCGAGCTGGAGCAGCGCGAGGCGGCCGAGGAAGAAGTGGCGGCCCTGCTCAGCCTGGCCGAGCGGGTCGAGGGCCTGGTGCGCAACATTGGCATGCACGCCGGGGGCGTGCTGATCGCCCCGGGCAAGATCACCGACTTCTGCCCGCTCTACCAGCAGCCGGGCAGCGACTCGGCGGTCAGCCAGTTCGACAAGGACGACGTCGAGCAGATCGGCCTGGTGAAGTTCGACTTCCTGGGCCTGGCCACGCTGACCATCCTGGAGCTGGCCAAGGAGTTCATCACCACCCGCTACCCGGACCAGAAGAACTTCGCCTTCGAAACGATCCCGCTGGACGACAAGGCGGTCTACAAGCTCTTCTCCGACGGCCTGACCGAGGCGGTGTTCCAGTTTGAATCCCGTGGCATGCAGGGCATGCTGCGCGACGCCCAGCCCAGCCGGCTGGAGGACCTGATCGCCCTGAACGCGCTGTACCGCCCGGGCCCGATGGACCTGATCCCGTCCTTCGTCGCGCGCAAGCACGGCAAGGAGGTGGTGGAGTACCCGCACCCCCTGCTGGAGAAGGTGCTGGCCGAGACCTACGGGATCATGGTCTACCAGGAGCAGGTGATGCAGGCCGCCCAGGTGCTGGGGGGCTACAGCCTGGGCGGCGCGGACCTGCTGCGCCGGGCCATGGGCAAGAAGAAGCTCGAGGAGATGACCAAGCACCGCGAGATCTTCCGGGAGGGCGCGGCCAAGAAGGGCATCAGCCAGGAGAAGGCCGACGAGGTCTTCGACCTGATGGAGAAGTTCGCGGGCTACGGCTTCAACAAGTCGCACGCTGCCGCCTATTCCCTGCTGGCCTACCACACCGGTTGGCTCAAGGTGCATTACGTGGCCGAGTTCTTCGCGGCCAACATGACGATCGAAATCAGCGACACCGACAAGCTCAAGGTGCTGCTGACCGACGCCGTCAAGAACTTCGGCATCCGCTTCGAGCCGCCCAGCGTCAACCGCGGCGTCTACCGCTTCGAGCCGCTGCCGGGCCAGGAGGGCCGCAGGGCGGTGCGCTACGGTCTGGGGGCCATCAAGGGCACGGGTCAGGGCGCGATCGAGGCAATTGCCGCCGTGCGCGAGGCCGACGGCCCCTTCACCAGCCTGTTCGACTTCTGCCGCCGGGTGGACAAGAGTCGGGTCAACAAACGGGTGGTGGAGGCGCTGATCAAGGCGGGTGCCTTCGACGAGCTCCACCCTGACCGCGCTGCCACCTTGGCCACCATCGGCCTGGCCTTCGACTGGGCCGAGACCCAGGCCGCCAATGCGCTGCAGGGTGGTCTGTTCGACTTCGGCGGGGAGGACGATCACGGCTCGCTGAGCCAGGAGCCTGCGATGGTGGCGGTCGAACCCTGGGGCGTGCGCGAGCGCCTGTCACAGGAGAAGGCTGCGTTGGGCTTCTACCTTTCGGGCCATCTGTTCGACGAGGACGAGGCCGAGGTCCGGCAGTTCTGCAAGCGCCGCATCGCCGACCTGATCGACAGCCGCGACCCGCAACTGCTCGCGGGCATCGTCAGCGACCTGCGCATCATCAACGGCCAGCGTGGCCGGGTGGGCATTTTCAAACTCGACGACAAGAGCGAGCCCATCGAGGCGGTGGCCAACGAGGAACTGCTGGATGCGAACAAGGAGTTGCTGCGCGACGACGAGCTGATCATCGTGCAGGGCAAGGCCCAGCCGGACCGCTTTTCCGGTGGTCTGCGCCTGAACGTGCAGCAGGTCTGGAGCCTGGCCGGTGCGCGCGCCCGCTTTGGCCGCTACTTCAGCGTGGCCCTGCATGGCACGGCACCGGCGGTGGCCGGCCTGTTGCGCGAGCATCCGGCCCGTGTGGAGCAGACGGACGAGGGCGAGCTGGTGCAGGGCCTGGCGGTGCGGGTGCGTGTGGAGCGGCCCCAAGCCGTGGGTGAGGTGGACCTGGGCGAGCGTGGCCGCTTCTGGCCCACCAACGAGGCCCTGGCCGCCTGGAAGGCGCTGGCCGGCGAGGGGCAGGCGCGCATCGTGTACGAAGCCGAGAGCAGGTAAGCAGGCGTATCCCCCGTCATCCCGGCCCGGGGGGCGCCGCGTTGTTGATCTATGTTCAACGACTGTGTCCGCCCGCTGCCGTCAGGCGGGCGCCAAGACGCCATGCTGAATCGCCATCGCTGGAGCGCGCTCGCGCTCACGGCCGCCCTGGCGGCCTGGGCCCCGCTGTCCCATGCCGCGGATGTGGGGGTGTCCATCTCGATCGGCCAGCCGGGCCTGCAAGGCCGCATCGACATCGGCCGCTTCTACGAACCGGCGCTGATCGCGCCGCAGCCGGTCATCGTGCAGCCTGCTCCCATGTGGGCTCCGGTGCAGCCGGTCTACCTCTGGGCACCGCCCGCCCACCGGGCCCACTGGGCGCGCTACTGCGGCCAGTACGGTGCCTGCGGCGCGCCGGTCTACTTCGTGCGAGACGACTGGTACCAGGCCCATGTGGTGCCGGTGGTGCGCCGCGGCCCACCGCCCCCGCCGCCGGTCGTCTACCAGCCTGTGCCGGTGTACCGCGGTGGCCCCGGGCCCGGCTATGGCTACGGCCCGGGTTACGGCCGCGGCTGGGACGAGGACCGCCACCACGGACACGACCATGACCGTGACGGCGACCGTGGTCGCTGGTAACGCTGTTAACGGGGGCGCTTTGCCCGTCTGATCCCTTGGGCGGCGGCGCGTCGCGGCACTAGACTGCCACGCATGCCGTCCACTCCCGTGCGCGGCCTGGTCCTCACCGGCGGCGGCGCCCGGGCGGCCTACCAGGTCGGTGTCCTGAAGGCCCTGCGTCATTTGCGCCGCGAAGCCGGCCTGGCTGGGGGCAATCCCTTTCCGGTCATCACCGGCACCTCGGCCGGCGGCATCAACGCCGCCGCGCTGGCCTGCCAGGCCGATGACTTCGATGCAGGAGTGGATGCCCTGGTCGACGTCTGGTCCCACTTCCACGCCGACCAGGTCTACCGGGCCGACGCGCTAGGCATCATCCGTACCGGGGCGCGTTGGCTGACCCTGATGTCCCTGGGTTGGGTGATCGCCCGCTGGGTGCGCCAGCGGCCGCGTTCCCTGTTGGACAACGCTCCGCTGGGCGAGCTGCTGCAGCGCATGGTGCCGCTGGAGCGGCTGGAGGGCCTGCTGGCGCAGGGCCACCTCCAGGCCCTGGCTGTCACGGCTTCCAGCTACAGCAGCGGCCTGCACGTCACCTTCTACCAAGTTGCGGCGGGTGATTCCCGACAGCCCTGGACCCGCTCGCAGCGCCTGGCCCTGCCGTGCCAGCTCAGCCGTGACCACCTGCTGGCCTCATCGGCCATCCCCTTCGTCTTCCCCGCGCAGACGCTGCCGCAGGGCGAGCGTTTGGAGTGGTTTGGCGATGGCTCCATGCGCCAGACGGCGCCGGTCTCGCCGGCCGTGCACCTGGGCGCGAACCGGGTGCTGGTCATCGGGGCGGGGCGCCTGCACGAGCCGCCGGCCCTGCAGCGTCCGGTGACCGAGGACTATCCCAGCGTGGCGCAGATCGGCGGCCATGCGCTGTCCAGCATCTTCCTGGACGCGCTGTCGGTGGATGTGGAGCGGCTGCGGCGCATCAACCACACCCTGAGCCTGCTGCCGCCGGAGGCGCGGCAACACACGCCGTTGCGCCCGGTGGAACTGCTGGTCATCTCGCCCAGCCAGCGGCTGGACGACATCGCGGCGCGGCACCTGTCTGCCTTGCCGCTGGCGGTGCGCGCGCTGCTGGGCGGCGTGGGGGTGGAGGGCGAGGGCGCGGGGGCCCGTGGGGCGGCCCTGGCCAGCTACCTGCTGTTCGAGGAAGCCTTCACCCGCGAGCTCATTGCCCTGGGTGAGCGCGACACGCTGGACCAGCGCGAGGCCGTGCTGCACTTCCTGCGGCCCACCACGATGGGCGCATGAGCTCAGGGTGCTGAGAAGGGCTGACCGCCCACCCGCAGGCCGGCGGCAGAGAGCTTGCGCGCCTTGCCCGGCCCCACACCCGGCAGGCGGGCGATGAAGTCGCTCCAGTCCCTGAAGGGGCTGCGCTCCCGTTCACCCAGGATCTGGGTCGACAGCTGAGGGCCGATGCCCTTGATCATCTCGAGTTCGGCCTGGTTGGCCTGGTTCACCTCTGTGGCGGCGGTATCGATGCCGGCGGCGAACAGCCCGGTCGAGCCGTTCAGCAGCAGCCAGGCCCCAAGCGCCATCCAGCGTCGGCGTCCTTCCCTGTCTCTGTGGATGTGCATGTCGCTGTGTTCCCTTGTGAAAACCCGGGCAGGTGGTGCCGGGTGCAGCCGATAATTCCAGCAGTTCTGCTCCTTCACGATGCTTGCATCGTCTCCCTCGTGACGCATCCCTCCTCTTGCCCCTCTGCCTCCTCCGACGCCCCGCAAGAAGAGGGATCGCCGAGGTCCTTGACACTGATCGAGGACAAGGTGGCGCCCGCCGAGGCACTGGCATCGGCGCTGGCTCGCCTGCCGCGTCCCTGGGTCTTCACCAACGGGGTGTTCGACGTGCTGCACCGTGGGCATGTCAGCTACCTGCAGGCGGCCCGCCTGCTGGGCGGCTCGCTCATCGTGGGGCTGAACACCGACCGCTCCGCCCGCAGCCTGGGCAAAGGGCCGGACCGACCGCTCAACCGCCAGCAAGACCGGGCCTGGGTGCTGGGGGCGCTGGCCAGCGTGGACCTGGTGACCTTCTTCGACGAAAGCACGCCGGTCGATCTGATCGCCCGCATCCGCCCGGACTGGTACGTCAAGGGCGGCGACTACGACATGGAGACCCTGGCCGAGACGGCACTGGTGCGCTCCTGGGGCGGGCGCTCCGTGGCCATTCCCTTCGTGGACGGCTACTCCACCACCGAACTGGTGCGCCGCATCCGGGTCACGATCCCGGCCCCCAAGGGGTGAGACCACGGCATTCCCATGTCCTCTTGGCCATCAGGGACAGGGTGGGGGGGGACCTGCACCCCGCAGGAGGATGGCCTGGCGGTCAAGGAGCGCGCCGTAGATTTCCAGGGTTTGGGAAATCAGCGAATCCACCGAGAATGAGTGCTTCGCCCTGGCCTGTCCCTTCTGTCCCATCGATGATCTCAAAGAATCATCGACAGCCAGCCGGATGATGGCGTTGGCCAGGCCAGCCGTGTCGCCAGGCTCAAAGAGGATGCCGGTTTCACCATCGACCACGCTTTCGGGAATGCCGCCCGCGGTCGTGGCGACGACGGGTTTTCCGCAGGCCATGGCCTCCATGATCGACACGCCAAGCCCCTCGAGATAGGAGGGGGCGCTGATGATGTCCGCGGCGGCGATGACGTCCTTCACATCGGGGCGGAAACCCGCGAACGTCACCTTGTCCGTGAGCCCGAGTTGACTTGCCAAGGCCCGTTCGGGCTGGGCAATGTCATCCTTGCCTGCCAGAAGCACCTTGACGTTCGGCGCGCGCTCCAGAATCCGGGGCAGTGCACGGATCAGAAGCTCCTGACCTTTCCGCGGTTCAATGGCGGCGATGACGGCGACCACCGTGTCGCTGTCCTGGTAGCCGAATTCATGGCGGATGCGGTCCCTCTCGCCGGAGCGGCTCCACCACGAATAGTCGATGGCGCTGCGCACCACGGAGATCTTCTCCTCGCTGATGCCCGCATTGACCAGGACCTTCTTCACGCTCTGGGAAATAGCGATGATGGTGTCGTAGCCAAAACGGTACTTGAGCTTGTGATGCCAGACAGTGATGGGGGTGTCCATGCGACGTGACAGCACGACCGCCGGAACCCGTGAGATCCATGCCGCCATGCCCCCCACATTGTGAGCGTGCGAGCTGTGCAAGTGGACGATGTGGGGACGGATCCGGCGCATCAAGGCGGCCATCTGTAGCACGTCATAGCCAAACAGGGCCGCCCGGCAGCGACGGTGATGCACCGTGAGGCCGGCGTCTTTTCCTCGCTGCGCCAAGGCCGACCCCGGAGGGCACACCAGATGGACCTCGTGGCCCAGTGCCTGCTGACCGGCGGCCGTGTGGAGAACCTGGACTTGCGCCCCTCTCCAGTCTTTGCCTGTCTCGATGTGGATGATTCTCATGGTGGCGCTGAATATCATTCAGTTGTCTGGCCGCATTCTAACGTGTTTGGTCAGAGCGTCAGAAAATGCCTGGGGCAGGACCAAAAATCGAATCAGTTCTTCTGGTTCTGGATGATTTTCAGGATCTCGGGGAATTTTTCCATGATCGCATTGGCGAACTTTACATTTCTGTCGTCCATCAGGTTAACTGTGGTCAACTTATGTTGCTCTAGTTTCTCGAGCGTGTTGATGTGAGGAAATCCAAAGAATACGGGCTTTATCTTTGTCTTTCTTCTGACGGCCATGGCCCAGAACCACACGTCATCTGCAGTCGGGGCCAAGTCCATGAACAATTCCTCTTTGGCCGTGTCTGGATGCAGGGCATGCGGCGGGTACAGAACACCGCCTGTTCCCGTAAAAAAGTTGGTGTATTTTGGATGAGATCCCCAGGCGATGTACCGGAGGTGCTTGTATATTTTCCAGCTCTTGTAGGGAAGAAGATTCCATCCCTTGTCGAACATCATTCTTCTTGTGCGGTGGGCAATGATGGAGTATGGATATTTCTTGTGCTCTGAGATTAATCTTTTTATCAGGTCGGGAGAGTAGAGTGCATCATCGTCCACGGTGATGATGACATCATCTGGGAAATCTCTCAGTGCTGGGATCAGTTTTTTGTATGATCGAATATTGGTGGGGTGGAATCTGATGTCAAGAATCGGATTTTCTTTTACCAGCATTTCCAAGTTTTCTGGTAATCCCCGATCGGGAAACTCGGGGTCGGCCAAGTAGAGGACGATCTTGTCAGGAGGAAGGCTCTGCTTCAGCAGGCTTTTCAGCGTGGGGACGATCACACCCATCCCGCCCGGGAAGGAGGTTAGAGACACGATGATTCTTTGTTTCATTTCTGCTCTTCTGGAGGGGAGCGGCGTGGCTCCGGGCGGGTGCGGCGCGCTGTGTGCTGCGATGCGACTTGGTCAGCAAGGCCTGTGAGCATGGCCTGGCCGGCAAGCGCCGTCAGGCCCCGAGGTGCCTGACACAGTCGGCCAGATCGTCGAAGCATGCGTCTGCGCTGGCGCATTCCTCCAGCGTCAGTGCCTGGCCCGAGCGCACCAGGAAGGCCCGACCCACACCGGCCGCCCGGGCGGCCTGGATGTCTGAACCCTTGTCTCCGACCAGGATGGAGGCATGCAGGTCGGCACTCAAGTCGGTGGCTGCGCGCAGGATCATGCCGGGAGCGGGCTTTCGACAGTCGCAGTCCAACGCATAGCGGGCCACTTCGGCGCGGGGAAGGTGCGGGCAGTGGTAGATCCCGGCCAGGGTCACGCCCTCGTCCGCCAGTGCCTGACGCATGCGGCGTGTGAGGGCCTGGTAGTCTTCCTCGCTGTAGTAGCCTCGGGCGATGCCGGACTGGTTGGTCACCACAACCAACTGGTAGCCCTGGGACTGCAATTGGCGCAGCGCATCGACCGTTCCGGGGACGAAGCGGAAGTCTTCCCAACGGCTCAGGTAGGCCACGTCGACATTGACCACGCCGTCGCGGTCCAGGAAGGCGATCTTGGCGTCGCTCATGCCAGCAGTTCCGCGTGGCTCACGCTGGCGGTGCCGAACTTGCCCACCACCAGGCTGGCGGCATGGTTGGCCCAGGGCACGGCTTGGGCCACAGGCATGCCCGTGCCCACCAGCGAGGCCAGGGTGGCAATGACCGTGTCGCCAGCACCGGTGACGTCGAACACCTCGCGGGCCTCGGCCGGCACATGGTGGGCTCCTGCATCGTCGAACAGGGTCATGCCTTCTTCCGATCGGGTGAGCAGCAGGGCATTGAGGCGCAACGCGCGCCGCAAGCTCTGGGCCAACTCGCCAAGATGGACTTCATCCCGCCAGGGGCCGGTGATCTGGGCCAGTTCGGAGCGGTTGGGGGTCAGCACCGACGCGCCGGCATAGCGCACGTAGTCGCTGCCCTTGGGGTCGATCAGCACGAGGCGGCCCGCGGCACGGGCTTGCTTGATCATCTGCGGAATATGGGCCAGGCCGCCCTTGCCGTAGTCCGAGAACACCACCACGTCGTGCTGGGCCAGCTGTTCTTCGAAGCTGGCCAGCATCTGGTTGAGCACCTCGTGGTCGGGGGTGTTCTCGAAGTCCACGCGCAGCAGTTGCTGTGAGCGCCCAATGACGCGCAGCTTGACGATGGTCTTGAGGGCCGGGTCGCGCCGCAGCACGGCGCGGATCCGCCGGGCTTGCAGCAGTTCCTCCAGTCGTGTGGCGGGGGCGTCGTCCCCCACGACCGTGAGCAGGGTGACCTGGGCTTCCAAGGCCTGGCTGTTGACGGCGACGTTGGCGGCGCCGCCCAGCCGGTCTTCTTCGCGGGTGACCCGCACCACAGGCACCGGGGCCTCGGGCGAGATGCGGTCCACGGCGCCGAACCAGTAGCGATCGAGCATCACATCGCCCACCACCAGCACGCGGCTGCGGCGCATGGCCTCCACCGGAGGCAGCGGGACACGCGCCGCCGTCATGCCAACCCCAGTTCGTGCTCGATCAAGCCGCAGAGCGTGTGGCCGATCAGGAGGTGGGCTTCCTGGATGCGAGCCGTCACCACGGACGGAACCACGATGGCCACATCGGACAAGGGCTTGAGGGCGCCGCCGTCGCGTCCCAGCAGGCCGATGAAGACGATGCCCATCTCTCGAGCCGTCTGCGCGGCCTTGACCACGTTGGCCGAGTGGCCCGAGGTCGAGATGCCGATCAGGACGTCACCGCTGCGGCCCAGGGCCCGCAGCTGGCGGGCAAACACCTCGTCGAAGGCATAGTCATTGCCGATGCAGGTCAGGGCGGAACTGTCGGTGGTCAGGGCGATGCCCGCCAGGGGGCGCCGCTCGTGGATGAAGCGGCCGGTGAGTTCGGAGGCGATGTGCTGGGCGTCGGCGGCCGAACCGCCGTTTCCACACAGCAGCAGCTTGCCGCCTTGCGCCAGTGCAGCGGCGATGCGCCGACCGGCCTCGTTGACCTCGGGGGTCAGTGTGGCCAACTGGTGAAACAGCCGCAGGTGTTCGTCCAGGTTTGACTGGAACAGCGTGGGGGCGGAGGAGGACATCATGGTCAGAGTTCTTCAATCCGCTCGGGCGGGAAGCTGTCCCAGCTCAGACAACCAGGGCATTGCCAGAAGTGGCGCTGGGCCTCGAATCCGCAGGCAGCGCAGCGGTAGCGCTGCAGCGGCTGGGCCGCGCGGCCGACGGCCACGCGCACGGCCTGGGCGGCCGGTTCGTCCCATTGGGACAGCGGGCGCTGCAGCATGGCGGCAGCGGCACCCAGGGTGGGTTTCTTTTGCAGATGCTGCAGCAGGGCCGGGTCGGCGCTGAGTTCGTGTCCATCCAGCGAAGCACAGGCCCTCAGCAAGTCCAGACTGGGCGCACGCTCGTAGGCTTCATGCAGGGCCTGGCGCGCGGCATCGGTCTGACCACAGGCCCGGGCGGCGTTCACGTACTCCTGGCCGATCAGTGCAAAGGCTGCGACGTCGCGGGCACGCAGTTCGTTCCAGATGGCCAGGGCCTGTGCCGGCAGGCCCTGCCGTGCCAGCCGCTGACCGGCGATCAACAGGGGGCGTGGGGCCTGGGGCGCAGCCTTGCGGGCATGGGCCAGGGCCTTGTCGGCTTCTTCGGCACTTTGGCGGGCATCGGCTTCCAGCGCCAGTTCGCACCAGTGGTGCGCGATCCGCTGCCCGAAGGACCCGATGCCGTTGTGCTCCAGCACGGCGGCTACTTCGGCGGCCGCGTGCCAGTCACGGGAACGCTCATACAGGTTCAGCAGGGCCAGCCGGGCTTCGGTGTCGAAGGGCGTGCCCAGCAGGGCGCGGTAGGCCTCTTCGGCACGATCGAAGAGACCAGCCTTCATGAAGTCCTGGGCGAGAGCGTACTGTGCGCGGTCACGTTCGGTGTTGCCCAGGTCGGCCCGCCCCAGAAGGTGCTGATGCACCCGCACGGCGCGTTCGAACTCACCCCGACGACGGAACAGGTTGCCCAGCGCGAAGTGCAGCTCGGTCGTGTCCGGATCGTTTTGGACAGCCTCGATGAAGGCGTCGATGGCCTTGTCCTGTTGCTCGTTGAGCAACAGGTTCAGGCCCTTGAAATAGGCCTTGGGGGCATCGCGCTGTTCGCGACGCACCTGTCGCAGATCCAGCCGCGAACCCAGCCAACCCAGTGCGAAGGCGATCGGCAGGCCGATCAGCAACCATTGAAGTTCAAATTCCATCGGGGAAGTCGGCCGGAATGGCGTGCGCGGCGACCGCCGTGGGGCCCGCCTCCGCGCTGGGAGGAGTTTCTGCGACAGGGCGCTGCTGGGCTCGACGTCGCTGACGCCACCAGCTCGGCGTCATGGACAGCACGCCAAAGACCAGCCCCGCCGCCAGCGCTGCCAGCACGACGATGACCAACGGCGCGTTCCACACGAAACCGAAGAACCAATGCACCGTGACCACCTGCTGGTTGTTCAGGGCAAAGGCGAACAGGGCAAAGAAGAGAAAGGCTCGCAAGAGCCACACGAAGACACGCATCGCCACTCCACGAATGGATGCATTCTAAGGATGTCCGGCCCCCGATTCCGGCCTGGGGATCGAGTTTCCCTGGACGGGCTTGGGCGCCAGGGCGACCTGGTGCACGGTTTGCATGACCTCGGCAACAGAGAGCTCGTGCATGCAGTCGAACCGACCTTGGCAGCTTGGGGCGCGGTGGCAGGGCGAGCACGGCAGGGCCTTGTACAGCACCTTCACACGGTCAGTGCCGGCATGCAGGTAGGGGGCGGTAGAGCCGAACAGCGCGACCGTGGGCAGGCCCAGCGCGATGCCCATGTGGGTGAGGCCGGTGTCCACGCCAATCAGCAGTTGGCTCTGCGCAATGGCGGCCACCGTCTCGTCCAGCTTGAGGCGACCCGCCAGGTTGACGATCCGGGCTTCCCGGCTGGCCATGCGCTCGGCGCCGGCCCGGTCGCCCGGTCCACCCAGGATCACAGGCTGGTAGCCGGCCTCCCACAGCGCGGCGGCCAGCACGGGCCAGCGTTCCTCCAGCCAGTGCTTCTGGGGACGGGTGGTGAAGGGGGCCAGGATGGCGGTTGGGCGGCCGGCGATGCCGGCCTCTCGCATGACCTGGATGGCGCGCTGGCGCGGGGCTTCTCCCACAGCCAGGTCCAGCCGGAACTCCGGTGCGCCCACGGCATCCGCCAGGGCGCGGTATTCGAAGGAGATGATGCGTTCGGGACCGGGCGGAACGGCCGGGCGGACGCAGTCGTGCACGAAGAGCTGGTTGCCCTCGCGGGGCCACAGGCTCATCCGCAGCGGAGCACCGCTGAGCCAGCCGCACACACCGCTCTTGAACAGCCCCTGGGGGTCGATCACCAGATCGAATTCCTGGGCGCGCAGCTCGTGCGCCCAGGCCCGGAAGGCGCGCCAGGCCTGCAGGCGATGGCCCGAGCGCCAGAGCTGCTTCCACTGGCTCAGCGGCAGCACCCGCAATTCGTCCAGCCGTGGGTTGTGGGCCAGCAGCGGTGCGGCCGGGGCATCCACCAGCCAGCTCAGCCGGGCCTCGGGCCAGCGGGCCTTGAGGGCCGGGATCAGGCCGGAGCTGAGCACCACGTCGCCCAGCGCGCTGAGACGAACGATCAGGATCCGGCGAGGTGCCAGGGCAATTGCCCGTTCGGCCAGCCCGGTCATGAGAGACCCAGGCGGCGGCCGGTCATCCGTTCCAGCACCTGCAGGGGAGCGTGTTGGGGCTGTTGCTGATCGGCCGGCGACAGCCAGAAGGTCTGCTCCATCATGAACTGGCCGGACATGACCGCGTGCAGCACCTGATCGCTGAACACCACCCAGGTGGTGCCGGGAGCGAAGGCCACCTCGCGTTGTGGGCAGTCGCGCTGCCAGGCCATGTCGGCCTTGGCGCCGTCGTGCAGGCCCAGCATCAGGTGGTCGAACTCGGTGCGGCGTTGCTTGGTGACGTGCAGGGCCTCCAGCAGCCAGCCGGAGCCGGGCAGGGGGCGCTTGATGCGTGGCAGGAAGGTGCCGGCGAAGTCCTGGAAGTCCTCGCCCACGCGCCAGACGCGCGGCTGGGTACCCGGGTTCACGTTGGTGAAGATGCGCAGCAGGCGGGCGCCCTGGGTCGGGTTGGACGGGAAGGCGTCCACATGCAGGCGGGTGTCGTCCTTGCGCCAGCTGGTCTCGCGGCCTTCGACGGAGATCGGCCGGTAGGAGGTGTTGGCAACCTGCAGCTTGCCGGTGTAGTGGGGGAACAGGCGCTGCGCCAGCGCGGTGGCCTGGTCCCGGAAGCGGATCAACATCGCGCGCAGTTCGACGAGTTCTTCGGCGCTGCCCACGGCGCCACGCATCAGGGCCTGCGCACCCCGCAGACTGATGTTCTTGGTGGCCGGGTCCGCGTAGCGGGTGTCGAGAAAGCGCTCTTCTGCCGCGCTCAGCACGAAGCGCAACTGGGGGAAGACGAGCACATGGCCCGTTTCCAGCGAGGACTCCACTGCGTGGGTGGTCGCGCCCGGCTGGCCATCCTGCCAGTCGCTGTCGCCGTGGGTCTGAAGAATCTCGTCGAGGCGGGCCATGATGAAAAACGCCCGGGAGGGCCCGAGCGTCGATGAGTGTGTTCCAAGGGGCGTCTGCCCCGAAGAGCAGGCGCTTACCGACCGTCTGTATTGTCCACCGGCAGGCTGGCATCCACACCCTCGCGCAGGGCTTTGCCCGGTTTGAAGTGCGGCACCAGCTTCTCGGGAATCGTCACCTTCTCGCCGGAGCGTGGGTTGCGGCCCATGCGCGGCGGTCGGCGGCTGATCGAGAAGCTCCCGAAGCCCCGAATCTCGATGCGGTGCCCGCGCGCCAGGGCGTCGGACATCGCATCGAGCGTGGTCTTGACCGCGAACTCGGTGTCGCGCTGCGTCAGTTGGGCAAATCGCTCAGCCAGCTTGGCAACGAGATCAGAACGCGTCATGGGTCAGGACAGGGCTCGGGTCGGGTGGAGGAACAGACGTCGGTGGACAGCGATCAGTTGCTGCCTTGGTCCAGCTTGGCGCGCAGCAGGGCGCCCAGGCTGGTGGTGCCGGCGTTGCCGGTGTTCTCGGCGGACAGACGCTGCATGGCTTCCTGCTGGTCGGCTTGGTCCTTGGCCTTGATCGACAGCTGGATGTTGCGGGTCTTGCGGTCCACGTTGACGATCATCACCGAGACTTCGTCGCCTTCCTTCAGCACGTTGCGGGCGTCTTCGACGCGGTCGCGGCTGATTTCGGAAGCGCGCAGGTAGCCCATCACATCGTCGGCCAGCTGCACTTCGGCGCCACGGGCGTCGACGGTCTTGACGGTGCCGTTCACGATCACGCCGCGGTCATTGACCGAGGTGAAGGTCGCGAAGGGGTCGCCATCCAGCTGCTTGATGCCCAGGGAGATGCGCTCGCGCTCGACGTCGATGCCCAGAACGATCGCTTCGACTTCCTGGCCCTTCTTGTAGTTGCGCACAGCGGTTTCGCCCGCTTCGTGCCACGACAGGTCGGACAGGTGCACCAGGCCGTCGATGCCGGCAGCCAGACCCACGAAGACGCCGAAGTCGGTGATCGACTTGATCGGGCCCTTGACGCGGTCGCCGCGCTTGACGGTGGCCGAGAACTCTTCCCAGGGGTTGGCCTTGCACTGCTTCATGCCCAGGGAGATGCGACGCTTGTCTTCGTCGATTTCCAGGACCATGACTTCGACTTCCTCGCCCAGGGTGACCACCTTGGAGGGAGCGACGTTCTTGTTGGTCCAGTCCATCTCGGAGACGTGCACCAGGCCTTCGATGCCCGGCTCGATCTCGACGAAGGCACCGTAGTCGGCGATGTTGGTGACCTTGCCGAACAGGCGGGTGCCCGTCGGGTAGCGGCGGGCCACGCCCATCCAGGGGTCATCGCCCAGTTGCTTGATGCCCAGCGAAACGCGGTTCTTCTCGGCGTCGAACTTCAGGACCTTGGCGGTCAGCTCTTGACCCACGGTCACCACTTCGCTCGGGTGACGGACACGGCGCCATGCCATGTCGGTGATGTGCAGCAGGCCGTCGATGCCGCCCAGGTCCACGAACGCACCGTATTCGGTGATGTTCTTGACCACGCCGTTGACGATGGCACCTTCGTGCAGCGTCTCCAGCAGCTTGGCGCGCTCTTCGCCCATCGAGGCTTCAACCACGGCACGGCGCGACAGCACGACGTTGTTGCGCTTGCGGTCGAGCTTGATGACCTTGAATTCCATGGTCTTGCCCTCGAAGGGCGACATGTCCTTCACGGGGCGGGTGTCCAGCAGCGAGCCGGGCAGGAAGGCGCGGATGCCGTTGACCAGAACGGTCAGGCCACCCTTGACCTTGCCGGAGACGGTGCCGGTCACGAAGTCGCCAGACTCCAGAGCGGTTTCCAGCGACAGCCAGGAGGCCAGGCGCTTGGCCTTGTCGCGCGACAGGATGGTGTCGCCGTAGCCGTTTTCGACGGCGTCGATGGCCACCGAGACGAAGTCGCCGACCTGGACTTCGATTTCGCCCTGGTCGTTCTTGAATTCGTCGATGGGCACATAGGCTTCGCTCTTCAGGCCGGCATTGACGACCACGAAGCTGTGCTCGATGCGCACCACCTCGGCGGTGATGACTTCACCCGAGCGCATTTCGCTCTTCTGCAGCGATTCCTCGAACAGAGCGGCGAAGGAGTCTCCACCGAAATCGGCGGTTTGAGTCTGGGACATGGGATTTCCTGAGTCAGCGGGCGGACGCCGCCGACAGCTGTGCGGTTTGCAAGGCCGCTGGGGTTAGGTTGACGGATTCACCGCCCTTGAAGGCACAGGACGCGCCAGGAGGGAAGGGTGGTGGGCCCAGCCGAACCGAGTGAGCAGCTCAGAACGGCCTGCGTTGCCGCCACCAGCCCAGGCATTGCACGACCGAGTCTTCGATCGACAGCGCCGAGTTGTCCAGCAGCATCGCATCTTCAGCCGGCCTGCAAGGTGCAACCGATCGGTTCGCATCCCGCTCGTCCCGCAACCGCAGGTCAGACTGAATCTGCGGAAGGTTAGCAGAAACCCCCTTGGAAATCAACTGCTTATAGCGCCGCTCGGCCCGCTGCTCGACGCTGGCGGTGAGAAACACCTTGAGCGAGGCGCCGGGAAAGATCACCGTGCCCATGTCGCGGCCATCGGCCACCAGGCCCGGGGCCCGGCGGAAGGAGAGCTGCAGCTGGTGCAGGGCCTGGCGCACGGCGGGGTGCACCGACACCCGCGAGGCCATGCCCCCGGTGGATTCGAGGCGCAGCGGATCGGTGATGTCCCGCCCGGCCAGGTAGACGCGCTGGCCCTCGAAACGCAGCGCCAGGCGCCCGGCCAACTCGGCCAGGGCCGCCTCGTCGTCCAGGGAGACGCCGGCATCCTGAGCGGCCAGGGCTGTGGCCCGGTACAGGGCGCCAGAATCGAGCAGGTGGAAGCCCAGCCGGCGGGCCAGCTCGCTGGCCAACGTGCCCTTGCCGGAGGCGGTGGGGCCGTCGACGGTCAACACCGGCACCTGGTTCGCGGCAGGCGTGACCACCTCGAACAGGGTCTCGAAGTAGTCCGGGAAGGTCTTGCCCACGCACTTGGGGTCCAGGATGCGCACCGGGGCACCGGGTTCACCCGCCACCAGCGGGTTGAAGGCGGCCAGCGACAGGCACATGGCCATGCGGTGGTCGTCGTAGGTGTGGATGCTGGCCGCCTGCCAGGGGCCGGCCAGGGGCTGGATCTCGATGAAGTCGGGGCCCTCGGTGACGGTGGCACCCAGCTTGCGCAGCTCGGTGGCCATGGCGGCGATGCGGTCGGTTTCCTTCACCCGCCAGCTCGCGATGTTGTTCAGCCGGGTGGGGCCGTCGGCGTAGAGCGCCATCACGGCCAGGGTCATGGCCGCGTCGGGGATGTGGTTGCAGTCCAGCGTCAGGGCTTTGAGCGGCCAGGCACCGCGCTGCACCTCCAGCCAGCCCGGGCCACCCATCACCTGCGCGCCCATGGCCTGGGCGGCTTCGACGAAGCGGATGTCGCCCTGGATGGAGTCCAGCCCCACACCTTCGATGCGCACCGGCTGGTCCGTGCCCGCGATGGCGCCCAGCGCGATGAAATAGGAAGCCGACGAGGCATCACCCTCCACATGGATGCGGCCGGGGGTGCGGTAGGCCGAGCCCTGAGGCAGCACGAAGCGCTGGTAGCCCTCGCGCTCCACTGCGATGCCGAAGCGCGCCAGCAGGCGCAGCGTGATGTCGATGTAGGGCTTGGAGATCAGCTCGCCGTCGACCTCGATGGCCACCGGGCCCTGGGCGGTGACCAGGGGCAGGGCCAGCAGCAGGGCGGTGAGGAACTGGCTGGAGACATCGCCGCGCACGCGGATGGGGGCCGCGGTGTTCAGGGCGTGCAGTGCGCCATCACCCACCTGCAGCGGCGGGAACCCCGGCTGTCCCAGGTCGGCCACCGGGCAGCCCAGCTGGCGCAGGGCCTGCACCAAGTCGCCAATCGGCCGTTCGTGCATGCGGGCCACACCTGAGAGCTGGAACTGGCCGCCCTGGCTGGCTGCCAGCACGGCCAGGGCAGCCGTCAGCGGCCGCATGGCGGTGCCGGCATTGCCCAGGAAGAGCTGGGTGTCCTTGCGGGCCAGCTGTCCGCCCAGCCCGGTGACCTTCAGCACCTCGCCGTCACGTTGCAGGCCACAGCCCAGCAGGCGCAGGGCGTCGAGCATCACCCGCGTGTCGTCCGAATCCAGCAGATCATGGACTTCGGTGGTGCCGGCCGCCAGACCGGCCAGCAGCAGCACACGGTTGGAGATGCTCTTGGAGCCGGGCAGACGCACGCGGCCACCGGCACGGACCAGGGGAGGGAGGTCGAGGAATTCGGTCGTGTACATGGCGGACGACAGGAAAAGCGGCCCGGCAAGGCAGGCGGGCCGGCGTCAGGGAGAAAAGGCCTCAGCGCGGGCGGCCGGAGCCCATGCGCCAGTGGCTGCGAGCCTCGGACACGCCACGCACCAGCGCCTCCAGCGCGTCGCCTTCGCAGTCTCTCAGGGTCTGCTCCAGCACGCCCAGGGCGCCACGGAAGAATTCGGACTGCTTGAGGATTTCCTCGCGGTTGGCGATCAGCACGTCACGCCACATCGCCGGATCGCTGGCCGCGATGCGGGTGAAGTCGCGGAAGCCCGGGCCGGCCAGGCGCAGGAACTCTTCGGCCTGTTCCTGCTGCAGGATGCCGGTGAAGTAGGCAAAGGCCAGCAGGTGGGGAAAGTGGCTCACGGCCGCGAAGGCGGCATCGTGGGCCTCCGGCGTCATCACCCTCACCCGCGCCCCCAAGGCACCCCAGAGGGCCCGGGCCTTCTCGACCAGCTCCGGTCGGGTCTGGGGCAAGGGGGTGAGGATGACCTGCTGCTCGCGATAGAGCTGAGCATCGGCGTGCTGCACGCCAGAGAGTTCCTTGCCCGCGATGGGGTGGGCCGGCACGAAGGCGCCGACGCGGTCCTTCAGGGCACGGCGGGCGGCGTCCACCACATCGCGCTTGGTGCTGCCCACATCCATGAACAGGGTGTGGGGGCTGACCAGGTGGCGGATGGCCTTGAAGGTGGGCTCGGTGGCCGCCACCGGCACCGCCAGCAGCACCACGTCGGCGCCGGAGACGGCCAGCAGCGCGCTCTCGGCGGCCTGGTCGATCACGCCCAGCTGCCTGGCCTTCTCGGTGGTGGAGGGCGACTTGCTGTAGCCGATCACCCGGTCCACCAGCCCGGCTTGCTTCATGGCCAGGGCGAAGGAGCCGCCCATCAGGCCGCAGCCGATCAGGCCGAGTTGCTTGAACATCGCCGCCATGGCTCAGTGCACGTCCAGCGGGTAGGTGCCCAGCACCTTGAAGTAAGCGCAGGCACTGCGCAACTCGCGCAGCGCGGTGGCCACCTGCGGGTCGTCCGGGTGGCCCTGCAAGTCGATGTAGAAGTAGTACTCCCACTGACCGGACCGCGCCGGGCGGGATTCGAAGCGCGTCATCGACACGCCGTGCTGCTTGAGTGGCACCAGCATGTCGTGCACGGCACCGGGCCGGTTGCTCACCGAAACCACCAGGCTGGTGCAGTCGTGGCCCGAGGCGCGTGGCACGGGGTGGCGGTGCGGATCGGTGACGATGGCGAAGCGGGTACGGTTGTGGGTGTCGTCCTGGATGGCGGGAGCGACCAGGTGCAGACCGTACTCGCTGCCCGCGCGTGCGCTGGCAATGGCCGCCAGCTTCGGGTCCAGGGCCGCCAGGCGGGCCCCTTCGGCGTTGCTGGAGACCGGGCGGCGCTCCACCTGGGGCAGGTGGGCCGACAGCCAGCCGTGGCACTGCGCCAGGGCCTGCGGGTGGGCCACCACAGCCTCGATGCCTTCCAGCTGGTTTTCCTTGCGCAGCAGGTTGTGCCGCACGAAGAGGCTGGTCTCGCCGATGATGAACAGCGGGGTGGTCAGGAAAATATCCAGCGAGCGGGCGACCACGCCCTCGGTGGAGTTCTCGACCGGCACCACACCGAAGTCGGCCGCGCCGGCGGCGGTGGTGCGAAACACATCGTCGATGCTGGCGCAGGGCACCCGCACGATGGAGGCGCCAAAGAAGCCCAGGGCAGCTTCCTCGCTGAAAGTGCCGGCCGGGCCGAGGAAGGCCACGCGGGTGGGCGTCTCCAGGGCGCGGCAGGCCGACATCACCTCGCGCCAGATGGGGGCGATGCTTTCGGTCTTCAGCGGGCCGGGGTTGACGGCTTTCAGGCCATCGATGACCTGGGCCTCGCGCTCGGGGCGGAAGACGACCGAGCCTTCCTTCTTCTTGATCTCGCCCACGGCCTGGGCCAGCGCTGCGCGCCGGTTGACCAGGGCCAGCAGGTCGCGGTCGAGGGTGTCGATCTGGTGGCGCAGGGCCAGCAGTTCTTCGGGAACGTCGGGCGGGGTGGCTTGGGGGTCAGCCATGGCGGCGGGCAAAGTCTTGGAGGTAATCCACCAGTGCCTGGGCACCGGCGAGCGGCATGGCGTTGTAGAGCGAAGCGCGCATGCCCCCCACGGACTTGTGGCCCTTGAGTTGCAGCAGGCCTGCCTCGCGTGCTCCGGCGAGGAAGGCGTCGTTGAGCGATTCATCCGCCAGGAAGAACGGGATGTTCATCCGGGAGCGGGCAGCGGGCGCCACCGGGTTGCGGTAGAAGCCGTCGCTGTGGTCCAGGGCGTCGTAGACCAGGGTGGAGCGGGCGATGGCGCGCCGCTCCATTTCGGGCACCCCGCCCTGGCGCTGGACCCACTGGAAGACCAGACCGGCGATGTAGATGCCGTACGTCGGCGGGGTGTTGAACATGGACTGGTTCTCGGCCACCAACTTGTAGTTGAAGGCCGAGGGGCAGATGGGCAGGGCGCGGTCCAGCAGGTCCTCGCGCACGAAGACCAGGGTCACGCCGGCCGGGCCGATGTTCTTCTGCGCGCCGGCGAACAGCGCGCCCACGCGGGACCAGTCGATGCCGCGCGAGAGGATGTGCGAGGAGGCGTCGACCACCAGGGGGGCGGTGCTGCCCAGGGCCGCCAGATCGGGCAGTTCGGGGTACTCGATGCCGTGGATCGTCTCGTTGGAGCAGATGTGCGCGTAGGCTGCACCGTCACGCAACTGCCAGCCGGCCGGCGCAGGCAGGCTGTGGTGGCCATCGGCCTCGTTGCTGGCGGCGGCGCGGGCATCGGCGTACTTGCCGGCCTCTTTGAGTGACTTCTGGCTCCAGGAGCCGGTGACGACCACGTCCACCAGGCCGCCTCGGGAGAGGTTCATCGGCACGATGGCGTTCTCGCCCAGACCGCCACCCTGCATGAACAGAATGCGGAAATTCGCCGGCACCTGCAGCAGCGCACGCACGGTGCGCTCTGCGTCCTCGTAGATGGAGATGAATTCCTTGCCGCGGTGGCTCATCTCCATCACGCTCATGCCCGAGCCATGCCAGTCCAGCATCTCCTCGGCGGCCTGGCGCAGCACCTCTTCGGGCAGGACAGCCGGGCCGGCGGAGAAGTTGTAGGGGCGGTGCGGCGTGCTCATGCGCGTGGGCGGAGGTGAGAGGTTACTTCTTGGCGGGCTTGGCGGCCGAAGCGGCCGGCGTGCTGGCGGCTGCACTCAGGCGCTTTTGGATCGACTCCTGCAGCGCTTTGATTTTGGGCTCCATGACGCTGCGCGAATCGGTTAGCAACTTGTCGGTCACCATTCCCATGGTGCTGCCCATGGTGTCATCGAACTTCTTGGAAACAGGCGATTCCAAAAACGCGATGATCTGCTTGAGTTCCTCTTCGCTGAACTTGGACTCCAACTCGGCAGGTACGTTTGCGAGTGCGATCTTTCCTGCTTTGTCAGTCAGCGTGGCCGAGGTGCTGTCGTAGAACTTTTTGACATCGGCTTGAACGTCCTTGGCAACAGCTTCGCGTTTGTCAGCAGGCAACTGAGATATCGCGGCCCCAGCTTGCTGCAGCAGGGACTGGGCCGTGTTCCCGGCCAACTGTTGACCAATCCGGCTGTAATAGATTTGCTGAAGTTGGACCACCTTGGCGGCCAGATCCTTCTTTGTTTGGGCTTGGGCCAGGCCGGTCAGCAGCAGGCTGGCGGCCAGGGCCACGGTCCAGCGGGTCATCTTGGGAGTCATTCAGCAGTGTCCTCGGTCGAACCGTTCGCGTCGCCATCGGCGGCGCCTGCATCGTTTTCGACGATGCGTTGCAGGCCGCTCAGCTTGGCGCCGTCGTCCAGGGCGATCAGCGTGACCCCCTGCGTGGCGCGGCCCAGCTCGCGGATTTCGGCGACGCGGGTGCGCACCAGCACGCCCTTGTCGGTGATCAGCATGATCTCGTCCTCCGGCCGCACCAGCGTGGCGGCCACGACCTTGCCGTTGCGCTCGCTCTGCTGGATGGCGATCATCCCCTTGGTGCCACGGCCGTGGCGGGTGTACTCGACGATGGAGGTGCGCTTGCCGAAGCCGTTCTCGGTGGCGGTCAGCACGGACTGGGTTTCGTCCTCGGCCACCAGCATCGCGATCAGCGACTGGCCGTCTTCCAGCATCATGCCGCGCACGCCGCGGGCGCTGCGGCCCATCGGGCGCACATCGTCCTCGTCAAAGCGCACGGCCTTGCCGCTGTCGCTGAAGAGCATGACGTCGTGCTTGCCGTCCGTCAGTGCGGCACCGATCAGGAAGTCTCCCTCGTCCAGGCCCACCGCGATGATGCCGGCCTTGCGCGGGTTGCTGAAATCGTTCAGCGGCGTCTTCTTGACCGTGCCCATCTTGGTGGCCATGAAGACGTAGTGATCTTCGGGGAAGCTGCGGAACTCGCCGGTCAGCGGCAGCACCACGGTCACCTTCTCGCCCGGTTGCAGCGGGAACATGTTGACGATGGGCTTGCCACGGCTGGCGCGGCCGCCCTGCGGCACCTCCCAGACCTTGAGCCAGTACACCCGTCCCAGATCGCTGAAGCACAGGATCCAGTCATGGGTGTTGGCGATGAAGAGCTGGTCGACCCAGTCGTCTTCCTTGGTGGCGGTGGCCTGCTTGCCGCGGCCGCCACGGCGCTGGGCGCGGTATTCGGCCAGCGGCTGGCTCTTGATGTAGCCGGTGTGGCTGAGTGTCACCACCATGTCGGTGGGCGTGATCAGATCCTCGGTGCCCAGTTCCTGCACGTTGTGTTCGACCACCGAGCGGCGTGCGCCGACCTTGGTTTGACCGAATTCCTGGCGCAGGGCGACCAGTTCGTCGCTGATGATCGTCGTCACCCGCGCCGGCTTGGACAGGATGTCCAGCAGGTCGGCGATCTGGGCCATCACCTCGCGGTACTCGCCGATGATCTTGTCCTGCTCCAGGCCCGTCAGGCGCTGCAGACGCATCTGCAGAATCTCGCCGGCCTGGTCCTCGGAAAGGCGGTACAGACCGTCGGGCTGCATGCCGAGCTGCATTGGCAGGCCTTCCGGGCGGTACGCCGCGGCGCCACCGGGGTTTTCGCCCTCGGCGCGCGAGAGCATCTCACGCACCAGCGAAGAGTCCCAGCTCTGCTGCATCAGGGCCAGCTTGGCCACCGGCGGGGTGGGCGATTCCTTGATGATGCGGATGAATTCGTCGATGTTGGCCAGCGCGACGGCCAGGCCTTCCAGCACATGGCCGCGCTCGCGGGCCTTGCGCAGTTCGTAGACGGTGCGCCGGGTCACCACCTCGCGGCGGTGCTCCAGGAAGATCTCCAGCAGCTGCTTGAGGTTGCACAGCTTGGGCTGGCCATCCATCAGCGCCACCATGTTGATGCCGAAGGTATCCTGCAGCTGGGTCTGCTTGTACAGGTTGTTGAGCACCACCTCGGGCACTTCGCCGCGCTTGAGCTCGATCACCACCCGCATGCCGGACTTGTCGGACTCGTCCTGGATGTGGCTGATGCCCTCGAGCTTCTTCTCGTGCACCAGCTCGGCGATGCGTTCCAGGAGCGTCTTCTTGTTGACCTGATAGGGAATCTCGTCAACGATGATCGCTTGGCGCTGGCCGCAGTCGATGTCCTCGAAGTGGACCTTGGCGCGCATGACGACCTTGCCGCGGCCGGTGCGGTAGCCCTCGCGCACGCCATTGACGCCATAGATGATGCCGGCGGTCGGGAAGTCCGGCGCCGGGATGATCTCCATCAACTGCTCCAGCGTGGCTTCCGGCGCCTTCAGCAGGTGCAGGCAGGCATCCACCACCTCATTGAGGTTGTGTGGCGGGATATTGGTGGCCATGCCCACCGCAATACCGGCCGAGCCATTGACCAGCAAATTGGGCAGACGCGCTGGCAGCACCATCGGCTCTTGAAGGCTGCCGTCATAGTTTGGCCCGAAATCGACGGTTTCCTTGTCGATGTCGGAAAGCATCTCATTTGAGATCTTTGCCAGGCGAATTTCGGTGTACCGCATGGCCGCCGCGTTGTCGCCATCGATAGAGCCGAAGTTGCCTTGGCCATCAATCAGCATGTGGCGCAGCGAGAAGTCCTGGGCCATGCGCACGATCGTGTCGTAAATGGCCGAGTCACCGTGCGGATGGTACTTACCCATGGTCTCACCCACGGCCTGAGCACTCTTCCGGTACTTGGCGTTGTAGGTGTTGCCCATCTCGTTCATTGCGAACAGCACGCGCCGGTGCACCGGCTTCAGCCCGTCGCGTGCGTCGGGCAGGGCGCGCCCGACGATGACGCTCATCGCGTAGTCCAGATACGAACGCCGCATCTCCTCCTCGAGGCTGATGGGCAGGGTTTCCTTGGCGAATGAAGTCATGGAGAGGGCGGGACGCGAAGCCAGAAGGGCGCCACAGGGGGGTGGGCGCAGCAGGTCGAACGGCCGATTCTAAACCGGGGCTCTTGTGGCTCTGGAGCAACAAGAGCGGTCGCTTTGGGCGGGCCCTGGCACACAATACGGGCAATCGGACGCCCTATGGCACAATCAGTCGTCGATGGCAAGCAGGTCCTTTCCTTGGGCTGCCTGTCGTTTATCTCGCTTCCGATTTGGACATATCGCAGACAACCTGCGGCTTTCCTTGAGAGGAGAATCATGAAGAAACTGAACAAGGTGGCGATGCTGTTTGCAGCCGCTGCGCTTGCCGCTCCCCTGTCGAGCGCTCTGGCCCAGTCGGTCGACAACTGGCGCGCTACGGACGGCACCGTTTGGAAGAACGGCACCAACGAACTGTGCTGGCGTGACAGCAACTGGACCCCGGCCACCGGCGTTCAGGGTTGCGATGGCGTGCCTGCTCCGGCCGCTCCCGCTCCGGCTCCCGCCCCTGCGGCTGCTCCGGCTCCGGCCCCGGCTCCCGCTCCCGCTGCGGTGCCTGCCGCCCCGACCAGCGAGAAGGTGACCTACGCTGCTGACGCCTTCTTCGACTTTGACAAGGCGACCCTGAAGCCGGCCGCCAAGGAAAAGCTGGACGACCTGGTTTCCAAGACCTCCGGCATGAACCTGGAAGTCATCATCGCCGTCGGTCACACCGACAGCGTTGGCTCGGACGCCTACAACCAGAAGCTGTCGGTCAAGCGTGCTGACTCCGTCAAGGCTTACCTGGTGAGCAAGGGCATCGAGAAGACCCGCGTGTACACCGAAGGCAAGGGCGAAAAGCAGCCCGTGGCCTCCAACAAGACCGCCGAAGGCCGCGCCAAGAACCGCCGCGTGGAAATCGAAGTGGTCGGTACCCGCGCCAAGTAATCAGCCTCGGCTGATGCTCAAAACCCCGCCTTGGCGGGGTTTTTTCTTTTCTGCCGCTAACATCACGCACATGGTGAACGCAGACCCCCAAGAACTCGACAAATTCGGTGAATTGGCCCATCGCTGGTGGGACGCCGAAGGCGAATTTGCCCCCCTCCATCAGATCAATCCCTTGCGTCTGGACTGGATCGCCTCCCAGGCTCGACTGGAAGAGGCCGAGGTGCTGGACGTGGGCTGTGGCGGCGGCATCCTGGCCGAGTCGATGGCCCGCCGCAAAGCCAAGGTCCTGGGCATTGATCTCTCGGCCAAGCCTTTGAAGGTCGCCCAGTTGCATGCGCTGGAGGCCGGTGTCGAGAACCTGGCTTACCGGGAGGTGGCTGTGGAAGACCTGGCTGCCGAGCGGCCAGAGAGCTTCGATGTGGTGACGTGCATGGAGATGCTGGAGCATGTGCCGGATCCAGCCTCGGTCGTCCGTGCCTGTGCGCAGCTCGTTCGCCCGGGGGGCTGGGTGTTCTTCTCCACGCTCAACCGCAACCCCAAGGCCTTCCTCTTCGCCATCGTTGGGGCTGAACATCTGCTCAAGCTGCTGCCCAAGGGCACCCACGAGTACGCGCGCTTCATCAAGCCCAGCGAGTTGTCGGCGCATATCCGCTCGGCCGGCCTCTCCGTCGAGGGGTTCAAAGGCATGGAATACAACCCCCTGAGCAAGCGCTACTGGTTGTCGTCTGACACCTCGGTCAACTACCTGGTGGCTTGCCGCAAGAGCGCATGAAGGCCTGCGCCGCACTGCTGTTCGATCTGGACGGCACCTTGATCGACAGCGCGCCGGATCTGGCTGGAGCCCTCAACCGTCTCCGGCAGCGGCAGGGCCTGTCCTCGCTGCCCTACGCCACCTTGCGTCCCCTGGTGGGCAGCGGTGCGCGGGGGATGGTGGGTGCGGGTTTTGGCCTCCAACCCGGAGACGACGGGTTTGAAGAACTCAAGGAGGCGTTCCTGGCCGAGTATCAGGGGCGGCTTCTGGATCAGACTCGTGTGTTCGACCAGTCGGCCTGGTTGCTGGATGAGCTGGCCTTGCGCGGCCTGCCCTGGGGTATCGTGACCAACAAGGCCACCCGCTATGCGGAGCCGGTGGTGCAGGGGCTGGGCCTGGCCCAGCGCAGCGCCGTGCTGGTCTGCGGGGATACCACTGCCCATGCCAAGCCTCACCCGGCACCACTGCTGGAAGCGGCTTCGCGCCTGGGTGTGGCTGCCAGCGAGTGCGTCTATGTGGGCGACGATCTGCGGGATGTGCAGGCCGGGCGGGCGGCGGGCATGCGCACCGTCGCCGTCACCTGGGGTTACCTGGGCCTGGGCGCGGCCGTGGGCGAGTGGGGCGCCGATGTGGTCATCGAAACGCCACAGGACCTCTTGAACTGGCTGAATCTGGCCTAAACTACGCTCTATCCTGGGGCCGATCTGGTTTCGACGTGGGTGCGGAGTCGGGATAGTGCATGTCGAGCACCAGTTCGCTCGTAAAACCACTGGAAACAAGTAACTGCGAACGACGAACGTTTCGCCCTCGCCGCTTAAACACCGGTGAGCCTCTCAACGGTTGGCCCATGGGCCGGGCGTGAGCCGCAAGGCAAGCGCTGAGAGGTCATTCACATGGGCTGGTTTCCTGATTGGCCATGCATCAGGAGACGAGATCAAGTGGCTGGTGTCACCGGTAGCGTGCTGCTGCGCGACCGGGGGTACGAGAATCAAATCAGTCAGCTAAACATGTAGATCTACCTGGCGATGGCTTGCGGACGGGGGTTCAATTCCCCCCGGCTCCACCATCACACAGCCAGCCGATGCGTCGGCTGGCTCACCTGAAAGCCCTGGGGCGTTCCTCCAGGGCTTTTCTTTTGGCGGTGCTCAAAGGATGCGGTTGAGCAGCCGCAAGATGGGACTGAGCCACTGGGTCAGGTCGCTGACCTGGTCGACCTCGACGTTGCGCATCGTTGGCCCACGGTCCAGCAGGTTGTCCACGAAGGGGCCGATGTCGGCCAGGCCCTGCTCCTGGATCCCCGTGCCCGAGAAGTCGACGATGGTCAGGCAGTGGCTGTCGTTGAAGTCCCGGTAGAAGGGGACGTGATAGTCGATGTTCGGGGCGGCATTGAGCAGGGGGAGCCAGTTGGCCAGATCCGAGCGCCACAGTGCGTTGAGCTTCTGGGCTCGCACATCCGGATCGGGCTCGTTGGCGATGTCAGGGAAGAAGTCCGTGTAGCTGAATCCCGAGAAGACGCCGTCGGTCTGGAACGCGAGGTAGCCGAAGCGGTCCTGGGGGTACTTGTTGGCCAGTGCGGCGTTGACTGAACCCAGGTTGTTGGTGTCCAGCCCGGGGAGCGTGCGCGCCAGTCGCGTCACCATGCCCTTCGGGCCATCCAGCCCCCAGGCCTGTCGGATGCGCTCATGCAGTGGCAGGGAGGGCGACTGTTGTGGGGTGTTGCCGCGTGGGGCGCTGAACAGTGGCCCCGAATCGGCCAGCAGGCTGCTTCGCCCGGACGGTGCCAGCATCTGGCGCACGGTCTGATAGTTGACTGTGGAGCCGACACCCCCGGCGGAAAAGCCGCCGACCAGCAGGTCCGTGGGTCGACCCCAGTGGGAACGCAGCCAAGCCATGGCGGCCTGAATGTTCACCTGGCCCTGGTGGTGCTCGACGCGGGGGTGGGCGGGATCGGCATCGGCATAGACGACCACCTTCTGGCCCGCATGCACGTCGCCCGTGCAATAGGGCAGGTAGACCAGGCTCCAGTCCTGGGTGCGGGCTTTCTGCAGCGGGTCCAGGCGCGAGGAGAAGGGCGTCACCAGGCCCCTCGCGGCCATGTACTTCAGCGACTTCATGTAATCCGGTGGGATGCCGTCCGGATTGCTCGCGGCATAGTCCCCCTTGCCTTCGCAGGCGTTCTGGTCCCAGCAGGCGCCGCCGCCCTCAAAGGTGATGGCGACGTCGTGGTTCAGTGGTGTGCGGTTGACGAAGAAGCGGTAGGGCGTGCCGTTGCCGCAGGCGGCGCCGGACGAGGCCGGCAGTTCCACCATGTCCCAGGTGAAGTAGCCTGCCTGGGCCCAGGGACTGACCAGCAGTGCGCTGCACAGCAGCCAGCGGCGGACTCGGGAAGCGGTCCAGCGATCTTGGGTGAACGGGCTGCGCATGGTGTCTCCTCGTGGTTGGGCTTCTTGGGGCGGCAATGCGGGATGCTCAGAAAGCGCGGGGTTCAGGGGGCGGGCGCGGAGGGGCCGTACACCCGCGCCCGCGCCTGGATCAACTGGGCCCGGAGCGCATCGCTGTTGGGGGATTCGCCAGACTGGCTGCGCCAGCGGGCGACGATCTCGGCCTGTGCCGTGGCGTAGGCCGCATCCCTGGGGTCCGCGGCTGGGGGATGGCGGTCGATCTGCGTCTCACGCCACTGCCTCAGGGTTTGCGCCCGGGTTGGCGTGTCAGGTTCCAGTTCGCCCAGCACTGCGGACTTGAGTGCCAGCGCTTCGGGGCCGCTCAATTCGCCCAGTGCCAAGTGGGTGTCGATCTCTGCGTCGATCCGACGGGCCAGCGCCTGTGTTTCGGGGCCGTGATCCTGGCGATGCAGCGCTTCCTGGAAGCGCTGCCCCCGGCGTTGGAAGCTGAGCCAGCGCCCGATGCGCTGAAGTTCCGACGCTGCATCGGGGTCGCTGGCCAGGGCCGGCTGCACCTGGGCCCACTCCTGCGCCGTGAGCCCATCCGGAACGGAAGCCTCGGCGCTTTGCCCCGCGCCTGGCGCTGCACTCCCCCAGGAAAGCGACGATGCTGGGTGAACGGGCGGCTTGGAAAGCGTTTGCCCTGTGGCTGCTGCCGGTGCAGGTGAGCTCCGCGCCACAGACCGAGACACCCAGACCACCAAAACGAGCAAGGCGATGGCGCTCAAGAGCCAGATGACCTTGTTGCGGCGCAGCAGGGGCGGCTGGCCTGACGGTGCGGTGTCCATGCCGATGCAGTCTGCCGTCTGGGATGGAAAGGTCCATCCCGAGTTCGCATGGGAATGCGCGGGGTCATGGGCCTTCGGTACCATCTGCCCCTTCTGACTCATTCTCCCAAGGGGATCGCGATGGCCATGGATGTGGTGGACTATGAAATCAAGGGCTCGGAGATGCAGTTCGTCGAAGTCGAACTGGATCCGGGTGAGGCGGCCGTGGGCGAAGCCGGCAGCATGATGTTCATGGACGCAGGCATCGGGATGGACACGGTGTTCGGCGATGGCTCGAAGTCGACCGGCGGGCTGTTCGGCAAGCTGCTGGGGGCGGGCAAGCGCCTGATCACCGGTGAGTCCTTGTTCACCACCGTCTACACCAACCAGGCCAGCGGCAAGCTGCGGGTGGCTTTTGCGGCACCGTATCCCGGCAAGATCCTGCCGATGGATTTGAGCCAACTCGGTGGCATGCTGGTGTGCCAGAAGGATGCCTTCCTGTGTGCTGCGCGTGGGGTGTCGTTGGGCGTCTACTTCCAGCAGAAGCTGTCGGTCGGCTTTTTCGGCGGCGAGGGCTTCATCATGCAGAAGCTTGAGGGCGATGGCCTGGCCTTCGTGCATGCGGGCGGGACGGTCCTTCGCCGCGAGCTTCAGCCGGGCCAGACCCTGCTGGTCGACACCGGTTGCGTGGTGGCTTTCACGCCCGATGTGAACTTCGAGATCCAGTACGTCGGCAAGGTCAAGACCGCGCTGTTTGGTGGCGAGGGCCTGTTCTTCGCCAAGCTCACCGGTCCGGGCACGGTCTGGCTGCAGAGCCTGCCCTTCTCGCGCCTGGCCAGCCGTGTGTTCGCGGCGGCGCCGCAGATGGGAGGCTCGCGTGAGGAAGGCTCCCTGCTGGGGGGCTTCGGTGCCGGCGGCCTGCTGGGCTCGGTGCTGGGTGGCGACGACGAGTGATGTAGGCTGCTCTTCGGGCAGACCGGGGAGCCAAGGGCGGGTCTCACTGGCCCGCTGAATGACATGAAGCTTCTCCTGGATTCCTTCTGGCGCGCTGCGGCCTATCTCATGCGGCCGCGGGTGATCGGGCTGACCCTGTTGCCCTTGCTCATCGCTGGCGGTCTGTTCCTCGTGATGGGCTACTTCTTCTGGGAGCCGGCGGTTTCGGCTGTCCGTGCCCAGTTGGAGAACTGGGCGCTGACCGAGGCCGTGCTGCGCTGGATGGACACCTATGTGGGGGCCAGTTTCCGTGCCGTGATGGCGCCGATGATCATCGTGGCGCTGGCGGTGCCGGTGGCCGTGGTCATGTCCCTGCTGCTGGTGGCGCTGCTGATGATGCCGGCCCTGGTTAGCCTGGTGGCCGAGCGGCGCTTCCCGGCACTGGAACGCAAGCGGGGTGGGCAGCTCTGGGAGAGTGCCTGGCGCTCCGGGCTTTTCACCCTGGTGGCCATGGTGGCGCTCATCCTCACGGTGCCGTTGTGGTTGGTGCCACCGCTGGCGCTGGTGATCCCGCCGATGATCTGGGGCTGGCTCACCGCCCAGGTCATGACCTACGACGCGCTGTCCGAGCATGCCAGCCTGGAAGAGCGGCTGAGCCTGCAGCGGGAACACCGCTGGCCGTTGCTGCTGATCGGCCTGATCTCGGGTTTTCTGGGGGCGGCGCCTTCGCTGATCTGGGCCGTCAGCGCGATGGCGCTGATCCTGGCACCGCTGTTGATCGCCGTGTCCATCTGGCTCTACACCCTGGTGTTCGCGTTCTCCTGTCTGTGGTTCGTCCACTATCTGCTGGCGGCGCTCCAGCGGGCCCGGGTACAGGCGGGTGATCCGGCTTCGGCCGGTCCTGTCATCTTGCCCGCCGAGCCTGGCTCCGCCCAGGGCTGAGCCGCTTGCCTGCCATCTCACCGTCCATCCCCATCGGCTCATGAACTTCGGTCTCATCATCATCGGCGACGAAATCCTCTCCGGTCGCCGCCAGGACAAGCACATGGCCAAGGTCATCGAGTTGCTGGCCGCTCGCGGGCATTCGCTGGCCTGGGCGCGCTACATCGGCGACGAGCGCGAGCGCATCACCGTCGCCCTGCGGGAGGCCTTTGGCAGCGGCGATGTGGTGTTTTCCTGCGGCGGCATCGGTGCCACGCCGGACGACCACACCCGGCAGTGCGCCGCCCTGGCCTGTGGTCAGCCACTGCAGCTGCATCCCGAGGCCAAGGCCCTGATCCAGGAGCGCATGCGGGATGTGGCCGTGGAACAGGGGGTGCCCTACGAGCCGGACCGGGCCGACAACGTGCACCGGCTGAACATGGGTGTCTTTCCGGTCGGGGCGTCACTCATTCCCAACCCTTACAACAAGATCCCGGGGTTCTCCGTGGGCCATGTCCACTTCGTGCCCGGGTTCCCGGTGATGGCCCACCCGATGATCGAATGGGTGCTCGACCACCGCTACACCGATCTGCGCTCGCCCGAACACCAGGAGCACGCGCTCTACGTCTTCGGGGCCAACGAGGCTGCGCTCACGCCGCTGATGGAGGAGATCGAGGCCCGGTTCAGCGGCGTCAAGGTCTTCAGCCTGCCCAGTGTGGATCACCCCGAGCGTGGGCTGCACATCGAGCTGGGCGTCAAAGGGCCGCCTCAGGCTGCTGCGACCGCGTTCACGCACTTGAAGCAGGCCCTGGCGGCCCGGGCGGGGGTGCGGGTCCAGCCCGCGGACTGACTCCAACTTGGTGCATCCTAAATGCACCATTGTGGTGACACTGATTCCAAAACGGGGCTTCCTCGGCCGTGGAGCCCGATGGACGGCCTGCGCCGGTGCATTGTCTGTCCTGTGGCGTCAGCTTGATGGCCTCAGCGCCTGACTGGGATGAATGGGATCACCATTTGTGGGCATGGTTTCTGCTACATTTTTCCCCGCTGTGATGCCCCCGGACTGGTCGTAGACAAGCGCCATTTCCAGCCCGACATCCTCCGAGCAACTTGTTGACAACTCATCCGCCAGGAGCCTTTTTGATGGCCAAGACCGTCGCCGATGTGATGAAGCTGGTGAAGGACAACGAAGTCAAGTTCGTTGACTTCCGCTTCACCGATACCCGTGGCAAGGAACAGCACGTGTCCGTGCCGGTGTCCGCCTTTGACGAAGACAAGTTCACGTCGGGCCATGCCTTCGACGGCTCCTCGATCGCCGGCTGGAAGGGCATTGAAGCCTCCGACATGCTGCTGATGCCGGACCCGAACACGGCCAACATCGATCCCTTCTTCGAAGAGCCCACCCTGATCCTGACCTGCGACGTCATCGATCCCACCGATGGCAAGCCCTATGAGCGCGATCCGCGCTCGCTGGCCAAGCGCGCCGAAGCCTACATGCGCGCTTCCGGCCTGGGCGACACCGCCTTCTTCGGCCCCGAACCCGAATTCTTCGTGTTCGACAGCATCCGCTGGGGCAACGACATGTCCGGCTGCTTCTTCAAGATTGAATCCGAAGAAGCTGCCTGGAACAGCAGCAAGGAATACGAGCACGGCAACACCGGCTACCGTCCCACCGTCAAGGGCGGCTACTTCCCGGTGCCCCCGGTCGACAGCGGCCAGGACATGCGCTCGGAAATGTGCCTGCTGCTCGAGCAGATGGGCATTCCGGTCGAGGTGCACCACCACGAAGTGGCCAACGCCGGTCAGATGGAAATCGGCACCAAGTTCAGCTCGCTGGTCGAGCGTGCGGACTGGCTGCAACTGCAGAAGTACATCATCGTGAACGTCGCCAATGCCTACGGCAAGACCGCGACCTTCATGCCCAAGCCGATCGTTGGTGACAACGGCTCCGGCATGCACGTGCACCAGTCCGTGTGGAAGGATGGCAAGAACCTGTTCGCTGGCGACGGCTATGCCGGCCTGAGCGAGTTCGCGCTGTACTACATCGGCGGCATCATCAAGCACGCCCGTGCCCTGAACGCCATCACCAACCCGGGTACGAACTCGTACAAGCGTCTGGTGCCGGGCTTCGAAGCCCCGGTGAAGCTGGCCTACTCGGCCAAGAACCGTTCGGCCTCGATCCGCATCCCGTACGTGGCCAACCCGAAGGGCCGCCGCATCGAAGCGCGCTTCCCGGATCCCTCGGCCAACCCGTACCTGGCCTTCGCAGCCCTGCTGATGGCCGGTCTGGACGGCGTGGAAAACAAGATCCATCCGGGCGAAGCCGCCACCAAGGACCTGTACCACCTGCCGCCGGAAGAAGACGCGAAGATCCCGACCGTCTGCCACAGCCTGGACCAGGCCCTGGACTACCTGGACAAGGACCGCGCGTTCCTGACCAAGGGTGGCGTGTTCACCGATGCTTACATCGACGCTTACATCGAGCTGAAGATGCAAGAGGTGACCCGCTTCCGCATGGCCACGCACCCGGTCGAGTACGACATGTACTACGCTCTGTGACCTGCACGGCAGGCATGCTCTACGGAAAGGGGGCGGCGGTTGCCGTCCCTTTTTTTTTCGAGTGACAATGCCCTCATGAAGTCGTTTGCTTCGTCTCTGCTTCGCCCCGCATGCACGCATCTGGCGGCGTCTGGCTTTCTGGTCCTCGCGATGTCGGCGCCGCTGCCGGTCCTGGCTCAGAGTGGCTCCGTCTACTATGTGTGCCCGGGCAATGTGTTCACCAACACGCTGAGCGCCAAGGAGGCTGCCCAGAGGGGTTGCAAGGCCAAGGAGGCGACGGAGCCGACGACCATTTCGGGGCCGAAGTCGCGCTCCGCATCGACGGCGCCGGCCAGTGGAGCGGGAGCCGAGTCCAAGGTGGACCGCAGCGAGCAGAAGGCCCGCGACAGTGATGCCAAGCGCATCCTGTCGGACGAGTTGGGCAAGGCGCAGGGCGAGTTGGATGCCCTCAAGAAGGAATACAACAACGGCCAGCCCGAGCGTCGAGGCGACGAGCGCAACTACCAAAAGTACCTGGATCGCACCGCCGATCTGAAGGCATCCATCTCGCGCAAGGAGGCCGATGTGGCGGCCATCAAGCGCGAACTGGGCAAGCTGGACTGAGCCGGCTGCCATCGTGAAGGTGAAATTGCTTCGTTCACAGGAATCCATCGAGGCCCGGGCCTGGGAGAGCTTCGACCTGCTGGCCACCATGGTGGCGGTGGTCACCCCGGACGGCTTCTGCCTGTACGCCAATGCCGGACTGGAGACCATGATCGGCCAGTCCCGGCGCTCGCTGGTCAAGAGCTCCCTGCTGGACTGGTTTCGCGAGCCGGCCCAGTTGCACGAGGCCATCCAGGCCGTCTCCCGCAACGAATTTGCCACACGCCGCTTCGAGGGCGCCTTGCGCCGCAGCGTGGTGGGCTTCACAGATCCGCTGCCCGTCCATGTGATCGTCAGCCAGACCGAGCCATCCCACCAGCGCATCCTGGTCGAGATGCTCGAGATCGAGCAGCAGACCCGCCAGGACCGCGAGGAGCGGGCCATGGGTCAGGCGCAGATCACCAAGGAACTCATCCGCAACCTGGCCCACGAGATCAAGAACCCGCTGGGCGGCATCCGTGGCGCGGCGCAGCTGTTGGCCATGGACCTGCCTTCGCCGGAGCTGACCGAGTACACCCAGGTCATCATCCACGAGGCCGACCGCCTGCAGACCCTGGTGGACCGTTTGCTGGCACCGCACCGCAAGCCGCATGTGATCGGTGACGTGAACATCCATGAAGTCTGCGAACGTGTGCGGGCACTGGTGCTGGCCGAACACTCGCGCGGGCTGTCGGTGGAGCGCGACTACGACGCGTCGCTGCCCGAATTCCGGGGCGACCGTGAGCAACTCATTCAGGCCTTGCTCAACATCGTTCACAACGCCTGCCAGGCGCTGAACGAGCGGATTGAGCAGGGCGACGCCCGCATCGTGCTGCGCACGCGTGTGGCGCGACAAGTGACCATTGGCAAGCAGCGATATCGATTGGCACTGGAATTGCATGTCGAGGACAACGGACCAGGCATCCCCGACAGCCTGAAGGAGCGCATCTTCTACCCCCTGGTGTCAGGGCGTGAAGGGGGCTCCGGGCTGGGGCTCACTCTGGCGCAAACCTTCGTCCAGCAGCATCAGGGCACGATCGAATGCGACAGTGAGCCGGGACGCACGGTCTTCAAGATCCTGATCCCGTTGCCCTGACGCAAAGACTGCCCCATGAAACCCATCTGGATCGTCGACGACGATCAATCCATCCGCTTCGTGCTGGAGAAGGCGCTGGCGCGCGAGCAACTGCCGGTGCGCAGCTTCTCTAACCCCCGCGAGGTGCTGGCGGCGCTGGCCGACGACGAACCCCAGGTGCTGGTCAGCGACATCCGCATGCCGGGTGGCTCCGGGCTGGACCTGTTGGGCAAGGTCAAGGAGCAGTTGCCGAACCTGCCGGTCATCATCATGACCGCCTACTCGGACCTGGACAGCGCGGTCTCGGCCTTCCAACGCGGGGCCTTTGAGTACCTGCCCAAGCCCTTCGACCTCACCAAGGCGGTGGAGCTCATCCGGCGTGCGGTGGAGGAGAGCCTGCGCGAGGAGGTCAGCGACGAGCGCAACCTGCCGGTGCCCGAGATCCTCGGCCAGGCTCCGGCCATGCAGGATGTCTTCCGCGCCATCGGCCGCCTCTCGCAGAGCAATGTCACGGTGCTGATCACCGGCGAGTCCGGCTCGGGCAAGGAGCTCGTGGCCCGGGCGCTGCACCGCCACAGCCCGCGCGGCGAGCAGGGCACCAATGGGCCCTTCATCGCCATCAACACCGCGGCCATTCCCAAGGACTTGCTGGAGTCCGAGCTGTTCGGTCACGAGCGGGGTGCCTTCACCGGTGCGCAGACCATGCGTCGCGGCCGCTTCGAGCAGGCCGATGGTGGCACCCTGTTCCTGGACGAAATCGGCGACATGCCCTTCGACCTGCAGACCCGCCTGCTGCGCGTGCTGTCCGATGGTCAGTTCTACCGGGTGGGCGGTCACCAGCCGCTCAAGGCCAATGTGCGGGTCATCGCAGCCACCCACCAGAACCTGGAGCAGCGGGTGCGCGATGGGGTCTTCCGGGAGGACCTGTTCCACCGGTTGAATGTCATCCGCCTGCGTCTGCCCCCGTTGCGCGAGCGGGCCGAGGACGTGCCGGCCCTGGCCCGCTTCTTCCTGCAGAAGAGTGCTAAGGAACTGGGCGTGGAGCCCAAGCGCATCACCGACGAGGCGCTGGAGCGCCTCAAGACCTTCAGCTTCCCGGGCAACGTGCGGCAGTTGGAGAATGTCTGCCACTGGCTGACCGTGATGGCCCCGGCCCAGGTGATCGAGAGCAAGGATCTGCCGCCCGAGATCCTGAGCCAGTCCCCGGCGTCGGACCTTCCGGCCGCGGCGCCAGCGACCTTCATGCCCGTTTCCAGCGGCCTACCGCAAGGCATGCCTGCGCAGGACGCGCCGGTCGCTCAACCGGTGGGTGCCTTGCCCACCGCGGGGCAGACCGCCGTGTCCGAGGGGCTGGGCGGAGATCCGCGCTGGCTCAGTGACCTGGAGATCGAGGCCCGGCGTCTGCTGGAGTCTGGCTCGCCCGAGGTCTGGGACCTGCTCACGCGGCAGTTCGAGGCACGGCTGATCCGCACGGCCCTGCACATCACTCGCGGCCGGCGCATCGAGGCCGCCCAGAAGCTGGGTATCGGCCGCAACACCATCACCCGCAAGATCCAGGAACTGTCCCTGGACGACTGAGTCACCGGCCGCGCGTGCGGCCGGCGCTGTCACGCTGCCTCAGGGCTGGTCGGCGAGCGTGACGATCACCGGCGCGTGGTCGCTCGGGCGCTCGTTCTTGCGCGGCGCCTTGTCGATTTCGCAGGCCGTGACGCGGGGCTTGAGCGCCGGACTGACCAGGATGTGGTCGATGCGCAGGCCCTGGTTCTTACGGAACGCCAGGTTGCGGTAGTCCCACCAGCTCCAGCTCTTCGCGGGCTGCTCGAAGAGGCGGAACGCGTCGCTCAGGCCCAGGCCCAGCAACTGCTGGAAATGCGCACGCTCTTCCGGGGTGCAGTGGATCTGGCCGGCCCAGGCCACCGGGTCGTAGACGTCGCGGTCTTCCGGCGCGATGTTGAAGTCGCCCATCAGCACCAGCTGCGGGTGGCGGTCCAGTTCTTCGCGGACCCAGGCCTGCAGCGCCTCCAGCCACTGCATCTTGTAGGCGAACTTCTCGCTGCCCGGTGCCTGCCCGTTCGGGAAATAGGCGCCGATGACCCGTGTGTCGCCCACCGTCCCCGCGATGACCCGTGCCTGCTCATCGGCCAGGCCAGGGATGTTCTTGGTGATCTCGGTGGCGGCACTGCGCGACAGCAGCGCCACCCCGTTGTAGGTCTTCTGGCCGTGGAAGGCGACCTGGTAGCCCGCGGCCTCGATCTCGGCCTGCGGGAACTTGTCGTCGGTCAGCTTGGTCTCCTGCAGGACCAGGGCGTCCACAGGGTGGGCTGAGAGCCAGTCCAGCAACTGGGGCAGGCGCACGGCCAGGGAGTTCACATTCCAGGTGGCGAATTGCATGTGCGCATGCTATCGAAAACTGCACACCGCGCTGCGAGAAGCGGCATGGGCTTTGCTAAACCTGCCGCTATGCCTGATACAACCCGAAACCCTTTCGCTCGCCTGCTGTCGCGGCTGAGCGTGGGGCGCAAGCTGCTGCTGATCTATCTGCTGGATCTGTGCGCAGTGATCTACGTCACCAGCATCCTGGTCAACGAGAAGTTTCTGTTCATCGACTTCGCCCGCAAGGAGATCGCGGGCAATACCTACATCAGTGCCCTGCGTGACACCCTGATCGACGGGGCCCGACTGGGCGCGGACGCCGCACCCCGCCTGAGCTGGCCACAGCATGTGCAGCGGCTGCGGGCGCAGGAGCAGGAGCATGGGGCCGGCATGGGCAGCGGTGAACTCAACCAGCAGTTGGTGGCGGCGCTGGAGCCTTCGCCCGCGGCATCCGCTGTCATCGGTGAAGGCCGCGCCCTGCTGACCCGCCTGGGCAACCAGTCCAACCTGATCCTTGATCCGGACCTGGACAGCTACTACATGATGTCGCTCATCGTGCTGCGCTTCCCCGAGTTGCTGGAGGCACAGCACCGCATCGCGGCCCATCTGGCCGAGCATCACGATGCTTCGCGGGCCACCCAGTACCTGGTGCTCGAAGGGCAGCTTGACGCCACGCTGCGGGGCATGCAGTCGGACTGGTCAGAGGCCCAGGCCGCGCGCCCCGCGCTCAAAGGCTTGCAAGGCCAACGCGAGGCAGCCCTGGTGGCGCAGATCGAGGGGTTCCGCAACGCGGCCAGGCGCTGGGTCGAGGCGCCGGACGACATCGCGGCACAGGCCATGCTGAAGGCCAGCCAGCAGGCCTTGCTGGAGCAGTTGCGTGACACCTGGCGCGGCGCAGGCGACACGCTGGACATGATGCTTCACGAGCGGGTCTCCGGGCTGTACACCCGCATGTGGCTGCATCTGGGCACGGCGCTGTTCCTGCTCGGCTGCATCCTGGGCATGGTCTACATGGTGGCGCAGCAGATCCGCTTCCCGCTGCGTCGGCTGTCCCAGGTGGTGGACACCGTCGGGCGCACGGGTGACCACAGTCTGCGCGCCGAATGGTCCAGCCAGGACGAGATCGGGCGCCTGGTCACGGGCTTCAACGGCATGCTGGAGGAGCTCGACCGTGCCCGTGAAGAGCAGCAGGAAATGGCTGCCAGCGCCCGGGCGGCACACGCTCAGCAGGCCTTGCTGGAGGCGACACCGATCGCCATCGTGGTGACCGCCATTCCCGGCCACGAGGTGTTGCACGCCAACGCGCCGGCCGAGGCCTGGCTGGCGGGGCGCCGTCGCGATCCCTGGGCCACCAGCCTGGAACCTTCGGTGCGGGCCCGCTTCTTCCAGCAGTTGGCCGACCGCGATGCTGTCGACGAGTTCGAGGTCCGTTGGCATGGTGGCCACGAGACCGCCTGGGCGGTGCTGTCGGCACGGCGTCTGGAGTACCAGGGGCAAGACGCTGTGCTGACCCTGTTCACCCCCATCAACCACCTGAAGCTGATGGAGCGGCGCCTGGAGCTGTGGGCCAAGGTGTACGAGGCCTCGTCCGAAGGCATCTTGATCGCCGACGCCGACCGGCGGGTGCTGTCGGCCAACCAGGCCTTCTACCGCTCCACCGGGCGGGATGTGGGCGAGGTGGTCGGCGCGGCACCCGAGACCTTGTTCCAGGTGCCTTCGACCATGTTGGAGACGATGTGGGAGGTGGTGGCCAAGCGCGGCACCTGGCAGGGCGAGTTGCGCCTGAAGCGCCGCAACGGCAGCGACTTTCCGGCCTGGCTCATGGTCAGTGGCGTGCGCGAGCCCCAGGGCGCCTGGTCCCACTACATCTTCACCTCGATCGACATCAGCGACCGCAAGAAGAGCGAAGAGCGCATCCAGTACCTGGCGCACCACGATGTCCTGACCGGCCTACCCAATCGCACGCTGTGCATCGAGCGGCTGCGCATGGCCCTGCAGCAGGCCCAGCGCACCGGCGGACACGTGGCGCTCCTTTTCGTCGACCTGGACCGTTTCAAGGACATCAACGACACGCTGGGACACCACGTGGGCGATGGCGTGCTGCGGTCGGTGGCGCAGCGCCTGTCGGATGCGGTGCGCGCGGGCGACACCGTGAGCCGCCTCGGGGGGGACGAGTTCATCATCGTGCTCAGTGGCGTGCATGACGCGGACGAGGTGGCGCATGTGGTGGACCAGCGCCTGATCCCGCTGATCCGCGCGCCCCACCAGGTCAACGAGCACGCATTGCATGTTTCCTGCAGCGTGGGCATTGCGATGTACCCCGACGATGCGGATGAACTGGACCTGCTCATGCGCCACGCGGACACGGCCATGTACCAGGCCAAGTCCGAAGGACGGGACAGTGCGCAGTTCTACAGCCAGGAGATGACCGAGCGCGCCCAACAGCGCCTGAGCATGGAGGCGGCGCTGCGCCAGGCCACGGAGGGCGACGGCCTGGCCTTGCACTGGCAGCCGCGGGTGGCTGCCGGCACGGCGGAACTGGTGGGGGTGGAGGGCTTGCTGCGCTGGCACCACGAGGAACTGGGGGCTGTTTCACCCGCTCAGTTCATCCCGGTGGCCGAGGAGTCGGGGCTGATCGTGCCGATCGGGGCCTGGGTCATCGAGGAGGCCTGCCGGCAGATCCAGGCCTGGCAGCGTTCTGGTCAGTTGCCGCGGGAGGTTTCGGTGAACCTGTCCGCCGTGCAGCTGCGGCACCCCGGGCTGCTGGACCATCTGCGGGCCTGCCTGCAGCGCTACGCCGTGCCCCAAGGCGTGCTGGAGCTGGAGTTGACCGAGTCCATGCTGATGGACAGCGTGGAGGCCAACCTGGTGGTGCTGCGCGAGATCCGGGCCCTGGGCGTCGGGCTGGTGATCGATGACTTCGGCACCGGCTATTCCAGCCTCAACTACCTCAACCGCTTCCCCATCGACCGGCTCAAGATCGACCGGTCCTTCGTGCTGGGCATGCTGGAGGACAGCACCCATCTGGCGGTGATCCATGCCGTGATCGGCCTGGGGCACACGCTGGGCCTCACCGTGGTGGCCGAGGGGGTGGAAACCGGGGAGCAGGCTCAGGCACTGACCCTGGCCCGCTGCGACGAGCTGCAGGGCTATCTGTATGGCCGGCCGATGCCGGCCGACGAGCTGGCCCGCTGGATCGGGGCCCGCGGGGCCCTGGCTCCCGCCTGAGCTCTGGCTGAGGTCACAGGTGGAGCAGGGCGGCCACGCCGATGGCGGCGCCCAGGACGCCGCCGCCGATCGTGGCCCATTCCAGCCAGCGGCGCCGCGTCAGCATGGCGATGGCCGCCATGGCGATGGCGACCTGCAGCACGGTGGTGGCCTGGGCCCAGCGGTGGTGGATGTGCAGCTGCTGTTCGGACCGGTCGTCCCAGTCCTTGGATTCCTGCTCCAGTGCCTCGGCCTTGGACTTGATCTCTTCTTTCTCGTTCTTGTAGCGCTGGGCCTGTTGCGTGTAGTCGGCCCGCTTGTCTTCGGGCACCAGCAGGGCGGCCAGTTCGGCCAGGCTCTGCTTGCTGCTCTTGGCCTGGTAGTAATTCCACTGGTCCGAGGCCTCGGTCTTCTTGATCGCGGCCGTGTTCTTGTCCAGCACAGCATTGGCCTGGGCGGCACCGCCCATGTAGGAGAACAGCGCACCCACCGTCGCCAGGATGGCTGTCACCACCGCCAGTTGCCCGGCCATGCCACCGGGGTCGGCATGGGCAGCGTGCTCCAGTTCGTGATCGTGGGGGCCGTGGACGTGGAAGCCGTGGTCGGACATGGTGGCTGTTTCAGGCGCCTGGGCGCCGCTGGTAAGTGACAAAGGCATAGCCCGGACCGTCGGCTGGTGCGGACTGCGCGGGACGGCGGTCGACTTCGGTGAAGGCATCGCGGTCCCAGCGCGGGAAATGTGCATCACCTTCGTAGTCGCGGTCGAGTTCGGTGAGCACGAGCTGGTCGGCGCGTGGCAGAGCCAGGCGGTAGAGCTGTTCGCCGCCGATCACGAAAGCCTGCGGTGATGCCTGAAGGCGCAGCAGGGCCTCGTCCAGGCTGGCAACCACCTCGGCGCCTTCGGCCACACCGCCAGCTTGACGGCTGAGCACGATGTTGCGACGCCCCGGCAGCGGACGAAACCGCGGCGGCAGAGATTCCCAGGTCTTGCGGCCCATGATCACCGGCGCGCCGCGGGTGGTCTCGCGGAAGTGGGCCATGTCCTCGGGGAGGTGCCAGAGCAACTGGTTGTCCCGCCCGATCACGCCGTTGCGGGCCACCGCGGCGATCAGGACCAGCACGGTAGGACGGATCATCGTGGCCCCCTCAGACCGCGACGGGGGCCTTGATCGGCGCATGGTGCTGGTAGTCCAGCACCTCGAAGTCCTCGGGCTCGTAGTCGAAGATCGAGGCCGGGCGCCGCTTGATGTTCAGCACCGGGTAGGGCAGGGGCTCGCGCGCCAACTGGGTTTGCACCTGCTCCAGGTGGTTGTCGTAGATGTGGCAGTCGCCGCCGGTCCAGATGAAGTCGCCCACGTCCAGGTCGCACTGCTGGGCCAGCATGTGGGTCAGCAGCGCGTAGCTGGCGATGTTGAACGGCACACCCAGGAAGATGTCGGCGCTGCGCTGGTAGAGCTGGCAGCTGAGCTTGCGCTTGCCGTTGGGCCCCAGTTCGGGCGAGACGTAGAACTGGAAGAACGCGTGGCAGGGCATCAGGGCCATGCGGTCCAGGTCGGACACATTCCAGGCGCTGACGATGATGCGGCGCGAATCGGGGTTGCTGCGCAGCGTGCGCACCACCTCGCTGATCTGGTCGATGTGGCGGCCGTCCGGTGTGGGCCAGTTGCGCCATTGCACGCCGTAGACCGGACCGAGGTCGCCGTCTTCGCGGGCCCATTCGTCCCAGATCGTGCAGCCGCGCTCCTGCAGCCACTTCACATTGCTGTCGCCACGCAGGAACCACAGCAGCTCGACGATGATGGCCCGCAGGTAGACCTTCTTGGTGGTCACCAGCGGAAGGCCCTCGTTCAGGTCGAAGCGCATCTGGTGGCCGAACACGCTGCGGGTGCCGGTGCCGGTGCGGTCGCCCTTGGCCACGCCATGCTCGTACACATGGCGCATGAAGTCCTCGTACTGGTGGCGGACGGGGCGCGGCGCGCTGGGCGTGGCGGAGGAGGTCATGGCGGCAGATCGGCAGGGCGGCGGGGCACCGCGGAAGCGCAGGATTCTAGGCGCTGCCCTGCCGGTCCGTCGGGGAGCGTTGGGCTCAGCCTTGGGGTTGGGCCTCGCTCAGGAAGATCTCGACGCGGCGGTTGCGGGCCCGTCCGTCCACCGTGGCGTTGTCCGCGATGGGCTGGTGCGAGCCCTTGCCCTCGATCGAGATCCGGGTGGGCGAAACCCCGCGCATCACCAGATAGTCCCGCACGCTGGCGGCTCGGTCGACCGACAAGGGGTCGTTGATGGCGTCACTGCCGGTGCTGTCGGTGTGGCCGATGACCATCACCTTCATACTGCTGTCCAGGCCGGAGGCGAACTTGTCGAGCACCGGATGCAGCGCCGGCCGCAGGGCCGAGCGTCCGACGTCGAAACTGATGTCACTGGGGACGTTCACCTGCAGGCGGTTGTCGGCCGTGCGGCTGACTTCCACGCCCGTGCCCTGGGTGGCCGCTTCCATCTGCTTGCGCTTGTCTTCCATGCGCTTGGACCAGATGTTGCCGGCCACGGCGCCCACGGCACCGCCGATCAGCGCGCCCGTGCCCGCCTTGCCGCCGGTGGCAGAACTGATCACAGCGCCGCCGATCGCGCCGATCGCGGCCCCTGTGGCGGTGCCCTTCTCGCGCGCGCCCATCTCCGCACAGCCACTGAAGGCCAGCGCCACGGCAAGCGCCACCCCTGTGCCTCGCATCAGACGAGGGGAGCGGGGCAGATCCTGGGACATCGTGTTCATGTGTGTTCTCCTTTTCAGCGACGGTTGGACAGACAGGAAACACCCTGGCCGGGGCCAGGGCGGCAAGCACCCGAACCGACCCGGCAATGACCCTCATGTCTCCTGGGGTCAATTTTGATTGCCGCGTCATTCATTGCTTGGGCAAATATCATCCGCCTCATGAATTCGCCTCCCATTCCAGCTGACTTCTACCAGCCCGCGGAGTTCCGGCCGGAGATCAGTGTTGGTTACATGATGCGTCGGGTGCTGGCCAGCATCCTGGCCGATGCGGACCAGGAACTGGCTGCCTGGGACATGACCCACGCCCAGTGGATGCCACTGTTCAAACTCTACAACTGCGGGCAGTCCACGGTGGCCGGGTTGGCCCGCGACCTGCAACTGGACCCCGGGGCCACCACCCGTCTGTTGGACCGCCTGGAGAGCAAGGGCCTGCTGCGCCGCGAGCGCTCGACCAGCGATCGCCGGGTCGTGCACGTGGCACTCACGCCCGAGGGCCAGGCCATTGCCAGCCAGGTGCCCGAGGTGCTCTGCCGGGTGCTCAACCGGCACCTCAGTGGCTTCACCCATGACGAATGGATGCTGTTGCGCGGCTTGCTGGAGCGCATCCTGGCCAACGGCGAAGCCCTCCGTCTTTCCCAGTCGTCCGCCACTGCCGAAGGGCAGGGTGGCGCTTCCTGACATCACCATGAACCGGCTTCAGTCCTTTCCTACCTCCCCGCGGCGCCATGGTGTCGCGCATTCCGGCCGGGTGGCGGCCGCGGCTTTGCTGGCCGTGCTGGCGGGCTGCGCCCTGCCAGGGCCTGAGCAGCCCGGCGCCGCCCTGTTTGGGGCCGAGCGCACCGGTCTGTCCACCCAGGCCGATGCCGCGCCCCTGGCGGGCGACTGGTGGCAGTCCTTCGACGACGCCACCCTGTCCCGGCTGATCGACCAGGCCCTGGCCGCCCATCCGACCCTGGCCCAGGCCCAAGCCCGTGCCGCCCAGGCCCGGGCCATGGCCGACATGGTCCATTCGGCCACCGCACCGCAGGCCAATCTGGCGGCCAACGTCACACGGCAGCGCTTCACCGAGAACAGCATCTACCCGCCGCCCTACGGCGGCGGCGTCTACAACAGTGGGGCCCTGGACGCGGCCCTGAGCTGGTCGCCGGACTTCTTCGGTCGGCTCGATGCCCAGTGGACCGCCCAGATCGACCAGGCCCACGCCGCCGAGGCCGACGCTTCGGCCGCCCGGCTGACGCTGTCAGGCCAGGTCAGCCGGGTGTACCTGCAGCTGGGCCGGCTGGCGGCCCAGAAGCGTGTGGCCGAGCGCACGCTGGCCCAGCGCGAGGAGATGCTGGGCCTGACCCGGCAACGCGTGACCGCTGGCCTGGATACCGCACTGGAGCTGACCCAGAGCGAAGGCGCGCTGCCCGATGCGCGCAGCCAGATCGAGGCCATCGACGAGCAGATCATGCTGGCGCGCCACGCGCTGGCAGCGCTCACCGCGCAGCCCGTCGATGCCCTGGACGGCCTGAGCCCGGCGCTGCCCAGCACGGGCTTGAGCACCGGTGGGCACCGCCTGGGCGCCGACCTGCTCGGACGCCGGCCTGACATCGCGGCCGCACGCTGGCGGGTGGACGCGGCAGGGGCCAATGTCCGCAGCGCCCGCGCCGAGTTCTATCCCGACATCGAGCTCAGCGGCCTGGTGGGCCTGTCCTCGCTGGGGCTGAACAACCTGTTCAAGTCCAGCAGCCGTGAATGGAGCTTCGGCCCGGCCCTGCACCTGCCGCTGTTTGAGGGCGGGCGCCTGACGGCGCAGCTGAGCGGACGCGAGGCCGAGCGCGACGCGGTCGTGGCCCAGTACAACGCCACCGTCCTGACCGCCGTGCGCGAGGCGGCCGATGCCCTGGGCTCCGTCCAGTCGCTCGAGCGCCAGCAGACCGAGCAGTCGGCGGCGCTGGCCAGCGCCGAGAAAGCCTGGCAGATCGCCCGGGACCGCTACCGCGCCGGCCTGACCAACTACCTCGGCGTGCTCAATGCCGAGAGCCAGTGGCTGGCCCAGCAGCGCGCGGCGGTGGACCTGCAGGCCCGCCGGGCCACGGCGGCGGTGGACCTCGCCACGGCCCTGGGCGGTGGATGGCAAGCCGAGCCGGCCCGCGTGGCCGATGGCGCAGCCTCCGCGCGACCCCCTGATCTCGCGGCACCGCCAGGTTGACCGCATTGCATTCGAACGAGCCCGGCTCGCACAACTTTCAAGAGTTCCCGACATGAACGATTCAACGACAAGCAACGCCGCCGCCCGTCGCCGCGGCCTGACCGTGATCGCCGCTGCCGTCGTGGTGGCTGGCGCCGGCTGGGGCATCTACCACTGGATGGTCGGTCGCCATCTGCAAGACACCGACAACGCCTATGTTTCCGGCAACGTGGTGCAGATCACGCCGCTGGTGGGCGGCACGGTGGTGGCCGTGCAGGCCAACGAGACCGATTTCGTGAAGGCGGGTCAGCCGCTGGTCAAGCTCGACACGGCCGATGCACGCGTGGCCCTGGACCAGGCCGAGGCCCAACTGGCCCAGACCGTGCGCGAGACCCGTGGTCTCTATGCCAACACGGCGGCCCTGCAGGCCCAACTGGCGCTGCGCGAGGCAGACCTGTCCCGGGCCCAGGCCGAGCTCAGCCGTGCCAAGGACGACGTGGCCCGCCGCAGCGCGCTGGTCAGCACCGGCGCCGTGGGCAAGGAAGAGTTCCAGCATGCCAGCGTTCAATTGGTGGCTGCGCGCAATGCGGCATCGGCGTCCGAGTCCGCCGTGCAGGCCGCACGCGAGCAGTTGGCCGCCAGCCAGGCCATGGTCGACGGCACCAGCGTGGCCGATCACCCGGCCGTTCAGCGTGCCGCCGCCAAGATGCGGGAAGCCTATCTGGCGCTGCAGCGTGCCACGCTGCTGGCGCCCACCGACGGCCAGGTGGCCAAGCGCAACGTGCAGCTGGGCCAGCGCCTGCAGGCCGGCACGCCGGTGATGACGGTGGTGTCCCTCAATGACCTGTGGGTGGACGCCAACTTCAAGGAGAGCCAGCTCCAGGGCCTGCGCATTGGCCAGCCTGCCGAGCTGGAGGCCGACGTCTACGGCACCAAGGTGGTCTACCACGGCCAGGTGGTCGGCCTGGGCGCAGGCACTGGCGCGGCCTTTGCGTTGCTGCCCGCCCAGAATGCTACGGGCAACTGGATCAAGGTGGTCCAGCGCGTGCCGGTGCGCATCTCGCTGGACGCCAAGGAGCTGGCCGAGCACCCGCTGCGCGTGGGCCTGTCGATGAACGTGACGGTCGACACCGCGGACCAGTCGGGCAAGTTGCTGTCGGACCAGCCGCGCACCCAGCCGGCCTCGGCCACCGATGTCTACAACGCCCAGGACCGGGACGCCGAGGCGCTGGTCAAGCGCCTGATCGCGGCCAACCTGGGCCGGGCGCCGGCCCGCGCGGCCGCCGCAACCACGCCCCAGGCCGCGAACTGAGCGCCCCTTTCTTTCCTGGAGACGGTCTTCCATGAGCCAGGCCCCCTCGGCCGCCAACGAACCGACACCGCTGCACGGCATGCCCTTGCTGCTGGGCACGGTGTCGCTGTCGCTGGCCACCTTCATGAACGTGCTGGATTCGTCCATCGCGAACGTGTCCATTCCCGCCATTGCCGGTGACCTGGGGGTCAGCCCCAACCAGGGCACCTGGGTCATCACCAGCTTCGGCGTGGCCAACGCCATCTCGGTGCCGCTCACCGGCTGGCTGACCCAGCGCTTCGGCGCGGTCAAGCTCTTCACCTGGAGCGTGCTGCTCTTCGTCGTCAGCAGCTGGCTGTGCGGCTTTGCCACCTCACTGGAGATGCTGGTGGGCTTCCGGGTCCTGCAGGGCCTGGTGGCCGGACCGATGATCCCGCTGTCGCAGACCCTGCTGCTGGCCAGCTACCCGCGGGCGAAGGCCGGCATGGCGCTGGCGCTCTGGGGCATGACCACGCTGGTCGCGCCGGTGGTCGGGCCGCTGCTGGGCGGCTGGATCACCGACAACATCTCCTGGCCCTGGATCTTCTACATCAACGTCCCGGTGGGCCTGCTCTCGGCCGCGCTCACCTGGGGCATCTACCGGCACCGTGAGTCGCCCACCCGCAAGCTGCCGATCGACACGGTGGGCCTGTCCCTGCTGGTCATCTGGGTTGGGGCCTTGCAGCTGATGCTGGACAAGGGCAAGGAGCTGGACTGGTTCGCCTCCGGCACCATCGTGACCCTGGCCGTCGTGGCGGTGGTGGCCTTCGCCGTCTTCGTGGTGTGGGAGCTCACCGACGACCACCCGGTGGTGGATCTCAAGCTGTTTGGCGGGCGCAACTTCGCCTTCGGCACGTTGTCCCTGTCGATGGCCTACGGCCTGTTCTTCGGCAATGTGGTGCTGATGCCGCTGTGGCTGCAGCAGTGGATGGGCTACACGGCCACCGACGCCGGCATGGCGCTGGCGCCGGTGGGCGTGCTGGCCATCCTGCTTACACCGATCGTCGGGCGCAAGGTCAGCGTGTGGGACCCACGGGTCATGGCCACCGGGGCCTTCATCGTGTTTTCCATCGTGCTGTGGATGCGCTCGATGTTCACGACCGACACGGACTTCTTCCATATCCTGGTGCCGACGATGCTGCAGGGCGGTGCCATGGCCTTCTTCTTCATTCCGCTGACCACCATCACCCTGGCCGGCCTGAAACCCGAGCGCATTGCAGCCGCGGCCGGTCTGTCCAATTTTGTGCGGATCACCGCCGGGGCCATGGGCACCTCCATCGCCACCACCGTGTGGGAGAACCGCGCCACCCTGCACCATGCTCAGCTGACCGAGAGCCTGCCCGTGGGCTCGCCCGTGCTGGATGCCGCGGCCCATGGGCTGACCCAGGGGGGGCTGCAGTCTGGCCAGGCCTGGGGGGTGATCAACCGGCTCATCGACCAGCAGGCCTTTACCCGCGCCGCCGACGATGTCTTCCTGGTGTCCTCGGCGCTCTTCGTGGTGCTGATCGCCGCCATCTGGATCACCCGGCGGCCGGCGCCCCATGCCGCGGGCGCTGCGGAGGCCGGGGGCGCCCACTGAGCACCCTGGCCGGATGGGCGAAAGTTCACGACCGCCGCCCCTCAAGTCCGGCGACGGTGGCGCCGAAATGTGGTCGAATGTGGCTACATCATCGACAAGGCAACGATGGGCATGAGTGATCGTCAGGGGCATTGGCCCCACCAACTGTCGCTGACGCTGGACCGCCTGGGCTGGCGGTCTGCCCAGGTGTTCCAGGTGGGCATTGCCCTCGTGGTGGGAGCCGTGGTGGCAGCTGTGCTGCTGAGCCTGGACCATGCCTCCTGGGGCAGCGCCCTGCTGGGTGGCTTGGTGGCGGCCGTGCCGGCCCTGCTGACCGGGCATGTGGCCCTGAATCTGGCGCGTGCCCTGGCCCAGTCCGGCGAGCAGCGGGAGTTGCTGTGCGTCGACGACGAGCTGGCTGGGGTGGGCAACCGCCGCCAGTTCCTGCGCCTGGCCGAGCGCGACTGGGCCCGTTGCCGCCGCTACGGTGATGACGGCGCCATGCTGCTGATCGATGCCGATTACCTGCGCCGTATCAACGACACCATGGGTCAGCGCTGCGGTGATGCGGTGCTGCTGGAGGTCACCCGCCGCGTGAGCGCCACGCTGCGCCAGTCCGATGTGCTGGCCCGCTTCGGCGGCGCCGTGCTGGCGGTCTTCCTGCCCCACACCGATCCTCTGGGCGCGCTGGACGCGGCCGAGCGCATTCGCCAGCAGGTGGCGTCCACACCGTTCCGCTGGGACAAGGCCCATCTGGTCGTCACGGTCAGCGTTGGGGTGGCCCATGTGCATGCGGGCCAAATGGCGCTGGAAGGGCTGATCCAGGAGGCCGAGACGGCCTTGCTGGCCGCCAAGGATGCCGGCCGCAACTGCGTGCGCGCGGCGCCCATCCAGCCGCGGCAGAGCGATCCGTCCCGGTCGGTGGCACCGGGCTGATCAACAGGCTGATGAACGAAGACGGCGCCCTCGGGCGCCGTCTTCACGTTCGGCCGGACAGGTTCGTCCGGGCGATCTGGTCGGTCAGTTCGGTACGCGGTAGTTGGCCGAGCTGACCAGATCGATGCCGCAGTTCAGATCCCGCACCCAGGCGATGAATTCCTGGATAGCCGGGCCCGCCATGGGCGCACCGTGCTGCGGGACCAGCATCGAGATCTCCAGCGTGCTGACCATGTCGGCCCACAGCCGCAGCACCTTGTTGGACACCATGTAACGGCGATGGAAGGCTTCCATCGAAGGCAGCAGGGTGGCCAGCGAGGTCACAGGCTTCTTGGCGATCTCACCGCCCACCAGGGACACGCCCAAGTCACCCGAGAACAGGATCTTGCTGACCGGGTCATAGAACTGGAAGTTGCCCTCGGCGTGCATGAAGTGAGCCGGCAGGGCGATCAGGTCATGGCGGCCGATCCTGATGCGCATGCCCGGGTCGGGAATGCCCACCACGCGGCCCGCCGTCTTGCCAGGCTTGCAGAAATGGGGAATGAAGCGTTCCCAAACCTTGGACACATAGATCTTGGCCTGCGTGGCCGAAGTGGTCCAGCGGTCCAGCGAGGCGATGATGTCCGGATCCGCGTGCGAGGCGATGATGGCCTCCAGCTTCTGCGGCGTGAAGTGCCGGGTCATCGTCAGGTAGAGCTCGCTGTAGGCGAGGTTGCCACCCGGATCGATGATTGCGCCCGTCCCATCGTCGATGATCAGGAACTGGTTCGACTGCACCGCTTCGCCGGCGTGCTCGTCGGCCAGATCGGTGAACATCAGGCACTCGTGGCCGTTCTGATTGAAGAGGGTGACAGGCATGGCGCATCCTAGGGACGCAGCCTGTTGCACAACTTGACCTAGATTAAGTGTGGAGCGGGCTGCCCAGACGTTCAGCCAAACACTTTGTCACTTCCTGTGTGGCACGCGGCTGATCCGCCGCAATGGCGACGCGTTGCATGCTGCGCAGCCAGGTGATCTGGCGTTTGGCCAGCTGCCGCGTTGCGGCCACGCCGGTGTCCAGCACCCGGGCGTTCAGGCGGGGGCCCTCCAGTCCGGCGTCCAGGGCCTCCCAGACCTGGCGGTAGCCGACGCAGCGCATGGCGGGCAACTGCAGGTGCAGGTCCGCACGCGCGCGCAATGTGCGAACCTCCTCCACCAGCCCGGCCTGCAACATCTGCGCAAAGCGTTCGGCGATGCGGGCGTGCAGCCAGGCCCGGTTGTCGGGCTCCAGCGAGAGCAGCAGATGGTCCGAGGGTAACTCGGCGGCGGCACTGTCCCGGGTGTGGAAGCTGGACAGCGGCTGGCCCGTCACCCGCCAGACCTCCAAGGCCCGCTGAATGCGCTGGGCATCCTGCGGGGCCAGCCGGGTGGCGGTGGCGGGGTCCACCTGTGCGAGCTCGGCATGCAGGGCCGGCCAGCCCTTTTCGGCCGCTTCCGCGTCCAGGGTGGCCCGCACGGCGGGGTCGGCTGGCGGCAGGGCGTCCAGGCCGCCGATCAGGGCCTTGAAGTACAGCATGGTGCCGCCCACCAGCAGGGGCAGTCGGCCCCGACTTCGGATCTCCCCGATCAGGCGCTCGGCATCGGCCACGAACTGGGCGGCCGAGTAGCTCTCGGCCGGGTCGAGGATGTCGATCAGGTGATGGGGCACCTGGGCCTGCTCCGCCAGGCTTGGCTTGGCGGTGCCGATGTCCATGCCCCGGTAGACCAGGGCCGAATCGACGCTGATGATCTCCACCGGCCAGCGCTCGGCCAGGGCCAGGGCCGCGGCTGTCTTGCCGGAGGCGGTGGGGCCGGCCAGGCCCACCCAGCGCAGGCCGCTGGACTCAGAAGCGCTCATCGTCGCGCAGGTAGCGCCACTGGCCCAGGGGCAGCTTGCCCAGCACCACGCTGCCGATGCGCACCCGCTTGAGGCCCACCACCTTCAGGCCCACCAGCTCGCACATGCGGCGGATCTGGCGCTTGCGGCCTTCACGCAGCACGAAGCGCAATTGGTCCTCGTTGGCCCAGCTCACCTTGGCGGGGCGCAGCTGCACACCGTCCAGTTCCAGGCCATGGTTCAGGCGCTTCAGATCTTCTTCGGGCAACTGGCCGGGCCGGGTGTACTCCACCCGCACCAGGTACTCCTTCTCGACCTCGGAGTCGTTGCCGATCAGGTGCTTGGCGATGCGGCCGTCCTGGGTCAGCACCAGCAGGCCGGTGGAGTCGATGTCGAGCCGGCCCGCCGGGGCCAGGCCGCGGGCGTGGCCGGGGTGGAACTCCTTGCGCGAAGGGTCTTCGGTCCAGCGGTTGCCCGGGGTGACCAGCACGCTGGCGGGCTCGTAACCGTCCTCGGCCTGGCCGGACACGTAGCCGATCGGCTTGTGCAGCAGCAAGGTCACCCGTCGGGCCTGCTGCTGCCGCGCGGCCGGGTCGACCTCGATGACGACGTCCGGCATCACGCGCTGGCCCAGTGTGGCCATCTGGCCATTGACCTTGACCCAGCCGGCATCGATCCAGTCATCGGCTTCCCTGCGCGAGGCCAGACCCCGTTCGGTCATCACCTTGGACAGGCGCACGCCCGCGTCGTCAGGGGCCACGCGGGCGGGGGCCGGCGTGTGGGGGCGCGGCGCCTCGGGGACCTCGCGGCGCGGGTGCGCCGCTGCCACCGCGCCCGTCTTTGGCTGGACGCGTCCGGTGCGGGTGGGGCCATCCTCCTGGCGGGGGCGGCTGGATGCCATGGATTGGGCGTCGCGCTCGGGGCGTGCCGGTCGGGCAGGGCGTGCGTCGGCCGAGGGGGCCGCGCGACGGTCCCGTCTGTCTGCCGGCGCCGGACCTCCCCAGGGCTTGGCATCGCGGGTTGCGGGCCGGTCCGGGCGCTCACGCGCGTCCCCGCGGGCCTCACGAAAGTCTCGGGTGTCACGGGCATCACGGGGGGGGCGGCCCTCCCAGGTGTCTCGGGCCTCCCGGGCCGGGGGGCGCTGCGGCTCGGCGTAGCTGACCTTGACGCCAGCGTGGGCCGGTGCCGGTGCGGCTGTGGTATCGCGTTGCGCGGCGGCGCGGCGGGGAGGGCGTTGGATGTTGCGGTCGGAGCGCATGGGCGTCTTTCGAGTCGGAGGCCGGTGGGGGTCAGCGGCCGCGCAGGAACAGGGCATCCAGTTCCTTCATGGTCAGCTGCCGCCAGGTCGGGCGACCGTGGTTGCATTGTTCGGAACGCTCGGTGGCTTCCATCTGCCGCAGCAGGGCGTTCATCTCTTCCAGGGTCAGGCGCCGGTTGGCCCGCACCGCGCCGTGGCAGGCCATGGTGGCCAGCAGCTCGTCGCGGGCCCGCTCGATCAGGTGGCCTGCGTCGGCCTCGGCCAGTTCGGCCAGTTCGTGCAGCACCGAACGCGCCAGGTCCACCGGGTCTGCGTCGGCCAGGGCCGCCGGGCGCGAGCGCACGGCCAGCGTTGTGGGGCCCAGGGGGCTCAGGTCCAGGCCCAGGGCATGCAGATCGGCCTGGCGGGCTTCGGCGGTGGCGATCTCCAGCCCGGTGGCGGCAAAGCTGGCCGGGATCAGCATGGGCTGCGCGGCGATGCCGGTGGCACGGGCTTCGGCCTTGAGTCGTTCGTAGACGATGCGCTCGTGGGCGGCGTGCATGTCCACCACCACCAGACCGTGGGCATTTTCGGCCAGCACGTAGACGCCGGCCAGCTGGGCCAGGGCCCGGCCCAGTGGCCAGTCGCCATTGAGCACGGCCGCGCGGTCCATTGGCGGGTCGCCGCGGTCTGCAGGCGCCGTGGAGGCAAAGGGGGCCGACGGCGTCGCCGGGGCGGACACGGACCAAGGCGTGCGTGGCTCTTCACGGGCGTAGAGCAGCGAGAGATCGGCCAGGCTCAGCCGCTGCTGCTGGGCGGCGAACGGCAGGCCGGAGACCGTGTCGGATGGCTGCGGGGCGGGGGCATCCCAGCCCTGGGAAGGTGGGAGGGGCGCGCCATCCACGGCCGGAGCGATGGCCGCGGTCTGCGGCACCACAGGCAGGGCCGCGCCGGCCGGCAGGGCCAGCGTGCGCTCCACCGCCCGGCGCACCGTGCTGTAGACCTCGCCCGATTCGCGGAAGCGCACCTCGATCTTGGTGGGGTGCACGTTCACATCCACCCGTGTGGGCTCGATGTCGATGAACAGCACGTAGGCCGGCTGGCGCTGGCCGTGCAGCACATCTTCGTAGGCGCTGCGCAGCGCATGCTGGATCAGCTTGTCGCGCACATAGCGGCCGTTGACGTAGACGTACTGGTGGTCGCTGCGGTTGCGGGCGGCCTCCGGCAGGCCGGCCCGGCCCAGGATGCGCATCGGCCCGGCCTGGAGTTCCACCGCCCGGCTCTGGTCCACGAAGTCGGCGCCCAGCACGTCGGCCATGCGCTGCTCGTGGGTGGCGCGGCGCCACTGCGCCACCAGCTTGCCTTCGTGCCAGATGGCAAAGCCCACGTCAGGGCGGGCCAGGGCGTGGCGGCGCACCGCCTCCACCGCGTGCGACAGCTCGGTGGCCTCGGACTTCAGGAACTTGCGCCGCGCCGGCGTGCTGAAGAACAGCTCGCGCACCTCGATGCTGGTGCCCTGGCCGCGGGCGGCCGGCTGCAGCTCGCCGCTGCGGGCGTCCAGCCGGCGGGCCTGGGCCGCATCGACCGGGCGACTGACGATGGCGGTCTCGGACACCGAGGCGATGGCGGCCAGCGCCTCGCCACGGAAGCCCATGGTGGTCACGCCTTCGAGTTCGGCCAGCGAACCGATCTTGCTGGTGGCGTGGCGCTTGAGGGCCAGCGGCAGTTCCTCGGGCGGAATGCCGCAACCGTCATCCTCCACCACGATGGCCCGGATGCCGCCGGCCACCAGCCGCACGGTCACCTGGTCCGCGCCGGCATCCAGCGCGTTGTCCACCAGCTCGCGCACCACCGACGCCGGGCGCTCCACCACCTCGCCCGCGGCGATCTGGCTCACCAGCTCGTCGGGCAGTTCTCGGATGGGGCGGCGGGTGGCGTCCAGCGAGCCGTTCGCGGGGGAATTCATCCCCGGATTGTAGAGAGGCCGGGTGGTGCGCGCCGATAATGCCGCGCCATGGACCTGCTGCCGACCCTGTTCGATTTCATCCTGCATGTGGACCGCTACCTGGCCGAGTTCGTGGCCCAGTACGGCCCCTGGGTCTACGCCCTGATGTTCCTGATCGTCTTCGTCGAGACGGGACTGGTGGTGATGCCCCTGTTGCCGGGCGATTCGCTGCTCTTCGTCGTGGGGGCCTTGGCCGGCGCCGGGCTGATGAACCTGCCGCTGAGCCTGGCCGTGCTGCTGGTGGCCGCGGTGCTGGGTGACCAGCTGAACTACAGCATCGGCCGGCGGCTGGGGCCGCGGGTGTTCCAGTGGGAGAACTCGCGCTTCTTCAACAAGGCGGCCTTTGCGCAGGCCCATGCCTTTTACGAGCGCTACGGCGGCATCACCATCGTGCTGGCCCGCTTCATGCCGTTCATCCGCACCTTCGCGCCTTTCGTGGCCGGCGTGGCGGCCATGTCGCGCGCCCGCTTCACGGCCTACAACCTGGCCGGCGGCACGCTGTGGGTGGTGGGCGTGCTGATGGCCGGTTACTGGTTCGGCAACATCGGCTGGGTCAAGGGCAACCTCGAGAAGATCATCTGGGCCCTGATCCTGGTGCCCAGCGCGCTGGCCATCGCCGGCGCCTGGCGCGCCCGCCGCAAAGGGGCCGTGGCCTGATATGGACGGGGCGTGGCCGCGCCCGCAGCAGGGCGAGGCCTTCGCCCTGCTGGACGATGCGCTGGACCTGGCGACCGGCGCCTGCCGGCTGCTGACCGGGCTGACGGCCATCCACGAGAGCCAGGGGCGGGAGGATCTCGCCGCTTGCTGGCAGGCCGTGGACGCCGACCTGCGCGCCGGCCTGTGGGCGGTGGTGCTGGCCGACTATGAATGGGGCGTGGCGCTGCAGGGTCTCACTTCGCGCCCACGGGCTACAGACCCTGGGCGGCTGCGGGTCCTGATGTTCCGTCGCTGCGACCGCCTGGATGCCGCGCAGGTGCCGGCCTGGCTGGCGGCCACAGCGGGCTCGGACACGCCTGCGCCCGCAGGCACGCTGGGCCTGCAGCCCGACGTGGACGATGCCGCCTACGACGCCGCCATCGCCGCCATCCACGAGGCCATCCGGCGCGGCGAGACCTACCAAGTCAACCACACCTTCCGCCTGAACGGCCAGGCCTTTGGCTCGCCCCTGGATCTGTACCGCCGCCTGCGCGAACGCCAGCCAGTGGCCTATGGCGCGCTGCTGGCCTTGCCCGGGGATCGCTGGGTGCTGTCCTGCTCGCCCGAGCTTTTCCTGAAGGTCGAGGGCCGGCAAGTGACGGCCCGGCCGATGAAGGGCACGTCCGCGCGTGCGCCCGACCCGGCCGAGGATGCGCAGCGGGCCCAGACCCTCCAGCAGGACGTGAAGAACCGGGCCGAGAACCTGATGATCGTGGACCTGCTGCGCAACGACCTGGGGCGGCTGGCCGAGACAGGTTCGGTGCGGGTGCCGGCCCTGTTCGAGGTGGAGGGCTACCGGACCGTCTGGCAGATGACCTCGACCATCGAGGCCCGCATGCGCCCGGAGGTGGACTGGCCGGCCCTGTGGCGGGCCACCTTTCCCTGCGGGTCCATCACCGGCGCGCCCAAGCACCGCACGATGCAGCTGATCCAGGTCCTGGAGACCGCGCCGCGCGGCCTCTACTGCGGGGCCATCGGCTGGGCCGAACCCGGGGACGGCCTGGGACGGGCCGTGCTGTCGGTCGCCATCCGCACCCTGACGCTGGGTCCGCCGCAGGCGGACACCCGGCCGCTCACGCTGGGCGTGGGCGCCGGCATCGTGCTGGACAGCCGGGCCCGCCCCGAGCGGGCGGAGTGCCTGCTCAAGGGCCGCTTCCTGTCGGCGCTGGACCCGGGCCTGGGCCTGTTCGAAACGATGCGGGCGGAGGCGGGCCGGGTGCTGTTGTGGCCGGCCCATCTGCAGCGACTGAGTGCCAGTGTGGCGGCCCTGGGCTTTGGGCTGGACCGGGCCGAGGCCGGGCGGCTGCTGGAGGAGGCCCTGGCCGGCCCCCTGCGCCAGGGGCTGCACCGGGTCCGGCTGGACTGGTCCGCGCAGGGCGGGCTGTCCCTGCGGCACGCACCGCTGATCGAGCTGCCTGACGGGCCGTTGCGTCTGGCCTGGGGTGAGGCCACCGTGCCGCGGGGCCGGCAGTTGGCCCGCCACAAGACCACCGCGCGGGCCCTCTACGACCAGTTGGTGGCGCAGGCCGAGGCGCAGGGGGCCTTCGATGCGCTGCTGTTCAGCGACGACGGCTGGCTGCTGGAAGGCGGCCGCAGCAATGTGCTACTGCGCCTGCCGGAGGGCTGGGTGACCCCGCCGGTGTCCGATGGCGTGCTGCCCGGCGTCATGCGGTCGCAGCTGCTTGCCGACCCCAGCTGGGCCCTGCGGGAGCGCTCGGTGCACCGAGAGGAACTGCACCGCGTCTTGGAATGGCGGGTCTGCAATGCCTTGCGGGGCGTGCTGGACGCGCAGCCTCTGCCCGGGGCCTGAGCCCACGATTCGGCCTGGGCCTTCAGACCTGACGGTTGCGCGCCAGCGGCGGGTTCTTGGCGAAGTAGCGGTCGATGCCGGTGTAGAGCGCCTCGACCAGCTTGACCTGATAGTCGGGGTCTTTCAGCCGGCTCTCTTCTTCCGGGTTGGAAATGAAGGCCGTCTCGACCAGGATGGAGGGAATGTCCGGCGCCTTCAGCACCGCAAAGCCGGCCTGCTCCACCTCGCCCTTGTGCAGCTTGCCCACCGTGCCGATGCGCGAGAGCACTTCCTTGCCCAGCCGCAGGCTGTCCTTGATCTGGGCGGTGGTGCTCATGTCCAGCATGGCGCGCAGCACCTGGGCGTCCTTGGTGTTGGCGTTGACGCCGCCCACCACGTCGGCGGCGTTCTCGCGTTGGGCCATCCAGCGCGCCGCCGCGCTGCTGGCGCCACGGTCGCTCAGCGCGAACACGCTGGCGCCTCGGGCCTGGGGTGTGAAGAAGGCATCGGCATGGACCGAGACGAAGAGGTCGGCCTGCACGCGGCGGGCCTTGGCAACACGTTCCTGCAGCGGCACGAAGAAGTCGGCGTCGCGGGTCAGCATCGCACGCATGTTGGGCCGGTCATTCAGCCGGTCGCGCAGGGCCATGGCGATCTGCAGCACCACGTCCTTCTCGCGCAGGCCCGAGGGGCCGATGGCGCCCGGGTCCTCGCCGCCGTGCCCCGGGTCGATGGCCACCACGATCAGGCGGTTGATGCGGTCGCGCTGGGCCGCGGTGGGGCGGGGCGCGGGCGCCGGGGCCGGGGTGATGCCCGGCTTGGGCGGCGTGGCTGCGGCGATGGGGGGGCTGGGCGGGTGGGTGGCCTCGGTGGCGGCCATCGGCCGGTTCATGCGGTGGATGAACTCGCCCAGCGCGTCGTCCATGGTGCGGGCGGCCTCGCGCTCGGCCTGCAGCTTGTCGTTCACCAGGGCCAGCAGCGGGTCCTGGGCCTGCAGCGGGTAGAGGTCGAAGACCAGCCGGTTCTGGTAGGCCGCCACAGGGGCTAGGGCGAACTGCTGCGGGTTCACGGGTTGCTTCAGGTCGATGACCAGGCGCACCACGCGCGGCTGGTTTTGCCCCACCCGCACGCCGGCAATGAAGGGGTCGTCGGACTTGACCTTGCCCACCAGGTCGCGCAGCGCGGGGCTGAGTTCCAGGCCGTCAATGTCCACCACCAGACGCTGCGGCTCTTCGGTCACGAAGTGGCGCGCGACCAGCGGCTGGTCGGACTCGATGGTGACCCGGGTGTATTCGGTGGCCGGCCACACCCGGACCGAGACGATGCTGGCACCCCAGGCCAGCTGGGCCGGCCCGAGCAGCAGGGCGGCCTGGCCCAGGCGGCCGGCATGGGCCAGGATTTCGCGTCGTTTCATGCGAGCAACTCCTTTCCGCGCTGGCTCATCGCGTGAGCGAGCACCCGTCGGCTCTCATCCGGCTGAGGCTGGATCTCCAGCCGGAGGTCGGCCTGCGGACGTTCGGGCCCGGCGTTCTGGGCCCATTCACACAGCTTCAGGCCCGGCCGGGCGAAGATGTCACGGAAGCCGGCATCGACCCACTCGCGCGGGTCGCTGAAACGGTAGAAATCGAAATGCGAGATGGGCAGGGGCTGCCCCGCGTGCACCACCTCGTAGGGCTCGACCACGGCATAGGTCGGGCTCTTGATGCGGCCCTGAACGCCCAGGGCACGCAGCAGGTGGCGCACCAGGGTCGTCTTGCCCGCCCCCAGCGGGCCATCCAGTTCGATGCACGCATCGGCGATGCCCGGGTGGCGGGCCAGCGACAGGGCGAACTGGCCACAGGCCGCTTCATCGGGCCAGGACAGGGAGCGGGTTTCTAGAATCGGCAAATGACTCAAAGCGATCGGGCGGAGCTGGATCTCACGCAGGCATTGCGGGACTGGGCACGCGCACTGGGATTTTCCCAGATCGGCGTGGCCGACGTCGACCTGTCTTCGGCCGAGGCTGGGTTGACTGCCTGGCTGCAGGCCGGGTTCCATGGCCAGATGGAGTACATGGCCCGCCATGGCCTGAAGCGGGCCCGCCCGGCGGAGCTGGTGCCGGGGACGGTGCGTGTCATCACCGCGCGCATGGACTACCTGCCACACCAGACCCCGCAGGGTTGGCAGGCCATCGAGTGGCAGCGGCTGGGCCAGCCGGCGCGCGCCAATATCTCACTCTACGCCCGGGGGCGCGACTATCACAAGGTGCTGCGTGCGCGCCTGCAACAGTTGGCCGACCGCCTGGCCGAGGCCGTCGGCCCGCTGGGGCACCGGGTGTTCTGTGACTCGGCGCCGGTGCTGGAGGTCGAACTGGCCCAGCGTAGCGGCCTGGGCTGGCGGGGCAAGCACACGCTGACCTTGTCGCGTGAGGCCGGATCGACCTTCTTCCTGGGCGAGATCTACGTGGATGCGCCGCTGGTCGTCAGCGCGCCGGTGGAGGGCCACTGCGGACGCTGCGAGGCCTGCATCCAGTCCTGCCCGACCGGGGCCATCGTGGCACCCTACCGGCTCGATGCGCGGCGCTGCATTTCCTACCTGACCATCGAGCATGACGGCCCCATCCCTGAGGCCTTGCGGTCGCAGATGGGCAACCGCATCTACGGCTGTGACGATTGCCAGCTCGTCTGCCCGTGGAACAAGTTCGCCCAGCCCAGCCGCCTGGCCGACTTCGACCCGCGGCCGGCGATGGGCGACGCGACCCTGGCCGAGTTGTGGGGCTGGGACGAGGCGCGCTTTCTGCGCGAGATGGAGGGCAGCCCGATCCGGCGCATCGGCTTCGAGCGCTGGCGGCGCAACTTGGCCGTGGCCATGGGCAATGCGCTGGCAGCTCGGGCCGCGGGCTCGCAGCCACTGGTCGGGCTGCTGCAGGCCGCACGCGGCCAGGCCAGTGCGCTGGTGGCCGAGCACATCGACTGGGCCTTGGCGCAACAGGCCGGGGCCTGAATCACGCGGACTCAGCGCAGTGCGTCCAGCGCGCTCAGTGCCATGGGCAGGCCGGCCATGCCGATCACGGTCGACACACTGATCAGTCCGGCCACATAGCTTCCATGGCCGCCCATGCGCACCGCCAGCACATAGGCGCTGGAAGCGGTGGGCAACGCGGCGAAGGCCACGACCACGGTCTGCTGGGCCGGCGGCAGGCCAATGAACAGCACCAGCGCGATGGCCACGACCGGCAGCACCAGATGGCGGATGCCCAGCAGCGCGGCGGCCAGGCCCGGGGCTTCCTTGAGGGCGCCCATGCGCAGGCCGGCTCCGACGGCCATCAGGCCCAGGGGCAGGGCGGCGCCACCGATGCGACTGAGCGTGATCTCGGCCAGCTCCGGCAGCCGCAGGCCCAGCAGATTGCCGACCAGGCCCGTCACGGTGCCCACGATCAGCGGGTTGCGAGCCAGTTCGCGCAGAAAGTTGTGCCCGGCATGGCGGGCCAGCGGCCAGACCGCTGCCACATTGCACACGGGCACGCACAGCGCGATCAGCAGGGCGATCCAGGCCACCGACTGCACCCCACCCAGGCGCTCGGCCAGTGCCAGGGCCACGTAGGAGTTGAAGCGGAAGGCGGTTTGCGCCCCGGACGCATGGGTGCGCGGATCCACGCCGGGCCAGCGTCCCAGCGCATAGGACAGGGCGATGCCCACGGCCACCACGGTGAGGCCGCAGCCGGCCAGCGTCATCAGCGCGCCGGGTTGCAGTGGCTGGCGCAGGATGGCGACGAAGAGCAGTACCGGGAAGAGCAGGTGGTAGACCAGCTTTTCGACGCCGTCCCAGACGCTGCGGTCCAGCAGGGTGTGGCGGCACAGGAACCAGCCAAGCACAATCAGCAGGAAGTCGGGCAGCAGCAGGAACACTTGGCTCATGGGGCTGAGAGTGTGCCAGCAAGCGTTGGCACGCGTGCGGCCCCGACCGGGTATCGTCCAGACCCCACTTCGTCTTTCTCCACGATCTGTCTTGTCGCCCTTGTCTCCTTCCGTACCGTCACCCGTGCTTGCGCAGGCGGATGCTGCCCTGATCGACGCGTTCTGCGCTGCCCTGTGGATCGAGGACGGGCTTTCCCAGAACACGTTGGCGGCTTATCGGCGTGATCTGAGTGCACTGGCGTTGTGGCTGGGGGGGCGTGATCCTGCGGTCGGGCTGCAGTCTGTTCGGCTGAGTGATCTGCTGGCCTACGCGGCCGACCGACACGCCGGCACACGCGCCACCACGGCCAACCGCCGCTTGGCGGTGTTTCGCCGTTTCTACCGCTGGGCGGTGCGGGAGCGCCATGTCGCCGAGGATCCGACCTTGCAACTGCAGTCGGCCCGTCAGCCGCTGCGTCTGCCCAAGACCCTCACCGAGACGCAGGTCGAGGCCCTGCTGCAGGCGCCCGATGTAGGCAACCCCTTGGGGCTGCGCGACCGCTGCATGCTGGAGTTGATGTATGCCAGCGGCCTGCGGGTGTCGGAGTTGGTGGGGCTTTCTTCGGTGGAGGTGGGGCTGGCGGAGGGGGTGCTCCGAGTCACCGGCAAGGGCCGCAAGGAGCGGCTGGTGCCCTTCGGGCAGGAGGCCGAGGGCTGGATTCGCCGCTATCTGGCCGAGGCACGGGGCGAGATTCTGAAGGGGCGCCAATCCACAGCCTTGTTCGTGACGGGGCGCGGGGAGGGCATGACCCGCCAGATGTTCTGGACGCTGGTCAAGCGCTACGCGGGCCTGGCCGGGGTGACCGTACCGCTGTCTCCGCACACCTTGCGGCATGCCTTTGCCACCCATCTGCTCAACCACGGGGCCGACCTGCGGGTGGTGCAAATGCTGCTGGGGCATGCGGACATCTCCACGACCACCATCTACACCCACGTGGCGCGCGAACGGCTGAAGTCGCTGCACGCACGTCACCATCCCCGGGGCCTGAAATGAAAAAAGCCGACCCGAAGGTCGGCTTTCAGCACTTGCTGAGCAGAGGCCCGTGGGCCTCGAGCATCAGAAGTTGTGGCGGATGCCAGCGCCGAAGGTGTTGAAGGTGCCGGTGAAAGCGGCATCGTCGTCCTTCACCTTGGTCACGAAGGCGTAGACCTTGGTGCGCTTGCTCAGGTTGTAGTTGTAGCCAGCGGTGGCTTGCCATGCCTTGGCGGCTTCGCCCAGACCGTCGATCTTCACCTTGTTGGTGCCACCGTAGTTCAGGTGGAACTCGTTGGCGCCCAGGGTGTACATACCCACCAGACGCCAGGTGTTGAACTCGTAGGAGCCGGTGGTGTGGCTGAAGTAGCCGCCCACGCCGAAGGCGCCCAGGTCGTAGTTGGCGCGGACGGTGGTGGCCTTGTCGTCGCCATGCTTGTCGAAGCCAGCACCCAGATGCAGGGCACCACGGTCGTAGTAGCCAGCCAGAGCCAGGGGCTTGCTCTTTTCGCCGCCGTAGGCTTCAGCGGTTTGCACCCAGCCCACAAAACCGTTCAGGTCCGGGGTGTTGTACGACACGGCGTTCTGCAGCGAACCGTAGTAGTTCGGGCCGCGGTACAGGAAGTCAGAAGTGGTGCCGGTGTCGTGGTTGACCCAGGACACGTAGTCGGCGGTGGCGTGGTAAGCCTCGTTGTTGTCGAGGTTGCCCAGCTTCAGGGTACCGTAACGGGTGGCCAGACCCACGGTCGACTCACGACCCCAGAAACGATCGCCCTTGACCGTGCCCGTCGAAGCGTCGAAGCCGTGTTCGATTTTGAAGATGGCCTTGTTGCCGCCGCCCAGGTCTTCTTCGCCGGCAAAGCCGATGCGGGACGAGTTGTCCACTTCTTGCCAGTCGCGCTTGTCGGCGCCATCAACCTTGGTGCTTTCGACCGACAGGTTCAGGCGACCGTAGATGGTCACGGAGCTTTGGGCGAAGGCGGGAGCCGCCAGGGTGGCCGCGATCGCGGTCAGGACGAGAGATTTCTTCATGTTGAAGGACCCTTGGTCAGTGAAACAAAGGAGTCTCACGTCTGTGCTTGTGCTACGCAGCGCAGGACGCCGAAACTCGGAAGTGCCGTATGACAGCACTGTGAAACCGAGTTTAGCTGTGCATTTCGGGTTTGCCCCATGGCGGGACCTGTTTGGCGCCTCCCTGTGCCCTCTTGTGTTGCGTTGATGCAACTTCGGGCGGGCGGCCGGCTGCTGAGCAAAGAGGTTCTGCCCAGGCGAGAATCCTGAGCATGGACCATACCTTTGTTTCCGCCTTCGTGCTCCTGCTGCTGGTGCTGGATCCCTTTGGCAGCCTGCCGATCTTCGTGGCGGTCTTCAAGGGGGTCGCGCCGGAACGCCGGACGCGGGTGGCCCTGCGGGAGGTGCTGATCGCCTTCTTCGTTCTGCTGGGTTTCATGCTGTCTGGCGAGGGCTTTCTGCGCCTGATGCACTTGTCGGAGCGTTCCCTGGAGGTGGCCGGCGGGGTGATCCTGATGATCATCGCCATCCGCATGATCTTCGCCAACGGCGGTGAAATCTACGCAACCGACGGCGACCGGGAACCGATGATCTTCCCGCTGGCCGTGCCCCTGCTGGCGGGGCCCTCCGCCATGGCCACGGTCCTGTTGCTGGCGTCCCGGCAACCGGAGCGTCTGGCTTACTGGATTGGTGCGCTGACTCTGGCGATGTTGGTCTGCGGTGCGGTGATGGTGCTGGCCGAGCCCATCCGCCGCTGGATCGGGTCGCAAATGGTCAACGCGATCGAGAAGCTGATGGGGCTGGTCCTGACCGCCATCGCCGTCGAGATGGTGCTGGCCGGACTCAAGCGCTACTTCTTCGATCCTTCTTGAACGGGGTCCGCCGCGTCGCCAAAATGAAAAACGCGCCACAAGGGCGCGTTGTGTGAAGCGGGGAGGGCGGTCTCTCAGCGACCGCGCAGATGGCTGGGGGCTTCCAGTTTGCGCGCCGCCAGCGACAGCAGCAGCGTCAGCGCCAGGTACATGGCCGAGATGGCCAGGTAGGGCTCCCAGTAGCGGGAGTAGGCACCCGCCACCGTGCGTGCGGCCAGGGCCAGCTCGGCCAGGCCGATGGCCGAGACCAGGGACGAGTCCTTGATCAGCGAGACGCCCTCGTTCACCAGGGCCGGCACCATGCGGCGGAAGGCCTGCGGCAGCACCACGTAGCGCATGGTCTGGCCATGGGTCAGGCCCAGACTCCACGAGGCCTGTGTCTGGCCCAGGTGGATGCTCTGGATGCCGGCACGGAAGATCTCGGAGATGTAGGCCCCCGCGTTCAGGCTCAGGGCCACAGCCCCCGAGAAAAAGGCGCCGTGGTCCTGCCGGAACTGGCGGGCCAGGTCCCCAGACAGCAGCAGGCCGTGGTCCGGGTGGATCAGCGCCGGCATCACAGCGAAGTGGACCAGCAGGATCTGCACGAACAGCGGCGTACCGCGGAAGAAGGTCACATAGGCCAGTGCCACGCCCCGAATGCCCTTGAGCACCCAGTACAGCGCCACCGACTTGGGTGGTGGCGCGTCCCGCGAACTGCTGATCAGGCCCAGGAGCACACCAAGCGCCAGCCCGCAGGCGATGGCCACCAGGGTGAGCTCGATCGTGGTCCAGAGGCCTTCCAGAAACAGCGGGCCGTAGCCCGCCAGAATGTCCCAACGCAAATCCACGGAACGCTTCTCTCTTCAGGGCTGGGGTCGATCAGTTCGAAGCGGCAGAAGCCGGTGCGGCAGCGGCCGGCGGCTCCGTGCCGAAGGTCTTCTTGTAGATCGCGGCGTAGCTGCCATCGGCCTTCACGGCGGCCAGACCCTTGTTGATCATGGCCATCAGCTCGGCGTTGCCCTTCTTCACGGCGATGCCGTACTGCTCGGGTGCGAAGGACTTGGTGTCGGCCACGGTCTTGAACTTGGCATCCGGGTTGTTGGCCACGTAGTGGATCACCACGCCGTTGTCGGCCACCACGGCGTCCACGCCACCGGCTTCCAGTTCCTTCAGGGCCAGCGGGGTGGACTCGAAGCGCTTGATCAGCGTGGAGGTCTTGCCCTGCAGCTTGGTGACGACTTCATCGCCGGTGGTGCCGGTCTGCACACCCACCTTCAGCTTCTTCAGGTCCTCGAACTTGGCGACCTTGGAGTCGGCCTTGACGGCGATCAGCTGGATCGCGTCGAAGTACGGATCGGAGAAGTCCATGGTCTGCTTGCGCTCGTCGGTGATGGTGATCGACGAGATCAGCAGGTCGCGGTCACCCTGGGTCAGCGCATTGAAGATGCCTTCCCAGGGGGTGTTGATGAACTTGACCTGGAAGCCACCCTTTTCGGCGACGGCGGTCAGCAGATCCACCGAGAAGCCGACGATCTCGCCCTTCTCGTTCTGGTACTCGAACGGCGCGTAGGCGGCATCGGTGCCCACGGTGTAGACCTTGACCGGGGCGGGTTCGGACGCGGGCGCAGAAGCGGCCTCGACCGGCGCGGCAGGTTCCTGCTTGCTGCAGGCGGCCAAGACCAGACCCATCGCCAGCGTGCTGGCGAGCTTCAGGAAGTGACGGGTGCTCATGGAAGACATGGGGTTCCTCGGGTTAATACCAAGTGGTGTATGTGCGCATCGCACAGTGTAAAGCGGGGGGTGCAAATTCCACGCCACGCGGGGCTGGGGTGTACCCGCACCATCATGGTGTGTGGCGCACCGGGCTGGTGACGCCATCCTGATCCAGCCAGGCCAGTTCTTCCGGCGCGAAACCGGCGGCCTGTCGGGCGGCCAGGTTGAAAGGGCGCCGCAGCCGCGGGGCTTCGTACTGGGCAACCAGGGTGGGATACAAGGTCACCGGGTCCAGTCCCCGCCCTTCGCACAGCCAGCGATACCAGCGGTTGCCAATGGCCACATGCCCGATCTCGTCGTGCAGGACGATGTCCAGGATCTCCACCGCGCGCTCGTCGCCGGCCTTGCGCAGCTTGGCCTGGATGGGGGGCGTGGCGTCCAGGCCGCGGGCCTCCAGTGTGCGAGGCACCAGGGCCATGCGGGCCAGCACGTCCTCGCGGGTGCGTTCGGCCATCTGCCACAGGCCGTCGTGGGCGTCGAAATCGCCGTAGTCGTGGCCCAGGCTCCGCAGATGTTCGCGCAGCAGGGTGAAGTGCAGGGCCTCCTCACCCGCCACCTGCAGCCAGTCGCGGTAGAAGTCCTCAGGCAGGCCCGGAAAGCGCCAGAGTGCGTCCAGGGCCAGGTTGATCGCGTTGAACTCGATGTGGCAGATGGCGTGCAGCAACGCGGCCCGGCCTGGTGGCGTGAAGGGCGACCGGGCGGGCACCTGGTCCGCAGGCACCAGAAGAGGGCGCTCCGGCCGTCCGGGCAGGCCCGGGGGGACGGTCAGTGTCGCCCCGGCATCCAGCGCCGGGGGGGCGAGATACAGCGCGCGGGCCTGCTCGGCCTTGCGCGTGGGGTCGGTCTCGCACAAGACCTTGAGCGCCTGCGTCCTCAGTTCCATCCGTAAAATTATCGGTCACCCCTGATCCTGCTTCATGAGCGAACTCCACAAATTCCTGTTCGAAGGCTTGCCGGTGCGCGGCATGCTGGTCCGATTGACCGACAGCTGGCGCGAGGTGCTGGCGCGGCGCGAGGAGGCGGGCGAGTTTCCTGTCCCGGTGCGCGAACTGCTGGGCGAGATGGCCGCAGCCGCTTCACTGATGCAGGCCAACATCAAGTTCAATGGCGCCCTGATCCTGCAGGTTTTTGGCGATGGCCCGGTCAAGCTGGCTGTGGCCGAATCGCGCTCGGACCTGGGCTTCCGTGTGACGGCCAAGGTGGTGGGCGAGGTGCCCGAGGACGCCCGGCTGGAAGCCATGCTCAACGTCCATGGCCAGGGCCGCTGCGCGATCACGCTCGACCCCCAGGACCGCCTGCCCGGCCAGCAGCCCTACCAGGGCGTGGTGCCGCTGCATGGCGACCAGCGCGAGCCGCTGCAGCAACTGTCCCAGGTGCTGGAGCACTACATGCTGCAGTCCGAACAGCTCGACACCCGCCTGGTGCTGGCCGCCAACGACGAGATCGCCGCCGGGCTGCTGATCCAGCGCCTGCCGGTGGAAGGCGAGGGCAACCTGGGCGGGCGCCGCAACGAGGACGACATCGGCCTGTCCGAGGCCTTCAACCGCATCGCCCACCTGGCCAGCACGCTGACCCGGGACGAACTGCTGACCCTGGATGCCGACACGGTGCTGCGCCGCCTCTTCTGGGAAGAGCCGCTGCAGCGCTTCGAGCCGCTGGCCCCGCGCTTCTCGTGTACCTGCTCCACCGAGCGGGTCAAGGGCATGCTGACCAGCCTGGGCGAGGAGGAGGTCCAGGACATCCTGGCCGAGCAGGGGCAGGTGGAGGTCGGCTGCGACTTCTGCGGGCGGCAGTACCGCTTCGATGCGGTCGACGTGGGCGAGCTGTTCACCCCCGGGCAGAATCAGCCACCCGGCTCGGCGACGGTGCACTGACCGCTCGCCGAACGCCATTCAGCGGCGTTGGAAGGCCAGGTGCTCGCAGTCCGGCTGGTCGCAGTCGCTGCAGGTCCACAACCATGCAGGCTGGCGGGCTTCGCGGTCCTCCAGGCGGCTGAACAGGCCCTGTGAGCGCATGCCGTGCGAGACGGCCTGAGGTCGCCACAGCGCGCCCAGGGCGTCCAGGGCGGCATCCGTCCGCCGCGGCCCCTGGCCGGCCACGACGGTGAACGGCAGCCGCTGCCCCACCAGCAACTGACGCAGCCGCGCATCCACCGGCTGGCGCACATGGGGGCCGTCCCGCTGCAGCCCATCGGCCTGCCAAGGCAGATCGAGCGCGGTCAGCAAGGTGATCTCGCAATGCCGGCGCTGCCAGTCCAAGGCCAGGGCGTCCAGCGCGCTGCTGCCGAACACCTGGTGGTGGTAGACCGCGGTCATCAGCGGGGTGGTGTCGGCCAGCACCAGCTCATGTTGGCGGGCGGCCGCCTCGAGTCGTTTGGCCTGCTCGGCCGCGATGCTGGCCTGCTCGTCCTCGCGCGGGGTGCGTCCGGCGGTCTCGCACCACTCCCGCAGCACCTCGGGCACCCAGGTGCAGCGCCAGCCGGTCAGCGCGGGCAGCGCCTCGGCCAGGGTGCGGGCCAGCGTGCTCTTGCCGGTGCTTTCCGCGCCGACGATGGCGATGATGCGACCCGGCTCAGCCACGCACCTGGCCCTCCAGGGCTTGCCAACGCCGCCAGCCCCAGGCCGCCAGGCCGGCAAACAGCGCATAGAGCAGCACGGTGAGCCACAGACCCTTGTAGGCGAAGAGCCCGACGCTCACCAGATTCACCGCGATCCACACCGGCCAGTTCTCGATCAGCTTGCGGCCCAGCAGGATCTGCCCGGCCACGCTGCCCACGGTGGGCAGGGCATCGAGGAAGGGCACGTCGCTGTCGGTCATGCGGTGCAGCAGCAGGCCGAGCAGAGGCCAGGCCGTGGCGGTGAGCAGCGCGGCTCGCAGCCGGGCCCGTCCACCCAGACGGTGCACGGTCAGTCTTTGGCCATCCTCGCCGCGGCCCTTCAACCATTCCCACCAGCCCCATCCCGCCAGCGCGACGAAGATCAACTGCAGGCTGGCTTCCCCATACAACCGGTAGTGCAGGAAGAGGGCGGCGTAGAGCAGGGAACTCACGATGGCCAGGGGCCAGCCCAGCGGATGCACACGCATGTTGCAGCCGACCATCCACAGGGACAGCACGCAGGCCAGCAGCTCGGTCCAGGTGATGGGGCTGCCCCAAAGGGTGAAGGCGGGTTGCAGCCAGAGGCTGGCCACATCGTGCAATGCATCCATCGCGGGAAGCGCCGGGCGGGGCGCGGCGGTTGGGGGACGAAAAGAGGGTCAGCGGGTGACGTTGGGGGAGATCACCACCAGCATCTCGTCCGGGCGGATCATGCCCAGTTCCATCCGGGCCTTCTCCTCGACCATTTCCAACCCCTCGCGCAGGTCGGTCACCTCAGCCTGCAGGCGCTCGTTGCGCGTGCGGGCCTGGTCGTTGGCAGCGCGTTGCGCGGCCACCTCGCGCTGCAGCTCCATCACATGCGACACCCCGCCGCGGCCGAACCAGAGTTCGGCCTGCACGATCAGCAACAGGGCTGCCAGGAGGATGGGCAGGGCACGCATGGGGCGGGAGTATGCCGCAGCCGAGGGGCCTGGCTGCGGCAGACGGCCGTCAGCGCAGGTTGTAGAAGGCGCTGCGGCCCGGGTACACCGCCACGTCGCCCAGGTCTTCCTCGATGCGCAGCAACTGGTTGTACTTGGCCATGCGGTCGCTGCGGCTCATCGAGCCGGTCTTGATCTGGCCGGCGTTCAGGCCCACGGCGATGTCGGCGATGGTCGAGTCCTCCGTCTCGCCCGAGCGGTGGCTGATCACGGCGGTGTAGCCGGCGCGCTTGGCCATCTCGATGGCGGCGAAGGTCTCGGTCAGGGTGCCGATCTGGTTGATCTTGATGAGGATCGAATTGGCGATGCCCTTGTCGATGCCTTCCTTCAGGATCTTGGTGTTGGTCACGAACAGGTCGTCACCCACCAGCTGGACCTTCTGCCCCAGGCGCTCGGTCAGGTGCTTCCAGCCGTCCCAGTCGCCCTCGGCCATGCCATCTTCGATGGAGATGATCGGGTACTTGTCGACCCAGGTCGCCAGGATGTCGGTCCATTCGGCGGCCGTCAGCGTCAGGCCTTCACCGGCCAGCTGGTACTTGCCGTCCTTGTAGAACTCGCTGGAGGCGCAGTCCAGGCCGATGGCGATCTGGCTGCCGGCGGTGTAGCCGGCGTTCTCGATGGCTTCCAGGATCAGCTGGATGGCCGCTTCGTGGCTGGCCACGCTGGGGGCGAAGCCACCTTCGTCGCCCACGGCGGTGCTCATGCCCTTGCTGTCGATCAGCTTCTTCAGGGCGTGGAACACCTCGGCGCCATAGCGGATCGCTTCACGGAAGCTGGGGGCACCCACCGGGATGATCATGAACTCCTGGATGTCCAGGGTGTTGTTGGCGTGGGCGCCGCCGTTGATGACGTTCATCATCGGCACTGGCAGTTGCACACCGCCCATGCCGCCGAAGTAGCGGTATAGGGGCAGGCCGGACTCTTCGGCGGCGGCGCGGGCCACGGCCATCGACACGGCCAGCATCGCGTTGGCGCCCAGGCGGCTCTTGTTCTCGGTGCCGTCCAGGTCGATCAGGGTCTTGTCCAGGAAGGCCTGCTCGGAAGCATCCAGGCCCAGCACCGCTTCGCTGATCTCGGTGTTGATGTTGCTGACGGCCTTGAGCACGCCCTTGCCGAGGTAGCGGCTCTTGTCGCCATCGCGCAGCTCGATGGCTTCGCGCGAGCCAGTGGAAGCACCCGAGGGCACGGCGGCACGGCCCATGGTGCCGCTTTCCAGCAGCACGTCGCACTCGACGGTGGGGTTGCCGCGGCTGTCCAGCACTTCGCGGCCGACGATGTCAACGATGGCGCTCATGTTCTCTCCATTGATGTTGAAACGGGGTCTGGCGTACCGAGGGGCGCGTGCGCCTCAGCAGCTGAAATCGTTCTCGAGCAGGGGTTGGGTCTTGACCACGCGGTCCAGGGCCACCAGTTGCTCCAGCAGGGCCTTCATGTGGTGCAGCGGCACGGCGTTGGGGCCGTCCGACATCGCATGGGCCGGGTCCGGGTGCGTCTCCATGAACAGCCCGGCCACACCGACGGCCACGCCGGCACGGGCCAGCACCGGCACGAACTCGCGTTGGCCACCCGAGCTGGTGCCCTGGCCGCCGGGCAGTTGCACCGAGTGGGTCACGTCGAACACCACCGGCGCCTGCGTCTCGCGCATGATCGCCAGGCTGCGCATGTCGGAGACGAGGTTGTTGTAGCCAAAGCTGGCGCCACGCTCGCAGGCCATGAAGCGGTCCTCGGACAGGCCAGCCTCGCGAGCCGCATCCCGTGCCTTTTGAATCACGTTCTTCATGTCGTGCGGGGCGAGGAACTGGCCCTTCTTGATGTTCACCGGCTTGCCGCACTGGGCGACGGCGCGGATGAAGTCGGTCTGCCGGCACAGGAAGGCCGGCGTCTGCAACACATCCACCACGGCGGCCACAGCCGGCACCTCGGCCTCGCTGTGCACATCGGTCAGCACCGGCACGCCCAGTTCCTTGCGGACCTTGGCCAGGATCTCCAGACCCTTGTCCATGCCCGGGCCGCGCGGCGAGCTGCCGGAGGAGCGGTTGGCCTTGTCGTAGCTGCTCTTGAAGATGAAGGGGATGCCCAGCGCCGAGGTGATTTCCTTCAGGCGGCCGGCCACGTCCATCTGCAGTTGCTCGCTCTCGATCACGCAGGGGCCGGCGATCAGGAAGAAGGGCTTGTCGAGACCGACCTCGAATCCACAGAGTTGCATGCCGGTCTCCTTCAGGCCTTGGCGCGCGCGGCCTGGTGGTCCAGCGCGGCCTTGATGTAGCTGTTGAACAGCGGGTGCCCATCCCAGGGGGTGGACTTGAACTCGGGGTGGAACTGCACGCCGACGAACCAGGGGTGCGTCTGGCGCGGCAGCTCGACGATCTCGGTGAGCTTCTCGCGCTGGGTGATGGCCGAGATCACCAGGCCGGCCTTCTGCAGCGCGTCCAGGTAGTGCTCGTTGGCCTCGTAGCGGTGGCGGTGGCGCTCGGTCACGACCGGGCCGTAGATGTCGAAGGCCAGGGTGCCGGGCTTGACGTCGGAGCTCTGAGCGCCCAGGCGCATCGTGCCGCCCAGGTCGGAACTGGCGTCGCGCTTCTGGATGGTGCCGTCGGCATCCTGCCACTCGTCGATCAGCGCGATGACCTTGTGCGGGGCCTCGGGCTCGAACTCGGTGGAGTTGGCGCCGGCCAGGCCGGCCTTGTGGCGCGCGTACTCGATGGTGGCCACCTGCATGCCCAGGCAAATGCCCAGGTAGGGCACCTGGGTCTCGCGGGCGAACTGGGCCGCGCAGATCTTGCCTTCCACGCCGCGCTTGCCGAAGCCGCCGGGCACCAGCACCGCGTCGTAGGCGCCCAGGGCCTGGTTGGCGTTCTCGGGTGTCAGGGTCTCGGAATCGACGTACTCGATCTTGACCCGCACATGGTTCTTCAGGCCAGCGTGGCGCAGGGCCTCGTTGAGCGACTTGTAGGAATCCGACAGGTCGGTGTACTTGCCGCACATGGCGATGGTCACCTCGCCGCGCGGATGCTCCACCTCATAAACCAGGTCATCCCAGATCTTCAGGTCGGCCGGCTTGGTCAGCAGCTGCAGCTTCATGCAGACCTGCTCATCCAGGCCCTGCTCGTGCAGTATGCGCGGCACCTTGTAGATGGTGTCCACGTCCCACATGGAGATCACACCATGCAGCGGCACGTTGGTGAACAGCGAGATCTTCTCGCGCTCGTCGGCCGGCACCTCGCGGTCGGCACGGCACAGCAGCACGTCGGGCTGGATGCCGATCTCGCGCAGCTTCTGCACCGTGTGCTGGGTTGGCTTGGTCTTCAGCTCACCCGCGGCCTTGATGTAGGGCACGTAGGTGAGGTGCACGAAGGCGGTGTTGGTCGGGCCCAGCTTCAGGCTGAGCTGGCGCACGGCCTCCAGGAAGGGCAGGGACTCGATGTCACCCACCGTGCCACCGATCTCGACGATGGCCACATCCACCGCATCGGGCGTGCCGAAGCCGGCGCCGCGCTTGACGTATTCCTGGATCTCGTTGGTGACGTGCGGGATGACCTGCACCGTCTTGCCCAGGTAGTCACCGCGGCGCTCCTTCTCCAGCACGGTCTTGTAGACCTGGCCGCTGGTGAAGTTGTTGGCCTTCTTCATCCGCGTGGTGATGAAGCGCTCGTAGTGGCCCAGGTCCAGGTCGGTCTCGGCGCCGTCGTCGGTGACGAAGACCTCCCCGTGCTGGAACGGGGACATCGTGCCCGGGTCCACGTTGAGGTACGGGTCCAGCTTGATGAGGGTGACCTTGAGACCGCGCGATTCCAGGACCGCTGCGAGAGAGGCCGACGCGATGCCCTTGCCCAAGGAGGACACCACACCGCCGGTGACGAAGACGAACTTGGTCATGTCGTGCAGCGCACACTCACACCCCTGCCAGACGCCAGCTCCTCCAACGGAACCCGCCCAGGCAGACATGCACGTGCGCTGTGGTGGTAAATCGGCATTATATCGGCCCGCCCGAGCCGGCTGGCAGGCAGCACGTCACGCCATGTCGGCGAGCAGGGCCAGCACCTCGCGGGCGGTGTCCTGCGGGCGCTCCATCGGGTAGAGGTGCGTGCCCTCGAAGCGGACGAAGCGGTGCTGGGCCAGCGCCCGTGCGGCGGCGGTGCCGCCCTGGCGCATCTCGGCCGACTGCGTGCCGGCGATGAAGCCCACCGGGCAGCGCGGCGGATGGCGGCGCAGCAGGGCGCCCAGGTGGTCAGGCAGGGTGTTGTAGATGCGCGTTTCCACCTCGCGGCTGAAGCGCAGCTGCACGCCGCCCTGCGGGGCCTCGACGAAACCGGCGGCGACGTAGTCGTCCAGCACCTGCGGGGCCCAGCGCGCGAACACCGGCTTGCTGGCAAAGTGCTGTTTCACGCTGGCCAGGTCCGGCCAGTGGTGGCGCCGCTGCTGGGACACCTTGCCGGGCGAAACCCGCTGGATGAGTCCGCTGCGCTTGAAGACGGCCACGCTGTGGGCGCGCCAGCCGGTGATGACCGGCGAATCCAGCATCACCAGGCCCCGGGCCAGGTCCGGGCGCCGGCAGGCCGCCATCAGGCTGAGCAGGCCGCCCAGCGAATGGCCCACCAGCCAGACCGGCTCACCTGCCTGCTGGGTCTCGATGAAGTGGATCAACTGGTCGCGCAGACCCCGCCAGTTGCTGGCCACCGGGTAGGCCGGGTCGTGGCCGAACATTGGCACGGCCCGCACCGTCAGGCCGGCCTCGGTCCAGAGGTCCAGCATTTGCCGGTAGGTGCCGGCGGGGAAGCTGTTGCCGTGCGAAAAGACCAGCGTGCCGTTCATGGGGTTCAGACGATCTTCTCGTCGGGGCCGGCGATCTTGCGCATTGGCTCGAAGCGCTCGCTGGAGGCCAGGAGCGGGTGGTCCGCCTCGGCCCCGTCCCACTGCGGGTCGTCGATGCTCTCGAACACTTCGCGCAGTCGCTGGCCCCAGGTGGTGTGGATCATCTGGAAGTAGGGGTTGTGTTCGTCCAGCACCGCGATGCGTTCGCTTCGGAGTCGCCCGGCCTCGTAGACCAGCAGGTCCAGCGGCAGGCCCACCGACAGGTTGGACTTCAGGGTCGAGTCCATCGACACCAGGGCGCATTTGGCCGCCTCGTCCAGCGGGGTGTGGGGCGTGAGCACCCGGTCCAGGATGGGCTTGCCGTACTTGCTTTCGCCGATCTGGAAGAAGCAGGTTTCGCGGGTGGCCTCGATGAAGTTGCCGGCCGAATAGACCAGGAACAGGCGCATGGCTTCGCCACCGATCTGGCCGCCGAAGATCATGCTGCAGTTGAAGTCGATGCCGGCGGCCTTCAGCGAGGGGCCGTCCTGCTCGTAGACGCGGCGCACGGCCGCGCCCAGCACCCGCGTGGCGTCGAACATGCTCTTGGCGTTCCAGATGGAGATCGGCTCGTCGTCGCCATTGGGCAGCTTCTCGACCTGCAGGATCTCCCGCACCGATTGCGAGATGCTCAGGTTGCCGGCGGACATCAGCACCATGAAGCGGTCGCCCGGCTTTTCGTAGACGATCATCTTGCGGAAGGTGCTGATGGCGTCCACGCCCGCGTTGGTGCGGGAATCCGAGAGGAACACGAGCCCGGCGTTGAGCCGGATGCCGACGCAGTAGGTCATGGGGTGGCTTTCTGCAGTTTCTTGAGATGGTAGAGCGCGTCCAGGGCCTCGCGGGGGGTCAGCACATCGGGGTCGATCGCCCCCAGGGCTTCTTCCAGTTCCGACGGCACCGGGGCCGTCGGCACCGGCGGCGGGGCGAACAGGTCGACCTGGGCTTCCCGGGCCTGGGCCTGGCCCTCCAGCGCTTCCAGCGTGGCGCGGGCCTGGCGGATCAGCGTGGGCGGCATGCCGGCCAGCCGCGCCACCTGCACCCCGTAGCTGCGGCTGGCCGGGCCGGGCTCGATGGCGTGCAGGAACACGATGTCGTCGCCGCTCTCGGCAGCGCTCACGTGCAGGTTCACCGCCCGCTCGTGGCGCCGCGGGAACTCGGTCAGCTCGAAGTAGTGGGTGGCGAAGAGGGTGAAGGCCTTGTTGCGGTCGTGCAGCTGGGCGGCGATGGCCGAGGCCAGGGCCAGGCCGTCGAAGGTGGAGGTGCCGCGGCCGATCTCGTCCATCAGCACCAGCGAGTGCTCGGTGGCGCTGTGCAGGATGGCGGCGGCCTCGGTCATCTCCATCATGAAGGTGGACTGGGCGTTGGCCAGGTCGTCGGCCGCGCCGATGCGGGTGTGGATGGCGTCGATCGGCCCCAGGCGGCAGAAGCGTGCCGGCACGTAGGAGCCCATCGAGGCCAGCAGCACGATCAGCGCCACCTGGCGCATGTAGGTGCTCTTGCCGCCCATGTTGGGGCCGGTGATGATCTGCAGCCGGGTGCGGGCATCCAGCCGGCAGTCGTTGGCGATGAAGTCGCCCGCGCCCGTCTCGGCCAGGCGGGCCTGCACCACCGGGTGGCGGCCGGCCTGGATCTCGATGCACGGGGGGTTGACGAACTCGGGCGCGCACCAGTCCAACGTGGCGGCCCGCTCGGTCAGCGCGGCCAGGGCGTCCAACGCGGCCAGGGCGCGGCCCAGCGCGGTCAGCGGGCCCAGGAAGCCCTGCAACTCATCGAGCAGCAACTCGAACAGCCACTTCTCGCGGGCCAGGGCGCGGTCCTGGGCCGACAGGGCCTTGTCCTCAAAGGCCTTGAGCTCAGGGGTGATGAAGCGCTCGGCGTTCTTCAGGGTCTGACGGCGCTGGTAGTCGGCGGGCACCTTGTCGCGGCCGGAGCTGGTGACCTCGATGTAGAAGCCGTGCACCTTGTTGAACTGCACCCGCAGGTTGGTGATGCCGGTGCGCTCGCGCTCGCGGGCCTCCAGGGCCAGCAGGAAGTCGTCGCAGTTCTGCCCGATGGCGCGCAGTTCGTCCAGCTCGGCGTCGAAGCCGGTGGCGATGACGCCGCCATCGCGCAGCAGCACCGCGGGCTCGGCGGCGATCGCGCGGGTCAGCAACTCGCCCACGGCCGGCGGCGGGGCCAGCTCGGCGTGCAGGCTGTCCAGCAGGGCGCTGCCGCGTGGGGCCACGGCGCGCAGGCGCGGCAGCTCGGCCAGCGTCTGGCGCAGGCCGGACAGCTCGCGCGGCCGCACCTGGCGCAAGGCGATGCGGGCCGAGATGCGCTCCACGTCGCTGACGCCGCGCAGCAGCTCGCGCAGCGGCTCCACCCCGTCGGCCAGCATCTGGGCGATGGCGCCGTGCCGGGCCAGGGCCTGGGCCCGGTCGCGCAGCGGGTGGGTCAGCCAGTGACGCAGGGCACGGCTGCCCATGCCGGTGCGGCAGGTGTCGATCAGCGAGAGCAGGGTGGGCGAGGCCTCTCCGCGCAGCGTCTCGGTCAGCTCCAGGTTGCGGTGGGTGGTGGGCGGCAGTTCGATCAGCTCGCTGCTGCGCTCCACCGACAGGGTGTTGACGTGGGCCAGGGCACGGCCCTGGGTGTGTTCGGCGTAACTCAGCAGCGCGGCCGCGGCGGCATGGGCGGTGCCCAGCTCCTGGGCGTTGTAGCCGGCCAGGTTGGCCACCTTGAGCTGTTCGCACAGCTTGCGCAGGCCCAGGCCGCTGTCGAACTGCCAGGCCGGGCGCCGGGTGCGGGCGGCGCGGCACTGCAGCAGCGCGGGGGGCAGTTCGTCCCGGTCCACCAGCAGCTCGGCCGGTGCCAGGCGGGCCAGCCAGCTGCCCAGCTCGCGCTCGCCGCACTCGGCCAGGCCCAGTTGGCCGCTGGCCACGCCCAGCCAGGCCAGGCCCCAGGTGGCGCGCTGGCGGGCCACGGCCAGCAGCAGGGTGTCGGCCCGGTCGTTCAGCAGTTCGCTGTCCGTCACGGTGCCGGGGGTGACCACCCGCACCACCTTGCGCTCGACCGGCCCCTTGCTGGTGGCCGGGTCGCCGATCTGCTCGGCCACCGCCACCGATTCGCCCAGCTTCAGCAGCCGGGCCAGGTAGTTCTCCACCGCGTGCACCGGCACGCCGGCCATCACCACCGGCTCGCCGGCGCTCTGGCCCCGGGTGGTCAGCGTGATGTCCAGCAGGCGATGGGCCTTGCGGGCATCGTCGTAGAACACCTCGTAGAAGTCCCCCATCCGGTAGAACAGCAGCGTGTCCGGATGGCCGGCCTTGAGCCGCAGGTACTGGGCCATCATCGGCGTGTGGCCTTCGAGCGAGGCGGCCAGTTCGGGGCTGTCGGGCGGGAGGAGGGAAGAGTTCATGGCGAGAAGCGGGCGGTTCTCTCGGGGAACTCGGCATCTTCGCACAGGCCCGTGCGCGGCCCGTTTTCGAGGCTTGGCCCACGCAATGCCCCTTTTCTACGTATTACCACGTAGGGCCCGCACCTTCCCAGGGTTCCCCCGAAACCTAGAATGGATCGCACCATTCTTGATGTTGATCACGAGGGCCCCATGGTGCAACTCTCCAGGCGCCAGTTCATGAAAGTGACTGGCTCAAGCTTGGCGGGCTCCAGCCTGGCGTTGATGGGCTTTTCGCCCACCACCGCTCTGGCCGAAGTCCGCCAGTACAAACTCGCCGCGACCACGGTCACGCGCCAGACCTGCACATACTGCTCGGTCGGTTGCGGCATCCTCATGTATTCGCTGGGCGATGGCGCCAAGAACGCCAAGCGCTCGGTCATCCACGTCGAAGGCGATCCGGACCATCCGGTGAACCGCGGCACGCTGTGCCCCAAGGGCGCCAGCCTGCTGGACATTGTGAACAGCCCCAACCGCCTGCAGTACCCCGAGGTGCGCGAGCCGGGCAGCAACGAGTGGAAGCGCGTGTCCTGGGATGAGGCCATGGGCCGCATCGCCAAGCTCATGAAGGAAGACCGCGACGCCAACTTCGTCGAAAAGACCGACGATGGCCTGACGGTCAACCGCTGGCTCACCACCGGCATGCTGGCGGCCTCGGCCTCCAGCAACGAGGCCGGTTACATCACCCACAAAGTGGCCCGCTCCTGGGGCCTGCTCGCATTCGACAACCAAGCCCGTGTCTGACACGGCCCGACGGTGGCAGGTCTTGCCCCGACGTTTGGCCGTGGAGCGATGACGAACCATTGGGTCGACATCAAGAATGCGGACGTCATCCTGGTCATGGGCGGCAATGCCGCCGAAGCCCACCCCTGTGGGTTCAAGTGGGTCACCGAAGCGAAGGCGCACAACAAGGCGTACTTCATGGTGGTCGATCCGCGCTTCAACCGCTCGGCCTCGGTCGCTGATTTCTATGCCCCCATCCGGTCGGGCAGTGACATCGCGTTCCTGGGCGGGGTGATCAACTACCTGCTGACGAACGACAAGATCCACCGCGAGTACGTTGTCAACTACACCGACATGAGCTTCATCGTGCGCGAGGACTTCGCGTTCGAGGACGGCATCTACTCGGGCTACAACGAGGAAAAGCGCAGCTACGACAAGACCAGCTGGGACTACGAGCTCGGCACAGATGGCTTCGTCAAGACCGACCCGACGCTGGAGCACCCGCGCTGCGTCTACCAGCTGCTGAAGAAGCACTACAGCCGCTACACGCCCGAAAAGGTCGAGAGCATCTGCGGCACGCCCAAGGACAAGTTCCTGCACGTGTGCGAAAAGATGGCCAGCACCGCCGTGCCAGGCCGCGCCATGACCATCATGTACGCGCTGGGCTGGACGCAGCACTCGATCGGCGCGCAGATCCTGCGTACCGGGGCGATGGTGCAGCTGCTGCTGGGCAACATCGGTGTGGCCGGTGGCGGCATGAACGCTCTGCGCGGGCACTCCAACATCCAGGGCCTGACCGACCTGGGGTTGTTGTCCACCAGCCTGCCGGGCTACCTGTCGCTGCCCAGCCAGGCCGAGCAGGACTACCAGAAGTACATCGACACCCGCACGCAGAAGCCGCTGCGCCCGGGCCAGATGAGCTACTGGCAGAACTACCCGAAGTTCCACGTCAGCCTGATGAAGGCCTGGTACGGTCCGGCCGCCACGGCCGAGAACCACTGGGCCTACGACTTCCTGCCCAAGTTCGACAAGCAGTACGACATGCTGCAGATCTTCGAACTGATGCACCAGGGCAAGGTCAATGGCTATCTGGCGCAGGGTTTCAACCCGCTGGCTTCGCTGTCCAACAAGGACCGAGTGCGCGAGGGTCTGTCCAAGCTGAAGTTCCTGGTCGTGATGGACCCGCTGGCCACCGAGACCTCGGAGTTCTGGAAGAACCACGGCGAGTACAACGACGTGGACGCCTCTCAGATCCAGACGACGGTGTTCCGCCTGCCCACCACCTGCTTCGCCGAGGAAGAGGGCTCGATCGTCAGCTCCTCGCGCGTGCTGCAGTGGCACTGGAAGGCGGCCGAGCCCCCGGGCGAGGCGCGCACCGACATCCGCATCATGTCGGACCTGCACCTGCGTCTGCGTGCGTTGTACGCCAAGGACGGCGGCAAGTTCCCCGACCCCATCACCAAGCTGTGGTGGCCCTACGCGCAGGCGGAGGAACCCACGCCGGAAGAGGTTGCCAAGGAGTACAACGGTCGCGCGCTGGTCGACCTGATGGACCCCAAGGACCCGACCAAGGTGATCCGCAAGGCGGGTGAGCAACTGGCCGGTTTCGGTGAGATGCGCGACGACGGCACCACCCTCGGCGGCTGCTGGATCTTTGCCGGGGCCTGGACGACGGCGGGCAACATGATGGCGCGCCGGGACAACGCCGATCCGACGGGCATCGGCAACACGCTGAACTGGGCCTGGGCCTGGCCGGCCAACCGCCGCGTGCTCTACAACCGCGCCTCCTGCGACGTCAACGGCAAGCCGTTCAATCCGAAGCGCAAGCTCATCGGCTGGAACGGCACGGCCTGGGGCGGTGCGGACGTGCCCGACATGGCGCCCACGCTGGCGCCGGAAACAGGGGCCGGTCCGTTCATCATGAACCCCGAGGGGGTGGCCCGCTTCTTCGCCAAAAAAGGTCTGGCCGAAGGTCCGTTCCCCGAGCACTACGAGCCCTTCGACACCCCGCTGGGCTACAACCCGATGCACCCGAAGAATCCGAAGGCGACCAGTTCGCCGGCGGCGCGGGTGTTCAAGCCGATCTGGGACACCTTCGGCAAGGCCGACGAGTTCCCGCACGTGGGCACGACCTACCGCCTGACCGAGCACTTCCACTACTGGACCAAGCACGCGCTGCTCAACGCCATCACCCAGCCCGAGCAGTTCGTCGAGATCGGCGAGGTGCTGGCGCAGAGCCTGGGCATCGCAGCGGGGGACATGGTGAAGGTCTCGTCCAAGCGGGGCTTCATCAAGGCCCGGGCGGTGGTGACCAAGCGGATCAAGCCGATGACCATCGAGGGCAAGCCGGTGCACCACGTCGGCATCCCCATCCACTGGGGCTTCAAGGGCGTGACCAAGCCGGGCTTCCTGGCCAACACGCTCACGCCCTTCGTGGGGGATGGCAACACCAACACCCCCGAGTTCAAGACCTTCCTGGTCAAGGTCGAGAAAGTCTGAGGTAGAGCGCCATGTCACTGCAATCTCTCGACATCCAGCAGCGCTCGGCCACGACCACGCCGTCGCCCAGTGCGCGCACCCCGGCCTCGGGCGAGGTCGCCAAGCTCATCGACGTGTCCAAGTGCATCGGCTGCAAGGCCTGCCAGACCGCCTGCATGGAGTGGAACGACCTGCGCCAGGAGCCGGGCGAGAACGTGGGGGTCTATGACAACCCTGCGGACCTCACCGCCAACGCCTGGACGGTGATGCGCTTCACGGAGTACGACAACCCGAGCACCGGCAATTTCGAGTGGCTGATCCGCAAGGACGGCTGCATGCACTGCGCCGATCCGGGTTGCCTGAAGGCCTGTCCCTCGCCGGGCGCCATCATCCAGTACACCAACGGCATCGTCGATTTCCACGAGGAAAACTGCATCGGCTGCGGCTACTGCGTCACCGGCTGCCCTTTCAACGTCCCGCGCATCTCGCAAAAGGACAAGAAGGCGTACAAGTGCACGCTGTGCTCGGATCGTGTGGCGGTGGGGCAGGAGCCGGCCTGCGTGAAGACCTGCCCGACCGGGGCCATCATGTTCGGCACCAAGCAGGCCATGAAGGACCAGGCCGAGGAACGCATCGCCGACTTGAAGGAGCGCGGCTTCGAGAAGGCGGGCCTGTACGACCCGGCCGGCGTGGGCGGCACGCACGTCATGTACGTGCTGCACCACGCGGACACGCCCTCGCTCTACCACGGCCTGCCCGACGAGCCCAAGATCAGCCCCATGGTCAGCGTCTGGAAGGGCATCACCAAGCCGCTGGCGATGGTGGCCCTGGGCGCGGCCGCACTGGGGGGCCTGTTCCACTTCATCACCAAGGGCCCCAACGAGGTGTCCAAGGAGCTGGAGGATGAAATGGAGCGCAAGGACCAGGACGCCCTGGAGAAGGAGTCACAGCGATGAGACGCAATCCTCGTGACCTGCAGCGCTACAACGCCTCGGAGCGGGCCAACCACTGGGTGGTGGGCATCTGCTTCATCCTGCTGGCGCTGTCGGGCCTGGCCTTCTTCCACCCGGCCTTCTTCCCGCTCACACAGCTCTTCGGGGGCGGCCCCTGGACCCGCATCCTCCACCCCTACATCGGGGTGGTGATGATGCTGTTCTTCGTGGTGATGGCCGGGCGCTTCTGGAAGCTCAACGTCATCGAGCCGCGCGACAAGGAGTGGCTGCGCAATGTGCGCAAGATGGTGGACGGCAATGACCACGACATGCCCGAGCAGGGCAAGTACAACGGCGGTCAGAAGGTCCTGTTCTGGGGCCTGGTGATCGGCATGGTCATCCTGTTCCTGTCCGGCCTGCTGATGTGGCGCGCCTGGTGGACCCCGCCGGTGACGGCGGTGCGCCTGGCCTCGCTGCTGCATGCGGTCGGCGCGGTGTGGATGATCGGCCTGATCATCATGCACGTCTACGCGGCCATCTGGACCCGTGGCACCATCCGGGCCATGCTCTACGGCACGGTCACCCGCGCCTGGGCCAAGCAGCACCACCGCGGCTGGTACCGCCAGATGACCGGCGACAAGAGCTGACCGGCTTCGTCCCATCCCGGCCGCCGGCTGCTGTCCAGCACCGGCGGCCTGTTTCTTTCTGATTGGAGTTGGGCGTGCAACGCATTCTTCAACCCGGCGAGATCGAATCGCTGGACCGCATCGAGTTCCCCCGGGTGCGCCTGCCGCAGCCGGCCGTGCTGTTCACCGAGCGGGCGGCTCGCCTGCGCCAGAAGGCCGACGGCCATCCGATTGCCGACTACCTGCGCTTTCTGGCGGCCCTGGTCGATCTCCAGGCGCAGGCTGCCGCCACCGTGGCCACCCAGCCGGTGGCCGAGGCGGTGATCGCGCAATCGCTGGACCACGGCATGCCGGTACTGCCCGCGCCGCTGCGGCCCGACCCGGCCTGGCTGGGCGTGCTGCGGCAGCTGCTGGCCGGCGTGCTCGCCCTGCAGGACCTGCCGCAGGCCCTGCGCCAGAACGCCCAGGCCCTGGCGGCACGCGGCGATGCCGAACTGGAGGCGCTGGCCCAGGCCTTCCTGACCGACCAGGCCACGCCGGCCGAACTGGCGGCCCAGCCGCTGGTGATGGCCGCGCTGCAGGTCGTCTACGCCGACATCGCCAGTCGCCTGGACACCCAGCGCATCGCCTATGTGGATCCGGCTTCCATCTGCCCGGTGTGTGGCAGCGCGCCGGTGGTCAGCGTGCTGCGCATCGGTGGCGAGGCCGGCGGCCACCGCTACCTGCATTGCGGCCTGTGCGCCACCGAATGGCACATGGTGCGGGTCAAGTGCAGCCATTGCGAATCCACGAAGGGTGTGCGCTACCAGGGCATTGAGGGCGGTGACCCGGCCGTGCTGGCCGAGACCTGCGACGAATGCCACACCTACCGCAAGCAGGTGAACCAGGAGAAGGACCCGCTGGTCGAGCCCCTGGCCGACGACCTGGCCAGCCTGACCCTGGACCTGCTGATGGCCGACACCGCGTACGCCCGGGCCAGTGGCAACCCGCTGCTGGCGCTGGCGTCCGGTGAGCCCTCGGGGGAAGACCTGGAGACACAGGACGCATGAGCGCCAACCCCTCCCTGGACGCCGGCGTGGCGCTGAGCTCACCGGCCCAGCTGCCGGCCGTGGACAAGCTGCTGGCCAGCGCCGCACTCCAGCCCGTGCTGGGCGCGCACGGGCTCAGTGGGGTCACCGCGGCCGTGCGGCGGCAGCTGGAGACCCTGCGCAGCCGCCTGCGTGCAGGCGAGGTGCTGGCAGCCGAGATGGCCGCGCCCGAGGCGCTGGCGCGCGCCGTCGAGGCTGACCTGCAGCGCCAGCGGGCACCCCGCCTGCGGGCGGTCTTCAACCTCACCGGCACGGTGCTGCACACCAACCTGGGCCGGGCCCTGCTGCCAGACGAGTCGGTGCAGGCCGTGGTGCAGGCCCTGACCAGCCCGGCCAACCTGGAGTACGACCTGGCCACCGGTGGCCGGGGCGACCGCGACGACCTGGTCAACGACCTGCTGTGCGAGCTGACCGGCGCCGAGGCCGCCACCGTGGTCAACAACAATGCCGCCGCGGTGCTGCTGATGCTCAACGCCCTGGCCGCGCGCAAGGAGGTCATCGTCTCCCGCGGCGAGTTGGTGGAGATCGGCGGGGCCTTCCGCATTCCCGACATCATGGCCCGCGCCGGCGCCAGGCTGGTGGAGGTGGGCACCACCAACCGCACCCACGCCCGTGACTACGAAGGCGCCATCACGCCCAAGACCGGGCTGCTGATGAAGGTGCATTGCAGCAACTACGCGGTCACCGGCTTCACCGCCAGCGTGGCCGAGAGCGAGGTGGCCCGCATCGCCCATGCCCAGGGCCTGCCGCTGGCGGTGGACCTGGGCAGCGGCACCCTGATCGACCTGGCCGACTGGGGCCTGCCGCACGAGCCAACGGTGCGCGATGTGGTGACCGCCGGGGCCGACGTGGTGAGCTTCAGTGGCGACAAGCTGCTGGGCGGCCCGCAGGCCGGCCTGATCGTCGGCCGCAAGGACCTGATCGCCAAGATCAAGAAGAACCCGCTCAAGCGCGCGCTGCGGGTGGGCAAGCTCACCCTCGCCGCGCTGGAGCCGGTGCTGCGCCTGTACCAGGCGCCGGAATTCCTGGCCGAGCGCCTGCCGGCCCTGCGCCTGTTCACCCGCCCGCAGGCCGCCATGCAGGCCCAGGCCCAGCGCCTGCTGGCGCCGCTGCAGGCCGCCCTGGGCAGCGCCTACCAAGTGTCCCTGGCGCCCATGTTCAGCCAGATCGGCAGTGGCGCGCTGCCGGTCAACACCCTGCCCAGCGCGGGCCTGCGCATTGAGCCCAGCGAAGCCAGGCGGGCCGGCCGGGCCCTCTCGCGTCTGGAAGCGGCCTGGCGTGGCCTGGCGCGGCCGGTGATCGGCCGCATCGGCGACAACGCCCTGTGGCTGGACCTGCGCTGCCTGGACGAGCGTGACGAGGCCGCTTTCGCCGCCCAGTTCGGCGCCCTGCAGCAGGCCCTGGCGGAGGACCGCGCGCGATGATCATCGGCACCGCCGGTCACATCGACCATGGCAAGACCACGCTGGTGCGCGCGCTCACCGGCGTGGACACCGATCGCCTGAAGGAAGAGAAGGCGCGCGGCATCTCCATCGAGCTGGGCTATGCCTATGCGCCGCTGGCCAGCGGTGAGGTGCTGGGCTTCATCGATGTGCCCGGCCACGAGAAGTTCGTCCACACCATGGCGGCCGGCGCCGTGGGCGTGGACCATGCCCTGCTGGTGGTGGCGGCCGACGACGGCGTGATGCCGCAGACCCGCGAGCACCTGGCCATCCTGGGCCTGCTGGGCGTGCGCGAAGGCACGGTGGCACTGACCAAGGTGGACCGCACCGAGCCCGCCCGGGTGGCCGAGGTGCGGGCCGAGCTGGCCGCGCTGCTGGCCGGCACGCCGCTGGCCACCGCCCCCGTGTTCGAGACGGCCGCCACGGCCGACGGCGACCCCGGCGTGGCCGCGCTGCGCGCCCATCTGTGGGCCCTGGCCGAGCACCATGCCCAGCGCCGGCAGGACGGTCTTTTCCGTCTGGCGGTGGACCGCGTGTTCACGCTGGCCGGGCAGGGCACCGTGGTCACCGGCACGGTGTTCGGCGGTCAGGTGGCGGTGGGCGACACGGTGGCCCATTCCGCCTCCGGGCAGCGAGTGCGGGTGCGCTCCATCCATGCCCAGAACCAGGCGGCCGCCCGCGGCGTGGCCGGCCAGCGCTGCGCGCTGAACCTGGCCGGCATCGAGCGTGAGGCGATCCGGCGCGGCGACTGGATCGCCGACCCGAGGGCCCTGCAGGCCAGCACCCGCATGGACGTGCGCCTGCAGCTGTTGTCGGATGCACCGGCCCTGGCCCAGTGGGCCCCGGTGCATGTGCATGTGGGCACCAGCCACCAGACGGCCCACGTGGCCCTGCTGGACGATGCCGCACTGGCGCGCGGCCAGACGGCCCGGGTGCAGCTGGTCCTGGAGCAGTCGGTGTTCGTGCTGCCTGGCGACCGCTTCATCCTGCGCAATGCCCAGGCCAGCCGCACCATCGGCGGCGGGGCGGTGATCGACCCCTTCGCCCCCGAGCGCAAGCGCCGCAGCACCGAACGCCTGGCCTACCTGGATGCGCTGGAAGCGGCGTTGGCCGGTGGGCCGCTGGCCAATCTGGTGGCGCAGTCGCCCACCGGCCTGCTACGCAGCCGCCTGGCGCTGCTGATGGGCCGCCCGCCCGAGGCGCTGGCCCTGGTCGAAGCCGGGCTGGTGCAGCTGCCCAGCGGGCCGGAAGACGCGCTGCTGCTGACCGAGGCCGTCTGGCAGCGCTGGCGCGAGCAGGTGCTGGCGGCGCTGGCGCGCTTTCACGAGCGCACGCCCGATGAACCGGGGGTGAACGCCGCCCGGCTGCGTCGCATGGCCCTGCCTGGCCAGGCCCAGCCGCAGCACGATGCGCTGTGGCGCGCCCTGCTGGCGGCGCTGTGGCAGGACGGCGCCATTGCGTCCAGCGGCGCCTGGCTGCACCTGCCCGGGCACGAGGTGCGCCTGAGCGAGGGCGAGCGGGCGCTGGCCGAGCGCCTGCTGCCCTGGGTGGAGGAGGGCGGTTTCGACCCGCCCTGGGTGCGTGACCTGGCTGGTCGCGCCGGTGCGCCCGAGGAGGTGGTCCGCCAACTCCTGCGCAAGCTGGCCCGCCAGGGGCAGCTGTTCCAGGTCGTCAAGGACCTGTTCTATGCCGCCTCGCAGGTGCAGCTGCTGTCGGGCCTGCTGGCCCTGCTGGCGGCACGCGGCCCCGGCGGGCAGGTCGAGGCCCGCGTGTTCCGGGACCACGCCGGCCTGGGCCGCAAGCGGGCCATCCAGGTGCTGGAATTCTTCAACCGGGTGGGGTACACCCGGCGCGTGCAGGACAGCCATGTGCTGCGGGCCGAAGCCGGGTGGCCCCAGCCCGAACAGGCCTCTGAGGGCCCCCTACAATCCGCGCCGCCCCCTTGATGGGGGGGGTTCTGGAAGGCAAACGCATCCGGTGGTGCGCCCGGGCTTCAAACCCGGTAGGGGGCGTCAGCCGCTCCCTGGTCGGTTCGACTCCGGCTGCCTTCCGCCCGCCGTGGGCCGTCACCGTGGCTTCACGGCATGCGGGTGCAATAATCATCTGAACCTGAACCCGGTGCTTTTTGCCGGCGTTCTTCACCCGCCGTCAGGCAGGGCGTGTTGCAGGTCTGCACCCGGAGGTCGCCGCAAGGCCATGGCCCTGCACGGTGGGTTGAGGCGTGCCGAGCACGGCTGCCGGCGGCTCAGCCGGAGTCGCATTCTATGAGCCATCTCGCCCTTCTCGAGCCCATCGCCCAGAACACCATCGCCCCTGCGGCGCTGGACACGGACCGAGAGGGACGCTTCCCGCGTGCTGCACTGCAGGCGCTGGGCGCGTCGGGTCTGTTGGGCTTGGTGAGTGCCAAGGCTGTCGGGGGCCTGGGGGGCGGGCTGGCTGATGCGGCTGCGGTGGTCGAGCGCATCGCGCAGGACTGCCCCTCCACCGCCATGGTGGTGTGCATGCATTACGCCGCCACGGTGCTCATCGAGAAGCATGGCACCGAGGCCGTACGGCGCGAGATCGCGGCGGGCCGCCATGTGTCCACGCTGGCCTGGTCCGAGATCGGTTCGCGCAGCCACTTCTGGGCTCCGGTCGGCACGGCCCAGCGTGTTTCCGATGGCTATCGGCTGGATGCCCAGAAGAGCATGGTCACTTCGGCGGGCGAGGCCGATTCGTATGTGTGGTCGTCCAGGCCGGTGGCTGCCGAGGGGGCCAGCACGCTGTGGCTGGTCAGCAGCCGGGCCGATGGCCTGAGCATCCCGGTCCGCTATGACGGGCTGGGCCTGCGCGGCAATGCCTCGGCGCCCGTGACGGCGCAGGGCGTGGTGGTGGGCGAGGACGCCATGCTGGGTGCCGATGGCGCGGGGGCCGACATCATGAACGGCGAGGAGCTGCCGGTCTTTGCCAGCCTGATCGCTTCGGCCTCCATCGGCCTGATGGACGGTGTGCTGGCCCGCGTGACCGCCCACCTCACCCGCACCCGCTTCGCCGAGAGCGACAGTTCGCTGGCCGACCTGCCCACCATCCGTGCCTACCTGGCCCGGGCACGCATTCGTGTTGACCAGGCGCGGCTGCTGCGCGACGACACGGTGGCCGCCCTGGCCGCGGGCCGGCCCGATGCGATGCTGCGCGTGCTGGAGGTCAAGGCCTGTGCGGCCGAGGCGGCGCTGGAGGTGACCGACACCGCAATGCGGATCGGCGGCGGTGCGGCCTTCCGCAAGGACGTGGGCATTGAACGCCTGTTCCGGGATGCCCGCGCGGCCTCGGTCATGGCGCCGACCTCGGACGTGCTGTACGACTTCATCGGCCGGGCCCTCTGTGGCCTGCCCCTGGCCTGAACAGAGGATCTTCGACATGACGCAAGCACAACCGTGGATGCTGGGGGCCGTGGCCTACGCGCCCAAAGTGGTCACCATCTGGGAGGGCTTCAAGGCCTACTTTGCCGAGCGTGGCTTTGCCTTCGACTACCTGCTCTATTCGAACTACGAGACCCAGGTGGAGGCCCAGTTCAAGGGCGACATCGCCTTCGCCTGGAATTCCCCGTTGGCCTGGGTGCGGGCCGAGCGCATGGCGCGCGCCAGAGGGCAGGAAGTGCAGGCCCTGGCCATGCGCGACAGCGACATCGACCTGGCGTCGGTGCTGGTGGTGCGCAGCGGCAGCCCGGTACAGGCTTTGGCCGACCTGCGGGGCAAGACCATCGGCTTCGGGGCGATCGACTCGCCCCAGGCCACGCTGATTCCGCTGGACCATCTGCGCTATCAAGCCGATCTGGTGGCCGGGCGTGACTACACCGCCCGTCGCTTCGACGTGCTGGGCGGCAAACATGGCGACCACATCGGCGGCGAGCGCGATGCGGCGCTGGCGCTGATGAACGGCGAGATCGACGCGGCCTGGATGATCGCCGGCAACCACCGCGCGTTCGCGCACGAGGGCACGCTGCCGGCAGGGGGCAGCCGCATCGTCGCCACCACCGGCCTGTTCGATCACTGCAACATGACTGTCAGCCCCGGGGTGCCGGCCGAGGTGGCCCGCCGCTTTGGCGAGATCCTGCTGGCGATGGACTGGAACGACCCCGCGGTGCGGCCGCTGCTGGAACTCGAAGGCCTCAAGGCCTGGCAGCCGGGCCGCAGTACGGGGTATGCCCTGCTGGAGCGGGCGGTGAGCGATGAGCACTTCTATGACGACCAAGGCCACATCACCGAACCCGCGTATCGATATTGAGGCCCTCGGCTTTGACGCCGGGGCCCATCTATTGGTCAAGCAGGCGCTGATCGCGCTGCCGGTGGGCGGCCTGCTTGAGGTCCAGGGCCGGGCGCCGGGCTGGGCCGTCCAACTGGCCGACTGGTGCCGCAGCCAGGGCCATGGCTGCGAGCGGCCAGCCGAGGCCCAGAGCGTGGCGCGGGTGACCCGCGGCGGTCTGCAGAGCGGCCGCTGGCGAGGGGCCGAGCCCACGGGGGCGATCGACCCGCGCCAGCCCGGGGCCGTGGCGCAGGAGGCCCTGCCCCACTGGGGGCTGGCCGCGCGTGGTGCCACCGTGGAGGCCGGGGCACCCGCCCATCATTTCCGGCTGGTGTACAAGGACGAGGCCTGGAGCGACAGCGCGGCCGATCTCTACGCCCAGGCCGTGGCAGCGCAGTGGAACCCGGACGAGGCCATCGACTGGTCGCAACCGGTGGAACTGCCGGCCCCGGTGGAGCAGGCCATCGTCCAGGTCATGACCTACATGATCGAGAACGAGAATGCCGCTCTGCTGGTGCCTGCGCGCTTCCTGGGGCAGTTGCATCCGCACTTCCGCGAGATGCAGGCCGCGCTGGCCATGCAGGTCTGCGACGAGGCCCGCCACATCGAGGTGTTCACCCGGCGCATCCGCCATGGGGGCTTGGCACCTGCCCTGTCCACGGCCGGTGGGCAGGCCTCGCTCAAGAGCCTGCTGGACGAGCCGGACTTCTCGGTCGCGAGCTTTCTGTTGTCTGTGCTGGGCGAGGGCACCTTCGTCAATCTGCTGCAGTTCCTGCAGGCCCAGGCGCCCGATCCGCTGACCCGCCAGATCGCCCGCCTGGCCGCACGGGACGAGGCCCGGCATGTGGCCCTGGGCATGTCGCACCTGCTGTACCGGCTGCAGCAGGAGCCGGATTTCCGGCACCGCCTGGCGGCCGCGGTGGAGCAGCGTTTTGATGCCCTGGCCGGCACCTCCGGGCTCAACGAGGAAGTGTTTGACGCCCTGGTCTTGATCGCGGCCGGCGGTCTTTCACCTGCCCAGGTGGCCCACGGCTATGCCCAGGTCCAGCAGCTCATGGGTGACATGGCCGATGGGCGCCATGCCAAGCTTGTGCGGCTGGGTTTCGCGCCCGAGCAGGCCGCGCGGCTGTCGGCGCTGCACACGCGCAATTTCATGTGAGCCAGCAGGGCCGGGAAGGGCCGCCGATAATCCTGCCCACCATGTCCCGGTCGCTCGCCCATCCCGTCGTCAAGCCCGCTCCAGCCACCGATCCCTCCGAGGAAGCCTTTGTCGCGCCGCCAGGATTGGTCCGCATGCCGGTGCAGCGCAGCGTGGCTGGTGCAGCCCTGGACCGGGCAGATGACTGGCTGGCCGACGAGGTGCCGGTGGCCATGGTGTTCAACGGCATCTCGCACGCGGTGATGATGGCTTCGCCGCTGGATCTGGAGGACTTCGCCCTGGGCTTCGCGCTCAGCGAGGGCATCGTGGCTTCGGCCGATGAGCTGCGGGACGTCGAAGCCCGGCCCGCGGCCTGCCAGACGCCGGGGAGTCCCCCGGCCTGGGAGGTGCACATCGAACTGTCGCCGCGCCGGCTGGAGGGCCTCAAGCGGCGGCGTCGCACCCTGGCTGGGCGCACCGGTTGCGGCATCTGTGGCATCGAGAGTCTGCAGGCGCTGGAGCTGTTGCCGCCAAGCCTGCCGGCTGCGGACTGGCTGGACCGCGTCGATCCTGCGCTGCTGGCTCAGGTGATCCCCCAGCTGCCGTCCTTCCAGCCGCTCAACCTGCAGGCCGGCGCGGTGCACGTGGCGGCCTGGGCCGACCTGGCAGGTGGGCTGCGCTGGGCCCGCGAGGATGTGGGTCGGCACAACGCGCTGGACAAGCTGATCGGCGTGCTGGCCCGGCAAGGGTTGCTGGGCGCGCCCGGCGTGGTGTTGATGTCCAGCCGCGCCAGCCACGAGCTGGTGGCCAAGTGCGCGCGTGTGGGCTTGCAGGCGCTGGCCACGGTGTCCGCGCCCACGGCGCTGGGCGTGCAGGCGGCGCAGGCGGCCGGCCTGCGCCTGTGGGGGTTGTGCCGCCCGCCGCGGGCCGTGCTCTACACGCCCGCAGGCTGAAGCAGCGGCATCAGGCCCGGGTCAGAACGGAGCGTCCTCGGCGGTGCCTGCGGCCGGGGCTGCATCGTCGCCCTCAGCCACCTTCTTGCGCAGGCGCAGCGGCTTGCGGACCTTGGGCGCCTCCTCGGCGGCGGTGTCGGTGGTCGAGGTGCTGGCCGCTGCCGCGTTTTCGGCGGACGCAGCGTCCTCTTCCTGGATCACGCGGGTGAAGGGGCTCAGCAGCGGCACCAGCTGGCCGTAGATCTTGGGCGCACCGGCCAGGATCTCGCGCTGGTTCATGAAGTCGGGCTCGCCGGTGAAGTTGCCCACCAGGCCACCGGCCTCGGTGACGATCAGCGAGCCCGCGGCGATGTCCCAGGGACTCAGGCCGGTCTCGAAGAAGGCGTCGTAGTAGCCGGCGGCCACGTAGCACAGGTCCAGCGCGGCGGACCCCGGGCGGCGCAGGCCGGCGCACAGCGGCATCAGCGTCTCGAACATCTTCATGTAGCGCTGGAAGTTGTCGCCGCGGCGGAAGGGGAAACCGGTGCCTATCAGGCTGTCCTGAAGGCGGGTGCGGCGCGAGACGCGCAGGCGCTTGTCATTGAGGTAGGCGCCGCGGCCGCGCGAGGCCACGAAGAGGTCGTTGCGGTTGGGGTCGTAGACCACCGCCTGCTCCACCTTGCCGCGGAAGGTCAGCGCGATGGACACGCAATAGACCGGGAAGCCGTGGATGAAGTTGGTCGTGCCATCGAGCGGGTCGATGACCCAGACGAAATCGCTGCTCTTGTTGCCCCGCTCGCGGCCGCTCTCCTCGGCCAGGATCCCGTGGGCGGGATAGGCCTGCAGGATGATGTCGATGATGGCTTCTTCAGCCAGTTGGTCGACTTCGGTGACGAAGTCGTTGGGGCTCTTGGTGTTGATCTTCAGCAGATCCAGGTCCATCGATCCCCGGTTGATGATCGCTCCGGCGGCACGGGCGGCCTTCACGGCGATGTTGAGCATGGGGTGGAGGGTCTGCTGGGTCATGGTTCAACCTGCGAAGGGGACGGTCGGCGTGCGGCCTGGGTTCCCGGGGTGGGGGACGAGGGCACGCCAACCTGCAAGGATAGTGCAGCGCGTGGCGGGTGCTCTCGTGGAGCGATCTTGGCGATGGACAAAGAGCATCGCAGCGACAATACGGGCTGCGGAAAACCCTTGATTCTAGCGCTCAGCGCCCGTTTGGCAATGTCCCGTCCCCTCGATCCCTCTCCCAGCACAGCAGCAAAAGATCACGAAACCACGGCCTCGCCGGTTGACGATACACGCTTCGTGCTGGTGCGCACCAGCCATCCCGGCAACGTGGGGGCGACCGCCCGCGCGATGAAGGTGATGGGCTTTTCCGACCTGGTGCTGGTGGCCCCGCGCTTTGCCGATGTGCTGCAGCACGAGGACACGTTGGCTCTGGCCAGCGGCGCGACCGATGTGCTCGCGCAGGCCCGCATCGTGCCCACCCTGGCCGAGGCGCTGGACGGCATCACCTGGGCCTGCGCCACGGCGATGACACCGCGTGACTTCGGCCCGCCCACGCATGCGCCGCGGGCCCACTTCGCCGAGCTGGCACCGCAGGGCCACCGGGTGGCCTTCGTCTTCGGCAGCGAGCGTTTCGGCCTGGGCAACGAGGATGTCTACCGGTGCCACGCCTGCCTGTCCATTCCCACCGATCCGTCCTACGGCTCGCTCAACCTGGCCCAGGCCGTGCAGGTGCTGGCCTATGACTGGCGTCAGGCGCTGGGTGGCTTCCCCGTCGAGCCGCGCACGGCCCCGGTACAGTGGGCCGATGGCGCGGCCATCCAGGGCCTGCTGGCCCATTGGCAGGCTGCCCTGGTGGACATCGGCTTTCTGGACCCGGCTGCGCCCAAGAAGCTGTTGCCGCGCCTGAACCAGCTGGCCAACCGGGCCCAGCTGACCCAGGAGGAAGTGCACATCCTGCGCGGCATCGCCCGGGCCATGCAGAAGCTCTCTCCGGCGCAGGGCAAAGAGCCCTGAGCCCGGTCGGGATCCGGGAGGCCCGGCTACACTGAGTTTTCATTCTCGTTTTACGAATCAACCACCCACGGAGCCGCCATGTTCTCCCGCCTGCGCGAAGACATCGCCTGCATTCTGGAGCGCGACCCTGCCGCGCGCAGCCGCTGGGAGGTGCTGACCTGTTATCCCGGCCTGCACGCGCTGTGGATGCAGCGCCTGGGCCACTGGTGCTGGCTGCGTGGCTTCAAGTGGCTGGGCCGCTTCATCTCGCACATCGCCCGCTGGGCCACCGGCATCGAGATCCACCCTGGCGCCACCATCGGCCGACGTGTCTTCATCGACCACGGCATGGGCGTCGTCATTGGCGAGATGGCCGAGATCGGCGACGACTGCACGATCTACCAGGGTGTGACGCTGGGTGGCACCTCGCTCGTCAAGGGGGCCAAGCGCCATCCGACGTTGGAGGCCGGGGTGATCGTCGGCGCCAATGCCGCGGTGCTCGGCGGCTTCACGGTGGGCACGGGCGCCCGCGTGGGCTCCGGTGCCGTGGTGACCAAGCCGGTGCCCGCCGGGGCGACGGCTGTGGGCAACCCGGCGCGCATCATCCAGGCCGAGGCCGATGCCAAGCGGGAGGCTGCAGCAGCGCGCATGGGGTTCTCGGCCTACGGCGTGACCAGCGGCGATGACCCGGTGGCCCAGGCCATGAAGGGCCTGATCGACAACGCCTCCTCGCACGAGCACCAGATCGCCCTGCTGTGGCAGGCGATCGAGAAGCTCTCGATGCAGGCCCGCGAGCTGCCGGCCGACACCTGCGTGCCGCAAGGGGCCCGCACTACCGAGCAGTTCGACGCCGAGCGTCTGAACCGCCTGGTCAAGTGAGCCCGGGCCGCCCCACGGGCGGTCGAGATCAGTTCGGGGTCAGAGCGCGAACAGCAGCGGCGCGCCCAGCAGCAGCATGTGCCAGTCCACCGGCACGTCCACGCCCAGCGCAGCCGTCCAGGGCGAGACGAAGCCCTGGTCGTCCACATAGCGGTAGCGGAAGTAGTAGGTGCCCGGCACCGGCAGGCTGGGCAGCGTCCACTGGCCACCTTCCAATTCGGCACTGGTCACCACCGAGCTGAAGCCCGGATCGCGCGCCAGCTCCACCTGCTGCTTCTCGTCCGGACGGGCGCTCCAGCTGAGCTGGATCTGGCCGTCTTCGCCGGTGTGCACCTGCGGCGGCTCGGGCAGGGGGCGCAGTTCGAAGCGCTGCGCGTCGCCCCAGGGGCCGCGATCGCCGTCGGCCCGTTCGCTGGCCAGGCGCCAGTGGTAGGTGCCCGGGGCATCCAGCGTCACGCTGCTGGTGGTGTCGCCGAGCGCATCCTGCTGCGCCACGATCTGCTGGAAGCCGGCGTCGCGGGCCACCTGGAGGTGGTAGCGGGCGGCTTCGGTGTTGCTCGTCCAGGCGAAGTCCACCGTGCCCACGCTTTGCCGGGCCTGGGGCCGCGGGGCGGTGCTCGGGGGCGGCTCCGGACGGGCCTTGAGCGCGAAGGGGTGCACGGCGTCCTGGCCTTCCAGCCCATCGGGTGCCACCTGGCGGGCTCGCAGGTACCAGGGGCCATCGGCCAGGCCGGCGATCCTGGCCTCGGCGCCCACAGGCAGCATCAGATCCCGGACGATGCGCAGAAAGCCCTCGTCCGAGGCGATCTGCACTCGGACCTCGCCGGCCTGGCTGGGCAGCGTGAAGCGCAGCAGAGGGCGCTCGAAGCGCGTGGGCACACCCGAGAGATCGGGGGCGGCCGCCAGCGGCTGGACCATCACCGGCGCGTCATTGCGCAGCACGGCGCCCTGGCCGGCGTCCAGCGTGGCGCTGGCCGGTGGCCGCGCCTGGGTCTGAGCCCAGACCCGCCCCTCCAGCACCTCGGTCTGGGTGCGGGGCTGCTGGGCATCGGCATGCACGCGGTAGCGGGTGCCCCGCACGCCAATCACCGCCGTGGGGGTGGTCACCTCCAGCGGCTTGGCCCGCTGGACCTGGGTGGCCAGCATCTCCAGCGTGCCCCGGAGCAGGCGCAGTGTGGCGGCGTAGAGCCCCTCGTCCTGCACCGGCTGCGCGGCCTTCAGGGTGTAGCGCTGATGTTGGACCAGTTCCACCTCGCTTTGGGGCGGCAGGCTGGCGCGCGAACCATCGCCCAGCTGGACCACGGCCGAGCTGTCGGCGCCGGCCTGCACCCGTTGCCCGGGCTGGATGGCCGCACCCGCCTGGGCGGGCTGACCGTCCAGCAGCACCTGGCCTTCGACCCCGCTCAGCGTGGCGGGCACGTTCTCGGGCTTGAGCAGGCGCAGTGGCAGCTTCAACGTCTGCCCTGGCGTCAGTCGGTCCGGCTGGGACAGGCGGTTCAGCCGAGCGACCTCGGGCCAGCTGGCAGGGCGGCGGAACCAGCGCGCGCTGAGGTCCCAGAGGGTGTCCTGCGGCTGCACGGTGTAGCGCAGCATCGGCTCGGGGGCGGGGCCGGCATGCGAGGGCAGGCAGGACAGGGCGGGCAGGCACAGGGCCAGCAGGCCCGGCAGACGGCGAAGGGCCAGCAGGCGCATGGTGGGGCTCAGGCTCGGGCGGGACGTTGGGCCGACTTGGGGCGAAAGGCTTGGCACAGGGCCGGATCGGTTTCCAGGTAAGGGCCGCCGATCAGGTCGATGCAGTAAGGCACGGCGGCGAAGATGCCGTGCACCGGTGGGCTGGCCTGGGGCAGGCCTTGCAAGGTCTCGGCGATGGACTTGGGCTGGCCCGGCAGGTTGATGATCAGGGCCTGGCCACGGACCACCGCGACCTGGCGCGACAGGATGGCCGTGGGCACGAAGTTCAGGCTGATGGTGCGCATCTGCTCGCCAAAGCCGGGCATGAGCTTGTCGGCCACGGCCAGCGTGGCTTCGGGGGTGACGTCGCGCGGTGCCGGGCCGGTGCCGCCGGTGGTGAGCACCAGATGGCAGCCGGCGGTGTCGACCAGCTCGCGCAGTGCGGCGCTGATGGTGTCCTGCTCGTCGGGGATCAGCCGGGTCTCCCAGGTGATCGGGTTGCGCAGCGCGCGGCCCAGCCAGTCCTGCAGGGCCGGAATGCCCTTGTCCTCGTAGATGCCGCTGGAGGCGCGGTCGCTGACCGACACCACGCCGATGCGCACGGGCTCGAAGGCGTCGCTCGCCGCCTCAGGCATTGTGGGCCTCGTCGTCTTCATCGGATGCGGAGGCGCCCGGGGCGGCCAGCGCTGACTTGATCAGCTGGAACAGATCGCGGTAGGCGCGGCCGTGGCGCTGGCCCAGGCCGTCGTCAGGGGCGGCCTTGCCGGCATCCTTGCGGGCCGAGCGCAGCAGGTTGCGCAGCTGCTGGGCGTCGGTCTCGGGATAATCTGCCATCCAGCGGGTGACGGCATCGTCGCTGGCCATCAGCTCTTCGCGCCAGCGCTCGATCCCGTGCAGGGCCAGGGTCTCGGCGGCGCTGCCGAGCTTGAACGCGGCCACGGCCTCGCGCACCGGCTCGGGGTCGATCTGGCGCATCAGCTTGCCGATGAACTGCACCTGGCGCCGGCGCCCTTCGTGGGAGCGGGTGCGGTGGTATTCCTGCAGCGCGTCGCGCAGCTGATCGGGCAGGTCCAGCTTGCTGCTGCGCGAGACTGGCAGCTCGGCCAGGGCCAGGCCCAGGGCCTGCAGCTCGTGCATCTGGCGCTTGAGCGCGGACTTGCTGGGCCGGCCATCGGTGTCGAAATCATCGGCAGAGTCGGCGGGGGCGGAACGGGGCGGTGCAGCGCGCATGTGGGGCAGTGGAATCGGCGGAGATCGGTGGGTCGCTATGATTGTCCCGCATCTGTTCCCCAATCGTTCCCCATTCCATCTGTCCATGACCTCCTCCGCCACCCAGGGCTTCGGCTTTTCCCGTGACCAGTTCCAGCAGATCGTCGAGGACGTGTTGTCCATGGCCAAGGCGCTGGGGGCTTCGGACGCTGGCGTCGAAGTGTCCGAGGGCAGCGGCCTGAGCGTCTCGGTGCGCAAGGGCGAGGTGGAGAACGTCGAGCGCAACCGCGACAAGTCGGTGGGCGTCTCGGTCTACCTGGGCCAGCGCCGCGGCAACGCCAGCACCTCCGATTTTTCCACGCTGGCGCTGGAGCAGACGGTGCGGGCGGCCTACGACATCGCCCGCTTCACGGCAGAAGACCCGGCCGCCGGCCTGCCCGACGAGGCCGACCTGGCCACGGCCGAGGAGGCCGCGCTGTCCCTGGACCTGTTCCACCCCTGGGACGTGACGGCCGAGGAGGCCGCCGAACTGGCCCGGCGCGCCGAGGCGGCCGCCTTGTCGGTGGACAAGCGCATCACCAATTCCGAGGGCGGCTCGGTGTCGGCCCAGCAGTCGCACTTCTGGGCCGGCAACAGCCGGGGCTTCCGCGGCGGCTATGCCAGCTCGCGCCATTCGCTGTCGGTTTCGCCGATTGCCGGCAAGGGCCGCGACATGCAGCGCGATTACTGGTACAGCTCGATGCGCAATGCGCTGGACCTGGCCGCGCCCGAGGCCGTGGGCCGCTACGCCGCCGAGCGCGCACTGTCGCGCCTGAAGTCCCGCAAGATCGGCACCTGCGAGGTGCCGGTGCTGTTCGAGTCCACGGTGGCCGCCGGCCTGCTGGGCGCCTATGTGCAGGGCACCAGCGGTGGCGCGCTGTACCGCAAGGCCAGCTTCCTGCAGGACAGCCTGGGCCAGCCCGTCTGGGCCGACCACATCAACGTTGAAGAGGACCCCCATATCGTCGGCGGCAAGGGCAGTGCGCCCTTCGACGACGAAGGGGTGCGCACCCGGGCCCGCCGCGTCGTGGAGGCCGGTGTGGTGCAGGGTTACTTCCTGTCGAGTTACTCGGCCCGCAAGCTGGGCATGCACACCACCGGCCATGCCGGCGGCTCGCAGAACCTGCGCCTGGTCAGCCGCCTGACCCGACCAGGCGACCATTTGGAAGAGATGCTGCGCAAGCTGCACCGCGGCCTGTTCGTCACCGAACTGATGGGCCAGGGCGTCAATTACGTGACCGGTGACTACTCGCGCGGTGCCGCGGGCTACTGGGTCGAGGACGGCCGCATTGCCTTCCCAGTGCATGAGATCACCATCGCCGGTCACCTGCGCGAGATGCTGCGGGGGGTGGTGGCCGTTGGCGCCGACGCCTACAACCTGGGCGCCAAGACGGTCGGCTCCATGCTGCTGGAGCGCATGAAGGTCGCAGGCAGCTGACGCCAGACTGACCTGCCGAGCCACTGGACGGGTGGGAATACCCCGGCTGCCGCATGGGGCAGGCGTCCCTGAGAATGAGTGCTGCAACATGCAACACTCAACAGGAGACTTGCTGATGGAACGTCGTTCGTTTGTGAGAGGTGCGGGCCTGGCTGGCGTGCTGGCGGCTGGTGCCGCACCGGCCATCGTTCATGCCCAAGCCGCCGTGCGCTGGCGCATTGCCTCCAGCTTCCCGAAGTCGCTGGACACCATCTTCGGCGCGGCCGAAGTCTTCGCCAAGAAGGTCGGCGAGATGTCCGGCGGCAAGTTCCAGGTCACTGTGCATGCTGCCGGTGAGTTGATGCCTGCCTTTGGCGTGGTGGACGGCGTGCAGAACGGCACCGTCGAGGCCTGCCACACCGTGCCCTACTACTTCTTCGGCAAGGATGAGACCTTCGCCCTGGGCGCGGCCGTGCCCTTCGGCCTGAACTCCCGCCAGATGACCGCCTGGATGTTCGAAGGCAATGGTCTGAAGCTGATGCGTGAGTTCTACGCCGGCTACAACATGATCAGCTTCCCCTGCGGCAACACGGGCGCCCAGATGGCCGGCTGGTACCGCAAGGAGATCAAGTCGGTGGCCGACATCAAGGGCCTGAAGTTCCGCGTGGGCGGCTTCGCCGGCAAGGTCATCGAGCGCATGGGCGGCGTGCCGCAGAACATCCCGGGTGGCGAGATCTACCAGGCGCTGGAGAAGGGCACCATCGATGCGGCCGAGTGGATCGGCCCCTACGACGACCTGAAGCTGGGTTTCAACAAGGTGGCCCCGCACTACTACTACCCCGGCTGGTGGGAAGGCGGTCCCCAGATCGACCTGTTCGTCAACCAGAAGGCCTACGGCGCACTGTCGGCCGAGTACAAGGCGATCGTCGATGCCGCCTCGGCCGCCGCCCACGTGGACATGCAGGCCAAGTACGATGCCCGCAACCCGGGCGCGCTCAAGCAGTTGGTGGGCTCCGGCACCAAACTGGCCCGCTTCCCGAAGGACGTGATGGAACTGGCCTTCAAGGAATCGATGGAGCTCTACAGCGAGCTGAACGCCAAGAACCCGCGCTGGAAGAAGGTGTACGAGGACATGGCCGTGTTCCGTCGCGACCAGAACCTGTGGTTCCGCTTCGCCGAAGCCAGCTTCGACGACTTCATGCAAGCCCAGAAGCTCTGAGCGAACCGGCTCACGCCGTGCAGAGGGCGCCCCGCGGGGCGCCCTTTTTCATGGCTGTCGTTGTGCGGTGGGGTCATCGGTATCCTTGTGCAGCCCGCCATGAAAAAAGGCCTCCGAGGAGGCCTTTGCGATGGAGACACAAGAAGGTCAGGGTGCAGCGTCCGAGGCGGCACCGCTGGCCGCCGGTGGCAGACCGAACAGGGCGTTGACGTCCTGGTTGCTGTCATTGCCGTAGTCGTTTTCCGGCTGGATCTGGATCTGCACCTTGTCGAGGTCGATCTTTTCCTTCGGTCCCAGCCCGCCTGAAACCAGGTTGGGGAAGGCGATGATCAATCCCACCATGATGATCTGGATGATCACGAAAGGCACCGATCCCCAGTAGATCTGGCCGGTGGTCACCGGGGCGATCGGCTTGCCGGTCACGCGGTCCTTGTACTCCTTGTTGGGGGCCACGCTGCGCAGGAAGAACAGCGCGAAGCCGAACGGCGGGTGCATGAAGGAGGTCTGCATGTTGACCGCCAGCAGCACGCCGAACCAGACCAGGTCGATGCCCAACTTGTCCGCCACGGGGCCGAGCAGCGGCACGATGATGAAGGACAGTTCGAAGAAGTCCAGGAAGAAGGCCAGCACGAACACCAGGATGTTCACGACGATCAGGAAGCCCACCTGGCCGCCGGGCAGGCTGGTCAGCAGGTGCTCGACCCACTTCGGCCCGTCCACGCCCTGGAAGGTCAGGCTGAAGACCGTCGAGCCCATCAGGATGAACAGCACGAAGCAGGACAGCTTCATGGTCGAGTCCATGGCTTGGCGCAGCAGTTTCATGTCGATGCGCTTGCGCAGCAGGGCCATGACCAGCGCGCCAACGGCGCCCATGGCGCCACCCTCGGTGGGCGTGGCCACGCCCAGGAAGATGGTGCCCAGCACGAGGAAGATCAGACCCAGTGGGGGGATCAGCACAAAGGTGACCCGTTCGGCCATGCGCGAGAGCAGGCCCAGCTTGAAGACCTTGTTGAGCACGGACAGCACGAAGGCCATACCCACGCCCACGCACATCGACACCACGATCAGTTCGTCGGTGGGCGTCTCGGCCGGGCGGCTCTTGGCGAAGGCGACGGCCGCACCGACCGACACCAGGGCCAACAGGCCCAGCGAGGGCAGGCCGGACGACCCATTGTCTTCACGGATGGTGCGGGCTTCGGGGGGCAGCGCCGGCACCCAGTGCTTGCGGAAGATGGCGACCAGGACGATGAAGCCGGTGTACAGCGCGGTCAGCGTGAAGCCCGGGATGAAGGCGCCCTTGTAGAGCTCACCCACGCTGCGGCCCAACTGGTCGGCCATGATGATCAGCACCAGGGAGGGCGGGATGATCTGGGCCAGCGTGCCGGAGGCCGCGATGACACCCGAGGCGATGCGGCGGTCATAGCCGTAGCGCAGCATGATGGGCAGGGAGATCAGGCCCATCGAGATCACCGAGGCCGCCACCACCCCGGTGGTGGCGGCCAGCATGGCGCCGACCAGAATCACCGCGAAGGCCAGGCCGCCGCGGATCGGGCCGAAGAGCTGGCCGATGGTGTCGAGCAGGTCCTCGGCCATCCCGGATCGCTCCAGGATCAGGCCCATGAAGGTGAAGAACGGGATCGCCAGCAGCGTCTCGTTCTGCATGATGCCGAAGATGCGCAGCGGCAGGGCCTGCATCAGCGAGGACGGCAGAATGCCGAACTCGATGCCGATGAAGCTGAACATCAGGCCGGCCGCGGCCAGCGAGAAGGCGACGGGGAAGCCGATCAGCAGGAAGACGATCAGGCCCCCGAACATCACCGGGGCCATGTTGGCGTGCAGGAACTCGGTCATTGCGCGGCCCCCTGGTTCTTCTGGGCGCGCAGGATGGCTTCGGCCAGTTCCTCCTCGGCGGTCTTCTCCTGCTTTTTCTCGGTCGGGTCCTCGATCAGGCCCATCAGGAAGGCGATGCGCTTGATGAGCTCGGAGATGCCCTGCAGGCCCAGCAGGCTGAAGCCCACGGGCACCAGGGCGTAGACCGGCCAGCGGATCAGGCCCCCGGCATTGCTGGAGGTCTCGCCCGTCTCATAGGCCCGTGTGACCAGGGGCAGGACCAGGTCGATGACCACCCCGCAGAAGGGCAGCAGGAAGACAACGAGGCAGACGGCTTCAATGACGATCTGGGTGCGCTTGGAAAAGCGGCTGAGCACCACATCGATCTTCACGTGCTCCTGGCGCAGCAGGGTGTAGCCCGAGGCCAGCAGGAAGACACCGGCGAACAGATACCACTGGATCTCCAGGAAGGCATTGGAGCCGACGTCGAAGGCCTTGCGGGCAATGGCGTTGAGGGCACTGATGAGCACCGCGGCCAGGACCAGCCAGGCGGCGCTGCGACCAACCCACTCGTTGAGTCGGTCGATCCATCGTGAAAGGGCTAACAATGCGGACACAGCGTCTCCTGAGTAAAGCAACACCGGCCTGGGCCGGTGAATCGCCGCACTGTACGGAAGTCATGGCGCTTTGCAGCAATGGCTCAGCGCAACTGCGGGAAAGTCCTAGGACGGCGGACGCCTGCGCCGTCGGTCGGTGCACTCAGACGGTGCGGGCCGCCGTGTAGAGCTTGGTTGAACGTGCGCCCGAGCGGCAGAAGGCCAGCAGCGGGCGGGGCAGTTCGGCCAGCAGCACACCGAAGGCAGCGATCTCCTCCGGGCTCTGGTAGGCCCCCTGCACCGGCAGATGCCGGTACTGCAGGCCAGCGGCCAGGGCCGCGGCCTGCACGGCGGCGCTGGTGGGCTGATCCGGTCCACCCTCGAAGTCCGGGCGGTTGTTGATCACCGCCTTGAAGCCCAGGCGGGCCAGCTCGGCCATGGCCTCGGGGGGCATCTGCGGGGCGACATAGACGTCTGGCGCGATGGCCTGGAGGGGCAGGGTGGTCTGCATCGGGGGGACCTCGTGGGGCATCAGGGTTGAAGGGCTTTCTTGACCGCGGCGGACACCAGACCCATGTCGGCCTTGCCGGCCAGGCGGCTCTTGACCGTGCCCATCACCTTGCCCATGTCGCCCGGGCCGGTGGCGCCCACCTCGGCCACGATGGTGGCCACGGCTGCGGCGATCTCGGCCTCACTCAGGCGCTGGGGCAGGTAGACCTGCAGCACGGTGATCTCGGCGCTTTCCTTGTCGGCCAGGTCGCTGCGGCCGGCCTGGCTGTAGGCGGCCACCGAGTCCTTGCGCTGCTTGATCAGCTTGTCCACCACGGCGATGACGGCGGCGTCGTCGAGCTCAATGCGCTCGTCGACCTCCTTCTGCTTGCAGGCGGCCAGCAGCAGGCGGATGGTGCCCAGTCGCTCGGCTTCCTTGGCCCGCATGGCGGCCTTCATATCCTCGGTGATGCGTTCTTTCAGCGTGCTCATGGTCGATGTCTTGGCAGCAAAGCCTGCATTGTCGTCCCGAAGCGCGCTCAGACGTTTTCCAGGGCGATCAGTTCCTCCACCGTCTGGCGGCGGCGGATCAGGCGGTGGGCGTCGCCGTCGACCAGCACCTCGGCCGCCAGGCCGCGGGTGTTGTAGTTGCTGGACATCGAGGCCCCGTAGGCGCCCGCATCGTGCAGCACCAGCAGGTCACCCACCCGGGCCTCGGGCAGGCGGCGGGTCAGCACCACGCCGCCATCGGCCTGGGTGAAGACGTCGCCCGATTCGCACAGCGGGCCGGCCACCACGGTGTCGACCTCCGCTCGGGGCGTATCGTCGGCCGGCAGCAGGCTCATGCCATGGTAGGCGCCGTACATGGCAGGCCGCATCAGGTCCGAGAAGCCGGCGTCGACCAGCGTGAAGCGTTGGCGCCCCATGTGCTTGGTGGCCCGCACCTCGGTCAGCAGCACGCCGGACTCGGCCACCAGGTAGCGGCCGGGCTCCAGCTCCAGGTGCACATCGCGGCCCAGGTGGCTGGCGATTTCGCGGCGGGCCGCATCCCAGAGCTGGAAGTAGTGCCCGGTGTCCAGGCGCGACTCGCCCTCGCGGTAGGGAATGGACAGGCCGCCGCCGGCAGAGATGGCTTCGACGGCCACACCGGCGCGCTTGACCAGGTCCACCATGGCGGCGCAGACCTGCTGCAGGTGGCCGTAATCCACACCCGAGCCGATGTGCATGTGCAGGCCCACCAAGTGCAGGCGGTGGCGGGCCACCGCGGCCAGGGCCTGCGGCAGCTCGGCGTGCCAGATGCCGTGCTTGCTGTGCTCGCCGCCGGTGTTGGTCTTGTTGCTGTGGCCGTGGCCGAAGCCCGGGTTGATGCGCAGCCAGACGCGGTGGCCGGGGGAGACGGCGCCCAGCTGGTCCAGCATGTCGATCGAGCCGGCGTTGACGGTGACGCCGTGCCTCACCACGGTGTCCAGCGTGGGCTGGTCGAAGAGGTCGGCGGTGAAGACGATGCCAGCGGCACCCTGGGCGTTGGGCGCCGGGCTGAAGCCGGCGGCCAGGGCCCGTTCGATCTCGCCACGGGACACCGCATCGACCACCACGCCTTCCTCGCGCATCAGACGCAGCAGGTGGGTGTTGGAGTTGGCCTTCTGGGCATAGCGGATGGTGTCGAAGGCCCGCAGCTCGGCGATGCGCTGGCGGATGGTGGCGGCGTCATAGACCCACAGCGGTGTGCCATGGGCGTGGGCCAGGGTGCGGAGCAGGTCGGGGGCGAACGGATTCATGCCGCGATGATGCGGCGCTTCTGCCATACTGAAAAATAGTTTCTTTTCATCCATCGATTCAGTATTGATATGGAATTGACGCACCGACTGGTGGAGGTCTTCCGGGCCGTGATGCGCACCGGCCATGTCACCCGGGCGGCCGAGTTACTGCACACCTCCCAGCCGACGGTCAGCCGCGAGCTGGCCCGGCTGGAACAGGTGCTGGGCCTGGTGCTGTTCGAGCGGGTCAAGGGCCGGCTGCGGCCGACGGCCCAGGCCCAGGCCCTGCTGGAGGAGGTGGAGCGCTCCTACGAGGGGTTGGAGCGGATCGCCGCCACCGCCTTCAACCTGAGGGATGCGGGCGCGGTGCGCCTGCAGGTGGCCTGTCTGCCCGCCCTGGCCCATGCCTTGCTGCCCCGGGCGGTGGCGCTCTACCGGCAGCGCCGGCCCACGGCGGCCGTGGCCCTGGTGCCGCTGGAATCACCCCAGTTGGAGAGCACGCTGACCGAGCAGCGGCACGACCTGGGCCTGACCGAGCAGCGTGAACCGCCGCCAGGCTGCCAGCTCAGCACCTTGCTGGTGGCCGACGAGGTCTGCGTGCTGCCGGCCGGCCATGCGCTGGCCGAGCGGCGGGTCATCACGCCGACCGACCTGGCGGGCCAGTCCTTCATCAGCCTGGCGCCCAGCGACTCTTACCGGCAGCAGGTGGATGCGGTGTTTGCCCAGGCGGGCGTGGCGCGGCAGCTGCAGCTGGAAACGCCCAGTGCGCTGTCGGTCTGCGCCCTGGTGCGCCAGGGCCTGGGGGTGGCCATCGTCAACCCGCTCACGGCCCTGGAGATGGCGGCAGCGCAGACCCTGCAAGTGCGTCCCTTCTCGGTCAGCATCCCGTTCCATTTGGGCAAGGTGGTGCCGCAGTGGCGGCCTGCGCATCCCCTGCGTGCCGAGTTCGAGCAGGCCCTGGGCGCGGCCGTGGAGGAGCTGCGGGAGCAGCTGGCGCGGCTGGGTTGAGGGAACGCGGCAGAGGCGGGGCCAGACGCAAAAAAGCCCGCTGCGGCGTCCCGCGCGGGCTTTTTGTGCGACGTCCGAGGACGGTCGTTCGATCAGTGCCGCAGGGCGGCACGAAGCTCAGTAGAGCTTCTTGGGCAGCTGCATGCTGCGCACGCGCTTGTAGTGGCGCTTCACGGCGGCAGCCTTCTTGCGCTTGCGCTCGGCAGTGGGCTTCTCGTAGAACTCGCGGGCGCGCAGTTCGGTCAGCAGACCCAGCTTTTCGATGGTGCGCTTGAAGCGGCGCAGTGCCACGTCGAACGGCTCGTTTTCCTTGACTCGGATGGTGGTCATGAGCGAAGAATCCTTCGGTGAGTTGCGCTCGGTGTCCGTTATGGACGTTGCTTTGGTGTTATGCCAAAGCCGGTTCCGGAAATCCCGTCCACCGGATCGACACGCGGTTGGTTGCTAGCAAAGCGGAAGATTCTACCTTGCCGGCGACATAAATGCAAAAACGCGCGGCCGTCAAGTGTGGAAGGACTTCCACAGCATGTAGCCCGCCAGCCCGTAAAGCACCAGGGCGAACACCCGCCGGAGCTGGGCCACGTCCATGGCGTGGGCGGCCCGGGCACCCAGTGGCGCCATGCTCATGCTGGCCAGCACGATGACCCCCAGTGCAGGCAGATAAAGGTAGCCCACGGCGCCGGGCAGGGCCGCCGGCAGCGACCAGCCACCCACCAGATAACCCAGCGTGTTGGACAGGGCGATGGGAAAGCCCAGCGCCGCACTGGTGGCCACCGCCTGGTGCATGGGCACGTTGCACCAGGTCATGAAGGGCACGCTGAGGAAGCCGCCACCGGCACCCACCAGGCCCGAGACAAAGCCGATGCCGGTGCCGGCCGCCGTCTGGCCCACCGGGCCGGGCAGTTCACGGCCCGGGCGGGGCTGTCGGTGGCGCAGCATCTGCGTGGCCGAGAAGCCGACGAAGACGGCGAAGAACAGGGCCAGGGCCTGTCCCTTGAGCAGCGAAAAGGCGCCCGCACCCGCCAGCAGGCCACCGATCAGGATGCCCGGAGCGATGCTGGCCACGATGGGCCAGCGCACCGCGCCGCGCTTGTGGTGCGCTCGCATGCTGGACAGGGAAGTGAACAGGATGGTGGCCATCGAGGTGGCGATGGCCATCTTCACCGCCATGTCCGCCGGCACGCCGCGCTGGCTCATGATGATGGTCATGAAGGGCACCAGCACCATGCCGCCGCCGATGCCCAGCAGGCCGGCCATGAAGCCGCCGAAGGTGCCCAGGCACAACAGCTCGACAACGAGGCTGGGGCTCATGCCGCGGGGGCATCCAGCAGCGCCAGCACGGCCTGCCATTCCTGCGGGGTCACCGGGGTGATCGACAGCCGGCTGCCGGGACGCAGCAGCACCATGCTCTGCAGGGCCGGTTCGCTGCGCATGCGGGCCAGCGGCAGCAGCCGTGTCCTGCGCTGCAGCCGCACGTCCACGTTCAGCCAGCGCGGCTGCTCGGGCGAGGACTTCGGGTCGAACCAGGGGCTGCCCAGGTCGAACTGGGTGGCATCCGGGTAGGCGGTGCTGGCCACTTCGGCCAGACCGGCCACGCCGGGTTCGGGGCAGGAGGAGTGGTAATACAGCACCCCGTCGCCCACCTGCATGGCGTCGCGCATGAAGTTGCGTGCCTGGTAGTTGCGCACCCCGGTCCAGGGCACGGTCTGGGCGGGCCGCCGCGCGAGCTCGTCGATCGAGCACTCGGCCGGCTCGATCTTCATCAGCCAGTACTGGGGCATGGGGGGATGCGGGAAGAGGGTGTCCGTCGCAAACCGTGGGCCGCATTCCTGAACCCAGGGGATTCAGGTGGGCGAGGTCAGCAGGGCTTCGGGTTCATCTGACGCGAGACGATCACGCCCGCTCTGCAATGTTCCAAGCCCGGGCTCGCGAGAGCATCGGTTCAAGGAAATATAAAACCCACGCGGATGCAACGGACGAACCCATTCTAGGACCAGCACCGCCTGGGCTGTGAAGCAATTGCCACGGGCGCAGTGCGGAATCCGGACGATCTTTGAAACGGGTTTGTGCTAGAGCAGCTGCCCGTCGTCGCCCAGGGTGGCGTCGAGTCGGGAGATCAGGCGGTCCAGCAGGGCTTCTTCCTCGAGATTGGCCTCGAGGTTGGGCTGTGGCGGCGTGGGCGCATGCACCGCAGTAGCCGGCGCCTGGCGCTGCTCGGCCAGCAGGTAGGCCAGGTTCAGCGCGGCCAGCACGGCCATGCGCTCGCGCGCCTTGACCTTGCCCGCATCGCGGATCGCGCTCATCTCCTGGTCCACCCGGCTCACGGCCTGGCGCAGCAGATCCTCGCCGCCTTCGGGGCAGGCCAGCAGGTAGCTCTGGCCCAGGATGGTGACTTCCATCTGCTTCATGCGACGTCACCTCCGGACGAGGTGGGATCGGTGGGCAGACGGTCGAGCAGGGCCTCGACCCGGGTGCGGGCTGCGGCCAGGCGGGACTTGAGGCTGTCGCGTTCGGCTTGCAAGGCCTGCACCTGCTGGGTCAGCAGGGCGTTGGTGCGAGCAAGCTCCTCGTGCCGCAGCACGAGGCGGTCGATGCGCTCGGCAAGATCCGACAGACGGGTCATGGGCCAGTGCGTGAAACGAGCGGTGAGGCGGCCATTGTAGGCACGACCACGCGCACCTCAGGGCGCGGCCGAGGCGGCCGGGGCCGCAGGCGTGGCCAGGCTGTCGGTGCGCCCGCTGCGCAGGGCGCGCGCCAGATCCACCACCGCCATGGCGTAGTAGGCCGACCAGTTGTAGCGCGTGATGACGTAGAAGTTGCGGGTGCCCGCCACGTAGCTGGGTGCGTTGCCACCGTTTTGCAACTCCACCAGGGCCAGCGGTCCCAGGGCGTCGGTGGCGCTGGCGTCCAGGGTGGCGCCGTGCTCGCGCATCTGGCTGGCGCTGAGGCTGGGGTTGATGTCGTTGACCAACATCAGCGCCTTCTCGCGCACGTCCGCGGGGGGCGTGACGGCCACCGTGGGCACCAGGCCGCGCTGCCAGCCGAATTCGGCCAGGTAGTGCGCGACGCTGCCCACCACGTCGTCGCCGTGCGTGTTCAGGTCGATGCGGCCGTCGCCGTCGAAATCCATCGCGTACTTCAGGATGCTGCTGGGCATGAACTGCGGCAGGCCGATGGCGCCGGCGAAGGAGCCCAGCACGCTCTGCGGGTCCCGCTTCTCGACAGCACACCAGCGCAGGAAGGCCCCCAGTTCGTCCCGGTAGAAGGCCGAGCGGTCGCTGCGGCCGGTGGGGAAGTCGAAGGACAGCGTGGCCAGCGCGTCGATGACCTTGAAACTGCCCGTCAGTCGGCCATAGAAGGTCTCGACGCCGACGATGGCCGCCACGATCTCCGGCGGCACGCCGTAGCGGGCCTCGGCGCGGGCCAGGGCGTCGGCGTTGTCCTGCCACCAGCGCAGCCCGGCGCCGATGCGTTGCGGCTCGACGAAGCGAGCCCGGTAGGCGGCCCAGTTCTTGGGCGTGCCCGCGGGCGGGGGCATGACCAGCTGGGTCACGCGGGGCTGGAAGCGGGCCTGGGCCAGCTGGGCCACCACCCATTCGGGGTCCAACTGGTTGGCGGCAGCCAGCGCGCGGCCGAACTGCACCACGTCCTCCCGCTGGCCATAGATGACCACATCGGGGCTGTCGTCGCTGATGACGGCCGCGGCTTTGACTGGAGCGCGCTTGGCCGAGGGCGCCGCGGCCTGGGCGGTGGAGGCCAGGCCGGCCAGAGCGAGCAGGGGCAGAACGCGGCAGGCGCGCCGCAGCGGAACGGGAAGCGACAGGGTCATGCCGGAGATTATGGGCGCCGCGGGGGAGCGCAGCGCCGCTCCGCGGCCTGGAAAGTCCGCCACCAGGTGGAGAGAGTGGCCGGGGCGGGGCCCGGGGCGTAGCGCTGGCGCTGCAGGGCCTGCAGCGCCGCCACCATGGGCGCGACGTTCTCTCCGTGGCGCTCGGCCAGACGCCGGGCCAGTGCGGCGGGGCTGTCGGCCGGAGCCAGGGTCACGCCCCAGCGGGCCAGCCGGCGCGCCAGGCGCCGCTGCAGCCGGGGCCAGGGGGCCTGTCGGCGGCCATCCCACCAGGCCCAGGCGGCCCCCGCCAGGCCCAGGCCGGACAAGCACAGCACCAGCAGGCGGGCCAGCGCCGCCGCATCCACCTCCGGCCAGCCCCAGTCGCGCAGCAGCTGGAACTGCTGCTGTCGGCCGTAGCCCAGCACCCATTGGTTCCAGCGGTTGTCCCAGGTCTCCAGCCAGCGTCGCAGCTGCAGGCGCAGGCCCGGGCTCATGCTGTCCAGTGTGTCCATGACCAGACCGGGCGGCGGGCGCAAGGCCGTGCTGCGCAGGATGCGGTCGGGCGCCACCGCGGCGGTGGGGTCGGCCCGCAGCCAGCCCTGGCCTTCCTGCCAGTACTCGGCCCAGGCGTGGGCATTGCTTTGGCGCACCACCCAGTGGCCGTCCACGGGGGTCGGATCGGTGCCCTGGTAGCCGGTGACGATGCGCGCCGGCACGCCCAGGCTGCGCATCACCACCACGAAGGCGCTGGCGTAGTGTTCGCAGAAGCCCAGCTTGCGGTCCATCCAGAACTCGTCGATGGCATCGCCCTCGTAGGGGCCGGGGCTCAGGGTGTAGGCGTAGCCGTCCTCGCGCAGGTGCCGCAGCACGGCCTGGGCCAGCGTCTGGGCATCGGCGTGCAGCAGACCAGGCTGCGTGGCCAGGGCGCGTGCCCAGGCCCGGGTGCGGGGATGCCGGCCCGGCGGCAGGCTGGTCAGCTGCAGGCGGTCCCAACGGGGCAGGATGCCCCCATCCGGTCGTCGCGGGGCCGCCGTGGCCAGCAGACGGGTCCGCTCGCCCAGGGGGCTGCGCAGCCGCCATTGCAGGCTGTCGTCGTCCGGCGCGCGCAGGCCGTCCAACGGCGGCTCGGCCCGCGGCGGCGTGGTGGCGTAGTCCAGCAGCGGCAGCCAGGCGATGCGCAGAGGCTCCAGCGTCATCTCGTAGCCCAGGCCCCCTGCGGGGGCCGAGGGAGCGGCCGCGGGTTGTGGGGCGGGGGCACGCCGGGGCCAGGGATCGGCCTGCCAGCTCTGACCGTCGTAGCGGGAGAGCACCGGCCCGCGCAGATAGAGCTGGGACAGCGGTGGGGCGGGGCCCTCGAAGCGCAGCCGCAGCGCCACGCTGTTGTCCTGGGCCAACTCGGCCACGTCGCCCAGGCGCAGGTGGTCCGACAGGCCGGTGCGGGCGCCATCGCCAGGCATGCTCCACAGCGGCGGAATGCGGGGAAAGAGCAGGAAGAGCGCGAGCATCACCGGCAGGCCCAGCAGCGCAGCCCGCAGCGCCGTGCCGGCGGCCTCGCGCAGGGGGGGCCGCCCGGCGGGCATGTGGGCCAGTGTGAGGGCGGTGAGCCAGCCCCAGACCGACAGCAGCATGGCCGCCGCCGACAGAAGGGACTGCGAATACAGGAACTGCGTGAGCACCAGGAAGAAGCCCAGGAAGAAGACCACCAGCGCGTCGCGCCGGGCCCGCAACTCCAGGGTTTTCAGGGCCATCAGCACCACCAGCAGCGTGATGCCGGCCTCGCGGCCGAGCAGGGTGTGCTGGTCCCACCAGGTCAGGCCCGCGGCCAGCAGCAGCACCGCCAGCAGCGGCCAGCGGCCGGGCAGGGCCGCGTCCCGCCAGGCCAGCACCGCGCGCCAGGCCAGCACGCCTGCGCACAGCAGGCCCACGCCCACGGGCAGGCGCGCCAGGTGCGGCGCCACCGTCCAGGCGATCAGGCCGAGCACAAAGAAGGTGTCGCGCGTGTCGCGCGGCAGCCCGTCCCAGCGGGCGCGCAGGCCGTTCACCATCGGGCCAGCGCCTGCAGCACGCTGTCGCGGTGGGTGGGGGCCTCGCTCCAGGCCCATTCCCGTCCCGGCAGACGCAGTCCATAAGGCTGCTGGCGGGCCTGGGCCGCCAGCACCCAGGCGCACAGGCGGGACAGACGACGCTCCGCGTCGCCCGGGCCGGCCTGCTGCCAGTCCAGCCACAGCGTGGGCGGCCGTGCGGTGCCGGCGGCCTCGCGGCTGACCAGCTCGCCGCTGCGGGCCACCTTCTTCCAGACCACCCGGTTCAGCGGGTCGCCCCGGCGCCAGGGGCGGATGCCGTCGTGCTCGTCGGCCGGGCCGAGGGTGGGGGGGCCGCCCGGTCTGGCTTGCGCCCCACCGTGGGGCAGGGGCGGTGCAGGGCGCTCCGGCGCCGGGTAGACCCAGGCCTGGGCATCCGGGCGCCACAGGCCCCAGGCGCGGAAGAGCCCGAAGGGAAAACGGGTCTCGATGCGCAGCAGGGGCAGGGGCCAGTGCCCGCGGCCCGGTGCCACCCAGCGCAGGGTGACGGCGGTCTGCGCCTGGGCCGCGGCGTCGAACCAAACGGGCGCCTGCGCCGGGGTTTCTTCTGGCTGCAGGCTCAGGGCGATGCCATGGCGGGTGCGGCCGGGGTTGTCCACCCGCACGGTCAGGTCCACCGGCCGGTCGGCGAACACCGGCGTCAGCGGTCCCAGGTGCAACTGCAGGCCGCGCAGCGTGGCATGGGCCATGTGCATCGACACGATGGCGCTGCCGGTCAGCAGGAAGGTGAGGGCGTAGCCCAGGTTGAGCTGGAAGTTGATGGAGGCCACCAGCAGCAGCAGCAGGGTCAGCCCGAACACCAGGCCCGCCCGGGTGGGTACGATGTAGAGGTTGCGCTGGCGCAGCGTGCAGTGGGGGCTGGGCCGCAGGCGGGCTTGCCACCACTGGCGCCAGCGCCGCTGCAGCGGGGCCAGGGGCCACATCGCGGTGTCTGCCATGCCGAGGTCAGGGCAGGGCCACGGCGTCCAGCATGGCGCGCACCTGCTCACGCGGGCCGCGCCCGGCCGCAGCCACCGGCACCAGGCGGTGGCCCAGGGCCTGGGGCAGCAGCGCTTGCAGGTCGTCGGGGGCCACGTGGTCACGGCCCTGCAGCAGGGCGCGGGCCCGCGCCAGCCGCAGGATGCCGATGCCGGCCCGGGGCGACAGGCCCTGGACGAACCAGCGCCCGCTGCGGGTGGCCTCGATCAGGGCCTGAAGGTAGTCCAGCAGGGCGTCGGACGCGTGCACCGTGCGCACGGCGGCCATCGCCTCGATCAGATTGTCCGTCTCCATCACCGCGGGCAAACGCGCCACCGCCTCGCGCCGGTCCTCGCCCGCGAGCAGCGTCCGTTCGGCGGCGCGGTCGGGGTAGCCCAGGCTGATGCACATCAGGAAGCGGTCGAGCTGGCTCTCGGGCAGCGGGTAGGTGCCCAGCTGTTCGGCCGGGTTCTGGGTGGCGATGACGAAGAAGGGCTGGGGCAGCGGGCGGGTCTTGCCGTCCACGCTGACCTGGTGCTCCTCCATCGCCTCCAGCAGGGCGCTCTGGGTGCGGGGGCCGGCGCGGTTGATCTCGTCGGCCAGCAGCACCTGGGTGAACAACGGGCCCGGGTGGAAGACGAAGCTGTCGCGCTGGCGCTCGAAGACGCTCACCCCCACCAGGTCGCTGGGCAGCAGGTCGGAGGTGAACTGGACACGGGAGAAGCGCAGGCCCAGCGAGGCAGCCAGGGCATGGGCCAGGGTGGTCTTGCCCACCCCAGGCACGTCCTCGATCAGCAGGTGGCCACCGGCCAGCAGGCAGGCCAGGCTATCCTCCACCTGGGCCGTCTTGCCCGCGATCACGTTGTTGACCTGTCCCTTGAGATTCGTCAATCGGGCGAGAAGGCTTGTGCTGATCATGAGGGCAGACGATAGCTTACCCAGCCCGGTTTCACTGGCATGCTGGGAATGACTTGTCCCGACCCTGCGCTGGCCCTGTTCCGATGACCACTGCCTACTTCTCCCACCCCGATTGCCGCCTGCACGACATGGGCGCCGGCCACCCCGAATGCCCCCAGCGGCTGGATGCCATCGAGGACCAGTTGCTGTCCTCCGGCGTGGATGTGGCACTCACGCGCTTCGACGTGCCGCTGGCCGCGCACAGCGACCTGCTGCTGGCCCACACCGAGGGCTACATCACCGAGCTGGAGGAGTTCATCCGCCAGGCCATCGAGACGGGGGAGCACCGGGCGCTGGACCCGGACACCTATGTGGGCCCGCACACCTGGCAGGCGGCCCTGCGTTCGGCCGGTGCCGCGGTGGCCGCCACCGACGCGGTGATCGATGGCCGCGCCGAGAACGCCTTCTGCGCCATCCGCCCGCCCGGCCACCACGCCACGCGCTCGCAGTCGATGGGCTTCTGCTTCTTCAACAACATCGCGGTGGCGGCCCGCCACGCGCTGGATGTGCGCGGGCTCAAGCGGGTGGCCATCGTCGACTTCGACGTGCACCACGGCAACGGCACCGAGGACATCGTGGCCGGGGACGAGCGCATCCTGATGGTCAGTTTCTTCCAGGACCAGATATTCCCGTTCACCGGCGGCGTGCCGCTGGGCTCGAACATGGTCAACCTGCCGGTGCCGCCCTACACCCGCGGCGGCGAGGTGCGGGAGATGATCGAGGCGAACTGGATCCCGCGGCTGGAGGATTTCAAGCCCGAGATGCTTTTCATCTCGGCCGGCTTCGATGCCCACCGCGAGGACGACATGGGCCGCATGGGCTTGGTCGAGGCCGACTTCGAATGGATCACCCGCCGGGTGGTGGAGCTGGCCCGGCGCCATGCCAAGGGGCGGGTGGTTTCCTGCCTGGAGGGTGGCTACGCGCTGAGCTCGCTGGCCCGCAGCGTGGTGGCCCATCTGCGCGCGCTGGCCGACGTCTGAGGCCGGCCGCTGTCATGGGCTGAGGCGACAATCGCGGGCATGAGTTCCGCCCCCGTCATTCCCGTCCTCACCCTCGACGAATTCCTCGGTGCCCTGACGCATCCCAGCGCCTTGATCGAGGGCGCCGTGGTGCTGACCTGCCTGGCCCTGGCCTGGCTGCTGGTGCGGGTGGTGCGCGGCCCCACGGTGCCCGAGCGCTCCATCTGGTACGGCCGCCGCATCGTCGACGGGGTGCTGTTTCCCCTGCTGGCCCTGGGGCTGGCCTACCTGGCCCGGCGGGCCCTGCTGGGCTGGGGCGTGCCGCTGGCGATGTTCAAGATCGTCCTGCCGGTGCTGATCTCCTTTGCCAGCATCCGGCTGTCGGTGCGGGTGCTGACCGTGGCCTTCCCGGGGTCCCACCTGATGCGGGTGGTCGAGCGCACCATCTCCTGGCTGGCCTGGCTGGCGGTGGTGGGCTGGATCACCGGCGTGCTGCCGGAGATCCTGAACGAACTGGACGACATCCGCTGGAAGCTGGGCACCTCGGTGGTGTCGGTGCGCTCGCTGCTGGAGGGCGCGCTCAGCGTGGGCGTGGTGATGGTCATCACGCTGTGGATCTCGGCGGCGCTGGAGACGCAACTGCTCAAGGGGGCCACCGGCGACCAGCTCTCGCTGCGCATGGCCGGCGCCAACCTGATCCGCACGCTGCTGATCTTCATCGGCCTGCTGCTGGCGATGTCCTCGGCGGGCATCGACCTGTCGGCCCTGTCGGTGTTGGGCGGCGCGGTGGGGGTGGGCCTGGGCTTCGGCCTGCAGAAACTGGCCTCCAACTACGTCTCGGGCTTCGTGATCCTGGCCGAGCGCTCGGTGCGCATCGGCGACACGGTGCGGGTGGACAACTTCGAGGGCACGATTGCCCGCATCACCACCCGCTACACCGTGATCCGCGCGCTCAACGGGCGCGAGGCCATCGTGCCCAACGAGCTGCTGATCACCCAACGGGTGGAGAACTCCTCGCTGGCCGATCCCAAGGTGCTGGTCTCCACCGTGGTGCAGGTGGGCTATGGCACCGACCTGGATGCCCTGTTCCCGCAGATCGTCGAGGCGGTGTCGGCGGTCCGGCGGGTGCTGCCTGATCCCTCGCCCGGGGTGCAACTCTCCAACTTCGCGTCCGATGGCCTGGAGCTGACCATCACCTTCTGGATCATCGACCCGGAGAATGGCCAGGGTGGCGTGCGCTCCGAGGTGAACCTGGCGATCTGGCGCCTGCTCAACCGCCTGGGGGTGGAGATTCCCTTCCCGCAGCGGGTGGTGCAGATGCTGCCGTCGGCCGAGCCGCCGCCTGCGGCCTGAAGCCGGCGTTGCAGCCATGAAAAAACCCCGCCGAGGCGGGGTTTGCTGTTTGAGGCCGGGGGGCGATCAGGCCACGCTGACCGGGATCTTGCCGATCTTGGCTTGCCAGGTCTTCGGGCCTTCGATGTGGGCGCTGGTGCCGCCGGCGTCCACCGCCACCGTCACCGGCATGTCGACCACATCGAACTCGTAGATGGCTTCCATGCCCAGGTCAGCGAAGCCCACCACCTTGGCGGCCTTGATGGCCTTGGACACCAGGTAGGCGCTGCCGCCCACGGCCATCAGGTAGGCCGACTTGTGCTTCTTGATGGCCTCGATGGCGGCGGGGCCGCGCTCGGCCTTGCCCACCATGCTGATGAGGCCGGTCTTCTCCAGCATCATGTCGGTGAACTTGTCCATGCGGGTGGCGGTGGTGGGGCCGGCCGGGCCGACCACCTCGTCACGCACCGGATCGACCGGGCCGACGTAGTAGATGACTCGGTTGGTGAAGTCCACCGGCAGCGTCTCGCCCTTGGCCAGCATGTCCTGGATGCGCTTGTGTGCGGCATCGCGGCCGGTCAGCATCTTGCCGTTGAGCAGCAGGGTCTGGCCGGGCTTCCAGCTCGCCACTTCGTCCTTGGTCAGCGTGTTCAGGTCCACGCGCTTGGACTTGTTGTAGTCCGGCGCCCAGTGCACGTTGGGCCACAGGTCCAGGCTGGGCGGATCCAGGTAGACGGGGCCCGAGCCGTCCATCACGAAGTGGGCGTGGCGGGTGGCCGCGCAGTTCGGGATCATGGCGATGGGCTTGGAGGCCGCGTGCGTCGGGTAGGTCTTGATCTTGACGTCCAGCACGGTGGTCAGGCCACCCAGGCCCTGCGCGCCGATGCCCAGCGCGTTGACCTTCTCGTACAGCTCGATGCGCAGCTCTTCGAGCTTGTTCTGCGGGCCGCGCTGCAGCAGCTCGTACATGTCGATGTCGTCCATCAGCGATTCCTTGGCCAGCAGGGCGGCCTTCTCCGCCGTGCCGCCCACGCCGATGCCCAGCATGCCCGGCGGGCACCAGCCCGCACCCATGGTCGGCACGGTCTTGAGCACCCAGTCGACGATGTTGTCGCTCGGGTTGAGCATGTAGACCTTGGACTTGTTCTCGGAGCCGCCGCCCTTGGCCGCCACGGTCACGTCCAGCTTGTCGCCGGGCACCACCTCCATGAAGACCACCGCCGGGGTGTTGTCCTTGGTGTTCTTGCGCTCGAAGATCGGATCGGCCAGCACCGAGGCGCGCAGCTTGTTGTCCGGGTTCAGGTAGCCGCGGCGCACGCCTTCGTCGACGGCGTCCTGGATCGAGCCGGGGAAGCCTTCCCACTTCACGTCCATGCCGATCTTCAGGAACACGTTGACGATGCCGGTGTCCTGGCAGATCGGGCGACGGCCTTCAGCGCACATGCGCGAGTTGGTCAGGATCTGGGCGATCGCGTCCTTGGCGGCCGGCGATTCCTCGCGCTCGTAGGCGCGCGCCAGGTGGGCGATGTAGTCGGCCGGGTGGTAGTAGCTGATGTACTGCAGCGCGCCGGCGACGCTGTCGACCAGATCTTGGTAGCGGATGGTGGTGGTCATGTGGATGGCTCGGTCGAGTCCTTGCGATGATGGCCGCCAGGGCGGCGGGCTGGCCATGGTCCAATGCCCGGAGCAGAAGCAAGATGGGCCAGGGTCGCAACCCGGCAGTGTAACGACGAGGAGTCAACCCAGCGTGTTCGACGGAATCAAGCGCTTCTTCGCGGCCCCGACGGCCGGAGGCATCGTCCTGGCCCTGGCCACCGTGGCGGCCCTGATCTTCAGCAATTCGCCCTGGGCCCATCTGTACACGGCCTTCGACCAGATCCCGGGCGAGGTGCGGATCGGCGGCGACTGGCTGGTGCTGGCCAAGCCGCTGCAGGTCTGGGTCAATGACCTGTGGATGGCGGTGTTCTTCTTCCTGGTCGGGCTGGAGATCAAGCGCGAGTTCGTGCACGGCGAGCTGTCGCGCCCGGCCCAGGCCGCGCTGCCGGCGGTGGCCGCCCTGGGCGGCATGGCCCTGCCGGCCCTGATCTATGCCGCCATCAACTGGGGCGACCCGGTGGCGTTGCGCGGCTGGGCGATTCCCGCGGCCACCGACATCGCCTTTGCCATCGGCATCGTGATGTTGCTGGGCCCGCGAGTGCCTGCCTCGCTGAAGATCTTCCTCACGGCGGTGGCCATCATCGACGACCTGGGGGCGATCGCGGTCATCGCGGTGTTCTACACCGCCCAGCTGTCTCTGCCCATGCTGGGGGCCGCGGTGGCCTGCTTGGTCTTGCTGGCGCTGCTCAACCGGGCGGGGGTGCGCCGAGCTGACCTCTACATCGTGATCGGTCTGATGATGTGGGTCTGCGTGCTCAAGTCCGGCGTGCACGCCACGTTGGCTGGGGTGGCCACCGCGCTGTTCATTCCCAGCGACGGCGAGGACGGCCATTCACCGGCCGAGGCGCTGGAGCACGGCCTGTACCCCTGGGTGGCCTTTCTCGTGCTGCCGATGTTCGCCTTCGCCAACGCAGGTGTGTCGCTCGCCGGCCTGAGCTGGTCGGACCTGCTGCAGCCGGTGTCGCTGGGCATCACGGCCGGACTGCTGGTGGGCAAGACCCTGGGCGTCTTCGGCTGCGTGTGGGCCATGGTGCGGCTGGGCTGGGCCAGTGCGCCCGCAGGGGCCCACTGGGGACAGGTCTTCGGCGTGAGCGTGCTGTGTGGCATCGGCTTCACGATGAGCCTGTTCATCGGCGGCCTGGCCTTTGCCGGTCTGCCGGGGGACCATGACACACCCGTCAAGCTGGGGGTGCTCTGCGGCTCGGTGCTGTCGGGCGCGCTGGGGGCGCTGCTGCTGATGCGTCGCCCCCGCTGACGTTCAGTGTTCCTCGCCCGCCGGCTTGTGGCCATGCCCCAGCAGTCGGTCGGTGGCGGCGATGGCCAGGGCCGACAGCAGGAAGGTCAGGTGGATCAGCGTCTGCCAGAGCAGGGTCTTTTCATCGATATTGGCCGCGCTGATGAAGGACTTCAGCAGGTGGATCGAGCTGATGCCGATGATGGCCGTGGCCAGCTTCACCTTCAGCACCGAGGCATTCACGTGGTCCAGCCATTCCGGCTGGTCCGGGTGGCCCTCCAGGTTCATGCGTGAGACGAAGGTCTCGTAGCCGCCGACGATGACCATGATCAGCAGATTGCTGATCATCACCACGTCGATCAGGCCCAGCACCACGAGCATGATCAGGGTTTCGTTGAGCTTGACCTGCCCGTCGGTGGGAGGAAGATAACCCACGCTCTTGACCAGCGTGTCCAGCGCCTGGGTGTTGCCAAAGGCCGCTTCGATCAGGTGGACGAGTTCCACCCAGAAGTGGAAGACATAGACCGCCTGGGCCAGGATCAGGCCCAGATACAGCGGCAGCTGCAGCCAGCGGCTGGCGAAGATCAGGGCGGGCAGGGGACGCATGGGCCGTCCGGAGGTTTTCGGGGTGTTCATCGGGTCGTGGATGGCCGCGGTGACAGGCCGGAAGGTCGTGAATGCCGGGATTCTAGGGTTGTCCCGCAAGACTGCCGTGACGACGTCATCTGCCGCCAATTTGCTGCATTGCAGCAGGATTCAGAGTAAGCCCATCGTCAGACCGAAGGGCCACAGTTGCGCCGGAAAGTGCATGCAAGCACTCAAATCGAGAACACAGGAGACATCACGATGAGCGACGAGCTGAAGATCTATGCCCCCGATCCCGCTGTGGCCGCCCAGGCCCGTGTGTCGGGCATGGCCGCCTACGAGGCGCTCTGCAAGGAAGCGGAAACCGACTACGAGGGTTTCTGGGCCCAGCGCGCACGTGAGCTGATCAGCTGGAAGACGCCGTTCACGAAGGTGCTCGACGAGAGCGAGGCACCCTTCTTCAAGTGGTTCTCCGACGGCACGCTCAACGCCTCCTACAACTGCCTGGACCGCAACATCGAGCGCGGCCTGGGTGACAAGACCGCGCTGATCTTCGAAGCCGACGGTGGCGAGGTCACCAAGGTCAGCTACAGCGAACTGCTGGCCCGCACCTGCCGCATCGCCAATGCGCTGCGCGCCCAGGGCGTCAAGAAGGGCGACCGCGTCGTCATCTACATCGCCATGTCGATCGACGGCGTGGCGGCCATGCAGGCCTGCGCCCGCATCGGCGCCATCCACTCGGTGGTGTTCGGTGGCTTCTCGGCCCAGTCGCTGCGTGACCGCATTGAGGACACCGGTGCCAAGCTGGTCATCACCGCCGACGAGCAGGTGCGTGGCGGCAAGCACCTGCCGCTGAAGGCCATCGTCGACGAGGCGCTGGCGCTGGACGGCTGCGGTGCCATCGAGAAGGTGCTGGTGGTCAAGCGCACCGGCGGTGCGGTGACCATGAAGGAAGGCCGCGACCTCTGGATGGCCGATGCCGTGGCCGGGCTGCCCGACAGCTGCGAGCCCGAGTGGGTCGAGGCCGAGCACCCGCTGTTCCTGCTCTACACCAGCGGCTCCACCGGCAAGCCCAAGGGCGTGCAGCACAGCACCGGCGGCTACCTGCTGCATGCGGCGCTCACCACCTCCTGGACCTTCGACCTGCGCGAGGACGATGTCTTCTGGTGCACGGCCGACATCGGCTGGGTCACCGGCCACAGCTACATTACCTACGGCCCGCTGGCCCTGGGCGGCACCGAGATCGTCTTCGAAGGCGTGCCCACCTACCCGGACGCCGGCCGCTTCTGGAAGATGATCCAGGACCACAAGGTCACGATCTTCTACACCGCGCCCACCGCCATCCGCAGCCTGATCAAGGCGGCCGAGGCCAACGACGCCGTGCACCCCAAGAGCTACGACCTGTCGAGCCTGCGCATCCTGGGCTCGGTGGGCGAGCCGATCAACCCGGCGGCCTGGGAGTGGTACCACCTGCATGTGGGTGGCGGCCGCTGCCCCATCGTGGACACCTTCTGGCAGACCGAGACCGGTGGCCACATGATCACCCCGCTGCCGGGGGCCACTCCGCTGGTGCCGGGTTCCTGCACGCTGCCCTTCCCGGGCATCCAGGCCGCGGTGGTGGACGAGACCGGCAAGGACGTGCCCTGGGGCCAGGGTGGCATCCTGGTGGTCAAGCGCCCCTGGCCCTCGATGATCCGCAACATCTGGGGCGACCCGGAGCGCTTCAAGAAGAGCTACTACCCGGCCGACTTCCAGGGCAAGTACTACCTGGCGGGCGATGGTGCCATCCGCGACCCCAAGACCGGCTACTTCACCATCACCGGTCGCATCGACGACGTGCTGAACGTCTCGGGCCACCGCATGGGCACGATGGAGATCGAATCGGCGCTGGTGAGCTGCACCGAGCTGGTGGCCGAGGCCGCGGTGGTGGGTCGTCCGGACGACACGACCGGTGAGGCCATCTGCGCCTTCGTGGTGCTCAAGCGTCCGCGCCCCACCGGTGACGAAGCCAAGGCGATTGCCAAGCAGCTGCGCGATCATGTGGGCAAGGAGATCGGCCCGATCGCCAAGCCCAAGGACATCCGCTTCGGCGACAACCTGCCCAAGACCCGCTCGGGCAAGATCATGCGCCGCCTGCTGCGTTCCATTGCCAAGGGCGAGGCCATCACCCAGGACACCTCCACGCTGGAGAACCCGGCCATCCTGGACCAGCTGTCGCAGAACAACTGAGTCCAGACGCTCAGCAAAAAGCCCCGCGGTGCGGGGCTTTTTTCATGGGGCCGATCGGTGCGAAGGCGTCACTTCTTCTGCGACAGCACCCAGGTGGCCAGGGTCTTGGCCTCTTCCGGCGTGACCGGGTTGGCCGGCATGGGCACGGGGCCCCAACTGCCCGAGCCGCCCTTCTGGATCTTCTCGGCCAGGCGGCTCAGGGCATCCTTCTGGCCGGCATAGCGTGCCGCCACGTCCTGGTAAGACGGGCCCACCAGCTTGCGCTCCACCGCGTGGCAGGCCAGGCAGTTCTTGCTGGTGGCCAGGGCCTGCGCATTCGGTGCGGCCAGCACGGTGGATGCAGAAAGCCACAGCAGGGCGGGCAGCAGCAGTTTCATCAAGTCTCCTTCCCTGGCCCCATGGTGAACCCGGGGTGGGTGATTTACAGTGGGACAAACCATTCTAGGGAAGTCCGCGTGGTGGACTGATCAGGCCGACCCGGCCGCGGGCAAGGAGAACACGATGGCTTTTGTGGTGCTGGGCGTGCTGCTGCTGGTGATGAAGCTCGCCGAGTGGGGGCCGGTGGCCGGCTGGGGCTGGGTCTGGGTGCTGCTGCCCTTTGGCCTGGCACTGGCCTGGTGGGGTTACGCCGATGCGACAGGCCTGACCCGCCGCCGCGCGATGGAGAAGGACGCAGCGCGCAAGGAGGAGCGGCGGCGTCGGAACATCGACGCGATGGGTCTGGGCCCGAAGAACCCGCGGCGCAAGTGAACTGAGCGGGCCACCCTCCCGGGTGGTCCGCTGCTTCAGGTGCCGTCAGTCCTCCAGCTTGGACAGGTCGCGCACCGCGCCCTTGTCAGCCGAGGTGGCCAGCAGGGCGTAGGCCTTCAGAGCGGCCGACACCTTGCGCGGGCGCGGCTGGGCCGGCTTCCAGCCCTTGGCGTCTTGCTCGGCGCGGCGCCGGGCCAGTTCCTCATCACTCACCAGCACATTGATCGAGCGCGCCGGGATGTCGATGCGGATGCGGTCGCCGTTCTTGACCAGGCCGATGGTGCCGCCGGCGGCGGCTTCCGGTGAGCAGTGGCCGATCGACAGGCCCGAGGTGCCACCCGAGAAGCGGCCATCGGTCAGCAGGGCGCAGGCCTTGCCCAGTCCCTTGGACTTGATGTAGCTGGTCGGGTAGAGCATTTCCTGCATGCCCGGGCCGCCCTTGGGGCCCTCGTAGCGCACGATGACCACATCGCCGGCCTTCACCTGGTCGTTCAGGATGTGTTCGACCGCTTCGTCCTGGCTTTCGACCACATGGGCCGGGCCTTCGAAGACCAGCAGGCTGTCGTCCACGCCGGCGGTCTTCACCACGCAGCCGTCCAGGGCGATGTTGCCGCGCAGCACCGCCAAGCCGCCTTCCTTGGAGAAGGCATGCTCGAAGGAGCGGATGCAGCCCTCGGCGCGGTCCAGGTCCAGGCTGGGCCAGCGGGTGGCCTGGCTGAATGCCACCTGGGAGGGGATGCCGGCCGGGCCGGCCTTGTAGAAGGTACGGACAGCCTCGTCTTGCGTGACGGCGATGTCCCACTGCGCCAGCGCGTCGCCCATGGTCTTGGCGTGGACAGTGGGTGCGTCGGTGTGCAGCTTGCCGGCACGGGCCAGCTCACCCAGGATGGCCATGATGCCGCCCGCGCGGTGCACGTCCTCGATGTGGTACTTGTTGGTGTTGGGCGCCACCTTGCACAGCTGCGGCACGTCGCGCGAGAGGCGGTCAATGTCCGTCATGTCGAAGGCGATGCCGGCTTCCTGCGCCGTGGCCAGGATGTGCAGGATGGTGTTGGTCGAGCCGCCCATCGCGATGTCCAGGGTCATCGCGTTCTCGAAAGCCTTCTTGCCGATGGCACGCGGCAGCACCGAGGCGTCGTCCTGCTCATAGTAGCGGCGGCACAGCTCGACGGCCAACCGACCGGCGCGCTTGAAGAGCTGCTCGCGGTCAGCGTGGGTGGCCACCACCGTGCCGTTGCCTGGCAGGGACAGGCCCAGGGCCTCAGTCAGGCAGTTCATCGAGTTGGCGGTGAACATGCCCGAGCAACTGCCGCAGGTGGGGCAGGCCGAGCGTTCAACCTCGGCCACGTCGGCGTCGCTCACCTTGCTGTCGGCGGCCATCACCATGGCGTCGATCAGGTCGAGCTTCTTGATCTGGACCGTGTGGGTGGCCGGATCGGCCAGACGCGCCTTGCCGGCTTCCATCGGCCCGCCAGAGACGAAAACCACCGGGATGTTCAGGCGCATGGCGGCCATCAGCATCCCCGGGGTGATCTTGTCGCAGTTGGAGATGCACACCAGCGCGTCGGCGCAGTGGGCGTTGACCATGTACTCGACCGAGTCGGCAATGATGTCGCGGCTGGGCAGCGAATACAGCATGCCGTCGTGACCCATCGCGATGCCATCGTCGACCGCGATGGTGTTGAACTCCTTGGCCACACCGCCGGCGGCTTCGATCTCGCGGGCCACCAGCTGGCCCAGATCCTTCAGGTGCACATGGCCGGGCACGAACTGGGTGAAGGAGTTGGCGATGGCGATGATGGGCTTGCTGAAGTCGCCGTCCTGCATGCCGGTGGCGCGCCAGAGGGCGCGGGCACCGGCCATGTTGCGGCCAGCGGTGGAGGTCTTGGAACGGTAGGCGGGCATGTGCGGTGACGCTCGAAGGCGTTTGTTGGGGCGCTCGGAAGGCAAAAAGCGGTCGGGCTGCGGGCAGGGGCTGCTCCAGCCGTCGTATTTTCGCGCAGCCGGGACGCTTATGATGCCGCCCCATGCTGATTCACCCGCAGTTCAACCCGATCGCGCTCGACCTGACGCGGTTTGGCATCCCTGTCCAGATCCACTGGTACGGCATCACTTACCTGGTCGCCTTCGGCCTGTTCCTTTGGTTGGCCCGGCTGCGGGTGCGCAAACCCTGGTTCTCCCAGGCGGGCTGGACCGCCCGCGATGTGGAGGACCTGCTGTTCTTCGGCGTGCTGGGCGTGGTGCTGGGCGGGCGCCTGGGCTATGTGCTGTTCTACAAGCCCGGCTTCTACCTGGCCAACCCGCTGGAGATCTTCTCGGTCTGGAAGGGGGGCATGTCCTTCCACGGCGGCCTGCTGGGCGTGACGGCGGCGATGGCCCTGTTCGCCTGGCTGCGCAAGCGCTCGTTCTGGGACGTGATGGACCTGATTGCACCCTGCGTGCCGACCGGCCTGGCCAGCGGGCGCATTGGCAACTTCATCAACGGCGAGCTGTGGGGGCGCTTTGCCGACCCCTCGCTGCCCTGGGGCATGGTCTTTCCGCAGTCGGGCTCGCCCTTGCCGCGCCATCCGTCCCAGCTCTATGAGTTCGGCATGGAGGGCCTGCTGCTGTTCGGCCTGTTGTGGTGGTATGGCAGCAAGCCGCGCTGGGCTGGCCAGCTGTCAGGCGCTTTCCTGATGGGGTACGGCTTCTTCCGCTTTGTCGCCGAATACTTCCGCGAGCCCGATGCCTTCCTGGGGCTGCTGGCGCTGAACATGAGCATGGGCCAATGGCTGTGCGTACCGATGATCGTCGGCGGTGCGCTGGTCTGGGCCTGGGCCACCCGCCGGGCCCGCCCCATCGGCGCCATGGGAGCCGGCGCATGAGACAGATCTTCCTGGACACGGAAACCACCGGCCTGTCGCCCGACAGCGGAGACCGCGTCGTCGAAATCGGCTGTGTGGAAATGGTCAACCGGCGGCTGACCGGCAACAACCGCCACTTCTACCTGAACCCGGAGCGGAAGAACAACGAGGAGGCCGTGCGGGTGCACGGCCTGACCGACGAGTTCCTGGCCGACAAGCCGCTGTTCTCGGCCGTGGCAGACGATCTGATCGCCTACTGGGTCGGGGCGGAGATCATCATCCACAACGCGGCCTTCGACGTGGGCTTCCTGGATGCCGAGCTCAAGCGCATCGGCAAGCCGCTGTTCCACGCCCATGTGGCCTCGGTCACCGACTCGTTGCTGATGGCGCGGGACATGTTCCCCGGCAAGAGCAACTCGCTCGATGCACTGTGCAAGCGCCTGGAGGTGGACAACTCCAGCCGGACCCTGCACGGCGCCTTGCTGGATGCGGAGCTGCTGGCCGAGGTCTACATCCGCATGACCCGCGGGCAAGGCAGCCTGGTGATCGACGCCAGCGAGGGGGGCGATGGCCCCACGCTGGAGCTGGGTTCGCAGGATCTGTCCAGCTTCGTTTTGCCCTTGGTGGCGGTGGCCGATGCCGAGTTGGCCGCCCATGCCGAGCTGATGAAGTCCATCGACAAGACCGGCGAAGTGCTTGCCCTGTGGGAAAAGGCCATGGCATAATGGCAGACTTTCCCGGGAACGACTTCTTGCTGAAGCAGTTGTTCGCGATCTGAAGGGCTCGGCCAAGTCGGCCAGTTCTGAGGTAGCAGCCGGGCGGTTAGCTCAGTGGTAGAGCACTGCCTTCACACGGCAGGGGTCGCAGGTTCGAACCCTGCACCGCCCACCAGATTCGCTTCAGCCAGACCCGCAGACCGGGCGGTTAGCTCAGCGGTAGAGCACTGCCTTCACACGGCAGGGGTCGCAGGTTCGAACCCTGCACCGCCCACCAAGTCTCCAGTCTTTCAACGCACCCCGCAGCCTCAGGCTCCGGGGTGTTGTTGTTTCTGGGGCCGTCGCTCGTGGGCGGGCTCAGCCGGCCAGTACTTTCTCCACGCCCAGTGCCAGCAGCGGCGCCACCGGAATGGCATTGCTGGCGTGGGGCACGCAGTCGCTGCTCCAGACATGACGCACGCCCGCGGCAGCCAGCTCGGCCTGGGCCTCGCCGACGAACAGGCCATGGGTCACGGCCACATCGACCGACGCGGCGCCGGCGGCCAGGGCCAGCCGAGCCGCGGCCACCAGGGTGCGACCGGTGCTGGCCATGTCGTCGATCAGCACCACAGCGCGTCCGCGGAAGTCGATGCCATCGGGCAGGCGCACCGTCACGTCCCGGTCGCCGTGGCGCTCCTTCAGGCACCAGGCGCCCTCGCAGCCGGACGCCGAGGCGGCTTCCCGCACCCATTGCTCGGCCTCGCCGTCCGGGCCCAGCAGCAAGGGCTGCGCCACATGCTGGCTGACCCATTGGCCCAGCAGTCCGGCGGCTGACAGTGAGACCGCACGGCACTCGGGCATCACCTCGTCCAGCGAGGCGATGCGGTGCAGATGCGGGTCCACGGTGACCAGGCCATCGAAGCGGCTGGCCAGCAGGCCGGCGATGTGGCGCTGGCTCACCGCCTCGCCGGGGTGAAAGGCGATGTCCTGGCGCATGTAGGCCAGGTAAGGGCAGACCAGCAGCACGCGCTCGGCGCCCAGCGCCCGTGCGGCTGGGCCGCTGATCAGCAGCTCCACCAGCTTCTCGTTGGGCTGGTGCAGGCTGCGGTACAGCAGCACCGCGCCTTGCAGGGGCGTGGGCAAGGTCAGTTTGAGTTCACCGTCAGGAAAACGGTGACGCTGGATGAGGCGCAAGGGCAGCCGCAGGGCCGTGGCCAAGGCCTGGGCGGGCGCCTGTTCGTCCTCGAAGGCCAGGACGGCGGTGGCGGCGGGCCAGCGCGGACTCATGCCACCCCCACGGTGTAGCCGCTGTCGCGTCCGGAGCGGTCGCGCGCAAAGGCCAGGTCCGCCGGGTACTGGGCGTGGATGCGGTACAGCGGCGCGCCGGCCTGCACCGCATCGCCCACCTTGCACAGCAGATCCACTCCGGCGCCGGGTACCTGGGGGGCGCCGGCCAGGCGGGCCACCTGGGCCAGTTGCAGGTTGTCGATGGCCCGGACCACACCGGCCTGCTGGGCGCACACCTCGTGGGTCAGTTCGCCCAGCGGCAGTGGGGTGGCGCGGCGGCCTTGGGCGTCGATCAGTGCCTCCATCTGGGCCAGGGCGCGACCCGATTCGAGGATGTCGCGGGCAATGCGCCAGCCATCGCCGCCACGCACATCGGGGTCGAACTCGATCACGCGGCCGGCCAGTCGCAGCGACTTCTCCCGCAGGTCCATGGGGGCCTCGGGGTCGTTGCGCAGCACCTGCATCACGTCGCGGGCCTCCAGCACCGGGCCGATGCCACGGCCGATGGGCTGGCTGCCGTCGGTGATCATCACGTCCAGGTGCAGGTTGAGCGCGCCGGCCACGTACTCGAAGAGCTTGCGCAGGCGCTGGGCAGCGTCGATGGAGCGCACCTTGGCGGTGGGCCCCACCGGGATGTCCAGCACCAGGTGGGTGGAACCGGCGGCGATCTTCTTGCTGAGGATGGAGGCCACCATCTGGCCGGGGGAGTCGATGGCCAGCGGCCGCTCCACCGAGATCAGGATGTCGTCCGCCGGGGACAGCCCGGCCGTGCCGCCCCAGGCCAGGCAGCCATTGGTGTCGCGCACGATGTGGCGCAGGCGCTCGAAGGGCAGTTCCACCTCGGCCAGCACCTCCATGGTGTCGGCCGTGCCGGCCGGCGAGGTGATGGCGCGCGAGCTGGTCTTGGGGCACAGCATGCCGTGGGCGGTGACGATGGGCACCACCAGCATCGAGGTGCGGTTGCCCGGGATGCCGCCGATGCAGTGCTTGTCCACCACCGGGCCGCCGCGCACCGCGTGCTGCCAGTCCAGGCGACGTCCGACGTCGATCATGGCCTCGGTGAGGTAGAGCACCTCATCACGCTCCAGGTCGTAGCCGTTGGTGGCCACCACGAAGGCTGCCAGCTCGATCTTGGAGTAGCGGGCCTGGGCCACGTCCCGGATGATGGCGTGCAGGTCCTTGCGGTCCAACCGCTCGCCCGCGATCTTGCGCCGCAGGGCGGGCAGGGAGGGCGGGGGCTCGGCCGGCAGCACGTGGGCCGGGTGACCGGCCTCGACATTCAGCCGCGCGAAGGCTTCCTCGGACAGGCCCAGTTCGTCGGGCTGGACGATGCAGTCGTCGTCCACCACGTTGAGCACGGCATTGATGGCCGCGCCGTTGGCCTTGACCAGCACCTTGGACAGGGCCTGGAACCCTGCCGCGCGCACGACGGCGCAGTTGCGGTGCAGGTAGGCCACGTTCTCGCGCCAGGTGTCGATGCCGACACGGCGCACACGGAGGTCTTGGGGTTTGCTCATGCACGCGCGGTGGCCGCCCGGGGGGGCCACCAAAGTCAGATGTGGAAGCCGTTCTCGTTCGGGTCGTACTTGAAGGTGCTGGGATCCCCGAACTGCACATGGGCCACATGGGCCTGGCGAAGGCTGTCATCCAGGGCCTGCACGGCCGGCTGGGGCGCGTGGGCCGAAGGCAGCAGCACGGCGTGGATCTGGGCCACCTGCCAATGGCTGGAGGCCTCTGTGCCGGCATGGTCACAGGCCAGGGCCTGACCATTCATTTGGCAGTGCCCGGCATCGTCCACCTGAAACACCACCCGGACGTGGGGTGAAGGGGCGGTGCAGGCACTCAGTGCAGACAGGGTCAGCGGCAGCAGCAGCCCGCGGAGCGGGAAGAGACGGTGGCGGTTCATGGCCTTGCTCGGGGCCGCTCGGGCCCTGCCAGTCAAAAGTCTGGATTGTGGACCCACGCCGGTTTCTGGATGTTGCAGCTGGATCAATGTCAATGCAGCGGGCGGACCTCGCCCGAGCCGGCCAGCTGGCGCTGCACGCGTGGCGAGCCGGCGTAGCGCACGTCGCCAGAGCCCGCAATGTTCACGTCCAGCAGGTCGCTGGCCTGCACCTCGGCATCGCCGCTGCCGGCAATGCTGACCTTGGCGTTGCGGGTCTGCAGGTCCGCGGCATGGATGTCGCCAGACCCCGCGATGGAAAGGCTGGCTGTCTCGGCGCGGCCCTGCAGCTTCACGTCACCCGAGCCGGCCAGTGTGACCGACAGCCGACTCAGGTTCGTGCTGCCCATGCGCACGTCCCCCGAGCCGCTGAGCGACAGCTCGAAGGGACCGCCAGTGGCTCCCTCGATGCTCAGGTCGCCGCTGCCGCGCAGAGAGGCTGCCGACAGGCTGGGGGCGACCACCGTCACCAGCACCTTGCTGCGGCTGTGCACGTTTTGTTCACGCTCGGTGCCCACGACCAGGGTGTCGCCCTCCACGCGGGTGACGATGAGCGCCTGCAGGTTGTCGTCGGCCCGCACCACCACCTTGGCGGGCGCGCCGATCTGGACCCGTACATCGAAGCTGCCGTCCAGTCGCAGCTTCTGGAAGGCCGGCACGCTGCGGGTGTCCTCAACGATCTTGCCGGAACCTTCGACCGCACTGCCCGGACTCCAGGACCAGGCGTGGGCCCCCGTCGACAGGGCCAGGCTGGTGGCAAGCAGGGGCAGGGCGAGCAGATGGCGGCGCGACAAAGTGGGCATTGTGTGCTTCCGGAAGAGGTGAAGCTGACAGGCTAGCCGGAGCGGTCCCGGGCAGAGGAGTGCCGTGCGACGAACGGCACTCTGGCGCGATGAAACTCAGGCCACGGCGGATCGGCCGGGGGTGTCTGCATCCACCCAGCGGTCGCCCACCAGCACCTGGTAGGGGCGAAAGCGGGTCTTGTAGGCCATCTTCGGGCTCTGGGCAATCCAGTAGCCCAGGTAGAGGTAGGGCAACTTGAGCTGACGGGTCTGCTCGATCTGCCAGAGCACGCCATAGGTGCCGTAGCTGCCCGGTGCGTCCGGGTCGTAGAAGGTATAGACCGCCGACAGGCCATCGGCCAGGATATCGACGATCGACACCATGCGCAGGAGGCCCGGGCCATGCTCAGCCGGCTCCCGGAATTCCACCAGGCGGGAATTGACGCGGCTTTGCAGCAGGAACTGGGTGTACTGGTCCACGCTGTCCTGGTCCATGCCGCCACCGGCATGGCGGGCGGCCTGGTAACGCAGGTACAGCGCGTAGTGTTCTTCCGAAAAGCCCAGCCGGGTCACCCGGCTGCGCAGCTGCTGGTGGGCGGCGCGGGCCCGGCGCTGGCTGCGGTCGGGTTCGAAGCGGTCGACCGGGATGCGCAGCGGCACGCAGGCTCGGCACTGGTCGCAATAGGGTCGGTAGGTGAACAGGCCGCTGCGCCGGAAGCCGCTGGCCACCAGGGCCGAATAGGTCTCGGCGTGGATCATGTGGCTGGGCGTGGCCACCTGGGAGCGAGCCGTCTGGTCCGGCAGGTAGCTGCACGGATAGGGCGCCGTGGCGTAGAACTGCAGCGACGAGAAAGGGAGCTCTTTCGGGTGGGTCACGGCGCGAGGGAGGCCTGCAAGGCGGGCACGGCGATCCCCAGCCGTTCCCAATGGGCCCGATCATAGGACCAGCGCCAGGGCGGCGGTGCATCCACGGTGGCGGCCAGATGGCCTTCGAACTGGGGGCGGGGCAGCAGCCGGGCGCCCAGGCTGGCCAGGTGTCGGGTGTGCTGCTGGCAGTCGATCATGGCAACCTGCTCGGCTCGGCAGAAGGCCACCAGCGCGGCCAGGGCGATCTTCGAGGCGTCGGTCTGCCAGGCGAACATCGATTCGCCGAAGAACATCCGGCCCAGGCCGATGCCGTACAACCCTCCGGCCAGACGGCCGTCGATCCAGGTCTCCACGCTGTGGGCATGGCCAGCCTGGTGCATCCGGACGTAGGCCTCCATCATCTCCGGCACGATCCAGGTGCCGGGCTGGCCTTCCCGCGGGGTCTGGGCGCAGGCGGTGATCACCGCCCGGAAGTCATGGTCGAAACGGATTTCGCAGCCGGGGTGGGCCAGGAACTTCTGGATCGTCTTGCGCAGTGAGCGGCTGAGGCGGAATTCGGCCACCGGCAGCACCATGCGGGGGTCCGGGCTCCACCACAGCACGGGCTGGCCCTCGCCATACCAGGGAAAGATGCCGTGGCGGTAGGCCTCACGCAGGCGGGGCACGCTCAGCCCACCCCCCGCCGCCAGCAGGCCCGGGGCGTCGCTGTCCGGCCCCAGCGCCGCCAGCGTGGGGGGGAAGGGGGTGTGCTCGCCAAGCCAGGGCAGCTGCATGGGCGCAGCATATCGTGCCTTGACATGGTCAGCCTGGCGTTGGCCGGCATCCGTAGAATGACGCCCTAATCCCGTTCCCTTCCTCACACCACCGAGACAAGCATGAGCCTGAACAATGTGACCCCGGGCGCCAAGGTCCCCGAGCAATTCAACGTCATCATCGAGATCCCGGCCAACGCCGATCCCGTCAAGTACGAGGTGGACAAGGCCTCCGGCGCATTGTTCGTGGACCGCTTCATGGGCACGGCCATGCACTACCCGTGCAACTACGGCTTCGTCCCCCAGACCCTGGCCGCCGACGGCGACCCGGTGGACGTGCTGGTCATCACCCCCTTCCCGCTGGTGGCAGGCTCGGTGGTCACCTGCCGCGCCATCGGCATGCTGAACATGACCGACGAGGCCGGTGGTGACGCCAAGCTGCTGGCACTGCCCACCGAGAAGCTGCTGCCCAGCCACGCCCACATCACCAAGCTGGAAGACCTGAACGAGCTGGTGCTCAAGCAGATCCAGCACTTCTTCGAGCACTACAAGGACCTGGAGAAGGGCAAGTGGGTGAAGGTGGAAGGCTGGCTGGACGCCGCGGCGGCCAAGGCGGAAATCACCGACGGCCTCAAGCGCTACAGCGACAAGGGCTGATCGCCTCGCTTTCCCGCGATGAAAGCCGCCCGGGGCGTCCCAGGCGGCTTTTTTCATGGCGACCTCAGGCTGGCGACGCCCCCTTGAACGGGTTGCGCTCTCGCAGCTCGTCCAGGTAGCCGTCCATGCCGGCGCCCTCCCGGGCCAAAAAGTCCTCCACCGCGCGAGAGAACTCGGGGTGAGCCAGCCAGTGGGCCGAGGCAGTACGCACCGGCAAGAGGCCCCGGGCCATCTTGTGCTCGCCCTGGGCACCGCCCTCGAAGCGCTGGAAGCCCTGGGCGATGCACCAGGCCAGGGGCTGGTAGTAGCAGGCCTCGAAGTGCAGGCAGTCGATCGCTTCGGTGGCGCCCCAGTAGCGCCCCCAGGCGACGCCGCGGGCGCGGTCGATGGCCAGCAGGGACACTGCCACGGGCACGCCTCCGCGCTCGGCAATGAACATCAGCCAGTGGGCCGGCAGCTCGTGGGCCATGCGGGTGAAGAAGTCCCGGCTCAGGTAGGGCGTGGACCGGTGGGCCTGGTAAGTCAGGCGATAGCAGTGGTGGAAGAAGTCCCAGTCGGCTTCGCTGATCTGCGTGCCCTCCCGCACCCGGAACTGCACGCCGCTGGCTTCCACCTTGCGACGTTCCTGCTGGATCTTCTTGCGTTTCTCGCGTTGCAAGGTGGCCAGGAACTCGGCGAAATCGGCATAGGGTGTGTCAGGCCGGGTGTGCCAGTGGAACTGCACGCCCTGGCGCAGCATGTAGCCTTCCTCCTGCGCAAGGGCCTGCTCGTCCTCATCCAGGAAGAGCAGATGGGCCGAAGACAGTTCGGTCTGCACGGCCCACTGCCGCAGGGTGCGCAGCAGCAGGCGGCGTGCGGCGTCGTCTTCGGCCAGCAGGCGGCTGCCCGGCACCGGCGTGAAGGGCACGGCGTCGAGCAGCTTGGGGTAGTAGTCCAGGCCATGGCGGGCATAGGCATCCGCCCAGGCCCAGTCGAACACGTATTCGCCGTAGGAGTGGCTCTTCAGCCAGGCCGCTGTGGCACCCACCAGGCGGCCCGCCCGGCGCAGGCTGAAGAAGACCGGGGCCCAGCCGGTATCGGCCGTGGCACTGCCGGACGCCACCAGGGCCTGCAGATAGGCATGGCGCATGAAGGGGGTGGGCTGGGCCTGCTGTGCCAGCAGCGCGTCCCACGCTGCGGCGTCCAGTTCATCGGGACGGGCATGGACCCCGATGTGATAATCCGACGCGTCTCTTTCCTCGTATGCCATGTCCTCTCCGGTCACCCTTTCCGTCGCCCTGGCCCAGATCAACGCCACCGTCGGCGATCTGGCCGGCAATGCCCGCCTGATCGCCCAGGCTGCCCGCGAGGCCCATGCGCAGGGCGCCCAGCTGGTGCTGGCGCCCGAGCTGGCGCTGACGGGCTACCCGCCCGAGGATCTGCTGCTGCGCCCGGCCTTCATGGCGGCCTGCGCCCGCACACTGCGCGAGTTGGCCGCCGAGCTGTCCGACTGCGCGGGCCTGCACGTCGTCGTCGGCCACCCGCAGGACTGGGATGCGCAGGACGATCTTAGGTCGAAGTCCTATTCCCTGCCGCGGCGCTTCAATGCGGCCTCGGTGCTGGCAGGGGGGCAGGTGCTGGCCACCTATTGCAAGCGCGAGCTGCCCAACTACCAGGTCTTCGACGAACGGCGCTACTTTGCCTCTGGGCGGGATGCCGGTTGCGGGCCGGTGGTGTTCGATGTGGGCGGGCTGCGCTGCGGTCTGCTGATCTGCGAGGACGCCTGGTTTGACGAGCCGGCCGAGGCCGCCAAGGCCGCCGGTGCGCAGGTGCTGTGCGCGATCAATGCCTCGCCCTTCCACCTGGACAAGCATGGCGAGCGCGAGTCGCTCATGGCCCGACGCGCGCGCGCGCTGGGCCTGCCGCTGCTCTATGCCCACATGGTGGGTGGGCAGGATGAGGTGGTGTTCGATGGCGCCTCCTTCGCGCTGGATGCCCAGGGCCTGGTGGGCGCTCGCGCGCCCAGCTTCGAGCCGGCCACGCTGCTCGTGTCGGTTGGAGCCGACGGCCGGGTGAGCGGCCCGCTGGCTCCGCTGCCACCGCTGGAGGGCCAAGCCTGGCAGGCGCTGGTGATGGGCGTGCGCGACTACATCGGCAAGAACGGCTTTCCCGGCGCCATCATCGGCCTGTCCGGCGGCATCGATTCCGCCCTGGTGCTGGCCATTGCGGTGGACGCCCTGGGGGCCGACAAGGTGCGGGCGGTGATGATGCCCTCGCCCTACACGGCCGATATCTCCTGGCTGGACGCCCGTGACATGGCCGAGCGCCTGGGCGTGCGCTACGACGAGATCGCCATCTCCCCGGTGTTCGAGGGTTTCAAGCAGGCGCTGGCTACCCAGTTTGCCGGCCTGCCCGAGGACACGACCGAGGAGAACATCCAGGCCCGTATCCGCGGCACCCTGCTGATGGCTCTGTCGAACAAGACCGGGTCCATCGTGCTGACCACCGGCAACAAGAGCGAGATGGCCACCGGCTACTGCACGCTCTATGGCGACATGGCGGGCGGCTTCGCGGTCATCAAGGATGTGGCCAAGACCCTGGTCTATCGCCTGACCGAGTGGAAGAACCAGCAGCCGACCCGGCGTGCCGATGGCAGCATCGGGCCGGTGATCCCCGAGCGCATCATCACCCGTCCGCCCTCGGCCGAACTGCGTCCGGACCAGACCGACCAGGACAGCCTGCCGCCCTATGAGGTGCTGGACGCCATCCTGGCGCGCTACATGGAGGAAGACCAGGGCATCGAGGAGATCGTCGCGGCCGGCTTCGCGCGCGAGGATGTCGAGAAGGTGACCCGGCTCATCAAGATCAACGAGTACAAGCGTCGCCAGGCCCCTGTGGGCATCCGAATCACCCACAGGGCATTCGGGCGGGATTGGCGCTACCCGATCACCTCGAAGTTCCGTGCTTAAATCTGCGCAACACGCGTCCGCGCATCCCCCACACGGAGAACACACATGAAGCAGATCACCGCCATCATCAAGCCCTTCAAGCTGGAAGAAGTGCGCGAGGCACTGGCCAGCGTGGGCGTTTCAGGCCTGACCGTGACCGAGGTGAAGGGCTTTGGCCGCCAGAAGGGCCACACCGAGCTCTACCGCGGTGCCGAGTACGTGGTGGACTTCCTGCCCAAGGTGAAGGTGGAAGTCGTCGTCCGCGACGAGGACCTGGACCACGCCATCGACGCCATCGTGAAGGCCGCCAAGACGGGCAAGATCGGCGATGGCAAGATCTTTGTCACGCCCGTGGAGCAGGTGGTGCGCATCCGCACTGGCGAGACCGACGCGAACGCGGTCTGAGCTTGTCGCCGCCTCAGATGGCGGCGTAGTCCTCGGTGCCGTGCTGTCCCGGCAGGCCGGCGCGGGCTGCGATGCGGTCCAGCAGGCGGGCGGGAGTGTCATCCACCGTCAGCGCCTGCTGCTGGCTGGCATCAACAAAGCCCTGGCTGTGGGCTGCGGCCATGAAATCCAGCAGCGGCTGGTAGAAGCCAGCGACGTTCAGCAGGCCGATCGGCTTGCTGTGGTAGCCCAGGTGGTGCCAGGTCCAGACCTCGAACAGTTCTTCGAAGGTGCCCAGGCCGCCGGGCAGGGCGATGAAGGCGTCGGCCTCCTCGGCCATGCGCTGCTTGCGCTGGTGCATGTTGTCCACCACCACCAGCTCGGTCAGGCCCCGGTGTCCCACCTCGCGGGCTTGCAGGCGCTGCGGGATCACCCCCAGGACCGGTGCACCGGCCGCCAGGGCGGCATCCGCCACGATGCCCATCAGCCCCACATGCCCGCCACCGTAGACCAGGCGCCAGCCCCGGCGCCCCAGCTCTGCGCCCAGGCGCTTGGCGCTGTCCGCGTAGATGGCTTGGCTGCCAGGACGGGAGCCGCAGTAGACACACACCGAAAAGGGCCGTTGGCTCATGCGCCGCTGCCTCCAAAACGTTGCCACAACGCAGCCGCCCACAGGCCGCCGGCGAGCAGCAGACTCAACAGCACGGCGGCGCTGCCCAGATCCTTGGCCCGCCCGGAGAGCTCATGCCGCTCCGGTCCGATCCGGTCGATGGCGGACTCCACTGCAGTGTTCAGCAGTTCCACCACCAGCACCAGGATGATCGAACCGGCCAGCAGGCCGATCTCGACCCAGTTGCTGCCCAGCCAGAAAGCGGCGGGCAGCAGGACCACGGCCAGCGCGCTTTCCTGGCGAAAGGCGCTTTCGCTGCGAAGGGCGGACGCCAAGCCGGCCAGCGAGTAGCCGAAGGCGTGGATGATCCGGGACAGGCCGGTGCGACGCTCGAAGGGGGAGCTCATCGGGCTGGACGCCAGTCCACCAGACGGGTGCCGCAGGCGGCGTCATGCCAGAACTGTCGGTCCGGGTGCAACCGTGCCAGTGCGGCATAGGCCAGCACGCCGACGAACATCAGGCCGAACAGGGCTCCCCCGTGCAGGCCAGCCAGCTTGGCGGTCAGCAAGGCGGGCAGGAACCAGAGCCAGGCCAGGGCGAAGCGTGCCAGCGCACGGGCCTGGGTGACGGGGCGCCCTTCGCGATCCATCAGTCGGATGTGCCAGGCCTTCATCGCCACCGTCTGGCCACCACGGCTCCAGAACCAGACGAAGTACACCGCCAGGACCAGCAGCAGGAAGAGTTGCAGACCCAGGGTGCCCTGCTGCCCGGGATCCTTGAGCTGTGTCAGGGTCGAGTAGAGCCACCCGGACACGAACAGCACACCGAACAGCAGCACACCTTCATAAACGAAGGCTGCCAGACGGCGCAGGATCGACGGAGTGGTCAAGGGGCCGGCACTGGATTCGGAGGCGGGGACGGTGCGCTGAGTCGGCATCTTCAAGGCTTGGCGCCGGAGGGAGGCTGAGCTCCCTGCTTGGCCGGGGCGGGGCCCGGCTGGCGAGGCAGCAGGGTGTGTCGATCAACCTGGGTCGGCGAGGCCGTGATCTTGGGCTGTCCGGCAGGTTGGTGAGCCGGCGGCTTCATGCGCTCGTTCACCAGCGATGTGCTTGCCCCGGGTCGCCCTTGAACCAGGACAGGCGAGACGGGGCGGGGCGCGGTGCCCGGCCCCTTGCTGGGGTTCACGATGTTTGACTTTGGCGCCTGGGCATCCACGGGGGCCCGGCGCAGTTTGCGCAAGGCGTTGGCGTCGCCCGTGGCGGACGCGGGCTTGGCCTTGGCGGCGAGTGCGTTGCGCTGCTCGGGGCTGAGTGCCTGGTAGGCCTCCCAGCGGGACTGTCGCTCGGTGGCGGAAAGCTCCTGCGCCTTCTGGTAGTTCAGTCGAGCCCGATCCCGCTCCTGCGGGCTCATCCGGGCCCATTCGCTCATGCGCTGCTGAACACGCTGGCGCTGGGCGGGGGTCATCTGGTCGAAGCGACGGGCCACGTCCTGCCATTTGCGCTGACGCTCTTCAGGGAGTTGATCCCAGTCCTTGGACAGCGGGGCCAGGGCATGCTGCTGTGCGGCCGACAGTTCCTGCCAGCGCGTGCCCGAGGCGGCCGGAGCGGGTTGGGCCCAGGCGCAGACACTGGCGATCAGACACAACGCCAGACCCAGGGCGTGGCGGTGCAACCGTGCGGGAAAGGGGGCAGGCTTCATCGGCAGAGGGTCAGTGCTGCTCCGGGGCCTTCAGGAATTCGCTGAAGCCAGGGTCGGTGTAGGCGTCCGGGGGCAGATCGTCGGACAACAGGGCCGAGTCGACCTCGGCGACCGTGGCCGTCTGCAGGCGATCGTGCCATTCGTCGATGAGAATCAGGCCCAGGATCAGCAGCAGCAGCGGGGCCAGGGAGGCCAGGGGGGCCCACCAGCGGGAACCCTCCGGCGAGCCACCCAGAGCCAGCGTTCCGGAACCTTGCATGATCACGCTGCCGGCTTGCCTGGCTTCACGGGCGGGCAGGGCGGCCCGCGCCTCCCGGGCACGTGCGAGTGCCTGCTCACGGGCGACCCGCAAGCGTTCGGAGACATCGTGACCGGGCGCTGCACTGCGCTCGGACAGGGCCGCACTCACGCGCAGGCCAAACCGGGTTTCCAGATTGGCGGCATCCTGGGGAAGCCGCTGCGGGGCAATGGAGCGGGTGTTCACGGCGCAATACCTTTGGCTTTGAGCGATTTGGCCAGTGCATGCACGGCCCGAGAGCAGTGGGTTTTCACACTGCCTTCCGAGCACCCCATCACACTGGCCGTTTCGGCCACATCAAGTTCTTCCCAATAACGCAGGAGAAAGGCTTCCCGTTGACGGGTGGGCAACTGGGCCACCTCCCGCTCAATGACCAGCAGGATCTGTTCCCGCCCCACCGTGTCGGCCGCGCTCTCGGCACCCAGGCTTCCCTCGACGGTTTCCAGCATCTCCAGCAGGTCGAAGTCCGCGCCGTCTCCCGAGTCGGCGCCCTCGAAGTCCGACAGGTTCTGCTCCACGGCCTGGCGGACCTTGCGCCGCCGAAACCAGTCCATCGTGGCATTGGACAGGATGCGCTGGAACAGCATCGGGAACTCGGCAGCCGGGCGACTGACGTACTTCTCGGCCAGACGGATCATGGCGTCCTGGACGATGTCCAAGGCGGCATCTTCATCACGCACGGTGTATACGGTGCGTTTGAAGGCGCGTTTCTCGACGCTGACCAGGAAGTCGGAGAGTTCTTTGTCGGTGGCCAAGATGGGGACCTCTCCGGCCTGAAGGCAGGTAGACCGGACTGAGAACCGCGGATTATGTCATTGGCGGCGTGCTGCGCTCCAGAACCGATTCGGGTTGATGCCATAATGCGACCTCGCACTATTGCGAATGGGTCCTCAGGCCGCCCCGACAGCGGGTGTCGGCAGTTGTTGATCGCGCAGGTTCCGATCCCGCCTCATGAGGGCGCGGGGAGGGGCACCGAAGGTTTTTCGTCAGAGAAATTCACAGAGGTTCGAAAATGAACATGTCTGCCGCGGACGTCAAGCGGGCTGCCCCTTCTGAAGGGCGCGCCACCTCTCCGAACGCTTCCTCCACGTCTTCTTCCTCCCCCAAGGAGCTCAACGGCTCCCAGATCCTCGTGCGCTGCCTGCAGGCCGAGGGTGTCAGGCACATCTGGGGTTACCCCGGTGGCTCGGTCCTGTACATCTACGATGCGCTGTACCAGCAGGACAGCATCCAGCACGTGCTGGTCCGTCATGAGCAGGCTGCCGTCCACGCCGCCGATGGCTATGCCCGCGCCACGGGCGATGTTGGTGTGGCTCTGGTGACTTCCGGCCCTGGCGTGACCAATGCCGTGACCGGCATCGCCACCGCCTACATGGACTCCATCCCGCTGGTGATCATCACCGGCCAGGTGCCCACGGCGGCCATCGGCCTGGATGCCTTCCAGGAATGCGACACGGTCGGCATCACCCGCCCGGTGGTCAAGCACAACTTTCTGGTGAAGGATGTGCGTGATCTGGCAGTGACGCTGAAGAAGGCCTTCCACATCGCACGTACCGGCCGCCCCGGCCCGGTGGTGGTGGACATTCCCAAGGATGTGTCGCTCAAGACCACGACCTTCCACTATCCCGACCATGTGGAAATGCGTTCCTACAACCCCGTCAAGAAGGGGCATGGAGGGCAGATCCGCAAGGCAGTCCAGTTGCTGCTGAACGCCAAGCGTCCGTACATCTATTCGGGTGGCGGCGTGATCCTGGGCGAGGCTTCGGCCGAACTGCGCCAGCTCTGCGACATGCTGGGCTTCCCCGTCACCAACACGTTGATGGGCCTGGGCGCCACGCCCGCTTCCGATCCGAAGTTCCTGGGCATGCCTGGCATGCATGGCACCTACGAAGCCAACATGACCATGCAGAACTGCGATGTGCTGCTGGCGGTGGGCGCGCGCTTCGACGACCGGGTGATCGGCAACCCCAAGCACTTCGCTTCGGTGGAGCGCAAGATCATCCACATCGACATCGACCCCTCGTCGATCTCCAAGCGGGTGAAGGTGGATATCCCCATCGTCGGCGACGTGAAGGACGTGCTGCAGGAGTTGATCGCCCAGATCAAGGAAGCCCAGCAAAAGCCCGACACCGCGGTGATCTCCCAGTGGTGGAGCCAGATCAACGAGTGGCGCCGTCGCGAGTGCCTGGCCTACCGGACCAGCCCGGACGTCATCAAGCCGCAGCAGGTCGTCGAGGCCCTGTGGGAGATGACCCGGGGCACCGACACCTACATCACCTCGGACGTGGGCCAGCACCAGATGTGGGCGGCCCAGTACTACCGCTTCGACGAGCCGCGCCGCTGGATCAACTCCGGCGGCCTAGGCACGATGGGGGTGGGCCTGCCGTATGCGATGGGCATCAAGCTGGCCAAGCCGCAGTCGGATGTGTTCTGCATCACCGGCGAAGGCTCCATCCAGATGTGCATCCAGGAGCTTTCGACCTGCCAGCAGTACAAGACGCCGGTGAAGATCATTGCGCTCAACAACCGCTACCTGGGCATGGTGCGGCAGTGGCAGGAGCTGGATTACGAAGGTCGCTACTCCAGCAGCTACATGGATGCACTGCCGGATTTCGTGAAGCTGGCCGAGGCCTATGGCCACGTGGGCATCAAGATCGAGAAGCCTTCGGAGATCGAGCCGGCCCTCAAGGAAATGATGCGTCTGAAGGACCGCACCGTCTTCCTGGACGTGCGCACCGACCCGACCGAGAACGTCTGGCCCATGGTCAGGGCGGGCAAGGGTCTGTCGGAGATGCTGCTCGGCGCCGAGGATCTGTGAGGTCGATGGTCCTGGCGGGTCGGTGGCATTACCGTGCCACGGGTCGCGCCGGAAGCCATTGCTCTTCCAGCCAAGGCTGAACTTCCCCAACCGTGCCAAGAGGCGTGGCCAAGGGGCGATGGTTACCGCCACCGTCCTGAAGAGCGCGCCAGGAGAATGCACATGAAACACATCATCGCCGTGTTGCTCGAGAACGAGCCCGGTGCCCTGTCCCGCGTGGTGGCGCTGTTTTCTGCCCGCGGCTACAACATCGAGAGCCTCACCGTGGCGCCGACGGAAGACCCGTCGCTGTCGCGCATGACGGTGGTCACCACCGGTTCCGACGAGGTGATCGAGCAGATCACCAAGCACCTGAACCGCCTGGTGGACGTGGTCAAGGTCGTGGACCTGACCGAAGGCCACTACACCGAGCGCGAGCTCATGCTGATCAAGGTCCGTGCCGTGGGCAAGGAACGCGAGGAGATGAAGCGCATGGCCGACATCTTCCGTGGCCGCATCATCGACGTGACCGAGAAGAGCTACACCATTGAACTGACCGGGGATGCCGGCAAGCTCGACGCCTTCATCGAGGCGATCGACCGCACCGCCATCCTCGAAACCGTGCGCACCGGCTCCAGCGGGATCGGTCGCGGCGAGCGCATCCTGCGCGTCTGATCCCCGCGATCGCTCCATCCCGCTATCTGACCTGACTTCAACCGAAGAAGAGACATCCCATGAAGGTTTACTACGACAAGGACGCTGACCTCTCCCTCATCAAGGGCAAGAACGTCACCATCATCGGCTACGGCTCGCAGGGCCATGCTCACGCGCTGAACCTGAACGACAGCGGCGTGAAGGTCACCGTGGGCCTGCGCAAGGGCGGCGCATCCTGGGGCAAGGCCGAGAAGGCTGGCCTGAAGGTGGCTGAGATCGCCGACGCGGTGAAGACCGCTGACGTCGTGATGATCCTGCTGCCCGACGAGCAGATCGCCGACGTGTACAACAGCCAGGTGGCCCCCAACCTGAAGCCCGGCGCCTCGCTGGCCTTCGCCCACGGCTTCAATGTGCACTACAACCAGGTCGTGCCGCGCGACGACGTGGACGTCTGGATGGTGGCCCCGAAGGCCCCCGGCCATACCGTGCGTGGCACCTACGCCCAGGGTGGCGGCGTGCCGCACCTGATCGCCGTCTACGCCGACAAGACCGGCAAGGCGCGTGATCTGGCCCTGAGCTACGCCGTGGCCAACGGTGGCGGCAAGGCCGGCATCATCGAGACCACCTTCCGCGAAGAGACCGAGACCGACCTGTTCGGTGAGCAGGCCGTGCTGTGCGGCGGCGCCGTTGAACTGATCAAGGCCGGCTTCGAGACGCTGACCGAAGCCGGTTACGCGCCCGAGATGGCCTACTTCGAGTGCCTGCACGAGCTCAAGCTGATCGTCGACCTGATCTACGAGGGTGGCATTGGCAACATGAACTACTCGATCTCTAACAACGCCGAGTACGGCGAGTACGTGACGGGCCCGCGCGTGGTGACCGAGGACACCAAGAACGCGATGCGCCAGTGCCTGAAGGACATCCAGACCGGTGAGTACGCCAAGAGCTTCATCCTGGAGAACAAGGCCGGCGCTCCGACGCTGACCTCGCGCCGCCGTCTGACCGCCGAGCACCAGATCGAGGTGGTGGGCGAGAAGCTGCGGGCCATGATGCCCTGGATCAAGGCCAACAAGCTGGTCGACAAGAGCCGCAACTGATCGCTGACGGTGACCCTGGGTCACCGCCCCCGGAAAAGCGGGCCGCCTTCGGGCGGCCCGTGTCGTTTCTGGCCGTGCCGGGGCCGGGTGCTGAGTTATCCTTTCTCCTTATGACCGACTTGACCCCGAACGTTCCGGACGCCCTGGACGATGATGACCAGGACCTGGACGACATGCCGCCGCGCCGTCGGCGTCGTGGCATCTACATCCTCCCGAATCTCTTCACCCTGGGCGCGCTCTTCGGCGGCTTCTATGCCGTCGTGATGGCCATGAACGCCCGCTTCGACATGGCCGCCGTGGGCATCTTCTGCGCCGCGGTGCTCGACAGCCTGGATGGCCGCGTGGCGCGCATGACCAACACTCAGAGCGCCTTTGGCGAGCAGATGGACAGCCTGTCCGACATGGTCTGCTTCGGCGCAGCCCCGGCGCTGATCGTCTACGAGTGGGCCTTGAAGGGGCTGGGCAAGGCGGGCTGGATCGCGGCCTTCGTCTACTGCGCTTGCGCGGCCCTGCGTCTGGCCCGTTTCAACACCAACATCGGCATTGTCGACAAGCGCTTCTTCCAGGGCATGCCCAGCCCGGCCGCGGCGGCCATGCTGGTCGGTTTCATCTGGGTGGTCGACGACCACGGCGTCAAGGACGTGGTGGGCTCGCCGGCCCTGACCTGGACGGCCTTCGCTTTCGCGCTCTACGCCGGGCTGACCATGGTCACCAACGTGCCCTTCTACAGCTTCAAGGACATCAGCCTCAAGCGCAGCGTGCCCTTCATTGTGATCGTGCTGATCGCGCTGGGTTTCGCGGTGATCACCATCCACCCGCCCATCGTGCTGTTCGGCCTGTTCTGTGTGTATGGGGTCTCGGGCTATGTGGTCTACGGCTACAAGCGCCTGAAGGGCAAGCCGGTGAGCGTGATCTCCACCTCCAAGGACGAACCCGACGAGCGCGGCCTGCACTGAGGCGCTATACTCAAACCATGAACTCGATCGTGATGGCCCGCGCTCTGCTGCTATCGCTGCCCCTAGCCAGTCTGCGGGCACGCTGATCGAACACGTCCATCGAAGTTCACCGAACTGTTTTTCGGATCACGGCCCGCCAGCGCATCGCAGCGGGCCGTTTTTCTTTGTCCTCCGGCTGCGTGCATCCTCACCGGAGATGTCCATGACCTTTGACCGTCGCTTCCCCCGCGCAGCCGTCCAGGCCGCCGCCGCGTTCCAGGAGATTCCCGCATGACCGACAAGCTCATCATTTTCGACACCACCTTGCGCGACGGTGAGCAGTCTCCCGGGGCTTCGATGACGCGCGAGGAGAAGGTGCGCATCGCCCGCCACCTGGAGCGCCTGCGCGTGGATGTGATCGAGGCGGGCTTCGCGGCCGCTTCCAATGGCGACTTCGAGGCCGTGCGCGCGATCGCCGGCCAGATCAAGGAGTCCACCGTCTGCTCGCTGGCCCGCGCCAACGACCGCGACATCAGCCGGGCCGCCGAGGCGCTGGCCGGTGCTGCTCGCAGCCGCATCCACACCTTCATCGCCACCAGCCCGCTGCACATGGAAAAGAAGCTGCGGATGTCGCCCGAAGAGGTGCTGGAGCAGGCCCGGCTGTCGGTGCGCTTCGCCCGCAACCTGTGTGGCGACATCGAGTTTTCGGCCGAGGACGGCTATCGCTCGGACCTGGATTTTCTGGCCCGTGTGGTGGAGGTGGTGATTGCCGAAGGCGCCACCACCATCAACATCCCCGACACCGTGGGCTACGCCATCCCCGAGCTGTACGGCAACTTCATCCGACAGCTGCGCGAGAAGGTGCCCAATTCCGACAAGGCCATCTGGTCGGTGCACTGCCACAACGACCTGGGCATGGCGGTCGCCAATTCGCTGGCCGGTGTGAAGATCGGTGGCGCCCGTCAGGTCGAGTGCACCATCAACGGCCTGGGTGAGCGCGCGGGCAATTGCTCGCTGGAGGAGGTGGTCATGGCGGTCAAGACCCGCCGCGACTACTTTGGCCTCGAGGTGGACATCGACACGACGCAGATCGTGCCGGCCTCCCGCCTGGTCAGCCAGACCACCGGTTTCGTGGTTCAGCCCAACAAGGCCGTGGTCGGGGCCAATGCGTTTGCCCACGCGTCCGGTATCCACCAGGACGGCGTGCTCAAGGCGCGCGACACCTACGAGATCATGCGTGCCGAGGACGTGGGCTGGGCGGCCAACAAGCTGGTGCTGGGCAAGCTCTCGGGCCGCAACGCCTTCAAGCAGCGCTTGCAGGAGCTGGGGGTGGACGTCGCCTCGGAAGCCGATCTGAACGCCGCGTTCGCCCGCTTCAAGGACCTGGCTGATCGCAAGAGCGAGATCTTCGACGAGGACATCATCGCCCTCGTGGGCGACAGCGCCCGGGCCGCCGAGTCGGACCACTACCGTTTCGTTTCGCTGTCCCAGCACTCCGAAACCGGCGAGCGTCCTCAGGCACGTGTCGTGCTTATGGTCGGGGGCGAAGAGGTGGTGGTCGAGAGCGATGGCAACGGCCCGGTGGACGCCACCCTCAAGGCCATCGAATCCAAGGTCCAAAGTGGTGCGGAGATGGTGCTCTATTCCGTCAATGCCATCACCTCGGGCAGCACAGAATCGCAGGGCGAGGTGACATTCCGTCTGCAGTTGGGCGGTCGCATCGTCAACGGCGTCGGCTCCGACCCGGATATCGTCGTGGCGTCAGCCAAGGCGTACCTGTCCGCGTTGAGCAAGCTGCGCGCCGGCGTCGAGCGTGTTCCCGCACAGGGCTGATCGGCGTTCGCACTTGAAAAAGGACGTGCAAGTACGTGTCTTGCATGTCTTTTTCATTGCGCCGCCGGCTTCTTCGGGAGGATAATTCTCCCGTGAAGATGACTTTGGTCATGCTTGTGCGGGTTGCGCACCGTTGAGGACGTTGGATCGCGAGAGGCGACGCGAGGAATGAAGATGAAATTTCGCACGGCTTGGTTGGCGGCCTGCTGTTTGCTGGCTTCGGTGACTGCAACCCAGGTTTGGGCCGGTGATGCCAAGGATGCTTCGAGCCGCAAGGCGAGCACCTCGGCCAAGGCCGCATCGACCAGCAAAGCCTCGACCGCCAAGGGCAAGAAGGCTTCTGCGGCGGCATCCTCCGCCAAGTCCAAGTCGGCGGCGGCCAGCAGCAAACCTCGCACGCGCACCGCCTCGGCCTCTTCCCAGAAAGCGACCCGGGCCACCAAGGCTGTGGCCAGCGTGCGCAAGCCGGTGGAGCCCGCCTCCTTCAGTCCTGGAGTCCGGTCCTTTGGCGAGATGTACGGTCTTCACCACACCGAGGATCCGCTGGCGCTGCGCAGCAGCGTGGCCTATGTGCTGGACCAGGACACCAACGAGGTCCTGCTGAACAAGAACTCCCAGGCTGTGCTGCCCATCGCCTCCATCACCAAGCTGATGACGGCCATGGTGGTGACCGAGGCGCATCTGCCGATGGACGAGACGATCACCATCTCGCAGGATGACGTCGACACCGAGAAGATGAGCTCCTCGCGTCTGCGCGTGGGCACCAAGCTGACCCGCGGCGAGATGCTGCACCTGGCACTGATGTCCTCGGAAAATCGCGCGGCCAGCGCCTTGGGGCATGCCTACCCCGGTGGCATTTCGTCTTTTGTGGCGGCGATGAATGCCAAGGCGCGGCAGCTGGGCATGCATGACACCCGTTATGTGGAGCCCACCGGCCTGTCCAGCCAGAACCAGTCCAGCGCACAAGACCTGGCCGTGCTGGTGAAGGCCGCTTCCCAGGTGTCACTGATCCGTGAGCTGTCCACTTCGCCGGAGTACCAGGTCGAGGTGGGGTCCCGCCAACTGCAGTACCACACCACCAACCGGCTGGTGAGGAGCCCGGATTGGGACATCGGCGTGCAGAAGACTGGCTACATCACCGAAGCGGGTCAATGCTTGGTCATGCAGACCAAGCTGGCTGGACGCAAGCTGATCATGGTGTTGCTGGATTCTGCCGGCAAGTATTCCCGCATCGCCGATGCCGAGCGCATCCGCAAGTGGCTGTTGAGCAATCACCCGACCACTTCTGCCACGACCTCGCCCACGCCGATCGGCACGCTGGACAGCAAGCTCAAGCCGACGAGCTGAGCAGCACGCTCTGGTCCCCAAAAAAAGGCAGCCCATCGGGCTGCCTTTTTGTTTCAGGGGACGGTAGCTGCCTCAGGCGGTGGCTGGGGTGGCCGGGCCTCGGTAACCCAGGGCCGAGGAGATTTGCGCCGCCGTGGCCTTGACCCGGTCCATCCAGGACTCCTCCAGGCGGTCGCTGGGGGCGGAGATGGACAAGCCGGCCACCAGCTTGCCCTGGTCGTCAAAGATGCCGGCAGCCATGCAGCGCACGCCGAGTTCCAGTTCTTCGTCGTCCCGCGCCACGGCCAGGCGGCGCACCTGACTCAACTCCCGCTCCAGGGCGGGCAGGGAGGTCAGGCTGTTGCGGGTGTGGCCGCTCAGGCCGGTACGGGTGGCGTAGCTGCGCACCCGCTGAGGTTCCTCGTAGGCCAGGAAGAGCTTGCCCACGGAGGTGAGGTGCAGCGGTGCCCGGCCACCCACGGCCCGCACCACCTGCATGCCCGAGCGCTCGCTGTAGGTGCGCTCGATGTAGACGATTTCGTCGCCCTGGCGCACCGACAGGTTCACGGGTTGGTTGGTGAAGCGGTTGAGTTCGCGCATCGGGCCGATGGCGGCTTCGCGCACATCCAGCCGGGCCTTGACCAGGTTGCCCAGTTCCAGCAGGCGCATGCCCAGGCGGTAGGTGCCCGCTTCGGGGCGATCCACCAGCCGCCCAGCGGCCAGGTCATTGAGGATGCGGTGGGCGGTGGACGGGTGCAAGCCGGTGCGTTCGCTGAGGTCCTTCAGCGGCACGGGGTCCTGTTGTGACGCCAGCACGTCGAGCAAGGCGAACGCACGGGAGAGAACCTGGATGCTCGGGGTCTGCGGGTCTTTCTTTTGCATGGCAATCCGACCAAGAGAGGTACGAATTTTATATGGCGAAATGATCAATCGGCGCCACTGTTGCGCTGCAGCAAAAAGAATCGTGCCCCGTCAAGCTTGCAGCAGCCCTTCGATGGCCAGGCGTCCGCTGCGCACCGCGCCTTCCAGCGTGGCCGGGAAGGGGCCGGCCACATAGTCGCCCGCGACGGCCAAGCCGGGCAGCGGCTGGCCCGACGGACGGCGCAAGCCGGGCGTGCAGGCGAAGGTGGCTCGCTTCTCTGTCCTTACGGTCAGCACCGAGACCTTTCCGTCCTCCCAGGCCGGCAGGCGGCCTGAGAAAGCCTGCCGCAGTTGCAGGCGCAAGGCGTGCACGGTTTGCTCCGTTCCGCGGTCGACCCATTCCGCGGCCCCGCTGATCACCAGGGCGAAGGTGTCGGGTGCCAGGCCGAGTTGGCCCAGATCGAAGCCGAACTGAGCCGGAGCCGGCAGGCCCGGCGTGGCCTGTGCCGGAAAGGCCATCATGGGCTGCGGCCAGCGCAGGCCAGGGTGTCGCAGCCAGACGGTGACGATGGGTTGATAGGCCAGCGCTGCGGTGGTGGCAGCCCAGTCAGGGGCCGGGCCGGCCAGCAACCGGGCGGCCTCGGTGGCGCTGCAGGCTAGCACCACCGCGTCGAAGGCTTCGCCGTCCACCTGCCAGCCACCGTCCGTTGGTGCCAACTGCTGAACACGGTGCCCAGGTCGCCAGACGCCACCGCGCGATTGCAGCCAGGTCAGGGCCGGTGCGGGCAGAAGCGCCTGCAGCGGGCGCCGGGGCAGCAGCAGGTCGGCTCCGCCAGGAGGGCCGAACAGCGCTTCCTTCAGGACCGTCAGCAGCACCAGGGCGCTGGCCTCCCGGGCTGGCGTGTTCAGGGCGGCCACGCACAGGGGGTCGATCAGCGCATCAAAGGCGGCCCGTGGCAGGCGTTCGCAAAGATGGGCCACGCTCCAGTCGGCGGGGCAGCGAAAGCCACCCAGCCGCCAGCGGGCGGCGTGGGTCAGCAAGGCCAGGCGCGCGCGCCAGGGCAGTTCGGTCCAGCCCAGCACGCCGCGCACAAAGGCCGGCACGGCCGGGCCACCCGGCAGGCGCAGGCCCGAGCCATCGGGCGACACCAGGGCCAGCGGCTGCCGCCAGAAGCCCTGATCCACATCGACGCCGACCTGGCGCATCAGGGCCAGGGTGTCGCGGTAGGCGCCGATCAGGATGTGCTGCCCGTTGTCCAGGTCCAGTCCGTCCTGTGGCGTGCTGCGTGCCCGCCCCCCGGCCTCGCGGGCCATGTCGAACAGAACGACCTGGGCGCCCGCCCGGGTCGCTTGCACCGCGGCCGACAACCCGGCCCAGCCGGCACCGACCACGGCCAGGCGCCGCAGCGGGGGCGGGTGGCTCATCGCCCGCGCCACTGCGTCCGCGCGGCAAGCCACAGCTTGCGCAGCGGCGTCAGCGAGATGCGCTGGTGCAGCACCTGGAAGCCGCCCCGCTCGATCTCGCGCAGCAGGTCGTGGTAGATGTTGGCCATCATCAGGCCGGGCTTCTGCGCCTTGCGGTCGACCTCCGGCAGCAAGGCCATGGCTTCGTCGTAGCAGCGGTGGGCGCGCTCGGCCTGGAAGCGCATCAGGGCCTGGAAGCGCTCGCTGTAGCCCCAGGGCGATTCGCGCTTGAGCAGTTCATGGGCCTTCACGTCGAAGCGCTGCAGGTCCTCGATGGGCAGATAGATGCGGCCGCGCCGGGCGTCGTCGCCCACATCGCGGATGATGTTGGTGAGCTGAAGGGCCAGGCCCAGGGTGTGGGCATAGCGCACCGTGGCCTCCTGCGTGCGGCCGAAGATGTTGCAGGCCACTTCACCCACCACGCCGGCCACCAGGTGGCAATAGCGCTGCAGGCCGGCGTAGTCCAGGTAGCGGGTCTGGCTCAGGTCCATCTCGCAACCCTGGATCACCTGGTCCAGATGCTCGGCGGTGATGCCATAGGTCGGCGCCAGCGGCATCAGCGCCTGCATCGCGGGGTGGCTGGGCTGGCCGGCGAAGGCCTGCTGCACCTCGCGCCGCCACCAGGCCAGCTTGGCCGCGGCCACACTGGGGTCGTGCACCTCGTCCACCACGTCGTCCACCTCGCGGCAGAAGGCATAGAAGGCCGTGATGGCGGCGCGGCGCTCGGGCGGCAGGAAGAGAAAGGCGTAGTAGAAGGATGAACCGCTGGCGGCGGCTTTCTGCTCAACGTACTGCTGGGGAGTCATGGCTGGACGGAAGAGGTCTGGCGGGGCATCCACAGGCTGCGTGCGGCCATCAGGGCCACATCGGCCGGGCCGAGCGTGGGGCGTCGTGTCAGGCTGCGATGGTGCATGGCGGCGATTTTCTCCAGAATGCGCAGCCCGCCTTGCACCACCCCGCGCAATTCCCAGCCGGCCCGACCGGGCAGGCGGTGGACCAGGGAGGCGCCGGACAGCATCATGGTCTGGGCCCAGGCGCAGAGATCGGCCACCAGGGCCTGGGTGGCCGGGGTGTCGGTGGTGGGCAGTTCCGTCGCATCCATGCCGTGGCGCATCAGGTCCTCATCCGGCAGGTAACAACGCCCGCGGGGCAGGTCCACACTCAGGTCCTGCCAGAAGTTGATCAGCTGCAGTGCGCTGCAGATGGCATCGGACTGGGTCAGGGCATTCCGGTCCGTGATGCCATGCAGGTGCAGCAGCAAGCGCCCGACCGGATTGGCCGACTGACGGCAGTAGTCGAGCAGGGCGGGGCGATCGGTGTAGCGGGGATTGGGGACATCGCGGATGAAGGCCTGTAGCAGGTCGTTCAGCAGCGCCACAGGCAGGTCGTGGTCACGGATCTGTCGCGCCAGCGGCGTGAAGATGTGCTGCCAGCGCGGTGCCGGGGGCTCGCCAGTGGCCGCCTTGCGCAGTTCGGTGCGGTAGTCCGCCAGATCGGCCAGGCGCTGCGCAGCGGGGGCATCGCCTTCATCGGCCAGGTCGTCGGCGCAGCGTGCGAACCAGTAAATGGCCGTGATGGGCGGGCGCAGGGCCGGCGGGCACAGCCAGGAGGCCACCGGGAAGTTTTCGTAGTGTTCGACGCTCACGGCGCGGGATTGTCGCCGCAGTGCGGCCGGCTGGCGCGCGAGATAGTGGATTGACGTTCCGAGTGGCCTTGCCTACATTACTGACCGATTGGTCATTAACTGGCGGGCTGTCCCGCCCCATCCTCCATGACGATTCTTCCGTTTCGCCAAGGCCTCGCCGTGACGACGGCGCTGTGTGCCGCACTGCTGGTGGCATGTGCGCCCAAACCAGTGGCACCCGAGCCGGTGCGTGCGGTGCGCACGCTGAAGCTGGGCCAGGCGGATGCCCGGCCGCAGGTGGAGTATGCGGCCGAGATCCGCGCCCGCACCGAATCCGATCTGGGCTTTCGCGTGGGTGGGAAGCTGGTGGAGCGCTTGGTCGACCTGGGTCAGGCGGTGAAGCCGGGCCAGGCGCTGGCCAGGTTGGATGCGCAGGATCTGCAGCTGGGCCAAGCATCGGCACAGGCGGCTGAAGCCGCGGCGCGGACCAACCTGGACCTGGCCGCGGCCAATCTGCAGCGCTTCCAGTCCCTGTATGCCCAGGGCTTCATTGGTGCGGCGGAATTGGAGCGCTACCAGACGGCCGAGAAATCCGCGCGCGCCCAGTGGGACCAGGCCCGCGCCCAGAACCAGGTCCAGCGCCACCAGGCCGACTACGCGGTGCTGCGTGCCGACGCCGCCGGGGTGATCACCGCCGTGTCTGCGGAGCCGGGACAGGTGGTGGCGGCCGGCACGCCGGTGCTGCGGCTGGCTCAGGAGGGGCCGCGCGACGCGGTGTTCGCCTTGCCAGAAACCCAGGTGGATGCGGCGCGGGCGCTGCTTGGGCACGCCGGTGCGGTGAGCGTCAAGGCCTGGGGCAGCGACGAGCGCTGGCCTGCCACGCTGCGGGAAGTGGCCGCGGCGGCGGACCCGGTCACGCGCACCTTCCTGGCCAAGGCCGATGTCGGCGCCGCCAAGCTGAGGCTGGGACGTACCGCGACGGTGTCTCTTCCCCGGGCCGAGGAGTCCGGGGTCATTCGCCTGCCCCTGACGGCCTTGTTCAGTCAGAACGGACAGGACGCCGTGTGGCTGCTGGATGGAGCCTCGCTGAGCGTGCGGCTGCAGCCGGTGAAGCTGGCTCGCACGGAAGGTGCTGAAGTGATCGTGGCCTCGGGCCTGAAGGCCGGCGACGAGGTGGTGACCGCCGGCACCCACCTGCTCGCACCGGGGCAGGTCGTCAAGCGCTTCGTGGCACCGCCCGCGATGGCGGCTTCCCGCTGATCGAGGGCGGGACACACGATGGAACCGACGCAAGAGCCGCGCCGCGAGCGCTTCAATGTCTCCCGCTGGGCGCTGGAACATGCGCCCCTGACGCGCTACCTGATGGTGGTGCTGATGGTGCTGGGCCTGTTCGCCTACTTCCAGCTGGGACAGGACGAGGATCCGCCCTTCACCTTCCGGGCCATGGTGGTGCAGGCCTACTGGCCCGGCGCCACGGCACAACAGGTGGCCGAGCAGGTGACCGACAAGATCGAGCGCACCCTGCAGGAAGTGCCTTACGCGGACACCATCCGCAGCTACACCAAGCCGGGCGAGTCGCTGACCCTGTTCCAGGTGAAGGACTCGACTCCACCCAAGGACGTGAGCGAGGCCTGGTACCAGGTGCGCAAGCGCATCGGCGACATGGCGCCCACGCTGCCCTCGGGCGTGCAGGGCCCGTACTTCAACGACGACTTCGGGGATGTCTACGGCTCCATCTTCGCGCTCTCCGCGGACGGCTTCTCGGACGAGGAACTGCGGGTGTTCGCCGAGAACGTGCGCTCCCGTCTGCTGCGGGTGCCCAGCGTGGCCAAGGTGGCGCTGTTTGGCGTGCAGACCGAGGAGGTGAAGGTCGAGATCTCGGCGCGGCGGCTGGCCCAGCTGGGCCTGGACATGAACCAGGTGGTGTCCCAGCTCAATGCGCAGAATGCGGTAGCCGCAGCTGGCGTGGTGGACACCGGCCACCGCAATGTGCAGATCCGGGTGCAGGGCGCGCTGGATTCCATCGATGCGCTGCGCCAGATGCCCATCCGGGCGGTCAACCCGACGACGGGCGCCGCGAGCACGATCAAGCTGGGTGATATCGCGGACATCCACCGGGGCTATGTGGACCCGCCGACCACCCTGGTGCGCTTCCAGGGGCATCCGGTGGTGGCGCTGGGTGTCTCGATGGCCAAGGGCGGGGACATCATCGCGCTGGGAGAGGCGCTGCAGAAGGAAGTCAAGGCCCTTCAGGCCGAACTGCCGGTGGGGGTGACGCTGGGGCAGATCCAGAACCAGCCCGAAGCGGTGAGTCACTCGATCAACGAGTTCGTCCACGTGCTGATCGAGGCGGTGGTGGTGGTGCTGGCGGTGAGCTTTCTGAGCCTGGGGCTGCACGCGCGGCCGCTGCGCATCGATGTCTGGCCGGGCCTGGTGGTGGGCATCACCATCCCGCTGGTGCTGGCCATCACCTTCGTCACCATGTTCTATTGGGGCGTGGGCCTGCACAAGATCTCGCTGGGCTCGCTGATCGTGGCGCTGGGCCTGCTGGTGGACGACGCGATCATCGCGGTCGAGATGATGGTGCGCAAGCTGGAGGAGGGCTACGACCGCTTGCACGCCGCCACCCATGCCTACGAGGTGACCTCGATGCCGATGCTGACCGGCACCCTGATCACCGCCACCGGTTTCCTGCCCATCGGCATGGCCAAGTCCACCGTGGGCGAGTACACCTTCGCGATGTTCGCCGTGACCGCAGCGGCCCTGGTCATTTCCTGGGTGGTGTCGGTCTATTTCGTGCCCTACCTGGGCGCCTGGCTGCTGCGCACCAAGGCCGTTCATGCCGAAGGGGGCGAGCACGAGCTGTTCGATACACCGTTCTACAGCCGCTTCCGCGCCGCGGTGAACTGGTGCGTGGGGCATCGCTGGTGGACCATCGGCATCACGGTGCTGGTCTTCGCGCTGGGCGTGGCGGGCATGGGCCGGGTGCAGCAGCAGTTCTTCCCCGATTCCAGCCGGCCGGAGATCCTGGTGGACCTGTGGCTGCCCGAGGGCTCGACCATCCAGGACAGTGAGCGCGTCGCCCGCCGCTTTGAGCAGCGCATGCTGCAGGAGCAGGGGTTGGCGTCCGTGGCCGCCTGGGTGGGCCGTGGCGTGCCGCGCTTCTACCTGCCGCTCGATGAGATCTTCCCGCAGACCAACGTCAGCCAGCTCATCCTGCTGAGCAAGGACCTGGCGGCCCGCGAGGCGCTGCGCAAGCGCCTGCCCGAACTGCTGGCGACCGAGTTCCCGGAAGTGCGGGGGCGGGTGAAGTTGCTGCCCAACGGGCCGCCCGTGGCCTACCCGGTGCAGTTCCGCGTGTTGGGGGACGACACCCAGGCCGTGCGCCACTGGGCCGACGAGGTCAAGGCCTTGATGCGTGCGGACGCCCGCATGCGCGGGGTGAACGACAACTGGAACGAGCCCGTGCGTTCCGTGCGCCTGTCGGTCGATCAGGACAAGGCCCGCGCCCTGGGCGTCACCAGCCAGTCCATCGCCCAGGCCACGCAGACGCTGTTCAGCGGGCGCACCATCGGCCAGTACCGCGAGAAGGACCGTCTGATCGGCATCGTGCTGCGCCAGCCGCCCGAGGAGCGCCACAGTGTCAGTCAGCTGGACAGCACCTACGTGGCCACCAGCGGCGGCCGGGCCATTCCGCTCAGCCAGATCGCCCACTGGGAGCAGGGCTGGGAACCTGGCGTGCTCTGGCGGGACGCCCGCAAGTACGCCATCACCGTGCAGGGCGATGTGATCGAGGGGGTGCAGGGCGCCACCGTGAGCATGGCCCTGTGGCCCCAACTGCAGGCCCTGCAGCAGCGCATGCCGCCGGACATGCGCATCGAGCTGGCAGGTGCGGTGGAGGAGAGCGCCAAGGGGCAGGGCTCCATCATGGTCGGTCTGCCGGTCATGGCCTTCCTGATGCTGACGCTGCTGATGCTGCAGCTGCAGAGCTTCTCGCGTGCGATGCTGGTGGTGCTGACCGCGCCGCTGGGCATTGCCGGCGTGGCCGCCGCGCTGTTGCTGCTGGACCGGCCCTTCGGCTTCGTGGCCATGCTGGGCTTCATCGCCCTGGTGGGCATGATCATGCGCAACTCGGTGATCCTGATCGATCAGATCGAGCAGGACCGTTTGCGTGGCGTGCCGGCCTGGGAGGCCATCGTCGAGTCGGCCGTGCGACGCTTCCGGCCCATCGTGCTGACGGCCGCCGCCGCGGTGCTGGCCATGATCCCGCTCTCGCGCAGCGTGTTCTGGGGCCCGATGGCGGTGGCCATCATGGGCGGGCTGATTGCCGCCACCGCGCTGACCCTGTTGGCGCTGCCGGCCATGTACGCCGCCTGGTTCCGCGTGCGGCATCCGTCCAAGGACCTGGCCAAGCCGGCCTCCTGAGCCACTTTTTGCCATCCCGGGTGCCCCTCGGCACCCGGTGGCCCGGTTGATCGATAGAATACGCGGTTTACCGGTTCGCCCGGGGTGGATGCTCGCGCCTGAAAAGGGCGCGGGTGCCCGCTCCGACACAACAGTCATCGGGACAGGTCCGGCGTGCCGGCGGCAGTCGATGTCGTCGCGCCGTTCCGGGAATGCGCGGGTGGCGAAATTGGTAGACGCACCAGGTTTAGGTCCTGACGCCTTCACGGGCGTGCCGGTTCGAGTCCGGCTCCGCGCACCACCCCCATGACGTTTTCGTACACGCAACATCAGAGTTCGCACCATGGCAGTCAACGTTGAAACCCTCGAGAAGCTCGAACGCCGCATCACCCTGACGCTGGCGGCCAGCGAGATCAACTCCGAAGTCGAAGCCCGCCTGAAGAAGCTGGCCCGTACCGTGAAGGCCGACGGCTTCCGCCCCGGCAAGGTGCCGATGTCGGTCGTGGCCCAGCGCTACGGCTACTCGGTGCAGTACGAAGTCATGAACGACAAGCTGGGTCAAGCCTTTGCCCAGGCCGCCAACGAAGCCCAGCTGCGTGTGGCCGGCGTGCCCAACATCACCCAGAAGGACGAAGCGCCCGAAGGCCAGATGGCCTTCGACGCCACCTTCGAGGTCTATCCCGAGGTGAAGCTGGGTGATCTGTCGACCGCTGAAGTCGAGCGCGTGACCGCCGACGTGGACGACGCCGCCATCGACAAGACCGTGGACATCCTGCGCAAGCAGCGCCGCACCTTCGCCCAGCGTCCGGCTGACCAGGGCGCCGAGGCCGGCGACCGCGTCACCATCGACTTCGAAGGCAAGATCGACGGCGAGCCCTTCCAGGGCGGCAAGGCCGAGGGCTTCCAGTTCCTGGTCGGTGAAGGCCAGATGCTGGAGCAGTTCGACGCCGCGGTGCGCGGCATGAAGGTCGGCGAGTCCAAGACCTTCCCGCTGCAGTTCCCGGCCGATTACCACGGCCAGGATGTGGCCGGCAAGGAAGCCGACTTCCTGGTCACCATGAAGAAGGTCGAGGCCCAGCACCTGCCCGAAGTGACCGAGGACTTCGTCAAGTCCCTGGGCATTGAGGCCGGCACCGTCGAAGCCCTGCGCGCCGACGTGAAGAAGAACCTGGAGCGCGAGGTCAAGTTCCGCGTGCTGGCCCGCAACAAGGCCGCCGTGATGGATGCCCTGGTCAAGGTGGCCGAGCTGGACCTGCCCAAGGCCCTGATCACCGCCGAAACCGAGCGCCTGGTGTCCGGTGCCCGTGAGGACCTGAAGCAGCGCGGCGTCAAGGACGCCGACAACACCCCGATCCCGGCCGAGATCTTCGCGCCGCAGGCCGAGAAGCGCGTGCGCCTGGGCCTGGTGGTGGGCGAACTGGTGCGTGCCAACAATCTGCAAGCCAAGCCGGAGCAGCTGCAGGCCCACATCGAGGAAATGGCCCAGTCCTACGAGAAGCCGGCCGAGGTGGTGCGCTGGTACTTGTCGGACCGTCAGCGCATGGCCGAGGTGGAAGCCGTGGTCATCGAGAACAACGTCACCGACTTTGTGCTGGCCCAGGCCAAGGTCACCGACAAGGCGCTGCCCTTCGACGAGCTGATGACGGCTTGAGCCTGATCAAGTCCGTGAGGGGGCGGTTGGATCGGCCGGCCCCCTGAAGAATCGCCCGAGCCTGTTGGCCGGGCTTTTTTTCTTCGATCGCACGGTTTTTCTGCGGCGACATAATGGGCAGCAGGACAACCGTCACCATTCTTCCTGAAGGAGTTCCATGAGCGCACTGGACACCCAAGCCCTCGGCATGGTTCCCATGGTCATCGAGCAGTCGGGGCGCGGCGAGCGCGCCTACGACATCTACTCGCGCCTGCTGCGTGAGCGCATCGTCTTCCTGGTGGGGCCGGTCAATGACCAGAGTGCCAATCTGGTGGTGGCACAGCTCCTGTTCCTGGAGAGCGAGAACCCCGACAAGGACATCTCGTTCTACATCAACTCTCCGGGCGGCAGCGTCAGCGCCGGCATGTCGATCTTCGACACCATGCAGTTCATCAAGCCGGACGTGTCCACGCTGTGCATCGGCATGGCCGCGAGCATGGGCGCCTTCCTGCTGGCCGCGGGCGCCAAGGGCAAGCGCTTCTCCCTGCCCAACAGCAAGGTCATGATCCACCAGCCGCTGGGCGGCGCCCAGGGCCAGGCCACGGACATCGAGATCCATGCCCGCGAGATCCTGAAGACCCGCGAGCAGCTCAACCGCATCCTGGCCGAGCGCACCAGCCAGCCCCTGGAGAAGATCCAGGCCGACACCGAGCGCGACTACTACATGTCCGCCGCCGAAGCCCAGAGCTATGGTCTGATCGACCAGGTTCTGGAGAAACGGGGCTGATCGGCGCTTGCTCTATCATCCCTCCACGGTTATTTAGCACAGCCCAGGCACATATCCATGTCTGACAAGAAAGGCGCCTCTGGCGAAAAAGTCCTCTACTGCTCTTTCTGCGGGAAGAGTCAGCACGAGGTCAAAAAGCTCATCGCGGGACCTTCGGTCTTCATCTGCGACGAGTGCATCGAGCTGTGCAACGACATCATCCGGGACGAGACCCCGGCCGAGCCCAGCTCGGCCAAGTCCCCGGCCAAGTCGGATCTGCCCACCCCGTCCGAGATCAAGTCCAGTCTGGACCAGTATGTGATCGGGCAGGAGACGGCCAAGCGCACGCTCTCGGTGGCGGTCTACAACCACTACAAGCGCCTCAGGCACATGGGCGCGAGCAAGGACGAGGTGGAACTGGCCAAGAGCAACATCCTGCTCATCGGCCCCACCGGCTCCGGCAAGACCCTGCTGGCCCAGACGTTGGCACGCTTGCTGAACGTGCCGTTCGTGATCGCCGACGCCACCACGCTGACCGAGGCGGGGTATGTGGGTGAGGATGTCGAGAACATCATCCAGAAGCTGCTGCAGAACTGCAACTACGACGTAGAACGGGCGCAGCGCGGGATCGTGTACATCGACGAGATCGACAAGATCTCCCGCAAGGCCGACAACCCGTCGATCACCCGCGACGTGTCGGGTGAGGGCGTGCAGCAGGCCCTGCTGAAGCTGGTCGAAGGCACCATGGCCAGCGTGCCGCCGCAGGGCGGGCGCAAGCACCCGAACCAGGACTTTCTGCAGATCGACACGACCAACATCCTGTTCATCTGCGGCGGGGCTTTCGACGGTCTGGAAAAGGTCATCCAGAACCGCACCGAGAAGTCCGGCATCGGCTTCGGAGCCACGGTGCACAGCAAGTCCGAGAAGCGGGTCTCTGAGGTCTTCCGCAACGTCGAGCCCGAGGATCTGGTGCGCTTCGGCCTGATTCCCGAGTTGGTCGGCCGCCTGCCGGTGGTCGCCACGCTGGGCGAGTTGACCGAGGAGGCGCTGATCCAGATCCTGGTCGAGCCGAAGAACGCGCTGCTCAAGCAGTACCAGAAGCTGTTCTCGATGGATGGCGTGGAGCTGGAGATTCGTCCGACCGCGCTGAGCGCCATTGCCCGTCGTGCGCTCAAGCGCAAGACCGGCGCGCGCGGCCTGCGCTCCATCATGGAGGGTGCCTTGATCGACACCATGTTCGAGCTGCCCACCCTCGACGGCGTGGCCAAGGTCGTGGTCGACGAGCACATCATCGAAGAGGGCGGCAAGCCCCTGCTGGTTTACAGGGAACAGGCCAAGGCCAGCGCCTGAGTCTGAATGTCCTTCCACGCCGGGCGGTCAGCCCCCTGATGCGTCCGGCTTCTTGCAATCCAACCCTCGGGCCCCATGTGGGTTCGAGAAAGTGAGGCAATCCATGTCAGGACATCCCATCCTCCCCCCGGAACCGACCACGCTGCCGCTGCTGCCGCTGCGGGACGTGGTGGTGTTCCCCCACATGGTCATTCCGCTGTTCGTGGGTCGCCCCAAGTCGATCAAGGCCCTTGAGGCCGCGATGGATGCCGGTCGCCAGATCATGCTGGTGGCCCAGAAGGCTGCCGGCAAGGACGAGCCGCGGGCCGAGGACCTGTTCAGCGTCGGCTGCGTGTCGAGCATCCTGCAGATGCTCAAGCTGCCCGATGGCACCGTGAAGGTGCTGGTCGAAGGCGTGCAGCGCGCCCACACTCAGAGCGTCAGCGATGCCGGCGAGCATTTCGTCGCCGAGGTGCTGCCGGTGGAGCCGGCCGGCGAGCCGACTCCCGAGGTCGAGGCCCTGCGCCGCGCGGTGACCCAGCAGTTCGACCAGTACGTCAAGCTCAACAAGAAGATCCCGCCGGAGATCCTCACCTCGATCGCCGGCATCGACGATCCGGGCCGTTTGGCCGACACCATCGCGGCTCACCTGCCGCTCAAGCTCGAATCCAAGCAGTCGGTGCTGGACCTGTTCGACGTGGCCCAGCGGCTGGAAAAGCTGCTGGAGCAGCTCGAACATGAGGTCGACATCCTGCAGGTGGAAAAGCGCATCCGTGGCCGCGTCAAGCGCCAGATGGAGAAGAGCCAGCGCGAGTACTACCTGAACGAGCAGGTCAAGGCCATCCAGAAGGAACTGGGCGACGGCGAAGAAGGCGCCGACCTGGAAGAGCTGGAGAAGAAAATCACCGCGGCCCGCATGCCCAAGGAGGCACGCAAGAAGGCCGAGGCCGAGCTCAAGAAGCTCAAGCTGATGTCGCCGATGTCGGCCGAGGCCACGGTGGTGCGCAACTACCTGGACACGCTGATCGGCCTGCCCTGGTCCCGCAAGACCAAGATCAAGCACGACCTGGGTCTGGCCGAGGAGGTGCTCAACGAGGACCACTACGGCCTGGAGAAGGTCAAGGACCGCATCCTCGAGTACCTTGCTGTGCAGCAGCGCGTGGACAAGGTCAAGGCGCCCATCCTGTGCCTGGTGGGGCCCCCTGGTGTGGGCAAGACCTCGCTGGGGCAGTCTGTGGCCCGCGCCACGGGCCGCAAGTTCGTCCGCATGGCGCTGGGCGGCGTGCGCGACGAGGCCGAGATCCGGGGGCACCGCCGCACCTACATCGGCTCCATGCCGGGCAAGGTGCTGCAGAGCTTGACCAAGGTTGGCACGCGCAATCCGCTGTTCCTGCTCGACGAGATCGACAAGCTGGGCATGGATTTCCGTGGTGACCCGTCGTCGGCCCTGCTGGAGGTGCTCGATCCCGAGCAGAACCACACCTTCGGCGATCACTACATCGAGGTCGATTTCGACCTGTCTGATGTGATGTTCGTGGCAACTTCGAACTCGATGAACATCCCGCCGGCCCTGCTGGACCGGATGGAGGTCATCCGCCTGTCGGGCTACACCGAGGACGAGAAGCTCCACATCGCGCAGAAGTACTTGCTGCCCAAGCAGGCCAAGAACAACGGCGTGAAGGACGACGAGATGGAGGTCACTGAAGGCGCCATCCGCGGCATCATCCGCTACTACACCCGTGAAGCTGGCGTGCGTTCGCTCGAGCGCGAGATCTCCAAGATCTGCCGCAAGGTGGTCAAGGGTCTGCTGCTCAAGACCTACGCCGACAAGGTGGTGGTGACGGACGAGAACCTGCACGACTTCCTGGGGGTGCGCAAGTACGACTTCGGCCGTGCCGAGAAGACCAACCAGGTCGGGCAGGTGGTCGGGTTGGCCTGGACGGAAGTGGGCGGCGATTTGCTGACCATCGAAGCCACGGCCATGCCGGGCAAGGGCAACATCATCCGCACCGGTTCGCTGGGCGACGTGATGAAGGAGTCGGTCGAGGCTGCACGCACCGTGGTGCGCAGCCGCTCGCGCCGTCTGGGCATCAAGGACGAGCTCTTCGAGAAGCGCGACGTGCACGTTCACGTGCCCGATGGCGCCACGCCCAAGGATGGTCCCAGTGCCGGTGCGGCGATGACCACGGCGTTTGTCTCGGCGCTCACGGGCATCCCGGTGCGGGCGGATGTCGCCATGACCGGCGAAATCACGTTGCGCGGCGAGGTGACCGCCATCGGTGGCCTCAAGGAAAAGCTGCTGGCGGCCCACCGGGGCGGCATCAAGCTGGTGATGATCCCGGAGGACAACGTCAAGGACCTCCAGGACATTCCGGACAACGTCAAGAGCCAGCTCGAGATCGTGCCGGTGCGCTGGATCGACAAGGTGCTGGAGGTCGCGCTGGAGCGTGTGCCGGCGCCCCTGCCGGACGAGGAGCCGGTTGCGGCGGCGCCTGCTGCTCCGGCCGAAGCCCCAGCGGCGGCCGGGACGGTGGACGTTCGGCCGCACTGAGTGACGGCCACGGCAGGCCCATCTGCTTTTGACAGAGGGCTTGCCGAGACCTTAAAAGCGTGCCTATAATGCGTGCTTTCCTGATGCGACGCGGGAATGTCTGAGAAATCAGAAACTGCCGTGTCGGTGTCACCAAACACAGTTCAGGAAACGTGTTCCGTCAGGAGCCATGCGGGAATAGCTCAGTTGGTAGAGCGCAACCTTGCCAAGGTTGAGGTCGCGAGTTCGAGCCTCGTTTCCCGCTCCAGATTCCGAAGGGAAGCCCCGGCTTCCCTTTTTCATCGGGTGGCAGCTGGCGTGACACAGCCTTCGGTTTCGAAGGCGCGATAGCAAAGCGGTTATGCAACGGATTGCAAATCCGTCTAGTCCAGTTCGACTCTGGATCGCGCCTCCAAGATTGAAGACGCAACGCGGGAATAGCTCAGTTGGTAGAGCGCAACCTTGCCAAGGTTGAGGTCGCGAGTTCGAGCCTCGTTTCCCGCTCCAGACACCAAACGGTCACGCTTCGTGCGGGGCCGGCGCCAAGCCTCACGGCTTGGTGATCCCAAGCGGGAATAGCTCAGTTGGTAGAGCGCAACCTTGCCAAGGTTGAGGTCGCGAGTTCGAGCCTCGTTTCCCGCTCCAGTCTCTCCAAAAAGGGAAGCCACTCGGCTTCCCTTTTTTATTGCCTCGGCGCAGCAGTGGCCTGACCGGCCGCGATAATCCCGCCCCGAGCCCGGATGGCGGAACAGGCAGACGCAGCGGACTTAAAATCCGCCGCCCCTCACAGGGCGTACCGGTTCGAACCCGGTTCCGGGCACCACGGCGCGCCACCCAGGGGCTTGTTCAAAGATCAATGGTGTGGACGGGTACATTCAGCCCCAGGCCCTCGTGGGCCAGGCGCGCGAGTACGGTCGCGTCGCCCGTTGTTTCGAGCCGGACAGGGGCGATGGTTTCGCGCGGGAGCCGTTGGCCGCTGCAGTGGGGCCAGAGGTGCAAGGCGTGTGCTGCGACGGCGTCGGCCGTGTCCAGCAACTGGACCTGCGGCCCCAGCCGTGCCGCGATGCGCTCCGCCACAAAGGGATAGTGCGTGCAACCCAGCACGACGGTGTCCGCGCCCGCGTGGACCACCGGCGCGCAATAGCGGTCCAGCAGCGGATCCAGGGCCGGGTCGGATGGGCCGCCGGTCTCGATGGCGGCCGCCAGGCCCTTGCAGGGCACCCGAATGACTTCGCAGCCCTGGGCGAAACGGTCGATCAGCGAATCAAAGCGTGGGCTGCTCAGCGTGGACGGCGTGGCCAGCACCCCGATACGGCCATTGTTGCTGTGACGCACGGCAGGTTTCACGCCGGGCTCCACGCCCACCCAGGTGATGTCAGGGTAGCGCTGGCGAAGGGTGTCGATCGCTCGCGCCGTGGCGGTGTTGCAGGCCACGATGATCAGGCGGGCGCCCTGAGCCATCAGATGTTCCGTGACCCGAATGGAGCGCTGCAGCGCGTGGGCCGGATCGCGATCGCCATACGGAGCGTGGCCGGAGTCGGCCACATAGAGCAGTGGGATGTCGCTGCGACGGCGGCGCAACGCGCGCAGCACGGACAGGCCGCCCACGCCAGAATCGAAAATGCCGATGGGCGGGACGGGGGAAAGAGGATCGGGCATGGTGCGAGAGCGGGGTCGGTGATGGGCTCGACCTAGGGTTCTCCCCAAGCATACGTGAGCCGCAGCGCCACCGTGGCAGCATAAAATAGAACGACCGTGCGATTTTGTGGATCGCTGGTGGGACAGTATCCCGCGTGCACCTCTTGGCGCATCTCGGGGCAGGTCCTAGAATCCTGACAGTTTACGTAAACGTCAAATCACTCAAACGATCCGACAGGAGCAACGCGAAATGAAGGTACTGGTAGCCGTCAAGCGCGTCGTCGACTACAACGTGAAGGTACGCGTGAAGTCCGACGGCACGGGGGTGGATCTGGCCAACGTGAAGATGAGCATGAACCCCTTTGACGAGATCGCCGTCGAAGAGGCGGTGCGCCTGAAGGAAAAGGGCGTGGTCACCGAGGTGGTGGCCGTGTCCTGCGGCGTGGCGCAGTGCCAGGAAACCCTGCGCACGGCCATGGCCATCGGCGCCGATCGTGGCATCTTGGTCGAGACCGATGCCGAACTGCAGCCGCTGGCTGTGGCCAAGGTGCTCAAGGCCCTGGTCGACAAGGAGCAGCCGGCCCTGGTCATCCTGGGCAAGCAGGCCATTGACGACGACTGCAACCAGACCGGCCAGATGCTGGCCGCGCTGGCCGACCTGCCGCAAGCCACCTTCGCTTCGAAGGTCGAAGTCGCCGACGGGACTGCCACCGTCACCCGCGAGGTGGATGGCGGCCTGGAGACTCTCAAGCTGAGCCTGCCGGCCGTGGTCACCACCGACCTGCGCCTGAACGAGCCGCGTTATGTCACGCTGCCCAACATCATGAAGGCGAAGAAGAAGCCGCTGGAGACCGTCAAGCCGGCCGACCTCGGCGTGGATGTGGCCCCGCGCATCAAGACGCTGAGCGTGGCCGAGCCGGCCAAGCGCAGCGCGGGCATCAAGGTGCCGGATGTCGCCACCCTGGTGGCCAAGCTCAAGACTGAAGCCAAGGTGATCTGAACATGGCCATCCTCGTCATTGCTGAACACGACAACGCGTCGATCAAGGGCGCGACCCTGAACACCGTCACTGCCGCGACCCAACTGGGCGCCGAGGTGCATGTGCTGGTGGCCGGTCAGAACGCTGGCGCCGCTGCACAGGCCGCCGCCCAGATCGCTGGCGTGGCCAAGGTGCTGCACGCCGATGGCGCGGGCCTGGGCGAAGGCCTGGCCGAGAACCTGGCCGCCCAGGTGCTGGCCATTGCCTCGGGCTACAGCCACATCCTGTTCCCGGCCACCGCCAGTGGCAAGAATGTGGCGCCCCGCGTCGCCGCCAAGCTCGACGTGGCACAGATCACCGACATCACCAAGGTGGTGAGCGCCGACACCTTCGAGCGTCCCATCTACGCCGGCAACGCCATCGCCACGGTGCAGAGCGCCGACGCGGTCAAGGTCATCACCGTGCGCGGCACCGCCTTCGACGCGGCCGCCACCGGTGGCGCTGCCGCCGTGGAGAGCGTCGCTGCCGTGGCCGCCAACGCCAAGAGCGGCTTCGTTGGCCGTGAAGTCACCAAGAGCGATCGTCCTGAACTGACCGCCGCCAAGATCATCGTTTCCGGTGGTCGGGCGCTGGGCAGCAGCGAGAAGTTCAACGAGGTGCTGACGCCCCTGGCCGACAAGCTGGGCGCCGCGCTGGGTGCCAGCCGCGCCGCGGTGGACGCCGGCTACGCGCCCAACGACTGGCAGGTGGGTCAGACTGGCAAGATCGTCGCGCCGCAGCTGTACGTGGCCTGCGGTATCTCCGGCGCCATCCAGCATCTGGCCGGCATGAAGGACTCCAAGGTGATCGTGGCGATCAACAAGGACCCCGAAGCGCCGATCTTCTCGGTGGCCGACTACGGCCTGGAGGCCGATTTGTTCACGGCCGTGCCGGAGCTGATCAAGGCCCTGTGAGGCCGAAGTGACTGCGTGTGCTGCCAGGGGCGCCTTCGGGCGCCCTTTTTCATGGCGCAGGCGGGGAGGCAGGGTCTTCCGGCGTCCAGTCGGCATCGCAGCCCTGACCGCTGGCGATCCAGCGTGCGGCGTGGCGGCTGATCCATCTGCGCAAGGGCCCAGGCCAGCGGGCCAGCACCTCGTCCGGTGCGCTGAGCAAGCCGCAGCGGTAGCACTGGTCCTTGTCGCTCCACCGCAGCGCGGTGCAGGCTCCGCGAAACCGACGGCTGAGCATTGCCCCCGCGGGGCAGGGATCCAATGCGCAGCACACGCCGCAGCCATTGCAGGTCGTGCCCAGCGCCGGCTTGGCGGGCGCATGGGGATGGAGCCAGATGGTGCGTGAAGGGGTGTGACCGAGCATCGTTGCGGGACTTTGCCACTCAAGTTCGACCCCGAATCTCCGATGACCCAGTGCTGTGCAGGGTAGTTACTGGGCCGGTGGGCAAAGCCAACGGTGCTACAGTCTCACCCTGACAATTCAGGTCCTTCTGTGTCCCCTTGCTGATCCTACCCATTGGGCAGCAAGGCGGATCGCAATCCGCCAAACGGTCAAGCCGGGCCGCGGAAGGTTGATCAACCCATCGGAGCTCTGGAAACCAGGGCGGAAGGTGAGCGAGAAATGATGCAGCAATACAGGTCGAACTCGTACCTGTTCGGGGGGAACGCGCCGTACGTCGAAGAGATGTACGAGGCCTACCTCGACAACCCGGGCTCCGTGCCCGACAACTGGCGCGAGTATTTCGACGCGCTGCAGAACGTTCCTGCAGTCGACGGCACCGCCAGCCGCGACGTGCCCCACGCTCCCGTGATCGAATCCTTCGCCCAACGCGCGAAGTCGAACGCCTTCACGGTCAAGGCCAGCTCCACCGACCTCGCCGTGGCCCGCAAGCAGGTCCACGTCCAGTCGCTGATCGCCGCCTACCGCTTCCTGGGCTCCCGCTGGGCCGATCTGGATCCGCTCAAGCGCACCGAGCGTCCCAAGATTCCCGAACTGGAGCCGGCGTTCTACGACCTGAGCGAGTCCGACATGGACATCCCGTTCAGTGCCGCGAACACCTATTTCTCGCGCGCCGAGCACATGACGCTGCGCGAGATCATGCAGGCCCTGCGTGAAACCTACTGCGGCACCGTCGGTGCCGAGTTCATGCACTGCACCGACCCGACCGAGAAGCGCTGGTGGCAGGAGCGCCTGGAAAGCGCCCGCTCCAAGCCCAGCTTCCCGTCCGAGAAGCGCAAGCACATTCTCGACCGCCTGACCGCGGCCGAAGGTCTGGAGCGCTACCTGCACACCAAGTACGTCGGCCAGAAGCGCTTCTCGCTGGAAGGTGGCGAGAGCTTCATCGCCTCGATGGACGAGCTGATCCAGCATGCCGGCGAGAAGGGCGTGCAGGAAATCGTGATCGGCATGGCCCACCGCGGTCGCCTGAATGTGCTGGTCAACACGCTGGGCAAGATGCCCAAGGACCTGTTCGCCGAGTTCGAGCACACCGCGCCGGAGGACCTGCCCGCGGGTGACGTGAAGTACCACCAGGGCTTCTCCAGCGATGTGACCACCATTGGTGGTCCGGTCCACCTGAGCCTGTCCTTCAATCCTTCCCACTTGGAAATCGTGAATCCGGTGGTGGAAGGTTCCGTGAAGGCCCGCATGGACCGCCGCGGCGACAAGGAAGGCAGCCAGGTGCTGCCGGTGCTGGTGCACGGCGACGCGGCCTTTGCCGGCCAGGGCGTGGTGATGGAAACGCTGGCGCTGGCCCAGACCCGCGGCTACTACACCGGTGGCACCGTTCACATCGTCATCAACAACCAGATCGGCTTCACCACTTCCGATCCGCGCGACACCCGCTCGACCCTGTACTGCTCCGACGTCGTCAAGATGATCGAGGCGCCGGTGCTGCACGTGAACGGGGATGATCCCGATGCCGTGGTGTGGTGCACCCAGCTGGCCATGGACTACCGCCAGCAGTTCAAGAAGGATGTCGTCGTCGACATCATCTGCTTCCGCAAGCTGGGCCACAACGAGCAGGACACGCCCGCGCTGACCCAGCCGCTGATGTACAAGAAGATCGCCCAGCACCCGGGCACCCGCAAGCTCTACGGCGACAAGCTGGTGGCCCAGGGCGTGCTGGCGGCTGGTGGTCCGGACGAGATGGTCAAGGCCTTCCGTGCGGCGATGGACGCCGGCAAGCACACCGTTGATCCGGTGCTGACCAACTTCAAGAGCAAGTACGCGGTCGACTGGTCGCCCTTCCTGGGCAAGAAGTGGACGGACGCCGCTGACACCGCGCTGCCGCTGGCCGAGATCAAGCGTCTGGCCGAGAAGATCACCACCATTCCGGCGAACTTCAAGCTGCACCCGCTGGTCGAGAAGGTGGTGGCCGACCGTGCCGCCATGGGCCGCGGTGACGTCAACATCGACTGGGGCATGGGCGAACACCTGGCCTATGCCTCGCTGGTGGCTTCGGGCTACCCGGTGCGCCTGTCCGGTGAAGACTCAGGCCGAGGCACCTTCGTGCACCGCCATGCCGTGCTGCATGACCAGAACCGCGACAGGTTCGACGAAGGCATCTACATCCCGCTGCAGCACATCGCCGAAGGCCAGGCACCGTTCGTCGTCATCGACTCCATCCTGTCCGAAGAGGCGGTGCTGGGCTTTGAGTACGGCTATGCCGGCTCCGACCCCAACACGCTGACGATCTGGGAGGGCCAGTTCGGCGACTTCGTCAACGGTGCCCAGGTGGTGATCGACCAGTTCATCGCCTCCGGCGAAGTGAAGTGGGGCCGTGCGAACGGTCTGACCCTGATGCTGCCGCACGGCTATGAAGGCCAGGGCCCCGAGCACAGCTCGGCCCGCCTGGAGCGCTTCATGCAGCTGGCCGCCGACAACAACATGCAGGTGGTGCAGCCGACCACGGCCAGCCAGATCTTCCATCTGCTGCGCCGGCAGATGGTCCGCCAGTTCCGCAAGCCGCTGGTCATCATGACCCCGAAGTCGCTGCTGCGGAACAAGGACGCGACCTCGCCGCTGTCGGAGTTCACCAAGGGCGAGTTCCACACGGTGATCAGCGAGCGCAATGCCGAGATCGATGCGACCAAGGTCAAGCGCGTGATCGCCTGCTCGGGCAAGGTCTACTACGACCTGGTCAAGAAGCGCGAGGAGAAGAAGTCGCACGACGTGGCCATCCTCCGTGTCGAGCAGCTCTACCCCTTCCCGCACAAGGCTTTCGCCGCCGAGGTCAAGAAGTACCCGAACGCGACGGACATCGTGTGGTGCCAGGACGAGCCGCAGAACCAGGGCGCCTGGTTCTTCGTGCAGCACCAGATCCACGAGAACATGCTCGAGGGTCAGAAGCTGGGCTATGCCGGCCGTCCTGCCTCGGCGTCGCCGGCCGTCGGCTATGCCCACCTGCACCAAGAGCAGCAGAAGGCGTTGCTGGATCAGGCCTTCGGCAAGCTCAAGGGCTTCGTGCTCTCCAAGTAAACCCCATGCATTGACCGTGGCTCTGGCGCGTGTGCGCCGGAGCCTTGTCACACCCTACAAAGAATTCCCCCATCATGGCAATCGTAGAAGTCAAGGTTCCGCAGCTGTCCGAGTCCGTGGCCGAGGCCACCCTGCTGCAGTGGAAGAAGAAGGCCGGTGAGGCCGTCGCCATCGACGAGATCCTGATCGAGATCGAGACCGACAAGGTCGTGCTCGAAGTGCCGGCGCCCTCCGCTGGCGTCATCACCGAGATCGTGGTCGCCGATGGCGGCACCGTTGTCAGCGACCAGGTGATCGCCAAGATCGACACCGAGGCTGCTGCAGGTGCCGTGGCCGCGCCCGCGCCGGCTGCTGCCGCCGTTGCGCCGGCCGCCGCCGCCGCTGCTGTGGCCGCACCTGCCGCCACCGGCGGCAGCAAGTCCGACGTAGCCATGCCGGCCGCCGCCAAGCTGATGGCCGACAACGGCCTGGCCACGGGTTCCGTGGCCGGCTCCGGCAAGGATGGACGCGTCACCAAGGGTGATGTGCTGGCCGCCGTGGCCGGTGGCGCCAAGCCGGCCGTGGCGGCGCCCGTCGCCGCGCCGGTGGCGGCATCTGTGGCCAAGCCGCTGCCCGCCGTGGCCGCGCCCGTGGCCCAGAACCTGGGTGACCGTCCGGAGCAGCGCGTGCCGATGTCGCGCCTGCGCGCCCGCATCGCCGAGCGTCTGCTGCAGTCGCAATCCACCAACGCCATCCTGACCACCTTCAACGAGGTCAACATGGCCCCGGTGATGGAGATGCGCAAGAAGTTCCAGGAGAAGTTCGAGAAGGAACACGGCGTCAAGCTGGGTTTCATGAGCTTCTTCGTCAAGGCGGCTGTGCACGCCCTGAAGAAGTACCCGATCCTGAACGCCTCGGTGGATGGCAACGACATCCTCTACCACGGCTACTTCGACATCGGCATCGCCGTGGGTTCGCCCCGTGGTCTGGTGGTGCCCATCATCCGCAACGCCGATCAGCTGACCTTTGCCGAGATCGAGAAGACCATCGCCATGTTTGGCCAGAAGGCCAAGGACGGCAAGCTGGGTCTGGAAGAGCTGACCGGCGGTACCTTCTCCATCTCCAACGGCGGCACCTTCGGCTCCATGCTGTCGACCCCGATCATCAACCCGCCGCAGTCGGCCATCCTGGGCGTGCACGCCACCAAGGACCGTGCCGTGGTGGAGAACGGTCAGATCGTGGTGCGCCCGATGAACTACCTGGCCATGTCCTATGACCACCGCATCATCGACGGCCGCGAAGCCGTGCTGGGCCTCGTGGCCATGAAGGAAGCGCTGGAAGACCCGGCCCGCCTGCTGTTCGACATCTGATCCCCGGGAGTTTCCATGTCCAAACAATTTGACGTCGTCGTCATCGGCGGCGGCCCCGGTGGCTACATCGCCGCCATCCGCGCGGCCCAGCTGGGCTTCAACGTGGCCTGCATCGATGAGTGGAAGAACGCCGCTGGCGGCCCGGCTCCGGGCGGCACCTGCACCAACGTCGGCTGCATCCCGTCCAAGGCCCTGCTGCAGTCCTCGGAGCACTTCGAGCACGCCACCCACCACTTCGCCGAGCACGGCATCAGCACCGGCACGGTGAAGATGGACGTGGCCAAGATGGTGGCCCGCAAGGATTCCGTCGTGAAGCAGAACAACGACGGCATCCTCTACCTGTTCAAGAAGAACAAGGTCAGCTTCTTCCACGGCCGCGGTTCCTTCGCCGGTGCCAAGGATGGCGCCTATGAGATCAAGGTGGCCGGCGCTGCCGAGGAGGTGCTGGTGGCCAAGCAGGTCATCATCGCCACCGGCTCCAATGCCCGCCAGCTGCCGGGTGCCGAGTTCGACGAGGACCTGATCCTGTCCAACGACGGCGCGCTGCGCGTCGGCGCCGTGCCCAAGAAGCTGGGCGTGATTGGCTCCGGCGTGATCGGCCTGGAAATGGGCTCGGTCTGGCGCCGCCTGGGTGCCGAAGTGACCATCCTCGAAGCCATGCCCACCTTCATGGGCGCGGCTGATGAGGCCGTGGCCAAGGAGGCCTTGAAGGTCTTCACCAAGCAAGGCCTGAAGATCGAGCTGGGCGTGAAGATCGCCGAGGTCAAGAAGGGCAAGAAGAGCGTCACCCTCAGCTATGCCAACGCCAAGGGCGAGGCCCAGTCGCTGGAAGTGGACAAGCTGATCGTCTCGATCGGCCGCGTGCCCAACACCATCGGCCTGAACCCCGAGGCTGTGGGCCTGCAGCTCGATGAGCGCGGTGCCATCGTGGTCGATGCCGAGTGCAAGACCAACCTGCCGGGCGTGTGGGCTGTGGGCGACGTGGTGCGCGGCCCGATGCTGGCGCACAAGGCGGAAGAAGAGGGCGTGGCGGTGGCCGAGCGCATGGCCGGCCAGCACGGTCATGTCAACTTCGGCACCATCCCCTGGGTCATCTACACCAGCCCGGAGATCGCCTGGGTCGGCAAGACCGAGCAGCAGCTCAAGGCCGAGGGCGTGGCCTACAAGGCGGGCCAGTTCCCCTTCCTGGCCAACGGCCGCGCCCGTGCGCTGGGCGACACCACCGGCTTTGTCAAGTTCCTGGCCGATGCCAAGACGGACGAAATCCTGGGCGTGCACATCATCGGCCCGATGGCCTCGGAGCTGATCTCCGAAGCCGTGGTGGCGATGGAGTTCAAGGCCTCGGCCGAGGACATCGCGCGCATCTGCCACGCCCACCCCAGCCTGAGCGAGGCGACCAAGGAAGCCGCCCTGGCGGTGGACAAGCGCACGCTGAACTTCTGAGCTCCGGGCTGCCGTGGGGCTGTCTGCTCCCGGCCGTTCTCCGGCCCGCCCGCCTGCCAGGCCGGCGGGCCTTTTCTTGTCCTTTGAGATGGTTTGAACGATGAGCGTTCGTCAGCTGTACGAGCAACTGCTCGCCGAGAACGGCTTCCAGGCCGACGAGGCCCAACTGCGCGCGGTGGCCGCGCTGGAACGCTGCGAGAACGAGTGGGCGGCCTACAAGGCCCGCCGCAGCAATGCGATCACCAAGGCCCTGGTCAAGCCGGCCATCCCCCGCGGCGTTTACATGTACGGTGGGGTGGGGCGGGGCAAGAGCTTCCTGATGGATTGCTTCTACCGCTCGGTGCCGCTGACCCGCAAGACGCGGCTGCACTTCCACGAGTTCATGCGCGAGGTGCACCGGCAGTTGCAGGAGCTCAAGGGCCGCCAGAACCCGTTGGAGGAACTGGGCGCGCGCATCGCCCGGCGCTACCGGATGATCTGCTTCGACGAGTTCCATGTGGCCGACGTGACCGATGCGATGATCCTCTACCGGTTGCTGGAATCGCTGTTCGCCCACCGGGTGTCCATCGTCACCACCTCCAACTTCCATCCGGACGGTTTGTATCCCAATGGCTTGCACCGCGACCGGATCCTGCCAGCCATCGAGTTGCTCAAGGCCAACCTGGAGGTGATCAACGTCGATGCCGGCGTCGACTATCGGCGCCGCACGCTGGAGCAGGTGGACCTGTACCACACGCCCCTGGGGCCTGAGGCCGAGGTGGCCATGGCCCGGACCTTCGACGATCTGGCCGAGGTGCCCGACGAGGACCCGGTGCTGAACATCGAGCACCGGGAGCTGAAGGCCCGCCGTCGCGCTGGGGGGGTGATCTGGTTCGACTTTCAGACCCTCTGCGGCGGCCCGCGCTCGCAGAACGACTATCTGGAACTGGCCTCGCGCTTCCACACCCTGCTGCTGTCGGGGGTGCCCCAGATGCCACCGCGCCTGGCCTCGGAAGCCCGGCGGTTCACGCTGCTGGTGGATGTGCTCTACGACCGCCGGGTCAAGCTCGTCGTCTCGGCGGCCACGCCGGCCGAGCAGCTCTACACCGATGGCCCGCTGGCCCACGAGTTCCCGCGCACGGTGTCCCGTCTGAACGAGATGCGCTCGGCCGAGTATCTGGCGTTGGAGCGCAGGACGGTGGATACCTCGCTGACCTGAACTCCTCGGAATCCGGCGCCCGGCCGGACCGGTCTCAATGGATGGGGTCGAAGCGCACCAGCGCGAGGGAGAGGTTGTCGCCCATGCCGCGGGCGCGCTGGCGGGCTTTGCCGATGAGCATCTCGCTGGCTTCTCGCGGGGCCAGGGCACTGACGATGGCGCCCAGCTCGCGGGGGGTCAGGTAATGCCACAGGCCGTCGGAGCAGGCCAGCAGGCTGTCGCCCACCTCCAGGCGGTCCAGCGGAGTGATCTCCACAGGAGGGTCCTGCTGGGTGCCCAGGCAGCCCGTCAACAGGTTGGCCTGCGGATGGGTGTTGGCCTGGGCCTCGGTGATCTTGCCTTCGTCGATCAGGCGCTGCACATAGGAGTGGTCCACCGTGCGGCGCAGCATCTCGGCGCCGCGGAAGTGATAGACCCGTGAATCGCCCGCGTGGGCCGAGTAGGCGCTGCGGTCCGGCAAGACAAGAAAGGCTGCCAGTGTGCTGTGGGGTTCCTCGTCGGCCGTGATGGCGGTCAGCTTGATCATTAGGTGGGACTCCACCACCAGCTGGCGCAGCATCTCGGTGGGGTCGTCGGTGGCCGGTGTGTAGCGGTCGAACACCTGCTTGGCGGTCATGATGACCTGGTCGGAGGCGGTGCGCCCGCCGCTCTTGCCTCCCATGCCGTCAGCCACCAGGGCCAGCGCGCAACCCGGTACGCGGGGGTTGGCCAGGATGAGCACCTGATCCTGCTGGTAGGCCCGGTCGCCCTTGTGCAGGCCGGTGGCTGCCGTGATCCGGTAGCCCTGGGATGTCATTGTCATGGGCGCAATATAAACTCAAGCCACTGTGGATGCCGATCTTCTTCCTGCCGACAACCTGCATTCGCCCCTCAGGCGATTGATCGAGTTGCGCATGGCACACGCCGAACTGGACAATCGCATCGACGGTGCCGATTCCCTGTCGGGTCCGGACGAGTTGGCCTTGCGTCGGCTCAAGAAGCAGCGCCTGGTACTGCGTGACCAGATCGCCCAGTTGGAGGCGATGCTGGAACCCCCCGAACCCGCCTGAACGGATGTCCGATCCCGCTGCAGCCCCTTCCGCCGATCTGGTCTCGGCGGTCCGTGAGGCATTGTCTGTCGAGGGGCCGCTGGCCCATGCCGACGACGGCTTCATGCCGCGTGAGCCGCAGGACCGGCTGGCCCAGGCCGTGGCCGAGGCCATCGAGCGGCGCGAAGCCCTGGTGGCCGAAGCCGGCACCGGGGTGGGCAAAACCTACGCCTATCTGCTGCCGGTCCTGCTGTCTGGTCGGCGCACCCTGGTCAGCACCGCCACCAAGAGCCTGCAGGACCAACTGTTCTTCCGCGATCTGCCGCGGCTGCGCGACATCCTGAAGTTGCCGGTGACCGTGGCACTGCTCAAGGGGCGGGCCAGCTACCTGTGCCGGCATCGGCTGATGCAGGCGCGTGAAGGGGCCACCCTGTCGGACCGTTACGCCGTGCGGGCGCTGTCCCGCATTGAGACCTGGGCCCAGGCCACCACCAGCGGCGACATCGGGGAGCTGGAGGGCCTGGACGAGCGCTCCGAGGTCATCCCCCTGGTGACCTCCAACCGCGACAACTGCCTGGGCAGCGAGTGCGGCGAATACCACGCCTGCCATGTGATGAAGGCTCGCCGTGAGGCCATGGCCGCCGACGTGGTGGTGGTGAACCACCACCTGTTCTTCGCCGACCTGGCCCTGCGCGACAGCGGCGTGGCCGAATTGCTGCCCACGGTGGACATCGCGGTCTTCGATGAGGCCCACCAGATGGTGGAAGCTGGCGTGCAGTTTCTCGGCCAGACCCTGGGGACCGGCCAGGTCCACGATTTCGCCCAGGATCTGCTGGCCGCGGGGCAGCAGCAGGCCCGCGGCCAGGCGCCCTGGATCGACATTGCTGCGGCCTGCGAGCAGGCGGCCAAGGCCCTGCGACTGGCGGTGGCCGGTCCGCACCGGGAGCCCAAGGGCGTGCTGCGTCTGCGCTGGGAGGAGGTGGCGGGCGGCAGTCGGCAAGAGTTGCTCGATCAGGGGCTGAGCGGGCTGACCGAGGCCCTGCGGGTGGCTGGGGCCGCACTCGAACTGGTGGCTGCCAGCTCACCCGATTTTGTGCGACTGCAGTCGCGGATGCAGGCCCTGCAGGCCCTGGTGGCCCGCTTCGGGTTGGAGACTCCGCCGGAGCGTGTGCGCTGGGTGGATCTGACGCCGCACCAGGCCCGGTTGATCGAGTCGCCGCTGGACATCCGCAGCATGATGGGTGAGCAGCGTGCCCAGGGGCACCGGGCCTGGGTGTTCACCTCGGCCACGCTGGGCGACGACGAGGCGCTGAGCTGGTTCAGCGAAGCCGCCGGTCTGGACGACGCCCGCAAGCTGCGGGTGGGCAGTCCCTTTGCCTATGCCGACCATGCCCGTGTCTATGTGCCGCCACGCTTTCCACAGCCCAACGAGGCGGCGCACCCGGTGATGGTGGGGCGGGCCTCCGCGCATTGCGCCCACGCGCTGGGCGGGCGCACCTTCGTGCTCACCACCACGCTGCGGGCCATGCGCACGGTGGCCGAGGCCCTGCAGGGCGAACTGCAGAGCCTGGGCAGTTCACTGGAGGTGCTGGTGCAAGGCACGGCGGCCAAGCGCAGCCTGTTGCAGCGCTTCCAGGAGGGGCGCTGTGTGCTGGTGGGTTCGGCCAGCTTCTGGGAAGGCATCGACGTGCCTGGTGAGGCGCTGCAGTGCGTGGTGATCGACAAGCTGCCCTTTCCGCCGCCGAACGATCCGCTGGTGGAGGCGCGCGTGCGCCAGCTCAAGAGCCAGGGCCGGGACGCCTTCAACGATTATTTTGTGGCCGAGGCCGCCATCGCGCTCAAGCAGGGGGCGGGGCGCCTGATTCGCACCGAGACCGACCGCGGCCTGCTGGTGCTGTGCGATGTGCGCCTGCTGCAGGCCCGCTACGGGGGGCGCCTGCTGGCGGCCTTGCCGCCGATGACCATGCTGTCCAGTGGCGAGCAGGCCCTGGCCTGGCTGCGCGAACTGGCCGCAGCCCACGCGCAGGTCTGACCGCGGGGGCTTGAAAGCACAACGGCCCCGAAGCGGGGCCGTTGTCGTCATGTCATCTGCCTGGTCGGCTCACCAGAGCTGCCACCAGGGCTTTTCGCGTTCCTGGATGCCCTGCTTGAGCAGCGGGCTTTCGGGGAAGTTGTGCGCCAGCACCCGGGTGGCATCGTCGCGCAGCTTGTCCAGGCCCAGCCGGTCATAAGCCTGGGCCAGGATGTAGAGGGCTTCCTCGGTGGCTGGGGTTTGCGGGTAGACGGTGATCGTCTGCTGGGCCCGGTTGGCTGCCGCCACCAGTGCACCACGGCGCAGGTAGTAGCGGGCCACATGGACCTCATACTCGGCCAGCACGTTCACGATGTAGTCCATGCGCAGGCGCGCATCGGCAGCGTACTTCGACTCCGGGAACTGATCGACCAACTGCTTGAAGGACTGGTAGGACTCCCGCGAGGCTTGCTGATCGCGCTCGGCCGGGGACTGGCGCGACAGCGCGCCGATGAGCCCGAAATCGTCGTTGAAGTTGACCATGCCGCGCAGGTAGAGCGCATAGTCCAGACCGGGGCTCGACGGGTTGAGCTTGATGAATCGGTCCAGCGTGCTGATGGCCTGGGCCTTCTCGCCCGACTTCCAGTAGGCGTAGGACAGGTCCAGCTGCGACTGCTGGGCGAGCAGGCCGCCGCCCGCGCGGCCCTCCACCTTCTCAAGGTACTTGATGGCGCTGGGCCAGTTGCCGGAGCTCATCTCCGACTTGCCCGATGCATACAATTCTTCGGCCGTTCCCTTGATTTCAGGGTCCTTGAGGGAGCTGCAGGCAGCCAGGGTCACCATCAGCGCAGCGAGCGCGCCGCGGGTGAGGGCACGGAACAGGGGGTGTGCGGTCATGAATCGGGCGGCCACCGGAGTTGGCCGCGGAGCGCGGAGTGCAGACAAAAGGTCGATTGATTATATGAGTGGCAACTGGGCGTCCCTGGACGCGTCCTGCCAGGGTGATGCCATCCTGGCTCCGGAGGACGGCGAAGCCGAGTCGGAGTTTGAGCTGCGCGCGCAGGTGCTGGGGGCTTCTGCGCACGCGCAGCGCTTGGACCGGGTGCTGGCCGCCCTCGCGCCGGAGTTCTCCCGCAGCCATCTGCAGGGACTGGTCGAAGCGGGGCAGGTTCGCCTGGATGGCGTGGTGGCGACCCTGTCCTCCCGCAAGGTGCGGGCCGGGCAGCGCCTCGAGGTCCACCTGGTGCCTCCCGCCGAGAGCTTGGCCTTCCGGCCGGAGCCCATGGCGCTCGATGTCGTCCACGAGGACATGCATGTGCTCGTGGTGAACAAGCCCGCGGGGCTCGTGGTGCATCCGGCCGCGGGCAACTGGTCGGGTACCTTGCTCAATGGTTTGCTGGCGCGGGATCCCCGAGCCGCGCAGCTGCCACGGGCGGGCATCGTGCACCGGCTGGACAAGGACACCTCGGGCCTGATGGTCGTGGGGCGGACTCTGGAAGCCGTGACCGCCCTGGTGCGCGACATGGCCCAGCGCGACATCCACCGCCGGTATTTGGCCCTGGCCCATGGCGACGTGGGGAAGGCGCCTTTCACCGTCGATGCGCCGGTGGGTCGGGATCCTGCCCTTCGCACCCGCATGGCGGTGTCGACGGGTGGCAAGCCTGCCCGGACCGATGTCCAGCCGGTGGCCTTCGACGGCGAGGTCAGTGCCATCCGGTGCAAGCTGCATACGGGGCGCACGCATCAGATTCGGGTGCATTTGTCTCATGAAGGACACCCGCTGCTCGCCGATGCGCTGTACGGGGGGCGTCCGCTGCGGGGCATGCAGCGCCAAGCCCTGCATGCTGCCGAACTGGCGTTCGCCCACCCCATCACCCGCGAGCCGCTGTCCTTCGAGGCGCCGATGCCGTCCGATCTGGCAGCGGCCTGGCAACAGGTGCTGGCCACTGCGCAATGAGGCATCGCCTGTGCCTCGGCTTGTAATACAATCGGGAACCAAGCCCTGACAGCGGCTGCCGGCATGCACCGAAAGGCGAGTGCCGAAGAGATCCGGTTTGCACCCCCCGCTGTCTTTCCGGTGAATGGGACGAGCCGCCGTGTGTCACGGGGCTTCCCCAGCCGCAGATTGTGGTCTCCACCGGCCCGGCGAAGAAACTGTATCCATGCCCGTCCTGCTGTCGCCTCGAGTCGGCGCGGACGCCACGAGCACATGCCGCCGCGGTACAGCGGCCTGACGAGTCCACTGCCCCGACGGGCAGCGTTTCGATCCCTTGTCGATGAACACACAGGATGCCAAGCGCGTTCTCGAAACCGCACTGATTTGTGCCAGCCAGCCGCTGTCGCTGCGGGAAATGCGCGTGCTGTTCGAGGATCAGCTCGGGGCAGATTCGCTTCGGATGGTTCTGGATGAGCTCATGCAGGACTGGCGTGAACGCGGCGTGGAATTGGTCCGGGTGGCTTCCGGCTGGCGCTTCCAGAGCCGTCCGGAGTTGCGCGAGTATCTGGATCGCCTGAATCCGGAGAAGCCGCCCCGCTATTCCCGCGCGGTGCTGGAGACGCTGGCCATCATTGCCTACCGGCAACCGGTGACCCGTGGGGACATCGAGGACATCCGGGGCGTGGTGGTGTCCAGCCAGATCATGAAGCAGCTCGAGGATCGCAACTGGATCGAAGCCATCGGGCACCGAGACGCACCGGGGCGGCCAGCCCTCTATGCCACGACACGCCAATTCTTGGACGATCTGGGGCTGGGCAGCCTGGATCAGCTGCCGCTGCTGGAAGGCCCGGGCGGCCTCGAAGCACTGGCGGGGCTGACCAGCACCCAGCCTGACCTGTTGGCGGAGCAGGGGGAACTGGCGCTGGATCCGCCGGAAGCACCCTCTGGAGAGGCAACCCATCCAGGCGACCTGCCCGCCGCCACCGAATCTTCCGCGCAAGCCACTGAGGGCGTGCAGGCGGACAACGCATCAACCCCACCTGAAGCATGAACGACGCTGACCAAGACAACCCGCAACTGCCCTCGGCAGAAGCTCCCGCCGAGGCACCCAAGAAGCGCACCCGCACGCGCAAGCCGGTGAGTGCCGCCGCTGAGGAAGCGCCTGCCGGCGCAGCAGCGCCGGAGGCGGCGGCAGAGGCGGCCAAGCCGGCCCGCAAGCCCCGCGCTCCGCGCAAGACGGCTGCCGCAGCGGTCGAGCCAGTCTCTATGGAGGCGGCTGAGTCCCCGCAGGCGCCTGAGGCCGATGGCGGTTCGCAGCAAGTCGCGCCGCAGGAGGCTGTTCAGGACGTGCGTCAGGACGTGCCGATGCCGGTGGCGTCTGCCGAGGCTTCGCCGCAGGCCGCCGCCCAGTCGCCCGAAGAGGGTGAGGGCGCCGAAGACGGCGCCGGAGGGCGTTCGCGCAATCGCCGCCGGGGCCGGCGTGGTGCTGGCCGGGGCGAGGACACGGAGGGCGGGGAAACCACCCAGGCGCAGGGAGCCGAGATGGCTTCCGTGCCGCCCGCCGAAGTCGGCGAGCTGTTTGCCAGTGTGGTGGCTGGTGATTTTGACGGCGCGGTCGAGCCTGAAGCCATGGCCGAGACCGGCGAAGCCGTCGCGGAAAAGCGTGTGCTGCTGCCGGACGCGGATGCCCCCAAGCTGCACAAGGTGCTGGCGCAGTCCGGCATCGGCTCCCGCCGCGACATGGAGCAGATGATCCAGGACGGGCGCGTCACCGTGAACGACGAGGTTGCCCACACCGGCATGCGCGTGTCCTTTGGGGACCGAGTGGCGGTGGACGGCAAGCCGGTGCGCATCCGCATCGCCCCGCCGCCTGCCCGGGTCATTGCCTATCACAAGCTGGCCGGTGAAGTGGTCAGCCACGACGATCCGCAACAGCGTCCCACGGTGTTCCGCAAGCTGCCGCGCCTGCAGCAGGGCAAGTGGCAGTCGGTGGGCCGTCTGGACATGAACACCGAGGGCTTGCTGCTGCTCACGACCTCCGGTGATCTGGCCAACAAGCTGATGCATCCGCGCTTTGGCGTGGAGCGCGAGTACGCCGTGCGCGTGCTGGGCACCCTCGAGAAGGAGGCCCGCGAGCGCCTGCTGGCCGGCGTGGAGATCGAAGGTCAGGCCGCCGCGTTCAAGAGCATCGAGGACGGTGGCGGCGAGGGGGTCAACCACTGGTATCGCGTGGTGATCACCGAAGGTCGCAACCGGGAAGTGCGCAAGCTTTTCGATGCGGTGGGCCTCACGGTCAGCCGCCTGATCCGGATCCGCTATGGCTGCGTCGTGCTGCCGCGCGGGCTCAAGCGAGGCGACTGGGTGGACCTGGGCGAGGCCGACGTGAAGGCGCTGCGCCGCCTGACCGACGGTGCCGGGGCACCGCGTGGCGAAGGCCGCCGCGAAGGACGCGACGCCCAGGGCGGTCGGCCGGTGCGTGGCGATGACCGGGGTGGCAAGAAGGGGCGGGGCAACGAGCAGCGCCGTGAGCGCCCTGAGGGCCGCGCCGAGGGGGCTCGCCCCGAGAATGCCCGCGGCAACCGCAACAACAACAGCAATGACAAGCGCCGCCGTGAGCAGGGTGATCTGGCGCCACAGCGGGAGCCGGGCGATCCGAGTCGCATTCCGAACCCGTTGCAGCAGACCTATGACCGCCGCGCCATCCAGCGCGAGCGCGCGGCTTCGGTGCGTGACGACGATTTCGAGGATGGTCCCATCCCGAATCCGCTGCAGCAGACCTATGACCGCCGTTTTGTCCAAGAAAATCGGGGCGGTGGCCGCGGTGGCAAGGGCAAGGGCGGCGGCGGTGGCGGTGGCAACCAGCGCCAGCCCGACCCGATGCAGACCTCGGTGGGCTACATCGGCGCAGACGCCTTCACCCGCAAGCTCCAGGGGCGCGGGGGTGGTGGTGGCGGACGTGGTCGTCGCTGACGCACAGGAATGTCAACGGGCAAGGCTAAAATTCAAGGCTTTGTCCAAACCCTCATCGAACTTTCGAGGAAAACCACAATGGCCATCGAACGCACCCTCTCTATCATCAAGCCCGACGCCGTGGCCAAGAACGTCATCGGCCAGATCTACAGCCGCTTCGAAGGCGCTGGCCTGAAGGTGATTGCTGCCCGCATGATGCAGCTGTCTCAGGCCGATGCCGAGGCCTTCTACGCCGTGCACAAGGCTCGCCCCTTCTTCAAGGATCTGGTGAGCTTCATGATCTCAGGCCCGGTGATGGTGCAAGTGCTGGAAGGCGAAGGCGCCATCCTGAAGAACCGTGACCTGATGGGTGCCACCGACCCGAAGAAGGCCGACAAGGGCACCATCCGTGCCGACTTCGCGGATTCGATCGACGCCAACGCCGTGCACGGCTCCGACGCCGCCGAAACTGCTGCGGTCGAAATCGCCTTCTTCTTCCCGGCGATGAACATCCACTCGCGCTGATCGGCGCGAGGGTTTACGCACGTCAGAGGAGGCTGGTCCATGGGCGATGTCGTCAATTTGCTCGACCACGACCTGGATGGCCTGAGTGCGTACTGTGAAGGGCTGGGCGAAAAGCGCTTTCGCGCCACCCAGCTCTTCCGCTGGATTCACCAGAAGGGCGCGAAGGATTTCGCGTCCATGACCGATCTGGCCAAGTCCCTGCGCGAAAAGCTCGCCGGACGGGCCGAGATCCGGGGCCTGCCGGTTTTGACCGAGCAGGTGTCGTCGGATGGCACCACCAAGTGGCTGTTCGACGTGGGCGGCGGCAACGCCGTCGAAACCGTCTTTATCCCCGAGGATGACCGTGGCACGCTGTGCGTGTCTTCCCAGGCGGGCTGTGCGGTGGGCTGCCGTTTTTGCTCCACCGGCCACCAGGGCTTCAGCCGCAACCTGAGCACCGGCGAGATCATGGCCCAGCTGTGGTTTGCCGAACACCGGTTGCGCGAGCGGCTGCAGTTGCCCGCCGGTGAACGGGTCATCACCAATGTGGTGATGATGGGCATGGGCGAGCCGCTGCAGAACTACGGGGCTTTGATCCCGGCGCTGCGGGTGATGCTGGACGACCATGGCTATGGTCTGTCGCGCCGTCGCGTGACGGTGTCCACCTCGGGCGTGGTGCCGATGATGGACCGCTTGCGTGAGGATTGCCCGGTGGCACTGGCGGTGTCCCTGCATGCACCCACCGATGCCCTGCGCGACGAGCTGGTGCCGCTCAACCGCAAATACCCGCTGGATGAGCTGATGGCGGCCTGCAAGCGCTACCTGCAGGCTGCGCCACGCGACTTCATCACCTTCGAGTACTGCATGCTCGAAGGCGTCAATGACACCGAAGAGCATGCCCAGGCCCTGCTGGCGCTGGTGCATGGCCGCGGTGAGCACCGCGTGCCGTGCAAGCTCAACCTGATTCCCTTCAATCCCTTCCCGGCCTCCGGCCTGCGGCGCTCCTCGCGTGAACGTGTGTTGCGCTTTGCCAAGGTGCTGCAGGATGCTGGCTTGGTGACCACGATCCGCAAGACGCGTGGCGACGACATTGATGCCGCTTGTGGTCAACTTGCGGGGGAGGTCCAGGACCGGACCCGCGTGGGCGAGCGCATGAAGCGTTTGCCCGTTCCGATTGTCCCGTTGGGAGTCAAGTAGCCGATGAACTGGATGGGCTGCCGCCGTAGGGCGTGGGCGGGTGTTGTTGCGGCGATCGTGGTGCTGGTGGCAGGTTGCGCTTCGCAGCCGCCGAGCAATGATCTGGTGACCGATTCGGACCAGACCAAGGCCGACCGTGCGGCTCAGCTCCACATGGAACTGGCGGCGGCCTACTTCGGGCGCGGCAACAACGAGGCGGCGCTGGACGATGTCAAGAAGGTGCTGGCCGCCAAGCCAGACGCGAGCGCAGCCTACAACCTGCGCGGGCTGATCTACGCCAGCATGGACCAGAACGATCTGGCGGAAAGCAGTTTCCAGCGCGCCATGCAGCTCAATCCGCGCGATTTTGATGCGGCGCACAACTATGCGTGGTTTCTTTGCCAGAAGCGCCGGTACGACGAGGCCGACGCCGAGTTCGCCAAGCTGCTGGCCCAGCCTTCCTACCGGGACATCGTGCGCAGCCAGCTGGCCCGGGGGGTGTGCCTTGCCAGGAACCAACATTGGGGCGATGCCGAGCAGGCCCTGCGCCGTGCCTATGAGCTGGACCCTGCCAACCCGGCCGTGGCGGTCAACCTGACCGAGGTGCTCTACCGCGAACAGCAGTTCGAGCGGGCACGCTTCTATATCCGCCGGGTCAATGCCGTGGATGAGCTGGTGACGTCCCAGACGCTGTGGCTGGCCATGCGCATTGAGAGAAAGTTGGGGCGGGACGATCAGGTGCAACTGCTGGGCAACCAGCTGCGCAACCGGTACCCGGACGCATCCGAAACCCTGCTGTTCGAAAAGGGTCGATTCGATGACTGAATCCAACGAAGGGCCACAGGAAGGCGCTTCGAATGGCCGCAGCGCCGGGCAGCTTCTGCGCGCTGCCCGCGAGGCCCAAGGCATGCATGTGGCCTCGCTGGCCGCGGTGTTGAAGGTGCCGCCGGCCAAGCTGGAGGCACTGGAGGCGGATCGTTATGACGAGCTGCAGGGCGCGACCTTTGTGCGTGCGCTGGCCCAGGCCGCCTGCCGTGCCCTCAAGATCGATCCCAACCCGGTGCTGGTGCGCCTGCCGAAGGTGGAGGTCATGCCGCTCGGCTCCATCGGCCCGGGCATCAATGCCAGCTTCAAGGGCAGCGCGCCAGCGCGCGAGCTGTCCGATGGCGCTTCGCCGCGCCGCGGTTTGCTGATCCTGGTGCTGGTGCTGGTGTTGGCGGCGCTGGCCATGTTCCTGCTGCCTCGCAACTTCTTCCAGTGGGGGCCGCTGGCGGCCCAGGTGGAGGCCGTGCTGCCCGCATCTGCCGTGGCGTCGGCGGTGGTTCCGGAAGCGAGTGCTGTCTCACCGGACGCCAGTGCCGCGGTGTCGGCAACCGAGACCGGTGGGCCCGTCGCGGCGGCCGCGTCCGCAGCTTCGCCGGTGCTGAGCGCCTCGGAAGTGCGCGAGGCGGCGGTGGCGGGGGCCCCTCTGGGGGCTTCCGGCGTGCTGCCGGCAGTGGCTTCGGCGCCCGCCGTGGCGCCCACTGGCGGGCGGGGCATGGTGCAGCTTCGCGCCATGGCGCCGAGCTGGGTCGAGGTGGTGGACGCCTCCGGACAGTCCCTGGTCGGGCGCATCCTGCACCAGGGTGAGATGATCAACCTGGAGGGGGCCTTGCCCCTGCGGATCAAGGTGGGCAATGTGGCGGGTACCGAGGTGGTCTTTCAGGGCCACCCGGTGGACCTGAAGCCGCTGGCACGTGACAACGTGGCACGGCTCGAACTCAAGTGATCGCATCGACATGACTGAACAAACCCGCCCCGCCACGGTTCTGCCCACCGAAGAGTCTCAGCCCATCGCGTTGGCTGCTCCGGCGCCGCGCCGTTCGCGTCAGGCCCGGGTGGTCTGGGGCGACCGGGTGGTGACCGTTGGCGGTGACGCGCCCGTGCGGGTGCAGTCGATGACCAACACCGACACGGTGGATGTCATCGGCACGGCCATCCAGGTGAAGGAGCTGGCGCGCGCGGGTTCCGAGCTGGTGCGCCTGACGGTCAACACGCCCGAGGCCGCTGCGGCTGTGCCGGAGATCCGCAATCAGCTGGACCGCATGGGGGTGGATGTGCCGCTGGTCGGCGACTTCCACTACAACGGACACCGGCTGCTGTCCGAGCATCCCGCTTGCGCCGAAGCCCTGTCCAAGTACCGCATCAACCCGGGCAACGTGGGCAAGGGTGACAAGGGCGACCGGCAGTTCGCTCAGATGGTCGAGGCGGCCTGCCGCTACGACAAGGCTGTGCGCATCGGCGTGAACTGGGGCAGCCTGGATCAGGAAGTGATGGCGACCCTGATGGACACCAACGGCCGGCGCGCTCAGCCCTGGGAGGCCCGGCAGGTGATGTACGAGGCCCTGGTGCAGTCGGCGCTGCAGTCTGCGGCCCAGGCCCAGGATGTGGGCCTCGACCCCAACCAGATCATCATCAGTTGCAAGGTCAGCGGCGTGCAGGACCTGATCGCCGTTTACCGGGCGCTGGCGCGACGTTGCGACTATGCGCTGCACCTGGGGCTGACCGAGGCTGGTATGGGCACCAAGGGCACGGTGGCTTCTGCGGCGGCGCTGTCGGTGCTGCTGCAGGAAGGCATCGGCGACACGATCCGTGTCTCCCTGACCCCGCAGCCGGGTGAGGCGCGCACCCAGGAGGTGGTGGTGGCCATGGAGATCCTGCAGGCCCTGGGGCTGCGCAGCTTCAACCCCAGTGTGACGGCTTGCCCGGGCTGTGGCCGCACCACCAGCACGGTGTTCCAGGAGTTGGCCAAGCAGATTGACGACTTCCTGCGGGCGCAGATGCCGGTCTGGCGGGCCCACTATCCGGGCGTCGAGCAGATGAAGGTGGCGGTGATGGGCTGCATCGTGAACGGCCCGGGCGAGAGCAAGCACGCCGACATCGGCATCAGCCTGCCCGGCACTGGCGAGGCCCCAGCCGCCCCCGTGTTCATCGACGGAGAAAAGGCGTTGACCCTGCGTGGCGAAGGCATTGCCACCGAGTTCCAGGCCCTCGTCGAGCAATACATCGAGCGCCGCTACGGGCGTGCGACCGACGCGCATTGACGCGGATCGCCATTCATTTCGACGCTGCCGTTGCGCCCTGACGGCAAGCTCCCTACCTGTTCCTGGCGGATGCCCCCTGGCGCGGCATCTGCCTTTTTCCATGATCTGACATGAGCGAACAACTCAAGGCCGTCAAAGGCATGAACGACATCCTGCCGCCAGAATCGGCGCGCTGGGAATGGTTCGAGGCGACCGTGCGCTGCGTGATGCAGCGTTACGCCTACCAGAATGTGCGCACGCCGCTGGTGGAGCCCACACCGCTGTTCGTGCGCGGGCTGGGCGAGGTGACCGACATCGTCGAGAAGGAGATGTACTCCTTCGAGGACAAACTCAATGGCGATCAGCTGACCCTGCGCCCGGAGGGCACCGCTGGTGTGGTGCGCGCGGTCAACGAGCACTCTCTGCTGTACGACGGCCCCAAGCGTCTGTTCTACATTGGCGCCATGTTCCGCCACGAGCGTCCCCAGAAGGGCCGCTACCGTCAGTTCCACCAGGTCGGTGTGGAGGCCCTGGGCTTCCCCGGACCGGATCTGGACGTCGAAGTCATCCTGATGGCACGGGCGCTCTGGCGTGAGCTGGGCCTCAGCGATGTGCGCCTGGAGATCAACAGCCTCGGCCAGCCGGCCGAGCGGCTGGCCCACCGGGCCGCGTTGATCGCCTACTTCGAGGCGCACGCGGACCAGCTGGACGAGGATGCGCGGCGTCGCCTGCACAGCAACCCGCTGCGCATTCTGGACACCAAGAACCCCGCCATGCAGGCCCTGGTGGAAGCGGCGCCCAAGCTGATCGACCACCTGGGTGAGGCCTCGCTGGCCCACCTGGAGGGCGTGAAGGCTGCTTTGACGGCCGTGGGGCAGTCGTTCACCGTCAACCCGCGCCTGGTGCGCGGCATGGATTACTACAACCTCACCGTGTTCGAGTGGGTGACGGACCGTCTGGGATCGCAGGGTACCGTCTGCGCCGGTGGGCGTTACGACGGGCTGATCGAGCAGATCGGCGGCAAGTCCGCCCCGGCCGTCGGCTGGGGCCTGGGCATCGAGCGCGTGCTGGCGCTGCTGGAGGACAGCGGTGCGGCCGTGCCGGCCGCGGTGCCAGACGTCTATGCCGTGGTGCCAGATGCCACGGCGCTGCCCCAGGTCATCGCGACGCTGGAACTCCTGCGCGGCCAGGGAGTCACGGTGCAGATGCATGCGGGCGGCAAGGACGGGCAGGGCAGCTTCAAGTCCCAGTTCAAGAAGGCGGATGCCAGTGGCGCACGGCATGCACTGATCTTCGGTGCCGATGAGTTGGCGCAGGGCATGGTGACCGTCAAGCCGCTGCGGGATGCGGGGGCAATCCAGGCCCAACGCCCCCTGGCCGAACTGGCCGACTGGGGCCCCAGCCTGCGGGCCTCTGGCGCCGAAGCATAATCGGGAGCCCCGTCACCTGGCGGGGCGCAACTTCACCTCTCGCCCGCGTTCTGCGGGCCTCTGTTTTCATGGCAACGAATCTCGATCTTCAGGAACAGGAACAGATTGACGCGGTCAAGGCGTTCTGGGGCCAGTACGGCAATCTGATCACCTGGACCGTGACGCTGGTGCTGGTGGCCTTTGCCGGCTGGAATGGCTGGAACTGGTGGCAGCGCGAGCAGGCGGTGAAGGCCAGTGCCATGTTCGACGAGATGGACCAGGCGGTTCAAGCGGGCGACGCCGACAAGGCGGGGCGGGTCTTCAAGGATCTGAAGGACCGCTTTGGTCGGACCGCCTATGCCCAGCAGGCCGGTCTGCTGGTCGCCAAGGTGCAGGCCGACAAGGGCCAGGCCGACGCCGCGGTCGCCAGCCTGAGCTGGGTGGCAGAGGACGCGTCCGATGAGGACTACCGCAGTCTGGCGCACCTGCGGCTGGCGGGGCTGCTGCTGGACAAGAAGGACTACGACGGTGCGTTCAAGCAACTGGATGCGGTGAAGTCGTCGGAATTTGCAGGCTTGGTCAATGATCGGCGCGGTGACGTGCTGATGGCGCAAGGCAAGCAGGCCGAGGCCGTGACTGCCTGGAAGAAGGGTTGGGACGCGCTGAGCGAGAAGCTGGACTACCGCCGGGTGGTGGAGGCCAAGCTGACCGCTGTGGGCGCTCAGCCGGCGGCCTCGGGAGCGGCTGAATGAGGGGGGCTCGCTGGATTCACGGGGCAGCCCTGGGCGCGATGGCGCTCGCCCTGCTGGGGGGCTGCGCGTCCAAGGACCGTCTGCCGCCGGCGCCGCTGCAGCAGATCAAGCCGCAGATCGCTGGCAAGCAGGTATGGCATGCGAGCCTGCCGGACAAGGTCCGCTTCCCGCTGGCCATCGCGTCGGTCAAGGGCCAGTTCTTGGCCGCGGACGACGGTGGCCATGTGGTGGCCTTGGAGGCCGCGTCTGGTCGTGAACTGTGGCGTGCCCGCGTGGGAGATGATCTCAGCGCAGGGGTGGGCAGCGATGGTCACTGGGCGTCCGTGGTGACCCGTGGCAATGAGCTGGTGACCCTGGAGGAAGGAACCGAGCGCTGGCGTGCCAAGCTGGGTATCCAGGTGGTGACCGCGCCGCTGGTGGCTGGAGAGCGCGTCTTCATCGTGGGCGTGGACCGTTCGGTGCAGGCCTTCGACGCTGCGACCGGGCGCTTGCTTTGGGTCATGCGCCGCCCGGGTGATGCGCTCACCCTGGGCCAGGCTTCGGTGCTGACCGCCTACAAGGACACCCTGCTGGTCGGGCAGGGCAACCGCCTGGCGGGCCTGGATCCCCTCAAGGGCACGGTGCGCTGGGAGGCCACGGTGGCCATGCCCCGTGGCACGAACGAGATCGAGCGCCTGTCTGACCTGGTCGGTCCGGCTGGCCGCGTGGGCAATGTGTTCTGTGCGCGTGCCTACCAGACCGCCGTGGGCTGTGTGGATGGCGAGCGTGGCAGCACGCTGTGGAACGTCAACACCACCGGAAGCATGGGTGTGGCGGCGGACAATGATGCGGTCTACGCGACCGATGCGGCCGACCGGGTGACGGCGCGCCGTCGCAGCGATGGTGTCAGCCTGTGGTCCAACGAGCGCCTGCTCAATCGTCGCCTCAGTGCCCCAGTGGTGGTCGGCCCCACGGTCGTCTTTGCCGATCTGGAAGGCCAGGTGCATTTCCTGTCGCGCAGCAGCGGAGACATCCTGCTGCGGCTGCCGACCGATGGCTCGCCCGTGGTGGCTGCGCCCGCGCTGTCGGACACCACGTTGTTGGTGGCCACTGAAGATGGTGGGCTGTTCGCCTTCCGTCCCGAGTAACCCGTTTTTCTGATTGCCAGGTCTGTCTTGAAGCCCGTTATTGCCCTGGTCGGCCGCCCCAATGTGGGCAAGTCGACGTTGTTCAACCGGATGACCAAGAGCCGCGACGCCATCGTTGCGGACTTCGCCGGTCTGACCCGCGACCGCCACTATGGTGATGGTCGCCTGGGCTCGCGTGAGTTCATCATCATCGACACTGGTGGCTTCGAGCCAGACAGTTCCACCGGCATCGTCAAGGAGATGGCCAAGCAGACCCGCCAGGCCGTGGCGGAGGCGGACGTGGTGATCCTCGTGACCGACGTGCGCACCGGCCTGTCGGGGCAGGACCAGGACATCGCGCGCTATCTGCGGCAATGCAACAAGCGGGTGCTGCTGGCGGTGAACAAGGCCGAGGGCATGAGCGAATCGCCCCTGCTGGGCGAATTCCACGAGTTGGGCATGGGCGAACCGCATCCCGTCTCCGCCGCGCATGGCCAGGGTATCCGCAGCCTGCTGGAGGCCGCGCTGGAGGACTTTCCGGAGGAGGATGAGGAAGCCCTGGACGGCGAGGAGGGGGACAAACCCATCCGGTTGGCGGTGGCAGGCCGCCCCAACGTCGGCAAGTCCACCCTCATCAATGCCTGGCTGGGCGAGGACCGCCTGATCGCTTTCGACATGCCGGGCACCACCCGGGATGCCATCAAGGTGCCTCTGGAGCGCAATGGGCAGAAGTTCGAGCTGATCGACACCGCCGGCCTGCGCCGCAAGGGCAAGGTTTTCGAGGCCATCGAGAAGTTCTCGGTGGTCAAGACGCTGCAGGCCATCGCGGACGCCAACGTCGTGGTCCTGATGATCGATGCCACCCAGGGGGTGAGCGAGCAGGACGCCCACATTGCCGGCTACGTGCTGGATTCCGGTCGGGCCGTCGTCATCGCGATCAACAAGTGGGACGCCATCGACAGCTACCAGCGCCAGCTGCTGGAGCGCTCGATCGAACAGCGCCTGGCCTTCCTGCGCTTTGCGCCGATCATCAACATCTCGGCGCTCAAGCGCCAGGGCCTGGGGCCGCTGTGGAAGGCCATCTCCGATGCCCACGCTTCGGCCACCTGCAAGATGCCCACTCCGGTGCTGACCCGTCTGCTGCACGAGGCGGTGGAGCATCAGCAGCCCAAGCGCAGCGGTACCTTCCGCCCCAAACTGCGCTACGCTCACCAGGGCGGCATGAATCCGCCCATCATCGTGATCCACGGCAATTCCCTGGAGCACGTGACGGACGTCTACAAGCGCTACCTGGAAGGGCGCTTCCGTGAGCATTTCAAGCTGGTGGGCACGCCACTGCGCATTGAAATGAAGCTTTCACGGAACCCTTTCAACGAATCCGAACACTGACACAGGAAGCCGCGCCAATCTCCACGGTCTGTGGGGGCACGGCGCCTGTGTTAACGTGCCAACATTCCTTCTCTCTTCAACACGGAGCATATCGTGAGCAACAAAGGGCAACTTCTACAAGACCCGTTCCTGAACCTGCTGCGCAAGGAGCATGTTCCGGTGTCCATCTACCTGGTCAATGGCATCAAGCTGCAAGGGCATATCGAGTCCTTCGACCAGTACGTCGTTCTGCTCCGCAATACCGTCACCCAGATGGTCTACAAGCACGCCATTTCCACGGTGGTGCCCGGGCGGGCGGTGAACTTCCATCCGGCCGAGTCCGGCGACGCCACCTGAGCGCCGTCCTGACGAGGGGCCTGCGACTCGGGGTGTGCCCATGGTGAGCGCTGTGCCGGAAGAGGCTGGCGCGTCTGCGGGTCAGGCCCGGGCCGTGCTGGTGGGCGTGGATCTGGGGCCTGGTTCCTCTTTTGATCCCACGCTGGATGAACTTGGCCTGTTGGCCGAGTCGGCGGGTGACTGTGTGGTCGCCAAAGTCTTGGCCAAGCGCAAGTCGCCTGATCCGGCCCTCTTCGTGGGGTCGGGCAAGGCCGATGAGATCAAGCTGCTTGTGCAGGCCCATGGCGCGCACGGTGTCATCTTTGATCAGGCGCTGTCGCCCGCGCAGCAACGCAATCTGGAGCGCCACCTGGGCGTGCCCGTGTCGGACCGCACGGCCCTGATCCTCGAGATCTTTGCCGCGCGTGCCCAGAGCCACGAAGGCAAGCTGCAGGTGGAGCTGGCTCGTCTGCAGTACATCGCCACCCGGCTGGTTCGACGATGGACCCACCTGGAGCGGCAGCAGGGCGGCATCGGCACACGTGGTGGCCCGGGTGAGGCCCAGATCGAGCTGGACCGCCGGATGATTGGGGACCGCATCAAGCAGGTGAAGCTGCGGCTCGAGAAGGTCAAGCGGCAACGCGGCACGCAGCGGCGAGCGCGCGAGCGCAGCGGGACCTTCCGGGTGTCTCTGGTGGGCTACACCAATGCGGGCAAGTCCACGCTGTTCAATGCACTGGTCAAGGCCCGCGCCTACGCGGCCAACCAGCTCTTTGCCACACTGGACACCACCACCCGTTCGCTCTACCTGGGCGAAGCTGGGCGCTCCGTGTCGCTGTCGGACACCGTGGGCTTCATCCGCGATCTGCCTCACAAGCTGGTGGAGGCCTTCCGGGCCACTCTGCAGGAGGCGGCCGACGCCGACCTGCTGCTGCACGTCATCGATGCTTCGAGCCCCTTGCTGCACGAGCAGCAGATTGAGGTGGAGCGGGTGCTGGAGGAAATCGGCGCTGAATCGGTCCCCCAGATCCTGGTCTACAACAAGCTCGATGCGATCGAGGCGGGGCAGCGGCCCCGCGTCCTGCGCGATGAGCTCGAACTGGGGGCAGGGCGTCGCGTGCCCCGGGTCTTCGTCAGCGCCCTCACCGGCGAGGGGCTGGACGTGCTGCGGCAGATCATCGCCGAGCATGCCGCGCCCATCCCCGATCAGGAGGACGCTGGCACGGTGCATCTGTTGCCCGACGGCAGCCCCGCTGGCGCGCCGCGGCCTCCGGCTGACTATCATTGAAACCACGATTTCAAACTGGCATGACCATGCGAGACCACACCCTGGCACCTCCTTCCTGGCCGCAGCGTTTCAACGCGCTGGCGCTGGCCGCCCGAGATCTGTTGCAGGGCGGTTGGGGGCGGCTGCGCGGGGCGACGGTGGTCCTCAACAACGGACGCAACGAGGGTCCGCCGGACCTGGATGAACTTTGGCGTGACTTCAACCGCAAGCTCTCCGGCTTGTTCGGTGGCAAGCCCTCGGGGCCCTCCGCTCCCGAAGGGGGTGGTTCGGGCAACTTCCAGCCCGACATGAAAAGTGCAGGCAAGGGCGTGGTCCTGATTGTCGGCGTGGTGGCGCTCATCTGGCTGGGCAGCGGCGCCTTCATCGTGCAGGAAGGCCACCAGGCCGTGATCACGACCTTCGGCCGCTACAGCACAACCCTGGGCGCCGGTTTCCAGTGGCGGCTGCCCTATCCCTTCCAGGCCCATGAGATCGTGCCAGTGACGCAGTTGCGTTCGGTCGAGGTGGGCGGCACCGGCGTCGTGCCAGCCACCGGCTTGCGCGATTCGTCGATGCTGACCCAGGACGAGAACATCGTCGACATCCGCTTCACGGTGCAGTACACACTCAAGGATGCCCGTGCCTTCTTGTTTGAGAACCGGGACACCGAGCAGGCGGTGGTGCAGGCGGCCGAGTCCGCGGTGCGCGAGATCGTTGGGCGCAGCAAGGTCGACGGCGTGCTGTACGAGCGTCGGGATGCGATCGCGGCCGAGCTGGTCCAGTCCATTCAGAACCAACTCGATCGCTTGAATGCCGGCGTGAGCATCAAGAACGTGAACCTGCAGAACGTACAGGTGCCCGAACAGGTGCAGGCGGCCTTCGACGATGCCGTGAAGGCCGGGGCCGACCGGGATCGCTTCAAGAACGAGGGTCAGGCCTACGCGAGTGACGTCATCCCGAAGGCGCAGGGCACGGCCGCTCGGCTGGCCGAGGAAGCGCAGGGCTACAAATCCCGCGTGGTCGCCCAGGCTGAAGGGGATTCCCAGCGCTTCCTGTCGGTGTACCGCGAGTACCAGAAGGCTCCTGCCGTCACCCGGGATCGCCTCTACACCGACACCATGCGTGAGGTCTATTCCAACGTCAGCAAGGTGCTGGTCGATACCCGCTCCTCGTCGCCCCTGCTGTATCTGCCCCTGGACAAGCTGATGCAGCAGTCGGGGGCCGCTGCGCAGGCGCCGGCCACGGGGGCGGCTGCCACCAATCCGCCGGCGGTGTCCCTGCCGGACACGTCGAACGGCAGCGTCGACTCGCGCAGCCGCGACAGCGCGCGCACCCGAGACCGTGAAACCCGCTGAACCCTGAACGGGACGAGAACACGATGAACCGCATTGCATTGCTGGTGGGAGGCGTCCTGGTGGCCCTGATGGTGGCTGCCTCGACGATGTTCGTGGTGGATCAACGCAAGGTGGCGGTGGTCTACATGCTGGGCGAGATCAAGGAAGTCATCACCGAGCCGGGGCTGAAGTTCAAGCTGCCGCTGTTCCAGAACGTGGTCTTCCTGGATCGCCGCATCCAGACGCTGGACAGCCCGGAGAACCGCCCGATCTTCACCGCTGAGAAGAAGAGTCTGATCATCGATTGGCTGGTCAAGTGGCGCATCCGCGAGCCGCGCCAGTTCATCCGCAACAACGGCACCGACATCCGGGTGCTGGAGAACCGGCTGAGCCCGGTGGTGCAGGCGGCCTTCAACGAGGAAGTGACCAAGCGAACGGTCGGCGGCGTGCTGGCCACCGAGCGCGAAAAGGTCATGACCGACGTGAGGAAGCGACTGGCCGACGAGGCCGCTTCGTTCGGCATCGAGATCCTGGACGTGCGGATCAAGCGCGTGGATTTCGTGGCCAACATCACCGATTCGGTCTACCGTCGCATGGAGTCCGAGCGCAAGCAGGTGGCCAATGAGCTCCGCTCGCAAGGGCAGGCCGAGGGAGAGAAGATCCGTGCTGACGCTGACCGGCAGCGCGAGGTGATCGTTGCCGAGGCCTACCGGGACGCCCAGAAGATCAAGGGCGAGGGGGATGCACAGGCTTCCTCCCTGTACGGCGAGGCCTTCAGCAAGGACCCGCAGTTCGCGCAGTTCTACCGCAGCCTGGAAGCCTATCGCGCCACCTTCCACAGCAAGAGCGACGTGATGGTGGTCGACCCGAGTTCCGATTTCTTCAAGGCCATGCGCGGCAGCGGTGCTGCGGCCGGCCCGGCGCCGCGCAAGTGAGCGCGTCCCGACGGGATATCTGGCTGCCGTGTCGGATCTGTTCTGGGCCGCATTCGGCCTGATGCTGGTGATGGAAGGGCTGCTGCCCTTTCTCGGGCCACAGCAGTGGCGGGCGATCTTCCTGCGTGCGGCCCAGCTCAGCGATGGCCAGATCCGCTTCCTGGGCGGCGCCAGCCTGTGCCTGGGTTTGCTGCTGTTGTGGTTGTGGGGGCCGGCGGGCGGGTGAGCTGACGGGCCTGGCTGTCATCGGTAGCCAGGGTCTGTACAATGCTGCTTTTAACCCCGGTGCCATTTCATGTCCTCTGCTTGGCTGTTGCCAGAGCACATTGCCGATGTCCTGCCCGCGGAGGCCAGGCGCATCGAGGAGTTGCGCCGCCAGTGGCTGGATCTGGCGCGCGGTTACGGTTTCGAGCTGGTGATGCCGCCGCTGCTCGAACATCTGGAGTCCCTGCTGTCTGGGACGGGCCGGGAGCTCAGTCTCAAGACATTCAAGCTGGTCGACCAGCTCAGTGGCCGCACGCTGGGCTTGCGTGCCGACACCACGCCTCAGGCGGCCCGCATTGACGCTCACCTGCTCAACCGTGAGGGCGTGACCCGTCTGTGCTACTGCGGCCCGGTGCTGCACACCCGTCCTTCGGGCCTGTATTCGACCCGTGAGCAATTGCAGTTCGGCGCCGAGATCTTCGGTCACGCCGGATTGGAGGCCGAGTTGGAGGTGCAGGAACTGGCGCTGGGCGGGCTGCAGGCGGCCGGTGTGCCGCAACTGACCATCGACTTGGGCGATGCGCGCATCGTCCGTTCCGTGCTGGCCGGTGCCCTGCTGGATGGCGAAGCCCTGACCGAGTTGGTGGCTGCCTTGACCGCCAAGGATGGCAGCACGGTGCGCGCAATGGCTGCGCGCTGCCCCGCTGAGACCCGGGAAGGGCTGGTGGCCCTGCTGGATCTGTACGGCGGCGAGGAGGTGCTGGAGAGTGCAGGGCGCCTGCTGCCTGCACGCAGCCCCATTCAGGCGGCGCTGGCCGATCTGGCTTGGCTGACAGGTCATCTGCGCCGGGCCTACCCCGAGGTGCAGATTGGTTTCGACCTCTCCGACATGAGCGGCTACGCCTACTACAGCGGTGTTCGCTTCGCCATCTACGGCGGCGGTTCGGCCGACGCGCTGGCGCGTGGAGGTCGCTACGACGAAATCGGCGCCGTGTTCGGTCGCAACCGTCCGGCCGTGGGCTTCAGCGTGATCGACCTGAAGAACCTGGCGGCCCTGGTGCCTGCGGGCCCGGCCCGGGCTGCCATTCGTGCGCCCTGGGCCGAGGACGACGGGCTTCGCTCGATGATCCGGACGCTGCGCAGCCAGGGCGAGACCGTGGTCTGCATCCTGCCCGGACACGAGCAGGAGACCGAGGAATTTGATTGCGACCGGGAATTGACCCAGGTCGACGGCCACTGGCTGGTGCGGGCGCTCTGAGCGCTGTACCCACCCCCTACTGTTTTCATTGAATCGCTGGAACGCCATGCAACAAGGCAATACTTCTGCGCGCGGGCGCAACGTCGTGGTCGTCGGGACCCAATGGGGTGACGAGGGCAAGGGCAAGGTTGTGGACTGGCTGACGGACCACGCGCAGGGCGTGGTGCGTTTCCAGGGTGGCCACAATGCCGGCCACACCCTGGTCATCAAGGGCGTGAAGACTGCACTGCAGCTGATCCCCTCGGGCATCATGCGCGAGGGCGTGGCCTGCTACATCGGCAACGGAGTGGTGGTCGACCCGACCCACCTGCTCAGCGAGATCGAGCGCCTGGAGAAGGTGGGGCTGGAGGTGCGTTCGCGCCTGTACATCAGCGAGTCCTGCCCGCTGATCCTGCCTTTCCACGTGGCCGTCGACAAGGCGCGCGAGGCGCTGCGCGAGAACAGCGGTGCCGGCAAGATCGGCACCACCTGCAAGGGCATCGGCCCCTCCTATGAGGACAAGGTGGCCCGCCGCGCCCTGCGCGTGCAGGACCTGAAGCACCCCGAGCGCTTCGCGGTCAAGCTGCGCGAACTGCTGGACATGCACAACTTCATGCTCCAGGGCTACCTGAAGGCCGAGGCGCTGGAATTCCAGCCGATCTTCGACCAGGCCATGGCCATGGGTGAACAGCTGCGTCCGATGATGGCCGATGTGGGCTACGCGCTGCACAAGGCCCATCTGGCGGGCCAGAACCTGCTGTTCGAGGGTGCGCAGGGCACGCTGCTGGACATCGACCATGGCACCTACCCCTACGTGACCTCCAGCAACTGTGTGGCCGGCAATGCGGCCGCAGGTTCGGGCCTAGGCCCGCAGATGCTGCAGTACATCCTGGGCATCACCAAGGCCTACACGACGCGCGTGGGCTCGGGGCCTTTCCCGACCGAACTGGACATCAACGCCGAGGGCACGGTGGGCCACCACCTGTCCACCGTCGGCCAGGAGCGCGGTACCGTGACCGGCCGCGCCCGTCGCTGCGGCTGGCTGGATGCGGCCGCGCTCAAGCGCGCCATCATCATCAACGGCATCTCCGGCCTGTGCATCACCAAGCTCGACGTGCTGGACGGCCTCAAGGAGATCCAGGTCTGCACGGGCTACCGTCTGCACGGGCAGGACGTGGACATCCTGCCGCTGGATGCCGACGACATCGCCGCCTGCGAACCGGTGTACGAGACCTTCCCGGGCTGGGAAGGCAGCACCTTTGGCCTGACCCGCTGGGACGACCTGCCCGTCAACGCGCGCCGCTACCTGGAGCGCGTCCAGGCCTTCATCGGCGCACCGATCGACATGGTCTCCACCGGCCCCGATCGCGACCACACCATCCTGCTGCGCCACCCCTACCAGGGCTGAACGCGGAACCCCTGCGCCACACGCACACCGACTGATTGGAGAACCCATGCTCACCGACGACGGCAAGCATCTTTACGTGTCCTGGGACGAGTACCACCTGCTCACCGAGCGGCTGGCTCTGAAGGTGCACCACTCTGGCTGGCAGTTCGACCAGATTCTGTGCCTGGCACGTGGCGGCATGCGGCCGGGCGATGTGCTCTCGCGCGTGTTCGACAAGCCGCTGGCCATCATGTCGACCAGTTCCTACCGGGCCGAAGCCGGCACGATCCAGGGGCGTCTGGACATGGCCAAGTACATCACCATGCCCAAGGGTGAACTGGCCGGCCGCGTGCTGCTGGTGGACGATCTGGCCGATTCCGGCGAAACCCTCAAGGCGGTCGTGGAGCGCCTGCGCGGCATGCCGCAGATCGCCGAGCTGCGCTCGGCGGTGCTGTGGACCAAGGCCGTGTCGACCTACAAGCCCGACTACTTCGTCGAGGAGCTGGTCACCAGCCCCTGGATCCATCAGCCTTTCGAGGAGTACGACTCGTTGCGTCCCGAAGGTTTGGAGCGCAAGCACGCGATCTGACCGCATGACCGACCCAGCCCGCGCACGGTGCGGGGCTGGGCATGATCGGGTGCCGTGTGGGAAACACCACAACGACCCGGTCTCGGCAGCCCAAAACAAAAAGGCCGGCACAACGTGCCAGCCTTCGAAGAAGAATTTCCGAGAAATTCTCGTTATTCTTGGTGCCCAGGAGAGGACTCGAACCTCCACGGAGTTACCCGCTAGTACCTGAAACTAGTGCGTCTACCAATTCCGCCACCTGGGCATTTCAGGATTTTGCCGCTCAAGGGTGACTCGTGTTGAGTCGCTCCGAAAGCGAAAGATAGGACTTTACCATTAAAACAAAGCAGAACACAAGTGCTTCGACAGCGGCCAGCGCTTCGCTGGGGGATGTCGAAGGGGTGGTGATGGGCCACCGCGATGGTCACGGCTTCGTGCGCCGTGACGATGGGGAGGGGGACATCTACCTGTCTCCCCAGGAGATGAGGGCGGTGCTGCACCGGGACCGCGTGCGGGTGCGCATCCAGCGGCTGGATCGCAAAGGGCGGCCCGAAGGGCGTGTGGTCGACATCCTTGAACGTCGCAAGGTACCGATCATCGGTCGCCTGCTGCTCGAGAACGGTGTCTGGCTGGTGGCCCCTGAGGACCGGCGTTACGGGCAGGACATCCTGATCCCGAAGAACGGCATCGCCAATGCCTCCGTGGGCCAGGTGGTGGCGGTGGAACTCACCGAGCCGGCTTCGATGTACTCGCAGCCCGTGGGCCGGGTCAGCGAGGTGCTGGGCGAGATCGACGACCCGGGCATGGAGATCGAGATCGCGGTGCGCAAGTACGAGGTGCCGCACCGATTCTCGCCAGAAACCCTGTCCCAGGCGGCCGCCCTGCCCGAGAAGCTCAAGTCTGCGGATCTGAAGCAGCGGGTGGATCTGCGGGACGTTCCCTTTGTCACCATCGACGGGGAAGATGCGCGCGACTTCGATGACGCGGTGTTCTGCGAACCCTTTGCCAGCGGTCGCGGGGCCGCCGCGGTCAAGGGTTGGCGTCTGCTGGTGGCCATCGCCGACGTGTCGCACTACGTCACGCCGGGCGAGCCGCTGGACCGCGATGCCTACGAGCGCGCGACCTCGGTGTACTTCCCGCGCCGGGTCATCCCGATGCTGCCGGAGAAGCTCTCCAACGGCTTGTGTTCACTCAATCCCGAAGTCGACCGGCTGACCATGGTCTGCGACATGGTGGTCAGCGACCTGGGCGAGGTGACGGCCTACCAGTTCTACCCGGGGGTGATCTGCTCGCATGCTCGGCTCACCTATACCGAGGTGGCGGCGGCCTTGAGCAACACCCGTGGCCCAGAGGCCACCCGACGCGCCGCACTGCTGCCGCATTTGCTGCAGCTCCACGAGGTTTATCGGGCACTGCTCAAGTCCCGCGAGCGTCGCGGTGCGGTCGATTTCGACACCACGGAGACGCAGATCGTCTGCGACGAGAACGGCCGCATCGAAAAGATCGTGCCCCGGGTGCGCAACGATGCCCATCGGTTGATCGAAGAGGCCATGCTGGCGGCCAATGTCTGCGCGGCGGACTTCATCAATGTGCACCAGCACCCCTGCCTGTTCCGGGTGCACGAGGGCCCCACGCCCGAGAAGCGGCTGGCCCTTCAGAACTACCTGAAGGCGCAGGGCATCGGCCTGTCCCTGAGTGAGGAACCCACGCCAGCGGAGTTCCAGGCCATCGCCGAGGCCACCAAGGATCGGGTGGATGCCGCGCAGATCCACACCATGTTGCTGCGGACCATGCAGCAGGCGCTTTACACCCCGGTCAACAGCGGCCACTTCGGGCTGGCCTACGAGGCCTATGCCCACTTCACCAGCCCGATCCGCCGCTATCCCGACTTGCTGGTGCACCGGGTGCTCAAGGCAATTCTGGCGGGCAAGCACTACCACCTGGGCAAGGGGGAGCATGGGCCGGCGCCGACACGCAAGAACGGCAGGCCCACCAAGGTCCAGATGGCGGAGACTGAGCGCTGGGAGGCGGCGGGTCTGCACTGCAGCACCAATGAGCGGCGGGCGGACGAGGCGTCCCGCGACGTGGAGGCCTGGCTCAAGTGCCGCTACATGCGCGAGCGTCTGGGCGAAGAGTTCAGTGGCTCGGTGACGGCAGTCACCAGCTTCGGCGTCTTTGTGACGCTGGACGCGCTCTACGTCGAGGGCCTGGTCCACATCACCGAACTTGGCGGCGAGTACTTCCGCTTCGACGAAGTGCGCCAGGAGCTGCGTGGCGAGCGTTCCGGCGTGCGCTACGCCATCGGTACCCGGGTGCGCATCCAGGTCAGCCGTGTCGATCTGGATGGGCGTCGGATCGATTTCCGGATGGTGCGCGATGGCGAGGAGGTGCGGCCGGGTGCCGCGCCTCGCAAGAGTGCATCCGGTCAGAGCCCCGCGCGCGGCGGTGGCAAGAAGGCCACCGAGGAACTGGCGGAGCTGGAACAGGCAGACCGCGTCCACAAGCGCGCAGCCAAGGTGGCACGGGGCAAGTCCGGCCGAGGCGCCCGCAATGGCGAGGGCACCACGACGGCCAAAGGTGGCGAGGTGGGGCGAGCTGCCGGCGCGGGGCGCAAGAACGCCACCAAACGTCGCTGAAGAGAGGCGCCCTGGAACCTTTGTGTCCTGCCACGTGCCTTCAGCGTGAGTCAGGTCCCATGGCGGCTGCTTCGAGCTGCCCGGCCATGGCGTCGATCAGTGCGCCGGCCAGGAGGGGGCCATGGGCCTCGGGCAGGGCCCGCATGGCTGCCGCGCCGTGCAGCCATGCCGAGGCGGCTGCGACCCGGCCTGCCAGCGCCATCTCGTCGTCGGCGGCTTCCTGTGCCGCCCCCCAGGCGGCACCCAGCCAGCCAGCCAGCACATCGCCGCTGCCGGGGCTGGCCAGCCCACCGTGTCCCGTCGGGTTGATCCAGCATGGACCCGACGGCGGCGCCACCACGGTGCCGGAGCCCTTGAGCAGCACCACAGCCCCCAGCTGTCTGGCCAGTGCCTGGGCATGGTGGATGCGATCTGCCTGGATGGCGGCACTGCTGCAGCCGGCCAGACGGGCGGCCTCCAGCGGGTGGGGGGTGAGCACCGTGGCTTGCCCGTGTTGGGCGCGGGCCTTCAGGGCCTGCTGCAGCCCTGGATCGGCTGCCACGGCGTTCAGGCCATCTGCGTCCAGCACCAGCCGACGTGCCCGACTCAGCACTTCCGGCAGCAGTTGGCGCACAGACAGGCCGCCGCCGCAGCCGCACACCACCGTGGCCTTCTCGAGCACCTCGGGCGCTTGCCAATCCGCGGGACGACGGAACATCAGCTCGGGGTGCACCAGGTCGCAGTCCAGTGGTGGGTTCTCGTCCAGCAGACTCACATAGACGCGCCCGGCACCGCCGGCCAGGCCGGCTCGCCCCGCCAGCAAGGCGGCGCCGGTCATGCCGCGCGCACCAGCCAGCACCCAGAGGTCGCCGAAGCTGCCTTTGTGCTGGGCGTGCTGTCTCGGTGGCCAGACGGCCAGGGCCGTTTCCTGCCCTGTGATCCACGCCGAGGCCGGGTGCAGGGCGGGATCGGGTTGAATGCCCAGGTCATCCCACCACAGCGCGCCGGTCAGGTCACGCCCGCGGCCCGTGAACAGTCCAGGTTTGAGGGTCAGCAGGGACAGCGTGGCCTGGGCCCGGACCACCACCTCACCGGTGGCCTGCCCGGTGTCACTGTTCATCCCGCTGGGCAGGTCCACGGACAGCACCGGGCTGGCCTGGGTGTTGCACCAGTGGGCCAGTTCGGCCAGCCGGCCCTCCAGGGGGCGGGTCTGCCCGAGCCCCAGCAGGGCGTCGATCACGGCCCGCGGAGGGGGCGAGGGCGGGGGAAGTTCATCCGTGAACGGAACGCCGGCGGCTTGGGCATCGATCCATGCCTGACGGGCGTCCGGCGGTTGCTGCTCCGTCGTGCCGGCCAGAACCACGCGGACCGCCAGGCCCTGCTGGTGCAGCAGCCGGGCGGCCACCAGGCCGTCGCCGCCGTTGTTGCCCGGTCCGCAGAGCACCCAGAAGGTGCCCTGGGGTTGCCCCAGGGCCAGGGCCAAGCGCGCAACGGCCAGTCCGGCCCGTGCCATCAGTTGACCGGCGCCGGTCTGCCTTTTCAGGGCGCTGGCCTCGATCTGCCGCGAATGCGCGGTGTCGTGCACACGCAGCGTTGTGCGGGGCAGCTGGGTTGAGGCTGGTGCGAGAACGGGGAGAAGCGCCATGTCGGGAGTGTGGCGGGCGTCAGCAGCGCTGTCACCCCCGAGCGCTCACCAGCGCGTGCAGCTCAGCAAGTCCTGCCCATCCTGGGCGGGGCGCCCTTCCAGGCCGTCGGCCAGCAGGTGGGCACAGCCGCCAGCCAGGGCGCTGCCCTGGTCGCCGTGGCCCAGGTTCAACCACAGGCCCGGCCAGGGGCTGGGGCCCACAACCGGAGCGTCGTCAGGCAGCGTTGCGCGTGTGCCTTGCCAGGCTTGGGCTGGATTGCCGTGCCCGGCTTCCGGAAACCAGCGCTCCAGCGCGCCGTACATCCGGCTCTGTGTGCGGCTGGACGGCCGACCCTTGGCGTCCAGCTCGGCCCACGGGTCGGTGATCCGCACCCGTGTGCCCAGCCGTGACAGGACCAGACCCGTCTGGGCGTCCGTGACAGCCCCCTGCGGTCCCGGATCCGGCATCGCCTCGGGCAGGTTCAGGGGGGCGGTCACCGAGCAGCCGGGGGCGGCGCGCAGGGGCAGCCGCAGGCCCTGGGTCTTCAGCCATTGCATGGAGGTGGTGCCGGTGCAGAGCGCCACGGCGTCGAATCGGGTCTCCTGCCGTGGATTGCTGCCCATCGCCCCATGGCTCAGTCGGGTCGGGTGCCGGGGGTCGATTTCGTCCACCTCGGTGTTGAGGTGGAAGAGGGCGCCAGCCTGCTGGGCCAGTTGCCTGAGCAGCTGCGCCAGCTGGCGGGTGTTCACCACCCGGACCTGGGGCAGCCAGAGCCCTCCCGCCGCGGGGCGGCCGGTGTCGAGCGCGGGTTCGGCCTGGCTCAGCGCCTCGCGCCCAAGCACCTGATGAGGCAGGCCCAGGCTGACCAGGTGGGCGGCATCCGCCGGGCCGAGCTTGAGGCTGCGTTCATCGGAATGCAGGATCAGCCAGCCGCGCCTTTGCTCAAACTCCAGGTGGTGCTCGCTTTCGAGCCGCTCCAGCCAGCGCTCGCCCAGTTCGGACAGACGCACCAGCACCTGCTGACGGGCGAGCCAATCCGGCTGTTTGCGGGCGCGGGCCTGGTGGCGGGCCTGGGGATTCCACGGCGCGCGCTGCTGCCACCGAGGGTGTCGGGTCAGGCTGGGCAACACCGTCGGGCAGAGGATGCCGGCGCCCGCAAAGCTCGACTCGGCGGCGATCCCGCTGCGGCGTTCAAACACCTCCACCCGGTGCCCGCGCAGGGACAACTCCAAGGCGGTGCAAACACCGACAAATCCGGCGCCCACGATGCCAATGTGCATGTCAGGCGCTCCGGTCTGAACAGAGATGAGGGCGGCTCGGTGGCCGGGCGGCTGAGCCCTGAGGGCGCTGTGGTGAGAACGGGATCAGAAACCGGGATTGCATCAGAAAAGCCGCGGGCGGCAGGGGTGGGAGCGGGACCCCCAGTGCCCCAGGCACGCTGGAACCGCTGTGCAGCGGTGGCGTGGCGCCCGGCATCGCGTTGTTGACAAGTGGCATTGTGCCTTGCGTTTGGACACGGTTCTCCTCGGTCTCCCGTCGCTGTCGCCAACGGGTGGGGCGGCGTCGCAGTTTCTGCTACAATCTTGCGGTTTACCTCTGCGGAATTCTTTGAGGGCCTTCTTCTGGGCGCTTTTTCGAATGTTTGCCGCGGGGTGAACAGGTGGCTGCCGTGGTGGTGGCTGCCTCAATCGCGAACCCGGTCTCTCAAGGTGTTGCGTGTGGCCTGCGGATGGTTTTCTGCGGCGCGGCAATCAGGACCGGGCTTCTAGACCCAACCTTTGGAGTACTCCATGTCTGTTTCGATGCGCGAAATGCTGGAAGCCGGTGTCCACTTTGGTCACCAAACCCGCTTCTGGAACCCCAAGATGGCGCCGTTCATTTACGGCCATCGCAACAAGATCCACATCATCAACCTCGAAAAGACGCTGCCGAAGTTCGAGGAAGCTCTGAAGTTCGTGCGTCAGCTGTCGGCCAAGCGCGGCACCATCCTGTTCGTGGGCACCAAGCGTCAGGCGCGTGACGTGGTGGCTCTGGAAGCCGCCCGCTGCGGCATGCCCTATGTTGACCAGCGTTGGCTGGGTGGCATGCTGACCAACTTCAAGACGGTCAAGGGCTCGCTGAAGAAGCTCAAGGACATGCAGGCCCAGAAGGACTCTGGCGCCGAAATGCGCATCAAAAAGGAAGCGCTGCTGTTCGACCGTGAGCTGACCAAGCTGGAAAAGGACATCGGCGGCATCCAGGACATGGGCGCGCTGCCGGATGCCATCTTCGTGATCGACGTGGGCTTCCACAAGATCGCCGTGGCGGAAGCCCAGAAGCTGGGCATCCCGGTCGTCGGCGTGGTGGACACCAACCACTCGCCCGATGGCGTGGATTACGTGATCCCCGGCAACGACGACTCCGCCAAGGCTGTGGCCCTGTACGCCAAGGCCATGGCTGACGCCGTGCTGGAAGGCAAGGCCAACGCCGCCACCGAGCTGGTGCAGGCCGTGGCCGCCGACGGTGACGAATTCGTCGAAGTCAGCGAAGAAGCCTGAGCAGGCGCATCGCGCCAGTGACCAAGGGGCTGCTACAGCCCCTTTTTCACACCCCCGAAACGATTTCTGATTGAACCTCGGGTGGTTGCGAAGACCACCTCACACGGAGAGAGAAACATGGCTGCTATTACCGCCGGCATGGTTGCTGAACTGCGCGCCAAGACCGATGCCCCGATGATGGAGTGCAAGAAGGCCCTGACCGAAGCCGAAGGCGACATGACCAAGGCCGAGGAGCTGCTGCGCGTCAAGCTGGGCACCAAGGCTGGCAAGGCCGCCGCCCGCGTGACCGCCGAAGGCGTGGTCGCTTCCTTCATCGACGGCAAGACCGGCGCGATGATCGAAGTCAACTGCGAAACCGACTTCGTGACCAAGAACGACAGCTTCCTGGCCATGGCCAAGGCCGCTGCCGAACTGGTGGCCAAGCACAACCCGGCCGATATCGCGGCCCTGGGCACCCTGGCCTACGAGCAGGACGGCTTCGGCCCCACCCTGGAAGACGTGCGCAAGGGCCTGATCGGCAAGATCGGCGAGAACATGTCCTTCCGCCGCTACCAGCGCTGGGCCAACGGTGGCTCCCTGGCCACTTACCTGCACGGCACCCGCATCGGCGTGGTCGTCGAGTTCGACGGCGATGCCGTGGCTGCCAAGGACGTGGCGATGCACATCGCCGCCATGAAGCCGGTGGCCCTGACCTCCGCCGAAGTGTCGGCCGACCTGATCGCCCGCGAGCGCTCGGTGGCCGAAGCCAAGGCAGCCGAATCCGGCAAGCCGGCCGAGATCGTGGCCAAGATGGTTGAAGGTTCGGTGCAGAAGTACCTGAAGGAAGTCTCGCTGGTGGACCAGGTCTTCGTGAAGGCCTCCGACGGCAAGCAGACCGTGGGTGCCTACCTGAAGTCGGCCAACACCAGCGTCAAGGGTTTCACCCTGTATGTGGTGGGCGAGGGCATCGAGAAGAAGGTGGACGACTTCGCCGCCGAAGTGGCTGCCCAGGTGGCCGCCGCCAAGGGCCAATAAGTCAGGCCCTGACCGGTACGCGGCTGCAACCCTCACCAGGAGCGCGCCGCGTACACTTTCCGCCGATTCACGAGATCCACGCCGCTCTGGGGAACCCCGCATGCCAGCCTACAAGCGCATCCTGCTCAAACTGTCCGGTGAGGCCCTGATGGGCGACGATGCCTACGGCATCAACCGCGCGACCATGGTCCGCATGGTCAAGGAAGTGCAGGAGATCACCGAGATGGGCTGCGAGGTGGCCGTGGTGATCGGTGGTGGCAACATCTTCCGCGGCGTGGCTGGCGGCTCGGTGGGCATGGACCGCGCCACCGCCGACTACATGGGCATGCTGGCCACGGTGATGAACTCGCTGGCCCTGGCTGACACGATGCGCCAGGAAGGCATGACCGCCCGCGTGATGTCCGCCATCTCGATCGAGCAGGTGGTCGAGCCCTACGTGCGGCCCAAGGCGCTGCAGTACCTCGAAGAGGGCAAGGTGGTCGTGTTTGCTGCGGGCACCGGCAACCCCTTCTTCACCACCGACACCGCCGCCGCCCTGCGCGGAGCCGAGATCGGCGCCCAGGTGGTGCTCAAGGCCACCAAGGTGGATGGCGTCTACACCGCCGACCCGAAGAAGGATCCTTCGGCCACCCGCTACAGCCAGATCAGCTTCGATGAGGCGATCTCCAAGAACCTGCAGGTGCTGGACGCCACCGCCTTCGCGCTGTGCCGCGACCAGAAGCTGCCGATCAAGGTCTTTTCCATCTTCAAGCCGGGCGCCCTCAAGCGGGTGGTGCTGGGCGAGGACGAGGGCACCCTGGTGCACGTCTGAGGATTTACGGAACGCGAACGATCATGACCATTGCTGACATCAAGAAGACCGCCGAGACCAAGATGGCCAAGTCGGTCGAGGCCCTGAAGAACGAGCTGCAGAAGATCCGTACCGGCCGTGCCCACCCGGGCATCCTGGACCAGGTCCATGTCGAGTACTACGGCTCCATGGTGCCGCTGAGCCAGGTGGCCAACCTGAGCCTGCTCGACGCCCGCACGATCAGCGTGCAGCCCTGGGAAAAGGGCCTGGCCTCCAAGATCGAGAAGGCCATCCGCGAGTCGGATCTGGGCCTGAATCCGGCCTCGCAAGGCGATCTGATCCGCGTGCCGATGCCCGCGCTGACCGAAGAGCGTCGCAAGGAGCTGACCAAGGTCGCCCGCGGCGAAGGCGAGGACGCCAAGGTGGCCGTGCGCAACCTGCGCCGCGATGCCAACGAGCATCTGAAGAAGCTGCTCAAGGACAAGGCCATCACCGAGGACGACGAGCGTCGCGCTCAGGACGATGTCCAGAAGCTGACCGACCGCACGATCACCGAGATCGACAAAACGGTGCAGGCCAAGGAAGCCGACATCCTGGCCGTCTGACACGGATGACCTCCTCGGTTCCGCCTGAGGGCAGCATTCCGCGCCACGTGGCTATCGTGATGGATGGCAACGGGCGCTGGGCGCGCAAGCGCTTCATGCCTCGCATCTTCGGCCACAAATACGGCATGGAGACCGTGGTGCGGGTGATCGACCATTGCCAGAAGCGCGGGGTCGAATACCTGACGGTCTACGCCTTCTCCTCGGAGAACTGGAAGCGTCCCGAGGACGAGGTTTCCGGCCTGATGAATCTGGTCCTGGTCGGGATCTCGAAGTACCTGGCCAAGCTGGCCTCACGTGGCGTACGCATCCATGTGGCTGGAGACCGCAGCAAGGTGTCCGAGCGGGTGCGTCATGCTTGGAATGAGGCCGAGGAACAGACCCGCAACAACACCGGTCTGCATGTGACGGTGGCCTTCAATTACGGCGGCCGCTGGGACATCGTCCAGGCCTGCCAGCGCGCGCTGGCCGAAGGTGTCTCGCCCGAGGCGCTGACCGAGGAAGCGCTGTCTCGTCACATGGCCTTGGCCTATGCGCCGGATCCGGATCTGTTCATCCGCACGGGTGGCGAGGTGCGGGTGAGCAATTTCCTGCTCTGGCAACTGGCCTACGCCGAGTTGTATTTCACTGACTGCCTCTGGCCGGACTTCGACGAAGCCGAGCTGGACAAGGCCTTTGCCGATTTCGCCCGCCGGGATCGGCGCTTCGGCGGTGTCAAGCAGGCGCAGGCGCCCGAGCAGTCGGCCTGATCGGGTCTCCATGCTGATCCAACGAGTCATCACCGCGCTGGTCCTGCTGGCGCTGCTTCTGCCTGCGCTGCTGGCCAGTTCGCCTTGGCCCTTCGCCTTGCTGACCTTGGTGCTCATCGGGGCTGGGGGCTGGGAATGGGCCCGCCTGAACGGTTTCTCAGGTTGGCGCACCTGGGGCACGGGGGCGGTGGTGGTGGCCTTGTGTGCCCTGGGCGCCTGGGCCGGCTGGTCCGTCCAGGCGCCCGCCTGGGTCTGGTGGGCGGCCACGGTCTGTTGGGTGGTGGGCGGCGCCCTGGGCCTGCGCAGCGGCCCGCAGGCCTGGCCTCATCTGCCCCGCGGTGCACGCTGGTTCATCGGGGTGCTGGTGCTGCCGGCCGCCTGGCTGGCTTTCTGCAACGCCCGCGGGCTGGGGCTCAACTTTCTGCTCTCGGCGCTGTGCCTGGTCTGGATGTCGGACATCGCCGCCTATTTCGGTGGCAAGACCTGGGGGCGGCGCAAGCTGGCCGTGACGATCAGTCCGGGCAAGACCTGGGAGGGGGCCTGGACCGGCTTGGTCGGTGTGGGCCTGTTGGCCCTGGCCTGGGCGGGGGCTGAGCACTGGGTGGATGCCGCTGCGACAAGCTTGTTTGACCGCCTGTGGTCCGGCTTGGGGGGGCTGGGCGCCGTGCTGGCCCTGGCGGCCCTCGTCGCGCTGGGCATCATGGGCGATCTGCTGGAGTCGCTGGCCAAACGGGCGGCGGGCATGAAGGATTCGAGTGGCTTGCTGCCGGGACACGGTGGTGTGCTGGACCGGGTGGACGCCCTGTTGCCGGTGCTGCCAGCCGTGATGGCGCTGGCCAGCCTGTGAGGGAGAAGACGATGACGACGCGGCAGAGGCTGTGCATTCTGGGGTCGACCGGGTCGATCGGTACCAACACGCTGGATGTGGCGGCACGCCACCCCGAACGGTTCGAGGTGGTCGCTCTGAGCGCGCATTCGCGCGTGGACGAACTCCTGGCCCAATGCCGGCAATGGCGGCCCCGCTGGGCGGCCATGAGTGACATGGATGCTGCGCAGCGGCTGGCCTCTGCGGTGCGCGCCGAGGGGCTGCCCACCGAGGTGCTGGCCGGGCCGCAGGCCCTGGTGGCCCTGGCGGCCCACGGCGAGGTGGACAGCGTGATGGCCGCCATCGTCGGTGCCGCCGGCCTGCCGGCCTGCATGGCCGCAGCCCGCGCGGGCAAGCGCCTGCTGCTGGCCAACAAGGAGGCCCTGGTCGTGGGCGGTGCCCAGTTCATCGCCGCGGTGCGTGATGGAGGGGCGCAACTGCTGCCCATCGACAGCGAGCACTCGGCCATCTTCCAGTGCCTGCCCGAAGACCGCTCGACCTGGGCGCAACGCATCGATCACATCGTGCTGACCGCCTCCGGCGGCCCATTTCGCCAAGCCGAGCCGGCCAGTCTGCGAGAGGTGACACCGGATCAGGCCTGTGCCCACCCGAATTGGGTGATGGGTCGCAAGATTTCGGTGGATTCGGCCACGATGATGAACAAGGCGCTGGAGGTCATCGAGGCCCGTTGGCTGTTCGATCTGACCCCGTCCCAGGTGAAGGTGGTCATCCATCCTCAGAGCATCATCCACTCGATGGTGGTCTGCCGCGACCAGTCGGTGTTGGCCCAGTTGGGCACGCCCGACATGCGCGTGCCCATTGCCTACGGTCTGTCCTTCCCGGAGCGCATCGCCTCGGGGGCCGCCGCGCTGGATTTTTTGAGCCTCAAATCCCTGACTTTCGAGGCGCCCGAGCGTGCCCGTTTTCCTGGCCTCTTTCTGGCCTGGGAGGCTTTGGAAGGTCCGCATGGCAGCACGGCCGTGCTCAATGCTGCCAATGAAGAAGCCGTGGCGGCGTTCCTGGCGCGCCGCCTGCGGTTCACCGAGATTCACGAAGTCGTGGCCCGGACGCTGGAACTTGAGGTGCCTCGCCTGAGTCTGTCGCTGGATGTGCCGGTGGAGGCCCTGCTCGCGCTGGATGAGCAGGCCCGCCTTCGTGCACGCGAGATCATTGCCCGCCTGAACTGACCCATGCCGATCACGCCACTGGCCTTTGTGCTGACCTTGGGGGTGCTCATCGTCGTGCACGAATTTGGCCACTACAAGGTGGCCCGCTGGTGTGGTGTGAAGGTCCTGCGCTTCTCCGTGGGGTTTGGCCGTGTGCTCTTGCGGCGTGTCTCGCGCGATGGTGTCGAATTCACGCTCGCCTTGATCCCTTTGGGTGGCTACGTTCGCATGCTGGACAGCCGGGAAGGCGAGGTGCCAGCCGACCAGGCGGCGCAGGCCTTCGACCGACAGCCGCTGCGGCGTCGAATGGCCATCGTCGCGGCGGGACCGGTGGCCAATCTGTTGCTGGCCGTGCTGCTGTATGCCGGGGCGGGCTGGATCGGGACCCTGGAGGCCGAGCCAGTCCTGGCCGCGCCGACTGCCGGCAGCCTGGCCGAGGGCGCCGGTCTTCAGGCCGGGGACCGTGTGCAGTCCTTCCATGTGGGCGAGGGAGACTGGCAGGCAGCACGCTCGCTCAACGATGTGCGCAGGGCCCTGGCCCAGGCGGTGCTGGATCGGCAGTCCATCCAACTGGCTGTGGCCGATGCCCAGGGCGCTCACCGGCGGGTGGTGGTGCTGCCGGTGGGGCAATTGGAGGGCGCCGAGCTGGACGGGCCGCTGATCCGCCGCATCGGCATCGGCAATGCGTTCAGCGAGCCGGTGCTGGGGCGCCTGGAGGCCGGTGGCCCGGCCGAGCAGGCCGGCCTGCACGAAGGCGACCGGGTGCTCACGGTGGATGGACGGCCGGTGGCGGATGCGCAGTCTCTGCGTGAGTCGATCCGTGGCGCAGGCGCCCATGCGCCTGGCACGATGCAGTGGCTGGTGGAACGCCAGGGGCAGCGGCTGTCGATCGCCGTGACGCCCCGGCGTGTCGAGGACCGTGACGCCAGCGGCCCCATTGGCCGCATTGATGCCTACGTGGGCCGCGCGCCCGCGATGGTGATGGTGCGGCTGGGCTCGTTGGAAGGCCTGCAGCAAGCCTTCGCACAGACCTGGGACACCGCTTGGACCAGCCTGCGCATGTTGGGGCGCATGCTGGTCGGTCAGGCTTCGCTCAAGCAGCTCAGCGGGCCGCTGACCATCGCCGACTATGCCGGTCAATCGATCCAGATGGGCTTGGTTCCCTACCTGGCTTTTCTCGCCATGATCAGCGTGAGCCTGGGCGTTCTGAACCTGCTGCCGCTGCCCATGCTCGACGGTGGTCACCTGATATATTACGTTTTCGAGGGGGTGACCGGCCACCCGGTCCCGGACCATTGGCAGGCATGGCTGCAGCGCGGTGGTGCCATCGTGCTGCTGCTGATGATGTCCATTGCCCTATCCAACGATGTGGCCCGGTTGCTGGGCCTGTAGTGACACTCTTTCCGATGCGATCATCCCCCCTTGAGCGCTGGCTTCGGCCGGTTCCTGCCTGCGTGGCCTTGCTGACCGTCGCCCATGCGCCCCTGGTGCATGCGGTGGAGCCCTTCGACATCGCGGACATCCGCGTGGAAGGCCTGCAGCGCAGCGACCCCGGCAGCGTGTTTGCCGCCCTGCCATTCCGCGTGGGGGACAGTTACACCGACGACAAGGCCGCCGCGGCCCTGCGTGCCCTGTTCGCCACCGGCCTGTTCAAGGATGTGCGCATCGAGCTCGAGGGCCGGGTCGTGGTGGTGGTGGTGCAGGAGCGCGCCTTCATCGCCTCGGTGAACTTCAGTGGGCTCAAGGAGTTCGACAAGGACACCCTGGCCAAGGCCCTGAAGGACAACGGCATCAGCGACGGCCAGCCCTACGACAAGGCGGTGATCGATCGGGCCGAGCAGGAAATCAAGCGCCAGTACCTGTCCCGCAGCTACTACGGTGCCGAGGTGGTGACGACGGCCACGCCGATCTCGCGCAACCGGGTGGATGTGACCTTCAACGTGGTTGAAGGCAACGTCGCCAAGATCCGCAGCATCCACATCCAGGGTGCGCAGGCCTTCGATGAGTCCACGCTGCTGGACATGATGGACCTGACCACCACCGGGTGGCTGACCTGGTACACCAAGACCGACCGCTACGCGCGGACCAAGCTGAATGCCGATCTCGAGAAGATCCGGTCTTATTACCTGAACCGCGGCTACTTGGAGTTCCAGGTCAAGTCCACCCAGGTCACCATCTCGCCTGACAAGCAGCACATCGACATCGGCATCGTCGTGGACGAAGGCCTGCCCTACACCGTGACCGGTGTGCGCCTGGAAGGCAACTACCTCGGCAAGGAAGACGAATTCCAGGCACGCGTGTCGATCCAGCCGGGCGAGCCATACCGCGGCGACGACGTGTCGGGCACGGTGCGCCGCTTCACCGACCTGTATGCCTCCTACGGCTATGCCTTTGCCAAGGTGGAGTCCCAGCCCCAGATCGACCGCCAGACCGGCCAGGTCGTGGTGGTGCTGCGGGCCAACCCCGGCGTGCGGGTCAACGTGCGCCGCATCAACCTGGCAGGCAACACCATCACGCGGGACGAGGTGATCCGCCGGGAGTTCCGCCAGTTCGAGTCGGCCTGGTACGACGGCAACCGCATCAAGCTGTCGCGTGACCGGGTGGAGCGCCTGGGCTACTTCGACGAGGTCACGGTCGACACCAACGAGGTGCCGGGGGCCCCCGATCAGGTGGACTTGACGCTGAACGTGAAGGAGAAGCCCACCGGCAGCCTGAACCTCTCCGCAGGCTATTCGAGCGCGGACCGGCTGTCGCTGTCGGCGTCCATCAGCAAGGAGAACATCTTCGGCTCGGGCAACTCGCTGTCCTTCGGCGTGAACACCGCCAAGTCCAGCCGGTCCCTGGCCATCTCCACGGTGGATCCTTATTTCACCGATGACGGTGTGTCGCGCGCCATCGACATCTACTATCGGCAGTCCAAGCCCTACAACAGCCGCGGTAGTTCCTACGACCTGGCTACCCCGGGTGTGGCCATCCGCTTCGGCGTGCCGTTCAGCGAATTCGACACCGTGTTCTTCGGGGTCGGGGCCGAGGCCACCATCATCGGCACCTCCAAGGGCCTGCCGCTGAGCTACACCAAGTTCGCTGACGAGTTCGGCACCCACAGCTGGGATCTGCCGTTCACGATCGGTTGGGCGCGCGAAGAGCGCGACAACCCGATGGCCCCCACGCGCGGCCGCTACCAGCGACTGAACATCGACTTCAGTCTGGTGGGCGACGTGCGCTATGCCCGGATGAACGGTCAGATCCAGCAGTACCTGGCGGTTCCCTACTTCCCGAAGCTCACGCTGGGCCTGAACGCCGAACTGGGTGTGGGCACCGGACTGGATGGCCGCTCCTACCCCATCTTCAAGAACTACTACGGTGGTGGCCTGGGTTCGGTGCGGGTCTTCGAGCAGAACTCCTTTGGCACCACCGACGTGACCGGCGCCTACATCGGCGGCAACAAGAAGTTCAATGCCAACGCCGAGTTGTACTTCCCGGTGCCTGGCACCGGCAACGACAAGAGCCTGCGCATCTTCGCCTTCGCCGACACCGGCAACGTCTGGGGCACCTCGCAACAGGTGCATCTGGACGATCTCCGCGCCTCGGCGGGCTTTGGCCTGAGCTGGGTATCGCCGGTGGGCCCCCTCAAGATGAGCTATGGCGTGCCCTTGCGGGCCTTCAGCAGCGATAAAATCCAACGCTTCCAGTTTCAGATCGGAACTTCTTTCTGATGATGACTTCGCTCGTGAAATCCGTGCTGGCCTGCGCGGCCCTGTCCCTGGCCGTGGGCGCCTCGGCACAGGAACTCAAGATCGGCTATGTGAACGCCGAGCGCGTGCTGCGCGAGGCAACGCCCGCCAAGGCCGCCCAGGCCCGGCTGGAGGCCGAATTCAAGAAGCGCGAGGGTGAACTGAACGACACCGGCACCAAGCTGCGCGCCGACATGGACAAGCTCGACAAGGAAGGCCCGACCCTCTCCGAAGCCGAGCGCACCCGTCGGCAGCGTGATCTGTCGGAGCAGCAGCGCGACTTCGAACGCAAGCGCCGCGAGTTGATGGAAGACCTCAACACGCGCAAGAACGAGGAACTCGCTGCAGTGACCGAGCGTGCCAGCAAGGTCATCAAGCAGATCTTCGAGCAGGACAAGTACGACCTGATCCTGCAGGAAGTCGTGTTCGCCGGCCCCCGTGTCGACATCACCAAGAAGGTGATCGACGCGCTGAACGCCGGCAAGTGAGAAAGGCCGTCCTTCCATGAACTCTCTGCCGGGCGTGGCCGCTCCGGTCCGTCTGGCTGACATCGTTCAGGACCTGGGCGGCGAACTCATCGGTGATGGCGATGGCGTCATCACCCGCTTGGCCTCGCTCGAGGCCGCCGACGAGCACAGCATCAGCTTCCTGGCCCAGGCCAAGCTGAAGCCTCTGCTGCAGACCACCGAAGCTGCCTGCGTGATCGTGCGCCCGGAATGGCGCGACGAGGCCGCAGCGCGGGGGGCGGTGATCGTCACCCCCGACCCTTACCTCTACCACGCACGCCTCACCGGCTGGTGGGCCAAGCGGGTGCGTCCGGCACCCGTTGCTGGCGTCCATGCGTCGGCGGTGATCGGCGAAGGCGTCCTGATTCACCCCAGTGCCTCGATCGGTCCTTTGGCCTTCATCGGTGATGGTGCGGTGGTGGGCGAGGGCGCCGTGGTGGGGGCCCAATGTCATGTGGGGGCGCATGCGAGCATTGGCGCCTTCACGGTCCTGGCCCCGCGAGCTCTGTTTGGCGAGGGCTGCCTCATCGGCCAGCGCGGCAAGCTGCAGAGCGGCGCCGTGGTCGGCTCAGATGGTTTCGGCTTCGCGCCTTCCGCGCAGGGCTGGCAGAAGATCGAGCAGCTGGGCGTGGTCCGCATTGGCGACGATGTGGACATCGGTGCCTGCACCTGCGTGGACCGCGGGGCCCTGGATGACACTGTGCTGGGCAACGGCGTCAAGCTCGACAACCTGATCCAGATTGCCCACAACGTGCAGATTGGCGACCACACGGCCATGGCGGGTTGCGTGGGCGTGGCCGGCAGCGCACGCATCGGCGCCCGTTGCACCTTCGGTGGTGCGGCCATGATCAGCGGGCACCTGCAGATCGTCGACGACGTGCATGTCACCGCCGGCAGCCTGGTGATGGCTTCCCTGACCAAGCCGGGACACTACACCGGCTTTTTCCCCATCGATGAAAACAGCAACTGGGAAAAGAACGCGGCCACGCTGCGCCAGTTGCACACCCTGCGCAGCCGAGTGCGCGCGCTCGAGAAGAAGCTCACACCATGACAAGCACAATGGACATCCACGACATCCTCAAGCGCCTGCCCCATCGCTATCCGTTCCTGCTGGTGGACCGGGTGTTGGAGTTGGAAAAGAACGTGCGCGTCCGGGCCATCAAGAACGTCACGATCAACGAACCCTTCTTCACCGGCCATTTCCCGCACCGTCCGGTCATGCCGGGCGTGCTGATCCTGGAAGCCATGGCCCAGGCGGCGGCGCTGCTGTCCTTTGCTTCGGTGGATCAGTACCCCGGCGAAGACACGGTGGTGTACTTTGCCGGCATCGATGGCGCGCGCTTCAAGCGTCCGGTGGAGCCGGGTGACCAACTGATCCTGGAGGCGACCATCGAGCGTGCCAAGGCTGGCATCTACAAGTACAGCGCCCGTGCCCTGGTGGGCGAGGAGCTGGCGGCCGAGGCTTCGCTGATGTGCGCGGTGCGCAGCATCACCTGAGTGAGGGACGCGGCCATGGCCAGCATCCATTCCACAGCGCTGGTGGACCCCGCCGCCGAGCTGGACGGCTCGGTGACTGTCGGGCCTTACGCCGTCATCGGCCCGCGGGTTCGCATCGGGGCCGGTACCACCGTCGGCGCGCACTGCGTGATCGAGGGGCGGACCACGATCGGGCGCGACAACCGCTTCTTCCAGTTCAGTTCCATCGGCGCAGCGCCGCAGGACATGAAGTACGCGGGCGAGGACACCGAGCTGTTGATCGGGAACCGCAACACCGTGCGCGAGTTCTGCACCTTCAACACCGGCACGGTGCAGGATGGCGGTGTGACACGTGTGGGGTCCGACAACTGGGTCATGGCCTACGTGCACATTGCGCACGATGTGCAGCTGGGCGACCACTGCGTGCTGGCCAACAATGCCACCCTGGCCGGGCACGTGCATGTCGGAGACTGGGCCACCATCGGCGGCCTCAGTGGCGTGCACCAGTTCGTCAAGATCGGGGCACACGCGATGATCGGCTTCCAGGGCCATGTGGCCCAGGACGTGCCGCCGTTCATGACGGTGGACGGCAACCCGTTGACCGCGCGCGCCGTGAACCTCACCGGCCTGCGGCGGCGCGGCTTCTCGGCCGAGCGTCAGGCCGTGATCAAGCAGATGCACAAGCTGCTCTACCGCAGCGGCCTGACCCTGGCCCAGGCCCAGCAGGGCATTGAGGCGCTCAAGGGCACACAGCCCGAGGCCGATGGCGACATCGACAGCATGCTGTCCTTCCTGGCGGCCGCCGAGCGCGGCATCGTGCGCTGAGGTGAGTCATCCCATCGCCCCTCTGCAGGCGCCGCGCCTGGGCATGGTGGCCGGCGAGGCCTCGGGTGACCTGCTGGCCAGCCTGCTGCTCAGCGGCCTGAAGTCCCGCTGGCCGGCGCTGAGTGCGGCAGGCATTGGCGGCCCCCGCATGCAGGCCGAGGGCTTCGACGTCTGGTGGCCCAGCCACAAGCTGTCGGTCTTCGGCTATGTGGATGCCTTGCGCCACTACCGCGAGCTGGTGGGCATCCGCAACCAGCTGCGTGACCGGCTGCTGGTCCAGCGGCCGGACGTGTTCATCGGGGTGGATGCGCCCGACTTCAATTTCGGCCTGGAGCAGCCGCTCAAGGCCCAAGGCATCCGCACCGTGCATTTCGTCTGTCCGTCCATCTGGGCCTGGCGGGGCGGGCGGGTGAAGAAGCTGGCCGCGGCGGCGGACCATGTGCTGTGCCTGTTCCCGTTCGAGCCTGCGCTGCTGGCCGAGCACGGTGTGGCGGCGACCTTCGTCGGCCATCCCATGGCCGATCGCATCCCGCTGGAGGTGCCTCAGGCCCAGGCCCGTGCCGACCTGGGATTGGCGGCGTCCGACACCGTGGTGGCGCTGCTGCCAGGCAGCCGCCGCAGCGAGTTGCGCTACATCGGGCCGGTGCTGCTGGAGGCCGCGCTGCGCATGGCCGGGCAGCGGCCCGGCCTGCGCTTCATCCTGCCCGTTGTGCCGGGGCTGGAGGCCGAGGTGGAGGCCCTGGTGGCCCAGCATGCGCCGGGCCTGGACCTGCAGTGCCTGGCTGGCCGCTCCCACGAGGCACTTGCCGCCTGCGACCTGACACTGATCGCCAGCGGCACCGCCACGCTGGAAGCCGCGCTCTTCAAGCGCCCCATGGTCATCACCTACCGCATGCACTGGCTGAACTGGCAGTACATGCGGCACATGGCCTACCTGCCCTGGGTGGGGCTGCCCAACATCCTGCTGCGCGACTTTGCCGTGCCGGAGTTGCTGCAGCATGCCGCCACGCCCGAGGCCCTGGCCCGCGAAGGCCTGGCCTGGCTGGACGACGCGCCGCGCCGCGAGCGCCTGCAGGCCCGCTTCACCGACCTTCATCACATGCTGCGCCAGGACACGGCGCGCAAGGCCAGCGATGCGATCGCGCAAGTCCTCGGTGCCTGAGCAGATGAGCCTGCACTTCGATGTCACCGGTCTGGTGGCCGGTGTCGACGAAGCGGGCCGCGGGCCGCTGGCGGGGCCGGTGGTGGCCGCGGCCGTGATCCTCGACGATCTCCACCCCATTGCCGGCCTGCGGGACTCCAAGCAGCTCAGCGCGCGCCGCCGGGATCAGCTCTACGACGAGATCCGGGCCAAGGCGCTGTGCTGCTGCATCGCCGAGGCCAGTGTCGAGGAGATCGACCAGCTCAACATCCTGCACGCCACCATGCTGGCCATGCGCCGGGCGGTGGAGGGTCTGCGCCTGCCGCCAGCCAAGGTGCTGGTGGACGGCAACCGCCTGCCCGTGCTGAAGGTGCCGGGCGAGGCCATCGTGAAGGGCGATGCGAAGGTGCCGGCCATCTCGGCGGCCTCCATCCTGGCCAAGGTGCACCGCGACCGCCTCTGCGAGGACATGCATGCCCGCTGGCCCGACTACGGTTTTGCCACCCACAAGGGCTATCCCACCGCAGAACACCTGGCCGCCTTGCGCACGCACGGGGCCAGCCCTGTGCATCGCCGCAGTTTTGGTCCGGTGCGGGCCGCATTGCAGGAGCGGGCATGAGCCTGTCGTTTCCGCCGGAGGTCGAGGCGCTGCGCATCAGTGCGCGCGACAACCCGCTGCTGCAGCGCATCCGCAAGCTGCTGGCCGATCCGGGTGGCTACCGCAAGGCCGGGCAGGTCTGGCTGGAGGGCGACCATCTGGTGAGCGCGGCGCTGGCCCGCGGCTGGATGCTGGAGGCGCTGGTGATGACCGAGGGTGCCTGGACGGCCCGCGCCGATTGGCAGGCCTGGACGGCCCAGGCGCGGCGCACGGCCCTGGTGTCCGCGGAGCTGTTCCGGGGGCTCTGCAGCCTGGAATCGCCGGTGTCGGTCGGCGCCCTGGTGAGCCTGCCGCAGGCACCGGTCGTCCAGCCGGGCGTGTTCACCGTGGTGCTGGACCGGCTGCAGGATGCCGGCAATGTGGGCAGCATCCTGCGCAGTGCCGCCGCCTTTGGCGTGCGGCAGGTGCTGGCCCTCAAGGGCACGGCAGCCCTGTGGTCGCCCAAGGTGCTGCGTGCGGGCATGGGGGCGCACTTTGCACTGAGCCTGGTCGAGGCCCTGTCGGCGGACGATCTGGCGGCGCTCGAGGTACCGCTGCTGGCCACCAGCTCCCACGCGGGGCTGGTCCTGGGGCAGGGCGCCTTGCCCTGGCCCTGTGCCTGGGTGCTGGGTCACGAAGGGCAGGGTGTGTCCTCGGTCCTGATGGACCGCTGCACCCACACCGTGAGCATCCCCCAGCCGGGTGGCGAGGAATCCCTCAACGTGGGCGCGGCAGCGGCCATCTGCCTGTTCGCCAGCGCCACCGGGGCGCAGAGCGGGCCGCGGGACTGAGTTCAGCTGGCCGGGTCGGAGAGCACGTCGCGCAGGATGGTCGCGGCGATCTCCTCGATCGACTTGTGGGTCGAGCTGAGCCAGTGGATACCACTGCGCTTCATCAGCATCTCGGCCTGCTTCACTTCGTAGCGACAGTTCTCGATCGAGGCGTACTTGCTTTCCGGGCGCCGCTCGTTGCGGATGTGGGCCAATCGCTCGGCGTCGATCGTCAGCCCGAAGCACTTGTGCTTGTAGGGCGTCAGCGAACTGGGCAGGTGGCCGCGCTCGAAGTCCTCGGGGATGAGCGGGTAGTTCGCTGCCTTGATGCCGTGCTGCATGGCCAGGTACAGCGAGGTGGGTGTCTTGCCGCTGCGGCTCACACCGACCAGGATGACATCAGCGGCCTCCAGGTTGCGCGAGGACTGGCCATCGTCATGGGCCAGCGAGAAGTTGATGGCCTCGATGCGGTCGTTGTACTCCTGGCTCTTGGCCACATCGGAGAAACGTCCGACGCGGTGGTTCGACTTGAGCCCGAACTCGCGCTCCAGCGGCTCCACGAAGGCCTGGAACAGGTCCATCACCAGGCCCTTGCACTGGTCGCTCGTCAGGATGCCCCGCACGTCCAGCCGAGCCAGGGTGATGAACACGATGGGGCGCCGCCCCTCCGCGGCCGCCACGGCATTGATCTCGGTGACCACCTTGTGCGCCTTGTCCAGGGAGTCGATGAAGGGGCGACGCACGTGCCGCGGCTTGGCCGAGAACTGGGCCAGGATGGAGTGGCCGAAGGTTTCTGCGGTGATGCCGGTGCCATCAGAGACATAGAAAACGGTGCGATTGGGCATGCAGAAAACCTTTTGTCGAGTGTCGGGGGCAATGATAGGCATTCCGTCCGTAGAATTCGGTCATCTTCGCCAGGATGGCGCAGGCGGTGTGACGGAAAGCCGTCACAAGCCTGGTCCTCCCGGCGCAGCTTCCAGGCCATAACAACGATCAGATGCCTGTGAAGCGTGCGCCAGAGGGCCCGCTCGCGTCCCGTGCGACACCGGTTTTTGTCATCAAGGAGCTTTCATGTCCCACAACGCACTGGACACCGCCCTGGTCGTCCCCTTCGAACATCTGAGGATGACCGACGTCGAGACCGTCGGCGGCAAGAACGCCAGCCTCGGCGAGATGATCAGCCAACTGGCCGAGGCCGGCGTGCGCGTGCCCGGTGGCTTTGCGACCACTGCCCATGCCTTCCGGGTCTTCCTGGCACATGGTGGCCTGACCGAGAAGATCAGTGCCCGTCTGGCGGCCCTGGACATCGAGGATGTGCGTGCCTTGGCCGAGGCCGGTGCCGAGATCCGCCAGTGGGTGACCGATGCCCCGTTCCCGTCAGAGTTCGAGGCTGCGGTGCGCGCCGAGTACGAGCGCGTGGCTGCGGGCTCGCCCGACGCAACCTGGGCCGTGCGTTCCTCGGCCACCGCCGAGGACCTGCCCGACGCCTCGTTCGCGGGTCAGCAGGAGACCTTCCTGAACGTGCATGGCATCGACGATGTGCTGCACAAGATGAAGGAGGTCTTCGCCTCCCTCTACAACGACCGCGCCATCAGCTACCGCGTGCACAAGGGCTTCGCCCATGACGTGGTGGCCTTGTCGGCTGGCGTTCAGCGCATGGTGCGTTCCGACCTGGGCGCGGCTGGCGTGATGTTCACCATCGACACCGAGTCCGGCTTCAAGGACGTGGTCTTCGTCACCTCCAGCTATGGCCTGGGCGAGACGGTGGTGCAGGGTGCCGTGAACCCTGACGAGTTCTACGTGCACAAGCCCGCCCTGGAGGCCGGCAAGCAGGCGGTGATCCGCCGCACGCTGGGCTCCAAGCTGATCAAGATGACCTTTGCCTCGCCCGAGGAGAAGGCCGCCAGCGGCAAGCTGGTCAAGACCGTAGACACCCCGCCGGAACAGCGCAACCGCTACTCGCTCAGCGATGCCGACGTCACCGAGCTGGCCCGCTACGCGATGATCATCGAGAAGCACTATGCCCGCCCGATGGACATCGAGTGGGGCAAGGATGGCGTGGACGGCAAGCTCTACATCCTGCAGGCCCGCCCGGAGACTGTGCGCAGCCAGGCCGAAAACCAGGTCGAGCACCGCTACAAGCTCAAGGGCCACAGCACCGTGCTGGCCGAAGGCCGCGCCATCGGACAGAAGATCGGCACCGGCCCGGTGCGTCTGGTCAGCTCCATCAGCGAGATGGACCGCGTGCAGCCCGGCGACGTGCTGGTCACCGACATGACCGACCCGAACTGGGAGCCGGTGATGAAGCGCGCCAGCGCCATCGTGACCAACCGCGGTGGCCGCACCTGCCACGCGGCCATCATCGCGCGTGAGCTGGGCATCCCGGCCGTGGTGGGCTGCGGCGATGCCACCGAGAAGCTGGCCGACGGTGCGCTGGTGACCGTGGCCTGCTCGGAAGGCGATACCGGCTACGTCTACGACGGCCTGCTGGAAACCGAAGTGACCGAGGTGAGCCGTGGCGAGATGCCGCACAGCCCGGTCAAGATCATGATGAACGTGGGCAACCCCCAGCTGGCCTTCAACTTCGCGCAGCTGCCCAATTCCGGCGTCGGCCTGGCCCGCCTGGAGTTCATCATCAACAACAACATCGGCATCCACCCGAAGGCCATCCTCGACTATCCCAATGTCGATCCTGACCTGAAGAAGGCGGTCGAGTCGGTGGCCCGCGGCCACGCCTCGCCGCGTGCCTTCTACGTGGACAAGCTGGCCGAGGGCATTGCCACCATCGCCGCGGCCTTCTGGCCCAAGACGGTGATCGTGCGCCTGTCGGACTTCAAGTCCAACGAGTACAAGAAGCTGATCGGCGGCTCGCGCTACGAGCCGGATGAAGAGAACCCGATGCTGGGTTTCCGCGGTGCTTCCCGCTACATCAGCGGCGAGTTCGCAGACGCCTTCGGCATGGAATGCGAAGCCCTCAAGCGCGTGCGCAACGACATGGGCCTGACCAATGTCGAGATCATGGTGCCCTTCGTGCGCACGGTGCGCCAGGCCGAGCGTGTCATCGGTCTGCTGGCCGGCCGTGGACTCAAGCGCGGTGACAACGGTCTGCGCGTCATCATGATGTGCGAGGTGCCCAGCAACGCCATCCTGGCCGAGCAGTTCCTGCAGCACTTCGATGGCATGTCCATCGGCTCGAACGACCTGACCCAGCTGACCCTGGGCCTGGACCGTGACTCGGGCCTGGAACTGCTGGCCGAGGACTTCGACGAGCGCGATCCCGCCGTGAAGGCCCTGATCTCGCGGGCCATCGCGGCCTGCCGCGCCACTGGCAAGTACATCGGCATCTGCGGGCAGGGCCCCAGCGATCACCCTGACTTCGCTCAGTGGCTGACCGCAGAGGGCATTGTCTCGATCTCCCTGAACCCCGACTCGGTGGTGGAGACCTGGACGCTGTTGGCCAAGGGCAGCTGATGAGGCAACCTCTGGGGGCCTGAGCGCCCCGGAGATGCTTTGCAGGCCGGGTTAGCCCGGCCTGTTTCATTTGTGCCATAATCATCGGCTCCCCCTTGCTGTCATGGGTTCATCGACGCTCCCAGGCAGCTTCCGCCCCTTTCCCCGGTTTCTCGGGGGCACCCAGGGGCCCAGGAAACCACAAGGAGTTTTCATGCGTCACTATGAGATCGTTCTGCTGATCCATCCGGATCAAAGCGAACAGGTTCCGGCCATGCTGGAGCGTTACAAGGGCCTGATCACCGCGGGTGGTGGCAAGGTCCATCGTGTGGAAGACTGGGGCCGCCGTCAGCTGGCCTACATGATCCAGAAGCTCGCCAAGGCGCACTACCTGTGCCTGAACATCGAGTGCTCGAAGGAAGTGCTGGTCGAGCTGGAAACCGGCTTCCGCTTCAACGACGCCGTGCTGCGTCACCTGACCGTCAAGATGGACCAGGCCGAAACCGCCCCGTCCGTCATGATGAAGTCGGTCGAGAAGGAAGAAGCCCGCAAGGCAGCCCAGGAAACCGCCGCCTGAACCTGACAGGTTCGGTCCGGCCACGCCATCTGCCATGAACCGACTGGTTCTTGCAGCCCACGTGGTCGAACGCGGTGCGATGCGTTACACCCCCGCCGGTCTGCCGGCCCTGGATCTGACTCTGCAGTCGGATTCGGAGGTCACCCAGAACGGCCAGCTCCGCAAGGTCTCTCTGCAGATCCGAGCGGTGGCCATCGGAGACATCACCCGACCAGCGCAGGCGCTGGTGCTGGGGAACCCGGCCCAGTTTGCCGGTTTCCTGGCACCCTCGCGCAATGGCAAGGGGGTGGTGTTCCACGTGACCAGCATCGCCACTGAAGAACCTGACGTGCAACCCGGATAGACAATTCAGAGGTCATCGTATGCCCCCGCCCAAGTCTCGTTTTTCGAAGGACCGCCGTCCCAAGCGCAACCAGCAGTCGCTGCTGTTCCGCCGCAAGAAGTTCTGCCGCTTCACCGTCGCTGGCGTCAAGCACATCGACTACAAGGATGTGGATCTGCTGCGCGATTTCATCGGTGAGAACGGCAAGATCACGCCGGCCCGCCTGACCGGCACCCGTGCCTTCTTCCAGCGCCAGCTGACCAACGCCATCAAGCGCTCGCGCTTCCTGGCGATGCTGCCGTACAGCGACCAACACAAGGTCTGATAGGAGCCCACCATGCAAATCATCCTGCTGGAAAAGGTGGCCAACCTGGGCAACCTGGGCGATATCGTCAAGGTCAAGGACGGCTACGCCCGCAACTTCCTGATCCCGACCAAGCGCGCCCGTCGCGCCACGGAAGTCGCGATCAAGGAATTCGAGGCCCGTCGTGCCGAACTGGAAAAGGTCGCCGCTGAAAAGCTGACCGCCGCTCAAGCCGTTGGCGAAAAGCTGGCTGGCCTGACCGTCACCGTCGCCCAGAAGGCCGGCGTGGACGGCCGCCTGTTCGGCTCGGTCACCAACCACGACGTCGCTGAAGCCCTGGGCAAGATCGGTTTTGAGATCCCCAAGGCCCAGGTGCGCATGCCGCACGGTCCGCTCAAGGCCGTGGGCGAATTCCCGGTCAGCGTCGCCGCCCACACCGATGTGGTGGTCGACATCACCGTGAAGGTGGTTCCCGAAGCCGAGTAATCCGCTTCTGCAGCCATCCGAGAGGGCCGGTCTTGACCGGCCCTTTTCTTTTGCCAGCATCCACAGCCCATCCACCGGCTGTCCCCGCGAAATCCACAGGCTTGTGCACAACGGGAAATGCCGGCCTCCCCGTATGATTTGACGATGCCCACGATCTTCGATGCCCACGATCCCCAGGCCGGCCCTCGCGACGAGGAGGTGGCCAAGCTGCGGGTGCCTCCGCACTCGAACGAGGCCGAGCAGAGTGTGCTGGGCGGCCTGCTGCTGGACAACGGCGCCTGGGACCGGGCGGCCGATGTGCTGGGCGAGGGCGACTTCTACCGCTACGAGCACCGGATGATCTTCGGTGCCATCGGCACCTTGATCGGGGCGAGCAAGCCGGCCGATGTGATCACGGTGTTCGAGCAGCTGCAGGCTCTGGGCAAGGCCGAGGAATGCGGGGGCCTGAACTACCTCAACGCCCTGGCGCAGAGCGTGCCCAGCGCGGCCAACATGCGCCGTTACGCGGAGATCGTGCGTGAGCGTGCCGTGCTGCGCAAGCTCATCGCGGTGTCCGACGAGGTGGCGACCCAGGCTTTCAATCCGCAGGGCAAGGCGGCCTCGCAGATCCTGGACGAGGCCGAGACCAAGATCTTCAAGATCGCTGAAGAAGGACAGCGCACCCAGGTCGGTTTCCACAGCATGGACAAGCTGGTCATGGACCTGATCGACCGGGTGACCGAACTGGCCGAGAACGGGGCCGAGGAAGTCACCGGGGTGCGAACCGGCTTCTACGACATGGACCGCATGACCGCGGGCCTGCAGGGGGGCGACCTGATCATCCTGGCGGCCCGTCCCTCCATGGGCAAGACCGCCTTTGCGCTCAACATTGCCGAGAACGTGGCGGTCAACGAAGGCCTGCCCGTGGTGGTGTTCTCGATGGAAATGGGCGCCAACCAGCTGGCGCTGCGCCTGGTGGGTTCGTTGGGCCGGATCGACCAGCAGCATCTGCGCACCGGTGCGCTGAAGGACGACGAGTGGGCGCGCTTGACGGAAGCGGTGGACCGTCTGTCCAAGGCCGCGGTGTTCATCGACGAAACGCCTGGCCTGAACCCTGCCGAGTTGCGGGCCCGGGCCCGCCGCCAAGCCCGCCAATGCGGCAAGCTGGGCCTGATCGTCATCGATTACCTGCAGCTGATGAGCGGCAGCAATGCCTCCGCGGGCGAGAACCGGGCCACCGAGCTGTCGGAAATCTCCCGGAGCCTGAAGGCCCTGGCCAAGGAACTGCACTGCCCGGTGATCGCGCTGTCGCAGCTCAACCGCAGCGTGGAAACACGCACCGACAAGCGCCCCATGATGTCCGACCTGCGCGAATCCGGCGCCATCGAGCAGGATGCGGACGTGATCATGTTCATCTACCGCGACGATTACTACAACAAGGAATCGAAAGAGCCGGGTGTGGCCGAGATCATCATCGGCAAGCAGCGTAACGGCCCGGTGGGCACGGTGAGGCTGGCCTTCCTGAAGCAGTCGACCAAGTTCGACAATCTGGCCCCCGAAGCCAACTACGGCGAGTACTGAAGCCCCCTGGCGCAGAGGGGCCACGAGCTGGTGGGGGTAGAATACTGTATAAAAATACAGTATGTCATCCACCCGCGCTCGTCCCCCCGTTGCCGCGCCAGTGGCCCAGAAGGGCCGCGGCACGGTGTGGCGTATCCAGACGCGCTTCGATGACCTGACGCGCCAGGAGGCGGATGACGGTTGGGGAGGCCTCGAGGACGACCATCAGCGGATCGAAGACGCAGCACTTCCCGCCACGGTGATCGTCGAGGAGCAGGTCCGCTCCATCCTCAGCCGCAACAATTCCCCCGATGTTGGGTTCGATTTGTCGATCAACCCTTATCGGGGCTGTGAGCATGGCTGCATCTACTGCTATGCCCGCCCAACCCACAGCTACCTGGGCCTCTCGCCGGGGCTGGATTTTGAGACCCACATCGTGGGCAAGGTCAATGCCGCGGAGCGTCTGAGGCAGGCCCTGAGCAAGCCTGGCTATCGGCCTGTGGCCTTGAACATCGGGTCCGTGACCGACGCCTACCAACCCGCAGAACGTCAGCTGCGGATCACCCGGGCGTTGATCGAGGTGCTCGCCGAGTTCCGGCACCCCTTCTCCATCATCACCAAGTCGGCCGGCATCCTGCGGGACATCGATCTGCTGGCACCGCTGGCGGCGCAAGGCTTGGTGGCGGTGTATCTGTCGGTGACCACGCTGGACCCTGCATTGGCACGGATCCTGGAACCGCGGGCGGCCAGTCCGCACAGGCGCCTGGAGGCCATGGCGGCCCTGGCCCAGGCGGGCATTCCTGTGGGGGTGAGCGTCTCGCCTGTGATTCCCTTCCTCAACGAGCCCGACATCGAGCGCATTGTCGCGGCCGCGGCCACGGCCGGTGCGAGCACCGGTTTCAGCATCCCCTTGCGCCTGCCTTGGGAGGTAGCGCCGCTGTTCGAACAATGGCTGGGCAGTTATTTTCCCGAGCGCACGAGCCGTGTCATGGCCCGGCTGCGGGACATGCGCGGCGGCAAGGTCAACGACGCGCGGTTTGGCCACCGCATGCGGGGTGAGGGGATCTGGGCCGAGATGATGCGGCAGCGGTTTGCGGCCGCCTGCCGTCGCCATGGCTTGAAGCAGCAACGCATGCCGCTGGACGACACGCATTTCCAACCGACCGTGGCTTCGAACAAGGGCCAAGGCGCACCTGGCTCGACCTCCCAGATGGCTCTGTTTTGAATCGGCAGGCATCCCTTTGCCACCGCCGCAGCTGAAAACAAAAGGGACACCGTGAGAGGTGTCCCTGGCGGAGGGCGGTGTTGTGCTCAGAGGAGCGCTTGGGTCCTCACTTGAACAGGTCCTTCACCCGGTCCGTCCAGCTCTTGCTGTTGGGGGAGTGCTTGTCGCCGCCCTTCTTGAGCGACTCGTCCAGTTCCTTGAGCAGCTTGCGCTGGTGTTCCGTCAGCTTGACCGGGGTCTCCAGCGTGATGTGGCAGTACAGGTCGCCCGGGTAGGACGAGCGGATGCCCTTGATGCCCTTGCCCCGCAGACGGAAGGTCTTGCCGTGCTGCGTGCCTTCCGGCAGCTCGATCTCCAGCGTGCTGGACAGGGTGGGCACTTCCACCGAGCCGCCCAGCGCCGCCGTGGTCACTGACACCGGAATGGTGCAGTGCAGGTCGTCGCCGTCGCGCTCGAAGATGTCGTGCGGCTTGATGCGGATCTCGATGTACAGGTCCCCGGGGGGGCCACCGTTGCTGCCAGGTTCGCCGTTGCCGGCGGAGCGGATGCGCATGCCCTCGTTGATGCCCGCCGGGATCTTCACCTCCAGCGTCTTCTGGCGCTTGATCTTGCCGGCGCCGTTGCAGCTGGTGCAGGGCTCGGGAATGATCTTGCCGGTGCCGTGGCAGTGCGGGCAGCTCTGCTGCACGCTGAAGAAGCCCTGGCGCATGTGCACCGTGCCGGAGCCACCGCAGGTGCCACAGGTCTTCGCCTTGGTGCCGGGCTTGGCGCCCGTGCCGCCGCAGGTTTCGCAGCTGTCCCAGCTGGGCACGCGGATCTGCGTGTCCTTGCCGTTGGCTGCTTCCTCCAGCGTGATCTCCATCGCGTAGCTCAGGTCGTTGCCACGGTAGACCTGCTGGCCCCCGCGGCGACCGCCGCCGCCGGCGCCACCACCGCCGAAGATGTCGCCGAAGATGTCGCCGAACGCCTCCGCGAAGCCACCAAAGCCTTCTGCCCCCGGGCCACCGCGGAAACCGCCGGCATTGGGATCCACGCCGGCGTGGCCGTACTGGTCGTAGGCCGCGCGCTTCTGCTCGTCGGAGAGGATCTCGTAGGCCTCCTTGACCTCCTTGAACTTCTCCTCGGCCGCCTTGGCATCGTCCCCCTGGTTGCGGTCGGGGTGGTGCTTCATGGCCAGCTTGCGGTAGGCCTTCTTGATCTCGTCCTCGGAGGCGCCTTTGGCCAGCCCCAGGACTTCGTAGTAATCACGCTTTGCCATGAACGGAACTCAACGCGTTGAAATGGAGACGCCGCACCGGTGCGCAGCAGCAAGCTGCGCGCCAAGCGCGGCGCGACACAGGGCCGGGCCGCTGTGCCCGACCGTGCCGATCACTTCTTGACTTCCTTGAACTCGGCGTCGACCACGTCGTCCGCGTTGGCCTTGGGTGCTTCGCCACCCGGCTGAGCGCCGGCGGCATCGCCACCGGCTGCGGCCTGGGCCGCCTGCTGGTCGGCGTACATCTTTTCGCCCAGCTTCTGGCTGGCGGTCATCAGGGCCTCGGTCTTGGCCTCGATGGTCGCCTTGTCGTCGCTCTTGAGCGCTTCCTCGGCATCCTTCAGGGCGGCCTCGATCTTCTCTTTCTCGCCGGCGTCCAACTTGTCGCCGTACTCGGCCAGGCTCTTCTTGACGGAGTGGACCATCGCGTCGGCCTGGTTGCGGGCCTGGATGACCTCCAGCTTCTTCGCGTCCTCGGCGGCGTTGAGCTCGGCGTCCTTCACCATCTTCTGGATCTCGTCCTCGGTCAGACCCGAGTTCGCCTTGATGGTGATCTTGTTTTCCTTGCCCGTGCCCTTGTCCTTGGCGCTCACGTGCAGGATACCGTTGGCGTCGATGTCGAAGGTCACCTCGATCTGGGGCAGGCCACGCGGTGCCGGAGCGATGCCTTCCAGGTTGAACTCGCCCAAGCTCTTGTTGGCCGAAGCCATCTCGCGCTCGCCCTGGAAGACCTTGATGGTCACGGCCGGCTGGTTGTCGTCAGCGGTCGAGAACACCTGCGAGAACTTGGTCGGGATCGTGGTGTTCTTCTTGATCATCTTGGTCATCACGCCACCCAGGGTCTCGATGCCCAGGGACAGCGGGGTGACGTCCAGCAGCAGCACGTCCTTGCGCTCACCCGAGAGCACCTGGCCCTGGATGGCGGCGCCGACGGCCACGGCCTCGTCGGGGTTCACGTCCTTGCGCGGTTCCTTGCCGAAGAACTCCTTGACCTTGTCCTGCACCTTGGGCATGCGGCTCATGCCGCCGACCAGGATGACGTCGTCAATCTCGGAGACCTTCACGCCCGCGTCCTTGATGGCCGTGCGGCAGGGGTCGATGGTGCGCTCGATCAGTTCTTCGACCAGGCTTTCCAGCTTGGCGCGGGTCAGCTTGACGTTCAGGTGCTTCGGGCCGGTGGCGTCGGCCGTGATGTACGGCAGGTTGACGTCGGTCTGCGAGGAGTTCGACAGTTCGATCTTGGCCTTTTCGGCGGCTTCCTTCAGGCGTTGCAGGGCCAGCACGTCCTTGGTCAGGTCGACGCCGGATTCCTTCTTGAACTCACCGATGATGTAGTCGATGATGCGTTGGTCGAAGTCTTCGCCACCCAGGAAGGTGTCGCCGTTGGTCGACAGCACCTCGAACTGCATTTCGCCATCGACGTCGGCGATCTCGATGATCGAGATGTCGAAGGTGCCGCCGCCCAGGTCATAGACGGCGATCTTGCGGTCGCCCTTGCCGCCCTTGCCGCCCTTGTCCAGGCCGAAGGCCAGTGCCGCGGCGGTGGGCTCGTTGATGATGCGCTTGACTTCCAGGCCGGCGATGCGGCCGGCGTCCTTGGTGGCCTGACGCTGGGCGTCGTTGAAGTAGGCCGGCACCGTGATCACGGCTTCGGTCACAGCTTCGCCCAGGTAGTCCTCGGCGGTCTTCTTCATCTTGCGCAGCACTTCGGCGCTGACCTGCGGGGGGGCCATCTTCTTACCGCGCACTTCCACCCACGCGTCGCCGTTGTCGGCGGCCGCGATGGTGTAGGGCATCAGGTTGATGTCCTTCTGGACTTCCTTCTCGACGAACTTGCGGCCGATCAGGCGCTTGACGGCGTACAGCGTGTTCTTCGGGTTGGTCACGGCCTGGCGCTTGGCCGAGGCGCCGACCAGCACCTCACCGTCTTCCTGGTAGGCGATGATGGACGGCGTGGTGCGCGCACCCTCGGAGTTCTCGATCACTTTGGTCGAGTTGCCTTCCATGATGGCCACGCACGAGTTGGTGGTGCCCAGGTCGATGCCAATGATCTTGCCCATGTGTGTTTCTCCTGAATTCGTTTCCGGTTGACCGGCAATTGCGGGTGGCGGCCGGCATTTCAAGGCGCCGGAGGCCGGGATTCGTGGGGTTGTGCTTACTTTGGCGCGGCCACCGTCACCAGGGCGGGGCGCAGCACGCGATCGGCGATCAGGTAGCCCTTCTGCAGCACGGCGACGACCGTGTTGGCTTCCTGCTCGGCGGGCACCATGCTGATGGCTTGGTGCTGGTGGGGGTCGAAGCGGGTGCCGGCCGGCGGATTCACTTCCAGCACCTTGTTGCGCTCCAGGGCCGAGGCCAGCTGGCGCAGGGTGGCATGCACGCCTTCGAGCACCTTGTCCACCGGGGCGTCCGGCATGGCGATGGCGGCCTCCAGGCTGTCCTTCACCGGCAGCAGGCTCTCGGCGAATGATTCCACCGCGAATTTGCGGGCCTTGGAGATCTCCTCCTCGCTGCGGCGGCGGACGTTCTCGGCCTCGGCCTTGGCGCGCAGGTAGGCATCCGACATCTCGGTGTGCTTGGCTTCCAATTCCGCCAGCCGGGCTTCCGGGGAAAGCGCTTCGGGGGCGGCGGCGGTGTCGGGGGCCTGGGGCTCGGGTGTCGTCTCGTTCTGGGTCATGGTGGGTTTGAAAAGGTCGGGACTGCCCGCAACCTGGGGGTGTCCTGGGCCATTTCAAGACCCTACCGGCAGAAATATTTTCAGCTTGGCTCGTCTTCCAGGCCGGCACTCCAGCGGTTCCAGTCGCTCAACTGGCGTCGGTCCCGCTTGGTGGGGCGGCCCTGGGTGAGGGTCTGAGCGGGCTCGACGCCCTGGCGGCGCGCCTCGCGGGCGGCTTCGCGGGCCGACAGGCTGCTGGCGGTTTCCTCGTAGAGCTGTTGCGCCACTGGCGCCGGCCCGCGCACCTGGCTGAGCCCCAGCACCCGTACCTCGCGCGGCGGCATGCCGGGCTCGCGCAGCAGCAGGGTGTCGCCCAGGCGAACTTCCCGGGCGGGCTTGGCGGGCTGGGCGTTCACCTCCACCCGGTTCTTGCCGATGGCTTCGACCGCCAGCGCGCGCGTCTTGAAAAAGCGCGCGGCCCACAGCCACTTGTCCAGCCGCACGCCGGTCAGTTCGGGCCGAGGATCAGCCATGGCGAGTCCCGGGAGCAGGGGCTGTCGGGGTCATTGCGCTGCTCCCAGCGCCAGGGCACGCTGGCGGCTGGCCTCCCGCTCGGCGTCCGTGACCGGTGTCATCGTCCAGCCGGCCAGATGGCGCTCGGCCACGGCCAGCAGGGCGGCCATGCCTTCGTCGCTGTCGTTCAGGCAGGGCAGGTAGTGGAAGGTCTGGCCGCCTGCGGCCAGGAAGGCGGCGCGCCCCTCCTGGGCAATTTCCTCCAGGGTCTCCAGGCAGTCGGCCGAGAAGCCAGGGCAGACCACCTGCACATGGTGCAGGCCCTCGCGCGCCAGCGCTTCCAGCGTGGGTTCCGTGGCCGGCTCCAGCCACTTGGCCTTGCCAAAGCGGCTCTGGAAGGTCACCCGCAGGCGCTCGCGCGGCCAGCCCAGGGCCTCGGCCAGCAGCCGGGCCGTCTTGTGGCACTGGCAGTGGTAAGGGTCGCCCAGGTGCAGGGTGCGTTCGGGCATGCCGTGGAAGCTGGTCATCAGCACGTCCGGCTCGCCCAGCGTGGCCCACTGGCTCCGGATGCTCGTGGCCAGGGCCTGGATGTAGGCCGGATCGTCGTGGTACTGATCGACAAAGCGCAGCTCGGGCACCCAGCGGCTGGCCTGGCCCCAGGCGGCCACGGCGTCGAAGGCACTGCCGGTGGTGGCGCCGGAATACTGCGGGTAGGCGGGCAGCACCAGGATGCGCCGAGCACCGGCCGCCGTGAGGCGGTCCAGACCCTGGTCCACTGAAGGCTGGCCGTAGCGCATGGCGGGCTCGACCAGCACCTGGCTGCCGGGGTGGGCCTGGGCCAGCCGGGTTTGCAGCGCCGCTGCCTGCCTGCGCGTCCAAACCAGCAGGGGCGAGCCCTCGGGGGTCCAGACGGTGGCGTACTTGCGGGCCGATTTGGCCGGGCGCACCCGCAGGATGATGCCGTGCAGGATGGGCATCCAGAGCAACTTGGGGATCTCGACCACCCGGGGGTCACTGAGGAACTGCGCCAGATAGCGCCGCACGGCGTCGGCGGTGGGAGCGTCAGGGGTGCCGAGGTTGACCAGCAGGATGCCGATCGGTGCCGGCTGTCCGTGCTGGAAGGCGGGCGTGGTGGAGGGGCTCATGGCGGGGCGGTCATCGGCCGTCCTGAAGCAGGGCGGCCCGGTCAGTTGAACAGGGGCAGGGTCTCGATGCGCTCAGGGGGCACGTTCAGCAGATCGAAGGACACCACGGGTGCGGTCGGGTCGTTGGGAGGGCTTCCCAGGCCGATCTGGCCGCGGCCGTGCAGAGTGCAACTGCCACGGCGCAGGCTGATCACTTCGTCCTCACCGGCAAAGCGCACGAAGGTGCCGTTGATGCTGAGGTCGGTGAGCTGCAGGGCTCCCCCCTGGAGTTCGATCCGGGCATGACTGCGGGAGACGCGGACATCGTCGACGATCAGGTTGGCTCCGGCCGCCCGTCCCAGCACCAGAGGCAATTCGTCCCGGTGGTAGGTGTGCACGCCTCCGGCCCAGACCAGCTCCAGACCCTGGACCTCGGCCGGATCGGCCGCCTCCTCGAGCTGGGTGACCTGGGTGTCCATGCCCGTCTGGCGACTGAACTGGAAGATCTCCACCGGTTCGTTGCGACCGCGCAGATGCACGCGGTCCAGGCGACGGAAGCGGGAACGGGCCTCCCAGGCCAGTTCGTCATGGACGTCACGGCTGACCAGGAGCTCGCCGTCCCCGGCGTGCTCCAGCAAGCGGGCAGCCACGTTGACCGCATCGCCAAAACAGTCACCGCCCATTTCCACCACCTCGCCTGCGGTAATGGCCACCTGCAGGTGCGGCCGTCCGGTGCGGCCCTCATCGAGGGCGCGGGGAGGCCGGCGCTCGAGTTCTTCCTGCATCTGTACCGCGGCGACCACGGCGTCCGGGCTGTTGGGAAAGACGGCCATCAGGCCGTCCCCCAGGGTCTTGACCAGCTGCCCACCACAGGCCGGAATGCAGCGCACCAGCGGGCGCATCAGTTCGGAAACCACCGAACTGGCCTGGGCGTTGCCCAGGGCCTCATACAGGGCCGTGCTGCCGCGGAAGTCGGCAAAAAGAACGGTTCTGCGCTTGATGGTCGCCATGTGCCGGGCAGTTTAGCGCGCTGCCCGGCACACGTGCAGACCCCGGTCAGATGTTGTCGAGGTAGGTCCGCAGCTTGTCCGAGCGGCTCGGGTGCTTGAGCTTGCGGATGGCCTTGGCCTCGATCTGGCGGATGCGTTCGCGGGTGACGTCGAACTGCTTACCCACCTCTTCCAGCGTGTGGTCGGTGGACATTTCGATGCCGAAGCGCATGCGCAGCACCTTGGCCTCGCGCGGGGTCAGGCTGTCGAGGATGTCCTTGACCACGTCGCGCAGGCCGGCCTGCATCGCGGCTTCCACCGGGGCCACGTTGTTCGTGTCCTCGATGAAGTCGCCCAGGTGGCTGTCGTCGTCGTCACCGATCGGCGTTTCCATGGAGATCGGCTCCTTGGCGATCTTCATGATCTTGCGGATCTTGTCCTCGGGCATCTCCATCTTCTCGGCCAGCGTCGGCGCGTCCGGCTCGTAGCCGAACTCCTGCAGGTGCTGGCGCGAGATGCGGTTCATCTTGTTGATCGTCTCGATCATGTGCACCGGGATGCGGATGGTGCGCGCCTGGTCGGCGATCGAGCGGGTGATGGCCTGACGGATCCACCACGTGGCGTAGGTGGAGAACTTGTAGCCGCGGCGGTATTCGAACTTGTCCACCGCCTTCATCAGGCCGATGTTGCCTTCCTGGATCAGGTCCAGGAACTGCAGGCCGCGGTTGGTGTACTTCTTGGCGATGGAGATCACGAGACGCAGGTTGGCCTCGATCATCTCCTTCTTGGCGTCGCGCGAGGCCTTCTCGCCCTCGTTCATGCGCCGGTTGATCTCCTTGAGGTCCTCGATGGGCACCACCGCGCGGGCCTGCAGATCAATCAGCTTCTGCTGCAGTTCCTGCACGGCGGGCAGGTTGCGGCTCAGCACGGCGCTGTAGGGCTTGCCGGCGGTGGCTTCCTTGTCGGACCACTTCAGGTTCAGCACATTGGGCGGGAAGGTCTTGATGAAGTGCTCCTGCGGCATGCCGCACTTGTCCACCACGATCTTGCGGATCTCGCGTTCGTAGCGGCGCACGTCATCGACCTGCGAACGCAGGATGTCGCACAGCTTCTCGATGGTCTTGACCGTGAAGCGGATGGTCATCAGCTCGTCGCTGATGGCCTGCTGGGCCTTGTCGTAGGACGCCGACTTGTAGCCTTCCTTCTCGAAGGCCTTGCGCATCTTGTCGAAGTGGGTGCGCAGGTGACCGAACTTCTCCAGGGCCGCGAGCTTCAGCTCCTCGAGCTTCTTGGTCAGGGCCTTGGAGCCACCGTTGCCGTCGTCGTCGTCGTCCTCGTCGAACTCGTCGAAGTCTTCCTCGGCCACGTAGTCGTCGGCCTCGTCTTCGGCGACAAAGCCATCGACGGCTTCGGAGATCTGCATCTCACCGGCCGCTATCTTGTCGGCCATGCCCAGGATCTCGGCAATGGTGGTGGGCGAGGCCGAGATCGCGAGCATCATGGCCTGCAGGCCGCCTTCGATGCGCTTGGCGATCTCGATTTCGCCTTCGCGGGTCAGCAGCTCGACCGAGCCCATCTCGCGCATGTACATGCGCACCGGGTCGGTCGTGCGGCCGAATTCCGAATCGACGGTGGACAGCGCGGCTTCCGCGGCTTCTTCCGCTTCCTCTTCGGTGGCGGTGGAGGTGGCGCCGCCGGCAATCAGCAGCGTGGCGGCGTCGGGCGCCTGCTCGTAGACCGCGATGCCCATGTCGTTCAACATGGACACGATGGCTTCCAGGATCTCGTTCTCGACCAGCTTTTCAGGCAGGTGGTCGTTGATTTCCTGGTGCGTGAGGTAGCCACGCGTCTTGCCCATCTTGATGAGGGTCTTGAGCTCCTGGCGGCGCTTGGCGACTTCCTCTTCGGTCAGGGCAGTTTCGTCCAGGCCGAACTCGCGCATCAGCGCGCGCTCCTTGGCGCGGCTGACCTTCATGCGCAGCGGCTTGGCCTTGGGCTTGTCCTCGCCGATCTCGACCTCGACCACTTCGGTGGACTCGGTCTCGGGCTCGGCTTCGCCTTCCAGTTCCGCCTCGATGTCGCCGAGATCCTCGTCGATCTCTCCGGCCGCCTTCTTCTTGGGGGACGCGGCTGCCACCGTCGTTTCAGCCTTGGGCTTGCGGCCCCGCTTGGGCTTGATTTCGTCGCTCGCGGCAGCCGGGGCCGCGGCCTTGGCGGCGGCCTTCGTGGCCCGGGGCTTCACCGGCTGCAGTTCTTCGCCTTCAGCGTCGGGCGTGGCAGTCTTGGCGGCAGTCTTCTTCGCGGTCATGCAAATCCTTGAGGAATGAATCGGACTCGGGTCCGGCGATTCACCCGGCACGACAAAGCGAACTCATTCGAAAGTGAGCAGCAGCAGGGCGTGCGCAGGCAAGGGCACCCACCCAGATGGGGGCGCCAGCCGAACAGGCAAGATCGCGGGGACGCTGATCGATTGCAGCCCTTGCGGGAGAGTTAGGCCAAATTGGAACCCGTGACGCGGGCGGCCTGGACCGGAGGTGCTGCTGTCCCTCTTGCCGAGGATAATTTTCGGATTATACCCATTGCTCCGGCAAATCCATTCCGGCTTCGGGTGGATTCAGCTGGTCGTGGCCGCCTGGCTCAGACGGAGTTTGACCTCGCGCCATTGGCGATCCAGCTCTCGGTACCGGCTGAGCAGATCAGGGTGCTGGGCGGCCTCGGACAGCAGGGTTTGCATTTCCCGGGCCAGCTCACGCTCCACCAGCACGTCCAAGGCGCGACGCAGGTCTTCGGGCGTGGCGCCCGGGTCGGCATCGCCGTCGGCGATCGCGCGGGCGGTGTCGTCGAAAGCCGGATCCTGGGCCAGCACTTCCCGCAGGACCGCCCACGCGCGGGGGCCGTGCTCTGCAAGGTCACGTTCCAGCCAGGCCACCAGCGGCCCATGGGGGGGCGGCAGGGCATGCAGCAGGTCCTGCTCGTGGGTGGGCAGGTCCAGCCACCAGGCCGGCTGGCCAAACAGCATCTGCAGTGCGCGGTCCTCCGGGCGCTTCGGGGGCTGACGCCGTCCGCCAAAGCTTCTGGCGTTGCCGGCGGTCGAGGCCTCCCGCCCAAAGCGGCCACCGCGCCGGAAAGGCGCTCGCTCCGGTGTCGCACCGTCCGTCGGGCCGGGGTTGGGGGCGGCGCCCTGGCGCTGGCGGGCGCCTCCGTCCTGCCACAGTCTTGCGAGCTCATCCACGGGCAGTCCGCCGGCCCGGGCCAGTTCGCCCAGCAACTGAGACTTGAGTGCGCCCTCCGGCAAGGCCAGCCAGAGGGGGCGGGCCTGGGCCAGCATGCGGGCACGCCCCTCGGCCGTGTTCAGATCGCACTCCGCCGCCGCGTGCTCCAGCAACTGGCGCGACAGCGGCACGGCGTCGCGCACCTGACCCTCAAAGGCTTCGGGCCCAAAGGCGCGCACATAGCTGTCCGGATCGTGTTCCGGCGGCAGGAAGAGGAAACGGAAGCTGCGGGTGTCGCTGGCGTGGGGCAAGGCAGCCTCCAGAGCCCGGCCGGCTGCCCGGCGGCCAGCGGCATCGCCGTCGAAGCTGAACACCACCTGCTCGGTGAAGCGCAGCAGCTTGTGCACATGGTCGGCCGTGCAGGCGGTGCCCAAGGTGGCCACGGCGTTCGGGAAGCCGAGTTGGGCCAGGGCCACCACGTCCATGTAGCCCTCGGTCACCAGGGCGTAGCCCTTGTCCCGCAGTCCGCTGCGGGCCTCGTACAGCCCATAGAGTTCTCGCCCCTTCACGAACACCGGGGTTTCCGGTGAGTTCAGGTACTTGGGCTCGCCCTTGTCTAGCACCCGGCCGCCAAAGGCGATGGTCTCGCCCTTGACGTTGCGGATGGGGAACATGATGCGGTCGCGGAAGCGGTCGTAGCGGCGCTGCTCCTCGCCGGCTTCCCCCTGCAGGATCACCAGCCCGGATTCGACCAGCAGCGGGTCGTCATAGTGCGCAAACGCGCTGGCCAGCCCGTGCCAGCCGTCTGGCGCATAGCCCAGGCCGAAACGATGGGCAATCTCGCCGCTCAGTCCGCGACCCTTGAGGTAGGCAATGGCCCGCTGCGAGCTCTTCAGATGCTGGCGATAGTGCTGGGCGGCGCGCTCCAGCACCTCACTGAGGGTCCGCTGACGCTGGCGCTGTTCGGCCGCGGCCGCCTGCTCCGCCGCACTGCGCTCGTCCTCGGGCACCTGCAGGCCCACCTGCTGGGCCAGATCCTGCACCGCCTCGACGAAGCTCATGCCATGCAACTCGGTCAGGAAGCGGATGGCATCGCCATGGACGCCGCAGCCGAAGCAGTGGTAGGTCTGCCGTGTGGGGCTGACGATGAAGCTGGGCGACTTCTCGCCGTGGAAAGGGCACAGGCCCTTGTGGTTGATGCCGGCCTTCTTGAGCTCGACATGGCGGCCCACCACATCGACGATGTCGACGCGGGACAGCAGTTCCTGGATAAAGCCGTGGGGAATCACGGCGTCAGTCTAGTGCAGCCGGAGCGTGGGGCCTGTTCAGACGCAAAAAAGGGGCAGTCGGAACTGCCCCTTCGGAGAAAGCATCGTAAGAAGCGAGGTTCGGATCGTTTCCGGCTTGCACCGCCTGTCGGCGTCCCCCGTACGTTGCCGTGTTGCTCAGATCCGGCCCATGGGCCTCGGATGCTGGGAAATGACGATCAGATGGCGAAATCGCTCAGCGACTTGCCTTCGGCCAGAGCGGCTTGCAGCCACTTGGGCTTCAGGCCACGGCCGGTCCAGGTCTGGCTGGTGGCCGGATCGCGGTACTTCGCTGCCACTTTCTTGGTGCCTTCGGCCTTGGGGGCTGTCGGTGCACGGCCGGCCAGATCAGCGGCGGTCAGGCCATATTCGGCCATCAGCGACTTCACCTTGGCAATCGCATCTGCACGGGCGGCACGCTGGGCCTCCGCAATCTGCTTTTCGAGCGCGGCCTTCTGGGCCAGCAGTTCTTGAATGTTCGTCATCGGGTTATCTCCAATCTTGAGGGCTCGGGGAGAGCGATTGGATGATAACCGAGGTTTTTCCGGGATTTCAATCGACACTGGTTATCGATTGCTACCAGTCTCCCCTATTTACAGTCTCTTGAAATCAGGAGAACCGATCGGGTGGCCGAAGTTCCCCTGAACTCAGGCCGCCGGGGGCACAAAGCCGGTGGGTTGGTCCGCCGAGCCGGAAAACAGGAATTGCTCCATCTGCCGGGCCAGATACTGACGGGCGCGGGCATCGGCCAGATTCAGGCGATTTTCGTTCACCAGCATGGTCTGGTGACGCTTCCACAGCTCGAAGGCTTCCTTGCTGATGTTGTCGTAGATCCGCTTGCCCAGTTCGCCGGGATAGGGCGCGAAGTCCAGGCCCTCGGCGTCCTTGTTCAGGTAGGTACAGTGGATGGTGCGTGCCATGTTGGATAAGGCTCCAGAAAGAATGAGGGGACCCGGTTTCAACCGAGTTTTTTGACCAGAACCTGTGAGCGCCGGTCCCAGTTGTATTTGCGCTTGCGGGCCTCGGGCAGCCACTCGGGATTGACCTGCACGAAGCCGCGCTTGATGAACCAGTGCATGGTGCGGGTGGTCAGCACGAAGATGCTGTCCAGCCCCATGGCGCGGGCGCGCTGCTCAATGCGCTTGACGATCTTGTCACCGTCGCCTTGACCTTGCACCTGCGGGGACACTGTCACCGCGGCCATCTCGCCGGTCCTGGCTTCCGGATAGGGGTAGAGCGCCGCGCAACCGAAGATCACGCCGTCGTGCTCAATCACGGTGTAGTTGGCGATATCCCGCTCGATTTCGGTGCGGCTGCGCTTGACCAGCGTGCCATCCATTTCGTAGGGCTCGATCAGCTTCAGGATACCCCCCACGTCATCCGAGGACGCTTCCCGCAGGCTCTCCAGTTTTTCATCCACGACCATGGTGCCGATGCCGTCGTGGGTGAAAACCTCCATCAGCAGGGCGCCATCCATGGCGAACGGAAGAATGTGGGAACGCTCCACGCCGCCCCGGCAGGCCCGCACGCAATATTGCAGGTAGAAGCCGGGGTCGGTGGGCTGCATGGGGCGTGGCAGCGAGGCCAGCAGACGCTGCGCGTCGGGCAGTGCAATTTCGGTGTCGACCGGGCTGTCCGGATCATCCTGGGATTCCCGGATGCCCGGGATCTCCGTCATGAACAGCAGTTTGTCCGCCCCCAGGGCAATGGCCACCTCGGTGGCCACGTCTTCCATCGAGAGGTTGAAGGCCTCTCCCGTGGGCGAAAAACCGAACGGCGAGAGCATCACGAGGGCGCCGATGTCCATGGCCCGGCGGATGGCGGTGGCATCCACCTTGCGCACGACGCCGCTGTGCATGAAATCCACGCCATCGACGATGCCCACGGGCCGCGCGGTGAGGAAATTGCCGGAAATCACCCGCACCGTGGAATTGGCCATCGGGGTGTTGGGCAGGCCTTGGGAAAACGCCGCCTCGATTTCAAACCGCAGCTGCCCGGCGGCCTCCTGGGCGCAATCCAGCGCCACCGGGTCGGTGACCCGCATGCCATGCGAAAACACCGAGGCATGGCCCTTGGCCTGCAGTTGTTCATTCACCTGCGGGCGGAAACCATGCACCAGCACCAGATGCACCCCCATCGCGTGCAGGATGGAAATGTCCTGCACGAAGGCGTTCAGCCGTCCCGCGGCAATCAGCTCGCCGGTGATGCCGATCACGAAGGTCTTGCCTCGGTAGGCGTGGATGTGCGGCGCCACCGAGCGAAACCAGGGGACAAAGGTATGGGGGAAGACAAGGTCCATGGTGAACGGAATTGTGCCGTACCCCCGAGGCCCCGCGGACGGCGTGGCGCAGGTCCAGCACCGATAATCCCCGCCCTGTGACCGATTCCGCCTCCCGCACCCGTCCCCCCGCGGCGCCTGCCGCCGCCCCGCGCGCTCCCCGGCCGCCCCGATCCGCGGGGGCGCCGCGTGCGCCACGGCCCGCCACGCCGGTACCGCCCATCACCTTCCCTGAGTCGCTGCCTGTCTCCGGCCGGCGCGAGGAGATCGCCCAGGCCCTGCAGGCCCACCAGGTGGTGATCGTCTGCGGCGAGACCGGCTCGGGCAAGACCACCCAGCTGCCCAAGATCGCGCTGGCCCTGGGCCGCGGCCTGGGCGCTGGCGGGCAGGGCCTGATCGGCCACACCCAGCCGCGGCGGATTGCTGCCAGTTCGGTGGCCAAGCGCATTGCCGAGGAGCTCAACTCGCCGCTGGGCGAGGTGGTGGGTTACAAGGTCCGCTTCAACGACCGGCTGCAGCCCGGCGCCAGCGTCAAGCTGATGACCGACGGCATCCTGCTGGCGGAGACCCAGACCGATCCGCTGCTCAAGGCCTACGACACGATCATCATCGACGAGGCCCACGAGCGCAGCCTGAACATCGACTTCCTGCTGGGCTACCTGCGTCAGATCCTGCCGCGCCGGCCCGACCTGAAGATCATCGTCACCTCGGCGACGATCGATGCCGACCGCTTTGCGCAGCATTTCGCCTCGGCCAAGGGGCCGGCGCCGATCATCCTCGTCAGCGGCCGCACCTTCCCGGTGGAGCAGCGCTACCGCTCCTTTGAAGAGAGCAAGGAGTTCGACCTCAACGACGCCATCGCCGACGCGGTGGATGAGCTCTGGCGCGAGGGCCCGGGCGACATCCTGGTCTTCCTGCCCGGCGAGCGCGAGATCCGCGAGGCGGCCGACCACCTGAACAAGCACCTGGCTCAGCGTCAGCGGCATGGGCCGCAGCCGGACATCCTGCCGCTGTTTGCTCGCCTCTCGCAGGCCGAGCAGGACCGGGTCTTCAGCCCGGGCAATGGCCGGCGCATCGTGCTGGCCACCAACGTGGCCGAGACCTCGCTGACCGTGCCCGGCATCCGCTACGTGGTCGACAGCGGCCTGGCGCGCGTCAAGCGCTACAGCTACCGCAACAAGGTCGAGCAGCTGCAGATCGAGTCCATCAGCCAGGCCGCGGCCAACCAGCGCGCGGGCCGCTGTGGCCGCGTGGCCAACGGCATCTGCATCCGGCTCTACGACGAGAAGGACTTCCAGGGCCGGCCGCGCTTCACCGACCCCGAGATCCTGCGCTCCTCGCTGGCCGGGGTGATCCTGCGCATGAAGTCGCTGCACCTGGGCGCGGTGGAGGACTTCCCCTTCCTCGAAGAGCCGCCGCGCAAGGCCATTGCCGATGGCTACGCCCTGCTGGGCGAGCTGGGCGCGGTGGACGAGGCCAACGAGCTCACCGCCATCGGCCAGGAGCTGTCCAAGCTGCCGCTGGACCCGCGCGTGGGCCGCATGATCCTGGAGGCGCGCGACCGCCAGAGCCTGAGCGAAGTGCTGATCATCGCCTCGGCCCTGTCCGGGCAGGACGTGCGCGACCGCCCGCTGGAACAGCAACAGGCCGCCGACGAGAAGCACAAGAAGTTCGACGACGAGAAGTCGGAGTTCATGGGCTACCTCAAGCTCTGGCAGTGGATCGAGGAAGGCCGCGGCCAGCACGGGCATGGGGCACAGGGGGGGGCGGCCGGCCAGAAGACCGACAGCCACAAGCTCAGCAACCGCCAGCAGGAAGCCCGGCTGCGCGAGAGCTTCGTCAACCCGCGCCGTGTGCGCGAGTGGCGCGACATCCACAGCCAGCTGCACACCGTGGTGGCCGAACACGGTTGGCGCCTGAACCAGAGCCCTGCCACCTACGAGCAGGTCCACATGGCCATGCTGGCCGGCCTGCTGGGCAACGTGGGCTGCAAGTCCGACGACGAGGACTGGTACCTGGGTGCGCGCGGCATCAAGTTCTGGCGCCACCCGGGCGCCCACCTGTCCAAGAAGCCGGGCCGCTGGCTGGTGGCCGCCGAACTGGTGGACACCACCCGCCTGTTCGGCCGCGGCCTGGCCGCGATCGAGCCGCAATGGATCGAGCGCATCGCCGGCCACCTGCTCAAGAAGCAACTGCTGGAGCCGCACTGGGAGAAGAAGGCTGCCGAGGTCGTCGCACTGGAGCGCGCCACGCTCTACGGCATCGTCATCTACCACCAGCGCAAGGTGAACTTCGGCCGGGTGGACCCCAAGACTGCGCGCGAGATCTTCATCCGCGAGGCCCTGGTCAATGGCGAGTGGGACAGCCGCCTGCCTTTCATTGCCCACAACCGCAAGATGATCGCCCAGGTGGAGGAGCTGGAACACAAGTCGCGCCGCCAGGACGTGCTGGTGGACGAGGAGCTGATCCACGCCTTCTACGACCAGCAGGTGGGCGCCGAGGTGGTCAGCGGCGCCACCTTCGAGCGTTGGTACCGCGAGGCCAGCTGCGACAACCCCAAGCTGCTGATGCTCAGCCGCGAGGAGCTGATGCGCCACGAGGCCGCCGGCGTGACCACCAGCGCCTTCCCCCGCACGGTGCGTCTGGGCGGGGTGGACTGCGCGGCCAGCTACCTGCACCAGCCCGGCGACCCCAAGGACGGCGTCACCGTCACCGTGCCCATCTACGCGCTCAACCAGGTCAGCGAGGAACGCTGCGAATGGCTGGTGCCCGGCATGCTGGAGGCCAAGGTGATGGCCCTGGTCAAGAGCCTGCACCAGCGGCCACGCTCCCGCCTGGTGCCGCTGCCCGAGTTCGTGGCCGAGTTCTGCGCCACCGCACCCTTTGCCCAGGGGGCCCTGGTGGACGCGCTGCTCAAGGCCGTGCGCGAGCGCACCCAGCTGGCCATCCAGCGCAACGACTTCAAGCTCGAGCAGTTGCCGCCCCACCTGTTCATGAACTTCCGCGTGGTGGACGAGTACGGCCGCCAGCTGGGCCTGGGCCGCCAACTGGCCACTCTCAAGGCCGAGCTGGGCGGGCAGGCGCGCTCGGCCTTCCAGGCCCTGGCCGCGCTGAAGCTGCAGGCCGGCCCGGAACCTGCCCCGCAGCCGAAGATGATCCGCACGCCCTCGGGCGGCCAGGCGGCTGTGGCGGTGGTCAAGGCCGCTGCGCCCGCGCCGGCCGACACCCCGGTGCAGCAGCACACCGCCTGGACCTTCGGCGAGCTGCCCGAGCTCATGGAAATCCGCAAGGCCGGCCAGACGCTGATCGGCTTTCCGGCGCTGATCGACAAGGGCGCGCATGTCGAGATCGAGGTCTTCGACGAACCGGACGTGGCCGCGGCCAGGCACCGCGGCGGCCTGCGCCGTCTGGTGGCGCTGCAGATCCGCGAGCCGCTGAAGTACCTCGAGAAGAACATCCCCGACCTCACCAGGATGGCGGTGGCCTACATGCCCCTGGGCACGGCCGAGGAGCTCAAGGCCCAGATCATCGACGTGGCGCTGGACAAGGCCTTCCTGGCCGATCCGCTGCCGCAGGACAAGCCGGCTTTCGAGCGCCGCATCGAGGAAGGGCGCAGCCGCCTGAACCTGATCGCCCAGGAGGTGGCCCGCCTGGCCGGCACCGTGCTGGCCGAGTACGCCGCCGCCGCGCGCAAGCTCAAGGACGCGCGGCCGCCCAAGGACGTGGCCGACGACATCACCGCCCAGCTGCAGCGCCTGGTGCCCAAGCGCTTCGTGGCGCTCACGCCCTATGCGCAGTTGCAGCACTTCCCGCGCTACCTCAAGGGCATCGTGATGCGGCTGGACAAGCTGCGGGCCGACCCCGCGCGCGACGGCCAGCGCCTGGCCGAGCTGCGCCCGCTGGAGCAGCGCTACCAGCGCCGTCTGGCGGATCTGAAGGGGCAGGCCGACAGCCGGCTGGACGACTTCCGCTGGCAGTTGGAGGAACTCCGCATCAGCCTGTTCGCCCAGGAACTGCGCACGCCGCAGCCGGTGTCGGTCAAGCGGTTGGAGAAGACCTGGGCTCAGCTGTCCAGCTGAGCGGCGCGAAGCAGCGGCCCATCAGCCGTTCGAAGGCCGGGTCCAGGGTCTGCGGCGGGCAGGGCAGATGGCGGTCGGCCCACTGGCGAAGGGCCGGGCCGCCGCGCGGCACGCGGGTCAGGGCCATGGCCGCCTCCACCGAGGCGTCGTCCCGGCGCAGGCTCAGCAGCCGCTCCAGCACCTCGCGGGCGGCATGCAGCGTGCCGGGCAGCAGATGCGGTTCGTGCAGCAGATCGGCCTGGGCCTGCCAGACCTGGGTCAGGGCCTCGTCCAGAGCGCCCGCGGGCGAGGCTTCGATGATGGCGCGTGTGGCGGGCTCATTGCCCATCAGCAAGGCCAGGCGCAGCAGCAGGTCCTCAAAGCCAGTGTCGTAGCCGATGCGGAAGTTCACGCCAGCGCGGCGCGCCTCCCGGATTTCGGATTCTTCCTCGTCGCCCCCCAGCTGCAGCACCGGGATGTGGGCCCAGTCCCTGTGGGTGCGCAGCAGGTAGCTCAGGCCCAGGCCTGCACTGCTGTGGCTGCCGCCGTTGACGACGATCAACTGCAGCGGCTTGCGTTTGAGGACATCCAGGGCGTCCCAGGGTGTGGCAACGGCCTCTGGCTCCCAGCCCACGGTGGCCAGCAGTTCCAGCACCACCCGGCAGCGCGGGGCAACGGGGTCGACGATCAGAATGTGGCTCATGCCAGCGATATCGGTCGCCAGCCGGCCGGGATTGAGCCGGGAAAGTGCGCGGTGTGTGCCAGGCGTCACGCCAGCACGTTCCCTGAAGGCTCAGCGCAGCAGTTCGAGCAGGCGGTCCATGCCGCCCTGTTCGATCGACACCTTGGCCTGGGCCCGCACGGCCGGCTTCGCGTGGTAGGCCACCGACAGGCCGGCCATGCCCATCATTGGCAGGTCATTGGCGCCATCGCCCACGGCGATGGCCTGGCCCGGGGCGATGCCCAGTTGCTCGCAGGTCTGCAGCAGGGTGCGGCGCTTTTCCTCGCCGTCCACGATGTCGCCCCAGACCTGGTCCACCATGCGGCCGGTCAGGGTATCGCCCTCGATTTCCAGCACATTGGAGCGGGCGAAATCCAGCTTCAGCCGGTCCTTCACACGGTCGGTGAAGAAGGTGAAACCGCCGGAGACCAGCAGCGTCTTCAGGCCGGCGGCCTGGCAGGCGGCCACGAAGGTGGCCACGCCGGGGTTGAGCTGCAGGCGCTCGTCGTAGATGGCCTGCATGGCCGACACCGGCACGCCGCGCAGCAAGGCCACACGCTGGCGCAGGCTTTCCTTGTAGTCGGCGATCTCGCCGCGCATCGCGGCCTCGGTGATAGCGGCCACCTCGGCCTTCTTGCCCACGGCCGAGGCGATCTCGTCCACGCACTCGAGGTTGATCAGCGTGGAATCCATGTCGAAGGCGGCCAGGCGGTAATCGGCCAGGCGCAGCGGCGGGGTCAGGCCCTGGACCTTCAGGCCGGGCGCGAATTCGGTGTGGGACATCGGAGGGCCGGGTGGGCAGGGCGCCCCGGCAGGCAGGCAAGGAAGGAGGCCGATTTTACGGGCGGGCCCGGCCCACTTGGCGGCCGGCGGGTTCTCGGGCACCCTTGCACCCCTGGGCCGACTACAGGCTTCTGGCGGGAGCCACAGGGATGAGGGACATGACGGAAGACGTCGCACCGACGCAGGCGATCACGCTGGGTGAAAGCATCCTGACCCTGATGGCCCGCCCGATCTCGGTCATCGTGGGCAGCAGTGATGCCGCAGGGCAGCCGCACCTGATCCGCGCGGTGGGCTTCGCCTGGGACGCCGATCGCGCGCGGGTGTCCGTTTACGTGCCCGAGCACGGCCGCGAACCGGTGCTGGAAGATCTGCGCCGACGTGGCTGGGTAGCCGTGGTGCTCAGCGAGCCCTCCACCCACGCCTCCGTGCAACTGAAGGGGCGTGACGCCCTGGTGGAGCCGGCCACGGCCGAGGATCTGGCCCATGTGGCCCAGGGCGTCGAGCACTTCGCCGATGAGCTTGAGGGCATCGGCTTCAGCCGGGAACTGGCCCATGCGCTCAAGAGCACGCAGGCCGCCCCGGTGTGGGCCGTGCGTTTCACCCCCACCCAGGCCTGGGAGCAGACACCCGGCCCACGCGCGGGCACCCGGCTGGATCCCGCCGGGGGGGCCGCATGAGCCTGACCGTCGACAGCGTGAGGGCCTGTCTGGAGGGCGGCATTCCCGGGGTCATGGCCACCGCCAGCGCCGAGGGCGAGCCCAACGTGGCCTACCTCTCCCAGGTGGAGTACGTGGATGCGCGCCATGTGGCCCTGTCGTTCCAGTTCTTCAACAAGACTCGGCGCAACGTGCTGGACAACCCCCAGGTGGAGCTGCTGGTGGTGCATCCCGTCACCGCGGCGATGTACCGGCTGCGGGCGCGCTACCTGCGCACCGAGTCCGAGGGGCCGCTGTTCGAGCGCATGAAGGCCAAGCTGGCCGGGGTGGCCTCACATGTGGGGATGGCCGAGGTCTTCCGCCTGCGCGGTTCCGATGTCTACGAGGTGCTGGCCGTCGTGCAGGTGGGGGCTCCCACGCTGCCGGAGGCCCCGCCCGGCCTCAACCGCCTGGCCGCGCTGCGCCGAACGCTGCAGGCACTGATGCCCTCGCAGACGCTTGAAGCGCTGTTCGACACCCTGCTCGACGCCCTGCAGCGCGAGTTCGAGATCGATCACGCCATGGTGCTGATGCATGAAGGCGAGCGCCAGTGCCTGGCCACCGTGGCCAGCCGCGGCTATGGCGCTTCCGGCGTCGGGGCGGAGATTCCGGTGGGCCAGGGCGTCATCGGCGTGGCCGCGCGCGCCCACACCCCCATCCGCATCGGCCACTTGACCCAGGACCGGGCCTACAACCAGACCATCCGCGAGGCCCTGGTGCGTGAGGGCGGGCAGCCGCTGGAGGACGAGATTCCCTGGCCCGGGCTGCCGCAGCCGCACAGCCAGCTGGCGGTGCCCATCTGCGACGGTGGCGAGCTGCTTGGCGCGCTGTTCGTCGAAAGCACCCGGGACCAGCGTTTCACCGGTGACGACGAGGATGCGCTGCTGGCATTGGCCGCCCATGTGGGGGCCCTGCAGCGCCACCTGCAGGCCCGGGCAGACGAGGCGGAACCTGCCGAGCCGGCGGCCGCCGAGGCTGGGGCCAACCCCCAGGGTGAACTGCTGCGGGTGCGCCATTTCGAGGCCGACGGCAGCATCTTCCTGGACGACCAGTACCTGATCCGCGGCCTGGCCGGCTCCATTCTTTGGCTGCTGCTGCAGGAGCACGCCCGCCACGGCCGCACCGAGTTCTCCAACCGCGAGTTGCGGCTGGCACCCAGCCTGGGCTTGCCCGAAGTGGGTGACAACCTGGAGGCCCGGCTGTTGATGCTGACCCGCCGGCTGGAGGAGCGTTGTGAGGGGTTGCGGCTGGTGCGCACCGGCCGCGGCCGGTTCCGGCTGTGCCTGCAGCGGCCCCTGAGCCTGACGCTGCAGGCCTGAGCCCGGCCGCACCTGTCCGCGCAGGTTGGTGTCTCAGTTCGGCGGCAGGTACAGCGCCGCCGCGAGCTTGTTCCATTCCCCCTCGGGCAGCTCCCGCCGGGCGATGGTGATGACGGCCTCGAAGACCGCCGGCGGCATGCCCTGACGGGCGCCGGCGAGGAAGGCGCTGCGCTCGGGGGCATTGAGCGCACCGATCATCCAAGGCAGCGTGGCCATCATGATGGCCGGCGGGATGGTCGCCACCAGTTCACCCTCCAGGGCCTGGAGGGCAGCATCGTCGTAATGGCGCCAGAGCACGGCGTTGAAGTCCTGGTCCTCCACCCGCATGTGGATCAGGTCCTCGGCCATCAGCACGGCCAGCGTCTGGTACAGGCGGTTCAGGGCCTGACTGCGGGTCGTGCCGTGGCTGGCTTCGACCACCGCGGTCAGCTCGCGTACTGATTCGAGCGTGTCGCGGTGCACCTCGTGCTCCGCCGTGATGGCCGCAGTGCAGCCCGGCTGGGCCTGCTCCAGCGCCGGATGCATGAAGCGGTCCTCATCGGCGTAGTGAACCTCGCAGATGTCGCACAGGGTGCGCACCTGGCCCAGCACCTGTGCCATCGCTTGGCTGTCGTCCGGGTCGGCCTGGCCCAGACGCACCAGGGTGTCGGCATAGAGGCGCCGCAGGGCCTTGTGGATGCCCTGGTAGAGGTCGTACCGGGGCGCGGTGGCGGCCGGGGAGGTCCGGGCGGCGTTGGTGTGCTGGTGGGCGAGAGAAGTGTCCTGCATGTTGGCTCCTGTTGGTGTGCTCGCCAGCGCGATGGGGCTGGCGTGTCGTCACTGTAGGAAGCCGGTCCCGCAGCCGCTCTTCTATATTCCCTCCAGCATTCTTCCGGCTTTCTTAACCCGCTCAAACTTGAGGATGCCCGGCGGCCATCCGCTCAGGCCTTCACCGGCTGGCCCAGCGAGCGCAGCAGGTCGCGCAGGTAGGTGGCGCGCTCGCGCGGGTCGGCGATCTCGCGGTCGATGCGCAGCTTCTCGTTGCCCACCAGCTTGACCGCCCGGTTCTTCTGCACCAGCTCGATGATGCGCAGCGCGTCCACCGGCGGGTTGGGCCGGAAGGTCACGTTCATCAGCTTGGGGTTGGCGTCGATCTTCACCACGCCGTAGGGCTTGGCCTGGATGCGCAGGCGGTGGGTGTCGAACAGGGCCTGGCCCTGGGCGGGCAGTTTGCCGAAGCGGTCGGTGATCTCTTCGAGCAGGCGGTCGAGCTGCTCGGGCTTCTCGGCCGTGGCCAGGCGCTTGTAGAAGTTCAGCCGGGTGTGCACGTCGCCGCAGTAGGCGTCGGGCAGCAGGGCCGGGGTGTGCAGATTGATCTCGGTGGCGGCGCCGAAGACGACGCTGTGCGGGCTTAGCAGGTCGGGCTCCTCGCCATTCTTCAGCGCGCGCACCGCCTCGGCCAGCATCTCGTTGTAGAGCTGGAAGCCCACCTCCATCATGTTGCCGCTCTGGTTGTCGCCCAGCACCTCGCCGGCGCCGCGGATCTCCAGATCGTGCATGGCCAGGTAGAAGCCCGAGCCCAGTTCCTCCATCTCCTGGATGGCGGTCAGGCGCTGACCGGCCTGCTTGGTCAGGCCCTCCACATCGGGCACCAGCAGGTAGGCATAGGCCTGGTGGTGACTGCGGCCCACGCGGCCGCGCAGCTGGTGCAGCTGGGCCAGGCCGAACTTGTCGGCCCGGCTGATGATGATGGTGTTGGCGCTGGGCACGTCGATGCCGGTCTCGATGATGGTCGAGCACAGCAGCACGTTGAAGCGCTGGGTGGTGAACTCGCGCATCACCCGCTCCAGCTCGCGCTCGGGCATCTGGCCGTGGGCCACGCCGATGCGGGCCTCGGGAATCAGCTCGGCCAGGGCCTGGCGGCGGTTCTCGATGGTCTCCACCTCGTTGTGCAGGAAGTAGACCTGGCCGCCGCGCTTCAATTCGCGCAGCACCGCCTCGCGGATCACGCTCTTGCCCTCGTTGCGCACGAAGGTCTTGATGGCCAGGCGACGCTGCGGCGCGGTGGCGATGACCGACAGGTCGCGCAGCCCCTCCAGCGCCATGCCCAGGGTGCGGGGGATGGGGGTGGCGGTCAGCGTCAGCACGTCCACCTCGGCGCGCAAGGCCTTCATGGCCTCCTTGTGGCGCACACCGAAGCGGTGTTCCTCGTCGATGATCAAGAGGCCCAGGCGCTTGAACTGCACGTCCTTGGACAGCAGCTTGTGCGTGCCCACGACGATGTCGATGCTGCCGTCGGCAATGCCCTCCAGCGCCACCTTGACTTCCTTGGCGCTGCGGAAGCGGCTCAGCTCGGCCACCTTGACCGGCCACTTGCCGAAGCGGTCGACGATGGTCTGGTAATGCTGCTCGGCCAGCAGCGTGGTGGGCGCCAGCAGGGCCACCTGCTTGCCCGCGTGCACCGCGACGAAGGCCGCGCGCAGGGCCACCTCGGTCTTGCCGAAACCCACGTCGCCGCAGACCAGCCGGTCCATCGGCCGCGGGCTGATCATGTCCTGGATCACCGCATGGATGGCGGCCTGCTGGTCGGGCGTTTCCTCGAAGCCGAAGCTGGCGGCAAAGGCCTCGTAATCGTGTGGGGAGAAACGGTGGGCCATGCCCTCGCGGGCGGCGCGCAGGGCGTAGATGTTGAGCAGCTCGGCCGCGGCATCGCGCACCTGCTCGGCGGCCTTGCGCCGGGCCTTGTCCCACTGCTGGGAGCCCAGCTTGTGCAGCGGGGCCTCCTCGGCGCTCACGCCGGTGTAGCGGCTGATCAGGTGCAGCTGGCTGACCGGCACATAGAGCGTGGCCTGGTCGGCGTATTCCAGGTGCAGGAACTCGCTGGGGCCTTCCAGCCCGGTGTCGATGCTGACCAGGCCCTGGTAGCGGCCGATGCCGTGGGCCGAGTGCACCACCGGGTCGCCCAGCTTCAGCTCCGAGAGGTCCTTGATCAGCGCGTCGACGTTGCTGGTCTGCTCCTGCTTGCGCCGCCGCCGGGTGCCCGGCGCACTGGCGAAGAGCTCGCCCTCGGTGATGAACTGCACCGCCACCTGGGCTTCGGGCTCGTGCCAGAAGAAACCGGCCGTCAGCGGGGCGGCGGTGATGGCCACCTTCTCGTCGCCGGCCAGGAAGTCGGCCAGGGTCTCGACCGTGGGCACCTGGATCTTGTGGTCGCGCAGCAGCTCCAGCAGGCTCTCGCGCCGGCCCTCACTCTCGCCCATCAGCAGCACGCGGTGGGGGGTGCCGTCCAGGTGCTTCTCCAGCGCCCCCAGGGGTTCGGTGGCACCGCGGCTCACGCTCACGTCGGGCAGCGGGCGGGCCCAGTCCACCGGCTCGCTGCCGCGCAGGGCCAGCGTGGCATGGGCGCCGGTGCGGGTGAAGAATTCCTCCACCTTCAGGTAGATGGCCTCGGGCGGCAGGATGGGCCGCTCCGGGTCGTGCTGCAGGAAGCGGTGGCGCTCGCGCGTGTCGGTCCAGAAGCGCTGCAGGGCCTCGTCCACCTCGCCGTGCAGCACCAGGCTGGCCTGTGCGCCGAGGTAGTCGAAGATGCTCGCCGTCTCGTCGAAGAACAGCGGCAGGTAGTACTCGATGCCGGCGGTGGCGATGCCCTGGGCGATGTCCTTGTAGATGCGGCTCTTGGTCGGGTCGCCTTCGAGCTTCTCGCGCCAGCGTTCGCGAAAGCGCTGCCGCGCCGCCTCGTCCATCGGGAACTCGCGCCCGGGCAGCAGCTGCACCTCGGGCACCGGGTAGAGGCTGCGCTGGCTGTCGGGGTCGAAGGTGCGGATCGAGTCGATCTCGTTGTCGAACAGGTCCACCCGGTAGGGCACCGGCGAGCCCATGGGGAACAGGTCGATCAGGCCGCCGCGCACCGCGTATTCGCCGGGCGACACCACCTGGCTCACATGGCTGTAGCCGGCCAGGGTCAGCTGGCTTTTCAGGGCCGCCTCGTCCAGCTTGGTCTTCTGCTTGAACTGGAAGGTGGTGCCGGCCAGGAAGGAGGGCGGCGCCAGCCGCGTGAGCGCGGTGGTGGCCGGCAGCAGCACCACGTCCACCGTGCCGCTGTGGATGCGCCAGAGCGTGGACAGGCGCTCGGAGATCAGGTCCTGGTGCGGGCTGAAGGTGTCATAGGGCAGGGTCTCCCAGTCCGGGAACACCGCCGCCCGCAGCCCGGGGGCGAAGAAGGCCATCTCCTCGGCCAGGCGCTGGGCGTCGCCCGGCTCGGCGGTGACGATGCCCAGCACCTGCCCCTCGGCCACCCGGGCCTGGGCATGGCGCGCCAGCAGCAGGGCGTCGGCCGAGCCGGTGGGGCGGGGCAGGGTGAATCGTTTGCCGGGGGCGATGTGGGGCAGTTGCATGGGGCGGGGCGCGCGGGACGCGCATGAAACGACAACACGCCCCGGAGCGCGGCTCGGGGGCGTTGAACCCCGCAATTCTAGAATCCGGACGATGACCACCTACACCGTCGGGGCCGAGCCCCGCTGCTTCGCGATCGTGCCCTGTGCGGGCACGGGCAGCCGCGCGGGCAGCTTCCAACCCAAGCAATACGAGCCGGTGGCGGGCCAGCCGCTGGTGGCCCACACCCTGGCCGCCCTCTCGCGCGTGGAGCGCCTGGCCGGCATCCTGGTGGTGCTGGCCGAGGACGACACCCAGTTCGAGGAAGACCTGCCAGGCTTGGCCGATGCCGCCGAGGGCCGCATCTGGCTGGCCAAGGTCGGCGGCGCCACCCGGGCCGAAACCGTGGCCAATGGCATGAACGAACTGCGCGCCCGTGGCGCCCAGCCGCAGGACTGGGTGCTGGTGCACGACGCCGCCCGCTGCCTGCTGCGCCCGGCCTGGGTGGACCGCCTGATCGACGCCTGCCAGGACGACGAGGTGGGTGGCCTGCTGGCGCTGCCGGTGGCCGACACGCTCAAGGCCGAAGAGGCGGGTCGCGTGGCCGCCACCGTGGACCGCAACGGCAAATGGGCGGCGCAGACGCCACAGATGTTCCGCCTGGGCCTGCTGGCGCCCGCGCTGGCCTTTGCCGGCGAGCAGGTGACCGACGAGGCCAGCGCCATCGAGGCCCTGGGCCACAGCCCGAAGCTGGTGCGCGGCGACTACGAGAACTTCAAGGTCACCTGGCCGGGCGACTTCGCGCTGGCCGAGCGCCTCTTGAGCACCGCGCGCCGCGGCGCCGAGGCCCGGGCCTTCGTGCCCGCGCGCGACTTCGCGCTGTCGCAGCGCTTCTACGAGGCCCTGGGCTTCAGCCGCGAGTTCGCCCAGGGCAACCTGGCCGGCTACCGCATGGGGCAGACGGCCTTTCTGCTGCAGGACTTCTTCGAGCCCGCCCACGCGGCGAACTTCATGATGCACCTGACGCTGGACGACCTGCAGACCTTCTGGGCCCGCCTGGAGCAGGAGGGCGTGCTGAGCAGCTTTGCCGAGCACGGCGTGCGCGCCGAGCCGCCGCAGCAGCGGCCCTGGGGCCTGGTGGACATGACCCTGACCGACCCCAGCGGCGTGCTTTGGCGCATCGCCCAACGCATGGAGGTGGCCGAATGAGCACGACGAACTTGCCCGCGCTGCGGGTCGGCGAGGGCTGGGACACCCACGCCCTGGTGGTGGGCCGGCCGCTGGTGCTGGGCGGCGTCGCCATTGCGCACAGCCACGGCCTGCTGGGCCACTCGGATGCTGACGCCCTGCTGCACGCCATCACCGACGCGGTGCTGGGCGGGGCCGGGCTGGGCGACATCGGCCGCCACTTCCCGGACACCGCGGTGGAGTTCAAGGGCGCCGATTCGCACCGCCTGCTCACCGAGGCCATGCGCCGCGTGCGCGCGGCCGGCTGGCAGGTGGTCAATGTGGACTGCACCATCGTCGCCCAGGCGCCCAAGATGGCGCCGCATGTGCCGGCCATGGTCGCGCGCATTGCCGAGGCCCTGGGCATCGAGCCCGCACGGGTCAACGTCAAGGCCAAGACGGCCGAGAAGATGGGCCCGGTGGGCGAGGGCCGGGCCATCGAGACCCGCGCCGTCTGCCTGCTGGCCGCGCTCAGCTGAGGCGGAAGCTCTCCGCGTCCAGGCCCAGGCGGCGGATGCGGTCGGACAGGGTCTTGCGCGGCAGGTCCAGCGCGGCGGCGGCAGCGCTGACGCTGCCCTGCGAGCCGCGCAGCGCGGCCTCGATCAGCCCGCGCTCGAAGGCCTCCAGCTGGGCCTCCAGGCCGGCTCGCGGCGCCGCGGCCGTGCCCTCGCCAGGCGCGCCCTCGGGGGCATCACGGCCCGCTGCCTCGGTCGTGGCGTCCTCCAGCCCCAGCACCCAGCGGTCGGCCAGGTGGCGCAGCTCGCGCACATTGCCCGCCCAGTCGCGCGCCTGCCAAGCGGCCATCTGCGCCGCGCTCCAGCGCGGCACCGGGCGCCGGAAGCGCAGCCCGGCCAGTTCGGCGAAGTGGGTCAGCAGCAGCGGGATGTCCTCGCGCCGCTCGCGCAGCGGCGGCAGCGCCAGCGTGGCCACGTTCAGCCGGTAGTACAGGTCGGCGCGGAAGCCGCCGCGCTCGGCCAGGGCCTGCAGGTCCACCTTGGTGGCGGCGATGACCCGGGCCTGCAAGGGCAACACGGCGTTGCCGCCCAGGCGCTCGAAGCTGCGCTCCTGCAGCACCCGCAGCAGCTTGACCTGCAGGGCCAGCGGCATCGACTCGATCTCGTCGAGGAAGACGGTGCCGTCGCGTGCATGTTCGAGCTTGCCGATGCGGCGCTTGGTGGCGCCGGTGTAGGCGCCGGGCTCGGCACCGAAGATCTCGGACTCGAACACGGTTTCCGGCAGGGCACCGCAGTTGATCGCGACGAAGGGCCCGCTGGCGCCGCTCGCCTCGTGCAGGGCCTGGGCCACCACCTCCTTGCCGGCGCCGGTCTCGCCCTCGATCAGCACGTCCACCCCGGCCGGCCCGAGGTGGGCCACCAGGGTGCGGATGCGTTCCATGGCCGGCGAGGTGCCGATCAACCGGCCCATGCCCGAGAGCGCGGCCTTCAGCCGGCGGTTCTCCAGCACCAGCTGGCGCTGCAGGGCGGCGCGCCGGGTCACGTCGATCAGGCGTTCGGAGGCGAAGGGCTTTTCGAGGAAGTCCCAGGCCCCTTCGCGCATGGCCTCCACCGCCATCGCCACATCGCCATGGCCGGTCACCAGCGTGACGGGCAGGTCGGGATCGGCGCGGTGCAGCTCGCGCAGCAGGGTCAGGCCGTCCTTGCCGGGCAGGCGCACGTCGCAGACCACCACGCCGGCGAAGTCGGGCTTGAGCAGGGCCTGAGCCTGTTCGGCGCTGTCGCAGGCCAGCACCTCGAAGCCGCCGATCTGCAGGGTCTGGGCGGCGGCCAGCTGGACGCTGGGGTCGTCCTCGATCAGGACAACGGTGCGCAGGGATTCGCTCATGGTCGATGAAAGGGGTGAGGCACCGATCATCGCTCAGCCGATGGTGGGCAGGGCCGCTGCCGGCCCAGGCGCCAGCGTCGCCACCGGCAGGCTCAGGGTGGCCACCGTGCCGGGGTGGCCGTCCGCGCGGGCCTGCAGCTCGATGCCGCCACCCAGCGCATTGGCGATGGAGGCCGAGATGGCCAGGCCCAGCCCCAGGCCCTGGCCGCTGGGCTTGGTGGTGAAGAAGGGCTCGAACAGGCGCTGCCGCGCCGCCGGGCTCAGGCCGGGGCCTTCGTCCTGCACGGTCAGCTGCACCTGATCGCCCACGGTGGCTGCGCCGAGCCGGACCCGTCGCCCACCGCCCTCGCGGTTGGCGTCCAGCGCGTTGCGCAGCAGGTTGACCAGCACCTGCTCGATGCGCACCGTCTGCCCCAGCACCGCCAGCCCGGGCGGGACAGGGGCGAGGTCGATCTGCTGGCCGGCCTGCCGGGCGTCGGCCGCCACCAGGGCGCAGGCCGCGGCCACCGCCGGGGCCACCGCCACCGGCACCGGCTGCAGCTCGTCCTTGCGGGCAAAGCCCTTGAGCCGGGAGACGATCTCGGCGATGCGCAGGGTCAGGCCACCGATGTGGCCGATGTTGGCCTGCACCGCGGCCAGGTCGCCGCGTGCCAGCAGCAGGCCGGCGTTGTCGTTCAGGGCGCGCAAGGCGGCCAGGGGCTGGTTGATCTCATGCGTGATGCTGGCGGCCATCTGGCCCAGCACCGCCAGCTTGCCGGCCTGCACCAGTTCGTCCTGCGCGGCCTGCAGCGTGCGCTGGGTGCGGGCCAGTTCGTCGATCTTGCGGGCCAGTTCCTCGTTGGCGCCGCGCAGGTGGGCGGTGCGCTCGTCGATGCGGGCCTCCAGTTCGGCGTTGACCCGCTCCAGGTCGCGCCGCACGCGGCCCAGCTCCTCGTCGCGGCGGCGGCGCAGCCGGGCGTACAGCAGGCCCACCACCAGCACCGCATAGGCCAGGCCGGCGGCCAGGGCCTGGGCGCGGGCCTCCTGCATCAGGCCGTCGGTCTCGGCGAAGGACAGCAGGGTCCAGTCCATGGGGCCGAAGGTGCGCCGCTGGGCAGCCACCCGCAGCCAGTGGGGCGCGCGGCCGTTGCCTTCGGCCTGGGTGGCCAGGCGGGTGGCGCGGCCGTCGAAGGCCTCGTCGGGCCGGTCCAGCGGCAGCGGCGCCAGCGGGCCGGCGCCGTACTGCTGGGTGGCCTGCAGCAGGGCCTGGGTGGGGGTGTCCAGCGGCCGCAGCGTGTGGAAGCGCCATTCAGGCCGGCTGGAGAGGAAGACCACGCCGCGCGCATCGGCCAGCATCAGCAGCTCACCGCTGCGCTGCCAGTTGGCCTCCAGGTCGTCGAAGGAGATCTTGACCGCCAGCACGCCCATGGGGCGTCCGGCAGCGTCCCGCACCGGCTGGGCCAGGAAGTAGCCGGGCTCCTTGGTTGTGGCGCCGATGGCGTAGAAGCGGCCCGCCCCGCCGGCCAGGGCGTCGCGGAAGTAGGGCCGGAAGGCGTAGTTCTGGCCGACGAAGCTGGTGGGCGTGGCCCAGTTGCTGGCCGCCAGCGTCAGGCCGCTGGGCGCGATCAGGTAGATGGCGAAGACATGGGTGGCCTGGGCCAGGCCCTGCAGCCTGCGGTTGACCGCATCGCGCCGGGCGGCGTCGTCCGGGTGCTGCAGCAGATCGGTCAGCTCGGAATGGCTGGCCAGTGCGATGGGCAGGTTCTCGTACTTCTCCAGCGTGGTGGTCAGGTCCGCGGCCAGGAAGTCCAGCCGCCGCTGGGCCTGGTCGTGCAGCTGCTGCCAGCCATGACGCCAGGCCGCCGAGAAGGCGCCCAGCACGATGGCCGCGCCCAGCAGCACCAGGCCGATGGCAGTCCAGAGGGCCGGTCGCCGGATCATGCGCCGAGGGCTTCGTTCAGGGCGCGTCGCAGCGCGACAGGCGCACCGGGCCCTCACCGGCCACCCACTGGTGCAGCGGCTGGCAGCGGCCCTGGGCGCACAGGGTGTGGTCGGCGGTGAAGTCCGAGGCGGCGAGCACCACCTCGGGCTGGGGTGGCACCCGGGGCCGGTAGTGCCAGGCGCCGTCGCGCAGCACGGCGTCGTCCGGCGGCTCCATGCCGGCGCCCGAGCCCTGGATGCTGGCGTCCACCACCACCAGCCCGGCGGGCGTGACCTGCCACTGCTCCTCCCAGCGGATCTTCTCGATCGAGTGGGTCCAGCTCAGGCTGAAATGGCTGGCCGCCACGACCACCGTGGTGGCCGCGCGGCTCAGGCACAGGGCCAGGGGCATCGCGGTGCTCAGGCCCCGCTGGCCACGCCGGCCGGCCGCTGGCGCTTGAGCTGCCAGGCGTTCCAGCCCAGCATCAGCGCGCCGGCGGCAAAGCCCAGCTCGTCGGTGAAGGGCACGGCGGCCACCAGCAGCAAGGCCCCGGCGGCGCACCACAGCCGCTCCAGCACATGCAGCGGGCGCGACAGGTAGCCGATGGCGGCCGCGCCCCACAGGCCGATGGCCACCAGGCACTTGAAGAGCATGTAGGCCGCGGCCCCCCAGTGCAGCACACCATCGGCGCCAGGCTGCAGCATCAGCGCCGGGTCGTAGACGGCCATGTAGGGCACGACGAAGCCGGCTGCGGCGATCTGGGTGGCCTTCATGCCGATCTTCATCGGCGAGGCGCGGGCGATCGACGCCGCGGCGAAGGCGGCCAGGGCCACCGGCGGCGTCAGGTCGGCCATGATGCCGAAGTAGAAGACGAACATGTGCGAGACGATCAGCGGCACGCCCAGCTTGAGCAGGGCCGGTGCGGCGATCGAGCTGGTGATGATGTAGTTCGGGATCGTCGGGATGCCCATGCCCAGGATCAGGCAGACGATCATCGTCAGCACCAGCGACATGAACAGGCTCTTCTCGCCCACCTGCAGGATGTAGCCGGCGAAGCTGGTGGCCGCCCCGGTCAACGTCAGCGTGCCGATGATGACGCCCACGATGGCGCAGGCCAGGCCCACCGGCACCGCCTGCTTGGCACCGTCGATCAGGCTGTCGCGCAGCGCGGCCAGGGTGCTGCGGCCGCCCTGGGCCACCGCGTTGGCCGCCACCAGCGTGGCGATCAGGCCCAGGATGACCCAGATGCCGAACTTGGCGAAGAAGGAGGCCACGATGCCCAGGCCGATCCAGAACACCACCCGCATGGCCCGCTGGCCGAACTGGGCGGCCACCGTGGTGCCCAGGATCAGCACGCCGGTCAGCGCCAGGCCGGTGAGGCCCGCGAACATCGGCGTGAAACCGTGGAACAGCATGGCCACCAGGGCGGCCAGCGGCAGCATCAGGTACCAGCGCTCGCGGATGGCCCGCCAGGGGTTGGGGCACTGGTCCTTGGGCAGGCCCAGCAGGTTGGCGCGGCCGGCTTCCAGGTGCACCATCCAGAAGGTGGTCACGTAGTAGAGCAGGGCGGGCACCACCGCGGCCTTGCAGATCTCGGCGTAGGGCACGTTGAGCGTCTCGGCCATGATGAAGGCCACCGCGCCCATGACCGGCGGCATGATCTGGCCGCCCATCGAGGCCGTGGCCTCCACCGCGCCGGCGAAGTGCGGCGCGTAGCCGAAGCGCTTCATCAGCGGGATGGTGAACTGGCCCACGGTCAGCACATTGGCCACGCCCGAGCCGGAGATGGTGCCCATGAAGCCCGAGGACACCACCGCCACCTTGGCCGGGCCGCCCTTGGCATGGCCGACGAAGCCCAGCGCCATTTCGTTGAACAGCCGGATCATGCCGGCGTGCTCCAGGAAGGCGCCGAACAGGATGAACAGGAAGATGTAGGTCGCCGACACCAGGGTGGGCGTGCCGTAGATGCCTTCGGTGCCCAGGTGCAGCTGCGAGATGATCTGGTCCATGCCGAAGGGCCGGTGGGCCAGTTCACCGGGCAGGTATTCGCCGAACACGCCGTAGGCCAGGAACAGAGCGCAGACGATGGGCAGGGCCAGGCCCAGCACGCGCCGGGCGGCTTCGAACAGCAGCACCACGCAGGCGGTGCCCACCACCATGTCGGTGGTGCTGGGGTCGCCCGAGCGCATCACCAGATCGGCCTCGAACTTCCAGTGGTACAGGCCCAGCACGAAGCAACCCAGGGCCAGCACCAGGTCCAGCCAGGGCAGGCGGTCGCGGGCGCTCTTGCTGCGGGCCGGGTAGAGCAGGAAGGCCAGCAGCATCAGGAAGCCCACGTGGATGGAGCGCGTGGGCAGGCTGGACAGGGGCGAGAAAGCCGCCACCACCAGCTGGAAGACGGAGAAGGACAGGGCCGAGACCACGACCAGCCAGGCGGCCCAGCCGGCCAGGCGGCGGGTGTGGCCGTGGTCGTCCGAGGGGTGGTCGAGGTTCTGCAGCAGATCGTCGGCCTGCGCGGGGGCGCTGGCCGGGACGGAAGAAGACATGCGGGAACTCCTGCGCGCGGGGCAGAGGGGCGCCCCGGCACGGGCCGGGGCGCGGGGGCAGTCAGGCGAGGGGAAGGGCGGGGCAGGAGCGGGCGCGCGGCTCGCTCACTTCACGCTCACTTCATCAGGCCGGCTTCCTTGTAGTACTTGATCGCGCCGGGGTGCAGCGGGATGGGCGAGGAGCTGGCCGCGTTCTGCGGGTTGATGCCCTTGGCCGCCGAGTGCGCGGCCACCAGGGCCGGCAGGTTGGTGAACATGGCCTTGGTCATCTGGTAGACCGTCTCGTCGGGCACGCCGGCATGCGTCACCAGGAAGTTCTGGATGGCCGCGGTGGGCACATCAGCGGTCTGGCCGTCGTAGGTGTTGGCCGGGATGGTGGCGGGCTGGTAGGCCGCGTCACCCACCTTGGCGATCACGTCGGCCGGGATGGGTACGACGATGATCTTCATCGAGGTGGACAGATCCCGCAGGGCCGACACGCCCAGGCCGGCGGATTGCAGCGTGGCGTCGAGCTGGCGGTTCTTCATCAGCTCCACCGATTCGCCGAAGGGCAGGTATTCCACCTTGCCCAGGCTCTGGTAGCTCAGGCCGGCGGCCCGCAGGATGGCGCGGGCGTTCAGCTCGGTGCCGGACTTGGGGGCGCCGACGGAGACGCGCTTGCCCTTGAGGTCGGCCAGGGTGCGGATGCCGGAATCGGCGCTGGCCACGATCTGGATGTAGTTGGAGTAGATGCCGGCGACGGTGCGCAGCTTCTTCAGCGGGGCCTTGAAGCCGGCCTCGGCATTGCCCTGCCAAGCGTCGGACAGCGAATCGCCCAGCGTGAAGCCGATCTCGCCGCGGCCGGCCTCCAGCAGGTTCAGGTTCTCGGCCGAGGCCTTGGTGGCCTGCACCGTGACCTTGGCATTGGGCATGGCCTTGCCGTAGAGCTGGGACAGGGCCACGCCCATCGGGTAGTAGACCCCGCTGGTGCCGCCGGTCAGGACGTTGATGAACTGGGCCTGGGCCGAGGCGGTGGCCATCGAGAAGGCGCAGACCGCGCCAGCGATCAGGGCGTGCAGCTTCCGCATGCTTTGTCTCCGTTGTTGTTTGGGAAAAATGGCCGTGGCCATGGCGACCCATGTTGCATGCGCTGTGCCAGTCTGCGGAGCGGGAGAAACCTCAGGGATCACCCTGAAGAGAGGAGGGTGCGCAGGCCCCGAAAGCCCGAAAGGCGCTGGGTTCTCCGGGTGTACCCGGTGGCGGTGAGCCGCCATGCCCCAAGGGCCGTGGCGGATTTCCGCCGGGCTGGCGGCGGGCTCGGTGGGAGCGGCTCAGTTGGCGCGGCGCAGCCGGATGTGGGCCATCAGGCCGCCATCGCGGGCGTTCACCAGTTCCAACGAGGCGCCGATGCGCTGCAGTGCCTTCTTGACGATGGCCAGGCCCAGGCCCGCGCCGGTGGCCGCGGTGCGAGCGGCGTCGCCGCGGAAGAAGGGGGTGGTCAGCTGGTCGAGCTTCTCGGGCGGCACGCCCTGGCCGTAGTCGCGCACGGTGACGATGACCGTGTCGCCGGTGATGACGTGGCTAACCTTGACCTTGGCTACGCCGGTTTCCACGGTGCGGCCGTAGCGGCGGGCGTTCTCGAACAGGTTGGCGAACACGCGGCCCAGTTCCACGTCGTCGCCATGCACCTTGATGCCCGGCGGCATGCGCAGCGAGAAGCGGATCTGCGACTTGTCGCGGAAGGCGGCGGCCTCGCGTTCGATCACCATGCCCAGGTCCACCGGCTTGGTCTTGGTGTCGTCCGGCCGGGCGTAGTCCATGAACTTGTCGATGATGGCGTCGAGCTGGTCGATGTCCAGGGCCATCGCTTTGCGCGCCTCCTCGTCGGCCACGCTGATCTCGGCCTCCAGCCGCAGGCGGGCCAGCGGCGTGCGCAGATCGTGCGAGATGCCGGCCAGCATCACCGCGCGCTCTTCTTCGACCTTGGCCAGTTCGCGGGCCATGCGGTTGAAGCCGATGTTGACCGCCCGGATCTCGGTGGTGATGTTGCTCTCGTCCAGGCGCGAGTCGTATTCGCCCTCGCGGATGCGGCTGGCCGCGAAGGACAGGTTCTTCAGCGGCTTGTTGATCAGGCTGGCGATGACTGCCGCGCCCAGCACCGAGAAGAACAGGGCGATCGAGACCCAGACGATCCAGGTGCGCGGGGTCAGCGGTTCGACCCGGGCGTAGTCGGCCTGCAGCCAGTACGGGTCCTGCTCGATCGTGAAGCCGATCCAGAGGGCGGGCTCGTCGTTGACCGATCGGGCCAGCAGGGTTTCGTCACCCAGCAGGGCCTTGAGCTCGGCGCCCACCTGGCGGGTGAAGCGGTCGGTCTCCAGCGGCTCCCAGCGGTCGTCCTTGCTGCGCGGCAGGATGCGCACCGCCTCGCGCTCGCTCATGGTCTTGATGACCGCGATGCGGTTGATGCCGTCGGAGTACTGCAGCGCTGCGCGTGAGAGGTTGACCAGGCTGGCCAGCTGCTGCGCGGCCTGGGTCACGCGGGGCTCGAACTCCAGCTGGCGCAGCGTCTGCACCCAGGCGGCCACGCCGCCGGTCAACAGCAGGGCCAGCAGCACGAAGGTGCGCCAGAACAGGTTCAGCGACAGGGCGGGGCGTTTGAGGGACACGACGGCGGGGCGCGCAGCCTGGCGCAGGCAATGGGGTCAGGGATTCAGGCAGTGTCGCCGGGAATGAACACATAGCCCACGCCCCAGACGGTCTGGATGTAGCGCGGATTGGACGGATCGGGTTCCAGCATCTTGCGCAGGCGGGAGATCTGCACGTCCAGGCTGCGGTCGAAGGGCTCGAACTCGCGGCCGCGGGCCAGTTGGGCCAGCTTGTCGCGCGACAGCGGCTGGCGCGGGTGGCGCACCAGGGCCTTGAGCATCGAGAACTCGCCGGTGGTCAGGGTGATCTGCTCGCCGTCCTTGGTCAGGCGGCGCAGCGAGAGGTCGAATTCGAAGGGGCCGAAGGTGACGGTCTGCGGCTCCTTGGCCGGGGCGCCCGGGGCCTCTTGCGTTGGCCGGCGGCGCAGCACGGCGTGGATGCGCGCCAGCAGTTCGCGCGGGTTGAAAGGCTTGGGCAGGTAGTCGTCGGCGCCCACTTCCAGGCCGACGATGCGGTCCACATCTTCGACCTTGGCGGTCAGCATGATGATGGGGGTGCGGTCACCGGCCGCGCGCAGGCGGCGGCAGATGGACAGGCCGTCTTCGCCCGGCAGCATCAGGTCCAGCACGATGAGGTCGATGGTCTCGCGGGTCTGCAGCCGGGCCAGGGCCTTGGCGTCCTCGGCCAGCAGCACATCGAAACCCTCCTGGGTCAGGTAGCGGCGCAGCAGGTCGCGGATGCGGGCGTCGTCATCGACGACGACGATGCGGTCCTGGCGGGGGGAGGCGGTGGCATTCATGGTCAGACCCCAATTTGTAACAGAGGCGGATTGTGCGGGGCGGATTTTGGGTTTCTGGCCGGTCCTGACTGTCTGTTACAAATGTTCCTGCTCTCTCACACCCCGGCGCCATCGGGTCGTCCACCCATCCCGCCTCATGCGTTAATGGACCCATGAAGACGACACATCTGCACCTTCTTCGCTCCGGCTGCCGTCTGGCCGGCCTGTCCATGCTGACCGTTGCGGCGGCCGTTGCCCGGGCCCAAGCGCCCGCGGCTGCGCCCGAGGGGGTGCTGAACCTCAGCGCCCAGGCCACCGTGGAGGCGCCCCAGGACTGGATGACACTGGTGCTGTCCGTCACCCGGGAGGGCGGCGATGCCACCCAGGTGCAGCAGCAGCTCAAGCAGGCGGTGGAGAGCGCCATGGCCCAGGCCCGGCGCCAGGCCCGGCCCGGCCAGGTGGAGCTGCGCAGCGGGGCCTTCTCGGTCTTCCCGCGCTACGGCAGCAAGGGCGGCATCACCGGCTGGCAGGGTTCGACCGAGCTGGTCATCGAGGGCCGGGACATGCCGGCCATCGCCCAGCTCTCCGGCCAGATCGGCAGCCTGACCATTTCCCGCGTGGGCTACAGCCTCTCGCGGGAAGCGCGCGAGAAGCTGCAGACCGAAGCCACCGCCCAGGCCATCGCCCGCTTCCGGGCCGAGGCGGGCGACTATGCCCACCAGTTCGGCTTTGGCGGCTACACGCTGCGCGAGGTGTCGGTGAACACCGACGGCGGCGCACCTTCGCCCGTGCCGCGCTTCCAGGTGGCCATGGCCGCCGCCAAGGTGGGCGACGGCGAGTCTCTGCCGGTGGAAGCCGGCAAGGGCAGCGTCACCGCCACGGTCTCAGGCAGCATCCAGCTCAAGTGAGCCGGATACGGGTGGCGCTTATTGCGCCACCCAGCCGCCGTCCATGTTGATGGCGGCGCCGCGCAGGTTGTTGGCGGCGGGCGAGCACATGAACACCGCCATCGCGCCCAGCTCCTCGGGCGTGGTGAACTGCAGCGAGGGCTCCTTCTCGGCCAGCAGACGGCGCTTGGCTTCCTCGTTGGAGACGCCTTCGGCCGCTGCGCGGGCATCCACCTGCTTCTGCACCAGCGGGGTCAGCACCCAGCCCGGGCAGATGGCGTTGGCGGTCACGCCGGTGGTGGCGGTTTCCAGCGCGGTGGTCTTGGTCAGGCCGATGATGCCGTGCTTGGCCGCCACATAGGCCGACTTGTTGGCCGAGGCCACCAGGCCGTGCACCGAGGCCACGTTGATGATGCGGCCCCAGCCGCGGGCCTTCATGCCCGGCAGGGCCAGGCGGGAGGTGTGGAAGGCCGAGGACAGGTTGATCGCGATGATCGCGTCCCAGCGCTCGACCGGGAATTCGTCCACCGGCGCCACGTATTGGATGCCGGCGTTGTTGACCAGGATGTCCAGCGCGCCGAACTCGGCCTGGCAGGCCGAGATCATCTCGGCGATCTCGCCGGGTTGGCTCATGTCGGCCCCGTGGTAGCCCACGCGCACCCCGAGGGCGGCCACCTCGGCCTTGGCAGCATCCACCTCGCCGAAGCCGTTGAGCATCACGCTCGCACCCTGGGCGGCCAGGGCCTTGGCAATGCCCAGGCCGATGCCGCTGGTGGAACCCGTGACCAAGGCCGTTTTTCCTTTGAGCATATGCAAGTCTCCTTGAGGTGAAAGCGCGGTTTGGTTGCTACAGTGGATTATCTGGCCCACGACATGCCCATGCCGCAAGCGACAGCATCATGAACGACTTTTCCAGCCCCGAGCCTCGCCTGCGTTTTGTGCAATGCCTGGACAGCCGCGGCCTGCACCGCATGGCTTACCACGAGTGGGGTGACGCGGCCAATCCGAAGGTGCTGGTCTGCGTGCACGGCCTGACCCGCCAGGGGCGGGACTTCGACGTGCTGGCCCAGGCCCTGGCCAATGACTACCGCGTGGTCTGCCCCGATGTGGTGGGCCGCGGTGAATCTGACTGGCTGGCCGACCCGATGGGCTACGCCATTCCCTACTACGTGGCCGACATGGTGACGCTGCTGGCCCGGCTGGATGCGCAAGAGGTGCACTGGGTGGGCACCTCGATGGGCGGGCTGATCGGCCTGGGCGTGGCCAGCCTGGCGCGCTCGCCGGTGAGCCGCCTGGTGCTCAACGATGTCGGCCCGGCCATCGAGCCGGTCTCGCTGCAGCGCATCGGCCAGTACCTGGGGCAGCCGGCCCACTGGGCCACGCTGGACGAGGCGGCCGACGCGCTGTGGGCCATTTCGCAGAGCTTCGGCCCCCACACCCGCGCGCAATGGCTGGCGCTGACCGAGCACCAGATCACCCCGGACGGCACCGGCTTCAAACCCCATTACGACCCGGCCATCCGCCAGGCCTTCGCGGCCATCACGCCCGAACTGGCGGCCGCGGGCGAGGCGGCCCTGTGGGCCAGCTACGACCGCATTGCCTGCCCCACGCTGCTGCTGCGCGGCGCGGAGTCCGATCTGCTGTCGCCTGCCACCGCCCAGGCCATGACCCAGCGCGGCCCGCGGGCCCGCCTGCACGAATTCGCCGGCGTGGGCCATGCCCCCACGCTGGTGGCGCCCGACCAGGTGGCCGTCGTGCGCGATTTCCTGTTGTCCCCATGAAGAGTTCTGCCGAGACCCTGAGCAGCACGGCACCGATCGTCTCGCTGGCCTCCGAGCCCGATGAGCGGGTGGCGCCACAACGCGCGGACCATCCCGCCACCGAAGAGGCGCTGGCCGCGCTCAACCGCGCAATGGCCTTTGCCGAGCCGCTGCTGGCCGGCCGCGTGATGGACAGCGGCGAGGACGCCTATGCCCACGCGCAGGGCGTGGCCGCCATCCTCGCCAGCATCGGCGGCGGGCCGTCGCTGCAGGCCGCGGCCTTCCTGGTCTATGCGGCCGATTTCCTGCAGCGCCCCGAGGACGTGGTCGAGAAGGCCTTCGGGCCGTCCTACGCCAGCCTGGTGGTGCTCACCCGCAAGCTGGTGCAGATCCAGCGTGCCGCGCGCGAAGCCCAGCTGGGCGATGCCCAGCGCGCCGAGCAGACCGAGCGCGTGCGCAAGATGCTGCTGGCCTTCTCCAAGGACCTGCGGGTGGTGCTGCTGCGCCTGGCCTCGCGCCTGCAGACGCTGCGCTGGTTCGCCGCCAGCAAGCGCGACTGCCCGGTGGCCCTGGCCGAAGAGGCCAAGGCCGTGTTCGCGCCGCTGGCCAACCGCCTGGGCATCTGGCAGATCAAGTGGGAGCTGGAGGACCTGTCCTTCCGCTTCCTGCAGGGCGACGAATACCGCCGCATCGCCAAGCTGCTGGCCGAGAAGCGCGTGGAGCGCGAGGCCAGCGTGGAAGCGGCCCGCCTGCAGATGGGCAGCGACCTGCAGTCCCACGGCATCCCGGCCGTGGTCTATGGCCGGCCCAAGCACATCTACAGCATCTGGAAGAAGATGCAGGGCAAGCATCTGCCCTTTGAGAAGGTGATGGACGTGCGCGCGCTGCGCGTGGTGGTGGCCGACATCCCGGCCTGCTACGCCGCGCTCAGCCGCGTGCACGAGCGCTACCGCGCGGTGGCCGCCGAATACGACGACTACATCGCCAAGCCCAAGCCCAACGGCTACCGTTCCCTGCACACCGTGGTGCTGGACGACGAGGGCCGGCCGCTGGAGGTGCAGATCCGCACCCAGGAGATGCACGAGCATGCCGAGTACGGCGTGGCTGCGCACTGGGCCTACAAGGAAGCGGGCACCAAGGGCTACGGTGGCGTCAGCGCCGCGGGCGAGTTCGAGCAGCGCGTGGCCGAGGCCCGCAAGGCCGTGCTGCGCCAGCTGCTGGCCTGGGAACGTGACTTTTCCGGGCAGGGCGCCGGCCAGGTGCAGGGCCGCTTCGACGACCGCGTCTACGTCTTCACCCCGCAGGCCGCGCTGGTGGAGCTGACCGCCGGTGCCACGCCGGTGGACTTTGCCTACGCCCTGCACACCGACCTGGGCCACCGCTGCCGCGGCGCCAAGGTGGACGGGGCCATGGTGCCGCTGACCACCCCGCTGGCCAACGGCCAGACGGTGGAGATCACCGCGGTCAAGGAAGGCGGCCCCTCGCTGGACTGGCTCAACCCCGAGGCCGGTTTCCTCAAGAGCCCGCGGGCCCGTGCCAAGGTGCGCGCCTGGTTCAACGCCCGGGCCCAGGCCGACACCATCGCCCGCGGCCGCGAGGCGGTGGAAAAGCTGCTGCAGCGCGAGGGAAAGACGGCCCTCAAGCTCAGCGAGCTGGCCAGCCAGCTGGGCTTCAAGGAAGCCGACGACCTCTTTGAGCTGGTCGGCAAGGACGAATACTCGCTGCGCAACATCGAGCAGCTGCTGCGCCCGCCGCCCGCACCGTCCGAAGACGACAACCCGCTGCTCAAGCGCACCGCCAGTGACGCACCCACCGCGCGCGGCGGCGTGCTGGTGGTGGGCGTGGACAGCCTGCTGACCAACCTGGCCCGCTGCTGCCGCCCGGCGCCGCCCGATGCCATCGGCGGCTTCGTCACCCGCGGCAAGGGCGTGGCCGTGCACCGGCAGGACTGTTCCAACTTCCGCCACATGGCTGACCGCATGCCCGAGCGGGTGATTGCCGTCACCTGGGGCGCGGCCGCCAAGGCCGGCGAGGCTGCCTACCCGGTGGACGTGCAGATCGAAGCCGCCGACCGCACCGCGCTGCTGCGGGACATCTCCGAAGTGTTCGCCAAGGAACGCATGCAGGTGGTGGGCGTGCACAGCCAGACGGTGACCGACATGCACGGCCGCACCGCCCGCATGACCTTCACCATCGAGGTGGCGGACGCATCGCGCCTGCAGCAGGTGCTGGTGCAGGTGGGGCAGGTGGCCGGCGTGCGCCAGGTGCGCCGACGCTGATCACGGGAAATTTTCAGCAGAAGCTTGCACAGTTCCTGAAAAGCGGTCTATACTGCGAGGCTCAGCAGGCGCGTAGCTCAGTTGGTTAGAGCACCACCTTGACATGGTGGGGGTCGTTGGTTCGAATCCAATCGCGCCTACCAAACAAGCAAGCCCTCAGTTCCGGTGGAACTGGGGGCTTTTTGCTTTGGGGTGGCGAATGGCGCTGCCCTGGGACGCCTTCCCGGATGAATCATCCAGGGGTCTGCAAGAGCGTGAAGGACCGACCTGCGTTTGCCGTGAACGGCGAACGAGCGGTCGCTTTCGACCGTGAGCGGAAATTCGGATGAGTGTGACGAGATGCCGGAAGGGGCCGTTCAACTTCCAAGCTCAGCCGATGGACAAAGGCGTAGCTTTTGGGAAATTAGCCATCTTCACGCTGGATCTCCGACTGAAGAACCTCGACGTCGAAGCCTGACTCAAGCTCCACTATGAAGCGCGGTTCTGGCTGAAGGGATAGTACGGTCACAAGCGAGCCTGCTGCTCCACAGTGCAAGCCTGATATGACGCGGACATAGTCGTTGTGCCAAAACTTGACGCCCGGAATATGCGCTCGCTCGAGAAATGCTTGGCAGAGAGATGCGGTATCCATGATGACGTTTAACGTTCGCGGTAACCGGCACGCTGCGGCGTGACGGCGCCTGCCCAGAATGAAATGGAGCCGGGCGACGGCATGCCGTGGCGTGTCCGGTTCACCAAGGTGTTAGGCCGCATTGGGGCCAAGGGGCGTGAGCGTTCCTTTGATTCGGGAAGTAAAGGGCTACGACAGTCGCCCTTTAAGGTAAGCCGCAATCCTGTTCATTTCCTCGATTTCAAATTCCACCAAGTGGTCGACGATCATCTCGACAAGGTCGGCTCTTGACTTCTTGCGCCGCTGGAGTTCCTCCTCGATTATTTTGTAAAGGCGTTTACCGCCGGTATCTTTGGCGGATCCGCCGCTGGATCTGTAGGTCTCGATCAGCTCGGTTAAGCTGACCTGATGAAAGAGAAAGTCGTTTAGCTTCCGTAAAAGTTTGTGGTCTACGTTGTCGAACAACTTAGCCTTCAAGTACTTTTCGAGACTCTCGATTGGAAGAAAGGAAAGAGGGATGTTGTTCTTTATCGAGTGCTTTAGCATATACGCCTCTGCCTCTCTCTGAACATCTCCGTCGAGAATTACAGACACCGTGGCGATTCGGCCTACGAGATTGCTATTAACGACCTCGCGAGCAAGTTCGATAACGTTTGTGTATCCGCCGCACGGCAGAATATGCACCAACTTGCTAGACAAGAGAGAATGGCGCCGAAGAAGGCGGTTAATGACTTCCTTGGCAAGGTCATCCTCAACCAGGAATACGTGGTCGTACCCTGAGTGATCGTAAAGTATGCGAGTGGCGTACGCGGGATAGCACGGGTTTAGGACCTCAAGCGAACCATCTGAGTGCCTTTCAAGAAAGAAGATGTTCTGCGGCTGGATGGAGCCGATTAGTTCGATGGAGTGAGTTGAGAAGTAAATTGCGTAATTGAACTCGTTTGCCATCTCTTTAAGAAAACCAACCAGTCGCTTGAGCGATGAGGGGTGGAGCGCGAGTTCGATTTCATCGAGGAACATGATGCAGGGCTTGTTCAAGCTCGCTCGATCCATGTTCCTAAGGTGCAGTGAGTGGAGAACACTAACGAGGAGGTTCTCACCCGTAGACATATGGAACTGACTTACTCTGCGCCCGCCCTTTTCGTAGTAGAATATTTCCCCGCGAAATGTGAAGTCGGGTCCGGCTTCCTTACTGTTTACCCGCAGCAGCTTTTCATAGAATTCGGGGTTGTTGTGTAGGATGCCGCCAAGATTATTTCGAATGAAATCGTCTGCAACGCTGAGTCTTGCGCCGTCAATGCGATCAAGCTGCCTGAGAACCTCGTAGCTCGTGTTTTTGAAACGATTTCCAAAAATCAAGCTGCCTTCGTAGAACCCCTTCAAGTCCATGACCCCGTTTGCGTCTTGCGCCCAGTTCCCATTGAGGTTTTTACGCCAAGACCGTGTAGCCCCTGCAAACTCCGACGTGATGTATGCATCAGGCTCGGTGGTGCCGAAGTAGTCCTTCATTCGCATACTGAAGAACACGCTTGACGCGCAAGTCACTAAAGTACTCTTTCCGGACCCATTTTGCCCCGTGATTGCATACAGTCCCTTGTCGACTGGGAACTCCATTTCCAAATGGTTTATGGACTTGACCTTGTTGACGCAGATCTTGAGCTTCATTGCGGCGATTTTCTATTGAAGAAACTGGACGGTTTGACTTGAACTGGTTGTGTGCACTGCGGCGTGCCTAGGCGGTCTAACGAAGCTGTAGCAAAACCCGGCCCATCGCGGCTTCGGTGTGGTCGAGCATCATGTTGATCTCAGGCATGGGCAGTCCGTGTTGGCTCTTGGCTCGGATGTGGGGTAATGGCCCCAGCCTATCGTTGCGGCATGGGGCTTGCAAGGTGAATGTGTCGCCTTGTGCTGGGGATGCCCATGGCCCGCTACCGCCCCGTTTCCAACCAACCCTGCTTCCTGCCGGTGGTGCTGTCCGAGCAGTTGTTGCCGGGCACCTTTGAATTCGCCCTGAACCACCTGATCGATTCCGGCGCGGTGCCGCTGGACGGCTTCGATGCCCACTACCGCAACGACGAGGTGGGGGCGCCGGCGGTCTCGCCGGCGGTGCTGCTCAAGGTGGTGCTGCTGGGCTATTCGCGCGGCCTGGTCTCCAGCCGCGCCATCGCTTCGGCCTGCGAGCGCCACGTCACCTTCATCGCCCTGTGCGGGCAGGACGCCCCGCACTTCACCACCGTGGCCCGCTTCGTCTCGCGCCTGGCCGAGCCCATCGCCGCGGTGTTCCAGCAGGTGCTCTTGATCTGCGACGCCCAGGGCCTGATCGGCCGCGAGATGTTCGCCATCGACGGCGTGAAGCTGCCGGGCAACGCCAGCAAGCGCCACAGCGGCAGCCGCGTCGAACTGGCCCAGCGCGCCGGCAAGATGCTGGACGCCGCCATCACCATGCTGCACCGCCACCAGGCCTGCGATGGTGAGCCTCTGGCGCCCGAGCCCACGCTGGCGGCCCGCGAACAACGCCAGGTCGAGCGCCTGCGCCACGAGGCCCAGCGCATCGCCCGCTTCCTGGCCGAGCACCCCCAGGACAAGCCCGGCAGCCGCGGGGCCATCCGCAAGAGCAACGTCACCGACAACGACTCGGCCAAGATGGCCACCGACAAGGGCGTCATCCAGGGCTACTGCGGCGTGGCCACGGTGGATGCGGCCCACCAGGTCATCGTCGATGCCCAGGCCCATGGCACGGGCTCGGAGCAGGCCCTGCTGCTGCCGGCCGTGCAGGCCGCGCGGCCCCACATGGCAGCGCACACGGTCATCACCGCTGACGCGGGCTACCACTCGGAGGCCAATCTGCAGGCCCTGGCCGAGCTGGGCGTGGCCGCCGTCATCGCCGACAACCAGCGCCGCCAGCGTGACCCCCGCCTGGCCGACCAGGCCAAGCACCGCCAGCAGCCCGATCCGCTGCACGACAAGACGGCCCAACCCGACCAGCCCAAGCGCTTCGGCCCCGAGGACTTCCAGCACGACCCGGCCAGCGACCGCTGCACTTGTCCGGGCGGCCACACCGTGCAAGGCGGCCATGAGGCCCAGCAGCGCGGCTATGTCTCACGGCGCTACCGCTTCCAGCCCAGCCAGTGCGGGCCCTGCGCGCTCAAGGCCCAATGCCTGAGGAAACCCGAGACCACGCCTGCACGCCAGGTGGCCTTCCACCAGGCCAACACCGGGCAGGGCCACCCGCACACCCAGCGCATGCGCGCGCTCATCGACAGCCACGAGGGCCGGGCCCTGTACGACCGGCGCATGGCCACCGTGGAGCCCATCTTCGCCAACCTGCGCCACAACAAGGGCCTGCGTCGCTTCACCCTGCGCGGGCAGAAGAAGGTCGATGGGCAGTTCAAGCTCTTCTGCCTGGTGCACAACATCGAGAAACTGGCCAAGGCCGGGTATGGGATGAGGTGAAGGCAGGGGACCACGGGCCAGGGGCACCCCGTTGGAGGCCACCGGGCGGGCCAGAGGGCATCGCCGAAGCGCAAAGCCAACCAGCCAACTCAACGCAGGGCAGAAAGCAAAACGGCGCCCACCTGGGACGCCGTGTCGGTTCGAGGCTGCAAAACAGGGTTTTGCTACAGCCTCAACGCCTGAATTAAGCCGTGCCGCGAAGCTGCATCGGCTTGAATGAATTGTTAGACCGCATTGTCAGGCTCCCAGCGACGGTAAACAACATGCCTAAGAGAAGAAAGCTTGCCAAGAGCAGGCGTAGCTACATGCTGCTCATCCAAGTCCCAAGGTGCAGGAAAGTCAGCAATTACCTCTGTCGCCGCGTGTGAGCAACTCTCTTGGGCGGGGCCGTTTGCTGCTCCGTCGTACTCGAAACGAATGCGAACTACATGCGCATCTTCATCAGCCTCGATAGAGGCTTGGCGCAACTCTGGATGGACCTCTCCCCAAAGGGCTCGGACCAACGAAAGAACTAGTGCCTGCGGTGACGCAATGCTGTCCATGCGGTCTAACGAATGAAAGGGACTTCCCCGTCCCGAGCGAGCCGCGAAGCGGCAAACGGCAACGAGTGCCACGATGGGGTTGCGAATCTCATCCATTCACTCCGAAGGGGAAGCCCATGGCCATCGTATGCGTTGGAATCGACCTCGCCAAGAACGTCTTTGCCGTGCACGGCATCAACGAGGCCGGACGTGCTGAACTGGTACGACCGGCGGTGCCGCGCGACAAGCTGCTGGCCCTGGTCTCGGCCCTGCCGCCCTGCGTGATCGGCATGGAAGCCTGCTCCGGTGCCCACCATTGGGCCCGTCAGTTCATGGCCCTGGGCCACACGGTGCGCCTGATCGCCCCCAAGTTCGTCACCCCGTAC
>NZ_JAMXMC010000031.1 GCF_024055665.1 Ideonella oryzae | reverse complement strand
GCTCTGCGAGGTGGTGGCACCGTCCTCGATTCCGCGCGCACCCGGCCAGCGCATCAAGACCGACCGGCGCGATGCGCTGCTGCTGGCGCGCATGGCGCGTGCGGGCGAGTTGGCCGTCGTGCGGGTGCCCGACGAAGTGGACGAGGCGGTGCGGGACCTGGTGCGCGCACGCGAGGACGCGGTGCGCGAGCAGCGCAACGGCCGCCACCGCCTCAAAGCCCTGCTGCTGAGGAACGGCACGCCCTACAGCGGCAAGTCATCCTGGACAGCCGCCCACCTGCGCTGGCTCTCGGGCATCAAGCTGCCGCACTCGGCGCAGCAGATCGCCTTCCAGGAGTACCTGCACATGATCACCGAGGCCACGGCCCGCATCGCACGGCTGGAGCAGGCGCTGCGCGAGGCCTTGCCCGAGTGGCACCTGGCCCCGGTGGTGCAGGCGCTGCAGGCCCTGCGCGGGGTGCAGCTCATCGCCGCCATCACCCTGGTGGCCGAGTTGCAGGACTTCCTGCGCTTCGAGTCCCCGCGTCAGCTCATGGCCTATGTGGGCCTGGTGCCCGGGGAGCACAGTTCCGGCCCCAAGCGACGCCAGGGCAGCATCACCGAGGCAGGCAACGGCGCGGTGCGCCGCATGCTGGTGGAGGTGGCCTGGCACTACCAAGCCGGCCCGCGCGTGAGTCCCATCATCGCCAAGCGCCATGACGGGCTGCCTACCGCCATCACCGACATCGCCTGGAAGGCCCAGACCCGCCTGAACAGCAAGTTCAAGCGCTTGTTGGTCCGGCGCGTGATGAAGACCAAGGCCGTGGTGGCGGTGGCCCGGGAGCTCGCCGGCTTCGTCTGGGCCATCGGGCGCGAGGTGCAGACCTCCGGTTGGCGCGGCGCAGCCGACATCACCCCAGCCCAGGCCGTGGCGCCCTGAACCGCCAGGCAAGACCGCTCTTGGCCCCAGAACAGGAGACGCGAGAACCACACACCCACTCAGCGGCCGGACCGGGAACGCGGCGCAGCCACGGCCATCAAGGGAATCCTCGCAAACGTTATTGGTGAGCCGCCGACCGGCAACGATCAGCGCGCAATCTCAGCCCCTAGACCGAGGCAGCCCTGCGACGAACAATTGTCTTGCGGTACCCAACCCGCGCATATCAGCATGAGCAACCGTCGCGCATCCACATCGGGTGGCATCCAACGGGCTCCGTCGCGTTCCCCGTCCGGCAACGGGTTTGAATTCAA
>NZ_JAMXMC010000030.1 GCF_024055665.1 Ideonella oryzae | reverse complement strand
GATGGCCATGGGCTTCCCCTTCGGAGTGAATGGATGAGATTCGCAACCCCATCGTGGCACTCGTTGCCGTTTGCCGCTTCGCGGCTCGCTCGGGACGGGGAAGTCCCTTTCATTCGTTAGGCCTCAACAGAGCACCGCACTGCCATGCCCGTTACTGAGTTGCCAGGGCTACCCGGCGAACCACCATACCCGGTACAGATCGCATTGCCGGGCATCAGCACGTTCCGCGAGGGTTACGTACTCAAGTTCGAACCGAAAGGTGGCGACACCTGGGTAGGAAACTTTCAAAGAGGCGCGAATTACTTCTGCGCCTACCTCGAACTACATACAGATCGCGTGGCCGTGGTGGCCGGAGGTCAGGGCTACGTCGTTGATGCAACCCGCCAGGTCTACCAACACACCTTTGGAGGAGACGTCATGTACCTCCTCGGAATTGATGGAACTGGCGAGTTCCTCTCGGTCAGCAATATCGACATAGAGCGTCACAGCTCAACTCATCGAAGTTGGCGAAGCGAAAGAATCGCCTGGGACGGCATCGGCCACGTTAGCCTTGAAGGCTGTGAGATCCTTGGGCACGCTCGTCACTTCGATGACTCGTGGCACAACTTCCGAGTCAATCTACTTACTGGGCAACACACCGGCGGAGCTTACCCGGGTGAGGCCTAACCATTCATTCCAGCGGACTGCCTTCGGCAGCCGCTGAATTCAAACGTTGAGGTTGTAGCAAAACCCTCTGGAGTGCTGATTGGATGTTGCGTTGAAAAATCGACCGCTCAGATCGACCCAGGATCGCCGGTCGGCGGCAGGGCAAGGGGTGAAAGACCCCCGAATTTCGGGTGGTTCTTGATGAACGGACTTTTTCTACAACCTCGTTAGGCCTCATGCTGTGACGTTGCACCGGACTCTCGCAAGCTAGCCCCAGAACCCAAGCATTGATGCCTGAACGCACCTTCAGTGGCCAGTACGTCCACAAGTACTCTGGGCTCACGCTCTCCTATGTCTGCCACTATCACTTCACCACGCTGGGTATCGTTTACGTAGCGCGCGCGGGCTTCGGGGATGGCCGAACCGCGACGATCACTCATGGGGTAAAGGTGTGGGGCCTCCGAGCCATCCCCCCGCGCAGGAAGGTTGAACAATCAATCCACGAAACGATCGACATCATCGACATCGACAAGCTCAGGACTGCGATAGAAGAAGGGGAAGACTAGCTGCAAGACAGTGGAGCGCTGATGGCCGACACTCCTTTGTCACGGCGAGAAATGAGGCCTAACCCTTCTACAGGGACTTCCCCCTCGGTCAAGCAGAACCCGGCTGTTTTCTCCTTCCCAAGCGGTATTTGAGATTCCCGGTGAATCGTCGGCCTGACAGGTGCTGCTGAGGACACCACGAGAGACAGAC
>NZ_JAMXMC010000003.1:98813-418922 GCF_024055665.1 Ideonella oryzae | reverse complement strand
TCTCTCCCCGATCATGGTGGACAAGATCTTCGAGGTGGTGCAGACCATCCACGCGCAGGGCACGACGATGCTGCTGGTCGAGCAGAACGCCAGCCGGGCGCTGGCCCTGGCCGACCGGGGCTACGTGCTGGACTCCGGCGAGGTCAGCATGACCGGCCCGGCGCAGGACCTGCTGAGCGATCCCAAGGTGCGCGCCGCTTATCTGGGCGAGTGATCAGGGGCTGATCAGCCCCAGCACGGCCCGGGCCCGCAGCCGGTCCTCCGGCGCAAAGCGGCTCTCGATCAGCTGGTCGATGGCCTGCTGACGCTGCAGGGCCGACAACTCGGCCGCCCCCTGCAGCCGGGTCAGCGCCCGCCGGGTGGCCTGGATGTTTTCGGTCCAGGCGGCCTGGGCTTGGTCCAGGGCCTGCAGCCGCGCGGCGGCCTCCGGCCCCAGCGCGGCCTCGCGTTGGCGTTGCAGCGCGGTGAGATCCTCGCCCGGCTGCGGGGCGCGGGCGGCAGCGGGCAGGGCGGTGCCAGCCTGTTCCCCCGTGGGCGCCTGGGATGGGGCGTTGCTCAGGCGGGCCTGCAGGGCCGCCTCCTCGTCGCCATAGAAGGCCTCGGCCCAGTCGTTGCCAAGCACCAGGCGCCGCTGGCGCGCACGCTCCTGCAGGGCCAGGGCCAGGCTGTCAGCCGTGGGCGCGCTGCCCGTGCTGCCGGCCGGGGCCAACTGGCGTTGCAGCTGCAGGTAACGCTCCCACACGGCCATCACCTGTGCGGCGCCGTCGTCGCTGCCCAGTTCCGCGCGGGCCTGCTGCTGCAGCAGGGCGCCCAGTTCCTCGATGCTGGCCTCGCCCAGCGTGGTCAGCAGCTGGTCGAAGCGCCGTCGCACCGCGTGGTCCGGCCGCAGCCGGCCCTGGGCGTCCAGGCGGAAGCCGCCATCGGGCCGCACGCCGCGCAGCGAACCCCGCTCGAACAGGGCCTGCCGCACCTGGGCCACGCTGCGCTGGGTGCGTGTCGGATCGGGCTGCAGCGCGGCCACGGCATTCGGGGACGTGGGCTGCGCACCAGCCGCTGTGCTGCCCTGGGTGGCTGCGGGGCTGAGCCGCACAGCCGCCCGCGCACCGGGCGCCTGCGCCGCCCAGCTCCACCACAGCCCGCCGCACAGCAGCAGGGCGGTCCCGGTCCACAGGGCCGTGCGGCGTGCGGGCATCACAGGCCGATCGACTTCAGGCGGTTGGCCTGCGAGCGGTAGAAGGCCACCGGGTCGGGGGCGAACAGGCCGCGCAGGCCGAAGGCCTGGTTGATTTCGTCCAGGTGATTCCAGGCGTAGTCGTCGCGCAGCACCGTGCCCCAGTGCGAGGCACACTTGCCCACCAGGCCATCGTTGGACGAACCCTTGAAGCTCACCGAGGTCAGCGTCAGCAGCGCATCGCTCAGGTCGAACACATTGGTCAGCACCGCGTTGCCACCGGCCGAGTAGTAGTGGATGCCGTTGACCAGTTCGGTGCCCTGGCCGCAGCTGCTGCTGGGCGCGCCCTGCGGGTACTTGGCGTTGAAGGCCGCCGCGCCGGCCGTGGTCAGCGAGTTCATCGCCGCTTCCGAGTCCTGAGGCAGGTCGGGGCTGCCCGAGAGCAGGCTGATCACGGCGGCGAAAGCATTGGCCACCGAGGCCACCCAGGCCGTGGTGCCGGTGGCCGTTGTGCCCGCCTTGATGTCGTCGGCCACCGGGCTGCCGGTGTGGGGCGTGCCCATGGTGGTGACCGAGGCCACCAGCTGCGGCGCCACCGCGGCCACATAGCGCACCGCCTGGCCGCCATGGCTGTGGCCCACCAGGTTGAACTTGCTGTAGCCATAGGTGGCCTGCAGACGCTGCAGCTCGGCCAGCAGCTGCTCGCCGCGCACCTCGCTGCTGTTGGCCGCGGAGACCTGCGACACATAGACCTTGGCGCCGCCCGAGGCCAGACCGGTGTCGATGCCCCACCAGTAGTCCACCGGGCCGATCGAATCCCAGCCGAACAGGCCATGCACCAGCACGATGGGGTAGCGCGTCTGGGTGTAGGTGTCGGCCGCGTGGACGACGGTCGGTGCGACCGTGCCGGTGATGCAGGCCGCCGCCACCACCGTCTTCAGGAACCAACGTTTCATGGGTGTCTCCTTGGCATTTGTTGTGGCTCCGGCACCGACGCCCGACGGGCGATCGACCCGGAGTGGGCGAATTAAAGAACGACCGTTCGTGCGTCGGTCTGGGTGATTTCCCATAGCTGCGCCGCAACACGCCCCCAGGCTTTCCCGGTGACGGGGGCGGGACGTTAAGCTGCGGACCATGCCAACAGAGGCCGTCTTTTCGAACCTGGATGAGCGCCGGCCGGTGGCGGTGCTGCTCTATCCCGGCTGCGTGTTCCAGGAGATCGCGCTGGCGGTGGAGGTGCTGGCCCCGCACCGGCCGCTGCGCTACCTGACGCCCGATGGCGCGGTGCACCGGGCTTCCAACGGGGCCCGGCTGCAGGCCGATGGCGACTACGACGGACTGGACACCGAGGCCGTGGCCGCGGTGCTGGTGCCGGGGGGCGACCCGGGCTCCATCGTGCCCAGCGGCCGCGCGCGGGCCGGCCTGCAGGCCGCGGCCGCCCGGGGGGCCTGGCTTGCCAGCATCTGCGGGGGCAACCTGGTGCTGGCCGCCGCCGGGGTGATGAACGGCTGCCGGGGCACGCACAACTACACCGCCGAACACGCCTCGCCCGAGGCGGTGGCCCTGACCGCACCGTACTGGGCCGGCCTGCGCTTCGAGCGGGCGAACCTGGTGGTGGATGCCGAGCACCGCCGCATCACCGCCCAGCCCTGGGCCGACCGGGACCTGGCCGCCGCCCTGGCCCAGGCCCTGGGGGTGCTCGACCCTGCCGCGGCCGAGGACTTGCGGACCTACCCGCAGCGGCGCCGCTACCCCTGATCCCGGGCGCCGGGTCCGCCGGCATGGTCAGAAAGGCTGTATGGATGTACAGTGTCCTCCCGTGCCTTGCCTGTTGCCGCCATGCCTGCCTCCGATGTCCACGCGCGCGCCGCTGCCGTGCCCCTGTCCCTGCCACCCGAGGTGGCGGGCCGGGTCTGGCCGGCCCGGGCCTGGACGGGGCCGCGGGGGGCGGTGCGCGCCAGCGGCCACGCCGCACTGGACGCCGAGCTGCCCGGCGGCGGCTGGCCCTGCGGCGCCCTGACCGAGTTGCTGCAACCCCAGCCGGCCCTGCTGGAGTGGCGCTTGCTGGGGCCGGTGGCCCGGGCCCTGGCGGCCGAGGGGCGACCCATCGTGCTGGTGGGCCCGCCCCAGGTGCCGCACCTGCCGGGCCTGGCCCAGTGCGGGCTGCCGGCCTCGGCCCTGGTCTGGGTGCAGGCGCAGAGCACGGCCGAACGGCTCTGGTGCACCGAGCAGCTGCTGCGCGCCCAGGCCGCCGCCCTGGTGCTGGCCTGGCTGCCCCAGGCCCGGCCCGAGCAGATCCGCCGCCTGCAGGTCAACGCCCTGGGCAGCGAGGCCCTGGTCTTCGCCTGCCGGCCGCTGGCGGCGCGGCAGGAATCGTCGGCCGCCCCGCTGCGCCTGCAGGCCCGGGTGGACCTGGACTGGGCGCTGCAGGTGCAGGTGTTCAAGCGGCGCGGGCCGGTGCACGAGGGCGAGGTCAGCCTGCCCTCGGTGCCCGGCAGCCTGGGCGCGGTGCTGCCCAGCCGTCTGCTGCAGCCGCGGCGCTGGCTGGCGGCCCGCCGCAGCGCGGTGCCACAGCCCGTGGCGGTGCGACCGGAGGAGGCCAGTGCAGATGCCCATGCAGACGCCCATGCAGATGCTTTGGGCCGCCCTGTGCTGGCCGGCGCCCGCTGAGGGCGCGCCCGCGGTCGACCTGCAGGGGCCGGCCTGCTGGGCCCTGCAGTTCACGCCGCGGGTGGCCTGCTGCGGCGAGGCTCTGCGCCTGGAGCTGGCCGCCAGCCAGCGCCTGTTCGGCGGCCAGGCCGCCCTGCTGAGCCGCCTGGCCCGCGAAGGCCGCCAACTGGGCGCCAGCGGCGTGGCCTGGGCCAGCACCGCCAGCGCGGCCCAGGCGCTGGCCCGCCAGCATGCACATGCCGTGGCGCCCGCAGCAGGTGAGGGGGCGGGGCCCGATCCGACCCGGGTGCCCGGCCTCCAGCAAGCGCTGGCCGACGCCCTGGACCCGCTGCCGCTGGAGACGCTGGACGGCCTGCGGCCGCACGCCGACACCCTGCACCTGATGGGCTGCCACCGCCTGGGCGAGGTGCGCCAACTGCCGCGTGCCGGCCTGGCCCGCCGCTTCGAGGCTGGCCTATTGGCTGCGCTGGACCAGGCCTACGGGACGCTGCCCGAGGCCCACACCTGGCTCACTTTGCCCGAGACCTTCAGCGCCCGGCTGGAACTGGCCTTCCGCGTGGAGCAGGCCCCGGCCCTGCTGGCCGGCGCCCAGCGTTTGCTGCTGCAGCTGTGCGGCTGGCTGCAGGCCCGCCATGCCGGGGTGCTGGCCTTCACCCTGGCCTGGGAGCACGACTCGATGCGCGCCCGCGATGTGGCTCCGGGTGGTGCCCTGACCGTGCGCACCGCCCAGTCGGCCCGCCAGGCTGAGCACCTGGCCCGGCTGCTGGCCGAGCACCTGGCCCGGGTCACCCTGGCGGCCCCCGCGGCGGCGCTGCGCCTGACCGCCGACGAGGTGCAGGCCCTGGCACCGCCCAGCGGCCAGCTCTGGCCGGATGCCCGCCAGCAGGCCCGGGCCCTGGACGAGGTGCTGGAGCAGGTGGCCGCCCGCCTGGGGGCCGAGCGCGTCTGCCGCCCGCGGGCCTGCGAGGACCACCGGCCTGAGTGGATGCAGGGCTGGCAGCCGCTGGACCAGCCCCTGCCGCGCAGCGGGGCGCGCCTGCCCACGTTGCCGCAGCCGGCCTTTCTGCTGCCGGCCCCGCAGCGCCTGGGCCTGCGCCAGCACCGGCCGGTGCACCAGGGCCAGCCCCTCTTGCTGCTGCTGGGGCCGCAGCGGGTGGAGGGCGGCTGGTGGCACCGCAGCACGGCGCCGCTGCCGCCAGGGGCCGAGATCACGGCGCCAGAGGGCGCCACCGGCGTCGTGGTCTCGCACGCGGTGGCACGCGACTACTGGGTGGCCTGGAGCGAGCGTGCCGGGGTGCTCTGGGTGTTTCAGACGCGGCTGGAGGGCGAGGCTGGCGAGGCCTGGTTCCTGCACGGCCACTTCGCCTGAGGGCCTGGCGAGGACGCACGATGGCCGAACCCCGCCTGCCGCTGCCCGACTACGCCGAGCTGTGCTGCGTCAGCAACTACAGCTTTCTGCAGGGCGCCAGCCACCCGGAGGAACTGGTACAGCGCGCCGCCGTGCTGGGCTACCGCGCCCTGGCCATCACCGACGAATGCTCGGTGGCTGGCGTGGTGCGGGCCCATGTGGCCCGCCGCGACCCGGCGGTGCAGGCCAGCGGCCTGCAGCTGCAGGTGGGCAGCCGCTTCCGGGTGACGGACGACACCGGCCAGACCCGCTTCACCCTGGTCGTGCTGGCGGCCGACCTGCTGGGCTGGGGCCAGCTGTGCGAGTTCATCACCCGGCTGCGGCGGGCCAGCCCGGTCAAGGGCCAGTACCGGCTGACGCAGGACCTGATCGACGGCGAGGCTCTGGCCGGCTGCGTGGTGCTGGCCCTGCCGGAGCGCGACCTGGACGACGCGGCCCTGCAGGACCTGGCGCGCTGGCTGCTGCGCCACTTCACCGGCCGCTGCTGGTGGGGCGTGAGCCTGCTGCGCACGCTGGACGACGAGCGCTGGCTGGAGCGGTTGCAGGCGGTGTCTGCCGCCAGCGCCATCCCCTGCGTGGCCTGCGGGGACGTGCACTTCCACGTGCGCTCGCGCAAGCCCCTGCAGGACGTGCTGACCGCCATCCGCCTGCGCCGGCCGCTGACCGCCTGCGGCCTGGACCTGCAGCCCAATGCCGAGCGCCACCTGCGCACCCGGCTGCGCCTGGCCCAGGTCTACCCGCCCGCGCTGCTGGCCCAGACCCTGGTGGTGGCCGCCCGCTGCCGCTTCTCGCTCAGCGAATTGACGTATCACTACCCGGACGAGTTCATCCCCCCGGGCGAGACGGCGGCCAGCCACCTGCGCACGCTGACCTGGGCCGGCGCGGCCGAGCGCTGGTCCGAGGGGGTGCCTGAGGAGCACCGCCTGAAGATCGAACACGAGCTGGCCCTGATCGACGATCTGCACTACGAGCACTACTTCCTGACGGTGGCCGACATCGTGCAGTTCGCCCGCGGCCGGGGCATCCTCTGCCAGGGCCGGGGCAGCGCAGCCAACAGCCTGGTCTGCTACTGCCTGGGCATCACCGCGGTCGGGCCCGACCGGCTCACCGCCCTGTTCGAGCGCTTCATCTCCAAGGAGCGCAACGAGCCGCCGGACATCGACGTGGACTTCGAACACGAGCGGCGCGAGGAGGTCATCCAGTACCTCTACACCAAGTACGGCCGCGAGCGTGCCGCGCTGACCGCAGCCGTCATCAGCTACCAGCCACGCAGCGCGCTGCGCGACGTGGGCAAGGCCCTGGGCTTCACGCCCGAGCAGTTGGATGCCCTGTCCAGCGCCCACCGCGGCTGGGAGACCCGCGGCCCCGACGCCACCCGGGTGGCCGAAACCGGCCTGGACCCGGACGCACTGGCGGTGCAGCAGCTGCTGCAGTTGGCCACCCAGCTGCAGGGCTTTCCGCGCCACCTGTCCCAGCACACGGGGGGCTTCGTGCTGACGGCCGGCCGGCTCTCGCGCATGGTGCCCATCGAGAACGCCAGCATGGCCGGTCGCACCGTCATCCAGTGGGACAAGGACGACCTGGATGCGCTGGGCCTGATGAAGGTGGACGTGCTGGCCCTGGGCATGCTGAGCGCGCTGCGCAAGACGCTGGCCATGGTGAGCCGACGGGAAGGGCGGACCCTCGAGCTCTACCAGGTGCCCGAGGGCGACACCCCCACCTACGACATGATCAGCCGGGCCGACACGGTGGGTGTGTTCCAGATCGAGAGCCGGGCCCAGATGAGCATGCTGCCGCGGCTGCGGCCCGAGCGCTATTACGACCTGGTGATCGAGGTGGCCCTGGTGCGGCCCGGTCCCATCCAGGGCGGGGCGGTGCACCCCTACCTGGACCGGCGCCAGGGCAAGGTGCCGGTGACCTATCCGCGCGAGGAGCTGAAGGTGGCGCTGGAACGTACCCTGGGCGTGCCCATCTTCCAGGAGCAGTGCATGCAGATCGCCATGGTGGCCGCCGGCTTCAGTGCTGGCGAGGCCGACGGCCTGCGCCGTGCCATGGCCGCCTGGAAGCGCAAGGGCGGGCTGGAGAAGTACCACGACCGCCTGGTGGGCGGCATGGTGGCGCGCGGCTACGAACAGGACTTCGCCGAGGGCGTGTTCAGGCAGATCCAGGGCTTCAGCGACTACGGCTTCCCGGAAAGCCATGCAGCCTCCTTCGCCCTGCTGGTCTATGCCAGCGCCTGGCTCAAATGCCATTACCCGGCGGAGTTCCTGGTGGGCCTGCTCAACTCCCAGCCCATGGGCTTCTACAGCCCGGCCCAGCTGGTGCAGGACGCCCGGCGCCACCAGGTGACGGTGTGGCCGGTGGACGTGCAGCACAGCGGGGTGGACAGCGCGCTGGACGGGCCCGCGCCGGCACCGCGGGAGGCGGGCGGCCCACCACCGGCGGTGCGCCTGGGCCTGCGCCTGGTGGCCGGGCTGTCGACGGCCGCGGCCCAGCGCATCGCCCAGGCCCGCACCGCCGGGCCCTTTCTGGATGCCCAGGACCTGGCCCGCCGCGCCGGCCTGGAACAGGCCGATCTGCGCCACCTGGCGGCGGCCGATGCGCTGCGCTCGCTGGCTGGCCACCGCCGCCAGCAGATGTGGGAGGCCGCCGGCCTGCGCCGCGCCCCGGCCCTGCTGCGCGGCGCGCCGGTGGACGAAGCGCCGCTGGCCCTGCCGGCCGCCCCCGAGGGCGAGGAGATCGTGGCCGACTACCAGAGCACCGGCCTGACCCTGCGCCGCCACCCGCTGGAGCTGCTGCGCCCGCAACTGCAGCGCCGCCGCCTGCTCACCGCCGAGGCCCTGCGCGCCTGCCCGCAGGGCCGGCTGGTGCGCCACGCCGGCATTGTCACCATGCGCCAGCGCCCACCCACCGCCAGCGGCACCCTGTTCATCACGCTGGAAGACGAGACCGGGCTGGTCCAGGCCATCTGCTGGCCGCGGGTCTACGAGCGCTTCCGCACCGTGCTGGTGTCGGCCCGGCTGCTGGGCCTGGCCGGCACCTGGCAGCGCGAGGGCGAGGTCTGCAACCTCATCGTCGGCCATGCCGAGGACCTGACCCCCTGGCTGGGCCGGCTGGCGCCCACGGCGCGCAGCCGGGATTTCCGCTGACTTGGGAGATACCCGGCCCGGTGTCTTGCGCCAGGGGGGATGAGGCGTGCATTTCCCTCACTTTTGACCCCTTTGACGTCCCCTGCGCCATGAAAAACTCAAGGAAGGTAAGGTTTTGCCGATCACCAGATCAGGGAATGACTGACATGAGCGGCGCCGCACAGAACGGTGCCGGCGCGGGGTCGTCCGCCTCACGGCGGCGATTGCCGGATTTCACAGGCCCGTCCAGAACGGGAGGAGACACCATGTTGAAGAGCTTGAAAATTGGGCAGCGGCTGGGTTTGGCCTTTGGTCTCCTGCTGGTGCTGCTGAGCGTGCTGGCCGGCGTCAGCGCGATGCAGATGAGTCGCCTGGCCGGCAATGCCAACTACTACGCGGTGAATCTGGTGCCTTCCTATGAGGCCGAGCACGAGATCTCCCAGCGGCTCGATGATGTGCGCCGCTATGGTTTTCGCCACATCCTGAGCAAGTCGACGCAGGAGATGGACCAGATCGAGGGGAAGATCGCCGAGAACCGCCGTGAACTCGAACAGGCGCTGGATCACTACGCCAAGGATCTGGTGTCCGATGACGAGGACCGCCGGGACATGGAGGCCGTTCAGACCGCCATGAAGGACTACGACGCCCAATGGGCGAAAGTGCAGGCCGTCTCCCGCCTGACACCGTCGAACCCCGGCAAGACCGATGAGGCCGTTCAGCTGATGAATGGTCCCGCCTTCGAGTCCTACCAGACCGTGCAGAAGGCCATCGGCCAATGGTGGGCCTACAACGTCAAGCTCGCCAAGGACCAGGATGTGGCCTCCCATGCCACCGAGCAGAGCGCCCGGTGGATTCTGGTGGCCCTCACCCTGGCGGCCCTGGTGCTGGGCATCGGTGCTGCCTGGGTCATCACCCGCTCGATCATCGTGCCGATCCAGCAGGCGGTGGATCTGGCTACCACCGTGGCCCAGGGCGACCTGACCAGCCGCGTCTACACCGAGGGCCGGGACGAGACCGCCCAACTGCTCCAGGCCCTGGACCGCATGCAGACCAGCCTCGCCTCTGTGGTCTCCACCGTGCGCCAGAACGCCGAGAGCATTGCCACGGCCAGCTCCCAGATCGCCCAGGGCAACCTGGATCTGTCCAGCCGCACCGAGGAACAGGCCAGCGCCCTGGAGGAAACGGCCGCGACCATGGAGGAGCTCGGCTCCACCGTGCGCCACAACGCCGACAGCGCCAAGCAAGCCAACCAGCTGGCCCAGGGCGCGTCCAGCGTGGCCGTGCAGGGTGGCGAGGTGGTCGGCCAGGTGGTGACCACCATGCAGGAGATCAACGAGAGCAGCCGCAAGATCGGCGACATCATCGGTGTGATCGACGGCATTGCCTTCCAGACCAACATCCTGGCCCTGAACGCGGCGGTGGAAGCCGCCCGGGCCGGCGAACAGGGCCGCGGTTTCGCCGTTGTGGCCGGCGAGGTGCGGTCCCTGGCCCAGCGCAGTGCCGACGCAGCCCGCGAGATCAAGGCCTTGATCGGCCGCAGCGTCGAACAGGTCGAGAAGGGCACGACCCTGGTCGACCGGGCCGGCCAGACCATGGGCGAGATCGTGAGCTCCATCCGCCGGGTCAGCGACATCGTCGGCGAGATCTCCTCGGCCAGCGCCGAGCAGAGCAACGGCGTGTCCCAGGTGGGCGAAGCTGTCAGCCAGATGGACCAGGCCACCCAGCAGAACGCTGCGCTGGTGGAGGAGAGCGCCGCCGCAGCCGACAGCCTGAAGAACCAGGCGCGGCACCTGGTGGAGGCCGTGGCCGTGTTCCGGTTGAGCACCGGCTCGTCGCACGCACCGATGGCGGCTCCGGTGTCCGCCCCCGTGCATGCGCCAGCGAAGTCGCCGATGGGCCACGCCAAGTCCCAACCGGCCGCGTCCAGGGCCCCGGCTGCGGCCACCCACAAGCCGGCCCCGGCTCGTGAGGAGGCCGTGGCCTCGGCCGGCCCGTCCGAGGACTGGGAAAGCTTCTGAGTTCGGTGTGAAGGGCTGGAGCGGGGGGAACTTCTCGGCCGCGGTGGTACCGTAGAACGCTGTGCTGCACCGCGTCATGAATTCCCCGCTCCATGCTTGAAATCACCGTCTGGTGCCTGGTCATCACGGCCGTCTTCGCCTACATCAACCACCGCTTCATCGGCCTGCCCACCACCATCGGCGTCATGTCCGTGGCGCTGGCCATCTCCGGCGCGCTCATCGGCCTGGACTACCTGGGCTGGAGCGCGCCGCGTCGTTACCAGGCGGCCATGGTGGCTTCCATCGACTTCCCCGGCGTGCTGATGCGGGGCATGCTGGCGGTGCTGCTCTTTGCCGGCGGCTTGCAGTTCAAGCTGGGCGAATTGCGCCGCTACCAGAAGCCCATCGTCGCCCTGACCGTGGTGGGCACGGTGCTCAGCGCGCTGCTGGTGGGGCTGGCCCTGTGGAAGCTGCTGCCCATGGTGGGCATCCGCCTGTCGTTGCCCTATTGCCTGGTGTTCGGCGCGCTGATCTCGCCCACCGACGCGGTGGCCGTGGGCAGCATCCTGAAATCGGCCGGCGTGCCACGCACGATGGAAGCCATCATCGCCGGTGAGTCGCTCTTCAACGATGCGGTGGGCGTGGTGCTGTTCTCCCTGGCCCTGTCGATGGTGAAGACCGGTGACTGGCCCACGGCGGCGGAGGCGCTGAGCCAGCTGGCGCGCGAAGGCGGCGGCGGCATCCTGATGGGCTTGCTGATGGGGCATGTGCTCTACCGCATGCTCCGGGACGTGCAGAGCTACCAGGTGGAGGTGCTGCTGACCCTGGCCACCGTGATGGGCGGTTACGGCCTGGTGGAGGAACTGGACTTTTCCGGCCCGCTGGCCATGGTGGTGGTGGGCATGGTGGTGGGCACGCGCAGCCGCTCCGACCCCGACTTCCCGGTGGAGACCCAGGACCACCTTTCGCGCTTCTGGCGCCTGGTGGATGGCATCCTCAACACCCTGCTGTTCGTGCTGATCGGCCTGGAGGTGATCCGCGTGCATTTCAGCGGCGGCGTCCTGGTGGCTGCGGCGCTGACCATCCTCATCACCCTGATGGCCCGCGGCCTGAGTGTGGCCATGCTGATGACCTTGCTGCGCCTGACGATGGCCCTGCCTTCGGGCACCTGGCGGGTGCTGACCTGGGCGGGGGTGCGCGGCGGTGTGTCCGTGGCCCTGGCCCTGTCCCTGCCGGCGGGCCACAGCCGCGAGGTGGTGCTGTCGCTGACCTACTGCGTGGTGGTCTTCTCGATCCTGGTGCAGGGGCTGACGGTGGGGCGCATCGCCCGCCGCGTCGGGGTGTCCGAGGCCAAGCCGCTGGAGCTGCCTCAGCTCAGCCCGGTGGCCAGCCAGCGGCCCGCGCCGTAGGTCAGCGCGGCGGCGGCCGCACCGATGGCCAGCTGCCGCAGCCCACCCCGCCAGGCGCTGCCGCCGGTGAACAGGGTGATGCCCATGCCGATCAGCAGCAGCCCCAGTCCGCTGGCGGCCGCGCAGGCCTGCACGGCCAGCGGGCCGGACACCCACAGCAGCGGCAGGGCCGGTACGGCGGCCCCCAGCAGGAAGACCGCGCAAGACGTGCCGGCTGCGGCCCAGGGCGAGCCCCCCAGCTCGTCCGGGTTGATGCCCAGCTCCTCGCGCACCAGGGTGTCCAGCGCGCTGCCGTGCTGGGCCATCACCCGGTGCGAAATGGCCTGGGCCTCCTCGGCGCTGAAGCCCTTGGCCTGGTAGATCAGCACCAGCTCCTCGCGCTCCTCTTCGGGGGCCTGCTCCAACTCGTCGGCCTCGGCGGCGATCTGCCGGGCATAGAGCTCGCGGGCGCTCTGCACCGAGATCCATTCGCCCATGGCCATGGAGCCGGCGCCGGCCAGCGCCCCCGCCAACGCCGTGGTCAGCAGCGCCGAGCCCGAGAACTGCGCCCCCGCGGCCCCCATCAGCAGACAGAAGGTGGACACCAGCCCATCGTTGGCGCCCAGCACGGCGGCGCGCAGGGCGTTGCCGTCGCTCGCGCCGTGCCGGCCTTCCAGCTGCGCGTAGCGGCTGCCGTTCCAGCCGTGGCGGGCCCGGCTGGACAGGTGGGCCAGCAGCCGGGCGTGCGAGCGCTCCTGGGCCGGCATGGTGGTGCTGCGGGTTTCGGCCTGACCGTCGTAGCTGCCACGGTTGTCCGCCTCCTGGGACATCACGGTGGGCAGCACGGCATTGGCCCCCAGGCGCCGGGCCAGCCAGATCAGCACACGGGCCCGCGTGCTGGTGCGGGGCTGCAGGGGGTGCCCCAGCGCCTGCTCCAGCCGCCGCTGCCAGAACAGCGCATGACCTTCCTCGGCCTGGGCCAGGCGTCGGTACAAGGCGGCCAGATCGGTCTGCGGTTCGGCCGCGGCCATGGCGCGGTAGATGGCCGCACTGTCGATCTCGCTCTGCCAGTTGCCGCGGTAGCGGGCCAGCGCCGGTTTTGACAGAGGTGGCTTGGGGCGCATGCCGTGTCCGGTGGGGTTATCTTTGTACCGATACAATTGCCGGGAGCATCTGGCGGTGTCAGCAGCGGCCAGGTGTCTCAGGAGTGACTGATTCCGGGGCCCTCAGCGGGCTCCGTTTTTTTGTCCGTCTCCGCTTCGGCTGCCGGGGGCGTCACGGCCGTCGAACGCCCGGGCAGACGCTGCAGCTGGAACCCGGCCAGTGTGCCGTAGAGCGGCCGGCTCAGGATGCGCGAGACCCCGCTGGCCACCAGGGCGCAGGCCATCAGGCTGAGCACCATCGCGTGGCCGTTGACCATCTCCATCACGATGATGAAGGCCGTGAGCGGGGCCTGGGTGGCGGCGGCCAGAAAGCCGGTCATGCCCAGCGCGATCAGGGCCGGGACCTGCGGGTTGCCGGTGAGCAGGGCGATGTCGTTGCCCAGTGCGCCACCAATGGCCAGCGAGGGGGCGAAGATGCCCCCCGGCACGCCGGACCAGGCGGTCAACCAGGTGGTCAGGAACATGAACAGCACATAGACGGCCGGGATGCCGGCCTCACCCGCCAGCATGGCCCGCGAGTGGCTGTAGCCGCTGCCAAAGGTGATGCCCTGGTTGGCCACGCCGATCAGCGCGATCAGCAGGCCGCAGGCGCCGGCAAAGGCCACCGGCTGGGCGCGCCGCCAGCGGCTGAGTCGGTCATTTTCCTGCCCGCCCAGGGAGCGAATCATCAGGCGCGAGAACAGGCCACCCGCCAGGCCGCAGGCCAGGGCCAGCAGCAGGGCCGGCCACCACAGGTCGGCGCGGAATTCGTCCACCCGGATGATGCCGAAGTAGCTCTCGTTGCCCTGCAGCGACACCCCCATCAGACCGGCCAGCACGATGGCAGCGATGATCAGGCCGCTGTTGCGCTGCTCGGGGCGGCGCGAGAGCTCCTCGATGGCGAACATCACGCCGGCCAGCGGGGTGTTGAAGGCCGCCGCGATGCCCGCCGCGCCACCGGCCACCAGCAGACCGTGCTCGGACACCAGGCCGCGCTGCGGCAGCCAGTGCCGGGCGTTGTGCATGATGCCGGCGCCCACCTGCACGGACGGGCCCTCGCGGCCCAGGGACAGGCCGGCCAGGAAGCCCCAGGAGGCCAGCAGGTACTTGCCCAGGGCCAGTTTCAGCGAGACATAGAGTCCGCGCTGCGAGCGCTCGACCTGCGGGTCCAGCGCCGCCATCACCTGCGGGATGCCCGAGCCCGCCGCGCCGGGCACCCAGTGCCGCGTGATCCAGACGATGGCGGCCGTGGACAGCGGCGTCCAGACCAGCGGGCTCCACCAGGCCGCCTGACGCAGGCTGAAGAACTGGGCCAGGGCCCAGTCGGTGGTGCGCGCAAACCACACGATGCTCAGGCCGGTGAGCACCGCATAGGCCAGCACCACCGCGCGGCTGCGCCACAGGTCCAACTGGCCCAGCTCGCGGTGCAGAATCGCCCTCAGGCGCAGGGACCACCGCATCTCAGCCGCCCCGGCGGGCGTTTGGCCCGCCATCCAGACAAACTATCATTCCGCGATGGTAAATCCTTGTACCAATGTTTCGGCCGACCTGACGCTGGAGGGCCGGTCCGAGGCCACGGTTCTCGATGAGCCTGCAGCTCGTGTGCTGCGCCGTTTCCGCCAGGTCTTCAACGCGGTCAAGACCCACTTCCAGCAGGTCGAGCGCCAGGTGGGGGTGGGCGGTGCGCAGGTCTGGGCCTTGAGCGTGATCCAGGTCCGGCCAGGCATCGGCGTCAACGAACTGGCCAAGGCCCTGGACATCCGCCAGTCGACCGCCAGCAACCTGGTGCGCGCGCTGGTGGACCGTGGCCTGGTGGCCACCGCGCGGGCCGAGCGTGACCGGCGGGCGGTGGAGTTGCGGCTGCTGCCACCGGGGGCCGAGATCCTGGCCCACAGCCCCGGGCCCTTCAGCGGTGTCCTGCCGGAGGCCCTGGCTCAGCTGGACGACGCCACCCTGGCCCGGATGGAGAGCGACCTGACCCGGCTCATCGGGCTGCTCGATGCGGACGATGAGTCCGCCGGCCTGCCACTGGCATCGATGTGAGCGGGCCCGTCAGGTCCCGCAAGCGGGTGGGGCCGGCTTCGCGTTCCACCTTCTGCCGCAGGGTCGCCAGCCAACCCAGCGAGAACAGCATCTCGGCGGCCACGAACAGCGGCGCGGCCAGCAGGTCGATCAGATCCTGCACGAGGCCCGGCGCACGGCCCTCGTAGTAATGGCCGGCCAGATGCAGCAGCCCGCCCAGCAGCAGAGGGCCCAGGCCCCAGCCCAGCCAGGTGGCCGAGCCGGCTTGCCCCAGCGGGGTGGCCGCCAGCACCAGCACTGCGTGCATCGCTCCCACCAGCAGGCCCAGGCCGGGCAGGCCGCGGCTGAGGTACCAGGGGGTGCTCAGGGCCCACAGCAGCACGGCCGGCGTCAGCACCCAGCGCAGGCCGGCCCAGTCGGCAGTGGCCAGCGGGGGGCGCGAGAACAGCACGGCCAGCCCGAAGACCATCAGCGGGATGCCCACCAGGTGGGTGTGGATGTTGCGACGGTCGCGGTGGAAGCGGGCGTATTCCACCAGCAGTTCGTCGGCGGGACGAAAGAGCGTGGCCACGGCGGTGTCTCCGGTTGCTTGCCATCCATCATGCCCCAGTGTGGGCGCGGCTTCTAGAATCAAGCCCTTCCGAGGAAACCCGATGAGCATCAAGAGCGACAAGTGGATCCGCCGCATGGCGGAGCAGCACGGCATGATCGAGCCGTTCGAGCCCGGCCAGGTCCGCCATTCCCCCGACGGCCAGAAGATCGTGAGCTACGGCACCTCGAGCTACGGCTACGACATCCGCTGCGCGCGCGAATTCAAGGTGTTCACCAACATCCACTCCACCGTGGTGGACCCGAAGAACTTCGACGAGAAGAGCTTTGTGGACATCAACGCCGATGTCTGCATCATCCCGCCCAACAGCTTCGCGCTGGCGCGCACGGTCGAGTACTTCCGCATCCCGCGCAATGTGCTGACCATCTGCCTGGGCAAGAGCACCTACGCGCGCTGCGGCATCATCGTCAACGTCACCCCCTTCGAGCCCGAATGGGAAGGCTACGTGACGCTGGAGTTCAGCAACACCACCCCGCTGCCGGCCAAGATCTACGCGGGCGAGGGCTGTGCCCAGGTGCTCTTCTTCGAGAGCGACGAGGTCTGCGAGACCAGCTACAAGGACCGCGGCGGCAAGTACCAGGGTCAGCACGGCGTCACCCTGCCCAAGACCTGAGCGGCTTCAGAACTGAGCGGACTTCGGCCGCTTCATCGCGGCTTTGGGTGCTTGACAGCGGGCGCACCATCCCTGGCAACCGGATCACCCCGGAACCCAGGAGCGCCCATGAACACGCACACCTCTTCCGCCGCCGTTGAAACCACCGCCGTGCCGGCCTGGCTGGCCGAGGTGATGGCCCGCCCGCCGGTCAACCCGGTGCCGCGCGTGCGCCGCACGGCGCCTCTGGCCACCGACCTGGACATGGGCGCCTTGCTGCGCTTCAAATCTCTGATGGCCCAGGAGCGCCAGCCGGTGCAGGTGGCGCGCATGTGCTTCGACCGCGACTACGCCTACGAGCGCATCGCCACGGCCCATGCCAGCGCACACGACCCGCTGCGCCGCCTGGCGCTGGAGTTGTTCCAGACCTACCACGTCCGCGATCTGGTGACGTCGGTGGGGGCTGCTGGCGCCTGAACCCACCGATGCGCGCGCCGCGTTCCAAGGCCCTGGTGCGGGCCTGGCTGGACTTTCTTCCACCCGCCCAGCGCCCGCTGGCCGAGCGGGTGCGGGTGCTGGCCTTGGGCGCAGAGCCTGCGCTGGAAGAATCGATCAAGTGGGGCAACCTGGTGCTGGCTCTGGACGGCGGGCGCCCCCTGCTGGCGCTGGCCACCCACAAGACCGGGCTGCACCTGCGCCGCCTGGGCCGCAGCGAAGGCGCGGAAGCCGGTGAGCCCGCCGACCGTGGCCTGAGGCTGCGCCCCAGCGAGCCTCTGCCGGAAGCCGAGATCCTGGCCCTGGTGCGCACCCAGGTGAGTACTTGTGCGCAGCGCGAGCCCGCGTCTGTCGCCCCGCCACCACCCAGCCACCTCTGACACGCCAGGCCCCGGCCACGCCGTTCCAGGCCGGGACGACAATCGCCCCAATGCGCCACGACAGCCCGTGGCCGGGGAGACGACACCATGCGCTGGCAAGGCAACCGGGAAAGCGACAACGTGGAAGACCGCCGCGAGGATGGCGGCATGGGCGGCGGCTCGGGCGGCGGCATGCTGCCCATCGGCGGGCGCGGCCTGAGCCTGGGCGGCATCGTGCTGGCCCTGGTGGTCAGCTGGATCTTCGGCATCAACCCGCTGACGGTGCTGGGCCTTCTCAACGGCGGCGGGCTGCCGCAGAGCGCGCCGGTGGCCACCCAGCCGGCCGGCCAGCGCGCCGCGCCGCAGGACGAGGAGGCCCGCTTCGTCACCACCGTCCTGGCCAGTACCGAGGACGTCTGGACCGAGCAGTTCGCCCAGGCCGGCAAGACCTATGAGAAGCCCACGCTGGTGCTGTTCCGCGGTGCCACCCGCACCGCCTGCGGGGCCGGCGAGGCGGCGATGGGGCCGTTCTACTGCCCGGGCGATCGCAAGGTCTACATCGACCTGTCCTTCTACGACACCCTGCGCCAGCAGCTGGGCGCGCCCGGCGATTTCGCCCAGGCCTACGTGATCGCCCACGAGGTGGGCCACCATGTGCAGAACCTGCTGGGCATCACCGGCAAGGTGGACGCGCTGCGGGCCCGCCAGGGCGAGGCCCAGGCCAATGCCACCTCGGTGCGGGTGGAACTGCAGGCCGATTGCCTGGCCGGTGTCTGGGCCCAGCATGCCGAGGCCCAGCGGCACTGGCTGGACCAGGGCGATGTGGAGGAGGCGCTCAACGCCGCCTCGCGCATCGGCGACGACGCACTGCAGCGCGCCGCCCAGGGCCGGGTGGTGCCCGAGAGCTTCACCCACGGCAGCAGCCAGCAGCGGGTGGCCTGGTTCCAGCGCGGGCTGGCCCAGGGCCGCATCGGCGACTGCGACACCTTCTCGGCGCGCCATCTCTGAACGGCGCGGGGGCGGCCCCCGCTCAGGCGGGCAGAGTGCCGGGCAGCAGGATGTCCTTGCCCACGCCCGTCAGCTGGGTGTGGCCGCAGAAGGCCATGGTCAGGTCCAGCTCGCGGTGGAGGATCTCCAGCACCTTGGTCACGCCGGCCTCGCCCATGGCGCCCAGGCCATAGAGGAAGGGCCGGCCGATCATGGTGCCGCGTGCGCCCAGGGCCCAGGCCTTGAGCACATCCTGGCCGGAGCGGATGCCGCCGTCCATCCACACCTCGATGCGGTCGCCCACCGCATCCACGATGGGCGGCAGGGCCGAGATGCTGGAGGGCGCGCCATCGAGCTGGCGGCCGCCGTGGTTGGAGACGATCAGCGCATCGGCGCCGGAATCGGCGGCCAGCCTGGCATCTTCCACATCCATGATGCCCTTGATGATCAGCTTGCCGCCCCACAGGCTCTTGATCCACTGCACATCGTCCCAGGACAGGCAGGGGTCGAACTGCTTGGCCGTCCACTCGGACAGCGAGCCCATGTTGTCGACGCCGCTGACATGGCCGACGATGTTGCCGAACTGGCGGCGCCGGGTGCCCAGCATGCCCAGGCACCAGCGCGGCTTGGTGGCCAGGTTGATCAGGTTGGCCAGCGTGGGCTTGGGCGGGGCCGACAGGCCGTTCTTCAGGTCCTTGTGGCGCTGGCCGAGGATCTGCAGGTCGGCGGTGAGCACCAGGGCCGAGCAGCGCGCGGCCTTGGCGCGCTCGATCAGGCGCTCGATGAAGCCGCGGTCCTTCATCACGTAGAGCTGGAACCAGAAGGGCTGGGTGGTGTGGGCGGCCACGTCCTCGATCGAGCAGATGCTCATGGTCGAGAGCGTGAAAGGCACGCCGAACTTCTCCGCCGCGCGGGCGGCCAGGATCTCGCCGTCGGCATGCTGCATGCCGGTCAGGCCGGTGGGTGCCAGGGCCACCGGCATGGCCACGTCCTGGCCAATCATCGTCGTGGCGGTGCTGCGGTGGTCCATGTCCAGCAGCACGCGCTGGCGCAGCTTGATCTTCTGGAAGTCGCTTTCGTTGGCGCGGTAGGTGCCTTCGGTCCACGAGCCGGAATCGGCGTAGTCGTAGAACATGCGGGGCACGCGACGCTGGGCCAGCACGCGCAGGTCTTCGATGTGGGTGATCACGCTCATCGGCTTGTCTCGGTTCTTCTGCGGGAGACCGGATGCTAGACCGGTGGCGTGATGTGGGGCCGGAAATTTCGTCCGGCGCCGCCGGAAAGTGGCGCGCCTGTGCTGCGCCGTGCGCGGGCGAGGCTCAGTGACCGCTGAAGCGCAGGGCCAGCTGCATTTCCACCAGCGGCACCGGGTAGCCCATGCGGCAGCGCCAGCCGCGCCAGCGCTGCTGGGCCACGCCGGCGCGCGCCAGAGCCGCCTGCAGGGCGCAGGCCTGGTCGGACGATTCCTCCAGCGCGAAGGCTTCGGGCCCGTCGGGGCGCTGTTCGATGCGGGCGCTGAGGTTGAGCCGGCGCAGGTGCGGCTGCCCGGGCTCCACCGTCACCATCGGCGTGCCGCTGGGCCCGGGCAGGTAGAAGCCCACCAGGGGGCGGGCGTCGGGCCACAGGCCTTCGGCCAGGTACAGATCCCGCACCAGGGTGTGGCAGGGCGTGTGCAGCATGTAGTTGCGCAGGATGCGCCAGGGCTCCGGCGTGTCCAGTGCGAAGGCGTTGAGCACCCGCCAGGCGGTGGTCAGCCGGCGCGGCAGGCGCGCCGCCTCGCCGGCCGGAAACACGAAGGTGGCGGCGCTGTCCTCGCGCACCACCTGCACGGTGGGCAGGGGCTCGCCGGCCGGATCGGGCAGCAGGAAGTCCTCGGCGCGGGCGCTGGGTTCGTCGCTGGCCAGCGGGCGCAGGCGAGGGGCTTCCTCCGCCGTGGCGGCTGGGCCGGCATGCACGCTCAGCAGGGGCACGGCCATCGTGGGCGTCAGGCGCTGCAGGCCGATGCGGCGGTGCACCTCGATCACGTCCACCCGGCCGGACTGGGCCGAAGGCAGCACGAAGAGGGCGGTGGTGAGCGTCTCGCAGTAGTGTCCGAAGAGGAAGGACTGGGCCTTGAACGAGGCCTGCCGGGCCATCTGCTCGCGCTTCTCGCGGATGGCGCTGGACGACTCGCCCATGCGCGCATCCAGGGCCTGCCGGCCGCCGGGCAGGCGGTCCAGCAGGGTCTCGAAGCGCCGCACCCCGGCTTCCACATCCCGCAGCAGGCTGGCATCGGCCTGACCGCGGGCCCGCTCCAGCAGGATGCGCAGGCCGGTGGGCGAGGGGATGTGGTGCAGGAACTCGGCTTCGCCGTCGGAGCGCACCGCCTTCACCAGGCGGCTGGCCAGGCTCTTGTCCAGGCCGATGCCCTGGGTCAGCCGCACCGGTCGCGCCGGCTCGCCGGCCAGGGCCTGCAGCAGGGGCTGCAGGCCGCCGCGCAGTTCCCGCGCCACGCGCTGCAACTCGGCAGGGTCGTGGTCAGGCGGGGTCGGATCGGTCACGGCAGGTGGGGCAGAGTGAAGCGGGCGATGATAGATCAGCGCTGTAGCGTGGCCTGCGTGCGGCGCACGAGCAGCGTGCGTGTGGTCCAGGGGGCCGTGAGGCCCTGGGTGACGACCGCCAACGTACTGCCGTCGGCACTGATGGCCCCCACACCGACGACCGGCTGCAATGGGTTCAGGCGCACACCGGCCGCCTTGAGCACCTCGCTGACGTCCTGGAAGCCGCTGCTGGCCGTCCAGATGAAGCCGATCTGCTTGGGCGACATGCCGTCGGGGCGGTTGCCGCCCACGATGACCGCGCCGTCGGCGCTGATGCCGGTGGCAAAGGCATAGCCGGTGGCGCCACGCTTGTTGATCACGCCCAGCAGGGTCTTGTTCCAGGCGCTGCCGCTCCAGGTCCAGCGGGTGGCGTAGGTCTGAAAGTCGCTGGGGTTGCCCGACAGCCCCACCACCGTGCTGCCGTCGGGGGTGGCGGCAGAGGCTTCGCTGGGCCAGTCGGAGTCTTCCAGCACCGTGCGCACGCCTTGCACCCAGACCGTGGCGCGGCGGTTGCCATAGGACGGGTGCTCGTCCCAGCCGGCCAGCACACCGCCGTCCTGGCTGGCGCCGTCGGCGCGGCTGGAGCGGCCCTGCGCGCCCAGGTCACCCATGCCGGTGGCGGCGGACCAGCGCATGGCATGGGCGCCCGCGCCACTGGCCAACCAGAACAGGCCGGTGACCACCTGGCCATCGCCCGACAGGCCGAAGGCCGAGCTGGTTTCACCGTCGACCACCCCGCCATTGGCGGGCAGCGGCGCCAGGGTGGACCAGCCGGTCGAGGGCGTCCAGCGACCGGCCGTGCTGAAGCTGCCGTCGTCCGACAGGATGGTGGCGCTGACCACCTGGCCATTGGCGGAGATGTGCGGCGTGCCCGAGGCGTGGCCCAGTGTGTCCCAGGTGCTGCGGCCCAGGCGGACCATGCCGCTGCGCGCGGTCCAGCGGAAGGTCTCGAAGTTGTCCAGCGTCATGCCGGCGGCGGCCCGGCCATTGGCCGACAGCGCGGTCACGCTGCCCTCGATGTTGGCGACGATGCGGTAGCTGTCGGCCCGGGCCAGCAGCGGGGTGGCCGCCAGCAGGCTGGTGAACAGCAGGGCGAAGCGCGACAGACGGGGCGAGTGGGCGAAGGGCATCGGCAGTCTCCGGTGGGAGGGCATGGGGCACCGGCCAGGGTGGCACCGGTGGGCGTGACGGGATGCTATGCGCCTCGATAGAATTCTTCAAGAATTCTCTGAGAGAAATATCTGGAGGGTTTCACCAGTGTCGATCACCGCCGCGGGCGGCGTCTCAGCTGCTGCCGCTCACCAGGGCCAAACCGTCCGCAGCGGCCCGTTCACAGGCTTCGCGCAGCCAGGCGGCGCCGGCCTGTTGGGCCGGCTGCTCCCCGTGGGGCAGCAGCCAGTAGGCGCCGGACGCCATCAACCAGGGCGTGGCCCCGGCGCCCAGCACCGGGCGCAGCCGGCCGGCCCGCAGGGCGGCGCGGGCCAGGCTGGGGCGGGACAGCACCACGCCCTGGCCGCACAGGGCGGCCTCCAGCCGCATGCCCAGGTCGAACAGCCGGGGGCCCTGCTCAGGCTCGGGCCAGTCCAGCCCCACGGCGCGGAACCAGGGGGCCCAGGGCTCCAGCGGGTTGCGCAGCAGGGGCAGCCGGGCCAGGTCGCCGGGCTGGCGCAGTGGGCCATCGGGCAGCAGGGCGGGGCTGGCCAGGGGGATCAGCACGTCCTGCATCAGCGGACGGTCGTCGGTGCGCAGGGCTTGGCCGTGACGCACATCCAGGTCGGCGTCGCTGCCGCCCTGGTCCAGGAAGGGCACGGACAGCACCAGCTCCAGCTCGATGTCCGGGTGCTGCTCGGCGAAAGCGGGCAGGGCGGGCACCAGTACCTCGCGCGCCAGCGTGGGGGGGGCGCTCAGCCGCAGTCGCTGGCCCCGCTGGGCGCCGCGCTGGTGCTGGGGCACGCGGGCCAGCTGTTCCAGGGCCGGCCAGATGGCGGCCAGGTATTCGCGTCCGCTGGCGCTGAGCTGCAGCGGCTTGCTGCCGCGCTGGAACAGGGTCAGGCCGAGCTGTTCCTCCAGCGTGGCCACCCGCTTGCCCACCGCGCTGGCGGTGATGTGCAGGGCTTCGGCAGCGCGCTCGTAACTGCCCAGGCGGGCGGCGGCCTCGAAGGCGCGCAGCGCGTCCAGCGAAGGCAGGCGCAGCGCATCGTCCGATGGGGACGGTGGCGGCAGGGAAGGAGAGGGCGGCGGCGCCATGGCCGCCGCACTGTAGCGCACCGCGCCGGGCCCGGCGCGGTGTGCGCTCAGGCGCTGGCGTGGTCCGGCGCGCAGTGGTCGCTGCCGCAGCCGGAGATCGGGGCCGCGTCCACCGCCTGCGGCTTCTGGCACAGGCCGGTCGCGGGGTCGAAGCCGGCCACCTGCAGATGGACCGCCAGCGACGAGTCCATCGACTGGGCGTGCATGCTGAACCAGGCGGCCAGCTCGGGGATGATGCGTTGCAGGGGGCCGAAGTCCTGGTGGTCGCGCGCCAGCCGGGCCACTTCCTGCATGATGGCCAGCACCTGGTCGTGCTGGCGGCTGTGGCAGTTGTCCTTGGCGAAGCCGGTGGCCAGCATCCAGCGGTCTTCCTGCCCGAAGTGGCCGATGGTGTGCTCGACCAGGGCGTCCCAGGCAGCCAGCCCCTCGGCCTCGGAACGGGCCAGGGCAACCTGGGCGACATTGAGCAGCTCGACGAACTCCTCGTGGGTGGCGTCCATCTGCGGGTGTTGCAGCACGAGTTCTTCGGACCAGGCGAGTGCGGACATGGGCGGGTGGCTCGGGGTAAAAGTGTGATTTTCGCCGCTGGCCCGATGGGCGTCCAAGCCTGAGGCAGCGGAACTGGGCCAAACTTGCGCTGGCTCAAGTGCCCGTGCCAAGTGGCCGCGCCGCCTCTTGCTCCGTCCCGCCACGTCAGTGTCTTCACCATGAACGAGTTGCCCTCCCTCACCCCCCTTGCCGCCAGCCCCCTGCGCCCGTGGTGGCAGCGGGCCCTGTGGCTGGGGGCGGGCGGGCTGGCGCTGCTGCTGGGCATCGTCGGCATCTTCCTGCCGCTGCTGCCCACCACGCCCTTCGTGCTGCTGGCCGCCTTCTGCTTCTCGCGCGGCAGCGCGCGCTGGGAGGCCTGGCTGGTGAACCACCCGCGTTGGGGGCCGATGGTGCGCGACTGGCGCACCCACCGCGCGGTGCCGCTGCGGGCCAAGCAGCTGGCCACCGGGATGATGGCGGTCAGCTGCACGGCGGCGTGGTTCGCCATCCCGTCGGCCTGGCGGGTCATGCCCGCGCTGTGCTGTGCGGTGGTGGCCACCTGGCTGTGGCGCCTGCCTACTCGGCAGCCGGCCCCGGCCCCTGCGGCTTCAGCGCCCGGCGACGCCGCCGATTGAGGCCCGGGCGCCGCCCGGGGCGGGCGGGTCGAACTCCTCGAACAGATCGCGCTCGGCCGCCATCGGCGGCAACCCACCGTGGCCCGTGGCCAGCACGCTGGCGGGCTGGGGCACCAGCGCGCGGCTGGGGCGCGCCCCCCGCTTGACCGACGGCGCCAGCGGCGCGTCGGCCCGCTGCAGGTTGGCCACCCGCACGCCCAGCAGGCGCAGGCGCCGGCGAAGGTCCACCCGCTTCAGGCACAGGCCGGCGGCATGGCGGATTTCGGCGGCGTCGGCCGTGGGCTGGGGCAGGGTGAGGTCGCGGGTGACGGTCTTGAAATCCTCGTAGCGCAGCTTGATGCCCACCGTGCGGCCGGTGTAGCCCTTGCGGTGCAGGTCCTCGGCCACCCGCACGCACAGGTCCGTGAACAGCGTGGAAAGTCGCGCCTTGTCGCGCACCGCATGCAGGTCGTGTTCGAAGGTGGTTTCGCGGCTGATCGACACCGGCTCGCTTTCGGTCACCACCGGGCGGTCGTCCCGCCCCCAGGCGGCGGCGTGCAGCCAGGCGCCATAGCTGCGGCCGAAGCGCTCGATCAGCCACAGCGGCTCGCAGCGGGAGAGTTCGCCGATGGTGTTCACCCCCAGCGCGGCCAGCTTGGCCCCGGCCTTGGGGCCGATGCCGTTGACCCGGCGCACCGGCAGCGGCCAGATGCGGGTGGGCAGGTCGTCCATCGTCAGCACGGTCAGGCCGTCGGGCTTGTCCAGTTCGGAGGCGATCTTGGACAGCAGCTTGTTGGGCGTGACGCCGATCGAGCAACTCAGCCCGGTGGTGCGTTGCACGTTGTTCTTGATCTCCCGGGCCAGGGCGCGCACCCCGCCCAGCGGGTCGTGGCCGACCGGGTCCTGGGCGCCGGGCACCTGGGTCAGGTCGATGTAGATCTCGTCGATGCCGCGGTCTTCGATCACCGGGGCCAGCTCCGCCACGGCGGCCTTGAAGGCGCGCGAGCAGCGGCGGTAGAGCTCGAAGTCGGTGGGCAGCAGCACCGCATCCGGCGCCCGGGCGGCGGCCTTCATCAGGCCCATGGCGGAGTGGATACCCAGGGCCCGGGCTTCGTAGGTGGCCGTGGTGATGACGCCGCGGCCGGCGTAGTCGCCCAGCCGGGCATAGCGGCGGCTGCCGTCGGGCAGGGTCTCGGGCTGGTGGCGCCGGCCCCCGCCGATGACCACCGGCCGGCCGCGCAGCTCGGGGTAGCGCAGCAACTCGCAGGAGGCATAGAAGGCATCCATGTCGAGGTGGGCGATCAGGCGGCGCGGCGGCGACATACTGGATGGATTATCAGTCTTTGAGGTCACGGCGCCAATCGCAACCAGGTGTCAGGGAAGTCCCTTCTCTTTGAATGTGCAAATTGCACAGTTATAGTGGTGGCACCGCTGGGCCCAGCCTGCGGACCCCAGATTCCAGAGGAGTACTTCATGCGTACATCGCTTTCCGACTTCACCTTCCCCGGGGGGCTGAGCCGCCGCCTGGGCCTCGTGACCCTGTTCAGCGCGGCCGTGCTGGCCGCCTGCGGCGGCGGTGGCGGCTCGTCCACCGGCACCACCGGTGGCACGGCCGGCAGCGCGGCCTACACCAGCGGCGCCATCAGCGGCTTCGGCTCGGTGATCGTCAACGGTGTGCGCTTCGACACCAGCAGCGTGGCCGTGGAGGACGACGATGGCGCCAGTCACTCGGCGGACGAACTGCGCCTGGGCGACAGCGTCGAGATCGAGAGCGGCCCGATCAACAGCAGCACCCAGACGGCCGTGGCCACCGTCATCCGCTACGGCAGCGAGATCCAGGGGCCGCTGACGGCGGTGGATGCGGCCAACGCCCAGTTCACCCTGCTGGGCCAGACGGTGAAGGTCAGCGACACCACGGTGTACGACACCGCGCTGACCGGCGGCCTGGCCAGCCTGTCCACCGTGGTGGGCAGTGTGCTGGAGGTGCATGCCCAGTACGACGCGGCGCGCCAGCTCTACGTGGCCAGCCGCGTGGACCTGGAAGCCAGCGTGGACAGCTACAAGCTGCGCGGCCCCATCCTGGCGCTGGACACCACGGCCCACACCTTCCAGATGGGGACGGCCACCATCAGCTACGCCAGCCTGAACCCCCAGCCGACCAACCTGGCCGTGAACCAGTGGGTGCGGGTGAAGCTGGCCACCATCCCGGCCGCTGACGGCAGCTGGACGGCGCTGTCGCTCAAGACCAATGAGCGCAAGCTGTCCGAGGACCATGCCGAAGCGGAGGTCAAGGGCAACATCACTGCCTGGACCTCGGCCACCAGCTTCAGCGTGAACGACATCCCGGTGGATGCCAGCGGCGCCAGCTTCCCGGATGGGCAGAGCGGCGTGGTGCTGGGTGCCCAGGTCGAGATCAAGGGCAGCGTGGTCAACGGCGTGCTGGTGGCCACGAGCGTCCAGCTGGAAGACGGCAGCCAGCAGGGCCATGGCGAGGACTATGAGCTGCACGGCAGCCTCTCTGCCCTGGACACCACGGCCAAGACCTTCGTGCTGCGCGGCGTGACCGTGAGCTACGCCAACGTCAGCCAATGGGTCGGCCTGACCGAGGCCCAACTGAGCACCGTGGCCAAGATCGAGGTGAAGGGCAGCCTGTCCACAGACGGGACGACGCTGGTGGCCTCGCTCATCAAGGTGGACGACTGAAATCTGTCAAAATGGGCAAACGATCCATTTGATCGTTTGCCCGATTGCATGAGCACGCCAGAGCCCACCGATCTTCCTGAACACGACGCGCTGCTGCAGGTGGCGCAGTCGGTGCTTCTGCCGCTGGCGCGCCTGCTGGTGGCCCGCGGCGTGCATTTCGCGGCCGTCGAGGAGCAGCTCAAGCAGGCCTTCGTGGCGGCCGCTCGCGAAGCCGCCTTGGTGGCCACGCCCGATGCCTTGCCACACCGGCTGGTGAGCCGCCTGTCCACGGCCACCGGCATCAACCGGCGCGAGGTCACCCGTCTCGTGCACGCCGAGCCCCGCGTGGCCTCGCCCCGCCGCTCCCTGGCGGCCGAGGTGTATTCCCACTGGCTCACCAACCCGGTCTACCGGGACATGGATGGCAGCCCGAGTGTGCTGCCCCGGCAAGGCGCTCGTCCCAGTTTCGAAACCCTCGCGCGTGAGATCACCAGCGATGTGCATCCGCGCAGCCTGCTGGATGACATGGTCCGCCTGGGCTTCGCTGAGTTGAGTGGGGAGGGCGACAGGGTGCAGGCCGTGCCCAATGCCTTCGTGCCCCGCGGCGATGCGGTGCGGGCCTACCAGATCCTGGGTTCCAACGTCGGAGACCATCTCCGCGGTGCCGTCACCAATGTGCTGGGCGACGGGCGGCAGCACTTTGACCAGGCCATCGTGGCCGATGGCTTGTCCGACGAATCCATTCAGACGGTGCGCAAGCTGATCGTCGCCCAGTGGCGCAGCTTGTTCGACCAGATGGTGCCTGCACTCGAACGGCTGATCGAGGAGGACAAGGCATTGCCGACCGAGGCCGCCAGGCAGCGTCTGCTGCTGGGCCTCTACAGTTTCAACGAGCCGGAGCCACCGGCACAGGCGGGGGGGGAGACCGATGAACAGCCAACATGATGACGGGAGCAGCGTCGCACGCTGGGCAAAGGGCCTGCTGGCCGGGCTTCTCGCCCTGGTGGCAGTGGCCTGCGGCGGCGGTGTCGGCGGACAGGGCACCGGCACCTTCGGCTACAGCAACGGCGCCATCACCGGCTTCGGCTCGATCGTGGTCAACGGGGTGCACTTCGACGAGAGCACGGCCCGCATTCACGATGCGGATGGCAACACCCTCAGCCGCGACACGTTGCGCCTGGGCATGACGGTGGAGATCCAGAGCGGCGCCATCGACAACACTGCGCTGACCGCCACCGCCCAGGACGTCAATGTCATCAGCGACCTGCTCGGGCCGGTCTCTGCGGTGGACCTCACGGCCAGCACCATGACCGTGCTGGGCCAGACGGTGCGCATCACCGCGTCCACGCTGTTCGACAGCAGCCTGGCGGGGGGGCTGTCCGCCATTTCGCTGGGACAGAAGGTCGAGGTCTACGCCATCTTCGATCCGGTCAACACGGTTTATGCGGCACGGCTGGTGCTGCCCCGCAGCAACCCGGATCACTACACCCTGCGCGGGGTGGTGTCGGGCTGGAACAGCGCCCAACGGCAGTTCCAGATGGGGCCAGCCACGCTGACCTATGCCGCCGATGCCGTGCCGGCCGGCCTGGCCAACGGCGCCACGCTGCGCCTGCGCCTGTCCACCCAGGCGGATGGCAGTGGCCGCTGGGTGGTGACCACCGCCCAGCCCGCCACCTACCTGCCCGCGGATGGCACGGAAGCCGAGATCGAGGCGGTGGTGTCCAGCTACACCAGCCTGTCGAGCTTCGTCGTCGCCGGCGTGACGGTGGACGCCTCGGCCGCGCAGCTCAACGCCAACGGCCTGACCCTGGCCGCCGGCGTGCGGGTGGAGGTGGAAGGCCGGATGCAGGGCACGGTGCTCAAGGCCACCAAGCTGGAGCTCAAGGGCAGCGAAGACAGTGCGGGCGGCGATGACAGCGGCAGCGGGCAGGAGTTTGAGCTGAGCGGCCTGATCAGCGGCCTGGACACGACGGCCCAGACCTTCGTGATCCGGACCCAGACGGTGTCCTACGCCCAGGCCAGCTTCGAGCCACCTGGCACGGCCGCCAACCTGGCCAACGGCGTGAAGGTCGAGGTCAAGGGCATGCGATCGTCGGACGGCACGCTGGTGACCGCCAGCGAGGTGAAGTTCGACAACTGAGGAGGCTGTCCTCCACATGACAAGGGGCGCCAGCGGCGCCCCTTCGTCTTTGGATCGGCGGCGGAGGGGCCGCCGCCACCGCCTCAGCTCAGCCGGGCCTGGTGCCGGGCGATCTGGGCGCGGACCTGGGCCGGCGCGGTGCGATCCAGCACATTGCTGGTGTGGGGCAAACCGGGCGGCGTCAGAACTTCGACTTAGACGACAGGTTCTTTCCGGTATGGATGCTTCTAGTGGCATCAATATTGATGCTGCTGCGTTGTCTGTCTGCCTATAAGCTTCGACGGCTGCCTTTCTACAGGTGTAGAGGGAACAGCAGAACCGTAACTTACTAAGGGGAACACATGAAAAGCATCAATTCCGCTGGAAGGTCTTTTCTGATCGTGCTCAGCGTTGCCTTTGCAATGCTTAGCCCGCTATGCGCATCTGCGGGAGGTGTCGAGAGTGGCGGAACTGGCTTGACCTCAAGTGGCGGCGTTGAGAGTGGTGGCACTGGTCTGGTTGCGCGAGCATGGCTGACAACTTTCCTAAATTGGCTGGGTCATTGATCCTGCCGAGACGATAAATCTGCACCGCGCCCATCTCATCTCGACAGACTTAGCCGGGCCTGGTGCCGGGCGATCTGGGCGCGGACCTGGGCTGGCGCGGTGCCGCCCAGCACATTGCGGGCATTGAGCGAGCCGCGCAGCGTCAGCACCTCGAACACGTCCTCGCCGATGCTGGCGTGGAAGCCCTGCAGCGTGGCCAGCGGCAGCTCGGCCAGGTCCCGGCCCTGCTTCAGGCCTTCCTTGACGGCATGGGCCACCACCTCGTGGGCATCGCGGAAGGGCAGGCCCTTCTTGACCAGGTAGTCGGCCAGGTCGGTGGCGGTGGCGTAGCCGCGCAGCGCGGCGGCCTCCATGGCCTCGGCCTTGACGGTCAGGCCGGCGCCGCGGCTGCCATCGGCCGCCACCTCGCCACCGATCATCTCGGCCATGATGCGCAGCGTGTCCTTGACCGTGTCGACGGTGTCGAACAGCGGCTCCTTGTCTTCCTGGTTGTCCTTGTTGTAGGCCAGGGGCTGGCCCTTCATCAGGGTGATCAGGCCCATCAGGTGGCCCACCACCCGGCCACCCTTGCCGCGGGCCAGTTCGGCCACATCGGGGTTGCGCTTCTGCGGCATGATCGACGAACCGGTGCAGTAGCGATCGCTGAGGTTGATGAAGCCGAAGTTCTGGCTCATCCAGATCACGATCTCCTCGGCCAGGCGCGAGACATGGATCATCACCAGCGAGGCGAAGGCAGTGAACTCGATCGTGAAGTCGCGGTCGCTCACCGCGTCCAGGCTGTTCTGGCAGACGGCCTCGAAGCCCAGCGTGCGCGCCACGCGTTCGCGGTCCAGCGGGTAGCTGGTGCCGGCCAGCGCGGCCGCACCCAGCGGCAGGCGGTTCACGCGCTTGCGCAGGTCGGCCAGGCGCTCGGCATCGCGCGCGAACATCTCCACATAGGCCAGCAGGTGGTGGGCAAAGCTCACCGGCTGCGCCACCTGCATGTGGGTGAAGCCGGGCATCACGGTCTCGGTGTTCTTCTCGGCAACGGCCACCAGGGCACGCTGCATGTCTTCCAGCAGGGTGTCGATCTGGTCGATCTCGCCACGCAGCCACAGGCGCACGTCGGTGGCCACCTGGTCGTTGCGGCTGCGGCCGGTGTGCAGGCGCTTGCCGGCATCGCCCACCAGGGTGGTCAGGCGGGCCTCAATGTTCAGGTGCACGTCCTCCAGTTCGCTCTTCCACTCGAAGGCGCCGGACTCGATCTCGCTCCTGATCTGGGCCATGCCGCGCTGGATGTCGGCCAGGTCCTGGGCGCTGATGATGCCCTGGGCGGCCAGCATGTCGGCATGGGCCAGGCTGCCCTCGATGTCGGCGGCCCACAGGCGCTTGTCGAAGAACACGCTGGCGGTGTAGCGCTTGACCAGCTCGCTCATCGGCTCGGAAAAGAGCGCGGACCAGGCCTGGGATTTCTTGTCGAGTTGGTTGGTGCTCATGAGAAGGCTCGCAGTGGGGCTCGGCGGGGAACCCGGCATTTTAGGTCGCTGCCTTGCCGGCAGGCCCACGGCCCGGCCAGAATCCAGGTCGTGAGCACCCCCAGCGACTCCAGCCACACCACCCTGTTCGACGACCTGAAGCTGGCCGCCCAGCTGCCGGGGGCCCCCAGCGCGGCCGGCGCGCTGCCTGGCTGCAGCAGCGGCATGGTGCTGCGCTCGCTGTGGCTGGTGCATGCGGTGTTGGGCTCGGGCCTGCTGTTCGTGGCCCGGGGGCCAACGCACTGGGTGTCGCTGCTCAGCCAGGCGGCCACCGTGGCGGTGCCGGCCACGCTGGGCTGGCTGGTGACGATCTGCGCCGCGCGGCCCCTGATGGCGCGCCTGCCGGGCTGGGGCCAGGCGGTGGGTGTGTCGGTCATCGGCGGGGTGGCGGCTCTGCTGGCCTGGGTGCCCATGAACCGCCTGGGGCTGTCCGGCGACCTGGACACGACCTGGCTGGCGCCTTTCATGGCGGGGTGTCTGCTGGCCTGGCTGCTGCTCCTGTCCGAGCGCTGGCGCTACCGGGCCCGGTTGCCGGCGGCCACCGCGGCCCGGCTGGCCGATCTGCAGACCCGCATCCGGCCGCACTTCCTGTTCAACACCCTGAACACCGCCATCGCGCTGGTGCAGGTGGACCCGCGCCGAGCCGAGGAGGTGCTGGAAGACCTGGCCGAGCTGTTCCGGGCGGCCCTGGGCGCCATGGACGAGGCCACGACGCTGAAGGACGAGGTGGCGCTCAGCCGCCGCTACCTGGACATCGAGCAGCTGCGCTTTGGCAGCCGCTTGCGCCTGACCTGGGACCTGGACCCGCAGGCCGACGACGCCCGCCTGCCGCCGCTGGTGCTGCAGCCGCTGATCGAGAATGCGGTGCGCCACGGTGTGGAGCCCAGCGACCGGGGCGGGCAGATCGAGATCCGCACCCGACGCCGCCGCGACCGCGTGCTGATCTCGGTGACCAACACGGTGCCGCTGGACGGCAGCATGCAGCGCCCCGGCCATGGCATCGGCCTGGCCAGCGTGCGCGAGCGGCTGCGCCTGATGCACGACCTGGACTGCGATTTCCGCAGCGGCCTGATCGAGGACGGGCGCTGGCGGGTGTCCCTGGGTGTGCCGGCGTGAGATGGCAAGCCGGAGAGAGGGAGCGATGGACAACAGTGACCACCTGCGGCTGATGATCGTGGACGATGAACCCCTGGCCCGCCTGCGGCTGCGGGGCCTGCTGGCCGAACTGGCGCAGCCGGTGTCGGTGGTGGGCGAAGCGGGCAGCGCCGCCGAGGCCCTGCACCTGCTCAGCCGCTCCCCGGTGGACGCCGTCCTGCTGGACATCCACATGCCGGGCAGCGATGGCCTGGCCCTGGCCCGGCGGCTGCGGCAGTGCGATCCGGCGCCCGCGGTGGTCTTCGTCACCGCCCATGCCGAGCATGCACTGCAGGCCTTCGAGATCGAGGCGGTGGATTACCTGACCAAGCCGGTGCGGCGGGCCCGGCTGGAAGAGGCTCTGGGGCGGGTGCTGCAGCGCCTGGGGCGTGCCGTGCGGCCCAGCCTCCCGTCAACTGCCGCGGCTGAAGTGCCGGTGCTGGTGGTGAGCGACCGGGGCCGCGTGCTGCGGGTGCCGGTGCCGGATGTGGTCTACCTCAAGGCCGAGCAGAAGTACGTGACCCTGCGGACCTGCGAGCACAGCTATGTGCTGGACGACGCGCTTTCCGATCTGGAGGAGCGCCTGGGGCGGGCGGTGGTGCGCATCCACCGCAACGCCCTGGTGGCGCGATCGGCCGTGCGGGCCCTGGAGCGCCGCCCGGGGCTGGGCAGCGAGGGCGGGGCTGAGGAGGGTGGCGAGACCTGGGCGGTGCGCCTGGCCCCGCATGGGGACTGGCTGGCCGTCTCACGACGCCAGCTGCCTGCGGTGCGCGAGGCCCTCGCCAGCGAGGGCCTCTGACCCAGCAGGCCGGGCCCCGGGCTCAGTAGCCCAGCGAGCGGGCGATCTCCAGGGTCTGCGCGCCCAGGATGCCGTCGGTGTAGAACTGCTTCCAGCGCACGGCGGCCTCGGGGTTGATGGCGTTGTGCAGGTGGAACTTCAGGTCGCCGCTCATCTTCGAGGCGTTGTCCACGCCGTCGGTCATGCGCTGATCCATCTCCTCGTAGGGATTGATCATCGCGTCCTCGTAAGGGATCTTGGCGAAGTCGCAGATCTGGCGGATCGAAGTTTCCGGGCTGCAGACGATGTCCTCGTAGCGCAGGGTCAGCCAGCGCTCCTTGGGCACCTGCTTGGCGAATTCCAGCGTGTTGAGCTGGGCGGTCAGCCAGGTCAGCTCGGCCAGTTCGCGAGCGCCGAAGCTGCTTTCCTGCACCATGGGCATCAGGCGCTGCAGCTTGGACTCTTCGTACGAGCGGATCATGCCGCAGGGGTGGCGCAGCAGGTGGATGAACAGCGAATTCTCGAAGTCCACCTCGATGCGCTTGAGGATGTCCACGTCGATCACGTAGGAAGGCGTCTTGTCCACCAGCAGCTTCTCGCCCTTGAGCGGCTCCTGCAGCAGGCGGTAGAACGCCTTGGTGCTCATGTTCTCCTGCTCGCAGCGCGACACAAAGGCGCGGGCTTGTTCGGCCTCCCAGCCGTGCAGCTGCATCAGGGCGCGCACCGTGCCGTCCAGCAGGTGTCCGGTGTGCTCACCGGACAGGGCCTTGAGCCGGTCGCCCATGGTGGCGTAGGGCAGCAGGTGCAGCTCGGGCGGGCCGAACAGCTTGGAACTGCCCGCCAGGATCACGCGCAGCAGCGTGGAGCCCGAGCGCGGGGGCGACAGCACGAACAGCGCCGGCGGGTTCTTGGGCTTGTTGTCGCCGCTCAGGGTGCGGCGGGCAATGCTGGCACGGAAGCGGGCCAGCTTTTCCGGGGTGACGCGCTCGCTGTCGGGCACGCTGGTGACCACCGTGGCCGGGGCCGCGGCCTTGACCGGCGCGGCCGCTGGCGCCGGGGCCGGTGCTGCGCCGTTCAGGCGGCCGGCCACGAAGGTGGCGATCTGGCGCACGCTCAGGTCGTCCACATAGGCGCCGTTCTGCATCAGCAGGTCCTGGAAGCCCAGTTTCTGCTTGTAGGCGCCTTCGATGGCCACCACCAGCTGGATGAAGTCGATGGAGGCGAACCCGATGTCGCCGATCATCGTCGTGGCCGACCCGACACCCCCGTCGAGGTCGATGTCCCAATCCTCCGTCAACTCCTCGACGATCTCGATGATCTTCGGCTCGACGCTCTCGACCGTATGCATCATGCTGCCTGTTCCCTCAAACTGTGTATCGCGTCAGAAAAACCTTGTGTGTCGCGATCATACGGGGGGAACGTGTCAGTGGCAGTCCCTAGGACGCATCGCGTGCCCAGTGGATTGGGGGCACGCGATGCTTGACAGTCACCGGCAATTGCTGCACCTGCACATGATCCCGGCGGCGTTCAGCCGCTGTTGCGCAGCCCGGCGGCGATGCCGTTGATCGACAGGTGGATGCCGCGCTGCAGCCGGTCGTTGGTGGGGTCGCCTTCGCGGCGGTTGCGGTAGCGGCGCATCAGCTCCACCTGCAGGTGGTTGAGCGGATCCAGGTAGGGGAAGCGGTGGGCGATGGAGCGGGCCAGGCTGGGCGCGCTCTCCAGCCGGCGGGTTTCGCCGGTGATCCAGCCCAGCGCGGCCTCGGTGCGTTCCCATTCGGCCCGGATGGCGGCAAACAGGCGCTTGCCCAGCCGCTTGTCGGGCACCAGTTCGGTGTAGCGGGCGGCCAGGCCCAGGTCGCTCTTGGCCAGCACCATGTCCATGTTGGACAACAGGGTGCGGAAGAAGGGCCACTGCTTGTGCATGCGCTGCAGCAGGGCCAGGCGGGCGTCGCGCTGCGCCGGGTCGGCTTCCAGGAAGTTCTGCACCGCCGAGCCGAAGCCGCACCAGCCCGGCAGGGCCACGCGGCACTGGCCCCAGGAGAAGCCCCAGGGGATGGCGCGCAGGTCCTCGATGGCCCGGGTGGCCTTGCGGGAGGCGGGGCGAGAGCCGATGTTGAGTTCGGCGATCTCGCGGATCGGGGTGGATTCGAAGAAATAGTCGGTGAAGCCGGGGGTTTCGTAGACCAGCTTGCGGTAGGCCACCATGCTGGCCTCGCTCAGGGTGTCGGCTGTCTCCAGGAAGGACTTGGGCGGCGCCTTGGCCGGGCTCAGCAGCGTGGCCTCCAGGGTGGCCGCCACCAGGGTCTCCAGGTTGCGTCGGCCGATGCCCGGGTTGGCGTACTTGGAGGCGATGACCTCACCCTGCTCGGTCAGGCGGATCTGTCCGCGCACGGTGCCCGGGGGCTGGGCCAGGATGGCCTGGTAGCTGGGGCCACCGCCGCGGCCCACCGTGCCACCGCGACCGTGGAACAGGCGCAGGCGGATGCCGTGGGCCGCCTGCAGCTCGTCGAACAGCGCCACCAGGCCGACCTCGGCGCGGTAGAGCTCCCAGTTGCTGGTGAAGGGGCCGCCGTCCTTGTTGCTGTCCGAGTAGCCCAGCATGATGTCCTGCTCACCGCCGCTGCGCTGCAGCATGGTGGCCACGCCGGGCAGGGCGTAGAACTCGTCCATGATGCGCACGGCATGGCGCAGGTCGGCGATGGTCTCGAACAAGGGCGAGACGATCAGGTCGATCGAGGCGTCTTCCTGCAGCAGGCCGTGCAGCAGCCCGGCCTCCTTCTGCAGCACCAGCACCTCCAGCAGGTCGGAGACATCTTCGGTGTGCGAGATGATGTAGTGGCGGATGGCGTCCCGGCCGTAGCGGCGGCGGCCCTCGGCGGCGGCATCGAAGATGGCCAGCTCCGAGACGGTGCGCTCCGAGTAGTCGGCCCCGCGCACCCGCAGGTTGCGGGCGTCGTTGAGCACCGTCATCAGCAGGGCACGGCGGGCTGGTTCATCCAGCGCGCTGTAGTCGGGCTCGATGCGGGCTGAGCGCAGCAGCTCGGCCACCACGGCTTCGTGCTGGTCGGAGCTCTGGCGCAGGTCCACCGTGGCCAGGTGGAAGCCGAAGACCTGGACCGCGCGCATCAGCGGCGCCAGGCGGGGCTCGGCCAGCACCTCGGCATGGTGGTGGTGCAAGGAGTCGGCGATCACCTGCAGGTCGGCCAGGAAATCTTCGGCCTTCTCGTAGGGTTGCTGCGGTGCCACGGCGTGGCGCAGCGCCTCGGTGCCGGTCAGTTCCTCCAGCGTGGCGGCCAGGCGGGCGTACATGCCGGTCAGGGCGCGGCGGTAAGGCTCGTCTTCACGGTGGGGGTTGTGGTCGGGCGAGCGGTCGGCCAGCGCCTGCATCTGCGGTGAGACCGGGGCCAGCATCTGCGACATCGACAGCTCGCTGCCCAGCGCATGCACCTCGGTCAGGTAGTGGCGCAGGGCGGTCTCGCACTGGCGTGACAGGGCCAGCTGCAGGGTCGGGGCGGTGACGTTGGGGTTGCCGTCGCGGTCGCCGCCAATCCAGTTGCCCATGCGGAAGAAGGTGCCCACGGCATGGCCGGACAGCGCCTGCTCGACCTCCTGGTACAGGCGCGGCACCTCCCGCAGGAAGGTGGCCTGGTAGTAACTGAGCGCGTTCTCGATCTCGTCGGCCACGGTCAGCTTGGTGTAGCGCAGCATGCGGGTCTGCCAGAGCTGGGTCACCCGGGCACGGATCTGGCGCTCGTTGGCGTCGCGGTCGGCGGTGGTGCGCAGGTGGTCGCGCGCACCGATGAGCTCCGCAATGGCGCGCTCGGCGTCCAGGATGCTCTTGCGCTGCACCTCGGTGGGGTGGGCGGTCAGCACCGGCGAGATGTAAGCCTGGGAGAGCGCAGCGGCGATGTCGGCGGCCCGGTGGTCGGCCTGGGCCAGCTTGTCGAAACAGTGCGCCAGCGAACCGGCCTGGTGCTCGCCCAGGGCCTCGTGGTGCTCGCGGCGGCGCAGGTGATGGCGGTCCTCGGCCAGGTTGGCCAGGTGAGAAAAGTAGCTGAACGCACGGATCACGCTGACCGTCTGGTCGGCGGTGAGGTTCTTCAGCAGCCGGTCCAGCGCGCGGCCGGCCTGGGCATCGTTCTTCAGCCGGTAGGCCACCGAGAGCTGGCGCACCCGCTCGACCAGTTCGTAGGCGCCGGTGCCGTCCTGCTCGCGGATCACGTCGCCCAGAATGCGGCCCAGCAGCCGGATGTCCTCCACCAGCGGGCGGTCCTTGTCCGGATCTTCGGCGGGGCGGTTCACCCGCGTCGACCGGGAATTCGGGCGAGCAGGGCGGCGGGCGGGCTGAGCAGCGGGCATGAAAAGTCCTTCCAGGGCGTCCGTGGGCGGACGCGATGCTAGCAGTGCGGCACGGCCATAATCCCGGGCCATGCAATCCAACGCTTCCATCGTCACCCCCGTCGTCATCGCCACCCGGGAGAGCCGCCTGGCGCTGTGGCAGGCCGAGCATGTGCGCGACCGGCTTCAGCAAGAGCTGGGCCTGCCCACCGAGCTGCTGGGCATGACCACCCGGGGCGACCAGATCCTGGACCGCAGCCTGTCCAAGGTTGGCGGCAAGGGTCTGTTCGTCAAGGAACTGGAAGTGGCCATGGAGGCCGGTCAGGCCCAGATGGCGGTGCATTCGCTCAAGGATGTGCCGATGGAGCTGCCCGAAGGCTTTGTCCTGGTGGCCATCCTCGAGCGCGAGGATCCGCGCGATGCCTTCGTCTCGAACCGCTACGCCAGTCTGGCCGAGCTGCCTCAGGGCGCCTGCGTGGGCACTTCCAGCCTGCGCCGCGTGGTGCAGCTCAAGGCCCTGCGGCCGGACCTGCGCATCGAGCCGCTGCGCGGCAATCTGGACACGCGGCTGCGCAAGCTCGACGAAGGCGGCTACGACGCCATCGTGCTGGCGGCCGCGGGCCTCAAGCGCCTGGGCCTGGGGGCGCGCATTCGCGCCACCTTCGACGCCGAGGCCATGATCCCGGCCGCGGGTCAGGGGGCCCTGGGCTTGGAGATCCGGGCTGACGCGCAGACACTGGGCCAGGTGGTGGCCACCCTGTCTCACCAACCCACCTGGCTGGCCACACATGCCGAACGCGCGGTGTCCCGCGCATTGGGTGGCAGCTGCAGCGTGCCGCTGGCAGCCCATGCCGTGTGGCTGGCGGACGGCCGGATGCAACTGGACGTGGCCCTGGGCCATGCGGCGCAGCCGGAGCAGCCGCTGCTCAAGGCGCGCCTGTCGGCCGCCGTGACCACCACCGAGGCGGCCGAGGCGCTGGGGCGTGAGGCGGCCGAACGGCTGGTGGCCGCGGGCGGTGCCGCCTACCTCGCGGCACAGCCGGCCTGAGCCGTGACCATGCCGGCGCGCGTGCTGGTGACCCGGCCGCAGCCGCAGGCCGATGCCTGGGTGCAACAGCTGCGCTCCGCTGGCCTGCCGGCGATGGCCCTGCCCTTGATCGAGATCGGCCCCGCGCCGGATCCGGAGGCGGTTCGCGCCATGGCCGCTGGCCTGCAGCCTGGCATGCTGGTGATGTTCGTCAGCCCGAACGCGGTGAGTCAGTTCGCGGCCTGCCTGCCTCCAGACTGGGCCTGGCCGGACGGCGTGCAGGCTGCCTGCACCGGGCCCGGCACCATGGCCGCCCTGCACGCCCTGGGTGCGCCGCCGGCCGCGGTGGTGGCGCCGGCCCCCGGCGCGGTGCTGGAGTCGGAGTCCCTCTGGGCGCGTTTGCGCGGCGAGGACTGGCGTGGTCGCCGGGTGTGGATCGTTCGGGGTGAGGGCGGGCGGGACTGGCTGGCCTCTACCCTGCGGGAGGCCGGGGCAGATGTGGCTTTCCTGCAGGCCTATCAGCGGCGGGCACCGGCCTGGACGCCCGCGCAGCAGGCGCTGGCCGCCGCGGCGCTGACCGACCCGGCGGGCACTTGCTGGCTGCTGAGCAGCTCAGAAGCCATTGACCATCTGGCGACCTTGCTGCCGCAGGCGCGTTGGGAACTGGCCTGGGCCCTGGCTTCCCATGAACGCATCGCCGCCCGGGCCCGCCAGGCCGGCTTTGGGCGGGTGGAAGACGTGGCGGCCGGTGCCGAGGGTGTCGTCCAGGCGCTGAAGCGCTGACAGACTGAGTGAGGCGCGCGATGGCGCCGCCATTCTGGGGGGATTCGCCGCCAGGGTGTGGCGGGGGCGCCGCAGCGCTGCAGGCGCGAAGGTCCGGTCGATACAATCGACAGCCAACGTGAGCACCACCGACAACACCCCATCCGCAGCCGCTCCGGCCGCTGCCGAGTCCTCCGTGGCGCCGGTTCCGGCCATGGGGCCTTCCCCCGTGCCGCCCGGCCAGGCGCGCAGCAACTGGGTGCCCTGGGCTTTGGGCGGCATGGCCCTCCTGAGCGCGGGTGCCCTGGGCCTGGCCTGGTCCACTCACGCGCGCCTGCAGTCGCTGGAGTCGGAGCTGGTGCGTCGCCAGCAGCTGAGCCAGGACGAATCGGCGGAGGCGCGCATGCTGTCGCGCCAGGCCCACGACGTGGCCACGCAGTCCGAGGCCAAGCTGGCCCTGCTGGAGGCCAAGGTGGCCGAGACGGCGCTGCAGCGCTCGCAGGTGGAGGATCTGATTTCATCGCTCTCCCGCTCGCGGGATGAGAATGTGCTCGCGGATGTCGAGGCCGGTCTTCGGGTGGCCCAGCAGCAGGCCGCGATCACGGGCAGCGTCGAGCCCATGATGGCGGTGCTCAAGCAGACCGACGAACGTCTGGCGCGCTACAACCAGCCGCGCCTGGAGCGTGTGCGGCGTGCGGTCGCCCGCGACATGGATCGCCTGCGCGGCGTGGCCGTGGCCGACGTGCCTGCCTTGTCCATTCGTCTGGATGAGGTGGCGCGTCAGGTGGATGACCTGCCGCTGATGTCCTCGCCGAAACGCAGGGAGGGGGGCACCCAGGCGGCGGCCCGCGTCACGATGCCGGCCTCGGCTGGTTCTGCGGCGGTGGGCGAGGAGTCGGGCAGCCTGCCGGAGATGGCTTGGTGGGCCGTGCTGAGAGATCAGTGGAAGGTGTTTGCCGGCCAGGCCTGGGCGGAGATCCGCGCCCTGGTCCGCGTGACCGCGATCGACCATCCGGAAGCCGCATTGGTGTCGCCCGAGCAGGCCTTCTTCCTGCGGGAGAACCTGAAGCTCCACCTGCTCAACGCCCGTCTGGCACTGCTGTCGCGGCAGTTCGACCAGGCTCAGGGTGACATTGCCCAGGCCGAGCAACTGCTGGGGCGCTACTTTGATGTCAGCTCCCAGCGCGTGAAGGCCGTGCAGGAGCAGCTCAAGCAGGTGTCGGGGCAGAGCCGTCAGGCCACGTTGCCGCGACCGGACGACACCCTGGCGGCGCTGACCGCCGCGGCCGCTGGCCACTGAAGCCAGGAAGCGGACGTCATGCGGTCGGTCATCTGGTTGATTCTTCTCTTCGTTGCGGCGGTGGTCGCGGCTTCCGTGTTCGGGCAGAACGACGCGCTGGTGTCGTTGTTCTACGGGCACTGGCGGCTGGACATGTCGCTCAACCTGTTCCTGCTGGCGCTGCTTGCGTTGGTCATGGTGCTGTTCGGCACCCTGCAGGCGGCGCAGGCCCTGCTGAGCCTGCCCACCCGGGCCAGGGAATGGCGTCAGCTCAAGCGCGAGCGGGCCGCTCAGGCACTGCTGCGCGAAGGCTTTGGCGAGTTTCTTGCGGCCCGGTACGCCCGGGCCCGGCGGGCTGCGCAGAAGGCCCTGGACCTCCAGGCCGAGGCGCTGGAACTGACCCAGGACCGCAACTTCACCGTCCAGGCGCACCTCATCGCTGCTTCGGCCCTGCACCGTCTGCAGGACCGGGGTGCGCGCGACGAGCAGCTGGGGCTGGCTCAGGCCTGCAACGGCAGTGGCAGCACCTCGGAAGGCATTCTGCTGCTGTCGGCCCAGTGGGCGATGGAAGACCGGGATGCCGGACGCTGCATGGCCCTTCTGTCGGAGCTGCCGCCGGGCGTGGCACGGCGGACCCAGGCTTTGCGTCTGAAATTGCAGGCGGCCCGGCAGCTGGGCCGTCCCATGGAGGCGCTGCAGACCGCACGGCTGCTGGCCAAGCACCAGGGCTTCTCGGTGGGTGCTGCGCAGTCCCTGCTGCGCTCCCTGGCCGTCGATGCGCTGGAGCAGGCGCTGGATGAGAGCCAGCTGCTGCGCGTTTGGCAGGGGCTGGACGAGGCCGACCGCCGCGACGCCTGGGTTCTGGCCGGTGCCGCACGGCGTGCCGCGCAATTGGGGCTGTCCCAGCAGGGGCAGGCGTGGCTGTGGCCGGCCTGGGAGCAGTTGCAGCGCCTGGACGGCGAAGGTCGGGAGCAACTGGCGCTGGCCCTCGTGGCCTGCGTCGATGCGGTGGACACCCGGTGGCTGCCCGTGATGGAAGAAGCGCTGTCCCGCTACGGGCGCGAGCCGGCCATTGTGGCGGCGGCGGGGGCGGTCTTTGCCCACCGTCAGCTGTGGGGCAAGGCCCGCCGCCTGCTGGAGCAGACGGCCAGCGCGGAAGGTCTGCCCAGCCGGGTGCGCCGTCAGGCCTTGCGCGTCCTGGCGCGCATTGCGCGGCAGGAGGATGACGAGGCCCAGGCCAGCCATTTCGACCAGCGCGCTGCCGCATTGGATTGATGCTGGCGTTCAAGAAAAAAGCGCTTGCGTTGAAAGCGAATTTCGCTCTATACTGCTAGCTTCCGCATGCGGCTGTAGCTCAGTTGGATAGAGTACTTGGCTACGAACCAAGGGGTCGTGGGTTCGAATCCTGCCAGCCGCACCAAACAAGGAAAGCCAGCACCACTCTGCTGGCTTTTTCACCTGCGGACAAGTCAGCGGCTGTAGCTCAGTTGGATAGAGTACTTGGCTACGAACCAAGGGGTCGTGGGTTCGAATCCTGCCAGCCGCACCAGACAGAAAAGCCAGCACGTGCAAACGTGCTGGCTTTTTTCATTTCTGCCGGGGCGACCTGCTGTGCCGGTGTCGCGCAAGCAGGGGACATGGTCTCTGGATCAGGCTCGGATCGAGCGAGATTGCCTGCAGCTGTCCACAGCCTGTCGGGCGGACGTTCTAGGGGTTGTGTTGTCAGGGGTCGCTGAATCGATGCTGCCGGCCCCGGGAAGGGCGGCATACTGCCCGCCGTCAAGCTCTCGTCATCCCCTACGTTCACAGGGGGCGCCATGCAAGTTCGGGATTGTGCGGAGTCCATCTGGGCGCGACAGTCCGGGAACCGAGATACGGTGCCCCTGAGGGAAACTCGAATCTTGGTCACGTGGTCGCCCGATCACGGTGCTGCACTCCGTCGTGCGGCGCCAAAGCCGGGGGGCTGTTCAATCGTTCTGGCGAATTTACCTGTCCACAGCAGTTCCGATGGCCGCACCGTTGTTTCTTCTGGCGCCACCGAGGTCCTATACATCGCTGATGAACGCGATGATCGGGCAGCACCCGCAAACCTTTGGTTTACCGGAGCTGTGCCTGTTCAATGTGGACCGGCTGATGGATCTCTGGGTACGGCGCAGCGACGAGATCGAAAACTTTTCCAAGACCCGCCAGGGGCTGCTGCGCGCCGTGGCGGAGATCTACGGCGGTGAGCAGACCACGGCCACGGTCCAGATGGCCAATCACTGGTGCGCAGCGCGCCAGAGCCGCAGCACGGCCGAGATCTACCAGGAACTGGTGGGCGACATCGACCCGCTGATCGCGGTCGAAAAAAGCCCGTCCTACACCATCTCCATCAAGCGGATGCAGGCCATGTACCGGGCCTTTCCCGATGCGCGCTTCCTGCACCTGACCCGCCATCCGGTGGCGACCTGCAAGTCCATCATGGCGATGAACGACGGTGCCTTCGCGCTGTACGTGAATTCGATCGATTTTCTGGAGGATCGGGCCTTCGTCGATCCTCAGTTCGCCTGGCACGATCTGAACGCCAACATCCTGAACTTCCTGGATCAGGTGCCGCGCGAGCAGCAGATGCGCGTGCGCGGCGAGGACATCATGCACGACCCGACCCAGTTCCTGGGCGATGTGTGCCGCTGGCTGGGCATCCGTGACGATGCGCAGGCCATCGACGCCATGATGCATCCCGAGCGTTCACCGTTTGCCTGCTTCGGGCCCATCACCGCTTTGTTCGGCAACGACCCCAACTTCCTGCGCGGCCCGGAGTTCCGTCCACACAAGGTGAAGGTGCCCCCGCTGGACAAGCCGCTGGCCTGGCGCCCGGATGGCAAAGGGCTGTACCCGCAGGTGCTGGAACTGGCCGCGGAACTGGGCTACACCTGACAACTGGACCGGCACCCAAAGAGCATTGGCATGACAGACAACCCAGAGAGCAAGCCGGGCACCCGCCCCCGACTCGGTCCCATTGATGGCGACCCGGTGACCAGTCATCCGAACCTCAGCAAGCTGTCCAAGCAACAGCAGGCGCTGCGGCTGGCGGTCATCCAGGAATTCAAGGCCAAGAAGGTCAAGAAGTACGTCGAGAAGCAGGTCCAGTACATCAACGCGAACAGCCGGATTGCCGAAGGCATCAAGTTCCTGTTCGACGAGGAAGGCCGGCCGCCGCCCAACATGCCGATGGAAGACATCGTGGCAGAGCGGCAGCACATCGAGTACGAAATCAAGTGGTTCGAGGCCATCCTCGACGAGTTGCGCAACCGCCTGGTGCGGGTCAAGGAGATCGAGGAACACGCCCTCGATCTGTTGGCTGAGCGCTTTGCACGGGAGCACAAGGACGAATGACGCACTGCCATCCCACGCGCGCCAGGAGCCGGCCTCCCATGCGCCTTCTTTCCCTTCTGGCCCTGTTGACCGGCGCCCTGGCTGGCTGTGCCATGGGCCCCGATTACCAGCGGCCCGAGGTCGTCACGCCGACGACCTGGCGCACGCCCGAGCCGGGTGCGGCGCCGGTGGCCGATCTGGCCAACCTGGCCTGGTGGGAGTCCTTTGGCGACGCTCAGCTGGACGGCCTGGTCAAGCAGGCGCTGCAGAACAACCTGGACATCCGCATCGCGGCCGGCCGGGTCCGCCAGTATGCGGCGCGGGCCGATCTGGCCAAGGCGCAGGAACTGCCCGAGGTGGCCATCCGGGGCAGTTCAACCCGGGACAAGCTCAGCGAGGAGCGGCAGGTGCCGCTGTCGTCCCGCACGCCGGTCAACAGTGCGGCCTACGAGCTTCAGGCTCAGGTCAGCTGGGAGCTGGACCTTTGGGGGCGGGTGCAGCGCACCAATGAGGCCTACCTGGCCGATCTGACGGCGACGGACGAGGATCGGCGCGCGATCACGCTCACCGTCGTGGCCAATGTGGTCAGCGGCTATGTGCAGCTGCTGGCGCTGGACCGGGAGCTGGCCCTGCTCAAGCAGGACGTGGCCAACCGGCAGGAGGTCATCCGTCTGGCGGAGGCTCGCCAGCAAGGGGGCGCCGGGACGATGCTGCAGGTGATGCAGGCGCGCGCGGCGCTGGAGGAGACGGCTGCGGCCGTGCCGCCCAAGGAGCGGGAGATCGCCGCTGCCGAGAACGGCCTGGCCATCCTGCTGGGCACCGATCCCGCAGCCATTCCTCGATCGACCGGGCTGGATGTGCTGAAGCCGCCGCCGGTTCCGCAGGGTCTGCCTTCTTCGGTGTTGGAGCAGCGGCCGGATGTGCGCATGGCCGAGGCGAACCTGCGCGCGGCCAACGCCCGCATCGGCGTGGCCAAGGCAGAGTTTTTTCCGACGATCTCCCTGACGGGCCTGTTCGGCTACGCCAGCACCGACCTGTCGCGTTTCATCACCGAGAAGGCCTTGTTCGGCAGCGTCGGGACGCAGCTGGTGGCCAAGGTGTTCGATGGGGGGCGCAACGATGCGTCGGTGCGGGAGGCTGAGGCGGTGCAAGCCCTGCATGTGGATGCCTACCGGCGTGCAGTGCGAAACGCCTTCATGGAGACCGAGGATGCGCTGGTCTACCACCAGAAGACCTTGCAGCGCGTGGATGTGCTGGGTCGGCAGATGAAGGCCGTGAAATCGGTGGCTGAGCTGGCGCAGAAGCGCTACCAGGGCGGGCAGGGCACCCTGTTCGAGGTGCTGGATGCCGAGCGTCAGGTCACCGCCGCCCAGCGCCTGCAGCTGGATGCGCTGCGCGATGAGCACCTGTCGCTGGTTCTGATTTACAAGGCCCTGGGAGGCGGCTGGAAGGTGGCAGCACCGGACATGCTGCAGAGCGCCGCCGCGGATGACGCCGCATCCAGCCCGAAGAATTAACAGCAGAAAGATCTGGTCATGACTGAGCAAACCAAGAAGGTGGCGCTGCCCGCCTATTTGCCCAAGCGCCTGGAGGCATTCAAGATCGTCAAGAACGATCAGCCCAGCTATCTGCTGCGCGACAAGCTGCTGAACAAGGTCCACGACATGGAGCCTTGGCAGTTCTTCCTGCTGGAGGTATTGCCGGGTTGTGAGAACTATCCCAAGCTGCAGTCGGTGTTCGAGGACCGCTTCGGCCGTCCGATCTCGCAAAAGGAGATCGAGCTGTTCTTCGCCAGTCTGGCCGACCGCCAACTGCTGGACATGGAGAACCCGACCCATGCGCTGCTGGACCCCTTCCGCACCAAGACCTATGAGGTGAAGGACGGTCAGGCTGTGGTCAAGACCCACACGGCCCAGGTCAATGAAGCGGCAGCAGCGGCGCCGGCGGCGGCGCCCGCCAGTGCCGCGGCTGCCAAGCCGGCCGCCGCGGCCGGCCCGGAAGGTGATCTGCCGGCCGGCATGAACGACGCAGTGGGCTTCGATCCACGGGCGACCCGCTGGATGCTCAAGTTGTTCGACCCGCGGCCGGCACTGAAGCTGCTGAGCCCGGTGGTCGCTCCCCTGCACTACATCGTCTATGTCCTGCCCTTGCTGGTGGTGGCGGCGCTGATGCTGTGCTTCGAATACAGCTACCTGATCGTGCAGGACATGGAGAACCTGCACAGCATGACCAGCTTGCTGGAGCATGTGATCTTCAGCATGTTCACGGTGAACCTGGTGGTCACGCTGACCACGGCATTCATTGCCTATGCCTTCCGCTGCACGGTCAGTGCCTTCGGGGCATCGGTGTTCATGGCCTTCCTGCCGCGCTTCGTGGTGACCGTCAGCCATGTTGAGCAACTGTCCCGTCGCGAACGCATGTGGCTGCAGGGCGGGCCGCTGCTGGCCCGTCTGGTGCTGTTCAGCTTGGGTGTGCTCGTCTGGTACAACACCCGTGACGGCGGGAGCCTGGCGCCCAAGATCGGCATGGCCCTGTTCTTCATCGCCGGCATCGATCTGCTGTTTGTCTCGGGCAATCCGCTGGTCAAGGGCAGCGGCTATCACCTGCTTTCGGCCTTTGCCAATGAGCCTCATCTGCGGGGCAAGGCCTACAAGACGCTGCTCAACCGCATGAATGGCCGGGCCTACAAGGATGCCGATGGCAGCCTGCTGTCCGCCTATGCGCTGCTGACCACGGTCTACGCCTTCGTGCTCGTCATCGTGGCCTGCCTGATGGTGGGGGCCTACCTGCAATCGGTCATGCTGGGCGGCACGGCCATCGTGCTGGCCATCGTCATGGGGGTGTACCTGCTCAAGCGGACCTTCAAGCGTCTGCAGATGATCCAGGCCGCCTATGACCGCTCGGTGCAATTCGACCGCTGGCGCAAGCGCACGCTGCCGGATTCGGTGGGCGAGGCCGAGGACGAGCTCAAGCCGCCCAGCAACTGGTCGCGCTACCTCAAGGTGGCTGGCGCCCTGACGGCCCTGCTGATCCTGGTGATGCCTTATCCCTACGAGACGGGCGGGCGCTTCAGCACCTACCCGAACCAGCGTCAGGTGATCACCACCGACTTTGGTGGTGTGGTGCAAACCGTCAACTACGACGGTGGAGAATCGCTCAAGAAGGGGGCGCTGATCGCCACACTGGCCACGCCCGACTACCAGGCCCAGGTCAGCGTCTATGACGCCAAGGTGGCCGAGCAGGCAGCCGTGGTGGCGGACCTGAAGTCCAAGCCGAAGCCCGAGTATGTGGCCCTGGCCCAGCGCGAGCTGGAAGTGGCGATGGAGCACGAGACCTTCACCAAGGCGCGCGTGCCCCGCATGGAGCGCATGTACAAGGACGGCGTTGTCTCCTTTGAGGAGTTCGATGCCGCTCGACGCGAGTATCAGGTCGACGCGATGCAGTCCGCCGAGAAGCGGGCCGCGCTGGCCCTGGCCAAGACCGGTCCGACCAAGGACGAGATTGCGGCGGCAGAGGCCAAGCTGAAGTCTTTGCAGGACGAGCGGGACCTCTATGCCTCCAAGGTGGGGCGCGCTTCGCTGGCCATGCCCTTTGACGGCAATCTGCTGACGCTGCATCTGAAGGACCGGCTGAACAGCTACATCGAGAAGGGGCAGACGTTTGCCACGGTCGAGGACACCTCCAAGGTCTCGGTGGAGATCCAGGTCCCGGAAACCGACATCTCCTTCGTCAAGGTGGGCGCGCCGGTGCGGGTGCGACCCGTGGCCTTCAGTGACCGCATCTACCAAGGCAAGGTCACCGTCATCGATCGCAATGTGACGAGCGAATCGATGGGAACGGTGGTGAAGGTGATTGCCGAAGTTCCCAACCCCCAGCAGGAGTTGCGTACGGGCATGACGGGCTACACCAAGATTGAGGGCACCTCGATGCCCGTCTGGAAGGCCTTCACGCTGGCCATGCAGCGCTTCCTCACGGTCCAGGTGTGGTCTTGGATTCCCTGACGAGCTGAAGCTTCATCGACCCAGCCCCCTGCTTCTGCGGGGGGCTTTTTTTTGTCGTTTGAGGGATGTTGTGGCGTGAAGCGTGAAGGATGTCCCTCTTTTGAGTCTGGCGCTGCACACCAGACTGGTGCCCATAATGTCGTGTCACGATTTGTCGCGATGTGAGGGGAAGTTGTGTGCAAGCGCGAGGATCTTTCGGGCAAGTGCGGGCAATGGCCAGCCATGGGCGGCTTTTCCGTGTGATTTCCCCCACGTCAGCCATCCCTTGGTGTTCCGCGATAGAGGTTAGGGATAGTCGCTAGCCTGATCGGCGGGGGACATTAGAGGCACATCAAGTAATCGGCTACATGATTCGCGCCGGAAACAGGGTTGGTGAAAACCCGTCCGAGCGAGTCGCTGGCCCCCGACCTCCGGCGCGATTGGCCGACGCGACCGTCAGCAGAACTGGCCCGAAGGCATATGTCCAAGCACCTGTTCACCACGTTTGTCTTCACCCCTGCGGGGTCGCCCGATGCAGCCCTGGCCATCGCCGCCTGTCGCGCCGGTGCAGTGGGGGTGGTCAACGCCGAGTTCCAGTCGGACAGCCAGAGCGTGCTGGCCATGCTGGCCTCGGTCGCCCGTTTCTCCGGTCAGGGCTATGGTCTGAAGCTCGACCGCGTGGATCTCACCCTCGAGACGGCCCTGCGCTCGCCGGCCCTGTCGGGGCTGTCCTGGCTGATCGTCGAGCCCACGGTGGTGGCCACCGGCTGGGACTTGTTGGTCCAGCTGCGTGAGCGCGGCGTGCGCATCCTGGTCGAGGTCTGCGCGCCGGTGGTCCCGGCCCTGCCGTCCGAAGGGGTGGTGGAGGGCTGGCTGCTCAAGGGCAACGAGGCCGGTGGCTTCGTCGGTGAGGACGCCAGCTTCATCCTGATCCAGAAGTGGCTCAAGCTCAGCGCGCTGCCGCTGTACCTGCGTGGCGGCGTCACGCCGCACGTTGCCGCCGCCTGCCATGCCATCGGCATGGCCGGTGTGGTGCTGGATTCCCAGGTCCTGCTGCTGGAGGACGCTGGTGCTCCCGACGCTTTGGTGGCCCTGCTGGGCAACCTGTCGGGCAATGAGGCCCAGGCCATCGGCGATGGCGAGCATGGCGAGTACATCCGCGTGTTGGTGCGCCCCGGCCACAACGCCGCGCGCCAGTTGGCCGTGGAAGGCGAGGGCGCCGGCTTTGAGCGCCTGAAGGGGCTGGTGCAGGGCAAGATCGACTGGGTGAATCTCCGCGCCGGCCTGTTGCCGCTGGGGCAGGATGTCTGCTTCGCCGGTATCTGGCGCAAGCAGTACCGCCGCCTGGGTGAAGTGCTCAAGGCCATCGACGCAGCCGTGGCGGACCATCTGCCGGCCGCCGTGGGTTCGCAGGCGCTGGCCAAGAGTTCTCCGTTGGCTGAGGCGCTGGGCATTCCCTATCCCCTGGTGCAAGGGCCCATGACCCGCGTGTCCGACAGCGCCGCCTTCGCCCAGGCCGTGGCCGAAGGCGGGGCGCTGCCGATGCTGGCCTTCGCGCTGCTCAAGGGCGACGCCCTGCGCAAGCTGCTGGAGGAGTCCACCCAGCGTCTGGGCGACAAGCCCTGGGGCATCGGTCTGCTGGGCTTTGCGCCCCAGGCCTTGCTGGACGAGCAGCTGGCCATGGCGGCCGAGCACAAGCCGGCCTACGCCATCATCGCCGGCGGCCGTCCTGACCAGGCCGTCACGCTCGAGAAGGCCGGCATCGCCACCTTCCTGCACGTTCCCTCGGCCAACCTGATCCCGATGTTCGTCGGGGAGGGCGCGCGGCGCTTCATCTTCGAAGGCCGCGAGTGCGGTGGTCACATCGGCCCCTTGAGCAGCTTCGTGCTCTGGAGCACGATGGTCGACAAGTTGCTCGAGGAGCTGGGCAAGGGCAAGGTGCCTCCGAGCGAACTCCAGGTGCTGTTCGCCGGCGGCATCCACGATGCCGTGTCCTCCGCCTTCGTGCAGACCCTGGTGGCTCCGCTGATGGCCAAGGGCGTCAAGGTCGGCATCCTGATGGGCAGTGCCTATCTGTTCACGAAGGAGATCGTCGAGAGCGGCGCCATCGTCGAGCAGTTCCAGAAGGAAGTGATCGAGTGCGACCACACCGTGGCGCTCGAATCGGGCCCCGGCCACGCCAGTCGCTGCGCCTACACCGCCTTCGCCCAGGACTTCTTCCGCCAGCGGGACCAGATGCGCGAGGCCAAGGTGCCGGTGGACGAGGCTCGCAAGGTGCTGGACGACCTGGTGATGGGCCGTTTGCGCATCGCTTCCAAGGGCACCAACCGCAGCGGCCTCAACGGCGCGCTGGAGACCCTCACCCCTGAGCGCCAAAGCGCCGAAGGCATGTACATGCTGGGCCAGGTTGCCACGCTGCGTGCCGAGGTGACCGACATTGCCACCTTGCACCGCCAGGTGACCGATGATGCCGCCGCGCTGCTGAGCGATCGGCTGGCAGGCAGCCAACCCGAGGCACCGTCTGCCGCCACCGTGCCGCCGGCGGACGTCGCCATCGTGGGCATCGCCACCCTGCTGCCCAAGGCTGCCGAGGTGCGTGAGTACTGGGAAAACATCCTGAAGAAGGTCGACGGCATCAGCGAGATTCCGTCGCACCGCTGGGACTGGCGCCTGTACTTCGACAGCGACCGCCACGCCAAGGACAAGATCTACTCCAAGTGGGGTGGCTTCCTTGATGATGTGGCCTTTGATCCGATGAAGTTCGGCATGCCGCCGAAGTCGCTGGAGGCCATCGACCCCATGCAGCTGATGGCGCTGGAGGTGGCCCATCGAGCGCTGACCGACGCCGGCTACGTCGACCGCCCCTTCGACCGCGAACGGGCCTCGGTCATCCTGGGTGCCAGCGGCGGTACCGGTGATGTGGGCACGCAGTACGGCCTGCGTGCCGAGCTGCCGCGCTTTGCCGGCCAGTTGCCCGACGACGTGGCCGACCGCCTGCCGGAGTGGACGGAGGATTCCTTCGCCGGCATCCTGGTCAACGTGATCGCCGGGCGCATTGCCAACCGTTTGAACTTCGGCGGTGCCAACTTCACCACCGACGCAGCCTGCGGCTCCTCGCTGGCAGCGGTCTACCAAGGGGTGAGCGAGCTGACCGCCGGGCGCAGCGACTTCGTGCTGGCCGGGGGCGTGGACACCGTGCAGGGTCCCTTCGGCTTCCTGTGCTTCAGCAAGACCCAGGCGCTGTCGCCGCGCGGGCGCTGCGCCAGCTTCGACCAGGAGGGCGATGGCATCGCCATCTCCGAAGGCATTGCGATGATCGCTCTCAAGCGTCTGGCCGATGCCGAACGGGATGGCGACCGCATTTATGCGGTCATCAAGGGCGTCGGTGCCAGCAGCGATGGCAATGCCAAGGGCATGACCGCACCGTTGCCGGCGGGCCAACTGCGCGCCATGCGCCGTGCCTATGTGCAGGCCGGCTTCGGTCCGGCCGAAGTGGGGCTGTTTGAAGCCCACGGCACCGGCACGGTGGCGGGGGACACAGCTGAACTGGAGAGCACCAGCCTGCTGATGCGCGAGCAGGGCGTGGTGCCGCACGCTGCAGTTGTGGGTTCGGTCAAGACCATGATCGGTCACACCAAGGCCACTGCTGGCGTTGCGGGCCTGATCAAGGCGGCCCTGGCGCTGCAGCACAAGGTGCTGCCACCGCACCTGCACGTCACGAAGCCCAACAAGATCCTGCTGAACGAGGATGCGCCGCTGCACGTGTTGCTGGACGCCCAGCCCTGGCTCACCAGCGATGCCACCCCGCGCCGCGCGGGGGCCAGCGCCTTCGGCTTCGGGGGGACGAACTTCCATGTGGTGATGGAGGAGTACACCCGCGAATACCGCCCCTGGTTGCGCACGGCGCCGATGAACCAGTGGTCGGCCGAGCTGGTGCTGCTGGCCGCCGACGACAAGGCCCAACTCGTGGCCAAGGCGGTTGCACTGGCCGAGGAACTGCCTGCGTTGGGGGCACTGGCTCTGCGCGACCTGGCCGCCACCCTGGCGGCCCAGTGGCAGCCGGGCATGGAGACCCTGGCCGTGGTCGCCAAGGATTTGGCGGACCTGACCGACAAGCTGGGCAAGGCTGCGGCGTTCCTGAATGGCCAGGTGCCGATGCTGCCGCCGGGCGTGCATCATGGTGCGGCCGGCGCCGAGCCGGGCAAGGTGGCCGTCCTGTTCTCCGGCCAGGGCTCGCAATACCCGATGATGGGTCGCGAACTGGCGGTGGCCTTCCCGCAGGTGTCCGACGCCCTGTCCGAGGCCAACGCCGCGCTGAAGGCGCCGTTCGAGACGCGCTTCGGCCGCGGCAGCACGCTGGGTCGCTTCATTTTCCCGCCGGCGGTCTACGACGAAGAGGCGCTGGACGCTGCCCGCAAGGCGCTCACCAGCACCGATGTGGCCCAGCCCGCGCTGGGGGCCCTTGAGGTGGCCTTGCTGCGCCTGCTCCAGGGCATGGGTCTGGCGCCCGACATGGCGGCCGGCCACAGCTATGGCGAGTTCGTCGCCCACCACGCCGCGGGCGCCTATGGCCTGGACACGCTGATGCAGCTGTCGGCGGCGCGTGGCCGCTTCATCGTCGATGCCGCCAAGGCCGATGGCGCCGAGCTGGGCACCATGGCAGCGGTGCAGGCCCCGCGGGCCGATGTGGACCGCCTGCTGGCCGATGTGGCCGACATCGTCGTGGCCAACCACAACGCGCCTCTGCAGACCATCATCTCCGGCACCCGTGCCGGGGTCGAGGCCGCCATGGCCAAGATGACCGCGGCCGGTTTCGATGTCACGCCCATCCCGGTGGCCGCGGCCTTCCATTCCAAGCTGGTGGCGCCGGCCCAGTCCGCGCTGGCCGAGATGATCGAGGCCACCGACTGGCAGCCCGGCCAGATCCCGGTGTATTCCAACGCCACCGGTCGCCCCCACGCGGAAGACGTCGCCACGGTCAAGCGCAGCATGGCTGAGCACCTGGTGCAGTCGGTCGAGTTCGTGGCCGAGATCGAGGCCATGTACGCCGACGGTGCGCGTACCTTCATTGAGGTGGGCCCGAAGTCTGTGCTGACCAAGCTGACGGCCAAGATCCTGGCCGGCCAGCCGCACAAGGCCATCGCCCTGGACGATGGCTCCGGCCTTGGCGGTTTCCTCAATGGTGTCGCGCAGATGCTGTGCGCCGGCCTGGACCTGGATTTGTCGCCCCTGTTCGGTCGCGACTGCCGCGTCGGCGACCCGGCTCAGTTGGGCGCCCTGCAACGCATCGTCAGCGTGCCCAAGCACGCCTGGATGATCAACGGCAGCGGCGTGCGCCGGCTGTCCGACCCGGTGCGCCAGATCGGTGTCACGCTGGAGCAGGCCCAGACCCTGAACCTGGCCGTGGCGCCCGTGGCCAGTGCTGCATCCGCTGCCCTGACGGCCACTCCGGCATCCGCCCACCTTTCCATGCCGGCGGCGGCCACGCCCTCGGTCCCGCAGCCCGCAACCCCCCCTTCACGTTGGAGAAGAGAGCCCCGTATGGATGAACGACGTCCCCTGCCACCGGCAGGATCTTCCGGCGTCATGTCGGAATACTTCGAGACCATGCGCCAGTTCCTGGAAACCCAGGAACGGGTGATGGCCATGTTCGTAGGCGAAGGCGTGGCCACTCCGGCCCGCCCGGCCCGTCTGGCGCGCCCTGCCCAGCCGGTGGCCCTGGCCCGTGTGGCCGAGGTGCCGCCTGCTGCGCCGGCCGTCGTCGTGCCGCCCGCAGTGGTGCCCGCCGCTGTCGCGCCGGTGGCTCCCCCGGTGGTGGTGCCTGCGCCGGTGATGCCGGCTCCGGTGCCCGCCCCCGTGGCAGCCAAGCCTGCCCCTGTGGCAGCTCCGGTGGCCGCCGCCGCACCCGCGGCTGGCGCGGCGCTGAGCCGCGAGCAGATGATTGACATGCTGCTGTCCATCGTCGAGGAGAAGACCGGCTACCCGCGCGACATGGTGGGTCTGGACCAGAACCTCGAGTCGGACCTCGGCATTGATTCGATCAAGCGCATCGAAGTCGTCGGCGCCATGCTGCAGAAGCTGCCCGAAGGCCTGCGCGCTGCGCTGACCGAGAGCCGCAGCAAGCTCAACACCCAGCCCACGCTGAACGGCATGCTGGACATCATGGGTTCGGCCAAGAGCGGGAGCGCTGTCGCCAGCCCTTTTGATGTTGCCGAGACGGGATCAAAGGTTGCTGCCTCCGCCAGCAGCAGCCACCCGCCTCGGCATGTTGTCGTGCCCGTGCACGAAGCCCTGGAAGCCGATGCACTGAAGCAGCTCAAGGCCGGCCTGTTTGTCATCACCGATGACCTGACAGGTCAGGCCAAGGCCCTGGCAGGGGCCCTGCGCGAGCAGGGTCGCGAGTCCGTCCTGGTGGGACGCGACGTGCTGGGCAGTGAATCGGCCCTGATCGAATGGGCGGCCAAGCTGCGCGAAGGCGCGCAGCCCTTGGCCGGCCTGGTTCACCTGGCCGAGCTGGGCAGCGAGATGCTGCCCCCGCAAGGCTCGGTGGCCGAATGGCGCCAGCAACTGCTGGTGAACGAGAAATCGTTGTTCCTGCTGCTGCGCGAACTGTCGACCAGCCTGGGCGAGGGTGCCCATGTGATGTCGGTCAGCGCGCTGGGCGGCTACTTCAACCGTGCCGGTGCCCATGTGCCGGCCGGCCTGACCCTGCAGTCCGGCGCTGCCGGCATGCTCAAGTCCTTCCACGAGGAACGTCCTGAGCTGCGGGTCAAGATTGTGGACCTGGATCCCGGCCAGTCGCCGGCGGCCCAGATCCAGACCGTGATGACCGAGCTGGAGGTCGTGGGTGGCCGCCAGGAGGTGGGCTATCCCGACGGACAGCGCACGGTCTTCAAGACCGAGGCCATGGTGGCGCCGGTGGACCCGGCCCGCATGGCCCGGCTGCAGGGCATCGTGGTGCTGGCCACCGGTGGCGCCCGCGGCATCACCGCCGAGGTGTTGCGCGAACTGGCGCTGCCCGGCAACACCCTGGTGCTGACAGGGCGCGGTGCCTGGCCCGAGGCCGAGCCTGCCGAGCAGGCCGCGCTGGCCACGCCGGAGGCCCTGCGCCAGCACTTCATCGCCGAAGTGCGCGCGGGCAAGAGTTCGCTCAAGCCGGCCGAGATCCAGAAGAAGGTGGCGGCCGTGATGGCCGCCCGCGAAATGCTGGGCAACCGCGCCGACTTCGAGCAGCGCGGGGCCAAGGTCGAGTACCGCTCGGTCGACGTGGGTGACGACGCTGGCATGAAGGGCCTCATCGAGGACCTCTACGCCCAGTTCGGTGCCATCCACGGCGTGCTGCACGGTGCCGGCGTGATCGAGGACAAGTTCCTGGTGGACAAGGCCTCGGACAGCTGGGACCGTGTGGTCAACACCAAGGTCATCGGCTTGCTGCTGCTGCAGAAGTACCTGCGCGCCGAGTCGCTGCGTTTCCTGACCGTGTTCAGCTCGGTGGCCGGCCGGTACGGCAACAGTGGCCAGTCCGACTACGCCACGGCCAACGAGCTGATGAACCGCCTGTGCTGCCAGCTCTACCGTCGCTGGGGTGGCCAGGTCAACGTCAACGCCCTGTGCTGGGGACCGTGGGGGCCGACGATGTTCGGTGCCGGCATGGTCACCGCCGAGACCGAGGCCAAGTTCGCCGAGAAGGGCGTCTACCTGGTGACGGCTGCGGCCGGCCGGCAGCTGCTCAAGGATGAGCTGCTGCGCACGGACGACACCTACATCGAGATCATCTGTGGCGAAGGCCCCTGGGAGCAGCGTGAGGCCGACTTGGGCCAGGTGCAGCTGCAGGCCCCGGCGGCCCCCGGCAAGGTGCTGGGTGCGCTGCTCGGTGCCGCCGAGATGATGACCCTGCCGATGGGCGGCCAGGTGGTGAGCTTCGCCATCGACGCCAACCATGCCTACCTGCAGGAACACCGCATCGATGCGACCCCGGTGCTGCCGGCGGCCGTGGCGCTGGAACTGCTGTCCCAGGCGGGCCACGCGCTGTGGCCGGGCTGGCGTGTGGTGGAGGTCAAGGACTTCCGTCTGATGAAGGGCGTGGAGCTCAAGGAGGCCGTGCGCCGCTTCGACATCGTGATCAACCCGCCGCCCTATGGCAGCGCGGAAGGTTTCGAGGTGGTGGCCACGCTGCAGAGCGAGCAGCAGGGCGGCAAGACGGTCGTGCACTACAAGGCCGTGCTGCGGCTGGAGCAGCGCCTGCCCGAAGGCTTCAGCCACCCGGTGCGCGCGCGCTTCGAGAAGAAGCTGCCGGTGGCCCAGGCCTATGACCAGTTCCTGTTCCACGGCCCTCGCTTCCGGGTGATGACGGCGCTCAAGGGCCTGTCGTCCGATGCTGCCGCCGCCGCCGTGGTGCCCAGCGCGCCCCATGGCTGGCTGCGCGGTGTGCCGGCCGAGCATGACCACTGGGTGTTCGACCCCGCGATCATCGACGCCGGTCCGCAGCTGGCCATCGTCTGGGCACGCGAGTTCCGCAACGAGACCTGCCTGCCGACTCGCTTCGGCCGGGTGGTCCGCTACGTGGACCAACTGCCCGAGCAGATGACGATGGAGCTGGAGGTGGTGCCGCTGGACGATGCCGGTTTGGTGGGTGCCAACGTCTACTACACCAACGCCGCCGGCGAGGTGGTGATGATGATCGAGGACATGCAGTGCATCGCCAGCCAGGCCCTAAACCGGCTGGGCGGCACCGCCGGTCAGCAGCCCAGCAAGTCGTCGGTGTGAGTTTGTTGCAATGACCGATCTTTCCCAAGGAGTCCCCGTGAGCGGGAACGCATCCACCCCGGCGCCTGTCGCCATCATCGGCATGGCCTGCATGTACCCGCAGGCCCCCAATCTGCAGGCGTTCTGGCGCAACATCATCGGCGGGGTGGATGCCATCTCCGAACCGGTGGACTCCTGGGATGCCCAGCGCTATCTGGACAGCGGTCGCATCAAGACGCCCTATGGGGGCTATCTGCGGGACCTGTACCGCTTCGATCCGCGCGAATTCGGCATCATGCCGAGCTCGCTGGACGGTGGCGAGCCCGACCAATTCCTGGCCCTGAAGGTGGCGGCCGAGGCCCTGAAGGACGCGGGCTACCTCGACCTAGCCTACGACCACCGCGACACCGGCATCGTGCTGGGCCACAGCACCTACCTGCACCGCGGGCAGGGCACGCTGATCCAGAACCACATCGTGGTGGACCAGACGGTGGAGATCCTGCAGGCGGCCTGCCCCCACCTGGGGCCGGAACAGCTGGAATCGGTGCGCGCGTTGCTGGCCAAGAAGCTTCCGGCGGCCACGCCGGACATCGCTCCGGGCCTGGTGCCCAACGTGATGACCGGCCGCATCGCCAACCGGCTGAACCTCAAGGGCCCCAACTACCTGGTGGATGCGGCCTGCTCGTCCTCGCTGCTGGCGGTCAACGCGGCCATGGACGAACTGCGCCTGGGGCGCAGCAAACTGATGATCGCGGGTGGCGTGAACGCCTCCCTGCCGGCCGAAGTGGCGGTGATCTTCACCCAGCTCGGGGCCCTCAGCGGCCGCGGCAAGGTGCGGCCCTTCGAGAAGGGCAGCGACGGCACCCTGCTGGGCGAGGGCCTGGGCATGGTGGTGCTGAAGCTGCTGGACGAGGCGTTGGCCGATGGCGACCGGGTCTATGCCGTGCTGCGTGGCGTGGGCCAGTCCAGTGACGGTCGGGGCACCGGTCTGCTGGCTCCCAGCATGGAAGGCGAATCGCTGGCCGTGCAACGGGCCTATGCCGAAAGCCGCGTAGACCCGTCCACGGTGGGGCTGGTGGAAGCCCACGGTACGGGCATCCCGCTGGGTGACAAGACCGAGATCGCCTCGCTCAAGTCGGTGTTCGGCACCCGCACGGCGGCGCAGGGCAGCATTGCCTTGGGTTCGGTCAAGTCCATGATCAGCCACACCATCCCGGCGGCGGGCATGGCGGGGCTGATCAAGGCATCGCTGGCCCTGCACCACAAGGTGCTGCCGCCGATGCTGTGCGGCGAGGTGAACCCCGAGCTGGGCATTGACGACACGACGCTCTACGTCAACAACGAAACCCGCCCGTGGATCACGCCGCAGGGTGCCCCGCGCCGTGCGGGGGTGAATTCCTTCGGCTTCGGCGGCATCAACACCCACGCAGTGCTGGAAGAGGCCCCGGTGGCCGCGGCCAAGCCGGCGCGCTGCCTGCCCTGGCCGTCCGAGCTGTGCGTGCTCGCGGCTGAGAGCACCGAGGCCCTGGTCGAGCGCATCACGCAGGTCCAGGCCTGGCTGACCGCGCGCACCGACCTGTCGATGGGCGACATCGCCGCCTCGCTGGCCGGCCAGGTGGGCGAGGGGGCCTGCCGCCTGGCGGTCGTCGCCAGCGATGCCGTCGGGCTGAACAAGCAGCTGCAGCAGGCGCTCAAGAAGCTGGGCAGCGGTGGCGCCACGTCCTGGGCCACCCGCGGCGGCATGTTCTACAGCGCTCAGCCGCTGGAGGGCAAGCTGGCCTTCATTTTCCCGGGCGAAGGCTCGCAGTACAGCGCCATGCTGTCGGACATGGCCCAGTGCTTTGACGACGTGCGCGACTGGCTGGATTTCTGGTGCGGTCTGTACCCGGACGTGCCGGGCGAGCGTCGCACCGACATCGCCTTCCCGCCGCCCACGGGGCTGAGCGAGGAGCGCCGTGCCGAGCTCGAGCGGCGCATGCACGACATGGACGTCGGCTCCGAGGCCGTGTTCGTGGGCGCGCAGGCGCTCAACGCCCTGCTGGGCACGATGGGCGTGCAGCCTGACGTCATGTTGGGCCACAGCTCGGGTGAGTCATCGGCCCTGGCGGCCTCCGGCGCCATTCCGGCGGCCTCGTCGCAAGAGCTGGCCGAGTTCATCCGCGAGCTCAACCGTGTCTACCGTGAAGAGCTGGCCAATGGCTCGATCCCGACCGGCGCACTGCTGGCTGTCGGTGCCATGGACCGTCCCAGCCTGGACCAGCATCTGGCCGAGAGCGGCCCGGGCGTGGTCGTGGCCATGGACAACTGCGCCAACCAGGTGATCCTCTACGGGGCCGTCGATGTGATGGCCACGCTGCAGCAGCGCCTGACCCAGGCCGGTGCCATCTGCATGCCGCTGCCCTTTGACCGCGGTTACCACACGCCGGCCTTCGACACCGTCACCAAGGCCTTCCTGAAGTACTACAAGGCCATCAAGCTGGGTTCGCCCCGCGTGCCGCTGTATTCCTGTGCCACCACTGGTCTGTTCCCGGACGGTGCCGCGGCCATCCGCCAGACGGCTGCGTCACAGTGGTCCACCACGGTGCGCTTCCGCGAGACGATCCAGAAGATGCACGACGAGGGCGTCCGCTGGTTCATCGAGGTGGGACCGTCCGCCAACCTGACGGCCTTTGTGAACGACATCCTGGCCGGGCGCGAGTACGTGGCCGTGGCCACCAACCAGCGCAAGCGCCCGGGCGTGGACCAGTTCCTGATGGTGCTGGGCCAGCTCTGGGTCAACCGCAAGCCGGTGGCGTTGGGCAAGCTGTTCGAGCAACGTGCGCTCACACAGGTGTCGCTGGGCGACCTGTCCGTGCCCAAGGCCAAGGGCATTCTGCTGGACAACACCATGCCGCAGATGCACCTGACCGAGGCGGAGCGCGCCCAGTTGGGGACGCTGGCCGCGCCCATGGTGGTGCAGGCGGTGTCTGCGCCGGTTCCGCCGGCCCAGGCCACCGCGTCGGTTTCCCAGCTCCCCCCCGTGGCAGCCCCGGCCACCTCGACGGCGCCGGTGCAGGTCACCGAGGACGCCGAGCTGGTGTTGCGCCAGCAGGTGATGGGCGAGTATTTCGACATGATGCGTGGCTTCCTCGCTCAGCAGCAGTCGGTGATGGATCGTCTGCAGCCTGATGCCATGGAGGCCGAAGGCGTCGTGACACTGGATCCGGTGGCCGCAGCCACCGGCTTCCTGGACGAGATCGTCGAGCAGGATGCCGAGCACCTGGTGGCGCGCAGCACCTTGAGCCTGGCCCGGGACAACTTCCTGCGTGACCATGTGCTGTCTGGGCGGGTGGATCCCCAGGACGGAGTTCTGGGTCTGTCCTGCGTGCCGATGATGGTCAGCCTGGAGATCATGGCCCAGGCCTGTGCGGCCTTGGCTGGCAATGTCAACGTGACCGTGGTCGAGCATGTCCGCGCCTTTGACTGGATCGCACTCGACGCGGGTGAGGTGACTCTCACCGTTGAGGCTCGTCTGGTCGATGCGGCCCAGCAGCGCTACGCGGCGGTGCTGTCCGGCCCGTCGGGCAAGCTGGTCAGCGGCGAGTTCCTGTTCCAGCCCGTCTGGCAGTTGCCCGGGCTGGCCTCGCTGGGTGAATGGCGCAGCTCCCTGTGGAACGACGAGGAGCTCTACACCTGCGGCATGTTCCATGGCCCGGTGTTCCAGAGCATCACCCACATCGATGGCTGGGACGATGCCGGCATCGACTGCCAGCTCTCGCCGGTGAGCCTGAACGACTTCTTCGTGTCGGGGCAGCCGACAAAGCTGGTGCTGAACCCGGTGCTGCTGGATGCCATGGGGCAGCTGGCCGCCTACTGGATTGCCCAGTTCGCCGGCACCGACTTCAACTGCTTCCCGTCGACCATCGATCGCATCGAGCTCTACAGCCCTTGCCCGGCCGATCTGTCGCAGCTGCGCCTGCAGGCCCGCCAGCACTCGCTGGATCCGTCGAGCAATGCGGTGTCGGCACCGCGTGCCTGGCAGTTCGAATGCCTGGACGCCCAGGGCCAGCCGCTGGTGCGGGTGCGCAATCTGGTGAACGTGTTCTTCCCGGTGCCCAATCGCTTCTACCAGGTGCGGCGCGATCCGCTCCAAGGCTGGCTGGGGCAGCCCATGGCGGCCGGTGCCGAACGCGGCACGCTGGTCTGGGCGCTGGAGCATCTGCCAGAAGACTTCTGCAGCCAGTCTGCCAACATCTTCCTGCGCATCCTGGCCCACATCTACCTCAGCGCTGGTGAGCGTGAGGATTGGGCCGCGCTGACCGGCAATGCGCGCCACAAGCGCCAATGGCTGCTCGGCCGAGCCTGCATCAAGGAGGCGGTGCGCTATTGGGTCGCTCAGCAGACGGGCGAGTGGCTTTATTCGTCCGAGATCGAGGTGCGCCACGACGCGCTCGGCGCCCCTTGGGTGGATGGCTGGTGGCGTGACCAGTTGATCGCAGCGCCCGAGATCTCGCTGACCCACAACGATTGGGGCAGTGTGGTGGCGGTCAACCCACCGCAGGTGCCGGTGGGGGTGGATGCAGAGCAATGGGGGCGCATTCGCAGTCCAGAGCTGTTTGCCGCATCGTTGAGCGAACAGGAGCGTTCAGCCCTTGGCGCGATTCCTGCTGGTCAGCAGAGCGAACACCTGCTGGCCCTCTGGTGTGCCAAGGAAGCTGCGGCGAAGTGTCTCGGCACCGGACTGCAGGGCCAGCCGGAGAGGTTCGAGGTTCGATTCCTGGATGCGGCAGGGCAAAACGCCCAGGTGGTGCACGACGACATGCAGATGGAGGTCTCCCTGTACCGGGATGCCCAGACCGTGATTGCCCTGGCCGTCGAGCAGGGCGGTGCCGAGGTGTCCTGAGGTGACCTTGACGCTTGCGCAGTGCCCCGAAGTCGTGAAATACGGCAGGGAGCGTGCCCCTTGGGTGTGCCAGGGCGGCGCTACCATGTCCATGGAATCAGAGGATGAGATGCCTGCTCGGTCGAGGACGCCGGGCCACCTGGAGTAAGCCGTCATGCCCGTCGCACAAGTCAATGGTGTCCGTCTGAACTATGTTCAGATGGAACCGCAGAATGCAGAGGGCGAGGTCGAAGACCTCGTGATGGTGCATGGTCTGGCCACCAACCTGGCGTTTTGGTACTTTCACTACGCGCCGGTGTTCTCCCAACGTTTCCGGGTCACGCTGTACGACCTGCGTGGGCATGGCCGTTCGGAGATGACGCCAGGCGGCTACACCCCGCCCCAGCAGGCGCGTGACCTGTTGGGCTTGATGGACCACCTGGGCATTGCCAAGGCTCACTTTCTGTCGCACAGCTACGGTGGCGTGATCACCCTGAATGCAGCGTGCATGGCGCCCGAGCGCTTTCGCAGTCTGGTCCTGGCGGACACGCACATCTCTGCAGCCCGCCACCAGCGCCAATGGGAGGCCGGACAGTTTGGCGAGGAGATGCAGGCGATCCTGCACGCCCACCACATCCACCTGGACACCCGCGACCCGTACTTCGGCTACAAGCTGTTGACCGAGGTGGCGCATCTGCAGTTGCGCAGCGAGGAGGTGCCGCCCGCGCTGGCGGAACTGGTGAGTCCCTTCATCGGCAAGTACGGCAACCGCACGGCCAGCCAGTGGATCCGGTTGATGGATCAGACCGAGGCCGGCAAGGAACTGATGGGCAGCGATGACGGCCTGCGCCTGGAAGAACTGCGCAAGCTGACCTTCCCGATCATGGCGATGTATGGCGACCATTCCCAGGCCCGTCTGACGGGCCGCGAATTGCTCAACGTGTGGAGTCACGCCGTGTTTCGGCGGGTGCCTGACGGTGGACACTTCTTCCCATCCTCGCGTCCCAAGGAGCTGATCCATGGCTGCGAGCGCTTCTGGGGGGGCGAATTCCATGCGCGACATCGCCAGCGTGCGGGCGAGGCGAAGAAGAACTTTTTCCGCAGCGACCGGATCATCCAATCCGGCGATGCGTGGTACTTCATGACACGTGAACAGGCCCGGGTTGGGCCGGCTGCCAGTCGTGAGGAGGCGGAGCAACTGCTGGCCTCCTTCATGGCGGCCATGGCAACGGAAGAACAGAGTGCGGCGGCCGTCTAACAAGCTGGGGACATATCCGGGTTTCAGTCAGCGCGATTTCCGCCTGATCGCACATGGGGGCTTTGGAGATGGTCTGAATGCCTATGCGCATTCGATGGCCTACTACAAGGACCATCTCTATGTCGCCACCACCCGGGGCAACTTCCCGTTCATGAAGGCCCGCCTGCCCATCGGCATGGACGTGTGGCCCGTCGAGTGTCCGGAAAGCCCGTTCGATCTCGACATGCATGCCGAGATCTGGCGCTACACCCCGGCTGAGAACAGCTGGGAGAAGGTCTTCAAGGCGCCGACCATCATCGGCAGCCACGGCAAGCCCATCCCCCGGGAACTGGGCTTTCGCGGCATGGTGGTGTACCAGCCGACGCCTTCGTCCGAGCCGGAGCTGTTTGTCAGCACCTGGTCGCCAGCCCGGGGGCCGGGGCCGAACATCCTGCGCTCCACCGATGGTCACCACTTCGAGCCCACCTGCGAACCGGGTCTGGGTGGACTGCCGGTGACCACCATCCGCACCATGGTGCCGTTCAAGGGCCGCATGTTCACCACCCCGGCGGGCTCGCGCGGGGGCAACCCGAACGTCTCAGCCCACTCGGTCGTGTACGAGAGCACCGATCCCGGCAGCGGGGAATGGGAGCCGGTGTCCGACTTCGGTTTCGGTGACGCAGGCAACAAGACCATCTTCGAGATGGCTGGCTTCGGCGACCACCTCTACGTGGGCACCTTCAATCTGGAAGGCTTCCAGATCTGGCGCAGCACGGTCGAAGGCCCCAAGCCCTACGTCTGGGAGCGGGTGGTCGAGAAGGGGGCCTACCGCGGGCCGCTGAACCAGTGCGTGCTGAGTCTGTACCCGTTCAAGGGCCACCTCTATGTCGGTGGCGGCATCCAGGGTGGCGGTGTGGACACGCAGAACCGCATCGGCCCGGCGCCACCGGAGATGATCCGTATCGCGCCCGACGGTCACTGGGATCTGCTGGTGGGCGAAAGCCGTGACACGCCCATCGGTCGCAAGGAAGCGCTGTCGGGTTGGTTGCCCGGCTTCGACAACTTCTTCAACGGCTACTTCTGGCGCATGTGTGCCCACGAGGGCTGGCTTTACATGGGCACTTTCGAGTGGAGTTCGGTGCTGGGCTACGCCAACCGGCGCCGCTGGCCGCCTGCCTTCACCAACATCGTCAACAAGCTCACCCCCGAATTCCTGCTGGAGCATTCCTGCGGCTTTGACCTCTACCGCAGCTATGACGGCGTGAACTGGGTGCCGGTGACCACCAACGGCATGGGCAACCCGTACAACATGGGGTTGCGTACGCTGGTCTCCACGCCGCACGGCATGTTCATCGGCACGGCCAACCCCTTCGGGCCGAAGATCATGCCGCTGGGCGGGGACCGCTATGTGCCCAACCCGCGGGGCGGCTGCGAGGTCTTCCTGGCCTCTTCGGATGCCTGAGGAACCCGGCGTGTCAACCGCCAGGGGCCCCATCAGCGTTGGACGGTGCACGTGTTGTGCCGTCACAAAGGACCATTCATGCACGATCGAAGCAAGCGTTGGGCATTGGCCGCTCTGGGGGGCCTTCTCGTGACCCCTGTTTTTGGTGGCCCCCTGCGCGATGCGCTCGTCGATCGTGTGCTGTCGCGCCGCATCGAGTCGGCCCAGGAGAGCGGCGAGTTCGGGGAGGGCAAGTCCGAGCCGCTGACCCTGCCGTCCTACGTGAAAGCCCAACTGGACGTGAGCTACGGCGCTGACCCGGCTCAGCGCCTGGACGTCTACATGCCCACGGCCCGCAGCGGCAACGCGCCGATGCCCGTCATCTTCATGGTGCACGGCGGAGCCTGGATGATCGGCGACAAGTCCACGGCCAACGTGGTGATGAACAAGATCACCCGCTGGATCCCGAAGGGCTATGTGGTGGTCTGCCCGAACTACCGCATGTTGCCCAAGACGGATGTGCAGGGCGAAGTGGACGACGTGGCCAAGGCGCTGGCCTACGCCCAGGCCCATGCCGCCGACTGGGGGGGCGACTCCAACCGCTTTGTGCTGATGGGCCACTCGGCCGGGGCCCATCTGGTGTCCCTGATTGCCGCAGCGCCGGAACTGGCGTTGAACCAGGGGGCACGTTCCTGGCTGGGCACCGTGTCGCTGGACAGCGCATCGATGGACGTGGTGCGCACCATGCGGGAGAAGCACTACAGCTTCTACGACAAGGTCTTTGGTTCGGACCAGGGCTTCTGGCAGCAGGTTTCGCCGTATAGCCGGCTGCGCAAGGCACCCGCACCGATGATGCTGGTCTGCTCCTCCAAGCGCGAAGACTCCTGTCCGCAGGCCCGCAGTTTCGCCGACAAGGTGAACTCGCTGGGCGGGCGGGCCACCGTGCTTCCGGTGGATCTCACCCACGCCGACGTGAACAAGAAGCTGGGTGAATCCAGCGCCTACACCGACGCGGTCGAGGGCTTTCTGCGCAGCATCGGCCTGAACTGAACCCGCGCGCGGACGCGCGGCTCGGTCCGTCCCCCCGACTCCAGCGCCCAGCCATCGGTGGCCCCCGCGGCGGCATGCTGCTGCATTCGCCGCCCACTGACACCCAGCGACAGGGCGTTGCAGAGCAGTCGTTCGGTCTGGGCGGCGCTCAGTTGCAGCGCGAAATGCTGCCAGCGGCGCAGCACCCGCGCGTCAGCCCAGGCGTCTTCCAGGCGCTGCTTGAGCGTTTCCGCGTCGACAGGACGGCCGCTTTGCCAGACTCTGGGCAAGAAGCCGCCCACGAAGACCCGGAAGGCCAGGCGGCTGGCTTCGGGGAGCCGCTCGGCCAGGCGATTCAGGCGCTGGCTCCATCCATCGAGCTCCATCTGCAGCGTCAGCCAGACTTGCAACCCCTGGATGGGGTTGAGCACCCGGACCCGGTTGGGTGGCAGGGCCCGCAGGGGCAGTTGAGCAGCGTCCTCGTGCGGCAGCGGCGTGGCCAGCCAGACCAGCCCGGCCAGGCGTGCCCACTCCTCGCTGCTCAACTGACGGAACAGACCGTCTTCAGAGGTGCTTGCCTGCCGGGCGGCCGCCAAGGCGGACGGGCCCGTGATGCCCGGCAACGCCTTGGCCACCCGGTCACAGACCCCGGCCAGATTCCCGGCTGCATAGCCGGCAGCCTGGTTCAGCCGAACGACGTGGGCCTGGCCGTTCAGTGGTTCGCGGCTGACCGGGCAATGGGTCGCGCCGAGCTGCTTCAGGAAGTGCGGTGTCACCAGCAGGTCTTCGAAGACCAGCCCCTGCTCCCAGGCTTCGATGCGCAGTTGCAACCAGGTCTGCACTTCGGCATGGGCAGGCCGGGTGCGTCCGGCAAAGGCGCGGCGGCCAGCCTGCCAGCCTTGGCGCAGGGGGTTGCCAGGCAGCAGATGGCGCTGGGGCGGGAGCAGACCGTGGCGGGCATGGTCCCAGCCAATGCCGTAGCCGGTCTGGAAGTCGGTATCGACCACCCAGTGCCCTGTCGGTGCCCGACAGGGGCTGGCGGGCAGGGGGGCGGACAGATCGTCGAAGGCGAAAGAGGTCTGTGCCATGGTGAAGCGCTCCTCGGTTACGTCGAGTCGGCGGCTGGCCCGCCGGGCAGCTGATGGACCTTTTCCTTCAGCATGGGGTGCAGTTTGGCGGTCGGAAAGCTCATGGCGTGAGCCTGGCGACTTGTCCAGCCGTGGGGTGTTCACGCCTCTGTGACCATGCGTTAAGCTGCAGGCTCATTCCCTGAGCTGTGAACATGAACCGCACCGAACGCTTCTACCGCATCGAACTGCTGATCAAGAGCCGTGGCGGGGTCAATTTCGAGACCCTGATGGACGAACTGGAGGTCTCCCGGGCCACCCTCAAGCGCGACCTGCAGTACCTGCGCGACCGCATGGATGCTCCCATCGTCTATGACCGCTTTGACAACCTGTACAAGTTCGAAGGCGGGGCGAGCGGTACAGCGCCAGCTCACCAACTGCCCGGTGTCTGGTTCAGCGAATCCGAGATCCATGCGTTGCTGACCATGCACCAGCTGATCGACGGACTGGATGCCGGCGGCGTGCTGGGGCGCCATCTGCAACCGCTGCTGGACAAGCTCAACGGCATGCTGGGCACGACCAGCTCCGAATCCCGTGAGCTGATGAAGCGGGTCAAGATCGTCAACCCGGCCCGCCGCCCTGTGCCCAGCCGCTGGTTCGAGGCCGTCGGCAGCGCGCTGCTCAAGCGCAAGCGCCTGGACATCGTCTACTTCACCCGTGCCAAGCAGACCGAGTCGCAGCGCGAGGTCTCGCCCCAGCGCCTCATCCATTACCGGAACACCTGGTACCTCGATGCCTGGTGCCACCAGAGTGACGGGCTGCGCCGCTTTGCGTTGGATGCCGTGCGTTCGGCCAAGGCCCTGGAGAGCCGGGCCAAGGACGTGGCGCTCAAGAACGTCGAGGCCGAGCTTGATGGCGGCTATGGCATCTTCAGCGGCAAGGCCATCCAGTGGGCGACGCTGGTGTTCTCACCGGAAGCCGCCCAATGGGTGGCCCTGGAGGAATGGCATCCCCGCCAGACGCTCAAGACGCTGACCGACGGTAGCCTGGAGATGCGCCTGCCCTACGCGGACGCCACCGAACTGGCGATGGACATCCTGCGCCACGGCCCGCAGGTGCGAGTGGCGTCGCCGGTGGCGCTGGCCCGCCAGGTGGCCCAGCGCCTGCGCGAGGCAGCCGCCCAGTACCCGGAGGGCGGCGGCCGATGATCGTCCGCGACCGTCCCCACGGGCTGGCGCTGTTCTTCGTGATGCGCGGTTCGGTGCTGCCCAGCATCCTGCCCGCGCTGGCGGTGAACGTGCTGTTCGCGGTGGTGGTCACGGTGCTGCACGGTGTGTTCCTGGACCACAAGATCGAGGTCACCACGGCGCCGTTCTCCCTGATTGGCTTGGCCTTGGCCATCTTCCTGGGTTTTCGCAACTCGGCGGCTTACGACCGCTACTGGGAAGGGCGCAAGCTCTGGGGCGAGATGGTGCACGCCAGCCGCAGCTGGGCCCGCGGGGTGATGTGCTACCTGCATTCCGGGGACGCTCCTGATGGGCCGAGGCGCCGGCCGATGGTGATGGCGGTGGCAGCCATGGCCCATGCCTTGCGTCATCAGTTGCGAGGGACCGATGCCCGGGAGGATCTGGTGCGCTGCCTCGGCGAGGAGACGGTTGCGCGCGTGATGGAGCGACGCAATGTGCCGGCGGCGCTGCTGCAGCAGGCCGGGCAGGGGCTCGGCGACTGGCTGCGCTCCGGACGGCTGGACCCTCAGCTGGTGACAACGATGGAGGCGCGTCTGGCCGAACTCACCGCCTGCGCAGCCGGTTGCGAGCGCATTGCCAGCACGCCCATCCCGTTTGCCTATACGCTGTTGCTGCACCGCACCGCCTACATCTACTGCTTTCTGCTGCCCTTCGGGCTGGTGGACACGCTGCACGGCCTGACGCCGCTGGTGGTGGGCCTCGTGGCCTACACCTTCTTCGGTCTCGATGCGCTGGGCGACGAGATCGAGGATCCCTTCGGGACACAGCTGAACCACCTGCCGCTGGACGCGCTGTGCGTCACCATCGAGACCAGCCTGCGCGAGGCGCTGGGCGAGACCGATCTGCCGGCGCCACCCCAGCCCGAGCGCTACGTCCTGACCTGAGCTTTCTGAACACGATTTGCCGGACACGACCCGAGATGAGCAAGGCCTTCACCAAGGAAAGCGATGGTGCCGACGATGACGACGACAGCGGGGGCCTGCCACCGCTGCCTGCCGGCACCAAGAACTACATCACCCCAGCTGGCTACGCCCGCCTGCGGGCCGAACTGCTGGCGTTGATCGATGTCGAGCGCCCCAAGGTGGTGGAGGTGGTGCACTGGGCTGCCCTGAACGGCGACCGCTCAGAAAACGGGGACTATCTCTACGGCAAAAAGCGGTTGCGCGAGATCGACCGCCGCATCCGCTTCCTGACCAAACGCCTGGACATCGCCGAGGTGGCCGACCCCTCGGCCCACCATGGCCATGACCAGATCTTCTTCGGCGCCACGGTGACTTACGCCACCGGCAAGGGCGAGGAGCGCACCATCACGATCAAGGGCGTGGACGAGGTGGATCACCTGGCTGGGGAGGTGAGCTGGGTGTCTCCGATTGCGCGGGCGCTGCTCAAGGCCCGCGAGGGCGATGAAGTCACGCTCAGCACGCCCGGCGGCGTGGAGACGCTGGAGGTGCTGGAGGTGCGCTACCCGTCCCCCGTGGCAGATTGAGGCGCCGCGCTGTCGCGCAAGCCAGGCTTTTCAGCTGGGCTTGACGCGCTGCACCTTCAGCACGGCCGCGCTGCGCTTGAGGGTGCGCAGCACATCGGCCAGGTGCTGGCGGTCGCGCACGCTGACCAGGATGCGCATTTCGGCCGTGGTGCCCACGGCCTCGTCGCCCATGTCGATGTGGGTGATGTCCGCCTCGGCGCTGCTGATGGCCTGAGCCACCTGGGCCAGCGCCCCTTTGCCATTGCGCATGACGACGCTGACGGCGGTCTCGAAGGCGCGGATCGGCTCCTCCGACCATTCGACCTGCATCCAGCGCTCACGGTCGCGCTCGAACAGGCGCTTGCCGACCGAGCAGTCGGCGGTGTGCACCACCAGCCCTTCGCCCCGGCCCAGGTAACCGACGATGGCATCGCCCGGAATGGGGCGACAGCAGGGCGCCAGCGTGATGGAGCCGCCCTCGGAGCCATCGATGACCACCAGGCCCTGGCTCGGGGCGTTGTCATCGTGGCTGTAGCGGCCCAGACTCAGCGTCACGGCATCGGGCACTTGGCCCTGTTCGCGCAGCAATTGGGCGATGCGCTTGGCCACGATGGTGGCAATCTTCTTGCCGGTGCCCACGTCGGTCAGCAGATCGGCCGGGGTGCGGTTGCCGCTCCAGCGCAGCAGCACCGGCCAGATCGACGGGCGCCCCTCCGTCGCTTCCTGTGGGGGCAGGGGCAGCCCCTCGGCACGCAGAGCCTGGGCCAGCATCTTCTGCCCCAGGGCCTGGGTTTCCTCGTTTTCCAGGGTCTTGAGGTAGTGCCGGATCTTGGAGCGGGCGCGGCCGGTCCGCACGAAATTCAGCCAGGCTGGGTTGGGCCGGGCGCCGGGGGCGGTGACCACTTCCACCACGTCGCCGGAGTTCAGCGTGGCCCGCAGCGTGGCCGGTTCGCCGTTGATCTTGGCGGCCACGCAGTGGTCGCCCACGTCGGAGTGGATGGCGTAGGCGAAGTCCACCGGCGTGGCTCCCTTGGGCAGGGCCAGGATCTTGCTCTTGGGCGTGAAGACGTAGACCGCGTCCGGGACCAGGTCGATCTTGACGTGCTCCAGGAACTCGCCAGCGTCGCGGGTCTCGTCCTGGATGTCCAGCAGCGACTTCAGCCACAACGCACCCAGGCGCTGGGCCACATCGCCGGGGTTGGCTTCCTGGCCGACCTTGTAGAGCCAGTGCGCGGCGATGCCTGCCTCCGCCACCGCGTGCATCTCCTCGGTGCGGATCTGGAACTCCACCGAGGTACCCAGCGGGCTCACCAGGGTGGTGTGCAGCGACTTGTAGCCGTTGGGCTTGGGGATGGCGATGTAGTCCTTGAAACGGCCCGGCACCGGCTTGTAGAGCTGGTGCAGCACGCCCAGGGCCAGATAGCACTCCGGCATCGTCTGAACGATGATGCGAAAGCCGAAGATGTCATTGACCTGGGCGAAGCCGGCGTGCTTCTCTTCCATCTTGCGGTAGATGGAGTAGACCGTCTTCTCGCGGCCGCTGACCTCGACCTTCATCTTCGCCTCGTTGAAGGCGGCCACCACGTCGTCGTGCACACGCGAGACGATGTCGCGCCGGTAGCCGCGCGCGCGCAGCACCGCTTTCTGCAGCGCGCCGAAGCGCCAGGGGTGGATGAAGGAGAAGGACAGCTCCTGCAGCTCGCGGTAGGTCTGGTTCAGGCCCAGCCGGTGCGCGATGGGGGCGTAGATGTCCAGCGTCTCGCGGGCGATGCGGGCCCGCTTGTGCGGGGCCATCGCCTCCATCGTGCGCATGTTGTGCAGGCGGTCGCAGAGCTTGATCAGGATGACGCGCACATCGCGCGACATCGCCAGCAGCATCTTGCGGAAGGACTCGGCCTGGCTTTCCTCGCGGGTCGAGAACTGCAGCTTGTCCAGTTTGGTGAGGCCGTCCACCAACTCGGCGGTGGGGGCGCCGAAGCGCTCGATCAGTTCGACCTTGGTGACGCCGCAGTCCTCCATGGCGTCGTGCATCAGCGCGGCCATGATGGCCTGGGCGTCCAGCTTCCAGTCGGCCACCAGACCGGCCACCGCGATGGGGTGGGTGATGTAGGGTTGCCCGCTGGCGCGGAACTGGCCCAGGTGGGCTTCGTCAGCGAACTTGTAGGCGTCGCGCACCTTCTTGAGATCGGCCTTGCCCAGGTAGCCCAGCTTGTCTGCCAGCTCCGCAAAAGAGGCGACCTCGGTCGGTGCGGTGCCCACGGCAGGGGCCATGGCCGGCAGTTGGCGGGGCCGTCCCTGCAAGGCAGCAGGCAGCAAATCGGCGGCGAAGGAACGAATACCCATGGGCTGAATTTAGCCCATAACCCGCACCCACGGCGGTCTGGGTCTACTTGGAAGAGGCGCCTGAAATGGAAACGGGCGCCCTCAGGCGCCCGTTGACTCCGGGTTTCCCCGTGCGATGCCTGCGATCAGGTCGGCACCTTGCGCAGCATCTCCACGCCGACGTCGCCCGAGGCGATTTCGCGCAGCGCGGTGACGCCCGGCTTGTTCTTCGAGTCGATCTTCGGCGCATGGCCTTGGCTCAGCATGCGGGCCCGGTAGGTCGCGGCCAGCACCAGCTGGAAGCGGTTCGGGATCTTCTTCAGGCAGTCTTCAACGGTGATGCGGGCCATGGCGTGAATTCCTGACGGGTGAATTCTTCAAGAGAAATTGCGGCAATCAGGCCAGATCCAAAGCGGTGAAGACGGTGGATTTGGCGCGCCGCTGCGTCACATACTTGAGACGCTGCGAATGGACGACGGTTTTCAGATCGAAAAGCGCTGTCTCGAACAAGCCGTTGATTATAACGTAGTCGAAATGGCGGGCCTGGGCCACCTCGTGGCGGGCATTGCCCATGCGCTGGGCAATCACGTCCGCATGGTCTTCGCCCCGTCGGCGCAGGCGCTGTTCCAACTCCTGCCAACTCGGCGGCAGGATGAAAATCAGGACCGCGTGCGCGAACAACTGCTTGATCTGCAGTGCGCCCTGGTAGTCGATCTCCAACACCACGTCATCACCGGCCATCAGCCGCTGCTCGATGCCCACGCGAGAGGTGCCGTAGCGGTTGCCATGCACCTCGGCCCATTCGAAGAACTCGCCGCGGTGGACCATGGCCTGGAATTCATCTGGGCTGACGAACCAGTATTCACGGCCATGCTGCTCCTGCCCACGCGGGGCCCGCGTGGTGTGCGAGACGGAGACCTGCAGGTGCGAGTCGAGCTCCAGCAGGGCCTTGACCAAGCTGGACTTGCCGGCCCCGCTGGGGGCGGCCACGACGAAGAGATTGCCGGGGGTTTCCATCGGGGGCGTGCTCATTCGATGTTCTGGACCTGTTCGCGCATCTGCTCGATCAAGACCTTCATGTCCACGGAAATGCCGGTCAGCTCCAAGGCCGCCGACTTGGAGCCCAGGGTGTTGGCTTCCCGGTGCAGTTCCTGGATCAGGAAGTCCAGGCGCTTGCCCAACTCGCCGCCGGCCTTGAGCAGGCGCTCGATCTCGTCGAGGTGGGCGCTCAGGCGGGTCAGTTCCTCGGCCACGTCGATGCGGATGGCGAAGGCCGCCGCCTCGCCCAGCGCACGGTCGCGGGCGGCCTCGGCGGAGACGCCGTTGCCGCTGTCGCCGGCGCTGGCCAGGGCCTCCTGCCAGCGTTCCAGGAAGCGCTGCTGCTGCTTCTGGACCACGGCCGGCACCAGGGGCTCGGCCTGAGCCGCCAGCGTGCGCAGCGTCCCGATGCGGTCCAGCAGCATGGCCGCCAGGCGCTTGCCCTCGCGGGCGCGGGCCTGCTTCAGGCTGTCGATGGCGGCTTTGGCGGCCTGGTGCACCAGCTCATCCAGGGCTGCGGGCACCGCGCCGGCGCTGCCACCTCGGCACCATTGCAGCGCCTCGTGCACCGACAAGGGCGGGGCCTTGGGCAACCAGCCCTGAACCGTGCTCTCCAGCCGGGACAGCCGGTTGAGCTGTTCGGGCGTGGGCTGGGGCAGGGCGTCATCGGCAGCGCGCCCCACCGCGGCGCGCAACTCCACCTTGCCGCGGCGCAGGGCGCCGGTCAGCAGCTCGCGCAATGCGGGCTCGGCCTGGCGCAATTCGTCGGGCAGACGGAAGGCGATGTCGAGGAAACGGCTGTTGACCGTGCGGACTTCCACAGTCACGCCAGGCGCGGTGGTGTCGGAGTCTGTAACCGGTGCCGCGCTGGCGCTGGCGAAGCCGGTCATGCTGTAAACTGGCATGAAGCTTTTGCAGGAAGCAAAACCCCAATTATGTCAAAGCCGAAACCCGCCCCGTTGCCCGCGGGCACCGTGGTCGGTGGCTACCAGATCGTCAAGAAACTGGCCGCCGGCGGTTTTGGCGTGGTCTACCTCGCCGAGGACGAGAGCCGCCACCTCGTGGCGCTCAAGGAATACCTCCCGGCTTCGCTGGCTGAACGAGCCCCCGGCGAACTGATCCCCCGCGTCAAGCCAGAGAAGCAGCCGCTGTACCGGCTGGGCCTCAAGAGCTTCTTCGAGGAGGGCCGCTCGCTGGCGCAGATCAGCCACCCCAGCGTCGTCTCGGTGCTGAACTTCTTCCGCGAGAACGAGACCGTCTACATGGTGATGAACTACCTGCAGGGCGACACCCTGCAGGACTTCATCGTCACTGCCCGCGACCTCAAGCGCGACAAGGTTTTCCGCGAATCGACCATCCGTTCGCTGTTCGATGAGATCTTGCGCGGGCTGCGCATCGTCCACCAGCACAAGATGCTGCACTTGGACATCAAGCCGGCCAACATCTTCATCACCAACGACAACAAGGCGGTGCTGCTGGATTTCGGCGCGGCGCGCGAGGTGCTGAGCAAGGAAGGCAACTTCATCCGGCCGATGTACACGCCGGGCTTTGCCGCGCCCGAGATGTACCGGCGTGACGGCTCGCTGGGGCCCTGGACCGACATCTACGCCATCGGCGCCTGCATCTATGCCTGCATGCAGGGCTACCCGCCCAATGACGCGCCACAGCGCATCGAGAAGGACCGCCTGCAACTGTCGCTTTCGCGCATGCGCAACGTCTATTCCGACAACCTGATCGAGGTCACCGAATGGTGCATGTCGCTTGATCCGCTGTCCCGTCCGCAAAGTGTGTTCGCGCTGCAGAAGGAGCTTTCGCGCGAGACCGAGCGGCGCTACACCTCGCTGGGCTTCACCGAACGGTTGAAGCTGCAGATCGAGAACCTCAAGTCCGGCAGCCGCGCCTGAGCGCTGCCATCTTCAGAGCACAGGTCCCGTGATGAGGTTTTCCGTCTACCAGATCAGCCGCAAGGGCGGCCGCGAGAAGAACGAGGACCGGATGGGCTACTGCTACACGCGGGAGTCCGGCCTGTTCGCCCTGGCCGATGGCATGGGCGGTCACCCCGAAGGCGAGGTGGCCTCGCAGCTCGCGCTGCAGACCCTGGCGGCCGCCTTCCAGCGCGAGGCCAAGCCCGCGCTGAAGAATCCGATCCGCTTTCTTCAGGACGCCATCCTGGCCGGCCACCATCAGCTGCTCCGCTACGCGACCGAACGGGCCCTGGTGGACACGCCGCGCACCACCGTCGTGGCCTGCGTGCTGCAGGGCAAGTCGGCCTACTGGGCGCACTGCGGCGATTCGCGCCTGTACCTGGTGCGCAAGGGGCAGCTGCATGCCCGCACACGGGACCACTCCTACATCGAGCTGCAGGAGAGTCTGGCCCATGTCGTGCCCATCGACGCGCGCTTCAACCGCTCGGTGCTCTTCACCTGCATGGGCAGCCCCGGCAAGCCGGTGATTGACACGGTCGGCCCGGTGCCTCTGCTGCCGGGCGATCGCCTCGTCGTCTGCTCCGACGGCCTGTGGAGCAGCGTGTCCGACGAGGTCATCGTCGAGATGCTCAGCGACCGGCCACTGCAGGACGCGGTGCCCGATCTGGTCGAGGAAGCGCTGCGCAACGGCGGTCCGCATTCTGACAACGTGACGCTGCTGGGCGTCGAGTGGGAGGCGGTCGAAGATGCCGACTCCACCGTGGGCATCTCCACCCGTACCCTGGGTGAAGACGTCTTCGCCTCGACCATCCAGGCCTCGATGAGCGACAGCGGGGCGGCTGATCTGGACGAGGCCGAGATCGAACGCTCGATCCGCGAGATCAACGAGGCCATCCGCCGTTCACCGCGCAAGCCTGGCAACTGACCGGCCCTCCCGATTCCTTCACGGCCGCCTCGCCCGCAGGCGGCCGTTGTTCTTGAAAGCAATGCACCTCCGATGAGCTACGAACGAACCCAGGGCCGTGCGGCCCATGCCCTGCGCCCGGTGCGCATCACCCGCGGCTTCACCCGCCACGCAGAGGGCTCGGTGCTGATCGAATTCGGCCAGACCCGTGTGCTGTGCACCGCCTCGGTCGAGGAGAAGGTGCCGCCCCACAAGAAGGGCAGCGGTGAGGGCTGGGTGACGGCCGAGTACGGCATGCTGCCGCGTGCCACCCACACCCGCAGCGCCCGCGAGGCCGCCAAGGGCAAGCAGACGGGCCGCACCCAGGAGATCCAGCGCCTGATCGGCCGCTCGCTGCGCGCGGTGTTCGACCTGGCCGCGCTGGGCGAGCGCACCATCACGCTGGACTGCGATGTACTGCAGGCCGATGGTGGCACCCGCACGGCGGCCATCACCGGCGCCTTCGTGGCGGCGCAGGATGCGGTGCAACGGCTGCTGGACCAGGGCCTGCTGAAGGCTTCGCCCATCCGTGACCATGTGGCAGCCATCTCGGTCGGCATCGTCGAAGGCACGCCGCTGCTGGACCTGGAGTATGTCGAGGACTCGGCCTGCGACACCGACATGAACGTGGTGATGACCGGTGCCGGTGGCTTCGTCGAGATCCAGGGCACCGCCGAAGGCGTGCCCTTCACCCGAGGCGAAATGGACCAACTCATGGCCCTGGCGACCGCCGGCATCACCGAGCTGGTGGGCCTGCAGCAGGTGGCGCTGGCCCAGCCGCTGTCCCAGGCGGATTGAGGGGGTAGGCATGAGCGCGCCGCTGCGTCTGGTGCTGGCCTCCAACAACGCCAAGAAGCTCAAGGAGCTGGGCGCCCTGTTCGGCCCCCTGCCCATCGAACTGGTGACCCAGGGCTCGCTGGGCGTGAGCGAGGCCGAGGAGCCGCACATCACGTTCATCGAGAACGCGCTGGCCAAGGCGCGGCATGCGGCTCAGGCCACGGGTCTCCCGGCGATCGCCGACGATTCCGGTCTGTGCGTGGACGCACTGGGCGGTGCGCCGGGCGTGCAGAGCGCCGTGTTCGCCCCCGTTGAGGCCAACCCCAGTCTGGATCGTGAAGCCTTGCGTCGATGGCAGGACCAGGCCAACAACACCTTGCTGCTGCAGCGTCTGCACAGTGTCAGCGACCGCCGTGCCGCCTTTGTCTGCACGCTGGTGGCGGTGCGTTCGGCGGCCGATCCCGAGCCGCTGATCGCCTTCGGTCGCTGGGGCGGCGAGATCCTCGCGGCCCCGCAAGGGCAGGGCGGCTTTGGCTACGACCCGCTGATGTTCATTCCCGCCTTCGGCTGCACGGTGGCCGAGCTGCCCGCCGAGACCAAGAACGCCCACAGCCACCGCGCCTTGGCCGCGGCGCAGATGGTCGAGCGCCTGCGTGGCGACTGGCACCTGGCCTGATGGTCTCTGGCTGCATGACGGACACCCCGCCCCCCGGCACCCTCGCGGAACGCAGCGTGTTGGCGCTGCCTGACCGCTATTTGCGCCCAGGCACCCTGCAGCTGGGCGCACCGCCCCCCCTGTCGGTCTATGTGCATCTGCCCTGGTGTCTGCAGAAGTGCCCTTACTGCGACTTCAACTCGCATGCGGTCACCCCCGGCGAACTGCCCGAGGCCCGCTACCTGGACGCGCTGCGCGCCGATCTGGAGGCCAGTCTGCCGCTGGTCTGGGGGCGCGGCGTGCACAGCGTGTTCCTGGGCGGCGGCACGCCCAGCCTGTTCTCGCCGGAGGGCATTGCCCGTCTGCTGAGCGAGCTGCGCACCCTGCTGCCGCTGCAACCGGGCTGCGAGGTGACGCTGGAGGCGAATCCGGGCACCTTCGAGGCGGCCCGGTTCCGGGCCTTCCGCGAGGCTGGCGTGACCCGCCTGTCGATCGGCGTGCAAAGCTTCGACGATGCCAAGCTCAAGGCCCTGGGGCGTGTGCACGACCGGCGGCAGGCCCTGGCCGCGGCCGAACTGGCCGCCGAGGTGTTCGACACCTTCAACCTGGACCTGATGTACGCCCTGCCGGGGCAGGACATGGCGGGTCTGGAGACCGACCTGCGGACCGCGCTGTCCTTCGCGCCGCCCCACCTGTCGCTTTACCACCTGACGCTGGAGCCCAACACTGCGTTTGCGCTCAAGCCCCCGGTGCTGCCCGACGAGGACATCAGCGCGGAGATGCTGGACCGTCTGGTCGAACTCACTGCGGCGGCTGGACTGGAGCGCTACGAAGTCTCCGCCTATGCGCGGCCGGGCCACCGTTGCACCCACAACCTGAATTACTGGCAGTTCGGCGACTACCTGGGCCTGGGGGCCGGGGCGCATGGCAAGCTGAGCTTCCCGCACCGGGTGCTGCGTCAGGTGAAGTGGCGCGAGCCGGCGGCCTACATGCGCGAGGCCCTGGCCGGGCAGGCCGTGTCCAATGAGCAGGAGGTGGCCCGCAAGGCGCTGCCCTTCGAGTTCATGCTCAACGCCCTGCGCCTGCGCGAGGGCTTCGAACTCGGTCTGTTCGGTGAGCGGACAGGCCTGCCCCCCTCGGCGCTGACCGCGCCTGTCGATCAGGCTGTGGCACGTGGGCTGCTTGAGCGTCTGGAGACGCCGCAGGGCCCCGTGCTGCGGCCCACCGCCCGGGGCTTCGATTTCCTGAGCGATCTGCAAGAACTCTTTCTCTGAGGCCCGAGCCGGTCATGACGATGAGCCACCTCCCCACCGCCGCCGATCTTCTGCAACGCTTTAGCCAGGAGGGTGTGCGGGACGTGGAGTGCCTGTTTCCCGATGTCTCGGGTTATCCGCGCGGCAAGCTGATGCCGGCGGCGTCCTTTGCTCGGGGACAGGAGCTGCGCATGGCCCAGGCCATCCCGATGCAGTGCGTCACGGGGGAGTACTCCTACGATCCGATCTTCCCGGACGAGGACCCGGACGTGCGCCTGGTGCCCGATCTGGCCACGCTGCGGCGCTCACCTTGGGCCAGCGTGCCGCGCTATCTGGCCGTGCACGACTGCGTGGAACTCGATGGCGAGCTCTGCGCCTTCGCCCCGCGTTCGGTGCTGAAGAACGTGCTGGCGCGCTACGCCGCCCTGGGCCTGTCTCCGGTCGTGGCGCCGGAGATCGAGTTCTATCTGACCGAGGTCTGCACCGATCCTGCCCAGGCCCTGCGGCCACCCAAGGGGCGTGCCGGGCAGGGGGAGGTGGGGCAGTCGGCCTTCAGCATGAACCTGCTCAACGCCCTGGCACCCTTCTGGGACGAATTCCAGGCCGCGCTGGACACGCTGGGCATTGCCGCCGACACCTGGATCCACGAGGTCGGCTGCAGCCAGTACGAGATCAACCTGCTGCACGGCGACGCGTTGCAGCTGGCGGACCAGGCCTTTCTCTTCAAGTACGCGGCCAAGGAGATTGCGCTGCGCCATGGCATGAACGCGGTGTTCATGGCCAAGCCCATCGCGGGCGAGGCGGGCAGCAGCATGCATCTGCACCAGAGCGTGGTGGACGCCCATGGGCGCAACATCTTCAGCGACGAAGCGGGCCAGGCCACGCCGGCCTTTGCGCACTACATCGGCGGACTCCAGACCTATCTGCCCGATCTGGTGCTGGTGTTCGCACCCTTCGTCAATTCCTACCGGCGCTATGTCACCGGCAGCCAGGCGCCCATCAATCTGCAATGGGGCGAGGACAATCGCACCGCCGGCCTGCGTGTACCCCTCAGCGCCCCAGCGGCCCGACGGGTGGAGAACCGCCTGGCCGGAGCGGATGCCAACCCTTATCTGGCCATTGCTGCCTCGCTGGCAGCCGGTCTGGCGGGAATGCAGACGCAGTGCGCGCCGACCGCCGCCCTGGTCGGCGATGGTTACCAGCAGACTCATGAACTGCCCCAGACGTTCATGGCCGCGCACGAACGTCTGGCGGGGAGCCTCCACGCGCAGGAGCTGCTGGGGCCGGATTTCATCCGCGCCTACCTTGCCGTCAAACAGCTTGAGCACGATCACTACCAAGCCGAAATCACCGCCTGGGAGCGTCGTTATCTCGTGGGACAGGCCTGAGGCCATCCCGCTTGTGTAAGCTCAGGTGGTGACAGACCATCACAAATTGACTCAGTTTTGCGAGGCACCATGACTTCGGCAGTAACCGCCCCGGCTCCCAATGCCCCCCTGATCATCTGGACGCTGCAACGCACCGGTGGCACCAACCTCACGGCCCATCTGGTGCAGCGCTCGGGTCTTCCTTCGGTGCCGCATGAGCCTTTCAACGGTGACCGGAACTGGGGCTATGTGGCGCAGAACTGGCAGCGGGACCGTGACGAGGCCGCTCTGGCCACGTCCCTGCGCGAGATCTGTGCCCGGCCGACAGTCATCAAGCACTGTGTGGAAAACGTGCCTTCGGCCGTGAACCTGGCCCTGGCGCGGGCCAGCGTGCAGGCCGGCTTCAAACACTTCTTCCTGTACCGCCGTGATCCGCTGGATCGCCTGCTGTCGCTGCATTTCGCCAAGGTGACCGGGGTCTGGGGGCCGGGGAAGCAGCCTTCGGATGCGGCATTGCAGGCGTCGGTGTTGCCGGTTGACAGCCTAGTGGCGCACGAACGCCGCTGCGCCAGCGAACTCGGCAGCGTCTGGCACCTTCTGAGGGAACTGGGGGCCTCGTCGCAGGCCCTGGCTTTCGAGGACCTGTACCAGGCGCCAAGCCTGGCCGTGGCTGCGGAGCGATTGACGGCGCTGTTTGCCTACCTGGGCTGGCAAGGCGGCGTCGGGGACGCGATGGCCCTGGCCCAGGACGTGGTGGGCAAGGGCAACCAGGGCACGCGGCACAAGTACCAGGAGTTCGCCGGCCGGGCCGAACTGGCCCGGGCCCTGGAAGCTGTGCCCCGCTTCACGCCAGACTGAGTTCCAGGGGGCACCGCCCCCTGGGCTCACACCCGGTGCAGCAGGGCGCCGTGGGTCTGGCGCAGCTTGTCCATCAGGTGCGGGGCGATCTGGGTGAGCGGCAGTACCTCATGGGCCGCACCGGCTTCGATGGCTTCGCGCGGCATGCCGAACACCACACAGCTGGCCTCGTCCTGGCAGTAGTTGTAGGCCCCGGCATCGCGCATCATCCGCATGGCCTTGGCGCCATCCGCACCCATGCCGGTCAGCATGATGCCGAAGGCGTTGGGGCCCGCCACCCGCGCGGCAGATTCGAACAGCACCTCCACTGAAGGCTTGTGTCGGTTCACCGGTTCGCCGTCGCGCACGCGGGCGATGTAGTTGGCCCCCGAGCGTTCCACGCTCAGGTGCAGGCCACCCGGAGCGATGTAGGCATGGCCCGGCAGGATCCGTTCGCCGTCCACGGCCTCCTTGACCCGGATGCGGCACAGGCCATCCAGCCGGGCGGCGTAGCTGCGGGTGAAGCCCGGCGGCATGTGCTGGGTGATGACCACGGCCGGCGCATCGGGTGGCAGGCCCAGCAGCACTTCCTTGGTCGCTTCGGTGCCGCCGGTGGAGGCCCCGATGAAGATGATCTTCTCGGTGGAGATCCGTCCCAGTCCAGAGCTGGGTGCCGGGCGTGCTGCGCCACCTGCCACGGCAGGAGATGCGACCGCCGAGACCGCCGCCACGGCACCGCCTGGCGCGGCGGGCCGGGCAGGTGCCGGCTGGGCCAGTCGCTTGATGTGGGCCTTGGCCGCGATGCGGACCTTGTCGGTGATCTCCTCGCCGAGCTGCTTGAGCCCGTCGGCGATGCCGATCTTGGGCTTGGCCACAAAGTCGATGGCGCCCAGCTCCAGGGCCTTGAGCGTGACTTCGGCGCCCCGCTCGGTCAGGGTGGAGACCATCACCACCGGCATCGGGCGCAGGCGCATCAGCTTGGACAGGAAGTCGATGCCGTCCATGCGCGGCATCTCCACGTCCAGCGTGATCACGTCGGGATTGAGGTTGCGGATCATCTCCCGCGCGGCGAAGGGATCTGCCGCCGCGCCGATGCACTCCATGTCCGGCTGGTGGTTGATGATTTCGCTCAGCAGGCTGCGCACCAGAGCGGAATCGTCCACCACCACCACGCGTGTCTTGGCCATCTTGTCGGTCCTCCGGAGTCTTGTCGGTGTGGGGTTCAGAACAGGTCGATCGAGCCGCCGCCGGTGGTGGCGGGAGCGGCGCGTTGGGCCGCCAGGCGGTCCTGGGCGACCAAGGCGTCGGCGCTGGCGGGGGCCAGGCGCTTGACCATGGCCTTGCCACTGGCTGGCAGGAAGCAGACCTTGCGGGGGTAGATGTCCAGCACATCCTTGGACACGATGGGAATGCGCTCCGTGGCCAGGAAGTCGGTGACGAACTTGGTGTTGCGCTCGCCCACGTTGATCGTGTTCATGCCGCTGATCACGGCGCCGCCGCCGAAGATCTTGGCTTCCATCGTCATCCGCGAGGCCCCGCGCTTCATCATCTCGTTGATCAGCAGTTCCATCGCATAGCTGCCGTAGCGGCCCGAGTCGCCCGTTCCCTCCGGCAGCATGAAGTGGTTCATGCCGCCGACGCGGGCATTGCGGTCCCACAGGCAGGCGGCGATGCAGGAGCCCAGCGTGGTCATGACGAGGATGTCCTCGTTGTCCACGTAGTACTCGCCGGGCAGCACCTTCACCGCCTCATTCTTGAAGTGCGCGTCGTAGAAGAAAAAGGACGCCTCGCCCGGTTTGCGGGGCTGGGCCTTCAGGCGTTCCAGACGGGCCGTGCGGTTGGGCAGCGCCGCCGGGTTGGGCATGGGGGGGGCTGCCGTTCGCAGGGAGGGGGTGGGCAGGGTGGCCATGGGGGCTCCGTTCAGACGCGCTGGTAGATGGTCTTGCCGCGCAGGACAAACCAGTCCCGGGCATCGGTGAAGTTCTCGGAGTGGCCGACGAAGAGCAGGCCACCCGGACGCATCACCCCGTGGATGCGATGCAGCACGGAGCGCTGGGTGTCGTGATCGAAATAGATCATCACGTTGCGACAGAACACCATGTCGAAGGGCTCGCCCATCGACCAGTGGGGGGTCATCAGGTTGAAGGGACGGAAGTCCACCATCTTGGCCAGTTCCGGCTTGATGCGGATGAAGCCGGCATTGGCCCCGGTGCCGCGCAGGAAGTGGCGCTTGAGACGCTCGGGCGACAAACCCCGTGCATCGGTGGAATACACCCCGCGGCGGGCGGTGGACAGCACCTTGGTGTCAATGTCGCTGGCCACCAGCCGGGCGCCGCAATGCTCGCCCAGCACTTCTGCCAGCACCATGGCGATGGAGTAGGGCTCTTCGCCCGTCGAGGACGCAGCGCACCAGATGCGTGGCGGCTTGCCCTTGAAGCCCTTGAGCGCCTCGGCCAGCGCCTGGAAATGGTGTTCCTCGCGGAAGAAGGAGGTCAGGTTGGTGGTGAGGCTGTTGACGAACTGCTGCCATTCCTGCTCGCCGGCCGGGCCGCTGACCCCTTCGAGCCACTGCAGGTAGTCCTTGAAGCTGCGGTGGCCGGTCTCGCGCAGTCGGCGCGACAGCCGGCTGTAGACCATGGCCCGCTTGCCGTCATGCAGGCTGATGCCGGCACGCTGGTAGATGAGCTTGCGCACCCGTTCAAAATCGGCCGGGCCGAAGCTGAACTCATGGTCGATCGCGTCGTCGTCGGAGACCGGGGCAAGTGCGCGCGTGGCGTCAAGGGATGCAGTCATGAGGGAATCAGGGCTGGCGGACGGGCCGACGTGGAGGACGCAGAGCGAGCAGGCTGGCGGCAAGCGCCCCGGTCTGCCCGGGTTTTCGGTGTTTGCAATGTTGCGAAGTCCACGTCGTCATGAGGGGAGAAGTTGAAGGGCGTTCACCACGCTATTTCGGCATCTGGTCGCCAGTTCTTCACTGCTAGACTGCTTCGAACCTGCACAGATATCCGTCTTTTCACACACTCTGTGAATCTGTGAACACCATCACCAATCACCGCGCGCTGGCCGATCCAGGCACTCTGCGGCTGGACCATGCGATGCAGTTGCTGCAGCAGTCCGGCCAGGACGAACTCTGTGGCGCGCCGGGCAGCGTGGCCTGGCTGCAAGGGCTGATCGACGCCCTGTGCGATCTCTCCAGTCGGGATGCCTTGTCCGGCCTGGCCAACCGCCGAGCCTTCGAGGCCGCCCTGCTGCGCGAGATCGACCGGGTGGCGCGCTCCGGTGAACCCGCCTTGTTGCTCATCCTGGACATCGACCACTTCAAACGGGTCAACGACAGCTACGGCCATCGGGTGGGGGATCTGGTGATCACGGCCGTGGCCGAAACGCTGCAGGAATGCGTGCGGCCGATGGACCTGCCGGCCCGCATCGGCGGCGAGGAGTTCGCCGTCATCCTGCCCAACTGCGCGCCCGCCTTTGCCCAGACCGTGGCAGAGCGTCTGCGCACCCGAATCGAGAACCGCATCATCGAGATCAGCCCCTCTCAAGCCTTGGGTGTCACGGTCAGCATCGGGGGCGCCTTCGCACCCCAGTGGGTGCGCTCGACCGCTTCCCTGTGGATCGAACGTGCCGACCTGCAGCTCTACCGGGCCAAGTCCGAGGGCCGCAACCGCACCTGTCTGGAACCCACGCCCGTCTCCACGGTCAGCGCCGAGGAAAAGGGCCTGCTCTTCGGCGGTGTCGTGCCGGAGGACAACGACGCATGACCTCTCTTCCGAATCTGTCCGTGCCTCCGGCGGGCTCCACGCGGCAGGCCCGCATCACCGCCATCACCAGCGGCAAGGGCGGGGTGGGCAAGACCTTCTCCTCGGCCAACCTCGCTGCCGCCCTGGCGCGCCAGGGCCTGCGCGTCCTGGTGCTGGATGCCGACCTGGGGCTGGCCAACCTGGATGTGGTGCTCAACCTCTATCCCAAGATCACGCTGCACGACGTCTTCACCGGCAAGCATTCCCTTGATGAAGCGGTGATGCCGGCGCCCGGCGGCTTCTCGGTGCTGCTGGCCGGCTCCGGCATGGTGGAATATTCCCGCCTCACGCCCGACGTGCGCGAGAAGCTGCTGGATGTCATCCGCCAGATGCGTCCCCACTTCGACCGCATCCTGTTGGACACCGGTGCGGGTATTTCCGATGTGGTGCTCTACACCGTGTCGCTGGCCGACGAGGTGCTGATCGTCAGCACGCCCGAGCCGACCTCGCTGACCGACGCCTACGCCACGATCAAGGTGCTGGCCACCAGCCACGGCCGGCGCGACCTGCGCCTGCTGATCAACCAGGTCAATCGGCCTGGCGAGGGGCGAACCATCCGTGGCCAGCTGCAGCAGGTGGTGGACCGCTATGTCACACCCGGCCTGGATGCGCCGGTCAAGCTGGAGTTCCTGGGTGAGATTCCCTCCGACCCGGCTGTCCGGGAGGCCGTGACTCGCCGACAATTGCTGCTGGAATGCTACCCCGGCAGCCCGGCCGCACAGGCGATGGTGGCTGCTGCCACCCGCCTGAGCGCCTGATGAGCACCGACGACCCCGAGAACGAGACCCCCACCCCCGGTCCCACGCCCTTTGAACAGCTGGGTGGCGAGTCCGCCATCCGGGCTCTGGTGGACCGTTTCTACGACCTGATGGATCTGGAGCCGCGCTACGCGCTGCTGCGTTCGGTGCACGGCAGCACGCTGGACGACGCGCGGGACAAGCTGTTCTGGTTCCTCTGCGGCTGGCTGGGTGGGCCCAACCATTTCATCGACCGCTTTGGCCATCCGCGGCTGCGGGCGCGGCATCTGCCGTTTTCCATCGGCGTGGAGGAGCGCAACCAGTGGCTGGCTTGCATGTTCCAGTCCATGGATGAGCAGGGCATCGAGCCGGCGCTGCGCACCCGGCTGGAACACTCGCTGTTCGAGACCGCCGACTGGATGCGCAACCGGCCGAGCTGAGCCTCAGCCGCCAGGCGATGCCGGCGCGCCGTGGCGCCGGCTACCCAGCAGCACGATCAGCGCGCCCGCGCCGCCTTGGGGACCCGAGGCCTGCGCGAAGGCGATCACCTCCTGGCGCTGAGCCAGCCAGCGCTGCACCTTGGCTTTGAGCACCGGCTCGCGCCCGGGCGAGCCCAGGCCCTTGCCGTGCACCACCCGCAGGCAGCGGCGGCTGTGCTGGTGGGCCTGGCGGATGAAGCCGGCCAGGGCCTCGCGGGCTTCGTCGCGCCGCAGGCCGTGCAGGTCCAGTTCGCCCTGGATGCTCCAGTGGCCGCGGCGCAGCTTGCTCACCACATCCGGGCCGATGTCCGGCCGACGAAAGCTCAGGCCATCGTCGGTCAGCAGCAGGGATTCGACGTCCACCTCGTCCGAGAGCGCGGCCTTCAGCGCCGCCTGCTCGTCCAGCTCACGCTGCCGGGGAATCGGCTCGGGCAGCGGTCGGCTGGCCACCGCGCGGTCGGCTCGCTTCAAGGCTTGCACCGCGCCCACGGCCCGGCTGAACAGATGGCGTTCCGCCTCGGCCCGGGCCTGCTCGGCAGCCTGGCGGGCCTGCTCGGCCTGCGCTTCAGCCTGGGCACGGCGCAGCTCGGCGCGCAAGCGGCCCAGGTCCTGCAGTCCGTGTCCCTTCATCGCTGGTCTTCCTCTGGCAAGCCGCTAGCCTACAACAGGCGAGGGACATGACCTGCGCGCAGGGCCTCGCCAGATTCAGAGCAGCCCGCGCTCCGCGAAGCTCACCACCTCGCCTGCTCCCACCACCAGGTGGTCCAGCACCCGCACGTCCACCATCTGCAGCGCCGTCTTGAGGGACTGGGTCAGGAACTCGTCGGCCTTGGACGGCTCGGCCAGGCCCGAAGGGTGGTTGTGGGCCAGGATCACCGCGCCGGCGTTCAGGTCCATGGCTTGGCGCAGCACTTCTCGGGGGTAAACGCTGGTCTGGGTGAGGGTGCCAGTGAACAGCTCGCGCCATTCGATCAGGCGGTGCTGGCTGTCCAGGAACAGCACGCCGAAGACTTCCTTCTCGCGCCGGGCCAGGTGCAGGCTGACGTAGTCCTTCACGGTGCGGGGCGAATCGAACACCGGGCCGCGCTCCAGCGGCTGGCGCAGGGCGCGGCGGGCCATTTCCATCACCGCGGCCAGCTCAGCCCGCTTGGCCGGCCCCAGGCCCTTGATGCGGCGGAAGTCTTCCGCCTGGGCCTGCAGCAGGCCGCCAAAGCCGGCAAAGTGGCCCAGCAGTTCGTCGGCCAGCATCAGCACGCCCTTGCCCTTCAGGCCGGTGCGCAGCAGCAGGGCCAGCAACTCTGCATCCGCCAGTGCCGCCGGCCCCTGGGCCAGCAGCTTTTCCCGCGGGCGCAGGGCCGCAGGCAGATCCTTCAATGACATCCATGGCTCCCTGGACTTGGAAAGACCGTGTGCCCGGTGTGCCCCAGGCGCCACGGGCTGCCCCGTAAAATCGGGCCAGACTATCAGCGCGAGCGACACCCTGTGAATACCATCCAGCCGGGATCCTTCCTCACCTTGCACTACCGTCTCGCCGGGCCAGACGGTGCGGATGTGGTCACCACCTTCAACGACCAGCCAGCCACCCTGACACTGGGCGCCGGCCAACTGGCCCCCGCCTTCGAGGCCAAACTGCTGGGGCTGGAGGAGGGCGCGCGCGCCAGCTTCACCTTGGCGCCGGGCGAGGCCTTCGGCGAGCGCAACCCCGAGATGGTCCAGCGCGTCAGCCTGGCTCTCCTGCGCGAGCACGGCGACCCGGAGGCCGAGTACAACGTCGGCGACGTGGTCGAGTTCCCCACGCCGGACGGCCAGGGCCGTTTTGCCGGCGTGCTGCGCGAGCTGGCCGGCGACAGCGCGGTGTTCGACTTCAACCACCCCCTGGCGGGCCAGGCCGTGACCTTCGAGGTCCAGGTCATCGGGGTGCTCTGAGATGACAGCGACGGCACAACCCGGTGACATCCTCCTGGCTGAGCCGCGCGGCTTCTGCGCCGGCGTGGACCGGGCCATCGAGATCGTCGAGCGCGCCCTCAAGATCCACGGTGCGCCCATCTATGTGCGCCACGAGATCGTGCACAACACCTATGTGGTCAACGACCTCAAGGCCAAGGGCGCCATCTTTATCGAGGATCTGGCCGATGTGCCGGCCGGCGCAACCCTGGTGTTCTCGGCCCACGGCGTGCCCAAGGCCGTGGAGACCGAGGCGGCGGCGCGAGGCTTCCGTGTCTTTGACGCCACCTGCCCGCTGGTCACCAAGGTGCATGTGGAAGTGGCCAAGCTCTCCAAGGAAGGCTACCAGTTCATCATGATCGGCCACAAGGGCCACCCCGAGGTGGAAGGCACCATGGGCCAGCTGCACGAGGGCATCTTCCTGGTGGAAGATGCCGAGGACGTGGCCACCGTGCCGGTGACCCGCCCCGACAAGCTGGCCGTGGTCACCCAAACCACGCTGAGTGTGGACGACGCAGCCGAGATTCTGGCCGCGGTGAAGGAGCGCTTCCCCCTGGTGCGCGAGCCCAAGAAGCAGGACATCTGCTACGCCACCCAGAACCGCCAGGACGCGGTCAAGGTGCTGGCGCCGGCGGTGGACGTGGTCATCGTGGTGGGCAGCCCCACCAGCTCCAACAGCAACCGCCTGCGCGAGCTGGCCGAGCGCCTGGGCACGCCGGCCTACATGGTCGATTCGGCCGAGGACCTGAAGGCGCAGTGGCTGGCCGACCGGCCCCGCGTGGGCCTGACCGCTGGCGCCTCCGCGCCCGACGTGCTGGTGCAGGCCGTGATCGCGAGGCTCAAGGCACTGGGCTCGGTGTCGGTGCGGCACATGCCCGGTGTCAAGGAGACGACCGAGTTCCCGCTGCCCAAGGGGCTGGGCGACAAGTCCATGGCCGAGTTCGCCGCCTCGCGATCCTGAGCCCGGAATCCCGTTGATTCCACAGGAGGGGCTGACGCTGCGGTGCGCCCCTCTGCCTACAATTTCCAGAATTCCCCGAAAGAACACACCATGCTCGACATCAGCCTGCTGCGGCGCGACCTGGACGCCGTCGTGGCCCGCCTCCAGACCCGCAAGAACCCCCAGCCCTTCCTGGACGTCGACCGCTTCAAGACCCTGGAGGCCGAGCGCAAGCAGCTGCAGGTCCGCACCGAAGAGTTGCAGGCCAAGCGCAACAGCCTGTCCAAGCAGATCGGCATGCTCAAGGGCAAGGCCGCCAAGGGCGAGGACACCGCAGCCCAGGTGGCTACGCTGATGGCCGAGGTGGCCGCCATTGCCGACGAGATGACCTCCGGCACGGCCCGTCTGGAGGCTTTGCAGGCCGAGATGGCCGACATGCTGCTGGGCGTGCCCAACCTGCCCCAGGCCGACGTGCCTGTGGGGGCCGACGAGACCGCCAATGTGGAAGTGCGCCGCTGGGGCACTCCCCGCAGCTTCGACTTCCCGGTCAAGGACCATGTGGACCTGGGCGCGCCCCTGGGCCTGGACTTCGAGACCGGCGCCAAGCTCAGCGGTTCGCGCTTCAGCGTGATGCGCGGCCCCATCGCCCGGCTGCACCGTGCGCTCGCCCAGTTCATGCTGGACCTGCACACCACCCGCCACGGCTACACCGAGTGCTACACGCCCTACATCGTGCATGGCAAGACCATGCAGGGCACCGGCCAGCTGCCCAAGTTCGAGCAGGACCTCTTCCACGTCACCTCCGGCGCGGCCGAGGCGGCCAGCAGCAAGTGGTACCTGATCCCCACCGCCGAGGTCACGCTGACCAACACGGTGGCCGACAGCATCCTGGCGGCCGATGAGCTGCCCATCAAGCTGACTGCCCACAGCCCCTGCTTCCGTTCGGAAGCCGGCTCGGCCGGCCGCGACACCCGCGGCCTGATTCGCCAGCACCAGTTCGACAAGGTCGAGATGGTGCAGATCGTCGCGCCCGAGCACAGCAACGCCGCGCTGGAGGAGATGACCGGTCACGCCGAGGCCGTGCTGCAGGCCCTGGGCTTGCCCTACCGCGCCGTGCTGCTGTGCAGCGGCGACATGGGTTTTGGTTCGACCAAGACCTATGACCTGGACGTGTGGGTGCCGGCGCAGAACACCTACCGCGAGATCAGCTCGTGTTCCAACATGGGTGACTTCCAGGCCCGCCGCATGCAGGCCCGCTTCAAGAACGCCCAGGGCAAGACCGAGTTGGTCCACACCCTCAACGGCTCCGGCCTGGCGGTGGGCCGCACGCTGGTGGCCGTGCTGGAGAACTACCAGCAGGCCGACGGCAGCGTCGCCGTGCCCGAGGCGCTGCAGCCCTACCTGGGCGGTCTGACCGTCCTGACGGCCTGAGCCTGGCGGGCGTTTCATCCTGACCGGTGTGACGACCCCGACCCACGCCGCGCTGCCGCCCCTGGCGCGCGCGGTACTGGGCGCGTTGGCGCTGGGCGCGGTGGCGCGTCCGCGCAGCTGGGTCTTCGAGGCCCTGGCCGAGCCGGCGCTGCGCGAGACCGGCGAGCGCCGCCCCACACAGGAGCACGTCCGCGAAGCCCTGCATGGGCTGTCGCAGGGAGGCTGGGTGGTGCAAGACCTGCGCCGCACCGGCTTCTGGTCGCTCCAGCCGGCCGCGGTGGCACCGGCCTGGCAGGGCCTGCTGGACACCGCTTCCGCCGAAACCCTGCGCGACACCCTGGCGCGTTGCGACGGCTACCCGCTGCTGGCGTTCAGCCGCCACGGCGACATTCGCCTGCCCTCGGTGGATGCCGCCGTGGCACGCATCCGGCTGGAAGCCCTGACCGGTGCCTCGCTGCTCGACTTGAAGGGCCTGGAGCCACGCCTGCCCTGGGGCTGCGACCGCCTGGACCAAGTGCTGCCGCTGGCCATCGGCCCGGTGCTGGGCGACGACACCCTGCCCTGGCTGGCGCCCGAAGTCGCCGCCATCACCCTGCAGGACGCGGTGGCCGGCTGCCTGAATCTGCTGCCTGCACCCGAGGGGCTGGACCTGAACGCTGCCGTCACCGGCCTGCTGGCCCGCGGCGGCCCGGGTGAACCCGCCGAACTGGGCCTGCTGCGCTGGACCCAGGCCGAATGGTTGTGCGCCCAAGGCCGGGGTGATGGGCTGGAAGCCTGCGTGGCCCCGTCCCTGCAGGCTGGCGGCACGCCCGACGATGCCGCCCTGCCAGGGCGAATGGCCTTGCACGGCGCCATGCTGTCTGTTCTCGACGCTCAGGCCGGGCGTTGGGAGGCCTGCATCGCCCGGGCCGAGCAGGCCCTGGCCGATCTGCGCAAGCTCACCGGCCGGCGCACGCGGCTGCTCCCCCAGCAGGCCGGCACCGCCTATGTACTGGCCCTGCTGGCCCGCGGCACGGCGGCCGACCTGGCCACGGCGCTCAAGTTCTGCCTGGGCGAGGGCGGCAAGCGCGAGCCGGTGCTGGACAGCCCCTTCGGCTTCATGGCGCTCGCCATCCAGATGCGGCAGGGTGAGGCCCGGCGCGAGCTGGGCAGCTTCCGGCCCTACACGCTGGGCGGGCGGGTGCAGGTCTCGCCGCTGGACCTGTGGCGCTGGCTGATGCGGGCCTGGCTCAAGGAAGGGGCCGTGCCGGAGGCCCTGTCCCTGCCGGAACTGGAGGCGGCCGGGCAGCTGCGGCAGCGTCTGCTCGCGTCCGGTCAGACCGTGGCGGCGAAGCAGCTGGATGCCGCGCTGTGCGTTCTGCAGGGCGAAGTCCCTCCGCCAGGCTTCTTCATCGCTGGGCCGCGCGAGCAGTGGCAACAGGCGCTTGAGGCTTTGCGCGGCATCGTGGCCCCGACGCCAGCTGAGCCGGTGGCTGCCATCGAGACCCGGCTGCGCTGGGTGCTGGAGCTGGACGCCCGCGGCGCGGTGCTGGACCTGCAGGCCCTGGAGCAACGCCAGGGCGTGCGGGGCTGGGGCAAGCTCAAGGAGGTGCCGCTGTCGCGCCTGCAGCGCGGGGCCGAGGCCCTGCCGCCGGCCGATGCCGCGGTGGCCCGCACCCTGCAGCAGGAGCGCTACGGCCGCGATGTGCGTTTCGATCTGCCCGCGGCTGTGGTGGCCCTGGTGGGGCACCCGTCCGTCGCCCTGTCCGAAGACCCGGATCAGCCCATCGAACTGCAGGAGGCCAGTGCCGAACTGGAGGTGCTGCGCGAGGGCGAGCGCCTGCGGGTGCGCCTGTGGCCACCCATGCAGGTGGCCGCCGACGAGGCCCAGGCCCGCTGGGGCGGCAGCCCGGCCGAGCAGAAGCAGCTGGAGGCGCTGCGCCTGATCTGCGTGGTGCGCGATAGCCCGCGGCGGGCTCGGCTGGTGCGCCTCACCCCGGCCCAGAAGCGGGTGGCTCAGCTGCTGGGCCCCGAGGGGCTGGACATCCCGCCCCAGGGCGCGGGGCAATTGCAGCAGGTGCTGACTGGCCTGGGCGCCCATTTCCGCATCCACAGCGACGACGCCCAGACCGCCCAGGCCGAGCGCGAGCTGCCGGCCGATGCCCGGCTGCGCGCCGAGCTGGTGCCGGTGGGCGAGGGGCTGCAGCTGCGCCTGGTGGCCGCGCCTTTCGGGCCGGACTTTGCGACCGAGGGCCCCCGCCTGGTGCCCGGCAATGGCCGCGCCCGCCTGGTGGCCACGCTGGGTGGTGAATCGCTGGGCGTGCAGCGCGACCTGGCGGCCGAGCGCGCCCATCTGGACGCGGTGCTGCAGGCCTGCCCCTGGCTGGCCGACGCACCCGAAGGCGCGCCCTGCGAATGGTCGCTGGACGAGCCCGAACAGGCCCTGGCCGTGGTGGAGCGCCTGGGGCCGCTCAACGCCCTGCAGGCCCTGGACTGGCCCCAGGGCCAGGCCCTGCGGGTGGACAGCCGCGGCACCGCCGCGCTGACCCTGCGCGTGCACACCCGCCAGGAATGGCTGGCGCTGGAGGGCGAGCTGGCGGTGGACGAAGCGCTGGTGCTGGGCCTGCAGCAGCTGGTGGCCCTGCAGCAAGGCCGCAAGAGCCGTTTCGTGCCGCTGGGCGAAGGCCGCTACCTGGCCCTGACCCAGGAGCTCAAGGAGCGGCTGGACGCCCTGGCCACGGTGGCCGGGCTGCGGGCGGGCAAGGACGACCTGGCCACGCTGCGCATTCCCAAGCTGGCCGCGCCCTGGCTGCAACAGCTGACCGAAGACCTGAACGTGCAGGTGGACGAGGCGTTTGCCCGGCAACTCGCCCGCCTGGACGAGGCGCGGGCCTGGGTGCCGGTTCTGCCCAAAACCCTGCAGGCCACGCTGCGGCCTTACCAGGAAGAAGGCTTCGAATGGGCCATGCGTCTGGCCCATGCCGGCCTGGGCGCCTGCCTGGCCGACGACATGGGCCTGGGCAAGACGCTGCAAGCCCTGGCCGTGTTGCTGGCCCGTGCCGCCCAGGGACCGGCCCTGGTGGTGGCGCCCACTTCATTGGTCGGTAACTGGCGGGCCGAGGCCCGGCGCTTTGCGCCCTCGCTGGATGTGCAGATCTATGGTGAACCTGGCGCCGACCGGGCCGCTCAGCGCGCGCTTGACCGGCCGGGCCAGATCCTGCTGGTGTCCTACGCCCTGCTGCAGCCCGAGGCCGAGGCTTTTGCCGAGCGCCCCTGGACCACGCTGGTGCTGGACGAGGCCCAGGCCATCAAGAACGCGGCGGCCAAGCGCACCCAGGCGGTGTTCGGCCTGCAGGCGGGCTTCCGCCTGGCGCTGTCGGGCACGCCCATCGAGAACCGGCTGGGCGAGCTCTGGTCGGTCATGCAGGCCTGCAACCCCGGGCTGCTGGGTACGCTGACCCGCTTCAACGAGCGCTTTGCCGGCCCCATCGAGCGCCAGCGCGACAAGGCTGCGCGCCGGCAACTCAGCCGCCTGATCGCGCCCTTCATCCTGCGCCGCACCAAGGCCCAGGTGCTGGACGACCTGCCGCCGCGGACCGAGCTGGTGCTCAAGGTGCAGCCCGACGCCGCCGAGCAGGCCCACTACGAGGCCCTGCGGCGCGACGCCCTGGTGGCCGCCGAGCGCAGTCTGACGGGCGATGCGCCGGGCCAGGCCCAGTTCAACATCCTGGCGGGCCTGACCCGGCTGCGCCGCGCCGCCTGTGACCCGCGCCTGGTCACGCCCTCGCTGAGCCTGGTGGGTGCCAAGGTGCAGGCCTTTGGCGAGCTGGCCGCCGAGCTGGTGGCCAACGGCCACAAGGCCCTGGTCTTCAGCCAGTTCGTTGACTTCCTGTCCCTGCTGAAGGCGCCGCTGGACGCGGCCGGCATCGCCTACCAGTACCTGGATGGCAGCACGCCGGCGGCCGAGCGCATGCAGCGCGTCGATGCCTTCCAGGCCGGCGTGGGCGACCTGTTCCTGATCAGCCTGAAGGCCGGCGGTTTCGGCCTGAACCTGACGGTGGCCGACTACGTGGTGATTGCCGACCCCTGGTGGAACCCGGCGGTGGAGGACCAGGCCAGCGGCCGGGCCCACCGCATCGGCCAGCAGCGGCCGGTGACGGTCTACCGCCTGGTCACCGAAGGCACGTTGGAAGAGAAGATCCTGACCCTGCACCGCGACAAGCGCGAACTGGCGGACCTGCTGTTGGCGGGCGAGGAGGGGGGAGGGCTGCCGTCGGGCGAGGAGCTCATCGCGCTGATGCGAGAGCAGGCCTGGCCCGATGACCAGCAATGAACAGGGCGGGTGAGATTCCCACGCGAGCCGCTTGCTGAACTTTGAAAGCCTGCGCTAGAATGCACAGCTTCACTTGGTGGTGACCACCCCAGGGTGAAAGTTTTCAGGAACGCCTTTGAAGGCGCCCCGAAAACGCCGCTTTCAGGAGAGGTGGCAGAGTGGTCGATTGTACCTGACTCGAAATCAGGCGTACGTGAATAACGTACCGAGGGTTCGAATCCCTCCCTCTCCGCCAAAACAGCATAAGGCCCCGCCAGTCGGGGCTTTTTTGCGTCCGGACAGGGGCCGCTGCGCGGCCTCAATCCGGGCAGGGGGGCGGCGGCAAATCGATCCAGAATTCACAGCCTTGGCCGGGCGGCGTGTCCGTCAGGCCGATCTGTCCTTGCATGGCTTCCACCAGCCGCTGGGACACGGCCAGCCCCATGCCATGGCCTTCGACGGTCTGCTTTTCCAGGCGCAGGCGCGAGAAGGGTTGGAAGAGGCGGGCCCGGTACTCGGGAGGGATCCCGGGGCCCGTGTCGCTGACGGTGACGTGTACTCGTGCCGAGGCGGTCTGGACTGTCACCCACACCTGGCCAGCGTCCCGGTTGTACTTCACGGCGTTGGACATCAGGTTCAGCAGCACCTGTTTGAGCCGGATGCGGTCTGCCAGCACCATCACGGCGGGATCAACCCTCGTGCTCAGCCTGATCTCTCGGGCGTCGGCCAGCGGTTTCATCAGGCTGGCGCACTCGCTCAGCAGTTCGTCCATGGCCAGTGGCCGACAGTCCACGGCAACCCGGCCCGACTCGATGGCCGACAGGTCGAGCACGTCGTTGATCAGGGTCAGCAGGTGTCTTCCCGCCCTGAGGATCTCGTGGACGTAGCTGGCGTGCCGGGTGTCGGCGGGCCGGTCCAGTTCCATCAGCTGGGCGAAGCCGAGGATGGCATTCAGAGGCGTGCGCAGTTCATGGCTCATGCGGGAGAGAAAGGCCGTCTTGGCTTCGTTGGCGCGCTCGGCGCTGAGCTTGGCCTCCAGGAGCTCCTCGTGGTGGCGCAGATCCTTCGCGCAGTCCTGGAACAGGTGGTAGAAGTACCGCGCATGCCCCGGCCGGCCGATGATCACACCCGTTTCGTGGCGCACGCTCAGCAAGCGGCCATCGGCAAGCTCCAGGCGCAGCAGTCCGCTCCATCGACCGCCCTGTCGGCTCAGCTGCTGAATCTGCCAAAGGGCTTCCTCCCGATCCGAGGGCAGGACGAGGTCGTGCAGGCGCTGCTCTGAATGGCGGGTGGCGCTCAGTCCCAGTAACTGGCGGGCCGCCCGGTTGGCATGCCGCAGGCGGCCATCGGTTTCGGTGATGCAGATGCACTGGTCGGTGTGATCGAACACCTGTGTGAGCTTCTGCGCGCGCTCTTCCGCCTGTCGGAGCCTGCTGACATCCTGCACTGTGCCGATCCAGCGCCGGGGCTGGCCGGGCAGGCTTTCCAGGGTCCCCGTGATCGCCAGATGGCGGATCCCGCGCTGCGGGTGCTGGAACTGGACGCTGAGCTGGGTGCTGGCGCTGCGTCTGAGCGTTGCCAGCGCACGCAGCACGGCCACCCGGTCCTCGGGCACGACATTGCCGAAGAGCACCGGCAGTGCTGCGCGGCTCCGTGCGCGATCTTCAACACCGAGCAGGTCATTCAGCAGGTCACTGCCCGTGAGCTGCTGGCAGTGGGCGTCATACACCCAGTGCGCCAGTTGGGCTGTGTGCTGGGCCTGCAGCAGGCGGGCCTGGGCCTGCGCCAGCGCCTGGCTCTGGCGCTCGGCCACGGTGACGTCCTCCATCAGCACCAGCCCGTGGGTGTGGATGCCTTCGCTGTCATGGATCGGCGAGCAGCGCAGTTCGATGACCTGGTCGGGCCGGATGCGAATGTGCACCGGACCCTCGCTGGCTTCATGGGTTCCGATGTGCGCGCACAGGGTCCCGAGTTCGGGGTCGTCCTGGGGGACGCCGGCCTGGCAGGGGGTGCCCAGCAACTGCGTCGGCGGCACGCCGGCGAGCCGGGCGGCCGCATGATTCGCCCACACCACCGGCATGTCGGGATGGCACCGGTCGACGATCAGGATGCCGGTGCGGCTGCCGTGGGTCGCTCTCTCCAGCAGACGCAGGCGCTCTTCGATTTCCTTGAGCGCTGTGATGTCGGTGCGGATGGACACGAACTCCGTGATCTCGCCCTGATCCCCTCGGATGGGCACGATGGTCGACTGCACCCAGTAGTAGTTGCCGTCCTTGCTGCGGTTGCACAGGACGCCCTGCCAGACCGTTCCCCGGGTGATCGTGCCCCACATCTCTCGATACACGCTGTCGGGATGCCGGCCGGAGCGCAGCAGGCCATGGGTGCTGCCGATCAGTTCCTCGCGCCGGTAGCCGCTGATCAGGCAGAAGCGCTCGTTGACGTCGGTGATCACCCCCTGGCGATCGGTCACGCTGAGGATCGCATGCTCGTCCAGGGCCAGCCGCTCTGCCTGCGCAGGGACGGCCGCCAGCCGCTTCCGTTCGTCCGCGGGGTGATTGGGCGGGGCATCGGGTTCCTGCAGCCGCCGCCGCCATTGGCCGAGTTCGTCCAGCAGTACCGAACGCACGGCTTGGCTCTCGCCTTCAAGCAAACCCGGGGAGCGTGATGCCAGGGTCCGTCCAGCCTGTTCCCAGGCGGCCCCCCCATGCTGGGCCAGCCAGTGCCCCAGGCTCTGCAGATGTTTCACCAGGCTGGGAATGCGCTGGGGCGACAGTTCGCTCAGTGCCAGCAGGCTGATGGCACTGTCCAGGGCATCGACAAGCGCTTGGGTGGGGAAGCCGGCATCGGAGTCTCGGTGGTCGTGCGTCATGAAAAGGCGCGTGCATCTCCGTGCGGTGCATCGGTGGATGCCTGGTGATGGGGGGCGGTGGTCGTCGCGTTGTGAGAGCGTACGCGTACGGTGTTACTTTTGTCACACCATGGAACTCCCTAGTTCATGGGGTGCAAAGGCCCTGTGGGATCTGGGCCCTCCTGTCCGGCTGATCCGGGCATCTGCCGGCCTCGGGAAGAATCCGCCCATCTCTTCCCGATGTCCGAGACCTTCTGATGGCTCGTCCTTTCCGTCCGTCAGTTACTGTGCGCGTTTGCCGGCGCAGCAAAGCTGCGAGGGAGGCCATGCGGGCGCAAATCGTGGAAGCCTCGATGGCCCTGTTCCACCAGGGCGGGGAGCGTGCCGTGTCGATGCGGGCGCTGGCCAGGCAGCTGGGCATCTCCACGATGGCGCTGTACACCTACTTCCCCACGAAGGCCCATCTGATGCACCACATCTGGGCCGACATGCTGCGCCTGGCTTGTGCTCAGGGAGAGCTCGCAGGGGCGGAGTCGCCCTGCGATTGGAGCCGTCTGGACGCTTGCCTGCAGGGCTTTCTCTCCTATTGGATGGACCATCCCGACCATCTGCGCGAGATCCTGGCGGCCTGGCAGGCCGAGACGGACGGACGGGGGTATCCGCCCTGGTTCGGGGCCCAGCGCGTCCAACTGGATCTGTTGCTGCGACCCTTATCGGGACAGGCTGGTCAGGAGGAGGCCCTGCTGGATGTCTGCCGGGACCAGGTGCTCAGCCAGATCCTGGGCACGCAGATGTTGCTCCTGGCGCGAGCCAACGAGTCCCGCGCTGCACAGCAGGGTCTCATCGAATGCGCCACCCAGGCCGCACTCGCATCGCTGCGCCATCGTCTGGGGTGCCAGGCGGCCATCGCCGGCTGACGGATTTACCCATCTTTACGGGGCGGCCAACGCGGGCTAACGCGTGCCGGTCAGCATCCTGCCATTGCCCGAACGGACAGGAAAAGGATGCCGCGATGAAGCGTTCGACGTGGGGAGGATCTCAGGCTCGCATCGCCTGCGCAGGGTTGCTGCTCGTGCTGTTGGGCGGGTTGGGCATGGTCGCCCTGGCTTCGGCGCAGGGGCTGCCGCCCCCGGGCCCTCGCGCAATGCCCATGCCCGGGCCTGGCGCGCCGGTCCTGGGGGGGCTGTTGCACTGTGATCGCCTGCCGCCGGAGCTGGCGCTCACCGCTGCCCAGCAGGGGCAGTTGCAGGCCATCGCCGAAGGCCTGCATGCGGACCAGGTGCAGCAGCGCGAGGCCGACCGGGCGTTGGCGGACCGGTGGGCCACCTTGCTGGCTGCACAGACGGTCGACGCGCAGGCCGCGGAGGCCTTGCGTGCCCAGATGGAACAGGCCCACGACAAGATGAGCCGCCGGCTGCTCAAGGCCACGCTGGACGCGGCCGAGGTGTTGACACCCGCCCAGCGCGCTCAGCTGGTTTTGCTGTCGAAGGCGCCCGCGGCTGATGGGGGGCACGGCGACCTTGGGGAGGGCCCCTGGCCGGACCCTCCCAGCATGCCGCCGCCCCCGCATCTTGTCCCGTGATCATTCAAAGGAGAGGGAGTTACCATGCTGACGTTCCAGTCTTCCCAGCGGGCGCCGCTGTTGGCGTCCGACCCGAAGGTCGAGATGACGGCTGCCAAGATCCTGCTGATTGACGACGATTCCCGCCTGACCGCGATGGTGGGCGACTACCTGCGCGGTCACGGCTACGACGTAGAGAGCGCCGGTTCGCTGGGCGAGGGGCGTTCCCGCCTGCAGGTGGGGGCGTATGACGCCCTGGTGTTGGACCTGATGCTGCCTGACGGTGATGGTCTCGACCTGACCCGCGAGTTGCGCAACGATGCCCGCCTCAAGCGCCTGCCCTTGCTGATGCTGACGGCGCGCGGCGAGCCCATGGACCGCATCGTCGGCCTGGAACTGGGGGCGGACGATTACCTGCCCAAGCCCTTCGAGCCGCGCGAACTGCTGGCGCGGATCAAGGCCCTGCTGCGCCGGGCCACGCCGGAGCCGGAGGTCGACGATGTGCTCGAATTCGGCCGTCTGGAGGTGGACCTGGGTGCCCGCGAGGCCCGCCTGGACGGCAAGCGTTGCGATCTGACCAGCCACCAGTTCGATCTGCTTGCCGTGCTGGCCCAGAGCCCGGGCCGGGTGCTCAGCCGCGACCAGATCATGGACGCCCTCAAGGGGCATCCGCTCGAGGCCTTTGACCGATCGATCGATGTGCATGTCTCGCGCATCCGGGCGGTGATCGAGGACGATCCGAAGAATCCCAAGCGGGTGCTGACCGTGCGGGGAACGGGCTACGTGTTCGCGCGGCGCCAGGACGCGGATTGAGATCCCTCTACATCCGGATCTGGCTGACCGTCATTGCGGCGCTGGCGCTGTTCGCGCTGGCCTCGGGATGGCTGCTGGAACGGCATCTGTCCCAGGAACGGGCGCGGGCCGATGCCCTGTTGTCGGAGCGCCTGGCCAGCTGGGGGCCGCTGATCCAGAGTTCTTTGCCGCCCAGCACGGCCACGCTGGCCGCTCAGTCCAACGCGCTGGAGGACTGGGCGCATCGCATGCACACGCCCTTGGCCCTGCTGGATGCCAAGGGGCAGCGCATCGCAGCGTCACGGCGCTATCTGGACCTCGAGGCGGAGGGCCATGGGCGGCCGCTGACTGTGCCGCTGGAAGACGGGCGTCAGCTTCTGATCATGCGGCCGGATCTGCGGATGTTGCCGCTGCGACGTCTGCCTCCGGAGGTCGAGGCGTCGGGTCCTCAGCGTGGTGAACCAATGGCCTTCCCCGAGGACCGCCTGCCACCGGGACTGCCGGGGGCGGATCGCGGGCCTGGTGGCCCCGGCGGGGATCGACCACAGCTGCCTCCCCCGGGCTTCCTGCTCGGGCCCGGGGGCGAGTGGCCGGCCAGCCTGGGCCTGGTCGTGCTGCTGGCCATGTTGTTCATGGCCGTGGCGGCCGGTGCCTATCCGGTGGTGCGCAGCATCACCGGCCGCCTGGAGCGGCTCAAGCATGGCGTCGAAGCTTTCGGGGCCGGCGCCCTGGCCCAGCGGGTGCAGGAAGAAGGCAAGGACGAGGTGGCCACCCTGGCGGCGAGCTTCAACCGCGCCGCGCAGCGCATCCAGTCCCTGGTGCAGTCCAACCAGAGTCTGCTCGCCAACGCCAGCCATGAACTGCGCTCGCCCCTGGCGCGACTGAAGATGGCCTTGTCCATGATCGACGACGCTGCGCCGGCGCAGCGGGCTGCTCTGCGCAAGGAGATCGAGGTCAACATCCGCGAGCTGGATGCCCTGGTCGAAGAAGTGCTGCTCTCCAGCCGGCTGGAGGCCGGTGTGGCCGTGGATCTGGATGATCCGGTGGATGCCCTGGCCGTGATGGCCGAGGAGGCCAGCCGGGTGGATGCCCAGGTCGAGGGACCGCCGCTGATGCTGCGGGGCAGCGAGCGCTTGCTGCGCCGTGCCGTGCGCAACCTGCTGGAGAACGCCCGTCGCTATGGCGGGCAGGATGTCCAGGCCGAACTGGCGCTGCAGCCCTCTGGCGAGGTCCAACTGCGGGTTTGCGACCGCGGCCCGGGTGTGCCCGAGGCTGAACGTGAACGCATCTTCGAGCCTTTCTACCGCATGGCCGGGCATGCCGAGCGCGAGGGCGGCGTGGGCCTGGGGCTGGCGCTGGTCCGCCAGATCGCCCTGCGCCACCAAGGCCGGGTGCACTGCGAACTCCGGGAGGGGGGCGGCAGCTGCTTCGTGCTGACCCTGCCGGCGGCTCGTCTGCTTCAGCCGCCGGGGGCCTGAGCGCGCCGTCGCAGCACCCAGCCCTGCAGGGCGGTGAGTCCGGTGCCGGCGGCCAGCAAGCCCAAGGTGGCGGCGGTCCAGAAGCCCGGGGCGCCCTGCAGCGTCTGGGGCACTGTGCCGGTCACATTGAAGGCCAGCAGGTAGCCACCGCCCAGGCCCACGCCCCAGAGCGAGACCGCGTACACCACCATCGGGGCCGTGGCGATGCGCCAGGCCCGCAGCGTGAAGGCCACCACTGTCTGCACCGCATCGGCCACGTGGAAGACGGCCAGCCAGGCCAGCAGGGGCAGGGTGGCGGCCACCACCGCCGCATCGCGGGTGTAGAGCTCCAGCACCGGTGTGCGGGCCAGGTAGACGCTGCTGCCGACCAGGGCCGCCAATCCGGTCCCCAGCCACAGTCCATGCCAGCCCAGCCGGCGCGCGTCGCCCAGGGCGTGGGCGCCGATGCGCTGGGCCACCAGCGTGCTGGTGGCATTGCCCACCGACATGGGCAGCATGAACATCAGCGAGATCAGGTTCATCGCGATCTGGTGGCCGGCCACGGGCGTGGTGCCCAGGCGGGCGATGAACAGGGCCATGAAGCTGAAGCCGGTCACCTCGATCAAAAACCCGGCGCCCATGGGCACGCCCAGGCGCAGCAGGTCCCACAGCGCCGGGGCGTGGGGGCGGCGCAGGCCGCGCTCGAAGAGCAGGAAGCGCGCGTAGAACGCATCCCGGTTCAGCCACAGCCAGGCCCCGGCGGTCTGGGTCCACAGCACGACGACCGTGGCCCAGGCGCAGCCGGCCACGCCCAGCGACGGCAGGCCGATGGCCGGCCAGCCGTTGACCAGGGCGATGGTCAGCGGGATCTTGAGCGAGAGCCCACCCAACTGCAGCAGCATCACCGGCTTGGGCCGTGACACGGCGGTGGTGAAAGAGCGGAACACCGTGAACAGCAGGGCCGCTGGCAGGGCCAGGGTCAGGGCACGCAGGTAGCTGCGGGTGCGCTGCGCCACCTCCGGGCCCGCCTTGGCCATCCACAGGAAGGGCTCGGGCCACCACAGGAACAGCGCACCCAGGGCGGACAGCCCGAGGGCCAGCCACAGGCCCTGATGGAATTGATCGCCTGCGGCTTCGTGTCGCCCGGCGCCATGCAATTGGCCGACCACGGGCGAGAGAGCCAGCACCACCCCCATGAAGCCGATGATGATGGTGATGTAGGCCGCCGTGCCCACGGCAAACGCCGCCAGGTCCAGCGGCGAGTGGCGGGCCACCACCACGGTGTCCACGGTGTTGAAGGCGAGCACCGCCAGCTGGCCGATGTAGACCGGCCAGGCCAGGTGGGCGATGCGGCGCGCGCTGGCCAGCCAGCTCCGGTCGCTCATCGGGCCGTTCCCTGGTCCGTGGCGCCAGCGCGCTCGGCGTAGCGGTTGAAGCGCCAGGCTGTGCCTTCCAGTGTGATGCGGTGCCAGACCTGGCGCTTCTCGGCCGGGCTCAGCATGGGCCAGTTCTGGACCTCGTCCTCGGTGCGGCCACAACCTTTGCAAGTGGGGTCGCCCTGGGCGGTGGAACAGATGGCGATGCAGGGCGCATCGGGGGTGCTGTCGTACCAGGCCAGCCAGGCCGCCAGGGCGGCGGGACTGAGGGCGGCCTCATCCATTTCGCTGGCCTGCCGGTAGACCAGCAGCGCGTAGGGTTCGCCCAGAGCCACCACCTCGGGGCAGGCGGTCACCCCGTCGGCCGAGGGTGAGCGTTCGCGCCACCAGTTGATGGCGGATTCAAGATCGGAAATGTGGATGCCAGCCATGGCCTCGTCATGCATGCAGAAAGGCCACCGTCCAGGTGGCGTCCGATGCAGACAGGCCGGCTGGCGGGGCTCAGGGGGTGTTCGTGGCGCGGGCGGTTGTCCAGCCGGGGCCGGGGGGCGGTGCGGAACTGGCCGCACGTGCCGCATGTTCTGCCCGCCACTGGCGGACCCACAGGCCGCCCGCGACACCCGCCAGGACCAGCATCAGGACGATGCAAGCCGCCCAGATCCCCATTCTTGAGCCTACTTCCAGGTCTTCGAGCATGGTGACCTCCGCATTGGTGGCGGGTGAGCGGCCATTGTAGAAGACCGGCAGCCGCAACCAGTCAGAGCTTCGACCTTACAGGAGGTAGGTGCACAGGCGGAAGTCGGGGTCTTCCGGATAGGGTTTGACCTCGAAATGCAGGCTGCGCATCAGGCGAAGCATGCTGTCGTTGTGGGTCAGCACCAAGCCCTGGATCTCGCTCAGGCCCTTGGCGCGGGCCACGTCGATGATGGACAGCATCAGCCGCGAGCCCAGTCCCTGGCCGGACACGCTGTCGGACACCACCAGCGAAAACTCGCAGGTGGTCTGGTCCGGGTTGGTGATGTAGCGCGAGACGCCGATGATCTCCTCGCGGTCGCTGAAGCTGCCGTCCTCGTTCGCCTGGCGGTGGTGCCGCACGGCCACCAGGGCCATCTCGCGGTCGTAGTCGATCAGCGTGTAACGCGCCAGCATGCGGGCCGGCATTTCCTGCATCGCACTGACGAAGCGGAAGTAGCGGCTTTCTGGCGACAGGCCGCGCACCAGGGCCTGCAGCATGTCGGCGTCGTCGGGCTGGATGGGCCGGATGGTGCACAGCCCGCCACCCTTGAGCGGCCATTCGCGCGCCAGGCCGGCGGGGTAGGGCAGGATGGCCAGGTGCTGGTAGGGCAGGCTCGATGATGAGCCGGACGGCTCCACCACGATACGGGCATCCACCGCCACCGCACCGGTCTCGTCCAGGATGATGGGGTTGATGTCCATCTCCCGCAGCTGGGGCAGTGCGCAGACCATTTCCGAGACCCGCAGCAGCACCTGTTCCAGCGCGTCCACATCCACCGGTGGGGCGCCGCGCCAGCTGCCCAGGGTTTCGGCCACGCGGGCGCGCTCGATCAGGCGGTGGGCCAGGAACTGGTTGAGTGGCGGCAGCTCCATCGCCCGGTCGGCGATCAGCTCGATCATCGTGCCGCCCGCACCAAAGGTGATCACCGGACCGAAGGGGTCGTCGGTGGTCATGCCAATGTAGAGCTCCCGCCCGCGCGGCTTGCCACTCATGGGCTGGATGGTGACGCCGTTGATGCGGGCCTGGGGCAGCACCTTGGCCACCGCGGCCAGCATGTCGTTGTAGGTGTCGCGCACCTGGGTGGCGGTCATCACATTGAGTGCCACGCCACGGACATCGCTCTTGTGGCTGATGTCGGGCGAATCGATCTTCAGCGCCACCGGGTAACCCAGCTGGCTGGCGATCAGCATGGCCTCGCTGGCGCTGCGGGCCAGCATGGTGCGCGTGACCGGAATGTGGAAGGCCGCCAGCAGGGCCTTGGACTCCATCTCGGTCAGCACATGGCGTCGTTCGGCCAACACGCTTTCGATCAGCAGGCGCGCGCCCTCGGCATCCGGGCTGTCCAGCGCGGTCATCGGCGGCGGGGTCTGCTGCAGCAGCTGCTGGTTCTGGTAGAAGCTGGCCAGGTTGCCGAAGGCCTCCACGGCCGCCTCCGGCGTGCGGAAGTTCGCCACCGCATGCTGGGCCAGCAGGCTGCGGGAGCCCCGCACCGTCTCGTCGCCCATCCAGCAGGCCACCACCGGCTTGCCCTGCAGATGGGCCACCTCGGTCACCGCGGTGGCCACGGTGTCGGGCTCGGTGCCCGGCAGGCCGCCCGGCTTGGGCGAGTAGATCACCAGAGCGCCATCCACCCCGGCGTCGGCGCTGGCCACCTTCAAGGCGGCCGCGTACTGGGCGCCGGTGGCTTCCTCCCCCAGGTCGATCACCTGGCCCAGCGAGGCCTGACTGCCCAGCAGGGGGGCCAGGCCGACGCGGCTGGCGTCGCCCAGTCGCGCCACTTCCAGACCCAGGTCGTTGGCCCAGTCAGCGGCCAGCACGGCCGGCCCACCGCCATTGGTGATGATGGCCAGGCGGTTGCCCACCGGCCGGTAGCGCGAGGCCAGGCACTTGGCCGCGGAGAACAACTGCGTGAAGGCGCGCACGCGCACCACGCCAGCGCGGCGCAGGGCGGCTTCAAACACGTCGTCCGAGCCGACGATGGCGGCCGAGTGGGTCAGCGCGGCATGGGAGCCGGCCGGCTTGCGCCCGGCCTTCATCACCACCACCGGCTTGATCGAGGCGGCCGCCCGCAGCGCGCTCATGAAGCGCCGCGCGTTGCGGATGCCTTCCATGTAGATCAGGATGCTGTGGGTGGCGCTGTCATTGGCCAGATAGTCGAGCACTTCCGCCAGGCCCAGCGAGCTGTTGGCCCCCAGCGACACCACGGTGGAGAAGCCCACGCCGTTGTGGCGTGCCCAGTCGAGGATGGAGGTGGTCAGCGCACCCGACTGCGACACCAGGGCCAGCGGGCCCTGGTGGGCGAGCGGGCCGGTGGCGCCCGCGTTCAGGTGGGCCGAGGGGCGCTGGAAGCCCAGGCTGTTGGGCCCCAGCAGCGGCATGTGGTGGCGCCGGGCCACCGCGTGCAGCGCGGCGCAGGTGGTCTGGGGCAGTCCGGAGGACAGCACCATGGCCGCACGGCAGCGGATGCGTCCGGCGATCTCCAGGGCCGCCTCGATTTGGTCGTCCGGCAGCGCGATGATGGCCAGGTCGGCCCGGGTCTGGGCCAGCTCGGACAGCTTGGCGGTGATTTCGCCCTCGATGTCCAGGCGTGTGACCGGGCCGGGGAAGCCGCCTTCTTCCAGCGACTGCAGCAGCACCCGCCCCAGGGGCGTGGCGGAATCCGGCTGAGCCGGGTTGCCCGCGAAGACCACCAGGGACCGCGGGGTGAACAGGGAGGTCAGAAAGTGCTTGTCCACGGGCAGGGTCCGCGTGCGCGGCAGGTTCTGGGATGGCCGCAGCATACGATGCGCCACCCGTTTGAGGGCGGAGAAAGAAGGGCAGGATTGCCCTTGATCAAGTGGCCCGGCAGGGATCACCCGAAACGCATCGGGCGACCCGAAGGTCGCCCGATGCGGTGGCCGGCGGGGCGGCCGACCGAGGCAAGCCGGCGGCTTACCAGGAGGCGCGGCCCATGCCCATGACGTGGCGGTACCACTCGTGGAAGTGCTGCATGCCGTCCTCCATCGGGCTCTGGTAGGGCCCCACCTCGTCGTCGCCGCGCTCGAACAGGGCCTTGCGGCCCAGGTCCATGCGCTCGCCGATTTCGTCGTCCTCGATGCAGGTCTCCATGTAGGCGGCCCGCTGGGCCTGGCAGAACTCCGGCTCGAAGGCGACGATCTCCTCGGGGTAGTAGAACTCCACCACGTTGAGCGTCTTCTGTGTGCTGACCGGGTACAGCGTCGAGACCGTCAGCACCTTCGGGTACCACTCGATCATGATGTTCGGGTAGTAGGTCAGCCAGATGGCGCCTTGTTTGGGCGGTTGGCCGTCGTGGGCCTTCAGCACCTGGTCGCGCCAGTTCTGGTAGACCGGCGAGCCCACCTTGCGCAGCCCGTCCAGCACGCCCACCGTCTGCACCGAGTGGTGCTTGCCGAACTCCCAGCGCAGGTCGTCGCAGGTGACGAAGTTGCCCAGGCCGGGGTGGAAGGGGCCGACGTGGTAATCCTCCAGGTAGACCTCGATGAAGGTCTTCCAGTTGTAGTGGCACTCGTGCATCTCGACGTGGTCGAGCACGTAGCCGGAGAAATCCAGGTCGGCACGCGGGCCCAGGCCGGCCAGGTCGGCGGCAATGTCCCGGCCGTTGTCCTCGAACACCATGCCGTTCCAGGTGCGCACCTTGTAGTTGTTCAGGTGCAGGCAGGGGTCGTGGTCGAAGTGCGGGGCGCCCACCAATTGGCCACCCAGCTCGTAGGTCCAGCGGTGCAGCGGGCAGACGATGTTCGACCGCGTGTTGCCGCGCCCGCGCAGCATGACGGCCTGGCGGTGGCGGCAGACGTTGGAGACGAGTTCCACGCCCTTGCTGGTGCGAACCAGCGCGCGACCTTCGCCTTCCTGCGGCAGGGCGTAGTAATCGCCCACCTGCGGGACGGACAATTCATGCGCCAGATAGCGCGGTCCGTGTTGAAAGATGAGTTCCTGCTCGCGGCGAAACAGGTCCTCGTCGAAATAAGTGCTGACGGAGAGTTGAGAGCGCGTGCGCTCCAGAGCTTCCAGCGTGATGCTCAGGTTCGACATGATCCCCAGGATCTCCAAAAAACATGTCTTGAAACCCCCCACCCGGTGGCCCCGCGGGTGGGAATGAAAAAACCCCCACCGGCAGGGTGAGGGCAGATCACATTCTAACCAATTCAAACCAGATGGACTTGAATTCGGGTTTGATGGGTGTCAAGGTGATGGAATCACGTTGGCGTGTCTTTTTTGCCGACGCCCCTTCGGTCGCATCAGGGCTTGCCCGAGGGGCAGGGGGCGGGCTGACTACAATTGGGAAACAACACCGCGTCATTGCAATGCCACGTTCCGTCCCCGCCAAAGCCACCAGCGAGCCCGCCAGTTATGAGGAGGCGCTCGCCGAACTGGATCAGTTGCTGCAGGCCATGGAAGGTGGGCAGCTGCCCCTGGATCGGCTCCTGGAGAGCTACCAGCGGGGCAGTCAGTTGCTGACGTTTTGCCGTGGCCGCCTGAAGGCTGTGGAGGACCAGATCCAGGTCCTCGAAGAAGGGCAGCTCAAGCCCTGGACAAGTGAATGACAGTGAACCAATGGGAGAGTTGGGTTCAGAAGCGCCTCTCGGAAGTTGAAGAGGCCCTGGACCGTTTCGTGCCTGCCGACGCCCCTGCGGGCCTGGGCGATGCCATGCGCTACGCGGTGCTGGGCGGCGGCAAGCGTCTGCGCCCGGTGCTCGTGCTGGCCGCCTGCGAGGCGGTGCAGGGGCATCGCGAGGCGGCCCTGCGGGCTGCGGTCGCGGTCGAATTGATCCACGCCTATTCGCTGGTGCACGATGACATGCCCTGCATGGACAACGACATGCTCCGGCGTGGCAAGCCCACGGTGCATGTGCAGTTCGGCGAGGCCCAGGCCATGCTGGCCGGCGATGCGATGCAGGCCCTGGCCTTCGAGGTGCTGACGCCAGAGACCGGCGTGCCTCCCGAGCTGCAGGCGCGTCTCGTGCGTCTGCTGGCCCGCGCCGCGGGGCAGGAAGGCATGGCCGGCGGCCAGGCCATCGACCTGGCCAGCGTGGGCAAGCCCCTGACCGAGACTGCGCTGCGCGACATGCACCGCCGCAAGACCGGTGCGCTGCTGCAATGCAGCGTGCTGATGGGCGCCGCCTGCGGCGATGCCGGGGAGGTCGGCTGGCAGGCCCTGAGCGATTACGGCGCCGCCATCGGCCTGGCGTTCCAGGTGGTGGACGACATCCTGGACTGCACCCAGGAGTCCGCCGTGCTGGGCAAGACCGCTGGCAAGGACGAAGACGCCAACAAGCCGACCTATGTCTCCGCACTGGGCCTGGAAGCCGCCAACCAGTACGCCCAGCGCCTCTACACCGAAGCCATGCAGGCCCTGGACCGTTCAGGCTTGTCCGTGGGCTGCCTGGCCTGGCTGGCCGGGCGTGTGGTGGACCGACAATACTGAACGCGGCACCATGGATGGTCGATCCCTTGTGCCGGTTCCGGAGCAACCCCTGATGAGCAAGCCCTCCTTGCTGGAGAACATCCACAGTCCGGAAGATCTGCGCAAGCTCTCCCGGCCTCAGCTCAAGCAGCTGGCCGATGAACTGCGGCAGTTCCTCCTGCAGTCGGTCAGCAGCACGGGCGGACACCTGTCGTCCAACCTGGGCACGGTGGAACTGACGATCGCCCTGCATGCGGTCTACAACACGCCGCAGGACCGGCTGGTCTGGGACGTGGGCCACCAGTCCTACCCGCACAAGATCCTGACGGGCCGGCGCGAGGCCATGGCCACGCTCAAGCAGTTGGGCGGCATCAGCGGCTTTCCGCGCCGGGCCGAGAGCGAATACGACACCTTCGGGACCGGGCACTCGTCCACCTCCATCTCGGCGGCGCTGGGCATGGCCCATGCCGCCCGCCTGAAGGGTGAGAGCCGCAAGGCGGTGGCCATCATCGGCGACGGCGCGCTGACCGGCGGCATGGCCTTCGAGGCCCTGAACCACGGCGGCTTCCAGAGCGCGGCGGGCCTGCCCGACATGCTGGTGATCCTGAACGACAACGACATGTCGATCTCGCCGCCGGTGGGGGCGCTCAACCGCTACCTGGCCCGGCTGATGAGCGGCCGCTTCTACTCGGCGGCCCGCGAGGGCGCCAAGTCGGTGCTGAAGAACACGCCGCTGTATGGGCTGGCCAAGCGCTTCGAGGAGCACACCAAGGCCATGGTGGTGCCCGAGGGCACGATCTTCGAGGAGTTCGGCTTCAACTACGTCGGTCCGATCGATGGCCACGACCTCGACGCCCTCATCCCCACGCTGGAGAATCTGCGCCAGGCCAAGGGCCCGCAGTTCCTGCATGTGGTCACCCGCAAGGGCTGTGGCTACAGCCCGGCCGAGGAAGACCCGGTCAAGTACCACGGCCCGGGCAAGTTCGACCCGTCCATCGGGCTGGTCAAGCCGGCCACCCCGTCGGCCCAGACCTTCACCCAGGTCTTTGGCCAATGGCTGTGCGACATGGCCGCGGCCGACGACCGCCTGGTGGGCATCACGCCGGCCATGCGAGAGGGCTCGGGCATGGTCGAGTTCGAGCGGCGCTTCCCGACCCGCTACCACGACGTGGGCATCGCCGAGCAGCATGCCGTGACCTTTGCCGGCGGGCTGGCCTGCGAAGGGCTCAAGCCGGTCGTGGCCATCTACAGCACCTTCCTGCAGCGCGCCTACGATCAGCTGATCCACGACGTGGCATTGCAGAACCTGCCGGTGGTCTTCGCGCTGGACCGGGCGGGCCTGGTCGGTGCCGACGGCGCCACGCACGCCGGGGCCTACGACATCGCCTTCCTGCGCTGCATTCCGAACATGAGCGTGCTGACGCCGGCCGACGAGGCCGAGTGCCGGCGCGCCCTGACCACGGCCTACCGCCAGGACCATCCGGTGGCGGTGCGCTACCCGCGCGGCGCCGGGGCCGGCACCGTGCCGGCCGCTGAGCTGGACGAACTGCCCTGGGGCCAGGGCGAGATCCGCCGCGAAGGGCGGGGCGTGGCCATTCTGGCCTTCGGCACACTGCTCTACCCGGCCCTGCAGGCCGGCGAGAAGCTGGACGCCACCGTGGCAAACATGCGCTTTGCCAAGCCGCTGGACAAGGCTCTGGTGCTGGACCTGGCCCGTCGCCACGAAGGTCTGGTGACGATCGAGGAAGGCTGCATTGCTGGCGGGGCCGGCAGTGCGGTGATGGAGGCGCTGGCCGAGGCCGGCGTCACCGTGCCGGTGCTGCAGCTGGGCCTGCCCGACGAGTTCATCGAGCATGGCGACCACGGCAAGCTGCTGGCGCTGTGCGGGCTGGATGCCGCCGGCATCGAGGCCGCGGTGCGCCGCCGTTTCGGGGCCCCGCTGGCCCTGGTGAAGCCGGCCGCGGCCTGAGCGGCCACCGACGGACTTTTCGCACTCATAGCACAATCGAGGGTGGCCGGCATCAACCCTGCGTCAGCGGGGTTGCCGGTTCGCTGTCACATTGACAGCCTGAATCCCTTGACGTTCCCATGAATACCCTGACCGACGCCCTGCACATCCCCGACACCCAGAGCGAGCGCGACGAGCGCCACCTCGCGATCCAGCGCGTCGGGGTCAAGGACGTGCGCTATCCGCTGAACCTGCGGGTGGCCGGTGTGGTTCAGTCCACTGCGGCGCTGTGGAACCTGGACGTGGCCCTGCCGGCCGAGAAGAAGGGCACCCACATGTCCCGCTTCGTCGCCTGGCTGGACGCCCAGAGCGAGCCGCTGGACGCGGCCGGCCTGGCACGTGAACTGGATGTGATGCTGGACAAGCTGGGCGCCAGCGATGGCCGCATCGAGGCGCGCTTCTCCTTCTTCATCCGCAAGAAGGCACCGGTCTCGGGCCTGCAGAGCCTGCTGGACTACGCCGGGGCCTTCATCGCCGAGCGCAAGAATGGCCAGACCGCCATCTGGGCCGAGGTGGGCGTGCCGGTCAAGAGCCTGTGCCCCTGCTCCAAGGAGATCTCCGACTACGGTGCGCACAACCAGCGCTCGCTGGTGACCATCCGCGTCGAGCTGAAGGACCCGGTGGCCGGTGCCATCGAGTGGAAGGAGCTGGTGCGCTTTGCCGAAGAGTCCGCCTCCAGCGAGATCTGGCCCATGCTCAAGCGGGCCGACGAGAAGTGGGTGACCGAGCGCGCCTACGAGAACCCCAAGTTCGTCGAGGACCTGGTGCGCGACGTGGCCCTGCGCCTGAACGCCGATGCCCGCATCGGCCACTACCGGGTGGATGTCGAGAACTTCGAGTCCATCCACAACCACTCGGCCTGGGCGCGCATCGAGCGCTGAACCCACCTGGCAGTCGGCTCAGAACAGCGACTGCCCCGTCAGGGTGGTGAAGCGCTCCAGCGCGTAGCTGCCGGCCAGCGAGTTGCCCGAGGGCTCCAGCTCGGGCGACCAGACGCACACCCCCAGCTGGCCCGGGATGTGGCCCACGATGCCGCCGCCCACGCCGCTCTTGGCCGGAATGCCCACGCGGAAGGCGAAGTCCCCGGCCGCGTCGTAGGTGCCGCAGGTCAGCATCAGGGCCGAGAGCCGCTTGGCGGTGCTGGCGCTGACCACCCGCTCACCGTTCCAGGGGTTCACCCCGCCGTGGGCCAGGAAGGCCACCGCCCGCGCCAGGTCCACCGCGTCCATGCGGATGGCGCAGTGCCGGCAGTAGGCGGCGATCACCTCGTCCACCGGGTTGTGCAGGTTGCCAAAGCTGCGCATGAAGTGACCCATGGCGCGGTTGCGTTCGGCCGTGGCCATCTCGCTGCGGGCCACCCGGTCGTCGTACTGCAGCGTGGCGTGGCCCGACAGCCGCCGCACGAACTCCACCAGCGCCGTTTCCGGGTTGACGAAGCGGGTGCACAGCACATCGGTCACCACCAGCGCGCCGGCGTTGATGAAGGGGTTGCGCGGCTTGCCCTGCTCGGATTCGAGCTGCACCAGCGAGTTGAAGGGGTTGCCCGAAGGCTCCCGGCCGACCCGCTGCCACAGCGCGTCGCCCACGCACTGGTAGGCCAGGGTCAGCGCGAACAGCTTGGAGACCGACTGGATCGAGAAGGGCACCCGGGCGTCGCCGCAGGTGCAGACCTCGCCATCCAGGGTCACCACGGCCATGCCGAACTGGTCGCCCCGCACCTTGGCCAGCTCGGGGATGTAGCTGGCCACCCGGCCCTGGCCCAGCAGGGGCTGGATCTCGGTGCGAATCTGGGCGAGGACGGTCGGGTAGTCGTGGTCGGGGGCGCTCTGGCTCATGGTGCGCCCCAGTCTAGCGCCGCGCCTTGCCGGGCGCGCCCAGCGTGCGGCGCAGAAACTGCCCGGCCACGAAGATGTCCTTCTCCACCGCGCGCCGCGCCCCCGCGCTGTCGCCGCGCGCCAGGGCCTTCACCAGGTCTTCATGGGCGTCATTGAGCACGGCGCCGGCCTCGGGCGTGTCGAAGAGCCGGTTGGAGATGGGGCCGGCCTTGAGCCACAGCGTGTCGATCAGACCGAACAGCGTGGGCGAGCCGGTGGCCTTGTAGAGCAGCACATGGAAGTCCTCGTTGGCGGCCAGGTAGTCGTCGCCATTGCCACGGGCCAGGGCCTGCGCCATGCGTTGGCTCAGCGCCTGCAGCCGGGCCTGTCCCTCGGCGTCCAACCGCAGCGCGCCGCGCTCGGCGGCCTCGCCTTCGAGCAGCATGCGCATCTGCAGCAGGTCGTCGAACTCGGGCACCGAGAGCCGGGGCACCGCCACCCCGGCGTTGGGTACGTTGACCACCGCGCCCTCGGCGGCCAGGCGTTGCAGGGCGGCGCGCACCGGCATCTGGCCCACGCCCAGCTGGGCCGCCACGGTGCGGATCTTCAGCCGCTCGCCAGGCAGGAAGCGGCCCACGGTGACCCACTGCCGCAGCGTGGCGTAGATCGCGTCCTGGTGGGTGGCGGCCGCCGGCGGGGCGGGGGTGTCGTTGTCGGCGGCGGTGGGCATGTCAGCGGGGCAGGGCGGGGACGCGCAGTGTAGGGCTCAGCCCGGCCGGGTCTCGCCGACGAAGGCGTCGAAGGTGGCCACCAGGCGGTCCACATCGGCCGCCGTGGTGTCGGGGCAGACCAGCATCATGTTGTGGAAGGGCGTGATCAGCAGCCCGCGGTTGAGCAGGTACAGGTGCACGATCTGCTCCAGGGCGGGGTCGAGGATGGCATCGGCCTGGCTGCCGTTGCGCGGCGGGGTGGGCGTGAACTGGAACTCGGTGCGGGCGCCGATCTGGGTCACGCACCAGGGCAGGCCATGGCGGGCGATGACCGCGCGCAGGCCGTCGGCCAGGCGTTCGGCCAGCGTGAACATCCGCGCATAGGCGACCTCGGTCATCACCTCGGCCAGGTTGGCGCGCATCGCGGCCAGGGCCAGCAGATTGGCCGTCAGCGTGGTGCCGATGCCGCTGTGGCCCGGCGGGGCCTCGCGCTTGGCCTGTTCGGCGCGGCGGGCCGCCTCGGCCGAGAAGCCGTAAACCGCGCAGGGCACGCCGCCGGCCACCGGTTTGCCCAGCACCAGCAGGTCCGGCTGCAGGCCGTGGGCCCGGGTGTAGCCGCCGGGGCCGGTGCTGATGGTGTGGGTCTCGTCGATCAGCAGCAGGGTGCCGTGGCGCCGGCACAGGGCCTGGGCGGCCTCCCAGAAACCGGGCTCGGGCAGCACCATGCCGATGTTGGTCATGGCCGGCTCGGCCAGCAGGCAGGCCACCTGGCCGTCGGCCAGCGCGGCCTCCAGCGCGGCCAGGTCGTTGAACTCGACGCTGCGGGTGGTGCGGGTGATGTCCACCACCTGGCCCAGCAGGCTGTCGCGGGTGCGGGGCTGGCCGTCCACCAGGTCGACGAACACATCGTCCACGGTGCCGTGGTAGCAGCCGTTGAAGATCAGCACCTGGTCGCGGCCCGTGAGGGCACGGGCCCAGCGGATGGCGAAGCGGTTGGCGTCCGAGGCGCTGAGCGCGAACTGCCAGACCGGCAGGCCGAAGCGCCGGGCCAGTTCCTCGCCCACCCAGACCGCATCCTCGCCGGGCAGCATGGCGGTGATGCCCTGGGCCGCCTGACGCGCCAGGGCGGCGGCCACCGGCGCCGGGCTGTGGCCGAACATGGCGCCGGTGTCGCCCAGGCAGAAGTCGGTGTAGGCGTGGCCGTCCACGTCCTGCAGCCGCGCGCCCTGGGCGCTGGCCACATGCAGCGGGAAGGGGGTGGACCAGTCGTTCATCCAGTGCAGCGGCACGCCGAACATCAGGTGTCGGGCGGCGCGTTGGGCCAGGGCCTGGCTGCGGGGGCGGGCGGCGGCATAGGCGGCGCGCTCGCGCTGCTGCAGGGCGGACAGGCGGGCCGGGTCCAGGCCGGCGCGCAGGGTCGGGGCAGTGTTCATGTCGATGGGTGTCAGGGTGTCTCGGGCCTCAGACCAGCAGCAGCAGGTGCTCGCGCTCCCAGGAGCTGATCACCCGGTTGTAGGTGGCGTACTCCAGCTCCTTCACGGCGCAGAAGGCGTCGACGAAGCTGTCGCCCAGCACCTCGCGCATGGGGGTGCAGGCGCGCATGCGCTCGATCGCGTCCTCCAGGTGACGGGGCAGTTCGTGGGCCACGTTCCAGGCGCTGTCGGTGGTGGGCTCCGAAGGGCTGAGCTGCTCGACCATGCCCAGGTAGCCGCAGGCCAGGGTGGCGGCCATGGCCAGGTAGGGGTTCACGTCCACGCCGGGCACGCGGTTCTCCACCCGGCGCGCGGCCGGGCCGGACTTGGGCACCCGGATGCCGCAGGTGCGGTTGTCGTAGCCCCAGCGCACGTTGATCGGCGCCGACATGAAGGGCGCCAGCCGCCGGTACGAGTTCACGTAGGGCGCGAACATGGGCATCAGCTGCGGGATGTAGGTCTGCAGCCCGGCGATGTAGTGGGCGAACAGCGGGCTGGCGCTGCCGTCGGGCAGGCTGAAGATGTTGTGTTCCTGCTCGTCGTGGATGCTCTGGTGGATGTGCATCGCACTGCCGGGCTCGGCCTCCATCGGCTTGGCCATGAAGGTGGCGAAGATGCCGTGGCGCAGCGCCGTCTCGCGCACGGTGCGCTTGAACAGGAAGACCCGGTCGGCCAGCTCCAGCGGCTCGCCGTGGCTGAAGTTGATCTCCATCTGGCCCGGGCCGGCCTCGTGGATCAAGGTTTCGACGCCCAGCTGGTGCAGCTCGCAGAAGTTGGAAAGCTCCATGAAGAAGGGGTCGAAGTCGTTGACCGCGTCGATGGAGTAGCTCTGGCGCCCGGCCTCGGGCTTGCCGGTGCGGCCCAGCGGCGGCTGCAGCGGCTCGTGCGGGTTCTGCTGGCGGGCCACCAGGTAGAACTCCATCTCCGGCGCGACGATGGGCTTCCAGCCGCGGTCGGCATACAGCTTCAACACCCGGCGCAGCACGCCGCGCGGCGACAGCGCCACCGGCGAGCCGTCCCACTCCTGGCAGTCGTGGATGACCACTGCCACCGGCTCGGCGGCCCAGGGCACCAGGCGCACGGTGGCGGCGTCGGGCACGCAGACCATGTCCGGGTCGGTGTCGCCGACGAAGGGGCCGTTGTCCGGCTGTTGGCCGTTGACCGTGTTCAGCAGCACGCTCTTGGGCAGGCGCATCTCACCGGCGGCCTGGAACAGGTCGCGCGGCAGGATCTTGCCGCGGGCGATGCCGGTCATGTCGGGGATCACGCACTCCACCTCGTGGATGCGGTGCTGGGCGAGGAAGCTGTCGAGCAGGGAGGCCATGGGCAGGGCGGGAGTCGCGATGGATCGCATCCTAGCAGGATCCACTGTTTGTGATCACAAACTGCTGTTGAAATGGCATCCAAGGCGAAATTCATGATCCATGTGATCTGAAGTGTGGGCTCCAGCCGGGGTTCCCCCATCCTGGGCCGGCAGGTGACAATCGGGCACTCCGCATCACCCTGCCTTGCTGCCATGTCCATCCTCGTGCTCAACGGCCCCAACCTGAACCTGCTCGGCACCCGTGAGCCTGAGATCTACGGGGCCGAGACCCTGGCCGATGTGGAGTCCCGACTGGTGCAGGAGGCGCAGGCCCTGGGTCTGCCGCTGCAGTGCTTCCAGAGCAACCACGAGGGCGCGCTGATCGACCGCATCCATGCCGCCCGGCTGGATGGCACGCGCGCTTTCATCGTCAACCCGGGCGGCCTGACCCACACCAGCGTGGCCCTGCGCGACGCCTTTGCCGGCGTGGCCCTGCCAGTGGTGGAGGTGCATATCAGCAACGTGCACCGGCGTGAGGAATTCCGCCACCACTCGTTCATTTCCGGCATCGCCGAGGGCGTGATCGCCGGCCTGGGCACCGAGGGCTACAGCGCGGCCCTGCGCTTTCTGGCGCGGCGCCTGGCCGCGCTGTCTGCTGCGTCACACTGAAGCGGGTTTACCCCGATTCACTCGGGGAAGTCTGGGACGAAATGTCAGGAAAGGATGACGTTTGCGCGTCATCCCGACCCGAGCTTCGATTGGCTTCCCAAGATGACGAGCGACACGACCGCCCCCGCCCTGGCGTCCCGCGCCCCTTTTGAAGGGGCGACCTTGCTGCTCGTGGACGACGAATCGGGCGTGCTCAACGCCCTGCGCCGCCTGTTCCGCGGCCAGGGCTACACGGTGCTGCTGGCGTCCAGCGGTGCCGAAGGGTTGCAGATCCTGGCCCAGCAGCCGGTCGATCTGGTGCTGTCGGACATGCGCATGCCCGAGATGGACGGCGCCCAGTTCCTGGCCCAGGTGCGCCAGCGCCATCCGCAGGCCGTGCGCCTGCTGCTCACCGGCTACGCGGACATCGGCTCCACCATTGCGGCCATCAACCAGGGTGAGATCCACCGCTACATCGCCAAGCCCTGGAACGACCCCGACCTGCTGCTGACCGTGCAGGAGGCGCTGCGCCGGCGCCAGCTGGAGCTGGAGAACCAGCAGCTGCTGGCCCAGGTGCAGGCCCAGAACCAGGCGCTGGCCGAGCTCAACCAGGGGCTGGAGCAGCGGGTCAAGGCCCGCACGGCCGAGATCGAGCAGATCAACGACATGCTCGAGAAGGCCTACGAGGAGCTCAACGAGAACTTCATGGTGGCCGTCACCGTGTTCTCCGGCCTGTTGGAGATGCGCGAAGGCGCCGTGGCCGGCCATGCGCGCCGGGTGGCGGCCCTGGTCAAGCGCATGGCGCCGCACCTCCAGCTCGACGAGCGCGCGCAGCAGGAGGTCTACCTGGGCGCGCTGCTGCATGACATCGGCACCATCGGCTTCCCGGACCGCATGCTGGGCCGGCCGTTGTCGGTGCTGGTGCCGGAAGACCTGGCCCGCTACCGCCACCACCCCAAGGATGGCGAGGCCGCGCTGATGCCGCTGGCCCGGCTGCATGGCGTGGGGCGCATCGTGCGGCAGCACCACGAGCGGGTGGATGGCAAGGGCTTTCCGGACGGTCTGGAGGGCGAGGCCATTGCCCTGGGCGCCCGCATCGTCGCGGTGGCCAGCGACTACGACGACCTGACCCACGGGGCCATGTCGGAGCAGCCCCATTCCCGCCACCAGGCCCTGCAGGCGATCCGCGGCGGCGTGGGCACCCATTACGACGGTCGCATGGTGGCGGCATTGGAAGCGGTGCTGGCCGAGCCGGATCCCGAGGCCCAGGACGATCTTTGCATCGAGGCCACCCAGCTGCGGCCCGGCATGGTGCTGGCGCGGGACCTGCTGTCCTCCAAGGGGGCGCTGCTGCTGGCCGCCGGCTATGTGTTCGAGGAACGGGTGATCCGCCAGATCCGCGAGTTCGTGGCCGGAGAAGGGCTGAGGCTGACGTTGCATGTGCGGCGCCCGCAAATGGAGGCGCCCCGCCTGACCCCCCCGCCGCTGCCACAGACGGCACTTTCCGGCGAGCATCACCATGCCTGATGGCGGCGCTTCCCCTGTGCAGCGGCCAGCGGCCGATCTGGCCGTCTATGACGCCATCGCCGTTCCCGTGCTGCTGCACCGAGGCGAACAGATCTTGCACGCCAACCCGGCCATGCTGTGTCTGCTGGCCTGCGGGCTCGACGAGGTGGGCGAGCTGGCCTTCGATGCCGTGGTGGCCGAAGAAGACCGCGCCGGCCTGCAGACCAATGCCCGCGCCTGCCTGAGCCCCGGCGCTGGCGACCCTCCGGCACAAACCGTCACCCTGTGCTCCCGCCACGGTGTGCAGCGGCGGGTGGAGTGGATGTCGCGCCGCTGTGCCATCGACGGGCGGGACACCGTGGTCGTGACCTGCCAGGACCTCAGCGACATGCAGTTCGTGCAGGACAGCCTGCAGCAGCTCAGCCAGATGCTGCATCAGATCGTCGAAGGGGGGCCGGTGGCCACCTTCGTCATCGGGGTGGATCACCGGGTGATCCACTGGAACCGGGCTTGCGAACGCCTCACGGGGCGCAGCGCTGGCGAGATGCGGGGCAGCACTGACGCCTGGCGGGCCTTCTTCGCTGCGGAGCGGCCCGTGCTGGCGGATCTGATCGTCGATGGCGCCTCCGAAGAGACCCTTCGCGCGGCCTATCGGGGCCTGGGGCAGCCGGCCGCCGATGCGGGGGAGGGCGCCTGGGAGGTCGAGGACTTCTATCCGCGGCTGGGCAGCGAAGGCCGCTGGTTGTACTTCACCGCGGTGCCGCTGCGGGATGCCAATGGCCGCATCGTCGGCGCCATCGAGACCCTGCAGGACGTGACCCAGCGGCGTCAGGCCGAAGAGGAGTTGCGGCGGCATCGCAACGAGCTCGAACAGCTCGTGCAGGAGCGCTCGGCCGAGCTGCGCGGCACCTTGCATCAGCTCGAAGCCTTCATGCAGAACGCCCCGGTGGGGGTGGCGCGCACCCGCGGCGCGCGCATCGAGCACCACAACCGCAAGATGGCGGAGATCCTCGGCTGGACCGATGGGCGCCCGCCGCAGGACACCGGCGAACTCTTCTGCGCTCCAGAGGACTTCGCGTGGGTGCGCGAGTGCTCCACACCGGTGCTGCGGACTGGCCAGGCCTGGCGGCACGAGATGTGGCTGCGGCACCGCGATGGCCGCCAACTCTGGGTGCAGCTCATCGCCTACCCGGCCGATGTCGAACACATTGAGAGCGGGGCCTGGTGGCTGCTGGAGGACCACACCGAGGTCCGGCTGGCGCAGGACGAGCTCCGGTCGAATTACGACCAGCTCAAGCAGACCCTGCGCAAGCTCGAGGATGCGCAGAACCAGCTGCTGCAGTCCGAGAAGATGGCCTCCATCGGCCAGTTGGCCGCGGGCGTGGCGCACGAGATCAACAACCCCATCGGCTTCGTCAGTTCCAACCTGCACACGCTCAAGGGCTATGTCGAGCAGCTGCTGGCGCTGATCCTGGCCTACGAGGCGGCGGACGCCCAGCCCGGTCCAGACAGCCGGGCCGCCGTGGCCCGGGCCCGCACGGAGGCCGAGATCGACTACCTGCGCGAGGACCTGCCGGCCCTGATGAGCGAGAGCGAGGACGGACTGGCCCGGGTCAAGAAGATCGTGCAGGACCTCAAGGACTTCTCGCGCCTGGATCAATCGGAGTGGCAGGAGGCCGACCTCAACGCCGGGCTGGAGTCCACCCTCAACGTCGTGCGCCACGAAGTGAAATACAAGGCCGAGGTGCGCAAGCAGCTGAGCCCTCTGCCGCTGGTGCGCTGCCTGGCCGCCCAGCTCAACCAGGTCTTCATGAATCTCATCGTCAATGCCTCCCACGCCATCCATGGCCATGGCGTCATCACGCTGGCCAGCGGCCACCAGGATGGCTGGGTCTGGATCGAGGTCGCCGACACGGGCTGCGGCATGAGCGCCGAGGTGCAGCGTCGCATCTTCGAGCCCTTCTTCACCACCAAGCCGGTGGGCAGCGGCACCGGGCTGGGCCTGTCGCTGTCCTTCTCCATCGTGCAGAAGCACGGGGGTGTCATCCGCGTGCATTCGGTGCCGGGGCAGGGCAGCGTCTTTCGCGTCTGGGTGCCAGTGGCCGGGCCGGCGCTGGAGGACAAGCCGAGCACGCCGCCCGAGCTGCCCTGGGTGGACCGGTCGGCTGCGGCCGTGCAGGGGGCGGCATGAGCGCGGAACATGCCCCCTTGGAGCGGCCGGCAGACCGGCCCGTGGATGTGACGGCGCTGCTGGCGCCGCCGGGCGTTCACAGCCAGTGGATCACCGCTGTGCTGGAACTCACCGAGGTGGCGCTGGTGCTGGTTCAGGCCCAGGGCGTGCGTTATGCCAACCCGGCGGCGCGCCGCCTGCTGGCCTGGGGCGACACGCCGCTGGTGAACCACCAGCTCACGGACTGGGTGGCGCCCGAGGACCGGCCGCTGATTGCCGAGCAACTGCGGCGTCGCCTGGCCGGCGAGCCCGGCCAGTTCTGGGAAGTGCAGGGGCTGCGCCGCGACGGGAGCCGTTTCGATGTGAGGCTGTACGGCCAGCCGGTCCTGGTAGACGGTCACCCGGCCGATCTGGTGACGCTGTTCGACGTCAGCGAGACCCGCGAGGCGTTGCGCCAGGCCCAGTGGAATGCCGACCTGCTGGACCACAGCGAGCATCTGTCCCGTTCGGGCTCCTATGTACTCGGCTGGCCCGAGGGCCGGCTGCGACCCTCGGCCGGGCTGAGGCAGTTGGTGGGCACGCTGGCCGATGCCGGTGCCGCCGATCCGGAGGCGGCCTGGGCCTGGGTGGCCCCGGAGGACCGCGCTCGGGTGATGCAGGCCTGGCGGGAGGCCCGGCCGGACGAGCCGTTCCAGCTGCAGCACCGGGCCCTGGGGGCCCAGGGCCAGTGGCTGCAGGTGGTGCACCGCGGCATGCTGCAGAAGGTGTCGCAGGCCGACGCGCTGCAGGGCATCGGCCTGGTGCAGGACATCAGCCGCCAGCACGAGGCCGAGCAGAGGGTGCAGACCCTGGCCCAGTACGACGTCCTCACCGGCCTGCCCAACCGGGCCCATTTCATCCAGCAGCTGGCATCGCGCATGCAGATTGCCCGGTGGGACCGCAGCGCCTTCCTGCTGATGGTGGTGGAGCTGCCGCAGCTGCAGGAGCTGCGGGTCACCTTGGGCCACGAGGCGGCCCAGACGGTGCTGCGCACGCTGGCATCTCGCCTGCAGCAGCAGGCCCGCGAACAGGAATTGGTCGCCCGGGTCAGTGGCCAGGATCTGGCCCTGATGGGCCGGGCAGAGGTCGAATTGCTGCCCGATGCCGTGCACGAGCAGGCCCGGCAGCTTCGCCGCGTCCTGCAGGCCCCGATGCTGGTCGGCGCGGCCGAGGTGCTGCCGCGCTGCCGCATCGGCCTGGCGATGTTTCCGGGCGATGGGCAGGACGGCGAGACGCTGCTGGAAGCGGCGGAGAAGGCCTGCGCCCTGGCCGACGAGGCCGGCGGCGTGGCCTTTGCCCGTGCCGAGGCGCACGCGCATGCCCTGCGCGAGATGCAGGTGGCCAGCGCGCTGCGCCACGCGCTGGAACGCCAGGAGCTGCGGCTGGTCTACCAGCCCCAGGTGTCGCTGACCTCCGGCGCCATCGTCGGCGTGGAAGCGCTGGCGCGTTGGAATTCGCCGCGCTGGGGCGAAGTTCCCCCCACCGAGTTCATCGCTGTGGCCGAGCGGACCGGCATGATCGGCGAACTGGGCCACTGGGTGCTGGAGACCGCCTGCCGCCAATGGGTGGCCTGGCGCACCGCCGGGCTGAGCGTTCCCCGCGTCGCGGTGAACGTGTCGCCCCATCAGTTGCGCCGGGGCGATCTGGCCCTGAAGGTTCAGCGCGTGCTGCTGGACACCGGCATGGACCCCCGCGGCCTGGGCATCGAGCTGACCGAGAGCGCCGTGATGGACGACCCGGCGCGGGCGGGCCAGGCGCTCAGCGAGCTCCGCGCCCTGGGCGTCGAGGTGGCGCTGGACGACTTCGGCACCGGCTATTCCAGCCTGGCCTGCCTGCGCAGCCTGCCCATCGATGTGGTCAAGCTCGACCGCAGCTTTGTGAGCGATGTGGACACGGCCCCCGAGAGCATGGCCCTGACCCGCGCCATCCTGACCATGGCCCATGGCCTGGGCATGCAGGTGCTGGCCGAGGGCGTGGAGCGCGAGGACCAGCTCAACCTGCTGAGGGCCAAGGGATGCGATCTGATCCAGGGTTACTGGTTCAGCCCGCCGGTGGCGCCCCAGGCCCTGTCCGAACGGTTGTCCGAGGGTTGGCGTCTGGCCGCCCAGCACCTCTCGCGTGACAACAGCCAGCGCACCTTGCTGCTGGTGGATGACGAGGACAACATCCTGGCTGCGCTGCGGCGCCTGCTGCGCCGCGATGGCTACGAGATCCTGACCGCCCGCAACGGTGACGAGGCCCTGCGTTGCCTGGCGGAGCATCCGGTGGACGTGATTTTGAGCGACCAGCGCATGCCCGGCATGACCGGGGTGGAGTTCCTGCACCGCGCCGCCGCCCTGTATCCCGACACCGTGCGCATGACCCTGTCGGGCTTCACGGATCTGCAGTCGATCATCGACGCCGTCAACGAGGGCGCGGTCTACAAGTTCCTCACCAAACCCTGGGACGACGACCGGCTGCGTGCCCATGTGGCCGAAGCCTTCCGGCGCAAGGGCATGGCCGACGAGAACCGGCGCCTGAGCGCCGAGGTTGAGACCACCAATGCCCTGCTGGCCCATGTGAACAGCCAGCTCAGTGCGGCCCTGGAGCGCCAGCGCGAGCAGGGCCTGCTGCTGCAGGCCAGCGTGGGCGGCGTGCGGGAGATCCTCGACAGCCTGCCCCTGGCCGTGATCGGGGTGGATCCCGACGGCCTGCTCGTCTATGCCAACGAGGCGGCCCACCGGCTGTTCCCGCCCGAGGCCTTGGCGCTGGGCGTGCCCACCCAGGCCGGGGTGGACGGTCTGGCACCGGCGGACGGTGAGGCGCGCTGCCTGGTGCAGGGTTGCCACTGTCGCGTCTGGCGCTACCGGCTTGGCGCCGGCTCCGGCCCCTGGCGGGGTGATGTGCTGATCTGTCTTCCGCTGTCGCAGGAGGTCTGTCATGAATCCGCTTGAAGAGGCGCCCTTGGCGCCCCCGGGCGAGTCGACCTCGGCCGCGTCCGCGCGCACGCCGGCCGATGAGCGCCTGGCCCATCTGTTTCGCCACAGCCTGCGCGAAGGGCGGCTCCACCCGCTCTATCCGCTGTTGCGCCGGTACCGGCAGGAGGATCGTCTCCCATGACCGGCTCCCCCCTTTCGCTGGAGCGCATCCAGTCCTGCGTCGAGACCCTGCCGGCCCTGCCGCAGGCCGTGCGCGAGGTCATGCAGGCGCTGCAGCGCGATGACGTCTCCGTCGAGCGCAGCGTCCATCTGATCGAGCAGGACCAGGCCCTGGCCGCGCGCACGCTGAGGGTGGCCAACTCGGCCTTCTACGGCATGTCCGGCCGGGTGGGCCGCATCGGCGATGCGGTCACCCTGCTGGGTCTGCGGGCCGTGTCCGGTGTGCTGCTGGCCGTGTCCTACAGCAATGGCCTGGACACCTCGCGCTGCGCCGGCTTCAACTTTCGCGGCTACTGGCGGCACAGCATGGCCGCGGCCATGGCCGCCCGCCTGCTGGCGCCACGGCTGCGCCTGGATCCCGACGAGGGTTTCGTGGCTGGCCTGCTGCATGACATCGGCAAGCTGGTGCTTGCGGCGCACTTCCCGGCCGAGGGGGCCCAGGCCCTGGCCCTGGCGCGCAGCGCCGATGTTCCGGACGTGGAGGCCGAACGGGCCACCCTGGGGCTGACGCATGCCCAGATCGGCGCCGTGCTGGTCCGCCACTGGCGCTTTCCGGCCCGGGTGGTGCAGGCGGTGGAGTACCACGCACAGCCCTGGGAGGGCGGCGACCCGGCTGCGCGCAGCCTCGCCGAGTTGCTGCAGGTGGCCAATGCCATCGCCCATGCGTTGGACCTGGCCGATGAGGCGCAGGAGGTGGTGCCGTCGCTGGATCCGGCCCTCTGGCTGCGGCTGGACCTGAGCGACAGTGCAGCCTTGACCCTGCTGGCCGAAGTGGAGCGCGGCGTCGAGGACATGTGCAGCGCGCTTGCCCTGTGACGCATCCCGTCATGACCGATTGACTCTGGAGACGACCATGCCCCGACTGCTGCTGGTGGACGACGAGCCCTCCCAACTCAAGGCCCTGCAGCGCACCCTGCGCGGTCTGTGCCCCGACCTGCACATGGACCTGGCGCTGGGCGGCGAGGAGGCGCTGACCCATCTGCGTGCGCGTGCCCACGACGCCATCCTCGCTGACCTGCGCATGCCCGGGATGGACGGGCTGACCTTGCTCGGCCAGGCCGCCCGTTGGCAACCCCTGGCTGTGCCCATGCTGCTGACCGGAGTGGCCGATTTCGCCACCGCGCAGCGTGCCTTGAATGAGACCGGCATCTTCCGCTACCTCACCAAGCCCTGGGAGCCCGAGCTGCTGCGCGCCCATGTCTGTGCGGCCCTGGCCGAGTTCCAGCACCGCGTCACCCAGCAGACCCAGGCGGCCGCCTGGCAGGCTGAACAGGGTGTGCTGAGCCCGCAGGAACTCGAGCGCCTGCGGCTTGAGCGTGAGGAGCCCGGCCTGACCCATGTGGAATGGGCCGACGACGGGGCCGTGCTGATGCCGGCGCTGGATGCCCATCTGCCCTCGATGCCTCGATAACACCTCGGATGGGGCCGCACATCCGGGTCAAGTCGGGGGCGGCGGTGCCGATATGTCGAACAGCGGCTGAAGACGATGCGTTGATCTGCCGCGTCCCTGCCCATGCCTTTCTCGCTCTCGCCATCCTCCCTGTCTGCCCCACCCTGGTGGCGTGGCTGGATGCCTGCGCGCTGGCGGGGGTCTCTGCTGTTGCGAATCACCGTGGGCGCGCTGCTCGCCGGGGTTCTGGCCACGGCCTTGATCTCGGGCCTGCTGGTCCGCGACGCCGAGCGAGAGACCGAAGCCCGTGCGCGCCAGGTCGTGCTGCAGGACGCCGTGCACAGTGCGGCCGCCCTGTCGCGGCGCCTGATGGAGCGGCAGCGGAGCTTGTGGGTTGCCGCGCAGACCCTGCCCGAACCGGCCCGCTGGGACGCTTCCAGCGGTGCCCACCCGGGCCTTGCCGTCCTGTTTGACGAGGTCGTCGTGGCCGACCCGCAGGGGCAGCTGTTCAGTGCCCGGGCCGAGGACCGGCCTCTCCAGGCCCTGTTGCCTCGGCAGCCCGGCTTCCTGACCACGGTTCAGGCGTCCCGGCCCATGGTCTGGGTGCTCCCGCGGGATACCACCTCGGTCCCGAGGTCCGGGGCCGCAACCGCCCCTTTGGCGACGGTCTTCACGCAGCCGGTGCTGCGCGATGGCCGTGTCCAGGCCGTGCTGGTCGGCATCATCTGGTTGCGCCGGACGGGGCTGATGAGCGATGTGGTCGAGCCAGGCCCCGACTTTGGGGAGGGAGCCATCTCCCAGCTGCTGGCCATCACCGACAACCAGGGCCGCCGCCTCGTGGATGGGGCGTTGGCGACCGGTACCACGCAAGCGGCCCCTTCCGTCTGGCTGTCCGTGGCCATGCGCCAGTGGCGGGACCAGGGCAGCCCGGTGGAGTCCGATGGACTGGTCTGGTCGGATGGCGATCAGATCGTCGTGGCCGCGGGCATTCCGGGGCCGGACTGGGTGATCTGGCGGGCCTATTCCCGCGCCGCCATGATGGCGCCGCTGGACGCGCTGCGCGTGCGTTCGCTGCGCTGGGCGCTGGGCACCTGGGCGGGCCTGTCCCTGGTGCTCCTGCTCTACCTGGGCTGGCAGCTCAGCCCGCTGGCCCAGCTGGAACGGCGCGTGGTGGCGTTGCTCGACGGGGATCAGGCCCCGCAGGACGGCTGGCCCGTGGCGCGCGGCGAGATCGGCGCGCTCAGCGCCACCTTGCACAGCGTAGCACTGGCCCTGGCACACAAGGACCACGAGAACCACCAGCTGCTGGAGCGGCTGGAAAGCGTGATGGCTGCCGCGCCGCTGGGCCTGGCCTTCCTGCGCGAGGACCGGCTGACGCTGGTCAACGCCGAGCTGGCCCGCCTGTTGGGCTATGCCCCGAGCGAACTGCGCGGTCTGCCGGCCCGCCTGCTGCTGGCAGACGTCGGCGATGCCGACCGGATGCTCGGGGCCATCCAGGCCGCCTTGCGCGAAGGGCGGGCCTATGTCGGCGAGCACAGCTTCCTGCGCCAGCAGGGCAACACCTTCTGGGGGCAGTTGCACGCCAGCGAGGTGCGGCCGGGGCAGCCCGAAGCCGGCATGGTCTGGACGCTCAGCGACATCACCGCCCAGGTGCAGTCGCGCCACCAGCTGGAGTGGTCCGCCACCCACGATGCGCTGACCGGCCTGCTCAACCGCCGCGGCTTCCAGGAGCGGATGGAGCGCTTCATTGAGGGCCGCTTGCGCCGCCCGACGGCCCTGTTGGTCATCGACCTGGACCACTTCAAGCCGATCAACGACAGCGAAGGCCACCAGGCCGGTGACGCCATGCTGCAGGCCGTGGCGGGGGCGCTGAATGACGGCGTGCGCGTCAGCGATGCCGTGGGGCGGCTGGGTGGCGACGAATTTGCGGTGCTGCTGGAAGGTTGCCCCCCTCAGTGGGCCCAGCGCCTGGCGCACAAGCTGCTGGAGAGGGTCCAGGCCGTCCAGGTACCCTGGAACGGTCGGCAGCTGCAGGTCAGCGCCAGCATCGGCCTGGCGATGTGGGAAGACCGCCTGGGCAGCGTCGCGTCCTGGACCCACCAGGCCGACCTGGCCTGCTACGAGGCCAAGCGCGCCGGCCGGGCCAATGTGCAGGCCAGCGCTGCCGAGCCGGTCGGCGAGGCCCTGCCGGGCTGAGCGGCCCGCGGATTGCGTTCAGGCCGCCGTCAGGCCTTCCCTTCAGGCCTTCAGGAACAGCCCGATCGTCAGGGCGATGCCCAGGGCCACAATGGCCATGCGCAGCACCCGCTCGTTGACCCGGTGCAGGGCCCAGGCCCCCGCCAGGCCGCCCACCAGCGCGCCTGCCCCCAGCACCAGGGCCTGCAGCCAGTGCACCTGGGGCGACAGCACGAACAGCGCCACCGCCGAGGCGTTCATCACGCCCGCCAGGGCGTTCTTGGTGGCACCGGCGTTGCGGGTGGCCATGCCGGCCATGGTCAGCGCCGCCAGCATCAGAAAGCCGATGCCGCCGCCGAAGTAGCCACCGTAGATCGCGATCAGGAATTGCGCCACGCCCGCGCCCACCGGGCCCAGATGGGCTCCGTCGGCCCCGGGCTTGCGGAAGAAGCTGCCCCAGGCGAACACCGTGGTGGCGAACAGCACCAGCCAGGGCACCAGCCGGGCAAAGATCGAGGACGGTGTGTTCAGCAGCAGCAGGCCGCCCAGCGCGCCGCCGGCCAGGCTCAGGATGAACAGGGCCTTGAAGGGCAGGGGGCCGCAGCCGCTGACCATCTTGCGCCCGGCCAGGCCGGAGCTGACCTGGCCCGGGAACAGGGCCACGGTAGAGGTGATGTTGGCCGCCAGCGGCGACATGCCGGTCAGCATCAGGGCCGGCAGGGTGACGAAGGAGCCGCCGCCCGCGAGGGCGTTTTGAAGGCCGGCCCACAGGCCGGCGGCCAGGACGATCAACAGCATCGAAGATTCCGAAAAGGGGATGGATGGGAGAGGGTCAGGGCGCCTTGGGCTTCCAGGCCGAGCACCAGCCCGCGGCCTTCACCTCGACCCCGTAGAACAGCTGGCAGCCGCCCTGGCTGTCGGCAGCCTCGCCGCCGTACAGGTCGCAGTTGCGGCAGGTCTGGCCGGCGGCGTACTGGGCAAAGCGTGTGCGGTCCACCCGCTGGGCGTCGGCCACATAGCCCAGTTGCCGGGCCGCCGGGTTGTCCTCCTGCAGCAGAGGCAGGGACTGCGCCCGGGCGGACGGCGGCATCAGGCCGGCCGTGGGCAGGCAGACGGCGGGCAGGGCGCGCAGCAGTGCGCGGCGGGTGGGAAAGGGGGAACTCATGGGCGGTCCTGGCGGTTGGGGCGTGCCGGCCCTCAGGCCGCGGTCGCACCCAGGGCCTTGGCTTGGCTGCGCGAGCGTACGACAAGCAGCGCCAGGCCGAAGACCAGCAGGCCCAAGACCCCGATGCCCGCTTCCACATTCAGCATGGTGGCCATGCCCCAGCGGTCGTAGGCCTGGCCGTCGATCCATGTCACGTAGCCGATGGGCACGTTCGACAGCGAGGCCATGATGTTGTACTTGGTGGCTGCCGCGCCGCGGCCGATGACCTCCAGCACCAGGGCCGAGAAGCCGGCATAGGCCATGCCCACCGCCACGTTGTAGGCGCTGGCCAGCACGATGAAGCTCATCTCGCTCTTGGGCGCCAGGGCCATCACCACGGCCAGCACCACCTGCAGCAGGCCGAACAGGCAGTAGGCCGTCTTGCGCTCCAGCCGGTCGCAGACCCAGCCGCCCAGCAGGCAGCCCGCGGCCGAGGCCAGCCCGCCCAGACCGCCGTTGACCAGGGCCACCGTGTTGGCGCTGGCATGCCAGTCGCCCGCCATCACCGACCACAGGTTGGACACCGCGCCGCTGCCGATGGGCAGGAAACAGACGATCAAGGCCAGCAGGCCCGAGCGCGAGGCGATGACCGACCACAGATCGCCCCACAGCCCCCAGAGCACGCCCTTGAGGCGGGCCAGCACGCTGGCGTGGGCCGCGCGGGATTCATGCGGCGTCTTGGCCGGCTCCGGCAGAAACAGCAGCGGCACGCAGCTCAGCACGCACAGCGCGGCCATCACCCAGCCCGAGGCCAGCACCGAGACCTGCCAGTCCTGCACCAGCCACAGGGCCAGGCCACCGCCCAGCGCCCCGCCGCCCAGGTTGCCGGCCTGGAACCAGCCGGCCGCCCGGCCCTTTTCCTCGTCGGCGGTGCTGTGGGCCATCAGGCTGTCCACCGACATGCCGGAGACGGTGCTGGTGACATTGGTGATCAGCATCACCACCGTCAGCGCGCCCCAGTGCAGCGCATCGCGCGAGAACCAGGCCATGGCCACCATGCCCAGACCGGTCACCAGGGTGGAGGCCAGGTACCAGTGCCGCCGCGTCCAGCTCAGGTCCACCAGCGGGGCCCACAGGAACTTCCAGGTGTTGGGCACATAGCTCAGCGCGATCAGGCCGGCGATGGCGGCGGCCGAGATGCCGGCCTGCTTGAGCTCATAGGCCAGGGCCACGCCCAGGAAGCCGCCCACCAGCCCGAAGGGCACGATCAGCACCATGAAGATCCAGGGCGGGGCCGAGGTGCTGGCGTGCGGGGGCTGGGCGGTGGTGTCGGGGACCATGGTGCATCCAGGGACAGCTGTGAAGGCGCGGATGGTAGCCGGCGGCCGGACGGATGGCCTTCCCCAGTTCCCCAGGGGCACCACCGGCTCCCGCCAGCGCGGCCCCGTAAAATCGTCGGTTTTTTCCGTCTGCTTTCCGTGAACACCCCGACGGCGCGTTCTGCGCGCCCCGCGTCCTCCTCCGTCGCCACCGCGACCAGTGCCCTGGCCGGCTCGGACTTCCTGCGCCTGCTGGCCGCCTGGGGCCTGGCAGCGCCCGCCGGCGGGGCGGGGGCGGCCGCTGCCTTCGGCCAGCGCCTGTCCGAGTGGTTCAGCTGGACGGACGCCATCGCCCTGTCCGGCGCCCTGGGCGGCCCGGCCGAGCCGGTGCCCGCCGGCCTGCTGACGGCGGCCGAGCGCCTGGCGGTGGAAACGCGGGAGCTGACCCGGGTGCGTCAGCAGCTGCTGGGCCACATCCGCGGCGAGCCGGCCGGTGCCCGTAGCCGCCCGGCCGCGCGGGTGGCGGTGTCGCCCCGCGTCCAGGCCCGGCTGGCAGCCGAACAGCTGGGCGACGAGGGCTTCGCCCCCCACCGCCAGCGTTGCCTGGCCGTGCACAAGGCCATGGACAACGCCATCGGCGCGCTGCGCCAGCGGGTGCGTGACGCGGTGGCCGCGGCCACGCCCGCGCTGGCCCACCTGGCCACGCTGGACGTGGTGATGGAGGACGTGGTGGGCGGCCGCGAGCGGGCCCTGCTGGCCCAGCTGCCCGGCCTGCTGGCCCTGCGCTACGAGCGCCTGCAGGCCGAGGACGCCGAGCACCTGAACCCGCGCTTCCAGCGCGAGCTGCAACAACTGCTGGAAGCCGAGCTGGACTTCCGCCTGCATCCCGTGGAGGGCCTGCTGGACGCCTTGCGCCAGGCCGCCACGCACTGATCTGATCGACAAGGAACCGATGAACCGCACGCTGCAACTGCTTGTCTTCCTCGCCGGCCTGGCGGGCATCGCCTGGGTGGGCGCCGGCTACCTGGGCACCAATGTCCTGGCCCTGGCGGTGACGGCGCTGATCGCCGCGCTCTACGCCACCGGCGCGCTGGAGCTGCGCCGCTTCGCCCGCGACACCGCCGCGCTGGACCAGGCCGTGGCGGCCCTGGACAGCACGCCGGCCACCCTGGCCCCCTGGCTGGACGGCCTGCCCGCCAGCCTGCGCAGCGCGGTGCGCCGCCGGGTGGAAGGCGTGCCCGCGGCCCTGCCGGGCCCGGCACTGGCACCCTCGCTGGCGGGCCTCTTGGTGCTGCTGGGGATGCTGGGCACTTTCCTGGGCATGGTGCTGACCCTGCGCGGCACCGGCGCCCTGCTGGAGCTGTCCACCGACCTGAGCGCGGTGCGCGACGCCCTGGTCACCCCGGTCAAGGGCCTGGGCCTGGCCTTCGGCACCTCCATCGCTGGCGTGGCCGGCTCGGCCGCGCTGGGCCTGCTTTCGGCCCTGTTGCGACGCGAGCGTCTGACGGCGGTGCAGCGGCTGGACGCCGCCATCGTCGGCCCGCTGCACGGCTTCTCGGCGGCGGCCCAGCGCGAGACCTCGCTGCAGCTGATGCAGCAGCAGACCGCGCTGATGCCGGCCCTGGTGGAGCGCCTGCAGGCCCTGGTGGAGGGGCTGGACCGCCGCAGCCAGGAACAGCAGACCCAGCTGCAGGCCGGCCAGGCCGAATTCCACGCCCGGGCCGAGGCCGCCTACACCGGCCTGGCACGCTCCGTCGAACAATCCCTGCAGCAGAGCCTGGACCGCGCGCTGGCCGAAAGCGCCCGCGCCACCAGCGCCACCCTGGCCCCGGTGGTGGAGAGCACCCTGGGCGGCATCGCCCGCGAGGCCCAGGCCCTGCAGCAGACGCTGGCGGGTGCCGTGCAGACCCAGCTGGCCCAGCTGGGCCAGGGCTTCGAGGCCAGCCAGGCCCGGGTGACCGAGGGCTGGCAGGCCGCGCTGGCCGAGCAGGCCCGCGCCCACCAGGCCCAGGCCGAGACCCTGGGTCAGACCCTGCAAGGCTTCAGCCAGCAGTTCGAGGCCCGGGCCGAGGCCCTGGTCAGCACCTTGGCCGCGCAGCAGCAGCAGGGCCAGGCCGGCCAACTGGCCCAGTGGCAGGCCCAGATGGACCAGGCCCGCGAGGCCCAGCAGGCCGCGGCCCAGCGCTTCGAGCAGCAGGCCGCCGCGCTGGTGGAGCGCCTGGCCCAGGCCCAGGCCACGCTGGCCGACGAGGCCCGCCAGCGCGACGCCGCCCAGCTGGCCGAGGTGCAGCGCAGCCTGCAAACCCTGAGCGAGCGCCTGCACAGCACCTGGACCGAAGCCGGCCAGCAGGCTCTGGCCCAGCAGCAGCAGGTGGGCCAGGCACTGGAAGGCGCCTCCACCCGTTTCGAGGCGCACGCCGCCACCCTGGTGGCCGGCATCCAGCAGGCCCAGGCCGCGCTGGAGACGGCCGCCGGCGAGCGCGACGCCGCCCGCCTGGCCGCCATCACCCAGGCGCTGGACGGCGTGTCCGTGCAGTTGCGGCAGCACTGGACCGAGGCCGGTGCGCAGAACCTGGCCCAGCAGCAGCAGATCTGCGAGACCCTGGCCCGCACCGCCCAGGAGATCAGCGCCCAGGCCGAGGCCCATGCCCGCAGCACGGTGGGCGAGGTGGCCCGCCTGGTGGACACCGCGGCCCAGGCCCCGCGCGCCGCCGCCGAGGTGATCGCCGAGCTGCGCCAGCAGCTCTCGGCCAGCATGGCGCGCGACAACGCCCAGCTCGACGAGCGGGCCCGCCTGCTGCAAACCCTGGACACCCTGCTGGGCGCCGTGACCCAGGCCGCGCAGGAACAGCGTGGCGCCATCGACGCCCTGGTGGCCTCGTCGGCCCAGACGCTGGAAACCGCCATCACCCGCTTCAGCGAGACCCTGGCCGCCCAGGCCCATCCGCTGGGCGAGGTGGCCGCCCAGCTGAGCACTGGCGCGGTGGAAGTGGCCAGCCTGGGCGAGGCCTTTGGCCAGTCGGTGCAGCTCTTCACCCAGTCCAGCGGGCAGCTCGCCGGGCAGCTGGAGCGCATCGAGGCCGCCCTGGGCCAGTCCCTGGCGCGCAGCGACGAGCAGCTGGCCTATTACGTGGCCCAGGCGCGCGAGGTCATCGACCTCAGCATCCTGTCGCAGAAGCAGATCCTGGATGACCTGCAGCGCATCGCCGAGCGCTCCACCCAGGCCGCCGAGCGGGTGGAAGGGGCCGCCGCATGATGGGCGAGGCCCAGCACGGCGACGTCGCCGAGGCCGATCTGGAGGCCACCGCGCCGGTCTGGCCGGTGTTCGCCGACCTGATGTCCGGCCTGGTGGGCGCGCTGGTGCTCATCCTGCTGTGCGTGCTGGGCGCCCAGTACGAGCTGAGCAGCCGGCTGGACCGTGAGGTGCAGCAGCGTCAGCTCGAAGCCCAGCGCCGCCAGGCCCTGGAGCAGGCCCTGGCCGGCCCGCTGGCCGCCGGGCGGGTGACGCTGGACCACGGCCGCATCGGCATCGCCGGCAGCGTGCTGTTCGCCTTCAACTCGGCCGATCTGCAGCCCGAGGGGCGCCAGCTGCTCAAGAGCCTGGCCGCGCCGCTGGGCGCCTACCTGAAGGCCCGCGACGAGGTGCTGATGGTCAGCGGCTTCACCGACGACCGCACGGTGCGTGCCGGCGCCAAGCCTGCGGCCAAGGGGGCCGCCAAAGGCGCCGCGGAGCCGCGGCCCTTTGCCGACAACTGGGAGCTGTCCGCCCAGCGGGCGCTCACCGTCACGCGGGCGCTGATCGAGGAGGGCGTGCCGGCAGCCAATGTCTTTGCCGCCGCCTTTGGCGCGCAGCAGCCGGTGGCCTCCAACGCCGATGCCGAGGGCCGGGCCCGCAACCGCCGGGTGGAGATGGCGCCGATGGCGCGACCGGCCCGCGGCAACACGGCCGCCGCCTCCGCGCCGCCCGCCGCCTCCGCGCCGCCCGCCGCGCCCGAGGCTGCCGCCAGCCATGGCTGAGCCCTGGTCGCCCGAGGCCGAGCTGGCGGCGCTGCGGGCCGAGGGCCTGGACCGTGCCGACCCCGTGCGCTTTGCCTACCTGCAGGCCCTGGCCCGGCGCCTGCCCGCCCAACCCGCGCGGGCCCAGGCCCTGCTGGCCGAGCGGCTGCAACAGGCCGCCGCCGCGCTGCGCGCCGCCTGCGCCCAGCGCGCGGCCGAGGCGCCGGTGCCCGCACCCGCCCAGGCCGGTGCACTGGCGGGCCTGCTGGCCCGGTTGAGTCCCCTGTCCGCCGCGGACGCTGCCGCCACAGCGGCCCCGGTCGTCCCGGGCCGGTCGCAGGCTGCGACCCTTTCCGTGTCCGCCCCGGCGGCTCCTGCCGAGCTGAAATCCGTGCGCCACTTCCGCCAGGCCTGGAAGCGGCTGAATGCCGAGCAGCGTCTGGCCCAGTCGCGTGCGGCTCTGCCGCAGAACGCCGGGCCGCTGAACTCCCAGCACCTGCTGCACAAGGCGCTGCAGCAGATGCGCCAGCTCTCGCCGGCCTACTTCGAGCGCTTTGTCGCCCAGGTGGATGGACTGATGTGGCTGGAGCAGGCCCTGGGCGAGGCCGCGCCGCGCGAGCCGGCCAGCGGACGCCCCCGGCGCTGAGCGGCTCGGGCCGCTCGACTCAGTCCTGCCGGGGCGGGCGCAGGCTGGCGGCGATCTCGTCCAGCCGGGCCAGCATGGCCCGCATCAGGGCCAGCTGTTCGTCCTGCGGCGCGGCGCTGCCGGTGCCGACCTGGGCGTGGCGCTGACGCAGCGCGTCCCGCTGGGCCAGGATGCGCTGGCGCAGCTGCGCGGCGTCGATCACCCCCACCAGCTTCATCTCGTTGCCTTGGTTGGCGCTCTGGCCGGCCGTCTCGAAGCGCAGCACGCTCAGGTTGAAACGGCGCAGCAGCGGGCCTTCGATGAAGGTCACGTCCTGGATGTTCTCCAGCGGAATGGTCTTCTCGACCTGCACCAGGATGCCCTTGCGAAAGCGCAGCGCGGTCTCGCCCAGCTCGCACTCCAGCCGGTCGAAGTAATGGCGTGCCCACCAGGCGCCCACACCGCACAGCCAGATCAAGGCCAGCGGGATGCCGACGACGGTGATGGCCAGCAGGCCGGCCCCATAGACCACGAAGTAGGGCCGCAGAAGTGGGTTGAAGGCGGCGCGGCAGGGCAGACCGGGGGTGGGCGAGGACATGGTGCTTGCAGGGTAACCCAGGCCGGGCAGAGGCCACGGTTGCGGCCGCCAATACCGTCCTTGTCTTGATCCGAAGCAGGGACGGGCCCACCCGTGCGCTGTCTACTGTGCCGTGGGAGGTTCGAGATGAACGGTATTGCGCAGTTGCACCTGCTCCCTGAACACCTGCACCAGGCCCTGGACGGCTACCCGGTGGAGGAACTCTTTCACATGGGGCTGGACCCCTCGTCCGCCCGCCGGGCGGTGCGCGCCTGGATCGACACGCTGGACCATGACCTGGCCGTGTTTCCGCCGGCCTCTACCGATGTGCTGGTGAACATCAAGAGCCAGATGGAGATGGCCCGCGAGGGACTGGTCGAGGTGATCGACACCTGCTGGTGACCCTGCCGTGCCGCCCCTCCGTGGCGGCCGTGGGTCATTGCAGGAAGGGGTGCAGAGCATCGGCCACCTGGGCCGGCGAGGTCAGGTGGGGCAGGTGCCCTTGCGCGTCCAGCAGCCGCAGTTCGGCCTGGGGCAGGTGGTCGGCCATGTACTGGGCCACGGCCAGGGGCACGAAGCTGTCGCGCTGGGTCTGCAGCAGCAGCACGGGGTGGTTCAGCTTGGGCAGCGCCTGGCGGTGGTCGGACTGCAGGATCGCGCACAGGATGGTCAAGGCCCGCTCAGGCGGGATGGCTTTCAAGGAGCGGGCGAAGTGCTCGGCCAGGTCGGGCCCGTTGGCGTCACCCACGGCCACCGGCGCAAAGGTGTCGGCCCAGCCGCTGTAGTTGGCCATGGCCACCCGGTAGACCTGCTCGATGTCCTCTTCCTGGAAGCCGCCGCGGTAGTCGCCGTCGTCCAGGTAGCGCGGCGACGCGCCGATGAGGGCCAGGCGGCTGAAGCAATCCGGCACTTCCAGCGCGGCCAGCACGCCCACCATGGCCCCGAAGGAGTGGCCGACCAGGATCGCATCGCGCAGATCCAGGTCCCGCGCCAGGGCGGCCAGATCGTGCGCAAAGCCGTGCAGGTTGAGGTAGCGGTGCTGCACGAAGAGCGACGGATCACACTGGCCGCAGCCTGCCTGGTCGTAGGTGATGACGCGCAACGCCGGGTCGAGCCGCGGCAGCAGGTCGTTCCACACGGTCTGGTCGGTGCCAAAACCATGGACCAGCAGCAGCGTGCGGGCGGCGTCCGCCGGGCCGTGGACGGTGACGCGGTGCCGTGCCGCCGGCGAGGACGTGGGGTCGGGAAGGGGCATGTGCAGATGCTATTCGGACACAGCGCCTCGCCGGCTCGGGGCATGCCCCGACGTTCATCGCCTCTGGGGATGCGCCCTCAGGCGCCGCTGCTGGCACGGTCCAACTGCTCGCACAGCACGCTGTACAGGCGGGCGGGGTCCACGGGTTTGGTGAGGTAGGCGTCCATGCCCGCGGCCAGGCAGCGTCGCTGGTCGTCCTCGAAGGCATTGGCCGTCAGCGCCACGATGGGCGCATCCCGGCACGCGCCAGCCGCGCGGATCTGTTGCGTGGCCTCCAGCCCCCCCATGCGGGGCATCTGCATGTCCATCAGCAGCAGGTCGTAGGTCTGCCAGGCGGCCATGTCCCAGGCCACCTGGCCATCCGTCGCCAGCTCGGGCTGCAGGCCGGCCTGTCTGAGCAGCGCGCAGCAGACCTCGGCGCTGACCGGGTCGTCCTCGGCCACCAGCACCCGGCGCCCAGCGTGGCGGGCCCGCAAGACCTGCAGGCTCGCCGGGGCCGTGTCGGTCGCCTCTACACGGGCGGCCGCAGAGGCTCCGGAGGCCACCGGCAGGCGCAGGGTGAACCAGACCCGGGTGCCCTGTGCCGGTGCGCTCTCCAGGCCGATGTCGCCGCCCATCATCCGCACCAGCTGGCGCGAGATGGTCAGGCCCAGGCCCGTGCCGCCGTGGCGCCGGCTGGTCGACCCATCGGCCTGTTCGAAGGGCTGGAACAACCGGGGGTGAAGCTCTGGGCTGACCCCGATGCCGCTGTCCCGCACCTCGCCGAGCAGCCACAGGCTCCCGTCTTCTGCAGCGTGGCCTTGCGTCAGGGTCACGGTCACCTGCCCCTGCGGCGTGAACTTGATCGCGTTGTCGACCAGGTTGAGCAGCACCTGCTTGAGGCGCAAGGCATCGCCGACGACCGGCTGGCGGGCGAGCGTGGGGTCGATGTCGACCTGCAGCGCCAGGCCCTTGGCGTGGGCACGGTGGGCCGACAGGTGGTAGACGCTGTCGATCACGCTGCCCAGCACGAAGGGCTCGGCCTCGAGCACCATCCGTTCGGCCTCGATCTTCGACAGATCCAGGATGTCGTTGATCAGCGAGAGCAGGTGCTGCGAGGCCTGTTCGATCTTGCCCAGCTGGTCGCGCAGGCCGGGCGGCTGGGCCGCCTGCAGGGCCAGACCGGCCAGGCCGATCACGCCGGCCAGCGGCGTGCGCAGCTCATGGCTCATGTTGGCCAGGAAGCGGCTCTTGGCCTGGCTGGCGGCCTCGGCCGCCGCCTTGGCCTCCGACAGTGCGGCCGTGCGCTCCTGCACCAGCTCTTCCAGGTGTTCGCGGTGCCGGCGCAGTTCCTCCTGGGCATCGTGCCGGGCCGTGACGTCCTGCACCATGCCCACCACCCGTGTGGGCGCACCTTGGTCGTCGCGTTCGCACACGCGCCCCCGGTCTTCCACCCATAGGTGGTCGCCGTTGCGGCAGCGCAGCCGGTACACAGCCTCATAACGCTGGCGGCGGCCGGCCAGATGATCCTGCAGCCGGGCCATCACCTGCGGTGCATCGTCGGGGTGCACATTGCGCGTCCAGGTCTCCAGCGAGGGCGGCATCTCGTCCGGGCCATAGCCCAGCATGCGTTTGAGCTGCGGGCTGAAGAACACCTCGCCGGCCGGGATGTTCCAGTCCCACAGGCCGTCGGTGGCCTCGTTGAGGGCGAACCACAGCTGCTTCTCGCGCTGGTTCAGCTCGGCCTCCAGGGCCAGACGCCGCGAGATGTCCCGCGCCACCGACAGAAAGTACTCCTGCCCCCCCTCGACAAAGCAGGTGGTGCTGACCTCCACCGGCACCTCGTGCCCCTGCGCGTGCCGGTGCCGCCCCACGAAGGTGTAGGGCGCCGCACGCCGGATGACCGCGGCGATCTCGCTCCACTGCGGCAGACCGGTGACGTCCATCTGCAGGCTCAGTACGCTGTGGTTGAGCACCTCGTCCGCCGTCAGCCCCAGGCTCTCCCAGGCTGCCCGGTTGCCCCACAGCACCTTGGACGTTGCCGGGTCCAGCAGGTACACGGCATCGGACATCTGCTCGAACAGCGTGGCCAGGGCAGGGCGGTGGTCGGCGGGGGGCTTCATAGGTGGCATGGTATGCCGAGCCTGTGGCGGGCGATTCCGCCCCTTTGATCAAGGAAGGGCGACGGTGTCGGGGACCGGAAAAGCACAGGGCCCGCACATGGCGGGCCCTGGAAAAGACTGGTGCCGGTGAAAGGAGTCGAACCCTCGACCTTCGCATTACGAATGCGCGAATGGGTTTGATTGCCTGTGTTCGCCTCTGTTGATAACATCAATATAAATCAACAGGTTAGGTTGTCTTTCTCGCGGATTGATCCACTTCTTCTGTTGATCTTGGCATCGGTTTATTGCGCCAATTTGCCTACAGATTGCCTACAGATTTTGGATCGACATCATGAAGCAGTCAGTGGCGCGTGTGCGCCTGACCGCAGGGCGGATCGAATCCTTCGCTTGCCCGCCGGGGAAGTCCCAGGCCTTTCTCTGGGATACGGATGCGCCTGCGCTCGCACTCCGGGTGACCCCCACCGGGCGCCGTACCTTCGTTTTTGAGGCGAGGTTGGCGGGTGAGTCGATGCGCATCGCCATCGGCACGGTGACCGACTGGCCTTTGGGGGAGGCACGCAAGCGCGCGCAGGAACTCAAGCGTCTGGTCGATGCCGGCATTGATCCTCGGGAAGAGGAGCGCAAGCGCCAGCAGCAGCGGGCAGCAGAAGCAGCCCGAGAGGCGGCTGAAGAGCTCACCGTCCGCAGTGCTTGGCTCCGCTACATGGAGGAAGGGAAACCCAAGCGCCGGGATGCCTGGAAGCCCCGCTATCTGGCCGACATGCAGCGCATGACCGCCCCGGGTGGTGAGCCGAAGAAGCGGGGCAGCGGGCTGACTTTGCCGGGGCACATCACGCCTTTGCTGTCCCTGCGTCTGTCTCAGATCGATGAGGACCGGCTGACGGCCTGGTTCCTGGCGGAGAGTCGGCGCAGCAAGCACCAAGCGACTCGGGCGTTGATGATGTTCCGGGGCTTCTTGCGATGGTGCTCGATCCAGCCGGAGTACCGTCGTCTCGTGAGCACCGAGGTGGCCAAGGGTGCGGCCATCATGGACAACCTGCCCGAGACCAAGCGGCGCACCGACGCCTTGGAGGCAGCCCAGGTCTCGGGCTGGTGGGCAGCCGTCGCGCAACTGCCCAACCAGGTGGCTTCGGCCTACCTCAGAGCGCTGCTGCTCACCGGGGCCCGCCGCGAGGAGATGGCAGCGCTCAAGTGGGCTGATGTGGACTTCCGCTGGCAGAAGATCACCATCGCCGACAAGGTTGGTGATACCCGGACGTTCCCGCTGACAAGCTACTTGTCCAAGCTGTTGCAGGGTTTGCCGAGAGCGAAGGGTTCCGATGGCGAAGCCTCACCCTTTGTGTTCGCCAGCGCCAGCAAGACGGGTCGGATCGCGGACCCCCGCTCCAGTCACGAAAGGGCCCTGGCAACTGCGGGCATCGATGGGCTGACGCTACACGGTCTGCGCCGCTCGTTTTCGCTGCTGGGGGAAGCTGCAGGCGCACCCGCCGGCGCCATCGCGCAGGTGATGGGGCACCGCCCCAGCGCAACGGCGGAGGGCTACCGGCCTCGCAGCGTCGATGCTCTGCGGCCGTATTTGCAGAGGATCGAGGATCACATCCTGGCCCTCGCGATGGGGACATCCTCTGATCACTGAAGGGGCCTTCCGGAGCGGGGGCTCGTTGCCTGGGGATTGGCATCGCAGGCCCCAAGCGAACTGGGGATTTTTGAAGAAGTGTGCGAACAACCGGACGTTGAATGGCGTACCGATCCGTGGAAGGCGATGGACCCACCATCGCCATAAGCGGCCATCCATTCAACCCAGCCAGGTACCTGCAGTGAGCGCGCTTCCCAAGCCTTATGACCGCTTGACCTTTCTGGCCCTGTGCCGGGCATTTGATCGCCGTGTCGTTGACGGTGAGCTTGTCCTTCCGCCAGAGGGCACACGCTATCTGGACATGGCGGGCATCGCAGAGGTGAACTGCCACGCGGACACTTCGAGCATTGCCGGCTTGGCATCGCAGGCATGCTACTGGTTGGACGGCAAAGGAATTTGGTACCGACCTCGCCAAAGCTGGGAGGGAGACATGCCGCTGCACGCGCTCAGCATGATCCACCGCGCTCCTGGTGTGATCGAGCCGTTGTTGCCATTTCAGTTCGATGCCTTCGACCTTGCGATGTACTGCGCCAGCGGGCCTGGCTGGATGCTCATGGACTACATCGCATGCCATCTGCAGGGGGACGGGGTGGATGTCGGTGAGGGAGTTGCCCAGGCGGTGGAGGCGCTACCGCCAGGCCGCCTTCGGGACGAGGTGGCGACCCTCATCGCAGAGACGTGGCGCGCGTGGCAAGCTGGGATGCGCTCCGAGGGGCAGAAGGCTGCCCGCTCGTTGTCTGCCCCCAATGCGGCCGAGCGAGAGGCCGGTGGGATCGATGGGGATTTTGTTGGCCCCGTAGATGGGGTTGAGGCGCAATCCTTGGTGAAGACGCTTGCCGAACTGCAGCAGCGTGGGGACCGCTCGACCTCTCCATCTGCAGTTTCTTCAGACGTCTGGGGGGCGTGCGCCTCACCCGTCGAGTCCTGGACTGCACCAGACCTCAGTCTCGCGGCGACGCGGTCTCAGCTGATCAGCGTCTTCGGGGGCATGTCGGGCATGAACCGATCGTGGTTCGCCAACCTCAAGGACAAGCCAGCGCTCGACAAAGCCTGTGTGCTGCGTGGTCAGCCAGGGCGACATCACACCGAACCGATGTTCGACCCCTACGCGGTTCTTCTGTGGTTGATGGACAGGAGGCGGAAGATCGGTAGGCGTGCTCCTGTCGCAGCCCTTTGGGCCGCGTTTCGGAAGCATTTCCCGGATAGCTTTGAACGCTACAAGGATGAAGCTCCGATCAACGTTGCAGGGTCAACAGGCGTCGAATCAAGCGGCCAGCGGTGGGAGGGGATCGACAGCCTGATTCAGGGGATCACGAACCCCGGCGCCGGGGTTGCTGCAGGGCGAGCGACGGGGCAAACAGGGCGATCCCGCACCCCGTCATCGCAATCGCATCATGTTGAATGAAGCCAGGAGCTTTTACATGATGAAGGACCCCAATCAACTCACTCCGCTGGTGGAGGAAAAACGGTCGGCTCTGCCTACAGCAGAAGCGGCGCGGCATCTCAACCGGGCGCCGCAGACCCTGCGCTTGTGGGCCTGCTATGAGAGTGGACCGATCCGCCCGGTTCGCATCAACGGCCGCCTCGCCTGGCCGGTCCAGGAAATTCGTCGCGTGCTGGAGGGGAACTGACATGGCAAATGGACGTCAGTACGGCCGCCGTGGTCCGGGAAGCGGCCGGGATGCCGGTGGCTTCATCGCACTTCCGTGGTCAGTCGTGGACTCGGATGCTTATCGAGGACTGAGTCACACAGCACGGTCCCTGCTCCTGGAGGTGGCGAGACAGTTCGCGTCGGATAACAACGGCCGTTTGCTCCTCTCCTTCCGATACATGAAAACACGCGGCTGGAAGAGCGCTGACACGCTGAACCGGGCCAAGGCCGAACTGTTGGCTGCCCAGTTGATTTTCGAGACTGCCAAAGGCGGATTTCCCAATAACGCCAGTTGGTACGCCGTCACTTGGCAGGCGCTCGACCGCCTCGATGGCTATGACCACGGGGCGCAGCAGGCGTTTCCTCGGGGAGGCTATCGAAATCGGCCCAAGTTGGTCGCCAGCGGCGGCGCCAAGCGTTCCCCAAACAGCGCGCTTGGTCCGCGGGACAGACATCTGGCCGCTGCATAAGTCCGCCGGGCGGATGAAGGTGAGTGTCAGCAGGTCCGGCCTACAGAGCTGTGGGCGGCCTGAATGGCGCTCTTCTTATTCCGTCTGACGGACACCATCTAGAGTAGCCATCTGTCGGGTGGATAGGAAGGCAGGAAAGGTGGGCACAATACCGGCCAGGCGTGTGGCGCAGCCTTCCTTGCCATGCCCAGTCTCTGCCCCCCCCGGGGCATCCTGGCCGCAGGGTTTCGGGTTTCCCGTCCCGGAGCGCCACCACCTCCTCGTCCGGCTGCGTGCTCGCCCAAGCGTTTTTCTTGTCTAAAGCTGGCCGAGGTACGCAGAAGCGAAATTCGGTACGCAGCAAAGGCCCCCCTTTCAAGGGCCAGGCGTGTGTCCATGCTTCCGACCGATCGCGTGTTTCGCACTGGAGCCCACGGGAGCCGACCGAGGAGAGGCGGTCCATCGCCTGGTCCAGGAGATCACCCCCGAAAGACGTCAGTGCAAAGCCGCGTATTCTGCACACGCGATGTCCTGCGGCATCTCAAAGGGCACCCTTTGCAGGACCCGCCCCTTTGCTGTTAACCGATCTGGTAACCATCCAAGGCACGCATCCGGTAACCGGTGGGCAGTTGCCGCCGGCTCACCATGTCGCCGGGCTACTGACCGCAGAGTTTTTGTGACTTCCTCACACTGGGCCCTTCTACCAGGGCCTGGCCCGGGCTCAGCGTCAAAGTCACCTGCATCCCGGTGCAGAATCACCCGCACAGTAACAAACAGAACACAGTCACGGGAGGCTGGCCGCCGGGCGCTGGATGCATGCCTTGGCGGTCGGTCGTGACACAGAGCAGCTGTCCATGGCCATCGTCACGCCGCCGCTGGAGTCCATCCGGCCCGCCACACCGGGTCAGCACGTCGAACTGGAAGTGCTCCGCCAACTGGCCACCGGCCTGTCCGACGACTTCCGGCTTTTCCACAGCGTGGACTGGACCCGTGCCCAACCCCAGGGCGACCAACATGGCGAGCTGGACATCGTGGTGGTCAATGCCGCCGGGGATGCGGCGGTGCTGGAGGTCAAGGCCGGGGCAGTGGACACCCAGGACGGTGGGCTGACCAAGCACTACCGGGGCCTGGCCAAGGACATCGCCCAGCAAGTCCAGTGGCAGTTCGGTTCCATCCTTCACCGTCTGAAGCAGGAAGGGCTGGACGTTCGCCTGCTGCACCTGCTGGTGCTGCCCCATCAGCGGGTTGGCGAGCAGGGCACCATCCGCTACCCGCGGGAACGCATTGCCGATGCCGAGGAATGCCAGGATCTGCCGGGGCTGATCCTGCGCCGCCTGGGGCGAGGGGTGCCATCGCCCCAGCAGGCGCGCGTCACAGCCTTTTTTGCCAACCGGCTGAACACGGTGGAAGACCTGTCGCTGGTGGCCAGCCAGCTGCACCGCACCGTGCAGCGCATGGCCGGTGGCTTGGCCGAGTGGGTGCCCCGCATCCACAGCCCCAGCGGCGTCGTTCGTGTGGTGGGCACTGCCGGTTCCGGCAAGACCCAGCTGGCCCTGGCCCTGCTGCGCGAGGCCGCTTCCCTCGGTCAAGCAGCGGCCTACGTCTGCTTCAACCGCCCCTTGGCCGACCAGATGCGCGACGTGGCGCCGGCCGCCGCGCAGGTGGGCAGCTTCCACCAGCTGGCCTGGGCTGCTGCCGGCCGATCCGCTGGCGTGCCGGACTTCGCCCAGCTCGGTGAGGCCTATGCCCAGACCCTGGCCGCTGCCGAACCCGATCTGGACCTGCTGGTGGTGGACGAATTGCAGGACTTCCAGCTGCCCTGGGTGGTGGCGCTGCTGCAGCGCGCCCGGCCCCAGGCGCGGGTGCTGCTGCTGGATGACCCGAACCAGCAGCTCTACCTCGACCGGGAAGAACTGGACATTCCCCAGGCTGTGCGCATCACCACCTGGGACAACTACCGCAGCCCCCGGCAGGTGGTGCAGGCCATCAATGCCTTTCGGCTCAGCCCCCGGCCCATCCGGGCCTGTGGGCCCTGGCACGGGCAGACGCCCAGCTTCCACCGCTACCAGCCCAGTGCCGGCAACCTGCGCCGCACCACAGAAGCCGCCGTGCGCGAACTGCTGAGCGCCGGCCACGCACCCGAAGAGATCGCGGTCATCACCTGGCGTGGGCGGGAGAGCTCCCAACTGCTGGCGCTGGACACCCTGGCCGAGCTGCCGCTGCGCAAGTTCACCGGTCGCTACGACGAAGCCGGCCAACCCCTTTGGACTGATGGCCGCCTGCAGCTGGACAGCCTGCGCCGCACCAAGGGCCAGGCCGCGCCGGCCGTCGTGCTGACCGAGGTGGACTTCGACACGCTGGGCGAGCTGGAGCGTCATCTGCTGTTCGTGGGCATGACCCGGGCGCGCATGAGCCTGGCCGTGGTGCTTACCGAACAGGCCGAACAGGCCCTGGCGGCCCAGCTGGGTGGCGCATGAGCCGGCGTCTGGATGTGCATCCAGTTCGCGTGGTGAGCCTGTGGCGCACCAAGATGATCCCGTGATGGAACCGGCCATGACTTGGCGGAAGCCGCCATCGAGCCTTTCTGGACACCATGCCCTACAACGATCGCCTCTACCAACTGCTGAACGACCTGGACGACTCCGAACTGGAGGATCTCTGGGTGTACGGGTTGCAGTGCAAGCCGGATGACCCTCTGTTACCCCGGACGGGAGACAACGCAGCGGCCCTCGTTTCAATTCAAGAGTGCCCTGGCTGCGATCAATGAGCCACACCTTGCCCTGGATTGGCTGGCTTTGGATGGTGCATCTCAAGGCTCTTGGATGGCGAACCAGGCGCGGCAGGCTGCAGGCATCGTGCAGAGGGCACTGGGGCTGTAAGCTCCCCCGCTGAGAGCTACCAAATAGTTGTGCAGGCTGCCTTCCTGACCTGCTCCCCAAGCCAGGCAACTGCCACCGGGCGTCGTAAGCTGGGTTGAGCAGGTCACTGCGTCGAATCAAACAGGCGACCCGCGGCGACAGTGGCTTTGGCGCCCTTCAAGTCCGTTTCTACAACCATTCGAGACAACATTCGGCGCTGGGCTATCTCAGCCCCACGCAGTTCGAGTAACGCTGGCTGGCGGCGCAGCACCAATCTGCCGCCTGATCATCGGGTTATGCACTCCGATTTCCAGGGGCAACCTCACCCTTCTTCATCCAGATGACCTCAGACATCGCCACCAAGTTGCATGCCAGTCGCAAGGAGTTGCTGGACATTGGGCTGCGCAACAACCTGATCAGCTTCAGAAAGACGGCCAAGAGTCTGGCGCTGCTTGATAGCGATGCCGGCGAAGTATTCGATGCCTTGTATGTTGGCGAGAAGGCACTGGCCTTCGTGGCGTCCGACAAGCCCAAGCGCGCGGCGGCGGCGGGCGCTGGCCGATCCGCCGATTCCGACGAAGAGCTTGCCTCCAGCGAGCTGGAGTTGCTGGGTGAGCGGAGCCACGCCGATGCCCAGCGTGTGGCCCCCGACGGGGCCGACGAGAGTGCCACCATGGGCCGCAGGGCGGCCAAGGTGCGTCTGCAGACAGGGCTGGATGAGGAGCGGCTGTTCCTGCAGCTGCTCAAGATCCGGGCTGAGGCGCAGGGCTTCATCGAGGAGCAGGGCGTCAACGTGCTCTACCTGGCGCTGGGTTTTCTGCACTGGTTTGAGAGCGACAGCTCGGAGGAGGCGCGCCGTGCGCCGCTGGTGATGGTGCCGGTGCGGCTGGTGCGGGCCAGCGCACAGGAGGCGTTCAAGCTGGAATACACCGGCGACGACCTGGTGTTGAATCTGTCCTTGGCGGCCAAGTTGAAGACCGACTTCTCCATCAGCCTGCCGGACTTTGATCTGGATGCCGGGGTGTCGGCAGTCGAGCTTCAAGGCTATTTCAGGTCGGTGGGTGAAGCGGTGCGGCTGCAAAAACGCTGGCGCGTGCAGGCCGATGAGCTGGTGTTGGGGTTCTTCTCCTTCGGCAAGTTCCTGATGTTCAAGGACCTGGACCCGCAGAGCTGGCCCGAGGAGAAGTCCCCGGCCAATCATGCGGTAATGGGGCGCCTGCTGCGCGGCGGCTTTGGTGATTCGAAGCCGGCGTTCGGCGATGACGTCAATGTGGACAGCGTGTGCGAGCCGGGCGATGTGCATTTCGTCAAGGACGCGGACAGCAGCCAGACCCAGGCCATCCTGGAGGTTCGCGCCGGTTCCAACCTGGTCATCCAAGGGCCTCCGGGCACCGGCAAGTCGCAGACCATCACCAACCTCATTGCCGAGCTGATCAGCCAGGGCAAGACAGTGCTGTTCGTGGCCGAGAAGATGGCCGCGCTGGAGGTGGTGAAGCGACGCCTGGACGAGAGTCATCTGGGCGACGCTGTGCTGGAGCTGCACAGCCAGCGGGCCACCAAGAAGTCGGTGCTGGATGAGTTGCAGCGTTCGCTCGACCAGGGCCGGCCGCTGACCGACCAGGGCCAGCAGGACATCGCGAACCTGAAGGAGGTGCAGCAGGATCTCAATCACTACTGCCAGGTGGTGAGCAGCATGGTCGGCCACAGCGGGCTGCCGTTCCTGGAAGTCTTGGGCCGCTATATGCGCTGCAAGCGGGAGTGGCCCGCGTTGGTGCCGCTGAGTTTTGGCTCGATGGTTGGCTGGAATGAGGGTACGTTCCTTAAGCGCAAGGACCGCGTGCGTGAGTTGCAGGTCCACCTGATGGAGATGGGGCGACCTGATCGCAACCCGTTCTGGGGCTCGGTGAAGACCTTCTTCACGCCGGTGGACGAGAACACTGCGGCGGACGCGCTGCAGCAGTCCTTGCAGCATGTGTCGCAGTTGCAGGCCAGGTCTGGCGAGTTGTCGCAGCGACTGATGCTGAGCCAGCCAGTGACGGTTCAGGACATTGACGTGGTGTGCCGTGCCGCTCGACGGGCAGCACAAGCGCCGAGGCTGCAAGGAGTGCAGCTTTCGACCCAGGACTGGCAGTTGCGCCGTGACGCCCTGCGGGCGCTGATCGATGCGGGCCAGGCCATGTCGGCGCTGCGGCAGCAGTTCGGCACAGTGCTGATCGATGTGGCCTGGGAGCAGGATTTGCTGCAGGTGCGCCAAGTGCTACTCAGTCATGGGAGCAAATGGTGGCGCTTTCTGTCGAGCGACTTCAAGCGAGCGAAGGGTAGGCTGCAGTCGCTGGCTCGCAGCGAGCTGCCGAAGGCGGCCAGTGAGATGCTGAAGATGGTCGATGGCGTCATGGCCTACCAGCAGCGCGAAAAGGTGTTTGTGCAGCAGGAAACCCTGGGGCAAGCCCTGTTCGGCGCGCAGTGGCAGGGGCGCCAGTCGGATTGGGCCGTCCTGGATCGCTTGATGACCTGGGTGGTGAATCTGCATGACGATCTGGGCAAAGGCACGATTCCAGCCGGCATCGTTGACTTCCTGGCAGGGCATTCGGATGCCAGCGGCCTGGGCGATGTGGCGCAGGCGATCGAGACCTTGATGGCCGACACGAAAGTGAACCTGGCGCGGGTGTCGGATGTGCTCGGTATTGCGCAGCAGTCCGGTGCGCAAGATCTGCAGACTACGCCGCTGGACCAACTGGCCGGGCGATTGGAGCAATGGCGTGCTGGCTTGGGCAGCCTGCGTCACATGGGGCGCTTCAACGCCCTTGCCGAGCAGATGCGCAATGAGGAGCTGACCCAGTTCGTGACCGTGGCGGCTTGCTGCGAGCAGCCGGAGCAACTGGGCGCTGCCCTGGAGCTGACCTGGACCTCCGGCCTGCTGCAAAGCGTCTATGCGGAGAACCCGACGCTGCAGCACTTTGACCGCATCCAGCATGAGCATCGGATCGCTCGGTTCCGGGAATTGGACCTCGCATCGCTTCGGCATGCGCAGACGAAACTGGCCGCCAAAGTCTGGACTGCCAAGCCGAATCTCAACCAGCCCGGCGAGATGAGCGTGCTTCGGACGGAGCTCAACAAGAAGAAGCGGCATCTGCCAATTCGGCAGTTGATCCTCAAGGCGGGGCGAGCGATCCAGCAGATCAAGCCGGTGTTCATGATGAGCCCGATGTCGATCGCCAATTTCCTGCCGCCTGGGGTCATCGAGTTCGACGTGGTGATCTTCGACGAGGCCTCTCAGGTCAAGGCGGTGGATGCTTTTGGTGCGATCTTGCGCGGCCGGCAGGTCGTGGTGGTAGGCGACACGCGACAGATGCCGCCCACCGACTTTTTCGGCCGAGACGTAGAGATCGATGATGAGGACAACACCACCGGCGACATCGAGAGCATCCTGAGCATGTTCAAGGCGGCCGGATGCGCGGAGCGCTATCTGCGCTGGCATTACCGCAGCCGCCACGAGTCCCTGATCGCAGTGTCGAACGCTGAGTTCTACGACAACAAGCTGGTCATCTTCCCGTCTTCCGGAACTGACCCCTCTGTGACCGGCATCAGCTTTGAGCACTTGCCAGCTGCGCTGTATGACCGAGGCCGCACCCGGACGAATATGGGGGAAGCGAAGGCAGTGGCGCAGGCCGTGATCGCCCATGCCCTGGAGCGGCCGCAGTTGTCGCTGGGCGTTGCTGCCTTCAGCGCGGCGCAGCGCGACCTGATTGATGTGGAGGTGGAGCTGCTGCGCAGGCAAACCCCCCAGGCCGAGCCCTTCTTCAGCCAGCATCCCAGTGAGCCCTTCTTCGTGAAGAACCTGGAGAACATTCAGGGGGATGAGCGCGATGCCATCTTCATCAGCATCGGCTACGGGCGCAATGAAACCGGCAAGATCGCCCGAGAGTTTGGCCCCTTGAACAAAGAGGGCGGCCATCGGCGCCTGAATGTGTTGATCACCCGGGCGAAGATGATCATGCGCGTGTTCTGCAACTTCAAGGCGGAGGACATGGATCTGGACGCCTCGGCCAAGCATGGGGTGCGCGCCCTCAAGAACTTCCTGAAGTATGCGGAATCGGGACTGCTTGAGGTGAGCTACGAGACCGGCAAGGCGGCCGATTCGCCCTTCGAGACCGAAGTGATTCAGGCCTTGCGGGACCTCAACTACGAGGTGGAGCCCCAGGTCGGCACGGCCGGCTACTTCATCGACATGGCGGTCAGAGATCCGAACAAACCTGGGCGCTATCTCTTGGCCATCGAGTGCGACGGCGCCGCCTATCACAGCTCGCGCTCAGCCCGTGACCGGGATCGGCTGCGGCAGGGGGTTCTGGAGGGGCTGGGCTGGAGTTTCCATCGCATCTGGAGCACCGACTGGTTCCGCAATCGCCAGCAGGAAATCAGCCGCGTAGTGGCAGCCATCGAGGCTGCCAAGGCACGGGCGGAGCGCGCTGCCACCGAGACGGCCAAGCCCGCGATGCCTACTCCCCATGTAATTGAACGAGGCGAGGCGGCCAGCGAGGTCGAGGCAGACTTTGCCCGACCCTACGTGAAGGTCACCCTACCGCCGGTCAACGGCGTGGAACTCCACCTGGCACCCGTGCATGACCTAGGTCATATGGTCACCAGCGTGGTCGCTGTCGAGGCACCGATCCACCTCAGTGAGTTGACCAGACGCTTGATGGATGCGTTCAACGTCAGCCGGGCTGGCGCGCGCATCGCGTCCCGGGTCCGCGAGGCAGTTGATCACTGCGCCCGGCGTGGCGCGGTCACGTTCAGGGGCGAATTTGTCTACGGTGCCGGAAGCGATCAGATTACCCCCCGTGACCGTTCTTCGTTCAGCCCTGCCGACAAGAAAATCGAGCTGGTCGCCCCAGAGGAGATCGACGCGGCATTGCTGGAAAGTGTTCGGCTCGGCTATTCTCTGGACGCAGAGAGCGCCATCTCATCGGCCATCGGGCTGCTCGGCTTTGGCCGCGCCACGCAGAAGATCGCAGCAGCAGTAGATGAACGAATCAACGCGTTGATTCAGTCTGGTGCGCTGGAACGAACGGCAGGTGTCATCACCTTGTCGAACAGCCCGACGTGCGTCTGATGCCCATTCGAGCGCGCCGTGAGAATGCTGCGCAAGCAGGAGCGGCTGCGCCGAGTCGGGCGCGACACCTCAGTTTGGGGCTCGTAGGTGTCTACCGGATTGGGAGACTTAACTACGCTTCAGCACCTGCGGCCACCGGCTGAGTGGGCTGCATTGTGACGGTCGTTCGCTGTGAAACGAACACGAACCACATCTACCTATACAGCGTGGACACAAGAAGTATCTGCTGGAGCCCCAAGTTTCCGGTGCTGATGCCCAGGGGGCAGAGCAGCCTTCCGGCAAGTTGACTCCAGCAGACATCGGCAGTCTATTGAACCGGTTCCTTAGCGTCAAACTGAACCGACAAGGTGAGGATCCCCTGTCGTCTCGCAACGCGCCGGCAATAGCCGAGTCTCTGCTGCCATTACAGGGGCAACCAATGGAGCAGGCGGTCTTGGTCGAGGCGTGTCTGACGCAGGCCAGACACAAGGCCTGCTTGGAGAAGGTCACTGCCGGGCTGGGCCAGCTGCGTCGGTTGTGCTGGGCGCCGTGAAGCAAATCTGCCTACAGATTGCCTACAGATTGCCTACAGGTGGCCCAGAAGCAACAAAGCCCAACCTTGCGAGCTGGGCTAAGTGCTTGATTTCATTGGTGCCGGTGAAAGGAGTCGAACCCTCGACCTTCGCATTACGAATGCGCTGCTCTACCAACTGAGCTACACCGGCGTCGCAGGCCCGGGGCAAAGCCCCTTGGCGGATGCGAGCCCGCGATGATAGCGGGAAATTCCGTGTGTGGGAAGGCGGGCGCGAGCCAGTGGGGCTCGGGACAATCCGGCCGGGCGCCCCGGACGCTCGCACGAAAGAAACCCATGCACGAAGACGCAAACGCTGCCCTGCCATCATCGATGGCCCCCCATCTCTCCCGGCCACTGCAAGGCCTGCGGGTGCTGGAGTTCGAGGGCCTGGGCCCCGGGCCGTTGGCCGGGCGGATGCTGGCCGACCTGGGGGCCGAGGTGACGGTGCTGGTGCGTCCGGGCGATGGCGGCGTGGCGGCCCGGTTGGGCGGTGGCAGCCAGCCGCTGCGGCGTGGCAAGCGGGTGCAGGTGCTTGACCTGAAGACCGAGGCGGGGCGGGCGGCTGCGCTGGGCGCTGTGGGTCAGGCCGAGGCCCTGATCGAGGGGTTTCGCCCCGGCGTGATGGAGCGCCTGGGCCTGGGGCCGGCCGATTGCGCGGCCTGCAATCCGGCCCTGGTCTACGGGCGCATGACGGGCTGGGGCCAGGACGGCCCCTTGGCCCAGGCGGCGGGGCACGACCTGAACTACGTGGCCCTGACCGGCCTGCTGGGCCTGGGCGCGCGGCCCGAAGAGCCGCCCCGGGTGCCGCCCACGGTGCTGGGCGATGCGGGCGGCGCGCTCGCGCTGGCTTTCGGCATCGTCAGCGCAGTGCTGGCTGCGCGGGCCACAGGGCAGGGGCGGGTGGTGGATGCGGCCATCGTGGATGCGGTGGCCATGCTGGGCGGGCTGGCGCAGTGGATCAGCGGCAGCGGTCAGCTGGGCGGGCCGGCGCCCAGCCTCTTCCATGATTCCCCGTTCTACGACAGCTACCGTTGTGCCGATGGCCACGACATCACGGTCGGGGCGCTGGAGCCGGCCTTCTATGCCGAGTTGCTGCGGCGCCTGGGGTTGGACGATGTGGACCCGGCGCAGCAGCACGACACGGCAACCTGGCCGACCTTGAAGCAGCGGCTGACGGCCCTGTTCGCCAGCCAGCCCCGCGCGCACTGGGTGGAGCGGCTGGAGGGCACGGATGTCTGTTTCGCGCCGGTGCTGGCGCTGGACGAAGCGGCCATGCACCCGCACCTGGCGGCACGCGCCGTCTATCAGCGCGATGCCCAGGGCGCCTGGCAGGCCGCTCCGGCACCGCGCTTTCTGCCTTTGGTGGGCGAGGGTGCTGTCAAGGCTTGAGGCCGCGAACTGGGAGGCAGCGGTGGCGCTGTTCGGTCCATGGAGATTTCAGCAAGCTGACACCATGCCGATATCGTGAAATATGCCCGCCGGATGGTCCGGCGGCTGAACACCCGCCCAGGAACCGGCCATGGCCTTGCTGACCGAACCCCTGCAGTTTCTCGTCCCCGCCTCGCATGGGTTGAGCGTCCCCGTGGGCGGCTTCCTGCGCGCCTGGCAGGCGCAGCGCATGCTGTTCGACGAGTTGCTGGGGCTGCAGGCGGCGCTGGAGCAGACGGCCCAGCGCCTGGCCAACTGCCTGGGGGCTGGCGGCAAGCTGCTGTGGTGCGGGCAGGGCGGTTCGGTGGCCACGGCCCATCGTCTGGCGGCCACCATGAGCGGTCTGCTGCGGCCCGATGGTCGCCCCTTGGCCGCGCTGGCGCTCAGCGGCATGGGTGTGGAGGTGCTGGCGCGCCAGGTTCAGGCCCTGGGCCGGCCGGGTGACGCGATGCTGCTGCTGTCGGCGGGCACGCCGCCGGGGCCCCTGCTGGAGGCGGCCCGCGCTGCCGCCGATGGCGCCCTGCTGGTGGTGGGTCTGCTGGGGCCGGCGCCCGAGGAACTGGCCGCCGACTGCCACCTGACCCTGCAACTGCCGGAAGCCCCGCCCGAGCGGCGCGAGGAGGCCGAACTCTTTCTCGGCCACTGCCTGTGCGGGCTGATCCGCGATCAACTGGCCGGCGCCTGAGCGGTCACCGGCCCGTGCGGTTGGCTCAGCCCTTCTGGGCTTCCTGGTGGTAGGCGGTCACCCGCTCGACCTCGTTCTTCGAACCCAGGATGACGCTGACGCGCTGGTGCAGCTTCTCTGGCTGCACATCCAGAATGCGCTGGTGGCCATTGGTGGCCGCACCGCCGGCCTGCTCGATCAGGAAGCTCATCGGATTGGCCTCATAGAGCAGGCGCAGCTTGCCGGGCTTGTCCGGCTCGCGCTTGTCCCAGGGGTACATGAAGATGCCGCCGCGGGTCAGGATGCGGTGCACATCGGCCACCATGGAGGCGACCCAGCGCATGTTGAAGTCCTTGCCGCGGGGGCCTTCCTTGCCGGCCAGGCACTCGTCCACGTAGCGCTTGACCGGGGCATCCCAGTGGCGCATGTTGGACATGTTGATCGCGAACTCCTTGGTGTCGGCCGGGACCTTGACGTTCTCGGCGGTCAGCACCCAGGAGCCGGTCTCGCGGTCCAGCGTGAACATGGCCACGCCGTCGCCCACGGTCAGCACCAACATCGATTGCGGGCCATAGACGCAGTAGCCTGCGGCGGCCTGTTGGCTGCCCGGTTGCAGGAAGTCGGCCTCGCTGACCGGCTCGATCTCGTCCGGGTTGTCGTGCGGCTTCTTCAGCACCGAGAAGATGGTGCCGATGGAGACGTTGACTTCGATGTTGGACGAGCCGTCCAGGGGATCGAACAGCAGCAGGTATTCGCCGGCCGGGTAGCGGTTGGGCACCGTGTGGATGGTGTCCATCTCTTCCGAGGCCATGGCCGCCAGGTGGCCGCCCCATTCGTTGGCCTCGATCAGCACCTCGTTGGAGATGATGTCCAGCTTCTTCTGGACCTCGCCCTGCACGTTCTCGGTGCCGGCCACGCCCATCACCTCGCCCAGCGCACCCTTGTTGACCGCGATGGCGATGCGCTTGCAGGCGCGGGCCACCACCTCGATCAGCAGGCGCAACTGGCCCGGAATGTGGCCGTGCAGCCGTTGCTGCTCGACCAGGTACTGCGTGAGACTGACGCGCTTGTTCATGACATGTCCTCCTGATCAGTCCTGCAGCGCACGCTCGATGATTTCGCGCGTGTCGCTGGAGAGTTCGGCCTTGGCGGCCACGCGGGCGATGGCCTCGCGGGCGGCGCTGCGGTAGGGCTCGGCCAGGTTGCGCCAGCGGTCCAGCGAGCGCGCAAAGCGCGAGGCCAGCTGCGGGTTGATCGCATCCATCTCGATGACCTTGTCGGCCCACAGCACGTAGCCGGCGGCGTCGGTGCGGTGGAAGGCGGCTGGGTTGGACGCGGTCAGCACGAACAGCAGGGCACGGGCGCGGTTGGGGTTGCCCAACTTGAAGTCCGGGTGCTTGAGCAGGGCCTTGACCTGGGCAAAGACCTGGCCGTTCTTCTCGGGCGCGCGGGCCTGCAGCATGAACCACTTGTCGAGCACCAGCGGATCGTGGCGGAACAGCGCGTAGAAGCGTTCCAGCGCCGGCTGGGCCAGCTCGTGGTGGGCACCGACCAGGGCTTCCAGGGCGCCCAGGCGATCGGTCATGTTGGTGGCGTCCTTGAAGCGCTGGTAGGCCTTGCCGGGCCACACCGGCTCGCCGCTGAGCGTGGCCGCGCGCACCAGCATGGCCAGGGCCCGGTTGGCCAGGGCGCGCAGGCCGCTCTGCTCGGCGTCAGGGCGGTAGCCGCCGGCCACCTGGTGCTCGTCCCAGGCCCAGGTCCAGTCGGCCTGCAAGGCGGTGGCCAGCTGGTCCAGCATGGCCTCGCGCACCGTGTGCAGGCGCTGAGGGTCCACGTCGCTGACCTGCTCGGCCACATAGATTTCCGAGGGCAGGGTCAGGGCCAGTTCCTTGAAGGCCGGGTCCAGGCCAGGCTCGCGCAGCAGGCTGCGCATGGCCTCGATGAAGGGGGCGTCCAGTTGCACCGCTTCGCCATGGCCCAGGGCCGCCTTGATGCGGTTGAGCGCCAGGCGCTGGCCGGCTTCCCAGCGGTTGAAGGCGTCGCTGTCATGGGCCAGCAGCACCAGCAGGTCGGCATCGGTCAGGCCGTCGTCCAGCACCACCGGGGCCGAGAAGTTGCGCAGCAGCGAGGGCACGACATCCGCCTGGATGCCGGTGAAGGTGAAGCACTGCTCGCCTTCGGTCAGCACCAGCACGCGCTCGGTGCCCTGGGGCGCGTCCTCGCCCTGCAACTGCAGCGGCAGGGCCTGGCCCTCGCGGGTCAGCAGGCCCAGCGCCACCGGGATCAGCTGCGGCTGTTTGCCGCTCTGGCCCGGGGTGTCGGGCAGTTGCTGACTCAGCGTCAGGGTGTAGGTGGCAGCCTCGGCGTTCCAGGTGCCGCGGGCGCTCAGGCGCGGCGTGCCGGCCTGGGCGTACCAGCGCTTGAAGATGTCCAGGTGCCCGGCCAGCGCGCTGGCCGGGTTGGCATCGGCCATGGCCTGGGCGAAGTCGTCGCAGGTCACCGCCTGGCCGTCGTGGCGCTCGAAGTACAGCGCCATGCCGGCGGCAAAGCCGTCGCGGCCCACCAGGGTGTGCATCATGCGCACCACCTCGGCGCCCTTTTCATAGACGGTGGCGGTGTAGAAGTTGTCGATGGCCTGGTAGGCGTCCGGGCGCACCGGGTGAGCCATGGGGCCGGCGTCTTCGGGGAACTGGCGCTCGCGCAGCACCCGCACATCGCCGATGCGACGCACCGCGCGGGCCGAGGGGCTGCCCGCCATGTCCATGCTGAACTCCTGGTCGCGGAAGACGGTCAGGCCTTCCTTCAGGCTCAGCTGGAACCAGTCGCGGCAGGTCACGCGGTCGCCGGTCCAGTTGTGGAAGTACTCGTGGGCGACCACGCTCTCGATGCCGTCGAAGTCGGTGTCGGTGGCGGTGGCGGGGCTGGCCAGCACGTACTTGGTGTTGAACAGGTTCAGGCCCTTGTTCTCCATCGCGCCCATGTTGAAGTCGGGCACCGCCACGATCATGAAGCGTTCCAGGTCCAGCGGCAGCTTGAAGCGGGCCTCGTCCCAGACGATGGAGGCGATCAGCGAGTTCATCGCGTGCTCGGTCTTGTCCAGGTCACCGCGGGTGACGTAGACCTGCAGCAGGTGCTCCTTGCCCGAGCGGGTGCGCACCCACTGCTCGCGCGCCACCAGGTCGGCGGCGACCACGGCGAACAGGTAGCTGGGCTTGGGGAAGGGGTCGTGCCACTTGGCGAAGTGCTTGCCACCGTCCAGCGTGCCCTGTTCCACCAGATTGCCGTTGGACAGCAGCACCGGGTACTTCTTCGGGTCGCCGCGCAGGGTGACGGTGTAGACCGCCATCACGTCCGGCCGGTCCAGGAAGTAGGTGATGCGGCGGAAGCCCTCGGCCTCGCACTGGGTGAACAGGCCCGAGCCCGAGGCGTACAGGCCGCTGAGCTGCGTGTTCTTCTCGGGCGAGATGGTGTTGCGGATCTCCAGCGTGAAGGCATCGGCCGCCGGGGCGTCGATGACCAGCAGGCCGTCCTCGTGGCGGAACGAGACGCTCTGGCCGTCCACCAGCACGCGCAGCAGGTTCAGGTCTTCGCCATGCAGGCGCAGGGGCTGCACCGGCAGGGCGCTGTTGCGCTCGATGGCGAGCTTGCTGGAGACGATGGTCTTGGCCGCGTCCAGGTCGAAGGTCAGGTCCGCGGTGCGGATCCAGTAGGCCGGGGCGAGGTAGTCTTCCCGGCGCACCAGGGGGGTGGTGCCTTCACGCATGTGGGGTGTCCTTGGATGGGTTGGTGGGGGCTCAGAGGCCCTGCTTCAGGCTGGCAGCGATGAAGGCGTCGAGGTCGCCGTCCAGCACCTTCTGGGTGTTGGAGGTTTCGACGTTGGTCCGCAGGTCCTTGATGCGGCTCTGGTCCAGCACATAGGAGCGGATCTGGTGGCCCCAGCCGACATCGGTCTTGGTGTCTTCCAGCTTCTGCTGCTCTTCCATGCGCTTGCGCATTTCGTGGTCATACAGGCGTGAGCGCAGGCGCTTCCAGGCCACGTCGCGGTTGCTGTGCTGGCTGCGGCCGTCCTGGCACTGCACGACGATGCCGGTCGGGATGTGCGTCAGCCGCACCGCCGAGTCGGTCTTGTTGATGTGCTGGCCGCCCGCGCCACTGGCGCGGAAGGTGTCGGTGCGCACATCAGACGGGTTGATGTCGATCTCGATCGAGTCATCCACCTCGGGGTAGACGAACAGCGAGGCAAACGAGGTGTGGCGGCCACCGGCCGAGTCGAAGGGGCTCTTGCGCACCAGGCGGTGCACGCCGGTTTCGGTGCGCAGATGACCGAAGGCGTACTCGCCTTCGACCTTGATGGTGGCGCTCTTGATGCCGGCCACGTCGCCCGGGGTCTCGTCTTCCAGCGTGGCTTTGAAGCCCTTGCGTTCGCAGTACTTCAGGTACTGGCGCAGCAGCATGCCGGCCCAGTCGCAGGCCTCGGTGCCGCCGGCACCCGCCTGAATGTCGATGAAGCAGTTGCTCGGGTCGGCCGGGTTGCTGAACATGCGGCGGAATTCCAGCCCCTCGACGATCCCGCGCAGCTTGTCCGCATCGGCCTCGATGGCCTCCAGCCCGGCCTCGTCACCGTCTTCCTTGGACATCTCGAACAGCTCGGTGTTGTCCGAGAGGTTGGAGCTCAGGTGATCGATGGTGCCGACGACTTCGTCGAGCTGCTTCTTTTCCTTGCCCAGTTCCTGCGCCCGCTTGGGGTCGTTCCAGATGGCCGGGTTCTCGAGGGTGGCGTTGACCTCGTTCAGCCGCAGTGCTTTGCGGTCGTAGTCAAAGATACCCCCGTAGGTCGAGCGTGCGCTGGGTCAGGTCGGCCAGCGTGGTGCCAATGGCATTGATGCGTTCGACGTCCATGGTGTGTGTCCTCGTTGACTTGTGTTCAAACGCTGGATTTTCGCTCAAGACGGCCAGGCCGCGACGCCCCCAGATCCCCAGGGGCTTGCCCCGACCCGGCAACTGCGTCCGGACGGGGCATTTGCCGCGACAATGGCGGCTTTGCGGGGCTGTGCGGCCCCCGGCCAGAGGCAGCAGCAGGTGGCAGTCACAGAGCTTCGCAGTCACGCAGGCACGGCAGCGGTGTCGTTGCCGGCGGCCCAGGCCGCGGCGCAGCGCCGGGCCCAACACCGGGCTCATTGGCAGGGCGTGCGGCGCTGGACGGCAGTGTCGCTGCTGATCTGGTTGATGAGCAGCTTCGGCGTGCCCTTCTTCGCCCGCTGGCTCGACTTTCCCTTTGGCGGTGGCCCCTTCAGCTTCTGGTGGGGCGCGCAGGGGGCCATGCTGGTGGACCTGGCGCTGGTGGTGCTGTACGCCTGGGCCACGCACCGCATGGACCTGGCCCACGCCCTGGACGAAGAGGACTGAGCCACGGTGAGCACCCGGCTTGTTCCTCCCCGCCCCAAGGCGCTGGCCAGCATGAGCTTCCGGCGCCGCCTGCACGGCCTGTACCTGGGCTACACGGTGTGCTTCCTGCTGTTCCTGCTGGGCATGGGCCTGCTGGAGCGTTGGGGGGTGCCGCACCAGTACATCGGCTTCATCTTTCTGGCGGCCCCGCTGGTCATCTATGCGATCGTGGGGGTGCTGGGTCGCACCACCGATCCTTCCGAGTACTACGTGGCCGGCCGCCGTGTGCCCGCGCTCTACAACGGCATGGCCGTGGGGGCCGACTGGCTGAGCGCGGCCTCCTTCATCGGCCTGGCTGGCACGCTCTACCTCAGCGGCTACGGCGGCCTGGCCTTCGTGATGGGCTGGACCGGCGGCTTCGTGCTGGTGGCTCTGCTGTTGGCGCCTTACCTGCGCAAGTTCGGCCAGTTCACCATCCCCGACTTTCTGGGCACCCGCTACCAGGGGCAGCTGCCGCGCTTCATCGGCCTGGTGGCCACCATCCTGTGTTCCTTCGTCTACGTGGTGGCGCAAATCTACGGCGTGGGCCTGATCACCACCCGGCTCACCAGCATCGCCTCGTTCGAGATCGGCATCTTCCTGGGGCTGGGCGGGGTACTGGTCTGTTCCTTCCTGGGCGGCATGCGGGCCATCACCTGGACCCAGGTGGCGCAGTACATCGTGCTGATCGTCGCCTACCTGGTGCCGGTGATCTGGCTGAGCGTCAACCAGACCGGCGTGCCCGTGCCCCAGTGGGCCTACGGCGAGCAGCTGCGGGCCGTCAGCCAGGCCGAGGCCCGGCTGGAAGCCGACCCCGGCGAGCAGGAGGTGATCCGCCTGCTGCGCGACCAGGCGCGGGTGCTGGAATACAAGATCGCCCACGCCGAGGCGGCCCTGCAGGCCGATCGCGAGAAGGCCTGGCGCGAGGTGGATGCGCTCAAGCGCAGCCGGGCGGCGCAGTACGAGATCCAGGCGGCCGAGCGCTCGATGGCCCAGATCCCCGCCACCCCGGCCCAGGCGGTGGCGCAGTGGCAGACCGAGCGGCAGGACCTGCTGTCCCGCGCACGGCCCCTGGCGGGCATGCCCGAGCATGCGGCCCAGTTCGATGGCAATCCGGACGGCACGCCTGCCGAACAGGCCCGCTACGACGCCTCGCGCCGCAACTTTCTGGCCCTGGTGTTCTGTCTGATGGTGGGCACGGCCGGCCTGCCGCACATCCTGATGCGCTTCTACACCACGCCCTCGGTGCGCGAGGCGCGCGCCTCGGTGGGCTGGTCACTGTTCTTCATTGTGCTGCTCTACATGACGGCCCCGGCGCTGGCGGTGCTGATCAAGTACCAGATCTTCACCCACGTGGTGGGCACCCGCTTCGACGCCCTGCCGGCGTGGATCGCCAACTGGAGCCGGGTGGACCCGGGGCTGCTGTCCGTCAGCGACATCAACCACGACGGCGTGCTGCAGCTGGGCGAGCTGCACATCGGCAGCGACATCCTGGTGCTGGCCATGCCCGAGATCGCCGGCCTGCCCTACGTGCTCACCGGCCTGGTGGCCGCCGGCGGTCTGGCCGCGGCCCTGTCCACGGCGGACGGCCTGCTGCTGACCATCTCCAACGCGCTCTCGCACGACTTCTACTACCGCATGGTCTCGCCGCGGGCCATCAGTTCGCGCCGGGTCATGCTGTCCAAGCTGCTGCTGCTGCTGGTGGCCCTGTGTGCGGCCTGGGTGGCTTCGCAGAAGCCGGCCAACATCCTGTTCCTGGTGTCGGCCGCCTTTTCACTGGCGGCATCGGCTTTTTTCCCGGCGCTGGTGCTGGGCGTGTTCTGGACTCGGGCCAACCGCTGGGGGGCGGTGGCCGGCATGCTCAGCGGCCTGGGGGTGACCTTCTGGTACATGGTCACCACCCATCCCTGGCTGCGCGGGCTGTTCGGCGTGCAGTCACCGGTGCGCCTGTGGTGGGACATCGATCCCATCTCGGCCGGCATCTTCGGTGTGCCGGTCGGCTTCGCGGTCATCACCGTGGTGAGCCTGCTCACCCCGCCGCCGCCGGCCGAGGTGCGCGAATTCGTCCAGCGCTTGCGCTATCCGCGCTACGACTGAACTCAGGGCAGGTCCAGGAAGGCCTGCAGGTGGCGGGCCAGGGCGTCGGGCTGGTCGTGGTGCAGCATGTGGCTGGCGCCGGCCAGGGTGTGGCGCTCCAGCCAGCCCACCACCGCCAGACGGGCTTCGAACTCCTCGCGCGGGAAGCGGTCACCCCACCAGCGGCTGGTCTCCGATTCGGCACCTTCCACCCACAGCACCGGCGCCGTGATGCGTGCCCAGCAGGCCAGCACCTCCTCCACCCGGTAGACCAGGGGGTTGATGTTCTTGTGCGCCTCGTCGGCCAGGATGTGCCACTGGCCGTCGTCCCGGGGCTCGGCCCATTGGTGGGCCAGCCAGAGGGCGCGCTCGTCAGGCAGGCGCGGGTTGTTTTCCTGCAGCCGGGCCTTCACGCCGTTGACATTGGCAAAGGCGCGCAGCGGCCGCGGGTGGCGCAGGTGGTTGAGCCAGCGCGCCATCCGGCTGGGGGCTTCCGAGGCCTCGGCCCGAGGCAGGCCGAAACCTTCCAGGTTCACCAGGCGGCGGATGCGGGCCGGCTGAACGCCCGCGTAGTTCATGACGATGTTGCCGCCCATGCTGTGGCCCAGCAGGTCCACCGGCGTCTTGCCGTCCAGGCCCAGGGCCTCGCAGCAGAGCAGGGCGTCCAGGTCGGCCAGGTAGTCGGGGAACCAGTAGGCGTCCGTGGCCGGCCCGCGGGTGCGGCCAAAGCCGCGCCAGTCCATGGCCAGGATGTAGCGGTTCTCGCCCTCGTGGTCGGCCATTGCGTCCACCAGGAATTGGAAGGAGGCGCCGATGTCCATGAAGCCGTGGCACAGCAGCAGCGGCGGCCGCTGGGGTGTCACCAGGCTGGGGTCACCCCATTGGCTGATGTGATATTCCAGCCCGCGGATGTCCACCCAGCGGTGGCTGGGCTGGCGACGGGGCTGGTACGAAGGTGCTGGCTTGGGCGCTGCGGCGGCGCTGGGGTCGGCGGGCGTCATGCGGTAAATGTAGGGCCACTGGCGGCCTGGGGACATCCCTTGGTCGATGACAGAATGACCGCACCATGACCCAGATCCATGTCTTGCGCGCGGCCGAACCGCGTGATGTGTCCGCCATCGTTGGCCTGATCCGCGAATTGGCGGACTTCGAGCAGCTCACCCACCTGGTCCAGACCACGCCCGAGAAGTTGATGCCTCACCTGTTCGGCGAGCGCCCGGTGGCCGAATGCCTGGTGGCCGAGGTGGATGGGAACGTGGTGGCTTTTGCGCTCTTCTTCACCAATTTCTCCACCTTCCTGTGCCAGCCGGGCTTGTACCTGGAAGACCTCTACGTGCAGCCAACCCACCGAGGACAAGGTATCGCCAAGGCCTTGTTGCAGCGTCTGGGGCAGCTGGCGGTGGCGCGTGGCTGTGGCCGTTTCGAATGGAGCGTGCTGGACTGGAACGCCAACGCCATCGCCTTCTACGAGCGCATGGGGGCCACGGTGCTGCCGGACTGGCGCATCTGCCGCGTGACCGGCGCGGCGCTGAGCGCGCTCGCGGCTTGAGCGGCGTTGCTGCAGGAAGTGGATGGATGTCGGCAATCAGCGGGGGCAATCGGCGCTGATCACCCGCGCGGCCAGCCAGGGCAGGGCCAGCAGGCCGGCGGGCGACGTGTCGCGCAGGCAGTCGCTCTTGGCCGACTGCCCAACCCCTTCGGAGAGGCGCTGCGCCTGGGTCCGGGGCGAGATGTCGGTGGCCGAGGCTGCACGCTCGGATAACAGGGGCTGGCGCGCCGCCTCGCGGATGGCCGCGCGGGTGGCCTCGCTGTCCAGCAGCCGCCCGCGAGATGGGGCGGGGGCCGATGGCGCCGGGACCGCGGCAGGCAGGGCGTCCGCCGGTGGGGCCGACCACTGCAGCGGCGCGGGCGGCGGTGCGGGGCGCTCCGTGGCCGGCGCCCTGGGGCGCATCGGGGCAGGAGCCGCGAGCGGCCGGGTTGGCTCGCGCTGAGGCGATGCCGCGGCCGGCGCCGGCAAGGTCAGCCACACCAGTGGGACCGTGGCTGCAGGTGGCACGGCGACTTCGGTTTGGTGCAGGGCCTGTCGCCACAGCCCCAGCAGGGCCAGGTGCAGGGCCAGCACGCCCAGCCAGCCGCGGCGCAGGCCGGGCGCAGGGCGGAATTCAGCGGGGTTCGCCGTGGCCAGCATTGCCTGCATCGGCCTCATAGCTCAGCAAGTCACCGGGCTGACAGTCCAGGGCCCGGCAGATCGCCTCCAGGGTGTCGAAGCGAACGCCCCGCACCTTGCCCGACTTCAGCAGTGAGATGTTCTGCTCGGTGATGCCCACCCGCTCGGCCAGTTCGCGCGAGCGCATCTTGCGCTTGGCCAGCATCACGTCCAGGTTCACGACGATGGGCATCAGACGAAGCCCTCGTTCTCGGCGGCCACCCGGGCGGCCTCCTGCATCACCCGCGCCAGGGCCAGCACCAGCAGGGCGAACAGCAGCTGCTGGTAATCGGTGGAGCCGAAGCTCAGCGTGAGCATGCGCTGGCCGGGCGGGTTGTCCCAGCTGCGGGCCACGCTGGCCGCGGCATGGATCAGCGGGCCGGCCACCCAGTCAGCCAGCAGCCAGCCCCCCAGGCGGCGCAGGGACTGCACGGCCCGGTCGGAAAAGAGCCGTCCCTGCCCATACTCGCCGAACAAGCGCCAGAGTTGCCAGGCCATGCCCAGCGCGAACACCAGGCCCAGATAGGTCAGGCCCAGCAGGCGCAACTGGGCGGCCGCGGGCAGGCGGGCATCGCCCAGGCCCAATGAATCGGTGCCGTCCAGCGGAAAGGTGCCCGGGTGCCACCACAGCCACAGAGGCGAGAGCAGCAACAGCGGCAGGCCGATCAGCAGCAGGCCTCGCACCAGGCGGCTCAGACCGCGCAGGCGGCCGGCCAGAGCCTGTTCGTGAGGCGTGGCGATGGAAATGGTTGTCGGATGCATAAAACTTAATGTAAAACAGCAAATACTATGCGTCAAACAAGCATTGATGATCTGTCCGGCTGCGTTCGCCAGCGGCGCTGGGTGGCCGCGCTGCTGTTGGCCCTGCTGGCGCTGGGCCTGTGGTGGCTTGCGCCACGGGTGGAGTTGCAACTGGCCTTGCACTGGGCGGCGCCTCGCCTGCCCCTCAGCCTGGGCGCAGGCCTGCGCTGAGCGGGCCGCGAACGCCCCTGGCCGCTGCAACCCTGTGCCGCTTGGGGCACACTGCCGGCCCATGAACGCCATCCCTTCCTTGCCGACGGCCCGCGTGCCGCTGGGCCGCAGCAACCTCTCCGTCAGCCCCGTCTGCCTGGGCACCATGACTTTTGGTGAGCAGGTGGGTCAGGACGAGGCCCATGCCATCCTGGACCTCGCCCTGGCCGCCGGTGTGAACTTCATCGACACCGCCGAGATGTACGCGGTGCCGGCCCGGGCCGAGACCTGCGGCGCCACCGAGTCCATCGTTGGCGAGTGGTTCGCCCGCCGCCCCGGGGCCCGCCAGCAGGTGGTGCTGGCCACCAAGGTGGCCGGCCCCAGCCGCAACATGGCCTGGATCCGCGGCGGTGCCCGGGACCTCAAGCCCGAGCACATCGTGGCCGCCTGCGAAGCCAGCCTGAAGCGCCTGCAGACGGACGTCATCGACCTCTACCAGATCCACTGGCCCAACCGCAATGCGCCCGCCTTCGGCGCGCTGTACTTCGACCCCGCCAAGGAGACTGAGAACAGCCCCATCGAAGCCCAGCTGCGGGCCATGGAGACCTTGGTGCGCGACGGCAAGGTGCGCCATGTGGGCCTGTCCAACGAAACACCCTGGGGTGTGATGGCCTTTCTGCGCGAGGCCGAACGCCACGGCCTGCCGCGGGTGGAAACGGTGCAGAACCCCTACGCCCTGACCAGCCGGGCGGTGGACAACGGCCTGGACGAGGTGCTGTGGCGCGAGCAGGTGAGCCTGCTGGCCTATTCGCCGCTGGCCTTCGGCGCGCTGACCGGCAAGTACGACGGCCCCGGCCTCGATGCCGACCAGCCGGAGCTGGGCCGTCTGGCCCGCTTCGAATCCATGCGCCTGCAGCGCTGGGCCCGCGGCGAGGCGGTGGCGGTGGCGGCGAAGTACAACGCCCTGGCCCGCGAGCATGGCCTGACCCCCACCCAGCTGGCGCTGGCCTTCTGCTACCGCAGCTGGCGGGTGGCTTCCACCATCATCGGCGTGACCAGCGTGGCCCAGCTGGACGACTGCCTGGCCGCCTGGCCGGTGACCTTGTCCGCCGAGCTGAACCAGGCCATCGACGCGCTGCGCTGGCAGCACCGCGACCCGGCGCAGTGAGCGGGGAGGGCAGCAGTTCATGGCCAAGAAGGACAAGCACGTCAGCGAGACGCCCGCCACCCAGTGGCTCAAGCAGCAGGGCGCGGCCTACACCGAGCATGTCTACGAGTACGTGGACCATGGTGGCACCGGCGAATCGGCCCGCCAGCTCGGCTGGCCCGAGCACGCGGTGGTCAAGACCCTGGTGATGCAGGATGACAAGGCCGAGCCGCTGATCATCTTGATGCACGGCGACAAGCAGGTCAGCACGAAGAACCTGGCGCGGGCCATCGGCGTGAAGAGCGTGGAGCCCTGCAAGCCCGAGGTGGCCCAGCGCCACAGCGGCTACCTGGTGGGTGGCACCTCGCCGTTTGGCACCCGCAAGGCCATGCGGGTCTTCGTCGAAGAGACGGTGCTGGCGCTGGAGCGCATCCTGATCAACGGCGGCCGCCGCGGCTACCTGGTGGAGATCGCCCCGGCGGTGCTCACCGGCCCCCTGGGCGCGCAGCCGGTGCGCTGCGCGATCTGAGGCGGCCTGCTCAAGACGCCGGCCGTTCAGCGGGTCGGCAGCAGCCCCAGGGCCAGCCGCACCAGGGCGTCCTCGAAGGCGGGCCGGGCGATCAGCGCCGGCTCGTCCAGCAGGGCGGCGCGCACACTGGACATCAGCGCGTGGCCCAGCACGAAGCGCAGTTCAGGCGTCAGCGACGGATGGCCCTCGGCGCCGGTCACCGTGATCAGCCGGTCGGCGATGCGTTCGACGGCCGGGGCGAAGCGCCGGTGCACATCCTGCACGTCCCGGTGCAGCAGCACCGTGCGGATCACGTCGCCCATCACCTTGTGGCGCCCACCGAAGGAGCGCAGCCACACCGTCAGGACGGCCCGCACCGCAGCTTCGCGCGGCGCACCGGCCTGGGCCCGGACCACGGCCTCCAGCGTGTGCAGCCCGCGCTCCAACTCGTCCTCGGCCATGGCCACCAGCAGCTCCTGCTTGTTCGGGAAATACTGGTAGAGCGTGCCCACCGCGAAGCCGGCCCGTGCGGCGATGCGGTTGGTGCTCAGCCGGGCCAAGCCTTCGCTCTCCAGCAGTTGCGCGGTGGCCTCGAAGATGGCCCGCAGCGTGTCGTCGACCCGGGCTTGCACAGGCGCCTTGCGCCAGCGGCCCAGGCGGGCGGTGGATGAGTTCATGGGCAGGATTCGGCCTTGAAACTGAGCAGGTGGGGTTCGGGGTGCGAAGAGGGCGTTCCCCTGGGGCCCAGGTGACAGGGCCGCAGGGGCATCGGGGCGGTAATCTTGATGCGCATCAAGCCAACTGGAATATGAGCTCCCGATGACGGCGCCGATTCCTAGAATGAAATCCATGCTGCGCTGCAACGATGGCGCGGTGCCCGTCACTTTGCCACACCCCATGCCGCAGCCTCTGACCGACTTCCGCTGGCGCCTCGCGCCCGTCCTGCTGGCCTGCCTTTCGATGCACATGGGACTGCACGCCGAGACCCTGGCCCAGGCCATGGACCAGGCCGTGCAGGTCGATGGTCAGTTGCAGGCCAGTGAACACCAGGTGAGCGCCGCCCAGGCCGCGCTGGCGGCTGCTCAGGGCCAGGCCCTGCCCAGCTTCGCGGTGGATGGTCTTTACAACCACTGGTCCGAGGCCCCGGCCGTGCAGGCCACCGTGCCCATGCTGGGCACGCTGCAGATGCCGGTGATGGAGGTCAACGGCGGGGTCTACCGGGCGGGCGTGAGTGTGCCGCTCTACACCAGCGGGGCCCTGAGCAGCAACGCCCAGGCCGCCGAGGCCACGGTGGGCGCGGCGCGCAGCGCCAGCGAGCGCACCCGGCAGGACCTGCGCCTGCAGGTGGCCGAGGCCTACATCAACGTGCTGCGCGCCCGCAGCCTGCTGGACCTGGCCGAGAGCGGGGTGCAGACCCTGGCCTCGCACCTGGCCGACGTGAAGGCCTACCTGGACAAGGGGCTGGTGGCCCGCGGTGACCTGCTGGCCGCCCAGGCCGCGTCCGACAACGCCCGTCAGGACCGCATCCGCGCCCAGACCGCGGTGCAGATCGCCGAGTCGGCCTACAACCGCCTGCTGGGCCGCCAGCTGACCCAACCGGTGGTGATCGACGAGATCACCGTCAGCCCGGCCGACCTGGCCACGCTGGACACCGGCCGCACCCGCGCCGAAGTGACCGCCCTGATCCGCCAGACCGAAGCCCTGCGCGCCCAGTCCGACGCCGCGCGCGCCCAGGGAGGGCCGCAGGTGTTGCTGAGCGCCGGCTTCAACCAGATGGACAACCGCTACCTGGCCAAGGAAGGGCTGTGGAACGTCGCGGTGGGCCTGCACTGGTCGCTCTTCGACGGCGGCGTGTACCGCAGTCAGGCCGATGCGCTGGCGGCCAAGGCCGATGCGGTGGCCGCCCAGCGGGCCGATGCCGAGACCCAGATCGCGCTGCAGCAACGGGCCGACCGCCTGCGGGTGGACGAGGCTGCCGCCCGCATCGACGCCGCCCAGAGCGCCGTCGCCCAGGCCGACGAGAACCTGCGCGTGGCGCGCGACCGCTACCAGTCCGGCGTGGGCACCAACACCGAGGTGCTGGACGCCGAAACGCTGCGCCTGAAGAGCCACAACAACCTGAGCACCGCCCGCCACGACCATGCCCTGGCCGTGCAGCGGCTCAAGCGCGACTACGACGTTCTGTGATCCGACGCCCTGTGTCCGCTGCCCTCTGACGACGCCCACTCCACTCCATACCGATCTGCCATGAAACTCTCCAAACCTGTCGTGCTGGGAATCGGGGCCGCGGCCGTGCTCGTGGCCGCCGTGCTGGGCTGGCGTCTGGTGCTGGCGCACCGCGCGCTGCCGGAAGGGCTGATCCAGGTGAACGGCCGCATCGAAGGCGACCAGGTCAGCGTGGCCAGCAAGCTGGCCGGCCGCATCGCCGATCTGAAGGTGCGCGAGGGCGATAGCGTGCAGGCCGGCCAGGTGCTGGCGGTGATGGACGCGGCCCAGATCCAGGCCAAGGTGGACCAGGCCAAGGCGGCCGTGGCCGCGCTGGCATCGCAGCGTGCCGCGGTGGACACCGCGCTGGCCGCGCTGCGCCGCCAGGTGCCGTTGGACCAGGCGGCGGCCGACACCGGGGTGTCGCAAGCCGCCGCGGTCAAGACCAAGGCCGACGCCGCCCGGGCCCAGGCCGAGCGCGATGCGCAGCGGCTGGAAGACCTGGCCCAGCGCGGCTCGGTGCCGGTGCAGCGTGCTGAGCAGGCCCGGCTGGCGGCCACCGCCGCCGCGGCCGATGCCGCCGCCGCCCAGGAGGCCCTGGCCCGTGCCAAGGTGATGTCGGCCCAGGCCGGCCTGGGGGCAGACAAGATCCGCGCGCAGGAGAGCCAGCTGGCGGCCGTCACCGCCCAGCAGGCCCAGGCCCAGGCAACGCTGGCCGAGGCGCAGAGCGTGCTGAACGACCTGAGCCTGAAGGCGCCCAACGCCGGTGTGGTGGTCACCCGCGTGCGCGAGCCCGGCGAGATCGTCGCCGCTGGCAGCCCCATCGTCGAGCTGGTGGACCTGGACCACCTGTACCTCAAGGCCTATGTGCCGGAGGTCCAGATCGGCCGCCTGCGCCTGGGCCTGCCGGCCCAGGTCTGGACCGACGCCTTCCCCGGCCAGCCTTTCGCCGCCACGGTGAAGAACATCGGCCAGCGCGCGGAGTTCACGCCCAAGGAAGTGCAGACGCCCGATGAGCGGGTCAAGCTCACCTATGCGGTCAAGCTCTACCTGGACCAAAACCCCGAGCACCGCCTGACCCCGGGCGTGCCGGCCGACGCCGTGGTGCGCTGGAAGGACGGCGTGGCCTGGCAGCAGCCGCGCTGGTGAGCCGCCCCATGACCGGAGATGCCACCGCCTCGCCGCTGGTGCTGCGAGCGCAGGGCTTTGGCAAGCGCTATGGCAAGACCCAGGCGGTGCAGGGCCTGGACCTGGAAGTGCGGCGCGGCGAGATCTTCGGCCTGATCGGGCCGGACGGTGCGGGCAAGTCCAGCCTGATGAAGGCCGCAGCCGGCGTGCTGAGCTTCGAGGAAGGCACGCTGGAGGTTTTCGGCACCTCGCTGGACAGCGACGCCGCGGCCGAGCGCATCAAGGACCGCATCGGCCTGATGCCGCAGGGCCTGGGCCAGAACCTCTACGCCGACCTGTCCATCGAGGAGAACGTCGACTTCTTCGCCCGCCTGCGCCTGGTGCCCAAGGATGAACTGGCCGAGCGCAAGCAGACCCTGCTGGCCATGACCCGGCTGGACAAGTTCCGCGACCGGCCGATGAAGCAGCTCTCGGGCGGCATGAAGCAGAAGCTCGGCCTGGTCTGCACCCTGATCCACCAGCCGCAGTTCATCATCCTGGACGAGCCCACCACCGGGGTGGATCCGGTGTCGCGGCGCGACTTCTGGGCCATCCTGGCCGAGTTGCTGCGCAGCCAGGGCACGACGGCGCTGGTCTCCACCGCCTACATGGACGAGGCCAGCCGCTTCTCCCGCGTGGCGCTGATGTTCGGCGGCAAGACCCTGGCGGTGGGCGCGCCCGACGAGCTGCGCCAGCTCGCCCGTGGCGTGGTTGTTTCCGTCACCGGCGGCGACCAGGTGCGCACGCTGGACCGCATCGGCGAGCAGCACCCGCAGGTCGAGGCCCTGGGCCCGGCGGTGCGCGTCTTCGTGGACGACCAGGACGAGGCCGGCGGCCGCGCCGAGATCGAGCACACGCTGGACGGCCAGTCCCACGGCTGCACGCTGGACGTGAGCGCGCCCGAGCTGGAGGACGTGTTCATCGCCATGCTGCGCCGGCGCGAGCTGGTGACCCTGGTGCCACCCAAGCTGCCGCCCGCGCGCCGCGCCGCGGTGCAGAACCACGACGGCGCCCTGGCCATCGAGGCGCGTGGTCTGGGCCGGCGCTTCGGCGACTTCAAGGCCGCCGACGATGTGAGCTTCCAGGTGCGGCCGGGCGAGATCTTCGGCCTGCTGGGCGCCAACGGCGCGGGCAAGAGCACCGTGATCAAGATGCTCACCGGCATCCTCTCGCCCACCAGCGGCAGTGGCCAGGTGGCCGGGGCCGACATGCGCAGCGCGGGCTTCGCGATCAAGGAGCGCATCGGCTACATGTCGCAGGCCTTCTCGCTCTACATGGACCTGACGGTGCTGGAGAACATCCGGCTGTACGCCGCGGTCTATGGCCTGAGCGAGGCCCGCACCCGCGAGCGCACCGCCTGGGTGCTGGAGATGGCCGGCCTGGGCGGGCTGCAGGGCATGCGCGCCTCGCAGCTGCCGATGGGGCAGCGCCAGCGCCTGGCCCTGGGCTGCGCGCTGGTGCACGAGCCGCAGGTGGTGTTCCTGGACGAGCCCACCTCCGGCGTGGACCCGGTGGGCCGGCGCAGCTTCTGGGACATCCTGTTTCGCCTCTCGCGCGAGGAGGGCATGGCCGTGCTGGTCACCACCCACTACATGAGCGAGGCCGAGCACTGCGACCACCTGGCGCTGATGTACGCCGGCCGCGTGGTGGCCGACGATTCGCCGGCCGGCATGAAGGCCGCGGTGGAGCGTGACGCCGGCCACCTGCTGGAGATCCGCAGCGACCAGCCCACCGAGACCTTGGCCTGGCTCAAGCAGCAGGGCTGGCGGCACAGCGCCTTGTTCGGCACCCTGGTGCACTGCCTGCCGGCCGACCCGGCGGTGGATGCCGCCACGCTGCAGGCCCGCCTGGGTGAGGCCGGTCTGCCGGCCCAGGACGTGGCCACGCGGCCGCTGTCGATGGAAGACGTGTTCGTCTACCGCATCACCGATCTGGAAAGCCGGGAGCGCCGCGCATGATGAACTTCAGCCGCATCGCTGCCGTGGCCAGCAAGGAATGGCGCGAGATCGTGCGCGACCGCCTGTTCTTCACCCTGGCCTTCGTGGTGCCGGCGGTGCTGACGCTGCTGTTCGGCTACGGCCTGTCGCTGGATGTGGAGAACATCCCGATGGCCATCGTGGACCACGACCGCACGCCGCTCTCGCGCGAATACGCCCACCGCTTCATCGATTCGCGCTACTTCCGCTTCGAGGGCTATGCCGACGACGAGCGCCAGCTCGACCGGGCCATCACCGCGGGCGAGCTGCGCGCGGTCATCGTCATCCCGCCGAAGTTCCAGCAGGACCTGCTGGCCAGCCGGCCGGTGCAGGTGCAGACGCTGATCGACGGCACCTTCCCGTTCCGCGCACTGACCACCAAGAGCTACGTCACCGCCATCAGCAGCGCGATGACGCTGGACGTGCTGGCCGACACCCTGGCCCGGGCCGGCGGCATCACCGCCGAGCAGGCCCGCGCCACGCTGCAGCCGGTGGCGCTGCAGGTGCGCTACCTCTACAACCAGAGCGTGGCCAGCATCTGGTCGCTGGCGCCCAAGCTCATCATGGCCATCATGATGATCTCGCCGCCCTTCCTGACCGCGCTGGGCGTGGTGCGCGAGAAGGAGAGCGGCTCCATCTTCAACATCTACGCCTCCACCGTGCGGCGCAGCGAGTTCCTGATCGGCAAGATCGCGCCCTATGTGGGCATCTCCTGGCTGAACGTGCTGCTGCTGTGGCTGATCGCCACGCTGGTCTTCGGTGCGCCGTTCAAGGGCGACTTCGCCTTCTTCATGGTCGCCTCGCTGCTGTATGTGACCTGCACCACGGGCATCGGCCTGCTGGTGTCGGTGGCGGTGCGCACCCAGGTGGCGGCCATGATGGGCACGGCCATCCTGACGGTGGTGCCGGCGGTGCTGTATTCGGGCGTGTTGATTCCCATTCCCTCGCTGTCGGCGGCGGCCAAGGTCATCGCCCACCTGCTGCCGGGCATGTACTACACCGACATCGTGCTGGGCGCCTTCCTCAAGGACGTGTCCTGGAGCGGGCTGTGGCTGAACATGGTGGTGCTGGCGCTGTATGCCGCGTTGCTGTTCGGCGTGGGCTATGCGCTGTTCCGCAAACGGGTCAAGGCATGAGGGGCGTGGCATGAAGGGTTATTTCAGCGGGCAGGACATCGGCGTGTGGCTGCGCCGCCTGCGTGCCATGAGCTGGAAGGAACTGCTGCAGCTCTGGCGCGACCCGGTGCTGCTGTTCTTCATCGTCTATGCCTTCACGGTGGACATCTACAACGCCGGCTCCGGCGTGACGCTGCAGCTCAACAACGCCGCCTTCGCGGTGCTGGACACCGACCGCAGCGCCGCTTCGCGCGAGCTGGCGGGCCGCTTCCAGCCGCCGCACTTCAACCCGCTGGGCCTGGTGGGGCAGGAGAGCCAGGGCCTGTCCCTGCTGGACAACTCCGACGCCCTGTTCGTGCTGGACATCCCGCCGCAGTTCGAGCGCACGCTCGCACGTGGCGAGCCGGCCACCGTGCAGATGCAGGTGGACGCCAGCAACTCGGTGCTGGCCACGCTGGCCACGGCCGACGCCACCCAGATCGTGGCCAGCTACGGCCTGGAGACGGGCATCGCCCGCCTGGGTTTTGCCAGCACCGGCACCGGGCAGATTGCTGGCGTGCCGATGATCAGCAACGTGCCGCGCGTCTGGTTCAACCCCAACCAGAACGACGCCTGGTTCATGGCCATCTCCGAGCTGCTCAACGTCATCACGGTGTTTGCCATCTTGCTGCCGGCCGCGGCCATGGTGCGCGAGAAGGAACGCGGCACCATCGAGCAGCTGATCGTCTCGCCGCTCACCCCCTTCCAGGTGATGGCGCCCAAGGTGCTGGCCATGACCGGGGTGATCCTGGCGGCCACCGCGCTGTCGCTGGGGGCGGTGCTGGCAGGCGTGTTCGGTGTGCCGGTGCGGGGCAGCCTGCTGCTCTTCTTTGCCGCCACCACACTGTACGTGGTGGCCCTGTCGGGCCTGGGCCTGTATATCGCCACGCTCACCCGCAACATGGCGCAGGCCAGCATGCTGTCCATCCTGGTGCTGGCGCCGATGATCTTCCTCTCCGGCGCCTGGACTCCGCCCGAGGCCATGCCCACCGTGGCCCGTTGGCTGATGGTCATCTCGCCGCTGTACTACTACATCGACGTGGCCTACGGCGTCATCCTGAAAGGAGCCGGGCTGGATGTGCTGGGCCCCAGCTTTGCCGGCATCGTGGTGCTGGGCGGCTTGGTGGTGGGCCTGGGGCTGTGGCGCTTCAAGCGGCAGTTCGACTGAGTCCTTCGCTCCCATGAAAAAGGGCCAGCCCGGTGGGCTGGCCCTTTGCGTTGAGACGGCCCGCGGACCGTCGTCGCGAATCAATGCTTGGGCAGGCCCTTGAGCAGTTCCTGCACGCCGGCTTCGAGCTGCTGGTCCTGGCCGCGCACGATGCGGGCCGGGTCGTTGGCCACCTGCACGTCGGGTTGGATCAGCGCCTTCTCCATGTAGTTGCCCTGCGCATCGCGGAAGCCCACTTCGGGGATGCCGAAGTAGAGGTCCGGGTCCTGCAGCGTTTCCCACCAGACGGCGGTGCCGGTGCCGGCCACCGGCATGCCCACCAGCTTGCCGATGCCCAGATGGTGGTAGGTCCAGGGGAAGAGGTGGGCGTCGGAGTAGTTGCTCTCGCTGATCAGCACCAGCGAGGGCTTGGTCCACTTGCCGGTGGGCTCCCAACCCAGTTCCTGGCCGCGCGGCACGAACTGCAGGTAGCGCTTGCCACTGAGCAGGGTGGCCAGTTCGTCGTGCAGGTTGCCGCCGCCGTTGAAGCGGGTGTCGACGATCACCGCCTCCTTGCCGCTGTCACGGCCCAGCAGCTCGGAGTAGGTGTGGCGGTAGCTCTTGTCGTCCATGCCGCGCACATGGACATAACCGATGCGGCCCCCGGAGAGCTTGTCCACCAGGGCGCGCTCACGCTTGACCCAGCGCTGGTACAGCAGCTCGTTCTGCGCACCGGTGCCGATGGGCTTGACCACCTGCTCGAAGCGCTGGCCCTTGGCCGGATCAAACACCGACAGCAGCACCCGCTTGCCGGCCTTCTGGTTCAGCAGCGAATCCACCTCGGCCCCCGGGGCAATGGCCACCCCGTCGATCTTCTCGATCACCATGCCGGCGGCCACATGGGGCGTCGGGCCCATCTCCAGCGGGCTGCCTTCGATGACCTCGGCCACCTTCAGGCCGGCGCCGGTGTAGGCGCTGTCGTAGAAAGCGCCCAGCTGGGCAGTGGCGTCTGCATTGGGCGCATGACCGGTGTAGCCCGAGCCGGTGTGCGAGACGTTCAGTTCGCCCAGCATCTCGCTGAGCAGCTCGGCGAAGTCGGTGTCGTTGCTCACATAGGGCAGCTGGCGCTCATACACCTGGCGGTAGTAGGCCCAGTCCACGCCCCCCATGTCGGTGGTGTAGAGCTTGGCCTGGGTCTGGCGCCAGACATGGTCGAACAGGTAGGCCCGTTCGGCGGCGCCGTCCAGGTTCAGCTCGGCATTGAAGGCCAGCGGCTCGGCCTTGATCGGACCGTCCTCCTTGGGCACCTTGAACTTCTGGATCCGGCCGCCCACCAGCACGAAGCCCATTTCGCCCTTAGCGTCGAGCTGCAGGTCCATGGACTGCGACTCGCCCCGGCCGCCCTTGGGCGCCGGGAAGCTGGCCACCTTCTTGTTGTCTTCGGCGCGCGGGCGGTTCACCCACAGGTCCACGCTGTCGGCGGTTTCCACCAGGTAGTACAGGGCCTCACCATCGTTGGACAGGGCCGAGGCGCGGATCTCGCCGGCGTTGGGCGTCAGCCGCACGATGCGGTCCTCGATGGGGCCCAACTCCAGCTTGACCGGCGGCGGCAGCTTGATGGCGTCATCGTCTTTCGACTTGGCTTCGTCCTTGCCATCCTTGTCGTCGGCCTTGGCCTCGCTCTTGTCGCCGTCCTTGCCACCGTGCTTGGCCTTGTCCTTGTCCTTCTTGTCCTCGTCTTCCTTCTTCTTCAGCGCGGCGAACTCGCTCTTGTCGAGCTTGAAGCGGTCCCAGGCCTCGCGGGTGAAGAACATGGCGTAGACATCGCGCTCGTTGGAGCCCGAGGCGCCGTGCATGCCGGTGCGGTCGGTCTGCCAGGTCATCATCTGACCGTTGCGGCTCCACTGCGGCAGGAAGTCGTCGTAGCCGCTCTGGGTCAGGTTCACCAGCGGGCCCTTGCCCTGGGCATCCACCAGGCCCACCTCGGCGCCCCAGCGGTTGCGGTCGACAAACTGAACCAGCAGGTGCTGGCCGTCGGGTGCCCAGTCGAACCACTGGTCGCCATCGGCGTAGGAGTAGGTTTGATCACCCGGCAACACGGTGCGGGTCTGGCCGCTGGCCAGGTTCAGCACTTTGACCGTGGTGCGGTTCTCCAGGTAGGCCACTTCCTTGCCGTCGGGCGAGTAGCGGGGCTGGAAGTTGTCTTTGCCGTTCTTCAGCAGGGTGCGGATCTTGACCTGCGCTGCGCTGTAGAAGTTGGGCGCGTCCTTCTTCTTGCCCGGCAGGCGGGCCTCGTAGAGGTTCCAGGCACCATCGCGCTCACCCGCAAAGACCAGGCGGCGGCCATCGGGGCTGAAGCTGACCGAACGCTCCTGGGTCGGGGTGTCGGTGATGCGCTTGGTGTCGCCGAACTCGGTGGAGGTGACGAAGACCTCGCCACGCACGACGAAGGCCACTTCCTCGCCATCCGGGCTGGGGGCGATCTCGGTGGCGCCGTCGCTGTAGCGCTTGAGCTCGGTGCCGCGGGCCAGGGTGTCGGCCGCGATCTGCACCGCCACCTTTTGCGGCTCGGCCGCGCCCGGGGCCAGGCGGTAGAGCTCGCCGTCGTAGCCAAAGGCCAGGGTGCCGTCCTGGGCGATGGACAGGAAGCGCACCGGGTTGCGGCCGAAGTGGGTGACCTGCACGGCCGCATTGGGTTGGTTCAGCGGCATCTTCCAGACGTTGAAGGAGCCGCTGCGCTCACTGAGGAAGTACACCGCCTGCTCGTCGGGCGACCAGACCGGGTCACGGTCCTCACCACCGAAGTTCGTCTGCTTGTGGTGCTGGCCGGTCTTCACGTCGTAGAGCCAGATGTCGTGCGCCACCGGCGAGATGTGGTGCTTGCGGTAGAGGTTCTCGTAGCCCTTCCAGTCCTCGTAGAGCATCTCGGTGCCAGCGCGGTTCATTTGCGCGGCCAGGGCCGGGGTGCTGAGCAGCTGCACGGGGCGACGACCGCCCTCGATCGAGACCTGGTAGAGCTCGCTGGCGCCGCCAGAGGGGAACATCAGGTTGTCCTTGGCGTCCATGCGGGCGGCCGAGAACAGCACGGACCGGCCATCGGGCGTGAAGCCCACTGGCGTCTCGTTGGCCGAGTGGGTGGTCAGGCGCCGGGCCGGGCCGCCCTCGGCCGAGACCAGGAACACGTCGTCATTGCCATAGAGCCTGGATGCGAAGGCGATGCTGTGCCCATCGGGCGACCAGACCGGGTGACTGCTGTACTGACCATTGGCCACCAGCAGGTGGGCGGTGCCGCCGGCCGCAGGCACGGTGAACAGATTGCCCTGGAAGGCGAAGGCGATGCTGCGGCCATCGGGCGAGATGGCGGGGGCACGCATCCACAGCGGGGCGGTGACCGGACCCAGGCTGGGCAGGGCGGTCATCGGTGGTGCGCTGGCGGCGGGATGGGCGGGGGCCGGGTTGGTGGCGGCCCAGGTGGTCAGCGAGGCCAGCGCCAGGGTGAGGGCGGCGGCCTGGGCCAGGGGGGAACTGCGGCGGTGCGCCGTCAGGCGGTGCTTGAGACCCATGTAAGTCCTTTGTGGGGGCGGAAACTGCAGGCTCCGGCGCGTTGACGCCGGGCGGCCGCAGGGTGTGGCATCACATCCAAGCGGCGTTCGAGGGCGCACGGTAACGCTTTGTTCCGCGGTGCCAGACTGCAGGTTAGGGAGAGGGTTGGCCCGCGGCTCAGTCCACCGCGTGGTGCATGCGGATGCGGTGTACGAACCAGGCCACCGCGGCCACCACCGGCACCACCGCAACGCCCACCACCACCTCGGGCTGCAGGTGGAAGGGTTCCAGCCACGGCAGCGTCTTGGCCGCCTTGGCCAGGTAGCCCACCAGGCTCAGCGTGTAGTAGCTGATGGCCACCACCGACAGGCCTTCCACCGTTTGCTGCAACTGCAGCTGCAGGCGCTGGCGGTGCACCAGGGCCTTGAACAGGGCCTGGTTGCTGGCCTCGCGGGTCATCTCCACCCGCACGCGCGAGAGGCTGAGTGCGCGGTTGATCCGCTCGGCGATGTCGGTCAGGCGGCGGTCGGTGCTGTCGCACAGGGCCATGGCCGGCTGGAAGCGGCGGCCCAGAAAGCCCGAGAGCGTGCGCAGCCCGGGGATGCGCTGCTCGCGCAGGCCGTTGACCCGGTCTTCCACGATGGCGTGGTAGGCCCGCGTGGCGGAGAAGCGGTAGCGGGTGCGCGAGGCGCTGTGCTCCACCTCGGCGGCCAGGCGGGTCAAGGCTTCCAGCGCGCTGGCATCATCGCGCTGGTCCTCGTTGGACATGGCGTCGACGATGCCCTGCAGCTGGGTCTCCAGCGCGGCCAGTTCACCGGCTTCCTTCTGCGCCACCGGAAAGCCCAGCATGGCCAGCATGCGGTAGGCCTCCATCTCGGCCACCCGCTGCACGGCCCGGGCCCCTTGGTCGGGTGGCAGGCCGTGGTCCAACAGTACGTAACGCACAAAGCCGTCGCGCCCCAGCTCCAGCCGGGTGAACAGCGTGGCCCCGCCATCGGCGATGTGGGAGCCGATCAGCGGCGGGTGCTCCATGTCGTCCTCCGGCCGCTCCAGCAGGTGGCGGCAGCGGCTGACGGTGCTGTCGTCGGCCGGCAGCAGCAGCACATGGGCGGCAGAGAGCAGGGCGCCGGCCTCGTTCTCGGCGTAGAGCGCCCGGGTGAAGCTCTCGGGCAGGGCGGCGCAGGCACTGGCCTCGCGCCACAGGCTGGCCAGGCGGGCGCTGTCGGGCACCTGGCCGGCGTCCGGCAGCTCCTGGCACATCTGCCAGCTCAGGAATTCGCCATGGCGCTCGAACTTGAGTGTCCAGCCCGATGCCACCAGCACATGGTGGCGGCTGCCCGGTGCCGGGGCCGGCTGGCCCTGGGCTTCACACAGCGCCGCCAGGGCCCGCTCGGCGCCGGCCGGGTCTATGCGCCAGTTGACCCAGCAGGACACGATGCTGCCCGGGCGCACCAGCAGGGGCGGGCGGGCGTGCAGCTCCTCGTGCAGCGCGGTGTACTGGCGTGCGGGCCAGAAAGGGGGCAGGGCGGTGGCGTCGGCGTCAGGGCTCATGGACAAGCAGCAGGGACGGCCGGTTCGGCCAGGGCAGGGATGGCCCCGCAGCTTACACTCCACGCCCGGCATTGTTGCTGCGCTTGTTGCCATGGATGCATTGATTTCCCTGCTGGCCATCGTGCTGGCCTACCTCGTCGGATCGTTGTCTTTTGCGGTCATCGTCAGCCGTGTCATGGGCCTGGACGACCCCCGCAGCTACGGCTCGGGCAACCCCGGCGCCACCAATGTGCTGCGTTCGGGCAGCAAGAAGGCGGCCATCCTCACCCTGCTGCTGGACGCCGTGAAAGGCGTCGTGCCGGTGCTGGTGGCCCAGGCCCTGGCACCCACCCTGCACTGGGGCGAGCTGACCATCGGCATGGTGGGCCTGGCGGCCTTCCTGGGCCATCTGTGGCCGGTGTTCTTCCGCTTCCAGGGCGGCAAGGGCGTGGCCACGGCGGCGGGCGTCATCCTGGCGCTGCACTGGCCGCTGGGCCTGGCCGTGCTGGCCACCTGGCTGGCGGTGGCCTTCATCACCCGCTACTCGTCGCTGGCGGCCCTGGTGGCGGCCGTGGCGGCGCCGCTCATCCAATTGCTGGTGTGGCCACCTTCGGGCCTGGCCCTGCCGCTCATCGCCATGAGCCTGCTGCTGATCTGGCGCCATGGCGCCAACATCCGCAAGCTCATCGCTGGCACCGAATCCAGGATCGGCCAGAAGGCGGAGGCCCCTGCGGCCGCCAAGCCCGCCGCGTCGCACGCGCACGAGAAGCCGCACCGCGACCACCCGCACCGTCACCATTCCCCCTCCCATTCCAGCAAAGGAAAACACTGACATGATCCAACGCTTCGACGTCGGCGCCCGCATGTGCGAAATGACCGTCCACAACGGCGTGGCCTACCTGGCCGGCCAGGTGGCCGAAGACGGCTCGCAAGACATCGTGGGCCAGACCCGCCAGGTGCTGGCCGCCATCGACGCCCTGCTGGCCAAGGCCGGCAGCGACAAGACCAAGATCCTGCGCGCGCAGATCTTCCTGGCCGATCTGGCCGACTTCCCCGGCATGAACAGCGTGTGGGACACCTGGGTGGTGGCGGGCCACACCCCGGCCCGCGCCACCGTGCAGGCCGCCCTGGCCAAGCCGGAATGGAAGATCGAGATCGTCATCACCGCCGCGGTGTGAACGGTCCATGCCGTCGGCCCTGACCGCCGCACAGCGCCGTGAACTGGTGCTGTTCGTGACGGTGGTGCTGACGGCCACCCTGGCCTGGGAAGGCTGGGGCCTGTGGCGCACGTCACAGCAAGACCAGGCCCTGCGGGCCGTGGTGCGGCCTGGCGACCTGAGGCTGATCTCCTCCGTGACCTGCCCCTTCTGCACCCAGGCCCGCCTGCGCCTGCGCGAGGCTCAGGTGCCCTTCAGCGAATGCTTCATCGAGCGCGACGCCGCCTGCGCCGCGGTCTTCCAGGCCCATGGTGCGCCGGGCACGCCGCTGGTGCTGGTGCGTGGGCAGGCGCAGCTGGGCTTCAGTGCCGAGCGGGTGGAAAAGGCATTGCGGGCGGCGACTGACCGCTGACGGCGTCTAGGAAAAGCAATGGCCGGCCGCGCTTCAGCGTGCGCCGCACCATTGATCTTCGCAAGGCACGCCGTCCCCGTCACCGTCCATCTTCACGGTCGGGCAGTGGTCCAGAAAGTACTTCGCCTCCTCGCAGGAGGTCATCTGCGAGCAGTACCGCCGTCCATCGCAATGGAAGCGGCTGCTGGCCGCTGGTGCGGGCAGGGTTCCGGCGGGCTGGGTTTTGACCTTGGGGGCCTGAGCCGCCGCCGCGGAAGCGGCTTCTGCACGGCGCAGCTTCTGCGCGGCGTTGAGCTCTTCCAGCGTCGGGTCCTTGCGGGGCTGGGTGGGGGCGCAGGCCGCCTGCTGGTAGGTGACGGTGCCGTTCACCACGCACCTGTTCAGCGGGGCGGCATGGGCGGCAACGGCGGCCACACAGACTGCTGTTGCGAGGAATCGGGTGGTGAAGCGGAGCATCAGCGTCATTGTTCCATGCCGGGTCGGATGGGGGCTCAGGTCAGGCCGCGCAGCGCCTGCAGCCCCTCCAGTCCAGCGTGCAGTCCGACGAAACCGGCCACATTGGCCAGCACGGTCAACCAGAACACGGCGATGAAGGACGTCTTGCTGGTCTTGTGGCGCAGGATCTGCTGCGCCACCAAGGCGCCAGGCCAACCACCGAGCAGGGCCAGCCCGTGGAGCGTGCTCTCTTGTGTGCGCCACCGGTTCTGACGGGCCGCAGACTTGTCGAACACATAGGCAAAGAAGGCCACCACACTGGCCCCCGCATAGACGTGGAGCACATACGGCTTCAAGCCCCAGCGCATCGCCACGAAGTACACCAGCACCAGAAAGGCCGGGATGGCCAAAGCCCGTGGCAGGGTCCAGGGGGCGGGCGCCTCACCCCGATGGGCAGGCAGGCGGCGCGCGCGAACCGGGTACTGCACATCCTGCGCGCGCTTCTTGCCGTTGGGGCCCAGGGTCACCTCGAAGCTCAGCACCTGGCCGACCTGTGGCCGCCCGGTGCCGGCCGGAAAGGCCTTGATGTGGACAAAGATCTCCTGGCCGCCCTGCGTGGGCTCGATGAAACCGAAGCCGCGGTCGTCATGCCAGGTTTTCAGGGTGCCTTCGAATCTCATGGTCCGGTGGGGTTTTCAACAACAGGGGCAAAACTCACTGCCGATGGGCTGAAGGAGGTGCTGTGCCCGCGCCTCTTGCGCGGCCGATCTCAATACTCGAAGTGCACGCTGCGAATCTGGTCGAAGAAGGTCGAAAAGCGCCCCACCTCGTTCTCACCGAACAGGTCGCAATTGGCCTCCACCATGCCTGTGATGCTGTCCCCGTTCAGCAACGTGACCTTGATCTGGGCCTTGGCCGTGGACGAGGTGTGGCGCTCCGCCCGCAGCACCTCGAATCCGGCCATGTGCTCAAAGCTGATCGACTGCCCGCCGTCCACCGTCAACTCGTGGTTGACCGATATGCAGTTGCTCAAGGTTTCGGCCCGCACACGGGTGGTGCGGCCATCCTTGCCTACCACTGCCGCCTGCACTTGCGACCAGGGCTGGGCTGCAGGTTTGGGGGCAGGCGCGGGAGCGATGGGCGAAGCCGTGGGTGCGGGATTCACTGGCGAAGCACCCGACGGCATGACCTGCCGCGCCCCTGGCGATGCCATCCCCACCGTCGCGGGTGCAGCGGAGGAGGCCTTCTCACCCCCTCCACCATGTTGAACGAACAGGGCCACCAAGCCACTGACTGCCGTGATGACGGCGGCCAAGGCGGTGAGCACCCCCGGAAGGGTTTGCCACCAACTGCCTGTCTTTTCCGTGTCGCTCATGCAAGTTGCTCCGGTGCTGCGCTGAGGCACCGCACCCGAGTGTGGGCCCAGGGCGGGCAAGCTCCCGTCTGTCAGCCGACCATCATGCCCTGGTCCGCTGCTCCTGGGCAGGAGTGGTCGCCGCCCGCCCCCAGGACGAGGGATGAAGGTGCTGGACATTCTCAAGCCACAGGCGGGCGGCATCCGGCGCAGCGGCGTGGCGATATCTGGCGCTGCCAGAGGCGGCGCACCGAGCGAGGTGCCGCCCGCGGAGTTCCAACACGAACACCAGAGACAAGATGCAAGTCAGGCGGAGACCACCTGATTCAAAGCAACGGATCCCCACGGAAACCGGGGCGATTCACCACTGTGGGCAAAGAAGCTCCGCTGGACCGACAAAGCATGGCTGAACTTCAAGCACAGGGTCAAGAAAATCACCGGGAGAAGCTGGGGAGTGAGTATGGAATATCGGCTTCAATATATCAAAAGATATCTGCGGAGCTGGTTCGGCTACTTTGGCGTCAGCCAATGCTGACCGCCCGATCCCAGAATTGGATGAGGGACTGCGTCGGTGCCTGCGCTACGGGAAAAAGTGGCCTTGGGCGCGGACCAAGATCCGGAATATCTTGAATCTAGGTGTGGTGCTCAAGGCCGCCATCCAGCACGGTGTGAGCAGCCTGAGCTACTAATCAGGTGACGTTATGGCAGATTTGATCAAAAACCGGCTTGCCCCAAACCCTGAACTGGTGCAGCCCCATCCAGGTCTTCGCTGATCTCATGCAAGGCTTCGCCGAATCCCATCAGGCTACCGTCCACTGATCAATCAACGAGTGCCGGGTGTTGCACTCCGAATTGGGGACCGCCATGTCGCGTCTATGGTTTTGGGTGTGCATTCGGTGGATTTCATATATTTTGTAGCGTCGCCAATGCTCCATCTGACTTGTGCAGTGTGCGGGAAAACCCTGGTGAGGGGTTCTCGGGAGGGGTGTGGCATGCGCCTACTTATTGATCAATGTCAAAAGATGTTGGCGTGATTTGTGGTTATTTCTGGCGAGAGAAATTTCGGTGGTCGTGATATTTTTCACAGCATGACTTTCGTGTTTGAGTGGTTTTGATACTTTTGCGGGTGATTTCTAAAGTGCAAAGGGAAGTTGCCGATCAGCGTGAGGTTGAAAACGCCCACGCAGGAGGCACTCAAGAACGAGTGAGTGCCTCAGAAAACCTCAGACTGGAAACAGGAGACAACGATGATCAATCGCACATCGATCGCGGTTCTGGCCGCCTGCAGCATGCTGCTGTCGGCTTGTGACGACAACACCTACACAGTCAATGTGCCTCCGGTTGCCAATGCCGGGCCCACGCAAAGCGTTTTCACCTCTTCCACGGTCACCCTGGATGCCAGCGGCAGCACGGATGCGAATGCAGACCCCTTGACCTATCAATGGGTCTTGACCAGCGCGCCGAGCGGTAGCACGGCGGTGCTGTCCAGCGCCACTGCGGTCAAGCCCACGTTCGTCGCCGACGTGGCTGGCACCTATGTGTTCAGCCTCACGGTCAATGACGGCACCGTGGACAGCACCGTCGCGAGCGTGACCATCACTGCCGACGAGGCCAACGTGGCTCCGGTGGCAAATGCCGGTGTGGCCCAAAGTGTCACTGCCGGAGCCGTGGTGACGCTCGATGGGACCGGCAGCAGCGATGCCAACGGCGATGCAGTCACTTATGCATGGACGCTGACGGCGCCCAATGGAAGCTCTGCCACGCTGTCCGATCCGACCGCCGCCCAGCCCGTTTTCACGACGGACCTGCCTGGGGACTATGTCGCCAGCCTGGTGGTGAGTGACGCGAGCCTGTCGAGCACGGCATCGTCCGTGACCATCACGGCCGCCGCGGCCAATGCGGCGCCTGTCGCCAATGCAGGTTCTGCACAAAGCGTGACCCGGGGTGACACCGTCACATTGAACGGCAGCGCCAGCAGCGATGCCAACGGCGACGCGCTCACCTACTCATGGTCCATCACGAGCCGCCCGGCCCAGAGCACCGCCACGCTGTCGAGCACTTCAGTGGTTGCCCCGACATTCACCGCTGACAAGGCCGGCGTTTACGTGGTCCAGCTCATTGTCAATGACGGGCAGGTCAACAGCGCAGGTGCGACCGTCACGATCACCGCCGCGGGCGTGACGACGACCACCGACTTGGTGCAGAACGGCTCCTTCGAGCAAGACCTGGCAGGTTGGACGCAAGACACAAGCATCGAAGCCGGGGCTGCTGGTACCTGTAGCTACAACGCTGACGTTGCTCCGGGTGTCGAGACGCTGACGAACACGGCTGGTTTCGCCGCTACGGATGGCACCAAGATCGTGCTCGGCAGCGTGGCCTCAACCTCTGGCGCAGGCGCACGTTACAACTGCACGCTGTACCAGGACGTTCAGATCCCGGCTGGAGTCACAACACTGACGCTCAAGTACGACATTGCCGTCAAGGCTGGCAACGATGGTTGCATGAACACCGGTGCCTTCATCGGTCTCTATGCCACGTCTGCAGTTCCGAGCCTCGCCGCCGCAACTCTTGGCGGTTCGCTCAACACAGTCTGCACCGCGGCTGCGGCCACTGGCACGGCTCTGCAGACCGTGACCAAGACCATCACGCCCACTTCTCTGGGGGGCACCACCGTTCGGTTGGGTTTCATCAATGCAGCGAACGTGAACGGCCATGAGGTGGTCGTTATCGACAAGGTGAGCCTGACCGCCACGGCGACGAACTGACGATTCGTGATGCCATCTCGCCGAGCCGGGGTATCCCCGGCTCGGCGAGTGCCATTTGGGGGCTCACAAACCCAGTTTCGCCGGGTCGCCGCGCCCCGGGCGCACCACGGTTGGTTCGTCGCCGGTCAGGTCGATGATGGTGGAGGGTTGGCCCGGGCAGCCGGGGGCGCTGATGACGCCGGCCAGCTGTTTTTCAAACCGGGCGCGGATCTCGTCGGGGTCGTTCAGGGCGTCGGTTTCGCCGGGCGGGATGAAGGTGGTGGCCAGCACGGGCTGGCCCAGTTCTTCCAGCAGGGCCTGCATCACCGGGTGGTCCGGCACGCGCAGGCCGATGGTGCGGCGCGACGGGTGCGAAAGCCGGCGGGGCACTTCCTTGGTGGCCTCCAGGATGAAGGTGAAGGCGCCGGGCGAGCCCAGCTTGACCAGACGGAACTGGTGGTTGTCCACCATGGCGTAGTTGGACAGCTCGGACAGGTCGCGGCACAGCAGGGTCAGCAGGTGCTTGTCGTCCATCTGCCGGATGCGGCGCACCTGGTCTACGGCGTTCTTGTCGTCCAGGTGGCAGACGAGGGCGTAGCTGGTGTCGGTGGGCACCGCCAGCACGCCGCCCTTCTGGATGAGCTGCACGGCCTGCTTGATCAGGCGGGGCTGCGGGGTTTCGGGGTGGATTTCGAAATACTGGGCCATGCCCAGCATTGTGCGCGCTCAGGCGCCAGAGGGCGGCTGGGTGTGGGTCAGCAGGTAGGCGCCGTCCGGGTCAAAGGGCTGGATGTCCCGGTGGTACATGAGCATCTGCCAGCCCAGTGGTCCCCGCTGGAAGGTCATGGTGAAGCGCGGGCGGGCCAGTTCGGCCGGGAGGCCGTGCCGCTGAAAGCGTTCTTCGTACACGCCATGGGCCAGGCCCAGTTCGCCCGCCACGCTGGCCTGCACGTCCAGCAACTGCAGGCTGTAGTGCGCCATCTGGGCGAAGAAGTGTTCCAGCAGGGCGCGGTAACGGGCGGGGCCGATGGCAGCGTGGTTGCGCCAGGCGGCCGCCCGCAGGCCAAAGCCGCTGGCCTGGGCTTCCAGGGTCAGGATGCGGTCGATGTCGCGCTGGTGCCAGGCGCCGCACCATTGGCGCACGGCATCGCAAAGTTCTTCGTCGGGTGGTGGCGTCATCCCGAGCTCTGCGCGCTGGGCTCAGCCGGCCAGGGCCGGGGTGTCGGGCTGCTGGGCCGCGGGCAGGCGGTCCTGCCACAGGCTCCAGATGGGGGTGACCTTGCCGGGCAGGTCGGGCAGGCTGCCGGGCTCCACACGGCTTTCGCCGGGGGCGTGGAAGTCGCTGCCGCGCGAGGCCAGCAGGCCGAATTCGCGTGCCATGTCGGCGTACTTGGCCACCTCGTCGGGGAAGTGGCTGGCGCAGGTCACTTCCACGGCTTGGCCGCCGTGTTCCTTGAATTCGGAGAACAGGGCGTATTCGGCCGTGGGGCTGAAGCGGTAGCGGGCCGGGTGGGCGATGGCGGCCACGCCACCGGCGGCCCGGATCCAGCCCAGCGCCTCGCCCAGTCCAGCCCAGCGGTGTTCCACGAAGCCGGGCTTGCCTTCCTTCAGGTAGCGCTGGAAGACCTCGTGCACGCTGCTGCAGTGGCCGTGGTCCACCAGGAAGCGGGCGAAGTGGGTGCGCGAGACCAGTTCAGGGTTCTCGGCATAGGCCAGGGCACCTTCATAGGCCCCGGGGATGCCGGCGCGGGCCAGGCTCTCGCCCATGGCGCGCGCGCGGCCTTCGCGGCCGGCCCGCAGGTCATGCAGCCCTTGCGCCAGGGTGGGGTGCGTGGGGTCCACGTCCAGGCCCAGGATGTGCACGGTTTCACCGGCAAAGGTGACGGACACCTCCACGCCAGGGATGTAGACCATGCCCAGGCGCCGGGCCTCGGCGGCGGCTTCGGCCTGGCCGGCCAGCTCGTCGTGGTCGGTCAGGGCCCACACCTGCACCCCGCCTGCGTGTGCGCGCCGCGCCAGTTCGGTGGGGCTGAGGCTGCCATCCGATGCGGTCGAGTGGCTGTGGAGGTCGGCGTTCAAAACGGCGTTCAAAAGGTGCACTGCAACATTGTAGGAAGCGGGGGCGGGCGCGCTGGGCGTGGGGTCTATGCCTTGCGGGCCAAGCCGGTGTGGATGCACTGGGCATCGTCGGCCCGGAACTGCTGCACCAGGTCGGTCCGGTCCAGGGGCTTCCACTCGGGGTGGGCCAGGTCGATCACGCACCAGTCCAGCGGCAGGGATTCGGCCAGCTGCTGGGTCAGCGCTGGGCCCCAGACCTGCGGGTCCGGCTGCACCAGGGTGCGCGAGCGTTCGATCACCAGCAGGTGCAGGGCCCAGCCCTTGGTCATCGTGGAGGTCTTGCGCCAGTGCCAGGCGCGGCCCACGGCATGTTCGCCCTGCAGCAGGGCCAGCACCGGGCGCAGCACCCGGGTCGGCAGGCCGCCGGGCAGGAATTTCTGTTCGCCTTGGAAGTCGCGCAGCACGGTCAGCGCGGCCTCGGCCTCGTCTTCCAGCGCACGCAGGCGCACGCGGGCGGCCTGCAAGGCGGCAAAGTCCTCACGCAGGCCCAGCTGCTGAATGAGCAACTGGGCGGCGGGCACCCGCCAGCGCGGGTCGGCGGCCAGGGTTTCGGCATAGGTGGCCGAGGCGCGGCCCTCGTCGGTCAGGGTCTGCAGCAGGCGCAGGGCCTCGGCCTGCTCGAGCAGCAACTCGGGCTGGCGGGTCTGGGGTTCGATCGGGGGCGCTTCGTCCAGCAGGGCGCGGGCCAGGCCCAGGCGGGCCTCGGCCGGGGCGGCATGGCGGTCGATCACCCGGCGCCAGGCCATTGCCGCCTCGGCGGGTGGGCTCAGGGCCTGGGTCAGGCGGCCTTGAAAAAGGGCTTCGGATTTCTCGAGCGGGCCTTCGGCGTCCGCGGCGTTCAGTTCGTCCAGCCACTGGGCCTGCTGGCGCCAAGCCAGGTGGCGCTGCAACCAGGCGTCGGCCTGCTGGGTCTGCCAGGCGCTGTCCAGCGCTTCGGCCAGGCCGGGCAGGGCTTGGCCCAGCAGGATCTCGGCCGCGCTGACGGTGGGCATCGCCAGCGGGGCAGGCTTTTCCACCAGGGCCTGCAGGCGCACGCGCAGGCTGAAGTCGGGAGCGTCCACCGCGGCAGGCGTGCGCAGGGCGTCCTGGGCCCACTGCGGGGCCTCGGGGTGGCGCAGGCTCTGTCGCATCAGCACCCGCAGGTCGCGCATGGGGTGGGCGTTGGGCCGGCGTTCGCCGCGGGCCGCGGCCCACACCTGGGGCCAGAACTGCCGGGCCAGGTAGCGCGCCTGCACCGCCTGGGCGAGCAGCGCATCGGCCAGCGTGCGCTGGCCGGTGGTGCCGGTCCAGCGGGCGGCCCAGGCGTCGGCCGCGGGGCCGTGCAGCCGCTCCACCACCAGGGCCCGCCGCAGCACGCCCCGGGCCTGGCGGTGCCACCACAGCAAGCCCCAGCCAGTGGCGCGGGGGCCGGGGGCCTCGGGCAGGCGCTCGGTCAACAGGTGCTGCCAGCGCTGGCGCCAACGGGCGATCCAGGCCGCCAGCGAGCGGCGCCGCAGGCCGTGCATCTCGCGGGCGAGCAGGGCGGCGAATTGCGGCCCGTCCAGGCCCATCAGCAGCGGCAGGCCGATGCGCAGCTGCGGCCGGCCACCGCCCAGCAGGCCCAGCGGGCTGGTGGGCCGCACGCGTAGTTCCTGTTCGGGGGTCAGGCATACATCGCCCAGCGGTCGGGCGTGGGCAGCCTGGGTGAGATGCTGCAGCAACTCGTTCAGGCGGGGCAACTGCGACAGGGGCAGCACCACGCCGTCCGGCTCCGGCAGCTCCGGGCGCCAGAGTGCCGCACTGGCCCACAGCAGGGCGGCGCCCAGCGGCGCCAGGGCCCACCACCAGCCCGAGCCACCGGCCAGCCACAGCCCCAGGGGCAGCAGCAGGACCAGCAGGCCCAGCAGCGCGGGCAGGCCGGCCAGGCCCAGCAGCGCGGCCATTTGCAGGCCGGTCAGGCGAGTGAAGCGGGCGGGGTGGTCGCGCCAGGCCTGCTCCAGCAGGCCCAGCTGTCGTCGGAGGGCAGAGGTGTCCACGGCGGGGCAGAAGGATCTGCCCGGATTCTCGCCCGGGTGGGGGCCGCCTATCATGGCGAGGTTCCCGCTTTTTTCCGGTTCTTTTCATGTTTGCACTGTCCCGTCCCGCCACCCAGCAACTGCGCGATGCGCTGGCCGGGGAGCCCGTGCGCCTGGTCGAATGCGTGCTGGGCGATTTCACCTCGGTGGCCCGGGGCAAGCTGGTGCATGCCGATGACTTTGTCGGCATGGGCGGCTGCCGCCTGCCCTCGGTCGTCATGGGCCTGACGCTGACCTCCGGCGAGCCCGAGGCGGTCTTTGGCCCGCTGCTGCCCGACACCTACGACGACATGGAGCTGGTGCCCGACCTGCGAACGCTGGCCCCCCGGCCGGGCCGCCCGTCCGAGCGCACCGTCATCTGCGAGCCCACCGGCGCCTTGCGCACGGCCGGTGGCCTGGTGGACGCCTCGGCCTGGTCACCCCGCGCGGTGTTGCGCCGCGTGCTGGCCCGCTATGCCGAGGCCGGCCTGCAGGCCCAGGTGGCACCCGAGCTGGAGATGTTCCTGCTGACCCGCGACGCAGCCGATGGCAGCCTGAAGGCGCCGGCTGGCCATGCCAGCGCGCCCACCCGCGAGCGCGCCTGCGAGGTGTTGTCGCTGGAGCGCCTGTCGCACTTCGAGGCCTATTTCGACGATCTGTACGCGGCCTGCGATGCACTGGGCATTCCGGTCAACGGCCACGCCCATGAATCCGCGCTGTCGCAGTACGAGGTCAACTTCCGCCACGGCGAGCCGCTGGCCATGGCCGATGCGGTGTTCCGCTTCAAGCGCGTGGCCCGCGAGATTGCCGCACGCCACGGCTTCCTGTGCAGCTTCGCGCCCAAGCCCTTCCTGGGCGAGCCGGGCACTGGCATGCATTGGCATTTCAGCGTGCAGCATCTGGGCGCCCAGTGGCCGCACCTGTTTGCCGAGCCCGATGGCCGCGACAGCGCCGCCCTGGGGCACTTCGTGGCGGGCCTGCAGGCCGAGGCGGCGGGGGCCATGGCCTTCTTCGCCCCGCACGACATGTCCTATGTGCGCATCGCGCTGAGCAATGCCTCGCCCTCGCATGCCAGCTGGGGGCCGGAGGAGCGTTCGCTGGCCTTCCGCATCCCGGCGTCCGGCGCCTCCAGCCGCCGGGTGGAGAACCGCCTGCCGGGGGGTGATGCCAACCCCTACCTGACGGTGGCCCTGACGCTGGGCCTGGGCCTGCATGGCCTGAAGAACGGCCTGATGCCGCAGGCCGGCGCGGGGGACGACGTGGCCCTGCCGCGCGATCTGCCGACTGCGCTGGACGCGCTGGAGCGCAGCACTGTGCTGCGCGAGCTGCTGGGCGCGCCGCTGCTGGAGACCTACGTGGCGATCAAGCGCCACGAACACGCCGAGCGTGCGGCCTTGGCCGACCCGCGGGCCGCCTGGGACCTGACCCACCTGCTGGAACTGGCCTGAGCGCCGGCAGGCGGCACCAGGGTGGGGTGTTCGTTCAGCCCCAGACCAGCCAGGCCACGATGGCCGCCACCAAGGCCAGCTTGGTCAGCTGGTAGACCGTGCGGTTCCAGTTCTTAAAGCGGCGGCGCCACTGGCCCATCACCGCCGAGATGATGAACAGGCGGTTGATCAGCCCGGTCTTGTCGCCACCCTCATTGGGCGAGGCCGCGGCGGCCACCAGGTTGCGTCCGAACCAGTGGTTGAAGGCGCGGGCGAAACCGTAGCGCTGCGGGCGCTCGATGTCGGCGAAGAAGATCAGCCGGTTCTGGTCGGTGTTGTTCTCGACGTGGTGGATGTAGCTCTCGTCGAAGATCACGCCCTCGCCGTCACGCCAGCTGTAGCGCTGGCCATCCACGTCGATGAAGCAGTTGTCGCTGTTGGGCGTGGCAATGCCCAGGTGGTAGCGCAGCGAGCCGGCATAGGGGTCGCGGTGCGGGCTCAGCGTGGCGCCGGGCGGCAGCTCGGTGAACATGGCCGCCTTGATCGACGGGATCTGCTGCAGCAGCGCGGTCGTCTTGGGGCACAGTCGCTTGGCCGAAGGGTGGGCGTCGTCGTACCACTTCAGGTAGAAGCGCTTCCAGCCCGACTTTGCGAAGGAGTTGAAGCCGGCGTCGTCGTTCCGGTCGGGGCGGCGCAGCTTGGTGGCCTCCATCAGGGCCAGGCCTTCGGCCTTGATCGTGTCGAAGTTCTGGATCAGCAGATCCAGTTCCGGGAAGGTGCTGACCGGCAGGTAGGGCTTGTTGGGCACCGCCGAGGTGGCGTACAGAAAGACATTCACCGGGGCCAGCAGGCCCGAATGGTCAAAGACCTGCTTCCAGAAACTGTGGCGCACCCGCCCGCGCAGGTGCACCACCAGAATGGACGCCAGGAAGATGGCCGGAATCGACCATCTAAGGAGAACATGGCTGAACATGCCGGTATTTTGGCCAAGATGGGTTCAGCCTGCACGGTGTGGGGTGGTGGCTTTGATGGACGTCAACTGTCGGTCGTGCCAGCGCCGCATCAGCGTCAGCGCCAGCAGGGCGCCCAGGCCGGCGCAGGCCATGTCCTCCTGCGTGTCCCAGGGGTCGCCCTGGGAACCCAGGAAGGCATCGGCTCCCTGCTGCAGGGCCACGGCCGCGCCCCATTCGATCAGCTCGTACCAGGCGCTGATGGCCTCGGCCACGCACAGGCACAGAAAGCCCAGCAGCCAGGGGCCGGCTTGCAGGCTGCGGCGCACCAGGATCTCCCGGGCGATCAGGGCTGGCACGAAGCCCTGGGCCAGGTGCCCGATGCGGTCGTAGGGGTTGCGGCTGCCGTCCCACAGCGACTGCATCCAGTAGCCCAGCGGCACCCGGGCGTAGGTGTAGGCGCCGCCATAAATCAGGATCAGCGCATGCACCGCGATCAGCGTGGCCAGCAGGGGCGTGAGCGGAAAGCGGCGGTGGGTGGCGATCAGCAGCGGCGCGGCCACCAGCACCGGGGCCACCTCCAGCCACCAGGTGGCACGGTCATAGGGCTGCCAGCCCGACACCAGCAGGGCCAGGCCCACTGGCAGCAGCAGCCAGGCGTTATGGCGCGACGGGTGTGTCGCGGCGTCGGAGGATGAGGACAGGGTGGTCATGCGGGGGGCTCAGCTTTCCCGCACGTCGCCAATGGGCTCGATGCCAAAGTTGGGCCGCTCGAGCCAGGCCAGCAGCTTGCGCGCGGTGGCCTCGGGGGTGGCCAGCTGGCCCTGGTCCCACAGGGCCTGGAAGCGGCCCTGGTCGGGGAAGGTGGTGGGGTCGGCCCCGCGCAGCTGTTGCTGCATGTCGGTGTCCACCACGCCCGGGGCCAGGGAGACGAGCCGGGCGCCGTTGGCCAGGGGCGCCTGCTCCAGCGCTACGGCGCGGGTGAAGTGGTCCAGCCCGGCCTTGGCGGCGCAGTAGGCGGCGCTGCCAGCCATCGCGCGTCGGCCCAGGCCGGAAGAGATGTTGAGGACCTTGCGCTGGCCCTTCCAGTCCTGGGTGCCGCGCAGGAACAGGCCGGTCAGCGTCATGGCGGCCTCCAGCCCGACGCGCAGCACGCGGGCGGTGTCGCTGGGGTCGCTGTCGGCCAGCGGCTGGGGAGGGGCCAGCACGCCGGCGTTGTTGATCAACGTGGCATGGCGGAAGCGGTCGGCCGGTTGGGCCTGCAGCCACTCCAGCAGGGCCCAGCCCGCGCTCTGGGGCTCCGTCAGGTCGTGCTCCCACTGCTGGAAGGGGGCGTCCTCGCGCAGGGCTTCGGCGTCCAGGCCGGTGTTGCGGTGACGGGCGATGCCGATGACCAGGTGGCCGGCCTGCAGGCACTGGCGGGCCAGGGCTTCGCCCAGGCCGCGGGAGTGGCCGGTGATGAGGGTGAGGGCGGTGGGTGTGCGGCTCATGCGGCAGAGCATACGCAATCCCGTCGGCGCGGGCGAGAATGCCCCGCATGGCTGAAGTTCCCGCTCCCGATTCGTCCCACGATACGCCCGCTGCTGTGCAGGCCGAGGTTCCCGCGCCGCGCCGCGCCACCGTCTGGTGGCAGCGCCCCATCGTGCTGTCGCTGGGCATCACGCTGCTGCTGCTGGCCCTGGCGCTGGGCTGGCCCCTGCTGCGCTGGCAGATGTCGCCCCCCGAGGCGGCGCCGGTTGTGCGGGGCCTGCCCTGGCAGGTGCAGGCCGATGGGGCCGGGGGCAGCGCGGTGTTCGGTCTGCACCTGGGCACGGCCACCCTGGGCGATGCCGAGGCACTTTGGCCGCAGGACTTCAAGGTGGCGTTGATTTCCACCCAAGGCACGAAACAACAGGCCCCGGCACTGGAGGCTTATGTGGAGAGCTTCCAGGCGGCCTTCGTCAACGGCAAGCTGGTGATGTCCGTGGCGGCCGACGCGGACTGGCTGCGCCAGGTCTGGGACCGCTCGCCCCGTGGCGAGGTGGATGCCGGCGGGGAAGGCGCGGTGCGCCGCCGTGAACTGGCGCCGCAGGATCTGGATGCGGCCCGGCGCATCGCCGTGTCCGCCCTGGCCTTCATTCCGGCCGCCCGGCTGGACGAGGCCACGGTGGTCCAGCGCTTTGGCCCACCGACCGAACGCCACGTGGGGGCCGATGGCGTGGTGCAGTTGCTTTACCCCGAGCGCGGCGTGGCGGTGGCCCTGCCGCCGGCCGAGGGCGATGCGGCCCGCGCCAAGCCGGTGATCCAGTACGTGGCGCCACGCGACTTTGAGCGCCTGCTGCGTGCGCCGCTGCAGGGTGCCAAGCCTGCCTCGGCGCCCTGACGCGCAGCGTCAGCGGGCGTCCAGGGGCCGGCCGATGGTCAGGTAGTGGCCGCCGGCCACATGGTGCAGGGTGCGCAGTGCATCCGGCGCGCCCTCGAATTCCCAATGGCCCTGGCGGAACACCGCGTCATCGGCCCAGGCCGCCTGCACCTGGCCCAGGAAGAGGTCGTGACGCCCTTCGATGGCCGGCTCCGGCAGGCGCACGCAGTCCAGCCAGGCCACGCAGCCCGCCACCAGAGGAGAGCGGGCGGCCGGTTCGTCGATCAGTTGCAGGTCCGGGTGGGCGAATTTGTCTTCCTCGCGACCGCTGGTGGAGCCCAGGCGTTCCACCAGGTCCACCTGGGCTGCGCACGGCACGCCCAGCGCGAAATGGCCGGAGGCCTCCAGCAGCCCGCGGGTGAAGGTGTTCTTGTCCAGCACCACCGCCACCTTGGGCGGATCGAAGTCCAGCGGCATGCACCAGGCCGCGGCCATCACGTTGGCGCGGCCGGCGTGGGTGGCGCTCACCAGCACCGTGGGGCCGTGGTTGAGCAGGCGGTAGCACTTGGCCAGGTCGACGCTTTGACGCATGGGGAGGGGTCCGGGATCAGAAAAAACTGATTCTGCGCAGGTTTGGCGCCGCTGTCCTCAAGTCCCCGGCCTGGGCGTCGAAACCCCGCCCAGGGTGTGTCAATTCGGCACGCCGCCTCACTCTTCTCAGGGAACACGTCATGAAATTCAGCGCCCGTCTGACCCTTTCCACGGTGGCGCCCGCATTGCTGTTCTCGACGGCGCTGGTGGTGTCGCTGGTCGGGATGTTCCGTGTCGAGCACACCTATGCCGGCCTGCTGGCCCGCGAGGAGCGTCTGGCCGCGGGGGCCTCGTCCTTGTACGCCGAGGGCCTGCAGATGGGCCAGGCCTTGCGCAACATCGCGCTGGACCCGGCCGACGCCAAGGCCAAGGACAACCTGCAGAAGGCCGCCGAGAACTTCGAGCAGCGCTACCAGGAGATGCGGCCGCTGGCCCAGGGCACGCCGATCGAGCCCATGCTGGCCGAGGTGGGCACGCTGCGGGCCAGCCATCGCGAGGTCCAACAGGCGGTGCTGGCGGCGCTGGCGGCCGATCCTGCCCAGGCCATCCAGACACTCAAGGACAAGGAAACCCCCGCATGGCGCGCGCTGCGGGCCAAGGTGATGGACCTGGGCACACAAGCGCAGGACATGCTCGTCGCCTCCGACAGCGCCGCGCAGGCCACTGCGGCACGGGCCAAGGCCTGGGCGATGGGGCTGGCGCTGCTGGCCATCGGCGTGGCCGTGGGCTCCCTGGTACTGGCGCGACGCACCATGGGCCAGACGCTGGGGGGCGAGCCCGAGGACGCCGGGCGCATGTTGCGCAGCATCGCCGAAGGCGATCTGACCCAGCACATTCCTGTCGCGGCCTGTGAGGGCAGCCTGCTGTCCGAGCTGGCCCGCACCCAGGGCGGCTTGCGTCAGCTGGTGGGCGAGGTGCGGCAACTGGCCGACGGCATCCTGACCGCCAGCGGCGAGGTGGCCGCGGGCAGCCTGGATCTGTCGTCGCGCACCGAGCAGGCGGCCAGCCACCTGCAGGAGACGGCAGCCTCGATGGCCCAGATCTCCGGTTCGGTGCAGCAGGGCGTGGCCTCGGCGGCCGAGGCCAAGCGCCTGGCGGGCTCGGCCTCCGATGTGGCGCAGCGCGGTGGTTCGGCCGTGCGCAATGTGGTCCAGGCCATGGACGAGATTTCCGCCCAGTCGCGCAAGATCGGCGACATCACCGGCGTGATCGACGGCATCGCCTTCCAGACCAACATCCTGGCCCTGAATGCGGCGGTCGAAGCGGCCCGTGCCGGCGAGGCGGGGCGTGGCTTCGCGGTGGTGGCCAGCGAGGTGCGGGCCCTGGCCCAGCGCAGCGCCGAGGCCGCCCGCGAGATCAAGGGCCTGATCGCCACCAGCGTCGAGCGCATCGAGAGCGGTGCCGGCCTGGTGGGCGAGGCCGGCAGCACCATCGACCAGGTGGTGACCCAGGTGGCCCAGGTGGACACCCTGCTGGCCGAGATCTCCCACGCCACCGCCGAGCAGAGCACCGGCGTGAGCCAGGTGGGCGAGGCGGTGCAGGGCCTGGACACCATGACCCAGCAGAACGCGGCGCTGGTGGAGGAATCCAGCGCGGCCGCGGCCACGCTGCGCGGCCAGGCCGAGGCCCTGCGCTCGGCGGTGGAGGCCTTCCGGCTGCCGGCCTGAGTGCCGCGGGAGCTTCCCTTCAGAACGGCACCGGCGCGTGCAGCGCCAGCGGCTCGCCGGTGCGTGGATGTGGCAGCGTGAGCCGCTCGGCATGCAGCATCAGCCGTGGGGCGGCGGCCAGCACCTCGGGTGAGGCGTAAAGCTCGTCACCCAGGATGGGATGGCCGATGGCCTGCAGGTGCACCCGCAGCTGATGCGAGCGGCCGGTCACCGGCTCCAGGGCCAGCCGGGCGCCCAGGGCGTGGGCCTCCAGGCGCTGCCACAGCGTCAGCGAGGGCTTGCCCACCGTGTGGCTCACCATCTGACGCGGCCGGTTGGGCCAGTCGCAGATCAGCGGCAGATCGATACGGCCTTCGGCCTGCGCCGGCCAGCCGGCCACCAGGGCCTGGTAGCGCTTGCTGGTCAGGCGCTGCTCGAAAGCCATCGACAGAGCCCGCTGGGCCGCCGGGCCGCGGCCGAAGACCAGCAGGCCCGAGGTGCCCATGTCCAGGCGGTGCACCACCAGCGCGTCTGCAAAGCGGGCCTGCACGCGCGAGGCCGCGCAGTCGGCCTTGTCCGGTCCGCGGCCGGGCACCGACAACAGGCCCGCGGGCTTGTCGATCACCACCAGGTCGTCGTCCACATGGACCAGGGGCAGGGCATCGTCGGACATGAACGGTGAGGCGCGGGGCGGCAAAGCCCCGCATGGTAGTGGAGGGGCTGGCCGCGGCGCCAGCGCCCCGGAACCCCCGTGGGTACACTGGCCGGCATGATGCAGTGGTTTCCGACGGGCTGGGCCCATTACCTCGTGGGTGGGGTCTTCATCGGGCTGGGCGTGGCCTGGCTGTTCCTGGCCACCGGCCGGGTGGGCGGCATGAGCTCGGTCTTCTCCAGCACCTGGTCGTTCGTCTCGCAGCGCAGCGCCTTCCAGCAGCCACGCTACCTGAACAGCCGGGCCTGGCGCCTGGTCTACGCGCTGGGTCTGATCCTGGGCGCGGCGGTCTGGTGGCTGTTCTTCAGCCCGCGCCAGCCCATGCACACCGGCCTGCCGGTCTGGCAACTGCTGCTGGGCGGCCTGCTGGTGGGCTATGGCGCGCGGCGCGGCAACGGCTGCACCTCGGGCCATGGCATCTGCGGCATGGGCTCCTTCCAGTTGCCCTCGGTGGGCGCGGTGCTGGTCTTCATGGCCACGGCCTTTGCGACGGCCCAACTGGTGGCCGCCTGGCTGCCCGCGGGAGCTGTGCGATGAACTCTGTTTCCACTTCGTCCGCCACTCCGGCACAGGGCGGTGCCTATCGGGTGGACCTGCCGCGCTTTCTGGCGCTGCTGCTGGGCGGGGCGCTGTTCGGCTTCGGGCTGGCCGCCTCGACCATGATCCAGCCGCAGGTGGTGCTGAGCTTTCTGCGCTGGCAGGACTTTGGCCTGGTGCTGGTGATGGGCGGCGGCGTGGTGCTGACCGCACTGGCCTATGCCCTGCTGCCGCGCTGGCGCCAGGCGCCACTGCTGGGGGGCAATTTCGAGCGCCATGCCTCGGCCTGGAACCGGGACACGGTGATCGGCTCGGCGCTGTTCGGCATCGGCTGGGGCCTGTGCGGGGTCTGCCCCGGTCCGGCCATCGCCGGCCTGGGCGCGGGCAACTGGGACCTGCTGTGGGCGCTGGCTGGCATCTTTGCCGGCGCCTGGTGGCAGGGGCGCGAGGCCAGCCGCGGCTGAGGCCCGCAGCGGCGGTTCAGGCCGCCGGCGTCACTCGTGCCGCAGGGCCTCGATCGGGTCCAGCTGCGCGGCGCGGCGGGCCGGGAAGTAGCCGAAGATCACCCCGATGGCCGCCGAGAAGGCGAAGGCCAGCAGGTTCACGCCCGGGTTGAACAGGTAGGGCACGCCCATCAGCGCGGTGATGCCCAGCGAGGCCAGGGTGGCCAGGAAGATGCCCACCAGCCCGCCCAGCGAGGACAGCACCACCGCCTCGACCAGGAACTGCAGCAGCACCTCGCGCGCCAGCGCGCCGATGGCCAGGCGCACGCCGATCTCGCGGGTGCGCTCGGTCACGCTGACCAGCATGATGTTCATGATGCCGATGCCGCCCACCAGCAGGCTCACCGCGGCGACCGCGCCCAGCAGCGAGGTCATCAGCGCGGTGGTGCCCGACAGGGTCTGGGCGATCTGGGCGGTGTCCAGCACGTTGAAGTTGTTGTCCGTGCCTTCGGCCAGCTTGCGGCGGTCGCGCAGCAGGGCGGTGAGCTTGGCGGTGATGCGCGCGCTGTCCGCGCCCTCCTGCATCGAGATCAGCAGGGTGTTGATCTTGGTGCTGCCGGTGACCCGGCGCTGGGCGGTGCGTAGCGGCACGATCACCGTGTCGTCCTGGTCGATGCCCATGGCGGCCTGGCCCTTGGGCGCCAGCAGGCCGACGATCTGGCAGGAGAAGGACTTGACCCGCAGCTGCTCGCCCAGCGGGTTGCTGCTGGCTCCGAAGAGTTCGCGCTGCACGGTGGCGCCGATGACGCAGACGGCCGCGCCGGCTGTCTGTTCCTCGTCGCTGAAGACCCGGCCGGCGGCCAGGTTCCAGTTGTTGGTGACGAAGTAGGCGTTGATGCTGCCGGTGACGGTGGTCGACCAGTTCTTGCCGTTGGCCACCACGGTGACGGCCGAGCGCACCTCGGGGGCCACGGCCTTGAGGCCACCGATCTGGGCCGAGATGGCCTCGACGTCGGCCTCCTTGAAGGGCGGCGCACCGGCCGTGTTCAGCCCCGGGCCCAGGCGCTGGCCGGGCCGCACCTGCAGCAGGTTGCTGCCCAGGCTGCTGATCTGGTCGCGCACCGCCTGGGTGGCGCCGTTGCCCACGGTCACCATGGTGATCACCGCGGCCACACCGATGACGATGCCCAGCACGGTCAGAAAGGAGCGCAGCAGGTTGCGCCGGATGGCCCGCAGGGCCAGCAGGATGGAACTGGCCCACATCAGGCGGCTTCCTCCTGAGGCGGCGCCGCTGTGACCGGCGTCTGCGCCTCGTCGCGCTCGATGCGGCCGTCGCGGAAGTGCACCACCCGGTGGGCCCAGGCCGCCATGTCGGGCTCGTGGGTCACCATCAGCACGGTGATGCCGCCCCGGTTGAGCTCGGCCAGCAGGGCCATGATCTCCTGGCTGCGGGCGCTGTCGAGGTTGCCGGTGGGCTCGTCGGCCAGCAGCACGGCCGGCTGGGTGACGATGGCCCGGGCGATGGCCACGCGCTGCTGCTGGCCGCCGGAGAGTTCGCCAGGGGTGTGGCCTTCCCAGCCGTCCAGGCCCACACGCGCCAGCGCGGCGCGGCCCGCGGTGTGGCGCTCGGCCGTGGGGGTGCCCCGGTAGAGCAGGGGCAGTTCCACGTTCTCCAGCGCCGAGGTGCGGGCCAGCAGGTTGAAGCCCTGGAACACGAAGCCCAGCTGGTGGCGACGCAGGCGGGCGCGGGCGTCGCGGTCCAGCTGCTCCACGTGGATGCCGTCGAAGAGGTATTCGCCGCTGCTGGGCGTGTCCAGACAGCCCAGCACGTTCATCACGGTGGACTTGCCCGAACCGCTGGGGCCCATGATGGCGACGAACTCGCCGCGCTGCACGTCCAGGTCCACGCCCTTGAGGGCCTGGAAGGCGATGGCACCCTTGCCATAGGTCTTGGTGACCCCGCGCAGGCGGATCAGGGGCGGCGCTTCGGCGGATTGGGGCGCAGGGGTGCTCACGGTGCGCTGCCGCTCTGCTGTTCGGTGATCACCGCCATGCCGGGCTGCAGGCCGGGGCCGCTGACCTCGGTCTGGCGGCCGTTGCTCAGGCCCAGCTGCACGTCGACCGCCTTGGGCTGCCCGTCCACCAGCACCCAGATCTGGCGGGTGCTGCCGCTGCGCTCGTCACTGCGGGCGCTGCGGGTGCCGCCGCTGGGCGGGCGGGGGATCAGCATGGAGACGATGCCCTTGCTGCCCGAGGCCGCCTTGGCGCTGGCGGCCGTGGGCGAGAAGTTGAGCGCGCTGCGAGGCACCAGCAGCACGTTCTTGTGCTCGGTGGCGGCGATGGTGGCGGTGGCGGTCATGCCCGGGCGCAGTGTCAGGTCCGGGTTGGCCACTTCCAGGTCGGTGGTGTAGGTCACCACGTTGTCGGTGATGGTAGAGCCGTAGGCCACGCGGGTGATGACGGCCGGGTACTTGCGGTTGGGCCAGGCGCTGACCGTGAACTGGGCCTTCTGACCGACCTGAATCTGGCCGACGTCGGCCTCGTCCACGTTGACGGAGAGCTTCATGTGGCTGAGGTCCTCGGCCACCGTGAACAGGGTGACCGCCTGCAGCGAGGCGGCCACCGCGTTGCCGGGCTCCACCGAGCGCGTCAGCACCACGCCGTCGATGGGCGAGCGGATGGCGGCCTTGGTGAGGTTGGTCTGGTTGGTGCGCAGGGTGGCCTCGGCCTGCACCACCGTGGCGCGCGCGGCGGCCTCGGCGGCCACGGCCCGGTCCAGTGCAGCCTGGGCGGCGTCCAGGTCGGTGGCGGCGGGCACCTTGCCACCCGACAGGCGACCCACTTCCTGCAGGCGCTGCAGGGCCACGCGCGATTCCTTCACCGTGGCCTGGGCCTGCAACACAGAGGCCCGGGCGCTTTCCAGCGCGCCCTGGGAGAGCTTGACCTGGTCCTGAAACTTGGAGCTGTCCAGTTCCACCATCACCTGGCCCTTGCGCACCCGGTCGTTCACGTCCACCAGCACCTGGGCGACGGTGCCGGAAAGCTCGCTGCCGATGTTCACCGAGCGGGTGGGCTCCAGCGTGCCATCGGCCGAGACGTTCAAGGCAAGATCGCCGCGCGCCAGGGGCTCGGTGAGGTAGCGCGGGGCCTGCTGCGCGGCCCGGTGGCGCACCCAGGCCACGCCGCCGGCAATGGCCAGCACCACCAGGCCGACGACCAGCCAGGGCCCCGGGCGCTTCCAGAGCGGACGCTGGTCGCCCCGCAGCCATTCGGGCAGTGCGGAGGCCTCGTTCGGAGTGGGGGTGGCGTCGGTCATGGTTCGTTCCGGAAGAGGGCGCTCAGCGGGTTGCCCGAGGGCGACGGTGCGGGCGGGGTCACGGCAATGTCGTCCTGCGACCAGCCACCGCCGAGCGACTTGTAGAGCCGTACCAGCGCCTGGGCCTGGTCGGTGCGCGCCGTGGCCAGGCTGGTCTGCAGGCTCAGCAGTGTGCGTTGGCTGTCCAGCAGCGTGGCGGTGTCGATCAGGCCGGCTTCGTGCCGCTGGCGCTGGGTGTCGACCACGCGCTGGGCCGCCTCGGTGGCCGTCTGCAGGGCCTGGCAGCGGTCCACGCTGTCGCGCGTGGCCACCAGGGCATCCTCCACATCCTGCACGGCGCCCAGCAGGGTGGACTCATAGCTGGCGCGGCTGAGTTCCCAGGCGGCCTTCTGCTCGGCCACCAGGGCTTCGCGCTTGCCGGCCTCCCAGATCGGCCAATCGATGTTCAGGCCCAGGGCGCTCACCAAGGCCGCACCGCCGCTGGTGATGGCCTTCAGCGCGGTGGCCTGCAGACCCAGCGAGCCGGTCAGGGCAAAGGTCGGCTCGCCGTCGCGCCGGGTCTGCACCATGCTGTACCAGCGCGCCACGACCAGGGCCTCGGCCGAGCGCAGGTCGGGGCGGCGGCGCAGCAGGTCGGCGGGCACCCCCACCTGCAGGCGGGCGATCAGGCCATCGGTGGCGGGCCAGCGGCTGTCTTCGTGGAGTTCGTTCCCCATTTGGCCGGGGGTGCGGCCGGTCAGCTGGGCCAACAGGTGCGCGTCCTGCGCCACCTCGGTGTGCGCGGCCACCCAGGCGGCCCGGGTTTGCTCGCTGCTTTGCCGCGCCTGGTCCTGGTCGAGCTGGCTGAGCAGGCCGGCCTGGGCCTTCCAGTCCACCAGCTGCCGGGTTTCTTCCAGCGAGGCCAGGTTGGCCTGGGCCACGCGCTGGCGCCACTGGGCGCCGCGCCATTGGAAGTAGGCCAGGGCCACCTCGGAGGTGATGACCATGCGGGCGGTGGCCAGATCGTCGGCCGCACTGCGCATGGAGGCATCGGCGGCCTGGACGCCCGCCTCGATGGCATGGTTCCAGTCCAGCTCCCAGCTGGCGCTGACCCCGATCTTGTAGAGCTTGGTGTTGCTGCTGTCCACGCGGCTGCGGGTGGCCGAGGCCGGTGTCGAGAGCTGAGGCCGGCCCCCGGCGGCGATCACAGCCCGGCTGGCCTGGGCCTGCGCGAGCGTGGCGCGGGCCGAGCGCAGGTCGGGGTTGCGTGTCAGCGCCTCTCGGATCAAGGTCTGCAACTGCGGGTCGTCGAACTGCCCCCACCATTGACGCAGGGCCTGATCGTCGGGCGATGCCGTGGCCGCGGGCTCGGCGTTTTGCCAGGCCGCCGGCATGGGGGCGGCCAAGCCAGCCGTGGCTTCAGCGGGGGGCGCCTCTGGCGAGTCTGCGGGAGGTTCCGCTGCAAAGCCGGGCAAGCCGAATCCGCTCAAAGACAGGCACAGGGCCAGCGGCCTCAGGCGGGCCAGACCGTGTGGCGATCGGGCCCACCCCCGTGGTGTGGGGGCCGGAGGTGGCAGTGGATGTCCCAATGGTCGAGCCATGAACCATCATAGTCACGCCGGCCCCCGGACCGGATTCCCCTCGGGGGCAATGCTCTCAGGATTGACGTGAGTCAATTCCAGCGGGTGGGCGCACTATGAAAAAGGCCGCCCGCAGGCGGCCTCTGGCGGCGTGAGCACTCGGTGCGTCACTGGCTCACGAAAGCGCGCTCGATGACAAAGTCGCCCGGCGTGGTGGTGCTGCCTTCCTTCAGGCCGCGCACTTCCATCATGGTCTTCAGGTCGCGCAGCATCTCGGGGGAGCCGCAGATCATCACGCGGTCCTCGGCGGCATTGAGCTGGGGGATGCCCAGATCGTTGGCCAGCTGGCCGTTCTCGATCACGGTGGTCACGCGGCCCTGGTGCTTGTAGGGCTCGCGGGTGACGGTGGGGTAGTAGAGCAGCTGCCTGCTGATCATCTCTCCCAGGAATTCGTGCTGGGGCAGCTCCTGGGTGATGTAGTCGTGGTAGGCCAGTTCGTTGACCTGACGCACGCCGTGCACCAGCACGACCTGCTCGAACTTCTCGTAGGTGTCCGGGTCGCGGATGATGCTCATGAAGGGCGCCAGACCGGTGCCGGTGGACAGCAGGTACAGGCGCTTGCCCGGCACCAGGTAGTCGATCAGCAGCGTGCCGGTGGGCTTCTTGCCGACGATGATGTGGTCGCCTACCTTGATGTGCTGCAGACGCGAGGTCAGCGGGCCGTCCTGCACCTTGATGCTCAGGAACTCCAGCGTCTCTTCGTAGTTGGGGCTGACGATGGAGTAGGCGCGCAGCAGCGGCTTGCCGTCGACCTTCAGGCCGATCATCGTGAAGTGGCCGTTCGAGAAGCGCAGGCCGGTGTCGCGGGTGGTGGTGAAGCTGAACAGCCGGTCGGTCCAGTGGTGCACGCTCAGCACGCGCTCTTCGTGGAAGGCACTCATTCTTGTCGGATCCTGGGACAAAGGGGGGTGGACAACAGGCCAGGGCCCGAACGTCGCCTGGCGGAAAACCCTGAATTGTCGCTCAAGCTGTATCCGCGGAACTGCGCAGGGTCAACTCCTGCGCATTTGCCTTGATGCAGGGCAAGATGGAGGCCCTTGTGGGACCCGCGTCTGTCGAAGGGTCAGCGTCCCAGCCAGTCCTGCAGCACGGCGGTGCCATGTTCGTCCAAGGTGGGCGGCGCCACCCGGTACTGCACGGGCGTGGCCGACAGGCGGATCGGGTTGGCCACCAGGGGCACGCTGCCGAACTGCGGGTGGGGCATGTCCACCTTCAGCCCGCGCGCCAGCACCTGCGGGTCGGCAAAGACCTCGTTGAGCCGGTTGATGGGGCCGCAGGGCACGCCGGCATCTTCCAGCGCGGCAATCCATTCGGCGGTGCTCCGCATCACGGTGGCCTGACGCAACAGGGGGATCAGCACGGCCCGGTGGGCCACGCGCGCCGGGTTGGTCGCAAAGCGCTCGTCCGTGGCCCATTCCGGGTGGCCCGCGACGGCGCAGAACTTGGCGAACTGGCCGTCGTTGCCGATGGCCAGGATCATGTCGCCATCGGCGGTGGGGAAGTCCTGGTAGGGGACGATGTTGGGGTGGGCATTGCCCATGCGCTTGGGCGCGACGCCGCTGGTCAGGTAGTTGGCGGCCTGGTTGGCCAGCGCGGCCACCTGCACGTCCAGCAGGGCCAGGTCGATGTGCTGGCCTTCGCCGGTGGCATCGCGGTGGCGCAGCGCGGCCAGCACGCCGATGGTGGCGTACAGCCCGGTCATGATGTCCACCAGGGCCACGCCCACCTTTTGCGGGCCGGCGCCTTCCTCGTGGTCGGCGCGGCCGGTCAGGCTCATCAGCCCGCCCATGCCCTGGATCAGGAAGTCGTAGCCGGCGCGATGGGCGTAGGGGCCTTCCTGGCCGAAGCCGGTGATGGAGCAGTAGACCAGGCGCGGGTTCAGGGCCTTCAGGCTCTCCCAGTCCAGGCCGTAGGCCTTGAGCCCGCCGACCTTGAAGTTTTCCAGCACCACATCGGCCTGGGCCGCCAGTTCACGGATCAGGGCCTGGCCTTCGGGCGTGGCCATGTCGATGGCGATGGAGCGCTTGTTGCGGTTGGCGCACTGGAAGTAGGCCGCCTGCCGGCTGGGCGTGCCTTCGGCCGTGGGCACCCAGGGCGGGCCCCAGCTGCGGGTGTCGTCCCCGGCGCCGGGGCGTTCCACCTTCACCACATCGGCGCCCAGGTCGCCCAGCAACTGGCTGGCCCAGGGCCCGGCGAGAACGCGGGAAAGATCGAGGACCTTGAGGCCTTGCAGGGCGGTGGTGTTCATGGTGTGTGGGGGAATGTTGTCAAGGTTGGTGCGCGCTCGGGGACTCGGGTGGGCCCTTGCACTCATGTCCCCCGGCCTGCGGCCTCCTCCTTGACTTCGTTCCAGGGCCCACCCGAGTCCCCGGCCTGCAGACGTCGCGGTGTTTCACCCTCCGAACAGCCAGAACGGTGCCAGGTTCGGGTGTCGGGTTGTGCTGTGAAGCGAAGTCAAGGAGGAGGCCGAAGGCCGGGGGAGAGAGTCTGGACATAAACAGTCCAGTGGACTGTTTGTGCCTGACGAGCGCCCGGTGCACTGCACCGGGCATGAGCGGAGCAGCACAGCCCGGCGACCGAACCTCGCGCCAAGCGAACGCGAGGTTTTTCAGCAGTCCAATCCGTTCAGAAAGCCGCAATACCCGTCTGCGCCCGGCCCAGGATCAGTGCATGGATGTCATGCGTGCCTTCGTAGGTGTTCACCACCTCCAGGTTGACCAGGTGGCGGGCGATGCCGAATTCGTCGGAGATGCCGTTGCCGCCCAGCATGTCGCGCGCAGTGCGGGCGATGTCCAGCGCCTTGCCGCAGCTGTTGCGCTTCATGATGGAGGTGATCTCCACCGCGGCCGTACCCTCGTCCTTCATGCGGCCCAGGCGCAGGCAGCCCTGCAGGCCCAGGGTGATCTCGGTCATCATGTCGGCCAGCTTCTTCTGCACCAGCTGGTTGGCGGCCAGCGGCTTGCCGAACTGCTTGCGGTCCAGCGTGTACTGGCGGGCCATGTGCCAGCAGAACTCGGCCGCGCCCAGCGCACCCCAGGCAATGCCGTAGCGGGCGCTGTTCAGGCAGGTGAACGGGCCCTTCAGACCGCGCACCTCGGGGAAGGCGTTTTCGTCGGGACAGAAGACCTCGTCCATCACGATCTCGCCGGTGATGGAGGCGCGCAGGCCCACCTTGCCGTGGATAGCCGGGGCCGAGAGGCCCTTCCAGCCCTTTTCCAGCACGAAGCCGCGGATCGCGCCTTCGTCGTCCTTGGCCCAGACCACGAACACGTCGGCGATCGGGCTGTTGGTGATCCACATCTTGCTGCCCGACAGGCTGTAGCCGCCCGGCACCTTCTTGGCGCGGGTGATCATGCTGGCCGGGTCGGAGCCGTGGTTGGGCTCGGTCAGGCCGAAGCAGCCGATCCACTCGCCGGTGGCCAGCTTGGGCAGGTACTTCTGCTTGGTCTGCTCGTTGCCGAACTCGAAGATCGGCACCATGACCAGCGAGGACTGCACGCTCATCATCGAGCGGTAGCCCGAATCGACGCGCTCCACCTCGCGGGCCACCAGGCCGTAGCAGACGTAGTTCAGGCCGGCGCCGCCGTAGGCCTCGGGGATGGTCGGGCCCAGCAGGCCCAGTTCGCCCATCTCGCGGAAGATGGCGGCATCGGTCTTCTCGTGGCGGAAGGCCTCCAGCACGCGCGGGGCCAGCTTGTCCTGGCAGTAGGCGAGGGCGGCATCGCGCACCTGGCGCTCGTCCTCGGTCAGCTGGTCTTCCAGCAGCAGGGGGTCGTCCCAGTGGAAGACGGGCTTGGCGGCGCGAGGGGCGTGGCTCATGGGATGTCTCTCAGGTGATGTTGTGCTGGTGTTGCATCTTAGGTTGTGGCTTGCGGGCAGACAAACGAGAATTTGGCACCCAAATGTGCGCTGGGCGCACTCCGGAGTTGCCGTGCGCCGCAAATTGCCCTCCACCGCCGCCCTGGCCGCCTTCGAGGCAGCCGCCCGCCACCAGAGCTACACCCGGGCCGCCAGCGAACTGGCGGTCACCCAGAGCGCCATCTGCCGCCAGATTGCCAGCCTGGAGGACTTCCTGGGCGTGCAGCTGTTCCGCCGCAGCCAGCGCGGCGTGGCCCTGACCGAGGCGGGCCAGCGCTACAGCCGCCGGGTGGCCGCGCGGCTGGACGAGGTGGAACGCGATGCGCTGGACCTGATGAGCGGTGGCGAGGAAGGCGGCGGCAGCCTGGAACTGGCGGTGGTGCCCACCTTCGCCACCCAGTGGTTGCTGCCGCGCCTGGGCGACTTTCAACGCCAGCACCCGGGCATCACGCTGCACTTCACGCCGCGCACCCGGCCCTTCCTGTTCACCGACACGCCCTTCGATGCTGCCATCCTGCCCGGCAGCGAGCCCTGGCCTGGCACCGAATCGATTGATCTGCTGCCCGAGCCCCTGGTGGCGGTGGCCAGCCCGCACCTGCCGGGCGCGCAGGCCTGCTGTTCGGCCGAGGACGTGGCCCGGCTCCCGCTGCTGCAGGCCAGCACCCGGCCGGACGGCTGGCGGCAGTGGTTCGCCTCGCTGGGGCTGGCGGTGGAGCACGACATGGCCGGGCCGCGCATGGAGTTGTTCTCCATGCTGTCCGAGGCGGCCGCCCAGGGCCTGGGCGTGGCCCTGGTGCCGCGCCTGCTGGTGGAAAGCGACCTGGCCAGTGGCCGGCTGGTGGTGCTGCTGCCGCACCCGCATGCCAGCGGCCGCAGCTACCGGCTGATCTATCCGCCGCACAAGGCCGATGGGCCACTGCTGCAGGCCCTGGCCGGCTGGCTGACAGGGCAGGCCGCGGCCTACCGGGCCCAGGCTTGAAGTGCAGCCCCGGAGGCCCGGGCTCCCAAGTGCCTCAGCGGTGGGCAGCCAGCAGCAGGCCGCCGGCCCCGGCGAAGAAGCCGCCGGTGGCCTTGTTCAGCCGCCGGGCCCCGCGCGGCGTGGTGATGAAGCGGCGCAACTGGCGGCCGCCCGCGCCATAGACCGCGGCGGACACGAACTCGGCCGCGAGATAGGTGGCACCCAGCACCAGGAACTGGTGGGCCGCCGGCTTGGCCGGGTTGATGAACTGCGGAAAGATGGCCGCGAACAGCAGCATGGCCTTGGGGTTGCTGATGCCCAGCAGGAATTCCTGCGTGGCCAGGCTGCGCAGGGAACGCGGCGCCACCTGGCTGTCGTCGGCGGCCAGGTGGCCGGCATCCTGGCTGTGCCAGGCCTTCCAGCCCAGCCAGAAGAGGTAGGCTGCGCCCAGCCACTTGAGCACGCTGAAGGCGGTTTCGGAGGCCAGCAGCATGGCGCCCAGGCCCACCGCGGAGATGGTCAGGAAGATGGCGAAGGCCAGCACCCGGCCGATGGTGCCGAACAGCGCGGCGCCCACGCCCTGCCGGATCCCGTTGTTGAGCGCGCAGAAGTTGTTCGGCCCCGGGGTCAGGGCGATCATCACGGCCAGCGGGAAGAAGAGCAGGGCGTCCATGGGACCTCAGGTGGTGGCTTGCTTGTCGGCTTCGGAGGTGAAGCTGTCGGCGTAGAACTCTTCGGCCGGCAGCCCACATTGGGCCACGAAATCGCGCTGGGCGCTTTCGATGACGATGGGCGCGCCGCAGGCGTAGACCTGGTGGCCGGACAGGTCCGGCAGGTCGGCCATCACCGCCTGGTGGACGAAGCCGGTGCGGCCGGTCCAGCCGTCCTCGGGCAGGGCGTCGGAGAGCACCGGCACGAAGCGCAGCCAGGGCAGGCGGGCGGTGGCCTCGGCCAACCAGTCGGCCAGGTACAGGTCGGCCTTGCGGCGGCCGCCCCAGTACAGCACGGTGGGGCGGCTGAGGCCCTGGGCCTCCATGCGCTCGATCAGGGCCTTGATCGGTGCGAAGCCGGTGCCCGAGGCCAGCAGCACGATGGGCTTGTCGCTGTCCTCGCGCAGGTAGAAGCTGCCGAACGGCCCTTCCATGCGCACGATGTCCTTTTCCTTGAGCGTGCTGAACACCTGGTCGGTGAACTTGCCGCCGGGCATGTGGCGGATGTGCAGCTCGATGGCCGGCGGGGTGCCCAGATTGTGCGGGGCGCTGGCCATGGAGTAGGCGCGGCGGGCGCCGTCGCGCAGGAGGAACTCGATGTACTGGCCGGCGTGGAACTGGAAGTTCTGGTTGGCGGGCAGTTGCACCTTCACGCGCATCACGTCCTCGGCCAGACGCTCCAGCGACAGCACGCGGCCGGGCATCTTCAGCACGGGGAACTGGCCCTCGGCGGCCACGCCGCGGGCCTCCAGCACCACATCGCTTTGTGCCGTGGCCCGGCAGGTCAGGATCATGCCGGCAGCCTGCTCGGCCTCGCTCAGTGCCTTCTCCTGATGCTCGCCCATGAGCACCTGGCCTTCGATCAGCTTGCACTTGCAGGAGCCGCAGGCGCCGTCCTTGCAGCCGTAGGGCAGGCCGATGCCTTCCCGGATGGCGGCGGTCAGCAGGGTTTCGTCGTCGCCGACGCTGTACTGGCGGCCCGAAGGCTGGAGGGTGACGTGAAAGCTCATGGGGATCTGGGCAAACCGGAAAGGGAAGGGGGCCGTCGCGGTGCCTGCCAGCACGCTGGCTACACTCGGCGCAACCTGTCATTTTGCCCTGTCCACCATGTCCTTGCCCGCCCGCTTCCGCCGCAGCCGCCTGCTCATCGTGGGCTGCGGTGACGTGGGCAGTCGCCTGCTGCCGCGCGTGTGCCACCACCAGACCGTTCGGGTGCTGACCTCGTCGCCCGCGCGCGGCGAGGCCCTGCGGGCGGCCGGGGCGACGCCGCTGGTGGGCAACCTGGACGCGCCCGCCAGCCTGAAGCGCCTGGCCGCGCTGGCCGGCCGGGTGCTGATGCTGGCCCCGCCGCCGGGCCAAGGGGCGGGTGACCCGCGCACTTGGGCGCTGGTGCAGGCCCTGCGCCGCGGTCGGGCGGTGCGCCGCCTGGTCTATGCCAGCACCACCGGGGTGTATGGCGATGCGGGCGGCGCCTGGGTGGACGAGACGCGGGCCTGCGCGCCGCAGACCGACCGGGCGCGGCGCCGCGTGGCGGCCGAGCAGGCCTGGCGAACGGCCGGTCGCGCGGCGGGCTGGGCGGTGAGCATCCTGCGGGTGCCGGGCATCTACGCGGGCGACCGCGAGGGCGGGCCGGCGGCGCGGGTGCGCCGCGGCGCGCCGGTGCTGCGGCCCGAGGACGACGTCTACACCAACCACATCCATGCCGAGGATCTGGCCCGGGCCTGTGGGCTGGCCCTGTTCCGGGGCCGGCCGCAGCGCGTCTACCAGGTCTGCGACGACAGCCAGCGCCGCATGGGCGAGCATTTCGAGGTGGTGGCCGATGCCTGCGGCCTGCCCCGGCCGCCGCGCATCAGCCGTGCCCAGGCCGTGGCCGAGCTCTCGCCGGTGCAGATGAGCTTTCTGAGCGAATCGCGCCGTCTGACGAATGGCCGAATGAAAAAGGAGCTGCGATTGCAGCTCCTCTATCCGGATGTCCTCGACGCCCTGAAGGCGGGCTGCTGATTCACCAGCGCCGACGGCGCGGGAACGGGGGCTGGCCGCGCCAGTAGCGGATCATCAGCCAGCCGCCCAGCATGCCGCCCAGGTGGGCGAAGTGGGCCACGCCCATCATGCCCGCCACGCCCATGCCCAGTTCGATCAGGCCGAACACCAGCACGAAGGTGCGTGCCTTCATCGGGATGGGCGGGAACAGCGGCATGATGGTCCGGTCGGGGAACAGCATGCCGTAGGCCAGCAGCAGGGCGAACAGGCCGCCCGAGATGCCGATGGTGGGGGCGACGGAGCCGAAGATCGGCGAGATGATCAGCTGGCAGGCCGCGGCCGACAGCACGCCCGCGGTCATGAACTGCAGGAAGCGCTTGCCACCCCACAGCCGCTCCAGCTCGCTGCCGAACATCCACAGGCCCAGCATGTTGAAGAAGATGTGGCCGATGTCCGCATGCAGGAAGGCATAGGTGATCAGCTGCCAGGGCATGAAGTTGCCCGAACCCAGCGGCCACAGGGCCAGCCAGGCGGTCAGGGGCAGGTAGCCCCCCAGCAGCGCCTGAGCGCAGAACACCGCTGTGCAGATCAGCAACAGCGCCTTGGTCATCGGGGGCATGGGGGGCATGAGCGCTCGCTACGGAGAAAAGCTGGAGGAACGCCGCGCAATGCGAGGTCTTGGTGCCCGCGGCCAGACTCGAACTGGCACGCCTTGCGGCGGCGGATTTTGAATCCGCTACGTCTACCGATTTCGTCACGCGGGCATCGGGGACAGACTGTCTGGGCAAGCCAGAGACTGTCGGGCGCGCATTATGGCATGGCGAATTGCCGGGTCTTCTGAGCCGCCCATAATGGCAACCTTCAGCCTGATTGCCGGACCCATGCCCCACTACAAGACCCTCGAGGAAGCCGTCGGCCACACGCCGCTGGTGCGTTTGCAACGCCTGCCCGGAGAGGAGATCGCCAGCCGCGGCAACGTGATCCTGGGCAAGCTCGAAGGCAACAACCCGGCGGGCTCGGTGAAAGACCGGCCTGCCATCAACATGATCCGCCAGGCCGAGCTGCGGGGCGACGTGAAGCCGGGCGATACGCTGATCGAGGCCACCTCGGGCAACACCGGCATCGCGCTGGCCATGGCCGCGGCCATCAAGGGCTACCGCATGGTGCTGATCATGCCGGAGGACCTGTCCATCGAGCGGGCCCAGACCATGAAGGCCTTCGGTGCCGAGCTGATCCTGACGCCCAAGTCCGGTGGCATGGAACTGGCCCGCGACCTGGCCGAGCAGATGCAGCGTGACGGCAAGGGCCGGGTGCTGGACCAGTTCGGCAACCCGGACAACCCGGCGGCCCACTACGACAGCACCGGACCGGAGATCTGGACCGACACCGCGGGCCAGGTGACCCACTTCGTCAGCGCCATGGGCACCACCGGCACCATCACCGGGGTCTCGCGCTACCTGAAGGAGAAGAACCCGGCGGTGCGCATCATCGGCGCTCAGCCTTCGGACGGTTCGCGCATCCCCGGCATCCGCAAGTGGCCCGAGGCCTACCTGCCCAAGATCTACGACCCGGCGCGGGTGGATGAGTTGGTCTCGGTCAGCCAGTCCGACGCCGAGGACATGGCCCGGCGCCTGGCGGCCGAGGAAGGCCTGTTCGCCGGCATCTCGGCGGCCGGTGCCTGCTGGGTGGCGCTGCAGATCGCCCGTACGGTCGAGAATGCGACCATCGTGTTCGTCGTTTGCGACCGGGGCGACCGCTACCTGTCGACCGGGGTGTTCCCCGCCTGAGGCGGGGATCGGCCACCTGCGATGAACGAACTCCCGCAGTACCGCTTCTGCCCGCAGTGTGCCCAGCCCCTGGGCTGGATTTCGGCGCTGGAGGATGGCGGTGAGAAGCTGCGCCTGCGCTGCGCCGCCTGCGGCTTCACCCACTGGAACAACCCCACGCCGGTGCTGGCCGCGGTGGTGGAGTGCACCGACCAGGACGGGCGTCTGCTGCTGGCCCGCAACGCCGCCTGGTCGGGAGACATGTTCGCGTTGATCACCGGCTTCATGGAGGCCGGGGAGAGCCCGCAGGAGGGCATCGCCCGCGAGGTGAAGGAGGAGACCAACCTGGATGTCAGCGCGGTGTCGCTGATCGGGGTCTACGACTTCCAGCGCCTGAACCAGGTGATCATCGCCTTCCATGTGCAGGCCCAGGGGACGGTGCAGTTGTCGCCCGAGCTGGTGGAGTACCGTCTGTTTGCGCCAGGCGAGGTGATCTGCTGGCCCGGGGGCACTGGGTTGGCGCTGGCGCAGTGGCTGCGCGAGCGAGGCTACGAGATCACGCTGCGGGACTGGGCGTCCCGTGACTGAGCGCTGCAGGGCGCCAGTTGTTTTTAGAATGTACCAACGGTGACAGAAGGGACAGAAGGATCCGCATGCAAGCCGACAAGGAACTCGACACCAGCGGACTCAACTGTCCGCTGCCCATTCTGAAGGCCAAGAAGGCCCTGGCCGAACTGAACAGTGGCCAACTGCTCAAGGTGATCGCGACCGATCCCAGCTCTTCGCGGGATTTCCAGGCTTTTGCCCGTCAGACCGGACACGAACTGGTGGCGCAGGAGTCGCAAGGCGACAAGCTGATCCACTGGCTGCGCCGCCGCTGAGCCTCCCGGCTCAAGAGCGGTGCCAGGCTGGCGCGCATGCTGCCAGCCTGTGAATCAGTCCCTGGCGACGCTCAGATGTCGAGCGTCTTCAGGTACTCGCGGAAGCCCGCGCCCAGCTGCGGGTGGGCCAGCGCCAGCTCCACATTCGCTTCCAGGAAGCCTTCCTTGCTGCCGCAGTCGTAGCGGCGGCCCTCGTAGCGGTAGGCGAACACCTTTTCCCGGCGCATCAGGTTGGCGATGCCGTCGGTCAGCTGGATCTCGCCGCCCACGCCCCGCGGCAGGTTGGCGATCTCGTGGAACACGCCCGGCGTCAGGATGTAGCGGCCGGCCACGCCCAGATTGGATGGCGCATCTTCCGGGGCCGGCTTTTCCACCATGTGGGTCAGGTCCATCAGGCGGTCATTGACCGGGGTGCCGGCCACGATGCCGTAGCGTTTGGTGTGCTCGGGCGGCACTTCCTGCACCGCCAGGATGGAGGCGCGCCACTCGTCGAACTGCTCCACCATCTGCTTGAGGATCGGCGGCCTGCCGACCATCAGGTCATCGGCCAGCAGCACCGCGAAGGGCTCGTTCACCACCACGCATTGGGCGCACAGCACTGCATGCCCCAGGCCCAGGGCCTTGGGCTGGCGGATGTAGATGCACTCCATGTCGTCGGGCTTGATGGTGTGCACCAGGTCCAGCAACTCCTGCTTGCCGGCTGCTTCCAGCTCGTGTTCGAGCTCGAACGCGGTGTCGAAGTGGTCCGGAATGGCGCGCTTGTTGCGGCCGTTCACGAAGATCATCTGGCGGATGCCGGCAGCGTAGGCTTCTTCCACCGCGTACTGGATCAGCGGCTTGTCGACCACCGGCAGCATCTCTTTGGGCATGGCCTTGGTGGCAGGCAGAAAGCGCGTGCCCAGGCCGGCGACCGGAAAGATGGCCTTGTTGATCTTCTGCATTCGGTTCCCTCTGTGTTGCGGATAGCCTCAAGGATGCCAAATTTGCCGACCGCTGGTGTGACCAGCGGCCGACAAATGTTTCCTCAAGCGGTGGGAAGCTTGGCCAGTTGCTGGCGCAGGCCCTCCAGGGTGCGGCCGAAGTCGGCCAGACGCTGACGCTCCTGGGCCACCACGGCCTCCGGCGCACGGGCCACAAAGCTCTCGTTGCCCAGCTTGCCCTCGGCCTTGACGACCTCGCCTTCCAGCCGCTTGATTTCTTTGGTCAGCCGTTCGCGTTCGGCCGCCACGTCGATTTCCACCTTCAGCGCCAGGCGGGCTTCGCCCTGCACCAGCACCGGCGCCATCGCGCTGGCTTCGGTGAAGGCGGCCTCGTCGCTCATCACCTTCACCTCGCTGAGTTTGGCCAGGGCTTGCAGCACCGGCGCGGCCTGGGTGATGAAGGCGGTGTCACCGATCGTGAGCAGGGGCACGCGTTCGGCGGGGGACAGACCCATCTCGCCACGCAGCGTGCGGCAGGCGCCGACGAAGTCCTTGAGCTTGGCCATCCAGGCATCGGATGTCGCATCCACCTTTTCGAGCTGGGCGACCGGGTAGGTCGCGGTGGCCAGTGTGCCGCTGTCGCCAGCCGGCTTGCGGCCCGCCACCGGGGCGACGGTGTCCCACAGCTCGGCCGTGATGAAGGGCGCCACCGGGTGCAGCAGGCGCAGCACGGTCTCCAGCACACGGATCAGCGTGCGGCGGGTGGCGCGCTGTTGCTCCGGCGTGCCGGTCTGGATCTGCACCTTGGCGATCTCCAGGTACCAGTCGCAGTACTGGTCCCAGACGAACTGGTAGATCGCGTTGGCCACGTTGTCCAGGCGGTACTCGGCAAAGCCCTTGGCCACCTCGGCCTCCACCCGCTGCAGTTCACTGACGATCCAGCGGTCGGCGTGGCTGAACTCCAGATAGCCACCGGCGGCGCAGCTGCCGGCCGCATGGTCGGCCAGCCCGCAGTCCTGGCCTTCACAGTTCATCAGCACGAAGCGGGTGGCGTTCCACAGCTTGTTGCAGAAGTTGCGGTAGCCCTCGCAGCGCTTGCTGTCGAAGTTGACGCTGCGGCCCAGCGTGGCCATGGCCGCGAAGGTGAAGCGCAGCGCGTCGGCGCCGTAGGCCGGGATGCCGTCCGGGAATTCCTTCTCGGTGGCCTTGCGCACCTTGGGCGCGGTCTCGGGCTTGCGCAGACCGGTGGTGCGCTTGTCCAGCAGCGGCCCCAGGGCGATGCCGTCGATCAGGTCCACCGGGTCCAGCACATTGCCTTCGGACTTGGACATCTTCTTGCCCTGGGCGTCCAGCACCAGGCCGTGGATGTACACGTGCTTGAAGGGCACCTTGCCGGTGAAATGCTTGGTCATCATGATCATCCGGGCGACCCAGAAGAAGATGATGTCGTAGCCGGTGACCAGGACCGAGGAGGGCAGGAAGAGGTCCTGCTCCAGCGTCTGCTCGGGCCAGCCCAGGGTGGAGAAGGGCACCAGGGCCGAGGAATACCAGGTGTCCAGCACGTCCTCGTCGCGGGTCAGCGCGCCGGTGTAGCCGGCAGCGGTGGCCTTGGCGCGGGCTTCGTCCTCGGAGCGGGCGACGAACAACTCACCGTCCGTGCCGTACCAGGCCGGGATCTGGTGGCCCCACCAGAGCTGGCGCGAGATGCACCAGTCCTGGATGTTCTTCATCCACTGGTTGTAGGTGTTGACCCAGTTCTCGGGGACGAACTTCACCTCGCCCGAGTCGACGGCCTCGATGGCCTCGTCGGCGATGCTCTTGCCACCGGCGCCGGCCTTGGTCATGGCCACGAACCACTGGTCGGTCAGCATCGGCTCGATGACCTGGCCGGTACGGGCGCAGCGCGGCACCATCAGCTTGTGCTTCTTGACCTCCACCAGCAGACCCTCGGCCTCCAGCTGGGCGACGATCTGCTTGCGGGCCGCGAAGCGGTCCAGGCCGACATAGGCGGCCGGGATCTCGGCCACCTCGGTGTTGCTGACCTTGGCTTCCAGGTCGAAGATGGTCAGCATCGGCAGGCCATGGCGCAGGCCGACCTGGTAGTCGTTCTGGTCGTGCGCGGGGGTGACCTTCACCACACCGGTGCCGAAGGCCTTTTCCACGTAGTCGTCGGCGATCACCGGCACCCGGCGGCCGGTGATGGGCAGGCGCACCTGCTGGCCGATCAGGTGGGTGTAGCGCTCGTCCTCCGGGTGCACCATCACGGCGGTGTCGCCCAGCATGGTTTCCGGCCGGGTGGTGGCCACCACCAGCGATTCGGTGGAACCTTCGATCGGGTAGCGGATGTGCCAGAGGCTGCCGTCTTCTTCCTCGCTCTCGACCTCCAGGTCGGAGACGGCGGACTTGAGGATCGGGTCCCAGCTCACCAGGCGCTTGCCGCGGTAGATCAGACCTTCTTCATAGAGGCGCACGAAGGTCTCGGTCACCACCTTGGACAGCTTGTCGTCCATGGTGAAGTACTCGTGCGACCAGCTCACCGAGTCGCCCATGCGGCGCATCTGCTGGGTGATGGTGGAGCCGGACTTCTCCTTCCACTCCCAGACCTTGGCGACAAAGTTCTTGCGGCCCAGGTCGTGGCGGCTGACCTTCTGTTCCTGCAGCTGGCGCTCCACCACGATCTGGGTGGCGATGCCGGCGTGGTCGGTGCCCGGCACCCACAGGGTGTTGAAGCCGCGCATGCGGTGGTAGCGCGTCAACGAGTCCATGATGGTCTGGTTGAACGCGTGGCCCATGTGCAGCGTGCCGGTCACGTTGGGCGGGGGCAGCTGAACGCAGAAGGAAGGCTTGGCCGGGTCGAGCGTCGGTTGGTAGACGCCGGACTGCTCCCACAGCGGGGCCCAGCGGGCTTCGATGTCCTTGGGCTCGAAGGATTTGGCGAGTTCGGTCATGATGACCGATTATCCCGCAGGGTCCCGGGGGAGCGTCGGCTCAATCGCAGTTGGGCGCTGAGCTCGGTGAGAAGGTCAGCCCGTTGGCGTACTGCAGCGGCTTGGTACCGGCCTTCTCGGGGGGCGGCAGGTCGGGATTGAACTCCTGCCATTGCTGCAGCAGCGGAACAGCCGCGTTGGGAGCCGGCAGCGCGGGCATTTCCAGTCGCGCATCGCGGTAGTAGGCGCTGGCATCGCGGACGGTGTGCGTGGCCTGCAGCAGGCAGGTGAAGCCCGGCGTCGCACCGGTCGAGCCCTTCCAGACACGGATGTTGTCCTGGAAGTTGCTCGCCAGCAGCAGTTGATCACCGCCCAACCAGGAAATCTGGGAGTAGGTGGGCTGGATGCCGGGGTACTGGTCTGCCGAGATCAGCATCCGGGGTTTGCTGGGCCACTGGCGGGTTGCGGCATCCCGGCGGGTGAAGTACAGGTTGCCGGCATCGGTGAAGGTGACGAAGACGTTGCCCGTTGCATCGGTGACCGCGCTGAAGTGGCTGGACATGGGGTCGTTGTCTTCGGTTCCGCTCAGGAACATCGTCGACGAGTTCCAGCCCATGGTGGCCCCGCCCTTGAGCTGACGCTCGGCCCAGAAGATGTCCTTGCCCACGGTGTACACCATGCCGATGCCCCCAGGAATGCTCACCAGTCGGGCGCTTCGCTTGGCTCGGTAGATCGTCTCGTAGGGGCCGACATCACTGAAGGGTTGCAGATAGCCCGCGGCCACCCAGTTCGTCTTGCCGGCCGCGCGGCGGTACACCACGATGCGGGCCGTCTCGACGCCGACGCGGGTGTCCTCTTCCACGTAGGCGACCCAGGTGTTGCCGTTGGCATCGACCGTGAAGCTGGGGTTCACCGCACGGATGTCGGCGCTGGCCCGGGGCAGCTTGCTGACCGTGAATGAAGTCCAGCTCTGGGTGTCCGGGTCATAGGTGGCGGTCGCGTAGCGGATGAAGCCCTGGTTGTCCTGGAAGGCGGTGGTCAGGGTGTTGCCGATCAGGCCGCTGTCAGACACGGCGTCATAGCCGGTGTAACCCAGGTGGCGCTGTTGAACCCAGTTCACCCCGTCATGGGAGGACAGGAGATACAGGCTGGCCTGCGCGCCGCCCTGGGTGCCCAGATTGGCCAGCAGGTGGTAGCGGCCGTCGGCCGTGACCACCATGTGCCGCTGGTGGCGGTAGGAGAACAGGTAGGGCGTACTGCTGACCAGGCTGGTGGACTGCTCTTCGACCGCCGCGTGGGCCGGGAAGGCGAGACCGACGGCGAGGACGGCCGCGCTGAGGAGGGGGATGGCGTACTTCATCCGATCAATGTTGCCTGCAGATACATGTGGCCACCACTTCCGATTGGGGATGGACCGGAACACAAGGCCCCGGTCCCCCCTAGGGTGCCGGTCGTGGCCTCACATCAGCAGGTGCTCGCCCGCGTTCTCGCCGCCCAGAATCACGTAGTTGACCCGGCGCAGATCGGCCAGTTGCTTGCCGCCGGCATAGCTGATCGAGCTTTGCAGGTCCTCCTGCATCTCGCGCAGCGTGTCGGCCAGCCTGCCCTTGACCGGCTCCAGGATGCGCTTGCCTTCGACGTGCTTGTACTCACCCTTGTTGAAGTCCGAGGCCGAGCCGTAGTACTCCTTGTACAGCTTGCCGTCGACTTCCACCGTCTGGCCGGGCGACTCTTCATGGCCGGCGAACAGCGAGCCCACCATCACCATTGCCGCGCCGAAACGCACGCTCTTGGCGATGTCGCCATGGTGGCGGATGCCCCCGTCGGCGATGATGGGCTTGGTGGCCACGCGGGCGCACCACTTCAGCGCGGAGAGCTGCCAGCCGCCGGTGCCGAAGCCGGTCTTCAGCCGGGTGATGCAGACCTTGCCCGGGCCGATGCCCACCTTGGTGGCGTCGGCGCCCCAGTTCTCCAGATCGATCACCGCCTCGGGCGTGCCCACATTGCCGGCGATCACGAAGGCCTGCGGCAGCTTGCCCTTGATGTACTCGATCATCTGCCGCACGCTTTCGGCATGGCCGTGGGCGATGTCGATGGTGATGTAGTCGGCGCCGACGCCGTCGGCCGCCAGGCGGTCGATGATGGCCCGGTCGGCCGGCTTCACGCCCGAGCTGATCGACACGTAGTGGCCGGCCTCGCGCATCTGGCGGGCGAAGGCCACGTTGTCCAGGTCGAAGCGGTGCATCACGTAGAAGTAGCCGTTGGCGGCCAGCCAGGCGGCAATGCGCTCGTCGAGCACCGTCTTCATGTTGGCCGGCACGGCGGGCAGCTTGAAGCGGCGGCCGCCGAACTCCACACTGGTGTCGCACTCTGCACGGCTTTCCACGCGGCACTTGCGTGGCAACAGCAGCACGTTGTCGTAGTCGAAGATGTCCATCTCGAAGCTCCAGGTTGATGGCCAGCGCGTTGAACGCAGTGCGCTGGCATGGGCTGCGAGCGCTTGACCTGGAACCCCGGTGGTGCCGCGAGGGCCGTTCAGCGGGGAACGGTGCGGACACAAGAAACCGGACGCCAGAGTTTGGGCCCGGTGACCGATTCTACGTCAAGGCGGTGACGCGCACGATCCTGAAAAAGCCTGTCGCTTTGAACGGGTGGGGGGCCATCCGGCCGGGGAGGGCGATCCCTACAATGCCGCGATGCAATTCCCGGATGATCCGGAGGCCGAGCGCGCCCCGTCCCTGGTGGACACGGGTGCGCTGCTGCGTGGCCTCAACCCCGAACAGCTGGCGGCGGTGACCCTGCCAGCCGAACCTGCCCTGATCCTGGCCGGGGCCGGCTCGGGCAAGACCCGCGTGCTGACCACCCGCATCGCCTGGCTGCTGCAGACCGGGCAGATCTCGCCCGGTGGCGTCATGGCCGTGACCTTCACCAACAAGGCGGCCAAGGAGATGATGACCCGCCTGGGGGCGATGCTGCCGGTCCATGTGCGCGGCATGTGGATTGGCACCTTCCACGGCCTGTGCAACCGCTTCCTGCGGGCGCACTGGAAGCAGGCGGGCTTGTCGCAAACCTTCCAGATCCTGGACAGCGGCGACAGCCTGTCGGCCGTCAAGCGCGTCATCAAGGCCATGAACCTGGACGAGGAGCGCTTCGTGCCCAAGCAGGTGGCCTGGTTCATCGCCGCTTCCAAGGAAGATGGCCTGCGCCCCGGCGACGTGCCGGTGCACGATGGCCAGACCCAGAAAATGGCCGAGATCTACCAGGCCTACCAGGACCAGTGCGAGCGCGAGGGCGTGGTCGACTTCGCCGAGCTGCTGCTGCGCACCTACGAGCTGATGCGCGACGACGCGCATCTGCGTGAGCATTACCAGCGCCGTTTCCGCCACATCCTGGTCGACGAGTTCCAGGACACCAACCGCCTGCAGTACCTGTGGCTGAAGATGTTCGCCGGCCCGCACACCGCGGTGCTGGCGGTGGGCGACGACGACCAGAGCATCTACGCCTTCCGCGGCGCCCAGGTCGGCAACATGAGCGACTTCGAGCGCGAGTTCCGCGTCAAGAAGGTCATCAAGCTCGAGCGCAACTACCGCAGTTACGGCAACATCCTGGACGCGGCCAACGCGTTGATCGCCCACAACAGCCGGCGCCTGGGCAAGAACCTGCGCACCGAAGCGGGGCCCGGCGAGCCCGTGCGGGTGCAGGAAAACGCCAGCGACTTCAACGAGGCCCAGTGGGTGCTGGAAGAAGCCCAGCAGTTGCACCGCGGCGGCATGGCGCGCCACGAGATCGCCATCCTCTACCGCAGCAACGCCCAGTCGCGGGTGATCGAATCGGCGCTGTTCAACGCCGGCATTCCCTACCGCGTCTACGGCGGCATGCGCTTCTTCGAGCGGGCCGAAGTCAAGCATGCGCTGGCCTACCTGCGCCTGATCGAGAACTGCCACGACGACACCAGCTACCTGCGGGTGGTCAATTTCCCGACCCGCGGCATCGGCGCCCGCACGCTGGAACAGCTGCAAGACGCCGCCCGGCAGAGCGGCCGCAGCCTGTGGCAGAGCGTGGGCGCGGTGGGTGGCAAGGGGGGCGCCAACCTGGCGGGCTTCAACGCGCTGATCGACGGCATGCGCAACGAGACCCTGGGCCTGACGCTGCGCGAGATCATCGAGCACATGCTGCACCGCTCCGGGTTGGTGGACTTTTACCGCACCGAGAAGGAAGGCGCCGACCGCATTGAGAACCTGGAAGAACTGGTCACTGCGGCCGAGGCCTTTGTCACCCAGGAGGGCTTCGGCAAGGACGCCGTGGCGCTGCCGGTGGACGAACTCGGCCCGGGCAGCATCGCCGCACCGCGCTCGCCCGACGTGCCCGAGGCGCCCGCGCCGGTGGATCTGACGCCTGACGCCGAGACTGGCGAGATCATGAGCCCGCTGGCGGCCTTTCTGACCCATGCGGCCCTGGAGGCCGGTGATAACCAGGCACAGGCCGGCCAGGACGCCATCCAGCTGATGACCGTTCACTCGGCCAAGGGGCTGGAATTTGACGCGGTGTTCATCACCGGGCTGGAGGAAGGGCTGTTCCCGCACGAGAACGCACTGTCCGACGGCGATGGGCTGGAGGAGGAGCGGCGGCTGATGTACGTGGCCATCACCCGGGCCCGCCAGCGCCTGTACCTGAGCTTCAGCCAGACGCGGATGCTGCACGGTCAGACCCGCTACAACGTCAAGAGCCGCTTCCTGGACGAACTGCCCGAGAGCGCCCTGAAATGGCTCACGCCCCGCACCCAGGGCTTTGGCTCGGGTTTTGCAAGGGACTATCAGGCGGCCTGGCAGCGCGGCAGCGGGCTGGGCTCCATGGTGGGGGCCGGGCGGCGCAACGCCGGCTGGCAGCCTGCGGCCGAGCCGCCGGTGCCCGCCACCATGAAGGCGGCGGCCGCCGAGGCCGCCGGGCATGGGCTCAAGGTGGGGCGGTCGGTGTTCCACGCGAAATTTGGCGAAGGAGTGGTGGTGACCTTGGAAGGATCAGGCCCCGATGCGCGGGCCCAGGTGAACTTCGGACGGCATGGCGCCAAATGGCTGGCACTGTCGATCGCCAAGCTCACGCCCATCGACTGAAGGTCCGTTCGCCACCGCCGTGAGCCCCGCCGCCTTTTCGCGCGCGTCCCGCGCGCCCCTGGTCCGATTCCTGAGCCTGCTGTGTCTCATGCTGGGCGGAGGGGCTGCGGCCTGGGCGGTTGAACCGGTGGTGCGCCCGGGCGACGACCTGGCCCTGCTGGAGTACGAGGCGCGGGCCCATCCGGCCGATGCTGTTCGCAAACTCGAAGCGCTGCTGAGCCAGGAGGCGGCGCACTCGCCCCGGCGGTTGGAGATCCTGCGGCTGATGACCGGCCTGCGCATCTCGCTGGCGCAGCCCGAGGCGGCGGAGTCTCTGCTGCAACAGGTGCGTGAGCTCGCCCGCCAGGGGCCGGTGGCCCTGCGGCGCGATGCCGAAGTGGCCAGCAGCTGTCTGCAGGGTGACCTGGCGCGCCTGCAGGGCTCACTGACCCGGGCCGATGAGCCGCTGGAAGAAGCCATGCGTCTGCTGGACGCTGGCACGGCAGTGCCCATCCACATGTCCTGCCTGGTGATCCACTCCTCGGTGGAGGAGAACCTGGGCCACTTCGACGAGGCCGCGCGTCTGACCCAACAGGCCCTGCGTCTGGTGGACCGGGGGCAACCCTGGCGCCGCAGCGAACTGCTCAGCGGCCTGGCTTACATCTACCTGCGGGCCGGACAGCGCGAGCGGGCCCGCCACCTGAACGACGAGGCCAAGGTGCTGGCGCAGGCGAACGAGGACTGGGTCTCGCTGTCGGAGGCCACGACGGTGGAGTCCATCCTGCTGACCGACGAGGGCAAGGAGATGCAGGCCCTGCAGTCGCTGAGCCAGTCGATCCAGTACGCGCGGCAGGCCGGGGATCAGTTGAGCGTGGCGATGGGCCTGGCCAACCTGAGCGACCACTACCTGCGCCAGGGCGACTACCGGCAGGCCTACGCCCAGGCCCAGCAGGCGCTGCCCCTGGCCCGGCAGTTGCGATCCAGCGAGGTCGAGCAGCTGGCCGACTTCAACACCGGGCTGGCGCTGATCGCCATGCGCCGCAAGGACGAGGGCCTGCCGCTGGTGCGTGAGGTCTTGGACCAACAGCGGCGTGCCGACGAGGTGGTGCCGCAGGCCGAGGCCCTGGCCGACCTGGCGCACTACCTGGAGAAGGCAGGCTATCTCTCCGAAGCCCTGCAGGTCTACCGCGAGCACCGTGCCATGTCGGAGCAGGCCTTCCAGCGCAGCCAGCAGAAGGCGCTGGTGGAGCTGCAGGAGAGCTTCGACGCCGAGCGTCGCAAGCACGAGCGCAGCCTGCTGACCGACGACAACCAGCTCAAGGAAGAGGCCCTGCGCCAGACCGAGCTGCGTTTCAAGCTCTGGGCCCTGGTGATGGCGGGGGTGGGCATGGCGGTGCTGCTGCTGGCCCTGCTGCACCGCCGGATGAAGGCCGCGCAAAAGGCGCTGCACAGCGTCAACGAGCGCCTGAAGGTGCAGAGCGAGCAGGACCCGCTGACCGGTCTGGCCAACCGCCGGCATTTCCAGCGCCTGATGGCCCAGGGTGAGGACGCCGGTGGCACGCTCTACCTGCTCGACCTGGACCACTTCAAGCGCATCAACGACAACTTCGGCCATGCCGGCGGAGATGCCGTGCTGATCGAGGTTGCGCGCCGCCTGCAGGCGGTGCTGCGCGAGGAAGATGTCGTCGTCCGCTGGGGGGGCGAGGAGTTCATGATCCTGGTGCCCGGCGAGGGGGGGGAGCCGGCGGAGTTGCTGGCCCAGCGCCTGCTGACCGCACTGGCGTCCTTGCCGGTGGTGGTCGGCCCGGACCGCGTGGCGGTCACGGCCTCGATCGGCTTTGGCAGCTTCCCGTTGCAACCCCAGCAGTTGGACGTGCCCTGGTCCATGGCCATCGATCTGGTGGACGCGGCCATGTACATCGCCAAGACCCAGGGCCGCAACCGCGCGGTGGGCATCCGGCGGATGACCGCCTGCGATCTGGACATGGTGGCCCGCCAGATGCAGGACCTGGAGGCCGTGTGGCGCCGGGACGAGGCGCAGCTGGTCGAGATCCACGGGCCGGATGTGGTGGGGCAGACCGAATGAGTGGCCTGGCTTTCCACCGACGGCTGGGTGGGCGGCTGCTTCTGCAGGCGGTCCTGTGGCTGGTGGGCGTTAGCGCCGCAGGGGCGGTGCCGGTGTTCCAGCTCGGGGAAGGCGGACTGGGCCGCGCCCTGAGCGATGTCTCGGACGAGTGGCTCAACCGCGGCGAAGACCAGCCCGAGGCGGTGCTGGCCGAGCTGGAGCAGGCGCCACCCCCCGCTGGCGGCGTGTCCGTGATCGAATGGCAGCGGATGCGGGCCCGCACCCGTGGTCTGGTGGCCGCACGGTCGGGCATGGAGGACGACGTGCGTCGCGCCCTCGACACGCTCGAGTCCCTGGCGGCCGACGGCTTGGCCGATGCCCGTTTTCGGGCGGAGCTGCGCGGGGACCAGGCCCTGATCCAGGCCGTGCTGCAGGACCTGCTCGGCCATCCGGGCGAGGCCACCCGCCAGGGCCGGCTGGGCGACCAGTCCTACGACCAGGCCTGTGGCTCACGTCAACCAGCGACCGATTGCGACTACCGGGCCTGGTGGCGCACGCTGCACCTGCAGGCCCAGCGTGCCGAGGTCCGTGGCGATCTGGTGGACGCACTGAACCTGGCAGAACGGGCCCACGCCGTGGCCGAGCGCGGGGGCGATCCGGGGCTGGAAGCCTGGAGCCTGGCGATGCAGGCGGTCTTCCAGCAGGCGCTCAGCCATGTGGACCAGGCCCGTGCGCTGATCGCCCTGGCCGACCGGGTGGCCCGGCGTCATGGGGACACCCGCTCGCTCATCTGGGTGCGTTTTGCCGAGGCCCGCCTGGCGCTGGAGGGTGGGGATCCCACCACCGCGCTTCGGCTGATGCAGCAGTGCCTGCGGCTGGCCGAGACCTTGCATTCACCCCGGCTGGAGGCGCGCATTCTGCCCAGCCTGAGCGACCTGCTGCGGCGCGCAGGGCAGCCCCGCGAAGCCCTGCAGGCGGTGGAGCGTGCCTATCCGGTGTTGCGGCGGCACCATGAACTGCGCGGCCAGCCCACCCTGCTGCACAACGGGGGCCTGGCGAAGATGCAGCTCGGCCAGGTGGCCCAGGGGCGTGCCGACATGGAGGCCGCCCTGAAGCTGTGGGAAGCCACCGGTGCCCGCGCCGCCATGCGGGTGGCCCTGCAGGAAGGCTCCGATGCACTGGCCGCGCAAGGGGACGTGCGCGGCGCCCTGGAGCTGCTGCACCGCGAACAGGCCCTGCGCGCCGAGATCAATGCCGACAACCAGGCGGCCATCCTGGCGCAGATGCGGGCCACCTACCGCACCGAGGCCGAGCGCCGCGAGCTGGACCTGCTGGAGCGGGAAAACGCCCTGCGCTCGTCCCACCTGCAGACGCAGACCTTGATCGAGCGGATCTGGGTGGCGGCCATCGTGCTGCTGGGGCTGGCGGCCGGCGTGGTGGGCATGCTGGCGCTGCGCGCGCGCGACGCCACCCGCCGCCTGCGCCACAGCGAGGCCCTGCTGAGGGTGCAGAGCGAGCGGGACCCCCTGACCGGCCTGGCCAACCGCCGGCATTTCCGCGAGGTGCTGGCCACCCGCGGCGGTGCGGCCTTCCGCGGCGCGCTGCTGCTGGTGGATGTGGACCACTTCAAGCGCATCAACGACGAGTTCGGGCACCCCGCGGGCGATGCCGTGCTGATCGAGGTGGCCCGCCGACTGGACGGATCGGTGCGTGCCGGAGACATCGTCTGCCGCTGGGGCGGGGAGGAGTTCCTGATCTTCGCCCCGGACCTGCAGGGCGAGGCCCTGGACGCGCTGGCGCTGCGGGTGCTGCGTGCGCTGGGGGACGAGTCCATCGCCCTGGACGCCGGTCGTTTCCTGCCGGTGTCGGCCTCGCTGGGCTATGCCGCCTTCCCCTTGCCGGTGCACCAGGTGGCGCTGGGCTGGGAGCGTGCGGTCAACCTGGTGGACATGGCGCTCTACACGGCCAAGTCCATGGGGCGCGACCGCGCGGTGGGGATCCAGTCGGTGTCGGTGACCGACCCCCTGGCGTTGCAGTCCCTGGAGGCCGACTTTGAAGCGGCCCGGCTGGCGGGCGAGGTGGAACTGCAGGTGTCGCTGCGCCGCGACTACTGACTACTGAGCGAACCGGCGCGGCATCCGCAGCGCTCGGGCTGGGCTCAGGGGGCCGGCTTGTCGCCGCCGCTGACCGCGTCGATCCCGGCGCCCACCGCCTTGCCGGTGACCGTGATGCCGGTGCTCACCACGCTGGCGCCCACCGAGATGACCGCACCTGTGGCCGCCCCCGCCACTTCGACGACCGCGCAGCCCCCCAGGGCGCACAGGCAGCCTGTCGCCAGGATCGGGACCAAAAGAGCAGAGAAACGTCGGGACATGGCGAGAACCTCGTGGCAGTCGGGGTCACTCCGCCTGGCCGAAGCTGTCGCGGAAGGTGAAGAACAGGGACACATAGTAGGCGGAGGTCAGCGCCAGGGCCAGCGGCATCGACAGCAGGCCCATCAGCGAGGTGCCGCCCAGCAACACCATCAGCAGGCTCAGGACCACGCCGGTGAGCATCATCAGCCCCATCCAGCCCAGGCCGTAGACCAGCAAGGCGCTGCGGCAGCGCCACAGGGCCAGCACGCTGGAGAACATGGCCTGTGCCGGCGATTGGCCCACCCAGCAGACCAGCGCCGGGGCATGCCAGAAAGGCATGCTCAGCAGCAAGGTCACGGTGACCCGGGCCAGCATCCCGGCCATCACGCCGGGGGCGTCGGCCAGGCGCTGCAACTCGTCCGGGTCGGCGTTTCGGCTCACGCCCTGCATGAGCTCGTCCACCCCGCCGCGGTCGAACAGGTTGCAGGCCATCAGCAGCACCAGCGTCAGGAAGGCGTAGCCCAGGGCCAGGGTGAGCAGACCGCGGCGACGCTCCACCGGCAGATGCCGCCAGGGTGCCACGAAGACCGACAGCGAGGGCCGCACGCCGCGCAGGCTGGCGGCAGTGGCCATCATGTAGGCCAGCGTCAGCAGCGGGATGCCGGCCAGCACCAACACCTCGCCAAAGCCCGGCAGCAGCGACACGATGGCGCCCACCAGCATGAAGGCCATGAACAGGGCGGTGTAGCTCAGCGGGTGGCGCACGAACTCCTGCAGGCCTTGCCGCACCCACACCAGCCCCTGCGAGGCTGGCACCGTCTTGAGAATCAGTGCCATGCGGTCAGACGTCGGCGTGCCAGGGGCGCTCGGCGGCGTCGCGCAGCACGCGTTCAAAGTGGGCCGGGTCCTTGGGCTGGAGCAGGCTGGCCTCGCGCGGCAAGTGCCAGTCGGACAGGCGCGAAAGCCAGAAACGCAGCGCCGCGGTGCGACGCAGGGCCGGCAGCAGGCGCAGCTCGGTGCCCGAGAGCGGACGCTCGGCCTGGTAGGCGCGCACCAGCGCCTCGGCGCGCGGCAGGTCCAGCCGGCCACTGTCCAGGTCGACGCACCAGTCGTTGAGCACCACCGCCAGGTCGAAGACGAAAGTGTCGGTGCCAGCGAAGTAGAAGTCGAACACACCGCTCAGGCGCTCGCGGCCGGGCAGGCCGGCGAACATCGCGTTGTCGCGGAACAGATCGGCGTGGACGGCCCCGCTGGGCAGGCCCTGGTAGGCCGCGCTGGCGTGCAGCTCGCGCTGGTGGGCCATCTCCTGGTCCAGCAGGGTTGCATCGGCCGGCGCCAGATGCGGGCGCACCACCGGGGCGGTGGCCTCGCGCCAGGGCAGGCCGCGCAGGTTGGGCTGCTGCAGCGGGAAGTCGGCCACCGCCCGGTGCATGCGGGCCAGCACGCCGCCCAGTTCGCGGCAGTGGTGCAGGTCCGGCGCGTCCAGGCTCTCGCCCTGCAGACGGTTGACCAGTGCGGCGGGCTTGCCCGCCACCGTCTGCACCAGCCCGCCCTGGGCATTGGCCCGGGGCTCGGGCACCGGCAGGCCGCGCTGGGCCAGGTGCTGCATCAGGCGCAGGTAGAAGGGCAGCTGATCGTGCGACAGGCGCTCGAACAGCGTCATCACCCAGTCGCCCTCGGGCGTGGTGACGAAGTAGTTGGTGTTCTCGATGCCGCTGCCGATGGGCTGCATCTCGACCAGCGGGCCCAGACCCAGCTGCGCAAGCAGCGAGCCGGCCTGTTCGGCGCTGACCTCGGTGTAAACCGCCATGAATGCTTGGAATGAAAGGAGTGGGGAACCGGGCGCGCAGCCGCGGCTCAGAAATCCAGCTTCAGCCAGACGCGCTGGCCGGCGGACTTGTCGTCCTGCGGCAGCTTGCCACCCTGGGGCGGCACGATGTCATAGGCCGGCAGGCCGGGGATCTTGGGGTGCACGGTGATGCGCTGGGTCTGGCCGCGCACGCGCAACTCCTCGATGCGGACGTTGTCGTCCTCGGTCACCACATGCAGCACCTGGGGTTCAGGCACCTTGCTGCCCGGTGCCGGGGTGTCCGTCACGGGCAGCGCGGGCAGTTCGGCAGCAGCCGGCGCCGAGGCCGCCGCGGGGGCGGTCTGGGCCAGGCCGGCACTGCCGATGAGCAGGCCCGCGAGCAGGGTGGGCAGGGAGAGGGCGTTCATGGGGTGTTGATTCTACGGAAGCAAGCACAATCCGCTTCCATGAGCGAGAAGATCCTGCTGCTGGTCGATGGTTCCAGCTACCTGTACCGTGCTTTTCATGCCATGCCCGACCTGCGTGGCCCGGATGGTTTTCCGACCGGTGCCATCCATGGCATGGTCAACATGATGAACTGGCTGCGCGAGCAGGTGCCGGCCGAGCATGCCGTGTGCGTGTTCGACGCCAAGGGCCCTACCTTCCGCGACGCGTGGTATCCCGAGTACAAGGCCCAGCGTGCGCCCATGCCCGAGGACCTGCGGGCCCAGATCGAGCCCATCCACGAGGCGGTGCGCCTGCTGGGCTGGCCGGTGCTGGAGGTGCCCGGCATCGAGGCCGACGACGCCATCGGCACGCTGGCCCGGGTGGGCGCTGAGAGCGGCCACACCGTGGTGATCTCCACCGGCGACAAGGACCTGGCCCAGCTGGTGACGCCGCAGGTGACCCTGATCAACACGATGGCCAAGCCGCCCGAGCGCCTGGACGTGGCGGGGGTGACCGAGAAGTTCGGCGTGCCGCCCGACCGGATCATCGACTACCTGACCCTGGTCGGCGACACGGTGGACAACGTGCCCGGCGTGCCCAAGGTCGGCCCCAAGACCGCGGTCAAGTGGATCCAGGAACACGGCTCGCTGGACGGCGTGATCGCCGCGGCCGAGCAGATCAAGGGCGTGGCGGGCGAGAACCTGCGGGCCACCCTGGGCTGGCTGCCGATGGGCCGCCAGCTCATCACCGTCAAGACCGACTGCGAGCTGGGGGCCCAGGTGCCGGCCTGGCCGGCGCTGGGCGCCCTGGCCCTGCGCGCGCCCGACCAGGACGGGCTGGTGGACTTCTACACCCGCTACGGCTTTCGCAGCAGCCTGCGCGCCCTGGGCCAGCCGGTGCCAGCCGCCGCCTCGGCGAGCCCTGTCGCCGCGGGCGAGGCCTCTGCGGGTGAGGTCGCCGCACCCCCGGCGCCCGTGCTGGCACGCGAGTACCAGACCCTTACCAGCTGGGAACAGCTGGACGACTGGATCGCCCGCCTGAAGGCCGCGCCGCTGACCGGGCTGGACACCGAGACCGATTCGCTGGACCCGATGCGTGCGCGCATCGTCGGCATCAGCTTCGCGGTGGAGCCCGGCCGGGCTGCCTATGTGCCGACCGGCCATGACTACCCGGGCGCGCCGGACCAGCTGCCGCTGGCCGAGGTGCTGACGCGCCTGCGCCCCTGGCTGGAAGACGCCAGCGCGGCCAAGCTGGGCCAGAACATCAAGTACGACCTGCATGTGTTCGAGAACCACGGCATCCGGGTGCAGGGCTATGTGCACGACACGCTGCTGGAAAGCTATGTGCTGGAGGCCCACAAGCCGCACAGCCTGGAGAGCCTGGCCGATCGCCACCTGGGTCGCCACGGCCTGAGCTACGAGGACCTGTGCGGCAAGGGCGCCAACCAGATCTCCTTCTCGCAGGTGGACGTGGAGCGCGCCAGCACCTACAGCGGCGAGGACAGCGAGATGTGCGTGCAGGTGCATGACACGCTGTGGCCGCAGCTGCAGGCCGAGCCGGGCCTGCGGCGCGTCTACGCCGAGATCGAGATGCCCACGGTGGCGGTGCTGCAGCGCATCGAACGCCATGGCGTGCTGATCGACCCGGCCCGGCTGGCGGCCCAGAGCCAGCAGTTGGCCGAGCGCATGATCGCGCTGGAGCAGGAGGCCTACGCCATCGCCGGCCAGCCCTTCAACATGGCCAGCCCCAAGCAGATCGGCGAAATCCTGTTCAACCGCCTGGGCCTGCCGGTCAAGAAGAAGACCGCCACCGGCGCCCCGTCGACCGACGAGGAGGTGCTGCAGGAGCTGGCAGCCGACTACCCGCTGCCGGCCAAGCTGCTGGAGCACCGCAGCCTGGCCAAGCTCAAGGGCACCTACACCGACAAGCTGCCCGGCATGATCAACCCGGCCACCGGCCGGGTGCACACCAACTACGCGCAGGCGGTGGCCGTCACCGGGCGGCTGTCGAGCAACGAGCCGAACCTGCAGAACATCCCCATCCGCACGCCCGAGGGCCGGCGGGTGCGCGAGGCCTTCATCGCTCCGCCGGGCCATGTGATCGCCAGCGCCGACTACTCGCAGATCGAGCTGCGCATCATGGCCCACATCAGCGGCGACCCGGGCCTGAACAAGGCCTTTGCCGAGGGCATGGACGTGCACCGGGCCACCGCCAGCGAGGTTTTCGGCATCCCGCCCGAGGCGGTCACGCCCGAGCAGCGGCGCTATGCCAAGACCATCAACTTCGGCCTGATCTACGGCATGGGTGCCTTCGGTCTGGCGCAGAGCCTGGGCATCGACCAGAAGGCGGCCAAGAACTACATCGACCGCTACTTCGAGCGCTTTGCCGGCGTGAAGCGCTACATGGAGGCCACCAAGGAGCGGGCCCGCGAGCGCGGCTATGTCGAGACCGAGTTCGGACGGCGCATCGTGCTGCCGGAGATCAAGGGCGGCAGCGGCCCGCGCCGCGCCGGCGCCGAGCGCCAGGCCATCAACGCGCCGATGCAGGGCACCGCGGCCGACCTGATCAAGCTGGCGATGATCGCGGTGCAGCAGGCGCTGGATGCCGAGGGCCGCGCCACCCGCATGGTGATGCAGGTGCACGACGAACTGGTCTTCGAGGTGCCCGAGGCCGAGGTGGACTGGGTGCGCGAGGCCGTGCCGCGTCTGATGGCCGGCGTGGCGTCCTTCAGCGTGCCCCTGGTGGCCGAGGTGGGCTTCGGGCCGAGCTGGGAAGCGGCGCACTGAGCCCCCCGACCACGCCCGGCCATTGACTGGGCGCGACGTTCGATTCCGCGCCGTCCGGCCGGAAATCGAACGCCCGCGGTGGCGCCCCTCGGCGCTGCCGCAGTGCAGCATCCCTCGGGGTCTTCACCAGGGGCGCTGAACAAAATCAAGCACTTGCCGCGGGGCCGCCGGAAGGCCGTCCGCCGTGGCATGGGCACTGCAATGAGCTTGGCGAGGCCGCAGCCGCGGACCTCCGGCGACCGGAACACCGGCGTCGCATCCGACAGATGGAGACAAGCTCATGCAACTGCAGCAATCCAAGGTGCAGGTGATGGGCATCGATGCCGGGGGCACGATGACCGACACCTTCTTCGTCCGCGAGGACGGCCGCTTCGTGGTGGGCAAGGCCCAGAGCAACCCGGCCGACGAATCGCTGGCCATCTTCAACTCCTCGCGCGACGCGCTGGCCCACTGGCAGCGTGACGTGGACGACGTCTACCCCGAGCTGGTGACCTGCGTCTACTCCGGCACCGCCATGCTCAACCGGGTGGTGCAGCGCAAGGGCCTGGACGTCGGCCTGATGGTCAACAAGGGCTTCGAGCATGTGCACTCGATGGGCCGGGCCATCCAGAGCTACCTGGGCTATGCGCTGGAGGAGCGCATCCACCTGAACACCCACCGCTACGACCAGCCGCTGGTGCCGCTCAAGCGCACCCGTGGCGTGACCGAGCGCACCGATGTGCAGGGTCAGGTGGTGATCCCGCTGCGCGAGCCCGAGGTTCGCCAGGCCACCCGCGAGCTGGTGGCCGCCGGCGCCAAGGCCATCGTGATCTGCCTGCTGCAGTCGCACAAGAACGGCACCAGCGAGCGCCGGGCGCGCGACGTCTGCCGCGAGGAGCTGCAGGCCATGGGGGTGGACCTGCCGGTGTTCGCCTCGGTGGACTACTACCCGCAGCGCAAGGAAAGCCACCGGATGAACACCACCATCCTGGAGGCCTACGCGGCCGAACCTTCGCGCCAGACGCTCAAAAAGGTCAGCGACCGCTTCAAGAAGCACGGCGCCAAGTTCGACCTGCGGGTGATGGCCACGCACGGCGGCACCATCAGCTGGAAGGCCAAGGAGCTGGCGCGCACGATCGTGTCCGGTCCGATCGGCGGGGTGATCGGCTCCAAGCTGCTGGGCGAGGCCCTGGGCGACGAGAACATCGCCTGCTCCGACATCGGGGGCACCAGCTTCGACATGGCGCTGATCACCAAGGGCAGCTTCGCCATCGCCTCCGACCCGGACATGGCCCGCCTGGTGCTCTCGCTGCCCCTGGTGACCATGGACTCGGTGGGCGCGGGCGCCGGCAGCTTCGTGCGGCTGGACCCGTACAGCGGCGCCATCAAGCTGGGGCCGGACAGCGCGGGTTACCGCGTGGGCACCTGCTGGCCCGAAAGCGGGCTGGACACGGTGTCGGTCTCCGACTGCCACGTGGTGCTGGGCTACCTCAACCCCGACAACTTCCTGGGCGGCGCCATCCAGCTGGACGTGAATCGCGCCCGCCAGCACATCAAGGCCCAGATCGCCGATCCGCTGGGCCTGTCGGTGGAGGACGCCGCGGCCGGGGTGATCGAGCTGCTGGACCTGCAGCTGCGGGAGTACCTGCGCTCCAACGTCAGCGCCAAGGGCTACAGCCCGACCGACTTCGTCTGCTTCAGCTACGGCGGCGCCGGCCCGGTGCACACCTACGGCTACACCGAGGGCCTGGGCTTCAAGGACGTGGTGGTGCCGGCCTGGGCCGCGGGCTTCTCGGCCTTCGGCTGCGCCTGCGCGGACTTCGAGTACCGCTACGACAAGAGCGTGGACCTGGCCGTGCCGCAGGACGCCAGCGACGGCGAGAAGGCCCAGGCCTCGGCCACCATCCAGCAGGCCTGGAGCGAGCTGGCCGGCAAGGTCATCGAGGAGTTCCGCATCAACGGCTTCGAGGCCAAGGACGTGATCCTGCGGCCGGGCTACCGCATGCAGTACATGGGCCAGCTCAACGACCTGGAGATCGATTCGCCGGTGTCCTCGGCCGCCACCGCGGAGGACTGGGAGAAGATCGTCACCGCCTTCGAAACCACCTACGGCCGGGTCTATGCCAGCTCGGCGCGCTCGCCGGAGCTGGGCTTCTCGGTCACCAGCGCCATCATGCGCGGCATGGTGGTCACCCAGAAGCCGGTGCTGCCGGAAGACCCCATCGGCGAGGCCACGCCGCCCGCCGCCGCCCGCCTGGGCACCCGCAAGCTCTACCGCCACAAGGAATGGTACGAGGCGGTGATCTGGAAGATGGAAGCGCTCAAGGCCGGCAACGAGATCTTCGGCCCGGCCATCATCGAATCGGATGCCACCACCTTCGTCGTGCCCAAGGGCTTTGCGACGACGCTGGACAAGCACCGCCTGTTCCACCTGCGCGAAGTCGGCCACGACGGCCAGACCCTGTGACGCCCAAGGAGACACACCATGAACATGATGACGCAACGTGAACTGGGCCGTGCCGACCTGCTGGGCACCGGCCAGACCCTCAAGGAATTCCGCGACGGCATCCTGGCCCGCACCGCGGCCACCGGCCACTACAACGGGCTGGAACACCTGGAACTGCGCGAGCGCGACCCCATCGGCTACGAGAAGCTGTTCTCCAAGCTGCGCGGCGGCCTGGTCCATGCGCGCGAGACGGCCAAGAAAATCGCCGCCAGCCCGATCGTCGAGCAGGAGGGCGAGCTCTGCTTCACCCTCTACAACGCCGCGGGCGACTGCATCCTGACCTCCACCGGGATCATCATTCACGTCGGCACGATGGGCGCGGCGATCAAGTACATGATCGAGAACAACTGGGAGGCCAACCCCGGCATCCACCCGGGCGACATGTTCACCAACAACGACTGCGCGATCGGCAACGTCCATCCCTGTGACATCGCCACCATCGTGCCCATCTTCCACGACGGCAAGCTGATCGGCTGGGTCGGCGGCGTGACCCACGTGATCGACACCGGTGCGGTGACGCCTGGCTCCATGTCCACCGGTCAGACCCAGCGCTTCGGCGACGGCTACATGATCACCTGCCGCAAGACCGGGGTGAACGACACGCCGCTGCGCGACTGGCTGCACGAGAGCCAGCGTTCGGTGCGCACACCCAAGTACTGGATCCTCGACGAGAAGACCCGCATCGCCGGTTGCCACATGGTGCGCCAGCTGGTGGAGGACACCATCGCCGAGGAAGGGCTGGAGACCTACGAGAAGTTCGCCTACGAGGTGATCGAGGAGGGCCGCCGCGGCCTGGCCACCCGCATCAAGGCGATGACGCTGCCGGGCATCTACCGCAAGGTGGCCTTCGTCGACGTGCCCTACGCCCACCCGGACGTGCAGACCTCGAACGCCTTCGCCAAGCTCGACTCCATCATGCATGCGCCGGTGGAGATGGAGATCCGCCGCGACGGCAGCTGGCGGCTGGATTTTGAAGGCGCGAGCCGCTGGGGCTGGCACAGCTACAACGCCCACCAGGTGGCCTTCACCAGCGGCATCTGGGTGATGATGACCCAGACCCTGGTGCCCACCCAGCGCATCAACGACGGCGCCTACTACGGCACCGAGTTCCACATGCCCAAGGGCGGCTGGAACAACCCGGACGACCGGCGCACCGGCCACGCCTACGCCTGGCACTTCCTGGTCAGCGCCTGGACGACGATGTGGCGCGGTCTGTCGCAGGCCTACTTCAGCCGCGGCTACCTGGAAGAGGTCAACGCGGGCAATGCCAACACCAGCAACTGGCTGCAGGGCGGCGGCATCAACCAGGACGGTGAGGTGCACGCGGTCAACAGCTTCGAGGCCAGTTCCTGCGGCACCGGCGCAGGCGCCATCAAGGACGGCCTGAACCACGCGGCCGCCATCTGGAACCCCGAAGGCGACATGGGGGACATCGAGATCTGGGAGATGGCCGAGCCGCTGCTCTACATGGGGCGCAACGTCAAGGCCAACTCGGGCGGCTACGGCCAGTACCGTGGCGGCAACGGCTTCGAGACCCTGCGCATGGTCTGGAAGGCCCAGGACTGGACGATGTTCTTCATGGGCAACGGCTACATGAACAGCGACTGGGGCCTGATGGGCGGCTATCCCTCGGCCACTGGCTACCGCTTCGAGGCCCACCACACCGGGCTGATGGAGCGCATCGCCCGTGGCGAAAGCCTGCCGCTGGGCGGCGACGCCAACCCGGACCTGCCCGACTACGAGAACCACCTGGGTCCGCAGGCCACCGTCAAGCGCGACCACCAGTGCATGACCACCGAAGACTGCTATGCCAACGGTGACCTGTACCTGAACTACCTGCGCGGTGGTCCGGGCTTCGGCGACCCGCTGGACCGCGAGGTGGCGGCCATCGTGGACGACCTGGACAACGGCTTCCTGCTGCCCGAATACGCCCGCCGTGTCCACGGCGTGGTCGCCACCCGCCATCCGGATGGCTCCTGGCAGGCCGACGAGAAGGCCACGGCGCTGGAGCGGCTGAACATCCGTCAGCAGCGCAAGGCCCGTTCGGTGCCCACGCAGGAATGGATGAAGCGCGAGCGCGAACACATCCTGGCCAAGGAGGCGTCGCTGCAGGTGCAGCACATGTTCGCCACCAGCTTCGGCCTGTCCAAGAAGTTCGAGCAGCAGTTCCGCGACTTCTGGGACCTGCCGGTCAGCTGGACCCTGAAGGAAGACGAGCTGAGCGTGCCGTCCTATGGCGCCAACTGCCGCATGGACCTCTCGGCCATGCCCGACGTGCGCGTCGTCACCCTGGTGCAGGAGTGAGCCCGGCTCACCCCCCCCCAACGATTCACAGGAGATTCCACCCATGTCCACCTACACCCCGGAACAGGTCCGCAAGCTGGTCGACGGCAAGCTCGACTGGGACACCGTGCTGCGCATGCTGTCCATGCCCAAGGACGGCGAGCGCTTCGCGCTCTACCTGCAGGCCCTGCAGGACAAGCTCGGCTGGAGCGACCGCATCGTGCTGCCGCTGGGCCCGCATCTGCACATCGTGCAGCGGGCGCAGGACCAGCGCTGGCTCATCCAGTGCGACTGCGGCCATGCCTTCTGCGACTGGAACCAGAACTGGAAGCTGCATGCCAACCTCTATGTGCGTGACACCGAGGACGCCATGACCGAGGTCTACCCCAAGCTGATGGCGCCCGACACCGCCTGGCAGGTCTACCGCGAGTACACCTGCCCGCAGTGCGGTACGCTGCACGACGTGGAGGCACCGACGCCGTGGTACCCGGTGGTCCACGACTTCGAGCCCGACATCGACGCGTTCTACCAGGAGTGGGTCAAGCTGCCCCTGCCGGCACGCTCCAACTGAGTGGGGGTGTCCGCCGCGGCCCAGCCAGAACCGGCCGGCCCGCGGCGGTGCCTCACACGGTGCCACCCGATCACAGAGGTCCCCATGTGCCAGGTGTGCGAATCAGGGTTTTGGACGGGCTTCTTCCCACGCAGTGAAGGGGACATGGAGAACACGATGAAAGCATTGGTCTATGGCGGTCCCGGCCAGAAGGCGCTCACCGAAGTGCCCAAGCCGACGCTGCAACAACCGGGCGATGCGTTGGTGCGCATCACCCACACCACGATCTGCGGCACCGACCTGCACATCCTCAAGGGTGACGTGCCCACCTGCCTGCCTGGCACCACGCTGGGCCACGAGGGCGTGGGCGTGATCGAGGCGGTGGGCAGCGCGGTGAGCAACTTCCACGTGGGCGACCACGTGCTCATCTCCTGCATCAGCAGCTGTGGCAAGTGCGCCTTCTGCCGCAAGGGCATGTACTCGCACTGCACCACCGGTGGCTGGATCCTGGGCAATACCATCGACGGCACCCAGGCCGAGTACGTGCGCATTCCGCACGCCGACACCAGCCTGTACGCCATTCCGCCGGAAACCAGTGAGGAAGCGCTGGTGATGCTCAGCGACATCCTGCCCACCGGCTTCGAGTGCGGCGTGCTCAATGGCAAGGTGGCGCCGGGTGGCACCGTGGCCATCGTGGGTGCCGGGCCGATCGGCCTGGCGGCCCTGCTGACCGCGCAGTTCTACTCGCCCTCGCGCATCATCATGATCGACCTGGACGACAACCGGCTGCAGGTGGCGCTGGGCTTTGGCGCGACCGATGCCGTCAATAGCGGCAAGGGTTCCGCGGTGGACGCGGTGATGGCGCTGACGGATGGTCTGGGCGTGGACACGGCCATCGAGGCGGTGGGCATCGCCCCGACCTTTGAACTGTGCCAGGGCATCGTGGCCGCGGGCGGGACCATCGCCAACGTCGGCGTGCACGGCCACAAGGTGGATCTGCACCTGGAAACACTGTGGGCGCGCAACATCGCCATCACCACCCGGCTGGTGGACACCGCCAGCACCGACATGCTGCTCAAGACCGTGGTGGCGAGGAAGCTCGACCCGGCCCGGCTGATCACCCACCGCTTCACGCTCGACGACGTGATGGCGGCCTACGAGACCTTCGGGCAGGCGGCGCAGTCCAAGGCGCTGAAGGTCATCATTTCGCCCTGAGATGAACCTCGCTCTGCTCCTGCAACGCGCCGCGGCGCAAACCCCCGACGCGCCTGCGGTGCTGCAGGGATCCGCCGTGCGCTGGCGCTATGGCGAATGGGCCCAGCGCTGCGCCCGTCTGGCCGGCGGCCTGCGGGCGCAGGGCCTGCAGCCCGGGGACCGGCTGGCCGTCTGGATGCACAACCACCCGGACGGCCTGAGCCTGATGTGGGCCGCCTGGTGGGCCGGTCTGGTGCTGGTGCCCCTCAATGCCAAGCTGCACCCGCGCGAGGCCGAGTGGATCCTGCAGCACAGCGGGGCCCGCCTGGTGGTGACGGATGCTGAGAACGGCGCGGACCTGCAGGCCCCCTGCGCGCACTGGACGCTGGAGGAGTCGGCCTGGCAGCAGGCCCTGCAGGCGCCGGCGCTGCCGCTGACAGCGCGCGAGGGCGACGACCTGGCCTGGCTGTTCTACACCAGCGGCACCACCGGCCGGCCCAAGGGGGCGATGCTGGGCCACCGGCAGTTGCGCAGCATGGCGCTGGGTTACACCGCGGACGTGGACGGCATCGACCCGCAGGACGCCTGCGTCTATGCCGCGCCCTTGTCGCACGGGGCCGGGCTGTATGCGGTGCCGCAGGTGATGGCCGGAGCGCGCCATGTGCTGCCCGCCAGCGGCGGTTTCGACGAGGCCGAGTTGTTCGCGCTGGCCGGCAGCGTGGGCCGGCTCAGCCTCTTCGCCGCCCCGACCATGGTGCGGCGCCTGGTGGAGCATGCGCGGGCGAACGGCCTGGACGGCACGGGCTTCAAGACCATCGTCTACGGCGGCGCGCCCATGTACGCGGCTGACATTGAGCGCGCGCTGGCGCAGCTCGGGCCGCGCTTCGTGCAGATCTACGGCCAGGGCGAGAGCCCGATGACCATCACCGTGCTGGGGCGGGGGCCGCTGGGCGACACCGCGCACCCGCGGCGGGCCGAGCGACTGGCCTCGGTGGGCGTGGCCAATGTGGCGGTGCAGGTGCGGGTGATCGATGGGCACGGCCAGGCTTGCCCGGTGGGGCAGGCCGGCGAGGTGCAGGTGCGCGGCGACACGGTGATGCAGGGCTACTGGCAGGACCCCGAAGCCACGGCGCGGGCCCTGCGGGAGGGCTGGCTGAGCACCGGCGACATCGGGGCCTTCGACGCCGACGGCTTCCTGACCCTGCTCGACCGCAGCAAGGACGTGATCATCAGTGGCGGCTCCAACATCTATCCCCGCGAGGTGGAGGAGGTGCTGCTGCGGGACCCGGGCGTGGCCGAGGTTTCCGTCATCGGCGTGCCCGACGAAGAATGGGGCGAGGCCGTGGCCGCCTTCGTGGCGCCTCGGCCGGGAGCCTGTCTCGACCCGCAGACCCTGGATGCGCTGTGCCTGTCCCAGCTGGCGCGCTTCAAGCGGCCGCGGCATTACCGCATGCTGGAGAGCCTGCCCAAGAACGCTTACGGCAAGGTGTTGAAGACCGCACTGCGGGCAGCATGGCTTGGCAGGGCCTGAATCCGCAGGGGCGGCACCCGGTTTGCCGGCCCGGGGGCTGCGGGTACTCCTGGGGACCCTTCGCCCTCACGCAGACCTACGATCACGTGCGCGCGGTGGTCTGAGTCCGAGTCCTTCTGCTTTGACCCGCCATTCCCGTCGTTGCTCCGAACCCGGTGCCCATGTTCTCCAACCCTCGCAACGAACTCGTGGTGTCCCAGGCCTGGCAGACCCTGCTCGAGGGAGGGGCACTGCCGCAAGGGGCCGTGCGGGCCCTGGTCGACCAGTCCTGGCAGCGCTGCGCCCAGGCCCGTGTCGATCCGCTGCGGCAGCGCGGGGCCCAGCCGGTCTCCGAGCAGGATCTCTACCTGCTGCAGGAGCGTCAGAAGGACCTGCTGGAGGCAGCCTCCACGGTGATGGCGTGCGCGCGGGACTACCTGGTCGAAACCGGCACGCTGATGGCCCTGAGCGATGCCCACGGCACCATCCTCGTCACCGAGGGAGACCACCCGGCGCTGAATGCGGCCGAAGCCATTGCGTTGGTCCCCGGCGTGGGGTGGAGCGAACTGGATTGCGGCACCAATGCGATCGGCACCGCGCTGGCGGCCCAGCGGCCGGCCCAGATCCACGCGACGGAGCACTTCTGCGCCGGCATCCAGGGCTGGACCTGCTCGGCCGCGGTGATCCGCCACCCGCTGGATGGTGAACTGCTGGGCACGCTCGATGTGTCCGGGCTGGCGGGCACCTACCAGCGGCAGAGCCTGGCGTTCGTGATCAACACCGCCAGCCGCATCGAGGCCCGGTTGGCCATGGTCGAGATGGAGCGTCGCTACCGCCTGCTGGACCATGCGCTGGGCCGCTGGTCGGCCGACGGCCAGGATGCGATGGTGCTGTTCGACCGGCGCGGCTGTCCGATCAAGGCCAGCGCCCAAGCCCAGCGGGCCATCGAGGCCCTGGGGGGCGGGCTGGACCTGACCGGCCAACTGCGGGTGCCGGCCTTGCTGGCCGGCCGTTGGCGGCGTGGCATGCTGCCCGCGGGGCTGCCGGCCTGGCTGCGCGGCGAATGGCTTGAACCGCTGGTGGTGCGCGGCGAGCAACTTGGCACGCTGCTGGTGCTGCCCGGCCGGAGCTCTGGTGGTGCCCACGGCGCCCGCGGCGCGGCGAGGGCGGCCCAGGTGGCCGAGGTCACCACCCTGGTGCCGCGCGCGGCCGCCGGCTTCGAATCCGTGCTGACCCGCGATCCGGCCATGCGGGCCCTGCTGGACAAGGCCCGCGTGCTGGCGGCCTCGCAGGCGCCGGTGCTGCTGCAGGGCGAGACCGGCGCCGGCAAGGAGGCCTTCGCCCGCGGCCTGCACGGCGGGCGCGGCGGCGCCTTCGTGGCGCTGAACTGCGGTGGCCTCTCGCGCGAGTTGCTGGCCAGCGAGCTTTTCGGCTATGCCGAAGGCGCCTTCACCGGGGCGCGCAAGGGCGGCATGGTCGGGAAGATCGAGGCGGCCGAAGGCGGCACGCTCTTCCTGGATGAACTGGGCGAGCTGCCGCTGGACATGCAGCCCCAGCTGCTGCGGGTGCTGGAGCAGGGCACCCTGTACCGCCTGGGCGAAACCGAGCCCCGCCAGGTGCGCTTTCGCTTGGTGGCCGCCACCCACCGCGACCTGCGCCAGGAGGTCGCCGCCGGCCGCTTCCGCATGGACCTGTACTACCGCATCGCGGTCACGCGCTTGCAGCTGCCGCCGCTGCGCGAGCGCCGGCAGGACATCCCTCTGCTGGCCGCGGCCTTTCTTCAGCGCTTCCGGGCCGAGCAGGGGCAGGCCGTCGAGACCCTGTCCGATGAGGTGCTGGCGGCCCTGGCCGGCCATGCCTGGCCTGGCAATGTGCGCGAGCTGCGCAATGTGATCGAGGCGGCGGTGCTGATGCGCCCGGACGGGCCCCTGCGGGCCATCGACCTGGGGCTGGACGAGCTGGGGCCGGACGACCCGGGCGAGTCGATCGGTGGGGGCGACGGGGCGGGGCCCATGGCCTGGGGCGACAGCCTGGCCGAAGGCGAGGAGGCCCAGATCAGCCGTGCCATCGCGGGCTGCGGTGGCAACCTCACGCTGGCGGCCCGGCGTTTGGGCATCGCCAAGAGCACGCTCTACGCCAAAATGCGCCGCTATGGCTTGCGCCGGGCCAGCGGGGCCCCGTCCCACTGACGGCTTCGGGGGATCGCCGCCTGGGCGGGCCGGGCGTCATGCGGGCGTCACCGGGTCGTCACCGGCGGGTCATTGCAGGGCCCCAGCATGAGGGCTCATGCAGACCCCCACGCCCCTCCCGCCCGCCGGATCGGCGCATGACGCGCCGGACGCCCAACGCTTCCGCGCGATCTGGATCTCCGACATCCACCTGGGCACGCCAGGCTGCCAGGCCGAGGCGCTGCTGGACTTCCTCAAGCACACCGAGAGCGACCTGCTCTACCTGGTGGGCGACATCATCGATGGCTGGCAGCTGCGCCGCAGCTGGTACTGGCCGCAGGCGCACAACGACGTGGTGCAGAAGATCCTGCGCAAGGCCCGCAAGGGCACCCGGGTGATCTATGTGCCCGGCAACCATGACGAGTTTGCCCGCAAATACCTGGAGCACAGCTTCGGCGGGGTCGAGGTGGCGCACGAATGGGTGCATCAGCGGGCGGATGGCAAGCGTTTCTGGATCACCCACGGCGATCTCTTCGACGGCGTGATCCAGCACGCCAAGTGGCTGGCCTACGTGGGCGACTGGGCCTACGAGTTCACGCTCAAGCTCAACGCCTGGCTCAACCGGCTGCGCGGCCGCCTGGGCCTGCCGTACTGGAGCCTGTCCAAGTACCTCAAGCTCAAGGTCAAGCGGGCGGTCAGCTTCATCGGCGACTACGAGCGCGCGGTGGCCCGCGAGGCCCGCAAGCGCGAGGTGGACGGCGTGGTCTGCGGCCACATCCACCACGCCGAGCTGCGCGAGATCGACGGGCTGATCTACGCCAACGACGGTGACTGGGTGGAGAGCCTGACGGCCCTGGTGGAGCATCCCAACGGCAGGATGGAGCTGCTGGACTGGTCGGCGCTGGCGCGGCCCTATGGCGCGGCGGCTGCCGTGCGTGGCGAGCCGGCCGAGGCCGACGAGCCGGTGGCGCCACTGCCGGTGCCTATCGCCGCCCGGCGCGTTTGATCCGACCGGAATCCCCCTGCGAAAGGATGTGGACCGGGCCGCAGCAGGCGGCCGTGCCGTTAGGGTCACGGTCTTGTCACGAAACTTTCATAGACTGCGCGCATGACCGAAGTCCCCGAGCCCCAGACGGCCGCTGTCGCGATGCCGCCGCTGCTCAACCGCGAACTGGCCATCCTCGCCTTCAACCGACGGGTGCTGGCCCAGGCCCAGCGCCCTGACGTGCCGCTGCTGGAGCGGCTGCGCTACATCACCATCGTCTCGTCGAACCTGGATGAGTTCTTCGAGGTGCGCTTTGCCGACGTGCTGGACGCTGCCCGCGCGGCCAACAGCCAGGCGGCCTGGCGGGATGTGTCGGCCACCGCGGCGCGCGCCCACGCCCTGGCCGACGAGCAGTACCGTGTCTTCAACAATGAGGTGACGCCTGCCCTGCGTCGCCATGGCATCGAGGTCATCAACCACGCCGAGCGCACGCCGGCCCAGAAGGCCTGGGTGGCGCGCTTTTTCGAGCGCGAGGTGCGGCCGCTGCTGATCCCGGTCGGGCTGGACCCGGCCCACCCGTTTCCGCAGGTCGCCAACAAGACGCTGAACTTCATCGCCCGCCTGGGGGGGCGCGATGCCTTCGGCCGCGAGAGCACCATCGCCATCGTCAAGGTGCCCCGCGTGCTGCGCCGGGTCATCCGCATGCCCGACGAGGTTTGCGCACCGGGCCAGCAGGGCTTCGTGCTGCTGTCCAGCGTCATTCGCGCCCACCTGCAGGAGCTGTTTCCCGGTCGCACGGTGGAGTCCTTCTCCCAGTTCCGCGTCACGCGCGACTCGGACCTGGACGTGGACGAGGAGGACGTGACCAACCTGCGCCAGGCCCTGCGCCGCGGCCTGACCACGCGCCAGTTCGGCAAGGCCATCCGCATGGAGGTGGTGGCCAGTTGTCCGCCGGAGCTGTCCTCGCTGCTGCTGGAGCAGTTCGATCTGCCCGAGGCGGCGCTGCACCGGGTGGACGGCCCGGTCAACCTGGTGCGTCTGAACCAGCTGATCGACCAGGTCACGCCGGTGCCGGGCGTGGATCTGTCCTTTCCGGCCTTCGAGCCGGGTTGGCCCGAGCGCCGCCTGCCGCGCGGCAAGGACTTCTTCGCCTTGCTGCGCGAGCGCGATGTGATGCTGCACCACCCGTTCGAGAGCTTCGATCCGGTGGTGGAGTTTCTGCGTCAGGCGGTCAACGACCCGGACGTGCTGGCCATTCGCCAGACCATCTACCGCACCGGCGCCAAGTCCGAGCTGATGGACCTGCTGATCGAGGGCGCGCGCCGCGGCAAGGAGGTGATGGCCGTGGTGGAGCTCAAGGCCCGCTTCGACGAAGAGGCCAACATCAACTGGGCCGAACGCCTGGAGGCGGTGGGGGCCCAGGTGGTCTACGGCATTGTCGGTCTGAAGACCCACGCCAAGCTGCTGCTGGTGACCCGGCGCGAAGGCGGCGGCAGGGCCGGCCCCCGGCTGCGCCGCTACGTGCACCTGTCCACCGGCAACTACAACCCGCGCACCGCGCGCCTGTACACCGACGTGGGCTACCTGACGGCCGACCCGGGCATCACCGCCGACGCCGATGCCGTGTTCCAGCAGATCGCCAGCCTCACGCGGGTCAAACCCCCGCGCCGCCTGCTGACCGCGCCCTTCGTGCTGCACCGCCGCCTGGTGCGCCAGATGGCCGAGGTGGCGCAGGCTGCACGGGCGGGCAAGCCGGCCCGCATCGTGGCCAAGTTCAATGCCCTGACCGACCCGGGCCTGATCCAGGCCCTGATCGCCGCCGGGCAGGCCGGCGTCAAGATCGACCTGATCGTGCGCGGTGCCTGCATGCTGCCGCCGGGCTTGCCCGGGCTGACCGAGAACATCCGGGTGCGCTCCATCGTGGGCCGCTTCCTGGAGCACACCCGGGTCATCTACTTCCGGTGGGGCGAAGGCGAGGACGACGAGGTGCTCTACCTGTCCAGCGCCGACTGGATGAGTCGCAACATGTTCCGCCGCATCGAGGTGGCCTGGCCGGTGAACGACGCGAAGCTTCGGCAGCGGATCATCGATGAATGCCTGGTGCCTTATCTGTACGACGCCCAGGACGCCTGGGAACAGTTGCCGGATGGCCAGTACCGCCGTGTGGGCGAGGCGGGGCCCAGCGCCCAGCAGGCGCTGATGCGCCGTCACGCAGCCCGGATCGGAAGAGGGGGATGAGCATGGACCTGATCCTCTGGCGTCACGCCGAGGCCGAGGAACTGGGCGATGGGCTTGAAGATCCGGCCCGCGGCCTGACCCCCAAGGGCGAGCGCCACGCGCGGCGGGTGGCCGACTGGCTCAACCGCTTCCTGCCGGCCACCACCAAGGTGCTGGTCAGCCCGGCCCTGCGCACCCAGCAGACGGCCGAGGCCCTCGGCCGGCGCTTCAAGGTGGTGGAGGCTCTGGGCCCGGAGGGCACGGTGGAGGGCTTGCTGGCCGCGGCGCGCTGGCCCGATGCCCGCGAGCCGGTGCTGGTGGTGGGCCACCAGCCCACGCTGGGGTTGACGGCGGCGTATCTGATGACCGGGCCGCGGCTGAGCCACGCACAGGACGGTGGCCTGACGCCCTGGACGATCAAGAAGGGTGGCGTCTGGTGGCTGCGGCACCGGCCGCGCCAGGACCGGGGCGAGGTGGTGCTGGTGGCGGTGAGAACCCCCGAGCAGATCTGACGCCTCGCCGTCCTGTATCCTTCAAGACCGGCCGCACCGAGAGGGAGCGGCCGGTTCTTTTTCAGCAGTACCGACATGACGATGAATTTCAAGCCGCCGCGCACCGATCGCCGGCGTGCGTTGGGGCTGGCCCTGGGGGGCAGCCTCGGGGCCTTGTTCGGCCTGGATGCCGCCCGGGGCGCCTCGGCCCGTGTGCAGGGCGCGGGCGCCACCTTCCCTTCCAAGGTCTACACCCGCTGGACGGCGGACTACGCCAGGCAGACCGGCGTGGAGGTGCGCTACCAGCCCACCGGCTCGGGCAACGGCATCGAGCAGGCCACGCGGCGCAGCGTCGACTTCGCCGGCAGCGATGTGCCGCTGAGCGCCGAGGCCCTGGGCCAGAAGCGCCTGGTCCAGATCCCCACCTGCGTGGGCGGCGTGGTGCCGGTGGTCAACGGCTTCGAGCCGGACCGGTTGCGGCTGACCGGCGAGGTGCTGGCCGCGATCTTCGCCGGCGAGATCCAGCGCTGGGACGACCCCCGCATCGCTGCGCTGAACCCCGGCCTGAGCCTGCCTGCCCGGCGCATCGTGCGGGTGGTGCGGGGCGACAAGTCCGGCAGCACCGAAGGCCTGACCCGCTACCTGGCCGGGCAATCGCCGGCCTTCGCCAAGCAGGTGGGGGAGGGCGTCCTGCCCGCCTGGCCGGGTGAGCCGCTGCGGGCCGAAGGTAACGACGGCATGTCCGCCCTGGTGCGGGCCACGCCGGGCGCCATCGGCTACGTGAGTTATGACCGTGTGGTGGCCGACGGACTGGCCGGGGTGCGTCTGCGCAACCGGGACGGGCAGTGGGTGGTCGCGTCCGAGGCGGGCTTCCGGGCCGCCATCCTGCGCAGCCCGCTGTACCGCGATGGCAGCGACACCGCCAGCCTGATCGACATGCCGGGGCCCGACAGCTGGCCGCTGACCATGACCACCTTCGTGCTGCTGGATGCCGCGCCGACGACGGCTGCCACTGTGGAGCCGGCCATGCGCTTCCTGTACTGGTGCTTCCTGCACGGCGACGCGCTGACCCAGGGCACCGGCTTCGCGCCGCTGCCCACGGCGGTCCAGGCCCGGCTCACGGCCCGCTTCGCGCAGGTCAAGCCGCGGGACGGCCAGTTCCCGCATTACCTCAGCTTCTGATCCTGCCTGCCGCGCCCGGGGCCCCGCTGCGGGGCTCTGGCATCATGCCGCCCACCATGTCCGACCCCATTGTTTCGCGGCCTGCTCCGCACCTGCCCGCGGACGACGGCGTGCCCCGCTGGCAGGGCCTGGCCTGGGCGCTGGCGCTGCTGCTGCTGGGGGCGGGCGGCTGGTTGCACCTGCAGCCGGCCTTGAATCAGTCCCTGTTGCTGACCCTCAACCGCCTGGCGGGAGGCGCGCACCCGGCCGCCGCGGGCCTGTGGGGCGGCCTGAGCGTGGCTGGTCTGGGCGTGTCGGCGGTGCTGCTGGTGCTGGCCCTGGACCGCACGCGGCGTCGGGCCCTGAATGCCCTGCTGTGGGGTGTGCCGCTGGGGCTGCTGTTCAGCCGCCTGCCCAAGAGCCTGATCGACAGCGCACGGCCGGCCCGCGCGCTGGGCACCCAGGCCCTCGAGGTCATCGGCACGCCGCTGCTCAACCACGCCTCCATGCCCTCCGGCCATGCGCTCACCGCTGGCGCCGTGGCCACCGTGTTGGCCGCGACCCTGGGGCTGCGGGGCTGGCGTGTGCTGCTGCCTTTCGCCTTCGCGGCGGCGGTGGCCTTCTCCCGCATCGCGGTCGGGGCGCACTGGCCGGCCGATGTGCTGGCCGGCGCCGGCCTGGGCCTGGGGGTGGGGCTGCTGTCCCTGCGGCTGTCGGCCCGCTGGCCGGCGGCCTGGCTGGGGACGGCGAATGGCCAGCGCGGCCTGGCGCTGCTGGAATGGGGCCTGGCGGTGGCCGTGGCGCTGCTGCCGACCGGCCTGCCGGTGGCCGCGCCGGTGCAATGGACACTGGCCTTCCTGGGGGTGTGCAGCGGCCTTTCGCGCTGGCGCCACGCCGGGGCGCCGGCCGGCACCGACCAGGCCGTGGCCCGGCTGGTGTTGCCTTCGCTGGCGGCCGGTCTGCTGCTGGCCATGCTGCTGCGCGAAGGCATGGGAGCGCAGCTGCTGACGGCGCTGGCCCAGGTGCCGCTGTGGGCCTGGCCGCTGGCGGTGGCCGGCCTGTGGGGCAGCTATGGCCTGCGGGCCGAACGCCTGCGGCGGGAGTGGGGCACCTGGGGGTGCACCCACCGGCCCGACGCCCGGATGCCCAGCCTGTCGGACAGCGTGGACCTCTTCCTGACCCACAACGCCGCCCTGCTGCTGCTGCCCATGCGCGCCGGGGAGGCCGGCTATCCTTGGCTGCTCCATCGCCGCTTCGGCATTCCGGTGGCCGAGTCGGTGCGCAGCCTGGTCTGGCTGCGCCTGCAGGACGCGCTGGTGCTGGCTCTGCTGGGCCTGCTGGGGCTGGCGCCCGGGCCAGCCTGGCTGCGGCTGGCCGGCGTGGCGGCGCTGGTGCTGCTGCTGTGGGGCCTGCTGCCCCGCCTGTCGCGCCAGCTGGGACAATGGTGGCCACGCTGGCAGGCGCTGCAACGCACGCTGGTGGCCCACCGCGGTGACCTGACCGGCTGGGGCCTGTGTGTGGGCAACTGGCTGCTCAAGCTGGCGGTGCTGGGCGGCGTGCTGGCCTTGTTGGCCGGCCTGCCGGTCTGGCAGGGCTGGAGCGGGGCGGTGGCCGGTGAGCTGGCCGCAGCTCTGCCCATCCAGGCACCGGCCGGCCTGGGCAGCTACGAGGCCGCCATCTGGGCTGCGGGACAATGGGTGGGGGCTGCGGTGCCGCCGGCGGTGTTGGCCGGCGCCGCGCTGGCGGTGCACACCCTGAGTCTTGTGACCGCCTTGCTGACCCCTTTGATCTACCGTGCCCTGTTGTGGGCGCAGTCCCGCCGCTCGCCGGCCGCGGGACCTTCTTCTGCTGGACCATGAACGCTACCGAACACACCGCCTCCGTCGCTCCCGTGCAGGCCCCGCCGCACCGTCTGTCGGTGGTGGTGCCCATGTACAACGAGATCGACAACGTCAAGCCGATGGTCGATGCGGTGCAGGATGCGCTGAAGGACTATCCGCACCCCTGGGAGCTGGTGGTGGTGGACGACGGCAGCCGCGACGGCACCGGCCTGGCCCTGCAGCGCCACGCCAAGACGGTGGGGCCGCACATCCGCGTGGTGCGCCTGCTGCGCAACTTCCGCCAGACGGCGGCCATGCAGGCCGGCATCGACGCGGCCCGGGGCGATGTGATCGTGACCCTGGACGGCGACCTGCAGAACGACCCGCGCGACATCCCGCGTCTGGTGGCGCGCCTGCTCAACGACGACCTGGACCTGGTGGCCGGCTGGCGCAAGAACCGCCAGGATGGCTTTGCGCTGCGCCGCCTGCCTTCGATGATCGCCAACCGGCTGATCCGCAAGACCACCGGCATGCAGTTCAAGGACCTGGGCTGCAGCCTCAAGGCCTTCCGGGCCTCTGTGCTCAAGGAAGTGCGGCTGTACGGCGAGATGCACCGCTTCATCCCGGCCTGGCTGTCCACCGTCACCTCGCCGGACCGCATGGCCGAGGAGCCGGTGAACCACATGGCGCGCCAGTTCGGTGAATCCAAGTACGGCATCTCCCGTACCTTCCGGGTGATCATCGACCTGCTGTCGGTCTACTTCTTCATGAACTTTGGCTCCCGCCCGGGCCACTTCTTTGGCGCGGTGGGCCTGGCGGTGGGCGGGCTGGGCACGGCCATCCTGGGCTACCTGGCGGTGCTCAAGCTGCTGGGTGAGTCGATCGGTGGGCGGCCGCTGCTGTCGCTGGGCTTCTTCTGCGTGATGGGCGGGCTGCAGTTCCTGGTGACCGGGGTGTTGGCCGAGCTGCTGATCCGCATCTACTACGACGGCAGCCATGCCCGCCAGTACCACGCGCTGAATTCCTCCGCCCTGGCGGACAACGAGGGCTGGCACGCATGACGCTGGGGTCGCCGACGTCCGGCGGGCGTCTGACGCGCCTGGAATGGGTGGGGCTGGCCGGCCTGCTGCTGGTGCTGGCGCTGTGGGCGTTGGGCGCCACGCCGCTGTTCGATGTGGACGAGGGCGCCTTCAGCGAGGCCACGCGCGAGATGATCGTGCACCACGACTGGATGCACACCACGCTCAACGGTGAGCCGCGCTTCGACAAGCCCATCGGTGTCTATTGGCTGCAGGCGATCAGCGTCAGCCTGTTCGGCGTGCGCGAGTTCGCCTTCCGCCTGCCCTCGGCCCTGTCGGCCTGGGGCTGGTCGCTGGCGCTGGTGGCCTTTGCGCTGCCGCGCCTGGGCCGGCAGGTGGCGGTGGCGGCCGGCGTGATTCTGGCGACCTCGCTGGGCGTACTGGCCATCGGCCGGGCGGCCACGGCCGACGCATTGCTCAACCTGCTGCTCACGCTGACCGCACTGGATGCCTGGCGCTGGCTGGAAGCGCAGAACCGCGGTGAGGCGGGCAGGCCAGCACTGCGCCGGGCCTATGCCTGGATGGGCATGGGCCTGCTGGTCAAGGGCCCGGTGGCCGTGGTGGTGCCTGGTGCCGCCCTGGTGCTGTGGCTGGCCTTGTCGCTGCCCTGGCGCGAGGCGCTGCGCCGGCTGGGCCGTGCGGCGGGCGATGGCTGGGGCTGGGCCCTGCTGCTGGGCATTGCCGTGCCCTGGTACGCCTATGAACTGCACCGCGACGGCCAGGCCTTCATCGATGGCTTCCTGATCCGCCACAACCTGGCGCGCTACAGCAGCCCGCTGGAGAAACATGGCGGCAGCATCGGCTACTACTTCGTCGTGTTGCCGCTGCTGCTGTTGCCCTGGGCCCCGCTGCTGGCTGGCGTGGTGGCCGGCGTGCGCCGCCACTGGGCCGACCCGATGCAGCGTTTCCTGCTGCTGTGGGGCTTCTTCGTGCTGGGCTTCTTCTCGCTGTCGGGCACCAAGCTGCCGCACTACGTGCTCTACGGTGCCTCGCCCTTCGTGCTGCTGATGGCCATGGCGCTGGCACAGGCTGGCGGGGCCATGCGCGCCGCGCTGACGGTGTGCCTGCTCCTGTTGCTGGCCCTGCTGTGCGGCAGTGCCGCCACCCTGCACCTGTGGGCGCCCGGCGTGGTGAAGCCGCCTCTCTACCGGGCTCTGTTGCTGGGGCAGCAGGCCTCGCCCTGGTTGGTGTGGATCAGCGGCATGGCGGCGCTGGCGGTCCTGTTCCTGATGACCCAGCTCAGCCGGCCGGGCTTCACCCTGCTGTGGCGCAGCGGCGTGGCCGCCGTGCTGCTGTCGCTCGTCAGCCTGGGCGTGGCTCTGCCCTGGTGGGGCGATCTGCTGCAAGGGCCGATCAAGCGGGCGGCCGAGGTGGCCCGGCAGCGGGCGGAGCCTGCGGTGCAATGGGGCTTGCACCAACCCAGCTTTGCGGTCTACCGCGAACAGGAGGCGCCTCGTCGGGCGCCCCGGGATGGAGAACTGGCACTGGTGCGCTTGGACCAGTTGCCGGCCCAGATGGCCCAGGTGGGTGGGCGCTACAGCACGCTGTATGCCGAGCGCGGCTACGGCCTGATCCTGTGGCGAGCTTCGACCGTGCCGGTTGAACCTTCGGTGGCTCAGGGGCCGGTGACGGCGCCCTGAGCCAGCACGGTGTCACAGCGTCCAGGCGAAGACCAGGCCGGTGAAGTTGACGCCGTTGTTGGGCTTCTTGATGTCGGCGTTGCTGATGTGGCGCCACTGCAGGCCCACGCGCCATTGACCGCCGCCATCCACCAGGTTCAGGCCCAGGTGGTCGGAGAACTGGAAGTTGCTGCCCTTCTGGCGGTCACCGATGTTGACCTCGCTGAGCCAGGCCGGGCCGATGCCGAACTCCACTTCCCACTTGTGGGAGGCGAAGGCCGGATGCTGCCAGTGCACCAGGGGCACCACGGCCACGTCCCAGGCCGAGGAAGCGCCGGCCACGTCGCCGCGGGTGGTCCAGCGGCCCACCGAGAAGTTGGTCTGATTGCTCAAGGACCAGCTGCCGGCGTCCAGCATGTGGCAATCGCCATAGGCCGCACCGACCGAGGCCAGGTTCAGCTCGTGGTCGTGAGCCACATTGCCGCGCAGCTGCCATTGGGCGCCGCGGCAATCGGTGAAGGGAGCACCTTCCCAGAGGCCGTAGGCCCAGGAGGCGAGGGTGCCGCCCACGGCCAGCGCGCGCAGCGCGTTCTGATCCTGGGCTTCGGCGTGGGCGCTGCCCAGGCTGCCGATCAGGGCGAGCGTGGCCAGGGCGGTGCGGGTGACGGGGTGTTTCATGCCCTGCATTCTGCCAGTCCACCCCGGCGGGCACCGCGGCAGGGGATGACCCGGGGCGTCCGCCATCCCCTGTTTGGCTGGGCAGCACCGAGCTTACGGATGGTAGCGTCCGGACGAGTGTGGCCTGTCGTCCAGAAGGAGGGCTGCCGCGTTGAGATTCGATCTGGTGTCCATGGCCTGTTGTCCTGCAGGGTTGTGGGTGCTGTCCGACAAGGGGTGTCGCCACCTGCCGACAGGTCATGGCAAGCGTGCGCTCCTACCATTCACACACTTCGCAACTCTTCTCTCTACAGGGAGTGAAACCATGAACCAGCGCCTGATGCGCCTGTTGATCGGCAGTGCCCTCGTCGCGTCACTGGCCGCCTGCGGCGGGGGCAGCAGCAGCAACAGCCTTGCTGCCGGCGACAGCCTTGTCTCCACCTCGGTGGCCGGCTATCCCCATGCAGTGAACATTTATGTGCCGGCCGGTGGTGCCACTCGGGCGATCGTGGCGCTGCACGGCGGTGGTGGCAACAACACGGCCATTGCCTACCAACTGGGCCTGAACAGTTCCAACGCGGAAACCACCACCAACACCGTCAACTGGGATTGGCTGCACGCCAACAAGGTCATCATGGTGTTCCCGCAGGGGCAGCACATCAGTGGCGCCGACGGGGCGACCACCTGGTCCAATTACGCCATGACCTCGGGGCAGGACGACGTGGCCTTCCTGCAGGCCTTGGCGACCAAGCTCAAGACCGAATACGGCGTGACCGAGATCGATCTGATGGGCCATTCGATGGGCGGCGCGATGACCAATCGCATGCGCTGTGAGTCCCCCGCCACCTTTGACGGTTACATCGCCCTGGCGGGGCCGGCGGCCGCGCACTTCGATCCGGCGGGTGCCACGCCCTGTGTCCCCAGTACGGCCAAGCCCTACATGAGCATCAGCGGCGACGACGACCAGGTCATGCAGACCTACAGCAACCGCTGGCCCAACTACAACTGGATCATCAACCCCCTTGTCGAGTGGGCGGGCAACGCGGCCTTCCTGGATGGGACGATGATGGGCGAGTGGCCTGAGCAGCAGGTGCGCGTGACCCAGAAGTGTGGTGAGTCGGTGGCGCCGCTGGGCTCGCCCAACGCCACCTCGGGCAATGTCCAGACCTGGACCAACTGCGGTGGCTCGATGGTGATCAAGAAGATCGCCGGGGCCGATCACGGTGTGGCCTCCATGGCGGGCCAGATGGATTCCTCCAATCCCACGGTGGTGATGGACGCGGTGATGAGTTTCCTGAACGCCCAGTGATGCCCTGCCGCGCTGGGCGCGGCAAGACCCACCACCGGAAGATGGCCGGCCGGGCTGCTAAGCTCGGCCGGCTTTCTTGTTTCAAGGGTTCCATCATGTTCACCGGCATCGTCCAGGGCGTGGCTGAGGTCGCGTCGATCACCGACCGTCCTGGTCTGCGCAGTTTTCGCCTGCGTTTTCCTCCTGGTTTCGCCCAGGATCTGGCCATCGGAGCCAGCGTGGCCAGCGATGGCGTCTGCCTCACCGTCACTGCCTTGCATGGCGCGGATCAGGCCGATTTCGACGTGATGCAGCAGAGCCTGGGGTTGACCACCCTGGGCACCTTGAAAGAGGGCGATCGGATCAATGTGGAGCGCGCGGCCAAGGACGGTGCCGAGATCGGTGGCCATCCGCTGTCCGGGCACGTGGATTTCACGGCCACGCTGGCCGAGGTACGCCAGCCCGAGAACAACCACGTGATGCGCATCGAGGTGCCGGCCCGCTGGATGCGTTACGTCTTCGCCAAGGGCTACATCGCCATCAACGGTGCCAGTCTGACCGTGGCCGAGGCCGATCGCCAGGCGGGCTGGTTCGAGGTCTGGCTGATTCCCGAGACCCTGCGCATGACCACCTTTGGCCAGAAGCGACCCGGCGACCGGCTCAACATCGAGATCGAGCGTTCCACGCAGGTGTTTGTGGACACGGTGCGCGACGCGCTGGAAGAGCGTCTGGGGCCGCTGATGCCGGCCCTGGAGGCGCTGATGCGTCAGCAGGGCCTGAGCGCCGACGAACTCACCCGCCCCTTGCCGGCCCCTGGCCGCTGAGACTGTGGCTTCCTGGCGCAGAGGGTTGTCCCGAAGGCGCCGAGCCAGTCCGGGTGTTCCACCTCGGCACGGCGATTTCGAGGTGTTCCGTTTCGCCACAGGGAGATCCCGGGGGTGAGCCGCGTCGAGAGGCGGCATGGCGAGGATTTCCCCTCGGAAAACGGGGCGTTCAGGGCCTGCAGAGAAGCTGGCACAGCGTGTGCAGTAGAGAGCGCGTGGTGAGCAGCCGGACCGACCGGCGCCGCCTGTTCCACAAGCACCTACTCTGGAGACACCTCATGCTGTATGCACTGCCCGGTACCGCTGGCGCCCCGGTCCAACACAAGGCCCGCTACGACAACTTCATCGGCGGCAAGTTCGTGGCCCCGGTGAAGGGCCAGTACTTTGACGTCGTCACCCCCATCAACGGCAAGGTCTACACCCAGGTCGCCCGCTCCGACGAGTCGGATGTCAACCTGGCCCTGGACGCTGCCCATGCCGCCGCTGCCAAGTGGGCCGCCACGCCGCCGGCCGAGCGCGCCAACGTCCTGCTGAAGATCGCCGACCGCATCGACCAGAACCTGGAGAAGCTGGCCTACGCCGAGACGGTGGACAACGGCAAGCCGATGCGCGAGACGCTGAATGCGGACATCCCGCTGTCGGCCGACCACTTCCGCTACTTCGCTGGCTGCCTGCGTGCCCAGGAAGGCTCGCTCAGCGAGATCGACGAGAACACCATCGCCTACCACTTCCACGAGCCCCTGGGCGTGGTCGGCCAGATCATTCCCTGGAACTTCCCGCTGCTGATGGCCGCCTGGAAGCTGGCCCCCGCCCTGGGCGCTGGCAACTGCGTGGTGCTCAAGCCGGCCGAATCCACCCCGGTCAGCATCCTGGTGCTGGCTGAGCTGATCGCCGACCTGCTGCCCCCGGGCGTGCTGAACATCGTCAACGGCTATGGCCGCGAAGCCGGCATGCCGCTGGCCACCAGCAAGCGCATCGCCAAGATCGCGTTCACCGGTTCCACCGCCACCGGCCGTGTGATCGCCCAGGCCGCTGCCACCAACCTGATTCCCGCCACGCTGGAACTGGGCGGCAAGAGCCCCAACATCTTCTTCGACGACGTGATGGCCCAGGACGACGCCTTCCTGGACAAGGCGATCGAAGGTCTGGTGCTGTTCGCGTTCAACCAGGGCGAGGTCTGCACCTGCCCGTCGCGCGCCCTGATCCAGGAATCCATCTACGACAAGTTCATGGAACGCGCCCTCAAGCGCGTGGCCGCCATCAAGCAGGGCAGCCCGCTGGACACCGACACCATGATGGGCGCCCAGGCCTCCACCATGCAGATGGACAAGATCATCTCCTACCTGGAGCTGGGCAAGCAGGAAGGCGCGCAAGTGCTGATCGGCGGTGCCAAGGCTGAGCTGGGTGGCGATCTGGCCGGCGGCTACTACATCCAGCCGACCCTGTTCAAGGGCCACAACAAGATGCGCATCTTCCAGGAGGAGATCTTCGGCCCGGTGCTGGCCGTGACCACCTTCAAGGACGAGGCCGAGGCGATGCAGATCGCCAACGACACCCCGTACGGCCTGGGCGCCGGCGTGTGGACCCGTGACGGCAGCCGTGCCTACCGCTTCGGCCGTGGCATCCAGGCTGGCCGCGTGTGGACCAACTGCTACCACGCCTACCCGGCCCACGCGGCCTTCGGTGGCTACAAGGAATCCGGCATCGGTCGCGAAACCCACAAGCAGATGCTGGACCACTACCAGCAGACCAAGAACCTGCTGGTCAGCTACAACCCGAACAAGCTGGGCTTCTTCTGATCCCTCGCGAGTTCAGGACAGGGGCGGCTTCGGCCGCCCTTTTTTGTGGGTGGCAAGCAAGGAGAGACCCGATGGAGACGCTGGAAACACCGGTGGAACGTGTGGTCGCCTCGCCCGAGGCGCTGGCGCTGCTGGAACGCCTGAAAGCGCGGCACGGCGAGGTGATGTTCTACCAGTCGCACGGCTGCTGCGATGGCAGCACGCCCATGTGTCTGCGGGTGGGGGAGATGACGCTGGGGCAGGCCGATGTCCGCCTGGGCACGGTGGGGGGCGTGCCATTCTGGGTCGGGCGCACCCAGTTCGAGTACCTCGAGGGAGGCCAGGTGCTGCTGCATGCCAATTCCGGCGCGCTGGGGACCTTCTCGCTGGAAGATGCCGAGGACATGCACTTCGTGGCCACGCAGCGCCTGTGGACCGATGTGGAATGGGCCTGGCTGCAGGCGCACCCGCTGGAGGGCGCGTGAGCGGGAGGCTCAGGCCAGCTTGAAGGTGTCGACCAGGTTCACCAGCTGGTGGGCCTGGCCGCGCAGGCTCTCGGCGGCGGCACTGGTCTGTTCCACCAGGGCCGCGTTCTGCTGCGTGCCCTGGTCGATGCGGCTGACCGCCTCGCCCAGTTGCCCCACGCCGGCGCTCTGCTCCTGGCTGGCACGGCTGATCTCGTGGATGATGTCCGACACCTTGGCGATGGACTGGACCACTTCGTCCATGGTCTGACCCGCCTGGTGGACCTGGACCGAACCCTGCTCGACGCGTTCCACACTGGCCTGGATCAACTGCTTGATTTCCCGGGCCGCCTCGGCGGAACGTCCCGCCAGGCTGCGCACTTCGCTGGCCACCACGGCAAAGCCGCGGCCCTGCTCACCGGCCCGGGCCGCCTCCACAGCTGCGTTCAGGGCCAGGATGTTGGTCTGGAAGGCGATGCCGTCGATCACGCCGATGATGTCGACGATGCGGTGCGACGCGGTCTGGATGCCCTTCATGGTGTCCACCACACCGGCCACGACCGTGCCGCCCTGCTGGGCGACGGCGCTGGCGCGGGCCGCCAGCGCACTGGCTTCCTGGGCGCTCTGGGCGTTGTGACGCACCGCGCCGTCCAGTTCCTCCATTGAGGAGGCGGTCTCCTGCAGGGAGGAGGCCTGCTGCTCGGTGCGGGTGGCCAGGTCACTGTTGCCCAGGGCGATCTGCGCGCTGGCGCTGGCCACCTGTTCCGCGTTGCCGCGCACGTCCTGCACCAGGCGGCGCAGTTGGGTCTGCATGGCGGCCAGCGCACCCAGCAGGCGTCCGGTTTCGTCCTGGCCGCGCACCTGTACCGTGTGGCTCAGGTCACCACGGGCCACCGCGTCGGCGGCGGCCACCGCGGTCTGCAGCGGGCGGACCACGTCGCGGCTGATGCGGGTGCCAATGCCCACCCCCAGGAGCGCGGCCAGCAGCATCATGCCCAGGCTCCATGCCACGGCCTGGCGACCTTGGATGTAGGCCTGTTGCGCGGCGTCCGCGCTGCGCTGGGCGATGGCGGCCTTCAGTTCGCGCAGGAGCTTCGCTGCTTCGCGGTCGATGCCGCGCACCGCCATGTCACCCACCGAAGACTCCAGCCCAGCGGACTTGAACTTCTCCAGGCCGTCGCGGTAGCCGGCGGCCATCTTCTGGTGCTGAACAACGAAGGCAGCGGTCAGCTGAGCCAGCTCAGGGTCCTGCAGCTCGGCCTGCAGGCTCTTGGCCAGGGCATCGACCTCCTGCTCTTCCTTCACAAAGGCGGCCCAGTGCTTGTCCAGCAACTGGCTGTCCGATCCACGCAGCAGGGTGTCCTTCCATTCCTGCACCTGGGTCTTGAAATGGCTTTCCATGGCCGCGGTGCGGCGCTCCTGGTCCACCTGCGCCTGCACGTCCGTGTGGAAGACGTCAATGGCCCGATGGGCGGTCCACAGGCCGGCAAAGCCCGCCAGCAAGGTCAACAGCAGGGTGAGACCAAAGGCCAGGGGCAGCTTTCGACTCAGATTCACGGTGAACTCCTCGGTCTGAAATGAGACGCCGAATGAGCACATCGCCGGCGTACGAGTGGCCATATGCTGCCAGGGGTGGGGTGGCCGGCATGGCCGGAAAAGCGTTGCGATGGCGGGCTGATTCGGTGCTTGTCTGTGCCTGCCGGCAGCAGCAGCGGCCCTTCCAGATTCCTCCTACGAGCGGGGGAGGGCCAGTCCCTCCTTGGCGGGATGTGGCTGGCTCTGCGTCGCCCTAGGCTGGGGGCTTCATCGGATCAGGAGGGCCTGGATGGACCTGTCCCAACACCCTGCGCTGGGTGCATCGCTGTTGCCATTGGCCGTGTGTACCGCGCTGACCGCGCTCACCCCACCACCCGCGCAGGCCGAGACCGCGCCGCTCTTGCTGCTGGCCCGGGACTGGACAGCCGGCCAGTCGCCCCAGGGCTTCCTCGTCAGCGAGAAGTTCGATGGGGTGCGGGCGCTGTGGGATGGGCGCCAGCTGCGCTTCCGGGGCGGCGGGGCGGTGGCCGCGCCGGCCTGGTTTCTGGCCCGGCTGCCACGCCAGTCGCTTGATGGCGAGTTGTGGCTGGGACATGGTCGCTTCGACGAGGTGTCCGCCTTGTTGCGACGCGGCGATCCGGACGACCCCGGCTGGCATGCTGTGCAGTACCGGGTGTTCGAGTTGCCTGATGCCCCTGGTGGGTTCGCGCAGCGGGCCGGGCAGATCGAAGCGCTGGTGGCCGCCGCGGCGTGGCCACAGCTGGTGGCGGTGTCGCAGGAGCCCGTGGTGGATGCGACGGCATTGCAGCGGTTGCTGGCCGCGGTGGTGGCCGCTGGCGGCGAGGGTCTGGTGTTGCACCGAGCCGATGCCCCCTACCAGACGGGGCGCACCGAGGCGCTGTTCAAGTTCAAGCCGGTGCAGGACGCCGAGGCTGTGGTGATTGGCCACGAGGAGGGGCATGGCAAGTACGTTGGCATGGTGGGCGCCTTGCGGGTGCGCAACGAGGCCGGGCAGGTCTTTCTGCTGGGCAGCGGGCTGAAGGATGCCCAGCGACGTCAGCCGCCCCCTTTGGGCACCCGCGTGACCTACAGCTGGCGGGGCCTGACCGCCAGTGGCCTGCCCCGGTTTGCCACGCTGTTGCGCGTGCGCGATCCCGGCTTCTGAACGCGCCGCCGCAGACCCTGGGTTATCGTGCGCCCATGAGCGATTTCAGCTTCTTCTGGCACGACTACGAAACCTTCGGCCGCGTCCCCCGGCGGGACCGGCCCTCGCAGTTCGCCGGTGTGCGCACCGATGCCGACCTGAACGAGGTGGGCGAGCCGGTGATGGTCTACTGCCAGCCCGCGCCTGACACCTTGCCTGACCCGGAGTCCTGCCTGCTCACGGGCATCCTGCCCCAGCAGTGCCTGGCCCAGGGGCTGCCCGAGCACCGCTTTGCCGCCACCATCGAGGCCGAATTGGCCCGGCCAGGCACGGTGGGGGTGGGCTACAACTCCATTCGCTTCGACGACGAGGTGACCCGCCACCTGTTCTGGCGCAACCTGATGGACCCATACGCCCGGGAATACAAGAACGACTGCGGCCGCTGGGACCTGCTGGACACGGTGCGCTGCATGTACGCGCTGCGGCCCGAGGGCATCGAATGGCCCCGCCACGAGGACGGCCGGCCCTCGTTCAAGCTGGAGCACCTGAGCGCGGCCAACGGTCTGCTGCATGAAGCGGCGCACGATGCGCTGTCCGACGTGCGCGCCACCATCGCCCTGGCCCGCAAGATCCGCCAGGCGCAGCCGAGGCTGTGGGAGTTCTGCCTGAAGCTGCGCAAGAAGGAGGCCGTCTGGGCCGAGATCGGCGTGGGACGTCCCTTTCTGCACATCTCCGGCATGTACGGGCCGGAGCGGGGTTGCCTGGCCGTGGTCTGGCCGCTGGCCCCGCACCCCACCAACCGCAACGAGCTGATCGTCTGGGACCTGGCCGAGGATCCCTCCGAACTGTTCACCCTGAATGCCGAGCAGATTCGCCAGCGCCTCTATACCCGCACCGAAGACCTGCCCGAGGGCATGACGCGGCTGCCGGTCAAGACCATTCACGTCAACAAGTCGCCGGTGGTCATTGGCAACCTGAAGACCCTGCCCCCGGCCATGGCCGAGCGCTGGGGCGTGGACATGACCCGTGCGCTCGAACATGCCGAGGTTTGCGCGCACCGCGGCGCCAGCATGGCGGGCATCTGGCCCGACGTGTTTACCCGGCCGGTCGGTGCGCAGCCCGCGGATGTGGACGAGGACCTGTATGGCGGCTTCCTGGGGCCGCAGGATCGCACCCGCCTGGATCGCTTGCGCAAGACGGCCCCTGACGATCCCGTCTGGCAGACCGCCAGCTTCGACGACCCGCGGCTGGAAGAGCTGGTGTTCCGCTACCGCGCCCGCAATTTCCCGGACAGCCTGGACGGTGGCGCGCGTGAGCGTTGGGCGCAGTTGCGGGTGGCGCGTCTGCACGAGGGCGCAGGAGGCGGCCTCACGGTGGCCCACTTCCTGGAGCGGGTGGACGAACTGGCCGAGGCGGCCGCCGAGCTGGACGACGAGCGCGCCCAGCTGCTGCTGGAGGCGCTGGTGGACTACGCGGAGCAGATCGCGCCGGCTCGCGGCTGAGCGCGGCCTGATCGGGAGTTGCCCGAGGGCAAGGGCACTGCAGCGGTGGCCCGGCTACACTGCCGGCCTTTCGTGCCCCACCCAGATTGCCCATGCCCCGTGCCGTCATCACCGGAACCGGTCTTTACGTTCCGCCCCATGTGATCACCAACGCCGAACTGGTGGCGTCCTTCAACGCCTACGTCGAGCGATTCAACGTCGAGCATGCAGCGGCCATCGAGGCCGGCACGGTCACGGCCCTGGCCCCGTCCAGCGAGGCCTTCATCGAGAAGGCCTCCGGCATCCAGCGCCGTTATGTGATGGAGAAGAGCGGTGTGCTGGACCCGGCGCGCATGCGCCCGAAGCTGACGGAACGGCCCGATGACCAGCTCTCGCTGATGGCCGAGATCGCCGTGGATGCCGCGCGCCAGGCTCTGGCCGCCGCCGGCAGACAGGCGGCCGAAGTGGATGCGGTGATCTGCGCAGCGTCCAACATGCAGCGCGCCTACCCGGCCATGGCCATCGAGATCCAGCAGGCCCTGGGCGCGGGCGGCTACGGCTTCGACATGAACGTGGCCTGCTCCTCGGCCACCTTCGCGATTGAGCAGGCGGTCAATGCGGTGCGCAGCGGCGCTTCGCGCTGCGTGCTGGTCGTCAACCCCGAGATCACCTCGGGCCACCTGGAGTGGAAGGACCGCGACTGCCACTTCATCTTCGGCGACGTCTGTACGGCCGTGCTCGTCGAGGCCGACGAGACGGCGGTGGCCGCCGAACGCTGGGAGGTGCTGGGCACCCGTCTGGCCACCCAGTTCTCGAACAACATCCGCAACAACGCCGGTTTCCTCAACCGCAGCGAGGACAGCGACCCCACCGCCCGCGACAAGACCTTCCGCCAGGAGGGTCGCAAGGTCTTCAAGGAGGTGGTGCCCATCGCCTCCGCCCACATCGAGGCCCATCTGCAGAGCCATGGCGTGGCGCCCGCCCAGGTGCGCCGCTACTGGCTGCACCAGGCCAACCTGGGCATGAACCAGCTGATCATCCGGAAGCTGGTGGGCCAGGACGTGGGGCCGGATCTGGCGCCGCTGATCCTGGACGAGTTCGCCAACACCGCTTCGGCCGGCTCCATCATTGCCTTCCACCGGCATCGCGATGGTGTGCAGCCTGGCGAGCTCGGGGTGATCTGCTCGTTCGGGGCGGGTTACTCGGTGGGCAGCGTCATCGTGCGCAAGCAGTGAATTCCCGCCGGCCGTCCTCCTCAGGGCCGGCTGGCGGTGGTGGCATCATCGCCACCTTGGCGGCGCCGACCCGGCGCCAGGCGGCCGGTCATCGCCGGCCACGATCCTCGAGGACAACCATGCAACGTTCATCCACCATTGCGCTGCTGCCGGGCCTGCTGCTGGCTCTGTGCGCCGGCTCGGCTCTGGCCGCCGACAACGGCAAGATCAACACCCTGGGCAACGCCAGCACCAAGGCGCCCATCATGAGCCGCGAGGAGTTGCGCGCCTGCCTGAAGCAGCAGGACGCCCTCAAGGCCCGGGCGGAGGACGGCAAGACCAAGCGCACCCAGCTGGATGTGGAACGCAAGCAATTGGAAGCCGACAAGGACGCCATCGCGGCCGAGCATGCCGCGCTGGCCGCCCGGATCGAGAAGGTCGCTAGCGACTTCAATGCGAAGGTGGCCGAGCAGTCCAAGACGGTGGAAGAGTTCAACGCCAAAATGGACGCCATGAACAAGGCCGCGGCCAAGGGCGACAACGTGGACCGCCAGCGCCAGAAGCTCGAACGCGAGGGCAAGGCCATCCAGCAGGCCTCGGACGATCTGAACGCCCAGAACAAGACGCTCAACGACCAGATCGCCGCTGACAAGGCGGCATTCGACACCAAGAACACTGCCTTCCAGGCCCGTGCCGATGACTGGAACGCCCGCAACCGCACGATGGACACCACGGCTGCGGAGTACGACATGGACCTGGACGCCTGGAAGAAGCAGTGCGGCGGCCGCAACTACCGCGAGATTGACGAGAAGGTGATCCGTTCGGGCGGCTGAGCCTCGGAAGGCCCCGCCGCTCACCCGCTCAAACCCCCGTCGGTTTGGCGGGGCAAGGCCGGCAGGGGACAATCGTGGGGTGAAGAACATCACCCCCGAACTCCTGCTGCCGGCCGGCTCGCTGGCCAAGATGCGCGCCGCCTATGACTTTGGCGCCGATGCCGTTTATGCCGGCCAGCCGCGCTACTCCCTGCGCGCCCGCAACAATGAATTCCGCCTGGAGCAGATCGCCCAGGGCATTGCCGAGGCCCACGCGCGCGGCAAGAAATTCTTCGTCACCAGCAACCTGATTGCGCACAACGACAAGGTGCGCACCTACCTGCGCGACATTGAACCGGTGATCGCGCTCAGGCCCGATGCGCTGATCATGGCCGATCCGGGCCTGATCATGCAGGTGCACGAGAAGTGGCCCGAGGTGCCTATCCACCTCTCGGTGCAGGCCAACACCACCAACTGGGCCACGGTGAAGTTCTGGCAGAAGATGGGCGTGAGCCGCATCATCCTGTCGCGCGAGCTGAGCCTGGACGAGGTGGAGGGCATCCGCAACGAATGCCCGGACATGGAGCTGGAGGTTTTCGTGCACGGCGCGCTGTGCATCGCCTACTCCGGTCGCTGCCTGCTTTCGGGCTACTTTAATCGGCGCGACCCCAACCAGGGCACCTGCACCAACGCCTGCCGCTGGGAATATGGCACTCAGGCGGCCAGCGAGCATTCGCCCAGCGGCGAGGCGGTGCCGGTCGGCACGCTGGAGTGCGATTTTGACTTCGCCGAGGCCCAGGCCGAGGAGGAGGCAGGCTTTTCGACCTGCGGAAGCGGGGCCCGCCACCCGGCCGCGGACCGGGTCTACTTCCTTGAGGAGAAGGGCCGTCCGGGCGAGCTGATGCCCATCATGGAAGACGAGCACGGCACCTACATCCTGAACAGCAAGGACCTGCGGGCGGTGGAGCATGTCGCCCGCCTGTGCCAGATCGGCGTGGATTCGCTGAAGATCGAGGGCCGCACCAAGAGCCTGTACTACGTGGCCCGCACGGCCCAGGTGTACCGCCGCGCCATCGACGATGCGATGGCTGGTCGACCCTTCAACCCGGAACTGCTGCTGGAGCTGGAGGGCCTGGCCAACCGCGGCTACACCGGTGGCCTGCTGGAGCGCCGTCCGGCGCAGGACTACCAGAACTACATCAGCGGCCACAGTGAGCTGCACCGCAGCCATTTCGTCGGCGAGGTGCTGGGCGTGCGCGCCGATGGCTGGGCCGAGGTGGAAACCAAGAATCGCTTCGCGGTGGGCGACCGCATCGAGGTGATCCACCCGGCAGGCAATCGCGTTCTTGCCTTGGAAGCGATGCAGAACGCCGAAGGCGAGGCGATCCAGGTGGCGCAGGGCAACCCGCTGCGGGTCTTCGTGCCGCTGGGCGGGCCGGTGGAGGGCGCGCTGCTCGCACGGCTGCTCTGAGGCGCGGACCACGGCACAGCGGCCGTGGTCTGGGATCCGCGTCCCTTGCTTTCGGGGGGGGCTCTCCGGGTTTGCCCTGGCCATCGATGGGCGTCTGGCGGGCATTGTGAGGGCCGTTGACCGGACCGTCTGTGGCGCGGTCAACGGCACACCACTCAGGAGGATCCACCATGCCCATTCCCGCCTGTCCTGTCGTCCATTTCGAGTTGCCCTACCGGGACGCGACCCGTGTCTCGACCTTCTATCAAACGGTGTTCGGTTGGCAGTTGCAGCCCATGGGCCCCGAGATGGGGAATTACATCCTCGCCACGACGTCCACCTGCGACAGCAACGCGCCGGATGCCCTGCGTGGATCGATCAACGGCGGCTTGTACCCCGTGGTGCCGGAGTCGCCGCTGCAGCAACCCTCGGTGGTGCTGGGTGTGCCTGACGTGCGAGAGGCCATGGCCCGCGTCACCTCGGCCGGCGGGGAGGTGCTGGGCGAGCCCATGGCCATTCCGGGTGTGGGTGACTATGTCGTGTTCGTCGATCCCGAAGGGAATCGACTGAGCATGCTGCAGCCACTGGCGGGTTGAAGCCCGTGCCGTGAGGGGCGCGCGTGTGCTGGCACGCGCTTCGCATGCGGGTGCGAACCCCGACAGGAGATGCCCCGATGCAGCCGGCCGCCAGCCCCCACGACTTCCTGCGCTTTCTGGAGAGTCCGGAAGGCATGGCGCTGCGTGCTGGTTTCATGTCCCGACGGTGCCGCCGTGGAGAGGCCTTGTGCGGCCCTGGCACGACCCGCGACGAGGTGCTGGTCCTGCGTCGGGGGAGGGTGCGGGTGCACACCAGCGACGGACGGCGTGAACTGACCCTGATGTTCCTGGAGCCCGGTGACGTCTTCTCCACCCACACCGGTGCCACGTTGACCGCGGCAGGGGCGGTGGAGCTGCTGGCCATGCCCACGCGGCATTTCGCCCAGGCCCTGGAGGCCGGTGGCACGCCGGCGGTGATCTCCATCATGCGGGTGCTGGGACGTCTGCTGGCCCACACGGTGGAACGCCTGGAGGATCTGGTGTTCCGGGACGTCCATGCGCGGCTGGCCCGTCTGCTGCTGGCGCTGGTGCGGCGCCAGGGGCTGCACCAGGCCTCGGGGGCATGGCGCTGCCCTTTGCCCTTCACCCTGACCGACCTCGCCGGGGCGCTGGGAACCAGTCGGCAGAGCGTGTCGGCCGCCTTCTCTGCCCTGGAGCGCCAGGGCTTGGTCCGGCGGGAGGGGCGGCAGTGGCTGAACATTCCCGATCTGGCCCTGCTGGAATGTCACACCGCGGCCAAAGCGTCGTCCAGTTGACGGACACCGACCGCTCCGGCCGCCTACGCTGCCAGCCTTCTGTCCTGACCCTCAAGAAGGAGGCTTGCTCCCATGTCCACCGCCCACCCTGCGGTCGCCGACCGCTACATCAGCTTCAAGGGCATCGATTACGACGGCAACGTGGCCCGGGTGCTGGCCCACCTGGACCGTCGCCGGACCGGCAGCGATGCGCAGGCCGCTCGGCTGATCGATTACATCGATCGCCAGCGGGCCAGCACGCAGGGCGCCCAGCGCGACGACCTGCTGCTGCTTCACAGCCTGGTCAATCCGATCCGGGAGCTGTTCGAACGTCACGCCGATACCCCGGCCCTGGACGACCTGGATCGGCTCGAGCGTGAGTGCTTCTAGGGCCCACCAACGCGCCAGCCCATGAAAAAAGCCCGCACAGGGCGGGCTTCTCGGGGACGACGCACGAGGCGCCGACGTCAGACGCTCTTGGCGACTTCGGCGTATTCCTCGATCTGGTCGAAGTTCATGTACTTGTAGATCTGGTCGGCCTTGGCGGTGATGACACCGGTGGCGGCCAAGTACTCTTCCTTGGTCGGCAGCTTGCCCAGCTTGGAGGCCACGGCCGCCAGCTCGGCCGAGCCCAGGAACACGTTGGTGTTCTTGCCCAGGCGGTTGGGGAAGTTGCGGGTCGAGGTGGAGATCACCGTGGCGCCTTCGCGCACCTGGGCCTGGTTGCCCATGCACAGCGAGCAGCCGGGCATCTCGGTGCGGGCACCGGCCGCGCCGAAGGCGGCGTACTGGCCTTCCTTCATCAGCTCGGAGGCGTCCATCTTGGTCGGCGGGGCCACCCACAGCTTGACCGGGATGTCACGGGCGCCGCCCAGCACGGTGGCCGCCGCGCGGAAGTGGCCGATGTTGGTCATGCACGAGCCGATGAAGGCCTCGTCGATCTTGGTGCCGGCCACCTCGGACAGGGTCTTGGCGTCGTCCGGGTCGTTCGGGCAGCAGACGATGGGCTCCTTGATGTCGGCCAGATCGATCTCGATCACGGCGGCGTACTCGGCGTCCTTGTCGGCTTCCAGCAGATCGGGCTTGGCCAGCCAGGCTTCCACCTTCTCGATGCGGCGCTGCAGGGTCTTCGCGTCCTGGTAGCCGTCGGCGATCATGTTCTTCATCAGCACGATGTTGGAGCGCAGGTACTCCTTGATTGGCTCGGGGTTGAGCTTGATCGTGCAGCCGGCGGCCGAGCGCTCGGCCGAGGCGTCGGACAGCTCGAACGCCTGTTCCACCTTCAGGTCGGGCAGACCTTCGATTTCCAGGATGCGGCCCGAGAAGATGTTTTTCTTGCCGGCCTTGGCCACGGTCAGCAGACCGGCCTTGATGGCGTACAGCGGGATGGCATGCACCAGGTCACGCAGAGTGACGCCCGGCTGCATGCTGCCCTTGAAGCGCACCAGCACCGATTCGGGCATGTCCAGCGGCATCACGCCGGTGGCGGCGCCGAAGGCCACCAGGCCGGAGCCCGCCGGGAAGGAGATGCCGATCGGGAAGCGGGTGTGGCTGTCGCCGCCGGTGCCGACGGTATCGGGCAGCAGCAGGCGGTTGAGCCAGCTGTGGATCACGCCGTCGCCCGGGCGCAGGGCCACGCCGCCGCGGCTGCTGATGAAGGGCGGCAGCTCGCGGTGCATCTTGGCGTCCACCGGCTTCGGATAGGCCGCGGTGTGGCAGAAGGACTGCATCACCAAGTCGGCCGAGAAGCCCAGGCAGGCCAGGTCCTTCAGCTCGTCGCGGGTCATCGGGCCGGTGGTGTCCTGGCTGCCGACGGTGGTCATCTTGGGCTCGCAGTAGGTGCCCGGACGGATGCCCAGGCCTTCCGGCAGGCCGCAGGCGCGGCCGACCATCTTCTGGGCCAACGTGAAGCCCTTGCCGCTGTCCTTGGGGGCCACGGGCAGGCGGAAGGTGGTGGAGGCGGGCAGGCCCAGGGCCTCGCGGGCCTTGGCGGTCAGCGAGCGACCGATGATCAGGTTGATCCGGCCGCCGGCGCGCACTTCGTCGAACAGCACATCGCTCTTGAGCTTGAACTCGGCGACGGTCTCGCCGTTCTTCGCGATCTTGCCGTCATAGGGCAGCACATCGACCACATCGCCCATTTCCAGCTTGGAAACGTCGACCTCGATCGGCAGCGAGCCGGAGTCTTCCTGGGTGTTGAAGAAGATCGGGGCGATCTTGCCGCCCAGGGTGACGCCACCAAAGCGCTTGTTGGGCACGAAGGGGATGTCCTGGCCGGTGGCCCAGATCACCGAGTTCGTGGCGGACTTGCGGCTGGAGCCAGTGCCCACCACGTCGCCCACATAGGCCACCAGGTGGCCCTTCTTCTTCAGGTCCTCGATGAACTGCATCGGGCCGCGCTTGCCGTCTTCCTCGGGCTTGAAGGCCGCGTCGGGACGGGTGTTCTTCAGCATCGCCAGGTAGTGCAGCGGGATGTCCGGGCGGCTCCAGGCGTCCGGGGCGGGCGACAGGTCGTCGGTGTTCGTCTCGCCGGGCACCTTGAAGACGGTGATGGTGATCTTCTTCTCGACTTCGGGGCGGCTGGTGAACCACTCGGCATCGGCCCAGCTCTTCAGCACTTCCTGGGCCTTGGCGTTGCCGGCCTTGGCCTTGGCTGCCACGTCGTTGAAGTAGTCGAACATCAGCAGGGTCTTCTTCAGACCGGCGGCAGCGACGTCTGCCACTTCGGCGTCGTCCAGCAGTTCGATCAGCGGATGCACGTTGTAGCCACCCACCATGGTGCCCAGCAGCTCGGTGGCTTTGGCCTTGGAGATCAGGGCGACCTTCACCTCACCGTGAGCGACGGCGGCCAGGAAGCTGGCCTTGACCTTGGCGGCATCGTCCACGCCCGGGGGCACGCGGTGGGTCAGCAGGTCCAGCAGGAAGGCCTCTTCGCCGGCCGGCGGGTTCTTGATCAGCTCGATCAGCTCGGCCACTTGCTTGGCGTCGAGGGCCAGCGGCGGGATGCCGAGCGCGGCGCGTTCGGCGGCATGTTGGCGATAGGCTTGCAGCATGGTGTGCTCTCCAGGGGTGAAACGGAAACGGGGGCGTCAGGCCGCGTGCGGCACGATGACCTTGAGCCCCTTGAAGTAATCGCGAAAGAAGGTGTCGTCGCGGGTGATCAGGGCGTCGCACTGCAGCAGCGCGTGCGCGCCCACGAGAAAGTCGGGCAGGGTGCGCTCCCGGCGGCCGCCCCGCTGGCGGTAACGCCGCTGCATCTCGCCAGCCCGGATGGCCGATTTGGCTTCGGTGGCCGAGAAGCGCACGCCCATCTCCTCCAGCACCTCCAGCACCTCGGTGCCGTTGCGCAGGGCCGTGCAGACCTCGGTCAGGGCCACGTCGCAGACCACCACCGGCCCGACGCTGAGCGACTGGCGCAAGCAGGCCTCGGCCGCATCGGCCGCGGGGCCATCGGCCAGCAGGTCGATCAGCACGGAGGAGTCGATGGCGATCATGGGGGATCAGACGTCCAGGGGGTCGCCGGGCGCCCGGCCACGGATGCTGCGCATCGCGTCGTCGGTGTCGGCAAAGCCATCAAGCTTGAAGCGACCGCGGGCCTTGGAGATGGCGTCGGAGACATCCTTGCGCAGCACGATGCGCGCACCATCGAGCTCCACCTTGAGCACGGTGCCCTTGGTCAGGCCCAGGGCATCGCGCACGGCCTTGGGCAGGGTGATCTGCCCACGCTCGGCAACTGTGGCTTCCATCGGCGTCTCCGGGGTGATCCGAAAGATTCGGTATGCATGAATTCTACATACTTCGGATTGCATGCACAGCGGGAAGGGGCACGGTTTTGGTGGGGTGGCGGCGAAAAAAAACGGACCCGAGGGTCCGTTTCGTGCCAGCGCGAGGCCTTATTGCTTGGCTTCGGTCTTGCTGGCGTTCGGGTCGACCAGCAGGGCCTGCTGGGGCGCGCCCTCGGCGGCCTTCTTGGCGGCCAACTGCTTCTCGCTGACGCATTCGTCCACCAGGCGGCGGCCCACCTGGGTGTCCATCAGCATGGACTTGTAGGCGATCTGCAGCATCAGGGTCTTGCCGCGCACATCTTCCAGGCGCACGGCGCCGGTGGAGGACAGCACCGGCTTCATCGTGTAGACGTTCTTGCCGAACGTCACGTCCACGTAGCCTTCGTGCTTGGGATTCATCGCCACGTTGACCGTCTGGCTGAATTCGCAGTCGTAGTGGCCGAAGCCGACCAGCGCCGCAGCGGCGTTTTGGGGACCGTCGGCGTCAGGCAGCGCCAACTCGGGTTCGGGCACCGGCGCGGCAGCCTTCTTGGCGCTCTTGCTGGTCTTGGCCTTGGCGGGCTGGACGGCGTGAGCCGCCTGGGCGCCCAGCAGGCCCAGCGACAATGCAACGGTCAGGAACGCACGGATCATGCGTATCACTCCTCGGGAAACGGGTGGGTAGAAAACAGATGAGATTGTGCGCCTTAAAGCCTGATTTTTCGTGACCTTTGGTTTCATGCGCCGGCTGTCTCGGCGAAAAAGCGCGCCCTGACCTCGGCCGGCAACTGGGGTCCCTCGCTGAAGGATGTGCGGTGGGCGCGTTGCAGCACTTGCCAGAAGTAGCGGTAGCTGGCGCGGTCGTGCAACTGGTCCCGGCCCAGGTGCCGGTGGCGGATCGGTGCCCAGTCCGCGGCCTGCGCTGCCAGCAGAATTTCCGCGGCCTGGTCGATCTCGGCGGTCGTGGGGGAGAAGGCGTCGACGATGGGCCGGATCTGGTCAGGGTGGATGCTCCACATCCGCGTGTAGCCCAGTTGTCGGCAGGCCTTCTCGGCCGCTTGCTGCAGGGCGTCGCTGTCCTTGAATTCGGTCACCACGCAGTGCGAGGGCACCTTGCCGGCGGCGTGGCAGGCCGCGGTGATCTCCAGCTTGGCGCGCAGCACCAGGGGATGCTGGAACTGGCCTTCGACGCCCATGGCCGATTGCGGAATGGCGCCCCGGTGGGCCGAGACGAAGTCCATCAGCCCGAAGGACAGGGACTCGATGCGCGGGTGGGCCGCCATGGCGAACGCGTCGCGCAAGGCGCCATGGGTTTCGACCAACGCGTGCAGGGGCAGGGCGCGGGTGAGATTCGCCTGGGCTGACAGCGCGTCGATGGTGGTCACGGCCTGCTGGAGGTCGGCCAGGTGCCGCGGCTTGGGGATCATCAGGTACGCCAGGCGCTCGCCAGCGCGGGGCAGCAGCGCCTCCAGCATCGGCACGAAGGCGGGGTGGTCCACCGGCACCACCCGCGCGCCGACCCGGCCAAACCGGTTCTGTGCCGAGGTGGCCAGCTCCGCGATCAGGTGGGCGTGCTCGACTTCCCCCCCCACGGGGGCGCCGTCTTCGCCGTCCAGGGTGACGTCGAAGACCGGGCCGAGCTCGGCCTGCAGGTCCAGGCTCTTGCGCATGCGGGCTTCGACGCCGCAGTAGTGATCGCAGACAGGCAGGTCGGGCACGGCATCGCCTTCCTCGAAGAGCACGTCACGGGGATGGCGGAGCGAGGCGTCGGTCATGGCGGGCAAACTCTCAAACTCGGGTGGGCATGAAAAAAGCCGGTGGCGCGTGGGCGCCGACCGGCTTCGCAGCTTAGCGTGCCCTTCAGGAGAAGGGCTCGGGCATCACAGCAGGTGCTTGACGCCGTCCTTTTCGCCTTCCAGCTCGGCCAGGGTCTTGTTGATGCACTCTTGCGAGAAAGCGTCGATCTCCAGGCCTTCAACGACCTTGTACTCGCCGTTTTCGCAGGTCACCGGGAAGCCGAACATCACATCCTTGGGGATGCCGTACCAGCCTTGCGAGGGGATGCCCATCGTGACCCACTTGCCCTTGGTGCCCAGGGCCCAGTCGTGCATGTGGTCGATGGCGGCGTTGGCGGCCGAAGCGGCCGACGACAGGCCGCGGGCGGCGATGATGGCGGCGCCGCGCTTGCCCACGGTCGGCAGGAACACGTCCTTGTTCCAGACCTGGTCGTTGATGGCATCCTTGACCGACTTGCCGTTCACGGTGGCGAAGCGGTAGTCAGCGTACATGGTGGGCGAGTGGTTGCCCCAGACGGCCAGCTTCTCGATGTCACCGACGGCGCAGCCGATCTTGGTGGCGATCTGCGAGGCGGCGCGGTTGTGGTCCAGACGCAGCATGGCGGTGAAGTTGCCCGGCTTCAGGTCCGGAGCCGACTTCATGGCGATGTAGGCGTTGGTGTTGGCGGGGTTGCCGACGACCAGCACCTTGACGTTGCGCGAAGCCACGGCGTTCAGGGCCTTGCCCTGGGCGGTGAAGATCTGGGCGTTGGCGGCCAGCAGATCGGCGCGCTCCATGCCGGGGCCGCGGGGACGGGCACCGACCAGCAGGGCGTAGTCGGTGTCCTTGAAGGCGGTCATCGGATCGCTGTGGGCTTCGATGCCGGCCAGCAGCGGGAAGGCGCAGTCTTCCAGTTCCATGATCACGCCCTTGAGCGCGTTCTGGGCCTTTTCGTCCGGGATCTCCAGCAGTTGCAGGATCACGGGCTGGTCCTTGCCCAGCATCTCGCCAGAAGCGATGCGGAACAGCAGGGCGTAGCCGATCTGGCCTGCGGCGCCGGTCACGGCCACGCGCACGGGTTTCTTGCTCATGTGGAAATCTCCGAGGAAGGGTAGGGGAGCGGAATGGGTCGCGTGGCAGGGGCTTCCGACTGCGCGGACGGGCCGTGTCGCCACCGGCACTCTGTGAGCGGCGCGCACGCTGTGCAAGCGCGCACCGGCCATGAGTGTAGCTCGCGAGTCTAGGGGGGTGTTGACCCTCGGTCAAGAATCTTATGTCTTATATAAGACAACTTGCGATTGCGGTGGACGACCGGCCCCGCGTGTGCTGCAATGCCGCCCCATGCCTGCTCTGCCCGCCCCCGATTCGATGGACGCTGCGCCTGCCGCCGCCTCCGCGGGGCCGGCGTTCAGTCCGCTCTACCGCCAGATCAAGGCCTTGCTGGTCAAAAGCCTCAACAGCGGCGAGTGGAAGCCCGGTGAGTTGATCCCCAGCGAGCAGGAGCTCGCCGTCCGGTTTGGGGTCAGTCAAGGGACCGTGCGCAAGGCCATTGACGAGATGGCCATGGAGAACCTGCTGACCCGCCGTCAGGGCCGGGGCACCTTCGTGGCCACCCATACCGAGCAGAACATCCAGTACCGCTTCCTGCGGCTGGCGCCGGACAAGGGGCCCGCCAGCGGCATGGCGCGGCACTTCATGGACTGCCGGCGCATGCGGGCGCCAGCCGAGGTGGCCCGGGCGCTGGAGCTCAAACCGGGCGACAGCGTGCTGCAGATCCATCGCACGCTGTCGCGCATGGGACGGGCGGTGGTGCTGGACGAGATCTGGCTGCCCGCCACGCCCTTCAAGGGTCTCACGGCCGAGCGGCTGGCCCAGTACGCAGGGCCGATGTACGGGCTCTTCGAGACCGAATTCGGCGTGCGGATGATCCGGGCCGAGGAAAAAATCCGCGCCGTGGCGGCCGATGCGCGCACCGCGGAGATCCTTCAGGTGGCCGTCGGCGCGCCCCTGCTCAATGTGGAGCGGCTGTCGCACACCTATCACGACAAGCCCGTCGAATTGCGCCGGGGCTGGTACGACACCAGCACTCATTACTACAGGAACGAGCTCAATTGAAAACCTGTGATGTTCACCGGGCCTCCGGAAAGGCCCCTGAAAGCCTGGTGCGTTGCAATAAAATCATTCGGTTTCGCTGAGGTTACAGCCCCTCAACGTTCCGCTCGTTCCTTCGAATTTCTCGTTTCGACGAGAGACAACCACAACCAGGACTGACACAACCAGGACAGACGCCATGGCAGATACGCTCAAGCAACGTCCGGAGTTCCGCAACATCCATGTGACGGAAATCCGCAACTACCGGCTCCCTCCAGCCGGCATCGTTTCCATCCTGCACCGCGTCAGCGGCGCCATCCTGTTCGTGCTGCTGCCCTTCGTGGTGTGGCTGTTCGACGTCAGCGTGACCTCCGAAGTCTCGTTTGAATCCTTCCGCAGCGCCTTCGTGGCCGGCATCGGCTTCGTGCCGGGCTGGTTCGTGAAGCTGGTCTGCCTGGGTTTGATCTGGGGTTACCTGCACCACTTCACTGCGGGTGTGCGCCACCTCTGGATGGATGCCACCCACAGCGTCACCAAGGAACAGGGTCGCTCGTCGGCCATTGCGACTCTGGTGATCAGCCTGGCCCTGACCGTGCTGCTCGGCGCCAAGCTCTTCGGCCTGTACTGATCGGAGTTCTCAGCAAATGGCAATCAACTACGGAAGCAAGCGCACCGTCGTCGGTGCGCACTATGGTCTGCGCGACTGGCTGGCCCAGCGTGTCACGGCAGTGCTGATGGCGCTGTTCACGGTGGTCCTGCTGGTGCAGGTCCTGATGCCCGGTGAACTGGGCTACGACAAGTGGGCCGGCATCTTCGCGGCCCAGTGGATGAAGTTCCTGACCTTCACGGTCATCGTGGCGCTGGCCTACCACGCGTGGGTGGGTGTGCGCGACATCTGGATGGATTACATCAAGCCGGTGGGTCTGCGCCTGGCGCTGCAGGTCTTCTCCATCGTCTGGCTGGTGGGTTGTGCCGGCTGGGCTGTTCAAGTGCTCTGGAGGCTGTAAGCAAAATGGCACAGACCAACAATATTTCCAAGCGCAAGTTCGACGTCGTCATCGTCGGTGCCGGTGGTTCCGGCATGCGCGCCTCGCTGCAACTGGCCAAGGCTGGCCTGAACGTGGCGGTTCTGTCCAAGGTGTTCCCGACCCGCTCCCACACCGTGGCTGCGCAGGGCGGCATCGGTGCCTCGCTGGGCAACATGTCCGAGGACAACTGGCACTACCATTTCTACGACACGATCAAGGGCTCGGACTGGCTGGGTGACCAGGACGCCATCGAGTTCATGTGCCGTGAAGCGCCGAAGGTCGTCTACGAGCTGGAACACTTCGGCATGCCGTTCGACCGCAATGCGGACGGCACGATCTATCAACGCCCGTTCGGTGGCCACACCGCCAACTACGGCGAGAAGCCGGTGCAGCGTGCCTGTGCCGCAGCCGACCGCACCGGCCACGCCCTGCTGCACACCCTGTACCAGCAGAACGTGCGCGCCCGCACCAACTTCTTCGTGGAGTGGATGGCGCTGGACCTGATCCGCGACGCCGACGGCGACGTGGTGGGCGTGACCGCGCTGGAACTGGAAACCGGCGACATCCACGTCCTCGAAGCCAAGATCGTGCTGCTGGCCACCGGTGGTGCCGGCCGCATCTTCCAGGCCTCGACCAACGCCTTCATCAACACCGGTGACGGCCTGGGCATGGCGGCGCGTGCGGGCATCCCGCTGCAGGACATGGAGTTCTGGCAGTTCCACCCGACCGGCGTGGCCGGTGCGGGCGTGCTGCTGACCGAAGGCTGCCGCGGCGAGGGCGCCATCCTGCGCAACGCCAATGGCGAGCGCTTCATGGAGCGCTATGCCCCGACGCTGAAGGATCTGGCGCCGCGTGACTTCGTCTCGCGCTGCATGGACCAGGAGATCAAGGAAGGTCGCGGCTGCGGTCCCAACAAGGACTACGTGGTTCTGGACATGACCCACCTGGGTGCCGAGACCATCCTCAAGCGTCTGCCCTCGGTGTTCGAGATCGGCCACAACTTCGCCAACGTCGACATCACCAAGGAACCGATTCCCGTGGTGCCGACCATCCACTACCAGATGGGTGGCATCCCCACCAACATCCACGGTCAGGTGTCGGTGCCCAAGGGCGACGATCATCGCAGCCCCATCCCGGGCCTGTATGCCGTGGGTGAATGCTCCTGCGTGTCGGTGCACGGCGCCAACCGTCTGGGCACCAACTCGCTGCTGGATCTGGTGGTCTTCGGCCGTGCCGCCGGCAACCACATCGTCGAGTCGCTCAAGAACGAGCCCAAGGCGCACAAGCCGCTGCCGGCCGATGCGGCCGACAAGACCCTGGCCCGCCTGGCGCGCCTGGAGTCCAGCACCTCGGGCGAGTACGCGCAGACCGTCGCGAACGACCTGCGCGCCTGCATGCAGTCGCACGCCGGCGTGTTCCGCACCCAGGCCCTGATGGACGAAGGCGTGACGCGCATCGCCGAGATTCGCGAGCGCGTGAAGAACGTCACCCTGAAGGACAAGTCCAAGGTCTGGAACACCGCCCGCATGGAAGCGCTGGAAGTCGACAACCTGATCGAGGCCGCCCAGGCCACGATGGTGTCGGCCGCGGCGCGCAAGGAATGCCGTGGTGCCCACACCGTGAACGACTACGAGCGGGGCGCGGACGATGCGGAGTTCCCGCTGGGCCGCAACGACAAGGAGTGGCTCAAGCACACCCTGTGGGACAGCGCCTCGAACGGCCTGTCCTACAAGCCGGTGAACCTGAAGCCGCTCACCGTTGACAGCGTGCCCCCCAAGGTCCGTACCTTCTGAGCGCCCAAGGAGCAATTCACATGACCAAGCGCACCTTTCAGATCTACCGTTACGACCCGGACAAGGACGCCAAGCCCTACATGCAGACCATTGAGCTCGAGCTGCAAGGCAACGAGCGCATGCTGCTGGACGCCCTGATCAAGCTCAAGGAGGTCGATCCCTCGATCGCCTTCCGCCGCTCCTGCCGCGAAGGCGTCTGCGGTTCCGACGCGATGAACATCTGCGGCAAGAACGGCCTGGCCTGCCTGACCAACATGCGTTCGCTGCCCGACACCATCGTGCTGCGTCCGCTGCCGGGCCTGCCCGTGATCCGCGACCTGATCGTGGACATGACGCAGTTCTTCAAGCAGTACCACTCGATCAAGCCCTACCTGCTCACCGACGCGCCGCCGCCCGAGAAGGAGCGTCTGCAGACGCCCGAAGAGCGCGAAGAGCTCAACGGGCTGTACGAGTGCATCCTGTGCGCGAGCTGCTCGACGAGCTGCCCGAGCTTCTGGTGGAACCCCGACAAGTTCGTGGGTCCGGCGGGCCTGCTGCAGGCCTACCGCTTCATTGCGGACAGCCGCGACGAAGCCACCAGCGAGCGACTGGACAACCTGGAAGATCCGTACCGGCTGTTCCGTTGCCACACCATCATGAATTGCGTTGACGTGTGCCCCAAGGGTCTGAACCCGACCAGGGCCATCGGCAAGATCAAGGAATTGATGGTGCGTCGCGCCGTCTGAGCACGCACTTTGGTCTGCGTGGAGCAAGCCCCTATGGATGACACCACCCGCGTGGAGCCTTCCGTCGTCAGCCGCCTGAAATGGAGCTGCCGCCGGGGCTTGCTTGAAAACGACCTGTTCATGGAACGGTTCTTCCGCCGCTACGAAGAGACATTGACGGCGCGGCAGGTGGAAGGACTTCAATTGCTGATGGATCTGGCGGACAACGACCTCTTGGACCTGCTGCTTGCGCGGAAGGACCCCGAGGGCTCCCTGGACATCCCGGTGGTACGGGATGTGCTGGTGCAGTTGCGCCAACCCACTTGATGGTTTTGAGTGAGAAAGGACCCGACGATGACTCCCTCCGACGTGAAAGCCACCCTGTCGTTTTCCGACGGCAGCCCCAGCATGGAACTGCCGATCTACAAGGGCACGATCGGGCCCGATGTGATCGACATCCGCAAGCTGTACGGCCAGACCGGCAAGTTCACCTACGACCCCGGTTTCCTGTCGACGGCCTCGTGCAATTCGACCATCACCTACATCGACGGTGACAAGGGCGAACTGCTGTACCGCGGCTACCCGATCGAGCAGCTGGCGGTGAACTGCGACTACCTGGAAACCTGCTACCTGCTGCTGAACGGCGAACTGCCGAACGCGACGCAGAAGAGCGAGTTCCAGGCGCGCGTGACCAACCACACCATGGTCAACGAGCAGATGCAGTTCTTCCTGCGTGGCTTCCGCCGCGACGCGCACCCGATGGCCGTGATGACCGGCCTGGTGGGTGCCTTGTCGGCCTTCTACCACGACAGCACCGACATCAATAACCCCGAGCACCGCGAGATCGCGGCGATCCGCCTGATCGCCAAGATGCCGACGCTGGTGGCCATGGCCTACAAGTACACCGTCGGCCAGCCCTACATCTATCCGAAGAACGACCTGTCCTACTCGGGCAACTTCCTGCGGATGATGTTCGCCACGCCGTGCGAGGAGTACAAGGTCAGCCCGGTCATCGAGCGCGCCCTGGACCGCATCTTCATCCTGCACGCTGACCACGAGCAGAACGCCTCCACCTCGACCGTGCGTCTGTGCGGCTCGTCGGGCACCAACCCGTTTGCGGCCATCGCTGCTGGCGTGGCCTGCCTGTGGGGCCCGGCCCACGGCGGTGCGAACGAAGCCTGCCTGAACATGCTGGAGGACATCCAGAAGATGGGCGGCGTGGCCAAGGTCGGCGAGTTCATGAACCAGGTGAAGGACAAGAACTCGGGCGTGCGCCTGATGGGCTTCGGTCACCGCGTCTACAAGAACTACGACCCGCGTGCCAAGCTCATGCAGGAAACCTGCAAGGAAGTGCTGATGGAGCTGGGTCTGGAGAACGACCCGCTGTTCAAGCTGGCCATGGCGCTGGAAAAGATTGCGCTGGAAGACGATTACTTCGTCGCTCGCAAGCTGTACCCGAACGTGGACTTCTACTCGGGCATCGTGCAGCGCGCCATCGGCATCCCCGTACCGCTGTTCACCGCCATCTTCGCGCTCGCCCGCACGGTGGGCTGGATCGCCCAGCTCAACGAGATGATCGCCGACCCTGAGTACAAGATCGGTCGTCCGCGTCAGCTGTTCGTGGGCGCCGCCAACCGCGACGTCAAGCCGCTGGCACAGCGTTGATGCCTGCGGAGCGGGCAGGGCGTCCATGCCCTCCCGCTCCGAAGCGAAGGCCCCCTCGGGGGCCTTTTTTCATGCCGATTCGCCAGGCTTGATCGTCAGGTCTGCTGCCAGCGCGGCAGCAGCCGGCCCACCTCGGCCAGGCAGCTCTCCTGCACCTCGCGCGGGCTGCGGCAGTCACTCAGCAGCGCCACCACCACCCAGGGGGCAACTTGCCCCGGCGGCCAGACGATGGCCACATCGTTGCTGATGCCGTCTCCCGTGCCGGTCTTGTTGCCGATCTGCCAGCCCGCTGGCAGACCGGCGCGCAGGCGCTGGGCGCCCGTGATGCTGGCTTTCATCCAGGCCAGCAACTGGGCCTGCACTGTCGCGGGCAGGCCTGCGCCTAGGCTCAGCCGCTGCACGGTGTCCGCCATGGCCGCCGGAGTCGTTGTGTCCCACTCGCCGGTCGGGTCAGCGAGGTTGAGATCGGGCTCGCTGCGATCCAGACGGGTTTGGGTGTCGCCATGGGCGCGCAACCAGCGCGTCAGGCCGGCGGGGCCGCCTTGCGTCTTCAGCAGCAGCAGGGCCGCGGTGTTGTCGCTGGTGGTCATGGTGGCCTCGCACAGCTGGGCCACGCTCAGGTGGCCGCGGCCCACGGCCTTCTTGGTCACGGGTGACCACTCGACCAGGTCGCGACGATCGAACGAGAGCGGTCGGTCCAGCCGTTCTTCGCCAAGGGCTGCGCGCTCCAGCACCTGGGCACACAGCAGCAGCTTGAAGGTGCTGCACAAGAGAAAGCGTTCGTCGGCGCGATGGAGCCACCGGCGGCCGCTGCCGGTGTCCAGCACGGCCAGGCCCAGGCGCCCTTTGGCGCGGGCTTCGATGTCCCGCAGGGCCTGTTGGAGGGCAGGGGAAGGGGTTGGATTTTCCTGGGGCTCCAACGGATTGGCCAGCGCAGATCCCAGGCAGCCCAGGCCGAGCAGATGGGTCAGAAAGTCGCGTTTCTGCATGGTTCTCTCAGTGGTGAAGGTGACCGAAGGTTAGGGACTGGAGGGCGGAGGAACAAATGGGAAGAATGCAGGGGAGACCATCCATTTTCAGAGGTCAACCATGGATCTGCCCCTCAACGCTCTGCGGGCTTTCGCAGTGTCTGCCCGGCACCTGAACTTCGCGCGTGCCGCCGATGAACTGCACCTCAGTCCGACCGCCGTCAGCCAGCATGTCAAGAACCTGGAGGCGCGCTACGGGGTGCGCCTGTTCCACCGCCTGCCACGCGGCTTGGCATTGACCGATGAAGGGCGGGCCATCCTGCCGGCCGTGGCGGCCTCGTTCGAGCGCCTGGCCGAAAGCCTGCAGCAGCTGCGTGACGGGTGCCCCCGGGAGACGTTGACGTTGGGCGTGGTGGCCACCTACGCGGTCGGCTGGCTGCTGCCGCGGCTGGCGGGGTTCCAGGCGGCCTGCCCGCATGTGGACCTGCGCCTGCAGACGCACAACAACCGGGTGGATCTGGCCGCAGAGGGCCTGGATGCTGCCATCCGCTTTGGCGATGGCCACTGGCACGGCACCCAGGCCGTGCCACTGCTGCAGGCGCCGTTGGCACCGCTGTGCGGCCCCACGTTGGCGGCGCGGCTGAGGCGGCCGCAGGACCTGATGGATGTGCCCCTGCTGCGCTCCTACCGTGTCGACGAGTGGGACCGGTGGTGTGCCGCGGCGGGAGTGCGGGTTCCGCCGCTGCGGGGCATGGTGTTTGACAGCTCGCTGGCACTGGCCGAGGCCGCGGCCCAGGGGGCGGGAGTGGCCTTGTTGCCTGCCGTGATGTTCCAGCGGGATCTGGCGCAGGGGCGGCTGGTGCGTCCCTTCGAGGTGGAGGTGGCGGTGGGCCGCTATTGGCTCACCCGACTGGCCAGCCGGCCGGCCAGTCCGGCGTTGGCCAGTTTCGAGGCCTGGCTGACCGCGCAGACCCTGACCGGCAATGGGCCTCAGGCCGTTTGAGCCGCGGTCAGGCCGTTGTCGAAATGGGCCCGCATCAGCCGTGCCGCCTCCTCGGGCGTGCGCTGCTCCAGCGCGTTCAGCAAGGCGCGATGCTCTGCCAGCGATTCCTCGATCCGCCCCTGTCGGAACAGCGAATGGTGCCGGTTGAGTTTCATCACCTTGCGCAGGTCGTTGACGATCTGTTCGCGCCAGCGGTTGTGGGCCATGGCCAGCAGCCGCATGTGAAAGCGCTCGTTGGTGCGGAAGAAGTCGTCCCGCTGCCCCACCTCGGCCTCCAGCTGCTCGTGCAGCTGGCGCAACTCGGCCAGCTCGGCTGGGCTGGCCCCTTCGGCCACCTGGGCGGCCGCATCGCTCTCGAGCAGGGCCAGCAGCCGGTAGACCTGGCTGACGTCCTGAGCCGACATCTCGGTGACGTAGGCGCCCCGGCGCATCTTCATGGTCACCAGACCTTCGACGGCCAGCACCTTCAGGGCTTCCCGCAGGGGCGTGCGGCTGATGCCATAGTCCGCGGCCAGCTTCTGCTCGTCGATCCAGTTGCCGGGCTCAAGCTCGCGGTTGAAGATCTGCTCGCGCAGGCGCTCGGCCACCTGGAGGTACAGGGCTCGGGAGGCGAAAATCGAATCGTTGTCGGGCACGGCAGTGTCAGGCAGGGTTCAGTGAGCCATGTCAAGATGGGTTCATAATTATGCATTCTGTATCATTGTCAGCAAGCCAATCTGACAAGCAGATGCACAGGGACGTGTCCCAGGCGATTGCACGCCGGGCCCCAGGAGATTCCATGTCGAACCCGAACGAATTCAAGTCCGCCAACCTCGAACAATGGGCCCAGGCCGCCGCCAAGTCGGCCGGCGGGGATCTGGCCAAGCTCACCTGGCGCACGCCCGAGGGCATCGAGGTCAAGCCGCTGTACACCGCGGAGGACACCGCCAGCCTGCCCTACGCCAACACCCTGCCGGGATTCGAGCCCTTCATCCGCGGCCCGCAGGCCACGATGTACGCTGTGCGGCCCTGGACCATCCGCCAGTACGCCGGCTTCTCCACCGCCGAGGAATCCAACGCTTTCTACCGCAAGGCCCTGGCGGCCGGCGGGCAGGGCGTCTCGGTGGCCTTCGACCTGGCCACCCACCGCGGCTACGACAGCGACCATCTGCGCGTGACCGGCGACGTGGGCAAGGCCGGCGTGGCGATCGACTCCGTCGAGGACATGAAGATCCTGTTCGACGGCATCCCGCTGGACAAGGTCTCGGTCTCGATGACCATGAACGGTGCGGTGCTGCCGGTGCTGGCCGGCTACGTGATCGCCGCCGAAGAGCAGGGCGTGCCGCAGGACAAGCTGTCCGGGACCATCCAGAACGACATCCTCAAGGAGTTCATGGTCCGCAACACCTACATCTACCCGCCCGAGCCGTCGATGAAGATCATCGGCGACATCATCGAGTACACGAGTCAGAACATGCCCAAGTTCAACTCGATCTCGATCTCGGGCTACCACATGCAGGAGGCGGGGGCCAACCAAGCGCTGGAGCTGGCCTTCACGCTGGCCGACGGCAAGGAGTACGTCAAGACCGCCATCGCCAAGGGCCTGGACGTGGACGACTTTGCGGGCCGGCTGTCCTTCTTCTGGGCGGTCGGGATGAACTTCTACCTCGAGATCGCCAAGATGCGCGCGGCGCGTCTGCTGTGGTGCCGCATCATGAAGGGCTTCAACGCGAAGAACCCCAAGAGCCTGATGCTGCGCACCCACAGCCAGACCTCGGGCTGGTCGCTGACCGAGCAGGACCCGTACAACAACGTGGTGCGCACCACCATTGAAGCCATGGCGGCAGTGTTCGGCGGCACCCAGAGCCTGCACACCAACTCGCTGGACGAGGCCATCGCGCTGCCCACCGAGTTCTCGTCTCGCATCGCCCGCAACACCCAGCTCATCATCCAGGAAGAGACCCACATCACCAACGTGGTGGACCCCTGGGCCGGCTCCTACATGATGGAGGCGCTGACCCAGCAGATGGCCGAGAAGGCCTGGGCCATCATCGAAGAGGTCGAGGCCATGGGCGGCATGACCAAGGCGGTGGACAGTGGCTGGGCCAAGCTCAAGATCGAGGCCAGCGCAGCCGAGAAGCAGGCCCGCATCGACTCCGGCAAGGACGTCATCGTCGGTGTCAACAAATACAAGCTGGCCAAGGAGGATCCGGTCGAGATCCTCGAGGTGGACAACGTCAAGGTGCGTGAATCCCAGATCGCCCGCTTGAAGCAGATCAAGGCGACGCGGGACAACGCCAAGGTCCAATCGGCCCTGGACGCGCTGACTGCCAGTGCCCAAAGCGGGCAGGGCAACCTGCTCGACCTGTCGATCCAGGCCATCCGCCTGCGCGCCACCGTGGGCGAGGTCAGCGATGCGCTGGAGAAGGTGTTCGGCCGCCACCGTGCGGACATCCAGAAGGTGACCGGTGTGTACGCAGCTGCCTATGACTCGGCCGAAGGCTGGGAAAAGCTCAAGGGCGAGATCAATGCCTTCGCCGAGCAGGCCGGGCGCCGTCCGCGCGTGATGATCGCCAAGCTGGGCCAGGACGGCCACGACCGCGGCGCCAAGGTGGTGGCCACGGCCTTCGCCGACCTGGGCTTCGATGTGGACATGGGCCCGCTGTTCCAGACGCCTGAAGAATGTGCCCGTCAGGCCATCGAGAACGATGTCCACGCGGTCGGCATCTCCACGCTGGCGGCCGGCCACAAGACCCTGGTGCCAGCCATCATCGCCGAGCTGAAGAAGCAGGGCGCCGACGACATCATCGTCTTCGTCGGGGGCGTGATTCCGGCGCAGGACTACGATTACCTGTATGAATCCGGCGTCAAGGGCATTTATGGCCCCGGCACGCCGATCCCGGTCAGTGCCAAGGACGTGCTGGAGCAGATCCGCAGCGCCCAGCAGGCCTGAGTTTCTTCACTGTTCATTCCGCACCGCCACCATGCCCACCAAGTCGCCACCGCCCGGACTCTCTCTCAGGCCCGCGAGCGACGACGACTTCGAAGCCCTGCTGCTGCTGCGGCTGGCCGCCATGCGCGAGAGCCTGGAACAGGTGGGTCGCTTTGATCCGCAGCGCGCCCGAGAGCGCCTCTCGCGTGGCTTCCAGCCCAAGTTCACCCGCAACATCCTGCTCGACGGCGAGTTGGTGGGCTTCGTCGTGGTGGTCCCGCTGGAAGACAGCGGCGAATGGCTGCTCGACCACCTCTACATCCACCCCAACGCGCAGAAACTGGGCATCGGGTCCTGGGTGATGGAGCAGGTGCTACAGGAGGCTGATCGCCACGGCAAGGCCGTGCGCGTCACTGCCTTGCGCCTGAGCGACGCCAACCGCTTCTACCAGCGGCACGGCTTCCAGCTGCAGGCCGAGGGCGAGTGGGATCTGTATTACCTGCGGCCCGCTGTCTCTGACGGGCAGACCGACCTCCGCTGATCCGATGACGAGCCTTCTCAACGACGGCACCCTGGAGGCCGGCGAGCAGCGGCTGTGCGAGCAGGTGCTGGGGCCTGACCCGGTGCTGCGCCGCCGCGCCATCGCCAAGACCATCACGCTGCTGGAATCGACCCGACCGGACCACCGGCTGCGAGCCGATGCCCTGCTCAACGCCTTGCTGCCACATGGCGGTCAGTCCTTCCGACTGGGCATCTCCGGCGTGCCCGGCGTGGGCAAGAGCACTTTCATCGAGGCCCTGGGCCTGCACCTGATCGGCCAGGGGCATCGGGTGGCGGTGCTGGCGGTGGATCCATCGTCCAGCGTGTCCGGCGGCTCCATCCTGGGTGACAAGACCCGCATGGAGCAGCTCTCCATCCAGGACGCCGCCTACATCCGTCCAAGCCCCTCCGGCGGCACGCTGGGCGGCGTGGCCGAACGCACCCGCGAGGCGATGATCGTCTGCGAGGCGGCCGGCTACGACGTGGTGATCGTCGAGACCGTGGGTGTCGGCCAGAGCGAGACGGCCGTGCATGGCATGACCGACATGTTCTGCCTGCTGCAGTTGCCCAACGCAGGCGACGACCTGCAGGCCATCAAGAAGGGCGTGATGGAGCTGGCCGATCTGGTGGTCATCAACAAGGCCGACATCGACGTGAACGCGGCCACCCGCGCCCGCGCCCAGATCACCAGCGCCCTGCGGCTCCTGGGCCAGCATGGCAACCCCGAGCATGCCCATCACCTGGACGACTTGTGGCATCCCCAGGTGCTGCAGCTCAGTGCCCTCAAGAACACCGGCGTGCCCGAGTTCTGGCAGACCGTGAGCCACTACCGCGAACTGCAGCAGCGCAGCGGCCGGCTGGCTGCCCGCCGCCATGCCCAGGACGAAGCCTGGATGTGGGAGCGCATCGACGCCGGGCTCAAGGCCCGTTTCCGGGCCCATGCCCAGGTCCGCGAGGCCCTGGCACCCCTGACCACCGAGGTCCGGGCCGGGCGCGTGGCAGCCTCCGTGGCTGCGCGCCGCCTGCTCGACCTGTTCCACTGACCCATTCCAAGTACCCCCGAGAGACCGAGGAGTGAACCATCATGCATGACATTCAGCAGATGCTCGAAGACAAGCGCGCCAAGGCGCGCCTGGGCGGCGGCGAGAAGCGCATTGCCGCTCAGCACAAGAAGGGCAAGCTGACCGCCCGTGAGCGGCTGGAGCTGCTGTTCGACCAGGGCACGTTCGAGGAATGGGACATGTTCGTCGAGCACCGCTGCGTGGACTTCGGCATGGCCGATAGCAAGATCCCGGGCGACGGCGTGGTGACCGGCTACGGCATGATCAACGGCCGCCTGGCCTTTGCGTTCAGCCAGGACTTCACCGTCTTCGGCGGCGCTTTGAGCGAATCGCACGCCGAGAAGATCTGCAAGATCATGGACCAGGCCATGAAGGTCGGTGCCCCGGTGATCGGCCTGAACGACTCGGGCGGTGCCCGCATCCAGGAAGGCGTGGCCTCGCTGGGCGGCTATGCCGACGTGTTCCAGAAGAACGTGATGGCCTCGGGCGTGATCCCGCAGATCAGCATGATCATGGGCCCCTGCGCTGGCGGTGCGGTGTACTCGCCTTCGATGACCGACTTCATCTTCATGGTGAAGGACAGTTCCTACATGTTCGTCACCGGTCCCGAGGTGGTGAAGACCGTGACCCACGAGGAGGTGACGGCCGAGGAACTGGGTGGCGCCAGCACCCACACCGCCAAGAGCGGCGTGGCCGACCTGGCCTTCGAAAATGACGTGGAGGCGCTGCTGATGCTGCGCCGCTTCTTCAACTACCTGCCGCTGAACAACAAGGACAAGCCGCCGGTGCGTCCCAGTGGCGACCCGGCCACGCGCCTGGACCACTCGCTCGACACGCTGGTCCCGGACAACCCCAACAAGCCCTACGACATCAAGGAACTGATCCTGAAGGTCGTGGACGATGGCGACTTCTTCGAGCTGCAGCCCGACTACGCGGCCAACATCGTGATCGGCATGGCCCGCATGGAAGGCCAGACCGTGGGCATTGTGGCCAACAACCCGCTGGTGCTGGCCGGCTGCCTGGACATCAAGAGCTCGATCAAGGCGGCCCGCTTCGTGCGTTTCTGCGATGCCTTCAACATCCCGGTGATCACCTTCGTGGACGTGCCCGGCTTCATGCCCGGCACCGCGCAGGAGTACGGCGGCATCATCAAGCACGGCGCCAAGCTGCTCTACGCCTACGCCGAGTGCACGGTGCCCAAGGTCACCGTCATCACCCGCAAGGCCTACGGCGGCGCGTACGACGTGATGGCCTCTAAGCACCTGCGCGGCGACGTGAACTTCGCCTGGCCGAACGCTGAGATCGCGGTGATGGGGGCCAAGGGCGCGGTGGAGATCATCTTCCGCGAGGACAAGGGCGACCCCGAGAAGCTCGCGGCCCGCGAGGCCGAATACAAGGCCCGCTTCGCCAACCCCTTCGTGGCGGGCGCCCGCGGCTTCATCGACGACGTCATCCAACCGCACGAGACCCGCAAGCGCATCTGCCGCTCGCTGATGATGCTCAAGGACAAGAAGCTGGAGAACCCGTGGCGCAAGCACGGGAACATCCCCCTCTGATCCAGCCGCGGAGATTCACACCATGTTCAAGAAGATTCTGATTGCCAACCGCGGCGAGATTGCTTGCCGCGTGATCAAGACCGCCCGCAAGATGGGCATCCAGACGGTGGCCGTCTATTCGGAGGCCGACAAGGACGCCCGCCACGTCGAACTGGCCGACGAGGCCGTGCTGCTGGGGCCGGCGCCCTCGCGCGAGTCCTATCTGGTGGCCGACAAGATCATCGCCGCCTGCAAGGCCACTGGGGCCGAGGCACTGCACCCGGGCTACGGCTTCCTGTCGGAGAACGAGGACTTCGCCCGTCGTTGCGAAGAAGAGGGCATCGTCTTCATCGGTCCGAAGCACTACAGCATCGCGGCCATGGGCGACAAGATCGCCTCGAAGAAGCTGGCGGGCGAAGCCCAGGTCAGCACCATCCCGGGCCACAACCAACCCATCCTCTCGCCCGAGGAAGCCGTGGGCATCGCCCAGAAGATCGGCTACCCGGTGATGATCAAGGCCTCGGCCGGCGGTGGCGGCAAGGGCCTGCGCGTGGCCTACAACGACAAGGAGTGCTTCGAAGGCTTCTCGTCCTGCCGCAACGAGGCGCGCAACAGCTTTGGCGATGACCGCGTCTTCATGGAGAAGTACGTCCAGGAGCCGCGCCACATCGAGATCCAGATCCTGGGCGACAGCCACGGCAACGTGGTCTACCTGCACGAGCGCGAATGCTCGATCCAGCGCCGCCACCAGAAGGTCATTGAAGAGGCACCTTCGCCCTTCATCAGCGACGCCACCCGCAAGGCCATGGGCGAACAGGCCGTGGCCCTGGCCAAGGCGGTGAAGTACCAGAGCGCCGGCACGGTGGAGTTCGTGGTCGGCAAGGACCAGGACTTCTACTTCCTGGAGATGAACACCCGCCTGCAGGTGGAGCACCCGGTGACCGAGTGCATCACCGGCCTGGATCTGGTTGAGCAGATGATCCGCGTGGCCGCCGGCGAGAAGCTGGGCTTCACCCAGGGCGAGATCAAGAAGGAAGGCTGGGCCATCGAGTGCCGCATCAATGCGGAAGACCCGTTCCGCAACTTCCTGCCTTCCACCGGTCGCCTGGTGAAGTACCAGCCGCCGGCCGCCAACCTGGAGCAAGGCACCGAAACGCTGCAGGGCCTGGCCTACGCCAACGGCCACTTCGGTGGCGTGCGCGTGGACACCGGCGTCTACGAGGGCGGCGAGATTCCGATGTTCTACGACTCGATGATCGCCAAGCTCATCGTGCACGGCAGCGACCGCAATGACGCCATCGACAAGATGCGCGCCGCGCTCAATGCCTTCGTGATTCGCGGCATCAACAGCAACATCCCCTTCCAGGCGGCGTTGCTGGCCCATCCGAAGTTCGTCACCGGCCAGTTCAACACCGGCTTCATCGCCGAGCACTACAGCCAGGGCTTCCGGGCCGAGGACGTGCCACACGATGATCCGCTGTTCCTGGTGGCACTGGCGGCCTTCATCCGTCGCAAGTCGCGCGCCCGCGCTGCTTCGATGACTGGGCAGTTGCCGGGGCACGAGGTGGCCTTCGCCGATCAGGTGGTGGTCGTGCAGTTGGGCGCCGAGGGGCAGAACACCTACCACCCGGTGCAACTGGGCGCCTTCGATGATGGCGCCGGCACGCTGGAGGTGACGGTCGGTCACAAGACCTACGCCATCCAGAGCCAGGCCAAGCTGGGCGAGGTGCTGATGACCGGTCTGGTCAACGGCCAGCCCTTTGCCGCCCAGGTCGAACGTGGTTCCGCCAAGAAGCCGCTGGCCCTGCGCATCGCCCACAACGGCACCGCCATCGAGGCGCTGGTGCTGCTGCCGCGTGCGGCCGAACTGCACAAGCTGATGCCCTACAAGGCACCGCCCGATCTGTCCAAGTTCCTGCTCTCGCCCATGCCGGGCCTGTTGGTGGATGTGGCGGTCAAGGTGGGCCAGAAGGTGCTGGCCGGCGAGAAGCTGGCCGTCATCGAAGCCATGAAGATGGAGAACATCCTGGTCGCCACGCAGGACTGCGTGGTCCAGGAAGTCCGTGCGCAGAAGGGCGAGAGCCTCAGCGTGGACCAGGCCATCATCGCCTTCGAGTGAGGAGCCACGCATGAGCAGCGCCAAGCCCTTCAAGATCCTGGGCATCCAGCAGATCGCCATTGGCGGGCCGGACAAGACCCGACTCAAGTCCCTGTGGGTCGACATGTTCGGCCTGTCGGTCAAGAGCACCTTCGTCTCCGAACGCGAGAACGTGGACGAGGACATCTGTGCCCTGGGTTCCGGCCCGACGGCCGTCGAGGTGGACCTGATGCAGCCGCTCGACCCGGAGAAGAAGCCGGCCGTGCATGCCACGCCGCTCAACCACGTGGGCCTGTGGGTGGATGACCTGCCCAAGGCCGTCGAGTGGATGACGGCCCACGGCGTGCGCTTTGCGCCCGGCGGGATCCGCCAGGGCGCGGCCGGCTACGACATCTGCTTCATCCACCCCAAGGGCAATGAGGAGTTCCCGGTGGGCGGTGACGGTGTGCTGATCGAGTTGGTTCAGGCCCCGCCGGAGGTGGTGGCTGCACTGGGCTGAGCTTCGCTGCCGTCGCCACAGAGGCCTGCCTTCCGGCAGGCCTTCTTGTTTCTGTGCTTCACACGGGCTTGCGCTTCGGGAACCCGGCCTTTACGCAGTGGTCATACACTCTGACGCTGATTCAGAAATCACCGACATTTCGCTCAAGCGCCATGAACCGCAGCTGTAACTTCCAGGCCTTGTGGCTCCACATCGTGGAGGGACTCCCCGCTTGGGCGGGTGAGGTGGAGCGGGGGACCAAGGACAGCTTGCTCAACAGCCTGTCCAACCCCTGGGAACATGCGGGTGGGCGCGGCGAGGCGAGCCAGGCACTGTCGTGGCTGAAGGCGCGCAACGGCGTGGTGGCTCACGCCCTGGTCCGGGCCCTGGCCCAGCGGGTCAAGGAGGAGCTGGCTCCGCCCAAGGCGCCGGACCTGCAGATGCGCGAGTTTCTGCTGGACTCCTCACCGATGCTGTCGCTGATGGACGAGTCCTCCATGCAGGAGGGCATCGAGACCGGTCGCCTGGCCCAGCAGGTCACACACCTGACCGAGAACACCTTGCGCGAGCTGCGCTCGCTCTGCGCGGTGCTGCCGGGGCGCCCGATGCACGAGCCGGAGCTGGCCTATCCCCTCAATCCGGCGATGGTGGCCGAGTCCTTCAGCCAGGCCCTGGTGGATCTGGGGGCGGAGCCCGAATTGCGACTGCCCATCCTGCGCGCCGGTGCGACCGTGCTGGGCGCTCGGACGCTGCAACTGTTCGAGCAGCATCTGCAGTGGCTGCGCGACCAGGGCGTGCGGCCTGCGTCGGCGTCGATGCGGCCCGCCACGGCCATCGGGGGCTCGGCCTACGTGGGCATCGAGCGCCTCTTCTCCGCGCCTGCGGGCGAGTCGCTGGGGGCGATCGGCATTGCCGGCAGTGGCGTGGGCGCGGTGGCCGCGCAGGCCGGCCTGGCGCCGCCGCTGGTGCGCAAACTGGAGCAACTGACCCGCGTGCTGGCACGCCAGACCCATGCAGGCGCGGCCATGGATTCGGTCTGGCAGCGGCTGCTGGCCCAGGTGGAACGCCTGAGTCCGAAGGAGCTCTCTGCCCTGCAGCAGACCAGCCACCCCTTCTGGCGCCTCCTGGACCGACTGGCGGCCCTCAGCGCTGTCCAGTCCCCCAACGACCCCGACATGCGGGATCTGGCAGCCCGCCTGGGGCCGATGTTGGCCCAGCTGGAGCGGCCGCAGGAGCTGTCCCTGGAGGCCTTCGACAGCGCGCTGAGCGAGCTTGACAGCGTGCCGGGTGACTTCGGCACCACCCGGCCCGCCGAACTGGAGACGGCCTTCGATTTCGAGTCCAAGCGGCGGGAGCTGGAGCCCACGGTGAGGGCGCAACTGGCGGACCAGTTGCGCAAGACACCGGTGCCGGACGATGTGCGTCAGTTCCTTCAGGGCCCCTGGGTCCAGGTGATGACCCATGCACTGGTGCGCGAGGGGCCGGGCTCTCCTGCGGCCCTGCGCTACATGAACCTGGTGCCCGATCTGCTCACCGCGGTGGGGCGCATTCGGCGCGGCGCCGTGCCAACGTTGATCGAACGGCAGGCCCTGCTGGACGGCGCCAGCGATGGCATGCGGGCGGCCGGCTTTGGCCTGCACCAGGTAGAGGGGCATGTGGCCGACCTCACCCGGTTGTTGTCGGGCATCGAGAAGATCTCGCTCATGGAATCCAACCCCGCGACGGTGGTGGTGCCCAGCGCCCCGACGGTGGCAGACCTGCCCGGCCTGGCCGATCTGCAGGGGGATGAGTGGGCCGGTCATGCCGAGCTGGCCACGGTGCCCATGGCCATGGACGAGGAGGATGACGACAGCCTCGTCGAGCGAGAGGCCTGGCTGGACGGACTCAAGGTGGGTGACCTCTGCCGCCTGATGCTGCAGGGCCGCTGGGTGACGGCACTGCTCAACTGGCGCAGCGACAACGGCCAGTTCTTCATGTTCAAGAGCCGCCGGGGCAGTGGGGCTCACACCATCACCCGCCGCATGCTGGACAGGCTGCGCAGCGAGGGCCTGGCCACCAAGGTGGAGCCCGGACAACTGCTGGCCCGCGCACTGGAGACCATGCTTCCTTCGGAACAGTGATCTGCATCAAGGGGCGGGGCGCCTCTGACAGCGCAATGTCAGGCTGCATGCGTTCAATCGGAGGTTTGTCTGAAGTGCAGACACCGCCGCCCGCAAGAGGAGACAAGCATGAGCCTGACCTACCACTCCTACCAGGAGTTTCACCGCGCTTCCATCGACCAACGCGACGCCTTCTGGGCGGAGCAGGCCCAGCTGATCGACTGGCACAAGCCCTACGAGCAGGTGTGCGACTACAGCCAGCCGCCGTTCGCCAAGTGGTTCGCCGGTGGGCAGACCAATCTGTGTCACAACGCGGTCGACCGCCACCTGGCGACGCGTCCGGACCAGAACGCGCTGATCTTCGTTTCCACCGAGACGAACACGGAAAAGACCTACAGCTTCCGTGAGCTGCATGCCGAGGTGCAGCGCATGGCTGCCATCCTGAAGGCCCAGGGCGTGGTCAAGGGCGACCGCGTGCTGATCTACATGCCGATGATCGCCGAGGCCTGCTTTGCGATGCTGGCCTGTGTGCGCATCGGTGCCATCCACTCGGTTGTGTTCGGCGGCTTTGCCAGCCACTCGCTGGCCACCCGCATCGACGATGCACAGCCCAAGGTCATCGTCAGCGCCGATGCCGGCATGCGTGGCGGCAAGGTGGTGCCCTACAAGCATCTGCTGGACGAGGCCATCAACCTGTCCAGCCACAAGCCCACCGCGGTGCTGATGGTCAACCGCGGTCTGGCCGATTTCGCCAAGGTCGAGGGCCGCGACATCGACTACGCCAGCGAGCGTGAACGTCACCTGAATGCCGAGGTGCCCTGCGAGTGGGTGGACAGCACCCACCCGAGCTACATCCTCTACACCAGCGGCACCACCGGCAAGCCCAAGGGCGTGCAGCGCGATACCGCCGGCTATGCGGTGGCCCTGGCCGCGTCGATGAAGCACATCTACCTGGGCGAGCCGGGTGAAACCTATTTCTCCACCAGCGACATCGGCTGGGTGGTGGGCCACAGCTACATCATCTACGGCCCGCTGATCAACGGCATGGCCACCATCATGTACGAAGGCCTGCCCATCCGTCCGGATGCCGGCATCTGGTGGAGCCTGGTCGAGAAGTACAAGGTTTCGGTGATGTTCTCGGCGCCCACCGCGGCCCGCGTGCTCAAGAAGCAGGACCCGGCCTACCTCAGCAAGTACGACCTCTCCAGCCTGAAGGCCCTGTTCCTGGCCGGCGAGCCGCTGGACGAGCCCACCGCCACCTGGATGGCCGACGCGATCAAGAAGCCCATCATCGACAACTATTGGCAGACCGAAACCGGCTGGCCCATCATGGCCATCTGCAATGGCGTCGAGAAGGCGCCCACCAAGTTCGGCTCGCCGGGCAAGGCGGTCTATGGCTACGACATCAAGCTGATCGACGAAGTCTCCGGCGAGGAGATCACCGAGGCGAACAAGAAGGGTGTGATCGCGGTCGAGGGGCCGCTGCCCCCGGGCTGCCTGCAGACCATCTGGGGCGACGACGCCCGCTTCGTCAAGACCTACTGGTCCAGCATCCACAACCGGGTCATGTACAGCACCTTCGACTGGGGCGTGCGCGACGCGGACGGCTACTTCTACATCCTGGGTCGCACCGACGACGTGATCAACGTGGCCGGCCACCGCCTGGGCACCCGCGAGATCGAGGAGAGCATCTCCAGCCACCCGAACGTGGCCGAAGTGGCGGTGGTGGGCGTGGCCGACCAGCTCAAGGGCCAGGTGGCCGTGGCCTTCGCGGTGCTGAAGGACCCGGGCAAGGCGGCCACGGCCGAGCAGGCCAAGGCGCACGAGGCCGAGATCATGAAGGTCGTCGACGATCAGCTGGGGGCCGTGGCTCGGCCGGCCATGGTCAAGTTCGTCAACGTGCTGCCCAAGACCCGCAGCGGCAAGCTGCTGCGGCGCGCCATTCAGGCGGTGTGCGAGGGCCGCGACCCTGGCGACCTGACCACCATGGAGGATCCGGCCGCGCTGCAACAGGTCAAGGATCTGGTCTCGACCCAGTGAGTGCCTTCGAGGCCTCGGAACCAGCCGCCTTCGGGCGGCTTTTTTCTTGGGCCTTTCAGCTTTCTCGCGTGGGGTGTGTAAGGAACGCCGTGGGTCGGCGACAGAGTCCTGTCGGCCCCAGAGGATCGCGCAGGCGATGACGAGGGCAGGCATTCCACACCCGTGTGCCCACGGCACCCATCGATCGAGGAACTGAACCATGAACAGCAAGCTTGCCACCCTGTCTTCCTACCTGCTGGGCGCCAGCGCCCTGGCGGTCTCCGGCCTGGCCGCGGCGGCCACGGCCCCTGCCGGTGCCACCGGCGCTGCCGTGGGCGCAGCCGACACCGTGCACTGCTACGAGGTCAACAGCTGCAAGGGCATGTCCGACTGCAAGACCACCGACCACGCTTGCAAGGGCCAGAACAGCTGCAAGGGGCAGGGCTTCAAGGCCATGGACGCCAAGAGCTGCCTGGTCAAGGGCGGGGTCATCAGCGATCTGTGAGCCCGATGTCCTGAGCCCAGGCCGGGGCGGCGGTTTGCCGCCTCGGCCGGAAAGTCGCGTCATGCACCACATCGCTCCCCCCGTTTGCACGCCCGCTCTGCAGCCCAGGTTTGGACTGGGACTGCGGAGCGCGCATTACGCCGATGTCCTGGCTGCGCCCCAGCCGGTGGATTGGCTGGAGATCATCACCGACAACTTTTTGGTCGAAGGGGGCAAGCCCCTGGCCCTGCTGGAGCGCTTTCGCGCCGCCTACCCCATGGCCCTGCATGGCGTGGCCCTGTCCCTGGGGGGCACCGATCCGCTGGATCTGGACTACTTGCGGCGGGTGCGACGCCTGGCCGATCGCGTTGAGCCGATGTGGGTGTCCGAGCACCTGTGCTGGACAGGGCAGGGTGGGCGGGTGCTGCACGACCTCTACCCCTTGCCGTACACCGAGGAATGCGCGTGCCACCTGGTGTCCCGCATCCGCCAGGCCCAGGATGTGCTGGGCCGGCACCTGGTGCTGGAGAACGTTTCCAGCTACATCCGCTACCGCGCGTCCGAGGCCACCGAGTGGGACTTCCTGGCCCATGTGGCCGAAGAGGCCGATTGCGAGCTGCTGGTGGATGTGAACAACATCCATGTCAGCAGCGTCAACCATGGCTTTGACCCGCTCGCTTACCTGGCGGCCCTGCCGGCCCACCGCGTGCGGCAGATCCACCTGGCCGGGCATTCCCGCCAGGGGGACTTTCTGATCGACACCCACGACCAGCCTGTGGCGCCGGAGGTCTGGTCACTCTATGCCGAGGCCTGTCGTCGCTTCGGCCCGGTGGCCACGATGATCGAGCGTGACGATGACATTCCGCCGCTGGCGGATCTGCTCCAGGAGCTGGACCAGGCCCGGGCCGTCGCCCGCGAGGCCTTGGCCATTCGGATCGACCCTGCGGCGGACCGCGGCGGTCTGGCGCCGGCCCCGCCGGGCCTGGCCGCGCCACAGGCGCTCGAGACTGTGCAGGCCGCGCTGGCCGAGATGGTGCTCGCGTCCGAAGCGCCTGTGCACGCACCTGAGATGCTGGCGGCGGAGGGGCCGCTGCCGGGCCTGCGCGGTGCGCAGGTCTACCACCACGCCTACCGGGCCCGCTTGCATGACGCGCTGGCAGACAGCTTCCCCTGCCTGCACCGCTACCTGGGCGATGCACAGTTCGCCGAGCTGGCCTGCTGGCATGCCGAGACCCTTCCACCCCGGGTGAGGAGCCTGGGCGAGTATGGGGCGGACCTTCCGGCCCGTCTGGCCGCGCGGTACCGCCGGCATCCGGAGGTGGCTGAACTGGCCGCTCTGGAATGGGCACTGCGCCGCGTCTTCGACGCCGCCGATGTGCCGGCCTGGACCCCTGCCGACATCGCATCAGAAGGGCCGGAGGCCTGCCTGGCGCAGTGGCCGGTGCAGCACCCCACGCTGAGCTTGCTGTGGTTGCACACTGCCGCGCCGACCCTTTGGCAAGCGCTGCACACCCTGCCGGGTGGGCAGGACGATGAATCACCGACGCTGCCCGCGTTGCAACAGCCTGCCGAGCCGCGTCCAGTCCTGGTCTGGCGCAAAGGACTGCAGCCTCACTTCATGAGCCTGGTCGACCCGGCCGAGGCCGCCTGGCTGGCTTTGTTGGGCGAGCCGGGGCAGAGCATCGCCCGGTCTCTGGTCGAACTGGAGGCGCGCGGCCAGGCGCCAGCGCAGGCCGTGTTCGCGCAGTGGCTGGCCCGCTGCTGGGAGCAGGGCTGGCTGCGCAAGGACGGTGGCTGAAGAGGCGGTCTCAGCGTTCGGCGGCTGGCATGCCCGGCGTGCCCCAGGGCTTGAACACCACCCGGCGGGGTGTGGCGGCAACCGCGGGTTGGGGCGCCGGCGCGGCAGGCCCCTGGTGGCTGGCCGCCGACGGGGTTGGCGGCGCCGTCAGTGCGCCCCGCTCCTGTGTTTCGCGCAGCAGCCCGCTGCGCAGGGCCTGAGCCAGCTCGGTGAGCTCACCGGCCATGGCTTCCAGCAGGTCGTCGGCAGAGATCAGACCGACCAGGGCATGTTCCTCGTTGACCACCAGCAGTCGCCGCACGCCGGCTTCGCGCATCGCGTGGGCGGCTTCGCCCAGGCTGGACCGGGCAGGCACGACCACCGGCTCGCCGCCCACCAGGGCGCCGACGTGCAACTGATCGATGGGCAGTTCCCGGGCCAGCACCTCCACGGCCAGGTCGCGGTCGGTCAGCATGCCCAGTACATGCGGGTGCGGGCCATCCTGGCGGTTCACCACCACCAGGGCGCCCACATGCTGGGTGCGCATCAGCCGCGCGGCATCGGCCAGCGTGGCAGTGTCATCAACCGCCACCAGGGGGTGGTGGCACAGGCGGGTCAGGCTCATGGGGTGGCTCCAGATGGGACAAATCCAGCATGGATTCGATCACCTGTGCCCTTGTGAGTCTTGATGTCGCTCAATCGGCGATGGGGTTGGGGCCGCCGGCTCAGGGTTGGTCCGCGGTCCGTGCAATGTCCTGGGCCAGCGCCCACAGCGCCTCGCGGTGGGCGGTCACCAGCGTATCGGGGGCGGCGTCCTTCAGGGGGCGTCGAAGCTCGAACTGGCGCACCAGCGCAGGCGTGTGCCCGTCGCCGTCGGCCAGCCACCAACGCGCGGCCAGATCGAACTGTTGGCCATCGGCGGACACCTCGAAGGTCAGCACCTCGACCCTCAGCACCCGTTGTGCGCGCAGGCCTGTGGGCAAGGGGGCGGCCCAGACCTTGTCGGTGCCCCTGAGGCGGGCCAGGTCGGCGCGCAGCACCCGCGGCACGGCATCACGCAAGGGCTCGGCCCAGCGCTGGCCCGGCAGGGCGCGCAGGCCGGTGGCGCCACTGGGCCACAGCAGGGCGTCCCGGTCCAGGTACTCGGGCAGCCGCACGCTGGACAGCAGCCAGACGTCTGCGGCGGCCGCAACCCCCGGCGCGGGGACTGCGCCCGGGGGGGCGCTGGGCAGGCGGTAGAGCGCCACGGGCGGCGAACTGCCGCAGGCCGCCAGGGCCAGCAGCAGGGAGACGATGGCGCCACCCAGGGCGAGCCGCGCTTTGGATTGGGGGGGGCAGGGTGTGGACATGGGCTGCTTTCCGGGCACCGCTCAGCGGCGGCCCTTGATCACCGATTCGGGCTGCTCGTCCAGGGTGTTGGCCAGCTCGCGCAGCTCGCGTGCGGCCTGGGAGACGTCGTGCAAGGCGCGCTGGAGGTTCTGGTTCATCGGCGAGTCGTCGCCAACGGCGTCGCGCAGGGCGGCCGCGCTGCGGGAGAGCTCGTCGGCCGAGCGGTTGAGGTTCAGCATCAGCGGCGAATCGGGCCCGAAGTTGGCTCCCACGCGCTGCGACGTCCCTTTCACGCTGCTGGCGGCCTCTCCCACCCGTTGCATGCTCAGCTTGGTGGTGGCCAGGGTGTCCTGGGCCGAATCCAGCAGCGGGTTGAGCCGCTTGTCCAGCGTGTTGCTGACCCGGCGCAGGTTGTCCGTCGCGACCTCGAGGTTCTTCAGCACATGGTCGGCCTCGGGCCCGCTGACCATGCGGCGGGTGGAACTGGCGATGGCTGACACGTCGTCCACCAGGCGCCGCAGGTCCAGGTTGTCCACCTGGTTGCGCAGCTCCTGAAAGGCGGTGGCGATGGTGGGGATCTCGCTTTGCGTGTTGTCGCTGATGTAGTGGGCGGGCTTCTCGGGGCGGAAGTCCAGGTCCACATAGAGCTGGCCGGTCAGCAGGCTCTGGGTGGCCAGCTGGGCCCGCAGGCCGCGCTGCACCAGACCGGGCAAGGTGTTTTCTCCGCCGCTGTCGGCCTTGTGGCCGGTGATGCTGGCCACCAGCTCGCGGTCCAGTTCCGCGGTCACGGGGATGGTCACGTTGCGGGTGTCGGCGTCATAGGCCACGCCGATGGCGCTGACGCTGCCCAGGCGCACGCCGCGGAAGACGACCGGCGCGCCGACCTGCAGCCCGTAGACCGAGCCGGCGTAGTGCATCACGACCTTCTGCTTGTGCACCAGCAGCCGACCGCCGGCCAGCGTGACGACGGCCACGAACAGCACGACCAGCCCGATCACCACGAACAGGCCCAGCATGGCGGGATGGGTCTTGCGGTGGGCGGCGCTCATGGTCGGTTCCCCCGGCGCAGGAACTGGCGCACCGGCTCGGGGCCGTGTTCCAGCAATGCGCGCGGCGCGTCGATTGCGGTCATCGTCTTCTCCTTGGCATCCAGGAACAGGGCGCGGTCGGCCACGGCAAAGATGCTGTCGAGTTCGTGGGTCACCATCACGATGGTGGTGCCCAGGTGGTCGCGCAGGCTGAGGATGAGCTCGTCCAGCCGCGCAGAGGTGAGGGGGTCGAGCCCGGCAGAGGGTTCATCCAGGTAGAGCAGGGGGGCGTCCAGGGCCATGGCGCGGGCGATGGCGGCACGCTTCTTCATGCCGCCCGAAAGCGCTGCGGGCGAGGCATCGAAGGCGCCATCCAGTCCCACCAGGGCCAGCTTGAAGCGTGCCAGGGTCTCGATCTGGTCGTCTTCCAGGTCGGTGTACTCGCGCAGCGGCAGCATCACGTTCTCGCCCACGCTCATGCTGCTCCACAGTGCGCCGGCCTGGAACATCACGCCGAAGGAGCGCCGCACGGTGTCGAGCTGGTCCTCGTCGGCTTCGGCCAGGTCGATGTCGCCATAGTGGATGTGTCCGGCAGCCGGGGCCTGCAGGCCGATCAGGTGGCGCAGCAGGGTGCTCTTGCCGCAGCCGCTGCCGCCCACCAGCACCAGGATCTCGCCGGGCTGCACCGCAAAGCTCAGGTCGTGCTGGACGACCTTCTCGCCAAAGGCCATGGTCAGTCCCTCCACCCGGACCAAGGGCGGGGGCGATGCAGGCGCAGTGGATGGCGTGTCGGTGCCCATGTTCACCACCCCAGGCGCTGGAACATGATGGTCAGCACGGAGGCGGCCAGCACCATCCAGACGATGGACTGCACCACCGCGGCAGTGGTGGCATCGCCCACGGCCTGGGCGCTGCGGCCCGCGTTCAGGCCCTGACGGCAGCCGGCCAGTGCCACCAGCAGCGCATAGACGGTGCCCTTGAGCAGGCCGATCCCCAGGTGGGTCAGCGTCAGGGCCTGGCCGCTGCGCACCAGGTACTCGGCCGATTCCACGTGGTAGATGCCCACGGCCACCAGCCAGCCCGCCGCGACGCCGACGATCGCGGCATAGAGGGTGAGCAGCGGGGCCATCAGCACCATGGCCAGCACCCGCGGCAGCACCAGGTGCTCCATCGGTGGCAGGCCCAGCGAGGCCAGGGCGTCGATCTCCTCGTTGGCCTGCATGCTGCCCAGCTGGGCCGCGAAGGCGGCACCCACCCGACCGGCCAGGATGATGCCGGTCATCAGCGCGGCAATCTCGCGCACCACGCCGATGGTGACCAGGTCGGCGATGTAGATCTGGGCGCCCAGGCGCTGCAGCTGCGCTGCGCCCATGTAGGCCACGATCAGGCCGACCAGGAAACTCACCAGCGAGACGATGGGCAGGCTGGCCGGGCCGGTGGCATGCAACTGGAGCATCAGGTCCTCGGCCCGCATGGCGCTGCGCCCGCGCAGGCTGCGCAGCAGGGCCTGGATCAGTTCGCCGATGAAACCCAGCGTGACGCGCAGCCGGCCCTGGGATTCGGTCAGCCGCAGCCCGACACGCGCCAGCCAGCCATGGGCGGGCGGGGGCGCGCCTGGGCTGGCTTCGGCGGCCTGGGCCAGGGCCAGGACCTCGCCCAGGCCTGCGGGCAGTCCCTCCCAGCGCAGCCGGCCGCCCGACTCGCGTGCCAGGGCCCAGAGCCGGGCCGCCAGCAGGCTGTCGAAATGGGTCAGGCCCCGCCCATCCACCACCAGCGGGCCGGTGGAGGGGGCGGCCGGCCACCGCAACCCGCCGTCACGGCCATCCCCCGTCAGCACCAAGCGGGATTCCGCATCCCCCTGCTGCTGCCAGCGGAGCGTGGCGTCAGCGGGGGGCGCGTGTGGGGACGGGGCTGCTGCGGGCGGGGTCTCGGTCATGCGTGAGAGGCGGGGCGGCTGGAGAGGCGGCCTGAGGGTCGACTGTAGTCGCTGCCAGGGCCTGCTGCCCGAAAGGCAAGTGGACTGACGCGGGCGAGGCGCTTGCGGGCGGTGTCGCAGACGCGAGAGAATTCGCTGTACACGAACGCTCGGTGGTCGATCTCCGAGTGCATGTTTTTGAGCCTTCGTGCAATATCGCGTTTCTCCCCTCAGGGAGCCCTTGCCACCATGCGCTTCGATCTGGTCACGCTCAATCTGGTGCTCGCCATCGCCGAGACCCGCAACATCACGCGGGCCGCGGAGCGCGAGCATCTGGCGCTGGCCGCCGCGAGCAAGCGCCTGAAGGACCTGGAGACCCGCCTGGGCGTGCAGCTGTTCGAACGCCGCGCCCGCGGGGTGGAGACGACCGAGGCCGGGCGTGCGCTGGTGCGTCACATCCGCAGCCTCAATGCATCCCTGCATGCGCTGGAGAGCGAGGTGGTCGAGTTCAGTCGCGGCATCAAGGGGCACCTGCGGGTGGCGGCCAACGCGGCAGCCATCGCGGAATCCCTGCCGGGCGACCTGGCGGCCTTTTCGCGGGAGCATCCGCAGATCCGCATCAGCCTGGAAGACCTGACCAGCGCGGAAGTGCAGGCGGCCGTGGCCGAGGGCCGCGCCGATGTGGGCATCTTCGTCGGCCCGGCCACCGATGGCCGCCTGAGCACCTGGCCCTACCGTGCCGGTGACCTGGCCGTGGCCCTGCCGCACGGCCATGTGCTGGCGGCCTCGGGCGGTGCGCTGAACTTCGACCAACTGCTCGATTTCGACATCGTCGGCTTGCCCAGCGGTGCTTCGGTGCACCAACGCATGCTGCAGCGCGCCCTGGAGGCCGGCCGCACCCTGAATGCGCGCCTGCAGGTGCGGGGCTTCGACGCCATTGCCCAGCTGGTGGATGCCGGCCTGGGGGTGGCGGTGCTGCCCGCGGCCGTGGCCCAACGTTTTGCCCGCCTGTTCGCCATCGAGGTGCGTCCGCTGGACGAGCCCTGGGCGCACCGGCGCTATCTGCTGGCCGCGCGCAGCCAGCCCGTGCTGCCCACGGTGGTGCAGCGTTTTATCGACGCCCTGGTGGCCCGTGCCGCCGAGGCCTGAATCCCCGACAATCCCGCCTCTGGCTTTTTCGCCATTTCTCCAGCCACAGAAGCCCTTGCCATGACCGCTCGCACCCTCTACGACAAGCTGTGGGACGACCATGTCGTCCACACCGAGGAAGACGGCACTGCCGTGCTCTACATCGACCGCCAGCTGCTGCACGAAGTGACCAGCCCGCAGGCCTTCGAAGGCCTGGACCTGGCCGGCCGCAAGGTCTGGCGCCTGTCGGCCAACCTGGCGGTGAGCGACCACAACGTGCCCACCACCGACCGCAGCCAGGGCATTGCCGACCCGGTCTCCAAGCTGCAGGTGGACACGCTGGATGCCAACTGCGACCGCGTGGGCATCACCCAGTTCAAGATGGGCGATGTGCGCCAAGGCATCGTGCACGTGATCGGCCCGGAGCAGGGCGCCACGCTGCCCGGCATGACGGTGGTCTGCGGTGACAGCCACACCTCCACCCACGGCGCCTTCGGCGCGCTGGCCCACGGTATCGGCACCTCCGAGGTGGAGCATGTGCTGGCCACCCAGACCCTGCTGGCCAAGAAGGCCAGGAACATGCTGGTCAAGGTCGACGGCCAGGTGGCCAAGGGCGTTGGCGCCAAGGACATCGTGCTGGCCATCATCGGCAAGATCGGCACGGCCGGTGGCACCGGCTACACCATCGAGTTCGCCGGCTCGGCCATCCGCGCGCTGAGCATGGAAGGCCGCATGACGGTGTGCAACATGGCCATTGAGGCGGGCGCGCGCGCCGGCCTGGTGGCGGTGGACGACACCACGATCCGCTACGTCCAGGGCCGCCCCTTCAGCCCCAGCGGCGTGGAGCTGGAGCAGGCCATCGCCTACTGGCGCACGCTGCACTCCGACCCTGGTGCCCACTTCGACAAGGTGGTGGAGCTGGACGCCGCGCAGATCCGTCCGCAGGTCACCTGGGGTACCTCGCCCGAGATGGTGCTGTCCATCGAGGACCGCGTGCCCGATCCCGACAAGGAGAAGGATGCCGTCAAGCGCGACGCGATGGAACGCGCGCTGACCTACATGGGCCTGGAGCCCAACAAGGCGCTGGCCGATGTGCGCATCGACAAGGTCTTCATCGGCTCGTGCACCAACAGCCGCATCGAGGACATGCGGGAGGCCGCCGCGGTGGTCAAGCGCGTGGGCGGGCGCATCGCCGCCAACGTCAAGCTGGCGCTGGTGGTGCCGGGCTCCGGCCTGGTGAAGGCGCAGGCCGAGGCCGAGGGCCTGGACCAGGTCTTCAAGGCTGCCGGCTTCGAGTGGCGCGAGCCGGGCTGCAGCATGTGCCTGGCGATGAACGCCGACCGGCTGGAGCCGGGCGAGCGTTGCGCGTCCACTTCCAACCGCAATTTCGAGGGCCGTCAGGGCGCGGGGGGGCGCACCCACCTGGTGAGCCCAGCCATGGCCGCCGCCGCCGCGATGGCCGGTCATTTCGTCGATGTGCGTCGCATCGCCTGAAGGAGCCCACCGTGATCAAGAAGCTGCTGTTCGTGCTGGCCGGTCTGTCGGTGGTGCTGCTGACCGCCTGCAACACCATCGAGGGCATGGGCAAGGACATCCAGAAGGCTGGCGAGAGCATCGAAGGTGCTGCGGCCAAGAAGAAGTGAGGCACTGACATGGACCAATTCACCGTGCACAAGGGCTTGGTGGCCCCGATGGACCGCGAGAACGTCGACACCGACGCGATCATCCCCAAGCAATTCCTGAAGTCGATCAAGCGCACCGGCTTCGGCCCGAACCTGTTCGACGAGTGGCGCTACCTGGACCACGGCGAGCCCGGGCAGGATCCGGCCACGCGCAAGCCCAACCCGGACTTCGTGCTGAACCAGCCGCGTTACCAAGGCGCCTCGGTGCTGCTGGCGCGTGCCAATTTCGGGTGTGGCTCCAGCCGCGAGCACGCCCCCTGGGCGCTGCAGCAGTACGGCTTTCGCGCCATCCTGGCGCCGAGCTTCGCCGACATCTTCTTCAACAATTGCTTTAAGAACGGCGTGCTGCCCATCGTGCTGCCGGCCTCGCAGATCGCCCGCCTGTTCGACGAGGTGGCGGCCTTCCCGGGCTATCAGCTGACCATCGACCTGCCGCGCCAGGTGGTGGTCCAGGCCGACGGCAGCGAACTGCCCTTCGAGGTGCAGCCCTTCCGCAAGTACTGCCTGGTCAACGGCTTCGACGACATCGGCCTGACCCTGCGCCACGCCGACAAGATCAAGACCTACGAGGCCGAGCGCCTGGCCCGGATGCCCTGGCTGAACCACCGCCTGCCGGGCTGAGCGCCTTCGCTTCGCCTCGAACCAAGAACCAAGGAATCCCCATGAGCATGAAGATCGCCGTGTTGCCGGGTGACGGCATTGGCACCGAAATCGTCGCCGAGGCCGTCAAGGTCCTGAAGGTGCTGGACCTGCCCTTCGAGATGGATGAGGCCAAGGTCGGCGGCGCCGCCTACGAGGCCCATGGCCACCCGCTGCCCGAGAGCACGCTGGCCCTGGCCAAGTCGGCCGACGCCATCCTGTTCGGCGCCGTGGGCGACTGGAAGTACGACACCCTGGACCGCCCGCTGCGTCCGGAGCAGGCCATCCTGGGCCTGCGCAAGCACCTGGGTTTGTTTGCCAACTTCCGCCCGGCCCTGTGCTACGAGCAGCTGACGCACGCGTCGAGCCTCAAGCCCGAGCTGGTGGCCGGCCTGGACATCCTGATCATCCGCGAGCTGACCGGCGACATCTACTTCGGCCAGCCGCGCGGCCGCCGCACCGCGGTGGACGGGCACTTCCCTGGCGCCGAAGAGGCCTTCGACACCATGCGCTACTCGCGCCCGGAGATCGAGCGCATCGCCCACGTCGCCTTCCAGGCCGCCCGCAAGCGCAACAAGAAGGTCACCAGCGTCGACAAGGCCAATGTGCTGGAGACATTCCAGTTCTGGAAGGACGTGGTCACCGAGGTCCACAAGGACTACCCGGACGTCGCGCTGGAGCACATGTACGTGGACAACGCGGCCATGCAACTGGTACGCGCGCCCAAGAAGTTCGACGTGGTGGTGACCGGCAACATGTTCGGCGACATCCTCTCGGACGAGGCCGCGATGCTGACCGGCTCCATCGGCATGCTGCCGTCGGCGTCGCTCAATGCCGAGAACCGTGGCCTGTACGAACCCAGCCACGGCAGTGCGCCGGACATCGCGGGCCAGGGCATCGCCAACCCTTTGGCTACAATCCTGTCCGCTGCCATGATGCTCCGTTTCTCACTCCAACAGCCTGAAGCCGCCGACCGGATCGAGTCGGCCGTGCGCGCTGTGCTGGCCGCGGGCTATCGCACCGTGGACATCTGGAGCGAGGGCACCCAGAAGGTGGGCACGCGTGAGATGGGTGATGCGGTCGTGGCCGCGATCACCGGCAAAACCATTACCAAGAGCTGACAGCTCGGTTTCGTCTCGCCCCCACACCCTGGACCCCGGCGAACGAGCCGGGGGGAGTCAGGGGTCCGGGACAACACGCTTCACAAGGAAACTGGAAATGGCACTCGTAGGTTTGGTCGGCTGGCGCGGCATGGTCGGCTCGGTCCTGATGGACCGCATGGCGGCGGAAAACGACTTCGCCCACTTCGAACCCCTGTTCTTCTCGACCTCGAACGCCGGCGGCCAGGCCCCGGCCCAGGCCAAGAACGAAACCAAGCTGCAGGACGCCTTCGACATCGACGCGCTCAAGCGCTGCGACATCGTGCTGACCTGCCAGGGCGGTGACTACACCTCCGAGGTCTTCCCCAAGCTGCGCGCCGCCGGCTGGAACGGCCATTGGATCGACGCCGCCTCGACCCTGCGCATGAAGGACGACGCGGTCATCGTGCTGGATCCGGTCAACCTGCCGGTGATCAAGGATTCCCTGGCCAAGGGCGGTCGCAACTGGATCGGCGGCAACTGCACCGTGTCCTGCATGCTGATGGGCGTGGGCGCGCTGTACAAGGCCGGTCTGGTCGAGTGGATGTCCACCCAGACCTATCAAGCCGCGTCCGGTGGCGGCGCCCAGCACATGCGCGAACTGCTGACCCAGTTCGGCACCCTCAACGCCGAGGTCAAGGCCCTGCTGGACGACCCCAAGAGCGCCATCCTGGAGATCGACCGCAAGGTCATCGCCAAGCAGCGCAGCCTGTCGGCCGCCGAGACCGCCAACTTCGGCGTGCCGCTGGGTGGCTCGCTGATCCCCTGGATCGACAAGGATCTGGGCAACGGCATGAGCCGCGAAGAGTGGAAGGGCATGGCCGAAACCAACAAGATCCTCGGCCAGGGCGAGGGCTTTGGCGCCGCTGCGGTGCCGGTGGATGGCTTCTGCGTGCGGGTGGGCGCCATGCGCTGCCACAGCCAGGCCCTGACCTTCAAGCTCAAGAAGGACGTGCCGGTGGCCGACCTGGAGGCCATGATCGCCGCGGACAACGAGTGGGTGAAGGTGGTGCCCAACACCCGCGAAGCCACGATGCAGGACCTGACCCCGGTGGCCACCACCGGCACGCTGACGATTCCCGTGGGCCGCATCCGCAAGATGGCGATGGGGCCGGAGTACGTCGGCGCCTTCACCATCGGCGACCAACTGCTGTGGGGCGCGGCCGAACCGCTGCGCCGCATGCTGCGCATCCTGCTGGAAGCTTGATGTCGATCGGATTCGGCGCTTGCCGTGCCGTGTAGGCTGGTGGGCCGATCCCGCAAGACGCCTCCATCGATCGGGCGTTGTCGCAAGGCAACGCCCTTTCTTTTGGCTGTTACCAATTGCGTCAGGTGGGGGCTACTCGGGGCTACCTTAGGGATTGGATGAGTTTGGCAAGCTATATGCTTGATACATTTCGTATTTCCAGAGATGCGGCCACATTGGTGTGTCCGGGTCTGGAGCAGCCAGTCGTTGAGGTCCTGTCTCCTCACAGCTTTTGACGGATCGCGATTTCGGAGACGCTTTGAAGAATCCCACCACACCCGCCCGTGGCTACCTGCTCAGCGCCGTTGGCGCGGCAGCCTTGCTGTTTTGCCACACCTCGGCGTCGGCGTTCAGCCTGGGCCGCATGACCGTTCAGTCTGCACTGGGTGAGAACCTGCGTGCCGAGATTGAGGTCACCAACCTGTCGCCGGAAGAGGCGGCCACGCTGCAGAGCGCGATCGCTTCCGGCGAGGCCTTCCGGGCTGCCGGGGTGGACTTCAACCCCGCGCTGTCGGGGGCAGAGGCCACGCTGCAGCGCCGTTCAGACGGCCGCGCCGTGATCCGCATCGCCGGCACCCGTGCGGTCTCCGAGCCTTTCGTCGACCTGATCCTGAACTTCACCTGGTCGGGGGGGCGGCTGCAGCGTTCCTACACGCTGCTGATCGACCCGCCGACCACGAAGGCGGCGCCAGCGCCGGCCGCGCCGACCACCTCGCCTGTCCTGTCGGCCCCCCCCGCACCACGCGCGGCGGCCCCGGCGGCGGCCCGTCCGCCTGCAGCGGAGCCCGCCGCGCCCAAGCCGGTGGCTGCGGCACCCCGGCCGTCCAGCAAGCCGGCGGCGCCGGCCTCGGAGGCCTCCGACACGTACTACGTCCGTGCCGGTGACACGCTGTCTGGCATCGCCCGCCGCCATGTCCAGTCTGGTGTTTCGCTGGACCAGATGCTGGTGGGCTTGTACCGCAGCAACCCGGATGCCTTTGCCGGCAACAACATGAACCGGCTGAAGGCGGGGAGCAGGTTGTCGGTGCCCGACGCCCAGGCCGCAGGCGCCATCAGCAGCGAAGAGGCGCGGCAGGTCATCCAGGCGCAGAGTTCTGACTTCGCGGCTTTCCGTCAGCGGCTGGCCCAGTCGGCGCCTGCGGTGAAGTCGAGCCAGCCCGAACGCCAGACGTCGGGCAAGGTCGAGGCGGCCGTGCAGGACCGCAAGGCCCCGGCAGCCGGACCGGCTGACGAGCTCAAGCTGTCACGCCCCAGCGTGAAGCCGGGGGCCGAGGCCAAGGTGTCCAAGGAGACCGAGCGCAAGGCGGCCGAGGCCCGCGTGGCCGAACTGTCCCGCAACGTTCAGGAGCTGAAGAAGCTCTCCCAAGGCACAGCCGCTGCCGTGGGAGGGGCGGCGTCGACGCCGGCCAAGCCAGGCGTCGCTGTGCCGGCTGCCACCGCATCGGTGGCGGCGCCTGTGCCTGCGCCCGCGCCAGCTCCGGTGGCGTCAGCACCGATGCCGCCGGTGGCCGCCAGCACCGCCACGGTGGCGTCCTCCGTGGCTTCTGCGGTGGCTGAAGCCGCCTCGCTGCCCGCGTCCGAACCTGTCAAGCCCAAGCCGAAGGCCAAGCCGCCGGTCATGCCTGCGCCGGTCCAGGAAGAGAGCTTCGTCTCTTCCATGATGAGCAACCCCATCGTGCCGGTGGCAGGCATCAGCATCGTGGCCTTGCTGGCCGGTCTGGGCGTGACCCGGTTGCTGCGTCGGCGCAAGCAGGGGAGCGCCAGCGAGACCTCGTTTGTCGAGAGCCGCATGCAGCCGGATTCCTTCTTCGGGGTGAGTGGCGGGCAGCGGGTGGACACCCGGGATGGGGCCAGCAGTTCCTCGTCCCTGAGCTACTCACTCAGCCAGCTCGATGCCATCGGTGACGTCGATCCGGTGGCCGAGGCCGACGTGTACCTGGCCTATGGGCGTGATCTCCAGGCCGAGGAAATTCTGAAGGAGGCTCTGCGGGCGGATGGCGGTCGCGTGGCCATCCGCAGCAAGCTGCTGGAGGTCTATGCCAAGCGCGCCGACGCTCGCAGCTTCGAGACCCAGGCTCGCCAGGTGCTTGAGATGACCGGTGGCGTGGGCGACGAATGGGAGCGCGCCAAGGAACTGGGCCGCCAGGTGGATCCCGCCAACGAGCTGTACCAGCAGGGCGGCCCGATCACCGAGGTGGACATCGACACCTCCTCCGAGCCGCCGCCCGATCTGCGTGGCGACCCCGAGGACGATGCCCCCCGTGCCGCACCGATGGCTGTCGCGCCCGTGATGGCGGCTGCCCTGGAGTCGTCGGAGCATGGCCCAGACACGCAGCCGTCCGAACTGCCGCCGCTGGATCTGGACATCGATCTCGCTGCTGCATCGAAGCTGACGGGCCTGGAAAGCACCCGTCCGCTGCCCACCACCAGCGGTCTGCCAGACCTGCCTGCGGCCGAAGACGCTGCTGCAGCCCAGCACCTGCCCGAGGTGCCGGTGACCGGCATGGAGCCGTTGCCCGATCTGGCCGAGCTGCCCCCCTTCGAGGCGACGCCGGAGGCGTCCCCCCTGACGGCTGAAGAGGCCCTGCCGCAGCCCGAGGTGGAGCAGGTGAGCGAGAGCAAGTCGATGGACTTTGATTTCGGTGACCTCTCTCTGGATCTGGGGACCTCGACGGTGTCGCCGGCAGGCGATGCGGACGAGGTCACCACGGCATCGCCGGAGACGCTGGACCTGCCGCCGGTGGAATCGGCGGCTCCGGTCGCAGCAGCGCCCGCCGACACCGCGGCGGACGACTTCACCGACTCGATCGCCTTCGACCTGGAGGGCGATGCGGCCGATCCGCTGCAGCGCAAGGTCGAGCTGGCTGACGAGTTCCGCCGCATCGGCGATGTGGAAGGCGCCCGTGACCTGCTGGAAGAGGTGGTGAGCAAGGCCGCCGAACCGCTGCGCAGCAAGGCGCAGGCCATGCTGGATGAGCTTGGCTGACACCGCAGTGGCTGGCGTGCCACCGCACGCCGGCCCGGCGGTGCGGCGCATCGCCCTGGGCGTGGCCTACCGGGGCGACGCCTACCACGGTTGGCAGAGCCAGCCCAGCGGTCGGACTGTCCAGGACCATCTGGAATCCGCCCTGTCCCAGTTTGCCGCCATGCCGGTGCAGACGGTCTGCGCTGGCCGCACCGACACCGGGGTTCATGGCCTGAACCAGGTGGTCCACCTGGACACCCCGCTGCACCGCGAGCCCTTCTCCTGGGTGCGTGGCACCAACCGCTATCTGCCGCCGGACATCGCCGTCCAATGGTCGCGCGAGGTGCCGGCCAGCTTCCACGCGCGCAACAGCGCCCGCGGGCGCCGCTACTGCTACATGCTGCTGGAATCCCCCGTTCGGCCCGCCATCGAGCGGGGTGGGGTGGGGTGGATCTTCCGGCCGCTTGATGGCGAGGCCATGCGCAGCGCCGCGGCCTGCCTGATCGGTGAGCACGATTTCAGCTCCTTCCGTTCGGCCGAATGCCAGGCGCTGTCGCCCGTCAAGCGGATGGACCGGATCGCCATCGAGCGGCGTGGCGCCTACTGGCGCTTCGAGTTCGAGGCGGTGGCCTTTCTGCACCACATGGTGCGCAACCTGATGGGTTGCCTGGTGGCGGTGGGCACCGGGACGCGGCCAGCCAGCTGGATGGCCGAGGTGCTGGCAGCCCGCTCGCGGGATGCCGCGGCGCCGACCTTTGCGCCAGACGGGCTTTACTTTCTCGGGCCGAATTACGATGCCGAGCTGGATCTGCCGCGGCACACGCCCGCGATGGACTGGCTTCCCTGAGATTGAACCGCTTTCCGCCATGCGTCCCATCCCCGGCACCCCGACCCGCATCAAGATCTGTGGCCTCACCCGCGAGGTCGATGTCGATGCGGCCGTGGCCGCCGGCGCCGATGCATTGGGTTTTGTCCTCTATCCGGGCAGTGCGCGTGCGGTGACGGCCGAGCGGGCAGGGGAGTTGGCTCGGCGTCTGCCGCCCTTCGTCACGCCGGTGCTGCTGTTCGTGAACGCCGCGGACGAGGAGATCGCCCGCGGCGTGGCCGCAGTGCCTCAGGCCTTGCTCCAGTTCCATGGCGACGAGACGCCTGCCGACTGCGACCGTGTGGGGCGGCCCTACCTGCGGGCGGCACGGATGGCACCCGGATTCGATTTGTTAAACTTCGCTTCTCTCTACCCCCGTGCCAGCGGATTGCTGCTGGATGCCCATGTGGACGGCTACGGGGGCGGTGGAAAGGCATTCGATTGGTCACTCATTCCCGCAAACGTTCCCTCTCCGGTCGTTTTGTCTGGTGGGTTGAATCCTGCAAACGTGATCGAAGGGGTGATGCACGTCCGGCCCTGGGCCGTTGACGTCAGCACCGGCGTGGAAGAGGCCAAGGGCATCAAGGATGCCGGCCTGATGCGCCGGTTCTGCGAGGCGGTGCGCGAGGCCGATGCCCGCATCGCCGATGCACTCACCTGATTGCCAAGGATTCTTTGACCATGTTCGAGTACCACCAGCCCGATGCGTCGGGCCACTTCGGGCCGTATGGCGGTCGCTTCGTTTCCGAGACGCTGACCCATGCGCTCGACGAGCTGCAGGCCGCCTACGAGCACTACCGCCAGGACCCGGAGTTCCAGCGCGAGTACGCCTACGAGCTCAAGCACTTCGTCGGCCGGCCCAGCCCGATCTACCACGCCGCGCGCCTGTCGCGCGAGGTGGGGGGGGCGCAGATCTACCTCAAGCGCGAAGACCTGAACCACACCGGCGCCCACAAGGTGAACAACACCATCGGCCAGGCCCTGCTGGCCCGCCGCATGGGCAAGCCCCGGGTGATCGCCGAAACCGGTGCCGGCCAGCACGGCGTGGCCACGGCCACCGTGTGTGCGCGCTACGGCATGGAGTGCGTGGTCTACATGGGCTCCGAGGACGTCAAGCGGCAAAGCCCCAACGTCTACCGCATGCACCTGCTGGGCGCCAAGGTGGTGCCGGTGGAAAGCGGCAGCAAGACCCTGAAGGACGCGCTCAACGAGGCGCTGCGCGACTGGGTCGCCAACGTCGAGAACACCTTCTACATCATCGGCACGGTGGCCGGCCCGGCCCCGTACCCGGCCATGGTGCGCGACTTCCAGCGCATCATCGGTGACGAGTGCCTGGTGCAGATGCCCGAGATGCTGGGGGGCGACCGCCAGCCCGATGCCGTGGTCGCGGCCGTGGGCGGCGGCAGCAACGCCATGGGCATCTTCTACCCCTACATCCCGCATGAGAACGTGCGCCTGATCGGCGTCGAGGCGGCGGGCCTGGGCCTGGAGAGCGGCAAGCACGCCGCCAGCATCTCCGCCGGCACGCCGGGGGTGCTGCACGGCAACCGCACCTACCTGATGCAGGACGACAACGGCCAGATCATCGAGACGCACTCGGTGTCGGCCGGCCTGGACTATCCCGGCGTCGGTCCCGAACACGCCTATCTGCACGACATCGGCCGGGCCGAATATGTCGGCTGCACCGACGACGAGGCGCTGACCGCCTTCCACCGCCTGTGCCGCACCGAGGGCATCATCCCGGCGCTGGAGTCCAGCCACGCCGTGGCGCATGCCATGAAGCTGGCCGCCACCATGCGGCCGGACCAGCATGTGCTGGTCAACCTCTCCGGTCGGGGCGACAAGGACATCAACACCGTCGCGAAGCTGGCGGGCCTGGAGGGCATCGCATGAGCCGGATCGCCACCACCTTCGAGAAGCTCGGCGCCTCGGGCCGCAAGGCGCTGATTCCTTATATTTGTGCGGGCGACCCGTTGGCCGACGGCACGGTGGACCTGATGCACGCGCTGGTTGCCGGCGGTGCGGACGTGATCGAGCTGGGCGTGCCCTTTTCGGACCCGATGGCCGACGGCCCGGTGATCCAGAAGGCGGCCGAGCGCGCGCTGGCCAAGGGCATCGGCATGGTGCAGGTGCTGGACATGGTCCGCGCGTTCCGCCAGAAAGACGCCACCACGCCCGTCGTGCTGATGGGCTACGCCAACCCGGTGGAGCGCTACGACCAGAAGCACGGCGCCGACGCCTTCGTGAAGGATGCCGCGGCGGCTGGTGTGGACGGGGTGCTGATCGTCGACTATCCGCCCGAGGAATGCGTCGAGTTCGCGGCCAAGCTGAAGGCGCACGGGCTGGATCTCATCTTCCTGCTGGCCCCCACCTCCACCGAGGCCCGCATGGCCCAGGTGGGGAAGATCGCCACCGGCTACGTTTACTACGTCTCGCTCAAGGGCGTGACCGGCGCGGGCAACCTCGACACCGCCGCGGTGGCCGAGGCCGTGCCGCGCATTCAGCAGCACGTCAAGGTGCCGGTGGGTGTGGGCTTTGGTATCCGGGACGCCGCCTCGGCCCAGGCCGTGGGCCGGGTGTCCGATGGCGTGGTCATCGGCTCGCGGCTGATCCAGCTGATCGAGAACGAATCCCGCGAACGGGTACCGGCCATCGCGACTGCTTTTCTGCGGGATATCCGCAATGCACTGGATGCGCTATAAACGCGCGTCGTTTTGAAAGGAGCCTTGATCCATGAGCTGGCTTGAAAAACTGCTGCCGCCGAAGATTCAGCACACCGACCCGAGCGAACGGCGCTCGGTCCCGGAAGGCCTGTGGATCAAGTGCCCCTCCTGCGAGTCGGTGCTCTACAAGACCGACCTGGAAGGCAACCAGAACGTCTGCCCCAAGTGCAGCCATCACCACCGCATCGGTGCGCGTGCGCGTTTGGATGCCTTCCTGGATGCCGAAGGGCGCTACGAGATCGGCCAGGAAGTGCTGCCGGTCGATGCCTTGAAGTTCAAGGACAGCAAAAAGTACCCGGAGCGGCTGAAGGCGGCGCTGGAGTCCACCGGCGAGACCGATGCCCTGATCGTGATGGGCGGCTCGGTCATGAGCGTGCCGGTGGTCACCGCCTGCTTCGAGTTCGACTTCCTGGGCGGCTCGATGGGCTCCGTGGTGGGCGAGCGCTTCGTCCGCGGCGTGGAGGCCGCCATCGAGCAGAAGGTGCCCTTCATCAGCTTTGCTGCCAGCGGCGGTGCCCGCATGCAGGAAGGCCTGCTGAGCCTGATGCAGATGGCCAAGACCAACGCGGCCCTGACCTACTTGGCCAAGGCCAAGCTGCCCTACATCAGCGTGCTGACCGACCCGACCATGGGGGGGGTTTCGGCCAGCTTCGCCTTCGTGGGCGATGTGGTGATTGCCGAGCCCAAGGCCCTGATCGGCTTTGCCGGCCCCCGCGTGATCGAGAACACCGTGCGCGAGAAGCTGCCCGAAGGCTTCCAGCGCGCCGAGTTCCTGGTGACCAAGGGTGCGATCGACATGATCGTGGACCGCCGTCAGCTGCGCCATACCATTGCTCACCAGCTGGCCATGCTGCAGCGTCAGAGCGCCGACGCCGTCGCCTGAGTATCCTCTCGGTCTTTCGATGCGCCCCGGCCCGCGCGCAGCGGTCCGGGGCGTTGCATTTGAAGAGTCCTGACGTGTCCTTGCCTGTTTTCCTCGACGACTGGCTCGCCCATTGCGAGCGCCTGCACCCCAAGACCATCGACATGACGCTGGACCGCGTGGCGGCGGTCAAGGCGCGCATGGGGCTGCATTTCGACTGTCCGGTGATCGCCGTGGCGGGCACCAACGGCAAGGGCTCCACCTGCGCGATGATCGACAGCATCGCCCGGGCCGCGGGCTGGCGGGTGGGGCTGTACAGCAAGCCCCATCTGGTCCACTTCGAGGAGCGTTGCCGCATCAACGGCGAAGAAATCACCGCCGAGGCCCTGGCGCCGCATTTCGCGGCGGTGGAGGCGGCCCGTGGCGACACCACGCTGACCTACTTCGAGTTCACCACGCTCGCGATCGCCCGAGCCCTGGCCACGGCCGGGCTGGATCTGGTGATCCTGGAAGTCGGTCTGGGCGGCCGTCTCGACGCCGTGAACGCTTTCGATGCCGATTGCAGTGTCATCACCAGCGTGGACATCGACCATGTCGAGTACCTGGGGTCGGACCGTGAGAGCATCGGCCGCGAGAAGGCGGGCATCCTGCGGGCCGGCCGTCCGGCCATCATCGCCGACCCGGTGCCGCCGGCCAGCGTCATCGCCGCAGGCGAAGCCCTGGGAGCTGACCTGTGGCTGGTGGGGCGCGACTTCAACCAGCAGGGCGACCGCCAGCAGTGGTCCTGGAGCGGCCGCGGGCGGCGCTACCACGCGCTGTCCTATCCGGCGCTGCGGGGCGCCAACCAGTTGCTCAACGCCTCCGGGGCGATCGCTGCCCTGGAGAGCCTGCGCGACCGCGTGCCGGTGAATGCCCAGGCGGTGCGGGTGGGCCTGGCCACGGTGGAGCTGCCCGGGCGCTTCCAGATCGTTCCGGGCCAGCCGACCCTGGTGCTGGACGTGGCCCACAACGCCCAGTCGGTGGGGGCGCTGGCGCTGAACCTGGATCAGATGGGCTTTTATCCCCGCACCATCGCCGTGCTGGGGGCGATGCATGACAAGGATCTGGCCTCGTTGGTCGCCCGCCTGGCGCCCCTGGTGGACGTCTGGCATGTGACCGATCTGCCTTTGCCGCGTGCGGCGACGGCGACCCAACTGGCCGAGGTGGTGCGCGCGGCGGCACCGAAGGCGCCGCCGGCCGAGTGTCACGCCGACCCGGCCAGCGCCCTGGCCGCCGCCCTGAAGGGGGCGGACCCGGCTGATAGAATCGTGGTCTTCGGTTCGTTCTACACCGTGGGCGGCGTGCTGAAAGAGGGATTGCCTCGCCTGGGGGCACCTCATCAGGCGTGACGGCTGGTTGCCGAGCTTGAGCAACCGACGGCTCCCACCCGCCTGCCCGGCCCCAACGCACGCAGCTGCCACGCATGGGATTGCTCTCCAAGTTCAAGATCCGCCGCTCTGACAAACCCGCTCCGCGAGGCGCGGCGTCCGACCCCGCCGAGCAGGTGCGCGAAGTGCGGGTCAAGGCCCGTCGGCGCCTGATCGGCGTCACGCTGCTGCTGGTGGCCGGGATCATCGGTTTTCCGCTGTTGTTCGAGACGCAGCCGCGCCCCATCCCGGTCGACATTCCGATCGAGATTCCTTCGCGTGACGGGGCCGCACCGCTGCATGTGCCTGCGCCGGAAGCCTCTTCTGCCCGCTCCACCGTGGTGGCACCGCCACCCGTCGAGCCCACGGGCAGCGATGCGGGTGCCGACGAGGTGATCGAGCCCACGGTGCCTGCGTCGGCTCCTGCTGCAGTGCTTGCGCCGGTGCCCGTCCCCAAGCCCGAGGTGAGGAAAGCCGAGCCCAAGATCGAGCAGAAGACCGCGGCTGTTGCTGTACCCAAGGCCGCCGAGCCAGCGCACGACAAGAAGCCGGACAGTCGCAGCAGCGACAAGGCCCCTGATGCGCACAAGGATGGCGGCAAGACCGCCTCGGCGGACACCGCCAAGCCCAAGGACAGCAAGCCGACAGACACCAAGCCGGCCAAGTCCTCGGCCGCCAGCAAGCCGACCGACGCCAAGCCCGCGGACACCAAATCCACCGATGCCAAGCCGGCCGAGGCCAAGGTCACCGACAGCAAGTCCGATGAAGGGCGCTTCGTGGTCCAGATCGGTGCATTCGCAGAGGCCAGCAGCGCGCGCGATGCGCGCGGCAAGGTCGAGCTGCTGGGGCTGTCCACTTACACCCAGGTGATCGAGTCGTCCTCGGGGCGGCGCATCCGGGTGCGGGTGGGGCCTTTCACGACCAAGGCCGAGGCTGACAAGGCCGCGGCGAAGATCAAGACGGCTGGCCTGCAGGCCGCCGTGCTGAAGCTCTGAGCAGGCCATGGCCTGGTCGAACAACCTGACCCCGCTGGACGCGGTGCTGTTGGCACTGCTGCTGCTGTCCGTGGTCATCGGGGTCTGGCGCGGGCTGGTGTTCGAGGTGCTGTCGCTGGCCGGCTGGGTCGCTGCCTGGTGGGTGGCCAGTCATGGGGCCGAGACGGCCGGCCAACTGGTCCATTTGGGCGAGGAGGGCAGTGCCCTGCGCCTGGGCGGTGGATTCCTGCTGGCCTTCGCGGTGGTGCTGCTGGCCTGGGGCCTGGCGGCCCGCCTGATCAAGATGCTGATTGCTGCTACACCGCTGACCGTGCCGGACCGTGTTCTCGGCGGCGGCTTCGGCCTGCTGCGTGGTGTGTTGCTGCTGCTGTTGCTGGTCACCGCCGTGGGTTGGACGCCCCTGGCCGGGTCGGGCGGCTGGCGGGCTTCCCGCGTGGTGGCCTGGACCCTGATCCTGCACCAGGCCCTCGAGCCCTGGCTGCCCCAACCGTCGCGGGCGACGTCGCCCGGAACGCGCTTCCTGAATCTCTCCTCCTCTTGAACGGACTCCTCCCATGTGCGGCATCGTCGGCGTGATCTCCAACCAGCCGGTCAACCAACTCATCTATGACGCGCTGCTGCTGCTGCAGCACCGCGGACAGGATGCAGCCGGCATCGTCACCATGCAGGGCACCAAGTGCTACATGCACAAGGCCCGTGGCATGGTGCGGGACGTCTTCCGCACCCGCAACATGCGGGGCCTGCCGGGCAATGTCGGCCTGGGCCAGGTGCGCTATCCCACGGCTGGCAACGCCTACAGCGAGGAGGAGGCCCAGCCCTTCTACGTCAACGCGCCCTTCGGCATCGTGCTGGTGCACAACGGCAACCTGACCAACGCCCATGCCTTGAAGAAGGAGCTGTTCGACATCGACCGCCGCCACATCAACACCGAGAGCGACACCGAGGTGCTGATCAACATCCTGGCGCACGAACTGGAGCAGAAGGCCCGTGACCTGCCGTTGACGCCCGAGGAGGTCTTCAAGGCCGTGGCGGCCGTGCACAAGCGCATCAAGGGTTCCTATGCGGTCATCGCGCTGATCGCCGGCTACGGCCTGCTGGCCTTCCGCGATCCCTACGGCATCCGTCCGCTGTGCCTGGGCACCATCGACACCCCCGAAGGGCAGGAGGTGATGGTGGCCAGCGAGTCCGTCACGCTGGAAGGCACCGGCCACAAGATCCTGCGTGACGTGGCGCCGGGCGAGGCCGTCTTCATCGACATGAAGGGCCAGATCCACAGCCGCCAGTGCGCCGAGAACCCGACGCTCAACCCCTGCATGTTCGAGTTCGTCTACCTGGCCCGCCCGGATTCGGTGATGGACGGTGTGTCGGTGTACCAGGCCCGCCTGAACATGGGCGAGACCCTGGCTCAGCGCGTGATCTCCACGATGCCGCCCTCCGAGATCGACGTGGTGATTCCGATCCCGGAATCCAGCCGTCCGTCGGCCATGCAGCTGGCGCAGAAGATCGGCAAGCCCTACCGCGAGGGCTTCGTGAAGAACCGCTATGTCGGCCGTACCTTCATCATGCCGGGGCAGGCGGTGCGCAAGAAGAGCGTGCGCCAGAAGCTCAACGCCATTGGCGTGGAGTTCAAGGGTCGCAACGTGCTGTTGGTGGATGACTCCATCGTGCGAGGCACCACCTCCAAGGAGATCGTGCAGATGGCGCGCGAGGCAGGGGCCAACAAGGTCTACATGGCCTCGGCGGCGCCGCCGGTGCGTTACCCCAACGTCTATGGCATCGACATGCCGACGCAGGAGGAGCTGGTGGCCCACAACCGCACCATGGAGGAAATCCGCCAGTTCATCGGTGCCGACGCGCTGATCTACCAGGACGTCGATGCGATGAAGCGTGTCGTGCATGCTCTCAACCCGTCGCTCAAGGGCTTCGAGGCCTCCTGCTTCGACGGCCGCTATGTGACGGGCGATGTGTCGATCGAGGATTTCGCGACGATGAAGGCGCAACGTGCCTCCCAGCCCGAGGAGGAGGATGGCCCGGCGCGTACCCGTCTGGCGCTGCAGAGCGGGGAGGATGCGCAATGAGCGAGAAGAAGCGTCTGCCCCATGTCGAGTTGCCTGAAGGCGTGGGCCTGTCCACGCGGGCCCTGCGCGAGGGCCTGCCGCCTTCGCAATGGGGCGAGAACTCCGAGGCCCTGTACCTGACCAGCAGCTTCGTCTATCCGGATGCGGCCACGGCCGCCCGCCGCTTCGCCGATGAGGAGGAGGCCTTCACCTACAGCCGCTTCTCCAATCCGACGGTGATGATGATGGAGCGCCGCCTGGCCGCGCTGGAAGGCACCAGCGGTTGCATTGCCACGGCCAGCGGCATGGGCGCCATCACGTTGCTGGCCATGGGCCTGCTGAAGGCCGGTGACCACGTCATCTGCTCGCGAAGCGTCTTCGGGTCCACCATCAAGTTGCTGGGGGACATCTTCGGTCGCTTCGGCGTCGAATCCAGTTTTGTCTCGCAGACCGATGTGGCCGAGTGGCGCGCTGCCTTGCGGCCGACCACGCGCCTGCTGTTTGCTGAGTCACCGACCAACCCGCTGACCGAGGTCTGCGATATTGCTGCACTGGCCGAGGTGGCGCATGGCGCGGGGGCCTGGCTGGCCGTGGACAACTGTTTCTGCTCGCCAGCCCTGCAGCAGCCCGCCAAGTGGGGGGCGGACTTCATCATTCATTCGGGCACCAAGTACCTGGATGGCCAGGGCCGCGTGATTGCGGGCGCCGTCTGCGGTCCGGAGGAACTGATCCAGTCCAAGCTGCTGCCGGTGCAGCGCTCGGCGGGGTTGACGCTCTCGCCCTTCAATGCCTGGGTGGTGCTCAAGGGCATGGAGACCCTGGTGGTGCGCATGAAGGCCCAGAGCGCCAACGCGCTGGCCGTGGCCCAGTGGCTGGAGGCCCATCCCGCCGTGGCGCGGGTGCACTACCCTGGCCTGGCCTCGCATCCCCAGCACGCGCTCGCGATGAAGCAGCAGTCCGGCCTGGGGGCCGCCGTGGTGTCCTTCGAAGTCAAGGGCAACAGCCCCGAGCAGTTGCGTGCCCAGGCCTTCGCGGTGCTGGACGCGGCCCAGGTGTGCTCGCGCACCACCAACCTGGGTGACACCAAGACCACCATCAGCCACCCGGCCACCACCTCGCACGGGCGCCTGTCCGAGGCCCAGCGCCAGGCTGCCGGCATCGGCCAGGGCCTGATCCGCCTGGCTGTGGGCCTGGACGATGTGGCCGACATCACCGCCGACCTGGCGCGTGGCCTCGATTCCCTGTGAACTTTTCCATGACTCAGAAGATCCGCACCCGCATCGCCCCGTCGCCGACGGGCTTCCTGCACCTGGGCACGGCCCGCACGGCCCTGTTCTCCTGGGCCTTCGCCCGTCACTTCGGCGGGGACTTCGTGCTGCGCATCGAAGACACCGACGTGGCCCGTTCGACCCAGGCCTCGGTCGAGCAGATCCTGCAGGCCATGCACTGGCTGGGCCTGGATTACGACGAGGGCCCGTTCTACCAGATGCAACGCCTGGAGCGTTACCAGGCTGTGGTCGAGCAGATGCTGGCGGCCGGCACCGCCTACCGCTGCTACTGCACGCCCGAAGAGCTGGACGCGATGCGCGAGGCCCAGAAGGCCCGTGGCGAGAAGACCGGCTACGACGGCCGCTGGCGTCCCGAGCCGGGCAAGGTGCTGCCCCCCGTGCCCGACGGCGTGAAGCCGGTGGTGCGCTTCCGCAATCCGGCGGAGGGCGACGTGACCTGGAACGACCTGGTCAAGGGCCCGATCACCATCAACAACCGCGAGATCGATGATCTGATCATCCTGCGGCCCGATGGTGTGCCGACCTACAACTTCGCCGTGGTGGTGGACGACTGGGACATGGCCATCACCCACGTCTTCCGTGGCGACGAGCACGTCAACAACACGCCCTGGCAGATCAACATCTTCCGCGCGCTGGGTGCGCCGCTGCCGCAGTTCGGCCATGTGCCGGTCATCCTGGGCGACGACGGTCTGAAGCTGTCCAAGCGCCGTGGCGCGGTGAGTGTCACCGCCTACGAGGAGATGGGCTACCTGCCCGAAGCCATGCTGAACTACTTGGCCCGCCTGGGCTGGAGCCACGGCGACGACGAGCTGTTCAGCCGCGAGCAGCTGGTGAGCTGGTTTGATGGCGAGCACCTGTCCAAGAGCCCGGCCCAATGGGATGCCGCCAAGCTGGCCTGGGTCAACGCCCAGTACCTGAAGCAGGCGGACGACGCTCGCCTGGCCACGCTGGCCACGGCGCAGCTCCGCCGCAAGGGCGTGGCCGCGTCCGATGCCCAGGTGACCCCGGCCCATTGCGCGCTGTTCAAGGACCGCTGCACCACCACCGCCGATCTGGCCGACTGGCTGGCCATGTACTTCGCGCCGGTCACGCCCTCGCCCGAGGAACAGGCCCAGCACGTCACCGAGGCGGTGAAGCCTGCGCTGCTGGCTCTGGCTGCCCGTCTGGCGACGGTGGACTGGGAGAAGGCTGCGATCAACCAGGCCATCAAGGACACCATTGCCGAACACGGCCTGAAGATGCCCCAACTGGCGATTCCGGTGCGCGTGCTGGTGTGCGGCCGGGCACAGACGCCCTCGGTCGACGCTGTGCTGTCGCTGTTCGATCGAAAAATTGTCATCGACCGCTTGCAAGCTCTTTGAAAAGCGGTATATACTTTTGGTCTTGCTTGAACGGCGTAACCGATTCAGCAAATCAAGCGACAGATGCAGATTGCAGAAGTTGATTGATGCGCGAATGGGGGTATAGCTCAGCTGGGAGAGCGCTTGCATGGCATGCAAGAGGTCAGCGGTTCGATCCCGCTTACCTCCACCAAAATCTGGTGGCGTCGTGATGGCAACAACCTTGGCGCCCTTCGTCTAGAGGCCTAGGACACCACCCTTTCACGGTGGTTACAGGGGTTCGAATCCCCTAGGGCGTACCAGTCACACTGGTCAGGTTCGCAGAAGCCTGGAGTCGTCGGTAACGCGGCTTGAAGTTCAGCACCACTGCGGAGTGGTAGTTCAGTTGGTTAGAATACCGGCCTGTCACGCCGGGGGTCGCGGGTTCGAGTCCCGTCCACTCCGCCATCGAACAGCAGCGCCTGCTGGAAGAGATTCCTGCAGGCGTTTCAAATTCGATGTCGTCATCGACCCGTGGGGGTATAGCTCAGCTGGGAGAGCGCTTGCATGGCATGCAAGAGGTCAGCGGTTCGATCCCGCTTACCTCCACCACCTTCGATGGCAACAACGGGTTTTAGGCGCCCTTCGTCTAGAGGCCTAGGACACCACCCTTTCACGGTGGTTACAGGGGTTCGAATCCCCTAGGGCGTACCAGTCACACTGGTCAGGTGGTCGGCACCTGGGTGGACATCGCAACGATGTTGCCAAAGCCGGCACCACTGCGGAGTGGTAGTTCAGTTGGTTAGAATACCGGCCTGTCACGCCGGGGGTCGCGGGTTCGAGTCCCGTCCACTCCGCCACCCCTCTTATTCTCCTGTTCCTCTTGTCCAGAGGCTTTGAATACAAGCCTTTCATCGGCATATGCAGGGGGTCGAATCCCTTGAGAGATACCACTGCGGAGTGGTAGTTCAGTTGGTTAGAATACCGGCCTGTCACGCCGGGGGTCGCGGGTTCGAGTCCCGTCCACTCCGCCAAAACAGCGAACGCCTTGTAGTGCCGAAAGTTTCGGTGACTGCAAGGCGTTTTTGCTTTGGGATGCCAACTCCGCTCAGCTGGCGAAACGGAACGATTTTTTGATCGAGATGACTTTTCCACAAGGCATTCTCGAGAACAACGTCATGCTTTCTGTGCTCCCCTAAGTCTTGTTAACAGGCCTTGGACATGCTGTTTTTGTCCAATGAAAGCCTGTCCATCACCAGGCTTCATGGCTAACATGGCGAACAGACCTCAGCCAAGCAATGTCCATGCCTTGGCTACGGGTCTGTTTCAGGACGAGCGCTTGCCGGTAAACCAGCACGCCCGCAGGGCTTGATCGCCCGAGCTCCCTCCGGTTCAAGGAAACCACAGATGTCCAAGTTGCGCCTTCGAATCACTTCCGCCAACGGAAGTGTGCAAAACATTGCACTCGACCAGCGAGTGGTGGTCCCGACCGAGCCCGGTGTCACCTACGCGGTGGTGGATGACGAGAGCGGGCAACCGGGCAAGGACCTCGTCCTGAAGAAGCAAGGCGATGCGTTGATCATCGAGGAGAAGGGGCAGGAGGTCGTCGAGCTGGATCACTACTACAGCCAGAGCGAGCATCCGGCTTTTGTCGATGTGGGGAGCAAGGACAGCGTGGGCCAGGCGGTCTTGGTCAGCCCAGCAACGCCCGAGAGCGAAGGCAGTCATGTCGTGTGGCACGCCGAGGGGATCACCACGGGCTCGGCGGGGGGCTCGGAGGTGTCGCCTCTGTGGTATGCCGCGGGCGGGCTTGGGGGCGTGGCCCTGGCGACATCCGGTGGCGGGGGCGGTTCGGGGGGGAGCGCAACTCCGGCGGTGTCCACCGTCGTGGCCAGTGTGGTTGGCGGTCCGGCTGTGGCGGGCAACGACCTTCAGGCCACCCTCTATGCAGCGGATGGCAAGACCGTGCTGGGCACCGGCTCCGTCCATGCCGATGGCACCGTCACCGTGTCGGTTGGCGGCTACACCGGGGTGGTCATCGTCAAGGTCGAGAGCCTGGGCGGTCATGCTGACTACATCGATGAGACGACCGGTCTGGGCAAGGACCTGGGCACGACCGTTCTCTACAGCACGGGTGTCGTCACCGCGTCGGGCAGCACCCTCAACCTCAACGTGAACGTGCTCACGTCGCTGGCTTACCACGAGGCGGCGTCTGCCGTTGGCGCGAGCCAGTCTCTGGATGCCACGACGGTGAGCAATACCAATGCGGCCATCGCTCACGCCTTCGGGCTGACAGACCTGACTGGTGGTGCGATCCAGACCACCGTCGACAGCGCCGGCCATGCGCAAACTCCGAACACCTACGGCCAGCTGCTCGCGGCGCTGTCCGGGATGGACCAGAACAATGGCGGCAACACCCAGACCACCATCGAGAGTCTGGTGGCTGGCACCAGCATCAGCGGTACCGGTGCCAGTCTGAGCATTGCTGTGCAGCAGCGCCTGATCGAAGGCGCCAACTCAGCCGACCCCACCCATAGCAGCGGGCTGGTGGATGCCGTTTCTAACGCGACGACTCAGACCTCGGCCAGCCTGACCATCGGTGCTGTTGCCGGCGACAACATCATCACGGCCAGCGAGCAAGGGACCACGATCAGCGGCACGAACGAAGCCGGCGCCGCGGTCGAGCTGAGTTTGGGGGGCAACACCCGTGTAGCCACCGTGACCGGCACCACCTGGTCTTACACCCTGACGGCCGCCGACATCGCCGCCATGGGGCAGGGGAGTGAAGCTCTCATCGTGACGGGCGCGCTCGGCGGCACGACGGTCCAGGCGGTGCGTGGCATCTATATCGATACGCTCCTGCCAAACACTCCGAGTTTCTCGGGCAACAACCTGACCACCGACAGCACCCCAGCACTGAGCGGGACAGCCGACGCGGGCACCACCGTCACGATGGTCATCGGGGGGGCAACCTACATCACCACCGCAGACGCCAGCGGGCACTGGGCGGTGGACACGGGCACCGCTGCCCCAGTCAGCGGCATCTACACCCCGCTTGCTGAAGGCGGAAACACCGTCACGGTGACCAGCACCGATACCGTCGGCAACAGCGCCAGCGCCACGACCACGTTGACCCTTGATACCACGGCACCCAGCGCGCCGGGGCTCTCGTTGACGACCGACACAGGCAGCAGTGCCTCGGATCACATCACCAGCAATGGCGCACTGACCCTGAGCGGCGTCGAGGCCGGTGCCACCGTCCAGTACAGCACCGACGGCAGCACCTGGAGCGCCAGCTTCACGCCGGTCGAAGGCAGCAACACCGTGTACGTGCGCCAGACGGATGCGGCGGGCAATGTCTCGGCGGTCAGCACCGCCTACACCTTCACGCTGGACACTGCCGCGCCCAGCGCACCGGGGCTCTCGCTGACGACCGACACAGGCAGCAGTGCCTCGGATCACATCACCAGCAATGGCGCACTGACCCTGAGCGGCGTCGAGGCCGGTGCCACCGTCCAGTACAGCACCGACGGCAGCACCTGGAGCGCCA